>NZ_CP169269.1:250000-4060000 GCF_055814245.1 Bacillus sp. EA-CB0995 | reverse complement strand
GGGACGCAGAAGGATAGAAGAAGCGTGCGATTGGTTGTGCACGTCCAAGCAGTTAGGCTGGTAAGTAGGCAAATCCGCTTACCGCGAAGGCTGAGCTGTGATGGGGAAGCTCCTTATGGAGCGAAGTCTTTGATTCCCCGCTGCCAAGAAAAGCTTCTAGCGAGATAAAAGGTGCCTGTACCGCAAACCGACACAGGTAGGCGAGGAGAGAATCCTAAGGTGTGCGAGAGAACTCTGGTTAAGGAACTCGGCAAAATGACCCCGTAACTTCGGGAGAAGGGGTGCTTTCTTAACGGAAAGCCGCAGTGAATAGGCCCAAGCGACTGTTTAGCAAAAACACAGGTCTCTGCGAAGCCGTAAGGCGAAGTATAGGGGCTGACACCTGCCCGGTGCTGGAAGGTTAAGGAGAGGGGTTAGCGCAAGCGAAGCTCTGAACTGAAGCCCCAGTAAACGGCGGCCGTAACTATAACGGTCCTAAGGTAGCGAAATTCCTTGTCGGGTAAGTTCCGACCCGCACGAAAGGTGTAACGATTTGGGCACTGTCTCAACCAGAGACTCGGTGAAATTATAGTACCTGTGAAGATGCAGGTTACCCGCGACAGGACGGAAAGACCCCGTGGAGCTTTACTGTAGCCTGATATTGAATTTTGGTACAGCTTGTACAGGATAGGCGGGAGCCTTTGAAGCCGGAGCGCTAGCTTCGGTGGAGGCGCTGGTGGGATACCGCCCTGGCTGTATTGAAATTCTAACCTACGGGTCTTATCGACCCGGGAGACAGTGTCAGGTGGGCAGTTTGACTGGGGCGGTCGCCTCCTAAAAAGTAACGGAGGCGCCCAAAGGTTCCCTCAGAATGGTTGGAAATCATTCGTAGAGTGCAAAGGCATAAGGGAGCTTGACTGCGAGACCTACAAGTCGAGCAGGGACGAAAGTCGGGCTTAGTGATCCGGTGGTTCCGCATGGAAGGGCCATCGCTCAACGGATAAAAGCTACCCCGGGGATAACAGGCTTATCTCCCCCAAGAGTCCACATCGACGGGGAGGTTTGGCACCTCGATGTCGGCTCATCGCATCCTGGGGCTGTAGTCGGTCCCAAGGGTTGGGCTGTTCGCCCATTAAAGCGGTACGCGAGCTGGGTTCAGAACGTCGTGAGACAGTTCGGTCCCTATCCGTCGTGGGCGTAGGAAATTTGAGAGGAGCTGTCCTTAGTACGAGAGGACCGGGATGGACGCACCGCTGGTGTACCAGTTGTTCTGCCAAGGGCATAGCTGGGTAGCTATGTGCGGAAGGGATAAGTGCTGAAAGCATCTAAGCATGAAGCCCCCCTCAAGATGAGATTTCCCATAGCGTTAAGCTAGTAAGATCCCTGAAAGATGATCAGGTTGATAGGTTCGAGGTGGAAGCATGGTGACATGTGGAGCTGACGAATACTAATAGATCGAGGACTTAACCATATAATATGTATACTACATTGATGTTATCTAGTTTTGAGAGAATATAAAAAAACTTGTTGACTTTTTCAGTGAATCGAGTATAATAATGATTGTCTCAATTGAATACAGTCTGGTAATGATGGCAGAGAGGTCACACCCGTTCCCATACCGAACACGGAAGTTAAGCTCTCTAGCGCCGATGGTAGTTGGGACTTTGTCCCTGTGAGAGTAGGACGTTGCCAGGCAAATGGAGGATTAGCTCAGCTGGGAGAGCACCTGCCTTACAAGCAGGGGGTCGGCGGTTCGATCCCGTCATCCTCCACCATATATATTTAAATGTCGGAGGGGTAGCGAAGTGGCTAAACGCGGCGGACTGTAAATCCGCTCCTTCGGGTTCGGCAGTTCGAATCTGCCCCCCTCCACCATCTTGATGGGCTATAGCCAAGCGGTAAGGCAACGGACTTTGACTCCGTCATGCGCTGGTTCGAATCCAGCTAGCCCAGCCATTCAAGAGCCATTAGCTCAGTTGGTAGAGCATCTGACTTTTAATCAGAGGGTCGAAGGTTCGAGTCCTTCATGGCTCACCATTTTTAAAATGTAATATGCGGGTGTGGCGGAATTGGCAGACGCACCAGACTTAGGATCTGGCGCCTTTGGCGTGGGGGTTCGACTCCCTTCACCCGCACTTTTAATTAAATAAGCAATCAGTCATATATGTTTTGCGGAAGTAGTTCAGTGGTAGAATACAACCTTGCCAAGGTTGGGGTCGCGGGTTCGAATCCCGTCTTCCGCTCCAATTTTCAATATGACGCCGGGGTGGCGGAACAGGCAGACGCACAGGACTTAAAATCCTGCGGTGGGTGACCACCGTGCGGGTTCGACCCCCGCCCTCGGCACCATATGCGCCCGTAGCTCAATTGGATAGAGCGTTTGACTACGGATCAAAAGGTTAGGGGTTCGAGTCCTCTCGGGCGCGCTTTATTAACGGGAAGTGGCTCAGCTTGGTAGAGCACCTGGTTTGGGACCAGGGGGTCGCAGGTTCGAATCCTGTCTTCCCGATAGTTTTAAAAAATGGGGCCTTAGCTCAGCTGGGAGAGCGCCTGCCTTGCACGCAGGAGGTCAGCGGTTCGATCCCGCTAGGCTCCACCATTAAAGCTTCATATATACGGAGGTATACCCAAGTTCGGCTGAAGGGATCGGTCTTGAAAACCGACAGGCGGCGAGAGTCGCGCGGGGGTTCGAATCCCTCTACCTCCTCCATTTTTTATTTAAAAGAATATTATATCATCGCGGGGTGGAGCAGTCTGGTAGCTCGTCGGGCTCATAACCCGAAGGTCGCAGGTTCAAATCCTGTCCCCGCAACCAATGGTCCCGTGGTGTAGTGGTTAACATGCCTGCCTGTCACGCAGGAGATCGCCGGTTCGACCCCGGTCGGGACCGCCATTTACATAAAGGCTCGGTAGCTCAGTCGGTAGAGCAGAGGACTGAAAATCCTCGTGTCGGCGGTTCGATTCCGTCCCGAGCCACCATTTTTTTTTGTAAACTAGCCGGCTTAGCTCAATTGGTAGAGCAACTGACTTGTAATCAGTAGGTTGGGGGTTCAAGTCCTCTAGCCGGCACCACTTAGGGGCATAGTTTAAAGGTAGAACAGAGGTCTCCAAAACCTCCGGTGTGGGTTCGATTCCTACTGCCCCTGTAAGAAATATGGGCCTATAGCTCAGCTGGTTAGAGCGCACGCCTGATAAGCGTGAGGTCGATGGTTCGAGTCCATTTAGGCCCACCATATTCCGCAGTAGCTCAGTGGTAGAGCTATCGGCTGTTAACCGATCGGTCGTAGGTTCGAGTCCTACCTGCGGAGCCATGGCCCGTTGGTCAAGTGGTTAAGACACCGCCCTTTCACGGCGGTAACACGGGTTCGAATCCCGTACGGGTCACTTCAAAAAGAGTCAGCACCATGCTGACTCTTTTTTATTTGAAGAAAATGATATTATATATTATGCCTTCTACATCTTTGATTAATAATCTCCTTATAAATATATAAATATGTTTATCCTACTACTCCCGGATTTACCTTAAGGCTCAAAGGAGTCAAAGAAGGTAGCTGGATGATATAAATACCCATAGCTCATTTTGATAGTAAGTTTATTTTTAATATGTTATGAAATATTTCATTTTTTATTGTAAATAATGAAGGATTTTGTATTATTTTATATAATTAGGAAAGAATATAGTGCATTATATTTCATCAATTGACTATTTTAGCTAAACTGATGAATAAAATTATTATTTTCTCTCCTCAATCCTAATGATCTTAGATGGATCGTCATATTTAAGAATACCCCATTTAGTTTGTTCTATGGCTAGTGACTAAAAGTCTAATTGTGACCTTAGCCGGTGCTGTTTAGAAAATTCTCCGAGGTTGGCAAAGAGCAATTTCCTTTGTTTTTATAGAAATGAGCGTATCTTATTGTATTTATCTTTCTAGGAAGCGCGAATTTAAATGAGGAGAATTGGAAAGGCTAAAGTGTGTAAAGGAGGGTATTTATGACAACCGTTCGAGAATTGATGAGCACGAATATTGTACATTGTACGCCGCTAGATAATGTATATGAAGCAGCTGTGAAAATGAAAGAAGAAGATATAGGAATGATTCCTGTTGTAGAGAATGACCAAGTTATTGGTCTTGTAACAGATCGTGATTTAGTTGTGAGAGGGATTGCAGAAAAGCATCCAGGTTCTAATCAAATTACAAATGTTATGACAACACAAATTGTTTCAGTGTCTCCTGATGACTCTGTTGAAAAAGCGACAGAGTTAATGGCACGTTACCAAATCAGAAGATTGCCGGTAATTGAACATGGGCAAATTGTGGGAATGTTATCACTTGGTGATTTAGCAACAACTAAATATGCAGATGATCAGGCGGGTGTTGCCTTAAGTGAAATATCAGAGGATACAAAGTAAAGAATAGAATATTTTATACTAGTCTTTATCTCGCTATTCGCGGGCAGTAATACTCCCATCTCAAAATTTAGCAGAAAACAAATTATGTAAGGGGTAAACTGCTAGCATGTCCCCGATTGGTTTCACTAATAATCCGTGGGGGATGAAGCCCTCACGGATTAAAGTTGTACTTTATCCCGCTATTCGCGGGCAGTAAGACCCCTACCTCGAGATTTAGAAAAAGCGAAGAAGATAGGTAGGGGATGAAGAAAACCTCCACTGATGGAAGTTTCACTTTATGTAAATTACTTTTGAAATTATTGTTAACAACTAGTATCATATGAAAAAAATGGTATACTAATAAATACAAAGTTTTATATATTATTTTGAATATAATAATATTATTATTAATATAATAATGGGTTTATTAACATGAAAGTATTTGATCATACATATAGAAAACGGGGGGAATTATATGACGATTATGCAAACCGAACCTAATTGGAATTTGGTTACGGATGCGTATGAAAAGCCGGAAAATTTTGCGGATTTACTCTCTTTGCTTATACCAAAGCGTCCAAAAGGAGAAGGAAAAGAACGAACTATTCTGGCTTGGAAAGAAAAAGAATTTTATAAGAAAGAAAATTTAATTCCTTTTATTTTATATGGAATGAAAAAATTACATAATTTACCGAAGTTTCATAAAGATGAAATGCCAACTTTAGTTCGAATTGTTCGTTTATGTCAAGAAGTGGGATGGTATCAACAAGCTTATCGTTTTATGGTTGATGAAGGATTAGAGGAGTTCGTACAAACATCTCTAGATTATGAATCATGGGATGTGTTTACACAAGTAGTTGCTTGGAATTATTTAATTATAAAACAAAAAGTTGCTGAGTTAGACAGCAATGATTACTTTATTTGGGAAAGAATTAAATTTAATGTAGAGTGTATTGAAAAGTATAAGGCACTTTTGTCGCATAAAGAAATGTTGGAATTTATGTTTCTATATCTTTG
Organism: Bacillus sp. EA-CB0995; assembly: GCF_055814245.1. Taxonomy (NCBI): domain Bacteria; kingdom Bacillati; phylum Bacillota; class Bacilli; order Caryophanales; family Bacillaceae; genus Bacillus; species Bacillus sp. EA-CB0995. Next base: position 4,054,611 of record NZ_CP169269.1, on the reverse strand, counting down.
TAAACAAGCAAAGACATTATCAAGAGAGAAATTAGATGAAGACCTAATGGGTTTAGCAGTATATTGTAATACATATATTTATGATTTATACACACTAGATTTATTGAAAAAATATAGAAAATGCACTGATTTCTTAACATATTATGAACCAAGCCGAGCTGCTGTAGCATGCCAACATGCGGTGATTGCACAAATATCAGATCATCTTAATCCATTAAAGACAACTCATGTTGATGATTATTTATTTGTTATAAAAGAAATAATGGAATATATGTCATTTGAATTTATGAAAAAATATGAGCATTTTATTGGGAAATTATTATCATATGTTCCATTTTTCGAGATGATTCAAGTTCCACAACATGCATATTATTGTGAAGAACTCATGTATATATGTAAAGGAATAGGATATAAAGAGGAACTACTACGCGATTATATATTTATACAATTACCAAATTGTTTTCCTTCCTTTATTAAGCAATTTTTAAAGAATAAGCGCTATGCTTCAATACATGATATTTTATTTTACTGGTGTAGCGATGAACAGCGTATGAACTTAGAAAATAAATATAACTTAAGTTTTATTTATGAAAAATATGCGTGCGGATAAAGTGAGTTTTCCACTAATTTGATGCTTTTTCAACTAATGGTTACATAAAGTTCATTTCTTTGAGAAAGCATACTTTGTCCAGTAAATAAAAAGAAATAGCGTAGAATACAAATAAGGATTCCACTTTATGTGGAATCCTTATTTAATAGTAAATAAAAAAAGAAATTATTATGAGAGAAATCATGCCATATAAAAGGAATTGGCCATTTTTATTTTCTTTAATACCAAAAAATTCATTTATTCTTTCATATAAGTCTAAAAACGATTTTGTTAGACTAGCTTTGGATAAGCGTTGCACCATTTTCCCTCTTTCTATGTTTCTTGATATTGATGTTTACGATGTTCTGGGACATATATATATTGAGATACTATAAGAAGAATAGTCATAAAGAATACAGGGAAAATTGCGGCGGCATTTAGGCCATTATAAATAATGTTTGTTAGTAAAGAACTTATAATGAACAGTGCAGTATATATGTGTGAAATATGGCGTTTTAAACGAATTTTGAATACTTCCATCAGCACTTCACAAGCAACGAACGTAATAGCGATGCTTAAAAATACAATGTTTGTGTTGTAAATTAATAAGCAACAAATGAGACCGAAAAATGCTAAATACTCAATAATTAATGGGATATTGCGTGTCATCTTACATCACCTAACTAGGAAAGGAAGCGGATTTACTGCATTTGTTTTTTCAAAATTCCATTCCCCGTTATGTAATTCAAAATGTAAGTGTTGACCAGTGGAATGTCCTGTATTTCCCATATAACCGAGCAATTGACCCGTTGCTACGTTATCGCCCTCTTTAACCGCACGATTGTTCATGTGAGCATATACAGTTGTATATAAGTTCCCATTTATATGATGGGCAACAAATACAACATTTCCATAGCTTGTAGAATAGTACGACTTAACAACAGTGCCAGGTGCAGCAGCTTGAATTGGAACATTTCCTGTTGCCGCAAAGTCTACGCCATAGTGCATCTGTCCCCAACGTACATCAAATGTTGAGCTCACGTTCCCTTGAACTGGATATTTAAATACAGCTGGAATAGATGGTTTAGCTTGTTGCTGCTGTTGCTGCTGTTGTTGTTGTCCTTGCAATATATATTGTTGTCCAACATAGCCATATCCTGATCCGTAGCGAATTTTATACCATGTGCCAACCTTTCCAACGACTTGTACTTGTGTTCCATTCTTTAAAGAACCAATAACAGCTGTATTTGTTCCTGCACCGCTGCGTACTTTTAATGCTGGAGTAGCAACATAATAAGAGCTTCCGCCTTGTACCGTAACTCCTTTTACTAACGGCTGAGTTCCGTTAGATAAAAACTCTTTCTTTACATAGCCATTTGTTCCGTTATGTATAATTTTATACCATCCATTTTCTTCTTCTTGGACAGTAACAAATTTCCCATTTGGTAATACATCAATAATTTCAGATTGCGTATTTGGTTCAGAGCGAACGTTTAATGCGTCTGAATTAACGATATATTGCTGCTTACTATTGCTTGGTTTTGTTAAAGAAATTGCTTCTTTTTTTACATAGCCAGTTTTATTTTGCGTTTGAATTTTATACCATTCGTCTGTTGTTTCAAGAATTGTAACGGGAGTGTCACGTACAATGTTTTCAATAACGGAATCTGTTGTTTTAGGACTATTATATACTTGTAATGTATTTGTTTTTACATAACCAATTTTCGTTTTTGGTTTTTGCTGCGCTTCTACAGCTTGTACAGTGGAATCTGTCATAGACGGGAGTAAAGAAGCAACTGCTACAGTAGCTGCTGTCATTGCTGCGGCTTTCATATTCATATAATTATAGGCCTCCTTATGTAATAAATTGTTATATTTTAAATTATAATATAACAATATTAAACTTTTCTTGTGCGCATAGAAATGTAGTATTAAAAATAAATGAACATTTTCCTATACTATAAAGTCCCATAATAAAAGGATAGCAGATTTATCACTATTATGGAAATAGATAGAAGAAGTTTGCGTTTTTTGAACTTACAAAATACATAGAATGATATTATTTTATCTCGCTCAAAACGTTGATATTTTAGGGAGAGGCTTTAAGATGAAAAACTCCCGTAAGACATAGAGTGGCTTAACTAATCATTTTTTGGTTCAAATTACCATCAATGGAAATTTGACTTTATAACTCAAAAGAGTTGCCGATGAGATATGGCGATGGTATACTGACTATGTTAAATGAATATAATGCTAGGGGGCTAGTGTTGCTAGCTGAGAGTAAGACATATAGTCTTTGACCCTTGAACCTGATCTAGATGATGCTAGCGTAGGGAAGCAATTTGGACGATATACATAACGTCCCCGTTTCTTTGCGTATAGAAACGGGGATTTTTTATTGAAAATTTTATAGAACACCACTAGGGGTGCTTGTAAGCTGAGAGAGGTAGAAACCTTAACCCTTATAACCTGATCTAGGTGATACTAGCGTAGGGAAGTGGAAACAACAAATGGAGTTTTCTTTTGTTTGCTGTAACCACTTCTTATATAGAAGTGGTTTTTTATTTGGATACATGTATATAGGAAGGGGAAATTTAGATGACATTTTGTGAAAGGTTATTTGAAAAGGTGCAGCCTGTTTGGGAAAAGAGTCATAATCATCCATTTGTAACAGGGATGGGAGATGGGACGTTAGAGAAAGATAGATTTCAATATTATATTGTTCAAGATTATTTGTATTTGTTAGATTACGCAAAATTATATGCAATTGGTGTTGTAAAAGCAACAAATCCAAAAGTAATGGCGAAGTTTGCTGAACAAATCGATGGGATTTTAAATGGAGAAATGACGATTCATAAACAATATGCAAAGCGTTTAGGAATTTCTGTTGAAGAAATGGAATTAGCAAAGCCGTCTGCAATGAATCTAGCATATACAAACTATATGATGTCTGTATCACAAAACGGTACACTTGCTGAGTTAATTGCAGCGTTGCTTCCGTGTATGTGGAGTTATTGGGAGATTGGAAAGCGTTTGAATGATATTCCAGGAGCACGCGACCATGAATTTTTTGGCGAGTGGATTCAAGGGTATAGCTCTGAAGAATACGGAAAGCTTTGTGTATGGTTAATTGAGTTATTTAATGAAATTGCAATTGGAAAAACAGAAGAAGAACTAAATCGTTTAGAAGAAATCTTTTTATATTCCAGTCGTTTTGAATATTTATTCTGGGATATGGCATATCGTAAGGAGATGTGGGGTTTTGAGGAGCAAGAACATACTACAGTTTCATAACGTTTCCTTTCATTATGATGAGAAGCAGATTATAACGAATCTTGATACTACAGTACAAGAAGGGGAATTCGTTAGTATTATTGGGCCAAGTGGCTGCGGGAAAAGCACATTGTTTCGGCTCATTACGGGACTCGAAAAAGCAAGTGAGGGCACTATCGATGTGATAGGAGCAACCGATCACCCAGTCGGTTATATGCCACAAAAAGATATGTTACTCCCGTGGCGAACAATTATTGAAAACGCAGCTTTGCCTCTTGAATGTCAAGGTGTGAAGAAAAAAGAAGCACAAATGAAAGCACAAGAATTGTTGGAGCAGTTTGGACTGCAAGGGTATGAAAATAAACAACCAAAAGATTTATCAGGCGGAATGCGGCAACGCGTCTCTTTTATTCGTACGTTGTTAACTGGCGGAGATCTTTTACTATTAGATGAACCATTTAGTGCACTTGATGCATTGACGAAAGCATCTCTGCAAGAATGGCTATTTGAACAATGGAAACATTGGCGAAAAACAATTTTATTTATTACACATGATGTTGATGAAGCGCTTTATCTTTCCAATCGCATTTTTATCGTAACAGAGCAGCCCATTACATCATTGACGGAACGGGTCGTACCTCTTGGACAAGAACGATCTCGAAAGGATTTACATCGTCCAGAAATGCTAGCATTAAAAGATGAACTCATGGGGCTGTTACAAAGGCAGGTACTTGTATGAAAAGAATTGTAGATTATGTTCCAGCTTTTATTGTTACTGCTATTTTTCTTATTGTTTGGGAAGTAGGAGCACGGATTCTCGATGAAATGTACATTTTACCATCCCCAAGTGCCATTGTTCAAAAAATGTGGGATTTACGGGATATATTGCTTACGGTGCATTTACCAGCAACGCTTTCTGTTACAGTTATCGGTATTGTCATTTCCATTGTATTAGGTGTTGGTTTAGCAATGGTAATGAGTATGAGCTCATTTGCTGAGAAAGCATTTTATCCACTATTAGTTGCTTCACAAACGATTCCAATTACAGCTTTGGCACCATTATTTGTTTTATGGTTTGGCTATTCTATTTGGAGTAAAGTTGTTGTCACAGTACTCATTACGTTCTTTCCAATTGCAGTGAATACGTATGATGGCCTTCGCAGTACGAAAAAGGAATGGGAAGAGCTTTTGATTACATATGGTGCAACAAAAAAGGATGTTTTCTTAAAATTGAAATTACCATCCGCACTTCCATACTTTTTCTCTGCTTTGAAGGTGGCCCTGCCGTTCAGTGTTATCGGGGCAGCAATTGGAGAGTGGCTTGGGGCGCAAGCGGGACTAGGTTATTTTAGTAAACGAATGATGACACAAATGGATGGTGCGGGTGTGTTTGCACCAATTGTTTTATTGTCATTACTTGCTATTTTCTTTGTATTACTTGTTTCTATATTAGAGAAGAAGTTTATTAGTTGGAGGAAGCATGCATGAAATTATTAAAACGCATTTTTGTGTTTACATTATTAATCGCGATGATTGCTGGGTGTTCTAGCAATACGGCATCAGAAAAGAAAAAAGGTGAAAAAGAAGTAACTGTAATGCTCGATTGGTATCCAAATGCAGTGCATAGCTTTATTTATGCAGCAATTGAAAAAGGATATTTTAAAGAAGAAGGTATCAAGGTAAATATTAAATTCCCTTCAAATCCAACTGATCCATTAACGTTAGCAGCGGCAGGAAAGGTAACGGTCGGATTATACTATCAGCCTGATGTTGTTATTGCTAGAGCGAATGAAAACATTCCAGTGAAATCTATCGGTGCAGTTGTTCGTTCACCTTTAAACCATGTCGTATCGTTAAAATCAGCTGGCATTTCTTCTCCAAAAGATTTGGAAGGAAAAACAGTTGGATATTCAGGAACACCGTTAAGTGAAGAGTATTTAAAAACGATGATTAAAGAAGATGGTGGAAATCCAAATAACGTAAAAGTAGTTGATGTTGGCTTTGATTTAGTACCGGCTCTTACTACGAAAAAGTAGATGCTGTTACAGGTGCATATATTAACCATGAAGTACCAGTACTGCGCCACGAAGGTTTTGACCCAGCATATTTTAACCCAGCAGATTACGGTGTACCAAACTATCATGAACTTGTATTTGTAACAGGTGACAAAACATTGAAGAAAGATAAAGAAACATTGCAAGCCTTTTTACGCGGGGCGAAAAAGGCTATGAATTTACGAAGCAAAATCCAGATGAAGCATTAAACATTTTATTAGACCATCAAGAAAAAGAAAATTTCCCTCTTATTCCAGAAGTTGAAAAAGAAAGTATGAACATTTTATTAGATAAAATGGAAACGAAAGATGAACCATTTTTATCAGATACAGCAGATTCATGGGAAAAACAAAATAAGTGGTTGAAAGAAAAAGGAATGGCAAAAGAAATTGTTCCTGCAAACGAGTTGTTTGAAAACATTTTAAAGTAGGCGAATGTATATGAAAGATGAGCTTCACGTCATATCAAATGGTCGTATGCCGTTTGAAGAGTTAGCAAATATAGCAACTGAGATTGAAAGTGAAATAGATTATTTGCACATTCGTGAGCGGGAGAAAAGTACGAAAGAGTTATATGAAGGTGTGGAAAAGCTCTTAAATAGGGGCTTTCCTTCTTCTAAGCTTGTAATCAATGATCGGATTGATATTGCAATTCTATTAAATATTAGACGTGTACAGCTTGGCTATCGCAGTGCTGATATAAGATTTGTAAAAGAAAAGTTTTCTTATTTACATGTTGGTTATTCTGTTCATTCACTTGAAGAAGCGATTGTTGCTTTTAAAAGCGGTGCGGATTCTCTTATGTATGGACATTTGTTTCAAACAAACTCCAAAAAAGGAGTTCCGCCAAGAGGATTAGAAGAAATTACAGAAATGGCAAAACAGTTAACAATCCCAATTACTGCTATTGGAGGGATTACTCCTAATAATACAGTAGAAGTACTTGGTACCGGGGCTACTGGTATTGCAATTATGTCCGGAATTTTAAGTGCAGTAAAACCGAATGAGCAAGCGAAATTATATAAGGAAACGATACGAAAGTGGGCGAGAAATCATGAAAAAAATATATGATGTTGCCATCGTTGGCGGCGGTGTAATCGGAAGTTCAGTTGCACATTTTCTTGCTGAAAGAGGCTATAAAGTTGCCATCATTGAAAAACAAAAGATTGCTTCTGAAGCTTCTAAAGCAGCGGCCGGATTACTAGGTGTACAGGCGGAATGGGATGAATATGATCCGCTGTTTGAATTAGGTAGGCAAAGCCGCGCGATGTTTCCAAAGCTTGCAAGTGTATTGCGTGATAAAACCGGAATTGATATAGGATATGAAGAAAAAGGAATTTACCGCATTGCTCAAAGTGAAAAGGAGAGCGTACGGCTTCTCCATATCATGAAATGGCAGCAACAAACAGGAGAAGAATCACATTTTATCTCAGGCGAAGAACTGCGCGAAAAAGAACCATGTTTATCCTCTTCTATTATTGGAGCCGTATATCATCCAAAAGATGGCCATGTGATTGCACCCGAGTTGACAAAAGCATTTGCTCACTCTGCTGCGATATCTGGAACGGATATATATGAAGAAACTGAAGTGTTTGATATTCAAATTAAGGATAATCACGTGACCGGATTGCTTACAACCGAAGGAATCATCTCATGTGAGAAAGTAGTAATTGCTGGAGGTTCGTGGAGTACAAAACTACTAGAATATTTTCATAGTGAGTGGGGGACATACCCTGTTAAAGGTGAAGTTGTTGCGGTGCGCAGTCATAAGCCACTGCTACAAGCACCTATTTTTCAGGAGCGATTTTATATTGCACCGAAACGCGGTGGACGCTATATCATTGGGGCGACAATGAAACCTCATACATATAACAAAGCTGTGCGTCCAGAAAGTATTACTTCTATATTAGAGCGTGCTTATCGTATCCTTCCAGCATTAAAAGAAGCAGAATGGGAAAGTGCATGGGCAGGATTACGTCCGCAATCGAATCATAGTATGCCGTATATTGGTATGCATGAAGAAATTAACGGGTTATACGCTTGTACTGGCCATTATCGAAATGGAATTTTATTAAGTCCAATTTCAGGCCAATATATGGCTGATCTTATAGAAGGAAAGCAAGATAATCGTTTATTAGATTCATTGCTTTCACAATCTATTTAGTAAGGAGATGAAAGCTTGAACTTAAAAATTAATGGTAGACAAGTAGAGGTATCAAGTGAGGTTAAGACGGTAGCTGATTTGCTTGCTCATTTAGGATTAGAGACGAAAATTGTTGTTGTAGAACGCAATCAAGACATTTTACAAAAAGATAATCATCGAGATACATCTGTTTTTGATGGAGATCAAATTGAAATTGTAACATTCGTAGGAGGCGGTTGATTATGTTAAATATTGGACCATTTACTTTTAATTCTAGACTGTTATTAGGAACAGGGAAATTTTCCGATTTTGATGTACAAAAGAAAGCAATTGAAGTATCAGAAGCAGAAATTTTAACATTTGCGGTGCGTCGTATGGATATTTTTGATGCAGAGCAACCAAACTTACTAGAAAAAATTGACGTAACAAAGTATACACTTCTTCCAAATACAGCAGGAGCAAAAACAGCAGAAGAAGCAGTGCGCATTGCGAAACTAGCAAAAGCATCAGGATTATGTGACATGATTAAAGTAGAAGTGATCGGTGATGATAAAACGTTATTGCCAGATCCAGTTGAAACGTTAAAAGCATCCGAAATGCTATTAAAAGAAGGGTTTATTGTTCTGCCGTATACGTCTGATGATGTTGTGTTAGCACGTAAATTACAAGAATTAGGTGTCCATGCAGTTATGCCAGGAGCATCACCAATTGGTTCTGGTCTTGGTATTGTAAATCCATTGAATTTAAGCTTTATTATTGAGCAAGCAACTGTTCCAGTTATTGTTGATGCTGGTATCGGTAGTCCAGCTGACGCAGCGTTTGCGATGGAATTAGGTGCAGATGGTGTTTTACTGAATACAGCTGTTTCTGGAGCGAAAGATCCCGTGAAAATGGCCGAGGCAATGAAACTGAGTATTCATGCAGGTCGGTTAGGTTTTGAAGCGGGACGTATTGCACGTAAGCGCTGTGCAACTGCAAGTAGCCCGTTAGAAGGAATGAGCATTCTTGAATAGTCGATATTCCCGTCAAGTATTGTTTTCTCCAATTGGAGAAGAAGGACAGCAAAAAATAGGAGAAAAGCATGTATTAATTATCGGTGCAGGAGCACTCGGAAGTGCGAATGCAGAGATGCTTGTTCGCGCTGGAATTGGCAAAGTAACAATCGTTGATCGCGATTACATTGATTGGAGTAATTTGCAGCGTCAACAGTTATATTGTGAAGAAGATGTACGAAATAATTTACCAAAAGCAGTGGCAGCAAAGCGCCGCTTACAAGCTATTAATAGTGGTGTAGTTGTAGAAGCCTACGTACAAGACGTAACAGCAGAAGAACTAGAGGAGTTTGTTACAGGGGTAGATCTTATTATCGATGCAACAGATAATTTTGAGACCCGTTTTATTGTAAATGATATATCACAGAAACATTCGGTGCCATGGATTTATGGAGCCTGCGTCGGTAGTTACGGTCTTTCTTATACGATTTTACCAGGAAAGACACCATGTTTATCTTGTTTACTACAATCTATCCCGCTTGGCGGAGCGACATGCGATACAGCAGGGATTATTTCACCTGCTGTATCCATCGTTGTATCACATCAAATTGCAGAGGCATTAAAGATTTTAGTAGAGGATTATGAAGCCCTTCGCGATGGATTCGTTTCATTTGATGTATGGAAAAATGAATATTCATGTATGAATGTACAGAAATTGAGAAAAAACAATGTCTATCATGCGGAGAGGAAGCAGTTTATCCGTATTTAAGTAAGGAAAATACTTCTAAGACAGCTGTTTTATGCGGCAGAAATACAGTGCAAATTCGTCCGCCATATAAAGAACAGTTCGATCTTTCTATGTATAAAAATTTATTACAAGATCGTGTAATGGATTTAACAGTTAATCCGTATTTATTATCGTTTTCTGTTGACGATAAACGATTAGTAGCATTCCAGGACGGCCGTGTGCTTGTACATGGCACAAAAGATATAGCGGAAGCAAAAACGATTTATCATCGTTACTTTGGTTAAAAAGGGTGAGTGAAATGAAAGTGAATAAAGCATTAACGATTGCTGGTTCTGATAGCGGCGGCGGTGCAGGTATTCAAGCTGATTTAAAAACGTTTCAAGAGCTCGGTGTGTACGGAATGACAGCAATTACAGCGATTACTGCACAAAATACACTTGGTGTACAAGGAGTGTATCCTGTTCCAGTGGAAGGTATTCAAGAACAGTTAAATTCTATCGGTGCGGATTTAACACCAGATGCAGTGAAACTTGGCATGTTATTTAGTAGTGAAATTATTAAAATTGTAGTTGAAAAAATTAAATCATTTTCATGGAATAATATTGTATTAGATCCTGTTATGATTGCAAAAGGCGGAGCATCTTTATTACAACAAGAAGCTGTTGCGGCATTAAAAGAACATTTGTTGCCGCTTGCAACAGTAATTACTCCAAATGTTCCTGAAGCAGAAGTATTAACAGGAATGAAGATTCATACGATTGAAGATAGTAAAGAAGCTGCGAAAGTACTGCATAATTTAGGCGCGAAGTTTGTTGTCATGAAAGGCGGGCATGCGGCGTATCAAGGAAATGAAGTAATAGATTTGTTGTTTGATGGCAAGGCATTTGTTGAGTACAGAAGCGAACGTATCGCTTCCACGCAAACGCACGGAAGCGGATGTACATTTGCCGCAGCTGTAACGGCAGGATTAGCAAAAGGTTATGAGATTGAAGAAGCAGTTCGTGAAGCAAAGTGTTTTATTAGTATAGCAATTGAAGACGAGCTTAATATTGGTAGCGGGCATGGACCAACGAATCATTTTGCTTATGGACGTAGAAGTGTAAATGTATAAATATGTATTTTCTTTAAAAAAGCCAGTTGAAAAAACTGGCTTTTTTCTTGTTTACTTTTTCCAAAATTAGGAGTACTATATCAGCCAGAATCTATTTTTCTAGAACGCTAAATCCAGAATCTGGAGCGGAGGAACCAATTGTGTATTGTGCATTGTCACTAGGGGTGAATCTTTCTTAGAGAAAGTAGGGCTACTCTCAAAGCCCGAATCCGACAGCTAACTCCGTAAGCGTATTGAGGGAGGATGATGCAAATGAATACATCAATTCATCGGTCCGACTAGTATAAAAGAATTTTGATAATATAATTTAAAATTCTTTTATGCAGGGGAGGATGAAATACATGGATGAGGACAAAGAGTACACACTCATTTGTGTAGGAGAAGCGGAAAAAATTAAGAGTTTACAAAATTTAGTGCTTTTACAAAGTAAAATAATCATTTTCGCAGAGAATGAGCATATGGTTAATGAAGTGAAAGCATGTGGATTTCAGCAAGCATATTGTTGTCCAAATGATGCAAGGATGATTGTGAAAATATGCAGAGGAATAAAAAAAGTAATTTTACTAGGAGATGAATTATCCACAATTAGTTTCTTTGCGGAGCGTATTCGCTTTTCTTTTCATGCACCTATTACGGTTGTCACGCGAAATAAACAATATCCAAAGCGCCTCTATGAAACGATAGGAGTTAAATTAGTGGTGTTTACAACTTGTGATAACATTTCGTTTTTGATTTTAGAGTAGGAGCGGAGGAAACGAATATGAAAATATTCCTTTGTCGTGATTTAGCAACGCGCTGGGCTCTATCGTTAGAACGAGTACATGAGCTAGTTGAATATGATCCACTCTTTCCGAAGCCATCCGTAATTCTTTCGCCAGAACATACCTGTTTATACTTCGAGCAAGATATTATTGAATATGAGAAACAACATACAGAATTAGTGCAAGTATATGTTAGAGGGCGTAATTTACGTTCGTTTTTTCATGATTTAGATTAAGTGTTTAGAAGGTTATCTCATGTATTGAGATAACCTTTTTGTTTTAAATTTGCAAAAGAACGCCTTTTTTACGAAAAAAGAAGAAAACAAAAGAAAAAGATGATAAAAGAGTATTTTCCATTAATGTAAGCGTTTAACAGGTCTTATATTTTCATATTTTAGCTATTTCACCTCTTTACAAGTGAAATTTAGAGGAGTATATTTACATTCATAAATTGTTCATAAATTTTCCAAAAAACAACCTGATATCGCTGAGTCCAGAAATGGAGCGGGGGAACCAATTTTGTGCATTGTCACTTGGGGTGAATCTTTCATGATGAAAGTAGGGCTACTCTTTAGGCCCGAATCCGACAGCTAACCTCGTAAGCGTTTGGAGAGGAGGTTTACTTTTGTGTTGTTCATTTTTGAACACTGAGTAGATCCTCAGTGTTCTTTTTTATGCTCTTAATGGTAAAATTTTACATTTAGTGAGGGATGAATATGTTAGATATCGCTATGATAGGGATTTTAATCGTGTTAGTTGGATCAATGATTGGCCTTGCAAGATGGTCGGATAATGTTGTGAAGGAAGGGAAGAAGTAATGAGTATTGCAGTATTTATTATTGTTGCCGCACTTACTGTGTACTTAGTTTATGCGTTATTAAATCCAGAAAAGTTTTAATTAGGGGGAAGCGTTTATTATGGTTTGGATTGCAGTTTTGATCACGATGCTATTATTTGTTCTTGTTGCAAAACCAATGGGGATTTATTTAGAGAAGGCGTTCCAAGGGAATCGTAAATTAGACAAAATATTTGGCCCTGTTGAAAAAATCATCTTCAAAATCTCGGGTATTAAGCCTTATAACCAGAGTTGGAAGCAATACGCACTATCATTAGTTGCTCTTAATGGTTTTATGATTGTTGTCGTATATTTCATATTTCGCTTACAAGGCGTGCTGCCATTAAATCCAGCTCATGTTAAAGGTATGGAGCCTACGCTTGCTTTTAATACAGCTATTAGTTTTATGGCAGATACAAATTTACAGCATTATAGCGGTGAGAATGGTTTATCGTACTTATCACAATTAATCGCGATTACATTTTTAATGTTCACAGCGCCAGCAACAACATTAGCGCTTGTAATGGCTTTTATAAGAGGGTTAGCAGGTAAGGAACTTGGGAACTTCTTCGTAGATTTTACACGTGCTTTAACAAGGGTTTTTCTTCCAATCGCGTTTGTGGCTGCGTTGGTCTTCGTTGCTCTCGGTGTACCGCAAACGTTGGACGGAGCCGTTACAGCTCATACAATTGAAGGGGCAAAACAAAGCATATTACGTGGTCCAGTTGCTTCTTTCGTTTCTATTAAGGAATTAGGGAACAATGGCGGAGGATTTTTCGGAGCAAATTCGGCGCATCCATTTGAAAATCCAGGTCAAATAAGTAACATTTTACAAATGATGCTGATGATGCTGTTACCGACAGCTTTACCATTTACGTATGGAAGAATGGTTGGTAATAAAAAACAAGGACGTGTTCTTTTCGCTTCTTTATTCATCGTGTTTTTAATGGGGTTTGCAACAATCGTGACGGCAGAGTTACATGGAAATCCAGCGTTAAATCAAATAGGTATGCAGCATGATCAAGGTAGTACAGAAGGGAAAGAAGTTCGATTTGGAACAGTCTTTTCTTCACTGTATGCTACTGTAACAACTGCGGCGGAAACAGGTGCTGTTGATACAATGCACGATACGTTAACGCCAATTGGTGGAGTAGTACCACTTGTAAATATGATGTTAAATACAGTGTTTGGCGGAGTTGGCGCAGGTTTTGTCAATATCATTATGTACGCAATGATCGCAGTCTTTATATCGGGATTAATGGTGGGACGTACACCAGAATTTTTAGGGAAAAAGATTGAAGGCAAGGAAATGAAATTGATTGCGGTAACAATACTATTTCATCCTTTACTTATTTTAGGATTTTCAGCGTTGGCATTTTCAACTCATTTAGGAACAGATGCAATTTCGAATTCAGGGTTTCATGGTTTAACACAAGTTGTATATGAATATACTTCCTCGGCTGCGAATAATGGTTCAGGCTTTGAAGGTTTAGGAGACAACACAGCATTTTGGAACATTACAACTGGTATCGTGATGTTCTTAGGACGTTATTTTAGTTTAATTACAATGCTGGCTGTGGCAGCTTCATTAAAAGAGAAAACAGTAGTACCAGAAACAATCGGAACATTCCGTACAGATAACAGTTTATTTGGTGGTATTTTCATTGGAACAATCGTGATTGTTGGTGCATTAACGTTCTTCCCAATGTTAGTGTTAGGGCCAATCGCAGAATTTCTTACATTGAAGTAATGGAGGGTAAATGATGAAACCTGTAGTGGTAAAAGATAAACAACCGAATCAATCGATTGCATCACCAAAAATGGGAGCAGAAGATGAAGTAAGACAAGCAAAAACAATGGAGCATGACATTATTACACATGCTATAAAAGAAGCATTTGTAAAATTGGATCCGCGAGTTATGGTGAAAAATCCTATTATGTTCGTGGTGGAAATCGGATTTTTCCTAACATTGATTTTATCATTTCTACCGAATTCATCTACAAATATACCAGGGTGGTTCAATATAACGGTTTCTCTTATTCTATTATTCACTGTCTTATTTGCTAATTTTGCAGAAGCATTGGCAGAAGGACGTGGAAAAGCGCAAGCTGATTCATTAAAACAATCTAAAAAAGATGTATTTGCAAATGTAATAAAAGAAAATGGAGATGTTGTTCAAGTTTCAGCAACTGAACTGAGAAAAGGTGATGTTGTTATTGTAAAGCAAGGGGAAATGATTCCAAGTGATGGGGAAGTTATTCGCGGCTTAGCATCTGTTGACGAATCAGCTATTACAGGGGAATCTGCACCAGTTATGAAAGAGGCTGGTGGTGATTTTTGCTCGGTTACAGGCGGTACGATTGTTGTTAGCGATGAAATTACAATTCAAATTACGAGTAATCCTGGTGAATCTTTCTTAGATAAAATGATTTCTTTAGTAGAAGGAGCATCTCGTCAAAAAACACCAAATGAAATTGCTCTGAACACTGTATTAACGAGTTTAACACTTATTTTCTTAATCGTTGTTGTTACGTTACCAATCTTTACGAATTATCTTGGTTTTCAAATTGATACGTCTATACTAGTTGCACTTCTTGTTTGTTTAATTCCAACAACAATTGGTGGTTTGTTATCCGCAATTGGGATTGCAGGTATGGACCGTGTAACGAAGTTTAACGTTTTAGCAATGAGTGGTAAAGCAGTTGAAGCAGCTGGTGATATTAACACAATTATTTTAGATAAAACAGGTACAATTACATTCGGTAATCGTATGGCGCACACGTTTTTACCAGTAGGAAATGAAACAATTGAACAAGTTGCAAAATGGGCAGCGCTTAGCTCGGTATTAGATGAAACACCAGAAGGACGTTCTGTTATTGAATACGTACAATCAAAAGCATTCTCTTATAACGGTACACTTGCTGAGCAAGGTGAGTTTGTTCCATTTAAAGCTGAGACACGAATGAGCGGTGTTGATTTAGTAGATGGTACAAAAGTACGAAAAGGTGCAGTTGGTGCTGTACTTGAATGGGTACAATCACAAGGCGGTACAGTTCCGAAAGACTTAAATCAAAAAGCTGATTTAATTGCAAAAGAAGGTGGTACACCACTTGCAGTTGCAGCTAATGATCGTATTTACGGATTAATTTATTTAAAAGATACTGTCAAACCAGGTATGCGCGAACGATTTGAACAGCTTCGTCAAATGGGAATTAAAACAGTAATGTGTACAGGTGATAATCCGCTTACTGCCGCAACAATTGCAAAAGAAGCAGGTGTGGATGAATTTGTAGCAGAATGTAAGCCGGAAGATAAAATTGCAGTAATAAAAGCAGAGCAAGAAAAAGGAAAGCTTGTTGCTATGACAGGTGATGGTACAAATGATGCACCGGCTTTAGCACAGGCCGATGTTGGGCTTGCAATGAATAGTGGTACTGCAGCAGCAAAAGAAGCAGCAAATATGATTGACTTAGATTCAAACCCAACGAAAATTATTGAAGTTGTGGGGATCGGTAAGCAGCTATTAATGACACGCGGTGCATTAACAACATTTAGTATCGCCAATGATATTGCCAAATACTTTGCCATTATTCCAGCAATGTTTACTTTGGCAATTCCGCAAATGGAAGCTCTGAATGTTATGAAATTACATTCACCGTTATCAGCGATTTTATCAGCGCTTATTTTTAACGCGATTATTATCCCGCTGCTTATTCCGCTAGCAATGAAGGGGATTGCTTATAAACCGATGAGCTCTAATGCATTGTTAGGACGTAATTTACTTATTTATGGACTTGGGGGAATGATTGTTCCATTCGTTGGTATTAAGCTGATTGACATGATTGTAGGACTGCTCATTTAAGGAAAAGGGAAATGAAAATGCTTGAAAAACAAAAGATACTTTCACCTGTCATTCGTATAACTTTTACATTTCTTATTGTGTGCGGGCTTGTATATCCATTGCTAGTTACCGGAATTGCACAAGCGGTTATGAAAGATAATGCAGACGGAAGTCTCATATATAATGAAAAAAATGAGGTAATTGGTTCAGAATTAATTGGTCAAAATTTTACAGATCCACGTTATTTCCACGGACGTGTGTCTAGTATAGAATATAAAGCAGAAGCATCCGGATCTAATAACTATGCACCATCTAATCCAGATTTATTAAAACGTGTAGAAGAGAGTGTAGAAAATTGGAAGAAGGAAAATCCAACAGTTCCTGTTTCGGAGGTTCCGATGGATTTAGTAACGAATTCTGGTTCAGGATTGGATCCTGATATTAGTCCACAAGCGGCTTACGCACAAGTAGATCGTATCTCTAAAATAACGAATATTCCGAAAGAAAAGATCAATAAGCTTATTGAATCTCAAACAGAAGGAAAAGCACTCGGACTATTTGGTGAAGATCGTGTCAATGTATTAAAGCTAAATCTAGAATTACAAAAAATGATGAAATAATAACAATGCTACCTCAATCTAAGGGATTGAGGTAGCATTGTTTGGTAGGGGTAGGGGGATTTGTGATGTATGCAGATGACTATAAGCCGACGTTCCAAAGGCGTACACCAGAAGAGTATTTAGAATATATTCGTCAACTGAACCGCGGGAAATTAAAACTTTATGTCGGGGCAGCTCCTGGAGTCGGAAAAAGTTATAAAATGCTTTTTGATGCGAGAGAGATGCGAAAAGAAGGCATTGATGTTGTTGTTGGTTTAATTGAAACACATGGGCGAAAAGAAACAGACGATGCTATTGCTGATTTAGAGGCTGTTCCTTTAAAAGAAATTGATTATAAAGGAAAAGTGTTTCACGAGCTTAATGTAGAAGCAATTATAAACCGGGCACCGCAAGTTGTTATTGTTGATGAGTTGGCTCATACGAATATTCCAGGCTCTAAACATAAAAAACGCTATATGGATGTCGAAGAATTATTGGATGCTGGTATTGATGTTTTATCAGCATTTAATATTCAGCATTTGGAAAGCGTACATGATATTGTGGAGCAAATTACAGGTGTGAAAGTAAGGGAGCGCATTCCTGATTTTATTTTACAAAAGGCAAATGAAATTCAGCTTGTGGATGTAACACCGGAAGTACTCAGAAAACGATTGATAGATGGAAAGATATATAAGGAAGAAAAAATTCAACGTAGCTTAAATCATTTTTTTACGCTTAATAATTTAGGTGCACTTCGTGAATTATCACTTCGAGAAGTTGCAGATGATATGGATGAGAAAATCAGTCAATTTACTGAAGAACCAATTGGAGTGAAAGAAAAAATCCTTGTTTGTGTTCAATACAGCTCAACGGCAGAAAAATTGATTCGGCGTGGATGGCGCATGGCAAACCGCTTAAATGCAGAGTTATATGTATTAAATGTAGAAAGAGAAAATATTGAATCTTTATCAGAAGCAAAGAAGCAGGTTATCGAAGAGTGGAAAGCTTTAACCAGTCAATTTGATGCAACATTTCTATTAGAGGAATCAAAAGGGAGTAAGCCAGCTGATACGATTATTCAAGTTGCAAAACAATTACAGGTAACGCAAATTTTACTCGGCCAATCGGCAAGAACAAGGTGGGAGGAGATTCGAAAAGGCTCGATTGTGAATGAGATTATGAGGCAGACGGAGAATATTGATATTCATATTGTAGCAGATCAACGGCGATAGGGTATACCGAATCAATCGTATTCATTTGTATGAATACGATTTTTTTTATTTTGCAAGTCGTCTGAATATGGTTTTCTAACAGTTTTTTATATAATAGAAATAGATATTTAACAATGTGAATTATTTAAAAGTATACATAGAACGAGGAGAGGGAGAGCGATGCTTGAAAATACAGGTTTAGTATTAGAAGGCGGCGGTATGCGCGGCGTATATACAGCGGGTGTACTGGAGTACTTTATGGAAAATGATTTATATTTTCCATATGTGATTGGTGTATCGGCAGGTGCATGTAATGCAGCGTCGTATCTTTCAAGACAAAAAGAAAGAAATAAAACAGTAAACATTGAATATGTGACACATCCAAGATATTTATCGTATAAAAACTTTTGGAAAAAGCGGCAGCTCTTTGATATGGATTTTATTTTTCGTGAAATCCCAATGCAGCATGTTCCATTTGATTTTGAAACATATTTCAATAATGAGCAATGTTTTCTTGTAGGAACGACAGATTGTGAAACTGGACAGCCTGTTTATTTTGAAAAAGGTCGTACACAAGAAGAAGCATTAACATTGTTACAGGCATCAAGTTCATTGCCATTTGTGGCACCTGTTGTAGAATTTGGTGGGAAAAAGTTATTGGATGGTGGAATTTCAGATCCAATTCCTGTTCGAAAGGCACAGGTAGATGGTTATCAAAAATCAGTTGTTATTTTGACAAGAAATAAAGGTTATGCAAAGAAAAAATCAAAATTTGGATGGATTGCAGCTAAAGCTTATAAAAAATATCCTAATTTAGTGAACACAATGCTAACTCGTTATGAAGTATATAATGAGACACTTCATTATATCGAAAAGGAAGAGGCGGCTGGAAATGTATTCGTTATTCGTCCGACAGAGCAATTAGACGTGGATCGTATGGAGAAGAATCCAGAAAAATTACAACGCTTGTATGAGCAAGGATTTAAAGATGCTAAGAAAACGCATGAAGACTTGTTGCGATTTCTCAATAAATAAAAAGGTGACTCAATAAGATGAGTCACCTTTTTATATTCCTCTCGGGATTTTTAATGCGGTAAGAATACTAACTGATAAGCAAACAAAATACCGAATACGTATAAAAGCGGATGAACTGCACGGAATTGCCCTTTTGCCACTTTCATAAGCGGGTATGAAATGAAGCCGAGTGCAATACCTGTTGAAATGCTTGATGTAAGCGGCATGGTTAAAATGACTAAAAATGCTGGGAAAGCTTCGTCAAATGCATCCCAATCAATGTGACGAACTGCGCCCATCATTAAGCTACCAACAATAATTAATGATGGAGATGTAATAGCAGCAACACCAGATACTGCGCCGACAAGCGGGCCGAAGAATGCAGCTATTGCAAATAATACCGCAACAGTTAGTGTTGTTAAGCCTGTACGACCACCAGCAGCAACACCAGCGGAAGATTCGATATAAGCAGTTGTTGGTGTTGTACCGAACATTGAACCAATCGTTGCCGAGATAGAATCTGAAAGAAGTGCACGTTCTGCATTTTTGAGTTTGCCATCTTTCATAAATCCACCTTGCTGTGCAACTCCAAGTAATGTACCTGTTGTATCGAATAATGTTACAAGGAGGAGCGAGAAGACAACGCCGTATAATCCGTAGTGAATAACATCAGAAAATGCTGTAATTGGATTAGAAACAATCACGCCGTCAGGTAAACCAGGCATAGAGGTAATTCCGTTTGAGAACGTTAATTGTCCAGTAAAATAAGCGATAATTCCTGTTAATAGCATACCGATAAATAATGCGCCATTTACGTTTAAAGACATAAGCACTACTGTAATACCAAGTCCAGCTAATGCAAGTAAAACGGACGGAGAGTGAAGATCTCCAAGTCCAACTAAATTTGAAGGATGTTTCGTAACAATGCCTGTTAGACGTAAGCCGATAAATGCAATAAATAAACCGATACCAGCTGTAATGGCATGTCTTAAGTTTTCAGGAATAGCTTCCAGTAATTTTGTACGGAAAGAAGTTAATGATAGCAAAATTAAAATCATACCTGCTACGAATACAGCAGAGAAAGCAATTGCATATGTCATACCTTCATGAGTTTTTACAACAGAGTAAGCAAAGTAAGCATTTAATCCCATTCCTGGTGCAAGTGCAATTGGTAAATTTGCAAAGAATGCCATAAATAATGTTCCGACAACAGTAGCAATGATTGTTGCTGTAAATGCTTGTTCAAATGGAACGCCTGCATCACCAAGGATGACTGGGTTTACGACAATAATATATGCCATTGTTAAGAAGGTAATAATACCAGCCATAATTTCAGTTTTAATAGAAGTTTGATGTTTTGAAAGGTTAAACATAAAAACATCCTTTCTTTTTACGAATAATTGTCACAACAGTTATATATAATATTCGTTATTTTGTTTTTTGGCAAGAGTTTTACATAAAAACTTTATATTTCTCTGTATTTTATGACGGAATTTCGAATATTAAGTGCCTTTTCTTCTTATATATTTCGTTTATATAAGGATAAGTATATTTTTCGATTTCGCACATCATAAGAAGGATATATGATAAGGAGGTTTTTCTGTATGACACAACAAGAACAACCAAAGAAAACATTGCCCCCGCAACATCAGGAGAAACAGCCGGGGATTGAGAAAATCATGAATCCACGCCCAAAATGTATAGATGAGAAGTATAAAGGAAGCGGGAAGCTGCAAGGGAAACATGTACTTATTACAGGAGGGGATAGCGGAATTGGGAGAGCAGTAGCAATTGCTTTTGCAAAAGAGGGCGCGAATATAGCAATTGCTTATTTAGATGAACATGAAGATGCAGAAGAAACGAAGCGTTGGGTAGAAGGGCAAGGTGTACAATGTTTTTTATTTCCGGGAGATGTAAGTGATGAACAGCATTGTCAGCAAGTTGTAGCGGAGGTTGCAAAGCAATTGGGAGGTTTAAATATTGTTGTAAATAATGTTGCTCAGCAATACCCGCAGCAAGGTTTAGAGCAAATTACAGCAGAGCAACTTGAAAAGACGTTTCGGGTTAATATTTTCTCGTATTTTTATATAACAAAAGCTGCGCTAGCTCATTTAAAACAAGGCGATACAATTGTGAATACTGCTTCCATTACGGCTTATGAAGGAAATGAGCAGTTAATCGATTATTCAGCAACAAAAGGAGCGATTGTTGCCTTTACACGTTCATTAGCAAAATCGCTAGCTCCAAAGGGCATTCGTGTTAACGGAGTTGCACCAGGTCCAATTTGGACACCGCTAATTCCATCAAGTTTTGATAAGAAAAAAGTATCGGAATTTGGCAGTAATGTACCAATGAAACGGCCGGGACAACCATCTGAGCTAGCACCGGCATATGTGTATTTAGCTTCTGATGACTCTACTTATGTTTCTGGACAAATGCTTCATGTTAATGGTGGCGTTATTGTGAATGGTTAGGTGGCTTATCCAGTTCTAGTGCTCCGACTATTCGCACGTCGAACGTTATCGAAGGGTCTTTATCCCGCATTAACGGGCAGTAAAGGTTGGGGAAGCACGGGGAAGAAAACTGCCCGTAAAAGCCCGATTGGTGAGAGCTTTCTATCAGTGAGAAAAGCGTCACTGATGGAAGTTTCACTTTATATTCTGTCGAAGCGCCGATAAATGTACTATTTCCGCCGATATTTTTGAGAGCGCGTAAAAAAGAGACTGACCTTTAAGGTCAGCTCTCATTCATAAGAATTGGATTTATAGTAAAAACTAAATAAACCATAGTATTTCATGGTGAGATTTTAAGGGGAATGTGGAGGTGACATTGATGAAAAAAGCATGTTCACTTGCATTGTTATTTCTTTTTCTTCTTTTATATGTACCAATTATTTCTGCTGAGGAGACAGATCATTTATTACTTATAAATCTAACGACAAATCAATTATCTTTTTTCGAAGATGGAAATTATGTGCGAACTTTTCCTGTAACAACAGGAAGGACAAACACTCCTACACCAGAAGGAACATTTTGCATTATTAATAAATATAAAAATAAAGCATATCACAGAAAAAATATTCCGGGCGGTTCACCTAATAATCCACTCGGCACTAGGTGGATGGGCTTAAATAAAAATGAATATGGGATTCATGGAACAAATCGTGAATGGTCGATTGGCAGTCGTCAGTCAAATGGATGTATTCGCATGCATGATCGAGATATTCAATGGTTGTATGATCGAGTTCCATTACAAACGAAGGTAATCATTGCTCATTTTCATACATCTCCTGAATATGCGGCGCATCAATTTGGATACCGGGTTGTTAGCTGGAACGGACGTGTGTTAGAGGAAGAACAGATTGGGAAGATTACAACGATAGATCAGACGAAAATATATTGGCAAGAACCGAACGGACAATTTACAGAAATGAAAACAGTACTACCGAATGAAGTATATCCTGTGTATTCACAAGGGAAAAAAGGGTTTTATTATATAGGAAATAACTTATATATTATGGATGAAAAAGAAACAATGGTAAGGTATGAACAAATTCCTAACTCCGTACTGAGTAATATATACAAACGAAAATATGAAGTGAAGTAAAGGATACCGGTGGGACAGGGTATCCTTTTTTATCCCGCTATTCGCGGGCAGTAAGACCCCGATTGCTCAACTAACCATCAGTGGGGGATGAAAAAAACCACTGATGGAAGTTTCACTTTATCGCATCAAAATCCCTCTCTGAATATAATATTATAAAGCTGAGGAGGGCATATGCTATGCAAAATGAAGACAGTACATTTGCATTTAAACTTTTTTTAATTACACTTTGTTTATTTGTTATATATTTGTTTGTTTCATTTATTTTTTCTATGTATATCCCGTATGTAGACTTATTATTATTAGTGGGATTTGTATGGGCATTTGTAGAAGCGAGAGAGAGTGAAGATAGTATATATCGCTGGATTACATTATGTGGTACGGTTTTTATTGTTATTGTATATATTACAATGATGCATGCTGTCTGGAAAAAGGGGTTATTTTAAGATAAAAGCGTACGATTAATCGTACGCTTTTATCTGACTACTAACAGGGAGACATTTGCTCATAAGAGCTCGATTGACATCAATGGGGGACCACTGATGGAAGTTTCACTTTATATCTTCAAGTGTTGGGAGTGAAGATATTGCTCCGTAATTTGTACAAGTAAGTGCACCAACTTTGTTTGCAAATGATATATATTGTTGTAATTTTGTAAAATCCATATGAACGTGTTCTTCTTTTGCAAACTGATACAGCATTGCACCGACGAAAGCATCACCGGCACCAGTTGTATCGACTTGTTGTACGGTAATGGATGGAATAATAGTTTGATTCTCATTTGTTGTAAGAAGTGTACCTCGTTCTCCAAGTGTAATGGCAATGGTTTTTGCTCCGTATGATAATAATGCTTCAGCAGCTTTATACATATTTGTTTCACCAGTAAGGAGGCTTGCTTCTTCAGCACTTACTTTTATGAAATGAGAGTTAGCGATGAAAGTGATGCAGTCTTTACGAAATTTCTGCAAGTCTGTAATTAATGAAGCTCGGTAATTTGGATCAAAGGAAATAAATAATTGTTTTGCTTTTGCATATTGCAAAAGCTTTATGTACGTGTCTTTCAATTGGCCTGGCAATAATGCTGTAGCTGAACCGAAGTGAATGATATCGTTTTGTTTTATTTTTGTTAAATCAATTTGTTCAAACTTATATTCACCATCTGCTCCGCGCATAAATGTAAAATCACGCTCGCCATGTGAATCAAGAGAAACGAAAGCAAGAGTAGTTTGTTTTTCTTTTATAAGCATAGATGTATCAACATCTGCATCTTGTAAAGTTTTTTCTAGAAATTCTCCAAATGGATCATTTCCGACTTGCCCCATAAAAGCAGCTTTTCCACCTAGCTTTGTAATTGCTGCAGCGACATTTGCAGGAGCGCCGCCCGCTTTCTTTTCGAATCTTATTCCATTCATTAATGATACGTTTGGATCACGACAAACAAAATCAATTAATAATTCCCCAATACAGAAAACTTGTTTCATCTCATTCGCTCCTAACTGATTTTTTTCATATATAGTATGAAAGGAAAAAGAGAAAAAAGAAAGCCCATCTCATACAGTGCGAGATGGGCAGTTGTTTAATGTCTTGGCTGAAAGGTATGGCAACATGTTTCTACACTCGTTGTTGCCGAGCTTTCTATCGTCTGTCCAGATAATATTGTATCTGTAAATGACTCGTCCTCTGATTGAATAGATTCTTGAGAGTCAGGTTGAACGACGATGGCATTTGCTTGACAAAAGTTACCTTGTCCCCAAAATGAGCAGTTGGAGACAGAACATCGTACTTCTGGCATAGGATCCCCCTCCTTATACAAGTAGTGTGAGATTTTTGTACTCACTTCATGTATAAAGGAAGTTTCCTTTTCTTGTTACTTATTATTTGCTGTAAACCACTCTTTGAATTTGTCTTTCGGCTGTTCTCCCTCAATGCGGCTTACTTCTTTTCCTTCTTTAAAGCGAATGATCGTTGGCGTACCTGTAATTTTAAATTCGTCCCATCCAGTTGGATACTTTTCCAAGTCAATGACTTTCATATCAATGTTCATATCTTTTGCCATTGGAACGATAATTGGTGATACTTTTTGGCAGTGTACACAGTTTGTCTGATAGAAGTAAATCGTTTGATCTTTCTTTTCTTTTACATTTTTTTGGAGATCTTCTAAAGAAATTTTATTTGTGTAGTAATCTGTTTTGTTTTCTTGTTTTTGTTCAACTTTTGTTACTGCAAAAATAGCGATTAATAAAACGACAACAATGCCGCCAAAAAGAAACATTTTCTTCATTATTTCATCTCCTTATTTGTTTTTAGTAAAAGAAAACTGCAGATGGCGATAATTATAAAAGCAGTTAGTGCTAGAAATGGGATTGTGATAAAGCCAAACCAATTAATATACTCTCCTGTACAAGGAACTCGCCCACACACTGCTCCAGCTTCTGAAAAAGCAGGTATCTTTTGAAGGGCATAATGATATAGCGATATACAGGCACCAATACTTGCGATTGGTAAGGAATATGTGGCAATGCGATAATCTTTACGTGCAACTGCAATGCCAAGTAGTAACACAAATGGATACATAAAAATACGTTGGTACCAACATAATGTACATGGTTCAAATTTCATAATTTCGGAAAAATATAAACTTCCGAGTGTAGCGATAAACGAAGTTCCCCAAGCCGTAAATAACAAAGTTTCTTGTTTTTTCTCGCGATTCATTCTCCATACCTCTCTTATAATAGTTACATACAAAATTATAGTACGAGGAGGAGTGGAAAAGAAAGAGAAAATATTCAACATAATAAAAGTTTTTTGCGCTGAAAACTTGGAAATAAAAAAACAAGGTGATATACACCTTGTTTTTACTTGATTGTAACGAGCAAAATTAATGATTAACAGCTTTTGTTGAATCGATAAAAAATTTTTGAATTGCTTCTTTATTTTTTTGTGGATGAAGTTGTAATACTGCCCCGGCATGCTCGTATGTTTTTGGCTCATATCCATTTGCCACTGGAATTCGCATCGTTTCCATCTTTTCAATAGGATGGAATAAAACGTTGCTACCGAGTGAAAATAATGTTTGAGTATCCATACTAGTATGAATATAAGGGAGAAGGTCTTGTATTACCGTGGGTAATTGGAATATACCGTCTACGGATTGAATTTTTTCGGTAAAGGTTTTTTGCAGAGCTTGTAGTACTTCTTGTTGGCGTTGTACACGTCCAAAGTCACTTTCAGCATCATGACGGAAACGTGCATATTTTAGTAATTCTTTTCCATGTAATTGTTGGGATCCGGGTTGTAAATGTAATCCCATATCATCGATAATTGTTTGCGTTACATTTACAGTAATTCCTTCTGGAGCGACGGTATCTACAATTTTTTCGAATGCCGCAAAGTCGATTGTAACGTAATGAGATACATCAATTCCGAAGTTATGTTGAATGGTTTTTCGTAATAATTCAGGACCACCATAATAGTAGGCGGCATTAATTTTATTATATTTTTTATCATAGGTAGGAATTTCTACGTAGCTATCACGCATAATAGAAGCGAGTTTTGCGGTTTTTTCTTTTTTATTGTATTGTGCAATCATAATTGTATCAGCCCTAGCTTGTTTTTCTCCGCGAGAATCATTTCCGATAAGTAGTACGTTAAATGTTCCTTGAGTGTCTTTAGCTCCTTGAAATGGTTGGAAGTGTTCAGCATTATTTTGTTTGGATGATTTTTGGCAGCTAATCATAAATAATGTAATAAGTAAAAATAAGTAAATGTGTTTTTTCACATAATCACGTCCGTCTACTTAATATTCATAATAAGTATTATGAACAGCGCTTTGGAAAAATATACAAAGACGCTATCCCCGTGTATAGGGATAGCGTCTTATGGTAGTAAAAGCCCAATTGGTGAGGGCTTTCCATCAGTGGAGGATGAAGCCTTCCACTGATGGAAGTTTCATTTTATTTACATATGAACTTGCTCCGCTTGTTCTGTATATGTTTTTTGCGTTGCATGATCAATATATTGAAACAAAAGTTGGAGTTTTTGATCAACTTCTGATAAATCTTTACCGTATTGATAAGCATGTAGAAAGTGTTCAATTCGTTTCGAAAATAACTCATCTTCTGTTTGTACCATAAGTACAAGCAGCTTTTCCCAATTACAGCAATATGTGTAATAGAGAGCTTTATCGTAGTCGGTGTATGTTTGCATTGTGTGCCTCCTTAATGAGGAGTTATATATAGTGTGTGACGGAAAAGAAGAAATACACTTGAAAGAATTTGTTAACAGAATGTTATAGGAAAGAAAAGGAAATATGTTTATAATTAATAGAAAGAAAATTAAGAAAACGAAGAGGTGGAGAGGGTGAGTCAATGAGTCCAAGGTTACTAAAATCGGTTGATGAACGAGCAATTCAAGTATGGAGATTAACGGCATTTTCAATCAATATTATTGTTTGGATTGCTTATGGCGGAGTGATGTATTGGCTTGACGCATTTCGAAGTATGACAAACTTGCAACTCTTATTTCTTTGTTTTTTTTGTGGACATGCTATCTTTACAATTGGTATATATCCAAAGCTTAGATGGAAGAGATGGCGCTATATGATACGTGGACAAGAGATTGACTTACAGCGAGGTGTATTTATTACAGAGAAAACATTAATTCCAATGATTCGTGTGCAACATGTAGATGTAAGACAAGGCCCATTTTTACGTTATTATCAATTAGCATCAGTGGATATCACGACAGCGGCGACAATTCATACAATTCCGGCGATTGCATATGAAGATGCAGAATATTTACGGGAGCAACTTTCTACTTTAACGCAGGTGGCGGTTGCCGATGTATAGAAGAAATAGAATCCATTCGTTGTCAATCCTATTGTCAGTTGTGAAACATGCGTCGACATTATTTCCTCTTTACCTTATTTTCTTATTTAAGTTTCGCGATAGCTTACCGTTTTCAATTCTGATGAATACGATTATTTTTAGCCTTGTACCTTTGTTTATTCTCACCTTTATTGCTTGGATGCGTTGGTATCGATTTACATATACAATTACTGAAGAACAAGTGATCCTTGAGCAAGGATGGTTAAACAAAAAACGAAAGTACATTCCGAAAGAACGAATTCAGGCAATTCATGAATCACAAAATATAATTCATCGTTTGTTTGGATTAACGGAACTGCAAATTGATACGGCGGGAAGTAGGGAAGGGGCAGAAATAGTATTACAAATAATTACAAAAGAAGAAGCGAGTCATATTCAAGGGCAGCTGTCTGAAAGGAGGAGAATGATACAAGAGGATATTGCCGTGCTACCGATATTCACATTATCGAATAAAAAGACGTTTCTATATGCGGCTACATCAGGCAGTATTGGATTTGTATTTTCGGTGTTACTTGGTATTTATACAGAGATAGATGAGTACGTTTCAATTCATTTTAAGCTAGAAAATTTTCAATCACAAACACCTTCTTTTTACGGAGAAGTTGCAATTGCTGTTCTTACAGCGGGATGGTTACTCGGTACGTTGCTTGTATATCAGAAGTATCATGGATTTACAGTTGTGAAACAAAAGGATGAACTTGTTATTACGAGGGGATTATTTGAGAAGAAAAAACTTATCGTTCCGCTTGATCGTATTCAAGCAATTAAAGTAGAGGAAAATATAATTCGGCAATGGCTTGGTTATGCTACAATTCGTTTTGTGAGTGCGAGCTCGAGTTCGAAAGAAGAAGAATACGCAGGTTTTCGCCTTGTCTGTTTTCCGCTCGTAAAGCGAAGCCATATTCCATATTTATTGCAGCGTTATTTTCCTGATTATCGAGCTCCGTCTTCGTTTCAACATTTACCAAAGCGATCGTTTGAGCGTTATATGATAAGAGTTATTGTGCCTGTTCTTTTATTCATAGCGATTACATTATCTCAAACTTCAATGGTAAAATATGTAGCACCTATTTTTCTAATTGTTGGCGCAGTTCTAGGTTATCGGAGATACCATGATGCGCGTTGGTGCATTACGGGAGAGCAGCTTACTGTCATATATCGCCGAATTGGACGAATAACGGTGTATACAAAAAAAGTCATATACAGGCGTTAACGGTTTCTAAAACAGTACTTCAAGAACCAGCATCGTTATGTAATGTGAAAATATGTGTGAAATCGGGTGTGAAAAACATGACATTTCGTATAAAAGATGCAGACGATACAGTTGGAACTTCGCTTCGGAGGTGGTACTCTTACGAAAAAGAGAGTGATTTCGCATAAAGTGAAACTTCCATCTTCATCCCCCACTGATGGTTAGTTGAACCAATCGGGCTTCTACGGGCAGTTATCCCCCGCCTATCTTCCTCGTTTCTCTCTGCATCTTGAGGTGGGGGTTTTACTGCCCGTTAATGCGGATAAAAAAACGAGGGAGTATCTCCCTCGTTTTTTTATTTCGTTCAAATTTAATACATTATAAAGTAAATCATAAAAGCCTGATTGGCGGATAGCGCCTTTATGATTTTGGCATTGGAGTAGGTGTTGGTTTTGCATATCCTTCTTTATACTTGTTATCTATATAGTTTCGAATTTCAAGTGGTGATTTACCTTTTTCTTGTAATCTTGCCGCGTCTAATGCAATCTGTAGACAATTTACACAAGTTGTTGCATGAGAATCCCAAACAACTTGGCCATTTTTTTTGATTTCACGAATGAAACAGTTTTTATTACTTTTATGTCCGGCACTCTCACCACACCCGCAGTAACATGGAATCCATTGAAGTAACTCGGCGTGTTGTGCTGCCACAGCGTAAACCTGTTTTATTTGCGCATCATGTCCAGATAAAAAAGAAGGGAGCGTATCGATTCCTTTTGTAGTTTCGGCGATATCTCTTTGCTCTTGATGATGTTCATGTGATGAAGTGGAGGAACTTGTTTCTTTTGCTGGCTGTTTATGTTCATGTGATGAAGTGGAGGAACTTGTTTCTTTTGCTGACTGTTTGTCTTCAGTATTCGTGCAGCCAATCATTGTGAAGGCAAGTATTCCTGTCATGCTGCATAATAAAAGCGGCTTTTTCATCAACATTTCTCCTTTATTTTAATTTTACTAAAATTGTAACAGATTCCCTAATTATTTCCTATGAGGTAGCTTTATTTTTCCACCGATAACAAAAATAGTGCCAAACAAAAAGGACAGGTATATAAACATATATTAAATACAGCCCAATTTTAGAAGTATAAGTATTTAATGTGTTGATGGATTCACGGTTCATAAAAAATAAGGAGCTAATATAAATGATTCCAATAAATATTGGAAAAGCAACCTTTAATGGTAGCTGAAAAGAACGATGTGCAGCTTGGCAAGAAGCCCATGTTGTTAAGCAAAGATTCGGTAAAATGATGAGAAACCAAAGGAAGATAATCACGTATTCAAATCGCTGAATAAAAGGGATTTTAATGATTTTGAACATCGTTAATGTCCCCCATACTGTATGCTGCAGCAGGCCTTCACTGAAATAAACAAATGATAGCAAGGCTACAAGCACATATAGAAAGGTTGTAAAAAAAATGCTAAAATGTGCCCACCGCTTTACGCCTTTTCCCTTTTCAATAAATGGATAAAACATGAGTAATGTTTCAAATCCTAGAAATTCTAACGAAGCCTGCTTTGCTGATCGCATAATATCGGAAAAAGAGTGAGTGAAAACAGGTAAAATATTGCGGAAATGAGCGTATTTAAGTGGGAAAACGAAAAAAGCAAGTATTACAAGAGGCAAGATAACACCCAAAAAGCATATCCCTGTTATAGAGCGAAATCCTCCACTTAAAATGTAGTACACGACGAATAAAATAATAAGCCCGACTTGCCATAATTTTATAGTAGGAAATACCCATACTTGAACAACTTCAATATATGTTCGAAGGATAGTAAGACAAGATAGGCCGTAATATAGCATAAAGAATATTGTAAAGACTTTACCTAGCCATTTTCCGAAGCATGTAGTATGAATGTTAATTAAATCATTATCTTTTTCAAGCATTTTAAGCATACAAAATAAAACGAAATGTGTAATGACTCCCATGATGATAATAGAAATCCAAGCATCATAGCCAGCATGTTTAATAAGAATACGCTGAAAGCCTAAAATTCCTACACCTATTTGAAGAGAATGAATTAAAAAGAACGTAAAATAAGGAGAAACTGTAAATTCTTTGCTATGTAGATTCATTTTTTTCTCCTCCTCATTCTCCGATTCCAGATTGTACAATGTTGATTTTTGCTTTTACAGAAACATCTATAGATGGATACACTTTTGAAATTTGTTTCATATTCAACTTTCTAGAGTGACTTCTAATTTGATCACGAACTCCAAGCGGATCTATGTTTTTATTTTGAAATTGACGAATGAGCGCCGTTAAATGCTTCTCAATATTTTCTTGTAATTGTGCTTCAATATAAGAAATATTTTTATGATTTTCTAAATTCATCCAGCTGGGGGAATCTTTAATTAAACCATTTAGCTTTACTTTAATTTCTACTTTAGGTAAAGGAGTGTTATCTGTAATATGATAGGTGCTATTTCCCGATAAGCTGTGAATGACAACAACACCTTTGTTTTTTTCTTTTTGTATATTCATTTCGTATCGGCCATTTTTCATTGGATTCATGATTAATTTGATTAAAAATGAGTCTTCATTATTCGCATACATCACAACTTTATCTTTTTTAAAAAATGCAAGGCCTTGAAGAGAAGCAGAATCTTTACCGTCTATTCGGATATAGGGAAGAAAAGGATCATATCCAAATGAGAAATAATTATATAGAAAAACGTGTAAATTTGTTTTCGGTATACTTTCATTTGCAACATTTTGATCAATTAGTTCTGATAAATATAGAGATCCGTTTTTTATCGTATGTTTTAGTAATTGCTCTGCTGTGCCATCTACAACTGCAATTTGTACATCTCGTCCAATATTTGGATCGCGTTGCAAATTTCCAATTATATTTGAAATTCCCTGTTTACTTAAACTTGATCCAAATACAATCATTCGTGTTTGACCTACTACTATCTTGTGAGGAGATTTGGCAGCTAAATTAGCTGCTACTACTTCTCCTGAGCGCCCGACTGATGATAATATTTTTGGGGTTTTATTTTTCCCAATGTTGTAAACAGGGTATATAATCGTTCCTTTAAATTCTTTATCTGCAGTGAGATCAAATCCAACAGTATGAACAATTCGCATTTCATCTACAACTTGTGATTGTGCACAACTAGAAAGAAAAAATAGTAAGCATATAAGGAATGGAAAGAAAAAGTTTCTCATGTTTTGTCACCATTCTGTTTTGTTTTTGCTTTCTTCGGATTAAAGCGCCAGTTTGATTTTGGGCGTAGGTAAGAAGGGCGCTTTGCTGCCATACTGAACGGATAGCGGACAAATGCTTCCGATGAATCAATACTTCTAAATGGATAAAGTGGTAATAAGTAAGGTGAACCAAGTGATTTTAAATGAATTAAGTGAGCCAAAATAAGAGTAAAACCAATTATTAAACCGAGACCACCCATCATACCAGCTAGTATAATAAGTGGAAATCGTAGGATACGAATCGTGCTAGTCATTTTAATTGTCGGGGTTGTAAAAGCAGCGAGTGCTGATAGAGAAACGGCAATGAGTAAAATTGTACTTGTCAAAGCAGCCTGCACTGTTGCTTGCCCGATGACAATGCCACCGACAATACCAAGCGTTTGTCCAACCTTTGTCGGTAAGCGTGCTCCCGCTTCTCGTAATAATTCAATCGTAATTTCTAAAAAAAGAACTTCTAATATAGGTGGAAAAGGGACATTTGCTCTAGAGAAAACGATAGGGCCGACTAAATCTGTTGGAATCATTTGATAATGATATGTTAAAACAGCTGTATAAATCGCTGAAGAAAAAATAGAGAATAAAGCTCCGAAAAATCGAATAAAACGAAAAAATGATCCAATAATCCATGATAAATAATAATCTTCTGGTGAAACAAAGAAGTCAAGTAAAGTTGTTGGGCCAGCCAAAACATAAGGAGAACCATTTGTTAAAATGAGTACTTGCCCAGTTATCAATGCATACATAGCGCGATCTAAGCGTTCTGTAGATAGCAGAAGCGGAAAGATTGAATTACTATTATCACTAATGAGTTGTTCAATCATTGTTGCGTCAAATGGAATATCAAAATCAATATCTTGTAACCGTTGCATTACAGTGTTGACATGTTGTTTATTTGTAATCCCGTCGAGGTAACCAACAGCAAGCTGTGTTTTTGATATAGACCCAACTGTAACTTCTTTAAAGATAAGATTTTCTGTTACAACGCCTTTTCTCAATAAATGAAGATTGACATCGAGACTTTCAACAAATCCAACTTTCGGTCCAACAACACTATATTCATTTTCAGTATCATTATATATACGGCTGCCTGGAACTGTACTTTCGGCACGAATTAGAGCATAAGTATCCTTTTGTGAGGAATTTTGAAGCTGTATTAATATAAATCCACCTAATAATTTTTCACGAATCTCCTCTATAGAAGGAGATAAGATAATTTCTTCAATTGGGATAATATTAGGTAAATCTTCTATTTTTTCAATGTTTGCTAGCCGTCTTTTTATAGGAGAAAGAATATAATGTTTTAGTACAACTTCTTCTGATACTGATTTGATATAAAATATACATAAATTCCCATTATCTGTTATGTTGAAATGCAGAAAATCCATAGATTGTTTCATCTTTTCGAGAAATTCTGGTATGGAACAATTACTTTTTTCGTTCACTTGTTGTTTCGCTTCTTTTTGTCCGAACTGTAAACGAAACATATGGTTCACCTCTTTTCGGTGTTTGAAGTGCTTTTGTTATTTTGGGGGAAAAATGAAAAATTATACGAGAAGATATATGA
Source organism: Bacillus sp. EA-CB0995 (assembly GCF_055814245.1). NCBI lineage: Bacteria > Bacillati > Bacillota > Bacilli > Caryophanales > Bacillaceae > Bacillus > Bacillus sp. EA-CB0995. Next base: position 4,020,926 of record NZ_CP169269.1, on the reverse strand, counting down.
AAAGTAGGTTGGAATATTCGAGGTGTTTCTATATTAATAGTAGAGGGAATTTTATTGCTGGAAGTCTTGCTTTTGGGGGCGAAGATATGCACTTGGCATGTGGGAACAATGACTATTAAATCGTTGTTTTATATAAATGACTCTGTTAAATTCCATTGTTGATTTTTATTCAAATAAAAAAAGCTGATGTTTTATATCAACTTTTTTGAGTAATTTCTTCAACTAACGCACCCGTTAGTTCATTAAGAAAAGCGATTCTTATTAAAGAATCACGCCCTTTTCTTGATTAAACAAGAAGCTCATACTTGCTGGTAATGTTAAATATCGTAGAAGAGTGAGATTACTTTGGATCAACAATTGTTTGATTAAAGTTATTCGTTAGCTCAAAGAAAGGTCTGTGTAAACATCTCTCGATCCTCAACTAACGTCACCTTTTTGAAGAAAAAATGGATTACTCTTCTCTTGCCTATTTATAATGAATAACATTTCAAGAATACCAATAAAAAGCATAATCAGTCATAACTGAAGAATCACCCAACTGATGTAACATAGCTGAAATATTCCCTCTATGATAGGTTCCATGATTCACAACGTGTAAGACCATTTCAGATATACTTGTTTCTCTTAATCCTGCCCATGGATTATCCAACATTATTCTCTTTTCCATATCTTCCTGTCTGTTCAAAAAGGTTTTAAACCGAGATGTTAAAGTGTGAAATTCCGTTTCTAAGTCTTCAATGGGCAGTTTCTCAATCTTTTCTTGAATTTGAAATGAAGATTGCATTGCTTCATTCATACTCTGACCCTCGAGGGTATTAAGCCATCCATATTCCACCAAATAGAGATGAGATAAAACCTTTGAAACAGAAGAAAAGACACTTTTCATTTCCTTTTGATATTTCTCAGGAGAAAGTGTCTTAAGATGATCAATAATCCGTTGATTTGCCCATACATGATAGTTATATAGATTTTCTACATGATTTGCCATACAATCGCCTCCTTATCATCACGTTTTTTAATATTCTTTATCAGAATGAATTATTCCTGTAAATATTATTACTTATCTGATGAGATCTTCAACTAAATGGCCCAATTGTTGAACAAAGGTCAAAGCAATCCTGCCATTTAGTTCAATAAAAAAGGCTTCCTTATTCAGAAGCCACTTTTTCGTTTTATGCAACTCTCGAACCCCGTTAGCTTCATAAGTACCTTCTCTTCTGCTTCACACTAATTTATTCTCAATCACTTTGCACACCGAACATGTTTTAAGTACATAAAATGCCTATATATTTTTAGCTGCTTATGAAAAGAGGTGAAGAAAATTATGACTTTATATATGGATTACACATCACCATCAACTCAATACACATTTGACGTAAATAACAGTCCCTTGTTTAAAAAGGATAACAACAACCTCATTAACATATTAGGTGTGAACCAGTTAAATACATTGGAAAATGTATCTCTGTTAGACATTTTCCTAAGTGCCAATAATGTAGCAGAACCGCAATATCACCCAAATGCTGCCGAATTGAACTATTGTATTTCCGGGGAGCTAACTGTTTCGATGCTGAACCCATTTACAAAACAAATTCTCAATTACGCTATTACCCCCGGTCAAGTGGCAAACATTCCACAAGGTTGGTGGCATTATCAAATGGCTACTGCTGATAACACTCACTTTTTAGCAATTTTTGATGCACCAACTCCAGAGGTTGTTTTTGGTTCAGACATTTTAAAATTTACTCCTACAAATATTATGGCACATACCTACTGTCTCGATGAAGATAAATGGAAAGAAGCAATTGAACCGGTTAAACCATCAACAGTTATAGGTCCTTACACAAACTGCAATAGAAAAAATGAAAATTTCTCTCAGCAGTATTTAATTCAACAGTATCAACAACAACAATATAATCAACAATATCCCTACGTGCCTCAGTATCAGCAATACTGGGGCTTTAGATAAATTAAATAAATAAATCTATCGGCATGGCTAATCCATGCCTTTTCTGTGTACCTGTTTCTGTTTGTCTCAAAAGCAACAAGAAGGAGTTATTTCGCTTCTTCAACTAAACTGCCCCATTAGTTTAACAAGAAAATCAACAACATTCTTTAACAGAGCCAAATATTTAAATAAATTTAACCAAGTCTGGATTTAATGCGACAAAATGAGGCATCCAACAATCCGAATTCTCAGTGCCAATTTCGTGGTTATTCAAGCAAACTCGATTCATACCATCTAAACCATCATAACCACAACATCCGTTTAATCTACTATCATCTGAATGGTAGCTTGAATTGGTTAAATCCTTAATATTGATAATGATTGAGCCTTTCAGTTTTATGTCTGCTTTTCCATCACCAACTATAAAAAAACTTCAGGAATATAATCTTGACCATCATTTTCATTAAGAAAGTTTAAATCCTCTAGCTCAGTCACTTCCTTAGAAATCTCTATTTTACAATTTTGACAAATCAACTTCACACTAGAGTCCCCTCTTTTAAACCTAATATTTGCTTCGATTATACCACGGCTTTAATTTTCTTTTATCGAGCTAACCTGATCTGTTAGTTTAATGAAGAATCAACAGCAGTGTTTAACAGAGCCATATAAATAAGGAAGAAGCAAATTTGCTTCTTCCTTATTTATGTTTATTTTGCTTATTCCGCTTTCAAGGATGCTTTTAATTTTTTCATTTCTGTTTTAATATCTTCTTTTTTTACATTTAATTTTTCAGCAATTTGTTTTACATTCATACCGTCTTTTTTCATTTTTAATACATCATTTAATGGTGTGCCGCTTTTTTGTGAAATAATGTTCAGTACAGCAAGGTGGAATAAAGATACTTCATAGTCGCGCATTGTTTGTTTCACTTGATCTGGAGTAGATTTTTGCATCTCTGCCACTTTTTGTAACAGTTTTCCTTCCATTTCTTTACTCATATGATGTTTATGAAATTTATGAAGTTTCTTTGGATCAACGCCAAAGTGCTGCGCAGTTTCTTTCCATGTATGCTTTTGCTTATAGTACTCTAATACAGCATTAATATCTTTGCCACTTAACTTTGCAATGCGTGCCGCTTTCCAAATCTCATGTTTTTTATATCCTTTTTCAGTTAATGATTTGTATTGTTCTTCAGAAATGAGCTTGTGGTGTTTCGCTACTTGTTTCGTTTCTTGTTTTGTTTCTGGTTGCGAGCTATCGGTAGAAGCGTATGCCGTTAGCGATGTTGCTCCGCATAATAATGATAACGCTAACATTCCTGTTACTAGCTTTTTCTTCATGTTTCATCACTCCTATAAGTAGTAAACTGCTTGCGTTATATAGCTTATCCAAAAAGTATGACAAAACTATGAACAAATTATGTTTTTATTTGTAAGAAAGAAAAGAGAAATAGAAAGTTGTTTCCATATGATAAGAGTTTTACAATGGAGAAAAAGATTTCAATGAATGGAGAAGATGCTGCGATGCATGTATTAATTGTAGAGGATAATGAGAGCGTGTGTTCAATGCTTGAAATGTTTTTTATGAAAGAAGACTTTCAAGCAACATTTGTCGCAGATGGTTTAGAAGCATATTCATTGTTTCAAAAGAAAGATTGGGATTTGCTTATTGTAGATTGGATGCTTCCAGGCATGGATGGTATAAAACTGTGTCAAAAAATAAGAGAAAGCAGTGATGTTCCTATTATCATGTTAACAGCAAAAGATAGTGAAGCTGATCAAGTACTAGGATTAGAAATTGGAGCAGATGATTATGTTACGAAGCCGTTTAGCCCGCTTACGTTAATCGCAAGGATGAAGGCAGTTGTACGCCGGTTATCAAAAAAACAGGTGAAAAATGAAATAAATCATTTTCATATTAATGAAGAAACAAGAGAAGTATTTTTAGACGGTGAGAAAGTGGGAAATTTAACGCCAAAAGAATTTGAATTGCTCGTTTTTTTCACGAAGCACCCGCGCCAAGTATTTCGTCGTGAACAGCTCTTAGAACGCATTTGGGGATATCAATTTTACGGAGACGAACGAACGGTGGATGTACATATTAAGCGGCTTCGTAAAAAAATTAGCACTGACTCGCATATATGGATTCATACGGTTTGGGGCGTTGGTTATAAATTTGATGAAGTGGTAGCTGGCTGTGAAAAGGGTTAAGTATTTTTATAAGCTATTATTTAGTTACATTTTTATTTTACTTGTTGCATTTATTCTATTAAGTGCCATGTTTTTAAGTTTAGCTGAAAATCTTGCTTACGAGACAAAGGTAGACGAGCTGACTTCTTATGGGACTAAAATTATTGATGAGCTTGAGAAAAAGGAAATGAATGTTCATGTTGTGAAATTGAAACACTTCTCTAGTCTATTGCATGCGCGTGACACGAAGTTTTTTATCTTTAATGAAAAGGGAGAAATTACACAATCCCCAGTTCGGGTAAAGAAAAAATCATTGTTAAGCGAGGCAGAATGGAAGAAAATTCAACATGGTGAAACGTTGCAAATAAAACGAGACGCGAAAAGATTTGAACAACCTGTATCGGTCGTTGCAATTCCATATATGAGAGATGGTGAACTGCAAGGCGGGGTAATGTTAACAGCTCCCATTCACAGCACACTTCAAATTGTTACGGAATTAAATCGATATTTGTTAATTGCAGCAGGTGTTACATTTCTAATTGTACTAGTGGTCAGTATCTTTTTCTCGCGCTCTTTAGTAAAACGGGTGCAGCGTCTTCGCCAGGCGACCGCAATGATTTCAAAAGGTCAGTATGATGTGCATATTCCTATTGGACAATACGATGAAATCGGTTTGCTTGGAAATGATTTTAATAATATGGCGCAGCAGCTTCATAAAGCACAGAAGGAAATCAATCGTTTAGAAAAGCGAAAGCGTCAATTTATTGCTGATGTTTCACATGAATTAAAAACACCACTTACGACAATCAATGGTTTAGTAGAAGGAATGAAAAATGACCTCATTCCGGAGGAGAAAAAGCAGCGCTGCTTTGAGATGATGGAACAAGAAACGAAGCGGCTAATCCGCCTTGTCAATGAAACATTAGACTACGAAAAGATTCTTTCTAATGAAATCACACTTCAAAAAGAAGAGATTGAAGTAAAAGAAGTTTTTGAAGTAATCAGTGAACAATTAGAACTGCAAGCGGAGGAAAAAGAAAATACAATTGGAATTGATGTCCCCGCTAGTTTATTTGTTTATGCTGACTATGACCGGCTGCTGCAAATTTTGCTGAACATCACAAAAAATAGCCTGCAATTTACCGAAAATGGGACAATTATGTTGCGAGGAAAAGAAGAAGAGCAAATGACAATTATTGAAATTGAAGATACTGGTATTGGAATGGGACGAGAAGAGGTATCGGCAATGTGGTCGCGTTTTTATAAAGCTGATACATCTAGAACAAATAGTTATGGTGAATTTGGATTAGGTTTATCGATTGTAAAAGAACTTGTGAAACTGCATAATGGAACGATTGAAGTAAAGAGTGAACAAGGTAAAGGAACAACGTTTATCATACGTTTTCCTAGGTCATGAAAATCGTCTTACATAAAGTAAGGCGATTTTTTGTTTTACTGCAATGGTCACATTGTGTTTTTCGATATTAAATATTGATTTATAGGAGGAAACTAGATTATAATTGAAATTGATAATCTTTATCATTTATTAACGTATACATATAGATATAAGATGATGAAGGAGAGGAACAGATGACAACTTATACGTCTATTGCAAATGTAATAAAAGAAAGAAGGTCTATTCGTACCTTTACAAATAAAGTAGTAGAAAAAGCATTATTAATTGAACTATTAAATAATGCAACATGGGCACCGAATCATCAGCATCGCGAGCCGTGGAAATGTAAATTATTTTTGGGGGATGGCCGTAAAAAGTTTGTAGACGCTGTTTTAAATTCTTTTTCACCAGAAGAGAGAGAAAACGCGGAAAAATGTTAACGGAACGTTTTATGAGTACACCAGCTCAGATTGTTGTCTATATGGATGAAGACCCACGCCAAGCGCAGCGTGATGAAGATTACGCTGCTGTATGTGCATTTATGCAAAACTTCCAGCTCCTAGCTTGGGAACAGCAATTAGGCGTTGTTTGGAAAACAGGTGGACTTATTTACAATCCTGCTTTCATGAAAGCAATTGGTTTAACGAAAGGACAACGAATTGTTGGTATTTTACATGTTGGGTATTTTGATAAGGCGCCAGAAGGCAAAGAGCGTACACCAATTATGGAGAAGTTAGAGATTATTGAAGGATAATATAAAGAAGGATGTTTATTAACATATAAGCATCCTTCTTTTATTATGCAAGTTCTGCTGGAAGGGTGAACGTTCCATCTTTATGTTGATTTAATATATGAATGTTTGTGATTGCACTCGTATGTATAACACCGTAAATATGTGGATAACGTTCACCATTTGCAGCTAATTCGTATTTCATTTCTGCTTGTACACGCTCTGGATCAATTGTTAAAAATACAATAGAAGGTTCTGCTGCAAAATGTTTGTGAGCAACTTGTAATGATTGATTGAGAAATGAGCAGTGAATGAACCCCCTTTCTGTAAAGAAGTTTCGATAATTACTCCTTTTTCTTTCGCAGTTTCCCATGCTTGCAGTGTCATCACTTTTATGATTGTATTCATAAGATTATCCCCTTTGTAATGAATGTTCTCTAAAGGGAATTTTACATGTTTTGCAAGATAATCGCATCTAAAAGACAAAATAAATTGAGGTAATTTCTTTAATTTTCATGAAAGCTTGTTTTCCTTCATACACTTTCATAAGGGAATGTGTAAGGAGGGGACAGAGATGAGAAGTAGTGAGGACAAAGCATTACAATATGCAATTGCAGAAATTACGGAAATTGCGACAGGATTTGGGTTAGATTTTTATCCGATGCGCTATGAAATTTGTCCAGCTGATATTATTTATACATTTGGTGCATATGGCATGCCAACGCGCTTTTCACATTGGAGCTTTGGAAAGCAATTTTATAAGATGAAGCTTCACTATGATTTAGGACTTAGTAAAATATATGAGCTCGTTATTAACTCCGATCCATGTTATGCTTTTTTGCTCGATACAAATTCATTGATTCAAAATAAGCTTATTGTCGCTCATGTATTGGCGCATTGTGATTTCTTTAAAAACAATATTCGATTTTCTAACACGAAACGCGATATGGTTGAAAGTATGGCGGCAACTGCAGAGAGAGTTAAAAATTATGAGCATAAATACGGAAAAAAGAAGTAGAAACTTTTTTAGATGCTGTGCTAGCCATTCAAGAGCACATTGATCCTTCACTTATGAGACCGAAGCTTGCGTGGAGTATAGATGATCAAGAAGAGGAGGAACAAGTAAGGAAGGCTCCCTCGCCGTACGATGATTTATGGAATTTAGAGAATCGAAATAAGAAACGAGAATTACCTAATGTACGGAAGAAAAGAAAAATTCCTCCGCAACCAGAAAAAGATTTACTTCTGTTTATTGAACAATATAGCCGAGAATTAGAAGAGTGGCAGCGTGATATTTTAACGATGATGCGTGAGGAAATGCTGTATTTCTGGCCGCAGCTTGAAACGAAAATCATGAACGAAGGCTGGGCTTCGTACTGGCATCAACGTATCCTTCGCGAAATGGACTTAAGCTCGGATGAAGCAATAGAATTTGCAAAACTAAACGCAGGTGTTGTCCAGCCATCGAAGACGAGTATTAACCCGTACTATCTTGGCATTAAAATGTTTGAAGACATTGAAGAACGCTACAATAATCCGACAGAAGAGATGAAGCGCCAAGGCGTAAAACCAGACTCAGGAAGAGAAAAAATCTTTGAAGTACGCGAAATTGAATGGGACGTTTCGTTCCTTAGAAATTACTTAAACAAAGAACTTGTTATGCGGGAAGATATGTACTTATTCCAGCGCCAAGGGAAAGATTATAAAGTCATTGATAAAGATTGGGAAAATGTTCGGGATCAGTTAGTGAATATGAGAACAAACGGCGGTTTCCCATATTTAATGGTCGAAGATGGAGATCATTTAAAGAACGGAGAATTGTACATTAAGCATTATTATGAAGGAATTGAACTTGATTTAAAATATTTAGAGAAAGTATTGCCGTATATTCATCAGTTATGGGGAAGAACAGTGCATATGGAGTCGACTGTGGAGAATAAGAGTGTTGTGTTTTCTTATGATGGGAAGATGGTGCATCGGAAGTATGTGTGAGAGCCGCTGGGGAACCAGCGGCTTTTTATTTTTGGCAGTGTAGGAGAAAAATATTTATATTTAGATATCATATTTACTTTTAAATTCAAAAATCTCTTCAACAGCTTGGTGATACCCGCCCGATTTTTGAAAGGATTTACTAATGTTGCCAACAGCCTGTAGGAAAGATGGATTGTGTAATACTTGGTCCGCAGTTTCACGAAGTTGGTCAGCGCTCAGACTGTGCATGCTTAAATTGATACCTGCTCCGATATTAGCAACTCTTTGAGCAACAAAAGGCTGATCCGCGCTTTGTGGGATTACAATTAGCGGAACCTCGTAATAGAGACCTTCATGGGTACTGTTCATTCCACCATGTGTGATAAATAATTTAGAGTGTTTTAGCACTTCGGTTTGTGGAACATAATTTTTTACAATGAAGTTTTTAGGAATATCCCCTAAATCAGATATTTGAACTTTTTTCCCAATAGACATGACAACGGTATGATCAGTGTTCCCAAATGCCTTAAAACAAAGCTTATAGAAATCAATTGCTTGATTAAAGACAGTACCCAGTGAAATATAAATTGGGCTTTTTCCCTTGATTGTAGTAAGGTCGAAGTTTTCTTGCGTTAATCGTGAAGAGATGGATGGACCTACAAATTTGTATGTTTCGTCAAATGTTTCTCCAAAAGGTTGAAATTCTCTAGTTGTATAAACGATTGCAAGTGGTGCAGGGTTACAAAAAACTTCATAAGGAGAAGTGATTTCAACACCATATTTTTCTTTGATTTTTGTTGTTAGGTTTTGAAAATCATTATTTATCCTTTTAGCAATTTCTGTTGGGATATTTTGCGAAAGATGTTCTAACATTTTTTCAAATGATATTTCAGTCTGAGCAAAAGATGTACACGAATTAATTGCGGGGAGCTTTAGAATTTGCGAAAGTAAACGTCCACAACCAAACATAGAATCGTGAATGATGTAATCAAAATGTTCTCCCTGGATCTGTTCAAGAACGCTAGGTATAATGATATCCGCCGTATGTAAAAGACCGTTGATTCTTTCGAATAAATAGTTTCTTCCACCTGAGATAAAGGCTTCTAAAAATTTTTGGCCATCAAATGTTCGTACAGTAGCTCCCGTCTTCTCGATACGCTCCCGAAAAGCTTCTATTGTGAAGTACACTACCTCTTCCCCGCGTGCAATAAGCTCTTGTACAACACCAATTGTTGGATTGATATGTCCTTCTGATCCACCATTAATAAATAAAACACGTGCCATTATAATCACTCCTTAGGTAAAATGTTCTCTAAATTGTGTAATAGTACGGATCACTGTCCTACATCATTGCTCAACTCAATTACAAGTATCAGAATATAATAGTTGTGTGTCCTCTATGTGACCTAACGTATGTTGAAAAATAAATTTCTCATAACTAATTACTTCATTTTTTTACTTTAAACGTTGTTTCTTTCTCTTCTATACGATCCACGAAGTGCAAATCGATTATTCTTTTAACAACTGCCAATCTAAGACCATAGCTTTCGGTTGTTCTTGTTATTTAAAAACTAATAAAGTAATGTTTTTTTCAGTCGCCAATAGTCTTAAATTTGGATGTGATTCTTAAATAGGAAGGCATCTTTTTCATGAAAACTGTTATTAATATAAAAAACAAAAAAGTTTTAAAAAGAGACTTGAATCTAACACGATGTCAGGGTGTATAGTAATTTTGCCGGTGAAATTACTTCGTACGAAATGAGGGGTTGATTCTGAATAAAAAAACTTGGAAAGTTGGAGAATTAGCCAAACAAACTGGACTTACGGTACGGATGCTCCATCATTATGACAAAATGGGATTGTTTTCTCCTTCGGTTTCTTCTGATAAGGGACATAGGATTTACACTGAAACAGATATTGCCAAGTTACAACAAATCATGTCACTTAAGCAGCTAGGTTTTGCTTTGGGCCAGATTAAAGAAATGATAGAAAATCCAAATTTAAATCCAGTCGAAGTTATAAAAGTACAGCTAGATAGTGTAAAAGAGTACATTCGAATACAAAAACAATTATGCAGTCGGTTGGAAAAAATATACGAACTGCTTAACAGTCAACAAGAAGTGAGCGGAGAACAATTCATAAATTTAATTGAGGTGATAAATATGAGTAAAGAAAAATATTTTACCCAAGAGCAACAAGATAAGATGTTCAAACAAATGGGACTAGAAGAAAGAAGACAATGTGTAAGTGAATGGGCTGAAATAACTGCAAAAATACGAATGGAATATGAGAAAGGAACACCATCCGAAAACCTAGACGTAACACAATTAGCAAAACAATGGAATGAACTCCTCAATAAGTTGACTTTTAAGGATCCTGAAATCTCCAAAGCAGCTGAACGTTATTATAAAGAAAATCCTGAAGTAGGAAAAAATTAGGAATAGATAAGATTGATAAACAGCTTTCTGACTACATCAAGGATGCTATATCACACAGTTAAATTCATCTTTATTATCGCAGAAAAAGTCGTAAGTATTTGTATAGCTACGGCTTTTTCTTTTTGCCTAGTCAAACGGGATTATTGAATAATCTCTTAGACCTGAAAAACTTTATTTGGGGGCATTTACTATTGTATTTATCAATATTTAAGCAACTTTAAAGAGCAATACTACAACTCGTAAGTAGTATTACTCTTGGTTTTTCACATCGGAAGTGTGTGTAAAGGTCGCTAGGAAAGCCAAACACTATAGAAAATAAATAACGTGAGCCCGGTATAATACCGGACTCACGTTATTTAGAGATGCGCTTTTTTGATTAAACGCTCTTGCTTACAAAATCCATTTCCTTTTGCAATTTCATAAATGAACGATACATTCCAACTCTCCAAGATGCGATCATCGCAAAAGCAAGTAAGAAGAACATACCGCTTAATTGTCCTAAATCAATTGATTGACTTAAATATTCTTTCATACCGATGCGGACAGCAAGTAAACCGACTAAAATAACTATAAATGCTTTAGAAGGTATTAAAAAGATATCTTTTCCGCGTATTTCAAATTTTGATGTTTTAATAAGAAAAATAGAGAAGAATAAACCAACGATCACTGCTTCCCAAATTTCTGATGTTGTTAATCGGAATTCTGGTAAGATGTACATGCATGCTCCCGTACTCATAAAAATCGGAGGGAGTACAATTTTCTTTAACGATACAGGTTTCTTTGCTGATTTTAAGCGAATAATCATCATTCCAATAGCCATGCAAAGAGCAACAATACTCATTACAACAGCTAAGTTTATATTTAAGTTCATATTTTACCTCCTGTTATCCCTTGTATGATTTTTTCAATAAAATCATAAACCAAACTAGAGCAATACCAATGATAGTATGAGACGTTCCTGCTATATGACTTAATCCTTTAAAATCAGTTCCATTTATTTGAAGAAGTCCGCGTGCCGCCAATGAACCAACTGTTGAAATCAGTCCTATATTATAAACGATGAACCACGCATTAAAACTTTTTGCTTCATGAAATGCAAATGATTTTGATAATGCAAAGGCAATTAAAAAGAACAAAAATCCAAGAACTAACATATGCGTGTGCAAAAGGTTCAGCAGAGTAGTGCCTTGAATTCCCTGCGCTTTTGCATATTCTCTTGCAAATACACCGGAAAATAAACCGATAACTAAGTAGACAAAAGATGCATTATATAACTTTTTCATAATAACCCCCTAAGGTAGTAATAGCAATGTTTATTTCTGGGAATAGAGCTGTATTTAGAAGCTATCTTGTCATTCCGTATATGAGGCCAGAAATATATGGGATTAACCAAATGAACCATACGATAACGCTTAGTGTGTGGAATGTTGTCATCATTTTTTTATCTTTTCTTATTAACACAATCGTTGCCCAAACAGCATGAAATAGCATAAGTAAAATTGCTGATAAGCCTGTTATTCCGTGAAAGCTGAGGAGAGATCCTGCTGAAGCCATTTTCTCCATTAATGTAGTTCCGAGCGTATCACATACTAATCCAAGCCAAAAAATAATGACATGCCAAGGTTTTAATGTTTTTTGAAATTTTTCACTCCATACTCCAATTGTATAAAAAATGAGTGCAGCTGTAATACATGTAATAGCAGATGCTAACACGTTCATCATTCCTTTCTAACAGTCATTTGCTTTATATAAAGCATGTTACATGAGAATTATGAATAGAATATGAACGCAATATTACATATGAAATTCGTCTAATTATTATATTAAAATTGCGTTATGTTGTAAATGAAAATGAAAGTATGCTTTAAATGAAAGAAAACTTTCTTATTCCCAAGTCAGATAGGGAATAAGAAAGTTTTTTTAAGATTACTTTTATTGGACTTTTGCTCTTAAATTTCGTTTTCGCGTAGTAATTTTCCATCTCGAAGTGTTAAAATTCGATCACATACATCAAGCATTTTTTCATCGTGTGTAATCATAATTGCTGCTTTTTTGTTTTTCTTAACTTCATGCTTCATTAATTCAACTACTTCTCTAGCACGTTTTGAGTCAAGACTAGCAGTAGGTTCATCGGCTAAAATTAAGTCTGGATTATTCATAAAAGCACGAGCGATGGCTACACGTTGTTTTTCACCGCCTGAAAGTTGATTTGGATAATGATTCATTCGATGTGATAATCCAAATGTTTTCAGTAATTCAGTTGCAAACTTGTCCGCTTCTTTTTTATTTTCTCCCTTTAACTTAGCGATATATAAAAGTTGTTCTTTAACCGATAAGAAAGGTACGAGATTTGCAAATTGGAATATAAAACCAATTTTTTCTAGACGAATACTTGTCATCTCTTTTTCTGATAAATTTGTTACGTTTTGCTCAGAAATATAAATGTTTCCTTTTGAAGGAGAGAGAAGTGCACCAGCAATGGAAAGCAATGTACTTTTCCCTGAACCTGATGGACCAACAATACCGATAAATTCGCCCGCTTTTACATCTAACGTAATTGGATGAAGGGCAGTTACTTCTGTATCTCCTTCGCCATATACTTTACTTACTTGTTCAAGCTTTAATAATGACGTTGGGTTATCCCATTTCACTTCTGTTACCATTACATTCCACCTCCGATTGCTTCTAGTGCATCTACTTTCAATACTTGATATAGAGAAATTAGTGTACCGAATATACTAATTACGATAAAGATACCTGCATATTGCACGATTGTTGTTGTTGTTAATAAGAATGGCATGCCAGCTGGTAAAACAGTCTCTATTGCCAAGATTAAGCCAATGCCGATTACAAGAGCGACACCAGATAAGAAGATAGATTGTACAACTAAATTACCTGCTAAATATGAGTTTTTTGTTCCGATTGCTTTTAATACGCCTAATTGATGTGTTTTTTGTAAAGTAATAACATAGAAGAAAACACCGATTAATAATGCTGAAATTACAAGTAAAAACGCAATAATCATCGTTAATGTTCCTTGTTCTTCTTTATAACCTGGAATACCTTGTAGTACTTCTTTTTTATCAACAATTTTTACATTATCTGTATTATCGATTTTTTTATCAGTATTTAGAGCGATTATACTGAAATCTTTTTCATTTGGCATTGCAATGCTGCTCCATACATTTTCATTCATATGAACAACAGGTGTATGGCTAAACATTTGATTTTCTGTAAATCCAACAACTTTGAAAGTTTTCTTAGAAATAGGATCTACTAGCTCATCTCCAAGCTTTATACCTTTTTCTTTGATGGATTCATCAGCAACGATTTCATTGTCTGCTAAAGCACTGTTTTTCCCTTCAATCACTTTTGGGGCAATGAATGAATCTTGTTTACTTGCAAAAATAGCAGCATCAACTTTTTTGAACTTCCTTCTTTTTCAAATGTCGTCATTTTAAGATGCATTGGAACCGCATCTTTTTCATCAACTTGTGCTAATACTTTATCTACGTCGTCTTGCTTAATTTGAGAGCGTAATAATTTACCCTCGGCATCACTTGATACTACAAACTTGTCTGCTTTCATTCCGATAATAGAAGAGGCATTATCATGAGATAAACCATTTGCTAAACCTGATATGATAAGTACAAGAAATGATAAAAGTATCATTATTGTACCGATTAATCCGTATCGTAATTTTGATTGTTTTAATTCTTTAAGTGCTAAAAACATTACGTTCATTCCTCCTTGTTTCGTTCTATGCTCTTATCATAAAGAGGAAATATGAACGGAATATGAACAAAATATTACAAAAGCAGAGCCTACCGTTTATCCCGCTATTCGCGGGCAGTAAGACCTCCACCTCAAGATTAAGAGAAAACGAAGAAGATAGGTGGGGAATAACTGCCTGTAAAAGCCCGATTAGTTCAACTAACTATTAGTGGGGGATGAAAAAACTCCCACTGATGGGAGTTTTTTATATAGATTCTTCTTTTGGTTTCGGAAGGTAAATGGAAAAGGTCGTTCCTTTTCCAAGTTCACTATCAACTGTTATTGCTCCGCCATGAAGGTCAACCACCTTTTTTACAATAGAAAGACCTAATCCGCTTCCATTTACATTTCTGTTTCGCGCAGTATCGACTTTATGAAAACGATCAAATATTTTTTTATTTCATGCTCCGGTATACCAATACCCATATCAGTGATCGAAATACGCCACTCTGTTTCCAGTTCTTCTGCTTCAAATAAAATTGTTCCGCCGCTTTCTGTAAATTTGATGCTGTTGGTAAACAAGTTGGTCCATACTTGATGAAGCAAGTTTTCATCTCCGTAAATTTGTATGCTAGGAACATCCATTTCAACTGCAAGTTCTTTTGTTCGCCATTCCCACTCAAGCATAAAAATAATATCTTTTATTTGTTTCCCTAAATCAAAAGGTTGCTTACATAAAGTAAGATCTTCTTTATCAAGCGATGCTAACATTAATAATTGTTTACATAAACTGGACATGCGTCGACTTTCGGATTCAATGATTTCTAAGTAATGTTTTTGCTCAGCTGTAGTTAAATCATGCGTTTGTAATGTTTTTGAAAATCCTTGAATAGATGATAGGGGGATTGAAATTCATGAGAAACATTCGAAACAAATTCTTGTCGCATCTGCTCTGAATTTCGTAATCTTTTGGCCATTCTCCGAAAGCTAGTTGCAAGTGTGCCAATTTCATCGCGCCGATTTTCTGGCAGTGCTAAATCATAGTTCCCACTTGCAATTTCTTTTGTCGCACGTGTAAATCTTTGAATAGGGCGAACGACAAAGCGGGTAGCTATCGCGATACAAATCAGGCTGATTATAATAGTTAATCCTAATAAAACAGCATAGAAAATACGTAATTCTCCAAATTGCTGTTGAATATCTGGGCGAATAAATAGCGCATACACTTTACCGTTATTTTCAACAGGAATTCCTATACTATTCGAAAGTGTATTGTCAAAAAAGCCGGTAGCAAATAAACGATTTGGATATGTTAAAATCCCATTGTATATATTTCCGTTTAATACATGTTCAATCGTCTCTGCGCTAATATTCATTTTCTTGAAATCATCACCGTACCGCTTACCTTGTTTTTTATCGTCTACTACGTAAATTTCAAAGCCAAGGCTAGAAATAGATTGTAAATAATCATCTTTATAAAGTTCTGTATTTTTTTCATATAAATGCTTTACTTCTTCTGCATACTTTAAAATTTTCTCACTGTTATATGGTTTTAAATACACATGATAATATACATTTGTAAGTAAAAATGCTACAACACTACTAATTAACATAATAAAAATCGATATAATGACAAATCTTGAATATAATGATCGCATAGTATTTCACCTCTGATTCATTTTTCTATCCCGCATTAACGGGCAGTAAGACCCCCACCTCAAGATTGAGAGAGAAGCAAAGAAGATAGGTGGGGGATAACTGCCCGTAAAAGCCCGATTGGTTCAACTAACCGTCAGTGGGGGATGAAGAAAACCCCCACTGACGGAAGTTTCACTTTATCTTTGGACAGTAAGACTTCCACCTTGAAATTTTGAAAAAATAAAGAAGAGAAGTGGGGAGGAAGAAAAAACTGACGGAGTTCTACGTTTGTAGAATAAGAAATGTTTATGAACAGAAGATGAACACGTTATTACAATTGCGAAGAAAACGAAAAGTGTGCTGTCAGCAAATTTGATAGCACACTTTTCACTTTATTTAAACGATGAACCATTAGGTTATTTCAAATCTGTTGGAATTGAAGAAATTTGCTTAGAACGGTTTGGCTTGAAAAAAATTAGAATCGAAGGGAGCAGCATACCACGAACAAGGAATGTATCAATTAAAATCCCCATTGTCATCGTCAAACCGAACAGAAAGAGTTCCTGAAGTGGTTGCGTAATGAGTACACCGAATGTGGCTGCGAGTATGATACCAGCTGATGAAATGACGCCCCCTGTTAAAGCGACTCCACGTGCCACAGCTTCTTTCCATTCATGTTTTTGCGCCTCTTCTTTGATTCGGGATACGAGCATAATATTATAGTCCACCCCTAATGCAATGAGAAATACAAAGGTGTAGACCGGTAGACGATAGCTAATCGAGTCGTAACCTAAAATATAATGAAAGATCATCCAACCTAGTCCTAGCGTTGCTGAATAAGAAAGTAACATTGTTATCATCATTGTTAGCGCTATTATGATAGATCTTGATTGGAATGCAAGCATAATTAAAATGAAAATTGAAATGAGCGAGAACGTCACGATCGTATCTTTTTGATTTAAAGATTGCACATCTAATTGCTGTGCTGTTTGCCCGCTATAATGCAAGGAATATTGCTCTGAATCGAAGCCACTTTTCGTTAACAAGTCCTTACTATTGTCTCGGAGCGTACTTATTGTATTTAAAGCTGCTTTATCGTATGGGTTGTCTTGCAAAGTCAATTGCAGTCTGATGGCATGCTTTTCTTCTGATAAGAAATTTTTTGGCAAATTCGAATTTGGTGCGGATAATCCTGAAGTGATTTCAGGTGTAACGGTATTTACCCCATCTAGTTCTTTGATTGAGTTTGATAATGAAGCTAATTTTTCAACAAATGGTTGGTCTAATGCAATTTCTTTATCTGATTTCAAAATGACAGTCACAGGTGCTAATTGTCCTGGTGGAAAGTTTTCCTCTAAAATTTCAAAACCTTGCCGCGATGAAATGTCATTTGGAAATGACTTCATTAAATTAAATGAATATTTCATAGATCCAACGTTCAGTGAAGCAAGAATGAGCATAATTAACAGTATACTTGCTGTGATGGAAGGCTTTTTCTTTACAAAAGTGCCTACATTTGTCCAGAAGCCGCTTAACTTTTCTTCTTTTTCGGCTACTTTTGGAATGAAAGGCCAAAATGCTTTTCGACCTACTAGTGCAAATAGAGCGGGAATGAGTGTGATGCCTCCAAGAAGAATGAACACCATGGCAACTGAAAATACTGGGGCAAAGTTATGATATGCATTAAAAACAGCAAAGAACAATGTAAGCATCGCAACCAGCACCGTTCCGCCGCTGAATAAAATAGGTTCCATTACTTGCGTTAATGCAGCTTGCATCGCATCGTACTTCGAATCAGTCTTTTTTAATTCCTCTCTATAACGAGCTAAGATGAATAAACAATAATCCGTTAAAACTGCAAAGAGTAGAATCATCATAATGGAAAGAGCTTGTTTCTCAACGACGAACCATCCATTTTGGCCTGCTAATCCTAAAATGCGATCGACTACTTGATATACGATACCAGCAATGATTAATGGAATGACAGCAAGCAATGGGGAGCGATAAATGATGATTAATATAATAAGAATTAATCCGATTGTTGCAAACATTAATACGAAGTCAGCGTTTTTGAACAGCGTAATCGTATCCGCTGCAATTCCAGCTGGACCTGTAATCTCAAACTGTAAATCTCCTATATCTGTTTGTTTCACATGGTTTCGAATTTGCTCTAATGTCTCATAAATTTGATCCGATTCTAAATCTTTCGTTAGCGCAATATTTAAAAGAATAGTCGTGTTATCTTTGGAAAACATTTTATCTTGTGTGGCTTTGGGGAGTTGGTGGAATGGTAAGGCACTTGCGACATTTTTCGGTTTATCATCTGAAGAAAGCCACTTACTAATTTCTGAGATTTTTGCACGCTCGGCCTCAGTGATTGCATCTTTTCCATGAAAAACAAGTAGGGCGACTGCTCCATCTTTGGATGGAAATTGTTCGTCCACTATTTTTTGGGCTACAGCAGACGGAGTATCTTCATGTATGCTTCCTTCACCACTGCTTGTTGCGTATTTTTTGGCTGATGGTGCAATGAAACTTAAAACGCCAATAACAAGAATCCAGCCGATTAAAACTATTTTGGCACCCTTTGGACTACTTATAAAACGAGCAAGTTTGTGTAAAGGACGATTAATCACATGTATAACCTCCCTTTTTTATTTTCAGGAAAATTTTAAAATAGAAATATGAACGGAATATGAACAGAATATTACAAAAATTATGTCGATAATTAGTTCTTAACTTTGTTTCTATTTTGTGAACAAATGGAAATATCGAGCTGGAAATATTGCATTAATGTTTTTTTATGTTTATTATATACCTATACGGGTATGTGTAATTAAAAAGTGAAAATGATTGAACCATATATGAAGGAGGAAAAGAAGGATGAGTAAAAAAATTCTTGTAGTTGGCGGAGTTGCTGGGGGTGCGTCAGTTGCAGCACGTCTGCGTCGTTTAAGTGAAGATGATGAGATTATTATGTTTGAGCGTGGAGAATATATTTCGTTTGCAAACTGTGGACTGCCCTATTATATTGGCGGAGTCATTCAAGAAAGACAAAAGTTGTTAGTGCAAACAGTTGAAAAAATGTCAAAACGTTTTAATTTAGATATTCGCATTTTAAGCGAAGTGATAAAAATTAATAAAGAAGAAAAAACAATTGTTGTGAAAAATGCAGTTACAAATGAAACTTACGAAGAATCTTATGATGTTTTAATTCTTTCACCGGGTTCTAAGCCGATGGTTCCACCAATTCCAGGCATTGAAGCAGCGAAAGCGTTATTTACATTACGAAATGTACCTGATACCGATCGTATGAAAGGATATATTGATGAAAATAAACCGCGTCATGCGACTGTAATTGGCGGAGGCTTTATCGGCGTTGAGATGGCTGAAAACTTGAGAGAAAGAGGTGTTGATGTAACACTTGTTGAAATGAACAATCAAGTAATGCCACCAATTGATTACGAAATGGCAACATACGTGCATGAACATATGACAAAGCATGGCGTTCAGCTCATTTTAGAAGATGGGGTAGATGCTTTTGAAGAAGATGGGGAAATTATTCGTTTGAAAAGCGGTACAAAAATTCATACGGATATGATTATTCTTTCTATCGGTGTCCAACCTGAAAGCAGCTTGGCAAAAGATGCAGGCCTGGAACTAGGAGTTCGAGGGACAATTAAAGTAAATGAAACATTGCAAACTTCTGATCCATCTATTTATGCGATTGGAGATGCGATCGAAGTAAAAGATTTTGTTACGGAAACAGAAACAATGATTCCACTTGCATCGCCGGCAAATCGTCAAGGGCGTCTATTAGCGGATATTGTTCATGGCCATGCAGAGTCTATATATAAAGGAACAATGGGTACATCCATTGCTAAAGTATTTGAAATGACAGTGGCTTCAACAGGAGTAAATGAAAAAGTATTACAACGTTTAGAGATACCCTATGAGGTAGTTCATGTACAAGCAAACTCTCATGCGGGGTATTATCCAAATGCCTATCCGATCTTACTAAAGCTCATCTTTAACAAAGAAACGGGAGAAATTTACGGAGCACAAGCTGTAGGCCGCGATGGTGTAGATAAACGAATCGATGTCATTGCAACGGCAATGAAAGCAAAATTGAAAGTTATGGATTTACCTGATTTAGAATTAGCATACGCTCCGCCGTATTCTTCTGCTAAAGATCCTGTAAACATGGTGGGGTATGCAGCAAGCAATATGATTGAAGGACTTGTTGATACAGTGCAATGGCATGAAATTGATGACATCGTTGAAAAAGGCGGATATTTAATTGATGTACGGGAACCGCATGAACTAAAACAAGGGATCATAAAAGGATCTGTAAATATTCCATTGGATGATTTGCGTGATCGATTAAATGAAATCCCGACAAATCAAGAAATTTATATTACGTGTCAACTTGGCATGAGAGGTTACGTAGCAGCACGTATTTTAATGGAAAATGGGTATGCAGCAAAGAATGTAGACGGTGGTTTTAAATTGTATGCGACAGTTTTACCAAACCGTGTTGCGCATGAATAACTAAATCTTGTTTATTATAAGTGATAACGTCTTGTCAGTTTTGATAGGACGTTATCCCGCATTAACGGGCAGTAAGACCCCCACTGATAGAAAGAAAAGCGAAGAGGATAGGTGGGGGATAACTGCCCGTAAAAGTTCGATTGGTTCAACTAACTATCAGTGGGGGATGAAGAACTCCCCACTGATAGAAGTTTCACTTTATCACAAAAAAATAAAAAAGAGGGGTTTACAAAATACCCTCTAGGGTATAATATACGTGTATAAGGTTAAACAAACACTTTACTTTAACATAAAACAAATGAAAGTATGGAGGTGCTCATACATTGGAATATGGTCAAGATATGAAAAATCGTTTGAAGCGAATTGAAGGACAAATTCGTGGTGTGCTTCGCATGATGGAAGAGGGAAAAGATTGTAAAGAAGTGATTACACAACTGACTGCATCACGCTCTGCGATGGATCGTACCATTGGATTAATTGTCGGAACGAATTTAGAAAAATGCCTTCGCGAGCAATTTGAAAAAGGTGATACATCTAATGAAGATGTAATCAAAGAGGCTGTACAACTACTTGTAAAAGTAGATAATCTGTCAATTTATTGACAGATTTTAAAAACGATTTTAATATACCCGTACAGGTATATGTGTGATAATAGTTTCAGGAGGAATGAAACATGAGTATACAAGTTAATACTACATTGGATTGTAAAGGTTTAGCATGCCCGATGCCAATTGTTCGGACGAAGAAAGCAATGGATACATTAGAAGAGGGCCAAGTAATTGAAGTGGAAGCGACAGATAAAGGATCGATAGCTGATATTCAAGCTTGGGCGAAAAATGTAGGACATCAATATCTCGGTACGAAAGACGAGAACGGTGTTTTGAAGCATTATTTACGAAAAGCACGTCAAGAGGAAATGAAGGAAGAGGCTAAGTATCCTCGTACAATGACAAATGAAGAACTACAAAATAAGTTAACATCTCAAGAAGAATGCATTGTGTTAGATGTACGGGAACCAGCTGAATTTGCTTTTGGTCACATTCCATTAGCTGTATTAATTACGTTAGGTGATTTAGAAGAAAGATGGAGTGAGCTTGATCAAACAAAACCGATTTATGTCATTTGCCGAACAGGTAACCGCAGTGATTTAGCATGTCAGTTACTAGAAAAACAAGGTTTCTTGAATGTGAAAAATGTAGTCCCTGGTATGTCGCAGTGGCAAGGTGCTTTGGAGCAGGAATAAAGAGTTTTTTATTTTTTAAATAAAAATATACCATAGGGGGTAAATTAATGGGTGTTGTAGGATTACAAGCGAAAGATGTTGCTGAGAAGGTGTTGTTTGAAGAACTGTTTATTTTAGATGTTCGTAATGAAGCAGATTATGTGGATTGGAAAATCGAAGGAAAGCAAGTAGCATCTATTAATAAGCCATACTTTGATTTATTAGAAGGTGTAGACGGTATTTTGGCTGAACTGCCAAAAAATCAAGATATTCTTGTTGTATGTGCGAAAGAAGGATCTTCTATGTTTGTAGCTGAACAACTCGTAGAAGCTGGCATAGAGAATGTCTATTATTTAGTTGGTGGTATGAAAGCTTGGAGTGAGTATGTCAAACCGATTAAAGTAGGTAATTTAAAAGATGGCGGTAGCATTTATCAATTCAACCGCGTCGGAAAAGGTTGTTTATCGTATATGGTTGTTTCGAATGGTGAAGCGGCAGTGATTGATTCTGTACGCACAATCGAAGCTTATGAAAGTTTTGCGAAAGAACAAGGTGTTGTGATTACGAATGTTATGGATACACATTTACATGCCGATCATATTTCTGGCGGTCGTAAGTTAGCTGAGAAGGTAAACGGTACGTATTGGTTACCACCAAAAGATGCAGAAGAGGTCGTATTTTCTTATGAGCCGCTTATAGAAGGAACTGTCATTACAGTTGGAACAACAAAAATTGATATTCAAGCAATGTATTCACCAGGTCATACAATTGGAAGTACGTCATTTATCGTAGATGATTCTTATCTTCTATCAGGTGACATTTTATTTGTAGATTCCATTGGCCGTCCAGATCTTGCGGGTAAGGCAGAAGACTGGGTAAGTGATTTACGTACTACTTTATATAAACGTTACAAAGAATTATCTCAAGAGTTAATTGTTTTACCAGCTCATTATTCTAAAGTGAGTGAACTGGATGAACAAGGCGTAGTTAGCGCAAAATTGAAAGATTTATTTGTACAGAATGCAGGATTAAATATTGAGGATGAGGCAGAGTTTCGTAAAACAGTTACAGAAAACTTACCACCACAGCCGAATGCATATCAAGAAATTCGTCAAACGAATATGGGGAAAATCAATCCAAATGAAGAAGAACAGCGTGAAATGGAAATAGGACCAAATCGCTGTGCGGTTCATGAGTAACATGAGATTCTAGTTATCTTCTATTAGGAAACAAATTTAAAATAAAACATACTACTGGAGGTATATAAAATGAATGTAAAGCAAGTATTAGATGCAAAAGGATTAGCGTGCCCAATGCCAATCGTAAGAACAAAAAAAGCGATGGATGCCCTGCAATCTGGAGAGGTGCTAGAGGTTCATTTAACAGATAAAGGTTCTATAAAAGATATTCCAGCATGGGCACAAACAGGTGGACATGAAGTATTACAACATGTTGAAGAAGACGGTGTTCTAAAATTCTGGATTAAGAAAGCGTAAAAATAAGAGTCTTATTGCGGAATTCAATGTGTATATTGAGAAATGTATGGAGCTAAATGAATTTAAAAATAGGGGGATAATGATAAACATGTTTTATATAGGTATTGCGTTAATGATTGTTTTTGCCCGTATACTTTTTAGACGTTACTTTCCTATCTTAGGTGTTCCATGCATTTCACATCCTAGAACTGTAAAATATGGTAATGAAGTTATTTTAGATTCACGTGATTATAATGAAAGCAGTCAGGAAAGCATTCCCGAGTCTATTCAAATACCATATGCATATTTAGCGAGATATTATCATGAAATTCCAGATAGACCGATTCATCTTATTGTCAATAATACGTTAGATCGAAATTTGAGTATACGTTTTTTGAGAAAGAAAGGCTTTCATATACAAAGCTATAGCTTAACAAAATGTCCGTGTAGATAAGGTGAACAACAAAGGATTGGAGGGGATGTTGTATGAGTACGAATGTAGCATTGAACATCGTTTTTATTGCGCTTATTTCTTGGTTTGTTATCTCTCGTTTTTTACCTGTTAAGGGAGTAAAAAATATAAGCGGAAAAGCACTAAAAGATGAGATCAAGAAAAAGAATAAGAATAAGCAATTGATTGATGTTCGTACACCAGGGGAATTTAGAGGCAATCATATTCAAGGTTTTCGGAATATGCCATTAAATGAATTAGTACAAAAAGCAAATAGCTTAGATAAAAACAAAGAAGTAATTGTAATTTGTCAAAGTGGAATGAGAAGTAAACAAGCAACAAAAATTTTAAAGAAGCTAGGGTTTAAACATATTATAAATGTCTCAGGTGGTATGAACGCTTGGAGTTAAGGAGGATGTATGAAGAATGAAAGAAATTACTGCGAAAGAATTAGAAAATAAACTTATGAGTAATGAAACGGTAAACATGATTGATGTGCGTGAGGTAGAAGAAGTTGCTGAAGGGAAAATTCCGGGAGTACTTCATATTCCACTTGGCTTATTAGAGTTTCGCATGCATGAGTTAGATAAAAATAAAGAGTATGTGATTGTATGTCGTTCTGGTGGCAGAAGCTCGCGAGCAGTTCAATTTTTAGAAAGTCAGGGTTTCCAAGCTATCAATATGAATGGTGGAATGTTAGCTTGGGAAGGGAAAACAGAGTAGTTATGAAATAGATGAACAGAAGATAGAAAGTCCTTTCAGTTGTGAAAGGGCTTTGTACGGATTTTTTAATTACCTATACGGGTATATGTAGTGACGGGAGGATTCAATATGGAACAAAAGAAAACAACAACAATTGTGTTATTTAGCGGGGATTACGATAAAGCGATGGCAGCGTATATTATCGCAAATGGTGCAGCAGCGTATGATCAAGAAGTAACCATTTTCCATACATTTTGGGGATTGAATGCGCTTCGTAAAGATGAGCCGATAAAAGCAAAGAAAAATTTCTTAGAGAAAATGTTTGGAAAGATGATGCCCCGCGGTGCAGATAAGATGGGGTTATCGAAAATGAATTTTGCAGGTATGGGACCGAAAATGATTAAGCATGTCATGAAAAAACATAATGCAATGCCACTGCCAGATCTAATTGATATGGCGAAAGAACAAGGAATAAAGCTAGTCGCTTGTCAAATGACAGTGGATTTATTAGGACTAAAAGAAGAAGAAATTATGGAAGATGTCGAATTTGCAGGAGTTGCAGCATATTTAGCGGATGCGTCTGAAGGAAATGTGAACTTGTTTATTTAAATTCAACCCCTTTTAAATCTCTAATGGGTAGTTATACGTATCGAAATAAAGAAATTGATGAGGGTATTCTATGAGTAGGATACCTTCTTTTCAAAAGGGGGAAGAATGAACATGAGCCTTGGCTTTATCGTTGTGCTCTTTATTATTGGTTTTATTGGTTCATTTATTTCAGGAATGGTCGGCATTGGTGGCGCCATTATTAACTATCCCATGATTTTGTATATTCCAGTGTTATTAGGGTTTACTGGGTATACAGCACATGAAGTAAGTGGAATTACAGCTGTACAAGTGTTTTTTGCGACTTTTGCAGGTGTATGGGCGTATCGTAAAAGTGGTTATATAAATAAAACATTAGTGCTATATATGGGAACGAGTATTTTAATAGGAAGTTTTATAGGGAGTCTTGGTTCAAAGGTATTAGATGAGAATCAAGTAAATGTCGTGTATGCGATTTTAGCTACAATTGCAGCCATTATGATGTTTGTACCGAAAAAGAATCGTGATGATCTCCCTTTAAAGGAACTTACGTATAATAAGTGGTTAGCTAGTGTTTTAGCTTTTATTGTAGGCTCTGCTTCAGGGATTGTTGGAGCAGGAGGAGCTTTTCTTTTAGTACCTATTATGCTTGTCATCCTCAAATTGCCTACACGTATGACAATCGCGACTTCATTAGCGGTTACTTTTATTTCTTCTATAGGTATTATGGTTGGAAAAATTTCTACAGGACAAGTAGTTGTATTTCCGTCTATAATCATTGCCATTGCAAGTTTACTTGCATCGCCTATCGGAGCGAGTGTCGGTAAAAAAACGAATCAAAAAATATTACAGTGGATATTAGCGATATTAATTGTTGCAACATCAGTTAAAATTTGGATGGATATGTTGTTGTAGTATGCTAACTTTGCTTTTTCATATAAAATAAGTCCTATTTTCATAGGACTTATTCTTACATTAATTATTATTTGTTGATTGGCTTGTTGGATTCTTTGATGTAGGTTGTTCTTTATCCTCTTGGTCTTGATTCTGATTTTTATCTTCATCTTGCGCTGCAGGCTTTGTATCAGCAGGAAGTCCAAGATGGTTACGTAGTTGGTTTGTTATATCAGTTATATTTTTTGATCAGGCATGTAGTAATACGTATGTTTCGGAGCATAAGAAGGCTTACAAATTTTATCCTCTGCCATATAACAGTCTTCGCCAGCTAGTTGTACTTTTTCAATTGAAGACCCTATACCATATTTGTAGAATGATAACATATCATCAAATGAGAAATTTGTTTTAAAGTCTCCATTAATATCATCAATGATTTTTCCTACTTTTG
The DNA here is from genome assembly GCF_055814245.1 of Bacillus sp. EA-CB0995. Classification (NCBI taxonomy): domain Bacteria; kingdom Bacillati; phylum Bacillota; class Bacilli; order Caryophanales; family Bacillaceae; genus Bacillus; species Bacillus sp. EA-CB0995. The sequence goes on along the minus strand of NZ_CP169269.1, from coordinate 3,994,571 downwards.
TTATGGAACCAGCACTCGCTAGTTTTTTTACAGTAGCTTCAATGACAAGCTGTTGACGTTGACCGCGCATAGCATCGCTATCAATTTTGCGTGTTCTTGCTAGAGCAAGAGCTTGTTCTCCATTTAGATGTTGGTACCCTTTCTCCAGATGAATTGCACCGGCTGTATCGTTACTATCTTGTTCTGTAAACGTAACGGGTACATCTACGTCGATTCCCCCTAAATCATCGACAACTTTAATGAAAGATTTAAAGTTGAATTTTACAAAATAATCGACAGGAACGTTAAATAGTTTTTCTACTGCGTCAATAGTAGCTTGAGGGCCACCATCTTTTCCGTTTTTCACAGCACCAAATGCATATGCATGTGCAATTTTATCTTTTTTCTTCTCTATTGGAATGGACGTGTATGTATCACGTGGAATACTTACTAGTTTTACTGTTTTACTATCTTTATTAAAAGTTGCGAGTAGCAGCGCATCTGTATGAAATGAGCCAGCGTACTCTTTTTCACGCCCTTGGTTTTCATCAATCCCCATAATTAAAACAGATACGTTATTAGAAATGGGTTTGACAGCTTGTTCACGTAATTTGGATTTATCACCGCGCGCTAAATCATGAGCGGCATTTCGAACAGCGGAAGATGCTTTATTCACTAAGAACCAAGTATAACCTCCCCCGATAATTAAAAATAATACAATAACAAACCCTACAATTTTAAATTTTTTATTGCTTTTTTAGGCTTATGTTCACGTAAATTTGGTTGTTGATCCATTTTATATACTCCTTCATCGCTAATTGAAGCTAGTGCAACGCTTACATCAACTAATTATAATTCTTTGTTATAAAAATAGCATTACAAATTATTTACTATTTATGAATTTTCAATCTTTTTTCGTAAAAAGAATCTGTCCAAAAAGTAGTTATTTAGATATTTGAGAGCCAACGTCTTAAAAAACAATTTACAGAAAATATTTACAATTACAAAAACTGTATATAAAATGGAAGAAAAAGGATAGGGGAAGAGGTATGGTAAAGAAGGTTTTCATACATAGTTCGGAAGTGCTTGTGTAATTCTTCTTATCGGTTATCGGGATTATTTGTTTAGGGGCGTTGCCTGGTTTGTTTCAAGGTTTAAAAATAGATTTTCATAAATATATAGAGACGGTAAAAATGGTTTGTAATAATTTGTTACATATGTCGTCGATGACGTACTTGCCAATTAGTAAAGATCCGCAACCAAGACCGCTATTTCCTCAATTATTTGTTCATTATAAAGAAACGATGGTTATCTTTTTAGCTTCTTTTTTTATTTCACTTTTGATTGCTTTTTTAATTGTTTATGTTATTTTATGCAGCAGCACGAGTGTTCAAGAAAAAATCAAATCATTTTTACTCTTTCTTGAATCTATTCCAGATATTCTTCTCATCGTTGGTTCGCAAATTTTTGTCATTTGGATTTTTAAACAAACAGGTATTTTAGCTGTAAGTATTTCGGGGATTGGAGAGCAATCTATTCGAGGATTACCAATCACTTGTTTAAGTGTGCCGACGACAATTATGTTTGTAAAATTATTATTACTGCGTTTTGAAACAGAACTTGAAAAAGATTATGTACTGTTTGCAAAGGCAAAGGGATTAAACAAGCTTTATATTTTAAATCATCACGTATTACGCAATGTGTTATTAAGCACGCTCTTTTTTGCAAAAACAAATATTTGGTTTATGCTATCAAATTTGTACATTATTGAATGGCTGTTTAATACGTATGGCATGTTTGTATTTGTAAGGGAAGCCACAGGTGTTAATTTTGCAGCAGGTATTCCTGTTTTTACGGTGAGCTTGTTGCTTCTTTATATACCTATTTTTATTATTTTTAAGTTGTTTCATTATTTCGTGCCCAATGCAATGAAAGAGAGGCTATAAGATGTGGCAATATATGAAGCGTGATAAACGGTTTTGGGTGAGTGTATCATTTATTGTTATACTTGTTCTATTAAGCGTTGGAAACACCCTTTTTAATGATGGGAATATTCGAAAAGTGTCCATTCAGTTCGATAAAGACGGAACACCTGAAGTACCTCCATTTCCGCCTTCATTTCAGTTTTGGCTTGGAACAGATGACAAAGGATTTGATTTATTAAATTTAGTCATTGAAGGTGCAAAGTGGACAATCGGTGTATCTGTATTTATTGCGTTATTACGCATAGCATTTGGCATTTGTTTCGGTGTTTTTCTTGGAACATACATAAAGCGGGGATTTACAAAATTAGAAGCTTTTTTTGATGGTTTTACAATCATTCCAATGGTTATGATTGCGGATTTTTTACTACGTTATGCAATTCCATTTCACAATGGCGAAGCAACTTCTACCTTTTTTGAACGGGCTTCGTTTGAAATTATTTTATTAACGGCGCTGGCGGTTCCGACAATTTCTTTATACATTGCTAATGAAATTCGTAAGTTATTAACAGAAGAATTTATTGATGCTGCTAGAATTTTAGGAGGCAGTAAACGACACATTATCATGAAACATGTTTTTCCGCACTTGTATTCAACTTTTGTGATTGTATTTATGCAGCAATTTGTGCAAACGCTTATTATTTTGCTGCATCTCGGTTTATTGGGTTTATTCTTTGGAGGAACTGTTATTTTTTATGAGGGAGTGGATTCATATACTCATGAATGGTCAGGGTTAATTGGGGTCTATTTTCGGTTTTTAACAGTTCATCCGTGGATTCCACTTGTACCTATTACATTTTTTGGATTAACCATTTTTTCAGGAAATATAATTGTAAAATGTATACAGGATGCAGTAGCGAAGGCCAAGCTAGGAGAGAGTACAAAACAGGAGAAGAGAGAAGAGAAACAACCTATAGCAACAGAAGAATTGTTTGCGTTTAAGCATACCATGTGAATGTAGATTCTTGGTTAATGAGGAAGGCCATTTGTAGAAAGTGAAAAATAAGCAACTGGTAAAATTTAAACATACTATAATTAAAAGAGGATATTATGTTCAATATAGAGCATAAATCCTCTTTTTTTATACATAATAGAATGAATAATCAGACATTCGGAAATAAGAAGAATGTGAAGTAAAATATCTTCATATAATGCTTATAATGCGGTGTATCCGGCACTCATACACAACCATTCGACGATGTAATCAAACCTCTCTTTTGTCAGTCCATGGCCACCATTATATCTCTTATGACATAATTTATTATCAGCCCCATATTTTGCGTATGATGGACGGGCTTGTTCAACAATAAAGTCTGCATCCCTCGAGTATTTGTCTTCATTCGCAGAGACAATCAATAACGGTCTTGGAGCAATACAGTGTACTAAATCAAATATATCATAGCTTTTGTTGAAACGCGGAATCACGCTTGCCAGTTCAATACCTACATCATTTAGCATTCGGTTCTCATAGGTGCACGCGCTTCCACTTGCGCAACTAAAGCAAATCCGCTCATCTAACGCAGACAAGAATAGCACGGTATTTCCACCATAAGAATGCCCCAGTGTGCCAATTTTTTTATTATCAGTAAAAGTAAGTTCAGACAGCAAAGTTACTCCATTCATAGCGTCAAACAGTACTTTTTTCATCAGATTATCACCCTTTAAGATGCGGTAAGACATTTCATTTAAATGTTGAAAAAAATCCTCATCGCCTGGTAGAGGTACTATCCCCTGCGCATTTTTCCGTCTCTCTTCAAAGCATATCGAGTCAGGTGCTAAAACAACAAATCCCTTTCTCGCTAATTCCGGTCCAAAAGCCTGCAATGGATTACCAGCTAATCCGCATACCTCACTTTTCCCTAAATGATGCTCGCTGTTATGCTGGTGATTTATTAGTATTGCAGGATTATTATTAAGAACTTCGGGAATTAAAAGAAAGGCAATGACTGTATCTCCATTGGAGTTATACTCAATAAGATGTCTCTTATATCCATCCTCTTTTATGGATTCTATTATCCTGTATTCGATTGAAGCTGGTATATCATCGGCTTTAATACCAATAATTTCAGAAATCCCTGACTTCAAGTCCATCGTCTAAACCTCCACTAATATAAATAATCTTCCGTTCGCAGTTTTCCACTAATGAGTAGTTTTAAATGTATTGACATAGATAAATTATAACATTAGTGATAACTTGTTTAAATGTAATGCTTCACAAACTTCATACCAATGTTATCAAAAATATTTTTGCTTGAGATTCTTATTCAATTAAATGGCCCGATTGTTGAAAAAAAGCTAATGACCATTGTTCAACTAAACTGCCAGTTAGCTTAAGTACACTTCTTCACAATCTTCTCAATGATTTTAACATAAATATCCAATTATATTATAAAGAGTTATTCAATTAAATGGCCCGATTGTTGAATAGAATGACCCGCATTTTTTAAACAACTTTATTATTTTTTAAACGACTTTATTGTAAATTAAACAACTTTTTTGTCACTTAACATTTAGGATATGAGTGTAAAAAGACAATAAAGTTATTTAATTTTAAAACCTAAAACAAGCATAACCCCGTTCTAAATTTAGGACGGGGTTAAAATATAGTTGTTTAATTTTCGATATAAGATACTTCACTGTACTTAAAAATATAACAATAAAGTCGTTTAAAAATCTAAGTTTTATTCAAAAAATAGCGCCCTTTTATTGAACAATTGGTTGAAATTCTATTGTTGAAAATTAATTAAAGACAGGGGTTCTCTAGGATAATCCTAAGTATAAATAATATTGTAAGTCGGTTTGACAACTCCACTAGGGTACTGTTTCATGTCCACTAACTTTAACTTAAGACGCGGCTTTACGCTTCCGAATAGAGAAATACCTTCACCGACTATAATTGGATTAACCTTCAGCACCAATTGATCAATGAGTTTATGTTTAATCAACGACCCAGCTAATTCTCCGCCTCCACATAGCCATATTTTACCCTTCCCTTGCTGTTTCAGATTCTTAATAAATCCTATAGCATCACCTTTGATAAGTTCGACCTCTTCGTTTGACTCAAACTGCATGGAGTTTGAAAATATGTAATGTTTTATGCCCTTATAGCCAGGTTCACCTGGTTTAGCACCGAATTGAAATCCAAACTCATATGTTTTTCCACCCATCAATACGGCATCGTATTGATGAATATCTGATAAAAAGTCTGGGACATGATCCCCATCAAATAAAAAGCTAGAATTATTAATATTTCCATCTATCATACCTTGATCTGCAATAAAGTTATCTAGTGAAACTGCAACATGATAAATCAATTCAGCCATTCAGTTATCCCTCCAGTAAAATGAATTACCTAATTAATTCCATAAAACTGATTTCATTTCCTTTTCTTATTAATCAACCTGTCCTGGTTAACTCAATAAGCTTTATTCCATTAAATGGCCCGATTGTGGAATAACATGACTGGCGTTTTTTAAACAACTTTATTATCTCTGTACAATGAGGAGAACGTTGTTCTCCTTGTTTCTTTCACTAACGGAGCAGTTTAAAATAAAAAGACAATCAGGTAAAATGAACATGCGAACAGAAAAAGGGGTTAAGAAAGGATACGGACTATGTGGAAGACTTTTATCAGTAATGTTTCAACAGATTTTCAATTTAAAGTTCCTGCAACTAAAGATGAAATATCCCAAATCAAAGAAAAACTTAATGTTGAATTACCTAATGATTTATCCAGTCTATTAAATGAAACCAATGGAGTGTCCGATGAATACGACTGTCTTTTCATTTGGTCAATTGAACAAATTCTTAAAGAGAATCTGAATTTACGAAGTTTTGACGATTTTAAAGATTTGTATATGCCTTTTGATTGTCTGTTGTTTTTTGCAGATGGAGGAAATGGTGACTTATTTGGGTATGCAATATTAAATGGAGTCATACAAAAAGATGATGTATATGTTTGGAATCATGAAAACGATAGCAGAACGTGGGTTGCCCCATCATTAAAAACATTTATTGAATGGTGGAATAATGGTACTATTACTGTTTAATTGCACTTTCTAATTAAGTTAACGGGTGCTTTTATTTAATATCAGATAAAAGGAGAATACATATTGTATATGACTAATATGTGTTCTCCTTTATTTTTAAAGCTTTTTATAATTTAGGTCTTGATAAATTTTACCAGCTGCTTTTACATGTTTTCTCTCTATTCGTTTCTGTTTTCGTGAATTTATATGAAAGGATCATACGTACCTGCACAAGAACAACCACCTCTGGATTCGATGCTATAGTAGTCATTTGAAATTTGAACAAATTGTTGATAACCAATATGATCAAAACGGAACGTATGTTCTGTTTTCGGGTGCATGAGTCGCCTTCTAAACTTCTTTTTTCTCAGTTTCTATTAGCTTGGCTAAAATTCTAATTTGAACATGAAATAGAATTTTGCTCCTTTACGGGGAACATCCACTCCATTAAGCAGCTTGTTTCATGGTGAAACGAGAAGAAGCTTTGAAATAAATCAAGGTAATCAATAAATAAATACCAAATGTAATAATTGTCACCATTATAGAAGTAGTAGCAACTACACTTACTAATATGGAAATTAAAATCAAAAGAGATACGAATGTTGTATAAGGAAAATAGCGAGTCGAATAGGTATTTTGCTTCCATTGTTGCACGCGAATTTTCAAATACGCTAGCGTAATAATAATCCAAATGCATAATACTGTATACGCAAGAGACCCCATTAAATAGTTAAACGTTTTGCTTCCGGCAAATAAAGAGATAAGCACTCCTACATATAAAGAAGATGTACAAGCTAGGATTGCATAAATAGGGACTTTTTTGGAGACAACTTTGTAAATATTTTTGGAAGTTGTCCATCTTGTGCTTGTGTATATACGATACGTGAAGACGCGTATAATCCAGCATTCATGGAAGAGATAATGGCTAATAGGATAATTGCATTCATAATGTGATCTGCATATGGAATTCCTATAGCTTTAAATACCGTTACAAACGGACTCTCTGGAACCCCATTTACTTGATTCCATGGAATCAAACTGACTATGATAAAAAAAGGTAAAACGTAAAAAGAAATAATTCGAATTAATGTTCCTCTTACAGCTTTTGGTATAGCTTTTTCTGGATTTTTCGTTTCTGCTAAAGTGACACCTATCATTTCGGCACCACCATATGAATATATTACTACTAGCATAGCTGAAATTAATCCATGCATACCGTTTGGAAGAAATCCACCGTGTGATGATAGATTAGAAAATCCTATTGCAGTATGAGTTTGAAATGGAACTAATAGAACAATAAAACCAAATATGATAAATAATACAATGACAGTAATCTTTAATAATGCAAGCCAATATTCTGTTTCTGCGAACAGTTTTACTGAAAATAAATTTACTATAGTAACAGCGATAGAAACGATTAAAGCTAAAACCCAAATTTTTATATTTGGAAACCAATATTGAAGGAATGTAGCTGCTACTAATGACTCTGCAGCTATGTTTAGCACCCACATTTTCCAATAAATCCAATCTAAAAATATCCTGCATATTTACCTAGAACGGGTTGAATTAAATCTCGAAATGTTCTAGCTTGTCGATTTTCTAATGCCATGTGAGCGATGCCCTTCATGACAAACATTAAGATCATTCCTCCAAATAAATAGGCAATAATTACCGATGGTCCTGCCATATCGATAGCTGTACTACTTCCTTTAAACAGTCCAGCTCCTATAGTCCCGCCTAGGGCCATCATCATAATATGGCGTGATGTTATCGTGCGTCTTAAACTTTCTTGTTTATTTGTCATATGATTTTCCCTTCCTTTCTATGTTGTAAATATATAAAAAGGCCCATCATCTCTTAGAAGAGACGATGGGCCTAAAACCTACCGCGGTACCACTCTTATTGACTTCCTCACATACAGGGAAATCCAGCTTTTTGCACATTATTCATGCTAAATTTTATAACGTAAATCAACCGTAAAAGCCTAACATATCCTACTTTGTTCAGCTTCTCCACTCCTAGGCGAGTTCGAAGTTTCATGTGACTGTGTTCCACCACCCCACAGCTCTCTGCACATCATGAGAATTCTTCTACTACTCCTAATCATTGTGTTTATTCTATCTGTCTTATAAGATGTTTTGTTAATATTATGGATTAATATATAGAAAGAAAATTCAGTTGTCAAGAATTTTATAAATTTTCATAACTAATATTCATGAGGTGAATTATGAAAAAAATTATCTTACCAGCTGTATTCGAATTGCGAGAACTATTGTTATTTTAAAATAATGTAGATTCTTGTCATTCTGTTTTAGTTGACAATGCATTACAAGCTATATATAATCAAAATCAAATCTAAATAGTAAAAATCGATGAGTAAGAGGAGTACCTATAATTGAAGCGTTGCAGAGAGCTGGGATTGGTGTGAACCAGTACGACAGATCATAGGGAATGGACTTACGAGAGGTACGTTGAAACATTTGGAGTATGCGACCCGGGTTCCGCCGTTACAAGGATGAGGATATCGAATGTAACATTCCGTATCCAATAAAAGTGGATTCTTTTATTCTAGTAGGATAGAAGATCAATAGAGGTGGCACCACGGTATCGTAATATATCGCCCTCTACATACCAATAGGTATGTAGAGGGCTTTTTTATTTCTCCAAAATGTTTAATTTCTCATCGTTTTTACTTTGAAAGGAAGGATAAAAAGATGGAATTATTACAAGCAAAAGAAGGTTTCTTTGGAGAATATGGAGGAAGTTTTGTACCAGAATCATTACAGCAAGCATTAAAGCATTTAGAAGAGGCATTTGATATGTACAAAGATGACCCAGAATTTATAACGGAATTTCAATATTATTTAAAAGAATATGTAGGTCGTCCAAATCCGTTATATTATGCGAAGCGTTTAAGTGAGCAGCTAGATGGTGCCAAAATTTATTTAAAGCGTGAAGATTTAAATCATACAGGTGCACATAAAATTAATAACGTAATTGGCCAAATATTATTGGCAAAACGTATGGGAGCGAAGAGAGTTATTGCTGAAACAGGAGCAGGACAACATGGAGTTGCAACAGCAACAGCATGCGCGATGTTTGGAATAGATTGTACGGTTTATATGGGTGGTTTAGATACAGAGCGCCAAGCATTAAATGTATTTCGCATGGAATTACTGGGCGCTAAAGTGGTTGCTGTACAAGAAGGAGGACGTACGTTAAAAGAAGCTGTAGATGCTGCTTTAGTAGATTATGCGACTCATTATGAAAATACATTTTATTTATTAGGTTCTGCATTAGGTCCACATCCGTATCCAACAATTGTTCGTCATTTTCAATCTGTAATTGGATACGAGGCGAAACAACAGCATCTTGAAAAAGAAAATCGTCTTCCGGATTATATCGTTGCTTGTGTAGGCGGAGGTAGTAATGCCATCGGTTTATTTGCACCATTTTATAATGATACAGAAGTGAAAATGATTGGTGTTGAACCAGGAGGAAAAGGAATTGAAACAGGCTTGCATGCTGCACCATTAACAGCAGGAGAACCAGGAATTATTCACGGTTTTAAATGTTATATGATGAAAGATGAGAATGGTGACATTGCTGAGGCGCATTCAATTGCAGCTGGTTTAGACTACCAAGGAGTTGGTCCTGAACATAGCTATTATAAAGATACAGGCCGTGCACAATATGTATCTATTACAGATGATGAGGCATTAGCAGCATTTCATACGTTATCAAAAGTAGAGGGCATCATTCCTGCACTTGAAAGTTCACATGCAGTAGCGTATGCGATGAAGCTTGCGCCTACTTTATCTAAAGAGAAAACGATTATTGTAAACTTATCTGGTCGTGGTGATAAAGACGTTCAACAAGTTTTTGAATTAGGGAATAAAAATGAAAAATAAAAAGAAAGTATCTCGTTCTGGTACAACGAAATACTTTCGTAAAATAACAAAGCACATATAGTATAAAAGATTTTAAGGTAAAGTGAAACTTCCATCAGTGGGGGGCCTTATCCCCACTGATGGTTAGTTGAACCAATCGGGCTTTTACGGGCAGTTATCCCCTAACTATTTTCTTTGCTTTTCTCTGAATCGCTTACTGCCCGTTAATGCGGGATAAAGTGAAACTTCCATCAGTGGGCCGCAAATAGTGGGATAAAAAAATAAGCATCCGTGAGGGAGGAAATCCCTCAACGGATGCTTATTCATTTGTTGAGACTTGCGCTGTTGTTTGTGGTACAAAATAGCCGATAATACCACCGATAATCGCTGGAACAATCCAGCCGACACCAAATTTATAAAATGGAATTGTGCTTGCAATAGATGTAATGGCAGCAGGCATCATTCCGATGTTATCAAGTGCATGAATGCAACTTATAATAAAAGCTGCAATCATTGCTCCAATATAAACACTAGGCTTTCTTTTTGTATACTTATCAATAAAGGATACGAAAATTAAGATAATGGTAATTGGATAAAGAATAATTAATACCGGCAATGTAATTTTAATTAATAAGCTTAATCCTAAGTTAGAAACAACAAAGCTAAATACACAAACCCACAATACAAGTTTTTTGTATGATACATTTGTTAAAATGTTTGAAAAATAGTTAGCAAATGCACTAACAACACCAATTGCTGTTGTTAAGCAAGCGAAAATAATTGCTAAGCTTAATAATATGTTACCGCTTGTCCCGAATAAATGGTACATAACAGCTGCTAATAATTGCCCGCCGTTTTCGAATTGGCCGAGTTGTGCGTTTGATGCTCCGATATAACCTAATAAGAAATAAACGATCGTTAAGAACAAAGCTGCAATACTTCCGCATATAATCGTATATTTAGTAATTGCTTTTTTATCATTTACCCCATTTTGACGAATCGCATTCACTACAATGGTAGATAATACAAGGGCTCCAATCGCATCTAATGTTAAAAATCCTTCTAAGAAACCTTTAAAAAATGGCATTTCTTTATAGTCACCAATAGGAGTAGCAAAAGAACTAGTTGGTGAAAGAATCGCTTTTGTTGCCATTACAGCAATAATAATAAGTAAAATAGGTGTCAAAATTTTTCCAATGTGATCCACTAACTTGGAAGGATTTAATGATAAGAAGTAGACAATCGTAAAGAAAATCCATGTGAAGAGTAACATTGAATACCAGTGACTTTGAAAAATTGGTGCAATTCCGATTTCGTATGAAACAGAGCCTGTACGCGGGATAACGAAAAGCGGACCGATAGAAAGGTAAATAATGATGGCAAAAATCGTTGCGAACTTTGGATGAACACGGCTTGCAAGTTTTCCAAAGCTACCGCCAGCTAATGCAACAGCAACGATTGCTAATAGTGATAACCCAACGTCGGTAATTATAAATCCTGAAATAGAAATCCACATATCCTTTCCAGACGAAAGACCGAGCAGGGGCGGAAAAATCATATTACCAGCACCAAAGAAAATCGCAAATAGCAATAAGCTAATGGAGAGAATTTGGGATGGCTTTAAGGTTGTACGCATTTCTATAAAAATCCTCCTAGATAATTTTTGTCGAAAATTCAAACAATTTGTCGATTAGTTGTTTTTAATTTTAATGGTCTGATAACTAGAAAGCAACAGAAAATTTTTTAAAATAATAATCATTCATTTTAAAGCTAAATAATCATTCTGGTAGTGTGGATAAACAAGAAGTGTAAATATTAGACTTTAAACATTGTTATAGTTCTTTGGAAAAGAGGTTTAATTCATCTGAAATTGAAAGATTCATTAAAAAACATCATCCTTTCCTATGATTCTACAGAAAGAATATAGGAGAACAATTGAAAGTGGCTTACGCAGAAGTATATAAAAAGCTTTAGTATGATTTGACAACGGTGTTTTTTCTGTTTGTTTAGTAGAACAAGAAGTATTTTTTATTCAACAAACGGGCCATTTACTTGAATAAGAGGTTACATAAAACCCCGCTTTTTTATACAACCATCAAATGTACTTGAGCGTGCGCAAACGCTTATTTATCAATTGTGCTAAGTTGAACTCTCTTGGCATCCAAGGATTTATTGATGGAGAACTTCTGTTATGATGAATTATGTTAACTTCACACTAAGTAAATACATGCTAAAATCAGGGGGGATATGAATTTTTTGATTTTATCATTTTAGCTATCACTCACTTATTTGTTATTGAATTTTCTGATTTTTAACAATAGAATATACCTGTCAAATAATTTAATGAGGTGTCTGAAATGAGAAAATTGATTTACCTGTCTGTTTTTTTACTGTTTACAGGGATAATAGGTTTTACAGCTCAAGCTCAAACACCAAGTAAAGAAGTTACTTCTAAAGAAAAACTTAACGTTAAAAAATTAGATGTCGCTGAATTTTTCTCTGGTCATAATGGAACGTTTATATTACGTGATGTTAAAACGGGAGAAACCTTTGTCTACAATCAGGAAAGAGCTAACATAAGACAAACCCCGGAATCTACATTTAAGGTCCCTAATGCTTTAATTGGATTACAAGTCAAAGCTGTTCGAGATGAGTATGATGTAAAACGATGGGATGGCGTAAAACGTGAATTCGATACATGGAACCGTGATCATACCCTTGGATCGGCTATGCGTGAATCAGCTATTTGGTATTACCAGGCAATGGCTAGGGATATTGGAGAGCAACGCATGAATGATTGGATACAAAAAATCTCGTATGGGAACGAGGATATTAGTGGAGGAATTGACCATTTTTGGTTAAGCAGCTCTTTAAAAATTAGTCCTCTTGAACAAGTTGATTTTATCGAGAAGTTGTATAAAGAAGAGCTTCCGTTTGATAGACCTGTAATCAAAACTGTTAAACGAATGATGATCCAAGAAGAAGGGGATCACTACACACTTTACGGAAAAACGGGGACAAGATTGTCTGATTTAGGATTAGGCTGGTTTGTCGGATTTATAAAAATAGACAATCGTTCTTATGTTTTTGTAACAAACATTGATAGTACGGGTACAAAAGCTAAAAACATCACATTGGATATCTTAAAGAAGTACCGCTTAATTACAGAATAAAAAGGATATCATGTACTGAATTTTCAATACATGATATCTATATAAAGTAAGCAGAAAAAGAAATATGCTTTTTATGTTGTTCTGCAATCGGGCGCGTTAGTGGAAGAGAATTAGATTATATTACTGCTCTTGATGAAGCAAAATCAGGGAATTTAGCTCATGTGGACGTATTTCATAAGTATGGCAGGGATATTATACGTAGTGAACCTGATGGTATTAAAGAAAATAACTTAGATAACTTACCTTCTTTTTAAACGGGTAAACCTCAAGAAGAGAATGTTAATTTGGATATTCTCTTCTTTACTTTACTAATTTACTGTGATCTTCGTAAACTTGCTGTAAGAAAACCATCAGTTATTCAATTATAGGGCGCATTAATGGAATAAAAGGAGAGCACATATTATATATGACTAATATGTGCTCTCCTTTATCTCGCATTAGCGGGCAGTAAGACCCTCACCTCAAGATTGAGAGAGAAGCGAAGAAGATAGGTGGGGGATAACTGTCCGTAAAAGCCCGATTGGTTCAAGTAACCATCAGTGGGGGGCTTTATCTCCGTTAATGCGGAATAAAGAATGCACATACTATAATTAGTATGTGCATAGTTACATTTTAAAAATAAATTTGTCGATCTCGTTCTTCTTTTAAAATTTCGACTGCTTCTCGAAAGCGTAGGGAGTGAACAATCTCACGTTCTCGTAGAAAACGTAATCCATCATTTATATCAGGATCGTCAGACATATTAATAAGCCATTGATAGGTTGCCCTCGCTTTTTCTTCCGCAGCTATATCTTCGTATAAATCTGCAATCGGATCTCCTTTTGCTTGTATGTATGTTGCTGTAAAAGGGGCGCCTGCGGCATTGTGATAGAAAATAGCGCTATCATGGTCAGCGTAGTGAGCATCAAGTCCGGCCTCTTTCATTTGCTCAGGTGTGGCATCCTTGGTCAATTTATACACCATTGTCGCAATCATTTCGAGGTGTGCAAATTCTTCTGTTCCAATATCTGTTAATAAACCAACAACTTTGTCTGGAATGGTGTAGCGTTGATTTAAGTAGCGTAATGCGGCAGCTAATTCGCCATCGGCACCGCCGTATTGTTCAATTAAAAATTTTGCAAGTTTTGGATTACAAGTACTTACTTTCACAGGGTATTGTAATTTTTTTCGTATATCCACATACTTTTCCCACCTTTACATTTGCCAAGGCCAAGGCCCTTTATTCCATTCCCAAGGTGCTTTTGAATAACTATTTCCATATTGTTGAAGAGGACCATATTTTTCTTCAATTTGTTGTTTTTGCAATCTACGTTTATAGGAAAAATCATTAAATTGATTAATTGATGCAACATCATCAGGATGGGTATCTAAATACAAAGTGAGCTCTACTAATACAAAATCGAGTTCCTGCAGTTCTTCCATCCATTTATAAAATTCATCTGGCATTTGTTGAGCCACGATTTTTCTCACCGTCCTTTTTTATATGGATTTTCATAATAGTCATATAAAGCAGGCCACAAAGTCCCTTTTTTAAGGCTTCATTTGGCGGGAATTGCGGTAAATTTGGTGGTTGGAATCCCATATATAAATGCGGCGGAGTAAAGTAGTATTTTTTTCCTATTGGTGGACATGGGTCATTAGGACCGTGAAATGGTACATACGATTTCACAGATTTATCCAATATGCACACCTCCTATATGAAACACTGATATTATGTATTGTATTCGAACATAATTACTATTTATGACTCATATACAACAACTAATAGGTGAGAAAGGGGGCTGGATTGTGGACAAGGTTGTACATTCTGTTTTATTAGAGGTAAGAGATTTGAAGAAAACATTATATTTTTATGAGGGGATATTAGGTTTTGAACCTAGTAGACAGCGTCCTCAATTAGACTTGCCAGGGGTATGGTATGATGTTGGATCTGTGCGAATTTGTTGTATTGTAAATAAAAGAAAACAAGCGGTGAATGAGGAAGGAATTTTTCCAAAAATAGAAGTGAATATGCAATTGCGTGAGGTGGAAAATCTGCTTAAAAAGTTAGATTACTACCATGTAACGTATACAGAAATGGAAGATTATGTAGAGGGAAAAAAGTGCTCTCTGTTTATGACCCGGACCAACATATGATTCAGCTGGAAGCACAATTTGAAAGTGAAAATTCATTTTAACATCTTCTAGGGGAACTTTTTTCTAAGCCGAGTAAAGAGAATATTCCATATACATATGAAAAAGTTTTGTGAATATATAATAAGGAATGCTTGTTGCGAGGGGAGAGACAATGGTGGATCGAGCTTATGAAGAAAGTGCCTTATTTGAGCATAAATTTTGGTTAAAGGTTTTGGGAGATCACGCGAGCTTTCTGGAAAATGCTTTAGCTCCAAAGGAAAAGGAAGAAATTCAAAAGGCAATGTATTTTGAGCAAAAATTTGATGAGTTGTTAACGAAACTTCAGACTGCCAATCTAATTTCATTTGCAAAAGAGGCGAATGAGGTTGCAAATGAAATTAGAAATTTTAAATTGCATATTATTCGTAAACAATTGGAAGGGAGAATCGTCATTCATTTTACCCCTACATTTCTTAATCATATGGTTAATGAAGTAGAAGAATACATAACAGTACTTAAATATTTAATGGAAGGTAAAGCGCCTCCTATTTTTCACGAATTGCACTATCATCTTGTATGGTTAACAGATGCAGCCGGTCACGCAGGAGCCATTTCTAGAGAACTAGATCTTGTTGAGAAGCGTTTAAAAGAAAAAAGTAAAGAATATGAAAAGCATTTTGAGCAATTTTATTTAAAAGCGGTTGAAATGACTGGTTATTTACGAGCAGAATTAGTAACTTTTCCTGCTTTAAAGAGGTTCACAAAAGATGTTTCGCTAGAACTTACTTTATTTTCGCATTTTCTTCATGAATTAGAAGAATTAGAGTTATCGGAACAAGTGCTAAGTTCGTTTTCGGCGAGGGTAGCAGATCATATGGCAAGGGAAGAGTGTTATTACCTATTAAAACTTGCACAATCTTCAGGTTTGGAAATTCCTAATTGTACTCCTTTTTAGAAGTATGAAAATTTGATTTATCCTGCATTAATGGTTAGTAAGTCTACCTTTACTAATCGAAGTTTTAGGTTAATCAACTAATACAGTGATAGAAAGTATTGACATTTTCTATTAAACCTTTTAAGATGACCATATAAAATTACGTATATAAAGGGGAGTAACTTCAATAATAAAGTCGTCATTACAGGGAGAAACCCTCGGCTTTATTAGCAACAATATGTTGTTAGTGAGACCTTTACCAGACGTGGTAAGGGCCCCTTATTGTCTTTTTAGGACCTTTACCATTTTGGTAAAGGTCCTTTTTGTATGCCGTAATAGGAGACCGAGAGAGGAGAAGGAATATGAGAAAGTTGTGGAAAAGAATACGTCTAATCTTCCAAGTTCGTAAATTTATTCCGTTTTTATGTGAATTCTTTACATCGAAGGATGTGGAATTTAAGAAAAAGGTACTTTCTATCTTATTCTTATGTGGATATGTTATGTTTCCATTCGATATCATTCCAGACTTTTTATTGTTTTTTGGTGTGCTAGATGATGTAGCGGTGATTCTGTTTATTTTACAGCGCATTGTCAAGATGGCACCGGTTCATTTGCAGGATAAATATGGATTAGTAGAGTAGGAGAAAGATAGATGGAACAGCTTATTTTAGATTTTATTAATTACTTAAAGCAATTCTCATATTTTGGAGTTATTTTTGCTTTAACGTTTGAATTTGTTCCTGCTGAGATTGTATTACCACTCGTTGGATATTGGGTATATGAAGGTGATATGAATTTTTGGATTGCGGTTTTAGCGGGAACGATTGGAGGAACAACAGGACCATTAACATTGTATGCCATAGGATATTATGGAGGCCGTCCGCTATTACTCAAATATGGGAAGTATTTTTTCATTAAAGAAGAACAAATTCAAAAAGCGGATGATTTCTTTGCAAAATATGGCCCTGTGGTAGCATTTACAGGACGATTTATTCCAGGTGTACGTACGCTTATTTCGGTTCCATGCGGGATGGCGAAAATGAATATTTGGCAGTTTACAATCTACACATTTGTTGCGATGGTACCGGTAACCACTCTTTATATTTATGCTGGAATGAAGCTTGGCCCGCATTGGCATAAGGCTGGTGCTATGGTGGATCAGTATATGTTGCCTATATTAGGAGTTGTTTTTGTTTTTATTATTGGAATGATTATTTCCAAAATGGTTAAGAAAAAAGTAGAACAGAATATTAATATGGGGACTCTATACATGACCGTTCTTTAAAGAAGAAGAGAGTATGTTAAAATAGAATAGATATTGTTTATAAGGAGCGGATTAGATGTCGAAAAAAACGATAAAAAGAATTCTTGAATATATATGGATTATTGTTGTGCTCCTAGTCGGATATAAATATTTGCAAGAGAAAAGCCTGTGGGTTCTTTTTTTAATCACTTTTATATTAGCGGGACTTGGAACATTGTTTATTAACTTTCTCTTTGATAGCATAGAAGCTTGGAAAAAGAAGAAGGAAGAGCAAAAGTGATAATTTGAAACTGTAAGAAAGCTCGCTGTCTCTAGCGAGCTTTCTTTTTAAGCTTCTTTTTTCATCATGTGTTTTGGAAATAAGTAGATTACTATTTCGTTTTGAATAGAAAAAGTATACGCATAAACCAATTGTTAACCATATACCAAAGCCAATCCATGTTTCTTTTGAAAGGTTAAACATTAAGTATAGACAACAGCAAATTGCAACGATTGGTAAAATAGGAACGAATGGAACACGGAATGCTCTCGGTAAGCTTGGATGTGTTTTTCGTAAAATAAGTACCGCAATGCAAACGAACGTGAATGCTGTTAATGTGCCGATGCTTACAAGATTTGCAAGTATATGTAGATCTAATAAACCAGCAAGTGTAGCAGCAGCGATCCCCATAATCCATGTGTTTACTAAAGGGATTTTGAATTTTTCATTTACGCGAGATAACGCTTTTGGCAATAATCCATCGCGGCTCATCGCATATGAGACACGTACTTGTCCATACATAACGACGAGAATAACAGTTGTCATTCCGGTCATTGCTCCTACTGCTAGTAAACTAGCGGTCGTGTCTTCACCGACAAACCTTAAGGCATAAGCAACTGGATCTGGCACGTCTAATTGTGTATAAGGAACCATACCTGTTAATACAACGGAAACAATGATATACAATGCGGTACAAATAAGAAGAGAACCGATAATTCCAATTGGTAAGTCGCGCTGCGGTTTCTTTGTTTCTTCGGCAGCAGTTGCGATAGCGTCAAAGCCCAAGAAGGCAAAGAATACAGTTGCAGCTCCTGCAATAATCCCGTCATAACCAAATGGCAGAAATGGTGTCCAGTTTGCTGGTTTTACATATTTTGCGCCAGCAACAATAAAAGCGATGATAACAGCCAATTTGATTAATACCATAATGTTATTTATGCGGGCACTTTCACGTATCCCTCTACTTAATAATGCTGTAATAAAAAGTATAATGAGGACAGCTGGTAAATCAATGATGCCTCCTTTTCCTATCCCAGGGGCAGAGGCGATTATAGCCGGGAGTTTTATTCCAAATCCGAGCAGTAGAGATTGTAAGTAACCAGACCAGCCGACGGAAACGGCAGCAACTGCGAGCAAATATTCAAGCATTAAACACCAGCCGATGATGAAAGCAACAATTTCCCCAACCGTCATATAAGCATATGTATAAACACTTCCTGAAATTGGGATAGAAGATGAAAACTCAGCATAGCAAAAAGCGACGCATGCACATGTAAAGGCAGCGAGTAGAAAGGATAGCATAATACCAGGACCAGCGTGCTTTGCAGCAACAATACCGGTTAAAACGAAAATACCTGTTCCGATAACAGCTCCAATTCCTAAAAAGGTTAAATCAAGGGCACTTAATGTTCGATTGAGTTGACGTGGTGCTTCAGTCGTAAGGGGTTTCTTTCGTAAAAGTGTTTTCAAATTTGAATCTCCTCTCCATAAAGTTCAACTAACCATCAGTGGGGGTCTTACTCCCGTTAGTGCGGGATAAATAGATACAACCGCTAAGTTTGAACGTAGCCCCTTAGAGAAATAAATAGAGAGTAGAAATAAGTATTATGTATAAATAAAATGGAGAATGGTGCAGTTGTACGTTATTTTTAGGATAAATATGTAATTTCATTAGTAAATTTATCATAATTCAGAATATTTCGTCAACGGAAAGTATAACAAATAAAACGACATATTTAAGTAAACACTATTGTAAGAAATTAATGCCTTTTTATGTAGGAGCAGATATTATGTTATTTTATTTTGAACTTGTTATCATTTTACTTTGTACAAAGATTGCTGGTGATATTAGTGTTCGGCTTGGACAGCCAGCTGTATTAGGAAAATTAATTATTGGAATTGTTATTGGCCCCGCTATGTTTGGCATTATTAATAGTTCTGAGCTTATTGATGAATTAAGTGCAATTGGTGTATTGCTTCTTATGTTTATGGCAGGGCTTGAAACAGATTTAGAGGAATTAAACCGCAATCTTACATCGTCTTTGGCGGTAGCAATAGGGGGAATTATCTTTCCATTTATTGGAGGATATGTTGCGGGCCTTTTATTTGGAATGTCGCAGGCACATGCGATTTTTTTAGGACTACTTCTTTGCGCTACGTCTGTTAGTATTTCCGTTCAAACATTGCGAGATCTTGGGAAAATGAATACGAGGGAAAGTACAACGATTTTAGGAGCAGCTGTATTTGATGACGTTATTGTTGTTATATTATTGGCATTCGTGATGAGTTTTCTCGGTTCACAAGATGTGAGTATAACGCTTGTAATCGCTAAGAAAGTCATCTTTTTTGTTACTATTTTTTTAATTAGCTGGAAAGGTGTCCCTTTCATTATGAAAATATTGTCACCGCTTCGTGTTTCAGAGTCGTTAATTAGTGCAGCGCTCATTATTTGTTTTTCATTTGCTTATTACAGTGAAGTCATGGGGATTGCTGGAATTATTGGGGCATTCGCTGCCGGCATCGCAATTTCACAAACTTCGTATAAGCATGAAGTAGAACGTAAAATTGAGCCAATTGCGTATGCAATTTTCGTCCCGGTCTTTTTTGTTAGTATTGGAATGGAAATTACCTTTCAAGGATTAGGAAACCAAATATGGTTCATTGTCATTATGACCATTATTGCTATATTAACAAAATTAGTCGGCTCAGGACTTGGAGCAAGATTAACGGGATTTGATTTACGATCCTCTATTAGCATTGGAGCGGGAATGGTATCAAGGGGAGAAGTGGCGCTTATTATCGCTTCAAATGGATTGACTGCGAATCTGTTAGCAAAAGAGAATTTTACCGCGATTGTGATTGTTGTCATTTTGACGACGATTATTACGCCGCCTTTGTTGAAGAAGTATTTTGTTTGAGAGTGTAATAGGGGTAATGACAGCACCCTGTCATTACCCCTATTAAGAATCACCAACTTCTTAACGTACAATTTTCTTTTTTGTTCGTATTGAGCCTATAGCCTTTTTCTTTGATCTACCATAAAAAAAAGGCTATAGTTTAAATTATTCTACTGTTTGAAATGGTTTTGTTTGAATTACTTTCATCATTTTCATACGAGCAAATCGCTCATCTAAATTATTTTCAAGTACCCATTCATGATGTGTTTCTGCAACCATCGGCTTATTCTCAACAGAAATACCTTCCCATTCAAAATCTACGGAAACGCGTATCGTATTATCCGTATTTTCTGTAACTGAGAAATTTTTCGGATAGTGTCCGCTTTGTTTTACTTGATTCGAAACGGTTTTCAACCATTCGTTAAATCCTTTTAATGTATCGATTTTAGAACCTGTACTTAAATTCAACTCAAATTGTTCTGCTAATAGTTCTTTGAATTTGTCACTGTCCACAGATACTGTTTCCATTAAATATAACCAGTAATGCATAAATGATTTTGCTCTATTTGTTGCATAGGCAGATTTAAATTGTGGATTTTCTACATTACCTGTTGGTTCTAAATGTATCTTTGTAAAAAGAGGTAAGTCGTTATCTCGAAGTTTCAGAATTGTTGAATAATGAATCTTATAGCTGTATCTACTATTATCTGGACGTATATTTTGATAAAGAATATCCGCTTCTAATGAAAGCTCCTCATTGTTCAACTGTTTGATTGATGTGTTTTCAACATGATGTGCATTTTGCCATCCTTCATACATTTTTAATCTATCTTCTATACCCACTTTACCTTTTGTCGTTCCAGCTTGAGATGAAATTTCAATTTCATCCTCTAAAATGTCTAACTGGTTCTCTATACGAGCTTTGTTAAAAGGAACTTCATATACTTGATACCAACGATAGTATTGTGTTAAAGCTAAATGATTATTTTTAATGGTTTGAAATTTATCCATGATTTTAAATCTCCTTCACTATCCAAATCGTATTTTTATTCCATATCGTTCCTTGATAAAGATATCCATCCTTTCACATTCGCAATATTTCCCCAAAGCATGTTAAAAACAATTTTTAAATTATCTTCATTTACTTTTATTGTGAAAGAACTATGAGCTGATTATACTGATTAGAGTGAACTCTAAGTCAAGAGGAAATTAATGTGGAGGTTTCTTATGCACACTATTGGTGAAGTGGCTAAAATGTTAGGGATAAGCACACATACATTGCGGTATTATGAAAAGGAAAAAATTATAATTCCCGTTCGTGATACCAGTGGAGACAGACGATATAACGACTCACATATTAAATGGCTGCAATTTGTTATCAAGTTAAAAGAAACACAAATGCCCATCGCGAAAATAAAGAAGTATGCTTCATTAGCTTTAGAAGGAGATCCTACCACAACAGAGCGATTAAACCTTTTAGAAGAACATAAGCACTCTATTAAGGAACAAATCAGAACGTTAAAAGCTGCGGATGAGATGCTTGAACATAAAATTGCCGCTTACAAAGATTTCATCAGTAAACGAGATTAGATGCGGGTTATATAAGAGGAAATAAATTACTTGTATTGCGTTCTATATAATTATCAATCCCGTTGCTTCATTCTAAAGGGAAGCGGCGGGATTGATTTGTCAAACTCGATATTTAGTTACTTCGTGCCAGGGGAGTGTTTGTATGTTGCGTCGTTGTATATTCTTGTTTAGAAATTGCATGAGATTTAAAGTGAGAGAATAAATAACACCCTGCAATAACAATCATACTTCCGACAACTTGAATCCACGTCATTTGTTCACCTAATAATAGAAACGCTAAAATAGCAGTGAAAATAGGATTGAAATTTAAGAAAATACCTGAAGTAGTCGCACCTAATTTTTGGACACCGATATTCCAGAAAACCATACATAAAACAGTTGAGATAACGCCTGTATACATAATGGATCCTAAGAATGAAGCGTTCAGATTTGAAATGGTAAAATGAGAGATGTTAAAGGGAACTAGTATGATAATACCAAAGATACCAGAATATAAAGTGGACATCATTGGTGTCGTCTTTTTCGTTGCCCATCTACTGCAAACCGAATATATTCCCCATACACATACCGCGGCCATCATCCATAAATCACCTATATTAAAATGTAAGGAAAATAAGGTATCTATTTTTCCTTTTGAAAGAACAAGCGTAACGCCAAAAAATGAGACAATCATAGATGCAATTTGAAATATATTAATTTTTTCTTTTAAAAATAGAGCTGAACAAACAGCGATAGAAATCGTATTTAATGTAGAAATAAGACCAACATTTGTTGCTGATGTATGTTCTAATGCCCAAAACTGAAAAATGTTAAAGAAAACAACGCCAGTCACCCCCATAAGAAATAAAGGGAGAAGTGCATCTTTCGGCGGGAAAATTTTCTTTTCTTTCCACCATACAATTGGGAAAAGACAAATGACTGCAATAATCCACCGAAGAGTAGTCAGTGTCATAGGAGAAGCGTGCCCGACGAGAGATTTTCCCACTACGAAATTTCCGCCCCACAATAAGCTAGTGATGAGTAATAAAATGACATAAGGCATATGAATTAGCTCCTTTTACAAGAAAGTAGGGCTTGCGCATTGCCCATTTGATGAAAGACAGCCACTGTGCACGGTGGTTAATCTATATACTTTAAACTATGTAAATTGTAGCATTTTTCTTGTTTGGCATGTATGTTGTTTTGTATAATTAATAAAATTCGAAATAATATAAAGTTATTATGTTATTTTGCGGAATTTTGTTCATTTTAAGTACAGTTGAAATATGTTTTGGTGAATAATCGTTTGTTAGGAAAAGGGAGATTAGAAATGGAACATGTAGTTCGCAAAGGGTTAGATGATCTAGATATACAAATTTTAGATGTGTTGCAACAAGAAGGGCAGCTTAGTAATGCAGAGGTTGCACGCCGCGTTAATCTTTCGCCGCCAGCTACGCATGCACGGGTGAAACGATTAGAAAGTGAAGGCTTTATTAATCAGCAAGTAGCAATTTTAAATCAGGAGAAACTTGGATTTGGTTTATTATGCTTTATTTTTGTGAGTACAAATATTCATCAAGCGGAGAAGCTAGAAGTGTTAGAGAAGGCTATGCATGAAATGCCGGAAGTATTGGAATGTCATTGTTTAACGGGGGAGTATGATTATATTTTAAAAGTTGTGCACCGAGATCGAAACGAGCTGGAACGTTTTATTCGTAAGTTGAATATGCTCGGTATCACGAGAATTCAAACAAGTTTAGCACTGCGGGAAATTAAGTATTCTACTGTATTGCCTCTGCAGAGCGAAAAAGATGGCGGAGCTGTTTAGCTCCGCCTATTGTGTATGGGGACGAATCCACAATTTTGCAAAGTCTGTCCATCCGAAAGAATCAATGGTGACATTTTGTAGTGCAGATGGGAAACTTCTTCTTTTTAAGACATGGTAGTAAAAGACAAGGAGGTACTGGTCGCTAAGAAGTTTTTCGATTTTAGATATTAAGTCATATCGTTTTTCTTTATTTGGCTCTGCTACAAATAGATCAAGCAGTTCATCAATTTGTTTTTGAAGATGTGGGTGTCTAAAGCGATGAACAAAGCAGCTTTTATTTTTAAAGATATGTAAGAAGGCCATTTCAAGATTGGCGTCGAGAACTTCTCCTGTCAAAATAATATCAGCCTGCTTTACAATATATTCGTTAAAGTAATCAGTGATTGGAAATGGGTGAAGCTGTAAGTGTATTCCTAATGCTTCGCAGCGTTTTTGTAACCAAATTGCATCTTCCTCGCTATCTTTAAATGCAAAGAAGTAGATGTGTACGCTTTCTCCGTTATACGTACTTTGTTGTAAATATTCTTTCGCTTTATGCAAAGAGGTTTCTTTATACATTGTTCGGCTTTTATCGGGAAAGAAGCTATAAGCTGGCATTGTACGTTTGCCGCCAAGGTCTTGAATTAACGACGTTGGATCAAGTATTTCTGCCCATGCTTTTCGGAAAAAGATATCATGCTGCGGGCCGTTTTTTTGAAAGTTAAATGCTGAATATATACAGCCAATTTCTTCTGTTTCCACTGCCTTTTCTTCTTTACACCCCATGTTCGGTAATTCGTAATTTGTTCGTATTTTTGACCGCTCTGGAATAAACCAAAATTCAATCTGATCAAGGAGGGCCCGCTCTTTAAAATAATCTGGAAATGCTTCTAAAATAATATTGTCTTCGGTAAGACTTTTTATTTTAAAGGGACCTGTGCCAATATACTGGTGATTTTGGATTATTACATCATGCGGTAAAATGGATAATTGCACAGAGCTTACGTAATGTAGAAAAAAGTGATTTGGTTTTCGTAAATGAAAGATAACTTGCAAGGGAGATGGATTTTCTATTTTCACAATTTCCTCTGTTAACCAGTCAAAAGGAGATCGAACGGCTTGCAATCTTTCAAAGGAGAAGATTACATCTTTTCCTGATAATGTTTTTCCGTGATGAAAGCGAACACCTTTACGTAGGTAGAATGTCCACGTAAGTTGATCATCGCTTACTTCCCAAGTATGTGCCAAGTGCGGCTCGATTTCGTCTGTTTTTTCGTTATACCTCACTAATGTATCAACGATTTGGCTAATAAGATGACTTTCTGTTGTCACAGCAGCAAAAGCTGGATCAATGGGGAGTAATTTTCGGTTATATGGAATTTTTAGCACATCATACAGATCATCTGAAGTTGTATATCCAAAATAAGTATTTAATCGTTCTTCTATTTTTTCTTTAAGTAAGAAAGGCAGCGGTTCTTTAAGTAAAAGAAATACTTCTGTTAATTTCTCATTTCTTAAAAGTTCTTCAACATGCGGTAAAATCGCTTCTACAAATGTATGAAGAAAGTGAATTTCCGTTTTATTTCCACGCCCTCTTCCTGGTATCCATTCAATCAGTTTTTCTTCACTCATTTTTTTTAGTAAAATCTTCACATTTTTTGTACTGCAAAATAGAACGGCAGCCAATTCTTGGAGACTATTTTGAATATGTTGTTCATTTGGAAAGGAAAGTCTTAGTCGAATATAGTGGTCCATAATTTTCATATTATATAACTCCTTCTTATAAAAGGGGAAACTCTTCAGAATATTTTAACCTTTTTCTTCCACTTTTTCAAAGTAAAATGAAGAAACAGAAGGAGGGGGAAACAGATGGGATTTTGGTCTATGCATCGCAACATTAAAATTAGAATTATTACATCCTTTTTAACTCGTACGGTAGGAACGATGATTTTTCCGTTTATGGCGATTTATTTTTCCGTAAAATTAGGAGCAGTATTAGCGGGGTTCTTATTGTTATTAAATGTAATTGCATCACTTATCGTTGGCTTATATGGAGGCTATATTGCCGATACATTAGGACGGAAAAAGGTCATGATTATCGGGCAGGTGATTCAAGTAGTTTCTATTGCTTGCATGGGGGTTGCGAACTCAGATTATATAGATTCACCTTGGCTCACATTTGTATTTTTACTTATAAATAGCATTGGTTCTGGCGTGATGAATCCAGCGACAGAAGCAATGTTAATTGATGTAAGTACACCGGAAAATCGAAAAATGATGTACAGCATTAATTACTGGGCAATCAATTTATCTATCGCCATTGGTGCAATTTTCGGAGGACTTCTTTTTGAACACTACAGATTTCAATTATTTATGTTGCTAACAGGCATTGCATTATTAACACTGTATTTGATTGCGGTGTATATGGAAGAAGTATATGTAGTTCAAAAGAAAGTAGAAAAGAAAAACGTATTAAAAGATATGGGGAATAATTACCGAGTTGTCGTGAAAGACCGAGCATTTATTGTATTGTGTTTGGCAAGCATATGCGCATTATCACTAGAGTTTCAAATTAATAACTATATTGGAGTTCGTCTACAAAAGGAATTTGAAACGATAACATTTTCACTCTGGAACGGAAATAGTTTTGATTTAACGGGGATTCGGATGCTAAGCTGGATTTCTACTGAGAATACAGTATTAGTAGTTTTATTTTCAGCTCTTGTTGTGAAAATCATGAATCACTTTCAGGACCGGAAAGTACTTTATACAGGTTTATTTATATATACAATTGGGTTTACGCTATTTGGAGCAAGTAATAGTTTATGGATTTTATTACTAGCAGGTTTGTTCCAAACAATTGGAGAGATGATGTATGTGCCAGTCAGCCAATCTATTCGGGCAGATATGGCAAGGGATGATGCAAGAAGTTCATATATGGCCATTAATGGTATGGTGTTTCAAATCGCGAAAATGGTAGGAACGCTCGGGATTATGATTGGTTCAATCGTTGCCTCTTGGGGAATGAGTATCTTATTCTGTTTAATCGGGATAAGCAGTATTCTTTTATTTAAGAAAGCAATCGATATGTATCATCGTCAAGAGAAGAAGGTAGAGAAGATAGGGTAAGTATAGTGAGAAAGCTGCTTGTTTTGAAGACAAGTAGCTTTCTTAAAAGGAGTTAAATAGTTAGGGTAGGAGGTAATTGTAATGAAAATTAGCCCAAAAGAATTTTATAGTCGTAATATACGTTATATGATTAGGTCTGTAATGGAAGAAGATGCAAAAATATTATCTGAATTACGATTACAAATAGATGGTGAAACAGAAAATTTAGATAGAGAAAAAGGCGAAGCATACATAGATGAAGCTGGGTTTAAAAAGATCATTAAAGAGGATACAGACAGTGTTAGTAATCTATTTTTAGTAGCCGAAGTGAATGGAAGAATTGTAGGTTTTTCAAGGTGTGAAGGAAACAAATTGAAAAGAACATCTCATAAAGTAGAGTTTGGTGTCTGTGTATTAAAAGAATATTGGGGATATGGTATTGGAAAGAACCTTTTAAAAGAATCTGTCAATTGGGCAGACTCACATGGAATTAAGAAAATCACTTTGTATGTTCTTGAAACGAACGAGAAAGCTAAAAGCCTTTATGAAAGATACGGTTTTGAAGTAGAGGGTATCTTGAAAAATGACAAAATGCTATCGGATGGGAATTACTATAATACGATTTTGATGGGCAGGTTTAATGGATAAAGGATAGAATATTTCGTGATAAGTGTAGCAAATAAAAATAGGATCGCTAATTCTAAAGTGATACATGCAGCTGTTGAAGGTATATAAAAAGGAGTGGGAGAATGTTTCCTATCTTAGAAACAGAAAGACTAATCTTGAGAGAGCTAATAGAAGATGATGCACAAGGGATATTGAATTGCTTTTCGAATGAGGATGTATTACGTTACTATGGGCAAAATCCATTAACAGATCTAGAACAGGTGAAAAATATAATTAGGAATTTTTTAAATAACTACAAAGAAAAGCGAGGAATAAAATGGGGAATTGAAATAAAAGAAACAGAAGGGATTATTGGAACGATTGGATTTCATGACTGGTCTTCTGAACATAAGAGAGCTGAAATCGCTTATGCACTTTTACCTGAACATTGGGGAAAAGGGTATGCTACTGAAGCGGTTTTAAAAGTTATATCATACGGATTTCATGAGCTTGAATTAACTCGTATTGGAGCGGTTGTTTTTACAGAAAACAAAGCATCTAATGTATTACTAACAAAACTAGGCTTTCAGAATGAAGGCGTTCTTAGAAATTATATGTATCAAAATAATGTGCCGTATGATACGAACGTTTACTCCTTGCTTCCAACTACTGCTGTTATTCGGAATTAAGTTTATCGGCGTTGTTTGCAGATATATCGGTGCCTCGACATAAAAAGAATCCATTTTGACCAAAATGGATTCTTTTTATTTTTTGGTCATGCAAAAAATTCATATGCACCAATTACAATGAGTAAAAGGCCGGATAAAACATTCGAGTATTTGCCAATGAATGTTTGTGACAGCTTATATCCAGAATGTGAACCAATCATGATGGAGACGAATGAAAAGAATCCAACAGATACTGCAGTCCAAATTGGGGAAAGTCCACTCATTCCACCACCAAAACCCATCGTAATGCAATTGAGAGATAAAATAATTCCTAAGTAAAAAGATTCTTTCCAAGAAATTGTATTATTATCATCTTTGTCTGCTTGCTCTGGATTTTGAAGTACAGGAGAAGGACGGGATAGATATTCTGATAAGATAGTCCATGCACCTAGACTAATAAGAAGAATGCTGCCGCTTATATTCGCAGCATCTTTAGTGATATATTGCGAAATGAATGAACCAGCTACAACGGAAAGATATACCGCAAACATAGAAATAATAGCAATAAAGAGATTAGCCATTGCTGTAATGTGCACTTTTTTCATTCCAAGAGATAAACCAATCCCTAAATTATCTAAGTTTGCTCCGATTCCGATAAGTAAAATGGATAACCAATGCATAGGAAAACCTCCAAAAAATAAAGTGGAAATTTTATCCCGCATTAACGGGCAGTAAGACCCTCGCCTCAAGATTCAGGGAGAAGCGAGGAAGATAGGTGGGGGATAACTGCTGGCATGCGCCCGATTGGTGAGAGCTTTCCATCAGTGGGGGATGAAAAGACTGTCCACTGCTGGTAGTTTCACTTTATCAGTTAGTGAGCCTCCGTCTCCCACTGAACTTTTCTCTTCCCATTCCCTTGGGGGATCAATTTGTTCTTATCTATATGAAGGTTTTATGGAATTGGTGCCTAGAAAAATAGAAAAAGGCCACTATGCGCATTCTTGCGATAGTAGCCATATAGCTTGCTTAAATAAGAAGGGTAATTTCGTAAATCATTTGGCTTATGAAGTAGAAATATATGTTTTTGCTTTTTTAGAACAATCAAATGAATAAACAGCATACTTCCAACTAGTAGTAATAACGTAAATAAGAGATAACCAGTACTAAGTAGAACCATAATTGAAAAGAACGTTAGCTGCACGATCGTTACTAGAAATACAAGCGTAATAAAAGCGCGTTTTCGTTCTTTAAGTGAAACTGGATATAATGCTACAATACTATTTCCCGAAAAATAATTCCAAAGGGCGCGAAGTTGTAAAGCGGTTATGTATAGGATACATAACGCAATGATTCCTTTTCCGATGAACGTAGGACTGTAGTATAAAACAATGCATCCTACTACAGTCAATCGTATGTAGATGCCAAGGTAACCGTTCGCGCGCAAAAAGGATAAACTATACAAATATAAAAAAGGAGCTCGCTTTTGATACAGTAATCTTTCAATCCAAACAGTCAGCCATTTTCTTTGTTTTACTTGCTGTTTTATTTGCGGCACATCTGTAAAGAAATGAATAAACTGATAAAAGTGCATATCCATTTTTTCTTCTTGCTCTATTAAATATTCCCAATGAATGTGCCGTTTTCGTTTATTAATCGTATATAAAAATAAGAGCGTTATGAAAAGTAGTATACTTCCTACAATCATAATGGAAGTGAATTGAAACATTGTATATGTAACGGCTGCATTACAGAATATCCTGATAAGCAACCAGTATGAAATAGATTCGGTTCCTCTATATGTCCAATGCAAATACATATTCCACCACTTTATAAAGGCAAGAATGACAAAGGCTCCGCATAAAAAAGCAGGAGTTGTATGTAACGATTGCTGCGCGAGAGGTGTAATGATGAGTACTACGCATAATAATGGAAAGAGCTGAATGATATAACTGTACAAAAGAGAGCGTTTAAAATAATATGCGAGTTTTTCTTCTATTGGCAATAGATATAGGATATCTGGTTTTTGCAAAAATGTACGAATTGGAGAACGAGTGAGTGCAATTGTAAGTAAAACCGTCACAATGGTTAATGCAACAGACTCAGATGGAAATGAACGAAGAAATTTTGCATAATAATAGCCGCCTACACAAAGAAGTAGAAGGAAGCTATAGATAAGCCCGCTTGCAATACGCGCAAAGTACATCGTGATTTTTTGTAGATGTTGCTGAAAACGGTCATTCCAAAGTGTTTCGATTGTCACTGAGATCACTCCTTTGTTTTATCCCGCTTTAACGGGCAGTAAAATCCCCACCTCAAGATGCAGAGAAAAGCGAAGAAGATAGGTGGGAGATAACTGCTCGTAAAAGCCCGATTGGTGAGAGCTTTCCATCAGTGGGGGAGGAAGAACCCCCACTGATGGAAGTTTCACTTTATTATAAGCAGGGTAGTGTTTCTCTTGCTACCCGTTAACAAGATAAAAAAGCAAGTTACCTTTAGCTAGGCAACTTGCTCGTTTTGTTTTTCTTTTTTCTCGTCACGTTTCATTAATGGATAGAAAGCAAATCCAACTAAAAATAATCCAATGCCGAGCAGGAATGTTTTCATATCAGAAGAGCCAGTTTTAATAACCCATAATGCATAAATAAGAGCAATCGCAGCAATGACTCCATCCACCATACGAGAACCTTTTTGATTTTCGTATGTTTCACCTGTGATAACAAGCTTAAGCTGGAAGATTGGAGAAACGAGATATGGGATTAAATAGGCAAGTGTTGAAACGGTAATAACAAATGTATACGCCTGGGCAATTGACCCGGATAGTGTTGAGAATAGGAACACTTGCGACATAATATTTGTTAAACGAAGCGAATGAATCGGGCTTCCTTTTTTATTGGTTTTTGTGAAGAAGGATGGAAAGAATCCTTCTTTTGCTGCTTGATACGGTACTTCTGAGCTTAATAAAACCCAACCAAGAATGGATCCAAATAGAGAAGTAAGTGCAAGCAGCGCCATTAATTTTCCGCCGTTATGACCCATTACTGCAGTTAATGCATCCGCTAATGGTCGTTCAGATGCTTGTAGTTTATCTATATGAAGAACACCCATTGTTAAGATGGTAATTCCTAAATAGATACCAACTGTTAGTAGTAAGCCGGTAACAGTTGCACGTTTTACTGTTTTTGGTGAAACAGCACGGTTTGATAATAATACAGCCGACTCGACACCAATGAAGGCCCAAAGTGTTGTTAAGGCTGCTAAGTTTATTTGCGATAGCAGTCCGTGTGAAATGCCTTCTTTATCAACGATTGGCGTATACCATTGTCCAAGTTTAGAAGCTTCGAAGGCAAACAATGTAACAATGATGAAGAGAAGGAATCCTGTTACTTTCGCTGTTGTTGCTAAAAAGTTTAATTTACCGGCACCATTTACGCCATTTGCCAAAATCATATGGGTACCCCATAATAAAATGGTGCAAATGGAGAACGTAATCAATTTTCCAACTTCAATGTTGAAAGTTCCAACTGAAAACAATACGTGAGTATCTTTCATAATTGGGAAAAAGAGTGATAAATAGCCAGCAAATGATGTAATGATGGCTACGTTGCTTGCCCAGTTTGCAACCCAGTAGCCCCATACGATGCTAAAACCCGCCATTTTTTTGTTTTTTGTGAAGAAAAGAGCGCGTAAGCATGACTTTGCGGACCTGTTGTTAAATCAGGACGACGAATTGCTAAATTACCGAAAACAAGAGCTAGCATTAATACGCCAAATCCTGTTGTTAACCAAGCTAATGTAACACCAAGAGGGCTGGCCGTTTGTGCTAATGTACTTGGAATCATAAAAATACCTGCCCCAACCATATTCCCAACTACAAATGCAGTAAGTACCCAAAAGCCCCATTTTTTTTGCTGCATAGAAACTACCTCCAAAATTAGTATAACCAAGTCAAGCGAGGAGATATGTATGTGTTTGAAGTTCCAAACAAAACAAAAAAACGCGTATATGTTCACGCGCTTTTCAATCTTATTAAGAAACCCGCGGACATACCTCTCGATAGCTCTCCACAAGCAAAAAGCCTGTGACAGTCCTGCACTTATTCAATGCAGGCCCAGCAAGAAAGCGCTGTGGATGCTTCTTGCTTCGGCAACTATTCCTTTCCGATTTGATCAGCGATGCCACACATCTCCTAAATCATACTATTAATAATTGCAACCTCTACCTCACCGAGATACGAATGAGGATTTATGTATAAAGTTAACATAACCAAGGGTAACAAATGGCTTTTTATTCGTCAATGCAAATAAACATAATCAGATTATTGTGAGAATAGGGTATGTTTAAGATTATGAAACAACTTAAGGCTTCGCATCATATAATATGTATATGAAATGAGGTATAAAGCAAAGATGCTATCAGTAAGTTTTTTTTCGTTCCTTACTGACGGCTAGTTGAACTACGGGTAGCTTTATTTCCTTAAAAATTTGGTGGAAGTTTTACTGTCCATAAGTAGCGAGATAAAGAGGGATAGTGAATGGAGAGCTGGTTTAAGAGAAACTGCTTTATATGTGGGAAGGAAATTCATAGGCACCAGGAGCCAGTGCCAGGTACAATAGAGAAGTTAAAAAAGCAAAATGAAGAGCTCGCAGCTTCTTTAGAACAATGTATGAGACTACTCTATGATACACAAAAGAATTTAAGTAAAAAAACAAAAAAGAGTGCATTGCCGCCTCTTTTTTCATTAGGAGATAAGATAGAAGTATTTGATGGGGAGACACGTACAGAGGGGATCTTTATTGAGTGTACAAACGAATGGTTATATTGGGTAAACGTTGATTATGATCTAACCATTAGTCATATAAAAAGTGTAAAAAATATTATAAAAAAAGAGTCTATTCAAAAAAAGGCTTAAATAACTCTTTTTGAAATAGACTTTGCTTTTTTGCCCTAGGAGTTAGAACACTTTATGAGCAATTAGGAAACTTTACGAATGTTAATTGTATCTAAGCTTGTCACGTTTATATTAGCATTGTTATCCACCCAAACTACGAAGTTGCCTTCGAAGCGAATGAAAACACCTTTACCGTCAATTTCACGTCCAGCTGAAAAAACGCGGATTTTGTCGCCTTCTGCTAAGCCGTTTAATGTTGCCATGTGACCACCACCTCTCTATCAGAAGTTAATATATATATATGAAAATGATAGAGAGTGTGTGCGAGAGAAATGTAGTGCTAGCAACTATTTTTATAAAATATAGAGGTGAGTAGAAACTATTTTTTACTCACCTTTATAGGTTTACATTAAATTCAATACTGTTATTTTCTCACGTGTCATAGATTCAACATTCTTACGAATACCTTATGCGTCCGCTAATCTGAACAGAGCCATTTGTTATGGTTAATGTTTTGTATTTAACCATTAGTCATATAAAAAGTGTAAAACGTATTATAAAAAAGAGCCTATTCAAAAAGGTTTTATATAACCTCTTTTGACATAGACTCATCTTCTTTTAGTGAAAAGGATTTAGAATATTTTCTTTATAGGTAATTAGGAAATTTTACGAATGCTAATTGTATCTAAACTTGTAACATTTATATTAGCATGGTTGTCCACCCAGACTAGGAAGTTGCCTTCGAAGCGAAGGAAAACACCTTCACCGTCAATTTCACGTCCAGCTGAAAAAACGCGGATTTTGTCACCTTCTGCTAAGCCGTTTAATGTTGCCATGTGACCACCACCTCCCTATCAGAAGTTAATATATTATATGAAAGTGATAGAGAGTTTGTGATGAGAAAATGTAGTGTTAGTAACTATTTTTACAAAATAAAAAGGTAAGTAGAAACTGTTTTTTACTTACCTTTATAGAATTACATTAAATTTAATCTTGTTATTTTTTCATGCGTCATAGATTCAAGACCTTTACGAATACCTTGTGCACCCACACTAAAGGTTAATAGTAAATGCTAATTGTCATGCTAAGTCCTCCTAAAAAATAGTGACTTGTAAGAGTGAGGTGTATGGTGATTGTATGAGGTTTGAAAAAGTCCAAACGAAATATTTTTAAAAGTGATTTCTGGGACGTTCTTTTGCTTAATAATCTTTTTCCATAAAAATGAAAAAATAATTGACAGAAAAGTCTTTAAAGTTATAAAATTAAAAATGGAAAATAAAAGAAGAAGGAGGTGTGCGTGATGATTGTAATCGTATATATGACTGGCTCAGTTGTTTTACACAATGAAAACAATAAATATCATCACGCAACCTCTACGGACAAATAACGCTTCTTTTTAGTTGAAAAGGAAAGCGTACGTTGCGTGTGTCGTGACGTACGCTTTTATGCGTTTTTCGCATATCGTCAAAGCGACGGTATGCCTTTTTTTGTCTCTTTTTTTAGATTGTTCCTATACATTTGTATAGTTTCAATAATAAATGAAATGGAGAAAGGAAGGAATGACGATGGAAAAGTATGAGGTGCGAATGGTAAAAACGGAGACGCTGGATAGTGGATAATGAGTCAATGTTTAAACAACAACAGGAAGGGAGAGGTTAGATTGTTTTCTGTATTACAAAAATTAACATGGTTTTTTAAAACGCATTGGAAAAGGTATAGCATTGCCATTTGTTGTTTACTTATTGTCAATGTGGTTGAGATTATTCCGCCAAAACTAATTGGATTGGCGATTGATGATATAAAAGCCGGGAATTTAACAAACGCGGGGATTATGAATTATGTGTGGGTGTTACTGGGAGCAACAACTGTTGGTTATGTACTTTCTTATGTATGGCAATATCATTTATTCGGCGGCGCATTTGTGCTTGAAAAAACGATGCGTTCCAAATTTATGGGGCATTTGCTGAAGATGACGCCAACTTTCTATCAAAGAAATCGTACAGGTGATTTAATGGCAAGGGCAACGAATGATTTAAAAGCAATTGCCATGACAGCTGGATTTGGTATTTTAACGCTCGTTGATTCGAGTTTATATATGCTGACAATTGTGCTTATGATGGGCTTTTCAATTAGTTGGAAGTTAACATTCGCTGCTTTATTGCCGCTTCCGATTATGGCATATGCAGTGAGTGCTTATGGAAAGAGATTACACGAGCGCTTTACAGTTGCACAAGATACATTTGGAGATATGAACGATAAAGTGCTGGAGTCGATTGCAGGTGTACGTGTCATTCGCGCTTATGTACAGGAAAGAGAAGATGAGAAGCGATTTAATACGTTAGCAACAGATGTGTATGCAAAGAATATGAAAGTCGCAAAAATTGATTCACTTTTTCAACCGACAGTGAAAATGCTTGTTGGGATGAGTTATTTAATTGGCCTTGTGTACGGAGCGTTTTTAGTATTTAAAAATGAGGTAACGATTGGGGAACTTGTATCGTTTAACGTGTACCTTGGTATGATGATTTGGCCGATGTTTGCGATTGGTGAGCTGATAAACGTTATGCAGCGCGGGAATGCTTCACTTGATCGTGTAAATGAAACGTTAGCATATAAGCAAGACGTAAAAAATGTAAAGAAACCATCGCGTGTACATCAGCCAGACTGCGTTGATTTTGAAGATGTATCCTTTTCGTATCCAACATCCTCTAAATTAAATTTGAAAAACGTTTCGTTCTCGTTAAATAGAGGCGAAACACTTGGGATTGTTGGGAAAACGGGAAGTGGCAAAACAACGCTCGTTCGGCAGCTTCTTCGCCAGTATCCACTAGGAACAGGTGAAATTACAGTATCCGGTGTATCGCTGCAAAATATACACATTGATCATGTATTAAGTTGGATTGGATATGTTCCGCAAGAACACATTCTTTTTTCGAAAACAGCACGGGAAAATATTTTATTTGGAAACCCGAAAGCAAGTGAAGCAGAGTTGCAAAAGGCAATTGAAATCGCTGCTTTCAAGAAAGATTTGGAATTTTTGCCGGATGGATTAGAAACACTTGTTGGAGAAAAAGGTGTATCACTATCTGGCGGGCAAAAACAACGTATTTCGATTGCACGAGCAGTGATCCAAAATCCAGGAATTTTAATTTTAGACGATTCGTTATCAGCTGTTGATGCAAGAACGGAAGCGGCGATTATTGAAAATATCCGGAAAGAACGCAGTGGGAAAACGACGATTATTACGACGCATCGTCTGTCCGCTACGGAGCATGCTGACTGGATTCTCGTGTTGGATGATGGTGAAATCATTGAAGAAGGAACGCATAACATGCTGATTCAAAAGGGCGGTTGGTATACAGAGCAATTTGAAAGACAACAAGGGGAAGAAGTAGAAGGCGAGGTGAAAATATGAGCGTTGGAAAACGATTATTTCAATATGCAATGAAAGTAAAAGTAACGATTGGGATAGCTTTAGCGATGTTATTTATTTTTGTTATTGCTGAATTAGCTGGTCCGTTTGTTGCGAAAACGATGATTGATGAACATATCGTAGGGATTGAAAAGCCTTGGCACGAAACGATAAAAGGAAACGATACTGTTTTTTATAACGGTGCTTGGTATAAGCGAGGCGATCGGTTTAAAGCAGGAGAACAGAAAGGAAAAGAGATTCGCATTATTCAAATTGGCCGCGACTACTATTTTATTCCTAACAAAGTTTCACTTGAAGGAACGCGTTCTGTCAAGGGGAATATGATTACAATTCAGAAAGGGAAAGCGGTGCAAGTATATAAGGGGACTAAGCTTACAGGGGAGGAAATTTTCTCGTTTTATCAACCAGAAATAAAACGGCTATTCTTACTTGGCAGCGGATATTTAGCTCTTTTACTTGTTGTATCCCTCTTTGCATACGGAAAACAATTTTATTTACAAAAAGCAGCGAATAAAATTATTCAAATTATGCGAGAAGATGTGTTTTCTCACATTCAAACATTGCCGATTCGTTACTTTGATCATTTGCCGGCCGGGAAAATCGTTTCTCGTGTGACAAATGATACGGAGGCGATTCGAGAGCTATATGTAACAGTACTATCGACATTCTTTTCTAGTTTTATTTACATCATTGGTATATTTATTGCCTTGTTCTTATTAGATGTAAAGCTTGCGCTCATGTGTTTAATCCTTATTCCAATTTTATGTGTGTGGGCTATTTTTTACCGTAAGTATGCATCTGTGTACAATCATAAAATGCGCTCACGGTTATCGGATATTAATGGAACGGTCAATGAATCCATTCAAGGAATGCCTGTTATTCAAGCGTTTCGTCAAGAACGTGCAGTAAAACAGGAATTTGAACAGCTAAATGAAGAGTATTATATGTATCAAAATAAAATTTTAAGTTTAAATGCAGCGACTTCTCATAACTTAGTAGGGGTGCTCCGCAATATTGCGTTTACAGGTGTGATTTGGCATTTTGGCGGCGCATCATTAAGTGCAGCAGGGATGATTTCATTAGGTGTGCTATACGCGTTTGTTGATTATTTAACACGATTATTTTCACCAATTACAAACATGGTGAATCAGTTAGCAAATTTAGAGCAAGCGCGCGTGGCGGCAGAGCGTGTGTTTGAATTGTTAGATGAAAAGGGAGAAGCAGTGCAGGAAGAGCATGTTCCACGTTTACGAGGAAATGTTCGTTTTAATAACGTTTCGTTTTCCTATAACGGGAAAGATGAAGTTCTACGAAACATTTCCTTTGAAGCGAAGCAAGGAGAAACGATTGCGTTAGTTGGTCATACCGGATCAGGAAAAAGCTCGATTATGAATGTACTCTTTCAGTTTTACGAATTTCAAAAAGGGAACATCACGATTGATGGATATAATATAAAGGACATCTCAAAACAAGCGCTTCGTGAGCACATGGGAATTGTACTGCAAGATCCATTCCTATTTACAGGAACTGTTGCTTCAAATGTGAGTTTAGAGCAAGAACGAATTTCGAAGGAACAGATTGTGAAGGCGCTGCGTGATGTTGGAGCGGAACGCTTTGCAAACAACATTCAAGAAGAAGTAACTGAAAAAGGAAGTACGCTTTCAACAGGTGAGCGGCAACTTATTTCCTTCGCACGCGCACTTGCATTTGATCCAGCGATTTTAATTTTGGATGAAGCAACATCCAGTATTGATACAGAAACAGAAGCAATGATTCAACAGGCGCTCGAAGTCGTGAAAAAAGGGCGAACCACATTTATTATTGCGCACCGGTTATCAACGATTAAAAGTGCAGATCAAATTATTGTATTGGACCGCGGAACGATCCTTGAGAAAGGTTCACATGAAGAGTTGATGGCAAAGAAAGGGCGTTATTATGAAATGTATAAAACGCAAATCGCAGGTAGTCAAAGTGCGTAACGTTCATAGAATGTTCAGAAAATTTTAAAATAAAGTTTACAAGTAGGACGTATTCTTCCTTTGTCTATATGATATTTTGAGGTAAAGGGGGAATACAAATGGAGGAATTATCCGTTACATTTAATATTGCTTTCTTTTTGTTACTATGTGGAATGATTGGATATTGTGTGTTAGATTCTTGAGGAACTTGCCAGGGTGGCAAGTTCTTTTTTACGTGTCCGCAAAGATATCGACGGAAGTGGTGCATTTATCGGCGCTTCGACAGAATATAAAGACCTTTCGGTGATGTTCGACGCAAGAGAAGTCGGGCTGCTGGAATTAGATCATATCGAAAAGTAGAAGGAGTTGTTTTGTTTGAAAATTCTTCCTGAATAAAGTTTTATGTGTATATAATTCATGGGTTTGTTTGATTTTGTATGAAAAGGATACACTAATGTAGAACATTTTGATTGAAAAATGTTGTAAGATTGAATACAATCAATATAGTTCTTAAATTCCTATCAGAATACTTGGAGGATTGTCATCGTGAAAAAATTACTTTCATTTTTTGTGCTTGCATTATTGGTTGTGGGAGTTGTAGCAGGTTGCGGAAAACAAACAAAAGATACAGCTCAAGGCCCTAGCCAAGATGCGTTAGATCAAATTAAAAAGAGCGGAGAACTTGTTATTGGAACAGAAGGTACATATCCGCCGTTCACATTCCATGATGAAAGTGGAAAATTAACAGGGTTTGACGTTGATATTGCTGAAGAAGTAGCAAAGCGTCTTGGTGTGAAACCAGTATTTAAAGAAACACAATGGGATAGTTTATTTGCTGGGCTTGATGCAAAACGTTTTGACATGATTGCGAACGAAGTTGGGATTCGTGCAGATCGCGAAAAGAAATATGATTTCTCTAAGCCATATGTATCTTCTTCAGCAGTACTTGTAATTCCGAAAGATAAAGACAAACCAGCGAAATTCGAAGATGTAAAAGGCTTAAAAGCAGCACAATCTTTAACAAGTAACTTTACTGACATTGCGAAGAAAAATGGTGCAGAAATCGTTGGTGTAGAAGGCTTTAACCAAGCAGTTGAATTATTAAACTCTGGCCGCGTTGATTTCACAATTAATGATCGTTTATCTGTATTAAACTACTTAAAAACAAAACCAGATGCGAAAGTAAAAATTGTTGATACAGAAAAAGAAGCATCACAAAGTGGATTGATGTTCCGTAAAGGTAGCGACAAACTTGTTGCTGAAGTAAATAAAGCTTTAGATGACATGAAAAAAGACGGCACTTACGACAAAATATCGAAGAAATGGTTTGGTGAAGATGTATCTAAGTAATGTTTTATTTGATGTAGATCGATTATCTGTTTGGACTGATATAACAAAAGCATCCTTCATGCCTATGCTGAAGGGTGCTATTTTCACTACAATACCACTTGCATTGATTACATTTATAATTGGTTTAGTGTTAGCGACGTTAACAGCATTATGCCGTATTTCTGGAAATCGTCCATTAGAGTGGATTGCACGTATCTATGTATCTATTATTCGCGGTACACCGCTTCTTGTTCAATTATTCATTATTTTTTATGGACTTCCGACAGTAGGGATTACAATTGACTCTTATACAGCAGCGATTATTGGTTTTTCTTTAAATGTTGGGGCATACGCTTCAGAGATTATTCGCGCTTCTATTTTGTCAATTCCGAAGGGGCAATGGGAGGCTGCATATACAATCGGTATGTCATATCCACAAGCGCTGCGCCGCGTTATTTTACCGCAGGCAGCACGCGTTTCGATTCCGCCACTTTCCAATACATTTATTAGTTTGATTAAAGACACATCGCTGGCGTCAATGATTTTAGTAACGGAAATGTTTCGGAAAGCGCAGGAAATTGCAGCGACAAACTATGAATTCTTGGTCGTTTATACAGAAGCGGGACTGATTTATTGGGTAATTTGTTTCTTATTATCAATTGTGCAGCAAATACTTGAAAAACGAACAGAGCGTCATATTTTAAAATAATCCTTGCTAAAAGGAGTTTTGTTTTCATGATTTCAATTCAACATTTACAAAAAAGTTTTGGTGATAACACCGTTTTACAGCATATTGATATGGCAGTAGAAAAAGGTGAAGTTGTTGTTATTATCGGACCTTCTGGTTCTGGTAAGACAACATTGCTTCGTTGTCTAAACGTATTAGAAACCCCTAATAACGGTGTAATTCGTATCGGTGATGAGACACTCGATTTTTCGAAAAAGATGACGAAGCGCGATATTGTGAAACTGCGCACCCAAACAGGTATGGTGTTTCAGCATCACAATTTATTCCCGCATTTTACAGCACTTGAAAATGTGATGGAAGGCCTTATAACGGTTAAGAAAGTTTCAAAAGAGAAAGCGAAAGAAAAAGCGGAGTATTTTCTGAGAAAAGTTGGACTTGGTGAGAAGATGGATTTATTTCCACTTCAGCTTTCAGGTGGACAGCAACAGCGCGTAGGTATTGCACGCGCGCTTGCGATGGAGCCGCAAGTGATTTTATTTGATGAACCGACATCAGCGCTTGATCCGGAACTTGTGCAAGAAGTGCTAAAAGTGATGAGAGAACTTGCACAGGAAGGCATGACGATGGTAATTGTCACGCATGAGATGCGTTTTGCTCATCAAATTGCGAATCGTGTTATTTTTATGGATGGCGGTGTGATTGTTGAACAAGGCACACCAGAAGAAGTGTTAGTACATCCGAAAGAAGAACGAACAAAGAAATTTTTACAAATGCTACAGTAGAAGATAGAAAGGTCTCAAGCGATGCTTGAGACCTTTTTGCCATATATATTTATTTTTGGTATCCGCCAAGGCTTTGTTCAGCCATTGCTACTAAACGCTTTGTAATTTCTCCACCTACTGAACCATTTGCACGAGCTGTTGAATCAGCACCTAATGTTACTCCAAATTCAGTTGCAATCTCGTATTTCATTTGGTCGATTGCAGCCATTGCACCAGGTACTACTAATTGATTAGAACTTTGGTTTGCCATAGGAAATGTCCTCCTTAGTGTGAGTTTTGGTTGGATTAGCTGGATTTGAACCAGAATCGCCCCATTTGGCGCTAATCCATCGTGTGGAGTGCTTGTAATCATAGTATGGATGATACGTAGAAAGATATGCGAAATGTTAGTTTGTAAAATTTGTAAAAATTAATAATGCCAAAAATTACAAATGTCCTGTTTGCATAGAAAGAATACGCTTTTACATACTATGAATACACCAATACAAGGAGGTGATATAACATGGCTAGAAACAATAGTCTTGCAGTTCCTGGTGCACAAGCTGCTTTAGATCAAATGAAGTATGAAATCGCAACTGAGTTTGGCGTACAACTTGGACCAGATTCAACATCACGCGCAAACGGATCTGTTGGCGGTGAAATTACAAAACGTCTTGTATCTTATGCGGAGCAACATTTAGGTGGTTTCCAAAAATAAATCAAAATGGCTATAGGGGGACGGGAATACCGTCCCTTTTTTGGAGGAATCAAAATGGCGATATGTCCGCTTTGTAATGCATTAGAATATAAAGCTTATACTTGTCCTACTTGTACGAGTATACTCCAAGATTATGGAAAAACAGTCGATTATATTGGTCCATATAGTGCTTATATGGAGCAAGAACTGTTAGAAAAAGTCGATGGATTATCCGCGCATGAATCGCAGCAATATTGCCTCCATCTTTTATATTGTCCTACATGTGAAAAGCAAATAGAAGTAACTGTACAGCTTATATGAAAATCCGTCTCAGCAAGAAGTTGAGACGGATTTTTTGTGATACAGAAAATTTCTATAACCTATTTCTCCCGCTACTGCTGGTATGTGCCCAATTGGGCGGGCTTTCTACATTCAGCTTACAGTTCCTGTTTCTCTTTGAAAGGGAGTAATGATTGATAATAACGAAGAGGTGCTGTGTATACTTTTTCGGCAACATCGGTATTATGTTGAATAAAGGCTGTATAAGTAGGTTTTGCATCTATGTGGCATAACCAAACGGCACCAGTTGCATCCATTACAATAGAGAGCTCTAATTCAAAAAGGTGAGAAAAGGTATTTTCTAAAGCTCGAGGCGTTTCTTTCGTAATAACGTGTAGACTATCCTGTAATAATGTAAGGTCAATTTTTGATAGATGATGTTGCAAATTTTTAAATGCAGTAAATCTTGTTTGCTCTGTAAGAGGAAATAAGAAAGAATAAGGTGTGTTGTCTATTTGAATAACTTTTTCTTGTTCTATCCATGTACCTTCTCTATTCTTTTGTAAAATAGAGCGAATATGAACAGGAGATGTTGAGTGAGGTGATATAGGCTGTATTGTATAATCACGTGTTTGAAGCGATGATTGTAACCAAGGTAAAAACGTATCTTTTGTTTGGAATGTTTTTGTTGGAAAGCGATTTCGCTCTAATGTAGTAACATGAAACGTGCGATTTTGATAAAAAATGTGGTACATATTTTGTTTTGAAAGTGAATGCAAGGGCTTTATAATCACATCTTTTTTTGTTTGTAATAGCTGTAACACTGTTGTTTTACTTGCTTGTTTTATTACAGGCACATATGGTACTAGTTGTTTGTTTTTTGTAAGAATTTCATACATATTTGCTTCATTTGGAAGCTCATCATTTAAAAATAATGAATCCGGGCGACTGTGAAGCCATTTTATGATAGGAAGTGCCCTTTTAACATTTTTTTCATCTTTGTATGAGCATCGGTTGTATATGTGAGATGGAATGACGAATTGCTGCTCTACCCAATCCTGTTTATCGATATCAAAGAGAAGTCCGTTGACAAGCTCCGTTTTCGGATCAATGCTAAAGGGAGTAAACTGTACAACGACAGTACGAGACGATTGTGCCCGCTTTGCAATTTCTGTGTAGTATTCTCGCTCGTGATGGAAACGCGATGTTAATATTCCGAGAACCATAAAAAACTCCTCCTTTTATATAGCACTAAACATGTGTTTAATTGAGTAATATTCAAAGAAATGCGTCTTATACCAATTGCTTTAAATCTAATGAGCAGTATTTTTGATAGGGGGCTAGTGTCTCGTTTGCTGGAGCATTATAGAGCAGTTATAATGAAGGGTATGTATATGTGAGAAACG
The DNA here is from genome assembly GCF_055814245.1 of Bacillus sp. EA-CB0995. NCBI lineage: Bacteria > Bacillati > Bacillota > Bacilli > Caryophanales > Bacillaceae > Bacillus > Bacillus sp. EA-CB0995. The sequence continues at coordinate 3,950,853 of NZ_CP169269.1, read as the reverse complement.
AATCAAACGTGGCTTGTATCGTACGAAAGAGAACAAACTACTGGACGCTGATGTGAATGGTGTCTATAACATCTTAAAAAAGCAGTTCCAAAGGCATTTGCCGATGGAATAGAGGGGTTGTGCCATCAGGCAGCTGTGTCAACTCCACTCGTGTTAATCATCTCTTGAAGGTGATACACGAGAAACCCCCACTTCAAGATCCGAAGGAGATAAGTGGCGGGAGCTTTCATAATGTCATAAAGTGAATTTACTTCACATATCATACATAGTCTGATATCGTAAGAAGGGTATGTAAAGATTGAAAACATATAAACAGTGTGATATTGTATCACATTGCAAGGAGGATATATATAATGGCAAAAAACATGCATGATGTTGCTTATGAATTACAAAACGTAATTACAGAAAATCCAGATTTTCAAGCATTAAAAGTGAGCTATGCAGAAGTGCAAGCAGATGCAGATGCGAAACAACTATTTGATCGTTTCCGTATGATGCAAATGGAGCTTCAGCAAAAAATGATGCAAGGTGAGCAATTAACAGAAGAAGACAATCAAAAGGCGCAAGCAGTTGTAGCAGTAGTACAACAAAATGTAAAAATTACAAACTTAATGCAAGCAGAGCAACGTCTGAATATCTTAATCGGCGATTTAAATAAAATCATCATGAAGCCGCTTGAAGACTTATATAACGCATTCATGTAATCATATGAAAGAGGCACTTCCTGATTAACTAGGAAGTGCCCTTTTTATCCCGCATTAACGGGCAGTAAGACCCCCACCTCAAGATTGAGAGAGAAGCGAAGAAGCTAGGTGGGGGATGAAAAACCCTCCACTGATGGAAGTTTCCCGTTATTTCATTTAGAAACAAAGGGATGACCTTGAAAGTAAAACCGCCACGGATAGTGCACTGCTTCTTCTGCGTAATCAATATTAATGCGGGGACCTGCAGTAATGTCGTATGTATGAGAAAGGGGCTTGTCTGGAGTAACTCGTTCAACATATAACTCATCACTCGTAAGCATCAATCCTTTTTGCTCTAATGTAATTCCCATTGCTTTACATAGCTTGCCAGGTCCATTTGTTAAGTTTTTAAACTGCGATTTTGTAATATCTGTTGTCCCGTATCTTGCTTGCTTCATATCTTCAATACCTTCTACTGGTTCTAATGCCCGAATTAACACTCCTTGTGGTATACCTTCCGGTGCCGTAATAATATTAAAGCAATGATACATGCCATAAATGAGATATACATAAGCATGGGCAGGAGCCCCGTACATAATTTCTGTTCGTTCTGTGCGGCGACCGCCATAGCTATGTGCTGCTTTATCATCAGGTCCTTTATATGCTTCTACTTCTACAATGATTCCGCTTCGCTTTACTCCATTAACAACGTGAACGAGCTTATGCCCAAGCAATCGCTTCGCAACGTCTAATGTATCGCCTTCATACCAAGAAAGTGGCCATTTCATTTAGCAAATTCCTTTCGTAAGACTTTAAATGAGTAAAGCAGCATCCTTTCGTATGGATGCTGCTTAAAATGAATTGTTTGATAAATCAATCATGTAATTCTTGCAGTATACCATGAATGAGAGAAATAAGGTTTTGTTTTGTTTGTTCATCTGTGACTGTAGCATCATTATTAAATTTAGTTCCAACAGATGGAATGAGAACCGATCCATTTTGAACAATAGTAACATCCAACATACCTAGTGTAAGTAGTAAAGATTCATGTGCCTTGTCTCCGCCGGTAATTGATGGAGAAGCTGTTATAACAGCCACTGGTTTTTTGTAAAGTTCAGCTGATGAGACAAGCCATTCTAATGCGTTTTTTAAGACTCCAGGTATACCTTTTGCGTACTCTGGTGTGCAGATAATGAGCGCATGCGCTTCAGCTAGTGTCTTTCGAAAATCTTCAACAACAGTTGGTGCCTGAATGCGATCAATATCTGGATTAAAATGAGGAAGTTCTTGTATTCCGTTATAAATATTATAATCAATATTTTCGGGAATAAACGCTGCTAAAGTTTTTAAGATATTGGTGTTGGAGGAACCTTCTCGAATGCTTCCGGAAATAGCTATTATCCTTTTGCAGTTACCCATATAATCACCTCTACAAACAGAATATGCCCTTAACTAGAAAGAAATCAAAAATATTGAATGATTTTATTGCAAACATATTATACAAATTCGCACTCGTTCTAATTAACAGTATCGTCTCATAAGTTAATAATAGAAAAGTGCAGCTAAGAAGAGGAGGTACTTCATCATGATTTATCGTTTACTAGCTCTTAATATAGATGGAACACTCTTACTTCCAAATGGGAAATTACAAAAAGGAACGCGTGAAGCGATTGAATTTGTGAAGAGAAAAGGTGTATATGTTACGCTATTTACGAATCGAAATTTTCAATCCGCTCATAAAATAGCAAAATCATTAAAATTAAATTCTATATTAGTGACGCATGGCGGTGCATTTATTTCATCTTCATTAGATAAACCGTTAATTCAAAAACGATTATCTGAAGAAGTGACATTTAATATTGTACAGGTGCTTGAACATTTTGAATGTAACATTCGCATTTCTCATGAAAGATTTTCGATTGGAAATCGGCAGCAGCATACGCCAAATTTAATTGCACGAACAGTCTTATCAACTTCTGATCCGTTATTTTACCCGGTTCAATTTGTAGATTCACTCGGTGATGCACTTCGCGATCAACCGGTAGCTGCACCGAAAATTGATGTTACATTTGCGACTCAAAGTGAAAAGCAGCGTGCGCTCACAACCTTACAAAAAGCATTTGAAAATGTCCATTTTGTAGAATGCGGGAAAGAACAAATCGAAATATTACCGCCTCATGTATCGAAATTACGCGGGTTGCAATTATTGGGAGAGCATCTTGACATTGAATTAAAAGAAATGGTAGCAATTGGAGATAGCCTGGAAGATTTAGATGTTATCGAAAGCGTTGGATTAGGGGTAGCGATGGGGAATGCTCCGATTGCTTTAAAGAAAGCAGCCGATTGGATTACACGCTCAAATAATGAAAACGGTGTGCAATATATGATTAAAGAACATTTTCGAAAGCAGTTTCCAATTAAGTTTTTGAACAATCATACACAAATGAAGAGATGGTAAATAAAAACCTCAGGCGAATACCTGAGGTTTTTCTAATATATAGTGTGGATTTGAAATAAAGTCACGAAGTTTATAAAAAAGAAGCGATGTTTTGAATAAAGACAAGATGTTCATAAAAAAGTTACGATGTTTTCGCCTTTGGATATTTTTGTCTGAAGGGGTACTATCATCTCTCTTTGGGTAATGCGTCGCCTTCATCCTAGCTGGATCTTGATGGCTGTTGCGCTCATTCTGACCATCTTGGGACTAACGCTAGGTTAGACTCTAGTACCCCCTTATTTGATATGCAACTGATGACAATCAAGAAATATATGAAGCATTTTCTAAATCGTTAAACCAAAGTGCGTTTTGGCCTGAAGAAGATAAATTTTTAATGGGTTATTGTGATGATTATATTGATAGAGCTCATCAATATTTTTGTCAAAAGAGGAGGAGTTAAAATGAAGAGAGATGATAACAAGATTGGTCACTTTACATCTAAAGAAGGGAAGGAAGACTTTCAAATTGCTTACGATGAATCAATGGCACTTCTTCCAAAGCCTAACGAAACGAAAGATATAAAAACGAAATACGGCACAGTTCGTGCTTATTACTTTACTAAAGAGGAAAACAAACATAAAGATCCAATACTCTTACTCCCTGGCCGTGGTGCATCTACTCCAATGTGGGTACCAAATTTAGAAGGGCTAAGGGAGGAAAGACCAGTTTACACGATAGATTTACTTGGTGAACCTGGTATGAGTGTGCAAATGAAGGTGATTGAAAACCAAAAGCAACAAGCAGAATGGTTAAATGAAGCGATTGAAGGATTAGGTTTAGAAAAAGTGCATATCGTGGGTGTCTCAGTTGGTGGTTGGACAACAATGAATTTGGCCAGATATAATCCAGAGCATATTGCTTCGGCTAGTTTATTGGACCCAGTCTTTGTATTTGCACAAATGCCCATAAAGATGATTCTTGCATCTATTCCAGCTTCCGTACCTGTTGTACCTAAGTTTATAAGAGAAAAGATGTTAAGCTATGTTTCTGGAGGAGCAAAAGCAAATGACGATGAGCCTATTGCTAAATTAATCGAGTCGGGTATGCGTAATTATAAACTTAAAACCCCAGCACCTGATCTATTTACTAAAGAGGATTTAAAGAATATCAATGTTCCAGTTCTTGCATTAATGGCTGAAAAAAGTACAATGCACGATTCAGCAAAAGCAGTTGAAACTGGGAAAAAATATGTTAAAGATATCGATATCGTTAACTGGAAAAATGCATCTCACGCAATCAATGGTGAGTTCTCTAACGAAGTTAATGCTAAAATCCTTGATTTTGTAGAACAACATTCTAATGACAACTAAGTTGAGAGTGGCAATATGTTGTAATAACAGCTTACATTATCACTTCTTTTTAATAATCGGAGTAAAAAATATACAGATATCCACTGTACGATTAGATTCTTTATTCAACAAACGGGCGCAATTCAGCAAAAAGAATTGTGCTCTTTCTTTTTGTTAAGGGCCCTTTTGTGGAATAACACTTAATGAGAGAATTAGGGAATTTTTGTTAAAGTAAATAGAGAAGATTGTGAAGAACTGTACTTAAGCTAACGGGACAGATTAGTTTAATATTTGGACAATTTATTTTTCTAGGTTTTTCTTAAAAATGGATGGTTCTTTTTTAACGTGAAATCGCTCTTTTAAAAAGCCCCTTAAATTTCTCCCTATCTTCTGATGTAAATGGTTTTGGCCCCTTTGTACGCTTTCCGCTTTTTCGAGCCATTGCACTCAAATAACGTGTTTGTAATAATTGGTCAATGTTTTCATTTGTATAGCTAGACCCATTATGGTGAAGTACTGCACACCCTTTTGCTAAACCTAGCGAAGCAAGACCATAATCTTGCGTAACGATTATATCTCCTTTTTCTGCTAACTTCATAATCCGATAATCCGCAGCATCTGCTCCAGAATCAACATAAATGGTTTCCACTCCTGATGGTTGTTCCCTATTAGAAAAATGAGAAAAGCTAGTAACAAGGATAACAGGAATTTCAGCATTCGTACCTTCAGAGATAATGATATCTTTTACCGGACAAGCATCTGCATCAACATAAATTTTCATCTTAACCTCTCCCCGTAAATAAGTTTGAGTTGATGATAATGGCAAATTTAGCCTTTGTCAAACGATAAAGATGGTTTACCTAAAATTATTTTAAAAAAGTTATTCCATTAAAGGGCGCAATTGTGGAGCAATACAGGCAGAAAAAGGCCCTGACCGCTTCTAAGTATGGCCAGACGCTCTCGCTCCCCCTAAAAGAAAGGTTTTATTTCGGTGTTTCAATTTGTATTCATCTAGTTTAAAATGTTCCTAAAAATTAGAAGTCCCATCCCCAATAGTTCTTTATTGACCTCCTATTAGCCTTCAAGTAAACTAAAGGAAGTTTGAAAATAGAAAAGGTGATGATTGTTGTTAATTTCAATTAAAACGTTACAAGATGATCGTTTTTTACGTCCGCTGCAAAATATTAGCGGCTTATTTTTTGAAGAAAGTACGGTAGCATTTGAAAAAGAAGATGCAAATATCATTGTTGATATAAATATAGAAGGAAATGTGTCAGCTTCTGCTCGTTTAACGGAAATCGCGACAGGAAACGTGTATGAAGAAACGTTTTCTAAAGATTTATCGTCCTTTACGGAAGAAAAAGAACGTATGAAGCAAGTGAAGCATGTCGTGTCTTATGTATATCTGTCTGTTCTCCAGCAGTTAACAGGTGTGGAGCAAAAGTGGGGAATCTTAACAGGTGTGCGCCCAACGAAGCTTCTTCATAAAATGTTGCAAAGCGGTATGACAAAAGAGGAAGCTCATAACGAACTTCGTGAAAGTTATTTAATTCATGATGAGAAAATTGAGCTTATGCAGCGTATTGTTGATTGCCAACTTGCTGTTGTGCCAGATTTATATCGTTTAAAAGAAGAAGTAAGTATTTATATTGGTATTCCGTTTTGCCCAACAAAATGTGCATACTGTACATTCCCAGCTTATGCGATTAATGGACGCCAAGGATCTGTTGATTCATTCTTAGGCGGCTTGCATTATGAAGTTCGTGAAATCGGTAAGTTTTTAAAAGAAAAAGGCGTGAAAGTAACGACGATTTACTATGGCGGCGGTACGCCAACAAGTATTACAGCAGAAGAAATGGACATGCTGTATGAAGAAATGTATGAGTCGTTCCCAGATGTCAAACAAGTTCGTGAAGTAACGGTAGAAGCAGGACGTCCAGATACAATTACACCAGAGAAGTTAGAGGTGTTAAATAAATGGAATATCGACCGAATTAGTATTAATCCACAGTCGTATCATCAAGAAACGCTAAAAGCAATTGGACGTCATCATACAGTAGAAGAAACAATTGAAAAGTACCATCTTGCTCGCGAAATGGGTATGAACAATATTAATATGGATTTGATTATCGGTCTTCCGGGTGAAGGATTAGACATCTTTAAACATACACTAGCAGAAACAGAAAAGCTTATGCCAGAATCGTTAACGGTGCATACATTATCCTTTAAGCGTGCTTCTGAAATGACGCAAAATAAGCGTAAATATAAAGTGGCAGGCCGTGAAGAGATTACAGCGATGATGCATGAAGCAGAAGAGTGGACGAAAGAGCATAATTACGTACCGTATTATTTATATCGTCAAAAGAATATTTTAGGTAACTTAGAGAACGTTGGTTATGCAATGCCAAGTCAAGAAAGCATTTATAACATTGTTATTATGGAAGAAGTGCAGTCTATCATTGGTCTTGGCTGCGGTGCATCAAGTAAATTTGTTCATCCAAAGACGGGTGCCATTACACACTTTGCTAACCCAAAAGATCCAAAATCGTATAATGATGGTTATGTGAAGTATACAGAAGATAAACTTAAAATTTTACAAGAGTTATTCGGATAAGAAGCTGCCAGTTTGGCAGTTTCTTTTTTTATCCCGCTATTCGTGGGCAGTAAGACCCCTCAAGATTGAGAGAAAGGCGAAGAAGCTAGGTGGGGGATAAAGAAAACCCCCACTGATGGAAGTTTCACTTTATTATGTAAAACGCTGTCGAGAAAAATCAGAAAAAAGAAGTAAAAATTAGCAGGAGATGTCTAATTGTGAACGAAATCATAAAATTATGAAAATTTTAAGGGGGAAGATGCGACATGTATATGACTATTGGCAGAATTTTTGACCTAGCTGTGCAAAAATATCCACAAAAAGAAGCGTTAGTAGAACCTGCAAAAAACATTCGCTGGACATATAAACAGTGGGATAATGTGGTAAATAAAACTGCACATGCACTACTTGCAGAAGGAGTAAGAAAAGGGGACCGCGTTTCCGTTTACTTATATAATTCACATGAATTTGTAACAGTTTACCTAGCTTGTACGAAGATTGGCGCCATCTTTAATCCAATCAATTTCCGTTTAAAAGCAAAAGAAGTTTCCTACATATTGCAAGATGCTTCCTCTAAAGTTGTTGTGTTTGAAAAAGAAGTTGAATCAACAATTTCTATGATTGAACGTGATTTTCCGCATACTTCATTTTGGTGCATTGAAGATGATGCGCCATCTTATGCGGCTTCTTATCATGAAAAAGTAAACGAAGCAAAGGCAGAACCAATCGACATTGAAGTTGATGAAATGGACTATTGCTCTATGCTATATACGAGCGGTACGACTGGGAATCCAAAAGGCGTGCTGCATCGCCACCGGGACATGGCTGAGCATAGTATGCTTTGTACGTATTATATAAAATATACACGTGATAGCGTAGGATTAATTGTAGCACCGCTATATCATTGCGGTGAATTAAACGCTGGTTTTCTGCCGCGCATTCAAGTTGGTGGGAAAAATGTTATTTTACATCATTTTGATACGAAAACAGTGTTAGACACAATTCAAGAAGAAAAAATTACAACGTTCTTTGCAGCACCGACAATGTGGAACATGTTGCTGCAAGAAGATTTAACAAAATATGATTTAACCTCAATGAAGATAGGGGTTTACGGCGGAGCGGCAATGGCGCCGGCGCTTGTGAAAGAATGTAAAGAACGTCTTTATATCGACCTTGTGCAAATTTATGGGATGACAGAGTTCGGACCTGTTGTAGCGTTTCTTGTAGAAGAAGATCAACTTACAAAAGCAGGATCAGCAGGGACACCTTGCTTTAGCCATGAAGTGCGCATCGTGAAGTCAAAGGAAGATGAACCATCAGAACCAGACGATGTACTTGAGCCTTACGAAGTTGGAGAAATTATTTTACGCGGACCAACTATGATGGCTGGATATTATAACCGCGAAGAGGCAAATGAAAAAGCAATGTATAAAGGTTGGTATCATTCCGGTGATCTTGGCTATTTCGATAAAGATGGTTATTTATACGTGGCGGACCGTGTTGATGATATGGTCATTAGCGGGGGTGTGAACGTTTATCCGCGTGAAATTGAAGACTTCTTGCATAGCCATGATGGTATTCTAGATGTTGCTGTACTTGGAGAACCAGATGAATTATGGGGAGAACGTGTAGTAGCGGTAGTTGTGAAGAAAGACGAGTCATTAACAGCAGAGGAGTTAGATCGTTATTGTAAGGAAAGTGATGAATTAGCCGACTACAAACGCCCTCGTCATTATATATTTGCGAAAGAACTTCCGCGTAATGCGAGCGGGAAATTGCAAAAGTTTGTGTTGCGTGAATCTTTGAAGGAAGCGAAGAAGTCATAGGATAAAGTGAAACTTCCATTAGTGGGGGCATCCCCTACTAATGGAAAGCCCTCATCAATCGGGCTCTTACTGCCCCAAAAAGCACAGTTTAATTTTGAAACTGTGCTTTTACTGTTGATTTTGTTATAATAAACACATGTTTTTGAAAATGTGAATATTCTTACTTTGTAGTAATATTTCCGTTTTGTGTTGACTGCAATTGAATTTGAATTGTTATTTCATTCATAGGAGGGATTTTTTTATGTCTATGTTTAAAAGATTGCGCGATTTAACGATGTCAAATGTATATGCATTGATTGAAAAGGCTGAAGATCCAATTAAGATGACAGATCAATATTTACGTGATATGCAAGAAGATGTAGAGGAAGCGGAGAAGAGTGTAGCTGCTCAAATCGCACTTGAGAAAAAGTTCAAATTATTATACGAAGAACAATCTGCACTCGTAACGAAGCGCGAGGAGCAAGCGCATATGGCTGTACAGGCAAACAACATTGATCTTGCGCGCCGTGCTTTAGAGGAAAAGAAAACTGCAGAACAAAAGATGAATGAGTATAAAACGAGTTATGAACAAAATAAGCTGGCAGCTGATAATCTTCGTGCAAAGTTAGAAGAGATGCGTAAGCAATTAACGGAATTAAAGAACAAACGTGAAACGCTTGTTGCAAGAGTGAACGCAGCGAATGCGCAAAAGAATATTAATAAGGCGATGTCTGGATTTGATTCCAATACAGCAAAAGCAGGTTTAAGCCGTATGGAGGAAAAAGCTCTTCAACTGGAAGCAGAAGCAGAAGCAAGCGGTGAAATATACAAAAAAGAAAAGTCGTTAGATGAAGAGTTTGCGAATATGAATAGAGATAAGCAGGTAGAAGATGAGTTAGCTCGTATTATGAAGCAGTACGAGAAATAATTGGTTTAAAAGACATTATAGAAAATTTATTTGAAGAACCGACATGTCGTAAGGAGTGGATAATGTCGGTTTTCTATTTTTACTTAAAATAGTTAAGGAGGATTTGTAATGACATGGATGAATATTGCGGCAATGTTTGTATGGACGCTGTCAGGTGCTGTTCTTTTGTTTGTGCTCATGTGGATAGATTCTATTTTTACTAAATATAAAGATTTAGCCGAGATAAAAAAAGGAAATATTGCTGTAACGACTCGTTTTGTCATGAAACTTTTTGCACAAGGATATATTTTGTCACAGTCGATTTTGAAATCAAACGATTTATGGCAAGCTTTATTGGCCTCTGTTGTTTCTTTTGTTATCTTATTTATTTTAGAAAGGTTAGTAGAATTCATTTTGAAGAAGATAGCTGGCTTAGATTTAGAGGAAGGGACTGTGCAAGGAAAAGTTGCTCATGCGCTTTTAGCAGGTTCATTGCATATCGTTGGTGCTCTCATTTTAGCAGCGTGTCTTTAAAAATCAGAAGCGGAGGGGATAGCTCTTGAGTTTATTTAAACGTATTAAAAATATATTGAAAAGTCCTGAACCTGTTAAGTCTGAGAAAAGTGTACTGTCTTTAAATTCTGGGGATATTCTTGAGGTGTCTTTGGTCACTTATGAAATTATAGGAAAAACACGTATGCATGAACGAAGCGAGATTTTCTTAACATTGCAGGACGGAAATACGATTCGTTATTTAAAGGTTGAAAATCGCGAAAAGGTCTATTATGAATTATATACACCAATTGATGGGCGATTGGATTCTTTTAACGAAATTCCTACTACAATTGAAATGGATGATTTAGAGTATTATCTGGAAGAACAATATTCTTGCCGGGCATCTATCACCGGAAAAACACCGTTTGCAGTATCTGGCGAACAACATGTTTGGGAGTTTCAATCTGACAACCGTAAATTGCTCAGAATTGAATGGCAAGAAGGGCGCACAATGATGTACGAAGGAGAAACAATTCTTACGGCAGATGTACAAATCATACGGGCGACGTAAGGGGGTGCAATCATGTTAAAACGACTGTTTACCATGATGAAAGCCTCCATCGGATTTACCATCGCTGCTTCTATTGTATTCATAATCGCTCTTTTCACTTTGTCAGGTTGCGATAATGACAAAGAGGTGAAAGATCTTTATCCATTAGAATCAGTTTTAAAAGAAGGAAAGCAAGAATCATATGTATATAGGGCTGCGAATGAATCTGTTCCTGACATAGCAAAAAAACTGGCCGATCAAAAAAAGCCAGAGCAAATGTCTAAAGAAGATGATAACCAAATGTTTCTTGTATATCCTGATGAGTGGTACAACATTCAGAAGGATAAGGAGAAACCATCCGATACATTAATTGAAGTAAGTAATGAGGAGTTTGTTCGCCAAAATTATCAGCCGTCTTTTTTAGAAGGTTACATTGTAGGAAGTATAGTCAGTAATTTATTTGATTCTCATAAATCGTATCATGGCGATTACCGCGGGTATACAAGTCGAAAAACGTATAAACCGATAATTGATTACCGTCCGCCTACTGCGCAAGAGAAAAAAACGCTGCCGCCACTAACAAAACAAGGTACTGGCTCTATCATTAAGAGAAGTGACAAAGTAAATGATTCCGGTACATCTGTGGGAAGTGAAGGTAGTGTTACGAAGAAAAAGGAGCAAACTGTTCCACCGTCTGAGCAGAATAAAGGGAAAATCATTAAATCACCTGATAAACCAAGTGGTTCAGACGTTAAACCGAAGTCATCTATCACTACTCCTCCAAAAAACACATCTCCTCCGAAAACGAGAGTTGGAGGTTCTGGAAAAATTACGAAGAGACGGTAAAGTAAAACTTCCATCAGTGCGGGATAAATTAGAAATATGATAAAACACACACCCATTGGTTATGGCGTTGTGTGTTTTTTTGTAATATGCACTTATGATAGAATGTTGAAAGTGCTAGCATATGTGAATTGCAAATAGGAAAGGGATTTTGCATGAGAATTAATAAATTCATTAGTGAAACGGGTTATTATTCAAGAAGAGAAACGAATCGCCTTATCGATGCAAAGCGAATTACCGTTAATGGAGAGATTTGTGAACCAGGGCGAGAGGTAGAGCCTGGTGACATTGTACTTGTTGATGGGAAGCCAATTCCAACTAAGAAACACCATATTTATATTGCTTTAAACAAACCTGTAGGTATTACTTGTACAGCGGCGAAGCATATAGAAGGAAATATTATTGATTTTGTTAATTATCCAGAGCGCATTTTTCCGATTGGCCGCTTAGATAAAGCGTCGCAAGGATTAATTTTAATGACAAATGATGGTGATATCGTAAATAAAATGATGCGCTCTGAGTATGGTCATGAAAAAGAGTATATTGTAACGGTGGATAAGCCATTTGACGATGCTTTCTTAGAAGGAATGGCCGGTGGTGTAACAATTCGCGACGGAAAAACAAATCCGTGTAACATATATCGCATAAGTGATTGCGTATTCCGCATTATTCTGACACAAGGAATGAACCGTCAAATTCGCCGCATGTGCCGAGCATTCGGCTATACAGTTACTCGATTAGAACGTATTCGGATTATGAATATTGTAGTAGATGGCATTGAGACAGGACAGTGGCGCGACCTTACTGAGGAAGAGTTGAGTGAGCTCCTTGCATTGCTAGGATAAAGTGAAACTTCCATCAGTGGGGGGCATCCCCTACCTATCTTCTTCGTTTCTCTCTGCATCTTGAGTGGGGGTCTTACTGCCCGTTAATGCGGGATAAATAAGAAAGACGCTCTTCCTACTCGGAAAGAGCGTCTTTCTTATTTACGTGTAAATCCTTCTTCATCAAGGTATTGTGCCGCTTCTTTGTAAGAGTTAAATGTGCCGTCTAAATTTAGTCCAGCATAAACGTTCCACATATCTTCATCTTCTTTTTTAAGAGTTAGTATGTGCTTGTCTTCGTTGATCCACTCTTCCTCTTGGAAATTCTCAGTAAGTGTGATTTCTTCTACTGGTTCTTGTGAAAGGGCATCAAGTGATTTTTCAAGTAATGAGCGAAGTTCTTCCGCTGAAAAATCACGGATGTTAACCATTCCTTTATCGTTCGTTTTGTAGCCTTTCAGATGCCCGGCATATACGAAGCCGTTTCCATTTGGGTGTAAATGGTACACAACGTTCTTTTTGTCTAGGAGACTTTCTTCATAATGAAAGTTAATTCGGCCTAGGGATACATTTTTTCTTTCTAGCTCTGGGAATGATTCAATAATCGTTAATTTTTCTTCAAAAGTTAGCATAGGGTCCTCCATGATTGTAATGAATGTAATGGTTCATTATACCACGAAAGAATATAAATAGAGAAAGTTACTGAATCTGTTAATTTGGCAGGTTGTGTGTTCTCCCGCATTAACGGACAGTAAGCCTCTCATTGATGGAAGTTTCACTTTATGCTTTTAAAAAGCTTGTTTCTTGTCAGAAGAGTTATTAGTACGAGATGCGTTTCTGCTATCTTATATAGCATTGTTGTGATTTGAGACAAAATTTATGTTAATTTGACGGAAAATTAAGAAAAAAGAAGGTTTTTGAAATCCCTTTCTGTAATTATATAAGTATAACAGATTGAGAAGGAGAGGGAATGTATGACAGTTTCAAGCAAGGCAGAATCAGTAATTGTAAAATATGAAGGACGGTTTGCGACAATTATGTTAAATCGTCCGCAAGTGTTAAATGCGTTAGATGAGCAGACGTTAAAAGAATTATTACAAAAGTTAAAAGAAGTGGCTGAAAGCTCCGTTCATGTCGTTGTGCTATGCGGAAACGGCCGTGGTTTTTCTGCGGGCGGCGATATTAAGTCGATGTTATCAAGCGGTGACGAAAGTGCATTTGAAGGCATTATGAATACCATTTCCGAAATTATTGTGACGCTTTATACAATGCCAAAGCTTGTTATTAGTGCAATTCATGGCCCGACGGCAGGCCTTGGACTCAGCATTGCATTAACAGCTGATTACGTAATGGCTGATATTTCCTCCATTATTGCGATGAACTTTATTGGAATCGCTTTAATTCCAGATGGTGGTGGACATTTCTTTTTACAAAAGCGCCTTGGAGAGCATGTCGCAAAAGAAATCATTTGGGAAGGAAAGAAATTATCAGCAACGGAAGCACTTGAAATCGGCATGATTGATGAAGTGATCGGTGAGAACTTCCAAGATGCTGTGAAACAAAAAATCAATGAATGGCTGCAAAAACCAATTGGCGCAATGATTCAAACGAAGCAAATCTTAGCAGAAGTGAACCGCTCCTCGTTAGAACAAACACTTCAGCTTGAAAAACGCGGCCAATATGCAATGAGAAAAACAGCGGATCATAAAGAGGGCATTACAGCATTTTTAGAGAAACGTGCCCCGGTTTTTAAAGGGCAATAAAAGTTTTATAGAATAAGAAAGTGTTAACACATTTTTTTAGTATAATGGTGTTAGCACTTTTTTCTTGAATAATAGAAGGAGATATAGAAGAAAATGGAGGTGTTCTCATGTCAGTTTATAATAAAGTAGTACGCGACCGTGTACCAGAAATGATTTTAATGTCTGGTAAAACATATACATCAAAAAAATTAAGTAAACAAGAATACATACAAGAATTATCGAAAATTGGAATAGAAGAAATGCGTGAATTTGCGTCCATGCAAGACCGTGAGCATGCATTAGATTCTTTAGCCGATGCCTTAGAAGTTATTAAAGCAATGGCGCAAGCAGAAGGCGTAACGCTAGAGGACGTTGAGCGCATTCGCAAAGAGAAAGAAGCAGAGCGCGGTGGATTTGAAAAAGGTGTATATTTAGTAGAAGTGAGTGAAGAGTAGAAGGCATCGCAGTATATGCGATGCCTTTTATTCTTCTATTCGCGGGCAGTAAGACTCCCACTGATGGAAGGTTCGCTTTATTTCTATTTCATCGCTTTTCCATTATACTGAATATTGGAAAGAAAAAAGAGAGGGGAAAAACATATGGTACATAACGCAAAAGATACGATGCAGCTCATTAAACAGCTCGTTTCAATCCCAAGTCCGTCTGGAAATACAAATACAATTATTCGTTTCATTGAGGACTACGTAAAAGAGTGGAATGTAGAAACGAAGCGCAACAATAAAGGCGGCCTTATTATAACGTTAAAAGGGGAAGATGATACGAAACAACGTCTACTCACTGCTCACGTTGACACATTAGGCGCCATGGTAAAAGAAATAAAAGCAGACGGACGCCTGCGACTATCAATGATTGGCGGTTTTCGCTGGAATGCTGTTGAAGGAGAATATTGTGAAATCGAAATAGCAAGCGGTAAAACGTATACCGGCACAATTTTAATACATCAAACATCCGTACACGTATACAAAAACGCAGGCGAAGAAAAACGTGACGAAAAAAATATTGAAGTACGTATTGACGAGCGCGTATCTTCACCAGAAGAAGTACGTGAACTAGGCATCGAAGTAGGCGACTTCGTATCATTCGACCCGCGCGTTCAAATGACAGACAGCGGCTACATCAAATCTCGTCACCTAGATGACAAAGCGAGCGTTGCTATTTTACTTCAATTGATTAAAAGATTACAAGATGAAAACATTACGCTACCATACACAACACATTTCTTGATCTCTAACAATGAAGAAATTGGTTACGGCGGTAACTCTAATATTCCAGAAGAAACAGTAGAATACCTTGCGGTGGATATGGGGGCACTTGGCGATGGACAAGCATCAGATGAATATACAGTATCAATCTGTGCAAAAGACTCTAGTGGCCCATATCATTACGCAATGCGTAAACATTTAGTCGAACTTGCGAAAGCAAATAACATTGAATATAAAGTAGATATTTACCCATTCTATGGATCTGACGCTTCAGCAGCGATTCGTGCCGGAGCAGATGTGAAACACGGACTAATTGGTCCTGGCATTGATGCATCACATGCTTATGAGCGTACGCATGAAACATCAATTGCGCATACGGAGGCGCTTGTTTATGCGTATGTATTGTCGGAGATGGTGGGGGAGTAATATTTGAAAGAAATATAGAGTAAGTCAAAAGTGAAAGAGTAAATCTTTCACTTTTTTTGCTGTAAATATAAGAAAACAAAATTTTTTGGCTTCGGAGTCTTAATCCCAAAAATAAGAGCATGTGTTACTGAGCTGACAGAGCAGGTTAGTGAGAAATGAAAATCCACCTATCTTTTAAACCGATGTACATCAATTCTGGGAATGGAAATGGAAAAAGAACCATATAAAATTATGAAAGGAGGAGAGTCATAAAATGCAGATAATGAACCAACATTTTCGTGCGAGTATGGTTTATATAATGACCAATAATGAAGTAATGAATCAAATCATTGCTTTTTACAGGGACATGAATGGTATGCTCACCTTTGCGGGTTCCTACCCAACTTATGGCAGAGGTACTGGTACAAAGGAAGTCTCCACTGCAACAGCAAACGATGGCGTCGATCCCCTTGCCTCACAAGGTTCCCTAACTTTGTCCCATGATGGACGTTTCCTACTTGCAGTTAACGCAGGCAGCGATAGTATTAGTAGTTTCATCATCACTGACAGCGGAGCACCCGTTCTCGTGGATGTGAAGCCATCAGGAGGTGCTCAGCCCAATAGCGTAAATGTGTTTGGTAATCTTGTCTATGTTTCCAATGTAGGTAATGCCGCTAACAATTTTGCATCCAATATTATTGGTTTTCGTATAGATGATAACGGACGCCTTACTCCTATTCCTGGATCAACCCATTCTCTCAGCACCTTCAATGCACAGCCGGCGCAGGTTCTCTTCACTCCAGATGGCAGTAAAATTCTTGTCTCCGAGCTTACATCAAACCATCTTAGTATATTCCATGTAAATAAAAATGGTACGATTACAGGACCAATCGTTAATGATTCTTATGGTCAAGGACCATTGGGCGCCTATTTTCTATCGTCTGGAATCCTCTTAGTTACAGAAGCAGTTTCAAATGCGCTGTCCTCTTATTCATTGACTAACGATGGTATCCTTCATGTGATCAGCGGATCTGTACCAAACGGATATAAGACCGCTTGTTGGGTTGTAACAACGAGGGATGAACGTTTTGCATACACTACCAACACCTTAAGCGGCACCATTTCCACCTACCGAATCGATCCCAATGGAGCACTGTCGGTGGTAAGGCATATTACCAGTACACCGTCAGGTACGGCACCAGGTCTGCCGATAGATGCTGGAGTGAGTAAGGATGGACGGCATTTTTACACACTGAACGGGAATCAGGGTACAGTCTCAGTATTTCATATCCAAGATGATGGTAGTCTTGTTAGATTACAGGTTGCTGCTTGGACTAAATTTCCTTATTTCGGATCGCAAGGTTTAGCTGTTCTTTGATTCTATTGGGTTCACTATATTTGGTGGAATAGAAATTGAACTACCCCCACCTACCGTTTCGGGCTGGAGCAGATGTGAAACACGGATTAATTGGTCCTGGTATTGATGCTTCACATGCTTATGAGCGTACGTATGAAACGTCGATTACACATACAGAGGCGCTTGTTTATCGGAAAAGGGGCAAGAAAACCCCATCTTCAAAACGTGCAGGGCATAGCCCAGTTTAAGGTGGGGATGAATTGCCCTTGCATTCGCAAAAAAATTTTTGGTATCAATGCGAATGTATGTTCTTTTTTGCTGTTTTGTAGTATCATGAAGGAAAGAAGAGAGGGGGTGAAAATCATGACAAAAGAACAAGAATATGCAACCTATCAAATTTGGATCAAGAAAGGTCACAAATTGTACACCTATTTCATGGAAATGTGTCAAAACGCCAAAAATCTCTACAATACAACAAACTTCTATATTCGCCAAGTGTATACTGCCTTACGTGCTGGTAAACCATTACAACCACTTCAACAAGAAGTCCTCCATACATTACAAATGTACATCGAAACCATGAATGAAAATCAACTTCGTGCGTATCAAAAACGTGTACAAAAACAGAAAGAAAAGCCTGTTAAAGAACAAAAAGAAATGAAATGTAACTTATTTCCATTCCCAACAAAAGAGAAATCGTTTCTATCTTATAACTTTCTAGATTGTTTGTTTAAAACAATGAAACAACAAGATTATATGAACTTGCCAGCGCAAACGAATCAAGCAGTTATGAAAAAGTTGTATCTAAATTGGAAATCATTCTTTGCTTCCATGAAAGCATATCAGAAACATCCTTCCACTTTTACTGGCAGACCCCGCATTCCAAAGTATATTAGATCATCTATGAGAGAAATTGTATTCACAAATCAAGTATGTAAACTCCAAGATAAGTACATTCGTTTTCCAAAAACAAACATGAAATTAAATATTGGCAAATTGTTTGGACGGATTGGCAATCTCAAAGAGGTACGTGTTTCTCCTGCTTATGGTAAGTTTAAAGTTGAAATTGTGGCAGAACAATCTGAGCCAGTACCTGAGCATGTCGACAATAATCGCTATATGAGTATTGATTTAGGGATCAATAACATTGCAACTATCACAACGAATACAGGGGCTACTCCTGTGTTAGTAAAGGGCAATGTTATCAAAAGTATCAATCAATACTACAATAAACAAAAGGCTCATTTACTGGGTATTCTTCGTCATGGAAAAGAACCAAAAGAAGGACCACACACATCCAAGCGTTTAGAGAGGCTTCATGAGAAAAGGTTTCTCAAAATAAAGGATCTCTTTCACAAAATGAGTTATCATATTGTCACTTTCGCAGTTCAACACGGGATTTCTATGATTGTCATTGGGAAAAATATAGCATGGAAACAAAACAGTGAGATGGGGAAACGACAGAATCAATCCTTTTGCCATATCCCACACAATCAACTCATTGAAATGATCAAGTACAAGGCAAATCGGCAGGGCATTACGGTACAAGTTGTGGAAGAATCGTATACAAGCAAGGCATCCTTTCTAGACAATGATGCAATCCCCACTTACGGTGAGGAAGATATTCTTGAATTCAGTGGGACACGTATCAAACGTGGCTTGTATCGTACGAAAGAGAACAAACTACTGAACGCAGATGTGAACGGTTCCTATAACATCTTAAAAAAGCAGTTCCAAAGGCGTTTGCCGATGGAATAGAGGGGTTGTGCCATCAGGCAGCTGTGTCAACTCCACTCGTGTTAAGCATCTCTTGAAAGTGATACACGAGAAACCCCCACTTCAAGATCCGAAGGAGATAAGTGACGGGAGTTTTCATGCGTATGTACAATCGGATTTAGTAGAAGAATAATAAGTGATTGATAGAAAGGCTGATCTGTAATGTAGATTAGCCTTTTTTGTATGAGAAATAATGTTGAACGAATCGGGCTTTTACGGGTAGTTATCCCCCACGTATCTTCTTCGGACTCCTCACAATCTTGAGGTGGGGGTACTGCCCGCGAATAGCGGGATAAATAGGGACGCTTAGCTCCCACCGAAAAGTAAGAACATCATTTTAAGTAATAATATAGAATTCTAATACTAAGTAGCTATGAAAAACGGGTAGTTGGCCGTTGCTAAAATAAAATATTTACATAATATGTAGAGTAGGATAAGCCCCACTAGACTTGAAAACAAAAGGAGTGAAATGAAATGCCTATTATTAAACCTTTTTTTGCTAGTAAAAGATATAATTCAACAATCGGTGCTGGAACAGGAATAGGATCAACTTTTACTATTTTAGCAACTGATTTTAAGGATGACACTGGAGCTGCTGCTACCGCATTCCCTGCATCATTTGCATATTATAATTTATACCTAAACGGGCAGTTACAACCTGCGATTAATTCAAGTGTAACCAAAACAGCTATTACAATTCCGAGTGGAGATATTTTAGATCGTGGTGTTCCGGTTATGATTGAATTTGGTATGAACTAGTAATAAAAAACGAATTCTTTTAAAAGAATCCGTTTTTTATCCCACAATGATGGAAGTTTCACTTTATTGATTGATCAAAATAAACTGAAGTGTGATCGGAATGCCAGATGGTAGTGCTTCATCAGCAAATATCGTTAATATACCCGCTTGTACGTTATAAGAACTTTGCGGTTGGATAATACCGTTGATAAATAAATTCATATATGATACTTGATTTGGTGCCAAAATTTGAGTCGTTCCGAATTGAGGCAAACCATCATCGTTTGTGTATACAAGACGCGTGCCATCTGAAACTGTGAAAAACATTAGATTTGTCACGGAAATCAGACCTGGGAAGGTAGGTCCAGTAGGCCTAGTCGTTCCAGTAGGCCTAGTCGTTTCAGTAGGCCTAGTCGTTTCAGTAGGCCTAGTCGTTTCAGTAGGCCTAGTCGTTCCAGTAGGCCTAGTCGTTCCAGTAGGCCTAGTCGTTTCAGTAGGCCTAGTCGTTCCAGTAGGCCTAGTCGTTTCAGTAGGTCTAGTCGTTTCAGTAGGTCTAGTCGTTCCAGTAGGCCTAGTCGTCTCAGTAGGCCCAGTCGTTCCAGTTGATCCTGCTGGTCCGGGTTCCGGAAGAGGAAGCGCGCAAGGGAAATAAAAAACTTCGTATTCGTAATTCCTAGAATGAAATGGTTTCAGAACAGTCCCCCCTTTTTTGCGAACATAATGGATTTATTACAAGTATATGAATAGATATAATATTTGATTGTACATTCGTCATGCTTTTATTTCGTTCATTAATTCCCTTTTTTCTTCCGCCAGAATGTTTCAATCAATACCTCTACGACCCCGATATTCATGCTATAAATTCAAACATTTGACCCGTGGTTTATCATACCTGGCGAGAAGACCCCCACCTCAAGCGCGAAGCGGTAGGTGGGGGTAGTTCAATACTTTAATAGAATAAAGCAAATGTGAACACTTTAAAAACATTTTTGTATAGAATTGACAATGAAATTTTACTTCTCTATAATTGGCTTTAATTTAACATATCAAATACGTTGAAAGAGCCCAGTAGCAGTTTGTCACTGTTATCGAGAAAGCTAGGGGTTGATGGAACCTAGCACAAACAAACTTGTGAATTACACTCTGGAGTATCTTAGGTAATGCTAAGCGGAGTAGCAATCGATACTATTGCTAAGAGTGGTACGAATAGTAAATACTATTTGTGCAATCTGGGTGGTAACACGGTTAAAAATCGTCCCTATGTCTAGTGTAGACATAGGGACTTTTTTATATGCTTATCAAACTAAGGTAAGCAAAACATACAAATTAAAGGAGCTGGAAAGACATGAACATCATTGACGAATTGGAATGGCGCGATGCCATTAATCAACAAACAGATGCAGAAGGATTGCGTAAACTAGTAGAAGAGAAAAAGATTTCCTTGTACTGTGGTGTAGATCCAACTGGTGACAGTATGCATATCGGACATTTAATTCCATTTATGATGATGAAGCGTTTCCAATTAGCTGGGCATCATCCAGTTATTTTAATTGGAGGAGCAACGGGAACAATTGGTGATCCAAGTGGACGTCAAACAGAAAGACAACTTCAAACATTAGAACAAGTGCAGCATAATGTTGAGGCGTTAACAGCGCAAATGCAAAAGTTATTCGACTTTGGCGGAAATAGCGAAGTGAAAATGGTAAATAACTACGATTGGACACATGAAGTAAGTATCCTTGAGTTTTTACGCGATTACGGTAAAAACTTTAGTATAAATAATATGCTAGCAAAAGATATTGTAGCAAGTCGTTTAGATACAGGGATTTCATTTACAGAATTCACATACCAAATTCTACAAGCGATGGATTTCCATCACTTATACAAAGAAGAAGACGTACAACTGCAAATTGGCGGCAGTGACCAATGGGGAAATATTACAAGCGGTTTAGACTTAATTCGTAAAAAAGAAGGACCAGATGCAAAAGTCTTTGGATTAACAATTCCATTACTATTAAAATCAGACGGTACGAAATTTGGTAAAACAGCAGGAGGAGCAATTTGGTTAGATCCAGAAAAAACAACACCATTTGAATTCTACCAGTTCTGGGTGAACACAGATGATCGCGATGTGATTAAATACTTAAAATTCTTCACATTCTTAACGAAAGATAGTATTGATGAATTAGTGGTTAAAGTTCAAACAGAACCTCATAAACGTGAAGCGCAAAAAGTGTTAGCAGAAGAAATGACGAAATTTGTTCATAGTGAAAATGCATTTCTACAAGCAGTAAAAATTACAGAAGCATTATTTAGCGGGGATATTAAAGCGTTAACTGCGGATGAAATTGAACAAGGCTTTAAAGATATGCCAACTTTCAATGCTGCAAAGGAAACAAAAAATATTGTCGAGTGGTTAGTAGATTTAGGAATTGAACCTTCTAGACGCCAAGCAAGAGAAGATATTAATAATGGAGCTATTTTGATGAACGGAGACAAAGTAACAGATGTAAATACAGATGTTACGGTAGAAAATTCATTCGATGGAAGATTTATTATTATCCGTAAAGGTAAAAAGAATTACAGCTTGGTGAAATTAGGAGAATAAAGCTCTGTAAATATATAAATACAACCCCCTTTTCTTTTTAGGTGGGCGAGGGCACCTGGCCATGCATATAAGCGGTCAGGGCCTTTTTCTGCCAGCAAAGGGAAAGCGAGTGCAGGTTATTTTTTATCCCGCTATTCGCAGGCTTTTCATCAGTGGAGGACCACTAATGAAAGGTTCACTTTATTATAGCAGCGACTTATCTGTTTAGAAATTAAAGTAGATTTATATATAGGTAAAGTGAAGGTGAGGGGGATTAATTATGCTGACATCATGGGAACGAACTTTGGAATTAGCATATGTTAATCATCATGTGATAACAGAAGTTAATAAAAAGCAGCAAGTAAATTGGTTATTGTTAGATTTGGGCTTAGATGATATAAACGAAGAACAAATTAATGGGATGCTAGATAAGATGTTAATTGGATTCAATCGGTTGTTTAAGTATAAATCTGTACAACAAGCCAATCTAGGTTATTTTAGGATGTTGGATATTTTAAAAAAGGTGATATGTATCATCCGAGAATTCACGTTTTACTTCCGGTGATAAAAAGCTATTTTCAGGGGAGATACTATATCAAATATGATAACTGGATCTCTTTGTGGAGCAGAGCATTAGGGATAGAAAATGATTTGTTTGTAAAAGTGAAAGTAGTTAATGGAAAAGAAGCTGATCGTGAAATTTTTCAAGAAAAATTGTTAAAATTTCGTGAACAGAGAAGTGAAATTCCTCTTCGGGAAAGTAAAATAATTACATCTAGACGTTTAATAGGATATAGCAAATTGTTAAAAAATGTAATGGAGCGGTTTTTTTATGAAAATGAATCTCATTTAGGTGTGGATGAATTATGTATAAACGATTCAATTGCAAATCATGCGTTTGTAAATATGTTAGACTGGCATCCAGGTTTAAGAGAAGATGAAAACCCCCTTTTTTAAAATAATAATCAGCCTTTTTATGTAGAAGAAGAGTGAAGCAAATTCACTCTTCTTTTTTTATGATTTTTACCGTGGTTATTTATCATTTTATCATGTATTAATATTCATTTTTATTTATATTTATTTCATATGTTTTTATAAATAAAAGATTTAAAGCTTTAACAGATGAAAGCATTAAACCTTTAATGCTCTAAATAATAAGTTTTTAATTTGTTTCAATAAACACTGTCAAATCAGTGTTTATTCGGTTGTTGACAAAACAAAATTACAGGAGTAGACTGACGTCATAAGTTAACTTGTGTAATGATTCACAAGGTGAAACTTAAGTTTTGTGAAGTGGTTTTTAGCAAAACAGATGGTTATTTTATGAATATTATTCATTTCATATTATGAAGAAATGAATGGATGTATTCTACGAAATAATAGCATTGTTTGAAGAAAGGAATGATTCTATAGGATTTACAAATTTTATATCAGATATTTTGTTTTAATACCCTAGTTTTTAACGTTTGTATTTTGATAGTGCAGTTCTTTTGAAAATTAGCGTATTAGTTCAGTTTATGTATTCTATAAAAATTAAATAAAGGAAAGAAGGGCATAGTTATGGCCAAGACAAAAAAATTAACGCTTTTTGGGTTAATTGGTATTACGATGGCATTCTTTGGTACTGTACGTAGTGTACCGACGCTTGCTATTACAGGGTGGACGCAAATCTTCTATATGTTAATTGCTGCAGTTGTATTTGCTCTCCCTATTGCGCTCATGTCAGCCGAACTTTCGACAGGATTTCCTGAAGAAGGTGGCCCACAAGTTTGGGTTAGAAATGCATTAGGTGAAAAATGGGGATTTGTTACCTCATGGTTATTATGGGTTCAAATGTTTTTCGGGATGGTAATGGTTTCGTCAACTGTTGGTGTTCTACTCGGTTACGTTATTAATAAGCCAGAACTATCTTCAAACAACTACTTTATTTTTGCCGTAATCTTAATTTCATACTGGGGTGTGACTTTATTAAACCTTAAGTTTGATATGGTAAAAATTGCAGGTAACTGGGGCGCTGTGATTGGTGTATATATTCCATTTGTTATTCTCGTAGTTCTAGGTGTTATCTATATGATTAAAAATGGAATTCAGCCAAATAGTTACTTAGGGAATTTTAAACCAAGTGATTTAATACCTAATTTAAAAGACTTGGGCAGCTTAGCGTATTTATCAGGGATTATCTTTATTTTTGCGGGGGTAGAGATCTCATCTGTACATGCAAATAATATTGAAAATCCGAAACGCAACTATCCAGTTGCTGTTATCGCTTCTGTTGTTTTACTAGTAATCTTTAATATTATCGCTGGTTTAACAGTTTCTAACGCAGTGCCACGCGGTCATTTAGAGTTAGCTAACATTACACAACCATACTTGATTTTCTGTCAAGATTTAGGGATTCCATCTATCCTTGTTAACATCATTTCTTTAATGATTTTAATTGGTGTTTTAGTACAGTTAAGTGCATGGGTACTTGGACCAAGTAAATCTATGATTAAAGTGGCAGAGGAAGGAATTTACCGAAGTTCTTCCAAAAGAGAACAGAGAAGGGTATTCCAATCACTTTTGTGATGATTCAAGCAATTGTTATTTCGTTAGTATCTGTCTTATATGTAGTCGTTCCAGATGTTAATAGTGCATTCTTAATTATTACCATTACAACAACGATTCTATATTGTATCGTATATGCTTTAATTGCAATTTCAGCAATTCGCTTACGCTATAACATGCCTAATGTTAAGAGACCATTTAGATTAGGTAGTAAAGGAAATGGATTAATGTGGTTTGTATCTATTGTTTCAATGATAGGTATTGTACTTACGATTATTGTAAGTTTGATCCCACCATCCATTTTAAAACCAAGTCAGTATACTGGTTACGTAATTTATCAAGTGGCCGCTACGGTGGTTATGATTGGGATTGCTCTTATTATTAACAAATGTAAGAAACCAGAATGGAAAAAAGAAAATAACGAAGCAGAATATTTAAAACAAGCTAATTAAAAATAATTATTCTATATATTTATATAATTTGATTGAAAATTGGAGGAAATGAAAATGAAATACGAAATGCCAGAAGTTAATTTAAAAGCATTATTCTTAGGAGATAAAGGAGAAAACGTAGATTTATTTAAAGAATTATTATTAAAAATGGTAGATGAGCATGTTGGTTGGAGACAAAACTATATGCCGCAAGACTTACCAGTTATCACACCTCAAGATAGAAGTTCTAAAAATTTCCAAGAAACTGCAGATCATATGCGCAGTGTGTTCAATGTATTATCTTCTAAATTACGTACAAATTCTTTACCTTGGCATGCTGCTGGTCGTTTCTGGGGACATATGAACGCTGAAACATTAATGCCTTCTATCATTGCTTATACAGCAGCAATGTTATGGAACGGTAATAACGTAGCATATGAATCTTCACCAGGTACTTCTCAAATGGAAGAAGAAGTGGGACACGAGTTTGCTGCACTGATGAGCTATAAAAAAGGTGAAAGCTGGGGACATATTTGCGCAGATGGTTCTATTGCTAACCTAGAGGGCTTATGGTATGCACGAAATATGAAATCCTTACCATTAGCAATTAAAGAAGTAGCTCCTGAATTTGTTGCAGGTAAATCTGAATGGGAATTACTGAATATGTCTACAGAAGAAATTCTAGCTATTTTAGATCAAATTCCTGAACAAATTGATGAAATTAAAGCTCACTCTGCACGTAGTGGCCAAAATTTACAAAAATTAGGTAAATGGTTAATTCCACAAACAAAACATTATTCTTGGTTAAAAGCTGCTGATATTATCGGTGTTGGTCTTGATTGTGTAGAGCAAGTAGATGTTGATGACAACTATCGTATGGATATTAATAAATTAGAAGAAAAAATTCGTGAACTAGCAGCAGAGCAAATTCCTGTTTTAGGTGTTGTTGGGG
Organism: Bacillus sp. EA-CB0995; assembly: GCF_055814245.1. Classification (NCBI taxonomy): domain Bacteria; kingdom Bacillati; phylum Bacillota; class Bacilli; order Caryophanales; family Bacillaceae; genus Bacillus; species Bacillus sp. EA-CB0995. The sequence continues at coordinate 3,924,609 of NZ_CP169269.1, read as the reverse complement.
TTATCGGTACAACAGAAGAAGGTCAAGTAGATCGTATTGATAAAATGGTAGAACTTCGTGAAAAATTAGCAGAAGAAGGCATCTATTTCTACATTCATGTAGATGCTGCTTATGGTGGTTATGCTCGTTCTATTTTCTTAGATGAAAATAACGAATTTATCGAATGGGATCAAATAGAAGAAGTGTACGCAAAACACAACATCTTCACTGAAAAATGTGACTGGTTAACAAAAGAAGTTTATCATTCATTTAAAGCAATGAACCAAGCAGAAACAATTACAATTGATCCACACAAAATGGGATATATTCCTTACTCTGCGGGCGGTATTGTGATTAAAGATATTAGAATGCGCGATGTAATTTCTTACTTTGCAACTTATGTGTTCGAAAAAGGTGCAGATATTCCAGCATTATTAGGTGCATATATATTAGAAGGTTCTAAGGCAGGTGCAACTGCAGCAGCTGTTTGGACAGCTCATCAAGTGTTACCTTTAAATGTAACTGGTTATGGAAAATTAATTGGTGCAAGTATTGAAGGAGCTTATCGTTTCTATGACTTCTTAAGTGAAAAAGAATTTAAAGTTGGCGATAAAACAATTCGTGTGTATCCATTAACAAAACCTGACTTTAATATGGTTGACTATGTATTTAATGAAGAAGGTAATATAGACTTAGAAAAAATGAACAAATTAAATCATGATTTCTTCGATCAAGCTTCTTACGTTAAAGGCGGATTATATAATAATGAGTTCATTACATCTCATACTGACTTTGCTATTCCTGACTACGGTAACAGCCCACTTCCATTCGTGAAGAGTCTTGGATTTAGCGAAGGAGAATGGGATCGCGAAGGTAAAGTAACAGTGCTTCGTGCTTGTGCGTTATCTCCATATGCTCATGATAAAGAAGTATTTGAAGAATATGCTGTTAAGTTAGAAAAAGCAATTCAAGCTAAACTTGAAGCAATCTACAATGAAATGAAATAAGTTTAGTAGAAAACCATTTTAATAGAATGAATGCATAACGTTAAAAATCCGTTATGCATTCATCTTTATATATAATTGACCTTATTTATTTGAGTAAGATCAATTGAGGAGTGAAAAAGTGATGGTAAAAAAAGTATTAACGATAGCAGGTTCTGATTCAAGTGGAGGAGCAGGATTACAGGCGGATCTGAAAACATTTGAAGAGTATGGTACATTTGGCCTAACTGCCATTACAACAATCGTCACAATGGATCCTGATAATAACTGGCATCATCATGTTCATCCAATTGATAAGGAACTTGTACAAGCGCAATTAAAAACTATTTTTTCCGGCGGCAAATTAGATGCGATGAAAACAGGAATGCTTGGATCTATAGATATGATTGAGCTTGTAAGTGATGTAATTGAAACATATGACATGCAAAATGTTGTCATTGACCCGGTTATGGTTTGTAAAGGAGAAAACGAACCACTGCATCCTGAAAATGGACTTGCCATGCGTGATCTTCTTTTACCAAAGGCAACAATTGTAACACCAAACTTATTTGAAGCAGGTCAGTTATCTGGAATGCAAAATGTAAAAACGGTAAACGATATGAAAGAAGCCGCAAAGAAAATTATCGATTTTGGTGCTGAAAATGTTGTAATAAAAGGCGGAAAATCTCTAGCGGATCATAAGGCAATCGATTTACTTTATGATGGAACAGAGTTTGTGCTTTATGAAGCGGAGAAAATTCATACGAACTGTAACCATGGTGCCGGATGTACGTTTGCAGCAGCGATTACAGCCGGACTAGCGAAAGGACTTTCGGTAAAAGAAGCTGTAGCGAAGGCGAAGGACTTTACGACAGAGGGAATTAAACGCGGATTTGCTTTTAATACATTTGTTGGTCCAGTTTGGCATGGTGCATATAATAAAGCTGATTTGCGTTAACTGTTTTATATTTTTAGGTGAATAAAATAGGGCATAAACATCCATTGGCATGATTTGTAAGTGATATATATACTCATCCAAAGCATTGTTTATGTCCTTTTGTGGTTTATTGCACCATTTTGGGAATAAAAAATCCCCTACTGATGGAAGTGCCACTTTATTTCCATTGATTCTTTTTTAATATAGTGTTTAGATATTGAATGTGCAATTGTTCACAAATGTTAATAGTAAATGGATTAGTCGGTAGAATCCTACAACCATTTTACATGATAAGGAGTTATTAAAATGAAAAGAGATGTAACACTTAAAGAAAGTATCTTTCTTTTAGTCGTTTTATTAGCGATTATAGGAACTTGTATTATAGGTTTAAGTTTACCTCCTCAAGTGCCTATTTTAATCGCCATAGGAATTGTTATTTTATTTGCAAAAGTGAAAGGTTTTTCTTGGGATTCAATTCATAAAGGGATTCAAAATGGGATTACACCAGGTTTAATTCCTATCATTATATTTATGTTGATTGGAGTTTTAATTAGTGTTTGGATTGCGGCAGGAACAATTCCGACTATCATGGTTTATGGATTTAAAATTTTATCTGCAAAATTCTTTTTACCTTCTGTTTTTGTCATATGTGCACTTGTGGGAATCATGGTTGGAAGCTCCTTTACAACGATTTCAACTGTGGGCATTGCATTTTTAGGAATGGGACAAATGATGGGCTTAGATCCAGCGATGATTGCAGGTGCTATTATATCGGGTGCTTTTCTAGGGAATAACATTTCTCCGTTATCTGATACAGCGAACTTAGCAGCTGCTATTGCAGAAGTAGATTTATTTGAACATATTCGTAGCATGATGCGGACAATTATTCCAGCTTTTGTTATAACTCTTATCTTTTTCTTACTTGTGGGACATGGAGCATCAGTATCAGCGGGAAGTGATATCGACGTGTTGGTTCGTACACTCCATTCATCTTTTACTATTTCAGCTTTTACATTAATTCCAGTGTTAGTATTATTTTTATGTGCAAGAAAAAAGTACCAGCTATTCCGACATTATTACTTAGTATAATGATTACGATTATTATCTGTTATATTTATCATCCGCATACTAGCCTTAGTCAAATGGCTGCTTTTATGCAAGATGGATTTGTTTCTAAAACAGGTGTAAAGAGTGTAGATGTGTTACTTACTCGCGGAGGAATGCAAAGCATGATGTGGTCTGTTTCTCTTATCCTTCTTGCTTTAGCACTAGGCGGATTATTAGTGGAAGTAAAAATCATTGAAAAGCTAATTTCTAAAATTTCGGGCATGGTAAGTACGAAAGGAAACTTAATGCTCATGACTGCATTAAGTTCTATTGGCATCAATGTTCTTTTAGGAGAGCAGTATTTATCAGTTATTTTACCAGGTGAAGCATTCAAATCACAATATGAGAAAATTCATGTAGATCCGAAAAATCTTTCAGGAATCTTAGCGAATGCCGGAGCTGCTGTGAATCCATTGATTCCATGGGGAGTGAGCGGTGTGTTTATCGCTGGTACACTAGGTGTACCTACGCTGCAGTATTTGCCATTCACTATATTTTGTTTAGTAGTTCCTGTAATTCATGTTGCTTTAGGATTTATTGGGAATGGAAAACAACAATTAAAAGAACATAAAGAAGCTAGTTAACGCATCATTTTCCATCGTAAAAGAAAATTTAATAATTTGTAAAAAGCGTAAATAGAGAAGCTGGCAAATGCCAGCTTTTTTTGAATAAATTTTTTTGTATATCATACATAATTTAGACAAAATTTTGCCACTAATATTTAATATAGAGGCAGGATTCAATATTAAATATTAGTGATATAATACCTTATACTCTTTTAAGTCTTAATAAGATTGAAATAGGGATGAATTACCTTTTTTTATATTTTTTCAATATATCTTTAGGTGTAGATTTGATATGAGAGTGTAATCGTACTATTTATGTTTGCGAGGGGATTCACATTCGATATAGAAGAAAAGAAAAAGTCTTATCAGATAAAACATAGTAGAAGATAAAGCAAACTTTATCATGTGGAAGAGCTTTCATATACTTTGGCATAAGAATGAGGATCTTGTGGCGCAGCGGCTACTCTGATGAAAGTGGAGGTAGGCATATGCTAATAGATAAATTACGTGGAAAAGATTTAGATGAATTTTTTGAAGCAATGTTAACATTGGAAACGGTAGATGAGTACTATAGTTTTTTTGATGATTTATGCACAGTGAATGAAATGAAGACAATCTTTCAAAGATTTAAAGTAGCTAAAATGTTATATAAGCACAACACGTATCATGAAATTGAAGAAGAAACAGGAGCTAGTACAGCAACAATTTCTCGTGTGAAGAGATCTTTACACTATGGAAATGATATGTATGATGTTGTTTTTACTCGTATGAAAGAAAAATAAGTTTCACTTCATAGAAGAAACACCTTCACAAATGTGGTGGGTGTAAGAGTGGAAATAGGGGGTATGGAAACGATTCACGCTCCTATCATACAATCAATTTGAGATTAAAGAAGAAGCAGGTTCATTCGGCCTGCTTCTTCTTTTTTCATACATGTTGATCTGCTTGATCCAGTAAATTTGCCAGTATCATGCTATTCTCTTGGTCTGCATCGTACTGTACAATATCGTCATACTCAAACAGTTCGAACCCTTCATCAAATTCTCGTTTCATGAAGTCAATAAATTCCCCAATGTTTTCTCCTATTTCTTTATTACGGCGAAACTCCATCATAATCGCTCTAAATCGGTGGGGAGGAATTTCGCATTTAATATGATAAGATTTGCTGATACCAAAAGAATCCTTTGAATCGTATAAGGTGTATGTATACAACAAAGAGCAGCTCCTTTCTTACGTGATATGTATATTGTTCTATAATTAACCAAAATTCATCCGTGTTTATCTCGCTATTTTAGGGCAGTAAGATCCCCCCACCTTAAGATGCAGAAAAAAGTGAAGAAGATAGGTGGAGGTCACTGATGAAGAGTTTCACTTCAGTGCAAAAGCGTCATTATGATGCCGTAAATTGATAATCCAATGAAAGTTGGAATACCGACAATAACAATTTGCTTTACATTTTCATATGCTTTCGGTTCTACAAGAGGCAAATCTTTTTCCTCCATTTGTCTATACTGTTCTCGTTCCATATTATCCCACCTTTATGATTGTACGATAATATATTCAAACAAGGCGGTTTATGTTAATTTCGCTGAATTTAAAATAAATGTTGAATATTCAGTTTATTTGTATTATTATTAGTCTATTAACGGATGACAGTGATTAGCCTCCCTGCAAGCCCGGATATTGTTACGATGAATTGAATAGAAATGAATTGGCTTCTTTCCACTTGAACTTCCTTAGCAGGAAGACGAGCCATAGGGATAGAGACAGTAAAATCCAATGTGACTCTTTACATTGTTTTTCTGGCTCTTTTTATTTTTTCTATAAATAAGAAAAGGATGAGCGTTACATATGCTTATCAGAAGAACGATTTATAGGACGGGTTTTAGAAAGCGTTATCAATGACGGGCAATGTTTCAATCTTATGTATGCTAGAAGGATTTGTGAAAATAAATACTTATAGGTTGGTGATCTTTTTGGTTAAAGAAAAAATGAACTGCAAAAAGACTTGAAAACCAGGCATATAACAATGATCTCAATTGGTGGGGTTATCGGAGCAGGATTATTTGTAGGGAGCGGGACAATTATTCAATCAACAGGTCCAGCAGCAATTTTGTCTTATATTATTGGTGCTTTAATGGTTGTACTCGTGATGCGGATGTTAGGAGAGATGGCTGCGGTAAATCCTGATAGTGGTTCTTTTGCAACATATGCTCATAAGGCAATTGGACCTTGGGCAGGCTACACGATCGGTTGGTTATACTGGTTTAACTGGGTCATTATTATCGCAATTGAAGCGGTATTGTTAGGGGCAATGGTCAACAATTGGTTCCCTTCCATACCAGCATGGATAGCTAGTCTTTCCATGATTATTTTGATGACGATTACGAATATTTATTCTGTAAAGCTATATGGAGAATTTGAATATTGGTTAGCCTTTATTAAAGTTGCAGCAATTCTTGTATTTTTAGGTTTAGGAATTGCGATGATTTTTGGAATTGTCCCTGGTGTGGACAGGCCTAATTTTTCTACAATCGCTGAAAACGGGGGCTTTTTTCCAAAAGGGATTGTTCCTGTACTGCTGAGTGTTGTATTTATTTCCTTCTCTTTATCGGGAAGTGAAGTAGCTGCTATCGCGGCGGGAGAATCTGAAAATCCAGAGAAGAATGTTATAAAAGCAATTAACAGTGTTGTATGGCGTCTTATGCTTTTCTTTGTAGGCTCTGTAATGATTTTGGTCATTTTTATACCGTGGAACAATGCGGAATTATTGAAGCTTCCTTATGCAAGTTTATTTCGGATGGCAGGAGTCCCTGCTGCTGCGGAAATTATGAACGGAGTTGTATTCCTGTCCTTGCTTTCTGTTTTGAATTCAGGATTATACACGAGTTCTCGCATGTTATTTTCGCTTTCGAAAAAAGGAGATGCTCCTCTTGCTTTTTCAAAATTAAACAGTAGAGGTGCACCAATTTGGGCGATCGTTGCGAGTGTATTATTTGCATTTGTTTGCGCTGCGCTGAAATTTATATCTCCTGATAAACTATTTGCTTTTTTAGCAAATAGCTCAGGCGGCGTTACGATGCTTATGTATATGTTTGTTGCAGTTTCTCATATTCGATTAAGACGAGAAGCGGAAAGAGAAGACCCGAGAAAACTAAAAGTGAAAATGTGGTTATTCCCTTATCTCACATACGCAACGCTTCTGATGATTGTTACGATATTTGTTTCGCAAGCATTTATAGCCGATATGCGTATGCAATTTTATTTGACGATTTTAGCGGCTGTCGTGGTGATAGCATCCTATTTTCTAAGAGTTAGAAATAAGCCTATCAAGGAAGATAAAGCAGGATTTCCAATTTTAAAAGGTTCGGGGATTGGTTTAGAGAAGGACTAAGTCATATGTAATACAAATTAAAAAACGAAAAAAGGGGTAAGTTCAATGTTAAAAGAAAATATTGTAACTACAAAATCTGATATTTTAAACGAGAGAAGAAAAAATGCGGTGCCTGCAGGTCCATATAATATTACCAATTTATATGTTCAATCTGCGAAAGGGGCCATTATTACGGATATAGATGGCAACGAATTAATCGATTTTGCAGGCGGGATTGGGATGCAAAATGTAGGGCATTGTCATCCGAAGGTAGTAAAAGCAATTCAAGAGCAAGTAGAATCTTCTATTCATAGCTGTTTTCATGTAGCGCCGTATGAAAGCTATATTGCGTTAGCTGAAAGACTGAATGAATTAACGCCAGGAGATTTTAAGAAAAAAACAATGTTTGCAAACAGCGGAGCTGAAGCTGTAGAAAATGCTGTGAAGATTGCTAGAAAAGCGACTGGGCGCAGTGCCATCGTTTCATTTGAACGTGCGTATCACGGACGTACGCTTATGACAATGTCTCTTACAAGTAAGGTAAAACCTTATAAACATGGATTTGGTCCGTTTGCACCAGATGTATATAAGCTGCCTTATCCGTATTATTACCGCGCAGAAGATGGTATGACGACAGAAGAAATAGATCAACAAATTTTAGCGTCTTTCGAACGTTTTATGTTAGAGGAAGTAGCAAGTGATAATATTGCCGCAATTATTTTGGAACCGCTTCAAGGTGAAGGTGGATTTATTGTCCCAAGTGTTACGTTTATGCAAGGAGTAAGAGATCTTTGTGATAAATATGGAATTGTCATGATTGCAGATGAAATTCAAACGGGATTTGCTCGTACAGGAAACTTGTTCGCAATGGATCATTTTGGGGTAGCTCCTGATTTAATGACATTTTCAAAATCCATCGCAGCAGGTATGCCGCTTAGCGCAGTGACAGGAAGAGCTGAACTAATGGATGCACCTGGTCCAGGACAACTTGGCGGGACTTTTTCAGGAAGCCCGGTTGCTTGCGCAGCTGGTCTAGCTGTTTTAGATGTAATCGAAGAGGAAAACTTAGTACAACGTGCTCGTGAAATCGGCGATCGTATGATGGAAGTATTCAATAGCTGGAAGGATAAATATGAATTAATTGGCGATGTAAGAGGCCTTGGTGCGATGACAGCTATGGAACTTGTAAAGGATCGAAATACGAAAGAGCCGGCAACAGAAGAAGTGAAAGCAATTATGCAGGAAACACATAATAAAGGTTTAATTACAATAAGTGCTGGTATTTATAGCAGTGTACTTCGTTTCTTACCGCCGCTTGTCATAACTGATGAACAGCTTGAAGAAGGACTTGCTATTCTTGAAGCAGCAATTGCTAAGGTATCCAAATAAGAAGAAGCAATTATTTTTCCAGTTGGAGGTAGTACAATGAAGTTTTTTAATTATATAAATGGTCAGTGGAAAGAGCCATCTACCAATCAATATTCTAAAAACTATAATCCGCATAATGGAGAAGTATTAGGAGAATTTCCATTAAGCTCAGCAGAAGATACACAAGCAGCGATTGCGTCTGCGAAAGAAGCCTTTCAAAATTGGCAAGGGTTATCGTTTCAAGAGCGGGCAAGTTATTTATGGAAAGCGGCAGCTATTTTAAAAGAAAGAGTGACTGAAATCGGTCATGATTTAACGAGTGAAGAAGGAAAAACACTCGCTGAAGGGATAGGAGAGACGAAGCGAGCGATTAGTATTCTTGAATATTATGCAGGAGAAGCGAATCAGCCCGTGGGAGAAATCATTCCTTCGGCCAATCCGAAAACGATGCTCTACAGCAAACGAGTAGCAGTTGGACCAGTAGGATTAATTACGCCGTGGAATTTCCCGATTGCGATTCCAGTATGGAAAATGGCACCAGCACTTATTTACGGAAATACTGTTGTCATTAAGCCTGCAGAAATTACACCAAAATCAGTATTTCACCTTGTGAATGCTTTTCACGAGGCGGGAATTCCTGCTGGCGTTATCAATTGTGTATTTGGGAAAGGTTCAGTAGTTGGAACGGAATTAACAGGAAACCCTGATATAAAAGCAATATCCTTTACTGGTTCTAATGGCGTCGGAAAAACAATTCAGCAAACTGCTGTTGCGAACGGCAAAAAAGTACAATTAGAAATGGGCGGGAAAAATCCATTAGTTGTATTAAAAGATGCTGATATTAGTAAAGCAGTAGAGATTGCGATAAGAGGTGCATTTATGTCAACAGGACAAAAATGTACTGCAACAAGTAGAATTATAATTGAAGAGGAAATTTATGAGGAGTTTCGTAATGAGCTCGTGTTACGTACAGAGGCTCTTAAAGTTGGCAATCCATTAGAAAATGATACGTTTATGGGACCATGTGTATCCGAGAATCAGCAGCAAACTGTTTTATCGATGATTGAAGCGGGTAAGAAAGAGGCTTCCTTAACTTGCGGGGGAAGTGTACCAACAGAAGATGAGTTAAAACACGGGTTTTATATTTTACCTACTATTTTTGAAGATGTACCTCACGATGCACGAATTGCGAAAGAAGAAATTTTCGGTCCGGTTATTTGTTTGTTTAAGGTGAGCAATTATCAAGAAGCAGTTCACCTGGCTAATGATACGGAATATGGGCTTAGTGCATCCATTTGTACAAATAACTTAAGTCTTGCGCAGCAATTTATCGATGATATGGAAGTTGGAATGGTTCATGTAAACTCCGAAACAGCAGGAGCAGAGCCGCAAGTTCCGTTTGGAGGAATGAAAAATTCTAGTGCTGGCCCACGCGAACAAGGGAAAGCAGCTGCAGAATTTTATACAAGGTTAAAAACGGTGTATGTAGATCAAGTATAATTATAAAGTGAAACTTCCATCAGTGGGGGTTTCACTGATGGTTAGTTGAACCAATCGGGCTTTTACGGGCAGTTATCCCCCGTCTATCTTTTTCTCTTCTGGAGGATCTTACTGCCCGTTAACGCGGGATAATATAAACTGATGCACAATAATGGGGGATGAACATGCGTAAAGGTACTTTTTTCATGGCAGGACATGCAAGGCTTCCGAAAGGGATGGCTGTACGCAGCGTCTATGAAACACTAACGATTACAATAGAGGCAGATCACAAATATCATGTAATTATCGAATCGTCATGTACCCTTGCTACAGGACACGGGAGAGACTTTATTTCTCAAATTTTAAGAGGATATAGTTTACGAGATGGGATTGAAGAGATCATCCAAGAAATTTCTTACCATTATCAAGGAAAAGCGCAAAATGCGATTATTAGTGCTTTAAAAGATTTGTACCGCCAATATACAAGTTACGTAAACGGCGAAACACCTCAGGAGGAATATGAGGAAATGGGTCCTATAAAGTGAAACTTCCATCAGTGTGGGTCTTACTGCCCGTTAATGAGGGATAAAGTAGTTTTTTGATTTCAAATTAAATTATGAAACTGTCGAGTTTATTGCACTTTAATGTTTAAAGAGCGTTCGTAAACGAGAGCCAGTTGTATTTCTGCTTATTTGATGCGCGGAATATAACTGGCTCTTTCATTTTATACACAATAAGGAGGCAGAAAGATGTCAAAACTAAGTGAAGTTCAAGGTGTAAAGGAGCAGGCAAAAACAAAAAGAGGGTGCGTGGAAAGTAGTGCAGCGAAATCGTGTAAAATGTGTAAAGTGTGTGGTCGAAATAAAGCTAAGTACACGAACGTGAAAATTGAAAATAAATGATATAAACACATTGACATTCAGAAAATTATGAATTAATATTTAACTATAAAGTGATAAGATCCATACGAGAAATTAGCCTTCTCTAAATCCGATCTTCATTTTCTGTTTTGCACATATTTTAATAAAAAAACTGTCTATTATTATTGTACTTTAAGAGATTAAAGAACACTCGTAATTTTAAGCCAGTTGTACGTTTCTACAATTTATTATTGTGGAGGCGTATGACTGGCTTTTTAGTTTATTTGAACTAGGGAGGAAGATGTTGATGATTACGGAACAAGAAGTAAAGATGAAATTTGCAAAGAAGTATGAGGGGTATGAAATTGTTCCTCATCCAGAACATAAACGCTTGTATCATATTGTATTAAATCAGCAATTGCTTCAACAATTTTTCGAAGAGGTAAAAGAACATTCTGAGCAATCATTGCAATATATTCCTTATTCTCGCTTTATCCTTGCTGATCAAATGAAAAAAATCTTTGGTGCATCTTTTATGGAGAATGTTCGAGGGATTATTCATGACCGTGAAACGGGCGGATTTACAATTGGTGTACAAGGCGAAACGACAGATGCAGAAGACTATGTGAAATTTGCAACGGCATTAACCCACTTAATTGGTACATCTAACTTTGATGCAATGACAGGGACGTATTACGCAAGATTTAATGTGAAAGATACAGACGGCAGTGATTCTTATCTTCGCCAAGCATATCGCTTATTCACGCTTCATACAGACGGAACATTTGTTGATGAACCTACAGATTGGCTGCTTATGATGAAAATTGAGGAAAAGAATGCAGTAGGCGGCGAATCACGTTTACTTCATTTAGATGATTGGGAGGAGCTTGATAAGTTTCGAAATCATCCACTAGCACCTGTTAAAGTCACATACAAAGCACCGCCAAGTAAAAATGCACAGGAAATCGTATACCGTGAAACATTTTTTGATGTAAATAATGCGCCTTGTATTTGCTTTATCGATCAATTTGCTTACCCTGATAATATTGAACAGGCAACATATCTTAAGGAATTATCATACTCTGTTGAAAATTCACCAGCAACGCATGCATTAAAATTACCAGTTGGTGATCTAGTTCTTTTAAATAACCTATTTTGGATGCACGGGCGAGCTCCTTTTGAAAAAAATAAAGATTTATATAGAGAATTAATGCGCCAACGTGGCTGCTTTTCCAAATAATAATATGTATGGCGGGTCTTTAAATAAGACCTGCCTTTCATGATATACGGGTATACGTACATATAAGATATAAGGAGGAAGTTTAATGTATGATTTTTTAATTATCGGCGGCGGGATTGTTGGGCTTTCAACTGGGATGGCCTTAACGAAAAAATTTCCTCATGCCAAAATAGCAGTTATTGAAAAAGAGCCCATACTTGCACATCACCAAACTGGGCATAATAGCGGTGTTATCCATTCCGGCATTTACTATAAACCAGGCAGCTACAAAGCGAAATTTGCGAAAGAAGGAAATGCAGCAATGGTTCAGTTTTGTAAAGAAAACGGAATTGCTTATGATATGTGCGGAAAGGTGATTGTAGCCACAGAAAAGGAAGAACTTCCTCTTTTACAGAACCTTTACGAGAGAGGTCTGCAAAATGATTTGGAGATTTCTAAAATTGATCAAGGAGAATTAGCAGAAATTGAGCCTCATGTAAAAGGGCTAGGAGCGATTCGAGTTCCTTCTTGCGGCATTGCTGATTATAAAGGGGTAAGTTATGCGTTTGCACATTTCATCCAAGAGAATGGAGGAGAAGTGCACTTAGATACGAAAGCGGAACATATTTTTGAGAAAAAAGATTTCGTTACCATTGAGACAAATCAAGGCGTTTTTACAACGCGGTTTCTCATTAACTGTGCCGGATTACATAGTGACCGAATCGCAAAAAAAGCAGGAGTATTAACGGATATGAAAATTGTACCGTTTCGAGGCGAGTATTATGAACTTGTTCCAGAAAAGCGCCATCTCGTAAAACACTTGATTTATCCTGTTCCGAATCCGGATTTTCCGTTCCTAGGTGTTCATTTTACAAGAATGATAAACGGAGAAGTACATGCAGGGCCTAATGCGGTCTTAAGCTTTAAGCGCGAAGGATATACAAAAAAAGATTTTGATCTAAAAGATTTTATGGAAACAATGACGTATGCCGGCTTTTGGAAAATGGCAATGCCAAACATGAAAGAAGGCATGAAAGAGATGATTCGTTCTTTTAGTAAACAATCATTTCTTAAAAGCTTGCAGCGTTTAATACCAGAGCTCACGGATAAGGATATCGTTCCGACTCATGCTGGTGTAAGAGCACAGGCAATTCTATCTAACGGAAATATGGTAGATGATTTTTGCATTATTTCAGGCACGAACTCCATGCATATTTGCAATGCCCCGTCCCCGGCGGCAACAGCCAGCTTGAAAATTGGGGAGTCGATTGCAGAGAAAATTCCAGATTCAGTTGTAGATATGGTGAGTTCGCCTAGGGCGTTTCAGGTGAAGGCTTGAATAGAAGGAGAAATATAGATTTGGCAATCTTCCTAAGTGACTTGAATAAACGATATGTAATAAAAGGATGGTTTTGGTTCATGTACCGAAGCCATCCTTTTCTGTTCCTTCTTTCATAAAATATGGTAAATATATAAGCGGTTTGATAAAATGACGGTATTGAACATTTTGCGAATAGAAAATGGAATTGTGGTTAAAAAAATACAAATCTAGCATGTTGTATTTATAAAAATGAGGAGGTTTAGAAATGTCAGAAGGTTTTTGGGATCAATTTGGGAACTTTTTGCATATTGGTTATACAGAAAATGAACGAAAACGTGATGAATATGATCGGTTATATGAATATTTAAAATCGAAGGAAATACAAGTAAGACAACGTATTGAGAAAGCAGAGTCGGCAAAGAGAAGTTATGAATCAAAAAGTAATGGCTTGCCGGCTGGGAAAATTCCAGCTCGGGAATTTGAGGATAAACGTCACCAAAAAGATGATACTTTATCAGGGCTCATGACTCATTTTAAGGATTCTTTAGATAGTGTTACACATGCTAAAAATAGAGCATACAGTAAATATTTAGAGTATAAAGCAAAGGCAGTGGCAGAAGAACGGGAAGCTGCGGCAAAGAAAAAATAAAATGAAACTATGAATTCGTACTGCATCTTAATAGAAACGGAGGTTTAAACATGAGTGGGAAAGAAATTGAAATTTCTGGTGAGGGAGCGGCAAATGCAATTTCCTATGCACAGCAAATTGAAAATAGTGTAAAAGACGCACTCCAACAAGCAAAAGACTTACAAGCAACTGTAACTAGCTCTCACTGGAAAGGGAAAACACGAGATGAATTTTTGTGTTTTTTGGAGTTAATCATTCAGTTAAATGCAGATATGGCAGATGCACTTGAAGATCATACGAAAGCGTTGAAAGATCTCGACAAACATATTCATACATTCTCTAACACGAGTGAAGTACAAACGATTAAAAACCTGTAATAGAAATGAGGGATCAAACGATGCAAAATATCATAGAGAGTTTCAGTCCTTCTGAATTATATGTATTAGCTGGTGGAGCTGGAGTTACTTATTTATTTGGTTTACCTGAACGGGAAAAACTCGTCATGGATGATGCCGATTGTGTAACGAAAGCAACCGAGAGCTTAAGGGGAAAAGGGCTCATTATGGAAGATGGCGGACTGACAATGGCTGCATTCCAACTCATTGAATTACTGAAAGCGTATCAAGAAAGTCAGGATTATACGCGATTTAATAACCTGCTCATAGGATTTTTACCAAATGATAAAGACCGAGTAGCTGTACTAACAGAAATACAGCCAAATGAGGAATATGAACTCCATTACATACCGAAGCGAGATGTGTATTTATCGTTCTTAGAGAGAATTCCATTTCTAATGAGAGAGCCGAGAGAGAAAGATACTACGTTCTTAACAAGTAAGATGACGCAGGAAGAACAGGAAACATTTGAAGAAATGGATTTATCGCAAAAAGAAATATTAGCAATCGAAACATTTAGTCGACCGCGTACAACAAGTTTAATAGAACAAGGAAAATGGGATTGTTTCTTATACTTCACAGAGGGAGACGATTATATCCAAATTGATGTAGAACGGAAACGATATGAATGGATTAGTCTATATGCTTTAAATAAGAAGATATATGATGTGTTAAAAATGCCATATAAGAAATTTATTGATCCAAAAAGTTTATCATTAGGAGGAATAAACTAATGCACGCACAAATGTCGGATGGCAGTTCAGGAGGCGGCGGCTCACAAGTCTTAGTCAACTTCACAGAAATGATTGATATCGCAACGCGCCTGCAAAATATTTATAATCTGTATGCTGATGGCGTAGCGAAAAATATTGATAGTCTAACAAACTGCGATTTTTATCGACAAGGCGAAGCAACAAAGGTTCTATCACAGTACAAAGATATATTAGGAAAAACGATGGAACTCGCAGATAACTATAAACAAGCGGCGCTCGTTGTGAATTATACACTAGAAGAAATGATAAAAAAGGATGAAGAATTACAAAAAATCTTAGGTATTAGCGGTTAATCACTATACGGCAAGGGAGGATGAAACAGAAATGGATGTGCATTACAAGCCAAGTGCTTGGCAAGAAATGAAAGAAGGAATCGACAAACTTACAAAAGATGCACTAATGGAATTAAAACATGCCAACGACCTTCTAGAAAATATAGAGGGAAAAATACGTTCTCTAGACTCCGACCGAAGTATTCATTTTCAACACACGAGTCAGCAAGGAAAAATCAATGAATTGCTTGACGACTATATCACACTAGGAAACTACTGCACAAAAGCAGGGGAAGCTGTATCGAGACATATCGATGAACCTTTTTATAAGGACATGGACAAATTTGCGGGAAAAATGAGAGACCTATCGATTCGAAACTACTCTACGAAAAATCGCATTGGCTCTACTTCTACGACAACGTTGCCAAACGCACACGGTTATGGCATGGCACAAACGATTACGACGAAAAAAGATAAAATAACAGTGGACGATATTTTCAAAGACTCCTTAGCGTTTGATAAAGTTCTCCGCGCACAGTATAAAGAAATAAAACAAGAAAATCCAGATGCGAAGCTAGATTACGCCGAATACCGTAAGCTTGTCCCATCCATGCGTGGATTCGAGTACAAAACGAGAGAAGACGAACAAAAAAAGTTGGAGACGTGGCGTGATCTTGCAATAGGAGCCGGACTTATCATTTTAACCATTGCTTGCCCGCCGGCCGGACTAACAGCCTCGGCTCTCTATGGGGGCTTACAACTCAAGAGTGCATACGATGGAAAAGATTGGGGAACCGGCAGAAAGTTAAGCGATGCCGAACGAGCAGAGAACGGGATATTCGGAGCGCTCGATGCCATCCCAATCCTTGGAACAGCGGTAAAAGGATTCAAAGGATTAGACAGCGCTTTATCCCTGGCAAAACTATCAAAAGTGCAAGATGCAGGCAAAGTATTAAATCCAAATACAACCAAACATGTGGTACAATCATTGCATAATAGTAAAAATATATGGCTACATAACTTAAAAACAACAGGCTGGAAAACAGCAGACAAAATAAATGACTGGGATCACGCGATAAAAAGCGGAGTTGCCAAAGTGGTAGACGGTACAACAGGTGGATTCAATATCGCGAAAGATTTCGTATTAGGTAAATCTCTAGCACCCGTTGATGGGGTCATGGGACTTCGTCGTGGCACGAATTGGGAAGCTGCGGTGAAGGCGAGTCATGATGAGTCGAAAGGGATTATTCAGAGTCGGATTTCTAAGTTGGAATCGAGTGGTGCTGGTGAGGGTACGGGTAATACTGTGAAAGAGGTAGATTCGAAAAAACTGTTACCAAATGAAGGTGACATAGGAACGTATAAAGATCTGAATGATGCAGGATCAGTTGGTGACGATATTACACCTCATCATATGCCTTCAAAAGAATACTTAGTAAGAAAACTGGAATGGGATCCTAAAAAAGCTAAGAATGACGGTATGTCAATAAATGTAGAGCAACCGAAAACTGGGGGAAGACATAGAAGGACTGAGACATACGGTCGAAATATGACTAATGAGGAAAAAGAGTACTACTATTCTTTAGAGGTACGTGACGCTCTTGCTTTTGATTTGGGGAATTTGAGAAAAATATACATGGAAGATGGGGTGTATAAAGAGATACGCCCAAGTTTGAGAGAGTATGCTAGACAAGCGAGAGAGGACTATTATAAAAAAGAATTAAAAAAGAAATGATTATTTATTTTACTAACCTAATAGTAGGGACATTATAGTTTGCAATTTTATTTGTCTTAGGTTTTTCAATAATATCTAATTTTGTTAATTTTTTTAAAAGGAGAAGTTTATATGGACAGTAGATCTGAGATTAAGAGATTATATAATTGTAGATTTTTAAAAACTCAATCAGAATGTGAAGAGTTTGACGATGCATTAGAAAACTTAGCAGATTGTGATGATGAAAAGCTTATTAAAGATTTGTGTATGATATTTGATGATGAAACACAAGAGGAAGAAGTTATGTTTGGCCTAGTTCACTTAATTGAAAGTTTTGAAATGGAAAAATATCTAACAGAGATGCCTAAAGCTTTGCCAAAAATGATTGAGAATGCAAAAGAATGGGCAATGCTATTAAACAAAAGAATTTTAAATAATGATTTGTATAGAATTGAGTATGCTAAAATCATTGTAGGAATGAATAATGATATAAAATCAACAGTAATCGATTTGCTCAATGAAATTATTTCTGACAATCCTAAAAGATTTGAGAGCGTTGCAAATGAAGTTCTTAGCAAATTAAAAGAAGCTGATAGAAATTAACTAATGATGAGGAAGGGTTGCATGGAAGACTCAAAAATAATTTTATGTATACCAGGTTTATGGAAGAACAGACGTGAAATTGTTGAAGCAGTGGCAAGACAAAGTGAAGGATATATATTTGCAGGAAATAGTATTGGTAAACTTGGTGAAACAATTAACTTTTTTGATGTTGAAGTCTATGAGTATGATGAACATTTGACGGAAGCTTTCGAGATTGCAGGAAATGGTAAATTTTCAGAAGAGCAACTTGATTGTATCAAAAACCATTTCTTAACTGTATATTTAGTTGGAGAAGGCGGATCAATTGATAAAGTAGTAAAGATGGTTGAAGCTGCACATGTACTTTTAAAATCTGGTGGACTTGGTGTTAAAGTTGAATCCTCAGGTACTGCAAATACCATTGAAGAGTGGTCCCATATATATAATACAAATGATACAGTAGATTTATTTAAGGCTTTTGTAACAGTAGTAGAAGAAACAGATTTTTACTACACATGTGGAATGCATTGTTTTGGATTACCAGATGCTATTACTTTTAAAAATCAAGTAACAACACAATACGCTCAAGACTTGATGCAAATTTTTTGTTTATACAACCTTATTGAACGGCCTGAATTAGAAAATGGTTCTACGTTTAGTATAGATGAGAACAGTCTGAGTTTTATTTTAAGGTATGCTGAGTGTAGACATTTCCCAGAAGATCATGTATTTTATAATAAATATGGTATATGGGCATTAGTTAAAAAAAGTACTTAAGTTTATTATGAAACTATTTTTCTCCAAGGTACCGTCAATAAATTTGTGTAAATGGGTTTGAATTAGTGGAATCGGCTTTACATGGATGGACAGGTACGATAGACGTATGAGGCATATCCTTTCTTTCTAGCTATAGTTAGATTTGTGTGGTAACTTAGCTACTTCAGAGAAGGGGATATGTCTCTTTTTATTTTATACAGAAATAAAAAGAAGTTAATTATCTATATATCGTAGGTGACTAGCTTCTTTTTTCATTAAATGGATTTTTACAGTGTTCTCATTTTGTATCTTTATCTTTCCTTGAAGAAACAAGAGAAGGTTTACTAACAGGAAAAATACAATTCTTGTACAAAGATTGAAAATAGGGAGTGTTAATATGAAGATATGGCAACTCACAAATCTATTAGATTATGATGAATTAACTACTTATAATGAAAGCGAACAAGAAGTATTTGATAATGAATTTAATGGTACACCAATGCTCAATACATGGAAACCCATTCAAATGAAGACATTTAGCCAAGTGGAAAAAGCAGATTTATTAAGTTTTGAAGGGGAATCAATTCCTAGCCCACCCATCCTTACAAGAGAAGCTATAGATATTTTGTATGATTTAATGGAAGGTCAAGTAGAGTGTTTGCCACTTTTGCATGATACATATGATTGTTATGCTATAAATGTGACGAATATTTTGGAGTGTGTGGATCATGGAAAATCAGTCCCTACTAAATATGGCGGTTATGATGAATTTACTTTTATCCCAGAAAAAGTAGAAAATCAGCATATTTTTCGCAATAGTAATACTCAGCATTCATTAGGAGATTTTCCTATTATATCCGTAGAAATATTTGTATCAGACGAATTTAAAGAAAGAGTTACAAATAGTGGATTGAAAGGATTTCGTTTTAAATTAGTGTGGACATGCGATGGAGACAACAATGAATCATTAATCGAAAACAACCCAATGATACGTCCGACATCGATAGAAGATTTTGAAACTCACATCCTGCAGCATTATGGTCCTATTACAAATTATATAGGAGCAAATACAGAAATGGTAACGGATATAGAACTGTATGATGTTGGACCTAATGAAATAGTAAATTATCATACATTAGTAACGTATCGAAATAGCTATTTTCGTATGCCAGCACCATCAAGTGTAGATAGTGGCTATGCGGAACTCGTCATGCATCTACCAAAGGATTGGGAAGTATCTACATCTACTTTAGAACATCCAAAGTACGGCTGGCCATTACGTCTTTTACAAAACTTTGGTAAAGATGTTATGCGAAATGGATATTGGTTAGGACAGTGGCTTGTATTTCCAAATCAATCGGAGGAAGATTTAAAACAGTCATATGTAGCTCAGCTAGGGGAGCCGAATGGAATCCAAATGCCCCAATTCATCCTTATAGCGAAAGTACGGAGTTTTGTGGT
This sequence comes from Bacillus sp. EA-CB0995, assembly GCF_055814245.1. Lineage (NCBI taxonomy): Bacteria > Bacillati > Bacillota > Bacilli > Caryophanales > Bacillaceae > Bacillus > Bacillus sp. EA-CB0995. Next base: position 3,904,836 of record NZ_CP169269.1, on the reverse strand, counting down.
GTTATGATTGTACCACCACTGCCACAATGTTCAGATGCTTTCAAAACGGAGTTCCGTGAAGAGGGCAAAAGAATAGAAGGGGACTGGCCAATCTATTTCCATACATTGCTACCATTATATAAAGAGGAAATTATTTGTTATTTTACTGAAGGTCATGATGTATTATTACAAAAGCTAATGAAGAATGGCGTTGAAGCGGCATTTGACTTTAATCGGGAGAATACGTGTAAATAAGATTTAAAAGGAGCACCTAAACGATTTAAATTGTTTAGGTGTTTTATTTTTATAGATTAGAAATTAGGTCATAGGAAAAACATGGGTACCGTCAATATTTTTGTGTAAAAAGGTTGAATTAGTGGAATCGATTTTATCAAAAGAAATATTCAATCCATTATAACTGGAGAAAATTTTTGATGGTCAACCAAGAATCGATGGGTTAACTTGGCATCATCATCGAGTACCTGGGAAAATGCAGTTAGTAATATCTGATATTCATGGTGTAAATCATTTAGGTGGAAATAAACTTTTGAGAGGCGGAATTAGATGAAAACAAATGGAACAATCATCAAGATTTAACAACAATGCAAGAAGTCAATAAAGAGATGCACAGAAGATTTCGACATATGGGTGGAATGTCATTAGCTAAGAAGTTAAAAGATTAAATGGGAGTGAAATAAATGAATTTAAATGCTTTTGGTAAAGCAACAGAAGAACCGATTGAAGAATTAGAAGAATTTTTAGGATTTCTACTTCCGGAAGATTATAAAAAGTTTTTGAGTGAATATAACGGAGGGACTTCGAAAGTTAGGTATAGTAAATTTTTTGTTAAAGAATTAAATCAGGAAATTCCTTTAGATGTCTTGTATGGTATAGGTGTAAAAAGAACTTTTGATTTAAGTGAATGCTATGAAGAGTTTGAAGAAGATATGTTACCAAACAGTTTAATAATAGGAGATGATCCGGGTTCAGGATTAATTGTACTCATTACAGATACTGAAAACTATGGTGTATATTATTGGGATCACTCTTTTTATTTCCCACAATCTAGCGAAGAAGAAAATACGTATAAAATCGCTGATAGTTTTAAGGATTTTATTAATGGATTGAAGAATCCTTAATGGTTACAGTAACTTTATAAACGCTAAAACCATACTTACTATTCAATCTATACTTTACACATGAGAATGCCAAAAACTGTGGTGCGTGGCTAAATACAACATGAATAGAAAATAAAGTATATTTGCGGTGGAAAGAAAAAGAATAGGCTGTTAAAAAGTAAAGACTCATGATGGTTGTACCATCATGGAGTTATATAACCATGTTCTGCTAAGGAAATTAAACATGCTTGTTGGTTTAAAAATAGGATTAGTAATGAATTAATTTATATAGCTAACTATAAAGCACTTGATTGCCTTTTGGGCATCAAGTGTTTTTTTTCGAGAAATTTATGCTTTGGACAACATGAATAGGCTTAAAAATGCTATTCAAAATAATACTTTCAGTGTAGACGAGCTTTCTGAGATTAGCAAAAAGATGACTGATTTAGGTATTACTTCAGAATATAATGAAGCGTTAATTCAAATTGATTGGTGACTCACCTGCGCATCATATTTTATTCAAAAAAGGTCTAGGTGAGGCTCAACAAAAACTCGTTCAAGAAGGTCAAGAAATATTAAGAAATTATGGTATTGAACCTATAATTGGTAAAGAGAATTTAGTTTGGGCACCAAATAGAATTGCTGGACAACATAATATATCAGCTTTGGAAAATGTTGTGAATCAATTGAAAGCAGTTGATGCGGCAGGTGCAGACTTAGATGATATTATCGAAATACTAGAAGACCTTGGAAAACAAGCTGCTTCTAGAAGATAAAAATTAAAGGAGAAACTAAAATGGATAAGACTAAAATTGCAAAAGACATTAGGGGTGCCATAAAAAATGGCCAATTGGATACATTAAGAGATTTACTTGAGAAAGAACCAGAAATGTTAACATGGATGACACCCTTTGGTACATGGTTACATGTAGCAACAGCTCATGGGCATTTAGAAATAATAGAATATCTTATTAATGCTGGGATAGATGTTAATACACAGGGTGGAACTTTTTCTACAAATGCCCTTGAAAGAGCGGCTACAAAAGGGTATTTAGATATTGCCGAATATCTCATTAACCAGAATGTTGAGATTGATACTAGTGAACCAGATAGAAATCCTCTGTTTGCTGCAATATATGGTGGTCATTTTGAGATTGTTAAATTGTTAGTTGAGAATAATATAGATATATCTATAAAATACTCTGGTGAAAGCATGAAAGATATGGGAGCTTATGAATTTGCTATTGAAAGAGGGCAAACAGAAATTGCTGAATATTTAAAGCAGAAGATGGATGAAAAAGAATAGGCTGTTAAAAGTAGATACTCCATGATGGTTGTACCATCATGGAGTATTATGTGCAATGATAGAATAGAAAAAGAAGTACGAGCTTAGGCGAGATGACATTTTACTGGATGATGAATAAATACATGGAATGGACATGAAACTAACGAACTCGTACAAGCTCGTAAGTTTTAACGTATCACTTGTTACAACATGTAAAGGGTGTCATACTGTCACTATAAAACTTACAAACTTAAAGCACTTGATTGTCTATGATAGGCAACAAGTGCTTTTTATTTCAAGATTACAATAAAGGGGAGATTTTAAAATGACTATAAACGATCCAATTTTTGGTGAACTTGAGTATGACTATGGTTGGGCTAAGGATACCACTATTCATTTTTTTGGAGAAGAAACTGAGATAGCTTTGATGATAGATGGTGAAGAAGATGGCAAGTTTGATGAAGATCAATATACGGCATATCAATCATTAATGCAAAATTGGGAGGGCTTACAACCAAGGGTATTGCAATCAATATTAGACTATTACAAACAAGAGCGACATGAACTAGGTTATGATATTGAAGTAAATGAAAATTATCCATTAGTTGAAACAACTGATCAAATACTAGAAATGATAAGCTTAGATGGAATTGTTGTTCCATATGCGGGGATTTTTGAAGGGCGAGATATCGGAATTACATTTAATTGTACATGGGATATAGAAAATGGACTAGGGCTCCGTCTATTAAATGAAAGAGTAACTGAAGTAGGTTACCAGGATGTTGTAATTTAAAATAGGCTGTTAAAAAGTAAAGATTCATGATGGTTGTACCATTATGGGCCACTATGTGTAACGGAAATGTTGGAGAATAATAAAGATATTAACGGGATAAATATTATTGGCGGTGTACGTGCTTATATAGATAGTTATAGTGACTATCAGAATCTGTTATTAGGAGAATTACATACGACTGAAAAATAAATAAAGAATTATTATAAAAATAGATGAGACATCACTATATAGGAGAAAGTGGTATTCATAATGTTGAAAAGGAATAAGGAATTACTGGAATAGATGATGAAATTGCAACTAGATTAGAAACTTTTATAAAAAGTTCAGGAAGGTGAGAAGATGATACTACCAGAGGAATTTAATGATAAATGGGATGTTAACAAAGATGGCTCGCTAATTAAATTTAATTACCAAGATTTAAGGAGTACAAATTTTTCGGATGAAGTGAAGAGATTTTTGTCAATAGGAGGCTTACCTGAAACTCCTCCACCATATTTAGAATTTACTTCGTCACAATCGTTATTAAGGCCTGTTACAAATGTATTTAATATGCCAGAAGAGTTTCAAAAATATTGGTTTTTGGGATCGACTGGTTCTGGTGATCCGATATGTATAACTGAGAAACAAGAAAATGTAGTGTTTCTTAATAATAGTGATGGTTATAAAGAGGTGTTTATTAATTCTTCTTTATATCAATTTGCAGAATGTTTATTAGTATATTCAAAAATGATTGATAAGGCAATAGAAGTGAATGGTGAGGATGCCTTTATTGATAATGATATACCAGAATCTGTGATTAATTGGTTAAAAGAAGAATTAGAAAGAGTTGATGCTAAGTGTATGGAAAAGGAATGTTTTTGGTTTACTGAGATTGAGAATCTAAATGAATAGCTAATAGCATTTTATTTAAAATAGGTTATTGTTTTTTTAAAGTTTATGGGGTGTATTGCAGGAGGACAAGAGTGCTTGCAGTAACTCCATAAGTGTTACTAGCATGACTTTTTCAATTTATATTTGAAAATGAAAAAGAACTTGTTTTTGAACTGGAAAGAAAAAGAATAAGCTGTTAAAAAGTAAAGACTCATGATGGTTGGACCATCATAGAGTATTACGTGCAATGATAGAACAGAAAAAGAAGTACGAGCTTAGGCGAGATGACATTTTGCTGGGAATGGCATGGAATGGACATTAAACTAACGAGCTCATACAAGCTCGCTAGTTTTAACGTGTTCTTGTTACAACATGTAAAAGGTGCCATACTCTCACTATAAAACGTATAAACTTAAAGCACTTGATTGTCAACTAAAGGCAACAAGTGCTTTTTATTTTAGGGTACAAAGAAATCTGATAAGAGCGTTAGTGGGGCTGTTGATGCTGTAATCAAAGATGGTAGTTACTTTTTAGGCGAGTTTAAATTAAAGCCTAATGTAAAATATGAAACAAATGGATATTTATATCAAACAGACGATTTAGAAAGAATTGAGAGAGCTTCAGGAGAATTCACATTAGAGATGGGAGTATGTGATAGCAAACATCAGTTAGCTGCTGGGGGGAAGATAGAGTTAAAGCTCCTAGTACTCAAGGAGGTCATGGTGGACATTTAATCGGTACGCAATTTAATGGATCTCCGCTAATTGATAACATAGTTGCAATGAATGGTAAGATTAATGTAAGTGCTTATAAAAAATTGGAATCTGCTTGGGCAAAAGCTTTAAGAGGAGGAAAAGAAGTTTTTGTAGATATAAGGCCAAGGTATAGCGGAACTTCAATACGACCGGATAGCTTTGCTATTATTTATAAAATAAATGGTATCGAAAAAGTGAAGATTTTAAAAAATGTATATGGAGGTTAGAATGTGAAAACTGAAAAAATGGAAGAATTATATGGAATAATTGCAAATTATCTCAATAGTATAATCCCTGTTGGGTGGAAGGAAGTTTATTTATATGCAGAAATAGATGACTTTAGTAATGAGGCATTTTTCTATTTCTATCCTAACAATGATTCTGAACCAATCTATAATTTAGAGATTCCTGAAATATATAATTTAGAAAAAGATCAGTATATGGAAAAATTATTTAAACTTAATGACCATATAGAAAAACTACGCGAGGAATTTAAGAATAATAATCAACCATTGTGGTCTAATTTAACATTTGAACTAACTTCTTCGGGTAAATTTAATATTGATTATGATTATACAGACTTGGATAATTGTGAGTATGATGATTACGAAAGACATGTGATATGGAAATATAAAAAATTGAATAAATTACCTGATGAAAATAATGAATTTGATAAAGATATTATTGAGAAATACAAAAAGGAAAGATAATATTTTTTATTAAAAAACGAAAGAAGATAACTATCTACTATATAGATAGTTATCTTCTTTTTCTCTTTAAATAGCTTTTTCTAGTGGTATCATTTTTTATTTTCATTGATAATGGATTTTCTCCTGAAATTTCTATATAAATGACTGGGATCACGCGATAAAAAGCGGAGTTGCCAAGGTGGTAGACGGTACAACAGGTGGATTCAATATCGCGAAAGATTTCGTATTAGGTCGATCTCCAGTACCCGTTGATGGAGTCATGGGACTTCGTCGTGGCACGAATTGGGAAGCTGCGGTGAAAGCGAGTCATGACGAGTCGAAAGGGATTATTCATAATAAGATTTCTAAGTTGGAAGAGAGTGTTGTTGGTAAGGGTACGGGTGAAAACGTAAAAGGTCCTAATGGAATTAGAGAACCAAGTCTGGAAAGTATAGAAGAGTTTGCTAAAGGTAACAAAAAATTTGAAGATGTTCTTGATGATTATGCTCTTATTTATGGGGATATAGTAAAGTCAAATAAACCTTGGTCTTGGCAAGATAATTTTATTGGTAAATTATCGGGAAATCAAAGGAAGATGATAAAAGAACGGGCTCTAGAGTTACATCCTGATATACCTAAAGTCGAAGTAGAAAAAGTAGAGGGATTAAAATTTGGATATGCTGACTTTAAAGGAGCAGGTGTAGTATTGTTTGAGGATGTCCTTCCAAAGAGATTATGGTTAGCAATGGATGATGTGCAGTTTAGGTGGCTAAATGAAAGACTACCAAATAAAGTGCAACCTGAAGGTACAACCTGGCATCATAAAGAAAAAGATGGGAAAATGGAACTTGTGCCATTTGGTATTCATAATATCACAAAGCATAACGGGGGAAGGACAAAAGGACATTGGGCAGACGCTCCACGACATTAAATTAATTAAGAGGTGAAATAATCGTGAAGATTCAAAATGATAGTATAATTTATCCTATTCCAGATAAGAATTTAATTACACGTGTAGAAGAGAGTTTCGAAATTAAGTTTCCAAAAGATTTTATAGATTTTATATTGAAAAATAATGGTGCTCTTCCAATAACTAGGTTTTTTCAATATAAGTCTAATAGATATGTAGTTGACCGTTTTCTTTGTTTATTAGATAATCCAGGTGAAAATGACAAAGGTATGTACGATATAAAGGTCGTATTCAGTCAATTAGATGAAAGAATTATTTCGGATGGAGATTCCACAGGAGCTGAATTAGTACCCTTTGCAGCTCTGTTTGCTGGGAACTTCGTATGTTTAGATTATAGCGAAAGTAAAACAAATCCAACAATTTGCATTTGGTATAATGAAGATTCAGGTGAATTTGAGCCGGTTACAGAAAAAATTGCAGATAATGTAAATGATTTTCTAGGCATGTTAGAGGAATAACATCTTCTGTAAAAAATGTGAAATTTCCCAGGAGTAAACTTGAACTACAATATAAAGAAAAAATTAATTAGTCTTTTAAAGCACTTGATTGTCTTTTACGGGCAACAAGTGCTTTTTATTTTAAGATTACAATCTCATCATGGGTTGCAGAAACAATGGGCGATAGACAATCTTTCTAAATATGAGTATGACCCAAATTTAGCACCAACTATTACAATAGAAACTGGTAAGGGGATGCCACATACGAGTATAAGTACAGCACAAAATGCGAGAAGAAATGCTAGAGTTGCGGAAGGTAATGGAAAGTGGAGTTCGAGCTTACAAGATGAATTACAGTATATAGTAGATGATTTAAAAAATGCAGGATTTTCTAACGATACAATAAATAGTGTTCTAGAGCAACAATATAAAATGTTAGATAAGTTGAAAGTACCATATGAAAGGGTTGTGATCAAATGAGTATATTAAATAATTTAAGTAGTAAATATAGAATAGATGCTAGTAAGTCAGCTTCAAATGAGGAAGATATAAAAAATTTAATTGAATTCTCAAAGATAGAGATTCCAGAAGATTTTCTAGAGATAATAGGAGAACTAACAGAAATAGAGATTAATGTTGATGAAGAAAAATATATTAGAATATGGGGAGCAGAGGGTTGTATAGAGATGAATGAATCATATGCGATACAGGAAAGTATCCCCAATTCACTAGCGATAGCTGATGATGAAGGTGGTAATGCATTAATATATGCTACTGGAGAAAAAGGCTTTGGATTATATGTAATAGCTTTTAATGATTTAGATGTTGATGAATTGAAATATGTATCTGATTCAATAAGTGATTTATTGATAAATGATACTGGTATAGATGTAATTAAAAAATGTTAGAATATATTTGTCAAGATATATAGGGTGCCATACTGTCAGTATCAAATGATTGTACGTACAAACTTAAAGCACTTGATTGTCTATTAAAGGCAACGAGTGCTTTTTTGTGTTTTAGCATAGAAATTAAAAGGCACATTATGATTTTATTAATGTACTAAGTGTAAATTTTTTATATCAGTACGAACATAAGAAGAAAAGGCTGGAAAACAGCAGACAAAATGAATGACTGGGATCACGCGATAAAAAGCGGAGTTGCTAAGGTGGTAGACGGTACAACAGGTGGATTCAATATCGTGAAAGATTTCGTTTTAGGTAAATCTCCAGTACCCGTTGATGGAGTCATGGGACTTCGTCGTGGCACGAATTGGGAAGCTGCGGTGAAGGCGAGTCATGACGAATCAAAAGGGATTATTCATAATAAGATTTCTAAGTTGGAAGAGAGTACTGTTAGTAAGGGTACGGGTGAAAATACATTTAAACTTGGAAAAACAGATTTAGATGCATATAGGAATGAACTCAATGTACCTGAAACTAATACTGTTTCAGTTGGAAAAGCAGATGTTAGTGGTTTAGAAAATGTGGTTTTTAAAGGAGCTTCTCCAGAAGTAAGAAACCAGGCCAAGTTACCTTCATTAGATGATGTGAATCCGAATAGAGAATTCAAAGCACCTTATAATCATATTAAGAACCCTAGATTGGCCCAATTCACTAGACACGCTGAAGAAGGGGTGCTCAATGAATTTAATGATGCTGTTAAAAAGGCAGGTATTGAGCCTAATGATGTAAAAGGCACTCTGTATATCCATCAATCAAATCCTAGAGGGGTTTGCAATAAATGTACTAAAGGTTTAATAAAACCATTTCCAGAAGATAAATGTAATATTTTTTATCAATCTAGTAAAAAATTTCCTAATCTTAAAATTGTAGTAACATCAGAATTAGATGAAACTGTCAAGGTTAAAGGATTGTTGTCCTTCATATTAAAGGATAGAAAAATATTAGAATAAGAGGTGTCTTATGGAAAATAATGAAATATATATCTTGGAAGATGACGTAAAAATTGGATTTGTTTTAACTATTGGTGAGAAAGTTTTTAGTATTATTAAAAATGATGATGAGAGGTATTTAGATGGAAGAGATGCACTAGATAAATGTTGGGCTTGGGTTGAGAATAAAAGTGTGTCTGGTGATGACTTGTATGAATTAATAGATAATGCAGATTGTACAGGGATATCTGAGTTTGCTGAAGATGAAGAAGACTTGGAAATTGCAAGGTTATGGTCTCTATTAGTTGATATAGTTTCTTATACGGCGTGGAAAGCTTATAAAAGAGAGGAAACCAGATATTTACCACAGGCATTAGAAGGAATAAAAGAAGAGAGCATAGCAATATTAATAGAAAGTGCTATCGAGACAACTTTTATTACTAAAGAAAAAATTCAACTAATGAAACAACGTTTGTTATATAAATTTCGAGTGAATAATAATAAGACAATCACGAGACATGATTTTATGACGGAAATTTCAAGTGATTAAAAAATAGAGGCTTACGTTTTTAAGAGAAGTTTGATTTTGATTTCCGTAATTAATCGTTTTGACTTACTACTAGAGTTATATTTACAAATGAGAACAACAAAACTAGTGATACTAAAGTTAATTACTAGGCGACAACTATAATGACATGGTTTGGACATTAAACTAAAGAATTCGTACAAGCTCGTAGATTTTAACGTATTACTTTGTCACAGCATGTAAAAGGTGTCATACTGTTACCATAAAACTTACAAACTTGAAGCTACTTAAAAACAGATGAACTTAAAGCACTTGATTGTCTCTTACGGGCATGAACTGCCCCCAATTGTTAATCGTGTCTAACAATTGGGGGGCAGTTCAGATTTGGGTGCGCCAGGAATTTTAATTGATTTATATAATATGTTTAAGAATATGCCAATAAGAAAGAGAGATAAGATTCTGTTCCTTTCAGCTGGTGGAGGAATTAGTTGGATGGGATTGACTATAGAAATATAAAATAGTACAAAATTTTAAGTTGAATTTTCATAATTATTATTTTTAAATTTTGTCCGAAGTTAGTATGGTCATATGGAGGGATCACTAAGTTAAGTCATAGATTCCAAGAAGGAAGAGTCTGTATGACGAATAAAAAATTAATGAGAAATATAATAATAAAAACAAAACGGATGGGCTATTTTAAAAGGAGGGTAGTAAGTGATTGAGAAAATTGACCATATCGGAATTGCGGTACAATCTATAGAATCAGTTTTGCCATTTTATACAGAGATATTAAAATTGAAACTTTTAGGAATAGAAGAAGTACAATCACAACAAGTAAAAGTAGCTTTTTTAGTAGTAGGAGAAAGTAAACTAGAATTGTTAGAGCCACTAAGTAACAAAAGTGCAATTGCACAATTTATTCAAAAACGTGGTGAGGGTATTCATCATATAGCATTTGGAGTCCAATCGATTAAACAAAGAATTCAGTATATAAAGCAAAATGGAATACAGATGATTGATGAATTACCTCGAACTGGTGCACAAGGCGCGCAAATTGCTTTTATTCATCCAAAATCAACATATGGTACATTGTACGAATTATGTGATAAAGGGGATAAAATATGATTGATATTTACGAGAAAAAAAGATGTCATACGGTCACTCTAACGCGATAAAATTTATAAACTTGATGAAGCCATTTAAAAATACATGAACTTAAAGCACTTGATTGTCTCCTATAGGCAACAAGTGCTTTTTTTGTGTTTTAAAGTGAAAATTTAAAATGAGAACTATAATTTTATAAGTGCACGAAGTGTTAAATTTTTATAGATTGTAAAGGTTGTGTTATTTTGGAAGTCATCGCACAGTGTGTTGTAACGAATGCATGTTACACACAAGTTATCCGTAAAAAAGGGGTATTCCTAATGGGAATTGGTAAATTTATGTTAAAACTAATAGAAAAGAATAATGTCTATTTAACTGATAGAGTAGGATAGTTTAAGAACAGTTATTGGAGAGTGAGCCATTGGTCTATTTATTTGTAATATGCGTATCATATTAATGAATATGACGAATTAGAGGTGGATAAATGAAAGCAATTGTGTACACAAAGTACGGTCCCCCTGATGTTCTTCAACTGAAAGAGATAGAAAAACCTATTCCGAAAGAAAATGAAATTTTGGTAAAAGTAAAAGCGACAACCGTAACAGTAGCAGATATTCGATCACGAAGTTTCACAGTTCCTCCCGCTTTTTGGCTGCCTGCCCGAATAGCACTTGGTTTCAGAAAACCCAAAAAAGAGATATTAGGGATGGAGTTAGCAGGAGAAGTTGAATCAGTTGGGAAAGATGTCAAAAGGTTTAAGGAAGGTGACCAGGTTTTTGCAGCAACTTTGGCGGGGTTTGGTGCTTATGCCGAGTATAAGTGTTTGCCGGAAGATGGTGCTGTATCTACTAAACCTTCCAATATAACTTATGCAGAAGCCGCTGCCATTCCAATTGGAGCACGCACAGCTTTGTATTTTCTTAGAAAAGCTAATATTCAGAGCTGCCATAGGGTTCTAGTTTATGGTGCTTCAGGAAGTGTAGGAAGTTATGCAGTTCAGATTGCCAAGTATTTCGGAGCAAACGTTACAGGGGTATGCAGTACCACGAATTTGGAATGGGTAAAATCTCTGGGAGCTGACCAGGTAATTGATTATACAACAGAAGATTTTTCTAGGATAGATGAGAAATATGATGTTATCTTTGAAGCGGTAAACAAGAGTTCCTTTTCAGCTTGTATGAAATTGTTAAAGAAGGACGGTACCTATATAAATGTCACTGAACCGCTGCCAAGTGTTCGAATGCTATGGACTAAATTGACAAGCCGAAGGAAATTATTATTGAGTCGAAATCCACCTGAAACTTCAGAAGAACTACATTTCCTCAAAGAACTTGTAGAGATGGGGAAGTTAAAAGTAGTCATTGATAGATACTATGAGTTTGAAGAGATAGTTGAAGCTCATAGATATGTAGAGAAAGGACACAAGAAGGGAAATGTCGTCATAAATGTGGAGCATAACAATAAATTCTAATAAAGTGAAACTTCCATCAGTGGGGGCTTACTGCCCGTTAATGCGAGATAAATGAAGCACTAAATGCACGCCCACTAGGTGAATAAAATATTTTGAGCTTAGTAGTGTAAATCACTTAATAATACGTTTTTGAAGAAATGTACTTAAAGTGACGGTGCTTTCGTTTAAGAAGGATTTAGAAAATAATAGAGAAAACTCGCCAATATTTCAGGTGAGTTTTCTTTGTTATAACGATAAATTCTCAAAGAGGATTGACTTGTCAAATTGAAATTGTAGGTCTAACGAATCTAGCGTACTCTGTTTATTCTTTTTTAGCTTCCAATTCATTTTGCATGCGTTGCTTAAACTCCTTTGGAGAGCATTGATTATACCTTTTAAAAAGCTTATAGAACTGAGCCATGTTAGAGATACCAACCTCATAACCAACATTCGTAATACTAAGATCACTTGTCATTAATAAACATTCAGCTTTTTTTATTCGCTTATAATTAACGTAATCAATAAATGAAGTACCGATAACTTTTTTGAAGTACTTTATAAAATAATGGTAGCTAAGTCCTAGTAATGAGCAAGCTTCTTCTACAGTAATCTTATCTTCCAAATGTTTGTCTACGTATTCAAGAACTGGCCGCAATCGGTTCAGACCAATTCCCTCTGTATAGTTTAATGTGTTGCGTGTATCATTTCTTAAGAGTAATAGCATCATTCGCTTAATAGCAGAACTAATGGCAATTTCATATCCCCTCATTTGTATTTGTGACTCCTGAAAGATTTCCATAATTAAAGCATATATTTCATCTCTTACAGTTTGTTTTTCTTCAAAAATATAGTTTATTTCATTCAAAGGTTTTGTTTGTTCAGAGAAACAGTATATGTATGGCATGATACTTTCATCGAAGTGTTTCCCTAAATCGATTTGAAATACTACATATCGTAAATCGTCCATCAGCGGTTTATGAGAACGATGCGGTTGGGATGCTCCTAAAACGATGACATCGCCTGGGCCCATTAGAACATACTCGTTTTTACTTTGTATCCCCAAATTTCCTTCAACGACGGCAATAAATTCTACTTCTTTATGATAATGCCAAGGGTGTTTCTCTATCGTACTGAAATGATGTTTTTTCATATTAATTTCCCATATTTTTAGAAACAGCAACGGATTTTGATAAATGACTTTTTCATTAATAACTTCTAAATCGTTTTTTATTAAAGTCATACGCAATTTCTCCCCTTTAGAACATGCCACTTTTGTAAATAAAACATATCATAATTCTTCTTATTTTCTCTTTCGATTTTTAATAACCAAAAAAATGATGACACTTTTGAATAAAAAGACAGCTAAATTAAGCATATCCTTCATTCCGTATCTTTTCTATACTAATCACAAATAAAGTGAAACTTCCATCAGTGGGAGGCTTACTGCCTGTTAATGCGGGATAAATGAAAAAGGGGTGTTGTCACAATGTTAAAAGTAACTGTATGGAATGAAAATCGACATGAACAAATCAATCCTGTTGTAAGTGAAATATATCCGAATGGGATTCATGGTACAATTGCAGAATTTTTAACGAAAGCAGGATTCGAAGTAAAAACGGCTACTTTAGATGAACCAGAACATGGATTAACAGATGAAGTATTACATCAAACGGATGTATTAGTATGGTGGGGACATATGGCACATGAAGAAGTAGCAGATGAAATCGTTGAAAAGGTAAAACAACGTGTATTAGGTGGAATGGGATTAATTGTTTTGCATTCAGGTCATTTCTCGAAGATTTTCAAAATATTGATGGGTACAAGCTGCGATCTAAAATGGCGTGAAGCGGATGAAAAAGAACGTTTATGGGTTGTAGAGCCAAGCCATCCAATTGCAGAAGGAATTTCAGAATTCATTGAACTTGAACGTGAAGAAATGTACGGTGAACACTTTGATATTCCGGCGCCGGATGAATTGATATTTACAAGCTGGTTTGAAGGCGGAGAAGTTTTTAGAAGCGGCTGCACATATAAAAGAGGAAATGGAAAAGTGTTCTATTTTAGACCAGGGCATGAAACATACCCAACATACCATAACAAAGAGATTCAACGCGTGATCATAAATGCAATTCAATGGGCAAATCCAGTAGAACGAAAACGTCCTATCTACGGTAATGCCAAGCCGCTTGAACAAATTGCTGTAAAAACGAATAAGTAAACTGAAACAAAGGGGATAAAGGTCATGGAAAAAATAAAAGTAGCGGTTATTGGTTGTGGAAGCATCGCAAAGTATCGTCATTTACCAGAGTATACATTCAATAAAAATGTAGAACTAGTCGCAGTTTGTGATGTAAATGAAGAACGTGCAAATAGCGTGGCAAAGCAATATGGTGTAAAAGCGTATACAAAATACGAAGAGCTGTTAGCTAGCGGCACTGTGGATGCGGTTAGTGTATGTACACCAAACTCTCTGCATGCGCCTATTTCGATTGCAGCTTTAAACAGCGGTGTTCATGTATTATGTGAAAAACCGATGGCTACATCGGAAGAAGAAGCAAAAGCAATGATTGAAGCAGCAAAAACAAACGGTAAAAAACTTATGATCGGACACAATCAGCGCTTTGTCGCATCTCATCAAAAAGCGCGCGAGCTAATTAAAAAAGGTGAGATAGGCAAAGTCTATAGCTTCCGCACAGCTTTTGGCCATAGTGGACCAGAAGGATGGAGCGCGGACGGCAAAGAAAGCTGGTTCTTTAAAAAAGAAGAAGCGTTTATTGGGGCGATGGGAGACTTAGGCGTTCACAAAACAGATTTACTTCGTTACTTATTTGGAGAAGAATTTGTAGAAGTTGGCGCATTTGTTGAAAGCAATGCAAAAGATTTCGCTAATGTTGATGATAACGCAGTATGTGTATTAAAAACAGAAAGCGGTATTATCGGAACGCTTGCAGCAAGCTGGGCTTATACGAGTAAAGAAGATAACTCAACGATTATTTATGGTGAGAAAGCAATTCTTCGTCTAGAAGACCATCCAGTCTATTCATTAATCGCTCAATATGCGACAGGAGAAGTTGTTAATTATGAACTAGGGAAAATTCAGTCGAATGATGAAGGTGGACAAAATAATTCTCACGTAATTGAACAATTTGTACAAGCAATTTTGCATGATGAAGAACCAGCTGTTTCAGGTGAAGAAGGGTTAAAATCTCTTTCTGTTATTTTAGCAGCCTTACAATCAAGCCAAACAAAACAGATTACGCGCATATAAGAGGTGAATACCGTGAGAATTGGCATAATTGGAGCAGGAGGAATTGCCACCGGGCGGCATATTCCAGCGTTTAAACAGTTAGGTAATGAATGTGTCATTTCGGGCGTGAGTGATATGAATCAGGAAAGAGCTACAGAGGTAGCGAATGAGTTTGATATCCCGCAAGTATTTGCTGATTATAAAGATATGCTTACAGAAGTAGATGCTGTATGTATTTGTACGCCGAATAAATTTCATGCTGAATTTGCGATTGAGGCTTTGAAAGCAGGTGTGCATGTATTATGTGAGAAACCAATGGCGCTATGTAAGCAGCAGTGCGAAGATATGCTGGAAGCCTCAAAAAAGCTGATAGAAAACTAGCAATTGCCTATCATTATCGTTTTATGAAAGAAGCACAAGCAGCAAAAAGAATGATGACAGAAGTAGGCCGTCCTCTCGTAGCACGCGTAAAAGCGATGCGACGCCGCAAAGTTCCTGGGTGGGGAGTATTTACGAATAAAGAACTTCAAGGCGGAGGAAGTTTAATAGATTATGGCTGTCATTTACTTGATTTATCTCTTTGGCTAATGGGAAACCCAAAACATACAGCGGTTCTAGGAAGTGCGTACAACGAATTAAGTAAAACACCTGGTCAGTTAAATCAATGGGGAACATTTGATCATGAGACATTTCATGTGGATGATCATGTAACCGCTTATATTAAATTCGAAAACGGTGCTTCATTGCTGCTGGAAACGTCTTGGTCTGCCAATATTGAAGATGACGAAGAACATGTTAGCATTTCCGGGGTAGACGGAGGTATTAACGTTTTTCCACTTGAACTTTACACAACGAAAAACGGCATGCTGATGAACAGTACGGCAGCTTGGATAGAGGGAGAAGAGGATTATAGTTTGATGCAGGCTAAAAACTTCATTGATGCCTGCAAAGGAAAGGCTGAGTTAGTGGTAAAACCGGAAGAAGCACTTCAAGTATCAGCTATTATCGATGAAATATATGACACTAGTAAAACAGGGGGAAAATAAAATGAAACTAGGCGTATTTACTGTGTTATTTGCAGATCATTCATTTGAAGAGATGTTAGATAAAGTAAAGGCAGCAGGTCTTCACGCCGTTGAAATTGGAACAGGCTGCTATCCTGGAAATCATCACTGTCCATTAGATGAACTGCTTGAAGATAAGGACAAAAGAGAAGCTTATGTAAAAAAAGTAACGGACCGAGGGCTGATCATTAGTGCATTTAGCTGTCACGGCAATCCAATCTCACCGGAAGAAGGCTTCGCGAAAGAGTCTGATGATACACTTCGCAAAACGATTCAATTAGCATCGCTGCTAAATGTGCCGGTCGTAAACTGTTTTTCCGGAACAGCAGGGGATCACGAAGGAGCTAAATATCCAAACTGGCCTGTTACCCCATGGCCAAATGAATATGCTGATGTATTAACTTGGCAGTGGGAACATAAGCTGATTCCTTATTGGAAAGAGCTCGGGGAATACGCAGAAACACATAACGTGAAAATTGGTTTAGAATTGCACGGCGGATTTTTAGTGCATACTCCGTATACGCTATTAAAACTTCGTGAAAAAACAAGCAAAGCAATCGGCGCCAACTTGGATCCAAGTCACTTATGGTGGCAAGGTATTGATCCTGTCGGAGCCATTAAAATTTTAGCAAAAGAAAATGCGATTCATCATTTTCATGCAAAGGACACGTACTTAGATCAAGACAATATTAATATGTATGGCCTAACAGATATGCAGCCGTACGGAGAAGTACAAACGCGTGCTTGGACATTTCGATCAGTTGGATGCGGCCATGATATGAAAGAGTGGTCAAATATGATGAGTGCACTTCGTACGTACGGATATGACTACGTAATAAGCATCGAACATGAAGATCCAATCATGTCGATTGAAGAAGGATTTAAACGTGCGGTTACGAATTTGAAAAGCGTATTAATAGAGGAAACACCTTCGCAAATGTGGTGGGTGTAAGCGGGGAATCGAGGAATGTGCGTATTTCCATCAAGGTAAGATTTTGAAGTACCCCAAGACGAAATTTTTACTTCACCCTATGAGAATTATATAAAAATGAAAGGGATAGTTGTGGATTTGAAATAAAGTCACGGAGTTTATAAAAAAGGTGCGATGTTTTGAATAAAGACGAGATGTTTATAAAAAAGTTACGATGTTTTACTCCTTTGGATATTTTTGTCTGAAGGGGTGTTTTTATGACTAAAAGAAAAAGAACATCTGAATAAAAGGTGGATTAAGGAACTATTGAGTGACATAAAGTTGTTTCGTTAAAGGGCCAGATTGTGGAATAAGATTAGCAAGGTAGTTAAAAAGCAGGAAGTTTATTTAAAAATGTAGAATCTCAACAGAGTTATAAGGATTTTTTGAAACTCTAACTATTTAGGGAGGAGATTACTTTGAAACGAATTGACTTGCTTTTAAACGTGCTAGATTCAACATTCGATAAAGAGAGTTGGTATGCACCGTTTAAACATGCTATAGAAGGACTTACAGCCGAACAGGCTATCTGGAAACCATCTGGAGAGGCAACTAAAACCATTTGGGAGAACGTTAATCATCTCATTTATTACAAAGAGAGACTTGCTGCAAACTTGGAAGGCCGTGAATGGACACATAATCTCGACGGTAATGAAACCTTTTATCTTACCAATCAATCTAATGATGATAAGGAATGGAAGAAAGTCGTTGAACGTTCTGAAAACGCTCAACGTAATTTAAGACAGGTATTGAGTGCAATTTCCGAAAAAGAGCTTGAGCAAAATTCACTTGAGGGGAAATTACTGGACATCATGCTTCATGATGCTTATCATACAGGCCAAATTATTCAATTAAGGAAAATGCAGGGGTCATGGCCATCAAATCGTTGACTGATAAAGGGCGCGATTGTGGAGCAATACAGGTAGAAAATGATTAAACTTTTTTATAAAACCGAAACATAAATCTGCTGGATAAGAATCCATTTTGATCAATCTTTTTTCAAAATGGATTCTTTTTATTTACCGTAGAATACGGGTTAACACGATATTTTTAATCAAATTTTATTTTAAAGCTACAATAGTGACACTTATACGTCGTTATCCCTCTTTTTTTATCGAAAAATTGGCAAGAAAACCCCACCTTCAAAACGTGTAGGGCATAGTCTAGTTTAAGGTGGGGAGGAATTACCGTCGCATTTGTAAAAATATTTTCGTAGTATGGCGAATGTATGTTCTTTTCGACTGTTTTGTAGTATCATGAAGGAAAGAAGGAGGTGAACATGATGACAAAAGAAAAAGAATATGCAACCTATCAAATTTGGATCAAGAAAGGTCATAAATTGCATGTCTACTTTATGGAAATGTGTCAAAATGCAAAAAATCTCTACAATACAACAAACTTCTATATTCGCCAAGTATATACGGCCTTACGTACTGAGAACTCATTACAGCCACTTCAACAAGAAGTTCTCCACACATTACAAGCATATATTGAAATCATGAATGAAAATCAACTTCGTGCGTATCAAAAACGTGTGCAAAAGCAGAAAGAAAAGCCGGAAGTAGAACGGAAAGAAATCAAATGTAACTTGTTTACATTCCCGACAAAAGAGAAATCGTTCCTATCCTATAACTTCCTAGATTGTTTGTTTAAAACAATGAAGCAACAAGATTATATGAACTTGCCAGCACAAACGAATCAAGCGGTTATGAAGAAGCTATATCAAAACTGGAAATCATTCTTCGCCTCCATGAAAGCATATCAGAAACATCCTTCCACTTTTACGGGCAGACCTCGCATTCCAAAATATATCAAATCATCTATGAAAGAAATTGTATTCACGAATCAAGTATGTAAACTTCAAGATAAGTACATTCGTTTTCCAAAAACAAGCATAAAATTAAATATTGGTAAATTGTTTGGGCATATCGAAAATCTGAAAGAGGTACGTGTCTCTCCTGCTTACGGGAAGTTTAAAGTGGAAATTGTGACAGAACAATCTGAGCCAGTACCTGAGTATGTCGACAATAATCGCTATATGAGTATTGATTTAGGGATCAATAACATTGCAACTATCATAATGAATACAGGGGCTACTCCTGTGTTAGTAAAGGGCAATGTCATCAAAAGCATTAACCAATACTATAACAAGCAAAAGGCTTATTTACTGGGGATTCTTCGTCATGGAAAAGAACCAAAAGAAGGACCACACACATCAAAGCGTTTAGAGAGGCTCCATGAGAAACGGTTTCTCAAGATAAAAGACCTCTTCCATAAAATGAG
This sequence comes from Bacillus sp. EA-CB0995, assembly GCF_055814245.1. Lineage (NCBI taxonomy): Bacteria > Bacillati > Bacillota > Bacilli > Caryophanales > Bacillaceae > Bacillus > Bacillus sp. EA-CB0995. Next base: position 3,885,402 of record NZ_CP169269.1, on the reverse strand, counting down.
TTACCACATTGTTCAGCTGGCGATTCAGCAGGAGATCTCTATGATTGTGATTGGGAAAAATACATCATGGAAACAAAACAGTGAGATGGGAAAAAAACAAAATCAATCGTTCTGCCATATCCCACATAATCTACTCATTGAAATGATCACCTATAAGGCAAAACGAAAAGGTATTATTGTACAAGTCGTGGAAGAATCGTATACAAGTAAAGCATCCTTTCTAGACAATGATGCGATCCCCACTTACGGTGAGGAAGACATTCCTGTATTCAGAGGGAAACGAATCAAACGTGGCTTGTATCGCACGAAAGAGAATAAACTACTGAACGCAGATGTGAATGGTTCCTATAACATCTTAAAAAAAGCAGTTCCAAAGGCGTTTGCCGATGGAATAGAGGGGTTGTGCCATCAGGCAGCTGTGTCAACTCCACTCGTGTTAAGCATCTCTTGAAGGTGATACACGAGAAACCCCCACTTCAGGCTCCGAAGGAGATAAGTGGCGGGAGTTTTCATAGGCTTCCAAAGTTTCCACACTGGCTTCTGCTGCTTTTGCACTCTTTCTCGCACTACAACATATAGAAACTGCAATACCATCTTGAATAACAGCGAAACAAGGCTGTCTCCATTCAAACTCCTCAAAGAGATTTGGGAAATCCACTTTTAGTAATTCCTTATTTTCATTTGTTACTCTAACTGCGTCTGAGGTCATATTAAAATTTTTGGGAAAAACGTAAGCTGGGCCCATCCATATGCTATTTATCGGTCTCATCTCATTAAAAATAACAATTAAGTTTCTAAGGTCAACGATATGCTCATTGTTGTTAATAACTTGCAACACTTTACCCATCTTTGGATTTGGGAAAATTTTATTGAAACGAATGACATTCCCTTCTCTGGTACGACCAAGGAAAAATAAAGGGGCAACAAGACCGCCAGGCTCATTTATTTCTGTCATTTTGCCTGAACTATCATATTTAAATAATACAGCTGCCTGTATTTCCATTAGCTTGTATTCTTGAGCCAAATTACATCTCCACCTTTCATATCCTGAAAACTGAATGTAAATGAATACAATTATTACTATTTGTTTTTGAAAATGTAATAGCTAGACCGAACATCACGATACTAATACTTACTCCTAATCCAATTCCTAACAAAGATTCGAATTGAAAAGACAACAAGTGTTCTTCAAGAAAAAATAAGGAATGAACAGAGCGGTTGGTCATTAACCGAAATACGAATATAACAATGACCATTACCCATTGAGTTATCATGATTTCTTTGTAAATTTTGTACTTGTTTACAAGATTATTTTTTATCTTTTTTATATAAAAATAGTCCCATATTGGATATCCAGCAACAATTATTAGTAAAAATCCTGTAAGGAATAACAAATTTACCACCTCGCAAAATTATAAACCTTATTACATAATATAAAAATTTAAGGGTATAAAAAATGAATATTTATAATACTCATTTTTAAAAACGGTTAAGCTTCGAGTTAAGTATATAAAAAAGACCTTTAGAAACTTCAATACTGGGAACGAACCAACAGTAATGAAACGTTGATAATCAAAAATGGTTCATACCTTTTGTTCATACTCAGATTTTTTAGACATGCAAACAAAGCTATTTTAGAGATGTATTATTTACGTTTTCGGCAATTATTTATTACAAAATGCAAATGATTATTTACATTTTGTTGGTAATCATTTACAATGATGGTGATTGAAAATGAGGGAAGGGAAATTATGATGCTTGAAAACAGAGTTAGAGAATTACGGGCACGATTTAGGTGGACTCAGCAAGACTTGGCCGATGCAATTGGAGTGACAAGGCAGACAATCGGATTAATTGAAAAAGGTGATTATTCTCCATCTGTCACCATGGCGTTAAAAATAGCTGCTGCGTTCAATGTTACCGTAGAAGATGTTTTTTACTTAAAAGGAGAGGAATGAATGATTATGATGAAACATATTTTGAGGTCACCGCTTATAGGGGCAAGCTTATTTGTATTGACCATTGCATTTTTACTGTTTTCTCTTATGAACACAGAGGTCGTGCTAGCTAGATTGTGTTTTGGGATTTTGGTAATGTTTACTTTTTTATGGTTCATTCTCACAAAGCTTTATAACCGAAAGAATCCGAATGATAAGATTAGGTTATTTGGATTTATACCATCCGAATTTTGTGAAATAGATGAAGGGCAACAGTGGGTAACCTATAAGGCTTGCAGGAATGTGTATATTTACTATAGCTTTGCACTTCCATTAACAGCGGCAATTTGCTTCCTCTTTTCTCATAATATTCTTGTTCCATTAATGTGCATTGGTGTTTTAGGTGTAGGTCAATACATTGTCTATTGGTTAACTACTGTTCGTGTTTTAAATCGTATTTAATTTGAACAAAAAAAGGAGGGAAATAGTATGTTGGAGTGGGCTCAAGATACAGGTGCGTTATGGAAATATTTAGTTTTGTTTTTATTGGCTTTTGCTCCATGGATGGATGTATCAATCGTTGTACCACTCGGTATCGCATGGGGATTACAGCCATTTGCAGTAGGAATGATGGCATTTACAGGGAATCTTATCTTGATTCTATTATTGGGCTTCTTCTTTAAGCAGTATGCAAAATGGCAAACAGCAAGAAAATTAAAAAAAGGTATAACAACGCCTTCTAAAAAAGAAACCAGATCAAGACGAATATGGGAACGGTATGGTATTCCAGGTTTGGCTCTGCTAGCTCCCATTCTCGTAGGAACTGATATTGCAGCCGTATTAGCTTTAACATTTGGGTCTTCCCGGACACACGTCATAAGTTGGATGACGGTCAGTCTAGCAGTATGGACATTCATTTTTATGGTTGCTTCGATGTATGGATTTAGCTTTTTAAATATCATTTAGGATAACATGAAGACTTTATGTAATCTAAAATATGACGCTTACCATATTAGTCAAGGTACACTATATCCAGCACCTAAACGAATGGAACAAAAGAATTTGATTGAATCTTACTGGGAGAATCAGAAACAGGACTGAAGAGGAAATTTTACTGTATTACTGTGGCTGGAAAGCAGGAACTAGAGAAGAAACTGGATTATTGGGAACAAATCACTGCACTTATTTAAGCTTGCAGGAAAGGAGACTTCGCATGAAAGAGTTTGAGAATTACATAGAATGTATTGTAAAAAGACTAATCTAGATAGGTCAGCCCGTGAAGAACTAGCTTTAGAATGACTTGATCATCTCATTAGTTTAAAAGAAGAGTATGTCAAACAAGGGATGTCTATAGAACAGGCAAAACAAATGAAGATACAACATTTTGGAGAATTAGATTCCATTAGAGGAGAGCTTCGTAAATCCCTTTTTTCACATGAAAGAGTTATAAATATGAAATTTTTATAAACTCAGAAGTATGATGATCGCAACCTTTAGCCATAATTACAACTAAAGGTTTTTTTAGTATAAAAAATAAAAAATTACAAGGAGACAATTTTATGGAAAATAATAAAAATGCAATACTCGCTTTTGTTGTTTTAGCTTTAGGTTTAGTGTTTTTTGTTGGGGGCATGGTTTATTCAATATGGTTGTCTTAAATGCACAAAATCTTTGTTTTAGGGTAATTTCAAGTCTTTAATTTGAGGGGCATGCGTCAGTACCCCTATAAGCAAAAGCACTCGAATGAGCGCCTTAGAATCTAGGTTTAGTTAAGTTAACTTCTTCTTTTGGTTGTTCTGCTGGCACAGCTTGTGGTTGTGCAACAGTTGGATTTGCAGCAGCTGCCGCTTGTAAGTTTTGTAGAGCGGTAGCATCGATTGTCACATTAATATTGTTATTATTTACGTTAGTACTGCTCGCTTGCGCACTTGCTTGACGTGCCATGAACATAGCATTCTTATAGTCTACCCGTCCACTTAACAAGAATAGATCGATAACCCATAAGAAACCAAATCCACCAATTGTAAGTAAATTAAGTATACCCATACCGATATCTCCTACATAGAAACGTCCAGCTCCTAACCAACCTAAGAAAATATGTAGCAAATATGCAACACCTTTAGACTTCATTTGATTCTCTCCTTTTTTAATCGAAAAAATGTAAGATTTCTAAATTAGAATAACAGAGTGTTTATATGTATATTGTCGAATTTTGTCGAATAAAAATAAAAAAAGAGAGCAGTAGCTCTCACTGGTTAAATTGGTAAAATTATATAAAATCTTACCGTTAGATATTGGAAAACTTTTCTTTTATGATGAAATCAACAGAAATACAACATTATATTTTCATCATAGAATATCATTGTTTTTCCGAAGCATTTCCGCATACAAAGATACTTGTCGGGCGAATTTGCCTTGCTGACGGCCGTCTTCTAGTTCTTCATATGCTCTTTAATATCGCTTAATAAAGCTAATAATTCGTCTTTCTCATCGTTCTGGAAGCCGATGAGATCGTCTGTGGACGTTTTGAAGAACTTGGCCAATACTTTAACACTTTCGAGATTGGGTTGATGTCTATCAGTTTCCCAGTATTTTATTTGGCCATGACTAAACCTGTTGCATGAGCAAGTTCGTCTTGTTTTAAATCTAAACTTTTTTCTGTACCGTTTTATATTTTGACCGAATGTACTAACCGCTTGGTGAACTTTTTTATGAAAGATCAGAGCGAGAAGTCTTAACTATATCTAAAATGTCAATCTAAATTACAAATAACAGTAAAAATGGCAGGTTAAATTATAATTGCTAATTTTAATTTAACTCTAAAAGAACATCAATATAAAAACGAGCCATCTTTTTGACACCTAACGTTTTTAAAGGAGGAGTCGCGGCTAACAATATTGATCCGCTTCTATTTATATCGCCCACTACAGCAAGTTTTGTATATCTTGGGTCTAACCCCATGCCCATCAAGGTGAGACAAAATCATATTCCAAAAATGAAAAAACGATATTCTTTCGGTATAAATTCAAAACGAGAAGATGAAATAGTGTAAAAGAAAGTATACACGTGTATAAAAATTTGTTATGCAAAGGGTATAATTTTTTTGAAAAAGTACAAATGCAATTGACTGATTATTGATAATATTTAGTCCCTCAATTCCGGCACAATATTTGCTAATAAAAATATAGGAAACTCTTAAAATAACAAGCGTCTCATATGAGAATACAAATAACGGAGGGACAAGAAATGAATATTAGCAAAATGTACACAACAATTGATGCACATGTAGCTGGAGAACCATTACGTATTATTACAGGCGGATTACCTGCGATAAAAGGAAATACACAACTAGAAAGACGAGCTTATTGTATGGAGCACTTGGATCATCTTCGCGAGGTTTTGATGTATGAACCGAGAGGACATCATGGTATGTACGGTTGTATTATTACGCCGCCTGCAAGTCCACATGCTGATTTTGGGGTATTGTTTATGCATAATGAAGGCTGGAGTACAATGTGCGGCCATGGAATTGTTGCTGTAATTACGGTAGGAATTGAAACTGGCATGTTTGAAGTGACAGGTGAAGAACAAAAATTCATTATTGATAGCCCGGCAGGAGAGGTTATCGCGTATGCAAAATACAACGGAAATCAAGTGGAATCCGTGACATTTGAAAATGTTCCTTCCTTTGTTTACAAGAAAGATGTTCCTGTAAAAATTGATGGCTATGAATTTCAAGTAGACATTGCTTTTGGTGGAGCTTTCTATGCTGTTGTAGATAGTAAAGAATTTGGTTTGAAAGTAAATTTTAAAGATTTACCTGCGATTCAAACATGGGGCGGGAAAATTAAGCACTACATTGAAAGTCAAATGGAAGTAAAACATCCTCTCGAAGAAGATTTAAAAGGAATATACGGCGTTATCTTTTCAGATGAACCAAATGGAAAAGATGCGATGTTACGAAATGTAACCATTTTTGCTGACGGGCAAGTAGATCGCTCTCCTTGCGGTACAGGTACTTCAGCAAGACTTGCGACGCTTGTTGAAAATGGGGCTCTACAAGAAGGCGGAAGTTTCGTCCACGAATGCATTACTGACGGACAATTTGTTGGAGAAGTGTTGTCATCAACAAAAGTGGGCGAATACGAGGCAATCATTCCAAAAGTTACTGGTCAGGCGTTTATTACAGGATTCCACCAATTTGTAATGGACCCAAGAGATCCATTAAAACAAGGCTTCTTATTGGCGTAATGCTTGGAATTGTTTTCTGTTTAGAAAACAAGGGGATTGAAGATGGAATGGCAAAGTAACTACTATACTGGAAACAAGCATTGGAAAAAGATTCAGGAAAGGACGAGATAAATATGTTAGTCATAAATGCAGCTGAACAAAGAAGTTTAGTAGATATGAATGAAGTAATTGAATATGCAGCGATTGCCTTAAAAGAGTTTTCTGCAGAAAGAACGATCACTCCGATTCGCTACTCTTTGCCATTTGCAAATTCGCAAAATACCGCATTAATGATGCCTTCAGTAGCTGAAGACCTTGGTGCACTTGGATTAAAAGTAGTAACAGTAGCTCCCAATAATCCTAAAGTAGGAAAGAAAACAATCAACGGAGTTGTCATGCTATCTGATTTTCAAACAGGAGAACCGCTTGCCCTTTTAGAAGGATCATATTTAACGATGATTCGAACGGGAGCCTTATCAGGTGTCGCAACAAAATACCTAGCTCGTCAAAATGCGAAAAACTTATGCATCATCGGTACAGGAGAACAAGCGAAAGGGCTTGCTGAGGCTATGCTCGCTGTGCGGGACATTGAAAACATTATGCTTTATAACCGAACAGAACAAAAAGCTGCCGAATTCGCCGAGTATATAAAAGAGAAATTTAATAAACCTGTCTACATATACACAGATGCGAATGAAGCAGTACGCGAGGCAGATATTGTTGTTACGACAACAAACTCCTTAACACCAGTTTTTACAGACACATTAAAACCTGGCGTTCACGTAAATGCTGTCGGTTCATTCAGACCGGTAATGCAAGAACTACCGTCTCATGTCATTTCCTCAGCGAATAAAGTAGTAGTCGAATCAAAAGAAGCAGCACTAGAAGAAACAGGTGACCTCCAAATCCAAATACAAGAAGGAGTTTTCAAAGAAAGCGACATTCACGCAGAACTCGGACAAATTATAAGCGGTGAAAGAACTGGCCGGGAAAGCAATCAAGAAATTACTGTATTTAAATCTGTTGGGCTAGCCGTTGTGGATATTGTAGTGGCGAAGTATTTTTATGAGAAGGCTGTTGAGAATGGTGTGGGGACTAGGGTGGAGTTGTGAATTGCAGAAGGTGTAGCGATTTTACTTCAACTTATGAAAAGATTACAAGAGTAACACTATCATATACAACACACTTTTTAATTTTAAATGATGAAAGTTTCATGTTCTCGTAATGGAGATTTTAAAATTGAATCGTATTTGATTATAAGGCACTATATTTTTAAAATATAGTGCTTTATTTGTTTAATATTTACATTTGGAATTATATACTTGTATATAAATAGAATAATATGAAGAGACCTAAGGCTAAGCTATTAATGAAAAGGAATACTTAAAGTAATTGTCATTAATTACCGTCACGGAGGAAGCATATGCTAGAGAAACTACTCATTGAATTTCCCAGAAGAATAACACAGATTAACGAGATAACCACCAATAAACCAAATTGGATCACAAAGATAGATGATAAAGGACTATATGTTGAAACAGAATCTTCACGTAAAAGGTACGAAAGAGGAGAAGCCTCATATCCGTATTTTATGATAACTTTTGAGCTTTTTCAGCAAGCATGGCAAGATTTTATAAAAGTCCGCAGAGCAACTGCTGAAGATCTTGTACAAGCAGGCGGACAGAGTGCCTTTCTGATGGCTTTCTTTGCACAACTTCCCTTTGTGAATGTTACAAAGGTTGATCATTCCGCAGCTATTACATTCAAGGAATTTCAAACGGACGATTTACCATGTGAGCAATATGAGAAAGTGATGACGTTTTTAGAAGAGATAATGAATGGTACATATGATCCACAAAATTTGAGTCAACAAATAGATGGGAATTTATATAGAGTTAAATCTAGAGGACGCCAAGATTTAAGATTACTAGGGTTTCTAAATGAAGATCATGAGATCAATACAATTCTGTTAAATGAATATAATCAATTAAAGGATAAGGATGCAGTTATTCGGAATTTGATTTTGAAGCATGAATATTTTCGCATTGCTCTCTTTGTACTGGATCTTTTAAGCGGTTATTCTAAGACCCAAAAGAAGGAAGCACTAGTAGGTCTAGGAATGATAGTTGTCCGGAATTCACGCGGGGACAACTTAATGGTTGAGTCAGTAGCAAAGGAACGAACTCATAACCTGCTAATGTGGCTTGAAAAGGTAGGGTTAATTAATGATGAATGGATTCCGGTTGAACAATATTTAACAGTAAATAATGAAAAGGAAGATACTATGAGTAGTAATTTACGTAAAAAGTTTTTAACTGTTATGAATGAGTACTTAGAGGCGAAAAGAGAAGGTTTCGCAGGTCATAAACTAGGTTCTTTTGTTAGAAATGAAATGACAACAGAGATTACCCGCTTACCTTTTGTAGATTATAACCAATACATTGTCACAGGTTCAGTTGGACAAGGAAATTGGGCAGCTGTTCCATGGCTCGCTATTATGAATAAGGATATTACGACATCGACCCAGAGAGGGTATTATATCGTTTATTTATTTAGTGAAGATATGAAGCGACTATACTTAACGATGGCGCAAGGAGTAACGGAAACCTCTAAAGAGGAAATGGAAAAGATTAAGTCTGAGATTCGTCAACATATACATATGTCTAAAAAAATAAAAAAAGATGATGACATTTTCCTCGGTACAAGTTCAAAAGCGAAGGGATATGCAAACTCTACAGCGGCATACATTCCATATGATGTTGACAAAATGCCAAGTGAAGAAGAATTAGTGGAAGATTTAAAAGAAATGCTTAACTATTATGAGGGATACATTGGCTTTAGAGAGAAAGGGGCTAATCGTGCAGTGATTCACGAGGAGAAAAAAGAAATGGATTTGAATGGGAAGGAAATTGTAGATCATGTATCGTCTTACATGAAAAGCAAAGGTTTCTATTACGATAAGCAAGATATTATTAACTTTTTCCTTTCTTTAAAAACGAAGCCCTTTGTTATTTTGTCTGGTATTTCAGGTACAGGGAAAACCAAAATTGTTCAGTGGTTTGCTGAAAGCTTAGGCGCAACTGAGGAAAATGGACAGTTCACGCTTATTCCTGTGCGCCCTGATTGGAGCGATAGTTCTGATTTACTTGGTTATGTGAATATTCAAGGAGAATTTCAGGAAAGACCGTTAATTCAAGTGCTTGAAAAAGCGGCAAAGAATCCGGACAAGCCTTATTTTGTCGTGCTTGATGAGATGAATCTAGCACGTGTAGAGTATTATTTCAGTGATTTTCTAAGTGTGATTGAAAGCCGAAAATGGGAAGCGGGAGAGATTGTTACATCGGCTGTTCTTCCAGAATCGATTGTTGGGAAACGAATTACGATTCCGTCAAACGTGTACGTCATTGGAACTGTCAATATGGATGAAACGACACATCCGTTAAGTAAAAAAGTATTGGATCGTGCGAATACGATTGAATTTAATCAAGTGAAACTAGATTCTTTTGAGTTTTTAATGGATGCAGAAGAAGTGCAGGCAAAGTGTGTTTCCAACAGTTCTTTGACAGCCACGTTTCTTCATTTAAAAGAATGCTTTCAGCTTAATAAAGATCTCGTGAAGAAAGTATCTCACATTTTAATTGAAATCAATGAAATTCTTGAACCGATTGGAGCACAAGTTGGGTACCGGATACGTGACGAGATTTGTTTTTACATGGCCTACAATGAGAAAAGTGAATTACTATCGTTTGATGAGGCGTTAGACTATCAAATGTATCAAAAGATCTTACCGCGTATTACGGGAAGTGATGGACGGACAGAAGAGGCATTAAAGAAATTATATGAACTATGCTCGAACCGAGAATATGACGGTGAAGATGTTTCAAATGCCAAGTATGTGCGTTCTGCTAAAAAGCTGTCTCATATGCTAAGGAGGTTAGAATATGATGGCTTCACCTCTTTCTGGATCTAATGATGACATAGATCTCATTAAGATTGAGACAGCAGATTTATCATTGACCATCAAAGGAAATCCGTATCATGAAAAATATGAGAGTTTAAAAGAATATCAAGGAATCGCTTCCGATGAAATGATGCATTTTCACGTATCTGGAGCAGCTGATTCTATTTTGGTGTACGATGTTCGGGCAAAAGAGCTAGTAGATTGGGCGGAGCATCCTCCTATATTTTTTGAAAATAGAAGCTATCAGTTAGTTGTTATTCCGAAACATAATAAAGAGCTATTCTTTTATCATGAGCATCCATTACTTCGAAAGGCAATTAGCTCTACTAAAATGGGCCCATTGAAGGTATTAATGGGAAACCTCTCATTTCCAAATGAAGTAGGATATACAACCTTTGAAATTCGAGATGAAAAAGATTCTTTATTAACAGTTACATTAGAAGTTTTTCCATCCAAGCTTGATTATAAAGAGGATTACCGAGCGCTTTTGGAAGAAGTAAATGATGAGATTTATAATTTGGCGTTTCATTTACTGAAAAGAACGTATTTAGGGGCATCAACGATTCAGGCTTCTAATCCTTCTAAGAGTGAATTTTATCGCATTTTAAATGACTCTTTTAGTAGATTTATGAAGGCCATTTCTCATATTAAAAGGCAGCCACATCATGCACTTGTTATCCAACATCAGCTCGTGCAAGGAGAAAAAATTCGTCGCCTTGATTCTATCGGAATGAATTACTTACGCAAACGACCACATTTGTTTCAAGGAACAAAGATGATTCCATCTAAAGGAATTACGGCTCGTAAAGAAGTGTCGTACGATACACTAGAAAATCGCTTTGTGAAGTGGATGATACAGAGAGTGTTACATAAAGTTGATGATTTATATAAAACCTTGGAACCAGGTTCTACATTTAAGCGATTGTCAATTGACGAAGATCTCCTTCAAAACGTAAGAAAGATGAAGTCCCGATTGAAAAATGAGTTACATGACCCATTTTGGAGTGACATTGGGAAGATGGATCGTTCCGTCTTTTCTCTTGTCATTCAAATGGCACCTGGTTACCGGGATGCGTATCAAATTTTCCTAATGCTATCGAGGGGACTAACGTTAAGAGGACAGATTTTCAAAATGTCTGTAAAAGACGTTGCAAGGCTGTATGAATATTGGACATATTTAAAGCTTGGTCAAATTTTATCTAGAAAATATGCAACGGTCCAGCAAGATATTATTAAGGTGCGGCAAGATGGGCTGTATGTGACACTTGATGAAAGCGCCACTGCAAAACGAATGTTTATTCATCCTGAAACAGATGAAACAATTGAACTTTATTTTCAAAAGAGAAGTAAAGCATTACCAACAGTCACGCAAAAACCGGATACAATGCTTGCTATTGAGAAGAAGGGAAAAAACTATCAATATCAATACATTTTTGACGCCAAATATCGAATTGATTTCGCGAAGGACGGTTCGCATTATAACAGACAGTACGGAACGCCTGGTCCGATGGAAGAAGACATTAATACGATGCACCGCTACCGGGATGCCTTAGTCGTAGACCAAGGAGGCCCGTTTGAGCGAACAGCTTACGGTGCTTACGTACTATTTCCATGGAATCAAGAGGAAGAATACGAACATCATCCTTTTTATAAAAGTATTGAAAAAGTAAATATTGGCGGATTCCCATTCTTGCCGAATGCAACGAGACTAGTAGAGCAATTTCTTGATCACTTGATTGAAAAAAGCCCTGAAGAGATTATAAACGAAGGAATTCTTCCAAGGGGAACAAGAGAAGAATGGCAATCTTCTTTAGATGAAAAGGTACTCGTCGGCGTTGTAAAAAACAAAGAACATTATGAAGTACATATGAAAGAAGGCTTCTATCATATTCCCGTTTCACAATTAAAACAAGGCTGGCAAGAAGCAAAATACGTAGCACTATATGCATCGAAAAAGTGGCACGGAGAAAACGGTGGCATTCAGTACTTCGCAAAAATTAATAATATCCAAATCAAAAAACGAAACCAAATTCATGAACTACCTAGCGACAAAACAAATGATTACGTTTATTTCGAACTATCTCCATGGAAAAAACTTAATCATCTCATTCGTCCAGTAGGATACGGCATTCAAGTATACACACTAACGAACATGTCATTATTAAAAGAAGTGCAGGAACTACCAGAGTTGTTTATGAAATCAAACGAAGAACGTATTCTTTGGCGAACACTTCGCAGGTTTACGAAGAAAGTTAGAATTGAGTTAGATCATTCATATTTGGATCAGGCATCTGTCATTAAGAGTTATCATATTCAGGATGTTCATATAAAGATTGATTATGAACTGGGAAATGTGATGATTGGAAAAGAGGAGACATTTAGGGAGTTGCCTTTGGATTTGGTTGTGAGGAATTCAGCGGTGCTGTTTAAGGTGGTTTTGGAGGAGCTGGGGAGGTAGTAAAACACTTTAAAAGTGCTAAACATTTCCGGTAGTAGATACTGGGAGCTTTTTGTTTTTATGTTCTCTTTAAGAAAATTACGTAGTCCGTATACTATTATGCAGTATAGTAGTGATGTCATTAACAAACAGGTGTTTTAATATGTTCAAAGAGTAACATCAGAGCTAGGAGAAGGCCTTTTGCTATTGATAAATAATTATTATTTAAGGACATTTAGGATTAATTAAGCAGAACCGTACCATAAGTAAATGAGGTTTTAAAAAATATAAAATGTAAGGGGCGTTCTTAACTAACTTAATAATAAGTTTAACTTTTGTATTTAAAGAAGAACAAGTGCCAGGCACCTTCCAAATTTCTGTATTGTGCCTGGCACTTGTCGTTCGCCCTCCGGTACAAAGGAAATTATCAGATTAACTTAGTGATAGACTAAAGAACCATGCTAAGGTATTTCGTAGCGCATCATATTGGGTCTTTAAGTAAGGATATTTTGAATTTCTTAAAAACCTAAGCCATTTAGGGTGTATGAATAACGGTAACAGACTATCTGCTTGAAATGCTAACATTTTGCTAACGCAATCAAACGAAAAATGGTAAATTCTTGTAAAAAATGTTGCAACTCTGATTTGCAAAAACCTTAATATATCGCACTTTTAGCATGCAACGGTAAAGATATTACACACCCTCATCTTAGGGGCGGCATGATGTGAAAAATACATCAGAACCAGTTATGTAAATGATTTTTTTCTAAAGTATGGACTACTTCCTAAATTTTAAGGAAGTAGGCTTTTTTATGTGGTTAAAATTTCTTCTCAGGATTTTTTAGAGGGCAGAAATCTGATTCTTTTATAAAAGTTCTATTCTCTTTTTAGGGTTCAACAAGGCGTGCTACGGCTTGAGCTTCTTTTTGGTCTTAAAGCCCGCATTTCCTTTTGAAACTTCTTTTCATTCTTTTGTTAGTGGGGCAGTTCCTAAATAAACATGATAACTCCACTTTTTCCTCGTTGTTTGAATTTAGCCAAATTAATATCCTTCCTTCAGTTTTATTTAGAAACAAACAACATGTCATTTATGTTATAGGAAGGTTTAAGCAGCATCCTTTCTTATTCTATAAGCTTCCTGTTTGCATGCATCATCACCAAATTGTTTCATTTTTACTTTTACAATAGGAAGCGGGCATTTTGGATTCTGGCAAATTTTCACTGATTCCTGAATAAAAGAAGCTTTTTTGATGGATAGAGGTCTTTTGAATCAGATGCTGAAATAGAATAAAAGTTAGGAGATAGTATTTCATTAAAAAGAGGAGTGTTATGAAGAAAAAGATTAATTGGCTGGTGCACTTGGTTTCTCACGGTGCCTGGTGGTATATCACAGTTATTTCGCTTGCGCTTTTTATCTATTCTGAAACCAAAGCTTATGATTTGCTTCTAACCATATGTAAGGAGAATCGTTGCTCGGATCTTTTCCTTTTGAGTGTCGAGGAAGCTCACAGTTTACAATCCTATGGAATTTCGTTGGCGTTTTATAGCGGCATTCTTGTTGTCTTATTATTGATTCAATTTTTATCTTTTTTTGCAGTAGGCTGCCTTCTTTACGTATATGGGATGAAGGATCGTATTTGTATCTATACTTCTATCATGCTGATTGCAACTGGAACCATCTTAAGCATTAGTACTCCCATTATTAACGAGGCTCCCCATTTGCAGCAGATACTTCCTATTGAAGGCTTTGCTGGCGATTTATATTTATTCTTTTTCTTTATGTTTCCAGATGGAAGGTTTCGGCCAAGGTGGCTGATGATTCCTGCTATTATTGGTTTAACCGGGAATATTGGCGCCTACTTTTTATCTGGTTCCATTATCGATCCGGCTGCATGGCCGATATTTGCTCGGACTGGCACATGGGTATCCCTCCATCTCCTTGTTATTTTTTCACAAATATATCGCTATCGCCATGCCGAAACAAAACAGCTCAAAAGGCAGATCCGCTGGTTCGCTGTCAGTATGAGCGGGTTTATTATGTCTGTCTTGTCGCTGCTTTTATATTCGGGCTTCGGTGAAAACGGCCTTGTGAAATTATGCATGTGGTTTTTGTACTACATGGCCCTTTTATTTATGCCATTTTCTATTGGGATAGCCATTTTAGAGCAACGGCAGCAGCACTTATCCACATTGTTCAGCAGGACGATCGTTTATTCCTTCGTTACCATCTTTGTCATGGGTTGTTATGTACTAATCGTTGGATCCTTAGGGATTATGGTGAATAATCAGAATAATATCTTTATCTCCTTCTTGCGACTGGGATAGTTGCGATTCTTTTTCAGCCTTTACGGGGAAAGGTACAGCAATCCGTTAACCGATTAGTCTATGGAGACCGTGAGGATCCCTATCATATCCTGTCATCCCTAACCGAGCGACTGGAATCAACGATGACGAATTCCTCTGTCCTGCCGACCATTGTGGAGGAAGTGGCCAAAGCACTCAAGCTTACATTTGCAGCGATTGATATAAAAATGGGAGAGAAGTTTGAGCGAATTGCCTCATTTGGCGAGGAAATTCCTGTTAAATCTGAGCTTCCTCTTTCTTTGCAAGGAGAGTGTATTGGAATTCTCACGGTTGGGGCACGTTCCTTACAGGAGACACTCCCACCTGAAAAAATCTATTTATTAGCCGATTTGTTGCGACAAGTCACATTAGCTGTACAGACAGTTCGGGTCGCTAATGAACTCCAACGCTCCAGAATCAAACTTGTTAGTTTACGGGAGGAAGAGAGACGGAGGCTGCGAAGGGACTTGCATGATGGTTTAGGGGCAAGCCTGGCTAGCATTTCGTTAAAAATGGATACGCTGATTTTTCAAAAAGATATAGAAGAACATGTGAAAAATAGAATCCTTGAAATACAGACTAATCTCCTCTCTGCCATTGGAGATATTCGTCAGTTGGTCTATAACTTGAGACCCCCAGCATTAGATGAATTAGGGTTGATTTTTGCCATTCAAGAGCTATGCCATCAATATGAAGATACATCGCTTAACGTATCGGTTGGGACACCCGAAGAAACCCTTCAACTGCATGCAGCCATTGAAGTGGCAGCTTATCGTATTGTTCAGGAGGCCATTACGAATGCCGTCAAACATTCGGGAGGGTCTAATTGTCATGTAACGCTTGAAATAAAGGATCAATCTTTGTTTATAGCGGTAAAGGACGATGGGCGCGGGATAAAAGCTGTCCGGAAAAATGGGATTGGGCTTCATTCGATGAGAGAACGTGCGGAAGAAATAGGTGGGGAATTTTTGATAAAAAATGAGAACGGAACTTCAATAGAAGTACGATTACCGTTGTGGAAGGGAGGAGTAATAGGTGAGAATCTTGATCGTGGAGGATCACCCAATGTTTCGTGAAGGGTTAATTAGAATGTTGGAGACTGTTGAGCAATTTGAGGTAGTGGGTCAAGCGGCAACAGGGGAGGAAGCCATTGAATTGGCCGGACAATTAAATCCGGATATCATTTTGATGGACCTTAATTTGCCTAAAATAAGCGGGATTGAAGCAACCAAGCATATTATTCAAAGAATTCCAAATGTTGGAATTCTTGTTTTTACGATGTATGATGATGATAGCTCTGTGTTCGCAGCCATCAGGGCAGGAGCGAGAGGATATCTTTTAAAAGAGGCCAATCGGAATGAGATTGTACGGGCGATTCAAGCCGTCGGTGAAGGTGAAGCGATCTTTAGTCCTGCAATTGCCCGACGGATGATGTATTATTTCGAAGCGAAAACAAAGCATGTAAAAGCCAAGGTATTTCCCGAATTGACCGACCGGGAACGAGAGGTGCTCGATCATATTGCCAGAGGAAAAAACAATATGGAAATTGCTTCAGTATTGGGCTTAAACCAAAAAACAGTACGAAATCATGTTTCGAATATATTAAGTAAATTGCATGCAGCCGACCGCGCACAGGCGATCATCATGGCCAGGGAAGCCGGGATGGGAAAAGAAGAATAGCCTAGGATTGAATAGTGCTTAAGAGCAGGTGTTGAAGGTTACAAGGGAAGCGATAAACCTTGTAAAACTGAAAAAACATAATTGTAACCCTTGATTATGAAAGGATTTTCTCCCGTAACTCGTAATTAAACAGTGAAAAAATTTTTGCTTAGTAAGATGAATATGGTGTGATTGTTACAAAAAGGCTAGGGTTTTAGCCTTTTTTTATGTTCAGAATGCATCTTGAATTTCGATAACTGTCCAGCCCCAGAGCATAGTCCCCCTCGATGTCAAATAACCATCAGACATAAAAGAAAAAAATTGCTCGTTAGGGCTAACCAAACACTTGCGTATTTCTTATTTCAGAACAAAAAGTTCCCGGTTGGTCGGGACAGAGGTCACATGACTCCGGGATATCGGGATTGATAAATTTAAATTAATAAAACGAAAGGAAGTTGATAAAATGTCGTATAGTAGGGTGATTCGTTTATTGGCGGTTTTTAGTATCATCGGAGGATTTTTTCGGGCGTTAATGTGTCCGCTCGCATTAGTATGGGGGGCAAACAGTCCGCAAGAGTTAACAGCAGGTGTCCTAGGAACTATATTTATGGGGTTAGGAATTTTTGGACTGTATTTCACTCATCAAAAGGAATTTGGAAAATTAGGATTTACGGCGTTTATCCTCTATGCCATTGGAAGCTTTATTTTGATGGGAATGGTGTTTACGTCGTTAGTGTTTGCTGTCTATGATCCAAAGGTGTTGCAGATGGATACACCGCCGTTTCCAATTATGATAGCAGGTCCTTTCATGATGGTGACCATTATGCTTTCAATGATTTTGCTGGGCATTGCTTCATTAAAAACAAAAGTTTTTTCTGCTGTCCCGGCCATTGTGTTAATCTTGGCACCAATTATTAACTTTGTACCAATTTTAAGTAACTATTCAGTGTTAGCCTGGGGCATTCCTTTTATGTGGTTTGGGATAGAAGCTGTTAAAAAAATAAGGGGAAAAGCCTCCATCCCGAATTTAAATGAGACAAGACAAATATAAAATAGGGCTTTTTAAAGGAAATTAGCAGATTAAACAATAAAATAGACCCTCTCGAAAGCCATTTTTGAGAGGGTCTTCTTTCTTTGATCATCTATTTGTTGATTACATTATTTTCAACTTTATTGAGAAGCTCTTATTCTCTAACAAATCTTATAATTAATACAAGATTTGTTAGAGGGTTTATTTTTATTAATTAATTTGCTAGAACTCATGGATTGATTAATGAGCAATTTTTAATGGATTTGGTCTAATGAAAATTAAAAAACTTAGGGCATATCTACAGGAATTTCCATACTTTTCTCATTTGTGTGGCGTTCATACACTTCTACATCTTGCTACATTTGCTCATGTTGCCACATGGTTTCGGAAAGAAGGGTACCAGTCAACCAGCTTGGAAATCTTGCAGCGAATGGGGCTTTGTCATACGCTGGTCTGCGTTACGAAGTAGTTTGTATAATCCATAAGCGCAGCGTATGTACAACTAAAATAGCCGTTAATAGATTTTAATCAACACCTACAATATCATCAAACTTTAACCGTAATGTAAACCCAAACAAGTCTTGAAAAAACACTATTCTTGTTTGGCGTGCAATCACTTTTGTAACGACTGTCTCATGTAGAATCTGTCCGTTTTGGTAGTAAGAAATCATAATTGTTTTTTGTAATTTCATTGATTCAAGTAGTGCTCTTTCGATTTCTTCTTTTGCATCTTGTGTAATAATAGGGCGTGGTATTTTTGTCTGTTCTTCAACGATTTGTTTTATACCAGCGAATTGTTCCGGCATTGACGCAAATGGCTGCCATTTTACCATGCCACGACCTTTCATTTTCGGTACTCCTGTATTGTATATCGATAGGTAAGTCTTTGAAGTTATCTCTAACTTTTCCCCCGATCCGCACGGTACGTGCCACTTTCACGGCATACCGCGGTCCACCTATACTGTAGTTTTCTTTCCATCTAATAATGATAAATTCTAAGCAAACAACGCTAGTTGTTCATAATTTAATCCCACTTCAATTTGTGATTCAATACAGATTTCCTCGTTTTTGACTAGCTTTCGCAATTTGTTAAGTTTGTCTAACTGTTCCCCATTGAGTTTTAGTTCATTGAGTAGTTGGTTTATGGCTTCTTTCTTGGTTGCGTGTATTAGTCTATGAACACTTGGTTTGATGATGATAAGGTTTTTGTAGCTGTCATCCTTTGTTTCACTCCATAATTGCTTATGGTGACAATGGATATCCCAGGGCAAGAGTTTCTCGCCTGTTACACTGCATTTACCTTTTTGAGCTACGTAAAGAGAAATTCGATTGTCATTGTATTCAACGGTTGTCCGTCCATTTATGACTGGATTTTCTCTTAGCCATTTTAGTTCTGTTTCGGTTATGTCTGCCAAGTTTTTGTGTATCAAGGCTCGCCCTTCTAAGGTGTACTTGTTAATAGCTTGCTTTTTCATCAACGGACTTTTGTGTGAAATATAAGAGATTGGTAGGATAGGACACTTCATGAGATATCTCATCATTTTTGACTTTAGATATGGTTTGATACCTTTGTCTTTTCCTTCATATTTTCCTATATTCGTGTATCCATTAGTGTTGCTTTTTCCTCTTCTTGTTGGCTTAGGGAAACGGTTATACATCATATAGTCGAGTTCTAGACCCATTTTGTTGAAGTCTAGGCTGACATGCGTTGCTATTCTGTAATAGTTATGCTTGCCAATGACAATGCTATTGTATAAATTGATTCCTTTGATTGCTTCAATAGAGTTCGGGGTTTTCTGTATTTTTTTCACTTGTTTTGCTAAATCTTGCTTCGTCTTTTCCAGTGCTTTTGGAGATACGTGTGTTTCTGCAATATATCGTGTGTTTCCGTTTTTCCGTTTTCCTTTCTTTACAGCTTTGAGAGAGAAGCCTAAGAATTCACTCTCTTGCTTTTTCAGATTGGTAACCTTGGATTTTTCGGTTGAGATAGGCAATTTCAAGCGTTCTTCTAGCCACATTTGGCATGCTTTGAATATTTTCTCTGCATTGCTTCGTGTGTTTGTGAAGATTTTGAAATCATCTGCGTACCTTACGATATACATAGGTTTCATATTAGAGTATTTGGATAGGACTCCTGTTACGCAGTCGTTACTCCAGATTCCATCTTTGTATCTTGGTTGTACCTTTCGGGCTTTGAATGTTTCCCACTGTTTGCTTATCCACCAGTCAAATTCATTAAGGTTGACGTTTGCAAGTAGTGGGCTAAGGATTCCTCCTTGTGGAGTTCCCTTTGTTGGAAACATTGTTGTACCGTCAGGCATTTGCACTGGTGCTTTCAATATTTTTCGGATAATGACGAGTAATTGTTTGTCCCGTATACCCAGTGTCCATATTTGGCGCATGAGTTTGGCATGATTTACTTCGTCGAAAAATCCTTTAATATCCACGTCTACCACATAAGTAAGGTTTTGTTGGTTTACCTTTTTAGTGCTATCCGCTATGGCATGTTCTGCACTTCGGTTCGGGCGGAATCCGTAACTTCTATTACAAAATTGGGCTTCGCAAATAGGTTCCAAAACTTGAAGAATACATTGTTGGATAATTCTATCCCACATACTTGGTATTCCCAGAGGTCTTGTTTTTCCGTTGGGCTTAGGTATTTCCTTCCGTCTTACCTTTTGTGGTTGGTAGTTTTGAAAGCGTCTTTTCACTTCATTCAAGAAATAGCTCTGTTCCATTCTCTCAATATCCTTGATGTTTATGTTGTCACAGGCGGATGTTTTACTCCCTTTATTTCCTTTTATGTTACGAAAAGCGAGGAGTATATTTTCGTCTGATGTGATAGTAGGCATCAGTTTCTTGAAAGAATTTCCTTTGGTTGCTTTCTGGTATAAGTCGTCTAGGACAGTTTGAATACCGTAGTATTCGTTGTGTCTAAGTTTCTTATCCTTTAGCGTGGGCTTAGATTTGTCATTCATGGTCTATCACCTACTCTTATATTGATTTTTGGTGACCTTTTGAGTCTTACCAGAATCCATGCAAGATTAGATGAAAGTTCAGTTCCTCCAATATAGGCTTGTGGCTGTTCCTCCAGTTCCATTACAGAACCTTCTCGGGTCGTGCCACTACTCTCACTACTATTAAGAATACTTCCCTCGGTTGTCCGTTTCGTATTCAACTATATCCGCCGATAGAGATTGCTCTCAACGTTAGTAGCTTTCGACGTTCCGTTCAGACTATCATTGTTTTAAAGGTCATAAGACCTCCGATTTAGGTGCTTGCTATACCACGTGTCTAGCTCCGTTGCCTATAACAACGTTAGGATTGTTACAGCATGAATTATTTCAATCCGTTAGACAAGTCTTATTTTCAGACTCCGAATCATTTCTGACCCGTCACAATATCGAGGCGTACATTCGCAAGTTCGTCAGTGTTTACACATTCTCACCATGTCGGTTGACAGCATACAATACTTTATCAGTTCCATTTGGTTTATTATTCCGAATGGCTTTCGGTTGCCCTATAGGGTACTTCGGATAGTGATTGCATTTTTCACCCTGCTTCCAACATCACGCTATGCCTAGCGTATGCTGTCGGGAATCTCACTGGGAGAGTTTCGGGTCGTTACTCCTTCATTCCTCTCACTTGTCTGAACAGTTATCCTGTTCTTGTAGCCTTGGCTTATTTCTTTAAAGAACAGTCATCGTTTGTCGCTGAAAACGTTGTAATACCAACGTTTCGCTTAGCCGATAACGTCTCGCACTCATGCTTTGTGTCCTCCAATAAGCGTATCTCTGTATCTTCCTGTTGCTGCAGAAGTATAAGACACACCTCGTAAAATGCTATTCTTACCGAACCTTGTTCGTATTTCATCCATAGTTCTGGCTAGTATAATTTCTCTTTCTCTCATTCGTATGTCATCGAAAAGACTAATTTGTTCTTCACCCTCGTTCACTAAATTAGTTAGTGCAATGCTTATTGTACGAATCGGTTCCCCTGTATGGAGTTGCTTTAAAAACATGAAACAAACACGGTATATATCTAAAGTTAAATTTATAGGTCGTTCCAATGTACAAGATTTTTTGAATCCGCCTGGATAGTCTTTGCTATAGCTAATGGAAAACTGTATAGTCCTTGCCAATTTTCTTTTTCGCCTCAATCTATAACAAACTTCTTCGGTATGTTCTAAGAGAATTGGCTGAACCTCATCTATTTTATAATCTCGCATGAGTATTTGACTTTTACCGATTGAAGTCTCATTCGGTATATACTTTTCAGAAATTAGACTAAAATCAATGCCATTACTATGTAAGTGAAGTTCTTCTCCAATGATACCGAATGAGTCCTTTAGGTACTTGATAGGGTAATGGGCCAGATCGCCGATCGTATGAATACCTTTTCGATTTAACTTCGCCTCGGTTTTACTCGATATTCCCCAAAATTTGCTGAGTGGACGAATTGGCCATAGTTTTTCCGGCACATCTTCATAACTCCAATATGCGATCCCGTCAGCGTTCTTTTTCGCTTCTACATCAAGGGCAACCTTACTCATTAATAAATTAGGACCAATTCCAATTGTGCTATCAATACGTGTCTTATGATATATTTCTCTTTTGAACTTCATAGCAAATTCGTATGGAGTTCGTGCGAACAGATGTAAACTTGCTGTAATGTCCATAAAGAATTCATCAATGGAATACTGGTGAAAATCTTCAAAAGTAACGTATTGTAGGGCCAATTTTGTTATGTAATTCGAACACCTTATATAAGTCTCCATTTGTGGATTGACAATAAGTACGTCGTACCGCTGTGGAATCTCATATAACCGACTCATCTTTTTAACTCCTATTTTTTTGAGAGGAGGGGCTGCAGCTAACACAATCGAACCTTGTCTATTCACATCGCCAACAACAGCTAGTTTTGTGCGCAATGGATCGAGACCCATTTTGATGCAGGAAACGCTAGCGTAAAAACTTCGTAAATCTACACATAAGATGTTCCGTTTTGGTAAAAGAGAATAGTCATACAAAGTAATCACTCCTAATACTGAGAACGTTTGTTCTTATTATATACGAACTTATGTTCTTTTAGAAGGGGTAACTTCATTTATTTACCACTTGATAAAGATTTAATCAAAAGAGAGTCTATTAAGTGTTAATGGAAAATTTATGCTATTTTTACACTTCGTCAATATTTATCTATTAAAATTTTACATGTAATTAAATACAGTAAGAGGAGACGAAGAAAATGAAACAGGTGCAAATTTGCGAGATATCAGTATCGGAAGGACAGGAATTAATAGCGCATATAGCAGAAGTGAAACGCGGTCATAATACGTATCATTTCGAAATTAATAAAGCAATTGATTATATTTCAGTATACTTTATTGATGGAAATCAACGTCGATTTAATATTACTAGTGTTAAAGAAATGCTTATGATGATAGATAACGAGGTAGAACAGAAACGTTATCGTAATATCATAGATGATACGGATTGGTTACTATTAGATGGTATACAGAATTTTCGTAGGATGACGAAAGAAGAGGAAGCAGCCTTTCTTTATTTAAAGAAAAACGTGTTAGATGAAATGGTAGCAAGTTTAGAGGAGAAACTACGCATTCCGTTGTACATTCTGAAACCCAATGCGAAACATTAAGGATCATAGATATAAAACGCCGACTCAACAAGCGAATGTTTAGCTGAGTCGGCGTTTTATTATATTCATAACTAAACTTCAAGAAAGTCATGAACGGCTATAAGGAAGATAATTGTGCATCTAAAATTGTAATTCGCCTATAAGCCCACTAATCAACTAAATGAACTGTTAAATAATTTTAGGAGTTCCAAGTATTTTACAAGGTGTTGTAAAATGGATATATATTACATAAGAGAAAGAGCGTTATTTGATAGGGAGGTTTTCAAATGCATGTTGATGAAGGGGTAAATCTGCAATTAATCGGCCATGCTCTTCAGTTAATGGATAACGGAATTGCCGTCATAAGTCATGATGGAATCATCACATTCAGCAACCAATCATTCTGCAGTATGTTAAACAAAACAGAAAACGACATAGTGGGCAAGCGCATATCAACAATCATTCCCGACAGTAAAAAGCTGTTAGTCAATCAAAATGATAATCTGTATAAGTATGAGTGTAAGATCGACAATCAATTGTTCATCGTGAACGAATCCCCGGTATATCAGAATGAGAAAAGACAAGAATCGATTGTAATACTGGAAAACAAGCACAGTAAGGAAAAAAGCGTACAGTCCTTGGAAACTATCATCAGTCAGTATGAAAATGCTTTGAATTTGCTGTCTGAATGTATTTTAGGGGTGGATGAGCAAGGAATCATCAATTTCATAAGCGGTTCTTATGCGCAATTTTTGGGAATCAATGACCCAAAGGAAGCAATCGGAAAGCATTGTACGGAGGTTGTTGAGAATACGAGGATGCATATTATCGTGAAAACGGGGAATGCGGAAATCGGGCATATTCAGCGAATAAACAATCGGAATATTATTGCAATTCGCATACCTATTGCTAAGGAAGGGAAAATCATTGGTGCCATAGGCAAAATTATGTTCCATGATATACAGCAGTTTAAGGCTTTGGCGGATCAGATTAGCACGATGGAATCGAAGCTGTCATACTATGAGTCTGAATTAAAACGGCTGCAACGGGGGAAGCTTTCATTTCAAAGTATTATAGGAGAGAGCGAGAAAATGAACGAAGTGAAGGCTATGGCCTTAAAGGTTTCAAAAAGCCGGTCTACCATTTTGATAAGAGGTGAGAGCGGAACAGGGAAAGAGCTCTTTGCCCATGCGGTTCATAATGCTAGTCCGCGTGCTGCAGGTTCATTTATTCGTTTGAACTGTGCCGCGATTCCGAGGGATCTTTTGGAGGCTGAACTGTTCGGTTATGAAGAGGGCGCCTTTACGGGAGCAAAAAAAGGCGGAAAGCCCGGGAAGATTGAACTGGCCCATAATGGAACGTTGTTTTTGGATGAAATCGGCGATATGCCGTTGGACATGCAGGTGAAATTGCTTCGCGTTCTTCAAGAGAAAGAGATTGAAAGAATTGGCGGCACGAACATTCGCAAGATTGATGTCCGTTTCATTGCGGCGACACATCGAAATCTCATTGAAATGGTTCAAAAAGGGGAATTTAGAGAGGATCTATATTATAGGTTGTATGTTTTTGCGATTGATATTCCTCCGTTAAGAGAAAGAAAGGAAGACATTATACATATAACAAAATTTTTAATTCAGAAATTGAATGAGGAGTTTGGAAGCAGTGTCATTTCATTGGATGAGAGAGTGAGAGATATATTCATGGAGCATGATTGGCCAGGGAATATTAGGGAGCTAGAGAATGTGCTCGAACGATCGATGAATGTTGTTGAAGGAACGATTATTCAAGTGCATCACCTTCCTGTCTACTTGCGGAAAAAGGGTTTGCAAGAGGAGCTGTATCATGAAATGTTTGCAGTGGATCAAGATGAGATTGAGATGAATTATTCGTTGTACATGGAAGTGGAATCAGCTGAAAAACGGGTGATTGCGAGAGCTTTGGAAAAAACATCTGGAAATAGAAAAGAGGCAGCCGAGCTTTTAGGAATTCACCGGGCCAGCTTATATCGGAAAATAGACAGATATGGCATACAATGAGGAAATGGAAAGGGCAAACAGGCCCTTTTTTTGTTTGGGCTGTGGATGTCGATAGAGTGTACAGCAATATTCACCGTCGCGTTTTTGCGACGGTGTCTTACATATGCGACATTCATAAAAGAGTCATCGTTATCATTTGTAGCATAAATGCGACACATGCAGGTGTACATATAAGGGCTTTGGCAGCATGTCCCTGAAGAAATAAGGAATTTGGTAATGATTAGAGTTTTGGCATACCTCTTGCTATATAAAAATAAAAGCCTCGTAATTTTGGGGATAAAAAAGAGTTTAGCAGAAAGGGGAATAGAAGCCAATGATGGAGAATTACAGCCTGCCACATTTTATTATGCAAAGTATCGAAAAGACACCAAATAAAGTGTATTTGCAATTCGAAGAACAAAGGGTCACTTATGAAGATCTCTATCATCGGATCACTAGGGCCGCAGCGGGATTTCGTGAGCTGGGCATCCAAAAAGGTGACAAGGTTTGTATTATGCTACATAACGCTCCTGAATATCTGGATGTGTGGTTTTCTTTATCTTTTATGGGAGCAATCGCGGTGCCTCTTAATGTGCATTTAAAAGGAGAAGGCCTGCAGTATATTTTATCCCATTCCGATTGTAAGTTGATTATCGTTGATCAGGACTTTGTTTCTCAAATTGCTTCTTGTTTGTCATTTATACAAAGAGAAATCCAAATTGTCGTTTACGGCAATAATGAAAGCGTCATCATGATGAGGGATGGTGAAGAACGACCGGTAATCGGATTGAAAGATGTATTGAATACAAATTATCACCATTTTCCAAATGAAGCTGTTTCCTCCTCTTCTATCAACAGTATCCTTTACACCTCTGGAACGACTGGATTGCCTAAAGGGGTCATGTTAAGTCATTCTGCTTATGTAAATTCCGCACAGTCATTCGCCGATCATATGGTTGGCGCGAGTTCAAAAGATATTTTATTTACAGCGTTGCCCTTATTCCATATTAATGCCCAAGCCCATACAGTGCTCGGTGCTATGCATTCCAATGCGACGATCGCTCTTGGTAAGCGTTTTAGCGCTTCTCGTTTTTGGGATGAAATCCGCTATCATGGCGCAACGATTTTTAATTCTTTAGGATCCATGATTCCGATTCTCTGCAAGCAGCCGGAAAAGGAGAACGATCATGAAAATCCTGCAAGGGTGACGGCATGTGCCGCTACGCCTAAAGAATTTTGGAAGCCGTTTGAGGAGAGATTCGGCGTTCGGATCGTTGAAGGCTACGGATTAACGGAGACGACCGGTTTTTGTTTAACGAATCCATTGAACGCCAATAAGCCGCCTTCTATCGGAAAACCGTATTCCTACGTAGAGACGAAAGTCGTCAACGAGGAGGGAGACGAAGTGCCGATTGGTGAAATCGGGGAGATTATCATCCGTTCCTCACAGGCAGTCATGGAAGGCTACTATAAAATGCCGGATAAAACGGAGGAGGCGTTGGAAGGAGGATGGTTCCATACAGGAGATCGCGGTTATCGGGATGAGGAAGGTTACTTATACTTTTGCGATCGGATCAAACAATGTATCCGGAGGCGCGGAGAAAACATCTCTTCTTGGGAAATTGAAAAGGTCGTGAACAATCATCCGAAAGTTCTTGAATCAGCAGCTATCGGCGTTCCGTCGGAAGTAGGGGAAGAGGATGTCAAATTATATGTGATTTTGAAGCAAGGAGAAACGATGTCCCATGAAGAGATTATAGATTGGTGTCAAGAACGCATGGCTTATTTTATGGTACCGCGATACGTTCAGTTCAGTGAATCTTTCCCAAAAACCGCGACGGAACGGATTCAGAAGTTCAAGCTGAAGGAGGAAGGAATCGGTGCTGCTTGGGATCGTGAGCAGGCCGGATATGTAATCACAAGAACAAGCTGAAGATGATTGTTTTCTAATTACATGTTGGAAAGAAGGGATCGCATTGGAAAATAAGCAGGTTGTTTCATGGTCCAAAGAAAAAGGGATTGCGACCATTACCATTGATAATCCTCCTGTTAATGTATTGAGCTATGCTGTGATTGAACAACTGTCGGCAGTGGTCGATGAAATTGAACGGGATGATGAAGTGATTGTTGTATTGATAACCGGTGCTGGAGAAAAAGCCTTCGTTGCCGGAGGGGATATCAAGTCATTTCCAGAATGGATTGGAAAAGGAAGTGAATATGCAGAGGAAAAGTCATTGTGGCTTCAGAACCCGTTAAATAAAATGGAAAGACTGCCGAAGCCTGTAATCGCTGTTATTAACGGATTAGCGCTTGGAGGCGGGTGTGAGTTAGCTTTATCCTGTGATTTACGGATTATGGAAGAACATGCCCGAATCGGGCTTCCGGAAGTTAAGCTGGGCTTGTTTCCAGGGGCGGGAGGAACGCAGCGTTTGCCTCGCTTAATAGGGGCTGCAAGGGCAAAAGAAATTATGTTCACCGGTGAACCGCTCACTGCTGAAGAAGCTTGGCAAGCCGGTCTGGTGAATCATGTTGTTCCCCGTGGTGAAGCACTGAATAAGGCGAAGGAGTTGGCCGCGAAGATGGCTCGTTTTTCTCTTCCGGCTCTATCTTTAATGAAGCAATCTATCAATAAGGGGCTGTCCCTTTCTCTTGAGGAAGGGCTTAAAGTGGAAGCCGAAAATTTTGGCTACGTATTTCAAACGAGTGATGTAAAAGAGGGAGTGGAAGCTTTTATAGAAAAAAGGATGCCGCTTTTTCATCATAAATAAAAAGGTACGGCTGCAAATTTGCAGAAAGCAGCTTCATACCCGGATGCCTGTTAGGGACAGGCATCTAACGATATATACAAGAATTTAAGAAAATCCATTTTTATTGAGGGGGATTGGAGTTATGGATTTATTGATTGTGTTGTTATCGCTCGGCCTGCTTATATTTCTAGCTTATCGGGGGTTCTCCGTGATTCTGTTCGCTCCATTGTGTGCTTTGCTGGCTGTGTTTTTGACAGAGCCTGGGCATGTTCTTCCGTTCTTTTCCAATGTCTTTATGACGAAGATGGTCGGATTCATAAAATTATATTTTCCGGTGTTTTTGCTTGGTGCGATATTCGGTAAATTGGTTGAAGTCACTGGTATAGCAGAGAAAATCGCGAAAATCATCGTCCGTTTTATAGGCGCGAAACGAGCGATTCTTTCCATCGTGCTGATGGGAGCGATTCTTACATACAGCGGTGTAAGCTTATTTGTTGCAGTATTTGCAATTTATCCATTTGCGGCGCAGTTATTCCGCGAAGCTGATATTCCGAAACGTCTCATTCCGGCGACAATCGCATTTAGTGCATTCACGTTTTCCATGGATTCACTTCCTGGATCTCCTCAAATCCAAAATGTAATTCCGACTACGTTCTTTAAAACTAATATTTATGCAGCCCCGACATTAGGAATCATCGGTGCATTGTTTATCTTTACATGCGGCATGCTGTATTTGGAAAGGTGCAGGAAGAAGGCCGCTGCTAATGGTGAGGGTTATTTCGGGAAAAACGGTGCCACTTCTGAAATGGCTGCTACAACTAGCATTAGTCAAGCTGCGCCAACGCCGATTGTTTCAGGAGATGCTATTACAGTTGGTCACTGGATAGCTTTCCTTCCGCTTGTGCTAGTCGGTGTGATGAATAAAGTCTTTACAGAATTCATCCCCGTTTGGTATGCAAACGGATTTGATTTTGCGACTATAGGTTTGAAGGATTACGGAAAAATTGATATGGCGCAAGTCGTAGGCATTTGGTCAGTGGAAATGGCGCTTCTTATCGGCATACTGACTGCTGTATTATTAAATTTCCAAGCGGTAAAAGAACATTTTCAATCTATTACAAGCGTGGGTGTAAGTGGTTCTATTCTAGCTGCCATGAACACTGCAGCTGAGTTTGGCTTCGGTGCTGTTATAGCAGCTTTACCCGGCTTTGTCATGATTCAAAATTATTTGACTGGGACATTTTCAAATCCTTTGATCGGCGGAGCGGTCATGACAAATATATTGTGCGGGCTGACAGGCTCAGGATCAGGTGGAATGAGCATTACATTAGGTTTGATGGCAGAAAAATATATTGAAGCGGCAACCAATTTTGGTATTCCATTAGATGTGCTGCATCGTGTAATCGCAATGGCGGCAGGAGGTATGGATACTCTTCCTCATAACGGAGCAGTTATAACTTTGCTTGCAGTTACAGGCTTAACGCACCGGGAAGCTTATAAAGAGATTTTCGGGATTACTTTGATTAAGACGTTAGCTGTTTTCGTTGTTATTGGAGTTTATCTGGTGTTTTCTATTGTGTAGGCGGGAGATTTATTGATTGTTATAAATACCATAGCTATCAAGCTAAGATTATGTATAAATTTAAACAAAAACAACCATTATTTATGGATATTCCATGAAATAATGGTTGTTTTTATGTCTTTAATATAAAATCCGAAAAAGGAATATTTTAGTTATGTGACGTAATGATTACCATATACAATGATAAGTTAAGAATAGGTTGATGCGTTCTTTTTACTTAATATCAGTAGATTCTTTGCCTAAAAATGCGACAAACAAGATACTAAAAAAGAATGTGAAGAAAGAACTATACCATTAAAAATAACATAAGAATATTATGTATAGAAAAAGCCATCTAATTGTTAGATTAGATGGTTTTTATTTATAAAACAACATGTCATTATGGATGTTATAACCGTCATTGTATTGGTTGAATGTTTATTTAAAATGGTAGAGCTTGTGTATAGGTGGTTGTAATTACCGAACCGTACAGTAAAACATGTTGCCAAGAAATCTTTTTCAGTTTAGCCATTAGTGTTGAGATGAACCACTGGATCATGTGGGGCACTCGAAACCAATAGATAAAAGTTATATTAAGACTTTAAAGGAGCAGAGATCAATGGAGGTAGTAAGTAAAGAAAAAATTTTAATCCTTACCGGAAATTATGG
This sequence comes from Bacillus sp. EA-CB0995, assembly GCF_055814245.1. Taxonomy (NCBI): domain Bacteria; kingdom Bacillati; phylum Bacillota; class Bacilli; order Caryophanales; family Bacillaceae; genus Bacillus; species Bacillus sp. EA-CB0995. Next base: position 3,855,176 of record NZ_CP169269.1, on the reverse strand, counting down.
GGACGGTCATATTCAAGTAGCTCAAGCTCTACATGAAGCGATACAAATTCGATTTCCGACATTAGAACCGGTGATTTTTGATTTTATGGAATGGGTCCATCCCTATTCTAGTCATGTAAGCCGTTTCCTTTTCCTTGAAGGAGTAAAAAAGTTCCCTCAGGTGTATGGGTATATTTATCAAAAAACACGGAGAGTGAACACTTTATCCAATTTGATAAAGGCGATTTTCTCTACAGGTTTCGGACGATTGCTAAAATTGATTGAAGAAGTGCAGCCAACCATCGTAGTCAGTACGTTTCCTTTGGCAGCAGCTGTGATGTCAAGGTTGAAATCCTATGGTTTAACCGATATTCCTACTGTAACCACGATTACTGATCATACAGATCATAGTTGCTGGATTTATCCTTTTACGGATCAATATATCGTCGGCTCAAGTATTGTCCGCGATTCTCTGATTAACTTAGGCGTTAAAGAGAATCGGATTGCTCATACAGGGATTCCCATTCGACAGCAATTTTCTCAGTCCTTTGAACGAGAGGAAATTTTCGAGAAATATGGTTTAGATCCTCATATTCCTACAGTGTTAGTAATGGGGGGCGGTTATGGCATGATTGGTGCTGGAAGTTCCACATTTCAGGAGTTTGATACGTTATCGCAGCCTATTCAATTCATCATTGTTTGTGGACATAATGAAAAACTCCGTATGCAATTAAAGGAAAAGTTAAAGGATTCCAAACATCACATCCATCTCACTGGTTATATCAATTACGTTCATGAGTTAATGGCTATTTCCGATCTAATGATTACAAAACCAGGAGGAGTCACTACTTTTGAGGCGATTGCCATGGAGTTGCCTATACTTCTTTATAAACCTATTCCCGGTCAAGAACAGGATAATGCTACATTTTTAGTTCATTCAGGCGTGGCGATTCAAGCAAAAACGGATCGGGATTTAACCGATCATTTATCTAAATTACTGAGCAATGTAGAACTACTTCAACAGATGAGGGAGAATTCGAAACAATTTCATCCTAAAGAATCTGCTTTTGCATCAGTAGAAGTAATTATTCATACAAAAGAAAACAATTACAATGGGCATGACCTAATGTATTCGTTTGGTTCATAATTAATTAATAAGGTGAAATATGGGAATTTTAATGTTTACGTCATACAAGTTCAAGAAACCAGCAGCTCGCTCTCTATCTATTGGAAGTTTAATTATCTTCTTACTTCTTATAGGAATATATTTATATTTTCTTCATACAGGATCGGCAAAGGTGTGGATTGAATCCATTCGTCATCTCGGTGTTTTCGGGATATTGTTAGGTATTATGATTCAAACGGTTGTCAATGTAATACCTGTGCCTGGCGAATTTGTTTCTCTTTTTCTTATAGAAATATACGGTGCAGTTGCAGGTGGATTCTATTCGTGGATTGGCGGGATCTTAGGAGCAGTCCTTGCGTATCATCTATCCAATTGGTTCGCTCGTCCAATCATTGAATCATTGGCTAAACCTTACCTGGTAAAAATAGATCGTTGGTTACAAAAACAAGGAGTTACAGGGCTTTTGATTCTGCGTTTTGTACCGTTGGTTCCTTATCATTTCGTCAACTATACGGCAGGTATATTGGGCGTAAACAGAAGGGCTTTTATATGGACGACCGCCTTCGGGATATTGCCTTATACCATATCGGTAAGCAGCCTATTTGCAGGGGTGCGTTATGGAAGATTCATTCCTTTTGTACTTGGCGGCGGACTTTTTATCTTGTCTTTTATCTTAAGTATTGTCCTACGAAGAAAAATGGATTAAGGCTCTTATCAAGCACTTCTAAAATGAACACTGCAAGAACAGAAATTATAGAAAGGAGATCGTGTAGGAAATGGTTAAAGTTATTTTACTGGTGTTGTTCTTATTAGCATTATATTGGTTTGTTCCATATATTCTTACTACCGGTCTCGGTATCGGGGTATTAAAAAGGAAAGATTCTTCTGCAAAAATTGCTTTTACTTTTGATGACGGTCCAAATCCTATTTATACTCCGCAGCTATTGGACTTGTTAAAAATAAATAATATGAAAGCGACATTTTTTGTCGTTGGTTCGAAAGCGGAACAATACCCTGAGTTAATTGAAAGAATGCAAGCAGAGGGGCATTTAATAGGAATGCATAATTACGTGCACAAGTCCAACTGGATTATGGCCCCTTGGACGATAAGGCGGCATTTAAGGAAGAGTGCTTCCATCATTGAAAAAATTACTGGGGAACGTCCCGTCTATTATCGTCCGCCGTGGGGGTTATTAAACTTATTCGATTTTTTCTAATGAAAAAGTATAAGATCATCCTATGGTCGGTAATGGCAGAGGATTGGCGCAGTAAAGGCGGCAGTGAAAAAGTTAAAAAAGACTATTACGGGATATAAAAAATGGGGATGTCATCCTCTTGCATGATTGTGGAAAAACCTTTGGAGCGGATGAACATGCTCCTATGAATACGATTCATGCATTAAAAGATGTCTTTAAAGAACTATCAAGCCGAGGTATGTCTTGTGTGAGAATTGATGAATTGTGATGTTAGACTGAATAGTAGACACGGATTATAATGAGACAAAATTAAACATGAGGTGTCAAATGACATGGCAATGGAGTTAAAGAAAGTAAACATATAAGTGTAAAGTAAAACCGTCTGCAAGGGCGGTTTCTTTTTTGAGATTCCCTCTTATTATTTTATGTTTATTTATAAAACAAAGATATAAAATGACGCAGAATACTATTCTACGTCATAATAATTCGAACTTTAAAATGCTCTGTTCTTAAAAAACGCTATCCCTTTTTGTATAAACACACCAAAGGGATAGCGAGGCCATCATGTTTAAAATATGATACAAGCCATAAAGTATTTCTTCTCTCAAGATTCCTTACTATCATGAAGTTTTTGAAAAAGACTGCCAGTAAAGTGATGTTTGCCACCTGATCGTAGTATATCTGAAAGTTGTTTTATATTTTCCGATGCGAATGTAGGAATCGATATGTTTTGTAAACTCTTCATATAATCTGGTAGTAACGTCCGTAAAGCAATGTCCATTCGAATTTCGCCTGCACGTATCAATGTTTGAATTTCACTATCATGGAAACCATCCAAATCCGTACGCAGCCCCGCTAATAATGTTTCTATATTCTCTTGATCTGAAGGAGGCGAATAAAATTGGTAGTCTGGTAAGGAAACATGGTCAGTATAAAAAGGGTTGCTGTTTGGATCTAATAAAGTTTGAATAGGTTTGCTAAGAATGAGCTGTAATCCTGGATAAGTATCTGGATCTAGATTACGTAGCATTTTTCTTCTCAATATTACAATTTGACTATTAGATGTATCTAAAATGCGTTTGTTTAATTCAAAATGTGTGGGTTTTTCATCTTCTTTCCACTCTTTTTCAGCCGCAGAGGCATCAAAGACGAAGTATATCTCATCGGAATTTTTGGGAATAAATTTCATAGGTTCTTTTCTATGTTTTGCAAGAGGAGGATATCTATGTTTATTATTATCGGGTACTTCCTGATCCGATAATATCAATGGTTCAGTTCCAATATTATCGAAAACTCCTCCGTCTGAAAACCAAAGGGTGTCATATTTTTCTAATGAACTCCCTTGCATTCGATTTTCTGGGTCGCTAAAGATTCTATCTGCTACTGATAAAGAAAAAGGGAAAATAATAATGGAAAAGCTGCTGAAGTAGCCACAGCATAAGAAACAGAAATGTCATCTATATTATTTGTTTGTCCTATATATGTTCCGTACATATGATCATTTGAAAAATAAAACATCCGCATCGTATCTAAACAAGTTGTATTACAATACCAGGTGATCGGAAGATTTTGTAATTCCTCCATTCGTACTCCTTCACAAAGGTATTCATCAAGTAATGTTGGAAGTGCATTACTACATTTCTCCCGAAGAGATTTAAAAGATAAGACTTGTTTTGTAAAAGAATTTGTAATCAATTTTGTGCGAAGATCGATTTGTCCTAATTTAACTAAGGGAGTAATAACACGCTCTTCAAAATCAATCACATTTCGAAATTCGCCACATTTATGTAAGGCAAGCATAATAGCTGCAGCAGTGATACTACCTCCAGAAACAGAGCTGATACTGGATACATATTTATCTAACTTACATTCAACTAGCCGTTTATATCCCCCTAGTGCATAAAATGAAGCCCGAAATCCACCACCAGAAAATGCTAATTTCAGTTTTTTATTCAAAATGCATTCCCTTCTTTCATTACTCAAATATGTACATTTGAAATAATCTCCAACTGTAGGAGCAAGTATGCAGTACGTGTATTTATAAATTAATGATATCATCGTAGTTCTTTATTATTAAGGGGAAAGAATTTGAAGATGATAAAAATCTACAAGTATCTTATTTCAGCTGTATCCAATTTAGAGATAGGTGTTAATGTATTGATTCAGTACGAAATGCACATTTCCTTTCGTGCAAGGAGAGCAGTTATTGCTCTAAAGATTCAAAAAGCCGTTTACGCTATGAAAGTGGGAACGGCTTTGTTTGTGCAAATTTCCATTCTCACTGCCTCGAAAAAGGTATTTAGTTATATATTTCTTAAGTTTCATAGTACGAATGTAAAGGGGTACAGCAAGTGGACTTAAAGAGGCAGCTTATTTTTATAGAAATTAATGTTAGGATTATTTAGAATATGAATATAAGGAAATCAAGATTTATGGGGGGAGCGGCATGGATAGACAGGAGCTAAAAGAGTGTCAAAATCGACTTGACAAATTCAGGTTTGAAAAAAGCCCGAAAATACATAGGAGAATAAGTACAGGAAAATCGGGGGCGGAAATCTATATTGCCCAAATTACAGAAAAGGAAGACGGCAGGAGACGTAGGCTGCCGACCCTTATCAAGATTACATCGTTGGAGGAGGGGACTAAAGAAATAGAGGCCTACAAACAAGCATTGCACTTAGCCATTAAAAACGAACTTGATGATTGTATTCCGAATGTTGTAGATGTAAAAGAGTTTGAGGGTATGCATGCGGTCATGTACGAGTTTGCCGGTACGAGCGAAAGCTTTACAATCAATGAAGCTATTTCCAAGCAGATGGCAGTGGACTATAAGGAAATCATATCCGAGGTGCTGCGGTTTTCCTACGAGTGGGATTCGGAAGAAGAGTTTCATATGTGCCCTTATGAGGCGATTGTCAAAACACTAGGAAAGCAGCGGTGGGAGACGCTGATAAGTCCTATTAAGGAGTTTGGTGTGGACACGGACAAAAAAATCTTAGGGTTTTACGGCGGTAAGGTGTTTCCGAATCCATTAGTTTATTTGTACAACAAAAATCTTTGGAAAGAAACGAAATTGGATATATTGCTTTGCCATGGACATGGGGACTTCCATGGGAATAATATTATTGTCAAAAATAAAAGGGATGCAAGTTTGGGGATTATTGACTTTGCAGAGCTTAGGGAAGAAACGAATATGTTTTACGATACCCGTTACTTGGAACTCCACCTTTTGTTGGATTGCTATCCGTTGGAGTCGAAAGAGAATCAAGATAAATGGATGCAAGTATGCGAATATTTGACTAGAGACCTTGTGAAAGAGACTAGTCAAAAGATAGAAATACCGGATGGAATTACGCCGTTTGATAAAATTTTACCTCATTTTGGCGAAGAATATATTGAGTTTTTCGGCGGTGGTCCGCTGTTGCAAGATTACCTTCCTTCCTATTATCTTGCGGGAGTTTGTACTGGTTTGATTTACGCTAGAAGAAGGAAAATCGACAAGGTTAAAAGGTTTGCTGCCTTTATTTATGTGTTGTTCAACCTGAGAGAACTCATGAGATGTCTTGGCATTGGACTGCCTAATGAACAATCTTTGCCATTGGCATGGCCGGATAGCGGGGACAGACAAGAATTGCTGCAAATATTGGGGGAAGAAAAGATTCATTTATATGCACAGCCTATTGTGAACACACGGACGGGAAAAGTGGATTTTGTAGAGGTTTTCACGAGATTCAACAGTAAAGTTCCGAACGACTGGTTCAATGTAGCAAGAAGAAATGATCTTTTGAATCAACTCACTATTTTGTCATGCCAAAGACTGGTTAGCGATTCCAGTTATCTTGAGAAACTGAATATATTAGGTGTCTTTTTCAATTTAGAAGCGGATTTACCGGAAGAGATAATAAGAGAATGCATTCGCATTCTCAAGCAATGTAATATTCCTGTTTTTATTGAAATAACAGAATACGAGAAGAAAGATCCGCACCTTTGGAAGACGATTGGTGAAGAAGAACAGGTGAATATTGTGATAGACGATTTCGGCGATCAGACGGCCAGGGATTTGGAAGAGATACAAGTTCTGCAGCCGAAGTTCGTTAAAATGACAATGGAAAACGTCGAACAGTACTATTCACTGATCAACAACATAGATAGAAAATATATCAGGAAACTGATTGTAGAGCGGGTAGAGGAAGAATGGGAGCTGTCGCGGTTGATTGAGGACGGGATCAAGTACGTACAAGGATGGATATTCTCTGTCGCCGAAGAAATTTGCAACTTGCCGATAGAACAATGGAATAAGGGATTTTTACATGTAATAAAGGGGCGTGGATAGAAAATGGGAGAGAAGACAACTCTTATGTTAGTGGAGCATATTATTAGCGGAACTATGTTTGTTTTCGGTTTATTTTTGCTTATTTTTTCCGCAACCGATATTGATTTGGCGAGCGATGCAAGCAGCAAGTTCTTTTCCAAGCTGAAACTTGAGGATATTTTGAAATATGCGGTACTTTTTTTGCCGCTTCTTTATACGATTGGAATAATAGTAGATCACTTTATAGACAGCCGTTTTAGACGTATAGAGAAGAAAATTAAAGAATCTATACTAAAAGATAAGAAATATACAGGCAGACTGCTGTATTACTTAACAAATGATGCCCATCAAAAGTACTTGCTCGATTCTATCAGGACAAAGATTAGACTAACGAGAACCGCAACATGTAATTTTGCCCTTTTAACAATAGCCTCGGCTATATTTACATACTTGAAGCTAAAGGGAATCATCGACTCGAAACAAAATTTTTACGTTATTCTTATAACCGAGCTAACAGTTGGACCAGCCTTAGTATATTTGTCCTTCAAAGTATGGCTTGAACAAGTTCGGTCATTCAATAACAAGTTAAATAAGGGGTTTCATTATATTCATACGTATGGGATAAGCACAGAAATGCACTTTGTAAAGGGAATTAATGAGGGAATTGGCGATGAGAGTATGGAAGCAGACAGAATAAGCGGGGGACAAGCTCCAGTTGGGTTTGACAATGAGGCAGGGACGGTTGAGGTGTGATGCGAGTATAGTGGAAAGTGGAAGGGAAGATTAAAAATCAATTTGAAGGTGCGATTCTAAGAGTAAAAGGGATAGCAGGTATGCTTGACGTTATATTTTGTTTATGAGAATTATGAACACGCCATGTGTAACGCCCATTCACTTTGTGATTTAAAACAGGTTTACGAACAAACGAAGCAAGCATGGACACGGGAGATAATAGGATTGGGTTAGGAAATAGATCAAATCTTGTAAAAAGGTTTGGTGTTTTTGGTTTTATATTAGGAAGTGAATAACCTGGCTAATAAGTTGAGTCATATCCAAGTACTTAATAGGAAAGGATGGATTTAAATTTTTTCTAAAGTAATGTAGATTATGTGCAAAACTTAAGCAAAATAACGATACATTATTTATTTATCTATACAGGAGATAACTGTATTTTTAAAAAGTGATTTATCCACATAAGAAAAAGAAGAGTTTATTGAATATTATACTGAAATTTATTTCCCTTCCTTAAAACTTACTCCGATAGAATGGCTTGAACAAACAGTTGAAACGTTAAAAAAAGTATTAAAAAATACTTAGTAAAAATCGACCGCCTTTTTTAAAGGTTTTGAAACAGTTGAAGAATTAGAGTTAAGAGATAAATTATCAAAATTCTAGTGAAAAGGTAGATTAATTATATGTTTTTAGGATTTCAATGGTTTCCAAAAAAATGGGGAAAAAGAAAAGTTTCGGAACAGTTTTTTCAATCAAAGTTTGCTGATGAAGGTAAAGGTATTTGGATTACCACTTATGCTATAGATTTGTATTTTATATCTATTCCTTTAAAGGTAAAAAAATATAATTCACTTTAATAGGGGTACCGTCCCATCACCATCAAGCTAAGATTCTGAGACACCCCCATAACGAAAATTTTACCTTTTTACAGTTATTTATGAGAATTCGGCTCATTTTTTTCGTTTTGGGGAACAATCAATTTCTTAAGTTGATGGCGATGTGTTGATACCCCTATTAAGATGTTTGATTTCAATGAAATACGATGTTGCCAAAAGTAATTACCAAAATGATTACCACAAACATTTCCCAAAAGTGTACGGTGCCCTTTTTATACTTTTATTGAGTTATACATTGCGGTCTATGACAGCAAGCCTGTCACTACCCCTGGTACTACGAAATTATAAAAAAATAACCCGCCGACGGCGGGTTGTAATAAATGGAGGCCTAATTCACATTTATTCATAAAGTTATATTATGTATTTTTATAATTAATGTGTCTATTGAAGATAATTTAGTTCACTACTACATAAATTCCTATATTTCATACTTATCCTTACTCACATTTAACATCGCTCAGAATAATATGTATCTAGAGGGTGTGACAATATTGGAAAAAAACATTGAAATTACAAAAAATATACAAGTCATACGGTCTATCCAACGCGATCTCAATATTGTGACAGTCGCACTATTGTTAACTGGACAAATCACCATTATAGGAGTTTTTGTGACACCAGGAGGGTTTCGCGTTTCATTAGGAGGACCATTAACAGGGGAAGGTCGAATCGAAGGTAAATTTGAAAAACAAACTACGAATGTGATTATTGATGTAATAGACGTTATCCTCGCTGTTTTATTACTCAATGATGAGATTGGTGTTACGGGTAGCTTTATTGCACCTGGCAGATTTACCATTAATGTTAGTGGACCCATTTTTGGTGTTCCTAAGCTTGAACCTACTCTTCCTTACTTGAAAAGAGATTATACTTTCTTTCAAAAGGTTGTGTCCAAACATTTTGATGTTAATCCTAATTTATTAAAAACACTTACAAAGGAATGATGACATGGCTTTAACCGATATTCCTTCTATTAATCCATCTAAAAGTGGAGTCTTTCTTCTAGCTCTTCCTTTAATTATTTTTATCTTCTTTTTTACTCAACCTAAAGAAGAGATAATACAATAACCCCCAATAGTCCATATTGGGGTACTGCCCCATGGCTATCAACCTAACAATAGAAACTACCCCAGAACGAAAATTTTTTACATTTTTCTCGTTTTGGGATAAATCGTTATTTTTAGCTTAATGGGCATGGGGCGGTACCCCTAATAGTATTCGCGTTCTTCTAAATGACATTGTATGTGCACAATTAAAAGACGAAGTCTATCAAAATTATGTTCTATATAAAACGATATATTCGACTTTATTGATTATTAATACTTATAAACTCAACTAAAAACAAAAAATAGCATACACATAAAAAGGGAATGCTTGTATACTGATCTATACTGCATTCCCTTATTGTAATTGTATGTCCACTATATTTTTATTCTTCCTTTTCAAAAATTAAAATCCAAATTTCTTAGTTTTCACCTCTTTCTGGATTCACCCCCATTGTAATGTAAACGCTTCATTAAATGTCCAATTTATTAGCTGTCACCCCCATAAATCATAATAACTTTTAAAATAGTGATCCCAACTCTGTTATAAAAACAACAAATTAAATTTTTACAAAAGAAAACAACTTGGATAAAAACAGGTTGTTTTCTTTTATAGAGTGGAACAAAGAAAGAGTGGAAAAGCAATACACAGACATGTAAATCACATGGAGTAAACTGACCGATAAAACTAAAAATTCTGATAATTTAATCACTAAGGGTTTTCGTTTACTCTTTCTTTGTTATTATGAGTTTAACATTAAAAATAACATAAATCAACAAAAAATCACAAAATTATTATAATTTCGACATTTTATTTATCTTGCACTAATTTCTACTTAAAAACATAGAGTTACTATATATCCCGCCAGAATTGAAAAAACCAAAATAAAAAACACATGAACTTAAAGCACTTGCTTGTCTACTATAGGCAATGAGTGCTTTTTTGCATGTTCAAATTGACATGTAAATTTGTGAAATATATGGTAGATATAGTGCTTAATTATAGTTGTTTCAAAGATTTAAGGGGAAAATAACCATTATTTGCGCTATAAAACAAAGGAGAATAAAAGATGCTAACTAATTCAAACGCAGACAAGATATTCGACAAACTAATGGTAGAAGGTGAGACTTATGTTCATTACTTTTACGTTATGAAAATGGCATCTCCCTCTCAATACTTAGCTTTTGGTGTTGGTGCAATTGGCTCAAATACACATTGCCTTGTAGGGTTCACAAATAAGAGAATCTTACTAATAGAGTTAAGTCCTGCAACTGGTAATGCTACTGGGAATATTGCTCACTTAGATTTAGATGAAGTAGAGAAAGTAAGTGTAAAGAGAGGTATCCTTAAATCCAATGTCACTGTAAAGTTAAAAGAGGACAAAGGGATACTCGAAATGAAACCGCATAGTTTCACAGTTGGTTTATCAAACCATAAAAAGAACTTAGTTAAGTTAGAAGAATTGTATGGTCGGTAAAAAGTAATTGAGGGGTACTATACGATGAATACATAGAGAATAAGCTTATATCGGAACTAAAAAAATGAAAGACAGAACTAACAAACTACTAGAATCCTAGTAGTTTCATGTTGTTGAAAAAGGGGTTCGGAATGGTCTCATTCTGAACTCCTTTTGCGACTTCATAAGAATTTTGAGTCATATTAACGAGAATTGTACTATATGAACTTTATAATTTAGGTCATTTTTGGACTTCGCTAAGTCCAATTAAGATTTTAGGAGATTGTGATGGAAAAACAAATAGCCAAAGATAACAGGGAAAAGATATGAAGCATGGTTACAAGAAGTAGAAATAACAAAACACTCCTCTCATAAAATAGAGGAGTGTTCTTTTTCATCTTAAGAAGCATCCGCACTTTCAAACTGACTATTATAAAGTGAAGCATAGAAACCATCAGCTTTCAATAACTCTTCATGATTACCTTGTTCTACAATATCCCCTTCTTTCATAACGAGGATTAAATCTGCATCACGTATTGTTGATAATCTGTGAGCGATAATGAAGCTTGTTCTGCCTTCCATAAGGTTTTCCATGGCTTTTTGAATTAGTACTTCTGTACGAGTATCGATAGAGCTTGTTGCTTCGTCGAGTATTAATATTTTCGGATCCGCTAGAAGGGCACGCGCAATTGTTAATAGCTGCTTTTGTCCTTGGGATACGTTGCTTGCTTCTTCGTTTAGTTCCATATTGTATCTATTTGGTAATGTTTTTACGAAGCTGTGTACGTGAGCTGCTTTAGCTGCTTCGATTACTTCTTCGTCAGTCGCATCTAGTCTGCCGTAACGTATATTTTCCATGATTGAGCCGTTAAATAGCCAAGTATCTTGAAGTACCATACCGAACATATTGCGTAAATCTTCTCGCGTGAAGTCTTTTATATCGTGACCGTCTATACAGATAGCACCGCTATTTAAATCATAGAAACGCATTAAAAGTTTCACAATCGTTGTTTTACCTGCTCCGGTTGGTCCTACGATTGCTACCTTTTGTCCAGGTTGAATGTGAGCTGAGAAATTATTGATAATGATCTTATCTGGATTATATCCAAATTGAACATCTTTGAAGGTAACTTCTCCATTAACCTCTTGCAGCTGAACTGGATTTTCCGCTTCTGGAATTTCCTCTTCTTCTTCTAAAAATTCGAAAACTCTTTCTGCAGCTGCAGCTGTGGATTGGAGTACGTTCGCGATTTGAGCTACTTGAGCGATTGGCTGCGTAAAACTTCTAACATATTGAACGAAGGCTAAAATATCTCCAACTGCGATCGTTTTCTTGACCGCAAGCCATCCGCCTAAAATAGATACAGCTACGTAACCGATATTACCGATAAACATCATAATCGGCATCATCATTCCAGATAAAAATTGAGACTTCCATGCAGAAGTGTAAAGAGTATCATTAACCTCTTCGAATTTTTTAACTTCGTCTTCTTCGGTGTTAAAGGCTTTTACGATATTGTGACCACTATAAATCTCTTCCACTTGACCATTAACGTGTCCTAGATATTCTTGCTGGGATTTAAAGTATTTTTGTGATCTCTTTACGACTCCCATTATAAGCATCATTGATACTGGCAATATTAAAAGTGCCACTAATGTCATTTGCCAGCTTATTGAGAACATCATGATGAGTACACCAATGATTGTAACGACGGATGTGATGATTTGCGACATACTTTGATTTAAAGTCTGGCTCACCGTATCTACGTCATTCGTAACTCTAGATAATACTTCGCCATGTGTCGTTTTATCAAAGTACTTAAGCGGCATACGGTTGATCTTTTCATCAATTTCTTTTCTGAAGTTATAAGATACTTTTTGTGCTACTCCTGAAATGATATATCCTTGTATAATGCCAAACACAGCGCTCACTATATATAATCCAAGGAGTATAACGACAATGTTTCCGATATAGGTAAAGTCAATTGCAGCACCTGGCGCTCCCGTTACCTTGCTTACTAGTCCTTCGAAAAGTTTTGTTGTAGCTTTACCTAAAATTTTTGGACCTGCAATTGCAAAGGCAGCACTACCTATTGCAAAAAGAATGACGATGATGATTGATAACTTATATGGCTTTAAGTATTGAAGTAACTTATTCATCGTTCCCTTAAAGTTTTTTGCCTTCTCAATCTTTCTCATACCGCCGCCCATATGACCGCCGCCACCAGGGCCAGGGCCACCTTGTCTTCTATTTTCTACTTTTCTATCACTCATGACGAAAGTTCCTCCCTTGAAAGTTGTGATAAAGCAATTTGCTTATAAACCTCACAGTTTTCCATAAGCTCTTCATGAGTACCAGTTCCTACTATTTTTCCTTCGTCAAGTACAATGATCTTATCTGCATTCATGATTGTACTGATTCTTTGTGCAACAAGAAGCATAGTACTTCCTGAAATCTCATTGTTCAAAGCCTTACGCAATGCTGCGTCTGTCTTGAAGTCAAGAGCTGAGAAACTATCATCAAATATAAATATTTCGGATTCCTTAGTAAGAGCACGCGCAATAGAAAGTCTTTGTTTTTGACCGCCTGAAACGTTCGTACCGCCTTGTGATATCTCTGTACGGAAGCTTTCAGGTTTCGCATTAATAAACTCCATAGCTTGAGCGATTTCTGATGCTTTAACTAGTTCTTCTTCAGTTGCTTCTTTCTTACCGTATTTCAGATTACTTTCAATCGTACCTGAGAATAGAACTCCTTTTTGTGGTACATAACCAATTTTCTCTCTTAATTCCTTCTGTGATACATCTCTAATATCAGTACCATCTATTAATATTTCTCCGCTTGTTACATCGTAAAAACGCGGAATTAAGTTAATAAGTGTTGATTTACCACTACCTGTACTTCCAATGAAAGCTGTTGTTTCTCCAGGCTTTGCGGTAAAGGTGATATTGGAAAGCACATCTTCTTCCGCACCTGGATATCTAAAGCTAACATCTTTAAATTCAACGTAACCCTTCTTGTCTGAAGAGAATGTTTTTGGTTTCTCTACGTCACGAATGGTAATGTCAGTATTTAAAACTTCTGCGATACGTTGTGCGGATACAGAAGCACGCGGAACCATAATGGATACCATAGAAATCATTAAGAAGGCCATGATGATTTGCATTGTATACTGCATAAATGCCATCATATCACCAACCTGCATATGCCCCATATCCACTTGGTGTGCTCCAACCCAAATAATAAGTACAGTAACGGCATTCATGATAAACATCATCATTGGCATCATAAATGACATTAAACGGCTTACAAATAAATTCGTTCTTGTTAAATCTTGATTTCCTTTTTCAAATTTCTTTTCTTCATGTTTTTGATTATTAAAAGCACGAATAACGAGCATACCTGTTAAAGATTCACGAGTGATTAAGTTAATTTTATCAACTAACTTTTGGATACTCTTAAACTTAGGGATAGCGACGCTAAATAAACCAATGACTAAGCTTAAAATCGCGATAACTGCAACTGCGATAATCCATCCCATTGAAACGTCTGTAGTAAGTACCTTGATTACGCCGCCTATGCCTAAAATCGGTGCATAGAATACGATTCTAAGCATCATAACCATAAGCGTTTGCACTTGTTGAATATCATTTGTACTTCTTGTAATTAAAGATGCAGTGGAAAACTTATCAAACTCCGCATTCGAAAAGCTTGTAACCTTCCGGAATACTTTCTTTCTAAGATCTCTGCCTAATCCAGCAGCTACTTTTGCAGCAAGTAAACTAACGATAACAGTAGCGGCCATACTAACTAAAGATAAAAGCAGCATTTTCCCACCGGAAGTAAGAATGTAATTTGATTGAAGCTTACCTGTATCTATACCGATCGTCTTATACTCATTCTCAATGAATGGAACAGCTGACTGTGTTACCATGCTGCCTGGCATATTCTTAAACTTTTCATCTGCCTTGTCTTTCATTGCATCGATTTGATTTTGAGGTAGTTTAGCAATTACTGCGAAAGGATCTGTATTTGGCGGAAGATTCGTCGGTGTTTTGTTACCATTTGGCGCAGCGGATGTACCACCTTTTTCAATTCCCTCTGTAATTAAAATTGGTTTCCCGAATATGTCGTTAAGCTCATTAATTGTATCTTTATCCTTTGTCTGTAGCTTATAAAGAGGTTCTTTATCAAGCTGCGGATAATCTTTTAAGTAATTTTGCAACTCACTTTGAGAAAGATCTTTCTTATCTAAAAGCACATAGTTGTTATCTACTTTTTTCTTCTCATCTTCATTCATAAAAAGCTTAAGTTTGTCAAACTCACTTTTACGAATGACTTGAGGTACTGCGTTTTCTACACCTTTTTGTTGAATACCTACATTGACAATGTTAGACATGTAGTCTGGCAGTGATAGGTCACATACCGCTTGTACGGTTAAAAGACATATAACTGCAATGATTGAGGCAGTAAAAGGTTTTAAATGTTTTATTATCTTTAACATTTAATTCATCTCTCCATTTTCCTTTTCTAATTTTTTTAGCTTTTACTTCGTTTCTTTGCTGCATTCTTCATATTCTTATTACTTCATTCTAGCAGCTCTTTACGTCCTTTCGGCCAGAGGATAATTATAATTCTATGACTATATTGAGCTGTAATGCAACATTTAGAGTATGGAATTTATGATAAATAAATTTGTTAAATAATTTTAAAATTTAACAAAAGTTGTAAAGTGGTGTTGCTGTTAGGGATGCTACACGAAGTAAAGATAAGCATCCCATTTCGCTGCAAGCAAGAAGCAGCGTATGTGGGAATATAATGAAGAAAAGATTAGTAAATGAATCGCGACAATGCTGATGACGAAATGGAGAGGCGGTTCGAAAGGGGTATTATCATTTGATTAAATGTCGTTTTTTATGAATGACGAATGTAAAACAGCCCCTACCAAGCCCCTACCAAGCCCCTTGCAAGTAATAAATCATTACAAAAACAAAACAAAAAAACTACTACTACAAGAATCGCTTCGAAGGAAATAAAACCGTAGTAGTAATTTTTTATAAAATTAAAATGCCAAATTTCCTCACTCATCCTTATATATATGAAAGAAACGGCGATTTCATATTTGTCATCAAAGATAGGAGGAATATATATATGGCAGTATACCGGAATGTACAGGTGAATTTTTGGCAGGATGATTTTGTATTGGACTTAACGCCGGAGGAGCGATATTTTTACATATACTTACTGACATGTTCTAAAACTACGCAGTGCGGCATTTATCCATTGCCGAAGCGTTTGGCGGAGATGGAAACAGGCTACAACAGAGAGACTGTCGAGAAGCTGCTGCAGCGGTTTATCGATTATGGAAAAATATTATATGATGCAGAAACGAAGGAGATATACATTCAGAACTGGGTGCGCTATAACCCAGTTACGAACACGAACATTGAGAAATGTGTGTTGCGTGAGCTAAAGACTGTGAAAAGTAAAAAGTTTGTCCATATGTTTCTTCAAAAATGCTTGGAGGAAGAGCTAAGCATTCCGCTATTGCTGGAGCATTTCGGCATGCCGTCTGGGGAGTCTCTGGCTGAAGATATTGAAAGCTGTGAAATAGATGAAAAAGTAGAAGAAATAGATTCCGACCGTAATGTATTCACATTTTATGAACAAAACTTCGGCAGCTTGTCGCCGTATACGGCAGAGGAACTGAGTGGATGGATTGATGATCTATCAGGGGAGCTCGTACTCAAAGCACTCCAGATTGCCCATGAAAACAACAAGCGGACGCTTGCTTATGTGAAGGGTATTTTACGAGATTGGCACGGAAAAGGGTATACGAAACTTAGTGAAGTAGAGGAAGCGACAGTGAAATTTCGAAAGAAGGAATCGTCTGTTGTGCATGAGACGGAGCAGTTTCTGGAGGAGTGTGAAGAGTGGGAGAAAAACGTACCATCTGAAGAAGAGCTGCAGAAGTTCTTGCAGGAAAAGGGGTGGCGTCCATGAGCATTCAAAACGTTGAAGCTGAACAGACCGTATTAGGATCTTTACTGCTCGATGGTGAATTGATTAAGGAGTGCCGGCTAACGGAGCAGCACTTCTCTATGCCTGTGCATCAAGCGATATTTAAGTTAATACGGAAAATAGAGGAAGATGGACAGCCGCTTGATCTTGTTACGCTTGTTTCGAGAATGGATCCTTCTTTTTTGAAGCAAATTGGCGGCATTGAATACTTTGTAAATATCATCGAGAGTGTTCCGAATACTGCTAATTTCTCCTATTACGAGGGGCTTGTTCGGAGCGCATGGAAAATGCAACATGCGGGAATCATGGCACAAAGCATGAGTGAACGGCTTCTGGCGGAGAAGGATGAGAAAGTAATCGGGGAGACGATTACGGCACTCTGTGAACTGGAAGAGTACGATTGTACGCTCGATTTTGATTTGAAGGATTCTTTAGTTGGATTGTACGAAGAGTTTCATCAGGACGTAGAAGAGCTTATAGGAATTGAGACCGGCTTTTCTGCTTTAAACAAGATGACGTGCGGTTTGCAGGAAGGCGACTTTGTGGTGGTTGGTGCACGGCCTTCTATGGGGAAAACGGCGTTTGCCTTAAACATCGCTCTTCATGCGGCAAAATCGGGTGCGGCAGTTGGATTGTTTTCTTTGGAGATGAGTGATAAACAGCTGCTGAAACGGATGGTTTCCTGCATCGGGGAAGTATCAGGAAAAAGGCTAAAAAATCCGAAGCATCGTTTTACGATCGAAGACTGGGAGAAAACAAGCCGAGCATTTGCGGAAATTGGCGATTTGCCGCTCGAGATTTATGATAAAGCGGGCGTCACAACGCAGGAGATTTGGGTGCAAGCACGAAAGCTGAAACGAAAGCATCCAAATAAAAAACTGCTCGTTATCATTGATTATTTGCAGCTCATTACAGGTGATTCAAAACACAGGGGAAATAGGTTTCAAGAAATGAGTGAAATCTCCCGCAAGCTGAAGCTGATGGCCCGTGATTTGAATGTGTGCGTCGTAGCGCTGTCGCAACTATCCCGTGCAGTGGAGTCGCGCCAAGATAAGCGTCCGCTCTTATCTGATCTGCGAGAGACAGGACAGATTGAACAGGATGCGGATGTAATTATGCTCATGTACCGGGATGATTATTATGATAAGGAAACAGAGGACAAAGATGTTACAGAAATTCATGTGGCAAAGCATCGGAATGGGCCTGTTGGGGTTGTGAAGTTAAGGTTTTTGAAGGAGTACGGGCGGTTTGTGGAAGGGAATAGGTGATGAGGGGATTCTTTAGAAACAATTCTAGTTTATCAGAGATTAATCAAAATGCTATTCCATCACCTCTTCAAAGCGTAACTACAATAAGGACAAGCCAGTTTTGGCTTGTCCTTGTTCCAAGCCGCCCGGCGAATTCAAACGGTAATCACACAAAGCCGCTATTCGCCTTAGATCTATCACCCCTGCCACAACGCAGGCTTTGTCACCATGAACCATAACATCGCCATTAAAAGAACAATGTAAATCCAAACAGAACGCCGCAACAATTGAATCAAGGCGTCCTTGTCTTGGCCCGTTTCGCTGAATTTCCGAATGGTCGGCGAAAAGGCGCGGGCCAGGAAAAATAATGAACTCGCCATGAGAATAAGGGTCATCACTATCCAAGGGGTCTTCCAAGTCCAAGGGCCCGCCAGTACAAGCAGAACCCCGGATGCAACCAGCACATGCCCGGCATGCTTGGCCAGCCTGACCGAAAATCGGAATACATCCAGATAAGCCTGCTGTATTCGAGCCTCTGAAGCCCGCAGTTTTTTGATGAGCGGAAGCAATACAAAAAACGGGCCGATGGATAAGATTACACTGAAAATATGTACATACAGAAGCAGTCGATACAACATGTCCATCCTTATATCACATTAACCTTCGATGGGACGGAACTCATGAACCCAAACTCTCATCTTTGGCAGCCACGGCATGCCAGGGTGAAGAGACAGGATAGATTGCTTATATTCCTCCACATTCGCATAGCCTTCTTGACGGGCATGCTCATCAGTCAATTCGCCAAGTGCCTGCGAATAGACCTTCTCCACAACATACCGGTGATCTTGAAGCTCCATCACTTCCCCAACATCCGCATATCTCCCGTTGCGGCGAGTAGCCGTTTTCTGTCCTGCAAGCACTTTTTCAATGTCTTCCTGAATCGTGATGAGACGTTCAATCGTACATGTTTTTGGCGGTAAAGCGTTCGTTTCATTTTGGTTTGTCATCTGGGTCACTCTCCTTTTTTCATTTAAGCATAAGTCCACTTTATCATATAAAAAAATTATTCTATATAGCAAGTTTCTACTTTAATAGGGATAACAAACTTTCATACAATGTTTATATGATAAACACCAATAATGGGAAAAAGCAGCGCTTGGTTTTGGAGGAGGACACAGCCTATAGCGGGAGGCGTATCCGCAGATGTAAAGCATCGAGGTTCTTAAAAATAAGAATAATCAACTAAACAAAGGATTATAAATTGGGGTACCACCACATTGCCATCAACTTAAGAAAACAAGTCACCCCAAAAATGATAAATAATCTTCTTCGTTACAAGAAAGCCTAAAAATTTCGTTCTAGGGGTGCAATAAAACTTTAGCTTGATGGCTATGTGTCTTTACCCCAAATTGTTCAATGGAATTAAAATAAACTTTTCTTTTGTCACAATTATTGAATTCAAGGAGAGTGGATGCAGATGCATGCTGAAATCAAATTCATTCATCACGTCGGCCATATAGTCTCCGATATGGAAGCTGCACTCGAGCTGTACAGAAAACTGGGATTTGTCTGTTCGCCGCCGTCCTATCCGGCGATGGCCGAAAATGAAGGAGAACCTCCGAAGCCATTCGGAGCAGCCAATTCGCATGTCGAGTTTTTAGGCAGCTTCATCGAAATCGTAACGGTTGCCGAGAAAGGTGCGAGGATTCCGATCAATGCAAAACTCGTTCCGTTGCAGGCATCGCCGGATGTGCTCCAAGCAATAATCGGAAAAATCAAACGCACTGTCGATACTGTCTCCAGATGTCTGTCCCGTTATGAAGGAGCGCATATTCTTTGTTTCGGTACCGAGGATGCCGACCAGACAGCGGACCGTTTCCAACGGAGTGGAATCAGTCATGGCGGCGTTAACACCGTGCAGCGACCTCTTGAGATGTCCGGGGAATTCAACTTATTCCTGTGCGCTATTTGGAAATTGACGGGGACAACGTGCACGAAGGTCGTCTGGCTGCAGCGGAAAACCCACCCTCAGCCATAATGGAGGAGCAAATACCTCCGAACCATCCGAATGGGGCGACGGATCTAGTCGAATCAATCTTATGCGTAGACGATTCCGAGCTGGACGAATTCACTAGGCGATACGGCCGATACTTGGATTGTGAGGTTCGGACGGATGGAGTGACACACATCTTCAACTTGGAAGGGGCGGCTCGTATCACAATCGTTCCCGGATCGCGGTTGTCAGAGCTGCTACCAGGAGAGATGGCACCCCCGATGCCGGGATTCGCCGGGTACGCGGTAGCAGTGAGCGACATCTCCCACACTCGAAGTTATCTCGAAGAAAACGGTTTACCGATAGCGGAGACGAACTCGGGCGACCTCTTCGTACCGGCGGGCTCGGCGCTTGGTGCTGCTATCGTGTTCAGGAAAGCGTAGCCGCGAAAAGCAAACAATCCGCGTTAAATTGAAACAGGGGTAGATTAAGACTTAAAAAATACTAATTTCCTGTAAGTGTTTTAAAGGACACAAAACAACTGTTTACGGTATAAAAATAGTGCTATTACCAAGAGGGATTTTTTACTTCCCCTTAGGATAGCACTACATTTATAAAAAAGATTGCTCAAAATGCTATTCAATCACATTTTGATCAGTGCTTTTAAATATGGCGGTTTTGTTTCTTAGTTAATTCCTGCATTTTATATAATTTACAAATCATATAAAGTAAAGGAAACCAGCGATTTATGAGTATGACCATTCTTAGGATCTATTAAAAAGTAATAATTATTATGATGGATAAGAAGAGAGGAGAGGGGTTGTAAATGACTGTAGTGAAGAATGGAATATTGCAAGTGCATGGAGCGAGTATCTACTATGAAGTACGTGGAAAGGGACCTGTACTTCTTTTCATTCATGGAGGAGGTGGTGATGCTGATAAGTTTCTGAAGGTTGCAAACCACCTTGCTGACCGGTATACAGTTGTTACCTATGACCGCCGTGGCCATTCCCGTAGCGATCTCGCCAATCGCACTGAGGATTATTGCGTAGAAACACACAGCGACGACGCTCACCGCCTAATAGCCGAACTGACTGATGAACCGGTGTACGTATTCGGAAGCAGCTCCGGTGCTGTCATCGGAATTGATCTGTGCATACATCATCCAGAACAGATTAAGTTACTGATACCACACGAACCAATCTTATTGCAATTTTTATTTGGAAATGAGTTAAAACAAGCCGAGCAATTCATGGAAGATCTTAAGAAAAATCATCGAAGTGAGGTCATTAAATTATTGTCGAATTTGGAAATGGACGCTATGAAGCCCGGTCAATCGAAGGATATACTAACAGAGCGTCTTCTGGGGAATTCAACGTATTTCGTTAAGTATGAAATCCCAGGAATTCTTAACTATTCGCTAGATATCGATGGATTGAAGAACGCATTAAAGTCTTCATCGATGCAGATACTTCCAGCCGCAGGGAGTGCATCACGAGATTTTTTTGCTTACCACTGCACAGTCGCATTAACGGAACAACTAGGAACAGAAGTTGTGGAGTTCCCTGGACATCATGTGGGCTATAACACAATGCATTATAAAGAGTTTGCTGAGAAGTTACACAACATTTTAGTAAATTATTAGAAGATGGTGTAGTGAATATTCTTGAATTGTTGGGTGCCCCTAGTACACTACCTCTAAAGATGTATAGAACTTTAATACTATTAGTGGATTTAATATTGTTTTTACATTGATATAGTTAATATTCAAGAATAGAGAGTAGGGGGAAACCATATGATTAAAGGATTATATGAAGCGCACTTACCAGTTAGTAATTTACAAAATTCAATTGAAATTTACCGGAAATTAGGATTGGAACTTGCTTGGTGTGATGAAAACACGGCTTTCTTTTGGATTGAAGAGGGGAAAAGTTGGTTGGGTTTATGGGAAGGAAATGAGTATGAGACTCGATACCGCCCTTCCTTACGACATATTGCTTTTCGAGTTTCATATGAAGATTTAAAAGAATCTTTAAAGTGGCTAGATTCTATTCAAGTTGAAGCTGTCCCATTTGGTAATAGAAAATCTATTGAGCCATTTATTCGCCCACATCAAGGGAATGCTTCAGTATACTTCAATGACCTAGATGGTAACAGTTTAGAATTAATATGTTATGTTGAAGTTCCTAATGAATTAAAACATATTACAGATAAGTTGTCCTTCGTAGATTGGGAGGAACTAGTTAACAATACATTTAAATGAGGGATTGTTAGATAAGCTTATTTTACTAAACGGAGTCACAACACATCACTATCAAGTTAATATTTTGGAGTATCCCCAAAATGGAAGTTTTATCCCGCATTGATTGGTTCAACCTTCCATCAGTGGGGAATGAAGAACCCCCTGATGGAAGGTTCACTTTATCTCTCCATAATTATCTACGAAGATTCAGTTCATTTTTTTATTTTGGGGAACAAGCGATTTCTTAAGTTGATGGACATGTGGCGATAGGATACCTAATATGAATGTAAACTAAATTATTACAGAGTAGAGTGTTTGTTATTATTTTTCACCATATCTAATATATCCCTTATTACATCAACAACAACTTGAGGCTGATCAATATGTATTGTGTGTCCAGCATCTTCAACAATAATATGTTTTTTATTAGTCGACAAGTTAGCAAGCTCTCTCTGGAATTTCATCCAAGCAGCCATAGACTCTACTGTATGAAAAGGCTGCAAACCACCTGTTACGACAATAAGTGGAATACTTCCAAAAGATTTAGAAGTACGAACTTGTTCTAAACTTTCTTCTACCTCATTAAGAGAACCTTCCAAAGTAAATTGGTTATAATAAGCCTCCTGAACTTCTTTTGTAAATAGAGCAGGTAATATTCTGTTTTGATCCTCGTGAGTTGAGTCTAAGAGAACTACTCCTACTACTTCCTCTGGATATGTGCTTGCAAATAATCTTGTATTCAAACCTCCCAATGAGTGCCCAACTAATATATACGGAGGTTTTATACCTGCTTTATTAAGTAAGATACGTAGATTTTCGACACTTTGTTGACTATGGCGAGGTCTTTCATCCATTCCACTTTTGCCAATAACAGCTCTATCATAAATAAACATTTTTGAGAACTTTGAAACCTCATCTCTAATAGGATTCCAGCTTTCTAAAGTGGCTCCATATCCAGAATCAAAAACTAGAGTTGGACCTTCATTATTTTCTCCTAACAATTCATAGTATAATTCAATACCACCTATATCTAGTTTTTGTCCTGTTTCATTCCCAATTAATTCACTCATATCCAATCCCCCATTTTTCATTTTGATATAAAAAGGAAAGATCATTTCTATTATATAACGTTTTTGTTACATATTAATTTTTATCAATAAAGCAAGAATACCGCGTCTTTCGGAATGCAGATGTATATAAACCCATTGACATTTCTACAGAATTTGTCGATCCGCCCTCCCGATGTTGACGCTTACAATAAATAGGCCTTTTGATCAGAATATTACAAAAATTATATTACAGCATTTTGACACTTGTGTGAAAATTATTTTTTGTATAAGATTTAAAAAAATTATGAGATTATTTTGTTGATTTACACAAAGGAAATTGTCGCCTGCAGTAAATATGCAAATACATTTCAAATGGGAGGGATGAATCTTGACATATATGAAAAACAATCCTTTTAGAGCCGCCTTCGATAGTTTGGAAGAATTTGCTGATATGATCAGTGAGGTTCTGCAATGCTCGATTACGATTGAGGATGCGAATCATCGCCTTCTTGCGTACAGCACCCATGATGAAAGAACAGACCCGCGAGAATCGCGACTATTATGGGACGCCGCGTACCTGAAAAAGTAATCAATAGCTTATGGAAAGAAGGAATTATTCCCGCTCTTTTAAAAGATTGTGAGCCTATTCGCATAAAAAGGATAGATGATATCGGTCTCGGTGACAGGGTCGCGATTTCCATCTGGAACAAAGAGGACGTCCTGGGGTTCATTTGGGCTTTGGAAATCGAGAAATCTTTGACTGAGCAGGATTGCACCTTGCTGAAAAGAGCTGCGGAAGCTGTGAAAAGCAAACTGCTGCAGCTGCAAACCCGCAAAAACAAACAGGAAGAACGATCGCAAGAATTTTTTGGAAGCTGCTCACCGGTCATATGCAGATAAACGAGGAAATTATTAGTAACTTTCACCTGCTTCACATTACTCCCGCTTCCTTATTTGCCGTCGCCGTATTCCATTTTGAACAAGAAATTACGAGTGAGGAAGAAAAACAAATTTCTTATTTGTTAAAAACAAGTCAGCATTTGAAAGTTTTGCTTTATACGATTGATTGTAACCAGCTGATCCTTCTCACTTCATTGGATGATGTCGATCAGCCTTTCCATGAAATCAACCGCTTCGTCGAGACATTTGTGCACAAGATGGAAAAGCGATTCGGAATCAAATTTATCAGACCGGCATTCAGTAGTATATACTGTGACTATCAAAAAATCGGCAAAGCGTACAAAGAAACATTGACTGTTTTATCCATCAAGGAAAAATTCCCTTCCGAAACAGCGAGTATTCACAGTTATCAAAACATGGGGATTTATCAGCTGATTGATCTTCTGCTTGAGCAGAGAAAGCATGAAGAGTATGAAAATCAGACGCTGCAAAAGCTGCATGAGTATGACCAAAAGTATAATTGCAATCTTGTTGAAACGCTGGAGGTCTTTTTGAATAAAGACAGCAATGTCAGCGCCGTGGCCAAGGCTTTGAATATTCACGTCAATACGCTGAGCTACAGGCTTAAACGCATTTGTGAAATCAGTGAAATCAATTTAAAGGACCCCAACCAAAAAATGATTCTGTACTTGGATCTCAAGCTGCAAAAATTCATGTAGATGTAGCATCATCCTTTTGTGGAATTCCACAAAAGGATGATGCGTTTTTCTCCTTTTTTAACGATGAAAAAATATTTCGAACATTCTATACTCGGATTACGACAAGATAAATTAAAGGTTATTAAGGGGGAGAAAATCTAATGATTATCGGAGTACCGAAGGAAATAAAAAATAACGAAAATCGTGTTGCGCTTACGCCTGCAGGAGTTATCTCATTCGTGAAGTCTGGTCATAAAGTATTGGTTGAAGCAAACGCTGGTATTGGAAGCGGATTTAGAAATGAAGATTACGCAAACGCTGGTGCCGAAATTATTGAAAGTGCCGCTGACGTATGGGCACAATCGGAAATGATCATGAAGGTAAAAGAACCTCTCTCCAGCGAATACACATACTTCCGTCCAGGCTTAATTCTATTCACATACTTGCATTTGGCTGCAGAGCCTGCTTTAGCTCAAGCTCTTAAAGATAATGGCGTTACTGCAATCGCATACGAAACAGTAGAAGTGAACCGTACGCTTCCTCTTCTTACACCGATGAGCGAAGTAGCTGGACGCATGGCTGTACAAATCGGCGCGCAATTTCTACAAAAGACGAACGGCGGCCTAGGCATCCTTCTTGCGGGCGTTCCTGGCGTGAGTCGCGGTAAAGTTGCCATCATCGGCGGCGGCATCGTAGGAACTAACGCTGCGAAAATGGCAATCGGCATCGGCGCCGACGTAACAATCATCGACTTGAACGCAGATCGTCTGCGCCAATTGGATGACATTTTCGGCACTCAAATCAAAACATTGATGTCCAATCCGTTCAACATCGCGGAAGCGGTGAAAGAAGCAGACCTTTTAATCAGTGCCGTATTGATTCCTGGCGCAAAAGCTCCTAAGCTTGTCACGGAAGAAATGGTAAAAACAATGAAGCCTGGCTCCGTAATCGTAGATGTAGCGATCGACCAAGGCGGCGTTGTGGAAACATGCGACCATGTAACGACGCATGACAACCCGACATTCGAAAAGCACGGCGTTCTTCACTACTCTGTTGCGAACATGCCGGGCGCAGTTCCAAGAACATCCACTATGGCTTTGACGAACGTAACAGTTCCCTACGCATTGCAAATCGCCAACAAGGGCGTGCAAAAGGCAATCTCTGAAAACGGCGCATTGAAACTTGGCGTAAACACGGCGAACGGCGAAATCACATACGAAGTAGTCGCAAAAGACCTCGGCTATACTTACGTATCCGTAGAAGACGCTCTCGCAAAAGAAGTTGCCGCTATCTAATTAAGATTTCAATCTCCCCTTAAGAGCAGCTCTTGAGGGGGTTTTCATACAAAGGGGATAAGCACATGGAACGTAACAGTTATCGTGACACATGGGCAGAAATTGTATTGGACAACATTCATCACAATTTTTTGCAATTCAGGGGATATGTAAAGGAACAAACAAAAATTATGGCTGTTGTCAAAGCGAACGGCTACGGGCATGGCGCAGTTGAAATTGCGAAGACCCTCATGCAAGCAGAGGCGGATTATTTGGCTGTCGCTCTTTTAGATGAGGCTCTGCAGCTGCGGAATGCAGGTATCTCTCATCCGATTCTTGTTTTAGGGTATACGCCAGTACGCTCGGTTCAAAAGGCCGTTTCGGAAGACATTACGCTGACCGTATTCTCTCACGAAGTATTGGATGAAATCATCATCCAATCTTCTCTATTACAAAAAACAGCTTCCGTTCATTTAAAAGTTGATACAGGTATGTCCAGAATCGGCGTCACTTCTGCGGAAGAAGCTTTGGAACTTGCACAAAAGGCGGCTACCTCTCCCTCTGTATATCTCGAAGGCATATTCACGCATTTCGCCAATGCGGACAGTAAAGACTCTGCCTATACACTCATGCAGTTTCAGCACTTTTTGGATGTGATTGAATCTTTGGAAACACACGATATTCATGTACCGATCAGGCATTGTTGCAACAGTGCCGGCACGATGAATTTCCCTGACATGCATCTGGATATGGTACGCATCGGCATTGCTTTATATGGCTTATACCCTAATGAGACATTTGAAGGGCATTCTATCAAACTCAAGCAAGCCATGAATTTCAAAACAAAAATCGCGGCTCTGAAAACTATTCCTGCCTCCCAGCCAATCAGCTACGGTTGTACATATAAACTCGAAAAAGAAAGCCTTATCGCAACACTTCCGCTCGGCTATGCGGATGGCCTTTCACGCCTGCTTTCAAACCAAGGGATGGTTTTGATGCACGAGCAGTTATCCCCTATCGTCGGGCGTGTGTGCATGGATCAGACAATGATTGATGTGACGAATATTGAGGGCTGCAGTGCCGGTGATGAAGTAACTATTTTTGGACATAATGGTTCTTCGTTTCAATCTGTGGACGAGATTGCAAGGTTGATGGGGACTATTAATTACGAAGTGGTTTGTTTGATTGGGAAGCGGGTGCCGAGAATTTATGTAAAGTCACAAGCACAAACTATTTGTAACTAAAAGAGTATTACGTTAGATTTTTTCTCGTTTTTATGCTTTCTTCGTACACGTCAAAATCCTTTAGAGACGGAGAATATCATACATTTGGGTTAGCTTCTCAAGTCCAGATTTATAACGAAATAGATGACACTTACACTTCCCTTAGAGCTTTTTGCAGCAAAAACAAAAAACTAGTTTAGAAATGATAAACTTTTCTAAACTAGTTAACACACCCATTTTTAAATTGTTTAGGTGAAACACCAGTGTATTTTTTAAAGACTTTCGTAAAATGACTTTGGTCATGAAAGTTTAATAGCGTGGAAATTTCCGACAAAGAATGTGTTGTATAGGTTATTAAGGTTTTTGCCTCATCTATCTTGGCACGTTGGATATATTCGCTTGGTGAAATCCCTACTTCTTTTTTGAAAAGAACAGATAGATAACTAGGGTTTAGTTCAGCTATTTTCGCTAAATGGGAAAGTGTAATATCTTCGTAGAGATGAGTGAATATATAATTTTGGCATGTGTTTATTGGTTTTGAATACTTTTGCATCTTCCCATTTTTTACTCGTTCCGAGAATTCAAGTAAAGCATTCTCTAAAAATGGATTAATGGCTTTACTTTCTTTTATTTCTTCGAGGTTTTGGATGAGTAAGTCACTAAGGGTATATGCGATTTCAGGGAATAGGCCACCATCTACGGCAGCTCTAGTCGCAAGTGTGATTGCTGCGATGACGGAATTTTTTGGCTTCGCAGGTGACTCGTTTTCGATAACACTCCCAGATTCCCTGATTCAAGTAATCCCCTTAGGTTTTGAATTAAATCATCCTTTTTCCCTTCCTTAATACATTCAAAGATTTTCTTCTCAGCCAGTGGATCGATATGAGTCAGTAAATTTTGACGGCGTTCCGATATATGTATATCGGGCTGTTCCATTTCAAATTTTTCATTTTCCAGCAGTATATTTTTTTGCAGGATATCAACCATGTCCAATTTTTGTTGATACAGCATGTAATAAAGAACCATGCTCACATTTAAAAAATTCAAATTGCTTAAAACAGGGAGAGAATGATAATAGTGAACCATTTCATCTTTGTTTATTTTTAGATGAAGATCATTGATGATTCCTTTAATTGATACTTCTGATAGCCTCGAATAAAGGACAGGACCGACAATGATGTTTCCGCTAAGTTGGTCATTTGAACGCAAGTTAATTGAGAAAAAGTTTTCAAGGCAGGAGGTCTCCCTTAGTACTGGAAAACGATAGAAGTTTTCCTCCCTAAATAGTTGACGAAATATCTCTTCTTTTGAAGAATACAAGGGGTTATGCTGAAAATTACGGGAGAGTTCAAATACTAAATCTCCCTTGTTATCAATAAAAAAGATAGGTATTTTATGTATGTCAAAGACCAAATTACAAATATAATATAAATCCTCTAGTTTGGAGAAATTCATTATTTTAACCTCCATTCTTTAAAACTCAGCAAATATATAACATCAGCTAAAATTTTTACAATTATTCTAAAAAAAATACCATAATATCCAAAAAATAAAAACTATAATGGTCTTAAGAAAGCGCTTACTTAATAATCTTTTTATTTAGGAGGATTATCATGGAAAGGGATATTAAGCAAATTATTTCACAAATGACACTAGAAGAAAAGGCAAGTCTATGTTCTGGATTAGACTTTTGGAATACAAAAGGGATTGAGCGATTAGGAATTCCTTCAATTATGGTAACTGACGGACCGCATGGGCTTAGGAAACAGGCAGAGGGAGCAGATCACTTGGGGATTTATAATAGTGTCCCAGCTACTTGTTTTCCATCAGCAGTAGGATTAGCGAGTACATGGAATAAAGAATTAATAAAACAAGTAGGAGTTGCATTAGGAGAGGAATGTCAGGCTGAAAATGTCGGTGTTCTCCTTGGACCGGGTGCAAACATTAAGCGTTCGCCGCTGTGTGGAAGAAACTTTGAATATTTTTCAGAGGACCCTTATTTATCATCTCAAATGGCTGCAAATCATATTAACGGCGTACAAAGTCAAGGAGTTGGAACATCACTAAAACATTTTGCTGCTAATAATCAGGAACATCGCAGAATGTCGACGGATGCAATTATTGATGAGAGAACATTGCGTGAAATCTATCTTGCTAGCTTTGAAGATGCCGTTAAGGAAGCACAGCCATGGACAGTAATGAGTGCTTACAACAAGGTGAATGGTGAATATGCTTCGGAAAATAACTATTTGTTAAATGATATTTTAAAGGATGAATGGGGATTTGAAGGTTTTGTCGTTTCTGATTGGGGTGCAGTAAATGAGCGTGTTGCAAGTTTAGCGAACGGTATGGAACTAGAAATGCCTTCAAGCTTTGGAATTGGTGAGAAGAAGATTGTCGATGCGGTTAACTGTGGTCAGCTATCTGTAGAAAAGCTTGATCAAGCAGTAGAACGTCTTCTTAACATTATTTTTAAAGCCGCTGATAACCAACGAGAAAACGCTGTGTATAGTAAGGAGGCGCACCATCAGCTTGCAAGAGAAGTCGCACGCGAAAGCATGGTGTTGTTAAAAAATGAAGATCACATTCTTCCATTGAAAAAAGAAGGAACGGTAGTAGTGATTGGGGGATTCGCAAAGACACCTCGCTATCAAGGCGGCGGAAGCTCTCATATTAACCCAACAAAACTTGAAAGCATTCTCGAAGAAATTGAAACAGTATCAGGTAAAAATACGAACGTATTATTTGCCCAAGGCTATGATCTTGCCAGCGATGTTTTAGATGAAAACATGATTAATGAAGCAAAAGAAGTAGCAGCTGGAGCAGATACAGCGGTTCTTTTTGTTGGGCTTCCAGATCGTTATGAATCGGAAGGATATGACCGGAAGCATTTACAGATGCCAGAAAATCACGTGCAATTAATTGAAGCCATTGCAGAAGTTCAAAGTAATATTGTCGTAGTTTTAAGTAATGGTGCTCCAATTGAAATGCCATGGATAGGTAAAGTAAAAGGAATACTTGAAGGCTATTTAGGTGGACAAGCACTGGGCGGAGCGATTGCTGATTTATTATTTGGTGATG
Source organism: Bacillus sp. EA-CB0995 (assembly GCF_055814245.1). Classification (NCBI taxonomy): domain Bacteria; kingdom Bacillati; phylum Bacillota; class Bacilli; order Caryophanales; family Bacillaceae; genus Bacillus; species Bacillus sp. EA-CB0995. The sequence goes on along the minus strand of NZ_CP169269.1, from coordinate 3,824,706 downwards.
CGAATCCAAGCGGGAAATTAGCGGAAACGTTCCCGAAAGTTTTAAACGATAATCCTTCTTACTTAAACTTCCCTGGTGAAGGTGACAAAGTGGAATACAAAGAAGGCGTGTTCGTCGGATACCGTTATTACGATACGAAAAATATTGAGCCATTGTTCCCATTTGGTTTTGGGTTAAGCTATACAAACTTTGAGTATAGCAATCTTTCAATTAATAAGAAAGAAATAAAAGATACGGAGACTGTTTCTGTCAGTGTAAACGTGAAAAATACTGGTAGTACAGCAGGTAAAGAAATTGTTCAGCTTTATATAAAAGATGTTGAAAGCAGTGTGATCCGTCCTGAGAAAGAGCTAAAAGGATTTGAAAAAGTGGAATTACAGCCGGGCGAAGAAAAAACGGTTACCTTTATGTTAGCTAAAAGAGCATTTGCTTATTATAACGTTGAATTGAAGGAATGGCATGTTGAAACAGGTGAGTTTGAAATTTTGGTAGGAAAGTCTTCAAAAGAGATTGTTTTACATGACAGCATTTATGTTCAATCAACGGCTTTCATTCGAAAACCAGTACACCGTAATACGTTACTTGGGGACTTATTTGCGGATCCAATTTTAGCACCAATTGCAAAAGAGCTTATGGTAAAGGCATTAGAAGGTAATCCGCTTGCTAGTATGACTGAAGGGGATAGCGATACCTCCGAATTAATGGATGCCATGCTGAACTATATGCCATTACGTGCACTAGTGAACTTTAGCGCAGGTGCTTTTACAGAGGAAATGTTGTGTGAAATGATTGAGCTATTAAACAATGAGCAAATGAATCGTTAAGCGGCGCATTAGTTTTCTGTCCATAATTAAAATTATCATAAAAGGAGACGGTAATGATGAGTAATACAACTTCTTACGTTAATCTAGTTTCTAAACTGAGCGAGGAGATACCTACTGTCAAAAAAGAGGTTTCGATTTTATTGCTAAATCGATTCCTGATTCTGATGCGATTGGTGAATTAGACCCTCGCGTTCTCCAAGTGACTTTACAAACGGCAGAAAAAATGGCTGCGATGGAAAACCAGCCATTTGATCCTTCAGATACTATGGGTTTTGTTCAGGGAATGCGAGCTATGATGGGTTGGAACAATGACGACGTTACGAAAAGTAAAGTCGAGACTACTTATAAAACAATTGAAGGTACAAATGGATCGATTCCACTGCGAATTTATACGCCAGCTAATGAAGGAATTCTGCCGGCGGTTGTCTTCTTTCACGGCGGAGGTTTCATAGGCGGCAGTGTGGATGTCGTGGAAAATCCGTGTAAAGCATTGGCAGAAAAAGCAGGCGCCGTTGTGATTTCCGTTGATTACCGCTTAGCACCTGAACATCCGTATCCAGCAGGACTGACAGATTGCTTTGAATCCGTAACATGGGTGTATGAACACGCTGAAGAAATTCGTGTGAATCCGCAGCAAATTGCTGTATCTGGAGACAGTGCGGGTGGTAATTTAGCTACGGTGTGTGCGCTCATGGATATTGAAAAGGGAACGGGGATGATTAAGCTGCAAGCGCTTATTTACCCAACAGTGAATATGGCTGGCGTCCAAACTGAGGATTTCAACTGGAGCCTCGATCAATATGAGATTCGTAACTATTCTGAGCTCATCATTCCATTGATTAAAGGGTTGGCTGAAAGCGGCGAGTTATTTTTCCGGCTCTATTTGCAAAGTAAAGCGGAAATCACTGATCCTCACGTTTCTCCGCTGCTGTCAGATCAGTTAAGCAGCATGCCACCGACGCTAATTGCAACTGCCGAATTTGATTATTTAAAAGTAGAGTGCGAAGCTTACGCGGCAAAACTTGCACGCAGCGGAGTTCCTACGAAGCTGATTCAGTATAATGGTACAGATCATGCTTTTATGGACAAAATTGGTTTGTATCCGCAAGCGGAAGATTTAATGAATGAAATTGCAAAAGAGATCAAGCGAGTGTTTGCTTAATTTTGTGGAGCTTGTTCAAAAAATATGATTTTTGAACAAGCTCTAATATAGAAAATATGTGCACAGGAAGAGTGGATTGTCATAATGAGGAAACAAGTAGGCTGGGGAGAATCAGGCAGCTATGGGCTTCCATCCATTTAGACATATTAGGTGAATTAAATAAGTAACAATGTGTAAAACCATTTTATTATGAATGGTTTTTTGTTTTTTCATTGCATTGCATTAAATTAGATGCATCATGGTGAACTTATATTATAAGCAGATAAGTAAACAACACGCGAAATAAATTTACAATTCAGATTTTTTATTTTACAATAAAACCTATAAAATTACTTTGAATTAGAGGTGATGATATGGGAACAGAAAGATTGTTAAAAGTACAAACAAGTGGAAAGTGGGAAGGAGGTTTAAAAACTTCAATTTCCATTAGAGATTTTTCGGAATTAATTGTTGATGAACCAAGAAAATTAGGCGGAACGGATGAAGGACCAAATCCTATTGAGTATGTATTAGCTGCATTGTCTAGCTGTACGTCTGTTATGATTGGATTCATATCTAAGGAAAAGAACTTCTCTTATCAAGGGGTAGATTTTGAGAATAATGGAACACTAGATTTACAAGGGTTAATGGGAGTTAAAGGAGTTCTAACCCATTTTCAAAGTGTTAATTTTGACGTTATTTTTACAACTCATGAACATGATTCTCGTATAGCGGAATTGAAAGAAGAAGTAGAAAAAAGATGTCCTGTCTATAATTTATTAAAAGATGCAGGTGTTAGAATAGAATCAAATTGGTATAAAAAATAGTATACTTATTTTCTATAAACTAAGATGGATGATCCATCTTAGTTTATCCTGCTATTCGTGGGCAGTAAGAACCACAACCTCAAGGGTGAAAGAGAAGAAGATAGGTGGGGGGATAACTGCTGGCATGTGCCCGATTGGTGAGAGCTTTCCATCAGTGAGGGGTGAAGAAAATCCCTCACTGATGGAAGTTGCGCTTTATTGCATAGTAAGTGCATCCGGTTGTTGTGCCGCTTGATAATCATGTTGTGTAATATAATCAATTAGGAAAATCTTTTGTATAAACACTTAAACTTTTTTCTATTAATTGAAGAAAGTTGTATCTTACCAGATATGTATACTTAGCTATTCTTTTTCGTTACGGATATTGTATTTTTTTAACCGACGGATCAGTGAGGTTTGGGTAATTCCAAGAACTTTTGCAGTTTTACGTGTAGTCTTATTTTCCTTAATTGTCTGTTCAATAATTTTTTTCCATACTTTCGATAATCTCGCTTAAATTGTTGCCTTTTTTCAGAGACTCTAAAGCTTCTTTTTCCATGTTTACTGAGAGAAAGCGCTCTGGTAAATCATGAATCGAGATTTCTTCCTTTTTAGCCATAATAACGAGCTGCTCAACAGTATTTTCCAACTCGCGTATATTTCCCGGCCACTGATAACGTTGTAAAACATCTAGCGTTTGCCCCGAGAAGGTACGTGTCTGGTTGAATATCTGGTTATATTTTTGCAAATAGAAATGGAGAAACGGAAAAATATCTTCTTTCCGCTCGCGTAGTGGCGGAATGTTTACTGGTAAAACATGAAGGCGATAATATAGGTCGGCTCGGAATTTTCCCTCTTTTACCATTTCCTCAATCTTGCGGTTTGTTGCTGCAATAATGCGAATATCAGCCTTTACTAACTGTGAACCGCCAATAGGCATATAGGTCTTGTCCTGCAGTAATTGAAGGAGCTTAGGTTGCAGATGTAGCGGAAGTTCACTAATCTCATCCAAAAAAAGTGTCCCTTTTTCGGCTATTTTGACCAGCCCTGGCTTACCTTTTGGATTAGCACCTGTAAAGGCTCCCTTGTGGTAGCCGAACAATTCAGATTCGAGAAGTGAATCGGGAATTGCTGCACAATTTAAGTGGACAAAGGGTTGACTGTTTCGTTCACTCAACTCGTGAATACGCTTCGCAACTACGTTTTTTCCAACTCCCGTTTCTCCGTTAATGAGCACAGTTGAATCAACACTTGCCACTCTTTCCATGATTTCAGCAAGCAAATTATGTACTTTGCTATGTCCAATAAAGGATTGTTCCTCCTTGCTTAGAATATACCGGGTATTCATTTTTTTAATTTCTAGTAAATACCGCTTCAATACGGGGGCTAATTCTTCCCATTCCAGCTTAGAAATATTCTCCATCCAATTGCTTATATCATGACCATGTGCTACAAAATAAATGGGGTTTTCCTCCTCATCCAAAATAACTTCCCCTGTTACTGTCATCTTCTTTCCACTGGTAGTTTCTTGCACAGTGGTTACAGTACTTCCATTTTGTAAAGCCATTTCGATTACGGATGGAGTGAACGCACCCTCTTTTTTCAGAACGAAAATACTCTTACCAATCAAATCCTCCTTGCTTTTGTTAAGAATCTTACAACATGCTTGGTTTACCCACATAATCGTTCCATTTTTGTCAACAATATTCATCCCACTTTCAAGACTGTCGAGAATCTTTAAGAGATATTTGGTTTCAATTTGGACAGGAATGTCGTACATGGCTTGAATCCTCCTATGCATGCATCTACTTTGAACCACAAGTGGTTCAAAATAGATGGAAATTAATGAAAAGAACGAACCATTTATGAATCTGTTGAAACGAATTTAATTCATTATATCTCACAATAGCTGGATTTAAAGTGACTTTTTATAATTTTCTGTCTATTTATTCTACTTTCGTTCCAAATTTATGGCATGATTATTGCTTTATAAAAGTGTACCGGGCGAAATTATTAATTTATACAAGGAGGTATTTAATGAAATTTTTCTATCTATTGTGATTTCTTCCTTTTGTGCTTTTGAAATAAATCTTACCAATCGTTTAATGAGAGCGCTTTAATTATGCATCATTATAATCAATATATTAATTGGAAAAAAACTAAAAATTAAAAAGGATGGTGCATTTATGAATGCAAATCTAGTATTTATCAATGGTGAAGTTATTACATCAGACAGACAAAACTCAATAGTAGAATCTGTAGCAATAAAGGATAATCGAATAATTGGGGTCGGCTCAAATTTAGAAATGAAGGAATTCATTGGGGAGAAGACTGAAGTTATTGACTTAGCAGGCAAATCTCTTCTTCCTGGATTTATTGATTCTCACACACACCTGGTTTTATATGGGGTTTTTCAGTTGAATATCAGTTGTAAAGAAAGTCACATCGACTCTGTTGCAGCTTTGCTGAATGAGCTTAAGAAAAATCATTGGAAACCCCAAAAGGCGAGTGGATAAGAGCTTGGGGGTTTAATGAAACCACAGTAAAGGAAAAGCGGTATCCAACGATTGCTGAGCTGGATGCCATTTCAACGGATCATCCAATCATCATTTCTCGTACATGTGGACATATCTGTATCGTAAACACAGCAGCACTAGAGAAGGCTGGATTTGACGAAAAGACACCGAATCCTCAAGGTGGAGTAATTGAAAAAAATGAGAAGGGGGAACTTACAGGTAAATTATTTGAAGCTGCAAATATGAAGATGAATGATGTAGCAAGCTATACAGATGATGAACTTATGAAAGCTGTTAAAATTGCGTCGGATCATTTTATTTCAGGGGGTATCACGAGTATTCATGAAGCAGCTACTTTTGATTCTAATTGTTATCGTTTGTTACAAACAGCTATAAAAACCAAAGACATCCGTGTTCGGGTATATGCAATAATCGGTACCATAAATGAATCCGATAAATTTGTAAATAAAATGATGAATGCAGGGATAGTAACCGGTACAGGAGATGAGAAATTCAGAGTCGGGCCGGCTAAAATATTTTTAGATGGAAGTAGCTCTGGTCCAACGATTGCAACTCGAAAACCATACTCCAGTGATCCTAACAATTTCGGGATTCTTTATTATAGTGAGGAAGAAATATACAAAGTTCTAGGTGAAGCACATAAGAAAGGCTATCAAATTACCGTACACGCTCAAGGGGATAAAGCCATTGAAATGTATTTAAATTGCGTAGAAAGAGCGTTAAAAGAAAATCCAAGGAAAAATCACCGTCATCGAATCGAGCATGCAGGGGTTTCAACCCCGGATTTACAAGAAAGAATGAAACAACTTGAAGTCATCCCTATTCCAAACCCACCATTTCCATATGAATATGGCGAGATATATGCTCACAATTATGGTGAACGTGTTAACTATATGTACGCTGCTCGTGATTATATAGATAAAGGTATTATTGCAGCGGGTAGTTCAGATGCACCGGTTACTGATTATAACCCTTTAGTAGGAATTCATACTGCAGTTAATAGAAAAAGCCAATTTGGAGCCGAAATTGGCATTAATCAATCCATTAGTGTACTAGAAGCTATTAAACTTTACACATGGAATGGCGCTTATGCAAGTTTTGAAGAGGATATAAAAGGCAGCCTAGAGGTAGGGAAATTAGCTGATTTAGTTATTTTAAATGAAAGTATTTTAAAAGCTGAACCAGAAAGTATTAAGGATTTGAAAGTGGAGACAACGATTATTGATGGAGAAATTGTCTATCAAAAAGAGAATGATTTAATAATGAAAAATTAGATCTAGGCAAAAGGATTTGTTAATAAAAGGAGCTTCATTACAATTCTATTCATTTCACATTATTCTATTAACAAATCCTTTTATGATATTGGCTCTTAATTCATAAAAATTCAAACTATGAAATAGGAGGTCGAGCATATTTTGAAATATATTAAACTCTTACTCTTAATCCCTTTTATTGGGTGTGTTGGATTCTTGCCATTTGCAAATAGAATTGAGCCTTACGTGTTAGGAATGCCTTTTCTTTTATTCTGGATTGTATTTTGGATGGTACTTTCTTCGATTATTTTAACCATTGTTTATAAGCTTGATCCTGATAATCAAGGGAGTGAGATGGAATGAATATATCATTACTTATTATTTTTATTTTCTTAATCTTATCTCTTTATTTAGGGATAGCAGCAAGAAGAGGAAAAAGATGAATTTGCAGCAATTTTCAGTTGGGGGCAGAGGTTTTGGAACCTTGTTCGTATTTCTATTAATAGCTGGAGAGGTGTATACGACTTTTACTTTTCTAGGCGGAAGTGGTTGGGCATATTCCAAAGGAGCTGCTGCATATTATGTGCCCACGTATATATTTCTAGCATATATAATATCTTATTGGATTGCACCTAAAATTTGGAGATACGGTAAAGAACATGGTATTATTTCACAACCTGACTATTTTGCATCTAAATACGATAGTCGTGCAATGGGGGTTATAGTAGCTATTGTAGGAAGTTTAGCGATCATACCATATATTTGTATACAAATGAAAGGGTTAGGAATTATTGTTTCAGAAGCTTCTTACGGAGCTATTTCACCAGTAGTTGCAAGTGTTATAGGTGCAATAGTTATTACAACATATGTAATATTCTCTGGTATTCACGGCTCAGCTTGGACAGCCGTGATTAAAGACATTATGATTTTGGGAGTAGTTATTTTTTTAGGCCTTTACATCCCTATCCACTATTTTGGTGGGATTGAGCAAATGTTTAAGTCTGTTCAGGCTGTTAAACCTGAATTGTTAACGTTAGCCAATCAGGGACTAAGTGTACCGTGGTTTATCTCTACTATCCTTTTAAATGCAATCTCTTTTTATTTATTACCGACTTCTTTCTCTGTGGTTTTCTCAGCAAATGGTGAAAAAGCACTTCGCAAAAATGCAATTACCCTACCTTTATACACCATATTATTACTGTTTGTTTTTTTTATTGGCTTTTCAGCTATCATAAAAATCCCTGGTTTACAAGGAGCCGATGGAGATCTTTCTCTTTTAAGATTATCTATTCAAACATTTGATCCTTGGGTCATTGGAATAGTTGGAGCAGCTGGTTTACTAACGGCTTTAGTACCAGCATCTGTTATGTTAATGTCTGCATCTGTTGGCTTAACAAAAGGGGTTTACAATGTTATTTTTCCAAAAGCTACCGAAAAGCAACAATTAGTAGCCTCAAAACTATTCATCATTATCCTTTCTTTGACTGCTTTAATCTTCACAGTATTTGGCGGGACAGCACTTGCACTGTTAAACATCATGTCATACAGTCTTATTGCACAATTGGCACCTGCATTGTTCCTTAGCCTTTCCTCAAAAAATTATATTAATAAATATGGCGCAATGACTGGAATTATTATAGGTGTGCTCATTGTATTGTATGCTACGATTTTCAATATAAAAATCGCAACCTTTTTTCCAACAGTCCCACACACTATTAACGACATTAGTACAGGAGCAATAGCATTATTTATGAATATTGTAATAACCACTATTGTAAGTTTAGCTTCAAAACATATACCGGTTAAAAAGGGGTCCCACCACATCGCTATCAAGTTAAGAAATTAATTGTTCCCCAAAACGAAAAAAAGAGCTAAATTCCTATGGACAATCATGGAGAGATAAAAATTTCGTTTTGAGGATACCTCAAAATTTTAGCTTGATAGGCATGGGGTACAACCGGCATTTCGGCCCCTAGGCTAAGCAAATTTGGATATTAAAAAGGCCGATTAATCCACGTTTAGATTAATCAGCCTTTTTATAATGGGCAGTAAGACCTCCACCTCAAGATGTAAGGAAAAATAAAGAAGATAGGTGGGGGATGAAGAAACCTCTGCTGATGGAAGTTTTACTTTATCGGAAGAGAGGATTGTCATGATGATGAAACAAGTAGGTTGGAGCAAACGAGGGAGTTATGGTCTCTCAGACGCAGCTTTCAATTTAATTTTTTAAATGATTACTATCTATTTGATGTTTTCCTGAATTCTTGATATAGTTAAAATAAGAACAAGTGTTCTTATTTGTTGTCAAGGTGAGCAAAGCGACTTGTTAAAGCATAGCGAAAAATTACTACATACAAAAAAGAACAAATCTATCAATGAGTTGTTCTAATTCAAGAAGGGAAATCGAGATATAGAAACGAATGTTTTGTACTGTATTTCGAGAAAAAATTTGATTGAGGAGGAATTATTTATGTATGTAACAATTTCAGATTTTATTAATGAATGGAATAGGGAAGCATTACTAACTCAAAAAGTTTTGGATGGTTTGACAGATGAATCATTACAACAACAAGTTTATACAGAAGGTCGTACTTTGGGAAGGATTGCGTGGCATTTTACAACAAGTATTCCAGAGTATTTAGCTCATTTTGGGTTGAAGATAGATGGAGTAGGAAATGCAGAAAGTGTACCAACCTCAGCGAAGGAAATTGCTGAAACCTTTAAAAAGATAAGTCTCGATGCAGCCAAGGTTATTGAAGAACAATGGACAGATGAGTCTCTAAAGCAAATACAAGAAGCATTTGGAAGACAGGAATCAAACGCTACGATCCTAATGGGGCTAATTAAGCACATTGTTCATCATCGTGGACAAGTTACAGTTCTTATGCGTCAAGCAGGAATAAAACCATTTGGAGTTTATGGTCCACCAAAAGAAGATTGGATTCATTTAGGGGTGGAAAATCCGCCGCTTTAAAAATAGTACAGTGTTACGGATTCATACTTTAACAAAGAATGGGAAACCTTCATAGTTTAGATTTCTCTTTATTTTGGATGAAAGCATACAAATTAGTAAAAGTGGCCATTACATTGGCCACTTTTTTATTTATATAAATGAGTCGAAATCTCGGAATCTCCGTTGCCCGAACTATTTTTCTGATAGAACATACAATATACGGGGACCTTGTCGATTTGTGTTTCTTTGCTTAGAGCAAATCCGAATCCCCGGTACAAACTTACATTTTCTGCATTTACTCTAAAACTTGAGCTACACTACAAGTGAGGTGGAGAATATGAACGGATTCGAACGACGGAAACAGAACAAAATTGAGCAGATATACAGCTCCTCATTTGAATTGTTCTCCAAACATGGTTTTCAAAAGGTAAGCGTGAATGAAATCGCTCAAAATGCGAAGGTTTCTCCCTCTACCATTTATAACTACTTTGGAACAAAAGAACAGCTCTATACTGACATGCTTATGAATTGGATGGACAAACAGTTGGAGCAGTATGAGAAGATTCTGGATTCAGCGTGTTCCTTTCCTGAAAAGACGAAGGAAATCATGCTGCTGGAAGCTAAAAATTTACAAATTATATCGGATAATTTTCAGAAATCCCCATTCTCTGAGGGGAGTGGGTTGATGCAAAGGCTGAAGAGTTATAATGAGCAGAAAGTCATGCAATTATTTATGAAGTTTGTCGCGATTGGAAAGCAAGAGGGTTACATTCATAGAGATCAAACAGAAGAGATAATTATGCTGTACTTCACGATGTACAAAAATGAGCTGGGGCGGCATTGGGGAGCGTCGAATCAAGAACGCATAACGAGGAGTATGGATCAATTGATAGATTTGTTTTTCTTTGGGTTGGTCGTAGGGAAGCCGAAGTAGTACGAAATCGGGAAGTTGGCCATCTGCCCTGTTACGTAGAACCGTATCACAAATAAGTGATACGGTTTTTACTACTAGTTAAAAATCATAACAGTATAAAAATACATTAAGTTTATCTTTCATTGAATCAAAATAAATTTCTTTTTCATTTATACGTTCAAAGTTTTGACTGTCATAAAATCCATAGTTACATCTATTATCTGTATATAGATATAAGGATTTTACATCCATACTTTTCATATAATTATATAAATGGTTCATTAGAGCTTTCCCAACTCCAAGACCTCTAGATTCCCCTGATACAATAAATAACTGTATACAACCTTGAAAATCCTCTTCTTTTTCTTTTATAAGTTCTTTATATGCATCTTGAACCTTTGCGAATTCTTTTATGAATTTTTTATTTTCTTTATTGGCCATGAATACTTTAAGCATGCTATAGGCAAGACTTAAAGTATTATGAGCCTTCTTTAAACGATTTTTGTCTTTTTTGAATCCCCTAAAATAACACCAATAATCTTATTGTTTCTTTCTGCGACTTTGCTAAATGAACTTCCTAAAATACAACTTTGTAGATAGATGTTTAATATTGAATCTAAAAATTTCTTATCCTTAATAAATTCATTGAAGCCAAATGCTTCACCAATCAATTCTTTAACTGCTGCATAATCTTCTTTAACTAGGCTTCTGTATATTACTTGATCCATGTTTATAAACTCCCTTTTATATAAGTAAATTTAAATTTCGTATTTTCTTGTAAATATCTTATTATGATCATAAGGTCTCCCCTAAGAGGAGAGTCAACGGTCATGTAAGAAAAAATATAAAGGAAGCGATTCGGATGAAAAACTTATTTTCTATTGGGGAAGTTGCTAAAATGAAAGGCATTACAATAAAAGCGTTAAGATATTATCACAAAATGGGGATTCTTATTCCAAGATATATTGATGAAGAAACAGGTTATAGATATTATTCTATAGATCAATTTATTCATATAGATATTATAAAAAGCTGTAGAGAGTTAAGAACGAGTATAGTAGAACTTCAAGAGATTTTTAAGGATTGTGATACGGAGAAATTACTGCAATTTTTACAATTAAAAAGAGATGAAGCAGAAGAAAACATAAATAAAATGCAAGAAGTAATCAAAACCATTGATAGCTTACATATGAAGGTAGAGACTTCTAAAGCGATATTAAATAATGATGAAATATCTATTAAATCTTTGGAAGAGCGTTATGTAATTGTAGCACCATGTAAAGAAGTGGGGAGTTTACAGGAGTTACTTTATTATTCAGATTTAGAGAAAATCATTCAAGATAAAGAAGTAAAAATGTCGCTGGAAAGAGGAATCATATATAACTTTGATTCAGAGGGGGATGCAGAACCAAAATATGTTTTTAGTGGATTTCAAGGGAATTCTAATATAGAAGTGGAACAAAATATAAAAATATTACCAAAGGGAAAGTATGTAACTTTAGCCTATAGTAAAGAGAATGAGGAGGAACGTAGAAATAAAATAATTAAATATATAAAAGAATATAATTTAAAAGTTAAAAGTTTTATTGAGGTGGAGTTATTTAATGATTTCTTTAATACAGAATCTTATAGTTGTCAAATTCAAATGCTTATTGAAAATAATGAGTCAGTTGATGGTTAGGACATATACAAGTTAAAAAAACAAAATTACCAAGATTGGTTTATCAACCGGCCTAATTTTTTATAAATAAGGAAATAATAGAAACAAATAACTGTAAATATAGGAGGCCTTATTTATGAAACCCGATTTTTTACAAACCGTACACAAAGCCATTGGTAATATTGAACATATCCACATTGAAGAAAGTGGATCAGACAGTTTACTCATTCATCATGATGATGTACAAAAATTAGAACAAGTTGCTGAGACATTAGAAAATCAAAAATTCCATTCTACAATTAGGAACAATGGGAATACATCTTTTATTGAAGTGATAAACAGATGAAAAAAGTTCGGTTATATGCCGAACTTTTTCCTGTTTTTAAATCGAAACTTGGAATTCTTCTGCATATATAGCCGTTCCAGAGATTTCAAGTACGGCGAACCGAAACCTGGTCCGGTAAAAGAACGGAAGATTTTTATCGCCGATGTCAAGATCGGAAGCGAACAGGCGACTTACCAGGATATGGTAACCAGAGATGATTCCTCCCAAAAGTAAAATGGGTCATTTTCGGAATCATTTTTATAAAAATTAGAATGAAGAAATTAGCGCTCATCTGTGCATGATGGAGTGCTTTTTTATTTTCTTTTCATTGAATCATTTGTACGTTTTAGATGACGACGAGTCGCTTGTCTAATTCAGAACTATACTGATGAACTCAACGCATAATCCTCGTTCCTCTATCATTTCCATAAGATTACGAAAATTTTACATTCAATTCACGTTCTATTAAATTTTGTCGCTTACGATTAAGCAGAAAAGCAAATTTGATTCTGAAGGGGGAATTTAAAATAAAGCTCGACCGTTTGTAATAAAGTTGCACCGTTTATAAAAAAGATTGATTAAAATACAGTACATATTTTATAAGAACGTTGATAAAACAAGACTTATGAACATTTTTTCTCGAACTTTATTCTAAATTATATGGTCTGAAACATCAGAGGGGTTTTGATCAACCTTTTTTCAAAAAATAAAGTGAAACTTCCATCAGTGGGGGTCTTCTTCATCCCACACTGATGGTTAGTTGAACCAATCGAGCATTAACGGGCAGTTATTCCCTCCTTTCTTCTTTGCTTTTCTCTCAATCTTGAGGTGGGGGTCTTACTGCCCGTTAATGCGGGATAAAACGAAGTCTTGTTGATAAAACAATGTTCATAGCGTATTTTTAATCAAAATATTTTATAAGGCAACAAAGGGAGAGCGAATAAAAAATGAAAAGAGCGGAACGGAAAAGGTAGCAGACGATATTCTACATGCTAAAGAAGGAGATAAAAAACGATGGAACGATTGATAGAAGCAGTAACGAAACGTTCTGTGCTGGTTATAATGTCGATCCTTCTGATTATGCTGTGGGGCGGGATTTCAGCTTATCAAATGCAGCGTGATTACATGCCTGCCATTAACAATTCGACCTTGATGATTACGGTAAGGGCGGAGAACTTTGATGCCAATCAGGTGAAAAGCGATGTTGCAAGTACGGTGGAAAAAGCTGTGGGAGGAATAGATGGGCTTCAATATCTAGAAACCAATTCCTATGATGGCGGGTTGTTTGCCAGTCTTTATTTTCCGCTCAACTTTGACGTGCAAAAGGCAGAGCAGGAGATTATTCAAGCCTTGAATGGTTCTCAGTTTCCAGCAGGAGTCGAAAAGCCGGTGGTCACGAGAGTCAGTACTCATTCTTTTCCTATGATGAGAATCGGGTTAGTAAGTGAAGGGACAGCGACCGACGAAAAACAGCTTCGCACAGAAATCCAAACAAAGGTAGCGAAGGAGCTGGAGTATGTTCCGGGGGTAAAAGAAGTACGCCTTACGGGGACAGGACAGAAAGGTTATGTCGTAACGGTCCACATGAATGAATTGAAAAAAACGGGCTGACGTTGAAAGACGTCGAGAAGGCGTTGTCTTCCGCCAATACGGTATGGCCGAAAGGAAAGATCCAAAGTCAGCAGGCTCTAATTCCGATTCAAGTAACAGGTGAGACTATCAATCCTGAGCTGCTGAAGCAGATAAAGATAAGCAATGCTGAGGGCAAATCGATAGATCTCTCCTCTGTAGCCGATGTATCCGAAGGTATGGTAGATCTAAAGACGATTTCGCGAACGGACGGTAAACCGAGCGTCCTCATCGATGTGCTGAAAACGCCATCTTCCGATGTGACGGACGTATCGGATCGAATCAAACAACGGGTGAATGAAATTCAGGCGAAACTGCCCGAAGACGTGCAGATGAACATCCTTTATGATTACGGGGCTCAAGTTCAAAAGTCTCTTTTTGGTCTGCTAAAGGAAGGGGTATTAGGCAGTTTGTTTGCCATGATTTGTGTTTTTGTTTTTCTCCGCCATGTTCGGGCTACATTGCTGATCGCCTTGACGCTGCCAATTTGTTTCCTAGTGACAACGGGCTTTCTAAAAGCAATGGACATTACTCTGAATATGCTCACTGTATCCGGTCTAGTGGTGGCGATGGGCCGGGTCGTCGATGATTCGATTGTCATTTTGGACAATATCTATCGTCGGGTTAAGGAGACTGGAAGAAAGGCTACGATTCCTGTCATTGCAGGAGCTGTAAAGGAAATGATCCCTGCGATCGTCTCCTCAACGGCAACAACGGTGGCTGTGTTTATCCCTATCGCTTTAGTTGGAGGGATGATTAGTGCCGCATTCTCAACATTCGCCTGGTCGGTGGTGATCGCGCTAGTAACCTCCTTGGTAGTGTCGCTAGTAGTGATACCGGGTCTGTCGCTATTTTGGTTGAATAAAGGTTCCCTCAAGGGGGACAGCAAACGGATGGAAAACATTCTTCACCATATGCTTAGTTGGGCACTGCCACGCAAGAAGACAGTGACAGCGGTTTGTGCAGGGATTTTTTCTGTTACAGTGGCTGCAGCACTGCTCCTGCCTACCAATGTTTTGCCAATGGGACGTTCGGGAGAAATCAACATTGAGGTGGAGCTCCCGGAAAATAGTTCCTTATCTCAGGTTAATGCTGAGGTGAAAAAGATTGAAGATGTACTAGGAAAGGAGCCTGCTATTGATACCTTTTCGGCTACGATTGGCTCTAATTTTCTACCGCAATTTGACGATGTGTTTGATGAAGGCGGAGGCTGGATTCCACGCAATAATGTAGCCAACATCACAGTCGCGGTGAAAAAGGGAACAGATGTGGAAGCTTACTCAGCAGCGCTGACCAAAAAAGTCAAAGCGATCCCGAGCAAAGCGTTGTTTACGGTCACGAATATGAATATCGCCGGGGACGACTCGAGGTTGAAGGTGGTCCTTACAGGAGCGGATACCGCTACGCTGGAACAACAGGCGCGAGTTATCCAAAGCAAGCTGAAGTTAGTACAGGGCTTAAGTGTGGAAGGGGCAGCGGATAATGATGACAGCAACTCTATTTATCTATTAAACATCAATCGAGAAGAGCTTCAGCGTACTGGAATTAAAATGGAGGATGTCCTAGAGAGAATCAAACCTTATCTTTCTCAAGGGGAAAAAATCTCGGTCCAAATCAATTCTGGGGAAGTTCCGATTGTCCTGGAAAATGATGCGGTCACTTCAGTGGAAGCCGTACCTGTGGCAGCAGATGCTACCGTCCTGCCGGGACAAAACGTCATTGATGCATTAGCCAATGAAACTTTTACCGCAGCAGATGGAAGCGTTGTCGCTCTCAATAAGTTGGCAACCCTTCAGCACAGTTTTCGCAATCCGGTTATCCGTGAACGGGATGGGCGTCCTTTTGCAGTCGTATCGGCTGATGTTATCTCAAGGAATGTGGAAAAGGTTACTGACCAAGTGGATCACATTTTGAAGGATGTGCAAATGCCGCCGGGAGTTACGTATACCTTTGGCGGGATTTCGGAACAGGTGAAGCAAATGGTGGTCGAAGCGGCTATCGCGTTGGGAGTATCGACGCTGTTGGTTCTCCTTATCATCAGTACTTTTTTCCGAGGCTGGAAGGTTCCAATGTCTGTTCTCGTCTGCATCCCTTTAGCCTTGATCGGTTCCGTCTGGGGGCTGATCCTATTCGGTAAAGAGTGGAATTTGAGCGCATTTGTCGGGCTGTTGATGCTCACCGGAATTGTTGTGACCAACGGAATCGTACTTGTGGACAAAATCGAACGGAATCTCAGGGAAGGAATGATTCCGCGAGATGCCGTACTGCAAGGCACACTGACACGGATTCGTCCCGTTTTAATGACAGCGGGTACAACCATCTTAACGGTTTTGCCCCTATGTTTTACGTCCGGGGGGACACGATTGTGACACAGACTCTCGGAATTGTGGTTGTAGGGGGCATGATTACATCAACATGCATCAGCCTGTTTATCATCCCTATCATTTATGAATGGATGAATCGGAAGTCAGCACTTGATTCAGGAAAAATCGTGGAAGTTGGACAAGTTATGTAGTTTTGCTCATACAAAATCTTGGTAAGGAGTGAAAATATGCAAAAGAATTGGAAGAAGTGGATTGGGGTAACTATGGCTGTAAGTTTGACATTCGGTGGGGGAACAGCGGCCTTGGCTGCTTATAACCAATTCCCTTGGGGAGCACAAATTGAAAAACCAGCAAACGGTTGGACCATCACGCCTGCTGGAAAACAAGTGAAGTTGGGTGATAAACCGTTCGCTTCAGTCATGAGCCCGGATGGAAAAACCATTTTGTACGCTAACAGTGGACAATCTATCCATTCCATAATGGTCGTTGATGTGAAGAGCGGGGAAGTCATTCAAACTCTAGAGTACAAATATCCAGAATCCTTGACTTGGGGTGTCACTTATAGTCCTGATGGTAAACATGTGTATGCTACTACCGGAGGCAACCAAAAGATTCGCGTCTATGATGTCGAGGGACAGCGTCTAACGGAAAAGCAGCCGATCGTACTACCGGAAAATGTGGATTTCTTCCCGGGGGGACTGGACATTTCAAAGGACGGTAAATTCCTATACGTGGCCAATAACCTGAATGATTCCATGTCGATCATTGATGTCCAAACCGGACAGGTTACCAAAACGATTCCGGTTGGGCATAATCCTTACACTGTTAAGCTTTCCGATGACGGTGGGTTTGCGTATGTAAGCAACTGGGGCGGGAATACGATTTCGGTCATCGATACGGTAACAGGAGAAGCGGTGGATCAGATCAAAGTCGGTTCCCATCCGAGCGCCATGAAGTTAAGTGCAAATGGAAAACTTTTGTATGTTACCAACAGTGATAGCGATAGCATTTCTGTTATTGACACCGAGACCCGCAAGGTGCAACAAACGATTGATCTCTCTCCTTACAAAGGTGCACAAGAGGGAAGCAGTCCCAACGCAATGGCTGTTTCTGAGGATGGAGAGAAACTCTATGTGGCCAACGCTGGTAATAACGATGTAGTCGTCATCGATACGAAACATGGAAAGATCGAGGGGATGATTCCAACCGCTTGGTATCCGTCTGCAGTGGAGATTTCCAAGGATGGAGAGCAACTGTTTGTGGCCAACGCTAAAGGATTCGGAGCCGGTCCAAACCCGAATGGCCCAGATCCTACTATTAAAAAGAGTGTTCCGGATGATCAAAAAACCTCATCGATGACAAAAGGAACACTTTCCATCATCGATGTGCCGGACAAAGGGCAGCTTAACAAGTATACAAAGCAGGTGGTTGAGAACAACGGGTTTAATGAACGGGACAAGGTTCGTATCAGCTCAAATGAGGCGAAGCAAGTTATTCCTCGCCATGTCGGGGATCCCTCCGAGATTAAGCATGTGATTTACATTTTGAAGGAAAACCGGACTTATGACCAAGTATTTGGTTCTTTGGAAAAAGGAAATGGGGATCCAAGCTTGAATCTGTTCGGGGATGAGTCGGCGCCGAATCACCGGGAGTTGGCCCGCAAATTCGTCACGATCGACAATTTTTATGCGGATGCCGATGTTTCTGCCGATGGCTGGAATTGGTCCACGGCAGCTATGGCCAATTCGTATACGCAAAAGACTTGGCCTCATTGGTACGGCGGACGGGCACGTGATTATGATTGGGAAGGCGAAAACAAGCTTTCTACGGCACCAAGCGATAATGTTGATAATGCCTATTTATGGGACAGTTTGGACCAAGCTGGCATCGACTATCGCAATTACGGATTTTATGCTCGAAACGGCATAGCGCCTTCCACGATGCCGAAGCTGGCAGCAAAAACAGATGCTGCTTACCCAGGGGATGGTTTGAGCATCAAAGATCAGAAGAGAGCGGATGAGTGGTTAAAAGAGTTTAAGACTTTTGAAGAGGCGGGCAAGATGCCAACTGTCCAGTTTCTCCGATTGCCTAATGACCATACCGTAGGGACATCAGTAGGTAGACCGACTGCGAGAGCGATGATGGCGGATAACGATCTGGCGTTAGGCCGCATCGTAGAAGCTGTTTCGAACTCCGAATTTTGGAAGGATACAGCAATTTTCGTTACCGAGGACGATGCGCAAAATGGCTCCGATCACGTTGACGCTCACCGTACGCCAGCTCTTGTAATCAGTCCGTATACGCAAACGGGCAAGGTGGATTCCACGTTCTATACGACCACTTCCATGCTGCGTACGATGGAATTGATTGTTGGAGTACCGCCGATGACACAATTTGACGCAGCAGCAACTCCGATGGTAAATAGTTTTACAGATAAGCCGAATTATAACCCTTATAAGGCGATCGTTCCAAAGCAGTCACTTGACGAGCTAAATCCAAAGAACGCTCCAATGGCCGCTGAATCAGCCCAAATGAATCTTGAGGTCTCAGACAGCGCGTCTGAACCGCTGCTTAACGAAGCTATCTGGAAAAGCATCAAAGGTGCTGACAGCAAAATGCCTGAACCAAAATCAAACTTCCGTAAGCCAATACAGATCAATGGTGCAGAAGAAGCGGAAGATAGGGGTACAGTTAATTTCAAATGGTAGATTAGTATAGTCAAACGACAGTAATACCTAAAAGGGGTGGAGGAAACATCTCTTGATTTTGGGGCTAATCATCCAGTAAATAGAAAAATGACTTGAGGCTACACATGTAGCAACTCAAGTCATTTTTCGTTTATACCCTTAATAGCTTGTGTCAAACTTAGGGTATTGGCCATATTCGTTATCGTATTCTTCACTATCCCGGCAAAAGAATATAATGAGAACGATACCACCAACAAAAGGAATAAGGCTCAGCAGTTGCCACCATCCGCTTCTTCCGGTATCGTGCAGTCTGCGGGTACCAACAGCTAAGGATGGTAATATGATTGCGACAGCATAAAGTAAGAAAGGTATCAAAAATACAAATGATACTGCCACAAGAATTTCTAATATAATAGTGACAATTAAGTTAATAAGGAAGAACATCCAGTATTCTTTACGACGAGCTCTCCCTTGAAATCCTGCATAGTTTTTAAATGCTTGTAGATACCATTGCATGCAAGGTTCCTCCTTTTTTAGTTTCATGATAATTACAAAATGGTAATATAACATTTCTTGGTAATGCTGTCTAGACAATAAAAGGAAACTTCAATTCTATAGAAAAAAACCTTAATTTCTTAAGGTTTCTCTTGGCTCTATATGAGTGCCCTCTAATCTCTACGCCACCAACGTAGAGGTCTTATTTATCTTCTTTTTCTCTTTCCTCCTGTTCTTTCAATAACAAGTTCCGCAAAACATGCGCCCGGTAACTCTCCAACTTCCGTCCTTCGTGATAATTAATCCCAAGTTTTTTCAACTCATACACGTACCAGCCTTTTGTTCCGTAATACATGTGAACATGCTCCTTTTGAATTTTTAACATTATATGCTTGAGTATGAAAAGGAAAGCTTGTTTTACTTGCGGAAAGTGTGGATTTTTCTGCGGATATCATATATGTATTTCAAGGATAATGGTAAATTTTGCGTGGCAAAATAATAGAATCAAAGCATTGGAGGAATTGCGATGCCAGTTTACAACAAGAACTTTAAATGAAAAAGAATACATAGAAGAAATACGTAAAAAAACACCATCCTTTTTGTTCGTTTACCGTAAAAATTCTACTCTCACAAATAAAATTAACACAGTTCAAATAAATCGAACTGTGTGATTAAAGGTGTTTAGGATTATAAAATTTCATTTTGACCAATCAAATTATAGCATTTTATATATTTCAATTAAGTTGTCATCAGGGTCGCGAAAATGTGCAATACGTGATCGCCATTCCTTACGATCGTGCGGTTCATTAACAAATTCAATTCCTTTTTCTCTGAACCGGTTATAAGTCTTATCGACATCTTCAACTTCAAATTGAAGCAAGAATTTTGATTGAGACTCAGCTTCTAAAGGCTTATTTCCCTCTCTGACCAATTCGGCCATCATTTTTCGAGATACAAGCTCAATTTTCGTCTCTCCATTATTGAAAAGCGCATATTCCATGTCTTCCTCGTACCAACTAACTGGAAACTCCAATAAATCTCTATAAAACATGGCACTTTTCTTAAAATCTTTGACCAAAAGTCTTATTTGCAACAACTTCAAATCAATCATCTCCTAAAAAATTTAATCGAACAATTCGTCACTGATTCCAATATTCCTTCATGTTTAATGTAACGATCCTGCTCTGTTATCAACTGTATCGTCAATCAACACTTTCTTGAGGAACGTTCATGCAGTATGTACCAGCAGCAGTATACGTGTTGAATGCGAATTTGTCATAAACCATAAAGTAAAAATATAGAGTATTTTCTATAATAGGAAATAAAACTATATTATCCATTTTTCTCTATACTTAATTTCAAACAAAAAAGCTCCTCCTGTGTAAGAAGGAGCTTCTTTACATTAAGCCGACTCTCTCTTAACCTTCTCTAACAACCCAGCCAAAATATGCGTACGATATGACTCTAGTTTTCTACCTTCATAAGTACGGATACCTAATTTTTTTAACTCATTTACGTACCAACCTTTGCTACCGAAATGCATATAATCGCTTCCTTTCTTGTTTTGAGTTGTTCTGATTGTATTTTTGGCGGAATGATGAATTTCCATATGAAAGTGGTTAACTTCTCTGTTAAAGAGATATATACTAGAAGTAGTATATGTTGAGGTGACTGAACAGCGTGATTATTGAAAAGCACGAAATTCAAATTGATCAAATTACGAGTGGGAAGGTCAATATTTTTACGTTTTATCGCAATAAAAAGCAAATTGACCACCAGTTTTTACAATTGCAGGAGCCTTCTCTTACTGCGAATTATTTTTTCATTTTCATCTGGATGCGGAAAGTTTGCGTCTCTTGCATGAAGAGTTTCCAAGTATTTATCCGTATGATAAGAAAGAGAGTATTCTTGATTGGACGGATAAAATGAAGGATGAGTTAAAGCGCCTTATTCAAGCAGGAATGTGGAATAAGCGCGTTCGATTAGGTAATCGAATCGTAGAAGTTGTGTTTCTGTGGTGTGAAGAAGATATAGTGTGAAAAAGAAGCGTTCTGACGCTTCTTTTTTAGCGCTGGAATAAGACAAGCTTTCCGCTTGAAGATGTGCAGCGGTGGGTATGGTCATACAATTGTTTTTCTCGTAAAAGGGTTTCGCCTTTTGATTTTGCTTCTGTTTCAGTCGCAGCCTCAAATGATTCGTCTAGTACTTTGGAACCGTCCTTTTCGAAAACTGTTAGTGTGTATACGCCCATGAAAATTCCCTCCAAAATAAATAATCAGAATGTTATAACTATTGTGTCATAAAACGGGCGATTATGCAAAAGAAATATGTGACATTATTGGTAATAAGTAAGATGAATTTTGTATTTATTTTGTTTTGAATAAAAAGGTATAAAACCCTTTTTTTGTATTTGTTCGACGAAATATGACAAACTGAAGGTGTTCTATTTGTTATGATATTTTTACAGAATTAGAGAAATATGCAATTACGAAAGCTGAATGCATTTGTTTATGCGTAAATGAGAAAAGAGGATGAATGAAGTGGAGAAAAATCGTGACAAGATAGATGCTGGCGGGATGGAAGAGATGAAGAAAAAAATAAATCTTGGCGATATAACAAATGGTATATTTATTTGTTAATTACGCTGTCTCTTACTCTCGTTTACCGTGTCGGGAAATTATATTACCTTAATCATAAAACAAATGGAAATGCGATGCCGAATATAAGCCAAGAAGATAGGGAAGCTGTTGTGGAGTCTGGAGATAAAGAACTTAAAGAAGAGCAAACAAATCTAAGTGTGTATACGGCTGCATTAACATTACATTCATTAAAAACAAGTGACTTCAGCGAGAATTCGCTTCGCCAAATTGTAGCGGATCCTTATGTGCCAGTTGTTATGGAAAAGGCAGGGCAATCAAGTGTAGAGAAATTAAAAAATTCAAATCCTGCTAAAATTTATCAAGAAGGAACAAATACGTACTTATCAGTGAAAAGTGATGATAGCACTTTTATATTAGAAATTGCAGCAAACAAAATTAATCATATTTACGGAGAAAACTGGGATAGTAGTGAGCAAGAAATGCAAAGATATCATGAATTACTTAATAAGTTGGAAACACAAGGTGAGGAAGCGAAAGTAAAATAAGGCTAAAGCATAAACAGGAAAATGTAACGAGCGAGGTAATAAAAATAAGCTGGATGTTTATTTACATCTGGCTTATTTTCATTGTTTTATAGAAGACTAAAATTTTTTTTATATAAACTTTTAATCTGAAGACTATGACGTTCAGTTGCTTCTTTTTTAGCCTTGGAATAAGACAAGCATGTGACATTCCGTGTTAAAATAGAGCCAAGTATGACGGAGAAAGGACGTTACAGTGTGAAAGAAGTAAAGTTTATTCATGCGGCAGATTTGCATTTGGATAGTCCGTTTAAAGGGATGGAATTGAATGTGCCCGCTTTTATATGGGAAAGAATGAAGGAAAGTACGTTTCGTTCGTTTGCGCGCATTGTTGATAAAGCGATTCAAGAACGGGTTGATTTTGTTTTGCTTGCGGGTGATTTGTATGATGCGGAGACGAGAAGTTTACGGGCGCAGGTGTTTGTTCGTGAGCAAATGAAGCGTTTGGCGCAGTATGACATTCCCGTATATGTGATTCACGGTAATCATGATCACTTAGGTGGAAGCTGGGCGGCAATTGAGTTTCCGAGTAATGTACATATTTTTACAGAGCCTTATATAGAAGAAAAATCATTTTATAAAAACGGGGAGCTGCTTGCCTCCATTTATGGATTTAGTTATCAGCAACAAGCTGTGACGGATAATATGACAGAGCAATATAAAAAGATGACGGATGCACCGTTTCATATCGGAATGCTTCATGGAAGCGTGGAAGGAGATGCCGAGCATAATCGGTACGCGCCGTTTCAAATTCGTGAATTGAAGGAAAATCAGTTTGATTACTGGGCGCTTGGTCATATACATAAGCGTGAAGTGTTAGCGGAAGAACCGTGCATTGTGTATCCTGGCAATATTCAAGGACGGCACCGAAAGGAAACAGGGGAGAAAGGTGCGTATGCTGTTTCCTTGTCTAAGCAAGGGGCGGAATTGACATTTTTCAGTACGGCAGATGTTGTTTGGGATGAGATTTCTATCAACATTGATGGGTTAGAGACAGTTGATGATCTTATTCATGCGTGTACAGAGAGTATGAACAGTGTTCGAAAAGAAGAGGAAGGTTTACTTGTGACGATGACGTTTACAGGACAAGGCCCGCTTGCTTCTTATTTACGTGATGAGAAGCGCGTCGAGGAAATCCTTCATATTGTAGCGTCAGGTGAGGAGCGCAGTAATTTTGTACACGTCGTGAAATGGAAGAATGAAACGATTTCGTTTGCGGAAATTGAGAAGCTGAAGAAAGAGAATCATTTTATTGGGAATGTGCTGCAGGAGCTTGAAGCGTTTTCTAGTATGGATGAGGTGCTGCGGACGATTTGGACTTCACCTGTTGCGAGGAAGGTGCTTCATTCATTTTCTGAGGAAGAAAAGAAAGAGATTCAAAAGGGCGCCGAGAATATTATTTTAGAGCAATTACTAGAGCAAGAGAGGAGTAAAGCATGAGAATTGAGAAGCTTCATATTTACGGATATGGAAAATTAGAAAATGTCGAGCTGAACCTTTCCATGCTTACTGTATTGTACGGAGAAAATGAAGCGGGTAAGTCAACGATTCGTTCGTTTATGAAAAGCATCTTATTTGGTTTTCCAACGAGGGGACAGCGCCGTTATGAGCCGAAAGAAGGCGGGAAATACGGCGGTGCAATTACGGCTTTTACTGAGGAGTATGGACGATTAAAAATTGAACGTCTTCCGAAAACAGCGGCCGGGGAAGTGACAGTTTATTTTGCGGATGGCAAAACAGGCGGAGAAGATGTTTTAAAGCAGCTGTTAAACGGAATGAATGAGCAGCTGTTTGATTCTGTTTTTTCATTTGATATGCATGGTTTGCAAAATATTCACCATATCGGTGAAAACGATATTGGTAACTATTTATTTTCGGCAAGTGCAGTTGGCAGCGACGGGTTATTACGACTCGAAAAAATGCTTGAGAAAGAAATGGAGCAGCGCTTTAAGCCAAATGGCCGTAAGCCCGAAATTAATGTTGCATTGCAGGAGTTAAAAAAGCTGCAAGATCAGCTGGCTGATTGGCAAGGGAAGATTGCGGCGTATGAAGAGCTTGTGAAAAAGAAAAAGGGCATAGAAGAGCGCCTTACCGTCATTCGCACAGAGCAGCAAGAAGCAGGAAAACGAAAACAAGATTACGAAGTGTTAGAAGCGTTGCAGCCACTGTTTCTAGAAAAACGTGCGTGTGAACGCTTTTTAGAACAACATGCGGGACATGCGTTTCCAGTTGATGGTCTAAAGCGTTATGAAGCGGTAAAAGCACGGCTTGAACCACTTCAGCTGCAAGGAGATGCACTGCAAAAGAAATTGAATGCAGCTCAAACTGAAATAGAAGTGCTAGTAGTAAATGAAGAATTGCTTCAGCAAGAGGTGTATGTGGAAGAGCTTCGTTTGCAGCATATGTCATATGAAGCAGCGCTGCAAGAAGTGCGGGATTTGACGGGGCGTATTTCACATATAGAAGAAGAAATACAAAATTTGCAGCAGCAAATCGGGATAGCGTTTGCGCGTGAGGACGTTCTTTCTTTCAATACGAGCTTGGCTATGAAGGAAACAATTACGCAAATAATGCAGCAAGCAAAAGAGTTAGAGAAGCGTAAAGAGCAGTTAGATGAAAGATTTAAAACAGATCAGGAACAGTTAGAGGAACAAGAGGAAGCAGTTAACAGGCTCAAGGCACAAACGATGTCTGAAGAAGAGCGGGAGAGACATTTGCCAAAAGCGCAAAGTGCAGCGTCCCAGCAAAGAGGACAAAGACAGAAACGAAGTAACACCGCACCGCAGATGAATAAAGCTGCGATGGTACTGTTCGTTATGAATGCTTTGCTGCTGCTTGCGGGCGTTTTAATGGATAATCGCAAGTTATTGTTTGTTGGTGTTTTTCTTTTAATTGGCCTTGTCGTTTTGTATGTGATGTATATGGGCTCTGCTTCTAAAGGGCTTGAGTCAGATGGACATCAGAGTAATGAAGCGCTTGAAATAAGGTATCGTCTGGAGAAGGATGATGAAGTGCGGAAGTTGCTAGAACGCGAGGAATTTAAGTTAAAGCAAATTGAGCGAGGATATGAACGCGTTCTTTCTGAATATGATGAGTGGGAGCGTGATTTGTTTCAGGTGAATGAGCAGGTGAAATCGTATAAAGAGATGTACGCACTGCCAGATAGTTTTACATACGCTCACATATTGCCGGCGTTTGAACGGATTGAAAAGATGCAGCAATTGTATCGTGAGTTAGCAAAGCTGCAAGAACGAAAAGAACTGCAGGAAGACATGATTTCGCAGTTTGAACATAAACTAATGAAGCTAACTGTTTCTACAGAAGGAAACATGGACACACCGTCGTTATATTTACATGGTATGAGTAAAGATGTGCAGAAAGAAAAGGAAAAGCAATTGCAGAAAAAGCAACTGGAAGAAAAAGATGCTGCGTGGAAAGAAGAGCAAGCTGCGGTGCAACAGCAAATTCATCATTTTTTAGAGGAACGTCAGCAGCTTTGGGATATTGCCGGAGCAACTGATGAAGAGGCCTTTTTAACGGCAGCAAAGCAAGCGGAGCAGATTGAAGAAAAGCAGCAACAGCTTGATCGGTTAATTCCGCAAATGGATTTGTTGGAAGGACGGTTAATGACTGCGGCGCTGGAGACTGGTTACCGTTTAGAAGGCTACGAAGAGGAGCGCCAAAAAGAGCAGGAGCAGCTAGAACAATTGATGCGCGAGGAAAAAGAATTGACGAATACACTGGCAGCTCTGCGTCTTGATATCTCCCAATTAGAAGATGGTCGTACGTACGGTGATGTGCTTCATGAATGGGAACTAAAAAAATCACAAGTGCGTGAGCAAGTGAAAAAGTGGGCTGCATATGCTGCGGCAAAGGCTGTATTAACAAAAACGAAGAAGTATTATCATGAAGTGCAGCTGCCGCGCATTTTGCAAAAAGCAGAAGAATACTTTGTGTATTTAACAGGTGGAAAATATGTAAAAGTCTTTTCGCCAGATGCAGAAGAGCCGTTTATTGTAGAGAGAGAAGATGGACTTCGTTTTTACAGTCATGAATTAAGCCAAGCAACAGCAGAGCAGCTCTATTTATCGCTGCGGTTTGCGTTAGCGCATACGTTTGAAGGGCAGTATCCGTTTATTATTGATGATAGCTTTGTACATTTTGATGTACTGCGGACAGAGCGGACTGTGCATCTTATGAAGGGATTAGCGAAAGAACGGCAAGTCATTTTCTTTACTTGTCATAAACATCTTCTATCTTTCTTTGAAGAAGATGAAATGCAAAGGTTAAAGTAGTGAGGTTATGCTATACTAACAATATCGATGACGGTGGAGGAAAGAATATGAAAAAGAAAATTGCGCAGTATGAAGTTGGTGAGCAAGTCGAGTTATTTTTAATGATTAAGTCGGCAACAAAAGGGATTGCAAGTAACGGAAAACCATTTTTAACAGTTATTTTGCAAGATCAAAGCGGTGACATTGAAGCGAAGCTGTGGGACGTATCACCTGAAGTAGAGAAGCAATATATAGCGGAAACAATCGTAAAAGTAGCGGGAGATATTCAAAATTATAAAGGACGCATTCAACTTCGCGTAAAACAACTTCGAGTGGCAAATTCGAATGAAGTAACGGATATCTCGGATTTTGTGGAAAAGGCGCCACTCAAAAAAGAAGATATGGTTGAGAAAATTACACAGTACATATTTGAAATGAGTAACTCTAATATTCAGCGCATTACAAGACATTTGCTGAATAAGTATCAAAGTCAATTTTTAGATTATCCAGCAGCGACGAAAAATCATCATGAGTTTGTCTCAGGACTTGCGTACCATGTTGTATCAATGCTTGATTTAGCAAAAGCAATTGCGACGTTATATCCGTCTCTTGATAAAGATTTATTATATGCAGGCGTTATTTTACATGACCTTGGTAAAGTTATTGAATTATCAGGGCCAATTTCAACAACATATACGTTAGAAGGTAACTTGCTTGGCCACATTTCGATTATGGTAAATGAGATTGGCAAAGCAGCAGACGAGCTACAAATTGAAGCAGAAGAAATATTGATTCTTCAGCACATCGTCTTATCGCATCACGGCAAAGCAGAATGGGGCAGTCCGAAGCCGCCGCTTGTAAAAGAAGCAGAAATTCTCCATTATATCGATAACTTAGATGCGAAGATGAACATGATGGATCGTGCGTTAAGCCGTACAAAACCAGGTGAATATACAGAGCGTGTCTTTGCGCTTGATAATCGTTCGTTTTATAAACCGACTTTCCATAACTAAAAAAGATTGCAAAAAAGATTCTACTATCGTGGTAGAATCTTTTTTTATGATGATTGAAGTGAAGTAGAACAAAAAAATGATCAACTCTACTGCAGAAAAGTTATTATAATAAAATAAATCACGTTAAATAGTCTGTATATTACAAAAATATTGAAAATTACATCAATCGATAATAATATATAAATATCGACAAAAAAGTCGACAACTTATACACAATAGGGGGATTGCATTGGAAAAGAACAGAAAATTAAAAACTTTTTCAGTGTTGGCGACAGGGGCTATGCTAAGTTCTATGTTTGCCTTCGGTGGTCATGCTGCTTATGCTGAATCATCATCAGAGCCATCTAGTTTCGTAGATGAGCATTTAATACCGGAGGAACGTTTGGCAAATGCTTTGAAACAGCGCGGGGTTATTGATCCATCTGCATCACAAGCAGAAACGTCGAAGGCTGTAGAAAAATATGTAGAGAAAAAGAAAGGCGAAAATCCTGGAAAGGAAACAACGCCAGAAGACAGCCTTGCTCAGGATGCTACTGATTTTATGAAAAAAGTAAAAGATGCGAAAATGGAAGAGAAAGAGAACCAGCATCAGTCAAAGAATGGTCCATTAGCTGGGCAAGTACCTGGATTAAATGGAAAGATACATGGAAATGGTAAAGTGCCGACGTCTTCAGCGCAGCAAGCGCAATATAACGGTCCTGTTCGTAAAGATAAAGTTCTTGTGTTACTTGTAGAGTATAGCGATTTTAAACATAACAATATTGATCAAGAACAAGGATATATGTATGCGAATGATTTTAATCGTGAGCATTATGAAAATATGTTGTTTGGAGATGAACAGTTTACACTATTCAACGGTTCAAAAATTAAAACATTCAAGCAATATTATGAAGAGCAATCAGGCGGCAGCTATACAGTTGATGGAACTGTAACGGAATGGTTGACTGTTCCAGGTAAAGCTGCAGATTACGGTGATGATGCAGGAAGTGGTCATGATAATAAAGCACCTTTAGGACCGCGTGATTTAGTAAAAGACGCGTTAAAAGCAGCAGTAGCAAAAGGAATTAATTTAGCTGATTTTGATCAATACGATCAGTATGATTACAACGGTGATGGTAATAAAAATGAACCAGATGGAATTATTGATCATTTAATGGTTGTTCACGCTGGTGTTGGACAAGAAGCTGGCGGTGGCAAATTGAAAGATGATGCGATTTGGTCTCATCGTTCAAAACTTGGTGCAAAACCTTACGCAATCGATGGCACAAACGCATCTGTTCCAAATTGGGGCGGAAAGATGGCGGCATACGATTACACAATCGAGCCTGAAGACGGTGCAGTTGGTGTATTTGCTCATGAATTTGGTCATGACTTAGGTTTACCTGATGAGTATGATACAAAGTATTCAGGACAAGGTGAGCCAATTGAAGCTTGGTCTATTATGAGTGGCGGCAGCTGGGCTGGAAGAATTGCAGGAACAGAACCAACAAGTTTCTCTCCGCAAAACAAAGAGTTCTTCCAAAAGAATATGCAAGGGAACTGGGCAAATATTGTAGAGGTAAACTACGATAAACTTAGTACAGGTATCGGCTTTTCGACGTATTTAGATCAAAGTGTTACAAAATCAAAACGTCCAGGAATTATTCGTGTAAATTTACCGGATAAAAATTTGAAAAATATTGAACCTGGTTTTGGAAAGAAATTTTATTATAGTACAAAAGGAAATGATATACATACAACATTAGAGACACCAGTGTTTGATTTAACAAATGCAACGAATGCGAAATTTGATTATAAAGCATTCTATGAACTTGAAGCAAAATATGATTTCCTTGACGTATATGCTATTGCGGAAGATGGAACGAAAACAAAGATTGATAGAATGGGTGACAAAGACATAAAGAATGGCATGGACACAACGAATGATACGTGGATTGACAAGTCTTATGATTTAAGTCAATTCAAAGGGAAGAAAGTAAAACTGCAATTTGAATATTTAACAGATGTTGCTGTAGCTTACAGAGGATTTGCGCTTGATAATGCTACTTTAACGGTAGATAATAAAGTTGTTTTCTCTGATGATGCAGAAGGACAACCAAGCTTTACTGTAAAAGGATTTACTGTTTCTGATGGATTTGAGCAGAAGAAAAATAATTATTATTTAGAGTGGAGAAACTATGCAGGTTCTGACGAAGCGCTGCAATATGGACGCGGTCCGGTTTACAATACAGGACTTGTTGTATGGTATGCAGATCAAAGCTTTACAGATAACTGGGTGGGCGTGCATCCAGGAGAAGGATTTCTTGGAGTAGTAGATTCTCATCCAGAAGCGATTATTGGAACATTAAATGGACAGCCAAGTGTGAAAAATAGTACTCGTTATCAAATTGCAGATGCTGCGTTCTCGTTTGATCAAACGCCAGCATGGAAAGTAAATTCACCAACGCGCGGAATCTTTGATTATAAAGGATTACCAGGTGTGTCTAAATTTAATGATTCTAAATCATATATGAACAGCGTAATTCCAGATGCAGGACGAAAACTTCCGAATCTTGGAATTAAAATTGAAGTAGTAGGTCAAGCTGATGATAAGTCAGCAGGGGCAGTTTGGGTTCATCGATAAGGTGAAGGTCCTTTCAAAATAAAAGAGTCATAAAACCTTCCTTTCATTCATACAGTGAAATTAACAAAGCTTGTCTTATGAAAGGAAGGAATTTGAATGGAAACTTTACCATGGTGGATTTATCTCATTATTATTGGGATTATTGTGAGCGGTTATATGGTCTTATACACGTCGAAAAAAGAGCAAGAAATTGATAATGAGTTTATTGAAAAAGAAGGCGAAATATATATGAGACGCCTAGCAGAAGAACGGGAAAGACGTCATCAGGATAAGGATGAGGATTCCGTTTTGCTTTAATAGTTGTATGTTAGAGGATGAGTAGCCGAATGAACGGTTGCCATCCTTTTTTTATGATATATCTGCGATTTTTACAATTCTGATACCTGTTAATGCGGGATAAAATCCTGAAGGAGGAACTAGGGTTATGAAAAGCTCTAAATCAATATCATTGGAATCCACATTTGATGAATCCTCTCCAGCGCTACAGCTTCTTAATCTGTATAAACGATTCGGCGAGTCTATTGCAGTTAATCATATTGACTTAATAGTACCAAGTGGATCATTCTACGGAATAGTTGGACCAAATGGAGCGGGGAAGACTACTTCACTGCACTTAAAAAACAACAATAAAGTCGTTTAAATCTAATTGTTATTGTACAATCGCGCCCTTTTCTGGAATAACCTCTATTAATTCAATAGGTGTTGTTTAAGACTTCTATCATTTAAGAAAATTTGTTTTTACAAAATTAATTAGGTTCTGTTTAATGATTAAAAAAATATTCAGCCACTTATGCCAATAAAAATACATGCATATAGGTTTATTGTATTCTTTAATAATAGATAAACGATAAGTAATAAAACAGCAGTAGCTGGAAATCCACAAAGAACATCAAGAGCAAATTTACTCAAACTCTCGCTTGCTTCACCTTGAACATATAACCAAATAATGCTTAATAAACTTACGAGTGAAAGGGCTGCTATAGCTCCTCCATATATAAGAAAACTGTTCTCGCATGAGAACGGTCTTCTTATTGTGTACCCATCATAAGTCCAATTCTACAAAAATCTTCTCGCGGATGGCCTCTAAATTTGTTTTAGTTCTTCATATTCAATCCCTCAAGGATTGTTTTAATCAGCGGTATTGATAATGACTCTAGACTTTGGTCAGAGTCGTGTATACCCCAGTGATAGATGATTCCCATTAGGCTTTGTGTGACCATTGTAGAAATGACTTCTACACATTGGTCAGTGCCAATGGATCCTTGGTCCTTAGCTTCTTCAAGTAGTGTAAAGATGATTTGAAAGAGTGAACGGTTTGAATTTAAAAAGTAAGTGTGTTCTTTTGAATTTAGAGCAGAACTATAAATGACTTTCATAAGATCTTTACCCATTTCTTCTTCTAGAAAGCGCAATAATTTCTGAGTGAAAATAAATAGTTTTTCAAATGGGTCCATATCTTTCGGGAAAGAATGGAAAACTTCTAAATAATAATTGTCGACTTCTGTGAATCTCTCTAAAAATATGTCCGATTTAGCCGAAAAGTGTTGGTAAAATGAACCTTTTGAAGTGCCGGTTTTTTTCACGATTTCGTCGACTGTTACTTTGTCATAACCCTTTTGGCTAAAAAGTTTTAAAGCTGTTTTTAAAATTTTATCGCGTGTTACTTCTCCTCTGCGCTGCTTTTTTTTGATTCTAGCATGAAAAATCCTCCGGAAATAAATTGACAGAATATTTATATTTTTATAAAATCAGACTACGGTCTAATTATAAACAGACTGCAGTCTAGTTAACAAGTTGATGTTTTATTCAAGTCTACCTCATAGATTTCGACTATCACAACGATTTCTTATTTTATTTTATTCTAACCGAAAAAGAAAGCGCTTTATAAAGAAGTGGAGGGGAAATAATGGATAAAGTCATTGAGTCTAGTGAAATAAGAAAGTATTTCAAGAGTGGCGATGTAATTTTAACAGGAGGCTTTGGCTTATCAGGTACACCTTTAACGATCATTGATGAACTATTAGAAACAGATATTCGTGATTTAACGATTGTTAGTAATAATTTAGGGGATCTTGGACAAGGATTACATAAAGTATTCATGCAGGGAAAAATCAAAAAAGCAATTGGCTCCTTTTTTCCATTAATAAAGAAGCGGTAATAGCCTGGTCTAAAGGCGAGCTTGAAATCGATTTGCTGCCTCAAGGTACATTAGCTGAAGCAATTCGCTGCGGTGGTGCCGGAATAGGTGGTTTTTACACAAGAACCGCCGTTGGTACTGAATTAAGCAAGGGCAAAGAGGAAAGAGAAATTGATGGAGAGAGATACATTTTTGAAAAGGCTATTAAAGGTGATGTTGCTATTATAAAGGCGGATAAAGCAGATCGAATTGGAAATTTAGTGTACCATACGACAGCTAGAAACTTTAACCCTATGATGGCTACAGCTGGAAAAATAGTCATTGCCGAAGTTAATGAAATTGTTGAAGTTGGTGAGCTGGACCCGGAACTTGTTGTGACGCCTCATGCGTATGTGGATTATGTCATCCAAAGCAAATATTCAAAGATAGGGAGTGATTATGTTGAGTCAAGATAAAAGACAAATTATTGCTAAGAGAATTGCCGAAGAATTAGAAGATGGACAGATTGTTAACTTAGGAGTTGGAATTCCTACTTTGGTTGCTTCCTATTTAGGTGATAAAGAGGTTTATTTACAATCTGAGAATGGATTGTTAGGTATGGGACCTTCTCCTGCAGAGGAAAATTTAGATATTGATTTAATTAATGCAGGAAAAGAACCGGTTACCTATTTGAAAGGTGCATCATTTTTTAATAGTTCTGATTCTTTTGCTTTGATTAGAGGTGGTCATATTGACGTAGCGGTTTTAGGCACGCTTCAGGTGGATGTTCATGGTGAAATTGCCAACTGGGCCGTTCCGAATCAGCCGATTTTAGGCGTTGGTGGAGCGATGGATTTGGTGACAGGAGCAAAAAAGGTTATTGTCGCAGCTACCTTGTTTGCAAAGGATGGAACGTCTAAATTAGTCAAGGAATTATCATATAAAACTAGCGGAATTCGAAAAGTAGATTTATTTGTTTCCGATTACGCTGTTTTTAAATTTACGGATAAAGGCGTAAAAGTTGTAGAAATGATGGAAGAGATTTCAATACAAGAATTAAGTGAAAAGGTTGGTTTTGATTTAGAGTATTTGAATGATTTAACACTCGTAAGTAATAAGTGAAGAATGAAGGGCAACACATGGGACAAGCAAAGAACAGTTATTGTGACAGGTGCAGCAGGCGGCATGTAATAAAAAAAGAGGAGGAAAAAGAATGGCAACTTATATTGTTGACGGAGCAAGAACAGCCTTTGGTACTTTTGGCGGGGCATTAAAAGATGTGACCGATGTCGATTTGGGTGTAGCAGCAACGGAAGAGGCATTGAAAAGAAGCGGAATTCAAGCTTCTAATGTAGATGAAATCATATTTGGAAATATTATTCATACAAGCAGCAGCTCTGCTTATTTAGCCAGACATATCGGTTTAAAAAGCGGCATGGCAGAGTCATCATCTGCGCTTACACTTAATAGATTATGCGGTTCGGGCATGCAGTCTATCGTATCTGCCGCACAGTCCATTGCTTCTGGGGATGCAAAAGTAGTTGTCGCTGGAGGAACCGAAAATATGAGCTTATCACCGCATGTATTAAGAGGCACGCGCTTCGGCTCACCAAATAAAGCACCAAAAGTTGATGATATGTTATGGGAAACATTAACAGATAACTACGTTGGCTGTGGAATGGGGATGACAGCTGAAAACTTAGCTGAAAAATATTCAATTTCCCGAGAAGAGCAGGATCAGTTTTCTGTGGAATCACAAGAAAAGGCCATTGCAGCAAGAGATAGCGGCCGTTTTGCAGAGGAAATTGTTCCGGTTAAGTTAAAAGGCAGAAAAGGCAAGGAAGTCATTTTTGATACGGATGAGCATATTCGTGAAGGTGCATCTGTAGAAGGTTTAGCAAAATTGAAGCCCGCTTTTAAAAAGAATGGGACTGTTACACCAGGGAACGCGAGCGGCATTAATGATGGTGCAGCTGCTGTGTTAGTCGCATCTGAGGAGTATGTGAGTGAACATAACTTAAAGCCGCTTGCGAAAATTGTAACATGGGGCGTTGCAGGAGTTGACCCGAGCATTATGGGTATTGGTCCCGTACCAGCAAGCAAAAAAGCATTAGAAAAGGCTGGTTTAAGCTTAGAGGATATTGGTTTGTTCGAATTTAATGAGGCATTTGCTTCACAATCTATTGCTGTAATTAAAGAGTTAGGTGTCGATAAGGAAAAGGTGAATGTGAACGGAGGGGCTGTTGCATTAGGCCATCCTGTAGGCGCAAGCGGTGCTAGAATTACCTATTCTTTAGCACTTGAAATGAGGAAAAGAAACGTTAAATATGGATTAGCTTCGCTTTGTGTTGGCGGCGGACAAGGCATTGCCATTATTTTAGAAAATGTACAAAGCTGATGAAACAGATAGGGGGATTTGATGAATCAGAATATTAAGGCTATAGAAGAAAGTACAATCCGTAAAACGATGAAACGCATTCTTCCAACTATATTAATTCTATATGTTGTTGCTTACTTAGACCGGGTAAACTTAGGCTATGCTGCTTTACAAATGAATGCAGAATTAGCTTTATCTGCTGAAGTTTTTGGTCTTCTTTCCGGTATTTTCTTTATTGGCTATTTCTTTTTTGAAGTCCCAAGTAACATGATTATGCATAAAGTCGGGGCGCGCATTTGGATTGCCCGGATTATGCTTTCATGGGGAATTATAGTAATCTTAACTGGTTTCGCGCAAACGACGACACATTTATACACCCTGCGTTTTCTATTAGGTATTGCTGAAGCCGGATTTTTTCCTGGAATTGTTTTGTATTTAACTTATTGGTTTAGAGCCCGTGAAAGAGGACGAGCAACAGCTGCATTACTGCTGGCTTTACCGATAGGCGGCCTAATCGGCGCACCAGTGTCAACGTGGATTATTGATAACATATCTTGGCTCAATATGTCAGGATGGAGATGGATGTTTATCCTTGAGGGCATCCCGGCCATTATCTTAGGTGTTCTTACTATTTTCTTCTTAACAAATAGACCTGCAAAAGCAAAATGGCTATCGAAGGAAGAAAGAGATTGGCTGGAGGGCGAATTGAGTGCTGAACGGCAAGCAAGTTCAAAAGTAAATAAAGTCTCAAAACTAGACATGCTGAAGGATTCAAAGGTTTGGAAGTTATCTATGCTATATTTTGCTGTTTATACAGGTATCTATGGCTTGTCATTCTGGATGCCAACCATCATTAAATCCTTATCAGAAAATGCCACGACCAACTTAGAAATAGGTTGGTTAGCCATGATTCCTTCATTAGTAGGTATTCCGGCTATTATATTTGTCGGATGGTATTCGGATCGAACGAATGCGTACAAACAACATTTAATTGTTTGCTTTATTATCGCAGTATTGGGCTTTATCGGATGTGGCTTTTCAGAAAACGTCTTTATGATGGTACTTATGTTAACAATTACATCTGCCGGATTATATGGATTTACTGGATGTTTCTTTGCCTACATGACATTTTTCTTCACCGAGTCTACTGCACCTGTTGGTATTGCTTTAGTCAATTCATTTGCGGCATTAGGCGGATTTGTAGGACCGATGATTCTTGGATCTGTAGCATTTACCCTTGGAATGTTTATTTTATCAGGATTACTAATAATCGGCCTTTTCACATTAATTACATTAAAATTGACAAGTAATAATAGTGTGGACACTGTCAAAGAAACACAGCCAATTGTTACTCAATCATAACGGATAATATTTAAAGGGACGCTAATCTTTAGTAAAACGGAGCTGTGTACCATAAACAAGATGTCACCAAGCACCCCCCGTGAGAATTATTAAGATGTTAAATAATGTTCATCACCAAAAAGGGAGCATCAGTAACTGATGCTCCCTTTAACTACGGTAAATATATTTAAGTTATTTAAAATTTTGACAATGCTTTACATTTTTTTAATAGTCTCTTAAATGGAAATTCATATCTGGGTGTTATTTTAGAGGGGTAATTTTGTATGAAGGAAATGGGGCTGTATAAAAATAAACATAGGAGAGGGAGAGTATTATGAAAAAATTTAAGTTACCTAAGTATTTTAACGTTTTAAGTGTTGCTGCATTAAGTGCTTGTCTAGCTTTATCACCTATTACTATTCATGCTGCTGAGCAAAATGTATCACAGGAAAATGATGACCATTCTAGCGAGAAAAGGGATGGTGTAAACAACGTAAACGAAAAACGTTCCGTTAAGAGTCTAAGGTTTATTGGAGAGAAAAAATTCCGTTCAATGAGAATTTTGAAGGAACTACTGTGGGTGGTCTTTCAGGACTTAGGTACGATTCTAAAAGTAACACATGGGTTATGATAAGCGACGACAGATCAAGTTATAATCCTGCGCGTTTTTATAATGCTAGGCTCGACTATAATATTCAAGGTTTTCAGTCTATTCAATTGACCGGAGTGAATTTTTTAAAGCAAGCTGATGGAAGCGTTTATCCCAATCAAACACAATACACCACTCATGGTGGAGAAGTTCCCGATTTTGAATCCATAAACATTGACCCTCTAGATGGGAGTATTTGGTATGCGAGTGAGGGTGATCGTTCTCTTGGCTTAAATCCGTTCGTGAAACATGCCACTCGTGATGGACAATACTTATCTACATTTCCTTTGCCAGAAATATTTAAAGTATCACCAACACAAGAGACTGGAGCACGTAATAACCTGAGTTTTGAAGGTTCTACGTTTGCACCCGACGGTAAGTCGCTATGGGTTGCAATGGAAGGTCCATTATATCAGGACGGGCCTATACCTACTCCAAACTCCGGGGCACTTTCACGGATCACTCAATACGATCGTAAAGGGAATGTACTAGGACAGTACGCATACCCTGTTGATCCAATTCCAGCAACGCCAGCGCCTGGTAAATACGCAGATAATGGCGTGTCAGAGATTCTCGCGGTAAACAACCACGAGTTATTAACAGTTGAACGTTCTGGTGTACAAGGTGCAGATGGAACTTTTAAAAACTATATTCGTATTTATGAGATTGATCTTAACGGAGCTAGTGATATTAGTAATATAGATTCGTTACAAGAAGGCAAATTTAAGTCTGTTAAAAAGCGTCTGATTCTTGATTTGAACACATTAGGTTTATCTAAGCTTGACAATATCGAAGGCATTTCTTGGGGCCCTAAACTTGCAAACGGGAACGACAGTCTTGTACTAGTTTCAGATAATAATTTCAACTCTAGCCAGGTAACACAATTCTTAGCATTTGAAGTATTGTCAAAAAAGGCACCTATCAAAAAATGACGGTTTACATAAATAGATGTCGATTTTTTTCATCCCCCACTGATGGTTAGTTGAACCAATCGAGCCCTTACTGCCCGTTAATGCGGGATA
Source organism: Bacillus sp. EA-CB0995 (assembly GCF_055814245.1). Taxonomy (NCBI): domain Bacteria; kingdom Bacillati; phylum Bacillota; class Bacilli; order Caryophanales; family Bacillaceae; genus Bacillus; species Bacillus sp. EA-CB0995. The sequence goes on along the minus strand of NZ_CP169269.1, from coordinate 3,786,563 downwards.
AAAATCCAGTATAAAAATCACCTTTTAGTTAAACTAAAAGGTGATTTTTTGTGAAACTATATTAAAACTTTCTAAGTTATAATTAATGAATATCATGTTTTCTGAAATTACCGCCCTTTACTTCTGCTACGTCATATACCGTAACAAAGGCATTTTCATCAATTTCATGTATGATTTCTTTCATTTTACTTTCTTCTAAACGGTTAATGACACAAGTGATTTCTTTAAATTTTTCATGTGAATAACCGCCGTAAACTTCATTATAAGTTGCACTTCGACCTAAGCGTTCTCGAATTGTCTCTACCATTAATTTAGGTTCCTTTGTGATAATTTTAAATGTTTTAGAACCACTTAAACCTACTTCAACGATGTGAATTACTTTAGAAGCAATAAAGTAAGCAATTGCTGAAAGAATAGCCCCTTCAAGACCAAATACTGTTGAGACAACAATAAAGATAAACATGTTTAAAAATAAGATGAGGTCACTTGTCCCAAAAGGTAATTTTCGAGAAAGTAATACGGCCAACATATCAATTCCATCTAATGCGCCGCCATTACGCAATGCTAACCCCATACCAAAACCGATGATAATCCCACCAACAACGGTAACTAACAATGTATCACCGTGAATAATAGTTCGTACGTTGTGCATAAGAATAGTACCGATTGCTAGTGAAGCAATACCGATAATCGAATAAATAGCAAAATTTTTACCAATTTGCTTATACCCTAACCAAACAAAAGGGATGTTAATAATTGCAATTAGAAGTCCTAATGGTAATCCAAGTAGTTCTGAGCTAACAATACTTAAACCCGTCACACCACCGTCTGAAACGTTGTTTGGGATTAATACCGATTCTAGTCCATATGCTGTTATAAATGCCCCAATAATAATCATTAATACTCGAAAAACGATTTTTAGTTTATTGGGCTTGCGTTTTTTGCTTATACTCATATAATTCCTCCATTTCAAACTATGTTCTCTTTTCGTTCCTACACATTTTTTTATGAGTTAGACTCATTCCTAATAACTATTCTAACATATTATCGTCAAAATACTTCTTGACACGGCCCCTTTATATAGAAATTTTAACAATCTCTTCTAAAATGTAAAAAAGATATCCAATTTTCTTTTAAGCTTTTATTTAATAAAACATTTTTTTCAAAACATGCTTTTTTTATTTAATCTTTCATCACGGGGATTATATCGATGAGTTTATCCCGCGGGCAGTAGGACCCTCACCTCAAGATGCAGAGAAAGCGAAGAAGATAGGTGGGGGATGAAGAAAACTTCCACTGATGGAAGTTTCACTGCTTATAAAAAAGAAAAGCTGAAATATCTTATTTTAATCAAAATAAGATATTTCAGCTTTTCTTCTTGAATGTCCAGCTTGAAGGACTTTTATTACTACCCTTATTACATATATCTTAATATATTTTGGGGCGTACTCTATCTATATGATAAATAATTTTGAAAAATAAGTCTATATTTTTCTGAATTTCCTTATTATATTTAGACTACTGAGCTCAGTGGAAATGATGTAAGTACTATATGAAAGGGGCATATACATGAGATCTAATCACGTTCCAGTTTTAATTATTGGAGGAGGTTTGACAGGTCTAACTTCTGCATTATTTCTTGCGCGTCATAAAGTCGATTATTTACTTATTGAAAGGCATGCTACGACTGCTATTCATCCGAAGGCAGGGGGCATTACTTTTCGTACGATGGAATTATTCCGAGAATTAGGATTAGAAAAAAACATTCGCGCTGCAGGAGAGTCACTAGAGAATTGCCGTGGAAGGATTGCTGTAAATACAATGGCTGAAGCAGACCCTGAAGAGTTAAAAAGGGCTAGAATAGCTCAGGCCAATGATGAAAGTATGTCCGAAATAATTAGAAAGATTAGTCCGTCAAAGGTAACAGCTTGTTATCAAATCGATTTAGAACCGATGTTGCTGCAAGAGGCCCAAAAATTAGGCGGGAAGCTGTGGTTTAATCATGAACTTGTTTCTTACAAGCAGGATGATATAGGAGTAACCGCTATTGTACGAGATCGTGAAACTAAGGAAGAACAGATGATTCATAGTGATTATTTAATTGCAGCAGATGGTGCCAAAAGTTCTATACGTAAACATGCAGACATTCCAACTACTGGTCGTGGTAATATCGGAGGCCATTATATAAACATTTACTTTCAAGCGGATTTGAGCGATCTCATAAAAGGAGATGCCTTTGGTTTCTCTATGATTTTACACCCTGAAGTTTTAGGTGCACTTATTCCAGTCAATAATAACGATCGGTGGATTTATCATGTTGCCTATAATCCTTTAAAAGGAGAAACACCTGAAGATTTTTCTGCAGAGCGTTGTCAAAAAATTGTTCAAAAAGCCATTGGGATACCAAATCTTAATGTGAAAATACTAAGCATTTCACCTTGGGAAGCGACAGAAAGTACAGCGGTACGTTTTCAGGATAATCGAGTTTTTTTAGCTGGTGATGCTGCTCATCTTATGCCGCCTACGGGAGGATTTGGTTCAAATACAGGTATTCAGGATGCTCACAATTTAGCTTGGAAATTAGCTGCTGTTATACATCATCAAGCGAATTCGAAATTACTGGAAACCTACCATGAGGAAAGGCATCCCGTTGTACAATTAACTACGGATTACGCAAGCAGTATATTGCTCCGTGCTGCGAATAAAGAAGATGATAATCTGAATAACATGGATAGCCTAGCTGTTACTGTAGGTTACAAATACCGTTCGGCAGCAATTATCGATCAAGATACAACTTCACATAGGATGGATCTTTTAGAGCTTGGCGGAAGGCCAGGAACACGCGCTCCGCATATGTGGGGTACTTATGAAGGAAAGCGTATTTCCATACTTGATTTACTGGGGAGAGACTTTGTACTATTTACTGGTTCAGAACATAACTCTTGGTCAACGGCGGCACATACTGTTGCTTCCCATTTAGGAACGAGCATTAATGTGTACCGTGTTTGTCCAAAAGGAGATTTTGTTGATCAGGACAACATTTTTGGCATGCTATATGGAATAAATCCTAAAGGGGCTGTACTCGTAAGACCAGATGGATGTATTGGCTGGCGTACAGAAGAAGGAGTATTAACCCCTGACTTAGTACTTGAAGAGGTGATGAATTGCCTATTATGCAATTCATCTTTAAATGAGAAATAATTTTGAGTGCTGTATTTAAAGTCTTTAGGTACTGAACTACTATTACGATGAAGAAATAAAATACTAATTAACTAGTAAAGGCTCTTTAGATTTAGAGAGCCTTTTTTTATATAAAGCATCCGGTAGTTCATTAACGTTTAGAATCTTTAGTAACATTAGGTTTTGAGATTCTTTTACCGTCTTTATAATCAAGACAAGAAACCTCAATCAACAATCCATTAAATACTGTAAAGTAGAAGCCATAACTACTACCCCTCATCTTATAAGGTTCTTTATCTATTTCAATACCTCCCTCTATTAAGCGATTATATACTTGATCAACTTCATTTGGTTCTTCTACTAAAAAACCAATATGAAAAGCTTCTGGGTATGCCGCATCTTTTCCACCTTTAAACGCTTTTGGATCACTTAATACAAGAATAAATCCATCATTATCACTCATCACTACAAGAGCTTTTCCTTTCTCTTCTAAACATTGAAAATCAAAAAATGTTTCAAAAAAAGCTCTCGCTGCCGATAAATCATCAACACATAAATTCAAATGATTCAGCTTCATCTACTCATCTCCTTTTAAACGGGGTAGTGTCAGAAAAATGCGGTTAAGCATATTTTTTCCGGCGGCTACCCCGATTTTAATGAATCTACTGAGACCTATTTCGAATTACAGATTATTTCATATAGATTACTATAAGCATCCATAGAGCCAAAGCACCAAGGATAGCAAGTGTTATACGCGTAGATAGTATCCGTACTTCGAAGTCGGTTTTCTTGGATGGTTCAGGATATGCAATTACGTAAATTCCTTTTAATAGCGCGAGCCATCCAATGAGTGTGATGAATCCCTGCCAGTTGAATGCCCATACATTATGCAGGATAACAGTGCCTAACCCTAAAAAAATCGATAGAAAGCCATACATAATCCCAAACCCTCTGTCTTCGACTACTAATTTTTTCAGTTCACGTAGTACTGATGGACGTATGAAAAGTATTCCTGATACGATAACCGTCACCCATCCCCAAAACAGTCCTAAAAAGGTGCTTGCATCCATATTCTCTCACTCCTTTTCATTATATTTATATTTCAGGCATTTCCCCCTTTAGAACACTTTCATGTGTAAGCGAAAGGATGCCATACTTCAAGAATTATTTTGCGAATTTTGTACGTTAAGGCTAAATCCCTCATAGGAAGTGTCGATTTTTTTTATTGCACAAATGAAGTAAAAGAGTTCCATAAACAAGTAATATATGATAAAATAAAATAGAAACATATGTTCTGTTTTTGTTTTGTGGTTACATATGTTTATGACTACTAAACATTTTAGAAAGAGGTGTTTGTGATGATTTTAGGTATTAACCCGTATTTAGTGACGAATGGTAATGGACAAGAAGCGGTTAAGTTTTATGAAAATGCATTGGATGCAAAGGTTGAAATGCTTCAAACGTTTGGAGAAATGCCAGAAAATCCGGAATACCCGATGCCTGCTGAGGCAAAAGATCGTGTGTTACATGCACATTTAAAAATTGGGAATACGGATCTGATGATTTCTGATACGTTCCCAGGTCAGCCGGACGAAGTTGTTGGATCGCAAGTGACTATAGCAATTCATATACAAGGTGAAGAAAAAGCAAAAGAAGTATTTGCAAAATTACAAGACGGCGGTCAAGTCGTAATGCCGCTTCAAGAAACTTTCTGGAGCCCATTATACGGCCAAGTGAAAGATAAATTCGGTGTACAATGGCAAGTTTCAACGGCTGCTTGCCAACAATAATTCATATAAGAAGGGAGCTGACTGCAAAAAGTCAGCTCCTTTTATTTTTTTGATATGACCCAGTTTCAGTGGCCCGACTACTCGCATGTCGAACATCATTGAAACGTCTTTATCCCGCATTAACGGGCAGTAAAGGCTGGAGAAGTGCGGGGAAGAAAACTGCCCGTAAAAGCCCGATTGGTGAGAGCTTTCCATCAGTGAGAAAAGCATCACTGATGGAAGTTTCACTTTATATTCTGTCGAAGCGCCGATATATTACAAATAACGCCGATAAATGCACCACTTCCACCGATGTATCGCAAATAACGCCGATATTTTTGCGGACACGTAAAAAGACAGTGGACTATCTTTTCTTTTTCCTTAATTTGTGTACTATAAGAGATAGAAAGACATAATAGAAGGGGATTTTCGAATGGAATTTCATGAACAAAAAATATTACCAGCTGTTCGGCAAATCAAGGATTTAGAAAAGTTGTTACATAGTCCGTATGAATATATTGTAATTTTAGATATTCATGTCGGTCAGTTGAAAAGTGTCGTGGCGTTAGCGAAGCAGCATGGTAAGAAAGTCTTTTTACATGTTGATTTAATTCATGGCTTGCAAAGTGATGCGTATGCAACAGAATATGTATGCCAGGAGTTTCGTCCATATGGTGTGCTATCTACGAAATCAAGCGTAATTATGAAAGCGAAGCAAAAAGGTGTCGTTGCGATTCAACGCGTTTTCTTAATTGACTCTAGTGCAATGGAAAAAAGTTGTGCTCTTTTAGAAAAGACAAAGCCGGATTACATTGAAGTGCTGCCGGGAGCTTTAACGGACGTGATTGCAGAAATGAAAGAACGGACCGGATTATCTATTTTAGCAGGTGGATTTATACGTACAGTTGATGATGTGGAAAGAGCTTTAGAAGCTGGTGCAACAGCGATTACAACATCGAAAAAAGAGTTATGGAAACATTTTCATAAAAAGTGACAAAAATGTGGAAAATTTAATTGACACCGCTTTCAATTGCGGTTAACATTATAAACAAGTTAATAAACGTGACGGAGAAAAGAAGAGATCCACATTTCATTGTTTCTATGTTTCTATAGAAACGTGTACTTGTGGATTTTTCTTTTGAAAAAAAAGAATGGCCATTCAATTTTCCTCTTTCACTGAAAGCGTTTTAATTTGATTATGGAGGGGTTATATGTCACCATTTTTAGGGGAGTTAATAGGGACAGCAATACTAATCATTCTTGGCGGCGGTGTTTGTGCTGGTGTAAGTTTAAAGAAATCGTTTGCGCAAAATTCAGGATGGATCGTTATTACGATGGGATGGGGCTTAGCAGTTTCAATAGCTGCTTATGCAGTTGGATCAATTAGCGGAGCGCATTTAAATCCAGCGGTAACAATTGGACTTGCGTTTAAAGGAGCATTTCCTTGGAGTGACGTACCAGGTTATATCGCAGCACAAATGCTGGGGGCAATGATTGGGGCAGTTATTGTATATTTACATTACTTACCACATTGGAAAGAAACAGAAGATGCAGGCACAAAGCTAGGCGTATTTGCAACAGGACCGGCAATTCCAAATACATTTGCAAACCTTTTAAGTGAAATTATTGGAACTTTTATTTTAGTACTTGGTATTTTAGCAATTGGAGCAAATAAATTTGCGGATGGTTTAAATCCATTTGTCGTAGGTTTCTTAATTGTAAGTATTGGTTTATCATTAGGAGGAACAACTGGTTACGCAATCAATCCAGCACGTGACTTAGGACCTCGTATTGCACACTTCCTTCTACCGATTCCGGGAAAAGGCGGATCGAACTGGAAATACGCATGGATTCCAGTTGTAGGACCGATTTTAGGCGGATCATTAGCAGGACTATTCCATCAAGTTGTATTTGAAGGAAAGCAAAACTCAGCACTTATCTATGTAGTAATTGTAACAGTGATTGTTCTAGCAATCTCTTATATGACAAGTAAACAGAGCGGAAAAAATACAAATAGTAGAAAAGTAGCATAAGGGGGAAATACATATGGAAAAGTTTATTCTTTCATTAGACCAAGGAACAACAAGTTCACGTGCGATTCTTTTTAATAAAGAAGGTAAAATTGTACATGTTGCGCAAAAAGAATTTACACAACATTTTCCAAAGCCAGGTTGGGTTGAGCATAATCCGCAAGAAATTTGGGGATCAATTTTAGCGGTTATTGCAAGTTGTTTAAGTGAAGCAAACGTAAAACCAGAGCAAATTGCGAGTATCGGGATTACAAACCAACGTGAAACAACAGTTGTATGGGAAAAAGAAACAGGAAAACCTGTATACAATGCAATTGTATGGCAATCCCGCCAAACAGCTGACATTTGTGACGAGCTAAAAGAAAAAGGCTATAACGATATGGTTCGTGAAAAAACAGGTCTTTTAATTGACGCATATTTCTCTGGTACAAAAGTAAAATGGATTTTAGATAACGTAGAAGGTGCAAGAGAGAAAGCAGAGCGCAGTGAATTATTATTCGGAACAATTGATACGTGGCTTGTATGGAAACTATCTGGTGGTAACGTTCACGTAACAGATTATTCCAATGCATCTCGTACATTAATGTATAACATTCATGAATTAAAATGGGACGAAGAGCTTCTTGAAATGTTAACAGTACCAGCAAGCATGCTTCCAGAAGTACGTCCATCTTCTGAAGTATACGGTCATACAGTTGACTATCATTTCTTCGGTCAAAATGTACCGATTGCAGGTATTGCAGGTGACCAACAAGCGGCATTATTTGGCCAAGCTTGCTTCAGTGAAGGTATGGCGAAAAATACGTACGGAACAGGCTGCTTTATGTTAATGAACACAGGTGAAAAAGCAGTAGCATCTGAGCATGGCTTATTAACAACAATTGCATGGGGCCTAAACGGGAAAGTAGAATACGCATTAGAAGGTAGTATTTTCGTAGCAGGTTCTGCAATTCAGTGGCTGCGCGATGGACTGCGTATGTTCAAGGATGCAAGTGACAGTGAAGCGTATGCGACTCGCGTTGCGTCAACAGAAGGTGTATATGTTGTACCGGCATTTGTTGGACTTGGAACACCATATTGGGATAGTGAAGTACGCGGCGCTGTATTCGGTTTAACACGCGGTACGACGAAAGAACATTTTGTACGTGCAACGCTTGAATCGTTAGCATATCAAACAAAAGATGTATTATGTGCGATGGAAGCTGATTCTGGTATTGAGTTAAAAACATTACGTGTAGATGGCGGCGCAGTGAAAAATAACTTCTTAATGCAGTTCCAAGGTGATATTTTAGGCGTGCCAGTAGAGCGTCCAGAAGTAAACGAAACAACAGCTTTAGGAGCAGCATATTTAGCGGGTCTTGCAGTTGGGTATTGGAAAGATCAAAAGGAAATCGCAGCACAGTGGAATATGGATAAGAGCTTTGCACCAGCAATGGAAGCGGGTACAAGTGAAGAGCTATATGCTGGCTGGAAAAAAGCAATTGAAGCAACGAAAGCTTTTAAATAATTATAAACAGTGTTATTATGATGATAAGTTAATAATTCGGTAGGAGATTTGGAGAGACCACAACACGCTATAGAAGCAGTTCTATGGTGATGTTTGTGGTCTCTTTTTTTCGTAATTAAAAGGAGGAATTACCATGAAATTCTCAAGTAAACAACGTCAAAATGTTTTAAATGAAGTAAATAAACAAGAGTTAGATATCATTGTTATCGGCGGAGGAATCACAGGGTCTGGTATTGCATTAGACGGAGCAAAACGCGGGTTATCAACAGTTGTGTTTGAAATGCAAGACTTTGCAGCAGGTACATCAAGTCGTTCCACAAAGCTTGTTCATGGCGGTTTACGTTATTTAAAACAGTTTGAAGTGAAAATGGTAGCTGAAGTTGGAAAGGAACGTGCGATTGTATATGAGAACGGCCCCCATGTAACAACACCAGAGTGGATGTTGCTTCCGTTCCATAAAGGCGGTACGTTCGGTGCATTTAGTACATCAATCGGTCTTCGTGTATACGACTTTTTAGCAGGCGTTAAGAAAAATGAGCGCAGAAAAATGTTTAGCCGCGAAGAAACAATGAAGAGAGAGCCGCTTGTGAAACAAGATGGATTAAGAGGCGGCGGTTACTACGTAGAATATCGTACAGATGACGCGCGTTTAACAATTGAAGTTATGAAAGAAGCGATCAAACATGGCGCGAAAGCAGTTAACTATGCAAAAGTAGACGGCTTCTTATATAAAGATGGAAAAGTATGCGGCGTACGTGTAATCGATTTATTAGACGGAAAAGTATATGAAGTGTACGGTAAAAAGATTGTCAATGCAGCAGGACCTTGGGTAGATACGCTTCGTGAGAAAGATAATTCGAAAAAAGGAAAAGTATTGCAATTATCAAAAGGTGTTCACCTTGTTATTGATCAAAAACGTTTCCCATTAGGGCAAGCAATTTATTTTGACACACCAGATGGACGTATGGTATTTGCGATTCCACGCGGGGGAAAAACGTATGTAGGTACAACAGATACATTTTATGATAAAGACGCAGCGGTACCAAAAATGACAACAGAAGATCGTACGTACATTATTAACGCGATTAACTATATGTTCCCAACTGTAAACATTACAGAGAAGGATATTGAATCAAGCTGGGCAGGCGTTCGTCCATTAATTTATGAAGAAGGAAAGAACGCATCTGAAATTTCTCGTAAAGATGAAATTTGGACTTCTGAATCTGGTTTAATTACAATTGCCGGCGGAAAGTTAACAGGATACCGCAAAATGGCGGAGATGGTTGTCGACTATGTCGCATCTTTACTGCAAAAAGAAGGTCACGGTTCATACCCTGTAAGCTCAACGAAGCATATGCCAATCTCTGGCGGTCATGTTGGCGGTTCTAAGAATTTCCCAACATTCATTGCGAAAAAAGCACAGGAAGGAAAGAAATACGGTTTAACAGTAGAGCAGGCAGAACAATTTGCGAAGTTCTACGGTTCAAACGTCGATGTTCTCTTTGAATTAGCGAAAGAATATAAAGGAGATGCAGAGCGCCATAACATGCCGCTTGACGTACTTTTACCACTCGTATATGCGATGGAGTTCGAAATGACAACAAAGCCAGTTGATTTCTTTGTACGCCGTATGGGTGCTGTGTTCTTTAACATTCACTGGGTATATAAATGGAAAGATGCTGTAATCAATTACATGGCAGTAGCGTTAAACTGGAGCAGAGAAGAGAAGCTGAAATATACAGCTGAATTAGACTCAGCATTAACAGATACTGTTGTTCCGGTTGATCAGCAAGAGCAGGCATGTGCGTTGGCGTAAAAAAACATCTCTAATTAGTAAAATAAATATACACGTTTTTTAATTGAAACCCGAATTGTGAACATTAAAAAGCACACAATTCGGGTTTTTTTATTTCTTAGTAAAATGGTGCCGAAATCGACATATATACGAATCACGTATGATATTTTTTTGCAAAGTACACGTGTACAAACAGCTTGTCCCTTTTGCGCATAGTATGATAGTACATTATGCATGAAAGGATGTGATATTTTTTGATAATTGAAATGATTAATGAATCGACAGGATTTTTAACAGGACTTTTACTAAGCTTCTTTTATTTTGCAATCCTTGTTGTTATAGCCGGAATCATAGTGAAAAATTGGAGATCATTCCTTAAGTGGATGAACTTGTTAATCTTATATCATGCTTTTATTTATGTGGGCGTTCGACCGTTTATTTATAAGACGAAGTTTCCACCTGTTGAGCAAATCATTTGGGGATTTGCAGCTGTATATCTTCTCATCAATGCTGTCATTCTATTTATTAAGTCATTGGAGCACGGTAAAAAAGATTGATGGAAATTCATTTAAATAACGAAACAAATGGAACAGAACGCAAATTCTTTTCTTCAAATGTACCAAAGAGCAACTTTATTTTAGATAAGGAGTGATAAATGATAAGACGCTTTAATGCATGGCTTGGTGACAAACTGGCCTTATGGCTTTCTACAATGGCCTGTTTCTACATCGTTTTTGCGCTTGTGGTTGTGCCGCTTTTCTTTCAGCATCCAAATACTCTTGTAGAATGGGTACAGTACATGATACAGACCATCTTTCAAGGCGTTGCCTTGCCTGTCATAGGATATGTGGCAAGAATCGCCGGGGAAAAAGATGAAAAAATCATAAGTGAGACTCATGATGCGGTGATGGAGGAATTGGCTTTAGTAAAGGAAGAATTAGCGCTGGCACGAGAACAGTACGATGCTTTACAAAAAGTAGAAAAGGTTATAAGTGAGACTCATAATACAGTGATGGAGGAATTGACTTTAGTAAAGGAAGAATTGGCAATGGCACGAGAACAGCACGTTGTTTTACAAAAAGTCATAGACGAATTACAACAACATTTGAAAGAAAAATAGACTTTAACGATCCTGCAATGCGGGTCGTTTTTTTGTGTGATAGATATACATTGAAATGGAAAGAAAATAAAACTCATAATCTATAAAGTTTCACTTTATAATCAAAAGAAAACGTTGTTGACGAAGAACTGGGATATATCAAAAAGACATGTTTTTCAAAGGAGTGTTCTTTAATGTTCATAAAATCTGTAAATTTGGCTATTCGGTTTCTTCTAGAGTTATGTGCCCTTGCATCACTAGGTTATTGGGGTTTTCAAGTCGGGAAAAGCGTGTATACAAAATTTGTTTTTGGTATTGGCTCACCACTACTTTTGGCGATATTATGGGGGGCTTTCATTGCACCTAAAGCATCGTTGAAACTGCCAGAACCGTACAGGTTTCTTCTGGAATTAGTAATCTTCGGAGTTACCTCATCCGCTTTGTATTTTGTTGATAAAACAATCTTAGCCATTATTCTTGGAATGGTGTTTATAATTAACCGTATATTACTCATTATTTGGAAACAATAATGAGTAATATCAACTAGTTCAGTACAAGTAATAGGTTGATGCCACGCATTACTTCTCGTTTTTTTTATAAGAAAATCAACAATTAAGTTTAGCAGAGCCATTTAATTAATGGGACAGGATAATTGAATAAGAGGTTGTTAGATTGATAAGTATCTCTTATATGTATCATAAAGTTTTGGATCATTTTACCGGAATAAAAGATATTGTACGATGAAATTAAGTATGAAGTGAAAGGAAATGATGCCAATGCTTACGTTTCGGCTTGTTGATGTAGAAAAAGATAAACAGACTATTATTAGATTTTTTACAGATACAGGTGAAGAACTTGAGTTTAATGAGAGTGAATATATAAAGTATGCGAAACAAAAGCAAGTGAATTTTCCTGAAGGATTTGTTCTATTGGAAGGTGATCAACAGGCGGTTGGGGAATTAGTTCTTAGGTACGATAGCTATGAAGGACGAGAGATTGGCTATGTAAGTTTTGTGTATGTAATTCCCGAGGGCCGCGGGAAGGGATATAGTAATGAACTTTTTCAATATGCTGAGGATCAGTTTAAAAAGCGTAATTTATTTGAATATCATCTCCGCGTTGCACAGTCCAATGTAAGGGCCATCAAATTCTATGAAAAACAAGGACTTAAAATAATAGGGGAAGAGCGAAATTCTTACAATCAACGTTGTTGGAGAATGGGGAAAAAGATGTAGATAGGCAAAGAAAATGTATATATAGAAATTCATAAAGCGGTGGTCGCATTGGAACGGAAACTTCCTAATAAAATTCATATCATAGGTTCTGTTGGAAGCGGGAAAACAACTTTAGCAAGAACGTTATCTTCGGAGTTACAGATTCCATATTACGAGCTAGATAACGTTGTGTGGAGAAGGTCTGAAAATGGAGATATAAGAAATACGCCTGAAGAAAGGGATGAGCAGCTTCATCATATTCTTAGTTCAAATGCTTGGATTGTTGAAGGCGCTCATCATAAATGGGTATCTCAAAGTTTTCAACATGCAGATATGATTATATTTTTAGATGTAGCGCTTTCGAAAAGGATATATAGAATAACAAAACGATTTATTTTGCAATTACTAAGACTTGAAAAGGCGAACTATAAACCTACTTTCAAAATGTTTCTGAAGATGTTTAAGTGGACGAATGATTTTGAAAGGGAGAATAGAGCTGAAATTTTGTATATGTTGAGCCAGCATAACGATAAACTTTTTGTTCTAAAAGATAACGGAGAAGAAGATATGTCACATGCCCATCAACTTAAGAAAAGTAAATACCTCCAAAACGAAAAAATGAGCTGACTTCTCAAAATAATGAACTGTAGAGAAAGAAAACTTTCATTTAGAGGGTACTTCAAAACCTTAGCTTGATGGACATGCGGTCGACCCCCTATTGAGAATATAAATTAATACCAAACAAGATTAAATAAACGATTTAGGAGTGTTATATCATGTCATTTGGAATTGATGTCAGTCACCATAATGGGATAATTGATTGGAATCAAGTAAAGAATGATCGTAGCCAAGTAAACTTTATGTTTGCAAAAGTAACAGAGGGTTCTGAGCAAGGTACAAATTTTGTAGATCCAACCTTTCAATACAATATAAATGGTGCTAATAATGTTGGCATACTTACAGGAGCTTACCACTTTTTTCGAGCAATCTCTGTTGATGATGCAAAAAAAGAGGCTGCTTTCTTTATTCGAAATTTAAAGAGTGTAACATTAACTGCACCTGTATTTGTGGATGTAGAAGTCAATGATGGGAATTTAGATCCAAATACATTAACAGATGCTGTGAGTGCGTTTTTAACGGAATTAAAAAATGCGGGATATACAAATAACGGAGTTTATAGCAATCTATATTTCTTTGAAAATAGTCTAAATCCTTCGCGTTTACAAAATACGTTATTGTGGATTGCGCGTTATAATGAAAGAAGTGCAGGAATTGATTGTGATATCTGGCAATACACAGAGAGTGGAAAAGTACAAGGGATTAATGGGAATGTCGATTATAATATATCCTATATAGATTTGAATATCAGTAATAATGGAGCTAGTAGCACCTCTATTGATTTGGGTATCAGTAATAATAATGGGGCTAGTAGCACCATTATAGGAATTACTACAATCACAGGTGATAATGTGAATGTAAGGGATCAACCTTCTATGAATGGCAATGTGATTCGTAAATTACATCATAATGAGTCGTATAAAGTATTTTACGAACAAAATGGATGGTTAAACTTAGGGGGAAATCAATTTATTTATTACGACCCTAGTTATATTTGTTACTGTAACTATATAGGGATTGCTACAATCACAGGTGATAATGTGAACTTAAGGGATCAGCCTTCTATGAATGGCAATGTGATTCGGAAATTATATCATGATGAGTCGTATAAAGTATTTTACGAACAAAATGGATGGTTAAATTTAGGGGGAAATCAATTCATTTACTATGACCCTAGTTATATAGATTATAAATTACTTTCTATATGTTCTAATTGTTAAACAATGGACAAGCTTAAAAGAGTATACGCTACGATTGTGAAAATCGCTAGTAATAGAATAGAGGGTACAACACATGCCCATCAGGCTAATCTAACAAATGTGCCCTTGACTAGACTTTTTCTTAGTTTAATAGATAACAAAACCCTCACTGAATTGAGGGTTTTGTTATATCTAGCAAGGTTTATACAAATAAGCTTAGTAATAAAGTAAATCCTAATCCCGATACGGAAATAATAGTCTCAAGTAAGGTCCATGTTGCAAATGTTTCTTTCATGCTTAAACCAAAATATTCTTTGAACATCCAGAAACCAGCATCGTTCACGTGTGAAGCAATTAAACTACCAGCTCCTGTTGCAAGGACAACTAAAGAAAGGTTAACGTCAGAGTGACCTAACATCGGAATCACTAAACCGACAGTTGTTAATGAAGCAACCGTAGCAGATCCTAAGGAAATACGTAAGATAGCAGCGATAATCCATGCAAGCAAGATTGGTGATAATGAAGTATCCTTGAATAATTCGGCTACATAGTTACCAACACCGCCATCAATTAATACTTGTTTGAAGGCTCCGCCTCCACCAATGATTAATAGCATCATTCCAATATTTGAGATCGCTGTTGTACAAGATTCCATCACGTTTTTGATTGGAATATTTCTTGCCAATCCCATTGTATAGATAGCAACTAATAAGGAAATCAACATGGCAGTATCCGCATTCCCAATAAACTGGATCGCTGCTAGTAAACTATTATCTTTAAATCCCATTGTTTTTTGCAACAAAGTAATAATCGTAGCGATTGCCATTAAAATAACAGGTAGTAAAGCGGTAAAAACACTGATTCCAAAACTAGGTGTGTCTTCAAGTTTAAATACTTTCTGTTCACCTAGAGATTTTATATTACCAGTTTTGTTGAATGCTTCAGGTACTAGCTTTTTCGCAATTTTAGTAAATACAGGTCCAGCTAAAATAACTGTTGGAACCGCTATCATAAAACCATAAAGTAATACTTCACCAATGTTTGCATGCAATTCACCAGCAATAGCGGTTGGTCCTGGGTGTGGTGGTAAAAATCCGTGTGTTACAGATAAAGCTGCTGCCATCGGAATACCGAGATACAAGATGGAAACTTTTAATTCTCTTGAAATGGCAAATACAATCGGAATTAATAATACTAATCCTACTTCAAAAAATAATGCAATACCGATAATAAATGAGGCAGTCACGACAGCCCATTGAATGTTCTTTTACCAAATTTGTTCACAAGAGTCATGGCAATGCGTTGTGCGCCCCCAGAATCTGAGAGCAACTTGCCTAACATCGCACCAAGTCCAAAAACGAGTGCTAAATGGCCAAGTGTGCCGCCTAATCCTGCTTCAATCGTTTTGACAATTTTTTCTGGCGGCATTCCAAGTGCTAAAGCAACACCAAATGATACAATGATTAATGAAATAAAAGTGTTTAATTTAAAGCGCATTATCAGTAAGAGTAATGCTAAAATCCCAATTGCTACAATGACTAATGGCATCGTAATTTCCCCCTAATATTAGCTGTATTTGTGTTTATCCCCTATTTTTTTGCAGTAATCCCCAACCTCAAATCTCAATGAGAGACGAGGAAGTGGGGGATCACTGATGAAAGTTTTACTTTATTAAATTTCTTTGATAATTAGCAATTCGTGTATAATCTTCTTCTAATGCTCTAGATAAGTTAATAAATATCGGCAGTAATTGTCTGTATTCTTTTGTTGCTTCTTCTTTCGGTGTGTGTTTGTAGGTGCTGCCAACCATTTCGGAAACGATTTCAAAAGAATCAATTTTTCCTGTAGCATAGAGACCTAATATACATGCACCTAGACAGGAGCTTTCGTAGCTTTTTGGAACAACGACTTCAGATGCGAAAATATCGGACATCATTTGTCGCCAAACGTCAGACCTTGCGAAGCCTCCTGTTGCTTGAATACGGGTCACAGGACTGTCCATGCATTCAGTTAATGCTAAAAATACAGTATATAAATTATAAATAACGCCTTCTAAGGCTGCACGAATCATATGTTCCTTCTTATGTGACATCGTTAAACCGAAGAATGAGCCACGTACATCTGGATTCCATAATGGCGCACGTTCACCTGCGAGGTATGGATGGAATAATAATCCGTCTGCACCAGGTCGCACACGTTCAGCAATTTTGGTTAATACATCGTATGGATCAATTCCTAGTCTTTTTGCAGTTTCTACTTCTGATGAAGCAAGTTCATCGCGAATCCAGCGAAGGACCATTCCGCCATTGTTTACCGGTCCACCAATTACCCAATGTTTTTCCGTTAGGGCATAACAGAATATTCTTCCTTTTTTATCTGTTTGCGGCTTGTCAATGATGGTTCGAATAGCACCACTTGTCCCAATTGTGACTGCAATCTCGCCTTTTTTAATTGCATTCACACCTAGATTAGAAAGCACTCCATCACTGGCACCAATGACAAATGGTGTTTGTGGATCGATACCAATCTTTTTGGCTAAATCCGGATTGCAGTTGCTATATATCGTAGTGGTTGGTACGAGCTCAGATAATTGAGCAGGTGTTACACCAGCAATTTTTAAAGCTTCTTCATCCCAATCTAGCGTTTGTAGATTCATCATCCCCATGCATGAAGCGAGGGAATGATCGACAACATATTGATCAAAGAATTTTTTAAAGATATATTCTTTTATTCCGATATATTTTTTCGTTTTAACAGCGATTTCAGGATGGTCATTCACAATCCAAGTAATTTTACTTAATGGTGACATAGGGTGAATGGGTGTTCCTGTTCGTCTATAAACTTCATGGCCATTCAGTTCATCTTTGATTTTACGTGCCCATGCCTCACTGCGATTATCTGCCCAGGTGATACAAGGTGTCAGCGGCTGATCATTTTCATCCATGGCAATGACACTATGCATGGCGCTGCTAAATGAAATAAACGATGATTTTTTATCTGAATGATGTTTCGTTATATTTGAAATCGCCCGCAAAACAGCTTGGAAAATCTCTTCTGGATCTTGTTCCGCTGTGGATATATCCGGTGTGCGAAGTGGATAACCAATATTCTCTGTTTGGATGACCTCGCCTTTTTCAGTAAATAATACTGCTTTGGTACTTGTTGTACCGATATCTATACCTAACATATAGCTACTCATGTTCTTGCTCTACTCCTTTAGATAACATTTGTTGTGACATCCAGAGGTCTTCAACCTTCCCTTGAACATCATCAAAGTTTTGATGTAAGGCTTTAATCATGAGGGCTCGATCTTTTGATTCGATTGCTTTTATATAAAGCTCATGATTTTTAATAACCCGTTCAAAGTCTTCGTACTTTTCCTTGAAACGGGTACGCATTGATAAAAGGATTAAGCTTTCCATAACAGGCTTTAAATTATTCCAAATCATCAGGATGTGGGAATGCTGAATGGTGCGAATAATCGTTTCATGGAATAAGACATCTTGATAAGAAAACTCATCAGCATCATGATATTTGATGGCGATTTTCATCATTTCCATAATTTTATTCAGTTCCTTTACTAACTCATTCGTGTCCATCTTTACAAGCCGTTCAAAGATAAACGTTTCTATGAGTAAACGGACATCATATATTTCTTCGATTTCTTTTTCGGTTAAGCCAATGACAACGGCACCCATTCTTTCTAAGCGAATGATATTTTCAGATGCTAGTACTTTTAATGCTTCACGAACGGGTGACCGGCTTACAGAAAAATCGGCAGCTAATTTATTTTCCGATAGAATGGTACCGCTTTCAATTCTACCTGCAATAATACGCATTCTAAGTTCGCTTGCAACACGATCACCAGTAGAAGCTTTTGAAAGCCATTTTTCAGGATAAAGAAATTCCATTGATTCCGTCATAACGTCACCTTCTCATGTTAATCAAGTATACTTGTATACAAGTATTATAACTCGGATTTTTAATTATGCAAGCGCTTTTATTTTTTGTTTCGATTCTTTTCGATAGTAATAAAAGGAAAAAGTTTTTAAATGATACTAGATTGAAAAAGAGGATGCTAAGGTTCTATAACGAAATAAGTTTAGAAGATAAAGGGGGCGATAACATGAAAATGAAGAACGGTTTGGAGAATAGGTGTAAAAAACTATAATGAAAAGGAGTTTTTCTATTGAAGCAAGCGTTGCTTATTATTGATGTTCAACAAGAATTAGTTGATGGAAATGATAAAAATAAGAGTGTACTGAATAAAGACGTATTATTAGATAATATTAATTTGGTTATTAATAAAGCATTAGAATCACAAATTTTAATCGTCTTTATAAGGGATAAAGATGTTGCTGACGGCAAAGGTCCAGGATTTCAAATACATCCAAAAATAAAAGTGCCGACCACTGCAAAAATATTTGATAAAGCGGCTACAAATTCGTTTTATGGTACGCCATTAATGGATTTTTTAAAGGACAATGAGATTGAACATCTTGTTATTATGGGATGTAAAACTGAACACTGTATTGACACAGCGGTTAGAACGGCAACGGTGAATCATTTTGATGTTACTTTAGTTGGGGATGGTCATTCGACGACAGATTCTTCAACTTTATCTGCCGAACAGATAATCAGTCATCATAATGAAATACTTCATGGTCATTACAATGTTGACAATTTTTCTGTCGTTCGGACTACTCAAGAAGACTTGTTTCAACCAATCCATAATAATTACCGGTAAATCGTCATTTACTCATTTAACTTGAGAAGCTCGGAAAAACATGATTGATCTTCGGCAATCGGGCGCATTACTTGAACAGCCGGGCTGCCATAGCCGGCTGTTTGTTTCTTCGAACGGGTGATTTTGTTCAATATCTAAAATTATTAAAAAGCCGAAAATATGCAAGTTTTTATTCACTTATTGCATATTTTCGGCTTTTTTACATTTAAAAAACATACTGACATAAGCAACAATTTTTAATTGCTAAATACAAAATGACTATCAAGTTTTCCAATCAGAATAATAAAATGTCCCACTCCATAATCGCAGCTGCACATAAACGAAGGTTGCGATCCTCACCGGTTACGATAGACTTCGAAATACAGAAAAACGCTTTTCGATGTGACTCGGGCACCGCGAGCTCAATAATCGACCGGCTGTGGTTGAAGTTTACGATCAAAGTACGAACGTCTTAAAACCAGGCCACTCTCATCGAATTTCGAGGAGCCACCACCAGTCATTGTCGTCACGGTCACCGAAGCCGGTTACCTCCTGTTGGCCGGCTGTCCAGCGGGGATCGCTGAACCCGCGGTGGGAGTGGAGCGCATGGTTGGTGTTCAGGTGGACAAGTCGGACTCGTCTCTGCGCATTCCACGGACCCCCACCATCGACTTCGATCCGCCAGTTATCGTTGCTGTCTCCCTGACCTCCGGATCCGAAGCCGGTCACCTCCTGCTGACGAGTGACAGGGGAAGGGTGTCCGAAGTGGCTGTGTAGGTTGCGTTGCGTGAGCACGTGCTCGAGTCGGATCACATCGCCATGTTGGACTATTTCACCGTTCCTGTGGTTCGATTGCGTACCATCGGGTCCCTTGATCCTCCAGAGGTCATTGTCATCAGCCCCTTTGAAGCAGGTTACCTGCTGCTGACCTGAGCTGCCGCTGTGGCCGTAGTTCAGTGGGTGCGAATGGAGAGTCAGCCCCGTCATGAGATGACTTACCTTAATGGTCTGACCGTATCGGACCACAGCACCGGCCGCCGGCGGAGTGGTCGTGAACACGGGCGGGGTCTTCTGCTGGTAGTCTACTACGAAAAAGCCTCTCCAGGGGTCGGTGTTCGTGGCGTCAAAGTGGGGATTGCCCGGTTCGGAGGACAAAACTACCTCCTGACCTATCGTGTTGTTATCGTATATGAACACTTTCATAATGTCAGCCTTCGAGTGCCACTCATACCCATAGGCTAGAACCTGGTGATTCTTCGACCCGATCTCCCCTAGGCTTGTTGCATCTACCAGCCCGAGGACGACCGGTTGGCCGGCGTCGATGCGCGATCGTAGCTTTGGAAATTCTTCCTCCTTCGTCCAGCGGGTGACTCCCTTTCCTCCAAAGACGGTAGAATGATCTGACGCCAAGGTCCAATTAATATACTTGATGGAGGAAGGCACAACGAAGCTGTCCACAAGTCGACTGTAAATGTAATCCGCAAGCCAGTGTCCATCCGGGGGAACCTCTGCGTTGAACAGGTTCCCGGTGTATTTTGGAACCGGAGTGCCCTTGAGGAAGTAGTCGAGTGCGGCAAAAGCCATTCCGCCGCAGCGTCCCTGTGTTGTCACCTGCCCATAGCCCGGAATGTTAGCCACAGCATTGATGAAATTGTTTCTAAACAAAAAGCCGTGAACCGCCGGATCGAAAGCAAGCTTTCGACTATGGCGCCACGTTCCCGAGTCCCAGAGCGGGTTTCCCTGGTTAGTGTAAATCACCGCGTTCCCATCGTCTTGAAGAATGAGGTATGCTCCGGCGTTCCCCACGGTGCCAGATTGCCAGACCTCCTGGCCATTCGCCTTGTAGACGACAAGGTTGCCATTATCCAGCATGACTGCTTTCTCGGCACCACTACCGTCGGTGCCCGACGCCCAGACAGGGATGTGTTGGCCCTTATGTACTTCGTAAAGTACGAAGTTTCCATCGCCCTGCATGATCAGAAATGCTCGACCGTTGTTCGCGGTGATCTGTTGGTTTGCTAGGAGCTCCTGCCCTGGTTGAAGCTGGTTTGCCATCCTTTAATCACTCCGATCTGGAAGGTTTTGTTACCATTTCCAATGGTTACCTCTTAATCTATTCAACAGAAAGTGTCTCAATCACTTCAATTTTCCATGGAGCGACAACAGGTGAAAAATCCTTTAAAATTTTCGTTATTCCATTAAAGGGCGCGATTGTGGAAGAACCCAAGTTATATTTACATGTAGTGTAGTGCTTAGAATTTATAATCAAATAAAATTTTCTTCTAAAAATGAAAGTATGGATTAAATTATGGTATGTGAGTCATATCATTTTTTGGGAGGGAATAACGATGAGTATGAAAACAATGAACGCTGTATTAGGATCAACACCAGAACATTACAATAAATTAGGTCTTAAAAAAGGACAAATAGAAAAATGGGAAGACGGTATACGTACGGATGGAAGTGAAGGGACTTATGAATGGTGGTACTTCGACGCTCACTTGAATGATGGTTCAAAACTGGTGATTGTATTCTTTACAAAACCATATATTGAAAGTAACAAACCACTTACTCCTTTTGTTACTTTCAATCTTGATCTTTCTGATGGACGTACTATCAAAAAAATCTATCAGACTTCAGAGCAAGACTTTTTCGCCTCTAAAGATCAATGTGAAGTCCGTATTGGACCAAACATCTTCAAAGGCGATTTAAATACCTATCAAATCCATATCGAAATTGATGATGTCTTGGCTGATATCACGATTAAAGGTGCGGTTCCCTCTTGGAGACCAGAAACTGGTCATTGGTTCTATGGAAACGGTGAAGAGAAGTATTTTGCCTGGTTACCATCTGTTCCTTATGGAATCGTAGAAGCAGACATAAAAATAGATAATAATATTCAGCATTATATTGGTACTGGATACCACGATCATAACTGGGGGAATACTCCCATGATGGAGCTTATGAATAACTGGTATTGGGCGCGTGCACAAATTGGGGATTATACAGTGATCGCTTCATTTATTACGGCTGAACAAAAGTACGGATACGAAACATTCCCTATTTTCATGCTGGCTAAAGAGAATGAGATTATCGTTGATAACGAAAGAAACGTTCGTTTCACGGCATGTAATAAGTATGTAGACTCTTTTACTGGAAAACCAGTAGCAAACAAAACTGTGTACGACTACAAAGATGATATACACCGTTACACCATTACATTTGAACGAGAGAAAAATCTTGTGGTCCACAAATTCATAGATGAATTAACAGGTAAAATAAAAGAAGAAGCTATACAGTCCGGCTTTGATGGGGCTTATCTGAGGTTCGCTGGTGATGTTCAGCTAGAGCGATTTGAAGGTGATGAAGTGGTGGAAACACTGAACGAAGAGGCGATATGGGATCTAATGTATTTTGGGAAAGTTCGACAGTAGCTTGTTTTATATAAAAAGATCCACAGTTTTCTTTTTAACGACTGTGGATCTTTTTGTATTATTCATTTAATGATCAAAACCTTCAATAACAGCAAATACCGATGATTACACGTTTTCTAAGTGGTATAGAAGTTGTTTTAGAACTTTCTCCAATACTTGTTCAGTATTTTCTTGCATACTAGGTGAACGCCAGCCAATAAAACCATCAGGTCGTACAAGTACCGCTCCAAATTCTGTAATTTCATATAAATTTACAAATGTTTCAAGTGGATCTTTTAAACCATTTGTAGAGTCGATAGTATAGCTATCAATGGGAACTCCTAAATTTTTACTTACCTGTTGGATTCCAATACGCCAAGGATTTCCTTTGCTACTTGTTAACAGTACAAATCGTCTTCCGAATATATCTAAAATTGAATTTTGTTTACTCTCTGGGTCCATCCAAAAGTGGGGAGCCCGTGTTCCAGGACGTCCATCGAGAGCCAGATGCTCAATTGGTACTTTTTGTGTCTCTTCTTGGATAATAGCGGGTGAATTATAATGATAGGCCAAGCTAATCATGGTACTATTAGCAAGTTTAGGTGTGTTATCTTTCTGATAATCAGATTTAAGAATACCTGCTATCACACCTGTGTCAGCAATCAAGCCGGCTTGTGTAGCAGTGAAATGAGCAATAGGCTGACGCTCAGCATCATAACTTTCTAAAAGAGCGGGATTACTATGCCCCTGTAAGACCATTGCTAACTTCCAAGCTAGATTATGTGCGTCTTGAATACCCGTACTTCCACCATATCCGCCAGTAGGCGGCATGTGATGAGCTGCATCACCCACCAAAAAGATTCTTCCTTTCTGAAATTGATCTGCAACACGAACAGCTGCTTCCCAAGGTAATACACTCAATAATTTAACATCAACTTGAGGTAAACCAATGGCATGACGAATGAGCTGTAAACAACGGTCAGGAGTAAATTCTTCCACTGTTTCTCCTTTTTCTGGATAATAAGAAATATGATAAGTAAAGCGATTTTTATTATCTACTGTTAGAATGGAGCCGGCTGTATATTCATTTTGAATGTTACAAATGTTAAAGCGATGGTTGTGTAGCAGATTTCTTAAGTCAGCCTCAAATAGCATATTGATCTGATGTCCCATTGAACCTCGTCCAGACATAGGAATATCTAATGTTTGTCGGATTGGGCTCTTTGCACCATCAGTAGCAATTAGATATTGAGAGTAAATTATACTTTTTCTTCCTGTAGTTCGATCCATAACTGTGGCTGTTACTCCAACCTCATCTTGTTCAAAAGAAAGAAGCTCAGTGTGAAAACGAAACGTTCCACCCTGTTTATGTGCAACTGCTAATATAGCTGGTTCAATTTTATCCTGAGTACACTTACATGTATTCGTTGGACTAAGTTGATCTAGATTTTCTTGTGTTATTATCTTATATACTTGTTGTGCTTTCCCTCCATCAAGACCTTGTGCAAAATCAGCTTGTGCTAAAGTCTTGGCGTCAAGAAAACCAAGGTTATTAGCCATTGTCCTTCCCGCTTTCCTGATTTCCTCTTCAATTCCGACTTGTCGCATCAACTCCATAGCACGAACACTTAAACCACGAGCACGGGGATGGATAGATGTTCCTCGGTGACGTTCAATTAAGAGGTAGGGAACTTGATGATGACTTAAAAAGAGGGCCATGGACAAACCGACTAGTCCTCCACCTACTATTAGGACAGGAGTTCTCGTTTCTTGTATCATATGAATGTTCCTTTCTATGTTTTTTGTTGTTATAACTCTGTTAATTTTTCTTGCTAAAATTTCTTTGAAAACATACGTTATAGGATCCGTATTTATGCTTGGGAAATTTTTTATTCATATAATCTTCGGTAGTTATATGGCATCGAGTGAGAGGTACATCGATACAATTACTTTTCTCATTTTGTTCTCCTTTGGTTTAGGGTGAGTTTGTTACATCTAATCCTTCTTCAAATATAAAAATATATCTTTCCAGTATTTTCGACAGAGGGAGAAGAGGATTATAGAAAATTTTATTGATGCCTGCAAAGGAAGGGCTGAGTTAGTGGTGAGAGCTTTCCATCAGTAAGGAGGGGGTTCACTGATGGTTAGTTGAACCTTATCGGTTTTTGTTGAATTAGAATTGTTTTCTCAAGAATTACATCGATATATGTCACCACATGCTTTAGATCATTTAGCTAGAGAGGTAGGATTTGTTCAACGAAGAAGCGAATATCGTGCACAAGATCTATTGGCGTTTCAATAAAAAAAATATTTATTATAAATTTCAGTAACTTATTCATGGGGTTAGAAAGGAGAAAAAGAAATGCAATATCCGATGTTCTTATCTAAGAGATTAACAATACGCCCATTTCAATTAGATGATGCTCCGAAAGTTCAAGAATTAGCAGGAGATAAAGAGGTGGCAAAAACTACTACAATTATTCCTCATCCATATTCCGATGGCTGGGCAGAAGAGTGGGTTACATCTACTTATAAAGCTATGGATAAAGGGGACAGTTTTCACTTTGCAATGGTTAATGAGCAAAATATGCTTATAGGTTGTATATATCTTTTTATTAATAAAAAACACAACAAAGGAGAACTGGGCTATTGGGTAGGTAAATCATATTGGGGTAAAGGGTACTGTACAGAAGCGGGGAAAGTCATCGTTAAGTACGCATTTGAAGAATTAAGTCTAAATCGTATTTATGCTGATGCCTTCACTAAAAATCCTGCCTCTTTTAAAGTCATGCAAAAATTAGGATTGAAACATGAAGGGA
Organism: Bacillus sp. EA-CB0995; assembly: GCF_055814245.1. Taxonomy (NCBI): domain Bacteria; kingdom Bacillati; phylum Bacillota; class Bacilli; order Caryophanales; family Bacillaceae; genus Bacillus; species Bacillus sp. EA-CB0995. The sequence continues at coordinate 3,761,194 of NZ_CP169269.1, read as the reverse complement.
CATTTAAACAGAGCTGTTTGTACTGGGGAGTTTATGAAGATACTGTTGTTTATGGTTTGACAAAGTCTGATTATTACAAGGGGTAGCGCCACATCACTATCAAGCTAACATTTTGATGTCGGACGACAAAAATTTGGATAGTTGTATGACTGTAGCTTTAAAATAAAGGTTGATTAAATTAACTCTATAAACATTAATAAAAGAAGAAACAGAAAGAGTGTATTTTGAAACAAAATACACTCTTTCCCTTCAGAATATTATTACATTTTAGAAGCTTCCATACCTATGTTAGCCCATTCATCTTTCGATGGACTATAAATACCAGGAACCATTAAATCCGCTTTTATCATTTGTCCTCGATGATGTATTTGATGTTGGATTAAAAATAGTGAAAGAAGTGCGAAATGTGTAAAGTGAGATTAATTGAGCGTAGGATAGTGGACACGATTACATTCGGATGTGCCACGATCTTTTAAAAAGTTAAGTTTGGATAAGAAATATTATACTTTTCTGAAGTCTTAATAAGCTTTTGTAATACTTCTAGAGGAGGAGGACCTTCAGGTATTTTCATTCCATCTCGATAAGGTACACCTAAGTCTTTTATAAAACTATCAAAACCTGAAGGGTATGCAGTAACCAGGCATTTAGCTGTATCTGAACTAACTTTAAGTGTATGAGGAATACCACGTGGGGCAAATACATAATCGCCGGCTTTTGCTGAGATAATCTCATCGCCCACGAAAAATGTGATTTCTCCTTCTAACACGAAAAATGTTTCATCTTCTTTTTCATGAACATGTAACGGAGGACCATCACTTTTCTTACTAGAAGTATGAATTACACAAAATTCTCCATTAGTATCTTCACCACTTACAAGAATGGAAGCGAGACTATTTAAAAAAGGTATGTGTTATTTTCATGGGTGTTACGGTGCATTATCTTTACTTTGTTTTGTTTATCAACAGACATTTCACCATCTCCCTTACTCAGTATTCATTTATAAACGTAGTATATAAGGTGTAACAATTAAAATATTTATGCTCAGCCATTCATTTAATGAACATGATTTCGTTTAAACAATTTTTTATACAGAAAAAGCCGATTTCCTACACACTGATGAAGGATCGGCTTTAAAATATTCTAACTCAACATTAATCAACAATATGAAGTACAATTCGTCCACGACCATGTCCACGCTGACTGAATTCGTGGGCTTTTGGAGCTTCATCAAGAGCAAACGTTTTTGATATAAACGTTTTAATTTTTCCATCAGCCATCAACTGGGCAATGGTTTGCAAGGCTTCACGGTTTGGTAGCGCTGTATTATGTTCGGCACGCACACCTAGCTCTTGTGCTTTTTGCTGTGAAGGATGAGCAACTAAAGATAAAAGCGTTCCGCCTCGTTTTAGTACTGACCAAGAGCGTTCTAACGTATCTCCTCCGATTGAGTCAATTACCAAATCTACGTCTTGAACCACTTCCTCAAATGGTGTAGTGGTATAATCAATCACCATATCTGCCCCTAAAGAACGAACAAAATCAACATTAGTTGTTGAAGCGGTTCCTATTACATGCGCCCCTTTCCATTTGGCCAATTGGGTAGCAAACAATCCAACACCTCCAGCCGCACCATGAATCAATACTCGTTGTCCTTCTTGTAACTTAGCATTATCGAAGAGAACCGCCCAAGCAGTTCCCGCACCACCATGAATAGTAACTGCCTCATCAAAAGAGAGCTCTTCGGGTTTAAGAACAAGTCTTTCTACTGAAGTTGTAATATACTCAGCGTATGCTCCTTTTGTACTCCGTCCAAATACTGCTTGTCCTTTTTTGAATCCTGTAACATCGGGGCCAATTTCTTCAATGACACCAGCTATAGATGAACCAGGAATATAAGGGAAATCAACGGAGAAGAAGTCTTTCACCATGCCAGAACGAATTCTCCAATCAACAGGAAGTACACCTACTGCGTGAACTCGAATCAGTACCTCTCCGGCTGATGGTTTTGGACATTCTACTTGCTCTAGTTTAAGTTGTTCTGGCCCCCCGTATTGGTGAACACGGAGGACGTTGATATCTTGAGTTGACATGATCGAAATGATCTCCTTTCTTAGTTACATTTATATTTTTTACCTTATCGTTTAAGGAAATTATCTGTTTCTTAAGTTCATAGGTGCACGATTAGTCCTCTTTTTAAACTCTATATTTACCAAACAGGTCTTAACCTCGATGCTAATTTACCTTCATTTGCTTCATAAATTAAATTTGTTAGATCTTCTTTGAGCATTTGCATTCGTTCAGCACCTATGTTTTCAATCCAGCGCTGTTCTATCTCAGCTATTATCTCATCTTTTGTTTTCATTACTAGCCAACCACGTTCGGTCAGAACAATTATTTTCCCTCTTTTATCAGTGGGATGAGCTTTGCGTATTACATAACCACTTTTCTCAAGATAATCCACCATTTTACTCACAGCTTGCTTTGTAATTCCTAAATGTTCAGCTAGTTCTATACCTGTTGCTCCATTAGGAATGATATGTTTAAACATAAAACCATGTGCAGGTCTAATATCTCCAAATCCCAACTCACTTAATCTGTCATGTAGTTCATAAATCAATGTACTATAAGATAATGACAAAAGTGATGTAAGATCCAATTTACTAAATACTTGATCTTGATGATTCATGTATAAAACCTCCTTAAACAAGGTCAATTAAGTTGACTATAATTACATCTTATTGTACTATACGGAATATAGTCAATCAAATTGACTATATTCTTACGTTTTGAAGGAAATAGGGGGAACAGAAAATGACAACAGTTTTATTTGTAAAAGCAAACAATCGTCCAGCAGATCAGGCGGTTAGTGTGAAATTATATGAGGCTTTTTTAGCGAGCTATAAAGAATCACATCCAAATGATACAGTGGTAGAGCTTGATTTATATAATGAAGAATTGCCGTATGTAGGAGTAGATATGATTAACGGCACATTTAAGGCTAGTAGAGGACTTGATTTAACAGAAAAGGAAGCAGAAGCAGTAGCTGTTGCTGATAAATATTTAGATCAATTCCTTGCAGCTGATAAAGTTGTATTCGGTTTCCCGTTATGGAACTTAACAATCCCAGCTGTACTACACACATATATTGATTACTTAAACCGCGCGGGCAAAACATTTAAATATACGCCAGAAGGCCCAGTAGGTCTTATTGGAGATAAGAAAATTGCATTATTAAACGCAAGTGGCGGTGTATATTCTGAAGGACCAGCAGCTGAAATGGAAATGGCTGTTAAATATGTAGCAAGTATGATGAGCTTCTTTGGTGCAAAAGATATGGAGAAAGTAGTAATTGAAGGTCACAACAAATTCCCAGATAGAGCAGAAGAAATTATTGCTGCAGGGCTTGAAAAAGCTGTTAAAGTAGCAAGTACGTTCTAATTAACAAAACACTTGTCACTTAATATGGCAGTACCAACACTTTATAGCGGTGGTACTGTTTTTTTATTCGCTTATCTCGCTACTTTTGGGCGGTAAGAACATTCTCAATTTATTAAACGATAGAAAGCAGGATTACATTATAATGGAACGTTTATGGACAAAGAACTATATAATGCTGACACTTACAGCATTATTACTATTTAGTGGTTTTTATTTATTAATGCCAACACTGCCTATGTTTATTAAACAATTAGGTGGAAGTGAGTCTCAAGTTGGATTTATTATTGGAGTGTTTACAATATCGGCAGTAATTTTTCGTCCTATTGTTGGAGGATTAATGGATCGATATGGTCGACGAGCATTTATAATAAGCGGACTACTATTTTTTGCAATTACAATGTATTTTTACGATTGGGTAACAGGAGTTATATTTTTAGTGGTATTACGTATTCTCCATGGAATCGGCTGGGCAGTTGCTACAACTTCGATAGGAACAGCTGTGACTGATGTGATTCCACCATCTCGTCGTGGAGAAGGAATGGGATGGTATGGACTTGCAATGACTTTAGGCATGGCTTTAGGACCAATATTAGGTCTTTGGGTAGCAAAATCATTTTCATTTCACTATCTATTTCTTTTATGCACAGTATTAGCACTTATTGCATTCATACTTGCACTTGGTACAAAAATACCAGCGATTCAACATACATCAAAAAAACCAATATCATTTTTTGAAAAAACAGTCTTACCAATAGCTATTGTTACATTTTTCCTAACTATTACTTTTGGTGGTATTACAACATTTTTACCACTGTTTGCAGCAAAAATTCAAGTTAATGCTGGTGCTTTTTTCTTAGTTTATGCTGTTACACTTACAGTAATTAGACCACTTGCAGGAAAGATATCCGATAAACATGGAGAAGGAGTCATTATTGTTCCTGCGCTTTTTATACTGATTATCGCACTATTAGTTCTAACAATGACAAAAGGGATTGTTGGACTAGTTATTACCGCTATTTTGTACGGAATTGGATTCGGATCAGCACAACCGGCTCTTCAAGTAGCAACGATACGATTAGCTCCACCAGAGAAAAGAGGGGTAGCGAACGCTACATTCTTTACTGCTTTTGATTTAGGGATTGGTTTAGGCTCTATGATTCTAGGATTTGTTTCACAGCTCATGGGATATCAAATGCTATTCATTGTTTGCGCTGTATCTGGGTTTATTAGTCTGGTAATCTTTATTTTGTTTGTAAAAAAGACATTAAAATAACTTTTTAATTTACGAAAAAAGCGCTATTCTTTTTATAGAAATGTATGAAAAGGATGGCGTTTTTTATAAACGTTTCTATTCAAGATGAGTTTCAATCAAAGGAGTTGAATAAAAAGCAAAATGAAAAAAATATTAATGAAGTATTTGACTAAATTTACAACGCTTAACGAAGAAGAGCAACAAGCAATCGTTAAAGATATACTTATTGAAGAATATAAAAAAGGAACAACGCTCCTTAGACAAGGAGATGTTCCTACTAAATGTTATTTCGTATTAAAGGGATGTGTTAGGCAGTATTCTATAGATGAAACGGGAAAAGAGGTTACATCTAATTTCTACATAGAAGAACAAGCAATTGCGAATTTCAATTATCATAAACAAGACAAGGCATCGGCGTATTCTTTAACTTGTGTAGAAGACTGTATATTGGTCGTTGGTGACCTTGATACCGAAAAGGACATGTATAACAAATATACACAATTGGAAACAATGACACGCAAGATGATTGAGGAAAAACTTGGTGACATGCAAGATGAAATGGCTTCATTTATTGCATCTACACCTGAAGAACGCTACAAAGCACTATTACAGAAACGACCTCATTTAGTCGACCGTGTACCCCAACATCAGTTAGCAAGTTATCTTGGTATTACCCCAGAGTCATTAAGTAGGATTAAGAAACGGATCCATAAAGATAATGTTTAGGAAGTTGTCATACACTTTTATGGATCTTTCCTCCCTTGAGCAGCAACCATATACCAAAGCCCAATTCTCCTGCAATCATTGGCACAGTAAATACAAATGTAAGTATTGAAATGACTCCAGCATATTCTGGAAGAAACGTGTTGCATAAGTGAATGACAATGTAGCCTATTGAAGCAAGCAATAATAAGATGCTAATAACTTTTGGTACGCTGTCTGATTTGAAAGCTAAATAGCCCACAACCATGAGATGTCCACCAAAAATGATTAAACCAATAGACCAAATAGATTCAAATGCGTCTAAAAATAGCATCATCTGTGCTTGAAGTTGATCGGTTTTAAATAATGATAAATAGTCTGTATGTTTCGTGAGCAGCAACGCAAATATTAAATTCAGTATGGCAATTCCCAATATAGCCGCATAGGTAAGACGGAGCCACGCACCGAGCAATGAAAGGTTTTTATGAATGGGCTTCAGGAAGATATAGAAAGCCCAGGCGACCACAATGTCACTTATTAGGATGATGACCCAACCAAAGATTTCGGCCTTGGAAAGGATATTTGATGACATGATGTTGTGAAATGTGGCGCCGGCATCGCCCTGTACAACAAGGCTTGCATGGACAAAGCCATAGGAAAAAAATGCAGCAAGTGTCATGATGATAAGTGATGTGCCAGCAGTCAGAGCGGATTTTCGCTGATCCGATCGTTCTTTTACTGTGATAGCCATAAGATAACCCCCTATATTATATTATTGAATTTCATTTTAATGGGAAGATTATGACTGGTCATTGACTTAAATCAAGAGTGGCAGTAGAGGAACTATGTAGAAAATACGGATATCGCAAACGATTTGGAAAATAGATAGGAAAACGAGGGCCACGCAAAACGTGTACAGTAAAAAAAGATGGACCAAAACAGTTTCTTACTGTTTTGGTCCATCTTTTTTACCATTCCTTTGGCTCATAGTTCAAGTCTTGGAATAATCGATTGCGCTCTTTTTTAGATAAGTCTCTCCATTGTCCAACGGGTAGATTACCTAAATGAATATTCATAATTCGAGTTCGCTGTAGTCTATAAACATCGTATCCAAGCGCTTCACACATGCGACGAATTTGACGATTTAGACCTTGTGTTAAAGTGATTTGAAAAACATATTTAGAAAGTTGTTCCATCTTACAAGGCAGCGTTTTCGTACCTAAAATTTTTACACCTTCAGCCATTCGTTTTAAAAATTCAGGAGTAATCGGCTTGTCTACTGTAACAATGTATTCTTTTTCATGCTTATTTTCAGCACGTAAAATTTCATTGACTATATCACCGTCGTTCGTAAGGAGTATTAAGCCATCTGAATCTTTATCTAGTCGCCCGATATTAAAAACTCTTAATGGATGATTGACTAAATCAACAATATTACCCTTAACATTTTTTCTGTTGTACTCGTAATACCTACGGGTTTATTTAAGGCAATATAAACATAATTTCTTGCCATCCGTATTGGGTTACCGCTTACACGAACATCATCCCCAGGCTCGACTTGGCTGCCTATTTTCGCAACCTTTCCATTTATCGTGACTCTTCCTTCATTGACTAATTTATCTGCACCGCGTCTAGATGCTTTTCCGGATTCACTAATGTACTTATTAATACGCATGTTAAACACAACCTTAAGTAGAGAGTTAATAGTATTAGAATATTGGTTTCACATAAGATTTTCAAGGGCTTATTAAAATCTTATGTAGATTAGTATCGGTGGTAGCATAAATGACGTAGACTTTTTTATGAAATATGATGATAAAATAAGCCGATTAAGAGTCATGTTATGGGGGAATATAACGTTTATTGAAGAGATGCTGAGTTCAATTTCAGTGCTTGTAGAACAAACTGATTTATAAGGGGACAAGCATAATGAATTATAGAGTGGTGGAAAAAACAACAAAAAATATATTGAATGTGTTTCTGTTGAGAGACAAATTTGTTCAGAAAAAGATGTGTTAGAATTGTAGGCATATGTGTTGAAAATGACGTATACTTATTAATACTCTACGTTGATGCATTTTCGGAAGACTTCTTCAATCTGAAAACAGGTCTAGCAGGAATGATGGTGCAAAAATTCATAAACTATCATATAAGAGTTGCTGTTATTTTAGAACATTTAAGAATATTGCAGATGCTGGAACTTGGATTTCGAGTTTATGATACCAAGGAGAAATGAAAACTCCATAGAAAAAATGGAATTATGCATATGGTATTCATACAATGGTGAAAAATACATAAAAGAATATATAACAAAATGAGGTTAGTACATGAGTCCACAAAGTTTTAACAATTACGCATTGAGTAAGGAAATTATAAAAGCACTTGCTAGCTTACAATATGAAAAGCCAACAGAAGTGCAAGAGAAAGTCATCCCAATTGCATTAGAAAAGAAAGATCTTGTTGTAAAATCACAAACAGGAAGCGGTAAGACAGCTTCTTTTGGGATTCCGCTTTGTGAAATGGTTGAGTGGGAAGAAAATAAGCCGCAGGCGTTAATCCTTACACCAACAAGGGAACTTGCTGCGCAGGTAAAAGAAGATATTACGAATATAGGCAGATTTAAGCGTATTAAAGCAACTGCGGTTTACGGAAAATCTCCATTTGCGCGTCAGAAATTAGAACTAAAGCAAAAGACACATATTGTTGTCGGTACTCCTGGACGTGTATTAGATCATATTGAAAAAGGGACTTTCTCGTTAGAGTGTTTGAAATATTTGGTAATTGATGAGGCAGATGAAATGTTAAATATGGGCTTTATCGATCAAGTAGAAGCAATTATTGACGAACTACCTACGAACCGAATGACGATGCTATTTTCTGCGACATTACCAGAAGATGTTGAAAATTTGTCTCGTACATATATGGAATCACCAATCAACATCGAGATTAAAGCATCTGGTATTACGACAGATAAAATTGAACATAGTCTTTTAGAAGTGAGGGAAGAAGAGAAGTTCGCTCTTCTGAAAGATATAACAACTATTGAAAATCCAGATAGTTGCATTATTTTCTGCCGTACGCAAGAAAATGTAGATGATGTATTTAGACAGTTAAAACGTTCTGGCTATCCTTGTGATAAAATTCATGGTGGTATGGTGCAAGAAGATCGGTTTGCAGTAATGAATGACTTTAAAAAAGGGAAATTCCGCTATTTAGTAGCGACAGATGTAGCAGCACGAGGAATTGATATTGAGAATATTACCCACGTCATCAATTACGATATTCCATTAGAAAAAGAAAGTTACGTACACCGTACAGGAAGAACAGGACGTGCTGGTAATAGCGGAAAAGCAATTACATTTGTAACTCCGTATGAAGAGAGATTTCTAGCAGAAATCGAAGAGTATATCGGTTTTGAAATTTTAAAAATAGATGCACCTTTAAAAGAAGAAGTTACAAAAAGAAAGGCGGCATTTGAAGAAAAAATAAATGCTAAGCCAATTATTAAAAAAGATAAAAGTGCTAGTCTAAATAAGGGAATCATGAAGCTTTACTTTAATGGTGGGAAGAAAAAGAAAATCCGAGCAGTGGATTTTGTTGGTACAATTGCCAAAATTCCAGGTGTTACAGCGGATGATATAGGGATTATTACGATACAGGATAATGTTTCTTATGTTGATATTCTAAACGGAAAAGGACCACTTGTTTTAAAAGTAATGAAAAACACAACGATAAAAGGGAAGCAGTTAAAGGTTCATGAGGCAATTAAATAAAAGGGGGCTATCCACTTTAACGGGTGGGTAGTTTTTTTATTGAAATCATTATTTTATTTCTTGTAGCAGAATAAGTGAGGATCAAAATACAATTCCATTCTTCCAAACAAAGAAAATAGTAACAGTAGTTTCCTTGAATAAGTATGTTTTCATTTATGAAAAATTATGCTGTAATAGTAATAGAACAATATTTTATCCTGTTCTAAGTAGTCAAAGAAGTGAGGAATTGAGATTGAAAAAGTTTAAGAAGTTTTACTTAGAGATTACTAGCGTATGTAATCTCGCGTGCAGCTTTTGTCCGCCAACAGAACGGCAGAAGCAATTCATTTCTGTGGAGGATTTTTCTAAGAGATTAGATGAAATTAAACCTCACACAGACTATATTTATTTACATGTAAAAGGTGAGCCGCTGCTTCATCCTAAAATAGATCAATTGTTAGACTTATGTCATGAAAAAGGGTTTAAAGTTAATATTACAACTAACGGAACATTAATTAATAAAAAGAGGGACAGGTTATTAAATAAACCTGCACTCAGACAGATGAACTTTTCACTTCATAGTTTTGATGGTCATGAGGGCTCTACAGATAAGGAAGGATATGTGAGGAGCATACTTTCTTTTATTAAAGAAGCGACGAGCCAATCGGAATTGATTGTTTCACTGAGATTATGGAATCTCACACAAGACAATAAGACGAATGTGGAAATACAACGAAACAGACAATTACTAGAAATCATTGAGAACGAATTTGATTTACCGTACAAAATTGAAGAGAAGGTCACACCAGGAAGCGGCGTGAAAATTGCTGATCGCATTTTCATCAATCAAGATTACGAATTCCAATGGCCTGCACTGCATGAAGAAGAAGACGATGGAAAGGGCTTCTGTTATGGCCTTCGAAATCAAGCAGGTATTTTAGCAAATGGAACTGTTATCCCTTGTTGTTTAGATGGTGAGGGAATTATCAACCTTGGAAATATTAACGATGCCTCATTTTCTGATATTATCGAAGGGGAGCGAGCAAAAAACCTTGTAGATGGATTTTCACGAAGAGAGGCAGTAGAAGAACTATGTAGAAAATGCGGGTATCGCAAGAGATTTGGAAAATAGATAGGTAATTGGCTAGAGATGAGTAGGTTAGACAACTGCCCTTTTAATGTAATAAAAAAGAACCCTAAGCTTTTGAGCTTAGGGTTCTTTTCTGAAATCATTGTTTTAAGGTTTTCTTACAAAGAAATGCTATATGACTAGTTAACTAATAGACAACTTGTCCAATAATCTATTTTGTCGCTTTTCGTCCTACTAATACCCAGTACAGAGATAAACTGAAACGGGTAATTACTTCATATTTTTGATTAATGAGCTAATTCTAGTATATGGACTTTAAGTTTTTTACGACCGAATCCATTAAGAAACAAAACCTTCTATCTATTATGTCGATAAAAGCGAACATTTTTCGAGTTTTAGAAAAAAATGTTCATGTTTTTATTGCGTATTCACTAAAAGTTTGTTATATTACCAATGTAATAATCTTAAATATCATCACTCGTATATACTCGGTAATATGGTCCGAGCGTTTCTACCTAGTTCCCAATGAAAGAACTAGACTACGGGTTAAAGTATTCGGTCGTTCGGTGTATTGAGCCGCTACCGTTCTATAATTTAGCATTCGCCTCATTTTTTGCTTAATTAACTTTAACTACCGTAGTTCTAGAAAGTAGAGATTCTTCTACAATTTCTAGAACTTTTTTCTTTGGACCAAAACCTCAAGTGTATCAAACAACAAGAGAAAAAGGAGAGATTATTTATGAAGAACAACATGTTAAAAAAATATGCTTCTCTAGCAACTACTATCGCATTGTCATTCTCAATACTTGCAGGATGTAATGCTAGTTCAAAACAAGTAGCTGAGGCAAAAAGCAATCAAAAACCTATCTTAATTCAAGGTCCAATGCCAATAGAAGCTGAAAAATTTGCAAAAAAGTTAAAAAATGTTAAAGAGGAAAAATCCGGAACTTTTGTATTTTATAAAGGAACTGTAGACAACTATCCTGTAATCGTTGAGAAAACAGGTAAAGGAATGGAAAATACAGCAGCCGCTACAGCAGTGGCTATTGAAAAATATAAGCCTATAGCGATTATTAACCAAGGAACATCAGGTGGACATGATCCTAATTTAAACGTATTTGATATTGTTTTAGGAAAAAAGTCGCAAACATAGGTTCACTAAAAACAACAAAGATGGATGAGAACCAAGGAATTGAGCCGACGAAATGGATATCTATGGACTTAATGGCTTCTGAAGGAAGTGCAGGAGAAGATCCAAATGCTGAGAAAATCCGATACTACGAGGGAGATAAGGATTTACTTGCAGCAGCTAATGCAGTAAAAGATAAGTATACAAAAGGTAAAGTAGTTGAAGGTACTATAGGTTCAGCAGACGTTTGGAATAATGAAGTTGATAGAATTAAGTGGTTCCATACAAAATACGGTACATCTGTAGAAGAAATGGAAGGTGCTGCCGCAGCGCAAATCGCAGAAGCTTATGATGTACCATTCTTAGGGATTCGAGTATTATCTAACAATAAAGTAAACGGCGGAAAATACAACCCCAATACCGCAGCGGCAAATCAAGAATATGTATATGAAGTAGTTAAAAAATATATAGACTCGATGCCAAATAAATAAAATCAGTTCTATTCTTAACATAAAGACGAAGGGATAAACCCCTTCGTTTTTTCACTTTCACGAAGAGTAGCAGTAGAGGAACTATGTAGAAAATGCGGATATCGTAAACGATTTGGGAAATAGTCAGGAGTAAGTAGGGTAGACGGATTCGTCTAAACTCTATCCTTTTAATGTAATAAAAAAAGAACCCTAAGATTTTGGTCTTAGGGTTCTACTATGTTTTAAAGTTTTCTTACAAAGAAATTCTATATGACTAGTTAACTAATAGACAACTTGTCCAATAATCTATTTTGTCGCTTTTCGTCCTACTAATACCCAGTACAGAGATAAACTGAAAAGGGTAATGAGTACGAGAATGAATAGAATATTACTAAACATGGAAGCATCTAAATTGCTTGTAATCCCGAAGAAGCTTTGTCGCATTGCAGAATGGTCCATCATTGCTGCTGTATAGGCGATTCCGATTGACATAGCGACACTAAGTGTTAAATTATAAAATCCGATTGCTGTTCCTGTTTTTTCTTTTTCAATCGTACAAATGCAAGAATCAAGTAATGGTGCATACATGAATGCAAATGAACTAGAGAAGAGAATCATAGATATTACGAATACAACAACAGAAGTTTTTATAAAGATTCCGCCTAATAGTAAGCTAATCATAATGCTACACATAGCGAGTGTAATACATTGCTTGCTTCCTAGAACCTTCGCGATTTTTCCAGAAAGAGCCCCAACTACAGCAGCTGCGATATAGCCTGGAATCAATAATAGTGAAATGGTATCTAGCTGCAAACCATAAATCTTTTCAAGCAAGAATGGAAATAAGAAAATATATGCTAACTGTACAGAGTAAATTACAAAAGCAACTCCAAGCAATGAGATAAATTGTTTATTTTTAAAGAATGAAATTCCGATAAACGCTTTTGAGTTCTTGCTGATATAAGTAAGGAACAATGTAATTGCAACAATAAACAAGATAAGGTACATCCAATTGAAATCGGTAATATATAGTAGTAGGGATGCTGAAATGGTTCCAACTAGCAATAATCCTAATACATCTACATTACTGTTTTTCGTTTCTTCCTTAGGAAGATATTTTAAAATAAAAGGAAGTGTGAAAAGTGTTACTAAAGAAAGTAAAAACAGAGTTGTCCAATGGAAGTACGTAGAAACATAACCTCCAGTTAATGCACCTATAAGTTGTGAAAGAGCAAAACTGCTTGTACTTAATCCTAAAAATTTCTTTTGTTCATTTGCAGGTAAATGTTTTGTTACAAAGATAACATATAATGTTTCAGCTGATGCTAAACCTGCAGTTTGGATCATTCGTGAGATAACAACTAGTAAAAACGAGTGTTGAAAAATATATCCCATGATTGAACCGACACAGATTAAAATAATACCAACGCTAAAAAGTTTTCTAATACTAATGGAATCCGCCAAAGTTGCGTACACCACAGCCCCAATTCCAATCACAAGGCCAGCTAGAGTTGCTTGCCAGCTAACTGTTGTCGCTGAAATGTGAAAATCCTTTGCCATATCAACAGAAATAATCTTAAACGAATTGTCAATTACTAAACATAATAGAAATAACAGTAAGGTAATAGGTACTGCTTTCTTAGCACTATATTCCTGAGTTTTCTTCATGCTCACATCTGCAGTTGTTGTAGACATAGTTATATTCCTCTCCTTTTGTTATGCAGGAAATTGTCTTCCTGATTCATGATTGTCTCGCTTTTATAAAGGAAACGTTTCTATAAATGACTAAAAATATCTTGCCTTTTGATTACGCTTTCATGATCATGCGTGATAGCCCTTTAAAATATACAATATCGTATGGTTGTATGCATCTGGGTAATGAAAACGATATCATACACTTCCTTCTTATGATGTTTATAAGGAACTTACATGAATAACCAAAACCATCTTACCTTCTGATTGCGCTTTCATGGTAATGTATGATAACTCCTTGAAGTATACAATATTGTACAGTTGTCTAAAAACTTGTATACATCTTAACAATGAAAAGGATACCATACCTTTCATTGGCTCACAACCCATCTTTCTTTCGGAATTTGTCTTTTTTGTTACAAAAAAAGCGATGTATTTCGTATGAAATACATCGCTTTATATAAAAGATGAACCGAAATGTCTTATCTTATATGAGCGTATAGGGAATCCCACTTTCAATTAGAAAGCCTTAATAGGGGGAGCACGATACGTCTATCAAGCATTGAGAAGAAAAAAGGAACAAAAAAATTATATCGCAAAGTATCTTGATCAACATAGAGTTCTCTGTGAAAAGAGCCCTGAATATTAGGGCTCTTTTTAGAAGGATTTAAATCTTTCACTTCCAGTTACTTTATGAATAATATAGTTCACTCCATGATACGTTACGCCAAATAATATGAAAAATAGCATCGCTAAAATGATACATATAATAAAATCTACAATACCCCCATCGAAACTAGCATCCGCATTGATAAAATCTAATTTCTCCTCTTTACTGATTATATACCCTAGAATATAGGACAATACAACGCAGATTACAAAGGATAAAGCAAGATATACTGTAAATTCTCGATTCAATATTGCATCCACTATGTAATAACCAAGTACTAAAAATGCCAATAAAAGCACTAAGAAAAATAATGCTTTAAAAAATTTTTTGACATAAATCCAACATTGAAACAAAAATTGTCTAAATGTTTTCCGGTTACGTCGTTTCTTTTTGTGTCGTCTTTTTTGTGCGCCTTCATTTCAAGCATCCGTCCATAATCATTGTTTTTCTATAATTATATCATTGGGCAATAATGAAATGTACTTTTAATATTCAAAAAAATGGAATTCCCTTAAAATTTAACAACAAGGGATACCTCGTTTTATGAAGAATTGTAGGCTAGAAATTTTTAAATGAGGTGGTAGTTATATGTTAAGTGAATTATATCCGAATCGATTTAGCGAATTTTAAATGAGTTTTAATCAAACTTTTTTATAAAAACTAAATTCAGATTTCTAATAAAAGAATCCATTTTGATTAATCTTTTTTCAAAATGGATTCTTTTGTTTTGATGTAATATGAGAGTTTGAGAAGTATTTTTGATCAAACTTTATCACGTATAGCCCTCCACGAATGGAAGTTTCTAAGAGATAATGGATTGCTCATTCGATTATTTAGACGTTTTAATCCTAATTTGACTAAATTCTATTGGTATATAGTATTTATTATAAACCACAGGGTATTTATCGCTGATATATACACTTTCTAAAATCAAATCACATTCCTCTCCGTGGAAAATTTGGTATTTTAATGACGGAGTGTTGACGGAATTAGAACGTTTAATTTCAATGGTAGAGGAATTAGCGAGTTCATATACTTTCTCCTCCAACATTTCCAATACTTGCTTCTCGTTTTGTAAGTCAAGATTTAATTTGGAAACAGCTTCTATTGGCATCATCGTAAAAGCAAAAGCAACTATCTTATCGTTACTTTTATACCAGCGTTCCAACGCAACCACTGCACTCATTTCTTGATTTAATACTTGCATTGCATAGTCCGTTACTAGGTCAATTCGGAAATTCAGTTCGATATCATCTATTTTTTCCGTATAGCATTTATATAAGGGATTCCCCAACTTCTCCAGGCCATCGTTACTTTCATTATGATGAAATTTTGTAATGAAATTTCCTTTTCCATGGATATTTTTAACCAATCCATCTTCCTGCAAAAGTGCCAAAGCATGTCTCAATGTCATTCTGCTCACGCCAAATATTTTGGCCAATTCGGGTTCTGTTGGAAGCTTGCTGTCAGGAGGAAATGTTCCATCCATGATTAATTTATACAATTGGTCATACACAGTGACGAATAGCGGTTTTTTTTGTTTATTGAGTTCATGAAGTTTATTGTTCATTTTCTTTTACCCCTATAGTTTATAAATTCCGTTTCTTCTCGTTTTATCCCGCTCAAACGGTCGGTAATGTAGATTATTTCAAGAAGAAAAACCGTCCGTAAGAGCCCGATTGGTGAGAGCTTTCCATCAGCAGAAAAAGCATCTGCTGATGGAAGTTTCACTTTATAGTAGATTATTTTCTTTGTTCTATTGTAACTTACTTTTTTGTGGAAATTAATAAGCTTTCAAAAATTCATTATCATTTGCACTAGGTGTGTTTGTCTCGCTATTTGTGGATAGTAAGATCCGCACCTCAAGGTTCAGAGAAAAGTGAAGAAGATAGGTGGGGGATAATTGTCCGTAAAAGCTCGATTGGTAAAAGCTTTCCATTAGTGGGGAGGAAGAAGACCCCCACTGATGGAAGTTTCACTTTATTTAATACGCAAAACAAAAAAGCCCGGCATATGCCGAGCCTTTTTATTATTTGCTAGATGAACCAGATGAGCTAGGTGCGCCAGGTGTACTTGCTTTCGGAGCTTCGAAGATATCTTTTAAATCTTTATCGTTAATCTTCACATCTGCTTTTTTCATTTCTTTTGTAACAAGATCGTTCATGAATTGTGGATCTTGGATTTTCTTATCAACAAGTTCCTCTTTAATACGATCTTTTTCTTGGTCGAATGGTTTCAATTCTTTAATGTCAGTTACTTTGATGATATGGTAGCCAAATTGTGATTTTACAGGTTGACTGATTTCATCTTTTTTCAATTTATATGCAGCATCTTCAAATTCTTTTACCATTTTACCTGGTCCGAAGTATCCTAAGTCGCCGCCTTTATCTTTTGAACCTGTATCTTCAGAGTATTGTTTTGCTAAGTCTTCAAAAGATTTTCCTTGTGCTAGTTCAGCTTCTACTTTTTTCGCGGTTTCTTCATCTTTTACAAGAATGTGGCTTGCTTTGATTTCAGGTTTGTAATTTGCTTTTGCTTCTTCATCCGTGATGCTTGCCTTTACAGCTTCTCTCATTGAAAGCTCAGCGCGAACGGAATCTTTTAATTGTTTCTCAGTCATACCGCTTTGCTTTAATAAAGCATCGAATTGATCACCGTATTGCTTTTTATATTCGTCATATTTTTTATTAACGGCATCGTCTTTTACTGGGTAATTTTTAGTGAATACTTTTTCCATTGTCATGTTACGTAAGACGTTTTGACCGCCTTGTTTCTTCATTGCATCATAGAACTCATCTTTTGTTATATCGCCAGCTTTTGACGTTACAACCTTGTCCGAAGTGCCACATGCTGATAATGTGAACACGCTTGTTACAGCTAGAGCAAGTATTGCTTTCTTCATGAAATAAACACTCCTACTATTATGTATTTTTTATAGTATAAGCAATATGTACTAAATTTAATATAACATATTTCAACATGTTTTCCTATTGATAAAGGAAAATTAACCATTTGCTGGTGAGGATTGTAAGATTAGGCCATTTCACCATTTTAGGTTTATAGGCATACAAAATAAGGTGAGGGGGTTGAAATTATAATGAATCAACAATTAATTTTGTTGCTTGTGTTATTTATTTTATTGGTGATAGTAGGTATAATTTGTTTATAAAGGAAAAAAGTGAGGAAGGGGGTTCCCTTCCTCACTTTGCATGAAATATAATTTCTATATAACTAGAAATTAATAAAATAGTGATACATACATTAATGAACCGAAAGACACCCGTTTTGCGTCGATCAGACATTTGTTTTTGTTGACACAGTGTGTGCGCCATGAAATTCGTATAAACTAGAACAATAAGTGCAAAAGCGATAAATATAATTGTCACGAGGAGAGTCCTCCTTTGGCGAAAATACATATAATTGAATCTATTGTATCATACGATATTTTGTTCGTGTTATAAAATTCTGAAATAGAGAAACTTGTATTAGAAAGAGAGGGAAGAAAGTGGACGTTGTCAAACGCTTAGAACAAGCAGAATATTATGTATCGCTTCTTTTTAATATGATAGATGAACAAAAGTGTCCATTTTACTCTTTAATTATAAAGAAGAAAGTGATGAGACGTGATGTAGATCGTTTGTTAGTTCTTTGTGAAGAAATGAACGAGCAATACATAATAGAAAAGCAAGAAGGTTTACTTTTATTTGATGAATTGTTGAATAAATTTGAAAAAGCGCTTCCACGAAGCCTCGAAGGAAAAGAGACCGCAGAAGCGCTTGAGCGTCAAGGTTTATTTCAACCATTAATGCAAGAATTTATACGTATGATGGCATTAAAAGAATGAATTTAAAATTTTTTAACAAGTTTTTCATCGAGCTCTGTAAAATTGTCCTCGATATTATCCAGGGATTTCTCGAAAATGTCGATAAAATCTTGCCCGTAAATATTTCGTAAAATGGCGATTAATTCGATATTTTCTGGGAATTTACCATAAAAATTACGAAGAGCCAAAGCGCCATTAAAGACAGAATTACTTTCAGGGTCATACTCCTCCATCAATTGCAGCAGCAATTGCTCTCCCATATCCGTAATCTCGATGTATGTGTTTCGCTTGTCATCTTCTTTTTTGAAAAAATAAGTAAACCGCGCTCTTCTAGTTTTTTAGAGAAGTTAAAAGCTGTGGATACATGCATTACGCCGAACTTTGCAATTTCTGAAATAGAAGCCCCTTTTAAATGATACGCAATCCATAAAATGTGATGCTCATTAATGTTTAAATCGTATGGTTTAATCCATTGCTGCCAATCTTTTTCTACAGATTTCCATAATGCTTTTGATAGTTGAGCGATGCGTTGACTGAAAATCATCGCTTCTTTTATCGAATAACTTTTTTCCCCGCTTTTCATTCATTCACCCACTTTATACAATTCTTATTCATTAGTATCTATTATGCCAGTAAAATAAAAATTAATAAAGTCTTTTTGTTAGAATTGTGAAAATTTTTCGGAAAAATGACAAAACTATACAAATTCCGAGTTAATTTGGAAGCGTTTCATTGCGGATTAGGGTAAAGATTAACGTAATTTTATTCTCATTTGCATGAAAAAAGGAAACAGTGTAATTGTATAAAAAATACGGCACATGTATGTCATGTGCCGTGTAAGAGAAGAGCCGAATCAAAAATATTTGTTATATACGAAAAGTTACGCTTTATCAGGAACTGCTTGTTGTAATTTTTCAATTGATTTTTGAATGTCTTCAATTTCTTGTTCAATATGGCGTTTGTTTTGAGAAATATCTTGTCTCCATACAGAGAATGTTTCGTGCATATCATTTCTTAATTCTTGAATTACCCCTTTTCCTTCAGAAGCTGTTTCAACAATTTGTCGTTTTAATAATTTAGTATCTGCTGTAATATCAGATAATGTTTTCTTTATATCATTTCCTTTTTCTTTTAACTTACTTCGCATATCTTTTCCAGATGAAGGAGTGGAAAAGAGCACAGCAAGTCCAGCGACAGCTCCGCCGCAGATGACGCCAGTTAGAAAGAATTTAGATTTTGACATAAAAAGGACCTCCTTAATTGGTTCAACTAACCATCAGTTGATGGAAGTTTTACTTTATCGTTGTACTCATGATGTGTAAAAACGTGCATATGCATAAGACAAGGGGGAGAAAAGTGAAATGGATTACAACAATTTGTTTTATTGTCAGTCTTTTCTTTCTTGTACGAGCAATGCAATTACTTTTCATTTTAAAACAGAAAAGATCGTATCCGCCAATACTTTTGGTGAAACAACAAACTGTTAGGTTCGCTTTCATTGGCGGGATATGTATGGTATGTACAATTTTATTGTACATACTACAATAGGTTATCTATTCAGATGAAACGGTTAGTCTGTCTTAATATGTTATATAAGAAAGATTATCTGCAAAATCTGATCTTTTCAACTCATCAGTCCCGATGAAAGTGTTATACTACTTTACACTAGTTGCAATTGTGTTTGCAATGTTGTGTAACTCTTCCATTGTGTAATCACCTTGATGAGATTTCCACACAGCGCCAAATCCGTCCTTTCCACCGTAGCGTGGAATTAAATGAAGATGGAAGTGAAAGACAGTTTGGCCTGCTTTTTCTCCGTTATTATTTAATAAGTTAAAGCCAACTGGATTGTACTCGGTTTTAATAGCGTTCGAAATTTTTGGAACGACAGAGAAAATGTGTGCAGCAATTTCTGGTGTTAATGCAAATACATCTTGTTTATGTACTTTTGGAATTACGAGTGTATGTCCTTTTGTAACTTGGCTAATATCTAAAAAAGCAAGTACATGCTCATCTTCATATACTTTTGCGCAAGGAATTTGCCCTTCAATAATTTTACAAAAAATACAATTATCTGCTGTATGATTCATATTCCTCATCCTTTCAGTGGTCTTAGCCGTATTTTACCATAATTACATAGTAGAAAAAACACGAAAAGCAGGAAGCTAATTAAGCTTCCTGCCTTCTGAAGAAGGGTTGAAAAAGCGTTTTCGTTTAATCTACCTTTAACAGACACCTCATTTATTAGGAAATGCGTGGTAATTCGACATCTACTCTGCCGTCGACACCCCATTTACAATGAAATGATGTTGCAATCCTTCTGAAATGACTTGTTTATTTTATAAAACAGTATCTACTCTCCTCGAGACACCCCGTTTCTAAAATTAAACAATTATCTGCTCCGTGTAAACTCACTCACTTTGTCCATTATAGACACCCCATTTCATGATGATTTCGCTATGCTGTGTTCATCACTTTTATGGTTGCTTTTTCAATGTGTTCCTTCCTCACTAATTATGATGTCCGCTTTTGTAAAAGTTATGTAAAGGAAATTTTTTCTTTTTAAAAAAGTTCCGTACTATGTAGGAGCTTTAATTTTTTGGTAAGATGATTACACATACATAAAGAAGAAAGTGGTGTCATATGGAACAATTATTGCGAGTGGAAAATGTCACAGGTGGATATACAAAACGGCCTGTATTGCAAAATATTTCATTCTCCGTTAAGAAAGGGGAACTTGTCGGTTTAATTGGTTTAAATGGTGCAGGCAAGAGTACAACAATTAAGCACATTATCGGATTGATGGAGCCGAAACAAGGTCACATTACGATTAACGGCAAGACATTAAAAGAGGATATGACAGCATATCGCTCTAGTTTCTCATTTATTCCAGAAACACCTGTGTTATATGAGGAGTTAACATTAGAAGAGCATTTAAAGCTAACAGCAATGGCATATGGCGTTGAGGAAAAAGAATATGAAGAACGTGTAGGAAAACTGTTAAAAGAGTTTCGCATGAAAAATCGTTTAAAGTGGTTTCCATCCCATTTTTCAAAAGGGATGAAACAAAAAGTAATGATTATGAGCGCCTTTTTAGTGCAGCCTTCTCTGTATATTGTGGATGAACCGTTTATTGGATTAGACCCGTTAGCCATTCAATCGCTTTTGCAAATGATGGATCAAATGAAGAAAAGCGGTGCTGGCATTTTAATGAGTACACATATTTTAGCAACAGCAGAGCGTTATTGTGATTCGTTCATTATTTTGCATCAAGGCGAAATTCGTGCACAGGGCACACTTGAAGAGCTGCAACAGCGGTTTAACATGGCGGGTGCAACGCTTGATGATATTTACATTGCACTAACGAAGGAAGAAGATGCTGATGAATAGTAAAAAGTTATGGAGCGAACGGTTTCGTCATTTTTTAAAAGAAATTCGTACATATGGTAAATATGTGTTTAATGATCATTTAAAATTTATTTTTGTATTTATCATCGGTGCGGGTGCATATTATTATCAGCAATGGTTACAAACATTAACACCTTCATTTCCAGCAGCATTTGTTATAGCAGTTCTATTGGGCCTTGTATTAACTGCAGGATCGATTCAAACGTTATTAAAAGAAGCGGATCTTGTATATTTACTGCCGGTAGAAGAAAAATTAAAAGCATATTTCACAAAAGCATTTCAATTTACGTTTCTCATCCAGTTGTATCTGGTAGCGATGGCAAGTGCAGCGATTGCTCCGCTCTATTTCCAGCAGACGCAACAATCCGGAACAACATACATAGTAATTGTGCTCGCTATTGTGTTAAGTAAAGCTTGGAATTTATTTGTCACCTGGGAAAAGTCTTATATGACGGATAACCGTATTCACCTCATTGACTGGTTGGTCCGTTTTGTGCTTAACTTTTTCTTTGTTTATTTCCTTGTAGCGCGCGCTTCGGCTGTTTATATGGGCGCAATCGTTTTTGCAATGGTGGTTTATCTTGTGTTTTTGCAGCGAAAAGTAAAAGGAAAACCGCTGAACTGGGAATACTTAATTGCTGAAGAAGGAAAGAAAATGTTATTGCTATACCGCATTGCCAATATGTTTGTCGATGTGCCGGCGTTAAAGGAACGTGTATCTCGCCGGAAATGGCTTGATTTTATTCTCAATACCGTACCAGAAAAACGACCATATTTATTCTTATTTGTTCGTACGTTTTTACGTTCAGGAAATTATCTTGGATTGTATGTTCGTCTACTTATAATTGGCAGCTTGATTTTATACTTTGTTCCATTTCTATATGCACGTCTTATTGTCAGTGTCGTGTTTTTATATTTAATTGGCTATCAGTTGCTAAGCTTATGGAAGCATCATCGTTTGAAGTTATGGATGGATTTATATCCTATTTCAGAGGAAGCGAAGATGAAGGATTTTCTCGCATTATTATGTGCTATCCTTTGCATAGGTGGTGTAATTTTCACCGTGCTATTTGCGGTTGCAACGAAGGATATGATGATGACAGGAATCGTATTTTTTGAAAATATGTTATTTAGCGTTGGATTTGTATATCAATACGGCGCAAAGCGCTTAAAAAAATTATCCCGCACTTAAAATATAGGTGAACAAATTCGATGAATGGAAGTTTCACTGTATATTGAAAGGAAGAAAAGTATGACTGAATATGAACAAAAGGTCATCTTAGAATTGCAGCAGTGGAAAAGAAAAATTATAAAAAACTCTTCCGCAATGACACGTTTTTCAAAAGCAATGCAAACGAAAGTGCAGCAATTCATTCCAGCAAAAGTGCAAAACATATTAACAGAAACGATTAAAACGATGGTGCAAGGAATTAGCATCGGTTCAAATTTTATCAAACCGAAGTTAAAAGAAACGGATTGGTCATTGCAAAGAAGAGATGAAGAAGTGCTAAAGAAAATGGATGAATATAAAAAGATTGCAGCTGCGGAAGGAGCTGGAACAGGAGCAGGAGGTTTCTTGCTCGGTCTTGCTGACTTCCCACTTTTGCTTAGCATTAAAATTAAATTTTTATTTGATGCGGCGACATTGTACGGCTATGATACGAGTAAAAAAGAAGAGCGGTTATTCATTCTTCATGTATTCCAACTCGCTTTCTCAAGTGATGATCATCGCAAAGAAATATGGAAGGCTATTGAAACGTGGGATACGAATATAGAAAATCATATTGATTGGGAGAAATTTCAGCAAGAGTACCGGGATTATATTGACTTAGCCAAGATGCTGCAGCTTGTACCAATTATCGGTGCGCCGGTGGGGGCGTACGCGAACTATCAACTTTTACAGCGGCTCGGTGAAGTGACAATGAACTGCTATCGGCTGCGCTTCTTACAGCAACAAGGCATGATATAACATAGAAAACTTTCGTATCTATATAGATGCGAAAGTTTTTTTATACCCTCAAAAAAGGAAAACATTTACTAAAAATAACTTGTTTTCCAATTATGTTTTTTATATGATTAATGCAGTTTGGTAACTAAGGTTATAGATTCATAGAAAAGATGTACTAGATGATGAAATAGAGGTGAAACGATGCAACCATTAGAAAATCAAATTCATTCCAGCATGGTACGGGTATGGCAAATTAGCTCGCTTATTACATCTGGAGTCGGTCTTATTATTACAATTGCTTATTTTATATTTATGATTAAATTTGATTGGACAGGCTGGATATTTGGTGCGCTTGTAATAGGGCTTCTTGCGTATGCGCCGCTCAGCTATCTTGTTTTTCCAAATTTACGTCAACGCTATCATAGTTATCAATTAAATGAAGAAGAGATGGAAATTCAACATGGAATGTTCGTTGTTCAGCGCGTATTAGTGCCGATGATTCGTATTCAGCACATAACGATTGAACAAGGTCCAATTATGCGTAAGTATGGCTTAACAGAATTAAAAGTATCTACAGCTGCAATGACGCACGGTATTCCTGGTTTAACGATGAGAGAAGCAGAACAATTAAAACGTCAAATTTCTGAACTGGCGAAGGTAAGTGATGAAGATGTATAAGAGGCAGCATCCAATTACCATTTTATTCGAATTAAAGATTAAAGATCTTCTGCCAACATTTCTACTTCTCTTTAGTACGAAAGGTAAATTTCCATTTTGGTATTTGATTCCATTTGGGATTTTCGCATTTACCATTCTTTCTACTATGATTGAATGGTATTACAAAGTGTATTGGATTGAAAATAATACTCTACATATTAAACATGGATTATTTGTGAAAAAAGAAAGCTACTTAAATAAAGAGCGTGTGCAAACAATCAATACAAGCTCCAATGTTGTCTATCAATTGTTAGGTTTAACGAAATTAAAAATTGAAACGGCTGGTGGAGGCCATGAACCAGAGGTAAGCTTAGCAGGGATTACAAATGATGAGGCAAAGCATTTAATTTCTCTTCTAAATGAAGAAGCGAAAATAGAAAATCGGTTAGAAGAAGAACAGCATGCGCAAACGAATGAAACAAATACAGCTGTTTATAAACTAACAGTAAAAGAAATTCTTCTTGCATCTATTACATCCGGTCAGTTTGGGTTGTTATTTTCGTTTCTTTTCATATTTGCGCAAGAGCTAAAAGACTATCTTCCACAGCATCTTATCAATGCAGTCGAAAAATATGTGGAAAATAGTGATATGTACGGCTGGATGTATATGGCGGCAATTTTACTTGTATTTTCATGGGTTATTTCAACACTTTCATATGCATTTAAACATGCGAATTTTACTGTTTATCGAAGAGGAGATGAAATTCGCATTTCGCAAGGGCTATTTGAGAAAAAGGAACTTGTGTTAAAGTTGCATCGGATCCAAGCCATTACGATTAAAGAAGCGTTGCTTCGCCAACCGTTTGGTTATTGCTCGGTGCACGTAGAAGTAATTCAAAGCGTTGGAAAAAATGAAATGAATGTCACGCTTCATCCCCTTATGAAAAAAAGGACGTGCAACAATTATTTGAGCACTTGCAATTACCATACAAAATAGAGGAGCGTGTAACACATTTACCAAAGGCTGCACTGCGTCGCTACCTCATTAATAGTTGGATTATTTGTATGATATTTGCAATACCGATTGCCGGAGTCAGTATATATTTTAAACAATATATAGGGTTATTTGTGTTAATTCTATTGTTTATTCTTTTTACAGCTCTTGGATATGGAAAATTTACAACAGGCGGATATGCACTGCAACCTAATCAGTTCACAATTGTATATCGTGGCATTGCTAAATATACGGGATTAGTGAGAAAAAGACATATTCAATCGATGAAGAAAAGTCAGTCTTACTTCCAGCATAAAGATCAATTGTGTACGTATATGTTTGCGGTTGCATCATCAGGTGCGGGACGGCATTATGAACTAAAGCATACGAGATTAGAAGATGCGGAGAAGATGCATAGTTGGTATAAGCAAAAAGATGAAAAAATAGTTGTAGACTGAAAGAGCGTTTGAGTATAAAGTGTTGTTAATATAACGATATTCAATATATAGAAACATATAAAAATTCTTCAGTTTACATAAAGTGAAACTTCCAGCAGTGGGGGCTTACTGCCTGCGAATAGCAGAATAAATTTGATAGAGTTAGAAAGAGATGTAAGCAGAAGGAAAGGCTTGCATCTTTTTTTATTTTCTATAAAACCGATTCAATCTTTCAATCGTTACCTTACATATAAATAAAAAATTGAAGGAGGAGTCAGTATGAAAGCATGGCAATGTGTTGTAGCAGTATTAGCGAGCATTTTTTTATTAACAGCGTGTAATAGCGATAAGAAAGAAGAGGCTCAAAGTAAGAAAACGAGTGGAGAAAACGTGAGTGAAGTTTCTAGTAATAAGGACGAATCTCTTAGTTTACAATTATTAGAGAACGATAAGGTTGGAAAATACTTAGCAGATTCAAACGGAAAGACACTCTATTATTTTGCAAAAGACACATCTAAGGTAAGTAATTGTAGTGGTGACTGTGTAAAACTTTGGCCGCCATTTGTTGCAAAAGATTTTGAAGTGCCAAAAGGATTTGATAAAAAAGACTTTGCTACGATAACAAGAGAAGATACGAAAGAACAACAAGTAACGTATAAAGGCTATCCCCTTTACTATTTTGCGAATGATAAATCAAAAGGAGATATAAATGGACAAGGGGTTAAAGATATATGGTTTGTGCTGAATAGTGAAACTACATTTAAACAGTAAACAGTGGTAAATATTCTGTTAAACGGAGCGACCAGCGTTGTTGGTGGTTCCTATTTTTCTTCCTGAATTATATAATTAAATAAATTACGAATTATCAGAAATGAATGAAAAAACAGGGAGTGCAGGTGAGAATGAAAGAAAAAAATGATTATGAGTTAATGCAATTAGTAAAAAGGAACTATCGTCCCGCATTAGAAGAACTATATGAACGATATATTAAGTTGATATATAGTTTTACTTTTAAGTTTTTCCAAGGAAATGAAGACAAAACAAAAGAAGTCGTTCAATTAGTTTTCTTAAAACTTTGGACAACGAAAAGTATGTATAATCCTTCAAAAGGTGAGTTCGTAAATTGGATACTTACTATTACGAGGAATATATGTATTGATTATGTCCGAAAAGAAAATAAAGAACTTATGTATAGGAAGTTTGATGATGCTGAAAAACCTATACATATAGCAGATTCAAAGAATGAAATCGAGAAAAAGCTGCACAGTGTTGAAATTCAAAAGGCAAAGCAGAATTTGTCTACGTCTCAAAAAAGATTAATCGACTTGCTATATTGGAAAGGTTATTCCCTTAGTGAGATTGCTAAAATGGAAGATGAACCATTGGGAACCACGAAAAGTCGTCTTCATCAATCTTTAAAGCAATTAAAAAAATATCTAGAATAGAGGGGATAGTATGGAGAGAGAATGTGAGCATTTATTATCCTACGTTACGAATACATTTGATGATAAAGAAGAAAAAAGTTTAAAGAACACTTAAAGGTATGCCCGAAATGTCAAGCTGAGTATCAATCAATGCAGCCAGCTTGGGAAGCGCTGCATTTCGATTTTGAGGAGAAAGAAGTACCAGCCACATTAAAAGCTGAAGTGTTTGATTTTATATTTGCAGACGAACAAACGAATGAAGATAACAGAGTAACAGCGAAATTGAAAGAATGGACGGCTTTACTAAAAAAACAATTTACACCGTTGGCAACAGGATTACTAGTAACAATGTTAGTGATTACAGTAGCATTAACAATCGAAAATTCGCAATTAAAAGTACAACCTTTAGCTAAGCATGGATTAAACAGTGATCCAATTGAAGTAATTTCTACTCGTCCATTAGTATCAAACGATCAAAACCATGAAAATACAAAGGGATATATGTTTGTTATACAACAAGGAGATAAGAAAAAATTAGTTGTACAAGCTGATCATTTGCCACAAGTAAAAAATTCAGAAGTGTATCAAGTTTGGTTATTAAAAGATGGAGAAAGAAAAAACGCTGGAATCTTTAAACCTGATGAAACTGGTTCAGGACTTCTGACATATGAAATTTCACAAACACAGTCCTTTGATAACATCGGTATTACACTTGAGCCAGATTCGAATAGTACGAAACCTCTTGGTAAAAAGATACTAGGAACGTAAAACATATGTTGTAGTGAATTCAAATTTTTTAAAGTGAAACTTCCATTAGTGGAGGGCTTGACCCCAACTAATGGAAGTTTCACTTTATTTTTATTCATGATACCAAGACCTGTAAAAACCTTCGAAGATGATACATAAAGGATATGTTTTTTCAAATAATAAACGTACCATCATTTGGAAAGAAGGGTGAGGCGTGAAGAATACAAAGATGTTTCTCATTGGCTTTGTTTCAATTTTTATATTTGCAATTGTTCTATATAAACTGATTATATTTGCTGGTGGTTATATGATGGATGAAAAGCGTCTTGTATTTCACTCTTCATCACGTATCGTTGATCAGAAGGGTAAAGAAATCACGAAACTTTACGTGGAAAATCGAGAATTGGTACATATTGAAGATATCCCAACATTTGTTCAACAATCGTTTTTAGCTGTTGAAGATTCACGTTTTTATAAACATCATGGTGTTGATTTTTCTTCTATTATACGAGCACTTTATAAAGATATTTTAGCTGGAGAGAAAGTAGAAGGCGGGAGTACGATTACACAGCAGCTTGTGAAAAATGTCTTTTTGTCACATGAAAAAACGTTATTTCGCAAAATGAAGGAAGTTGCAATTGCGTTTCACTTGGAGCAGAAATATACGAAGCAGCAGCTTTTAGAAATGTATTTAAATCATATTTATTTTGGGCACGGGGCATACGGCATTCAAGCAGCTGCAAAATTTTATTTTAATAAAGACGCGCAGCAGTTAACGGTCGAAGAAGGTGCGATGCTCGCTGCTCTTCCGAAAGCACCGAATAGCTATTCTCCGTTTTTGTATCCTGAAAAAAGTAAGGAACGCCGGGATTTGATTTTATCGTTAATGCATAAGCAAGGATATTTATCGGCAGAAGAAACAGTTCGTTATCAAGGGAAAACGATTGCTCTTCATACAAATCGAAATGAACAGAAGCTTGCTTATATGCCATATATCGATATGGTAGTCGATGAAGCAGCTCGTACGTATGGATTATCTCATCAAGAAGTATTGCGCGGAGGATATACATTTGTTGTTGCGATGGATGACAAGATGCAAAAGGTAACGTATGAACAATTGCAAAATGTCCGTAATTTTCCAATGCAAGACGATGAGATGCAAGGTGCTGTTCTCTTAATGGATAGTAAAACAGGCGGGATAAGAGCCGCAGTTGGAGGAAGGCATTACTTAGCACGCGGGTTAAATCGAATTTACGCAAAGCGGCAGCCGGGATCTGTATTAAAGCCGCTTCTCGTATATGCACCAGCACTTGAAACGAAAAAATATACACCGTATTCTTTATTAACAAATGAACAAAGTTCGTTTGATGGCTATGAACCGCACAATTACAACAATCAATATTCGAAGGAAGTAACGATGTATGATGCGCTATTAGAATCGACAAATGTCCCAGCTGTATCTCTTCTGCATGAAATTGGCGTGGAGGAAGGAATGCGATATTTAGAAAAAGGAGATATCTATATTCCTGAACACGGTCTTAGTACTGCGCTTGGCGGTTTAAAAGAAGGAGTTTCCCATTTGAACTTGTGAAAATGTATCGTGCATTTGTAGAGGGTGGAAAAATCGTTGAACCGCATGTAATTGAGAAGGTGTTGAATCGACACGGAGAAATCATTGGACAAGCAACAGGAAAAGAAATAAAAATTTTTTCTAAGCAAACTGCTTGGTATATGACAAAAATGCTTGAAGGCGTTGTGAAAGAAGGAACTGCACAAGATGGTGTATATAAAGGAGCACTTGCTGGGAAAACAGGAACAACCTCTTTGCCAAATCAAGAAAACGGAGCAAGAGATGTTTGGTTTGTTGGTTATACACCAGATTTAGTTGGGGCTGTTTGGATGGGGTATGACCGCACTGATGACAAACATTATGTGCGTGGCAGCAGTGCCTATCCAACAAAACTATTTAAAACAATTTTAGCGAAAGTAAATGTACAAGATGAAAAGAAATTTGTACAGCCACGCGGTGTTGAAACAATTGGGATGCCGATTCGCTTAAGTAAAGTGGATGGTTTAGAAGCTAAGTTAATGTTTACCCCGCTTGGTTTATTTACAGCAAAACTAACATGGAATCAACTTCCTGATAAGAGAGTTCAATATCGAATTTACAAAATAGACAATGGGAAAGCAACTCATGTAGATACAGTAACAGGAAAAGGTGAATATGAAGTAAAGTTTATGAACGTTTTTAAAGCACCTCGTTTTTATGTTGTACCATTTAATCCGCAAACGAATCGAGAAGGAGAAAAAACAAAAGAGGTTAAGCCGTAAATTCAGCTTGTGCTATAATGAAAATGTTCCGAAAAAAGAAGGGATTTAGACATATGTTTGTGTCAATTTCATGAACATCGTACATAATGTTGTACATTTTGTTTTTACAGATTGTATAGTAAGAAAAGATAAAAAGGATAGGATTCGTTAGGTGGATTAGAAAAAGGGGGACAAGGGTTTTGGTACGACAAATTAATGAAACATTTTTACAAGCATGCAGAGGAGAGCGTACGGATTATGTACCAGCATGGTATATGCGCCAAGCGGGTCGCTCTCAGCCGGAATACAGAAAGATTAAAGAAAAGTATTCTTTGTTTGAAATTACACATCAGCCAGAGCTTTGTGCTTATGTAACGAAGCTGCCTGTTGATCAATATAACGTTGACGCTGCTATTTTATATAAAGATATTATGTCACCGCTTCCAGCGATTGGTGTGGATGTAGAGATTAAATCTGGAATTGGGCCTGTGATTGATAATCCTATTCAATCGCTGCAAGATGTAGAAAAATTAGGAGAAATTCATCCTGAAGATGACGTTCCATATGTATTAGATACGATTCGTTTATTAACAACGGAAATGCTTGATGTTCCGCTAATCGGATTTTCAGGAGCACCGTTTACGCTAGCAAGTTATATGATTGAAGGCGGACCGTCTCGCAATTATCATAAAACGAAAGCGTTTATGTATGCAGAGCCGAAAGCATGGTTTGCGCTAATGGATAAGCTTGCAGATATGACGATTACGTATTTAAAAGCGCAAATTAATGCTGGTGCAAAAGCAATCCAAATTTTCGATTCTTGGGTTGGTACAGTAAATGTTGCGGATTACCGCTTATATATTAAACCAGCAATGGAGCGTATTTTCACAGAGCTTCGTCCTATGAATGTACCGCTTATTATGCACGGCGTTGGAGCGAGTCATTTAGCAAATGAATGGCATGACTTGCCACTTGATGTTGTCGGTTTGGACTGGCGTCTGCCGATTGAAGAGGCGCGTGCGCGCGGTATTCAAAAGGCTGTGCAAGGAAATTTAGATCCATCTATTTTACTTGCACCGTGGGATGTTATTGAAACGCATGTAAAAGCGATTTTAGACGAAGGAATGAAACAGCCGGGATACATATTTAACTTAGGACATGGTGTATTCCCAGAGGTAAATCCAGAGACGTTAAAACGTATGACTGCATTCATACACGACTATTCAAGAGAACAGTTGGCGAAGTAAAGGAGAAGCCGCATGAAAAAGAAAATCGGTTTACTTGTGATGGCATATGGAACGCCTTATAAAGAAGAAGATATTGAACGTTACTATACACATATTCGCAGAGGAAGAAAGCCAAGCGCAGAAATGTTAGAAGAGCTAACAGAACGCTACCGAGCAATCGGTGGCATTTCTCCTCTAGCAAAGATTACGCTTGAGCAAGCAACAAAGTTAGAAGCGTATTTAAATGAAATGCAAGACGAAGTAGAGTTTAAAATGTATCTCGGCTTAAAACATATTGAGCCGTTTATTGAAGATGCTGTGAAGAATATGCGCGAAGATGGAATTAAAGATGCAATTGCCCTTGTTCTTGCGCCGCACTATTCTACATTCAGCGTAAAGTCGTATGTAGGAAGAGCGCAAGAAGAAGCAGAAAAAGCTTGGCAGCTTGCAAATTCATGGTATTGACAGTTGGCATAAAGAACCGAAATTTATCGATTACTGGGTTAACCAAGTAAAAGCAACATATGAAACAATGACAGCTGAAGAGCGTGAAAAAGCTGTTCTTATCGTATCAGCGCATAGTTTGCCAGAGAAAATCATTGCGCTTGGTGATCCGTATCCAGAACAATTAAGTGAAACGGCTGATTATATCGCCCGCGGAGCTGAAGTGGAAAATTATGCAGTAGGTTGGCAAAGTGCCGGTAATACACCAGATCCATGGATTGGGCCAGATGTGCAGGATTTAACACGTGAATTGCATGAGAAATATGGATACACTTCTTTTGTATATGCACCTGTTGGATTTGTTGCAGATCATTTAGAAGTACTATATGACAATGATATTGAATGTAAAATTGTAACAGAAGAAATAAATGCAAAGTATTATCGTCCAGAAATGCCAAATGCAAGTGCTGCATTTATTGCTTGTTTAGCAGATGTTGTTATAAAAAAGTGGAGTGCAGTTTCATAAAGCGAGGAAGGAGGAAGCAGACTTGAAAAAGAAGGTAGTAATTATAGGTGGCGGGATTTCCGGCTTAACAACAGCATATTACTTACAAAAAGAAATTCGTGAACAAGGAATGCCGATTGATACGATGCTTATTGAAGCATCAGGTAGGCTCGGAGGGAAAATTCAAACATTGCAAAAAGACGGATTTACAATTGAACGTGGTCCAGATTCGTTCTTAGAGCGAAAAGAGAGTGCAGCAAGGTTAGCACGAGAATTAAATCTTGGCGATGAACTTGTCAACAATGCAACAGGAAAATCGTTTGTTCTTGTAAATAATCGTTTGCATGGCATTCCAAGCGGTTCGATGATGGGGATTCCAACGCAAATTAAACCATTTGTATTTTCTGGGTTATTTTCTCCTATCGGCAAGGTGCGAGCAAGCTTTGATTTTGTGCTTCCTCGTTCTAAGCCAATATCGGATCAATCACTCGGTCATTTTTTCCGTCGCCGTTTAGGAAATGAAGTGGTTGAAAATTTAATTGAGCCGTTGTTATCAGGCATTTATGCTGGTGATATTGATCAGATGAGTTTAATGTCGACGTTCCCGCAGTTTTATCAAGTAGAACAAAAATATCGCAGTATTTCGCTCGGTATGCGTACATTGGCACCGAAAAAGCCAAAGGACGCGAAGGCAAAAGGAATCTTTTTAACGTTGAAAACAGGATTACAATCCATTGTAGATGCAATTGAAGAAAGATTAGAAGATGAAACGGTTATGAAAGGAACGCGCGTTGAAAAAATCACAAAAATTGGTGATTGTTATAGCATTACACTTAGCAATGGTAAAGAAATAGAAGCCGATGCTATTGTTATGGCTGCATCTCATAAGTGGTTGCCAGCGATGTTTTCTCAATATAAACAGTTCCGTTTTTTCCGCAACATTCCATCTACGTCAGTTGCGAATGTAGCGTTAGCGTTCCCAGAAGAAGCGATTCAGCGTGATATTGAAGGAACAGGATTTGTTGTCTCTCGTAATAGTGATTTTACGATTACAGCATGTACATGGACGCATAAAAAATGGCCGCATACGACGCCGGAAGGAAAAGTGCTCTTGCGCTGTTATGTGGGACGCCCTGGTGATGAAGCAATTGTGGAGCAGACAGATGAAGAAATGGTTCGTGTCGTGTTAGAAGATCTGCAAAAGACGATGGATATAACAGCTGAGCCAGAGTTTACTGTTGTCAGCCGCTGGAAAGATGCGATGCCGCAATATACGGTTGGTCATAAAGAGCGTATGGAAACTTTAAAACAGTTCATGAATGAAGAATTACCTGGCATTTATTTAGCAGGAAGCTCTTATGCTGGCGCTGGATTGCCAGATTGTATTGATCAAGGCGAAGCAGCGGTGAAATATGTGTTATCTTATTTAGAACAAACGAAACAAAAAGAGTTAATAGCACAATAACAGAAGCATCCCTATTCATTAGGGATGCTTTTTATTGTAGTGTTCCTGTTCGTATTCAAGTGATTGTTGTGTTGGATTGTCATTCATTGTAATAGAAGGAAATTGTTCTTTTTTCACGAAAGAGTAAGCTAACTAAGTACACATGGCTCTGAAAAGGTATAGGACAAATCTATATTATAATCCCCAATTATACTTATTTTAAAAAGTTAATAAAGTTAAGGAGAAATATTTTATGGGAAAAAAAGTATTGTTTTTTGGAGATTTTGGAATTGATGATGCGATAGCTCTTACATATGCCCATTTAACAGATAAAATTGATGTTATAGGAATTGTTGCGGACTATGGGAATGTACCCAAAACAGAAGCTATTAGAAATGTTCGTTTTTTACTTAAAAGTGTAGGAAAAGAATATATAAAGGTTTTTGGTGGGGCAGAACATTCCATGACTGCAGAAGTTGAAACTTTTTACCCAGAAGTTCATGGGAAATTTGGGATAGGACCCATTCAACCAGGACTAGAACTTAAAATGTTTGAGAATTTTTTTGAAGTTCTCAAACTTATTAACCAGTACAAAAATGAACTTATTATCGTGAATACTGGAAGATTAACTTCTCTTGCAACCTTATTTCTTCTTTATGGAGATGTGATGAAAAATGTCCATTCTTATTATATCATGGGGGGGCTTTTCTATATCCAGGGAATGTTACTCCAATTGCAGAAGCTAATTTTCATGGTGATCCTGTAGCGGCTAATATTGTAATGAGATACGCAAAAAATTTATCAATTTATCCTTTGAATGTTACACAATCAGC
This sequence comes from Bacillus sp. EA-CB0995, assembly GCF_055814245.1. Taxonomy (NCBI): domain Bacteria; kingdom Bacillati; phylum Bacillota; class Bacilli; order Caryophanales; family Bacillaceae; genus Bacillus; species Bacillus sp. EA-CB0995. The sequence goes on along the minus strand of NZ_CP169269.1, from coordinate 3,726,799 downwards.
TATCGTAACACCAGAAATGGTTAATTATATCCATTCTAAAGGAAAAACTAAGTTTTTAAAGCCTCTTTTAGACTATTACTATTATCAATTTTATCAAAAAAAGTTCCTGGAATACAAGGTAGCCCGGTTCATGATGCGCTGACTTTGATTGCACTTAATCGTGATGATATTTTTACGTACTACCAATCGTCTGTGATGGTCAATGTACCTGGTAATTTACGAGGACAAAGCATAGGAGATTTTAGATCCACTTTGGAACCCGAAACATTCGGTAATCGTCCAAAACATAGGATCGCAATACATATGAATTACGAACAGTTTTTTAAGGAGTTTATGACTGTAATGACTGGAGAGCTATTTTAGTGAAAAATCGTATGTAGGACTGTGAAATACCATTATAGTTTTTATACTTAAGGTCAAGTAGGGGGCTCTTGTAATGTAAAGACGAAATCGTTCTGCAGAATTTAAACAACAGGTGGTACAAAAAGAAAATCGTGTACTCCATAGATGGCGTACGCCTAGCGATGAAAACGCAAGGGTAAACACATAAGAAAGTCATAAAAGACTCCGTAGAAAGTAGTAAACTGGATTCATCATATGTTCATAGAAAGAAAGTTTAATCTCCTACTGAAGTAAGAGGTTAATTTTTTGTAAATTCTAACAAATATAATATTCTTTATAAAGAATCCCTGCTATGATAGAACATGCTAGAGTATAGGACAAACATTTAGGGGGAGGATTTCTTTGAAAAAGCTAGCAATCATCTTTTTTTCACTCGTGTTCGTTGTGTTAGTAACAGATATTGTAGCGAAGGCTGAACAGGAACAAGTATTAACTGTTGATGAAGCAATTCAATTGTTTCAGCAGCAAGGAAAGAAACAAGCGGTTGTAGAGGGGTATATTGTTGGGTACACGCAAAATCCAGGTAAATATACGAAAGACCCAGCGAAATTTGGAGATACAAATGTTGCAATTGCTGCTTCTCCGGATGAAATAAACGCGGATAAAATTATGCCAGTTCAGCTTCCAATAGGTGAAGTTCGTAAAGCAGTGAATGTAAAAGATCACCCAGAAAATATAGGGAAAAAAGTGCGTTTAACAGGTACGTTAGATAGTTATTTTAGTAGTCCAGGGTTAAAATCTGTTACAGCTTATGCGTTTCAAGATAATGAGAATCATAAGGTGAGCGATGTAATCGCTAACCCAAATGGGGGCGAAGTAGACAAAGGAACAGCTGTAACATTAACAACTGCAACAGAAGGTGCTGCTATCTATTACACATTAGATGGATCAAATCCAACGGCTCAGAGTATTCTTTATAATGAACAAATTGTACTTAATGAAAATAGTGTCATTAAAGCGATTGCAGTGAAAGAGGGATTTGAAGATTCTCGCATTGCAACATTCTCGTTTACGATTGTGAAAAATGACCCTATTCGCATTCATGATATTCAAGGGAAATCGCACGTTTCTGCTTATGATGGAAAAGATGTAAAAGTCGTTACAGGTATTGTTACACAAGTAGATAAGTATGGATTTTATATGCAAGATCCCCAGTCTGATGAAGACCCAGCTACTTCAGAAGGAATTTATGTCTATAAGAAAGATGGGGGCGTGAAAGTAGGTGACCTAGTTTCTGTAGATGGACAAGTTGAGGAATTTATTGGGCCAGGATATGCAGAACGTTTTGAGACAGATTTATCGATTACAGAAATTAAAGCAAAGCAAGTTACAATTAAAGCGAGTAATCAAAAATTACCAGAAGCAGTTGTATTAGGAGAAAATGGTGTGAAAATACCAGATCAAGTCATTGATAATGATGGATTCGGTATGTTTGATCCAGCAGAAGATGCAATTGATTTTTATGAAAGTTTAGAAGGAATGCTTGTAACACTGCCACAACCAAAAGTGATTGCACCGCAAAAAACGGTAACTTGTATGTAACGATTGCTAATGGCAGTCAGAAAGTAACAACAAAATTCGGGACGCCGCTGCTGCAAGCTGACAATTTAAATCCAGAGCGCCTTTCCGTTAAGGTCGCACGTAATTATGTAGCAAAAGCAGGAGATCAACTTCTTGGAGATGTAACAGGTATAGTTGGTTACGACTACGGAAGTTATCGTATTGCCCCAATCGGAGAGCTTCCAGCGCTGCAAGATGGTGGATTTAAACAACTTGGTGCAAATATTCAACCGCGCCTTGATAAATTAACAATTGCAACATATAACATTGAGAACTTCTCAGCAAATATAAAAGAAACGTCCGATGAAAAAGTAAGACGTCTTGCTTACGCAATTAAATACAATTTAAAGATGCCAGATATTATTGGTGTTCAAGAAATGCAAGATAACAATGGAACAATAAATGACGGTACAACAGATGCATCACTTAGTGCAAAACGTTTAATTGATGCGATTCAGGAAATTCACGGACCAAAGTATGAGTATGTAGAGATTGCACCAGAAAACAATAAAGATGGCGGTGCACCAGGAGCAAATATTCGTGTTGGTTTCTTCTATAATCCATCTCGTGTGAAATTAGCACAAAAGCCGGTTTTACTTGAGAAAAATGTTGTACGAATTGGAGAAAACAATCCATTATTTGACGATACACGTAAACCGTTAGCTGCTGAGTTTACGTTCCAAGGCCAGAACATCGTTGTTATTTCCAATCATTTAAACTCTAAATTAGGAGATGCACCGCCGTTTGGAAAAATCCAGCCGCTTGTACTAAAAAGTGAAGCAAAACGTGTGCAACTTGCTGAGGAAGTCAATGGTTTCGTAAAAGGTATTCAGGGACGACATGCAAATGCACCAGTTGTTGTAGTCGGTGATATGAATGACTTTGAATTTTCTAAACCAATGCAAGCATTAAAGGGAGACATCATGAAAGAAATGCTTGAAACAGTTCCGCCAGAAAATCGCTATACGTATATTCATGACGGAAATGCACAAGTGTTAGATCATATTTTCGTAACGAATAACATTGCACCGCACACCATTGTTGATCCAGTTCATTTAAATGCAAATGTCATGGAAGAGGATGGACGCATGAGTGATCATGATCCGGTACTTGCACAGGTGGATTTAAAGAAAGCTTCTTAAGGGAAAGATAAAGTGAAGCTTCCATCAGTGGGGGTCTTACTGCCCGTTCATGCGGGATAAAACACACTCGTCTGTCGTACAGACGAGTGTGTTTGTTTACTTTTGTTATTTTTTGATACAATGAGGGATAATGAATTTTATTTTTTAGAAGTAATGCTGAATTTCCGTTTAAAATAAAACTTGAAAACATTGGAAAGATATGATAATATCATATTCGTACTGATTGACCGAAATATTCATTTGGTCATTATTGGAGGTGACAACATGGCAATTGATCGAAAACGAGCAATTATTGAAGCTGCAACAAAATCTTTTTCCGCTTTTGGTTATAAGGCAACAACAATGGATCAAGTTGCGAAACTTGCAAATGTTGGAAAAGGGACAATTTATACGTTTTTTAAAAATAAAGAAGAGCTGTTTGGTGAAATCATTTCAAATTTAATTAACGAAATGAAGCAAGTCGCAGAAACAGCAATTGATTCAAATGTATCATTTTTTGAAAATGTACATCGTGCCTTATATAGCATTTTAGAATTCCGTAAAGACCATCAACTTATGATTAAGCTTATTCAAGAAGAGCGAGATATGGGCACAAAAGAAGTGCAAGATGTTATGCGGCAATTGGATTCTGAAATTATTACATTTATTAAATCTCGTCTTGAAGTTGCAATTGCAAAAGGTGAAATTATAGCATGTGATCCAGAAATTACCGCATTTATCATGCTTCATCTGTATGTATCGCTTATTTCTGACTGGGAAAAGTATCACGAACCGTTAGAAAAAGAGCATATCGCTGAACTTTTTGAACTATATTTATTAAAGGGATTGTCAAAATAAGATAATCCTCTTATTATTATAAAATATGACCAAGTGAACGTTTCGGTCATGAGTTAGTGGAGGCGGAATTGTAAGAAGATAGCAACGCATACGAGAAGATGAATTGGTCGTTATTTTCTTCTTTTTTTACAAAAACTGACTAAATGAACAAAGTAGTCAATAATTTAGAGGGAGAGTGAAACAATGCGAGGATTTAAATTGCTTGGAAAAGAGTTTGCTACGATTCTTAAAAGCAAAAAAATCTTAGTTCCAATTATTGCAGTATTATTTATTCCAGTATTGTACGCTGGTATGTTCTTATGGGCGTTTTGGGATCCATATAGCCAATTAGATGATTTACCAGTTGCAGTTGTAAACCTTGATGAAGGTGCAGTATATAATGGAAAACCGATTGAAGCCGGTAAGGAACTTGTTGATAATTTAAAAGAAAATAAAAGCTTCAAATGGGAGTTTGTCAGCGACAAAAAAGCAAAAGAGGGAATGGACGATCGTAAATATTACATGACGATCCGCATTCCAAAAGATTTCTCTAAAAATACAACAACACTGTTGGATGAAAACCCTAAAAATCAAAATTAGAGTACATTCCAAATGAAAGTTTAAACTTCTTATCTTCACAAATTGGTGGATCAGCCATTGAAAAAATCAAAGGTGAAGTAGCAAATTCAGTAACGAAAACGTATGCTGAGACAATGTTTGATTCATTAAAAGATGTTTCTAAAGGTTTTGCTGATGCAAGTGAGGGAGCGGGTAAGCTTCATGACGGAACTGGTCAATTAAAAGATGGCTCACAGCAAATCACAAATGGCTTAGGTGACTTAACTAAGAAGGCGAATGATGGATTGAACCAATTAGCAACAGGTTCTAATCAAATTACGAATGGCTTAGGTGAGTTAAATAGTAAAGTAAGTGCTATGCCGAGTGGAGTGAATCAGTTATTAAATGGTTCACAACAAATTACAGGTGGTTTAAATGAACTAACTAATCCTAAAGGGAAATTGCAATCAAATTTAGGTAAGTTATTGAATGGTTCGCAACAAATTACAGATGGATTACATCAGTATACTGATCCACAAGGTGACTATCAATCTGGATTCAAAGCAGCTCAAATAGGTGCACAAGAGATAAGCGCAGGAGCTTCTGGACTTTCACAAGGGGTATCTGAATGGAAGAAACAAGCAGATACACTAAGTGGTGTTGCGCAACAAACAGCAGGAGGAGCTCAACAGGTTTCAAAAAGCTTAGCTGATTTAAATGAACAAATTAAAAATTTACCAGAAGAATATAGAAAACAATTACAGCCTGCTGTTCAAGGAATAATGGAAGGTAGTCAACAAGTTTCCAAAGGTACAGCAGGAGTTGCACAAGGCGTACAAGGGCTAGCTGGAGAAAAAGGTGCTGGAAAAATTGAAGCTGGAGCAACACAACTCGCAAGTGGTGCTGGTGATTTAAATAAAGGAATCAATCAGCTGTCGGAAAAATCAATAGCTGGTTTAAATCAATTGGCAACTGGATCAGGGCAAGTAACAGGAGGACTAGGCCAGTTAGTAGATTCAAAAGGGGAATTCCAAACTGGCTTAAATCAATTAGCAACTGGATCAGGGCAAATAACAGGCGGTTTAAATGAATTAGCGAGTCAATCCGGTCAATTAATAAGTGGAGTAAGTGCTTTACTTGACGGTTCACAACAAATCTCAGGTGGTTTAGGTCAATTCGTAAATCCAAAAGGAGATTTCCAAAGTGGTTTAGCTCAATTACAAGAAGGCTCAGGTCAAGTAACGAATGGATTGGGCGAAGCAAACGACGGTTCAAAAGAACTCGCAACAAAACTTGGCGAGGGCGCTAAAGAAACGAGCGAAGTAAAAGGCGATGAGAAGAAATACGACATGTTCGCTGCTCCGGTGAAAGTGAAAACTGAGAAGGAAGCAGAAGTTCCAAATTACGGAACAGGCTTTACACCGTACTTCTTATCTCTTGGTTTATTCGTTGGAGCACTGTTATTATCTATCGTGTTCCCATTACGTGAAACAGTTGGTATACCGAAATCAGGATTTAGCTGGTTTATTAGTAAGTTTGGTGTACTTTTTGCAGTTGGTGTGATTCAAGCACTTATTGCAGATGCGATATTGCTGTTCTGGTTAGGTGTTGAAGTACAAAGTGTTCCATACTTCGTATTGTTTAGCATTATTACAAGTTTATCATTTATTGCGTTAGTTCAATTTTTAGTAACAGCTTTCAGCGATGCAGGACGTTTTGTTGCGATCTTGACATTGATTTTACAGTTAACAACAAGTGCTGGTACATTCCCACTTGAGTTAATTCCAAAACCATTGCAAATATTTAACGCATGGTTCCCAATGACATATTCTGTATCAGGATTTAAAGCAGTTATTTCAAGTGGAGATTTCAGCTTTATGTGGCACAATGCAGGTATTTTAATGATCTTTATCGTTCTGTTATCACTTGGAACAATTGGTACATTAACTTGGATGCATAAACGTCAATTCGGAAAATTTGCGGAAACAGAATAAATGAAGAATCCTAAAGGTTTGTGGCCTTTAGGATTTTTCATATTATAAAGAGTGGTTTTATGCATATTTGTTTGCATTTTCAGGTATTTTTTGCATGATTATTAATAAAGTGTATTATTAGGAAGGAAAAATAGGCGAAAAAGCTGAAACAACTATAAAGGAAAAACATAAAGTGCATATAGGAGGTTTTTATTATGGAACAAATGAACAAAGTAAACATTGGGGATTATGTTCAGTTTCCTTATCGTGATAACCCATCCTTAAAATTAACTGGATATGTAGTAAACATTTTAATAAATACAGTTGTTGTAGATGTTTCAGAAATGTTAAAGAATGAAGAGCATCAAGATATCGAAGCTCGCCAAGTGGTAAAACATGATCAGTACAAGAAAATAGAAATTTCGAGAGATAATGTTTCATGATGAATACGATAAATATTCTCTATTAGAGAAAATAAATTTTGAAAGCCTTTTCAATAAGGGTTCCTAGTCTCTTCACAAAAAAAGCTAGCAAAGTGCTAGCTTTTTGTATTTTGGATAACGATATATCGTGGTAAAAGAGAAATTTTTACCCATTAACGTGTAATAGATCGAGTCTTTCTTTTTGACGAAGATGATGCTGAAAATGCATATAAATAAGTTGAAACCATTCCGCTGCGTTTAAATAACCTAAGCGTGGATGCTCTACTTTAAAATCACCTGGAATAGTTGATAATTTTGGTTCAATTTCTTTCATTTTTTCGATAAGTTGTAACAGACCTTGTTTCATGTCTTCTTTATTCGTTGGATTGTCTGGTGTATATCCAGGGCGATCAGGTACTTTAATTTGGATGGGAGGAAATGCTCCCATTGCGTAAATTTTTTCTCCAGCGTCTGTTTTATCCCCGCCAATAGCAGCTGTTTGATTTGCACATTTTTCAATAGCTGCTATTTGCATATGGAACGCTGATAAAATTAGATGATTGTACATTTGTCCAAGTGACCATTCTTCATCGGAAGGTTTTTGTATCAATAGTTCTAATGGGTACTTCTCCAGCTCTTTTATATAATATGTTGCTAACTCTTCAAACTTCTCCAAAACTACACTTGTTTTCATGTTACATACTTCCTTTCTTATTATAATTAAGTTCTTTTCTCTTAATATAAAGAAGTATTGCTGATACCATTATGCCAGCAGTAAGAATGAAGAATTACATATTTTTTTGCTAAAGCGTTTGCTGTTACGATTTTTTTGTTACAATTCCGGATAATGGAAAGTGAACGGTCTGTTTGATTCATATATCATCCTTTCTCAGTTTATAAGCTTATCTTATACTACTAATTGCAACACAAAAATAAATTCGAACTATAGAGCCATTTTTCCTGCAGTTTATAGCGTTAATTTACTAGTTTTTAATTTTTACAATATTAATATAGTAAATTCCCGTCAAGGTGTCTTGCGGTTTCCAATTATATACTATATAATTCTAAATAAGAAAACGTTTTCATTCAAAGGGGGAGAATTTCGTGTCGACTATCGAGGACGTAGCGAAATTAGCGGGGTTATCAAGAACAACGGTTTCTCGGGTAATTAATAACCATCCGTATGTATCGGAAGAGAAAAAAGAGAGTACAATTAGCGATGAAGCACCTTGGATTTGTTCCTAATTCTGCGGCGAGAAGACTTCGTAAGCAAAAGACGGAAACGATTGCAGTTTTGGTTCCGCGCGTGACAGATCCTTTTTTCAGTAAATTTATTGAGGCAATTGAAATTGTAGCTTCAGATCATAAATATAAACTGATTATTTGTCAAACAAGATATTTACCAGAAAAAGAGATGGAGTATTTACAATTGTTATCTACGAAACAAGTAGATGGAATTATTTTATGTTCACTTGAAAATCAGTGGGAGGATGTTGAGCCTTATTTACAACATGGACCAATTGTTTTATGCAATGAATATATTGAAGAAGCAAACATTCCAACTGTAAACTTTGATCATGCACAAGGAGCTTACATAGCAGCGAAGCATGTGTTAGATCAAGGATATCGTCATCTTGTCTTCTGTCGGGGGAAAGAGACAAAGGTGATAAATCAGCAGAGAAAAATGGGGTTTTTACGTGCTGTAACAGAAAAAAGCAAACAAGTTGAGTCAATTGATTTCATTGAAAGCGCTTACTCTGTTGAAGATGGAAAAAACATGTTTTATGAGCTTTTGCAAGACAAAAAAATCCTACCGCTATTTTGGCAGGGGGAGATGAAGTCGCAGCAGGAATTATCACAGAAGCAAACAAACACGACTGGAGCATTCCTGACGATTTAGCTGTAGTTGGTTTTGATAATCAGTTCTTATCACAAATTACAGACTCAGGTATTACAACAATCGATCAGCCAATTGATGAAATGGCGCGTAAAGTTGTAGAACTGATGATGGATAAAATTCATACGAAAAATTATCGAAATAAAGAAGTGTACGAGTTTGAACTGGAGCTCTTGGTGAAAGGGTCAACGGTGAAAGGTACAATGATGCCAGCCTAGTAGATGATATCTGCTAGGTTTTTCTTATGTTTACAATCTATTATTCTTCGTGTGTACAATCGTCGCATTTGTTATGATACGCTTCGTGTTGCTCATCAATCTCTTTTCCGCATTGGGAACAAGTTTTTGCCGGTAAATTTCTGAAGAACTCCATTGGTTGATCTATCATGGTAAATCCCTCCATTTCCATTTGTTACTATTATTGTATTAGTACAAATGATTAAAGTCAACAACTGTTTTATAACAAATTTAGAAATAATGAAAATGTGTAGAAAATCCATTATAGTTAAGAATGGAGAATAGAAAGTGAAACAGAGTATGTAAAACAATGATTAAGGGATTAGAAAGGATGAATACATATGAAAATGACAGTTGTTGGCTTTTGGGGCGGTTTTCCAGAAGCGGGAGAAGCAACGTCTGGATATTTATTTGAACACGATGGCTTTCGTTTACTCGTCGACTGTGGCAGCGGTGTACTAGCACAGCTTCAAAAATACATAACGCCTTCTGATATAGATGCGGTTCTGTTATCACATTATCATCACGATCATGTTGCTGATATTGGGGTACTTCAATATGCGCGCTTAATCACAAGTATGACAAATGGTGTATTACCAGAACTGCCGATTTATGGCCATACTTTTGATGCAAAAGGATTTGCATCGTTAACACATACACCGTATACAAAAGGGGTTCCTTACAACCCAGCGGACACATTACAAATTGGTCCATTTTCCATTTCCTTCTTACAAACGGTGCATCCTGCTATATGTTTTGCGATGCGTATTACAGCTGGTGAGAAAACTGTTGTGTATACAGCAGATTCTAGTTACATGCCAAAGTTTGTTTCATTTGCACGAAATGCAGATGTATTTATTTGTGAATGTAACATGTATGCGCATCAAGATGGATCAAAAGCTGGGCATATGAATAGTACAGAAGCAGGAGAAATTGCAAAACAAGCAAATGTAGGAGAGCTGCTTTTAACTCATTTGCCGCATACAGGCAATTTATCTGATTTAGTAGCGGAAGCAAAACAAATTTTTAACGGCCGCACGGTGCTTGCTCATAGCGGTTACGTTTGGGAATCTTGAGGTGAAATGATGTTATTTATTGATAATAAAGGAATTACAGATCCAACGATTAACTTAGCGATTGAAGAATATTGTGTGAAAAACTTAAATATTAACGAAACGTATTTACTGTTTTACATCAATGAGCCATCTATTATTATTGGAAAGAATCAAAATACAGTAGAAGAAATTAATGCTGATTATGTACGTGAAAAGGGAATTCATGTTGTAAGACGTCTTTCTGGAGGCGGCGCTGTGTATCATGATTTAGGAAATTTAAACTTCAGCTTTATTACGAAAGATGATGGAGATAGCTTTAACAATTTTAAAAAGTTTACAGAACCGGTTACAGCAGCGCTTGGAAAATTAGGTATTAACGCAGAATTAAGCGGCCGTAATGATATTTTAGCGGAAGGAAGAAAAATTTCTGGTAACGCTCAGTTTGCGACAAAAGGCCGTATGTTTAGTCATGGTACGTTATTATTTGATTCAGAAATTGACCATGTTGTATCTGCATTAAATGTAAAAATGGATAAAATTCAATCAAAAGGAATTAAATCAATTCGCAGCCGTGTTGCAAATATTGCGGAGTTTTTAAATGAGAAAATTACAATTGAAGAATTTAAACAGCTCCTTTTAGAAAATATTTTTGAAGGAGAAAGTGAAATTCCAACATATGAATTAACGGAAGATGACTGGAAAGAAATCCATAAAATCTCAGAAGAACGTTATCGGAATTGGGAATGGAACTACGGGAAGTCTCCAAAATTTAACTTGAAGCATTCACAACGTTTCCCAGTTGGACAAGTAGATGTTCGGTTAGAAGTACAAAAAGGTGTAGTCTCAGAATGTAAGATTTACGGGGACTTTTTCGGTGTTGAAGATGTACACGACATTGAAGAACGTTTAAGTGGTAAGGTATTTGATAAGGGAGCATTTGCTGAGGCGCTAGCAGATGTAGAAGTGCCACGTTATTTTGGTAATATAACAAAAGAAGATTTCTTATCTTTATTCTTTTAAGTAGATAAAAAAACAGCCATATCTTACGTATGGTTGTTTTTTTATATTTGTTTGATGAAATGTAACTTGCACCCTTAATTTTCTTTTAATATAATGTATTTAGAATTTTTAAAATCTTATAAAAGGTGGGGGTTTTGTGAATCTCGTTCAATCATTAGCCGAAACGGTGAAAATGAAAGGGAACAAGCCGGCTTATATATTTCAGGATCAATCGGTCTCTTATGACCAATTTAACGAATTAGTCATTAAGTTTTCTAGTAGTTTAGCAAAAATGGGTATTGGCAAAGGGGATAATGTCGCATTAATTGTTGGGAATTCACCGCACTTTTTAATTGGTTTATACGGGGCAATGCGTGCAGGAGCCACTGTTATTCCAGTCAATCCTATTTATACACCAGATGAACTATATTACATTTTACAAAATGGAGACGTTAAAGCAATCATCACACTCGACATCCTTCTACCAGTTATGCAATCACTTACATCAAGACTTCCTTCCATCAAGAACATCATCATTTGTGAAACCTCAGCAAATTCAACTCATGAAGAAACTGAAAAAATGAAAACGTTTACGAAATTAGTGGCGGGCGGAGATCTCGCTTTTCAAGGTCCAGATATACAAGAAGAAGACGTTGCCGTTATTTTATATACATCTGGAACGACAGGAAAGCCAAAAGGAGCAATGTTAACGCACAAAAATTTATACAGTAATGCAAGCGATGTCGCTTCGTATTTACAGTATTCAGAGCATGATCGTGTAATTGCAGCGCTGCCGATGTTCCATGTGTTCTGCTTAACGGTTGCTGTTAATGCACCGATTGTAAACGGAGCCACAATTTTAATGTTGCCAAAGTTTAGCCCGAAAGAAGTATTTCGTATTTGCCGTACATACGAAGCTACGATATTTGCGGGTGTACCGACTATGTACAATTATTTATATTTATATGAGGACGCCGGTGCAGAAGATGTTCATACACTTCGTTTTTGTATTTCTGGCGGTGCGTCTATGCCTGTTGCCCTTCTTACAAACTTTGAAAAAAGGTTTGATGTTATTGTTTCGGAAGGGTATGGATTATCAGAAGCATCGCCCGTCACTTGTTTCAATCCGCTTGATCGTTCGCGTAAGCCTGGTTCAATCGGAACGAATGTTCAGAATGTGGAAAACAAAGTTGTAAATGAAATGGGTGAGGAAGTACCAGTTGGCGAAGTTGGAGAATTAATCGTTCGCGGCCCGAATGTAATGAAGGGCTATTACAAAGCGCCGGAGGATACAGCAGCAACAATTCGTGATGGCTGGCTGTATACAGGTGATTTAGCAAAAATGGATGAAGAAGGTTACTTTTACATTGTAGACCGGAAAAAAGATATCGTTCTTGTTGGCGGTTATAATGTTTACCCGCGCGAAGTAGAAGAAGTGTTATATATGCATGAAGCTGTTGCTGAAGTTGTTGTCATCGGTGTTCCAGATGAAAGTTTAGGTGAAGCAGTGAAAGCGTATGTTGTACTGAAAACGAATGCTGTTACAGTGGAAGAGCTTATGGCGTACTGTTCATTACATCTTGCGAAATATAAAGTGCCGAGCAGTATTGAATTTTTAGAAGAACTTCCGAAAAATACGACAGGAAAGATTTTGAGAAGGGCATTAAAAGAGAAGGCGATGCAAGTGTAGAAGGGAATATGAAAATGATTTATCCCGCTATTCGCGGGCAATAAGACCCCTACCTCAAGACTCAGAGAGAATCGAAGAAGATAGGTGGGGGATAACTACCCGTAAAAGCCCGATTGGTTTAACTAATCATCAGCGGGGGATGAAGAAAACCCCTACTGATGGAAGTTTCACTTTATCCTGTAGGTAGTCAGATGGGAATAATTTGAAGAAATTAGATGGAAGAATTGTAGATAGCCGTTTCACCTTATGATGACCGAACAGCACTCAAGATTGTTCATTATATAAGCTTAATCCATTCAACTAATTGTCAGTATTTTAATAAACAGGCAGTCTATTTAGTTTCATAATTAGCGATATATGAATATATTAAATAGAATTCAAATGAAAGAATCACAATGGTTTAAGCTAGAACAAATTTAGAGTGTGATAAGGTGGTAGTAAATGGCGAAAGATTGTAATCAGGAAAACAATACTGGATATCCGAATGCGGATATATCGAAGAAAGAAAAAGAATGTGAAATAGGACCTATGTGTCCAAGTGAGCGTTGCGATGAAGCGCTAGAAATTCGCGTAGAAGCGGCATTTCACCAACAGGATCTTCCTATTCCAAAACAATTATGTAATGGAGATGAAAAACGTTTTTTAAATAAAAGTGCTAATTTTTCTAAAGCTTTACCGCATAATGATTACGGAGAAGTTGAATTGCATGCTTATAAAAGATGGATTAAAGCATTGAAGAAGGGAAAATCAAGTATTTTTGAGCGCTTAATTTTAGGTGGGACTGCGAAACTAGCTAATCCGCAAGCTGCTTATGCATATGGATTAGAAGGGCCAGATAGCCATCATTTAAGTGTAGCTGTACCTCCGGCGTTTAGTAGTGCTTGGGAAGCAAGTGAAATGGCTGAATTATATTGGCATGCATTATTACGTGATGTGCCTTTTACAGAGTATGATACGGATCCACTTACTATTGCAGCTGCTTCTGACCTCTCAAGTTTTTCAGATTTTCGTGGTCCGAAAGTTGGGGGAGTCGTTACGACAGGGACCTTGTTCCGCGGTGAAACATCTGGCGATTTAACTGGTCCTTACATCTCTCAATTTTTGTGGAAAGACGTGCCTTATGGAGCGACAACAATGGTTCAAAAATATCGAACCGCCTTGCCGGATAAAGATTACATGACTTCTAATGAAGAATGGCTGAATATTCAAAATGGTTCATCTTCGCAAAAGATGTTATTTGATTCTACCTCACGCTATATTCGCAATGGACGTGATTTAGGTGAATTTGTTCATCAAGACTTTTCCTATCAAGCTTGTCTTTCTGCATGTTTAATATTACTTAGTTTTGGAGAAGCGGCATTGTCGCCAAGTAATCCGTATTTGCATTCCAAAACGCAAAAGAGTTTTGTTACCTTTGGTGCTCCGCATATTTTAGATTTAGTAGGTAGAACGGCAACGGCAGCACTCGAAGCAGCTTGGTTTCAAAAATTTTTAGTTCATCGTAGAATTCGTCCTGAAGAGTTTGGAGGCCGTGTTCATAATCAGTTAACAGGCGCTGTTCATTATCCAATTCATTCAGAATTATTGAATTCGCAGGCTGTTTCTGAAGTCTTTAACCGATTTGGTACGTATTTATTACCTATGGCTTACCCAGAAGGTTGTCCGACTCATCCAGCATATCCCTCTGGACATGCTAGTATTCTAGGTGCTGGCGTCACTGTATTGAAGGCCTTCTTTAATGAATCATTTGTCATTCCGCAGCCGGTTGTAGCGAACGCTGATGGTCTTTCTTTGCTTCCTTATTTAGGACAACCTTTGAGCGTGGGAGACGAATTAAATAAACTTGCTTCTAATATTGGTATTGGGCGCAATATAGCTGGTGTTCACTGGCGTTCTGATATGACTGAAGGTCTAAAGCTAGGTGAAGCAGTAGCAATTGGAATTCTTCACGATCATAAAGCAACTTATAATGAACAGTTTGGTGGATTCACTTTTACGAAATTCGATGGCACTACTATAACAGTTTAATAGAGTAGTAGGTGGTCGAAAGCATTCAATATTTTTAACCCTCTTTCAGGTGAAGAAGCTGTTCCAAGTAAAATTTTTGGACAGCTTTTTTCTTTATTATACAAATAGTATAATGAAACTATTACATCTAGAAAGAGGGTATTTCTATGGGGAAAATTCACATTATTCATGAAAATAAAGAGTGGACAACTCATCTTATAAAAAGGTTGGAAGAACTTGGACTTCCATATGAAGAATGGCATTTAGACGAAGGTATTGTTGATCTTTCTTCTGTTCCGCCAGAAGGCGTATTTTATAACCGAATGAGCGCTTCTTCTCATACGAGAAATCACCGCTTTGCACCGGAGCTTACGGCTGCTGTACTTGCTTGGTTAGAACAACATAACCGAAAGGTGTTCAATGGAAGCAGAGCATTGCAACTTGAAGTAAGTAAAGTTGCACAATATATGGCACTAAACGCTCAAGGAATTCGTACACCAAAGACAATCGCAGCTGTTGGTAAGGATCATATTATAGAAGCGGCAGCTCAATTTGAAGGCCGTTCATTCATTACGAAACATAACCGCGCTGGAAAAGGATTAGGAGTTCAATTGTTCCAGTCTGTTGCTTCTTTAAAAGATTATGTAGAAAGCGCAGCGTTTGAAGAGCCAGTAGATGGTATTACGTTGATTCAAGAATATATACAAGCTCCTGAACCTTACATTACGCGTTGTGAGTTTGTAGGCGGAAAGTTTGTGTATGCGGTTCAAGTAGATACATCGAAAGGTTTCGAATTATGCCCTGCTGATGCTTGTCAAATTGGAGATTTGTTCTGTCCTGTTGGCGAAAAAGCTCCGGAAAAACCGAAGTTTCAAATCGTTGAAGGATTTAACGACCCAATTATTCAAAAGTATGAGGCTGTTTTGGCCGCTAACAATATAGCAATCGCTGGCATTGAGTTTATTCGAAATGCTGATGGTGAAATTTTCACTTATGATATTAATACGAACACAAACTACAATGCTGATGCCGAAGCAGTTGTTGGAAAGTACGGTATGTTAGAGATTGCGAAGTTTCTTGGCAGTGAATTAGAGAAATTATAATAGAGTGGGAAGAAAGCTGCTAATCGGTAGCTTTCTTTTTATTAAAAAGTTAAAAGTTTTATATAATAAAAGCAAAAAACATCAAGAAGAAAATTCCAGTTCCCTTTATGATAATACATATAAGGCAGGTGAACAGAGATGGAAAGTTATGAAATACAAATTCAAAAGGTAATAGATTATATTGAAGAAGATGTAATGGAAAAGCAAACATTAAAGGATCTAGCTCGTATTGCTGGATTTTCGGAGTTTCATTTCCACCGCGTGTTTCAAGCGTTAGTTGGAGACTCTGTGATGGAGTATGTACGAAAGAGAAAGCTCGCCCGGGCAGCTTATCAGCTTTCTCATACAGAGGAGAAAATTCTCGATGTTGCACTAGAGCACGGCTTTCAATCTCATGAAACGTTCACGCGCGCCTTTAAAAAGCTGTTTCATATGACGCCGAGTGCATATCGAAAGCAAGAGATTCGAACGCCGTTATATTCCAAAGTGAATGTGATGCAGCGGAAATTTAATCCGTATTTAGGAGGAATCCAAATGGAATTTCGTATAGAAACAAAGCCAGCTTTTCAAGTGATTGGGTATGAAATGAAGACAACAAGTAAAGAAGGACAAAATCTAAAAGATATCCCAGCGATGTGGGAAAAGTATTTGCAAAATAATTTGTCGGAAAACATTCCAAACCGTAAGCATACGAACGAATGTGTAGAATTAGGAATGTGTACAGATTTTAATTTAGAAACAGGGGAGATTACGTATATTATCGGAATGGAAGCAACAAGCTTTAATGGTGTGCCAAGTGAGATGGCGTGTCGTACATTCCCGGAAGCAACGTACGCTGTATTTACAACGCCAAAAGTTCCGCACGAAGAAATGGTAGCATCGATTCAGCAAACGTGGAATGCAATCTTTACAGAGTGGTTTCCGCATTCTGGCTACGAACATTCTGGTGTTGTAGAGTTTGAATTATATGATGAGCGGTGCCATGCAGATAAGCACGAGCTTGCACAACTAGAGATTTGGTTACCGGTGCAAAAGAAAAAGTAAAAGAGACTGCTCCCCAAAGGCACTTACGTGCCTTTGGGGAGCAGTTTCTTACTGTGTACGTATGTTGAATATTGCCGAAGCGCCGATATATACAGAAAAGCGCTGATATCGTATTATTTGTCTGTTGCAATAGAAGCAATATATATGGTAAGTTGCGATATTTTTTAACATAAAAATCGCTGCAATGCAGCACAAAAAATGACCTGCACTTGCTTTCTCTCTTTGTTTTAACTTCGCCAGTGGCAGGAAAAGGCCCTGAACGCTTCTAGGCATGGCCAGATGCTCTTGCCCACCTAAAAAAGGTTTTGTCGGTTTTTCAATTTGTATTTTTACAGTTCCTCTTTAATTTTCTCTAACACTTGTTTACTATCAAACCCGCGTTCTCCCATACCAAATACTTCGATTAAACGATTGTTTTCATCTAGTAGATAAGAGTTTGAAGTATGAATGTAAAGACCGCTTCCAGGATCGCGATAGCGGAAGTTAAAAGATTCGGCTAATTGTTTCGTTTCTTCCTCATCGCCGCGCAGCAGGTGCCAACCTTTCGTTTGTTTCATGTCAAACGTTTTGGAGTAATTTTCTAGCACTTCTTTCGTATCGTATTTCGGATCAATGGTAATTGTAATAAATTCGATTTTTGTTCCGAAAACTTTCTCTTTCATAAGCTCATCTCGTAAATATTTCATTTTATATGTTGTAACAGGACAAATATCTGGACATTTTGTATACATAAACTCTACTAATTTTAATTTTTTCGGTAATTGATCAAATGATACAGATGCGCCGTTTACATCTTCCATAACAATCCCCTTTGGTATTTCCGCTGATACTTTTCGGTAACTTGTAAAATAAAAAATTCCAATCCCGATTGCGATAATAAGTCCTAACGTAAAGGTAATATACAGTTTTTTCATTCCAATCCCCCCAATTTTATTTTATAAGAAAAGTCTGAAAAATGAGGAGGTATGAGTGAATATTACATGACAATTCATCGTATTAGCTTGTTCTATTTTTCGAGGAACGAACTACAATAATAATAGACAGGCAGCGATGAGGAGGAGAAAACATGCGAAAAGTGATGAGCTGGGCACTTTTTTTGTACGTGTTATTTGCTTTGTTTATATATTGGTATTTATTTGGATGGAATCATGAGATGATACCAGAAATGTACAAAGGAACGAGTGCAGATCCAGCAACATTTATGAATGCAAGGGAGCTGACACTTAGTCAAGATTACTCTCGGGTGAAAAATTTATTATTTTTCTTAGCGACGCCGTTGCAATGGATTGTTTTATTATTTGTACTCATTTTCGGTGTATCAAAGCGGTTTGAAAAATGGGCGAAAGATACAACAAAAGTACGGGTACTGCAAATTGCGATTTATTTGTTTTATTTATCACTTGTGACAACAGCGCTATCATTGCCACTGCAATGGATTGGTCATCAAGTGTCTGTTGATTACGGCATTTCTACGCAATCAACGGCAAATTGGATAAAGGAACATGTGCTTGATTTTTGGATCAACTTTTTCCTTATGTTTCTCACGGTGTCTGTGCTATTATGGCTTATTAAAAAATATCCAAAACGTTGGTGGCTATATGGCTGGGCGCTCTCGGTTCCATTCACCATCTTTTTAACGTTTATTCAGCCGGTAGTTATTGATCCGCTATATAATCATTTTTCCACGTTGCATAATAAGGAGCTCGAGAAAAAGATTTTAACATTAGCAGATAAAGCAAATATTCCAGCGGAGCATGTGTATGAAGTGAATATGTCAGAGAAAACAAATGCGTTAAATGCATATGTAACGGGGATCGGCTCGAATTCTCGCATCGTTTTATGGGATACAACACTCGAGCAGTTAAAAGATAAAGAGATATTATTTATTATGGCACATGAAATGGGTCATTACGTGATGAAGCATATATATTGGGGCGTTGGAAGTTATATTGTCTTAACTTTCGTTGGCATGTACCTTATTAACCGCATTATTCAAGCGTGTATTCGTAAGTGGGGAGATACGCTGCATATTTCTAAGATAGCTAGTTTCTCAGTTTTACCACTATTTTTCCTTGTATCTTCTATGCTTTCCTTTGCGGTAAGTCCTGCAACAAATTACGTATCGCGCATTGAAGAGAGAGCGGCCGATCAATATGCATTAGACATGACGAAGGATAATCAGTCAGGGGTCAAAACATTTCAATATTTATCAAAGACGAGTTTAAGTCAGGTGAATCCGCCGGCTTTGGTGAAATTTTTCTTGTATACGCATCCGCCAATTTTTGAGAGAATTCATACGTTTGAGGAGTATAAGAGGAAATAATCATTAAGAACAGCAATTGTTTATCCCGCTATTCGCGGGCAGTAAGCCCCACTGAGGGAAGTTTCACTTTATTAAGACCAAAATTCGAAAAGAACAAGTAGATGTCTATTATAAAGACTAGAATCTACTTGTTCTTTTCTTGTTACAGTTTAAATCGCTAATTTACAGTGTGAATGTTATATCTTGATCACTTAGATCAGAGTCAAATACATTTGCGGTACTAACCCCATTAAAAATTTTTAGTGTTTTTGCTGCATTTGATGATCCAGAACCAAGGTGTTCTTTAATTCGGAATTGAGGATTTACATTGTATTTGTCACCTAAATTTACATTCCCATTACATTTTGAAATGATAATGCTGTCAACAATTGCAGGCATGCTCTCCACCTCTTTTTTATTTTTATCCTGATTGGACGGGCTTTCCATCAGTGGGGGATGAAAAAACCACTGAGGGAAGTTTCACTTTATTGTATGCTGTTCATTTTGAAAAAAAGTTTGTTCATAAAAATAAGTATAATGATAGGACATTCTTTTTTTGTTTGTGGAAAATATAGTAAAATAAAAATATGCAGCAAGGGGGATAGAAATGAAAAAGATTGCTCCGAAAACAAATCTTGAAAGAGGGTTAGATGGTTTGTCACTTATTGGAATAGTTGTGATGCTTATATATATTGGATTCATTTGGCCGTCTTTACCGCATAGGATTCCAACTCATTTTGGATTAAATGGAGAAGCGGACGGATTTGGTGGAAAAGGGAATATTTTTATTCATCCAATTGTTGGTTTAGGATTATATGTATTATTTCATGTTTTAAGCCGTTTTCCTCAGTTATTTAACTATCCTTCCCATGTTACAGAAGAACAAAAACAACAATTATACATTCACTCGCGCACATTATTAGGATGGTTACAGTTTGAAATTATTATATTTGGCGTATATAGTACTTGGGAAAATGCGCAAATTGCAATGCAAAGAGAAGTTGGATTTTCTACTATTTCGTTTGTTATATTTCTCATTATATTATTTAGTACAATCATATTTTATATAGCTAGAAGTTTACGGATGATATGAAAAAATTACCCTTTAAATATGAATCTATGAAGAAGTTGACGAAATGTCAGCTTTTTATTTTTATAAAAAAATATTTTTTTGACCCCTATAAAATTTTCATTCCCTCCGAATATGTATAGTGAAGAAAGCAAATGGAGGAATAAATAATATGAAAAAGGTACTATTAAAAGGAACTATGGTAACTATGATGGCATGCAGTCCGTTTCTAATGGGAACAGCAGCGTATGCTAGCGAAAACACAGACGCAGTAAAAACAACGGAAACAGAAAAACCATCTTTAGTACAAGGCGACTTCTTTTATTTCGTGAAAACGACGGTGGAAGATATTAAAATGGCTCTTGCGTCAAACGATTTAGAGAAGGCGAAGCTATTGTCTGAGCAAGCTGCGGAACGAATTGCTGAGGCGAGTGTACTAAACGAAAAAGGAAAAGATGATCTTACACAAGATACATTAGAAAAAGCGGCAGAGGACTTAGAAAAAGCAGATAAGCTTTCAGGTGAAGAGAAAGCAGAAACAGAAAAGCCTGCTGGTGAAGAGAAAGCAGAAACAGAAAAGCCTGCTGGCGAAGAGAAAGCAGAAACAGAAAAGCCTGCTGGTGAAGAGAAAGCAGAAACAGAAAAGCCTGCTGGTGAAGAGAAAGTAGAAACAGAAAAGCCTGCTGGCGAAGAGAAAGTAGAAACAGAAAAGCCTGCTGGTGAAGAGAAAACAAAGACAGAAAAGCCTGTTAGCAAAGAAGAAAAAGAAGCAGCGAAAGTAAAAGTACATATCGGAAACAACATCGAAGCATTAGCAAAAGTGCTTGATAAAGTGAAAAATCCGAAAGCAAAAGCTGCAATTGCCAAAAATATAGAGAAGAGTTTTTCAAAGATTGCAGCTAAAATAGAGAAAGAACAAGAAAAACAAGCTAATGCTATTGCAAAAGAAAGCAAAAAAACAGATCAAAATACAGAAGTAACTCCAGAACAACCGGCACAGCCAGAACAACCGGCACAACCAGAACAACCGGCACAACCAGAACAAGCAGCACAACCAGAACAAGCAGCGCAACCGGCACAACCAGCACAACCAGCACAACCGGCACAGCCAGCGCATGCAGCACAGCCAGCGCACGCAGCGCATGCAGCACAACCGGCACAGCCAGCACAACCAGCACAACCAGCACAACCAGCACATAAAACGGCTGTTTCCCATGAGAAGCATGAGCAATCAAACCAAAAGGGTCAAACAGAAAACGAAGATCATCAAGGAAACAATAATCATCAAGGAAACGATGATCATCAAGACAACGGTAAAAAAGTTGGTCACGACAAGCAAGAAGATAAGCAGTAAGAAAATGTGGTATAATGGTCACTTCTTTAGTGACCATTTTGCTATTTGAAGCAAAAAGGGGGAGAGGGGGATTACTAGTGTTGAGTTTAATGATGAAAATCATAAAAAAACCGGCCATAGAAGATATAGTATTTGACATACAAAACAACGTAGGAGATAAGGAAGTTTTTATCGCACAGTATCGGCCTTTTATTCGAAAATCAATATCGTCTGTCTGCCGCCGATATATTACGGAGCAGGATGATGAATATAGCATTGGGCTGTTTGCGTTTAATCAAGCAATTGAACAATATTCATATAAAAAAGGAAAATCTTTTCTTGCGTTTGCTGAGCTTCTTATAAAAAGAGATGTAATTGACTATATACGCAAGGAGTCTAGGCATAATCTCGTCTTTTTAAAAGAAGACCAGCAAGAGGAAATGGTAGAGATGCAGGCATCGCTTACGGAGTATATGAAAGAGATGGAAAACAGTAACCGTAAGGAGGAAATTCTTCATTTTCAAAGTGTACTAGACGAATTTAAAATCACATTTGTAGAGCTTGCTAAGGAATCTCCAAAGCATCGTGATACGCGTGAGCACTTAATAGAAATTGCAAAGATTATTATAAAAGAAGAGAAAATGATAGAAGAGTTGTTCCGAAAGAAAAAGTTACCGCTTAAACAAATTGAACCGCGTGTTAGGGCAAGTCGGAAAACGTTGGAGCGACATAGGAAATACATTATTGCAATGTGTATTATCTTTACAAACAATTATACATATATTCTTGATTATATAAGAGGGGGGAAGAATGATGAATAAAGGGATTGTGATGGATATTAAAAAACATCGCGTGGTTGTTTTAACGCCAGGCGGAGAGTTTATCACGTTTAAAAGAAAATCGCACTCTTATATGATTGGAGAGGAAGTCTCGTTTAACGAACAAGAACAAAGAGTACCGCGTTTTTCAATCCCTTCTTTCTTAAAACCTGCATCGCTGCTTGTTGCTTGTTTTCTATGTGTGTTTCTGTTTTTCTACAACCAACCGGAAGAAAAAGCACTCGCTTATGTCTCTGTTGACATTAATCCAAGTTTAGAGGCGAGTGTAACAAAGGATCTTCGTGTTATAGAATTGCGAGCTTGTAATGATGATGGAAAGCGCATTTTAAAAGAAATGAAACGATGGAAAAATCAACCTTTGCAGGATGTAGTGCATACCATTGTAAAGCAAAGCCAAGAGGATGGATACTTAACGAATGACAAGCAAGTTATGTTAACATCTGTTGCAAAGGAAAAGTCGCTAGAACCGCAGTTGCAAAAGGCTATGCAAGAGTTAAAGAAAGAGTATGAGACAAAACATGTTGCAGTCGTATATCAAGACAGTACTATGCAAGTGCGCGAGAATGCCGAGAAAGCAGGAGTCGGCACAGGTGTTTATATAAAGCAAGAGAATGAGAAGAAGAAATCGGTTGCTCCGCCGCCGTCTAATCAGGAGCAACAGCCTCCAGAGGTACAATCGCAACCAGAGTCACCACCGGATGCATCATCGAATTCGTCTTCTGTAAAGGAAGAAAAATACGAGGAGCAAGGGCAAAACGAACAAAAGCAATCCCAGGAACAGCAGCCCCAGCAACCAAAAAGAAATAATGGGCATCAAGAAGAAAACAAAGATCAAGAGTATAAAAAAGAACAGAAACAAGAATATAAAGAACAGAAACAAGAAAATAAAGAGTATAAAAAAGAACAGAAACAAGAAGATAAAGAGTATAAAAAAGAACAGAAACAAGAAGACAAAGAGCATAAAAAAGAAGACAAATAAGTCCCTGCTCCAAAACATGAGGGGAAAGAAAAATCTATAGAGTATTTAAAAAGCATAGGGTGTTGTACACCTTATGCTTTTTTTATCCCGCTATTTGCGGGCGGTAAGACCCCTACTGATGGAAGTTTCGCTTTATGTAAAAATTGGAAATGAAACTTCATCTTCAAAACGTACGGGGCGTAGCCTAGTTTAAGGTTGGAGTTTTCATCTGCAGCTACTTTTGCGTAATTTAGACCTGAATATGCCTCAACTTAACTCGGTTATTGCGATTGTAATAACTATATATTTCGTTTTTAAATTTATGTAATAAGTATGGATAAACCAATTTTTGAATATTGTTAAAATATTCAAAAAAATTCTTCCTTTTCTGATTTTTTGTTATATAATATAAACATAAAATTAAATCTGTTATAAAACAGTTTAAAGAGAAGGAGATGCTAATATGTCGACACAAACTTCACGGGTCACACTCGTTGGAGAAATATTACCGGCGTATTTGGAGATTTTGACACCAGAAGCACTCTCGTTTTTAAAAGAGCTGCATAAGAATTTTAACGAGCGCCGTAAAGAATTACTACAGAAACGAATAGAAAAACAAAAGAGAATTGATACAGGAGAGTTGCTGCATTTTTTAGAGGAAACTGCACATGTACGAGCGGATGATTGGACCATTGCGCCGCTTCCGGATGATTTACAAGACCGCCGCGTAGAAATTACAGGGCCGGTTGATCGCAAGATGGTTATAAATGCTTTGAATTCAGGAGCACATGTATTTATGGCAGATTTTGAAGATTCTAATGCACCGACATGGCAGAATTCGATTGAAGGACAAATAAATTTACGAGATGCAGTTAAGGGAACGATTTCATATAACAATCCAAACGGAAAAGAGTATCGTCTTAATAAACAAACAGCTGTATTAATGGTGCGTCCGCGTGGTTGGCATTTACAAGAAAAGCATTTGTTAGTAGACGGTGAAGAAATATCAGGAAGCTTATTAGATTTTGGATTGTTCTTTTTTCATAATGCAAAAGAGTTAATCAAAAAGGAAGCGGTCCATACTTTTACTTACCGAAAATGGAGAGTTATTTAGAAGCAAGACTATGGAATGATGTGTTCGTATTTGCACAAAAATACATTGGTATTCCAAATGGAACGATTAAAGCAACCGCACTTTTAGAAACGATTCATGCTTCATTTGAGATGGATGAAATTTTATATGAGCTTCGTGATCATTCAGCAGGGTTAAATTGCGGACGTTGGGATTATATTTTTAGCTTCTTAAAAACTTTCCGCAATCATAAACAGTTTCTACTTCCGGACCGGGCGCAGGTAACAATGAGTGTTCCTTTTATGCGCGCTTATTGCTTGCGCGTTATTCAAACGTGCCATCGCCGCAATGCACCGGCAATTGGTGGGATGGCGGCACAAATTCCAATTAAGAACGATTCGGCAGCGAATGAAGCAGCATTTGAGAAAGTGCGCGCTGATAAAGAGCGTGAGGCGTGTGATGGACATGATGGGACTTGGATTGCCCATCCGGGACTTGTACCTGTAGCGATGGAAGTATTTGATCGCATTATGAAAACACCAAATCAAATATATCGAAAACGAGAAGAAATTAGTATAAACGAACAAGACTTATTAGAAGTTCCAATGGGAACGATTACAGAAGCTGGCCTTCGTACAAATATTAGCGTGGGGATTCAATATATTGCATCATGGTTAAGTGGCAGAGGAGCAGCACCAATTTATAACTTAATGGAAGATGCAGCAACTGCAGAAATTTCACGTGCGCAAGTGTGGCAATGGATTCGTCATGAGGAAGGCAAATTAGAAGATGGACGAAAGATTACATTTGCATTAGTAGAACAGTTCAAAGCAGAAGAGTTAATAAAAATAGAGCAGGAGATTGGCAGCGATCGTTTTGAAAAAGAACGATTTATAGAAGCTACGAAACTATTTACTACTCTTGTTATGAATGATGAATTTGTGCCGTTTTTAACGTTACCGGGGTATGAAATTTTATAAAGTGAAGTCTCCATCAGTGGAGTCTTACTGCCCGCAAATAGCGGGATAAATGAAGAAAAGGGGATGGAAGAAATGGTAAATGAAAGAGTACAACAGTTACAAGAGAGTTGGGAGATTGATAAACGCTGGAAAGGGGTTACACGTCCATATTCTGCAGAAGATGTGATTCGTTTGCGCGGATCGATTGATATTGAATATACGTTAGCACGCCGCGGCGCGGAAAAGCTTTGGAATTCTCTTCATAGTGAAGATTATATTCATGCATTAGGAGCATTAACGGGGAATCAAGCAATGCAGCAAGTAAAGGCAGGTTTGCAAGCAATTTATTTAAGCGGCTGGCAAGTAGCAGCAGATGCAAATTTAGCAGGACAAATGTATCCAGACCAAAGCTTGTATCCAGCGAATAGTGTGCCGGCAGTTGTAAAGCGTATTAATCAAACGCTGCAGCGTGCTGATCAAATTCAGCATATGGAGGGCAGTGGTGATATTGATTACTTTGTACCAATTGTTGCCGATGCAGAAGCTGGCTTTGGCGGACAGCTTAATGTATTTGAACTCATGAAAGGAATGATTGAAGCAGGATCGGCTGGTGTTCACTTTGAAGATCAGCTTTCTTCTGAAAAGAAATGTGGTCATCTAGGTGGAAAAGTATTACTACCAACGCAAACAGCAGTGCGCAATTTAGTATCAGCACGTCTTGCGGCTGATGTAATGGGAGTACCAACGCTCATTATCGCAAGAACGGATGCAGATGCAGCTGATCTAATTACAAGTGATATTGATCCTGTTGATAAGTCGTTTATTACAGGGGAAAGAACACCGGAAGGATTCTTCCGTACGAAAGCTGGACTTGACCAAGCGATTGCGCGCGGCTTAGCATATGCACCGTATGCAGATCTTGTATGGTGTGAAACATCCGAGCCGAATTTAGAAGATGCAAAGCGCTTTGCAGAAGCAATTCATGAAAAATTTCCTGGTAAACTATTAGCTTACAACTGTTCACCGTCCTTTAACTGGAAGAAAAAATTAGATGATAAAACAATTGCAAACTTCCAAAAGGAAATCGCATCTTATGGATATAAATTCCAATTTGTAACACTTGCTGGTTTCCATTCCTTAAACTACGGCATGTTTGAACTAGCGCGCGGTTACAAAGAGCGTGGTATGGCTGCCTACTCAGAACTGCAGCAAGCTGAATTTGCAGCAGAGCAGCACGGTTACTCTGCAACGCGTCATCAACGCGAAGTTGGTACAGGGTACTTTGATGAAGTAGCACAAGTGATCACGGGCGGAACTTCGTCAACAACCGCATTGAAAGGCTCTACAGAGGAAGAGCAGTTTACGCGATAATATAAAGTGAAACTTCCTTCAGTGAGGGGTTTCCACTGAAGGTTAGTTGAACCAATCGGGCTTTTACGGGCAGTTATCTCCCACCTATCTTCTTCGCTTTTTTCTCAATCTTGAGGTGGGGGTCTTACTGCCCGTTAATGCGGGATAAAGTGAAACTTCCATCAGTGGGGCTTACTGCCCGCGAATAGCGTGATAAGAAAGAGTCAGCTTTCGAGCTGGCTTTTTTTATCGTTACAAATATTTCGAAATGTCAGAATATAAAGTTTCGTATAACAAAATGTTATTTTATACAGGAAGATTATGCTATTTAAATTTAGTATTTATAAAGGTATATAAAAGGAAATTTTAATTTAATAATAAGAAATTGTAAAAAAAATGAAAATGACGAGTATTCCCAAAATGAAATGGTACAATTATCCATGTAGATAATTACATAAAAATTATCTAAAAATGAAAAAGGAGAGAAAAAGATGAGTAGTGAAGCTGAAAAATACACATCACAGTACATTATTAATTCAAAAACGATTGCACTACTTCCAATTGTTTTGAAAGATAAACGAATTGTGACGCGTGTAATTGAAGAAAGCGATGAGTTTTTTGTGTATCAAAAACCACTTGAGATTGTGGAGCAAAGTTGTCGTCAATATGGAGCTAGTTTTGGCGGGCGGAAAGACGGAACGAAAGAATACACAGGTTTTACGCATAAAGCACCGATTGCAATCAGTCCTACAGATCATATTTATTTTTTCCCCACGTTTTCTTACTCTCGCAAAGAATGTGCCTGGTTATCTCATTTTCATATTGAAAGTGTGACAAAACTTCCGCATGGAAATATTCTCATTGAATTCATAAATGGTCAGACAATTAAACTAGAAGTATCTAAAAACAGCTTTGAAAATCAAAGAAACAGAACTGCACAGCTGCGTGCAGAATTTGAAGATCGAAAAAGAAAACAAACAGCGCCAAAATTTTTAATTGTTAATCAAAATGAGATTTTAGAGCTAAAACCAGCATATGAGAAGATGTATCTTTTAAAAAAAGAAGATTGATTATATATGGAATAAGAAAAAGGAAGGTAGATTCCTCCTTTTTCTTATTCTCGCAAATTATGTTTTACATTTTTTCTTCAGTATGATATAGTTAATGTACAGTTGAATACTTAAATCAAGCAATCCATATATTATCAAATGCTGTGAAACTAGCGAGGAAATTATGTATGTGTTCTGTTTCGCATTTGATAATGTGTGGATTCTTTTTTTATGTTGTGAAAACTACAAATTATATTTATTTTCTAGGAGGAAGTTATTATGAAAACAGGTCAAGTAAAATGGTTTAACAATGAAAAAGGTTTCGGTTTCATCGAAGTTCCAGGCGAAAATGATGTATTCGTACATTTCTCTGCTATCACAACTGAAGGTTTCAAATCTTTAGAAGAAGGCGAAAAAGTTAGCTTTGAAGTAGAAGATGGTAACCGTGGACCTCAAGCTAAAAACGTTGTAAAACTATAATCTTATAGATCATAGTGTGAAAAAGGATGGCAAATGCCATCCTTTTTTTGTTATTTGAAACAGGATTTTCTCTTAAAAATATGGAACACTAATAAATATATATCTAGTTGTCATATATGTTATTTCCCCTTATTGTCCAATAATGGTAAAGTAATAACAGGAAAAGGTAAAAATGAAACTTCTATTGAGAAATGTTTTTCTCATTGATGGAAAGTTTGCACCAATCGGGCTCTTACACGAAATATCCTCCTCATTCAGAAAAAATGTTACTGCCCGTTAGAGCAAGGTAAAGGGGTACAGAGTAGAATGGATTTTCAAACAATCAAAGAGTATTTCACAATAGAAAATTTGAAACATGTATTAGAAAGCTACCAGGCGTTTGGCCCGTTAATTGGAATGGGTCTTCCGATGATTGAAGCGTTTATTCCAGCTTTGCCGCTCTTTTTATTTGTTATGGCAAATGCGGTTGCTTTTGGATTATGGCTTGGCTTTTTCTATTCATGGCTCGGAACATGTATAGGAGCATTGCTTGTATTTTTTATCATTCGTCGTTTTGGCAGAAGTCGTTTTTTCGCTTTTGTAAATAAGCATCCACAAGTACGCAGTGCGATGACATGGATTGAGCGAAAAGGATTTGCACCAATCTTTCTTTTATTTTGTTTTCCGTTTACACCATCAGCACTTATTAATGTTGTAGCAGGATTATCGCGTATTAGTAAACGGCAATTTGTTTTAGCTCTCTCTCTCGGTAAGCTTGTGATGGTTTTCGTGCTAAGTTACGTTGGGCATGATCTTGCTTCTTTTATGCATAACCCAGTAAAAACAGTTATTGTACTCGGTGTCATTTTTATTTTATGGTATGTCGGAAAGAAAGTTGAAGTAAAGCTTGAACTGAGCAGAGATTAGACCTCGTAAGTGAGCGCACCCCTGTTATAGAAAAGAGAAAGGGATGTGGCGTGATGAAGCGAAAGTGGAAAAAGAAAGCGTAGAGTGGATGAGAACCATTTTTATAGGTGTTTTATTAGCTGTATTTTTTCGCACTTTTTTCTTTACAACGTATGTTGTGGAAGGAAAATCGATGATGCCTACACTTCAAGATGGTAACATGCTGGTTGTGAACAAAGTTGGTTATCGGTTTGATGAGTTAAACCGTTTTGATGTTGTTGTCTTTCATGCAAATAAACAGGAAGATTATGTGAAGCGAATTATCGGTCTGCCAGGGGACCAAATTTCATACAAACATGATAAACTATATATTAACGGAAAATTTATTGAAGAACCATATTTAGATGCATATAAAAAACAAATTCATGGACGACAGCTAACAGGTGATTTTACTCTAGAAGAGTTAACGGGAGAACAGGTTGTTCCGCAGGGATTTATGTTTGTAATAGGAGATAATCGTTTAGGAAGTTGGGATAGTCGTCACTTCGGATTTGTAAAAATAGAACAAGTTGTTGGAAAAGTTGATTTGCGCTATTGGCCAATCAATGAAGTACAAACAAATTTCTCTAAAGGGTAATTCGAAATTTCGAATTACCTTCTTTTTCGGATATATCCTGATTGATAGAGGTTCACTTACAGAAAGGCGGGTTTACATGTCACTTCGATTTATTATAGGAAGAGCTGGAAGTGGAAAGAGTACAATGTGTTTGCAAGAAGTACAACAAGAGCTCCAGCATCGTCCAAAAGGTGAAACGATTTTATATCTTGTGCCAGAGCAGATGACGTTCCAAACGCAGCAAGCATTAATTAATGGAAACGTGAGCGGCTCCATTCGTGCGCAAGTGTTTAGTTTTTCTCGTTTAGCGTGGAAGGTATTACAGGAAGTGGGCGGAGCAAGTCGCCTTCATATTGATGAATCTGGCGTGCATATGTTGCTTCGTAAAATTGTAGAGGCGCGTAAAGAAGAATTATATGTCTTCCAAAAAGCAGCGGAGCAAAATGGATTTTTTGAACAACTTGGCAGTATGATTGCTGAATTTAAACGCTACAATTTAACGCCGTCAAATGTGTATGCGATGTGGCAAGAGTTAGATGCTCATAGCAGTGGAAATGAACAGAAATTGTTAGCAAATAAAATGTATGATTTGCAGCTTCTATATGATGATTTTGAACGAGCGTTAATTGGAAAATATTTAGACTCTGAAGATTACATGCAGCTTTTATTTGAAAAACTTCCACTTTCAGAGTATGTGAAAGATAGCATCATTTATATTGATGGATTTCATACATTTTCACCACAAGAGTTAGAAATTGTAAGGCAACTATTAAGATGCGGGGCAAAAATAACAATTGCATTAACGCTCGATGAACAAACGCTATCAAGCAAGGTGAATGAGCTAGATTTGTTTTACCAGACGCTTATAACATATGAAAAAGTGAAGCAAGTAGCAAGGGAAGAGAAAATCATTATTGAAGATACAATTATAATGAGAGAACAACCGCGCTTTATTTCAAGAGCACTTGCGCATTTAGATGCGCATTATGATTCTCGTCCGTATGCAGAATTTCAAGGAGAATCACAGATTACACTATATTCTGCGGCTAATTTGCGGGCTGAGGTGGAAGGTGTTGCGCGCGAAATTCGTAGGTTAGTAGCAGAAGAAGGCTATCGTTATCGCGATATAGCTGTTCTTCTTCGCAATGGTGAAAGCTATTACGATATGATTAAGACGTTGTTCGTTGATTATAATATACCATTCTTTATTGATGAAAAACGTCCGATGCTTCATCATCCATTAATTGAGTTAATTCGCTCAGCCTTAGAAGTCATTAGTGGGAATTGGCGTTACGATGCGGTATTTCGCTGCGCGAAAACCGAACTGTTGTACCCGTTAGATGTGAATAAAGCGCGAATACGTGATGAAATGGATGAATTTGAAAATTACTGTTTAGCGTATGGGGTACAAGGGAAACGGTGGACTTCGGAAGAACCGTGGACATATCGTCGTTACCGCTCATTAGATGGTGTACATGGTGGTCAAACAGACAGCGAACGAGAAATGGAAGAAAAGATTAACCGCCTTCGTGAGATTGTTCGCACACCTATTATTCGCTTGCAAAAGCGATTAAAGCGAGCAACAACAACGATGAGTATGTGTGAAGCGGTCTATTTATTTTTAGAAGAGCTAGACGTTCCGAAAAAATTAGAAGATTTACGTTTGCGAGCAGAAGAAGAAGGGAACTTCTTATTTGCGAATGATCATGATCAAGTATGGGAACAAGTGATTACGCTGTTGGATACGTGCGTTGAAATGCTTGGAGAAGAGAAAATGTCTCTTTCTATGTTTGTAAATGTTATGACGACAGGGTTAGAGTCACTCCAGTTTGCTAATATTCCGCCGTCTTTAGATCAAATTTTAATTGCAAATATTGATCGTTCTCGTCTTTCTAACATTCGGGCAGCATTTGTGATTGGGGCAAATGAAGGGGTCATTCCAGCGGCGCCATCAGATGACGGTGTGTTATCTGACGAAGAACGAGAAGTACTTGTTTCAGCGGGAATAGAACTTGCACCAACAGCGCGGCAAAAGTTATTAGATGAGCAATTTGTCATTTATCAAGCGGTTACTAGAGCATCAGAGAAGTTATATATTTCTTGTCCACTAGCAGATGAAGAAGGGAAAACGTTACTAGCATCTAGCTTCATAAAGAAGATTAAAAGAATGTTTCCTTCAGCAGGCGGAATATTTTTAACGAATGATGTAAATGATCTGTCATCTCGTGAGCAAATTTCATATGTTGCAACGCCAGAAGTGACACTTTCGTATTTAACGCAGCAACTGCAAGACTGGAAACGATACGGTTTTGAAGGGAATCTTTCCTTTTGGTGGGATGTATACAATTTTTATGTCACGTCGCCAGAATGGAAGCAGAAGAGCAGCCGTGTGTTATCAAGTTTATTTTATCGAAACCGGGCACGTAAATTAAGTAATGCTGTAAGCCAAGAGTTATATGGTGACAAAATTAGAGGCAGCGTATCACGCATGGAACTCTTTAATCGCTGTGCGTATGCACATTTTGCGCAGCATGGATTATCTTTGAAAGAACGTGATATTTTCAAATTAGATGCACCAGATATCGGCGAACTGTTCCATGCAGCTTTGAAAAAAATTGCTGATAAGCTATTGAAAGAAAAACGTACTTGGGCCGATTTAACAGTAAAAGAGTGTGAATATCTTTCTGTCACAGTCATTGAAGAATTAGCACCGCTTTTGCAGCGTCAAATTTTATTAAGCTCGAACCGTCATCATTATTTAAAACATAAATTGCAGCAAATCATTTTCCGTACTTCACTTGTCTTAAGAGAGCATGCGAAGTCGAGCGGATTTGTACCTGTTGATTTAGAAGTAGGATTTGGTATGGGCGGAACAAATTCATTGCCAGCTATGAATTTTGAACTATCAAATGGTGTGAAAATGGAAGTAGTCGGGCGAATTGACCGCGTTGATAAAGCGGAAGATGAAACCGGAACGTTTTTACGTATTATTGATTATAAATCAAGCGCTAAAAAATTAGATTTAACAGAAGTATATTACGGTTTAGCCCTGCAGATGCTGACGTATTTAGATGTTGTTACAACAAACGCAAGTAAATGGATGAAACAAGGTGGAACTGCAAATCCTGCGGGAGTCCTTTATTTCCATATTCATAACCCAATCGTTGAAATGAAAGGTGACGTTTCAGAGATTGAAATTGAACAAGAGATTTTAAAGAAATTTAAAATGAAAGGACTTGTCCTTGGAGATGCTGATGTTGTTCGGTTAATGGATAACACGTTAACGACAGGAAGCTCTAATATTATTTCAGCGGGCCTCAAAAAAGATGGCAGCTTTAGCGCACGTTCTGATATCGCAAGTGAACAAGAATTTAATGTACTGCAACAATACGTACATCGTACATTTGAAAATATCGGGACAGATATTACAGAAGGTGTAATCGATATTGCACCGTATAAAATGGGGAATAAAACGGCATGTACGTTTTGTAATTTCCGCTCTGTTTGTCAATTCGATGAGTCGTTAGAAGATAATAAATACAGAGCGTTACAAGATATGAAAGATAGTGAAGCGTTAGAGAAAATGAGAGAGGAGACCCAGTCATGACACAAACTTGGCCAGCAAAACCAGAAGGAAGTCAGTGGACCGATGATCAGTGGAAGGCAATCGTTGCTGATGGACGTGATATTTTAGTAGCAGCTGCAGCTGGGTCGGGAAAAACAGCGGTACTTGTTGAACGCATTATTCGTAAAATGATTCGGGAGGACAATCCAGTTGATGTCGATCGTTTACTTGTTGTGACGTTTACAAATGCAGCGGCGCAAGAGATGAAAAATCGAATTGGTGAAGCGTTAGAAAAAGTATTAATTGATGATCCAGCCTCACCGCATATTCGAAAACAGTTAAGTCTGCTTAACCGGGCATCTATTTCGACAATCCATTCTTTCTGTTTACAAGTGATTCGTACGTATTATTATATGCTCGATATTGATCCGCGTTTTCGCATTGCGAATGAGACGGAAAATGAACTATTAAAAGAAGAAGTACTGGATGACATATTAGAAGCAGAGTACGGCATGCAACAGAATGAATTGTTTTTTGAACTTGTCGACCGTTATACGAGCGACCGTAGTGATGATGACCTGCAGCGCATGATTTTAGCACTCCATACAGAATCTAGAGCACATCCAGATCCAAACGGTTGGCTTGATGACTTGGTTGAAGCATATGACGTAGAAGGAAAAACAATTGAAAATCTTATATATGCCTTGTATTTATTGGAAGATGTAAAGGTTCAGCTTCAAACGGCAAAACAATATGTAGAAAAAGCAATCGAACTTGCGATGTTACCAGATGGACCAGCACCGCGCGTTGAAACGCTGCAAGCTGATCTCCTGTTACTTCAGAACTTGTCCGGGGCAGCGAATGAATCTTGGACAGGCACATACGAAGCGATGCAAACGGCTGCTTGGCAAACGTTAAAGCGCATTAAAAAGAGTGATTATAATGAAGCGATTGTGGAACAAGTTGATTCTTTACGTAATAAAGCGAAGGATGTAGTAAAGAAATTGCACGAAGAATTATTTAGCCGCAGTCCAGAAAGCTTTTTACGTGATTTTCAAGATATGCATCCCGTACTGCAAAAGCTTGTTGATCTCGTGAAAATATTTACCGAACAGTTTCAAGTAATTAAGCGTGATAAAGGGATGGTTGATTTTACAGATTTAGAGCATTTTTGCTTGCAAATTTTAAGTGAACGTTCGAGCGAAGGAGATATTTGCCCATCACCAGTTGCGTGGCAATATCGTAATAAATTTACAGAAGTGCTTGTCGATGAATATCAAGATACAAACTTTGTACAAGAATCCATTATTAAACTAGTAACAAAAGACTCTGAGCAAGACGGAAATTTATTTATGGTGGGCGATGTAAAACAGTCCATATATCGTTTTCGTTTAGCAGAACCAGGACTGTTTTTAGGGAAGTATAGACGCTTTACATCTGAAGGTATAGATGGCGGCATGAAAATTGATTTAGCAAAAAACTTCCGCAGCCGTCATGAAGTACTAGCAGGGACAAATTTTATTTTTAAACAAATTATGGG
The DNA here is from genome assembly GCF_055814245.1 of Bacillus sp. EA-CB0995. Lineage (NCBI taxonomy): Bacteria > Bacillati > Bacillota > Bacilli > Caryophanales > Bacillaceae > Bacillus > Bacillus sp. EA-CB0995. Next base: position 3,691,878 of record NZ_CP169269.1, on the reverse strand, counting down.
CGAGGCTGTCGGGGAAATTGATTATGATGAAGACGCTGAGTTGAAACTTGGAGCAAGTTATCCAGACGGAGCAGATACATCAGCAGAGCTGTTATTTATTCATCAGTCTGATAGTAGCGCAGCAGTGGATGAAGAGGAAGGCGTGGGATTAGAAAAAGCACAATTAGAAGCACGCCTCATTGCGCAAAGAATAAAGACAATGGTCGATTCTGGTTATGAAGTGTATGATCGTAAAACAAATGGTATGCGCCCAGTTACTTACCGTGATTTTGTTATTTTACTGCGCTCCATGCCATGGGCGCCGCAAATTATGGAAGAATTAAAACAACAAGGAATTCCGGTTTATGCAGAGCTTTCGACTGGCTATTTTGAAGCGACAGAAGTGAATATTATGATGAACCTATTTCGCGTCATTGATAATCCAGCGCAAGATATTCCGTTAGCAGCTGTGCTTCGTTCGCCAATTGTTGGATTAACAGACGAAGATTTGGCGATGCTGCGTACTCACGGGAAAAAGGGCTCCTTTTATGAAGTGATGCGCTCATTCTTGCAAGGGGCACCGTTAGAGGAAGAGAAAGAATTGCATGAGAAACTATCATGGTTTTACGAGCATTTACAAGAGTGGCGTGAATTTGCGCGTCAGCAGTCGCTCTCTGATTTAATTTGGAAGGTGTACCGGGAAACGGGCTATTATGACTTTGTGGGCGGTCTTCCTGCTGGTAAACAGCGTCAAGCAAACCTTCGCGTGTTATATGATCGTGCTCGCCAATATGAAGCGACTTCATTTCGCGGTTTATTCCGCTTCTTGCGTTTTATTGAACGAATATTAGAACGCGGTGATGATATGGGGACAGCGCGTGCTCTCGGAGAACAAGAGGATGTTGTTCGTATCATGACAATTCATAAAAGTAAGGGGCTGGAGTTTCCTGTTGTATTTGTCGCAGGGCTTGGACGACGTTTTAACACACAAGATTTAATGAAGCGTTTCTTGCTGCATAAAGATTTCGGATTTGGCTCGCAGTTTATTGATCCGAAGAAGCGTATTAAATATACGACATTATCACAGTTAGCGATTAAGCGGAAGTTGAAAATGGAGCTTATTGCGGAGGAAATGCGCGTCTTATATGTAGCTTTAACACGTGCGAAAGAAAAGCTCATTTTAATTGGTACAGTAAAAGGTAAAGAAATACAAAAATGGTTAGATTCACGTGATCATACAAACTGGTTATTGCCGGATTATGTACGTGCCGGAGCAACTTGTTATTTAGATTGGATTGCACCGTCATTATGCAGACATAAAGATAGTGATATGCTTTTTGAAATGGGACAAGGAAATATTTCAACTGATATATATGAGTATGATGCGAACTGGAAAGTAGAAGCAATTGACGGAGCGGGATTGCAAGCACCGGAGCCAGTAAAAGAAGAAAAGCAAGAGCTATTAGAAGCGCTTCGAGAACAAAAGTCAGTTTCTGTGTGCAGTGAACAAAAAGACGAAGTGTATGAAAGATTAACATGGCAATATGGATTCCAAGATGCAGCAACGCACCGAGCAAAGCAATCTGTTACGGAAATTAAACGAAACTATCAAGTGGAAGAAGGCAGTGATACAACGTTTATAAAACGAGTTCGTGCACCGATTGAAACACGTCCGCGTTTCATGGAGAAAAAAGGGCTGACGTATGCAGAGCGCGGGACGGCTGTTCATACTGTTATGCAGCATGTAAACTTAGCAAAAGCAATAACAATTGAAGCTATTCAAGAACAAATTGCTGAAATGGTAAATAAAGAGCTCTTAACATTTGAACAAGCAGAAGAAATAGCACCAGAAAAGATTGTTGCATTTTTTGAAGCAGAATTAGGGAAACGGATGCTAGCTGCAAAACATGTAGAGCGCGAAGTGCCGTTTACGATGATGTTATCAGCAGAGGAAGCATACCAAGATTGGAAAGATGAGCAAGATGAATCGATCCTTGTTCAAGGTGTTATTGATTGTATGATTGAAGAAGAGGATGGCATCGTTTTAATTGATTTTAAAACAGATACAATTGAAGGCAGGTTCCCAGGTGGATTTGAACAAGCGAAATCAACATTAGAAGAACGCTACAAAATACAGCTGGAACTTTATCGTAAAGCACTTGAGAAAAGTTTGCATCAACCAGTAAAAGAAACATATTTATATTTCTTTGATGGCAGTCACGTATTGCAAGTAAAATAAGGTGAAATTCAATAAGTGTGTCGCAAGTAGATAAGTATGGACTTGATTAAAGTTTGATTGGACAAAGAACGAAAAAACGGAGGGGATTTCCTCCGTTTTTTTGTTATCCCTGTAAAGTGACAATAAAGTTATTCACCAATGGATTATCAACGACTGTTACAATCTATGCAATCCTGCGAATGATCAGCGGGATTGCTCGTGATAGACCAAACATCTGGATCATGAAGCCCTCTAAGAGTATTATTTATGTGAAGAGCAACGCATCAAAATAGTGTTTGCTAGTTGTTCTGGAGCTTCGCTTTGAATTACTATTTTGTCAAACTCATATTCTTTCAAACTAAGGATGATTACTTTATTGGTGTCATGATAGGATAAGAAATATTTCTTTTCATCAATAATGAAAAGCCCAGCTTTATAACCAAATGTAGCAATGCCTGTTTTTCTAATAGCTGTCCAGGGAAACTTGAAATTTCCCACTTGTACTTCTTCGACCGAAGTGTAAGGAATGTTTATCATCTTTCTCAAAGTAGTAACCGCTGTCCATCCTGAAATATTCAATATTAAATCACTATCATCTAATACAATTTGAACACTCATCTTTTATTTACTCCTCTTTACAATGTCATGATTCATTTATCCCGCTATTCGCGGGCAGTAAGACCCCCACTGATGGAAGTTTCACTTTATTACCTTTTAATCTCTCTTCGTACGTACGCTCCATCAAGGTTACTGTTATATATATTTAGTTACATAGAAGGCAACTCTTTTCGGGATAAATAGAATTTTGATAAAAACAGGAAGAATACTATGAGTAATAACGTTACAGCTAATGTTGGTAAAAGGTGAGGTAAAGCATTACTGGTCATCATGATGTTGACTGCATGATTCGTCAAATGCGCGGGATTTAAAATTTGAAATCCAGATCCAAATGCGGTTACGGCTTTCAAAAGGATCAGAACAAAGATTGATAACACAGCAACTGCCGAGGATCTAGATAGTAAAACACCCATCATTAATGTTAGTGTTAACATAAACAGGCACCAAATGTAATAAACGCCAAGCCCTGCTGCGACTCTAGCTAATGGTACAGAGTTATACAAATAGAATGTGTAAAATATTGCCATGATCATTCCAGTTGTAACTGCCCCTGCGACAATAGCAGCCTGCCCAATCCACTTGCTCAGCAAATACTCGCCTAGTGTTGTGTTGCGTGTCAAAATAAACGTCAGCATTCCGCTGTTTTTATCCGATACAACGATACTCATCATACCAATTACGAGAACCATTAAGCCCAATTGGTCAAATTGATTGGTTAAGGTTGAAGCCAACACTTCTTCTGCAGTAAACTTGGGTAATGTAATATCCATACCTTCAGGCAATCCACCAGCAACCTGCAAAATTTGAGGTAAATAATAGGATGAAAGAGGCTGAATGATTCCTAAAAGCATAAATACGATAGGAAACCACAGTAACTTATAACTTCTTCTAGCTTCAAGCCATTCTTTGTTTAATAGGACAGATAAGTGGTTCATGTTTACTTCACCATCCTTAAAAAGATTTCTTCTAGACTTTCCTGTACTAGTTCGAACTTTTGAACTGGCAGTTGTAAACGATTAATATTGTCTAATAGCCAGATTCTACCCTGTTCAATGTTTTTAACACGCACTTTTGCGGAACTGCCTGTTTGTACAATGGATTCAACGATATCTTCGTTTTCAAGTTGTGGAGCCCACTCGCTAACTCGAGGTGCTTGAATAATAAAAACAGGTTGTTGATTTTGCTTGATTATTTGATTAATAGAGCTGTTGAAAAGCAATTTACCTTGGTTTAAGATAAGTATCTTATCGCAAAGTTCTTCCGCATCGTGCAGGATATGAGTGGAAAAAAGAATGGTCGATTTCTGTTTAATCACTTTAAGCAATTCCAACATATCTCTTCGTCCAAGTGGATCCAGCGCGGAAACTGGTTCATCCATAATCAGTAACTTAGGTTGATGGATGAGTGCCTGGGCGATGCCCAACCTTTGCTTCATTCCTCCCGAATAGGTTCCAATCTGCTTATCCTTTTCCATACTCAGTCCCACTAAGTCTAGTAATTCGTGCATTCGTTGTTTTAAACTTTCCTTATCTATACCTGAAAGTCCACCCATGAATTCAAGCAATTCCTTTCCTGTCATCCACGGATAGAAAGTGGGATGTTGCGGCAAGTATCCAATAAACTGACGCATTTGGTCATGACGCTCCCCTTGGAATAGAATTTGACCACTTGTAGGTTTTGTTATATCTAAAAGCATTTTGATAATCGTTGTTTTACCAGCTCCGTTTGGACCAAGGAGAGCGACACATTCGCCGTAATCGATCTGAAAATCAATGTCTTTAATGACTTCATGATTCCCGTAATTTTTTTGAAGGTGGTTCACCTGGATTATGCCCATATTATCGTCCTCTCCTTCCTACGGTAAAATATAAAATCGGACCGAAAATACTAACAAAAACAATAATTGCGACCCAAAGCCATTTGTATTCATTGCTAAAATCCCTTTTTAACAAATCCCATAATGCTACAGAAATTAAAATGAATTGTAAAATTAGGAGGGGAAGAAGCAGTGGCAACCAATTCCAAAGTTCCTCTATCCCAATTTCATAACCATAATGCATTGGCGATTCCTCCTTATTCTTTTTGTGACTTTTGCGGAATAAACATGCCTGCAAAAATTCGAGTGGTTCGTTCAGGTGTCGATTTGTTATTTATTACTTTTTCAATAGACGTATTAATAGACTGGACGAGTTCCTGAAATTCTTCATCCGTCAGATGAATAGGTGTATACCAATAAGCGAATCCATCTTCTTTATACTGTTTTGGGGGAGTCTCTGTCAGATAAGATGTCACTAACTGAAGCAAATTACCGTGGAATACTGAAAAATGGCGAATATGGTCTTCCTGTGGAGTCGTTTCGACTTCTTTTTCGGGAACCTGTAAGTTCTCTTTTTTGACCGCAAATACTCGTTCTTCCGTTCCTTTCACTTTTTTCGTATTAATGATCTCAATAAAATTTGCCGCAATTAAAAGGTTCATATGACGATATAAAGTAGCTTGAGGAACATCGCCGAGTGCATCTAAAAGTTGTGCAATCGTTAGTGGTTTACCTAGTAGTAATTGTTGTATAATCCGTATTCGAATAGGATGAAGAAGTAAATCAGCTTTTTTTGTCATTGTATTGTTCTCCCCAATTATTATCATTTTATAAAATGATAATAATATTTTATTTTTTTGAAATTACACACAGTTAAGGAGATATATTCCGAAAGAAATGACTTTATGGTCAATCAACAATCCCGCTATTCGCAGGCAGTAGGACCCCACCTCAAGGTTCAGAGAGAAGCGAAGAGGGGAGGTGGGAGATAACTGCTGGCATGGACCCGATTGGACGGACTTTCCATCAGTGGGGATGAAGAAAACCTCCACTGATGGAGGTTTCATTTTATCCCGCTATTCGCGGACAGTAAGCCCCCCACCTCAAGATTGAGAGAAAAGCCAAGAGGGGAGGTGGGGGATAACTGCCCGTAAAAGCCCGATTGGTTCAACTAACCTTCAGTGGAAACCCCTCACTGAAGGAAGTTTTACATTATGCTGTTCCGATTTGATCTTGATCAGCTACATCTGAATCAAATGTATTTGTACCGCTTACGCCGTTAAATGTATTAAGGACAAAAGCAACATTTGATGAACCGGATCCATTATAAGCTTTCGTATTTTCTTTTGGAGACACATTATAGAAATCCCCTAAGTTGAAAGAGCCGTTACTATTTTGAACGACTAAGTTCCCAACAACGGACGGCATATTTTCACCTACTTCATTTTGCTTTTACGATACTATATGATTTATTTGCTAAAAGGTTCTTCTGTAACAAAATGGCGAATTTGTAAAATGCGTGAGTTTGAAAATACATAATCAATAGATCCAATGTGAAGGCAACCAGCGCTTAACATACTTTGAATGTCAATGCAGCCTACTTCAATAAAGGGATTTTCATTAATGACAGTCATGTTTACTTCGTTTATGCGAGTTGGAATCGTGATTTCGTCATCAACAAATATTTCGTATACTTCCCAATTTCCTTCTTGAGCCAAAAAGTAAGGAATTTCGCGCTGAACGACAATTGCTCTGCTTTTTAATTCCGCATGATTTGTATCGCCAATTTGAGCAATGGCATCAAGTCCTAGTGTGATGACAGAGAGCTGATGGACAACAGAAATATGTCGCATAACGAGTCCTCCTTATCGAGGAGTGGTAGGTACAGCAGTTACGAGTGGTACAAACGGACCTCCTGTAACAGATTCAAATGGTGTATCTAAAATAGAAGATGAAATAATGAGGCTTGCATCGCCGACTAAGAATAAAGCAGACGAAGATATCCCAAGCGATTTAATTGTTCCCACTTTGATTTCGTGATTAATAACAGTAAAATTCATATGCATTTACTCCTTTCGGAAGTTACGCGGTATATGCTGAATAAAGGTAAGAAATGCCTTATCAATATCTTGTTTCATTGCTCGAATAATGACATCTTTCATATATTGTGGATTAGATGTAATTTCTGGATGTGGCTGTACTTGAGATAAATAGTATGGAAGACGGTGTTCCATTTGTTGTTTTATATCATCGATCATCATTTGACGGTACATATCATCGAGAGGTGTTCGTTCTTCCTGTTCGAAATGAAGAATGCGACTATACGCTTCTTCGTCTAAATAGCGGTGCACTTCTTGAATGATATCTTGATAAAAATCGGGATTTACTTGGGTTTCAGGGTTTACCTTTAATGTTTCAGTTTCAACATTAAAGTCTTCAATTATTTCTCCTTTGCTCGTAAATGGATTTAAACCGATATTTAATGTACCATTCAAATTTTCGACTTTTAGCTGATCGAACTTGTATTCGACTTTCCCAATTGAAGAGGATGGTCGCTGTTTCAGTTCTTCTACTTGCTCTGTCAGCTGCGCTAGTTGTGTTTCTAAAGCATTTATTTTTTCCTGTTGTTTTTGAATGAATTGTTGTAGTTGCTGTAAATAAGTATATAGATCTTGACTCACTGCTAGAAGCCTCCTTTTCAATCTGGAGGGTGTATTGGTATATGTCTATGATATTGGTACGTTAAGAAGAACTAGGAGGAGGGGAAATTGAAATAATTTGTCCCGGAGCTGTTAGTGGCGGAGTTGGTTGTGTAAATCCGCCTGTATTAGAAAACTTTGACAATGTTTTAATACTCCCTGCACTTCCAATTTGAAAGACGGCTGAAGTTGTAAGGTTATTTATTCGTATATTATTAATAATAATACTTTGATGTACATACAGTTTCAATTTTTATTCCCCCTTTAATAAGTAGCAGTGACTGGCTGATCGATTACATCATTATCATTTACATTTGTTGTGTTTTCGTAATTGTATATTGATACACTTTCTCCAACATTAAAAGAACCCGCTCCTGCAAATGCACGAGAATAACTAATGGGACGAATGGCAAATACATCTCCAATATGAAATACACCGCTCGATCCGATATTAACGATATTAACATGTCCAACCATTGCAGGCATAGAAAACACCTTTCATGTTCAAAATTTTTGTATCTGTCCCTTTTTAATACGAGTTTCTATGATAGGAGTTTTACTTTATTATTGTATGGGCGTTTGTGTAAATATGTGTCTGTTATTTTAAAAATAAAAGACGTACACTCAGTAGGAGTGCACGTCTATATTTTGAGTTGACACATCATCTATTTGTATGAGTAATATAACATTTAAGAGCCTGTCCAGCTCTTGACTACAACTAACCGTTTTTTGAGATGTCATTCCATAACGTTTGGCTAAGTATTTCATTTTTTCTCGTTTTTTTCAATTGCTTGCTCAAACATAGAATCGGCTCCGTCTCCTTATAGATTTTAAGAGTATCTTTAGTACATATTATACAAACTTTCCATAAAAAAGAAACACATTCGCTAAAAGAAGAAGGTATTCTACATATTTTGGCAAAAAAGCATTTTAATTGCATAAAAAATAGAAAGAATATTGTAAATTAAAAATATTTTTAGGAGGATTTTCATTAGTAGGTACGAATACAATTACAGTATGATTTTGAAGATGGGGTGTGGAAATATGCGGTTTGTGACAGTAAAAGCAGATGAAAAAGTGTTTGTTGGTGTTGTAGATGAGACATCACAAACAGTGTTGCATGTAAGAGAAGCACAGAGGAAAAAAGGAGAAAAAGTTACGATTCCCATTACAATGCTAGAGTGTATCGACCAGGGGGAACCCTTTATTACAAAAGTAATTGAGATTGTCGAATGGGCGAAAGAAAATTGCAAAGATGCTTATTATCCATTATCGGAAGTTAAGTTATTGGCTCCTATTCCAAGGCCAAGAAAAAATATTCTTTGTGTTGGAAAAAATTATCGTGAGCATGCAATCGAAATGGACGGAGCGGAAGCAGTTCCAGAAAATATCATTATTTTTACAAAGGCACCAACAACTGTAATTGGTGATGGTGATAAAATTTATAGTCATCCGCATGCTACGAGTGAACTTGATTATGAAGGAGAGCTCGCCATTGTGATTGGAAAGCGTGGAAAGGAAATCTCGAAAGAAAAAGCTCTTAATCATGTGTTTGGTTATACGGTTATAAATGATGTTACAGCTCGGGATATCCAAAAGAAGCATAAGCAATTTTTTCTTGGAAAAAGCTTTGACACGTTTTGTCCAATGGGACCAGCTATTGTGCATCGCTCAATGATTGCTAATCCGAATGCGCTTCATATTGAAACGAAGGTGAACGGAGAAGTACGTCAATCTTCTACAACGGCAAACATGATGTTTTCAATTGAAGAAATTATATCAATTGTAAGTAAAGGAATGACGTTAGAGCCAGGAGATATTATTGCGACTGGAACACCAGCGGGAGTTGGAAAGGGATTTAAACCACCTCGTTTTTTACATGCTGGTGATGAAGTTGTTATAACGGTTGAACATGTTGGAACGCTCCGTAATAATGTCAAATAATATACCGCGCTCTTCTTATTTCTGGATCATTCCTATTTTTTTCGCTTTGCATAATGCAGAAGAGTATTATTTTTTTCCAGAAATAAAGTATTTACAGCCCATTCAGATGGAAGAGAATGCATTACAACAGAAGCATTTTTTAATAGCATTACTTATATTAACTGTTTTTGTATGTTTGATTGTGTTTATACACAATATGTTTTTGACGCAGATGACGTTATATGCTGTACTGTTCACACAGTCAATGATTTTTATGAATGGGATTATTCATCTTGTGGGGGCAATCTTGAAGAGAGAATATGTGCCTGGGCTTGGTACAGCTTTCTTTTTAATAATTCCTTTTTCATTGTTTTTGTTTTGGAGAGGAAATGTAGTTGGTTGGTGGAAATGGAAGCATGTGTGGATATCATGTATCATCGGTATATTACTAATGTTTCCTGTTATAGCTGGTCTGTTGTATATAGTTAGGATTATTGCATAATAAAAGAAGGTTGTCTCCTAAGAGACAACCTTCTTTTTTATTAAGACAATACCGCTTTAATTTTTTCGAACGCCCATTGTAAATCGTCTTCAGAAATTACAAGAGGCGGAGCGATGCGGATTACATTTTCATGTGTTTCTTTACATAGTAAGCCAGCTGCTTTTAATTGTTCACAGTAAGGACGTGCTGATTCATTTAACTCGATTCCGATAAACAAACCTCTTCCGCGTACTTCTGTGATCATTGGATTGTCAATTTCACGTAATTGATTTAACAGCTTTTCTCCTAATTGTAAAGAGCGTTCTGTTAAATTTTCTTCTACTAGTACGTCTAGAGAAGCAAGAGAAACCGCACAAGCTAGTGGGTTACCACCAAACGTAGAACCGTGAGAACCTGGCTCAAATACACCTAAAATTTCGCGGCTTGCAGCAACGCAAGAAATTGGGAATACACCGCCGCCTAATGCTTTTCCAAGGATATACATATCAGGAATAACATTGTCCCAATCGCATGCAAATAATTTCCCAGTACGGCCTAAGCCTGTTTGAATTTCATCTGCAACAAATAATACATTTTCTTCTTTACATACATTGTATGCTTCTTGTAAGTAGCCTGCTGGTGGAATGTTAATACCAGCTTCGCCTTGGATTGGCTCTAAAATAAATGCAGCTGTATTTGGTGTGATTGCTCCTTTTAATGCTTCGATGTCGCCGTAAGGAATAACAACAATACCTGGAAGCATTGGCCCGAATCCACGTTTATATTCTTCGTTGGATGACATGGATACTGCGCCCATTGTACGGCCATGGAAGTTATCAACACATACAATGATCTCTGCTTTGTTTTCTTCTACTTTTTTCACATCGTATGCCCAGCGTCTTGCTGTTTTGATAGCGGTTTCAACAGCTTCAGCACCTGTATTCATTGGTAGTACCATTTCTTTATTAGTTAATTTCGCTACTTTTTCATACCAAGGACCTAATTGATCGCTGTGGAATGCACGTGATGTTAATGTTACACGTTGTGCTTGGTCGATAAGCGCTTGAATAATTTTTGGATGGCGATGACCTTGGTTTACAGCAGAATATGCACTAAGCATGTCCATATAACGGTTGCCTTCTGGGTCTTCTACCCAAACACCCTCTGCTTGCGCAATTACAATCGGTAGTGGATGATAGTTATTTGCTCCGTAAGTTTCTGTTAATTCGATAATGTCTTTTGTTTGAATCATGCTAGTTCCCCCTTTTGCTTTTACAAGAAGTTTGTAAATACTCTAAATATTATAGCATTTAAACGTGAAAAAAGCTAAATGTTTCCTGAAAAGAAATAGACGTGGTATCATATAAAGTGAAAAAATGTGCAAAAGAGGAGGAGAGATTTATATGATACATATGCATATTACTGCATGGTCGCTCGGGATTATTTTGTTTTTTGTAACATATTCGATGTATAAGAGTGGAAAGCAAGCAAAACCAATGCACATGGTGGTTCGTTTGCTGTATATTTTGATCATTGTATCAGGATTATTAATTTACAAAGACGTCCACTGGATGCCTATGTTATATGGGATGAAAATGCTCGGTGGTATTTGGGTAATTGCTGCGATGGAAATGATTCTTGTGAAAGCAAGCAAGCAGAAATTAACAAGAGCGTTTTGGATTCAATTTGTTATTGTGTTGTTAGTTGTGTTATATCTTGGTTTACGATTACCATTAGGGTTTTCTCCATTTGCTTAATACAAAAATGAGGATGTTTTCAAAAGTAAGTATTTAATTACTTTTGAGACATCCTCGTTTTTATCCGCATTAACGGGCAGTAAGACCCCCACCTTAAGATTGAGAGAAAAGCGAAGAAGCCAGGTGGGGGATAACTGCCCGTAAAAGCCCGATTGGTTCAACAAACCTTCAGTGGAAACCCCTCACTGAAGGGAGTTTCACTTTATTTTTAATTGTTAATATGCAATTCATCGCCATCTGCTTTTGTAATTTTAAATATATCCTTATTTTGTGTAGAATAGCGAACATAATGGTGATGAAGGGAGCAAATCATTTCTTCATTATCAAATAAAAGAAAATTAACTCCTTCGCATGGCTGGTCTTTTGGTTGGAAGGATAGAGAATTATGAGAATATATACAGTCATATAAAGAGTAGCCTAACGATTGTAATGTTTCGGTTACGAGTGAAAATGAGGAATCTGGAAGTTCTTCTATCCACTCATGATAGCTTGTCATTAACTTTTTTCGAATCCGAATTGTTTCGCCGTTTTGCAACGGATGATGTTCATCTGCTACTTGCAAAGTATTATGTTCATAAAAACGAGCAGGTAACCAATTATTGTTATATAAAACTTCAAATCCATCTTCAATCATATCTTCTAATAAAGAAGCTTCATCGCTTTCTTCATCGAAAAATATCCATTCCTCGTTTATATATTCAACATTTCCGATTGTATGAGCACGCGGTTGGCTATACAAAATATGTTTACGCTGTTTCATTCCTGTGCCCTCCTTTTTTATAGAAGTTTCTATTCTTGTTATAGACAGTTCGGTCTTTCTTTATAACCAAGGCACATAGAATTGAAATTGGGCATAAAATAAAAACAGACTGCGGATATGAGATGAGAAAGGGTGATAGCAATGTGTGGCATTACAGGGTGGGTTGATTATACAAAAGTGTTATTGGAAGAAAAAGAAACAATAACGAAGATGGCAGAAACGCTCGCGAAGAGGGGACCGGATGATACGAATGTTTGGCTTAGGAATCATGTTGCATTTGGGCATAAACGGTTAATTGTTGTTGATCCAGAAGGCGGAAAACAACCGATGACGCGGATGAAAAAAGAAGAACGCTATACAATTTCCTATAATGGAGAGTTATATAATACAGAAGATATTCGAAAAGAACTATGGAAAAGAGGCTATACGTTTCAAGGGCATTCAGATACAGAAGTATTATTAACAGCCTATATAGAGTGGAAAGAACAGTGTGTTGAGCATTTGAATGGCATTTATGCATTTGCTGTATGGGATGAGGAAGAAGAAAAAATTTTTATTGCGCGCGATCGATTAGGGGTTAAACCATTATTTTACAAATGTGATGCGGGAAGGTTGTTATTTGGCTCAGAATTAAAAGCTATTTTAGCTCATCGAGATATCAAGACGGAGGTTACGACGGAAGGGTTAGCGGAAGTACTTGGATTGGGGCCTTCCCGAACTCCTGGGCATGGTATATTTGCTGGAATTGAAGAATTGCGTCCGGGTCATGCACTTACGTTTTCAAAAGACGGTTTAAAAGTTTGGCGTTATTGGAATGTCGTGAGTGAAGAGCACACACATAGCTTTGAAGAAACGGTGGAACAAGTTCGTTTTCTATTGCAAGATGCGATTACAAGACAGCTAGTATCGGATGTTCCGTTATGTACATTTTTATCAGGAGGCGTCGATTCTAGTGCGATTACTGCATTTGCAGCGATGGCATATGAACGGGAAGAAAAAGGGAAGCTTCATACGTATTCAATTGATTATGAGGATAATGAAAAATACTTTAAATCGAATGCGTTTCAGCCGAATTCAGACGCTCCGTTTATTACGTTAATGACAAATACATTTAATACCATTCATCATCGTTGCGTTATTTCTAACGAAAGTTTAGCGGAACATTTAACAGAAGCTGTTCTTGTTCGTGACTTGCCAGGAATGGCGGATATTGATTCCTCACTGTTGTGGTTTTGCCGAGAAATTAAACAAGATTTTGTCGTAAGTTTGTCAGGTGAATGTGCCGATGAAATTTTTGGTGGTTATCCGTGGTTTTACCGCGAAGATGACTTACAATCAAGTGCGTTTCCATGGATGAGATCAACAGAAGCGCGTGAACAATTGTTAAAAAAGAATGGCGTAAAAAACTCAAATTGCAAGAGTATGTACAGTATCGTTATGAAGAATCAGTGCGCGAAACACCCGCTTTAGAAGGGGAGAGCGTGCTTGATGCAAAAAGAAGACAATTATTTTATTTAAATATGATCTGGTTTATGACGACCCTTCTTGATCGAAAAGATCGGATGAGTATGGGCGCTAGCTTAGAAGTACGTGTGCCATTTGCTGATCATCGTCTTGTCGAATATGCGTGGAATATTCCTTGGGAAATGAAAATGTATAAAAACCGCGAAAAAGGTCTATTACGCAAGGCACTAGAAGGTGTATTGCCAGATGATGTATTGTATAGAAAGAAAAGCCCATATCCGAAAACGCATAATCCGTATTATACGAAGGCAGTTACTTCATGGCTACAAGAGTTATTAACGGATAAACAATCCGTTCTTCATGAATTATTTGATAAAGAGCAGCTGCATGGGTTAATTGAATCAGGGGGCAGTGCATTTCAAACACCGTGGTTCGGGCAATTGATGACGGGGCCGCAGCTGTTAGCTCATTTAGGGCAAATTCATGTCTGGTTTAAGGAGTACAATATAAATATTAAAGAATAAAACTGAGGGTCATAGCGTGTAAGCTATGACCCTCAGTTTTAATAAGCGTATTTTGAAAGCTGCTCTGCTTCTTTTGTTGTTAAGACAATACGTGACAGATTGTAATATCTTTCACTTTATGCGCGATTAGAGCGAATAGATTTCCAAACCCATTGGATGCACAGGCCGCAAATTAAAAATAATACAAGAACAAGTGTAATAGTTGCCCCAGGCGGTGTCCCTAATTTATATGAAGAAGTGAGTCCTAAAAACATACTAATGACACCTATTGCCATACTAAATAAAATAGCTACTTTGAATCCTTTTACCATACGCATCGCAATAGCAGCTGGTAATATCATAAGCGCTGATACAAGCAATGCACCTATAATAGGCATCATAACGGAAATGGTTAGACCTGTTAATACGCTAAAGGACAAGGATAGCCATTTTGTAGGTAGTCCGCTTGTAAAGGCTGTATCTTCATCGAACGTCAATACGTACAGAGGGCGTTGAAATACTAGATAATAGATTCCCACCAAGATACAAACTACTACTAAGAAACGAAGCTGTTCTTTGCTAATTGTGATAATAGATCCAAACAGATATTGTTCTACACTAGTTGAAACACCGCCCTGATTTAAACTCATTAGGACGAGAGCAAAGGATAATCCCGCTGCCATAAGGATAGCTACGGATACTTCTGAATACGTACGATAGGTATTTCTCATATATTCAATTCCTAATGCACCAATAATAATAACGATAATCGTAACTACATTAACATTGGAATGAAGTGTTAGACCAAGTGCTACCCCAGCTAACGAAATATGAGAAAGGGTATCCGCCATTAAAGACTGGCGTCTTAAAATCAAAAACATTCCTAATATGGGAGCTATGAGGGCAATTAATCCGCCTGCCCAAAATGCTCGCTGCATGAACCCAAAGTGAAGCATCTCCATTGTGTGTTCTCCTTTCTTTCTAAATAAATGTTTCGATCTGCATACGGTTTTACATCATCCAAGTCATGTGTAACCATGATGACTGTTCGCCCATGTTCTGTGACATGATGTCTCATCAATTGATAAAAATGATTGCGACTTTCAAAATCCATGCCGGTAGTGGGTTCGTCTAAAACTAGAATGTCTGGTTCGGAAGCTAGGACACGAGCGATACAAATGCGTTGCTTTTGTCCTCCTGATAACTCTCCAATCTTGCTATTACGAAATTTCCACATATCGACTCCAAGTAGCGCTTGCTTAACATGCTCATGATCTTCTTTAGAAAGTGAACGAAACCATTTTCCACGAGGAAAACGACCAGATTGTACAAGCTCTAACACGGTACTTGGAAATCCTACATTAAAGGAAGAAACTTGTTGAGGGACGTAACCAATGATAAGTTTCTGTCCTTGTTCATTTTTTTACTGATGTTTACGGTTCCTCTCCAGGGTTTTAATAAGCCTAGCATAATTCGTAACAGAGTAGATTTTGCCGCTCCGTTCGGCCCAGTCAGTGTAACAAACTCACCACTATTTATATCGAGAGAAATATCTTCTAAAATGGTTTCATTTCCATACTTAAATTGAACCTGATTCATAGATATGATTTTCATGAAATCCGCCTTTTCCTTTCTTTAGGTGTAGAGAAAAAGTGCGTTTTACATGATTGTAAAACGCACTACTATTGCTATTACATAATAGATTGTTTTAGTGCATCCAAGTTCTTTTTCATATAGCTAATATAGTCGCTTCCCTTGGCTTGTTCTTCTTTTGTAATTCCTTCAATTGGACTTAATACAACTGTTTTTGCTCCCGTTTCATCCGCAAGGGTTTTTGCTATTTTGGGAGAAGTTACTTCCTCAAAATAAATGACCTTAATATTGTTGTCCTTTACATACTTTTGAAGTTCCGCTAATTTGGCTGGACTTGGTTCCTGATCAGGAGAAAGACCAGCAATTGGAATTTGAGTAAGACCATATTCTTTTGCTAAGTACCCAAATGCCGCATGTTGCGTCACGAATTCTTTATGTTTTGCATTACCGAGAGTTGTTCTAAATTGGTTATCCAAATCTTTTAGCTTTGCAGTAAATTGATCTGTGTTTTTTTCATAATCTTGTTTATGAGTTGGATCTGCTTCTATAACTGCTTGCTTAATATTTTCTACTTCTTTTTGGGCTAACACTGGATCTAACCATACATGAGGATCCATCGGATGTCCTTGTTCCTTATTAGTATGCTTATCTTTTTCATCCTCAGTTGTTCCTTCTATAAGTGAAATACCCTTACTTGCATCTACCACTTTTATATTTTTATTATCAAGGCTTTTTAGTACTTTAGGTACCCATGTTTCCATAGAGTCACTGTTGTATACAAACACATCGGCATTTTCAATTTTAGCAATATCTTTTGGAGTAGGTTCAAAATCGTGTGGTTCTGTCCCAGCAGGGATTAACACATCTACTGTTCCATTGGATCCAACCACATTTTTAGTAAAGTCGTACATAGGGTAAAATGTTGTTACGACCTTAAGCGACTTGTCTTGTTTTGTAGTACCCTTTGCCTCATCTTGTTTAGAACAGCCCGCAATAGCAGTCGAAAGAGCTAAAGCAGTTACTAATGCACCAAATTTCCATTTTTTCATGATGTACTCATTCTCCTTTATACAAATATGAAACTTAATATAAATAATAGTAATTACGATTTACAAAAAGAATACTACCATCTTAGGTTAACCGCTTTTTAAATTGTCTCCTAGATAGTGGAGGAATATCCTGGATTGTAATAGTTTTAATGCCATTGTGATATTCATGGTCACAGGAGTGATGATCTTGTTTGTCTAAAACGAAATCGTTTTGATTTAGATTATAGCAAGTATGTAGTCATAGGTACATACTTTATGTTGACACTGCCTTTTGAAAATATTGTACGAATTGTAAGAACGGATTCTCGTACTATAGGAGACAGCCTGGCTGATGAAATTGACTAACGAACAAATAAAATATCTTTTGTGTCAGTTTTTATCCCGTATTGACGGGCGGTAAGACCTCCACCTCCAGATTGAGAGAGAAGCGAAGAAGATAGGTGGGGGATAACTGCTGGCATGCGCCCGATTGGTGAGAGCTTTCCAACATTGGGAGACCATTTATGGAAGTTTCACTTCATTTGTGTAAAGAAAAAGGAAAGCCGAAAGCTTTCCTTAGAGATAATATATTGAGCCAAAGGGAATTGTCGAGAGAGCAGCTGGATACATAACATGATGGAAGATAACAGGGTGATGTACAATATAATGGGGCGTAGCATAATGATATACGACATGTGTAAAAAGAGGATCTGTTGCCATCGTTTGATGAATTGCATGAAGTGTTTGTTGGGCAGAACTAAATGTGACAGCACCTGCACCCACACCTGCGCCCACGCCTACTTGTCTTGTATTGTTAAAGAATGGATTTATCATAATAATTCATAGCGCTCCTTTATAGTAGTTGGATTCTATTTACATGTTATGCCCTATATCTAGGGAAAGAGCGTATCTTTGATCAAATTAGGTAGATTACTTATTAAGTAGTTTTATCTCGTATTAATTGGCAGTAAGATCCCCACTGATGGAAGTTTCACTTTATGTAAAGAAAAAGGAAAACCGAAAGCTTTCCTTAGAGATAATATATTGAGCCAAAGGGAATTGTCGAGAGAGCAGCTGGATACATAACATGATGGAAGATAACAGGGTGATGTACAATATAATGGGGCATAGCATAATGGTGTACGACATGTGCAAAAAGAGGATCTTCTGTCATCACTTGATGAATTGCATGAAGTGTCTCTTGTGCGGCAGCATATGAGCCGGCACCCACGCCCGCTTGCCTTGCATTGTTAAAGAATGGATTTATCATAATAATTCATAGCGCTCCTTCGTAGTAGTTGGATTCCTTGTTACATGTTATGACCGCTATCTAGGGAAAGAGCATATCTTTAATTAAATTAGGTAGATTACCTAGTGAATAATTTTATGAATCCACTTCAAATAATTCGAATGTTATAAATTGAAGAAGTATATGAATGAAGAATTTAAAAAACATTGTTCAAAGTCTAAATGGATTAGGATCTATTGCAAATGCAAAACACATTTATTTATTAATATAAAAAAATATTAATCGTTATATATCTTTTATTAATTTTAGAAAAAGTGCAGTAATAGTGGGTGTACGAAAGGTTTATTTTCATCTTAGTGGGCAGGGGTCAATTTTTTCTATCTAGCTCTAATCATAGAAGAAAGAGGATTTCGTTATGAAATCCTCTTTTCGTCATTTCGTTTAAACACGACCTATTTAGGAGAATTGTAAACACTTTGTTTTAACTTGCCGTCTAAAATATCTCCAATAAGAGGGGTTTCGAATTGTTCATACGCTCTTTCTCCGTGAAGGGAAAGATCGAGCCCCATTTTCTCTTCATGTTCATGTGCGCGAACTGGTAGGAATAAACTAATTCCTTTAATAATTGCATACGTGGCTATGGCTGTGAATGCATAGGTTGCTCCGATTGCGAGCAGCTGTTTCCATAGAAGTGCTGCATTTCCGTAAAATAATCCGTCTGCCCCTGCACTGTTAACGGATTTTGTAGCGAATATTCCTGTTGCAATGCCGCCCCAAGTTCCGCCAATACCGTGGCAACCGAAGGCATCAAGTGCATCGTCGTAACCGAGCTTATGTTTTAAGAAATAGACTGCCATAAAGCAAAGTGCACCGCCAATTGCACCTATAATAAGGGCAGATAATGGTGTCACAAAACCACAAGCTGGTGTAATCGCGACGAGACCAGAAATAGCTCCGCAAGCAGCACCTAGTACAGTTGGTTTTGTTTGGAAGAACCATTCCGTAAGCATCCATGTAAGTGCAGCAGCTGCAGCGGCTGTATTTGTATTAATAAAAGCTGTGAGTGCAACGTCATTTAATGTTAATGTGCTACCGACGTTAAAGCCGAACCAACCAAACCATAATAATCCTGCTCCTAAGATTGTGAATGGTAAGTGATGGGGTGAAGAGTCGTGGGCATCTTTACGTTTTCCGAGGAAAATGGCTAATACAAGACCTGCCACGCCGGATGTAATATGAACAACGTTTCCTCCTGCAAAATCGAGTGCTCCGAGTTCTCGAAGCCATCCTCCTAGCCCCCAAACCCAATGAGCAACGGGATCGTATACAAGTGTCGTCCAAAGTAAGATGAAAATGAGAAAAGCGGAAAATCGCATTCTTTCTGCGAATGCACCAGAAATTAAAGCGGGAGTTAAAATTGCAAACATGAGTTGAAACATCATGAATAAGTTGTGTGGAATTGTAGCGCTGTAGGCTTCATTTGGTGTGAAAGTAACATTTTGTAGGCCGAACCAATCGAAATTACCAATAAGTCCATTCCAATCCGGTCCGAATGCTAAAGAGTAACCGATAAAAATCCATTGAATGGACACGATGGCCATTGCACTATAACTGTGCATCGTTGTACTAAGTACGTTTTTACTGCGAACCATTCCTCCGTAAAACAAAGCAAGCCCAGGTGTCATAATCATCACCATCACGGTAGATAAAAAAAGAAATACTGTATCCTCCATATTCATCTTTTCCCCTCCTATAATGTTATAAAAATTAACATTGAAAGTTATATTTAGTATCATATTCAATAATTGAAAATAAATCAACAGATTTTTCGGAAAATTTAATTTGTTATGTAAGGAAATGTAACATGATAAATTTTTATTCCGCATTAACGGGCAGTAAGATCCCCACTGATGGAAGTTTTACTTTAGGTAAGGAAAAATATTGCTTTTGTGTAATCGAAATGCATGAGTATACGAGATAAGGATAAATTGTTATACTTTTCTTATAATTAGAAAAATAATTTGGGGGAAGCAATGTGAAGAGGGATTTTGGAAAGTATTTTCTATGTTTCATGTGTCTATTATTTTTATTTCAATTACCGATTCATGTGTCAGCGAAGGAAACGGGTCAGTGGCAAGATGAAATTGTGTATTCTATTATGATCGATCGTTTTAATAATGGTGATTCTAAAAATGATAAAGGGATTGATACGAATAATTTAGAAGCATATCAAGGGGGAGATATACAAGGGATTATAAAACGACTTGATTATATAAAAGGGATGGGCTTTACTTCTATTTTGTTGTCACCGCCTACTGAAAGTAGTAGTTATGACGGTTATCATCCTACTGATTTAACAAAAATGAATGAACATTTTGGAACGATGAAGGACATGCAGCAACTTGTCCAAGAAGCACACAAGCGAGAGATGAAAGTTATGCTTGAATTTGTAGTAGATAATGAAGATGAAACGGGCACTATTGAAGGTGCTAAACAATGGATTAAGGAAACAGATATAGACGGTTACCATTTGATACATAATGAGAATGTCACGAGGTCATTTTTGAATGAAGTGATTGCAGCTGTGCAGAGTGTGAAACAAAATTTCTTTGTAATAGAGGATATGCAAAGTGAAGGAGGATTTAATCAGGCTTATCAGCAGCGTATTACTGAGGTATTTGCAAAGCCGAATATTTCTGTAAAGCCATTGTATGATGTGACGAAAATGGACGGCGATCGTATGGAAGGGACGTTTGTAGATAATAGTCAAACGGAGCGTTTTGTTAGAATCGCAAAAGAAAATAAATATTATCCACCGACCCGTTTGAAATTAGCGCTTGCCTATTTATATACATCACCGGGTGTTCCGTTTATATACTACGGTACTGAAATTGCACTAGATGGAGGGAAGACACCGGATAATCGTCGTTTAATGGATTTTAAAACGGATGAGAAGTTTGTGCAGTATATAGAGAGATTAGGAGAACTTCGAAAAACATTACCATCTCTTCGGTACGGAACGTTTGAACTATTGTATGATAAAGATGGCATGAGTATTATAAAACGCATGTATAAAGATGAAACAACGTTTATTGCTATTAATAATACAACAGAAACGCAAAAGGTGACGCTTGCTGCAAGTGAAGTTGGAGAAAATCGTGAGCTGCGCGGGTTATTAGAAGATGATATGGTACGAGAAGAAAACGGGGAATATTATCTTGTAATGAAAAGAGAAACGGCTAACGTATATGCGCTTGCAGAAAAAACGGGGTGGAACTGGTCGTTTATTTTGGCACTAGTTTGCGTTTATTTGTTGTTCATGATTTTTATTGTATTAGTGAAGAAACGAAAAAATCCTCTTAATTAGAGGATTTTTTCATGTGCAATTAACGATAGTTTATAAATTGTACATCGATTGATAAATCAGCACCGCGCACAGCTGTGATAACGGCTTGTAAGTCATCTCGGCTTTTACCTGTTACGCGAACTTGATCGTCTTGCACTTGTGTTTTTACTTTTAATTTTAAGTCTTTAATAATATTATTGATTTTTTTAGCGTTTTCTTTGTCAATGCCTTGTTGCAACTTTGCACGTTGACGAACTGTACCACCAGAAGCACCTTCGACTTTTCCGTAATCTAAGTTTTTAATAGGAACTTCACGCTTAATTAATTTTGAAATAAGAACGTCTTTTACTTGATCAAGTTTATACTCATCATCAGAAGTTAAAACGATTTCCTCTTTTTCTAATTTAATATCACTTTTGCTTCCTTTAAAGTCATAACGATTTTGAATTTCTTTTAACGCGATGTTAATAGCGTTTGTTACTTCTGGAAATTCTACTTTTGAAACGATATCAAAAGAACTATCTTTTGCCATAGTAAGCACCTCCAAATTAAACTCCAACTCCTATTATAGTTAATTTTGGCGAGTTGGACAAATAAAGGAAGAAACGTGTATAATGAAACTTTGTTTGGAATGATAAAAAAATAAAGTGAAACTTCCATCAGTGGGGGTATCCCCATTGATAGTCAATTATGTTAATTTAGTTTTATGAGCTGTTTTTACATTAAGAAACAATAAGGATACCACCCGTTAGAATAAGATAAATTTTATATAGAGAAGGGAATTAAAAATATGAAGCTACAACCAGGAGCGATTGAACAGGTAACGGTTTTACGTGAAACAGAAATTGGGTATATGGTCGGTTACGAAGAAGATGAAGTATTTTTACATAAAAATGAGGTAGCTGGAGAGATTGAAGAAGGCGACACGATTGATGTGTTTTTATATCACGATCATCAAGAACGTTTATCAGCAACGATGAAAACACCGGCTATTACAACAAATGATTGGAATTGGGTAAAAGTTGTGGAAGTGAAGCCTCGTTTAGGGGTGTTTGTTGATATCGGTGTTTCGAAAGATATATTAATTCCAGCTGATGAGTTTCCGATTTATACACCAGTATGGCCACAAGAAGATGATGAATTGTATTGTACATTAAAATTAACAAATCGCGGCCGTTTAATTGCGCTTCCGGCAAGAGATGCAGATATGCAAGAAATCGTAGTAGAAGCAACGCCATCTATGTGCAATAAAAATGTAAACGGTCGTGTGTACCGTTCTTTGCAAGTAGGATCATTTGTATTAACGGATGAACATTTTCGTGCATTCTTGCACTGTTCTGAGCGTAAAGAGCAAGTGCGTATTGGAGAGCGTGTAACAGGCCGTATTATTGATGTAAAAGAAGATGGAACGATTAACATTTCACTTCTTCCTCGTAAACAAGAAGGAATGGAAGATGATGCAGCGGTTATTTATGAATATATGGAAAATCGCGGCGGTGCAATGCCATTTTGGGATAAGAGTTATCCGGAAGATATTCAAGAGCGCTTTAATATGAGTAAAGCAGCCTTCAAACGTGCTCTTGGTAAATTGATGAAAGAAGAAAAGGTTTATCAAGAAGAAGGTTGGACGTACTTTAAAAAATAATAAGTAAACAGCCGAACAAATCTAATTTGTTCGGCTGTTTTCATGATTGTAAAGCATGTGTAAATGTATCTTTTAAGTCACTATCTTTTACTTTAATATTTGCTTTCTTTAATTCGTCTGTTAATACTTTTTGGCGCCACGTATTATCTTGAATACGTTCTGCTTCAATCGTTTTACGAATGGAATCTTTTACTTCATCGTATGGCTTTAATTCTTTTTTATCTGTTAATTTAATAATATGATAGCCCTTTGGTGATTTTACAGGTTCACTTATTTCACCGACATTTAATTTATAAGCAGCTTCTTCAAATTCGGGTACCATTTTTCCAGGGCCGAAGTAACCTAAATCTCCGCCGTTGTCTTTTGAAACCGTATCTTCGGAATATTTTTTTGCTAATTCCTCAAATGATGCTCCGCTGTTCAGTTGCCTTTTTATATTATTGGCCGTTTCTTCATCATTTACTAAAATCTGGCTAGCTCTAATGTCTGGTTTATACCGTGCTTTTATATCTTTTTCTGTTACAGTTTGCTTGACTGCTTTGTCGATGGCTAAGCTAGAACGAATTTGTTTTTTAAGTCTTCTTCGTCTTTCATCCGATTACTTTCAAGAAATGTTTTGAAATTATCACCTGCTTGATCTTTCACTTTGTTAAATTCTTTATCAACTTCTTCATCGGATACTTTGTATTTTTTAATCATAATATCTTGTGCCATCATTTCATAGAGCATATCTTTTCCGAAACGTTCTTTTAACGCCTGATCGAATTCTCCTTTTGTTACCGTACCAGCACTTGAAGTTGCAATTGGATCAGAACTATCTTTCGGTTCGCATGCAGATAACATTAATGTGCCGAGCGTCGCTGCAGCGATAAATAATTGTCTTCGTTTCATGTAAACACCTCATCCAAAAATCGTTATTACTATTGTAAAAAACGGAAGTGAACATGATGTGAATTTGAGATGGTTTTTTGCATAAAAAAGTACATCAACGAAAACGTTGATGTACGAGGAGGAATTATCTAAATGAAACAGAGGGTTTAAGACTGAATTATAAGAACTAAATTAGTTCTGCTAACTGTCAGTTAGAAAATTGCCTACTGATGGAAGTTTCACTTTATAGATGATCAGTCTTTTTGGAGTAAGCAAGTTTTCCTTGCTGTATATTTTTTTGCTGTTCTTCATTTTTTTGTGTGCGTTTGGCGTTGTTATCACGCGCTTTTTTGTCGTTGTCGCTTGTGTGAGGCATAGGATTCAACTCCCTTCATAACAGTTGTACGTTTATCATTTCCGTTTTCGTTAAGACTATGTATACAATGCAATTCATATAAAGGTGGGCTAGGAGATATGGACTTAAAACTGAACTATGGTGAACTTGTGAAAAAGTTAGTTGTTGTTATCGTTGCTGGTTTGTTGAATGCAATTGGAATGAACTTATTTTTAACACCAGCGAAAGTGTATGCCAGCGGTTTCGCTGGATTGTCACAATTACTCTCGCAAGTGTTAGCAGATTTTATGTCAATTCATATTTCGACAGGCTTTCTTTTTGGCTTATTCAATATTCCGGTTGTTATTTTGGCTTGGAAAAAGTAGGGAAGTCATTTACTGTATTTAGTTTTTTAAGCGTTGTATTTATGACGCTATTTTTAGAAATAGTGCCAGTAAAAGCGATCTCTAGCGATATCATTTTAAATGCTATTTTTGGAGGAATCATTTCTGCGTTAGGGGTAGGAATTGCTTTGAAGTGGGGAGCCTCAACTGGCGGTCTAGATATCATTGCGATGATTTTATCCAGAGTAAAAGGTAAGCCGGTTGGAACGTATTTTTTCTTGTTTAATGCGCTCATTATTATAGCGGCCGGCTATTTATATGGCTGGGAAAAGGCGCTTTATACGTTAGTGACATTATATGTATCTTCACGTATTATTGATGCAATACATACACGCCATGTGAAAATTACTGCGTTTATTGTAACGAAAAATGGAGCGGAAGTGCGAAAGGCAATTCATGAACGATTGGTTCGAGGGATTACGACTGTTCCAGCGATAGGTGCGTTTACGAATGAAAATAAAGAAATGTTAATGATTGTTATTACTCGCTACGAGTTGTATGAGTTAGAAAGGGTTATAAAAAAAGTAGATCCAGGTGCATTTACAAACGTTATACAAACGGTTGGGGTGTTTGGATTGTTCCGTAAAGATTAATAAAAGAGGACCGTATGTGGTCCTCTTTTATTCGTTCATCTAGTCAGAGTTGCTCGGTTAAGTTTTATCCCGCATTAACGGGCAGTAAACCCCCTACCTAAAGATTCAGAGAAAAGCGAAGAAGATAGGTGGGGGATAACTGCCCATAAAAGCCCGATTGGTGAGAGCTTTCCATAAGTGGGGATGAAAAGCCCCCACTTATGGAAGTTTCACTTTACTCCGTTGCTGAAATGCTTTGAAGTTCATCTTGCATTTCGCGTAATTGTACTCTTTCGGCAGTAGAAGAATTGGTATAAGCGGACAGTAAAGCATTTTTCGCTTTATCAACAAATGCTTGTTGTTCGCTATGGTTTGAACAAGATACAGCTTGTGCAACAGCATCTCGTGCTTGTTGGAACAGTAAGTTACCCATTAGAACCCTCCAAGAGAAGAGTTATTTCGTTCTTTTTCTGCTTCAGCTAGTGTACCACGGTATGGGAATCTTGCGTCATGCTGCATAACAGAATCTGCCCCTTGTTGTACGAAACGTTTTGACTTATTCTTTTTGCCCATTCGTAATTCCCCCTTTTAGCAGAAAAACATTGACACATTTACTGTGTCTCCTATAGTATGTGCGCTTGGCGTCATACTATAAGCAGGGAATTTTCGCCTTACAATCCAAGAACCTCCTCTAAATAAAGAGCAATTCCGTCTTCTTCGTTTGATAATGTCACGTGATTTGCTAATGATTTTAATTCTGGAATAGCGTTCCCCATTGCAATTCCGTGCCCGGCAAATTCAATCATTTCAAAATCGTTATCTTCATCACCAAATGCGATGATATGTTCTTTTGGGATATTGTAGAAACTTGAAATTTTTTGTAAGCCAATTGCTTTATTTAACCCGCTTTTTACAATTTCAATAATCGGCCAAGGAGCGCCCCATTTTCGGTGATCGATTACCTCTGCATGCATATCCGTTAAATGCTGGCGGATAGAATTTGATTTTGACTCGTGTGCATCGATTAATAAGCAAGTTGGGTGTTCTTGTAAAATGTCGAGTAAATCACCTGTGAAAATTTTAGGTGAACCAAATTCGAAAATATGTTTTTTATCTGCATCAATTTGTTTTACATATACATCATCAATCACTTCCGCATAAATATTTTCTACCCCAAAATCCATACATGCGCGAACGATTTCTTGCGCAGTAGCAAGTTCAAGCGGAGAGTGATGTGTTCCCCAATTCCTATCAAGTGGGTGATGGACGTATGCACCGTTGAAATTGACGATTGGTGTATTTAATCCAAGTTCTTTATAATATGCATGACTCGCACGAAATGGACGACCGGTTGAAATAACAACGATATGACCTTGTTCTTTTGCTCTTGCAATAGTTTGTTTTGTACGCGCTGAAATCATTTTTTGATCTGTAAGTAAAGTACCATCTAAATCTAATGCAATTAAATGTTGTTTTTTCATGCGTCTCTCACCTTTTATAAAAAGTTTTGTGTATTATATTCATCTTAATTCCTATATTCTTGTGCTGTCCACTATTTGTCACTGGTAAATGGAAAAGTCAAGTTGTTTTCTGAAAGTTCGAATAATGTTTCTTTCATTTTGTACAATTTGTGAAAAGGGTTACAATGAACAGATTATCGTGTTTATAATGAGAGTGTAATCTTCTCGTAATAAGTTGTTTGACTCTCCTTTGATACTGGTCGTTATGGCCAGTTTTTTTTGTTTCTACATATACTGATGTATCTCCTGCTAAAATGTGTAATTTCATTATATGAGCATGGTTTCCTAAACATAACAGAAAAGGTTTTCTAAAATGGGACATACTAAAGATGTAATGATGGAATGGAAGGAGAATGGATATGGGACAAAGTCATCGATTCCGAGCAGGTCAAAAAGCACCAAACGACGGCATATATGTTGAAATTGGTGAAACAGGAAGTATGGTTAAGGATCCAAAAATGGTAAAGCTCTCTGCTGGAGATAAATTTCCAGGAGTTACAAATCAAAACAGACAATGGACATATAAAAGAAGACCATAACAAATCCCGCAGTTATAAGCTGCGGGATTTATTATGGCGAAATGGATTTAAAAAATAAGCTTGTCATAAAGTCATCTTCGTTGAATACAATAGGTAATTTGTCGTATAATCAAATCAAAGGTCAAAAAAAGTCAAAGTGTAAAGGAGCTGTGGCTGTAATGGACTTAAATCGAATGACGACAAAAACTCAAGAAGCGATTATGAGTGCACAATCAATTGCTACTAAGCATCATCATCAAGAAATTGATACTGTACATCTTTTAGTTGCGCTTCTTCAACAGCAAGATGGATTAGCAATCCGTATTTTTCAAAAGATGGATGTAAATATAGATCAGCTTATGCAAGAGGCAGAGCGCTTGTTAAAGCGAAAGCCTTCTGTTACAGGGGGCGGCATTGAAGCAGGGAAAGTATATGTTACCAGTGCACTTCAGCAACTGCTTGTAAGAGCTGAAGAAGAAGCGAAGCATCTGCAAGATGATTATATTTCAGTAGAACATATTCTTCTTGCGTTTTGTGATGAAAAGAAAACGAATGATATACGTCAGTTGTTTACATCGCTTCGTATTACGAAAGAAGCGTTATTACAAGCATTAACAGAAGTTCGGGGGAATCAAAGAGTGACAAGTCAAAATCCAGAAGTAACATATGAAGCTTTGCAAAAATATGGCCGTGATTTAGTAGCAGAAGTACGGCAAGGAAAACTTGATCCGGTTATTGGACGTGATAGTGAAATTCGGCGCGTTATTCGCATTTTATCGCGTAAAACGAAAAATAATCCTGTATTAATTGGTGAACCTGGGGTTGGGAAAACAGCAATTGTTGAGGGATTGGCACAGCGTATTGTCCGTAAAGATGTACCGGAAGGATTAAAGGATAAAACTATTTTTGCGCTTGATATGAGTGCGCTTGTTGCGGGTGCAAAATTCCGCGGTGAATTTGAAGAGCGTTTGCAGGCAGTCTTAAATGAAATTAAAAAAAGTGAAGGAAAGATTTTATTATTTATCGACGAGCTTCATACCATTGTGGGGGCTGGGAAAACAGAGGGAGCAATGGATGCCGGGAATATGTTAAAACCAATGTTAGCGCGCGGGGAGCTGCATTGCATCGGAGCGACGACACTTGATGAATATCGGAAATATATTGAGAAAGATCCGGCATTAGAACGTCGTTTCCAGCAAGTATTAGCAGAAGAGCCAACGGTTGAAGATACGATTTCTATTTTGCGCGGTTTAAAAGAACGTTTTGAAATTTATCACAGTGTTAATATTCATGATCGTGCTCTTGTAGCCGCAGCGATGTTATCAGATCGTTATATTTCCGATCGCTTTTTGCCGGATAAAGCGATTGATTTAGTTGATGAAGCATGTGCAACGATTCGTACAGAAATTGACTCATTACCAACAGAACTGGACGAAATAACACGTCGTATTATGCAGTTAGAAATTGAAGAAGCTGCGCTTAGTAAAGAAACGGACCGCGGAAGTCAGGAGCGTCTGCAAACATTGCAGCGTGAGTTATCCGATTTACAAGAAAAAGCGAGTGGAATGAGAGCGCAGTGGCAAAAAGAGAAGGAAGAAATTCATAAAGTACGGGATTTACGTGAAAGTCTGGAGCGTTTGCGCCGTGAGTTAGAAGAAGCGGAAGGGAATTACGATTTAAATAAGGCGGCAGAGCTTCGTCACGGCAAAATTCCAGCTCTAGAAAAAGAGCTAAAAGCAGCGGAAGAAGCAAATGCCAATAAGCGGGAAGATAACCGTCTTCTTCGTGAAGAAGTAAGTGAAGAAGAAATTGCAAATATCGTATCGCGTTGGACTGGTATTCCGGTTGCAAAGCTCGTGGAAGGAGAACGTGAAAAACTGCTTCGTTTAGAGCAAATTTTATCAGAGCGTGTTATCGGACAAGAAGAAGCGGTCGGTCTTGTGGCAGACGCGGTGTTACGTGCCCGTGCTGGTATTAAAGATCCAAATCGTCCGATTGGTTCATTCATTTTCTTAGGACCTACAGGTGTTGGGAAAACAGAACTTGCGAAAACACTGGCACAGTCATTATTTGATAGCGAAGAACAAATCATTCGAATCGATATGTCGGAGTATATGGAAAAACATGCAGTATCACGTTTAATCGGAGCGCCTCCTGGATATGTCGGGTATGAAGAGGGCGGACAATTAACAGAAGCTGTACGCCGTAAACCATATTCGGTTATTTTATTAGATGAAATTGAAAAAGCGCATCCGGAAGTGTTTAATATTTTACTGCAAATGTTAGATGATGGGCGTATTACAGACTCGCAAGGACGTACAGTTGATTTTAAAAATACAGTAATTATTATGACGTCCAATATCGGATCACAATATTTACTAGAAGGATTGGGAGAAGATGGTTCTATTCAAGATGAAGCAAGAGATCTTGTGATGAAACAACTTCGCGGTCATTTCCGTCCGGAATTTTTAAATCGCGTGGATGAAATTATTTTATTTAAACCACTCACAACAAATGAGATAAAAGGTATTGTCGATAAAATTGTGAAAGAGTTGCAAAACCGTTTAGCAGACCGTCATATTACGGTTGAATTAACAAATGCAGCAAAAGAGTTTGTTGTAGAATCGGGATTCGATCCAATGTACGGTGCACGTCCGTTAAAGCGCTACGTACAGCGTCAAGTTGAAACGAAGCTAGCGCGTGAACTCATTGCAGGTACAATTACAGATCATAGTCATGTATTAATTGATGTATTAAATAACGAGCTAGTTGTAGAAGTTGAATAAAAAAGAGTCCGGATCATTCCCGGACTCTTTTTTATTAATGCTGCTGTGCAGGCTCGTTTGGGATTAATGCTCCCAGTGCGACTATAAGTACAGTAAGAATTACAGAAAAAATAGACGCTTGTTGGAAATCGTATGTAACGCCTGGCGTCATAGAGCTTAGTACGTAGCTCATCATTTGCACAAGCAGGAACGACCAGATAAAGGCCCAAATTACACGCATCTTTTCACACCTCTATTCGTTCAATTTATTTTTATTGTAACATAACTCTAAAAAGAATATAAAAAAATATTTGATGTTTTTGAAAAGCAAATTGCTATTAGCATCATACATTATAAAAGAGTAAGTTTGATGTTGTTATATAAGGCGGGAGAGGTATGAGTATTAAGGAACGTTTTTTCTTTTTAGAACAAGAGCCATGTGTGATTCACTTGCCGGAAAAGCCGAATGGATTCGGTATATTACTGCTAGGTGATTACAATTATTTTATTGAGAATGGTACAAGTTTATGGCTTCAGCATGCAGGTCGGTTACACTTGTTAAATGAATTGCGAAAGGAAGGTTATACGATTTTTTCTTCTAATTTATTTGGGAGACATTGGGGGAATGAACAGGCAGTTCGTTTGGCGAAGCGATTGTATCATGTTGTCATGAAGAAGGAGATTTTGAACGAAAAGGTTCATATAATAGCAGAAGGAATGGGAGCGCTTGTTGCCCTGCAAATGATGAAACAATATCCAGAGTGTGTTCGATCTGTTCTCATGTTTAATCCATGTATTCACTTACCGGCACATGTTGAACTTGAAAAAGAGCACAAATTTTTTTATAAGCGGTTAATTCGTGAATTGATGCAAGCATATGATGCGACAGAATCAGATCTAGAACAGAAAATTGAAAAGAAAGCATTTCCGTATTTAGTATCATCTGTTCCGGTAAAAATATTTGTCTCTATTCAAGAAAAAAAGAACGAAAACAGTTGCTTAGGGAATATGAAAAGAAACGTTTGCAAGAGAATTGCCCAACTTTATTATCCTTTCATCTACAAGATATAAAATATAAAGTAGCACAAAATGCGTGTCAGTTTTTTAAGTGGTATGAAGATTTATAAAGCTCCTATACATAAGGAGCTTTTCGTGCATTTGAGGAGGGAGAGAAAATGAAACGAGTAATTGTTGTTGGGGCGTTAACATTTATAGGCTATCATCTTGTGCAGAAGTTTCTTGAAGAAGAAGTTGAAGTATATGCATTTGATTTTGATAATATGAACAGTATGTCCAAGATGAATGAAGAAAAATTATGTTTAATTGGCCGTAATGCATTATTTACGTATTTTTCGTTGCGGGGTGATGAAGGATGGGCAATGTTGGAGGAAGCGGATATTAATGCTGCGTATTTTTGCTTATGTGAGCCAAATCAGCAAAAGGATTTTCGAAACGAACGTACTATATTGCAATATGTAAAGCGATTTGAGAGTTTTTGCAGAAGAAAAGAAACAAAATTAATCGTTTTATCTTCTATAGAATCGAATCAGGCTTGCAGCAATGAGGAAAATAGTATGCTTTTTTCAAAAATTGAGAGAGAAGTAAAAAAGGGTGGTGCAGATTATTGCATACTACGTGTCCCGACAGTATATGGACCGTGGCAACCGTTGTTTATGACATACCAGCATGTAATTCTTTCGCAGATAAAGCAACAGACTATTTCTGTTCCCGTAGAAGAATGTGCATATGACCTATTGTATGTTGAAGATGTTGCTAGATGTTTATATGAATTTAGTGGAAAAAGGACGGGGATCAAAATATACTCTCTTTGCAGCGGGGAAGAAAATCAGTGGCAAAAGGGCATTGAACTATTACAGGAAACAGGTGAAATTCAAATACATCATAAAGAGTGCCCAAACGGTGAGGAAACAGAGAAGATTGTTATAAATCAGATGGCATTAGAAGACGGATTACAACGTCAAATTTCTCATATAAAACAATATAAGGAGTTATATGAGGACAGCAACACATGGTAAACTAGAGAAGAAAGCTTTGATGTTGAAAGGATGAGAAAATATGAACGAAAAAAACATGCAGTTTTTACAAATCGCAATGAAACATTTGCCGGAAGCAAAGGCAATTTTAGATGATAACGGTATTGCATTGGATATGGCAAAAGCACAGCCTGTATTGGAATTATTAATGAAGGTTATGAGTGAAGCGTACGAGCTTGGGAAAGCGGACGCAGGAGAGTAATATAACTTCTATATAAATACCAATTGAAAAACCAACATAAAAACCGCCTTCTTTTTAGGTGGGCAAGAGCATCTGGCCATGCATAGAAACGGTCAGGGCCTTTTCC
The DNA here is from genome assembly GCF_055814245.1 of Bacillus sp. EA-CB0995. Lineage (NCBI taxonomy): Bacteria > Bacillati > Bacillota > Bacilli > Caryophanales > Bacillaceae > Bacillus > Bacillus sp. EA-CB0995. Next base: position 3,659,454 of record NZ_CP169269.1, on the reverse strand, counting down.
TGCCACATGCAAGGCTTAAAACAAAAGGAGAAAGCAAGTAGCGGTCATGTTGTATTCTCATAGAAGTGACTTACCGGTCGAAAAATGAATATGTAAAAGAGACCTTTCCGTCTTGATGGAAAGGTCTCGCTTTTTATTCAGCCACTTTATTTTTTCGTTTCAACTTGCTTAATACTTCATATACAATCGGTACAATTAATAACGTTAATAGCGTAGAACTTGTTAATCCCCCGATTACTGTTACGCCAAGACCTTTGGAAATAAGGCCGCTTCCTTCAAAGCCTAGTGCAAGTGGAAGTAAGGCACCAATCGTTGCGATAGCTGTCATTAAGATTGGGCGTAATCTTGTTGCACCAGCTTCTAGTAATGCTTCGCGTGTTGTAAACCCTTCGCGTTCCTTATGAATGACACGATCAATGAGTACGATAGCGTTTGTGACAACGATACCGATTAACATGAGGGCACCAATCATTGAAGAGACGCTTAATGTTTCACCGGAAATTAATAAGGCAACAACGGCACCGATTATTGTAAATGGAAGGGAGAATAAAATCGCTAATGGTGCTAGTGCCCCGCCGAATGTTACAACAAGAACGAAGTATACAATCGCAATCGCAGCTAACATGGCTAAGCCAAGTTGTGTAAAGGACTCTTGAATATCTTTAGATACACCGCCCATCGAAACATCGATGCCAGATGGTAAGTCCATCTTATTTACTTCTTCTTGAATGTTTCTAGAAGTTTTTGCTACATCATCTGTTGTTGGTTTTGCAGTTACTTCTGCATATACGCGGCCATCACGTCTTGTTATTGTATTAGATGTTTCACCTTCTTTTACGGTCATAACATCTTTTACAGCCACTTCTGTGCCAAGCGGTGTTTGGATTTTTCGATTTGTTAAATCATCGATGTTTTCGTAATTTTGTTTTTTAACCTCAACATACACGTTCATCTCTTTGTTATCTTCTTTTACTGTTGTTAAGACAGGGCGTTCGTGAGAGCCGGAAAGTCCCATGCCTACCTGTGCAGCAGTTAGTCCAAGCTTACTTAATTTCTCTTGATCTGCGACTAATGTGTATTCATCGTATGTTTTTGCAAGGCTAGAGTCGATATCTTTTAACGTTTTATCTTTTTTCATGATATTTTGAATGTCTTTTACGACAGGTTCAATCTCTTGTAAGCTGTCGCCGTATACATATAACTTAATTTCATTACTGCTTCCGCTAGATGAGAAGTCTTGATTTTTCCATTCTCCCTTGTCTGTCATCTTTTGCAGGTCTTTAACAACTTTTTCTTTTTCCTTCTCAAAGTTCTTTGTATCGTTTTTATATTGAACAAAGAATAATGCTTGGTTTGAGTTACCTGGACTCATCGGGTTTTCTCCGCCAAGTGAGAATTGAATCGTTTTTACATCTTTCTTGTTCTTAAAGTAATCTTCTGCTTTTGTTGCAACGCTTTCGACATCTTGTAATGTTTGTCCAGGTGCTGGATTATAAGATGTAATTACTGTTTTTTCTTCTTCAGATGGTAAGAAACTTACGCCTACAATTGGGATAAGAGCAATGCTTCCCACTAATAATAAAACCGCGATGCTAGATGTAATAATTTTATGGTTTAATACCCATTCTAGAAGGCGTTTATATCCATTAGCAAGTTTACTTGGTCGCTCTTCGTGAGTATGTTGCTGTTTTTCTTTGGTACTTTCTTTTTTAAATAAAGAATGCGCCATCATCGGAACGATTGTAATAGCTACAAGAAGAGAAGCTAATAAGGCGAAAACAATTGTCAAAGCAAACGGTAAGAATAGTTCACCGATCATTCCTTTAACAAGACCAAGCGGTAAGAAGACCGCGATGGTTACGATTGTAGATGACATAATCGGAACGAACATTTCTTTCGTTGCCTCGCGAATTAAGTCTTTTCCTTTTAATTTTTCGTTGGATAAAGCCATGCGCCGGTAAATATTTTCAATAACAACGATTGAATCGTCAACAACGCGGCCGATAGCGACGGTCATTGCCCCAAGCGTCATAACATTTAATGTAATATCCATTTCTTTTAATAGTAAAATTGCAATTAATAAAGAAAGTGGAATTGAAACAACGGAAATAAGCGTTGTTCGAATGTTACGTAAGAACAACATGATGATAATAACAGCGAAAATAGCACCAAAAATAGCTTTACTTAACATTGTGCTTACTGATTTTTCAATTGGTGCACCTTGGTCAAATGTTGAAATGATTTCGATGTCATCAAATTTCTTTTCGAAGTCATGTGCTTTATCTTTTACAGCATTTACAACGTCAACGGTATTCGCATCAGCAGCTTTTACAATTTGAAGGCTGATTGCATCTTTTCCGTTTGTACGCGAGATGGACTCTGCTTTCCCAACTTGTTTAATGTCGGCAATATCTTGCAATTCTACAGTTGGAATTGCTAATCCTTGTCCCATTGCAGCGGAATTCATATTAGGCTGCTGCGTCTGAGTTGGCCCCTGTGAACTTCCTTGGTTTGTAGAAGGGATAAGCGGGATTTTCATTTCTTTTAAAGCGCTTAATGTTGTAATGTTGCCATCTACAACAACTGATTTTTCTTTATCTTTAAATGTATACAGTCCTAGCGGCATAGAAACATTAGAACCTTTAATCATGTTCTTAACTGTATCTTCGCTTAGCCCTAATTCTTTCATTTTCTCTTCGTTGAAGACAAGCTGTACTTCTTCAACTTGTTGACCTGAAATTTGAACAGATGCAACGCCGTCTAGTCCTTCTAAGCCTGGAACAATATCTTTTTCCACTCGTTTTGTCAGCTGTGCAAGAGACTCATTCTTACTTGTCACACTTAATGACATAACAGGAAAAGCGTTGATGCTAAGGCGAGAAACTTTCGGTTCTTTTACGCCTTCTGGTAAAGGTAAGTCAGCGAGTGCATCTTTAATTTCTGTCTCTGCTTTTTCCATATTTTTATCAAAATTATATTCTACTTGAATAGAAGATGCGTTTTGAAAAGAAGAGGAACTTACAACGTTTACCCCATTTAAGTTTTGCAGTCGTTGTTCGATTGGTTTCGAAATCTTTTCTGCTACTTCAGCTGGAGTAGCACCAGGATAAACAGTTGTTACTGTTACAAGTGGTGTGGTAATATCCGGGATTGTTTCTAGCTTCATGCGAAGACCAGAATAGATTCCTGCAATCGTAATAATGATCGTTAATAACCAGACTGCGAACTTGTTATTTAACGAAAAGTTAATAATCTTCTTCATCTGTACACTCCTTTTTATCAAAACTGACTAATTGGTCATAACGAACAAAGTATAACTGACTGATCGGTCAACGGTCAACTGAAAGGACTGATGCAAAGTGAAACTTCCAGCAACGGAGGCTTCTTCATCCCTTATCTATCTTCTTTATCTTCTCTGAGTCTTGAGGTGAGGGTCTTATTTCCTGCTAATAGAGGGATAAAATGTTGAGAAATACTTGCAATTTTTGACCGATGAGTCATAATGCGAATAAGAGTGTTTTTTTAGGAGAGAAAAAGATGAAGGAAAAAGAACGGTTAATTATTGAAACAGCAATTAAATTATTTGCAATGAAGGGTGTTAGTGCGACGTCTATTCAAGAAATTGCAACAGAATGCGGTATTTCCAAAGGCGCATTTTATTTACATTTTAAATCGAAAGACACTTTAGTATTGGCAACGTTGGAATATTACTACGATCGGATTCAAAATAAAATGAGGGGTATTGAAAAAGAATCATTACCTCCACGTGAGAAATTTGAAAAACAATTACATTGTCAGTTTTACGAATTACAACAAAAAAGAGAATTCATTATTATGTGTATGAGGGAAAATGCGATTCCTTTTAATAAAGAAGTAGAAACATTTATGACGAGAATGAGATTAGAATCACATGCTTTTCACCGAGATGGTTTACTTGCTATTTATGGGGAAGAGATTGCTCCTTATCTTATTGATGTAATTATTATGCTAGAAGGGATATCGCATGGGTATTTGGAGTCGGTTATCTTTAATGTGGTAAATGTAGATATAGCATATATGGTGAGATTTATATTAAAAAGAATGGATGATATTGTAGCGGGGTTACAACGTTCAAATGAAAAACCGGTTATTTTAGAACGAGAACTCAATCACTTTTTGTGCGATGGGAATGTAATGAACGGACATATGGAAGAATCATTTGTAAATGAAATTATTACGTTAAAACGTACGCTAGTAGACCAATTAGGAAATGATGAATTACTGGTTACACTAGATGTGCTAGAGTCAGAAATGAAAATGAAGCATCCGCGAGTTCCAGTTATTCAAGGCATGTTGTCTAACTTAAAGTCGTATCCAGAATTGCGTGATTTCCACGAAAGGATTGCAGCATATTATAAAATATCAAATTAATATTATATAGACAAAAGGGAGTTTATCATTTAAAATTAGTACCAAGTCATAAGAATTGATATAAAATGGAGGGTTGTAATGTGAATGTAGGCATTTTAGGGATCGGGAGATATGTGCCGGAAAAGGTTGTCACAAATCACGACTTAGAGAAAGTGATGGATACATCTGATGAGTGGATTCGTACAAGAACGGGAATTGAAGAAAGACGAATTGCCGATGATACAATAGATACTTCACATATGGCTGTGGAAGCTGCAAAAAAAGCACTCGAAAATGCAGGGATGAACGGGGAAGAAATTGATCTTATTTTAGTTGCAACAGTAACGGCGGATCGTTCGTTTCCGGCGGTTGCTTGTGTAGTTCAAGAACAAATTGGAGCGAAGCATGCAGCAGCTATGGATTTAGGTGCAGCTTGTGCTGGTTTTATGTACGGAATGATTACAGCGCAACAATTTATTCAAACTGGAACTTATAAAAATATATTAGTAATTGGTAGCGATAAATTATCTAAAATTGTAGATTGGAATGACCGAAATACGGCAGTTTTATTTGGTGATGGAGCAGGTGCTGTCGTTATGGGAGCTGTTTCAGAAGGAAAAGGTATTCTTTCATTTGAATTAGGAGCGGATGGAAGTGGTGGTAAACACCTTTATCGTGATGAATATGTTATGATGAATGGCAGAGAAGTCTTTAAATTTGCTGTTCGTCAACTTGGTGATTCTTGCCTTCGTGTTTTAGAAAAAGCAAACCTTACGAAAGAAGATGTGGACTTTTTAGTGCCTCACCAAGCAAATATTCGTATTATGGAATCGGCGAGAGAGCGATTAAATTTACCTCAGGAGAAGATGAGTACAACAATTTCTAAGTTTGGGAATACGTCAGCTTCTTCGATTCCAATTGCTATGGTAGAAGAATTACAAAATGGACGCATTCAAGATGGTGATCTTATCATATTAGTTGGCTTTGGCGGCGGATTAACCTGGGGAGCGGTTGCTCTTCGTTGGGGTAAATAAGGACTGAGAGAAAAGGAGTGTATTTTGTATGGAAAAAAGCGTGTTGTAATTACAGGATTAGGAGCAGTTACTCCTGTAGGAAATGATGTAGAAACTGCATGGAACAACATTAAGCAAGGTGTATCTGGAATTGGACGTATTACACGCTTAGATGCAGAGCAATTTCCGGCAAAAGTAGCAGCGGAAGTTAACGACTTTGAAGTCGAGAAATATATCGATAAGAAAGAAGCGCGTCGTATGGACCGCTTTACACAATATGCTGTTGCAGCTGCAAAAATGGCTGTAGAAGATGCGAAATTAGAAATCACAGAAGAGAATGCTCCGCGTATCGGAGTATGGGTTGGATCTGGAATTGGCGGTATGGAAACATACGAAGAACAATTTAAAGTATATATGGAAAAGGGTGCACGTCGCGTAAGTCCATTTTTCGTACCGATGATGATTCCCGATATGGCAGCTGGTCAAGTGTCGATTGCTACAGGAGCTAAAGGAATCAATACTTGTTCAGTAACAGCATGTGCATCAGGAGCCAATTCAATCGGTGATGCATTTAAAGTAATTCAGCGCGGTGATGCGGATGCAATGATTACGGGCGGAGCAGAAGCACCATTAACAAATATAGCATTTGCAGGGTTTAGTTCTGCTAAAGCATTAACATTTAATGAAGATCCGGCAACGGCTTGCCGTCCGTTTGATAAAAATCGCAGCGGTTTTGTTATGGGCGAAGGTGCTGGTATCATTATCTTGGAAGAGTTAGAGCATGCACTAGCACGCGGTGCTCATATTTACGCAGAAATCGCTGGTTATGGTGCAACAGGTGATGCATTCCATATTACAATGCCCGCTCCTGGCGGTGAAGGCGGTGTACGTGCGATGCGTCAAGCGTTAGCAGATGCAGGTCTTCAGCCGGAAGATATCGATTATATTAATGCGCACGGTACGAGTACAGAAGCGAATGAAAAGTATGAAACAATGGCAATTAAAGAAGTGTTTGGCGAACATGCATATAAAGTAGCAGTAAGCTCAACAAAATCAATGACAGGACATTTACTAGGTGCAGCTGGTGCGGTAGAAGCGATTATATCTGTTAAAACAATTACAGATGGTATTGTTCCGCCAACAATTAACTATGAAACACCAGATCCAGAGTGTGACTTAGATTGTGTACCAAATAAAGCAAGACAACAAGAGGTACGTGCTGTATTAAGTAACTCATTAGGTTTCGGTGGTCATAACGCAGCATTAGTATTTAAAGCATATAAATAAAAAAGAAAAAAGTGCAGATGAAAATCTGCACTTTTTTTGCTTTCTTCCCCATAGCTGCATATGTATGAAACAAAGGGGGAGAGAGATGGGAGTGTTTCGAACGGCAGAATTGATGCGCGAGCATTACTGGAAACCAGAAAAAATTTGTGAGAAGTTAACAAAATATATTCCGCTCGAAAAAGAACCTTTGTATCGATTTCTTGTTTCAAAGGGAATGTTTCGCCCAGTAGTAGATGGAGAGAAAGAAATTGACATATTGCAAAAAGAACGAGTATGGGAGCAATTGGCAGTAGAGTACAAAGAATTGCGGAAATGGTTGAAAGGACCTGATATACCGGTATTTATTTTATTATCTGATCCGTATAATCGGACGGTTCAGCGAGAATATAATGGAAAAACAGGATTAGCAATGCGAAATGCTTTATTTTTATTTGTAAGTTCACAAAATTCGATTGCTGAGTTAAAGGCATTACTTACTCATGAATATCACCACATATGTCGTATCCATGAAAGTAAGGTGATAGAAGAACAGTATACTATTTTGGATACGATGGTTATGGAAGGATTAGCAGAACAAGCTGTGTACGAAAGGTATGGAGATTCTTACCATGCTCCTTGGGTGTCTTATTATGGCAAAGAAGAAGCAATTATGTTTTGGCATCGGTATATACTAGATAGGTGTGATGTGAAGCGAGGTACAAGGGAGCATGATGTGTTGTTAAATGGATGGAGGCTCTATCCGAAAATGCTTGGGTATGCTGTAGGATTTCATATCGTAAAGGATTGTGTAGGGCATAAGAAATATAATACAAATGCTTTACTAGAAATGGATGCTAAAACCATTTTAAAAGAGGCAGTTTCTTTTGAATCATAAGAATGATGTATGAACTTAGCTGTCGCTAAGTTTTTTTATTTTATCCCGCATTAACGGGCAGTAAGACCCCCACCTCAAGATTTAGAGAGAAGCGAGGAAGATAGGTGGGGGACAACTGCCCGTAAAACCCCACTGATGGAAGTTTCACTTCATCACGTATCAATAGGTAGTAAGTATCCATCTTAAGATTTAAAGAAAATAAAGAAGATAGATGGCATGGTATTACCTTTTTTACTCATTATTAGCGGGGAAGATATTTACCGATGAAAGTTTTACCTTATGAGGATGAAAGATGAAAGACAATGAAGAAATTAATAATAAGAATATATTTCCTCCATTGGAATAAATTTTACGAAAGATGACCATAATGAGAGCTACAAACAGTTGTGAAGTGAGGGGAAAGCAATGTTATATCTGCATGATGTATGGGTAAATTGGTTTGAAGGTGAAGAAAACGGGTATAACGTCTGTCATTTCTATGAATGGCGGAAGGATGATACGATCGAATTGTTAGATCAAGTACCATTATTAAAAGTAGATTCCGCATTATATCATTACATCGAGAACGAATTGCTAGAGCTTCCGCCAAAACTATTGGAAGACGTACATCATAAGGCGTATATTCGAAAAAACCATGAACGACTGCAGCAAGAGTATTGTTTTGTTGTATCAGATGGAAAAGGAATTATTGCAATTGATACAATTGGATACAATATTCCAATACGCAAAAGTCGACTGATTCCAAGACAAGAGCAAATGGTGTATGAAATGGTAGAAAACGTACAGGCAGAAACATATGATTTTGAAGTGGAGGCATCACAAAAGGAACATCATATTTTATCACCTTCTCCGCATATGATGAATGGGCTAACACGGAAAGAAAGACAATTAAAACAACTGCTCTTTATGACGCTAGATCAACTACATACAACGAAGAACCCAGCGGAGATTCGCTATTGGTATACAGAATGGGATCCAGCAGCATATCCATCTGTGCAACATCTGACATTTGAAGAAGTATGGAACCGTTTATATGAAGAAGCAAAGTATGGCTGGTCAGATAAACATGAACAGCTTTGTGAACGACTTGTGAGAGGACAACCGTTCTTTGAAAAGCTGTGGGAAATGGAAAATGAGCAAAAGGTAAATTAAAGGGAATGATCCAAAAGGCACGTAAGGTGCTTTTTCGGATCATTCCCTTTTTTGTGTGTTCACAAAGATATCGGCGTTATTCACGATATATCGGCGCTTCGACAGAATATAAAGTGAAACTTCCATCAGTGATGCTTTTCTCACTGATGGAAAGCTCTCACCAATCCCGCATTTACGGGCAGTTTTCTTCCCTGCTCTTCTCCAGCCTTTACTGCCCGTTACTGCGGGATAAAGACTTCTCGATAATATTCAGCATGCGAGTAGTCGAGTCGCTTCCGCTTTTCTAGATGTCTAGCTCCAGCGGCTAGAATCTCGGGTCGTTTCGCCCCCTCGGTCGAAGTAAAGAACACTTCTCGGTCGTGGGCTCCAACGTCCTACGATTCTGAATAAGCCGCTTTCGCTTTTCTTCCTTATCTTCGTTTTCTGCTTAATCCCATTGCATTTTCGACTTTGCGAAGTTGTTTCATTGCGACGCGGTTTGCTTTTTCAGCACCTTGATCAAGGATTTCATCTAATTCAGGAGAATTAATGAGTTCATTATATTTGTCTTGAATTGGACGGATTGCTTCTACAACAACTTGTGCTAAGTCGCCTTTGAAGTCGCCGTATCCTTTTCCTTCATACTTTGCTTCTAACTCTTCCACTGTTTTACCTGAGAAAGAAGAATAGATAGTTAATAAGTTTGAAATACCTGGTTTATTTTCTTTATCGAATTTTACGATGCCGTCTGAATCTGTTACAGCACTTTTAATTTTCTTTTCAATTGTTTTTGGATCGTCAAGTAAGCTAATCATAGATTTTGGATTTGGATCTGATTTGCTCATTTTTTTCGTAGGTTCTGTTAATGACATAACGCGTGCGCCTACTTTTGGAATGCGAATTTCTGGAATTGTAAACACTTCGCGATAACGATTGTTAAAACGCTCTGCTAAATCGCGTGTTAACTCAATATGTTGTTTTTGGTCATCCCCAACTGGAACAATTTCTGTATTGTATAGTAAAATGTCTGCTGCCATTAATGGTGGGTATGTTAATAAAGCTGCCGGAACAGATTCTCTTCCTTGTGACTTATCTTTATATTGTGTCATACGTTCTAATTCACCTACGTACGCAGTACATTGCATAATCCATCCAAGTTGACCGTGTGCCGGAACTTCTGATTGTACAAATAATGTAGATTTCTCAGGATCGATGCCGCATGCTAAGTATAATGCTGCTAGACTGCGAATATTTTTGCGAAGCTGTACTGGGTCTTGCGGTACAGTAATTGCATGTTGGTTTACAATGCAGAAATAGCAATCATGTTCATTTTGCAGTTCTGTAAACTGCTTCATTGCTCCTAAATAGTTACCAAGTGTAATTGTTCCGCTTGGCTGAATGCCTGAAAAAATAACTGACATATGTATGTCCTCCTTAAAAAGTTGTATAGTTTTCATCTTTCAATATTTCGGCCTAGAGTTCTAGCGCCTTGTAATTCTGAACGAGCCGCTTTCGCTTTTGAATACAAAAAAGCCCATTCATCCCTAAAAATAGGGACGAATGGACCGCGGTACCACCTAATTATTTTGCTAAGCAAAATCTCTTTATCCATTGTAACGTTGGATGTAACGCCAAAGCCTACTCCTAAAGCGTTTCGGTTTGGTGCTCAAAAGCCCATTCCATACTGTACAATTACTTGTTTTCACCGACCACAAGCTCTCTGAAATTGCTTCAATATGTACTCTTCTTTCTCATCGCATGCATATAAATTTGTAAGTAAATATTTTCGCACTATTATAACACACAATGATTGGTTTGCAAACTATATAAGAACAGTGAAGCTAATGATTGTTGAAAGTGCTCCTAATATGATACCGGTAATAACGATAGGATATGTCCATGCAAAAGAATATGTGCGGTACAATATTTCTTTCGGATCACGCTTTTCTTCGCCTTCAATTAAAGATTCAACTTTTTTATTTGATCGACCTAATTTCTTAAAAGAATACATTGTTACATTGAAAAAACCACGCTGAAATAAAAATAGAAATCCTCCGATAATAATAAAGATTAAGGCGATATAAAACATAATATTGACAAAATTCAACAAAAAGGAAGTAGAAAGGATAAAAGCACATGCACAAGAAATCGTGATTGTGATGCCTGTTAATATACTAATACGTGAAAAAAGCGTATTCAAATGCTTCACCTCCACAAAAAAATTACTAGAATTATTATACTATAAAAGTTATAATGAGTACTATAAAGAATTTTTAGAAAAATATACATAATTTCGTATTTTGTTGCAATTAGATAACTACAATGTTAAGTTCTATCTTTACAAAAGATACAAAAAAAACATTTTAGTTTAAAAATTTTAACAAAAAAATAAAAAACTATATTCACAATCGCCTTATTATATGTATAATGAAAATTGTAGAAACTTGGAGATTATTCTTTCAATTCTGCATTTTTACATAGTGAGGGCATAGGGGGTGCACTTAGGGGAGGCAATACAACATGAAGAAGAAGCTGCTATTATTCCTTGCATCGACATTAATAGTTAGCATGCTAGGAGCTTGCGGATAAAAAGAGAAAAAGCAAGCGAAGGGAAAGCAACAAGTAATAACAATGGGAAGCAAGAGTTAAATTTAACAGAAGTATCTGAAATTCCGACAATGGATTTATTTAGTTATAATATTCTGAATCTTCTAACGTGTTAAACGATACAATGGAAGAGTTATACCGAGTTGGAATGAACTTGAGAAAGTTTTAATTCAAGAGGATGCAGTTATTGCTCCTGTGTTCCAAAAGGGGACATCATATATGCAAAAAAGTGCTGTAAAAGATGTTGTTAAACGTAATTATGGCGGCAAGTTTTTTTACAAGTGGGCTTCTGTCCAACAATAATATACTTTACTCCATCGGTTACAACGGGTATACGCCTATGATGGGCATATGCTCTTATTTTAAATCAATAATAGTAAGAATATTTTAAACTATCTTATTGCTTTTGAGAAAATGGGGAGGTGCTAGTTATGGGACGTTATACATTGCAACGTTTCGCGTACATGATTATTACATTATTTTTAATCACAACATTAACATTCTTTTTAATGAAATTATTGCCGGGTTCTCCGCTTAAAAACCAAGAGAAGTTATCGCCAGCACAAAGGGAAATCATTTTAGAAGAGTATGGTTTAAATGATCCTCTACCAGTACAATATGTGCACTACATGAAGAATTTAGTTCAAGGAGATTTAGGGGTGTCCTTCCAGTATGATAACCGTCCAGTAACAGATATGGTTGTTAGTCGTATTGGTCCATCAGCACAATTAGGTTTGCAAGCGATTGTTTTAGGAACTTTTATGGGATTATTACTAGGTATTGTTGCAGCTCTTCGTACGAATACATGGGCTGATTACGGGGCGACATTCATTTCGGTACTCGGAATGTCTGTACCAGGATTCGTTTTTGCAGCATTATTACAATATTATGTAGCAGTACAAGCAGGATGGCTGCCGGTAGCATTTTGGAAAGGGTTTGAATACACAATTCTACCGACGATTGCGTTATCTGTAGGCGTAACAGCTACAATTGCTCGTTTTGCACGTACAGAATTAATTGAGGTTATGCAGGCTGATTATATTTTAACAGCAAAAGCAAAAGGGCTTAGTAAAGGTGTAATTATTGTAAAACATGCGTTACGAAATGCTCTTATTCCGATTATTACAATTTTAGGTCCAATGGTTGCTAACTTGATGACAGGAACACTTGTTATTGAGCAAGTATTTGCTATACCAGGTTTAGGGGAACAGTTCGTTAAGTCTATAACATTGAACGACTACACAGTTATTATGGGTACAACCCTTTTCTATAGTGCAGTTTTCATTTTTGTTATATTTATTGTCGATATACTATACGGTATAGTTGATCCTCGTATTCGTTTAGCGGGAGGGAAAAAATAATGAAAGATATCCAAAAAATATCTCCAGATTTATTTCAGCCAGCAAATCGCAGCAATACTGATAATGAAGTTATTGCCCGTCCGAGTATAAAATTTTGGGAGGATGTAAGAAGACGTCTGTTTCAACATAAAGGTGCAGTCTTTGGAATGGTTATTCTCCTTATAATTGCGTTATTAGCGATTTTTGGCCCGATGATGAGTAAGTATTCTTATAAAGATCAAGATTTAAACCGTGCGAAAATGCCGCCGAGAATACCGGTGTTAGAGAATATTCATTGGCTGCCGTTTGATGGTGTGGATCAATACGGTGTAGACCAATATGAAAAACGAGATATTAAAGAGTATTTCTGGTTTGGTACAGATGATCTTGGCCGCGACATTTGGACAAGAACGTGGGAAGGAACACGAGTATCTTTATATATCGCATTATTAGCAGCGGCAATTGATTTAGTTATCGGGGTTGCATATGGTGGTATTTCCGCATTCTACGGGGGCCGCGTTGATAATTTAATGCAACGTTTTGTTGAAATATTAAATGGTATTCCGTACTTAATTATCGTAATTTTAATGGTAATTATAATGGATCCTGGTATTTTATCGATTACATTTGCAATGGCTCTTACAGGATGGATTGGAATGTCACGTGTTGTTCGTGGACAAGTATTGAAAATGAAAAATCAAGAGTATGTATTAGCATCACGCACACTTGGAGCAACAAATACACAATTAATTGTCAAACATTTAGTGCCAAACTTAATGGGTTCTATCATTGTTATGACAATGTTCACAATTCCAAGTGCAGTGTTTGGAGAAGCTTTCTTAAGTTTCATTGGTCTTGGAATTCAGCCACCGTTAGCATCATTAGGTTCTCTAGTAAGTGATGGGTACAAGTCAATTCAAACATATCCGCATATGATGTTTATTCCAGCGGCCGTAATTAGTATGTTAATTTTAGCATTTAACTTAGTAGCAGACGGTTTACGCGACGCGTTAGATCCGAAAATGCGTAAATAAGGAAGAAAGGAGAGCGAATGATGAAAACATTATTAGAAGTAAAAGATTTACATGTTTCTTTTGACACACATGCTGGTGAAGTACAAGCGGTGCGCGGAGTTACTTTTGACTTGAAAAAAGGAGAAACGTTAGCGATTGTAGGGGAGTCTGGTTCCGGTAAATCCGTTACATCTAAAGCGTTGATGGACTTAATTCCAAAGCCACCAGGGCGTATTAAAAAAGGAGAAATTATTTTTGATGGTCGTGATTTAACGAAGTTAACAGAAAAAGAAATGCAGCAAATTCGCGGAAAAGAAATTGCGATGATTTTCCAAGATCCAATGACATCATTGAATCCAACGATGACAATCGGAAACCAAATTATGGAAGGTCTCGTTAAGCATCAAGGAATGAGTAAAGCAGACGCTCGCAAAGTGGCGTTAGAGCTCCTTGATCTTGTTGGAATTCCAAATCCGGAAGCGCGCTTAAAACAATATCCACACCAATTTTCAGGTGGTATGAGACAACGTGTTGTTATCGCAATGGCGCTTGCTTGTAACCCAAAATTACTAATTGCCGATGAGCCGACGACTGCACTTGACGTAACAATTCAAGCGCAAATTTTAGAATTAATGAAAGATATTCAGCAAAAAACAGAAGCAGCTATCATCTTTATTACGCATGACTTAGGTGTTGTTGCGAATGTGGCGGATCGCGTGGCTGTTATGTATGCGGGGAAAGTTGTAGAAATTGGAACAGTTGATGAGATTTTCTATAACCCAAAACATCCGTATACATGGGGATTATTAGCTTCTATGCCAAGTTTAGATGGTGAGGAAGAGGAATTGTATGCAATTCCAGGAACGCCGCCAGACTTATTAAAACCGCCAAAAGGTGATGCGTTTGCAGCGCGTAATCCACAGGCGTTAAAGATTGATTTTGAAATGGACCCACCTTTATTTAAGGTAAGTGATACACATTATGCAGCAACGTGGCTACTTCATGAACAAGCTCCGAATGTGGAGCCGCCTGAAATTGTCCAAAGACGTATTCGACAAATGAAAGCGGGTGAACAGCATGACTAATAATCGTGAGAAATTGATTGAAGTAAAAAATGTAAAGCAACATTTTAATGTGAGCGGTGGAGTTGTAAAAGCAGTTGATGATGTTACGTTTGATATTTACCGCGGAGAAACATTCGGACTTGTAGGAGAGTCTGGTTCTGGTAAATCAACAACAGGAAGAACAATCATTCGTTTATATGATGCAACAGCAGGTGAAGTATTATTTAATGGTGAAAATGTGCATGGTAAAAAATCCCGTGCTGAATTAAAGAAATTTAACCGTAAAATGCAAATGATTTTCCAAGATCCGTATGCATCATTAAACCCACGTTTGAGCGTTGGAGACATTATCGCAGAAGGTATTGATATTCACGGTCTTGCAAAGAACAAAGAGGATCGTATGAAGCGTGTGTACGAGTTGCTTGAAACAGTTGGTCTAAACCGTGAGCATGCAAGTCGTTTCCCTCATGAATTCTCTGGCGGACAACGTCAACGTATTGGAATTGCGAGAGCGCTAGCAGTAGAACCGGATTTTATTATCGCGGATGAGCCAATTTCAGCGCTTGACGTGTCGATTCAAGCACAGGTAGTTAACTTATTGAAAAAATTGCAAAAAGAAAAAGGGCTAACATTTTTATTCATTGCGCATGATTTATCAATGGTAAAATATATTAGTGATCGCATCGGTGTTATGTATCACGGGAAAATTGTGGAGCTGGCAACGAGTGAAGAGTTATATGAGCATCCAATTCATCCGTATACAAAATCA
Organism: Bacillus sp. EA-CB0995; assembly: GCF_055814245.1. NCBI lineage: Bacteria > Bacillati > Bacillota > Bacilli > Caryophanales > Bacillaceae > Bacillus > Bacillus sp. EA-CB0995. The sequence continues at coordinate 3,643,967 of NZ_CP169269.1, read as the reverse complement.
CTATTATCTGCAATTCCACTTCCAGATCCAGATTATGAGCGCAATCGTAAACGTATCGTGTATGATCCATCTCAGCATCAATATGGTAATGAAGAGCCAAAGATGCGAGAAGTTCGCCCGGGGCATTTTATTCTTTGCTCAGAAGCTGAATATAAGAAATATAAAGAAATTTATCAATAAGAGAAAACGAGCACATGAAAAATGTGCTCGTTTTTTTAAATTCTTAGAAGAACGAATATGTAAATCATTCGTTCTTTTTTTATCATTGAACAAAAACCATATACTATAAAAACAGAATAATTATATTCTAATAATTTAAATAAATTAAAAAATAATTAAAGGTCAAATAAAGCAGACGTATAAAACGATTACAGAACATTTAGTATTAACAGAAAATTTTAATAAGATAGTAAAATGAATATACAAATAACTTATTTATGTGTATAATATGAATTGTTAGAACTTATTTACTTTTTTAACTTTTTAGTGAAAGGGCTAACATTTTGGGGGAGGGTATAATACATGAAGAAAAAGGTGCCGATGCTACTTGCATCAACAGTAACAGTAAGTATGATTCTAGGAGCTTGCGGATATACAAAAGAAGACTCGCAAGCGAAAGCAAAAGGGGACACAAGTAGTGCAAAACAGGTGATTAACCTGGTTGAAACAGCTGAGCTTCCAACGATGGATACAACATTAACAACAGATGGAACATCTTCAAATGTAATGAACAATACAATGGAAGGGTTATATCGTCTTGGAAAAGATAATAAATTAGTTCCAGGTGTTGCTGAGTCGTATGAAAAATCAGCAGATGGAAAGAAATATACGTTTAAATTACGTAAAGATGCAAAATGGTCAAATGGTGACCCAGTAACCGCAAAAGATTTTGTGTATTCTTGGCAGCGAGCAGTAAATCCAGATACAACTGCAAAATCTGCTTACATAATGTTTGATGTGAAGAATGCAGAGAAAATCAATATGAAACAATTGCCGCCAGAACAATTAGGTGTAAAAGCAGTTGATAATTATACATTAGAAGTAGAACTAGACAATCCAGTTCCATATTTTGTAGATTTAACAGTATATCCGTTGTTCTATCCTCTTAATGAGAAATATGTGAAAGAACAAGGAACGAAGCACGGATTGGAAGCAAATACAACATTGTATAATGGACCATTTGTATTAAGTGAATGGAAGCATGAGCAAAGCTTCCAGTTAAAGAAAAACCCATCTTATTGGGATAATAAAACAGTCAAATTAGAGGAAATCAACTATAATATCGTAAAAGATACAGCAACAGCGGTAAATTTATATGAAACAAACGCAGTTGACCGTGTTTATTTATCGGCAGAATTTGTAGATAAATATAAAAAAGGTAGCGATTTTAAAACGACAAGCGATCCAACAGTATATTTCTTACGTTTAAATGAAAAAATCCAGCTTTAGCGAATAAAAATATTCGTAAAGCAATTTCCATGGGCTTTGAGCGCGAATCAATGGTAAACACACTATTGAATAACGGCTCAAAAGGAGCATACGGTTTAATTCCAGCTGACTTTGTTAAGGGGCCAAACGGAAAAGATTTCCGCAAAGAGAATGGAAACCTTGTAAAAGCTGATGCGAAAGAAGCGAAGAAGTATTGGGAAGCTGGTAAAAAAGAACTTGGAAAAGATACAATTGAATTATCGTTATTAAACTCTGATACAGAATTTGCAAAGAAAACAAGTGAGTATTTAAAAGGTGAATTAGAAAAGAATTTACCAGGCTTAAAAGTGAATATTAAAACACAACCTTTTGCGCAATTGTTAAAATTAGAGAGCAGCGGTGATTATGACATCTCATTTAGCGGTTGGGGACCAGATTACCCAGATGCAATGACATTCCTTGATATGTTTGTGACAAACGGTGCACAGAATAAAATGGGTTACTCAAATCCTAAGTATGATGAAATTATTACAAAAGGTAAACAAGATAGTTCAGACTTACAAGGTCGTTGGAACAATTTATTGAGTGCAGAGAAAATGTTATTCGACGATGCAGTTATTGCACCGATATACCAACGTGGAAGAGCGTATTTACAGCGTGAAACAATACAGGATATTTACATCAATAAATATGGTCCAGAGTTAAGCTTTAAGTGGGCTTCTGTAAGTAAGTAAAATGAATTTTTGATCCTAGAGGTTGCCTCGTCATTCTTTACGGATTATTAGTTGAATTAACGAGAGCTTTAAACTTGTTAGTTTAGAATAAAATAATAAGCATAAAAATGAAGCAGGATTCCAATCCTGCTTCATTTTTTAGTACGTATGTTTTTTATAAATACCTTTACCGCCAACTTTATTCCAACCAGCTTGCACTTCAGAGGATTTATCTACGAATTTCATTTTGTCTTTACCGCCAAACAATTTTTCTCCAATCCCATTTGTGATAATTCCGACTGTTGCGGTAATCCCAATGACTAATGCTGCAACGATTGCGAAATCAAGAAAAAATGCCCCCATATATAAGCCTCCTTTGTATATGTATATATGTATTGTATGTGAAAAAAGATAGAAAAGAAAGAATTGTCTGAAAAGATATACATGTTTTTATCCCGCATTAACGGGCAGTAAGACTTCCACTGATGGAAGTTTCACTTTATTTTTTACTGATAGCAATTGCTTAGAATCATAATACTTTTTATTCGTAAAGTGGATGAGCAAAATGATGTTAAATTGGATGGACCTTTTCGGGAAAATATCTCTTATTATAGAAGAGAAAGGTAGTATCTTTAAGTATATTGGTTATGTTCTTAAGCATAGAATGTGTCTTTTATATATAGTTACTAGGGAATGATCCCTTAGTATAGACAAATGTCCTCATCTAGAAAATGTAAAATTTTTCGGAAATCTATTTATTAGGTTTTCTGTTTAAATAGACTGATTTTAGAGAGGTGAAAACCAATGAAATTTGCATTTTTATTAGTCATTATTATTATAATTGGATCACTCCTTGGTACTGTATTAGTTGCAAGAAATACGGAGGAGAATTATGGTAACTCTACGAAGCAGAATGTGACTAATTTGTCTGTTATTTATATCGTACTTCTTTTAAGTCTTCTCATAGGAGTTACATGGTATGCGATTGTCATCTTGTAGTCTTACTGCTCGCGATTAGCGGGATAAAGGTTAGCGAATTCCTTTATTCCGCATTAACGGGCAGTAAGACCCACCTCAAGATTCAGAGAAAATCGAAGAAGATAGGTGGGAGATAACTGCTGGCATGCGCCCGATTGGTTCAACTAACCATCAGTGGGGGATGAAAAAATCCCTACTGATGGAAGTTTCACTTTATATTTTGACGGTGGTTTCGCAGGTAATCTTAATTATTAAATACAATCTCAGATTAGCCGTTGTCGAAGATATGATTCAAGAGTGCAATCAATAGAAAAATCGAAATCAAAAAATATTATTTTAGAGCGTAACGGAGATGATAAAATATGACGACCTGGTTTATACTTTCGTTGATTCTTATGTTTTCTATTAAATTAATAGTGACGAGTCTTCCAACCTCTGTTGTGGAATCGGTTGCCCAAAAATTTGAATTGCATCCAAAACTTAATGATGCGAATGTCACCGTAACCATCGACGGAAAATGCTTGGAAGGTGAAGACAAAATTCAAGTTATTAATCATTTTAACGAAGCGTTATTTTTAGAGAAATATTATTTTCCTCCAAATAGCAGTGGGACACCATTAATCATTGATACTAAAAGAGGCAAAAATGACGTTAGGTTTTCTGTGTATAGTTACGACGATCACGTTGATGTAGTCAAACAGTACAAGAAGAAAGTAGTTGCGTATAGTCTGCGTTCCAATAGCCTTCAAAAACATTCTGTGCTAGTAACAGGGGAGATGAATGAAACGACAGCTGGAGCGCTATAAGCATTTGCAAAGCTCCCATCTAAAATAGAAAGAAAAGGATTCCTAAACTATAGGGAATCCTTTTTTTATTAATATATGGAATTGTTTTAGATAAGTGGATGATTAAAATACTATAGAAGTGGATGGTTATTTTTTTGAGATGTTTGTTTATTATAAGAAGGGTAGTATTTTTAAATTTATTTTAATTATTCATGTCATTAAATTTATAAATAAAGAAATGATGATAAGGATGAAACGAAATGGAATGGAAACCCGATCGTGCGAATAAGAAGCCTGTCTACAAACAAATTGCAGACTATATTGAATATGGGATTTCTTCGGGAGAATTTTCACCAAATAGTATGTTACCTTCGGAACGTACTTTAGCAAAAGAGTTGCAAGTTAATCGCAGTACGATAGTATCTGCATATCAGGAGCTGCAGTCGCTCGGGGTAGTAGAGCGAAAAAAGGAAGCGGAACGCGTGTAAGTACAGATATATGGGGAATATCGCATAAACGCATCCCGAACTGGGGCCGATATGTAGAGGATGGCTCATTTCTCCCAAATTTGCCACTAGTTCAGCGAATTCGTACGGAAACTCAAAAGACGGATTTAATTAATTTAGCTGGTGGAGAATTGTCACCGGATTTGTTTCCAACCGATCAATTTCGTACCATTCTCTCAGAGCAAACATTTACAGGACATTTAGGTTATGATCATCCACAAGGCAATGAGATATTGAGGGAAACAATTTCTTGGCATGTTGATAACTATAAAAATATAGATGCTGATCCTTCTTCCATTCTTATTACGTCAGGTGCTCAACAAGCACTTCATCTTATTGTTCAATGCTTGCTTAAGCCGGGGGATGCTGTTGCTATTGAAGATCCATCTTATTGTTTTTCCCTTCCATTATTCCAATCTGCTGGGTTAAAAACATTTCATTTACCTATGGATCAACATGGCATTAATCCGGATGATATTATAGATTTACACAAAAAACATAGATTGCGAATGATATTTTTAAATCCCGATCATCATAATCCTACAGGAAGTGTTCTTTCATTGGCACGTCGTAAAAAGATTCTAGAATTGTCGTCCGATTTTGGTATACCTATTGTAGAAGATGATCCCTACAGCTTAACTTCTTTCAATGGAAAAGTAAATCCAACCTTAAAATCTATGGATTATAATGGAAATGTTTTATATGTTAGTTCATTATCGAAAATTGTAGCATCAGGATTACGAATTGGATGGATTATTGGACCTTCACAAGTAATTCAACGTCTGGCGGATGGGAAGCAGCAAGTGGATTTTGGACATAGTGTATTCCCTCAATGGGTGGCAAATCAATTTTTGAGATCGGAATATTTTAATGCTCATATTTGTATGCTTCGAAAACAACTCAAGCAGAGAAGGGATCAAATGACCTTAAGTCTTGATAAATTTTTAGGTAAACAAGTTGAATTTCTTGTTCCAGAAGGTGGCATCCATTTATGGTGTAAGATACCGAATTCAATTAATGAATATCATTTATTGGAAGAATCTATACGAAAGGGTATAGTCTTTGTTCCAGGGAGTATTTTTGGTTCGGAAAAAGGGTATGTGCGTTTTACTTTTGGAAGAGGAGACACAAACCTCATTCGTGAAGGTATTAAAAGATTCGCGGAGACAGTAAACAACATTCGATAATTATGTATATAAAAAGTAAAGCACGGAGAATGCTGTATACCGAAATGGTTGCATCACATATGTTTTATCATTATTCAAATTGTTACTGTGGAATGTGCGGGGCACAAACTTGGGTGGAAAAAGTAATAAAGTGGGGGATCTTACTGCCCGCGAATAGCGGGATAAATAGAAATGATTCATGTAAAGTTCATGAATCATTTTTATTTTAGATAAAAATAAAAAACGTTAACTACTTTATGTACGGGAAAACTAATCTTAATTTGCATAATACAGACTGAATATAAAGTGAAACTTCCATCAGTGGGGGTCTTACTGCCCGTTAGTGCGGGATAAACCGGTGATTCTCCATTCAAGTCTCTAAAATGGATGGGGAAACAAAGGGAAATTAGATAAATGAAGAGGTGGATGCTAAAAATGTGTTCTCAATCTAACACGCCATTGTTTACTGCACTTGTAGAACATGCAGAAAAAGAACCAATTCAATTCCATATTCCTGGTCATAAAAAAGGAAAAGGTATGGATCCTGAATTTAGAGAGTTTATTGGTGAAAACGCACTTGCGATAGATTTAATCAACATCGCTCCCTTAGATGATTTACATCAGCCAAAAGGAATCATCAAACAAGCGCAAGATCTGGCAGCTACAGCATTTGGTGCTGATCATACCTTCTTTTCTGTTCAAGGGACGAGCGGTGTGATTATGACAATGGTGATGAGTGTTTGCGGACCTGGTGATAAAATTCTTGTACCGCGCAATGTACACAAATCCATTATGAGCGGGATTATCTTCTCAGGTGCAATACCTATTTTCATCCATCCGGAGGTTGATCCGAATCTCGGTATTTCACACGGTATTACACCTGAATCCGTAGAAAAAGCGTTAGTACAGTATCCAGATGCCAAAGCTGTGCTTGTGATTAATCCTACCTATTTTGGGATCTCTGGCGATTTGAAAAAAATTGTGGACATCGCTCATGAACGTGATATTCCGGTTTTAGTAGACGAAGCACATGGGGCTCACATTCATTTTCACGATGAGCTGCCTCTTTCTGCTATGCAAGCAGGTGCTGATATGGCAGCGACAAGTGTGCATAAATTAGGAAGTTCACTGACGCAAAGTTCCATTTTAAATGTGCAAGGAAGTCGTGTCTCACCGAAGCATGTACAAACGATTTTAAGTATGTTAACGACGACATCCACTTCTTATATCTTGCTTGCTTCTTTGGATGTGGCAAGAAAACGATTAGCGACTGAGGGACAAGCTTTATTGGAACGTACGATTCGTTTAGCAGAGCAAACACGTGCCGAAATTAATGAAATTGACTATTTGTACTGCGCTGGTCGTGAAATTTTAGGAACGAACGCTGCGGTTGCTATGGATCCAACAAAACTTTTGATTTCGGTAAAAGAGCTTGGCATTACTGGGTACGATGTAGAAAAATGGCTCCGTGAAAAATTTAATATTGAAGTCGAGCTTTCTGACCTATATAACATTCTTTGTATCATTACACCTGGTGATACCGATGAGGACCTAGCAAAACTTATACATGCCTTGAAAGAACTGTCGGCCACATTTCAAGATCAGGCTGATCTCAATATAAATACTTCTGTGTTATTGCCGGACATCCCGGTGCTGGCGTTAACACCGCGTGATGCCTTTTATGCCGAAACGGAAATGATCCCATTTGAAGAATCGGTTGGAAGAATCATCGCTGAATTTGTCATGGTGTATCCACCAGGCATCCCTATTTTCATTCCTGGCGAGATTATTACGGAAGAAAACCTTATATATACAAGAAAGAATAAAGAAGCAGGTCTTCCTGTACAAGGTGCTGAGGATTATGAGATGAAATCGTTACGTGTCATAAAAGAACATCGTCCTATAAAATAAGTGTGAGCGGCATTGTCCTAGCTATAATAGTTACACAAGGGGATTTTTAATAAAGTCAATGCAGGTTGAAGGCGTCCTAGTCAAGTGCTAAGACGTCTTTTTGTTTTTTAGAATGTGAAATTCAAGTATAGTGCCTATGTAAATATGTATGTAGACAGAAGGAATGTAGTTTGATAAAATAAATAAGAACAAATGTTCCTATCAGTTGAATACACATATTTTTCTTACAAAATACACATCGGATACATAACTTTTATGTATATTATGAAGAAAATTTACTGTATATTTCTTTCTTGTTCTATTGTATAATGATTATAGAAGTTACTTATTTAAAGTAATTGTTTTTTTAGAAAGGTTCGCTTGCAAGTTTTGAAATTCCTTATTTTTAGACAAGTAGTCATAAGCGATACAAAATTTGTTTGAACATAATTATGAAAATGTGAAATAGTACAGAATGTGTACTTTTTTAAGGAGAGTGAGTAATGTATGGTAATACTATATAGTTCTCCAAGTTGTACGTCTTGTAGAAAAGCGAAATTATGGTTAGAGGAAAACCATATTCCTTATACAGAACGTAATATTTTCTCTGATCCATTATCGATTGAGGAAATTAAAGAGATTTTACGTATGACAGAAAGTGGAACAGATGAAATTATTTCAACTCGTTCCAAAGTGTTTCAGGAATTGAATATTAATTTAGAATCTTTACCTCTTCAAGATTTATATAAGCTTATTCGTGATTACCCAGGTATTCTTCGTCGTCCTATTATGATTGATGAAAAACGCCTACAAGTTGGTTATAACGAAGATGAAATTCGCCGCTTTTTACCACGTACAGTGAGAACATTTCAATTACGCGAAGCGCAACGTCTTGTAAATTAATATAATATGAAAAGGAGCTGATTCCCAATTCTGCTTTAGCGGAATGTGGGCCATTAGCTCCTTTTTTTGTACGAATAAAACATGTCGTATTTTGCTAAAAGGAGATAACATTTACATAATTCTTGTTATCGAAAGTTATGCTTCCAGTCTTTTTTCTAAAAAATGTTGGCGGAATCCTTTTGGGTAATCCTCAATGAGACCAAATTCTTTATAGCCATGTTTTTTGTAAAATTTAGGAGCTTGGAAACTGAAAGTATCAAGTATAATAAGTCTACATTTCTTCTCTTTTGCAACCTCTTCCATTTTATGTAGTAACTTAGTTCCGTATCCTTTATGGCGTAATTGATTATCTACCCATAGATAATCAATATGCATGTGACGCCAAAAGATGGTTCCTGTTATACCACCTATTATGTTTCCTTCTTCGTCTCTTACCACAAGGCTTACATTCTCAGAAGGAGATTTTACTTCATCTGGTAGTTGTGAAGTATTATATTCTATAACCTTCTGTCTAATGTAATTACTATCTTCTTGGTTCCATTGTCGGATTATTTGCATGAAAATTCCCTTTTTCTTTTTTAAAATCTTTATGCAAAAATGTATACATAACGATTTTATGAAGTATGCTTTCTCAGAATGGTCCTTATTGCCCATATAAAAATCGTATATTTACTATTTAGTCTAATACTTTATTTTAATAAAAATTTTCTTCATGAAAGAAACTGAGTCATCAGTCTAAATCTTTATTTTACTAAAGTAGAAAAATAAGAATAGGGAAATCTAATTAGACCAACGATGCTCAGTCAAAAACATTTTTATAACAGGACACCCGGCGTCTGAGTAGTTGAACTTCATGTATTTCGCAGCTTTACTTGGTTTACAAGAATTCCAACGAGTAATACTGCAATCGTGAAGAGAACGGGAATACTTGCTGTGAAAAATGGATTCTTCTCGAAAAATGATGTGAAAAATTTTTCATGTGCTACCATATTACCCGCTGTGTAAGCTAAGATAGCAGCACCAATATAAACGAGAAGAGGAAATCTTTCCATGCATAATAAAATGAGTTTACTTCCCCAAATGATAATAGGAATAGAAATGAGTAATCCGATAACAACTAATGCAATATTTCCATGTGCAGCCCCGGCGATTGCAAGTACATTATCGAATCCCATAACAAGGTCTGCGAAAACGATTGTTCGTACGGCTTGAAATAAGGTTGTCTTTGCCTTAATACTAGAAAGATCATGATTGTTATCTGTGAGCAGATTGATTGCGATGAGAGTAAGTAAAATCCCGCCAGTTAATTGTAAAAATGGAATGTTAAGCAAATAAACGGCAAGTACTGTGAGGAAGATACGTAGTACGATGGCTAAACCAGTTCCTAAAACAATCGCTTTATTTCGCTCTGTTTCTGGTAAATTGCGACTTGCGAGTGCGATGACAATCGCGTTGTCACCACCTAGTACAATGTCGATACCAACGATTATAAGGATGGATGAGAGAAAGTCTAAATCCATTCAGTTTGCCTCCGTTTGTTCTGTCCTAATAGACAGAAACACTGCCTATTAGAATCAGATTTGTTTTAGTTAGAATCATTATGTAAGAAAAGGATTGTGATTAATATGAACGGTAAATGTATTGTAAATTAGAGAAGAAGAAATGTCTTTTTTAGTTTGTTTCGTTTACATCATATGCAGGAAAAAAGAATATAGGACAATCATTTACATGAATAACATGTCCAATGCCTTTCTTGAAATATGGAGGAGTCATTATTTCGTCAAGGAGCGTACTTTATCAAATAAAAAATTAGGTAAATGACTGTTTTTTTTAAAAATATGGTGATTTTATTTCCATTCTGGAGCATCTTATCATAAAATGAGAGTACAAGATTCTAACTTTTTTTGTAATATGATTGGGGAATCCCTTCATAACCATTCCAAATAGGAAGGGAGAGGTACATTTTGGATATTGAAAGAGTTAATGATCATACGATGAAATTTTATATCTCGTACATTGATATAGAAGACCGTGGATTTAACCGTGAAGAGATTTGGTATAACCGCGATAAAAGTGAACAACTATTTTGGGAAATGATGGATGAAGTGCGTGACCATGACGACTTTTTTATTGATGGACCGCTTTGGATTCAAGTTCAAGCACTTGAAAAAGGAATTGAAGTACTTGTGACGAAAGCGCAGCTTTCGAAAGACGGACAAAAATTAGAATTACCAATTGGCCTCGATAAAATTATCGATATTCCCCTTGATGAGCGAATTGAATCGTTATTTGAACAGGAAATAGAAGAAGAAACCGGAGCGATTTTTAATGAAGATGGTATATTCGGTTTTTTAATTAAATTCGACGATTTTGAGCATGTTATTTCATTAAGTCATCGACTTATATTTGAAGAGATAAAAGATGAATTATATTCATTTGAAGACCGCTATTATCTATATGTCGAATTTGATGAGGTAGTGCACGATGAAGAGGAGATTGACCGTATTTTAAGTGTAATATTAGAATATGGAGAAGAATCCGCTTTAACGATTCATCGCGTTCATGAATACGGAAAGCAAATTGTTTCTGAAAATGCACTTGAAACAATTCGTAATCATTTTTCTCCTGGAATGTAGGCCGATTTCTTTACACTGAAATCGGCTTTTTAAATGTGGATATACTAAAAGGGATTGTATGTAAGGGGGGCGGATATGAAAAATATATTGAAGCTATTTTTCTTTTTGATTGGTTTATTCGTTGTGTTTATTTCGTTACGTCTATTTATTGATGTAACATTTTATTCAGATGTAATTGGGATTAAAGATATTTCATTTTTGGGAATTTTAAGTACACTATTTACGATATCAGCATTTCTAATTGGATCTGTGATTTTTTTAGAAAATCGTAATCCCTCGAAAACATTAACTTGGTTAATTGTGCTTGGGATTTTTCCGGTAGTAGGTTTTTTTGCATATCTTCTATTTGGACAAAATTTTCGGAGAAAACGAATGTTTCAAAAGAAGGCGCTTTTAGACGAGCAGGCGTTTTTACAGTATAAAGGGCATGAGTATTATCATGACCGTATATTGAAAAAACATGAACATCAAGAATTATTGTTTCGGCTAGCAGATCGTCTTGGGGCATTAAATATTTCTTTTCATACGGAAACGAAAGTATTAACAAATGGGGAAGAGACATTTCAAACAATTTTAGATGGATTGAAAAAGGCCAAGCATCATATTCATATGGAATATTACATTGTACGTGATGATAAAATTGGTACAAAAATTAAAGACATTCTCATCCAAAAAGCAAAAGAAGGCGTGGCAGTTCGATTTTTATACGATGCAGTAGGGAGTTTTAAACTGTCAAAAACATATATTGAGGAGTTAAATAATGCAGGTGTTGAGATGGTACCGTTTTTTCCTGTCCGCTTTCCCATTTTAAATGACAAAATTAACTATCGAAATCACCGGAAAATTATTGTCATTGATGGAAATGAAGGCTTCGTTGGCGGTTTAAACATTGGAGATGAATATTTAGGAGAAAATAAATATTTTGGATTTTGGCGAGATACTCATCTATATTTACGAGGTGAAGCGGTACAAAGTTTGCAACTTATCTTTTTACAAGATTGGTTTTACATGACAGGTGAAGCGGTATTAACATCAGACTATGTACAGGTCGATATCGTAGAGGGAGATGGACAGGGGGCGTGCAGCTCGTTGCGGGCGGACCTGATAGTAAATGGGAAACGATTAAGCATTTATATTTTGCGATGATTGCTTCAGCAAGGAAATCAATTTGGATTGCGACGCCATATTTTATTCCAGATGATGATATTTTATCAGCATTAAAAGTAGCGGCCTTAGCAGGTATTGATGTTCGCTTGTTAATGCCGAGCAAACCGGATAAGAGGACTGTATTTTATGCGTCTCGTTCTTATTTTCCAGAATTATTAGAGGCAGGCGTAAAAATATATGAATATGAAAAAGGTTTTTTACACAGCAAGGTTGTGATTGTTGATTCTGATTTGGCATCAATTGGAACAGCAAATATGGATATGAGAAGTTTTCATTTGAATTTTGAGGTGAATGCCTTTTTATATGATACAAACAGTATTCGCAAGCTTGTGGCAGACTTTGAAGAAGATTTGCAGGTATCAAATGAAATTTATGTTGATCGCTTTAAGAACCGCCACCTTGTGATGCGGATTGTGGAATCGACATATCGGTTATTGTCTCCTTTACTCTAAAGACTCATGGAAATGAGTCTTTTTTCATTACAGCAGGAATTCGCTCGTCATTGTAGAATAGTCCATACGGAAGAAAGGAAGTGATTTGATGTTTGTTGCAAAGAGAGAAAATGGGGAAGAAATTCATCTTCTTCATGGATGGAAGGAAAAACAGCTCACTATGTTACGGAAGAACGAGCACTTTTTCTGCCCCATTTGTCACTTAGAAGTACAGCTAAAACTGGGAAAACAAAAACAATGGCATTTCGCTCATAAAAAATCACATAACTGTAAAATCGAGCTTGAAAATGAATCGGCGTATCACTTACGGGGAAAAGAACAGTTATACAGATGGCTTCAGTCACAAGTTTGTTCTATCAAAATCGAGCATTATTTGGCCACGATTCAGCAGCGACCTGATTTGTTTGTAACAATTGGTAATCGACAAATCGCTATTGAATATCAATGTGCAACTTTATCAGCAGAGCAGCTGTTAAAACGAACGGAAGGGTATTGGAAAGAAGGGATTCAAATATTATGGATCTTGGGAGGAAATCAGTTAAAACGTCATGCAACATATTGGATGTCGCTTTCTTCTTTTCATTCCTGCTGTGTGCAGTATCATTCAAACCCTTATCTCCTTTATTTTTGTCCTGATGCAAAAGCTTTTTTAAATGCAATCTTCTTTTACCTTTTTCCTCGTCTATCGTTTTTTCACATGCAATTTATTTTCCGCTTCATACGACTACATTAACAACTCTTCTTACAACATCACCTATATCAATCCAATGTTTAGAAAAAGAGTGGATGAATAAAAAACAGCGCCTCCGTGCAAATGGTATTCATATGTGGAAGCGAAGTGAGCGCTCCTTTTTAGAGCTTCTTTATCATCATCATATATCCCCATCTTGTTTTCCTGCTGAAATTGGTGTCCCTTTACCATCGCTCCTAGCATTTCGTACTCATTCTTTCATATGGCAAGCTTACATTTTAATTGAGCTACTAGGCAAATTTACGGTAGGAGAATATTTTTCGTTGCATACCATTTTTCATTATGTTGAGAGGCATAGAGCGATTCATAGACGGTTACTACCGTATTTTCCGCAAGCATTTTGGCAACAGGCAGTGAGAGAATATATGCAGTTTTTATGTTTGATTGGAAAGATTGAGCAAGTTGATGTTTACAAATATCGAAAAGTACGATGTTTTTTTGTGCCAAAAACAGAAAAAGAGATACAGAAGTTTGATCGCTTATTTTTAGCAGAGGCCCTTATGCTTGTGGAAGCAAAGTATAACATGAGTCAAGAGAAAACGGATATAATAAAAAAGTACCCAGAAGGAATTGTATAAGAAGAATCGAATTGTACTAGGAGATATGAATAAGGAGGGTTTACACATGGCTGAACAAAAAAAGTAAGAGCATTGCCAGCACGTAGTGAAGTTGAAGTAGAAAACACGTGGCGCTTAGAAGATATTTTCCAAACGGATGCAGAGTGGGAAACGGAATTTCAAGCGGTGAAAGAGTTACTACCAAAACTTACAGAATTTAAAGGGAAGCTTGGAGAATCGGCAAATGCGTTGTTAGAAACGTTGCAGTATGAAGATGAAGTATCGATGCGTCTTGGTAAATTGTATACATACGCACATATGCGCTACGACCAAGATACAACAAATTCATCTTATCAAGCGTTAAATGACCGTGCAACAAGCTTATATTCACAAGTATCAAGTAGTATGGCGTACATTGTGCCGGAAATTTTAACGATTTCAGAAGAGACATTGCGCTCATTTTTACAAGAAAATAAAGAGTTAAAAGTATATGAGCATGCATTAGAGGAAATTACACGTCAGCGTCCTCACGTATTATCAGAAGCAGAAGAAGCGTTATTAGCTCAGGCTTCTGAAGTTATGGGCGCATCTAGTAATACATTTGGTATATTAAATAACGCCGACTTGAAGTTTCCATCTATTCAAGATGAAAATGGAGAAGAGGTAGAAGTGACTCATGGCCGCTACATTCAATTTTTAGAAAGTGATGATCCTCGTGTTCGCCATGATGCCTTTCATACTGTATATGAAACGTATGGGAAATATAAGAATACATTTGCAAGCACATTAAATGGTGCAATTAAACGAAATAATTTTTATGGGAATGTTCGTAAGTATGATTCTGCTCGCCAAGCTGCACTGAGCAATAATAATATTCCTGAGTCTGTTTATGATCAGCTTGTGGAAACAGTAAATGAAAACTTACATTTATTACATCGTTACATCGATATCCGTAAACGAGCACTTGGATTAGAAGAATTGCACATGTACGATTTATATACACCGCTCGTACCGGAAGTGAAAATGAACGTAACATATAAAGAAGCGCAAGATATGTTATTACAATCATTAAATGTACTTGGGGAAGAGTATGTTGATATTTTAAAAGAAGCTTACGAAAATCGCTGGGTAGATGTATATGAAAATAAAGGGAAGCGAAGCGGTGCTTATTCATCTGGTGCTTATGGAACAAATCCATACGTTTTAATGAACTGGCATGATAATGTAAATAATTTATTTACGCTTGCTCACGAATTTGGTCATTCTGTGCATAGTTACTATACAAGAAAAACGCAGCCTTATGTGTACGGTGATTATTCAATTTTCGTTGCGGAGGTAGCGTCTACATGTAATGAAGCACTTCTAAATGATTATTTATTAAAAACGACAGATGATAAGAAGAAGCGTCTATACTTATTAAATCATTATTTAGAAGGTTTCCGAGGTACAGTATTCCGTCAAACAATGTTTGCTGAGTTTGAACACGTTATTCATCAAAAAGTGCAAGAAGGTCATGCAGTAACACCAGATATGTTAACGGAAATTTACTATGAGCTAAATAAAAAGTATTTCGGTGATAGTTTAGTCATCGATAAAGAAATTGGTTTAGAGTGGTCTCGTATTCCGCATTTCTATTACAATTATTATGTATATCAATATGCAACAGGCTTTAGTGCAGCAACTGCCCTATCAAAACAAATTTTAGAAGAAGGTCAGCCAGCAGTAGAACGTTACATTAATGAGTTCTTGAAAGCGGGAAGCTCTGACTATCCGATTGAAGTATTGAAAAAAGCTGGTGTTGATATGACGTCATCAGAGCCTGTAAAAGAAGCAATGCAAGTATTTGAAGAGAAATTAAATGAATTAGAAGCACTTCTATTTGAAGAGAAGTAGAGGAAAAACGAGAGTCGTATGACTCTCGTTTTTGTTTAAAATCCTTTAAATCGCTTTTGGTTATTGAGGTATGATACAGCCAATACGATTGCTCCAAATAAAAGGGGAAGTGATAAAATTAGTGGGAATACTTGTAACAATGATAGGACGTATAAACAAAAGAAGAGGAAAACGATACAAATAAATAATAAAAAATGGGATTTTTTCAATGGAAACCCTCCTATAAAGTGAAACTTCCATCAGTGGGTTTTTTCCCCACTGATGGTTAGTTGAACCAATCGGGCGCATGCCAGCGGTTATCCCCCACCTATCTTCTTCGAGTTCCTCACAATCTTGAGATGGAGGTCTTACTGCCCGTGAATAGCGGGACAAATACTCTTTATATACTATATTCCGAAATGAAAACGTTTAGAATGTGACAAAAATGTGAAATTCGACAAAAAGGGTTGTCATCTGACGTCGAATCTTGTAATATAATAAACGTGAACGAATTCACATACAAACATATACCCCTTTGTTTGAACGTGAAATTTCTCCCATCCCCTTTAATATTTTTATAAGCCGTAAAGAAAACGACCTGGTGTTTTACACCAGGTCGTTTTCTTTTGTAATCCATTTCCAATAACGCTCTCGTTTTGTATCAACCATGCGTACTTTTCTTTTCAGTAGCAATTTTTTCATTTCTCGTTCTATTTCAGTTTGAGAGTAATTATAAATAAAGGCAATTTCTTTTGTTGACATAAACTGAACTTGCTCTAGTAATACTTCTAAAGAAGGAAGTGGTTGTGGTTCAATTTCTTCTTTTACAATTTCTTTTAATACTTGTACATACACATCGTAAGAATAAATACCAGCAATTTTAATTCCTTCTTCATTAGAATTAGCATGAAAGAAAACAAGAGAAGGGATTTCTGTAATGTGCATTTCATTTGTAAATTTCAAATCACATTGAAATGCTTTTGCGGCACTGACAGAATGTAAATCCTGTTTAAATTCTTCAATATCAATTCCGCTTTGTTTCGCGCATATAAGCAGCATATCTATATCTGGCTTTGATATATTTTCAAGCAAAATGGATTCTTGAAGTTTTCGTAAAAATTTCGAACCTGCTTTTCGACCTTGTAATTCTGCCGCCTTTATGGCAAGTGAAGTTATATACGGAGTTGATGAAGCCCCATGCGTATATACTTTTCCGTCGCAAGAAAATCCGTGTAAACTTGTTGTTTTTTCCCACACAAATCGAATATTAGCAGGTTTATTCCATTTGTGTGATGGGGAGATGGCCCCTTCTACCTTACCGGTAACAATGTGACGGAGTGAAAAATATTTTCCATATTCGAGCCATAGTTTAATCATCAATGGCTCGATGTCCCAACAATCTTTGCAAAGTGGATCAATAAATAAATATGCTTCTACAGACTTAGGCTCACATTTGGAAGGCGAGATTGATGCAATATGTTTTGCTTCCTGTTTTTCCATTAAGCTTCACCTGTTTCGGGAGTATTGACCATGTGCTGCGCCGTTAACGTCAAACGTTCAAATACAAAATCACGAATCGGTCCGTGTACATCGGTATCATCCATCGCTTGCTCCATACACGAGAGCCAAGCTTTTGCGCGTTTCGGTGTAATTTCGAACGGCAGATGACGAGCACGTAACATTGGGTGACCATGTTCTTCTGTATAAAGGTTTGGTCCTCCTAAATATTGTGTTAAAAATTGTTTTTGCTTCCTAGCAGTTTCTGTTAAATCGTCTGGGAAGATGGGAGATAAGTCAGGGTGTTTACTGACATAGGAATAAAATGTATCGACTAATTTTGCAATGCCTTGTTCACCGCCAATTGCTTCAAATGGTGTCGTTGGTTGCTTGTTCATCCTTGTAACTCCTTTTTCCATCAAATGTATATCTATCCCGCTACTTGTAGGCAGTAAGATCTCCACCTCAATTTCATGAGAAATCATTCAAAGGAGATAGGGGCTAACTGCGAACTGTGCCCGAATGGTTCAACTAACCATCAGTGGGACAAAGCGTCCACTGATGGAGGTTTGACTTTATTGTAGCAACGGATTGTCACGAAGAGCAAATAAATAGCTCTTAATCAACCCTTTGCTAGTTTATTGTTCTTTTTGGCCCTTGGCAAGAAAAAAGCGTTGCACTTTGTTTTTTGTATGTCTGATAGGAATATTATGTTCTTTTAATAAAGAAGCAAATGCTGCTTGTCCAGCCTGTTCATCGCTTACTTCGTATTCAAGTTCATAATCATCATGTTCGTAATAAAAACTATGATCGAATACGAGGGTACCGCCATCAAATGTTGTTTCTGCTCGCTCTGTTGTTAAGCTTCCCATGTATTGTAATGAAGAAACAGGAATTTGTAGGGTTTCTAATTGCTTGGAAACAGCTCCCTTGATTAACTTATTTGTTTCAATCATTATTTTAGCTTCTTCTTCTGTTAAGCTTTGATGCGTCTCTAATAATCCAACCTCTGCCGGTTGTTTTAGTGTTAGTGTATAAGTATTATTTTTACAACGAATACGAAGTGCAGAGCCAGCATTTTTTAATGAAAATGTAGGCGTTTCGAAATAGTGATTTACTTGTTTTGCGAATGTTGTAATAGCAAATGCCTGACATAAAGAATGGAATTCCTCTTTTGTGACCATGTTTTTAAATTCGATTTCAATTTCTTGTTGCATATGCGCTCTCCTTTTGTGAAATATCTGGTACTCATTATCGCTTTTTCCTAAATTTCATTCAATGTTTTATTTGTTTCGTTGTATGTTATGTTACAATAAAAGTGTTGATTATGACAGGAAGTATGATATGGAGGAGTTAAAGCATGCAAAATAAAATTCAAGTTAAGAGCGTAGAAAAAGAGAAGATGCTCTTATTTTTTGTGCGGAAAATACAGAGCTACGTGTAGATGGTTTAAAGGCACGTAGTCACGTACTTGTAGATTCAGACAATTTATCATTTTTATATATTTTAGAGAATGAAACCTCTTTTATTTACGTGAGTATCCCGCATACGTGCTGGGAAGATTTAAAAAATGCAATGAAGAACGATGAAACAATGTTTGTTCGTATTCATGACGTTGAAATCGAGTTAGAACAAATGAAAGAAGAATTGGAATATTTAATTGAAAATATTGAAGGAAATGCGAATTACGGTGAGGAACTCGTAAATGCAGTAGAAAAAGTGTTTCTGTAAAGTGAAACTTCTGTCAGTGGAGGCATTATCGTACTGACGGTTAGTTGAACCAATCGGGCTCATACGGGCAGTTGTCTTCCATCTTCTGCGATTTCTTAGAATCTTGAGATTGGGATTTTACTGCCCATTAGAGCGGGATAGAAGAAACTGATTTGTTTTGGTGGTGGTTACATTGGATCGAAATTGGGAAGAATTTTTAGCTCCCTATCATCAAGCTGTAGGAGAGTTGAAAGTAAAATTAAAAGGAATGCGTTCTCAGTTTGAAATGTTGGCTGAACATTCGCCCATTGAGTTTGTAACAGGTAGAGTCAAATCCGTTGCAAGTATTATTGATAAAGCAGCAAAACGTACTATTCCACTCGATCGTTTGCAGGAAGAAATGCAAGATATTGCTGGGCTTCGCATGATGTGTCAATTTGTTGATGATATTAAGCCAGTTGTAGAATTTTTACGAAAACGTAACGATTTTGAAATTGTGGAAGAACGCGATTATGTGACGCAAAAGAAGGAAAGTGGCTATCGTTCCTATCACGTTGTCATTAG
Organism: Bacillus sp. EA-CB0995; assembly: GCF_055814245.1. NCBI lineage: Bacteria > Bacillati > Bacillota > Bacilli > Caryophanales > Bacillaceae > Bacillus > Bacillus sp. EA-CB0995. The sequence continues at coordinate 3,624,392 of NZ_CP169269.1, read as the reverse complement.
TTATCCTGTGCAAACGATTCGTGGGGAGAAAAAAGTGTTAGTTGAAATTCAAATTCGAACGTTAGCAATGAATTTTTGGGCAACAATCGAGCATTCTTTAAATTATAAATATCGTGGGCGCTTTCCAGAAGATATTAAAGTGCGTTTGCAGCGCGCAGCTGAAGCAGCTTATCTATTAGACGAAGAAATGTCTTCGATTCGTCTTGAAATCAAAGAAGCACAAAAGATTTTTTCGCGCAAGCAAGAGGCGAAAGAAACAGAATAATAATCTAAAGGGTGTTGGGCGATGAAATTTGCAATTATGTCAAAGGGAGATCAATCATCAAATGAGCTTACAAGTACGATGACAGAGTACTTACGCAATTTTGAATTTACAATGGATGAAATAGAGCCAGATATTGTAATTTCTGTTGGAGGAGATGGAACACTGCTGCATGCGTTTCATCGCTATCAGAATCGGTTAGACAAAACAGCATTTGTCGGTGTGCATACCGGGCATTTAGGATTTTATGCAGATTGGTTACCAACAGAAGTTGAGAAGCTTGTCATTGCGATTGCAAAAACGCCTTTTCAAGTTGTTGAATATCCATTATTAGAGGTCATTATTCGTTACATGAATGGAAGTAAAGAATCACAATTTTTAGCGCTAAATGAAGCGACGGTAAAAAGCAATGAAGGAACGCTTGTTATGGATGTAGAAATTCGCGGTGAATACTTTGAAACATTTCGCGGTGACGGCCTTTGTATTTCAACACCTTCTGGGAGTACCGCGTATAATAAAGCACTGGGCGGAGCGATTATTCATCCATCTTTGGAAGCCATTCAAATTACAGAAATGGCGTCTATTAATAATCGAGTTTTTCGTACAGTTGGATCTCCGCTCGTATTACCGAAGCATCATACGTGTGTGTTAAAACCAGCTACTGGAATGAACTTGCAAATTACAATTGATCATTTGACGATGGATCATCAAGATGTTAAATCGATTCAATACCGGGTGGCAAATCAAAGGGTTCGATTTGTGCGGTTTCGTCCATTTCCATTTTGGAAACGAGTGCGTGATTCCTTTGTGGCAGATCAGTAAAGCTCAACTAACTAGCAGCGGACGTTTTTCCCGTTGCTAGTTAGTTGAGCCAATCGGGCTCAGGATACATTGGGAACACTTAAAGAACACTGGTAGAGAGGAATAGAATAGAGTTATGCAGTTGAGAAGGTTTACTTTAACTTGGTGTATAACAGAAACAGATGATGGAATGCTTATTCGAGAGTTTTTGAAGGCGAAAGGTATTTCTAAAGCAGCGTTAACAGATATAAAGTTTCATGGCGGAGCGATTGAAGTGAACGGACATTCTGTAAATGTACGTCATGTTTTGCAAGAGGGAGAGAAGTTAGCAGTATGCTTCCCACCTGAGCAAAGAAGTGAAGGAATGCTAAGCGAGGATATCCCACTTTCGATTGTGTATGAAGACGATTCTGTTCTTGTTATTAATAAGCGGCCGTATATGTCAACAATTCCATCAAGAGAGCATCCGAGCGGGAGTGTAGCTAATGCTCTTTTGCATTATTATGATCAGCAAAATCTTGCAAGTACAGTACATATTGTAACAAGGCTCGACCGGGATACATCTGGTTTAATGTTAATTGCAAAAAATCGTTTTATCCATCACTTGTTATCCAAGCAACATCAACAAAAACAAGTGCAAAGAACATATGAAGCGATTGTTCATGGAACGATAGTAGAAGACAGCGGAACAATTGATGCTCCCATTGCACGAAAAGATGATAGTATTATTGAGCGCATGGTCCGTGAAGATGGGCAGCGAGCAGTTACTCACTTCGATGTGCAAAAGAGATTGAAAGATAAGACGCATGTGGCACTTCAATTAGAAACAGGACGGACGCATCAAATTAGAGTACATATGGCGCATCTCGGCCATGCGTTACTTGGTGATGATTTGTATGGTGGGAAAACGGATGAAATAAAGAGACAAGCATTACATAGTACAAATTTAACATTTTATCATCCTGTATTAGAAAAGCAGCTTACATTTCATGCGGAGTTGCCGGAAGATATGAGAAAGCTGATGGAATCATGATTCCATCAGCTTTTTTTAGTCAATAGAACGAAATTTCTCCGGTACAAACGGCATTGAAGAAGGAACGGACACCGTTTCCATTTCCGGATAACGAAGTCCTGTTAATTTTCCGCCAAATACTGATCCAGTATCGATATTCACAGTATGATTGACGAATCGAGGTTCTTGTACAGGTGTATGTCCGTATACAATCCAAGCATCTCCAGTATAATGTTTCGCCCAGTCACGGCGGACAGGAGAACCGTCAGGGTGCTTTTCGCCTGTAATATCACCGTACAAGACGAAAGTTTGGACTTTTTTATCACTTCTCCCGATATAATCTTGGCGAATACCAGCGTGACAAACAACGAGTTTTCCGTTATCCAGTACGTGATAGAGAGGCGACTGTTCGTAAAGATCAATAAACTTTTTCTGTATGATTTTTTGCTCACGTGTACTTAATGCTTCGTATTCTGCAACGGTTGTTTCTAGGCCGTGCGCCACTTGCACTTTGCGCCCAAGGAAGTAACGATATAATTTATTACAATGATTACCGGGGGCATAATATGCTTCTTTTTTATGCAGGACAAGGTCCCACACAATTTCAATCATGCGAAGAGAATGAGGACCACGGTCTGTAATATCACCGACGAAAGCAAGTTGCCGTTTTTGTGGATGAACAGGTAACCCGCTATCCCATTTATAACCAAGTTGTTTTGTTAATGATTGAAACTCCTCTAAACAGCCATGAATATCTCCGATAACATCATACTTCATATTGGATCACCTACTCTTTTTTGATTAGTATACCGCTACAAAGGCAAGAAAAAAACCATATCCACTAGGATATGGTTTAATCAAACATAAATTTCTTTGTTCGTGACTGTACATTCAGAATGAAGCCAATCGCAATCATATAGGTGAGCAAGGAACTACCGCCGTAACTTAAAAGTGGTAATGTAATCCCGGTAATAGGAAGTAGCCCGATTGTCATGCCAATATTTTGGAACACTTGGAATGTAAACATCCCGACGGTTCCCGCACATATATAACTTCCGTATGGATCATTGCTTTCTAACGCAATATGAATCATGCGATAAATGAGTAGGAAGTAGAGTGAAATAACGACGCTTCCTCCTAAAAATCCGAATTTCTCAGCAATATTTGTAAAAATAAAATCGGTATGAGGTTCAGGGAAGTATACTTCTGCACCGTCCCAACCTTTTCCGTATAACTCGCCTGATCCGGTAGCTAAAAGGGCTTGAGTTAATTGATAACCCTGTGTTGGGTATTCATAAGGTGCTAACCAGCCGTAGAAACGATCTAGCTGATACTCTTTTAAAATATGTGCTTTAAAAAATGCTGTGTGTGCAAAGTAAATATAAACGAGTAGTGCAGCAACTGCAGCGACAATGCCAGCTAAACCGAAAATAAAGCGCCAACGTATACCGGATACTAAAATCATGGCTGCAAGCATTGCTGAAATTACCATTGTATTCCCCAAATCTGGTTCTTTTGCGATTAACAGTAATGGTGGTAAACTCGCTGCAAATATTTTTCCAAGTAAGAGTAGATCTTCTCGTGACGTTCGAATCGTATATTTTTCATTATGGTCTACGATAATGCGTCCAACTACAAGAATTAAAAAGAGTTTCATGATTTCTGAGGGTTGGAAATTACCAATACCTGGAATTGCGTACCAAGCTGTTGCCCCTTTAATTGTTACCGCGCCCGGAAAATGAAACTCAAGTCCAAGAAGAAGAACCATTGCGAATCCGTATAAATACCAACAAATTTGTTTATAGCGATCGAAGTCGACAATCATAACTGCAACAACTGCAATAATCCCAATTATATACCATTTGATTTGCTGCGCAACGAAATTAACTTTTTGTAAATTTGGTGGCAAGGATGGCTGTGCACTGGCGATGGCAAAGCAACTTACTATAGCGATTGCAAGTACAATCATTATTAAGACGTAATCTATTTGATATCGAGAATTTTTATCTTTCACCGTACTGTATTCCTTTCTATGACTCATTGTTATTAAAAAAGACACTATTACCATCTTAGCCGATTTTTTGTTGTTTGCAAATATGTTGTTTAGATTTAGGTTGGGAATGTCAGATGTGTGGACTGTTATAACATAAAATTTTTATCCCGCTATTCGTGGGCATTAAGACCCCCACCTCAAGATTAAGAGAAAAGTGAAGAAGATAGGTGGGGGATAACTGCCCGTAAAAAACCGATTGGTTAACCATCAGTGGGGGATAACTGCCTGTAAAAGCCCGATTGGGCGGGCTTCCATCAGTGGGGGGATAACGATTTGAACATTCCATGGCCGGTAAAAGAACCTATTTTGTCAAAAAATATCGGTTACTGCCATTGCTTATTGAGTGTAAAGATTGTTTTTTAGTAGGAGAGTTGTCTATGAATATATTAGTAACAGGCGGAGCTGGATTCATTGGTAGTAATTTTGTTCATTATATATTGAAAGCATACGAAAATTACCATGTTATTAATTATGACGCGTTAACATATAGTGGTAATCTTGAAAATTTACGTTCTGTTGAGCAAGACCCTCGCTATGTTTTTCTAAAAGGCACGATTCAAAATCGTGAACTTTTAGAATATGTTGTTCAGAAGTATAAGGTAGATGCCATTGTTAACTTTGCAGCGGAATCACATGTTGATCGTAGCATTGAAAATCCTATTCCTTTCTATGATACGAATATAATTGGAACGGTAACGTTATTAGAGCTAGTCAAAAAATACCCTCATATAAAAATGGTGCAAGTCTCAACAGATGAAGTGTATGGCTCATTAGGAGAAGTAGGGAAATTTAAAGCATAAAATGTTAAAATTAAATGATTTCTCACAGATGCCATCTTGGGAAGAAGGATTAGAACGCTTCTTTAGCGAAACAAAGAATCACTAGTGAATTTGGGCTAGTGATTTTTGTTTGCCTTTAGAGTATTTTATGTTAATATAAAAATAGTACCAGGTTCTAATAACAACTATAATTTATGGATATAGGAGGATAAATACATGAATCTTCTCAATGTAAAAGGAAAAAATATTGTCGTAATGGGCGTTGCAAACCAACGAAGCATCGCTTGGGGAATCGCGCGTTCATTACATAATGCAGGAGCAAACTTAATCTTCACTTACGCAGGTGAACGTTTAGAAAAAAATGTACGTGATTTAGCGGAATCATTAGAAGGACAAAAATCACTTGTATTACCATGTGATGTAACAAGCGATGAAGATATTGCAAGCTGCTTCCAAATGATTAAGGAAGAGGTTGGAGTTATTCATGGACTGGCTCATTGCATTGCATTCGCAGAACGTGATGATTTAAAAGGTGAGTTTGTTGATACATCTCGTAATGGCTTCTTGTTAGCTCAAAATATTAGCTCATTCTCATTAACAGCTGTAGCAAGAGCTGCGAAAGAAGTGATGACAGAAGGTGGAAGTATCGTAACGTTAACATATCTAGGCGGCGAGCGTGTTGTATCGAACTACAACGTAATGGGTGTTGCAAAAGCATCATTAGACGCGAGCGTAAAATATTTAGCGAACGATTTAGGAAAGCATAATATCCGTGTCAACTCAGTATCTGCAGGACCAATTCGCACATTATCAGCAAAAGGTGTTGGCGATTTCAATAGCATTTTAAAACAAATTGAAGAACGCGCACCACTTCGTCGTAACGTAACGCAAGAAGAAGTAGGAAATACAGCGTTATTCTTATTCAGTGACCTAGCAAGCGGTATTACTGGTGAGAATGTTCATGTGGATTCTGGATATCATATTTTAGGTTAGTACGAAAAGATAAATTAACTATATTTATAAAATAAAAAGCCCTCTTGAATTGTAAAAAATACGATTCAGGAGGGCTTTTTAAATGTAAAGTTTAAAGGAAACGACACCAAGAGCAGTAGAGTCGATTAAATATGAAGCGAACTCGTTTTTGAATTTGAAAATCTCTTATATTAATGAACTAGCAAAGTTGTGTAATCAGTTGAATATAAATATTACTAATGTAGCAAAAGGAATGGGATTAGACAATAGGAATGGTACCAGTGCAGCGATGCTGGTTCCATTGGCTAATTTGTATTCTAACAGAGGAGTACTACGGCGTTCTCGATATCATACAGAGCACCTTCATATCGGTTATACGGTATACTTCTGTTACAGTTTTTCATTAGCAGGACCAAACTAGGCAATGATAACGATTGGCATCGAGAATAAGAGTAGGGAGGAAAGTGTTAGATTATCACTTATCCCGCTATTTGCGGGCAGTAAGACCCCCACCTCAAGATTCAGAGAGAAACGAAGAACATAGGTGGGGGATAACTGCCCATAAAAGTCCGATTGGTTCAACTAACCATTAGTGGGGGATGAAGAAAACCCTCACTGATGGAAGTTTCACTTTATCCAATGATTAAAATTATGAATTCAAATGCTATATTTTTAAAGATAAAGTTATAGAGTATTTCCTGCTCCGCGAATTTAATAAGAATATTCTCAATTCCGGCACTGTGAAAATCGACTATAGCGTTACAGTAACCCATTGAGATTCTTTAACATACCTTAAAACATACAAACAATAAGATTAAAAAAGTCATCACAAGTCGTCAACACAATTACAGAAATGATGGGCGGATCCACTTAGTTATATCAAGGCTTATCCGCCTATTTGCATGCCCATACAACAACAATGATAATGACATAGAGTAATATAGTACCGAAGTTTAAGTGAAGGAGGTGCTCGAAATGAATGGTTTGTGTAATCAATTATGTAACTTAAAACCAGGAATTGAGGTTGATTTTTTATTAAGGGGAGCCTCTAGAATGATCACCCTGACTTTTATAAAATTTGATCCTGAGGATGGGTGTATTACAGGGAAAGATTGTAATGGAGCTATTAGAACATTAAGTTGTCATTGTATTTGTGCGTTTTCACCCCGTATTCCTCGGAAAGAATTATGTTGTAAAATTATCGTGGAGCATAAGACGCAACTGGTGCCTCCTGCAAAAAGGGGAACTGCCAGAGCCACTAAAACGGTAGTAGCTAACATTGAAAAGGTATGTCCGGAAGTGGTTGTTATTTGCGGTGTGATTCATAAAACCATAACCTATACAGCAGTAATAGATGGTTGCGAGGTTAAGAACCATGTAATTAAAGACGATGTCCCATTTCAATGTCTGATTGAACAAAATGATATCAAGGAAGGGGATGATCCATGCGGTATTACTCAACAGGATGTCATCAAGGAAGGGGATCAATTCCGTATTATCCAACAGGGTATTTTGTGCGAGGTTTTTGCGCATGAAGCGAATTTTGGCGGACAGGATCATTCAGTCGCCTTTAAGTTTGTAGAAAAAGATATTGTTAAGGTATGTATTGAAAAAGTAAGAATGTATTGAAAAAGTAAGATAAACCAACTATTGACAGAAACCCCCATCAGTATTCGACTGATGGGGGTTTTATTTTGCTTTACGGGGTAGAATCAGCAACTAAACGCCGAGGTGTAACAGCGAAAGATTAACACCTAAAAGGGCTGCAGCATAGGTTTTAGTTGATTAAACCATATCCACTGAGGACTATAACGTTGTCTTGCCATTGTTTTCGCGTGGATTACGCGATTTTCACGCATTAGATTGATAATAATTTCTGTATGTTCTTTCAAATATGCTTCCTCGGAAGGGTGGTATGTTTCGGCGGTATTATACCCAAAATTTCTTGCATCCCACTTCATAAAGTAAGAATTCAATACTTTTCCAACTTCCTCCAAAGCAGGAACTCTTTCATTCAATACAATGAAATTACCTTTACTTGCCGCTTCTAACACGGTTAATCCAAACGACTCAGAAAAAGAAGGACATATAAAAAGATTAGAAAGGGAAAATAATTCTAAAACACCCTTTCTAGGGAATCCATTTTTAAAAGCTTCTATATCTGAAGTAAAAAACATATCATTTTGTTCTAAACCGAATGACATTCCCTGTGCCTTAATTAAAGCTTTATATTGTTTAGTCCCAATATCCGCGCTTGGAAAATCGCAAAATATGACTTTCACCGTTTTTTCGCAGTTTTTCTTAATGGCCCCGCATAACGATGCGACTTTTTCAAATTTCTTTCCAGGTGTCAGTCTTCCCGGATAAATAACAAGTATATCAGGGGACATGAGGTCAACTTCTTGTCCGAGCAACTTGACTTCATCGCTCATGTAATTTAACAAATCAAGGCTGTTATTGACTGCTCGGCAGTTCCCTTCCGGAGCGTTGTACTGTTTGGAGAGCGCAGAAATTCCTGATTGGGTAGGATAGACATATAAAGTATTAGGCATAGGTGTAAACCTTGCTGAAAACGGCCATTTAGGATTTGAGGGACGATTCACAGGAGCAGAATGTGTAAAAGCGATAAATTTGACATGCGGTAGCTTTTCTTGTGCTTTTCTCACCGCCACATTGTGGAGTAAATGCCAACCTTGATAATGAATATCATGCATAATACATGCATCTACATCAGATAATTTTGTTACCAAATCATCCGCAATCACATCCACTTCCTGATAAAAAGTATCATGTACTTTTCCACTGGCCTGTGTATAGTCTCTCCAATGTATTTGATTGCCGTTGAGATGATTGACCACTTTTCTCCATTCAATCCGTTCATCCAAGAAAATTCCGTGCCTCGCATCAAGCGGACAATTTTCACTTACAAGCATGATCGGCTGTTTATCATCATCCAACAACATCCTTATTTGTTCCGCTACAACATTTACTAATGAGTACGTACTATCTAAACCATTAAACATTGTTAGAAGCGCAACTTTCATTCGTCAAGCCTCCTTTACGAACCCGTTGTTAAAAATATCTACCTTAGAATTTATATGAACGTTTAACAAAATTATACTCTCGTTTAATCCTTGTTCTTACTGTCAGAAGCGTTTAGCGTTTAAGATACATGGATAAGAAAAGGTCTGCAAACAACCTAACTATATAAGTCCCACTTAATAACTCGACATGTCTCTATTTAATGGAAACAAGTTCGCAAACGGCTATCCAGGCATCTTAAATTAGCCATCAAATTTTCTAGATGGATATATAAGAAGTTTACAGGAGGAATTTTTTAATCAAATTGAATGATTAGTTAACATTATTATTCAGTTTGATAAAAAAAGCTGCAATTGATAATTTTGTGGTTGTTTTCCCAATTTAGCCCTAATTTTCTCATCAGCAGGACTTACCGAAGTAATGATATCTTTATCACCGCAATATCTTGACAATGAAATTTCGATGCAGGTGCCGGCTGTTTTTGTGTTTTTTAAAAGATGAATTTATGTTTATGAGATATAATCACTTTGTTCTACTAACCTTATCTTTATTGTTTTTATTGTTCGAGAGATTAAGTGATTTTGTATTCGTATAAATTACAAAAATTCTCTAACTCTAATACGATATCCATATTACAATTTTCTTTTATAAAGGAGAACGATAGATCAGGGTGATTTCTTGCATTTACTTTCTTCTCTATTTTTTCAACTGGTAATAATGATTCTTTATTTTCAAATCGTTTTAGAAAATAAAATAATTTTTCTTCTGGATTTTTATCGATGCAAACTTTTAGATTAGGTCTTTGCAGTTCTATTTTTTTATACCAATCAAGAACACTTTTTACAGCCACTTCTACTTCATTTAGACCATCCAAATTTATATGCCTTTTACGGTATGCTAAGCTTTTTTAAATGTATTTTCTGTATAATAAGTACTACTTATTATATCAAGTGGATGTCTTAGATTCATGATAATATAGTCAAAGGTGTAATCTTTTCGATTAAGAGTTCGATCTCCAAACACTGGATAACCATCAGCTGCAAACATCCAGCTGCTAATTCCATCTTTTCCCATACGTTCATGCCCAATATCATATCCAAATCGCTGAAATAGCTTTGCCGTAAATCCGGTACCACTTCGTGGATGTCCTAAAATTAAAAATTTTCTTTTTTGCATGTAACTTCACCTTTTTATAAATGAATTATTGACAGAAATTTATGGTATCAAAATATCTTTCCCCGTCTTTTTTCGATTTCCTTCATAATGGATTCTTTTCCGGAACGATATGCTTTTAGTAATTCCCGGTTTGCTGCGTAATTACCCATGTTATTGCGTTGATGCCACAAATGATAGAGTGTAGCATCCATCCTTTTCACATACCCACACAATTGATTTAGTGATGCTGCAAATGCGTCGTCTTCTCCACCCCATCCGACAAACCTTTCATCAAAACCACATACAGTTTCAAAATGTTTGCGTGGTACAATATTCACCCCTCCCATAGCCGCATATGGCCGTAATTTAGTTTCGATATTAATAGGAAGAGGCCATTGCGGTTTGGTTTTAAGCAGCTCTTGAGTACTTTTTTGTGAAATATTTAATACCTTTCGAAAGGGAATAACCCAGGCATGTGTTTCTAGGTGTTTAATAGATTGCTCCAAAAGTGAGGGATCGTAAAATATATCTGCATCAGCAATGACAAGGATATCTCCTTTCGATTTTTCCACAGCCTTATTTATTGCTTTTGCTTTTGAAAACGGTTTTTCATTACATATACCAATACACAATTCCACTTCAGGAAACATAGTTTCATAAAATTGTTTAACCCACTGAAAAGCATGTTCCCTTGATTGATCGTTCAAACTAATGGGTATAATGACCGATACATCCTTCAAGAATATATGACCTCCTTTCTGTCTATAATTAAATGCAACATTCCAATAAGGAGAGGGGCATTTCATTTTATTAAATCTCCTTGCTGCTAATATATGAAGATTCTATGGAAGGGTTTGGACAATTGTTTCGCTAAAATCTCCTTTAAGTCGAATAACTAATTATTCGACTATAGGTACACTAAAAAAGGAGGTCCTAAAACCCCTTGCATTTAACTGGTTTCGAGCCGTGTTACACTCAAACACCATTCCGATTAATTAACTGACACGAGCCCCTTTTTTAAACATTTTTACAATAGCTGTAATGTCGTTCTTCTAAGCCTTAATCTGTTGCTTTCCTTTCTGCATTTCTCTCAAAAAATGAGTGTGATTCCAAGACCCTAAAGATAACCGTACTGTTTCATTATTGCTCCACACTCTTTTAGGATAATTTGCTTTTCTACATTAGAAACTTCTCTGGGAGTACTCCAGATTTTTTTGATATGACGGTATCAATTTCTTCTGAGGAAATCTTTCCAAATTTAGAGATTGTTTCAATGGTCGTTTGATCTTTATTTACAATATTTTCATATTTAATCAAATGGGATTTAGAGTCAATCTTGGGTAATTGAAGATAATAGGAGGCATGTTTATTCCACTTTTTTGTAAAATTAGCAACATTGTTTCCTAAACCTGCTCCCAGCATACTTTTCCATACATCAATTGGATTTCGAACGAGCAAAATGATTTCAGTATCCGGATAACAATTTCTAAACAAGGTTAATTCATTTTCACCATATCTTACTTCTTTAAAACCAATGATGTCATGTTCTCCGCGATACTGTTCATATAAAGAATCAAACAATACTTTTATAGAATTAATAACGGCTTTGTCGACAAATTCCATCTCAGGGTTCATGCACGCAATCCAATGATTAGGATCTTCGTTATTATTAAAATAGTTTAAACGCTGTTGTTTTAAATTTTCTGAATAGTGTTTCAGGTTGCGGTGAATATTATAAAAGTTTGTTAATAGACCATCCTGTTCTCCCCATATCAAAGTTTTTTTCCTAACGTTAAAAATACGTTGTAAAAGCGTTGAACCTGAACGATGGGTTGCTGATGAAATAATGATATCCATTTATCTCTCACCTCTAATTTGTTAATTTTTGAATAAAATCCCCGGTATCGTATGCTCCTTTACAATTATATGGAACATATTATTTCATTGTGCAAAAGTTGAACTATTAAATATACCCTTTATCCAGCAAATAGCTAATGATTTGATCCGTACAACGATCTATTGTCATGCTCTCAGTATTGACCGTTATTTCAGGAGAAACTGGTGCTTCATAGGGGAGGAGATACCAGTAAAATCGGCAATCTCACCATTTCTTGCTTTTTTATATAAGCCCTTTGGGTCTCGTGTCTCACAAACCTCTAACGAACATTTTGTATATATTTCAATAAACTCTTCTTCTTCTAAAAGATCTCTTACTTTTTGACGGTCTTCTGTATATGGAGAAATAAAAGCGGAAAGGACAATGATTCCACTATCAACAAATAGCTTCGCTACTTCACCGATGCGTCTTATATTTTCTTTTCGATCTTCCTCACGAAAGCCTAAATCTTTGTTTAAACCGTGTCTCATATTATCTCCATCTAATAAATAAGTAGAAATCCCAAGAGAATGAAGCCTTTCTTCCACTTTATTCGCTAAGGTTGACTTGCCCGAACCTGATAATCCTGTAAACCATATGACACAACTTTTTTGGCCGTGTAATTTCTGACGGTCTTCTTTTGTTATGACCGTTTGGTGCCAAATGATATTCTCTTTTTTTGTTTATCCACGTGTTATTCCTCCAAACTTAGTCCTTTTATTAAAGTATCAATCACTTCGGGACGGCTGAATTCCATCGGAGGTCTTTCCCCGTTTCTTAACATTTCTCTCACCTTTGTTCCGGACAAAATGAATCGATCCGTTTCATCATGAGGGCATGTCTTTAAAGACGCCATCGCATGACATTTTTTACAATAAAAACTGTGTTCAAAAAAGAGCGGAACGATTTGTAATTCCTCTTCTTTAAAACGGTTAAAAATGAATTGAGAATCATAAGTACCATAGTAATTTCCGACCCCAGCATGATCACGGCCGACAATAAAATGTGTGCAGCCGTAATTCTTTCTTACAAGCGCATGGAAAATGGCTTCTCGGGGTCCTGCATAACGCATGGGGGCCGGAAAAGCGGCTAACATCGTATATTTTTCAGGATAATAATGCTCGATTAACACTTCATAACTGTTCATTCGAATATGTTGCGGGATATCATCTTTTTTCGTCTCACCGACCAATGGATGAATCAAAAGGCCATCGACCGTTTCAAGAGCTGATTTTTGAATATATTCATGAGCGCGATGAATAGGGTTGCGTGTCTGAAAACCAACCACTTTTCTCCATCCTCGTCTATCAAACTCTGCTCTAGTATCTATCGGATCCAAATCATACTTTTCAGCCACTTTTCTTTTTGGACGTTTCATCATCGTAATCTTACCGCCTACATAAATCCCTGAATGTTCATAAAGCTTTGCCACTCCGGGATGGTTGTGATCAGTTGTTCCATAAACGTATTCAGCCTCTATTTTTTGATCCGCTGCATATATTTCTTCAATTTCAATAACTCCATAAACGTCGTGGTTATGAACAAGTTTCACCTTGGAACCATGATGGATGGACTGTGCTTCCTCAGTGGAAATCGATAATGTAATAGGCAGCGTCCAAACCAAACCGTTCTGCAAACGCATATGATAAAGTACGTTTTCATAGTCCGCTTTCCCCATGAAACCTTGAAGAGGACTAAATGCGCCAATAGCTATACATTCTAGATTTGCAAGAGTAAACTCATCTATTTCGATTTGCTGCTTGATATCATCTACATTCAAATCGGGATTAAAACGATTGATTAATTGACCGCCGTGGGGGATATTGCCATTGTTAAACATCACCTCTATTAGTAGTTAAAATCGATTATCTTTATAGAGTATGATGCTTCAAAAAAAATGATTAGACATTTGAGGTGAATAGGAAGTGAGTATTGAATTTGTGTTTATTGGATTGCTGGTCGGATGGCTAGTTGGAATGACAGGAGTCGGTGGAGCCTCTTTACTTACCCCGTTATTGATTTTTATGGGCATTCATCCAACGATCGCTATCGGCACGGACTTTGCCTATAATTCAATTACAAAAATGGTTGGAGCCATCCAACATATAAGGCAAAAAACGGTTCATTTTCAATTGGTGAAATATTTAGCCATCGGGAGTATACCATCTGCTGTTACGGCTAATATAGTATTTTATTTGTTTTTAGCTGACTACTATAATAAAGAGTTTGTGATGCTCTTGCTTGGTTCTATTCTAATGATTGTTTCCATCATTACATTGATTCAAATGACTTTTGGTCGTCATTCAGTTAACCGTTGGAAAGAAAAGCCATTAGAAGAAAAACGGCATTTGACCATCCTGGCGGGAGTCATCATCGGAGCCATCGTAGGAATCACTTCGGTTGGATCAGGAAGCCTTTTTGCATTGTTTATCTTATATGTTTATAATATGAAATCTTCCGAATTAGTTGGTACAGATGTCACTCATGCTTTTTTACTTACTTCTATTTCAGGCCTCTTGATGGCAGGATTTGGACACATCGATTATTTATTAGTGGGCAATCTTCTATGCGGATCCATTCCAGGAGCGATCATTGGCAGTAAACTTACAACAAAGATGCCGTCGAAATATATACGTATTGTCATGATTGTAATCATTTTTATTAGTGGAATGAAACTTGTTTTTTAGAGTGGAACACTCTCTGTCGAAAAGGCCGATTTCCTCAAGGAACATTGGCTTTTTTTATTATAAAGTCAATAAAACAGCCTTTCTATATGATTCAGCTGTACATCGATCACATTTTATAATCTATTTAGGTGTCACATTAGCTATACAGGAGATCGGAATCCCAGGATGGTGTTTACTGTTTTAAACAACATCCGATGACAAGAATGATTAAACTTTCCGTCTATGGAGATGTGGAGGATTAATTTTATTCTGAAGGCAACTTAAAACGGTTCTGCTTTTTGATAATAAAGGAGATTAATAGAATATTTACATACAAATGATGAATGTATCCAAGCTTTTGTAAGCCTAAAGACATACTATATTTTTGAAAATAAGAAAATACAGTAAATTTCGGCTCGTTTTCTTTTTTTCGAAATTTTATTGAATAGGAGTGTAAAAGTTATATGACAACAACTGCGTTTGTTACGGGCTCTCTGGGATGCCCATGCTCACCTTTAGAGGCGACCGTTACGGTAGTGCTTCTAGCGAGCCCACCTGCGCCATTTTCCAGTTGCGTAGATGTTACCATAACCAATGATGCCAATAGTATAGGGAGCATTGGTTCTTTCTGTTTAGTTGTGAATAATGCCGGTCCATTTACACTAGTAGCTGTTGATGGTGCCCCAATAACCCCTATAACACTAACAGGGGGAATTGCCCGGGTTGTGCTGGTATTGATGCCGATATTATACACCAGTTCACAACCGATAAAATTGCCGCGGGTGATTCTCGTACGTTTACTATCTGTTCTGGGACTCCGTTTACGGAGTCACAATTCACGGCTGTCTTATTACATTTCCAAGATATTACGGGTTGTGATGACGTGACTAGTTGCTGTGGAATAGGCTCATTTGGAGGTGCAACAACAACAACAACAACATCAACAACATCGACAACTACAACAACATCAACGACAACATCGACAACATCAACAACAACATCAACAACATCAACGACAACATCGACAACATCAACAACAACATCAACGACAACATCGACAACATCAACAACAACATCAACAACAACATCGACAACTACTTCCACTACAACGACAACATCAACAACATCAACAACATCAACGACAACTGTATGTCCGATTCCAAACCCGCAAACTTGCTGTCAAGAAGATGTTGAATTTAAAACACAGCTCGTTCCGCCTGCATTGGCTCAAGCAGGGGTAATGACTGAGGTATTTTTCACACAACCGCCTGTTGTTGAAGATGTTTGCCCTGAAAAAGTAATCATTTGCGGCACATTAGCGAAAAAAATTACGTTCATAGCTGTGGATGATCAAGGAAACCAATGTGAGAAAGTCATTTGTGACGAAAGAGCATTCCAATGTATCATTGACCGTGATGATGCAAACGAAGGAGACCATTTCGAAGTTTGTGGATTTGCCGTTTTATGTGAAGGTACACCAAGACCACAAAATTTCGGAACACGCCCGGGACCGGGAGGACAAGGAACTGTCGATG
The DNA here is from genome assembly GCF_055814245.1 of Bacillus sp. EA-CB0995. Classification (NCBI taxonomy): domain Bacteria; kingdom Bacillati; phylum Bacillota; class Bacilli; order Caryophanales; family Bacillaceae; genus Bacillus; species Bacillus sp. EA-CB0995. The sequence continues at coordinate 3,608,239 of NZ_CP169269.1, read as the reverse complement.
TGTTCTGGAAAATCACTGAAAAAGACATCGTCAAGGTGTGTATTAGAAAGAATAATTGCAACGTTTGTACTCCGACCCCAGAGTGTCCTCCAACTTCATTTTCTGACTAGTCTCTTTAAGTAAGCAATACGAAAACGCAGAGACCTCTCGATTCTTTATGATTCTTGAGGTCTTTTTTATATGCAAAGACAGAACAAAGCTTTGATTGCTGGTTTAGGCACCATCATAAACAAGACGGGATAGACATCTATGACTTTCGGATAAGACCATTAAATCGATAGGCGAATGCATATTGTTTCTTTTTACAGCCGATTCTCAGCAACTACCTATACCGAATTGCCTGGTTTCACATATTGTATTTTAGGATTTCAGGACAGTAGATTATTATCATACTTATTTTTTCCTGCTTCCCTAGTTTTATATTCGCAATATAAGGAGGAGTAAAATGACTGGAGGCCCAATAACAACGACAACTGTATGTCCAATTCCAAACCCGCAAACTTGCTGTCAAGTAGCCGTTGAATTTAAAACACAGCTCGTTCCACCGGCACTAGCTGCGGATGGCGTTACAACTAAGGTGTTTTTCACGCAAGCACCTGTTGTTGAAGATGTTTGCCCTGAAAAAGTAATCATTTGCGGCACATTAGCGAAAAAATTACGTTCACAGCTGTGGATGATCAAGGAAATCAATGTACGAAAGAAATTTGTGATGAAAGAGCATTCCAATGTATCATTGACCGTGATGATGCAAACGAAGGAGACCATTTCGAAGTTTGTGGATTTGCCGTTTTATGTGAAGGTACACCAAGACCACAAAATTTCGGAACACGCCCGGGACCGGGAGGACAAGGAACTGTCGATGTGTTCTGGAAAATCACTGAAAAAGACATCGTCAAGGTGTGTATTAGAAAGAATGATTGCGACGATTGTCATCCAATCTCACCTTGTCATCCAATCTCACCTTGTAAACCAAACTCATTTTTTGACTAGTCTCTCTAAGTGAGCGATATTTCAACGTATAGACCTTTCGACTCTTTATGATTCTTGAGGTCTTTTTTGTGCAAAGACAGAACAAATCTTTGATTGCTAGTTCATGCACCATCATGGACAAGGCGATATGACATCTATGACTTTTGGATAAGGCTATTAAATTTGTAGGTAAACAAATAAAAGAAGGAAAAAATCAACCGTTATTATACAGTCATCATTCGGATTTATCCCGCTATTCGCGGGCAGTAAGACCCCCACCTCAAGATTTAGAGAGAAGCGAAGAAGATAGGTGGGGGATAACTGCCCGTAAAAGCCCGATTGGTGAGAACTTTCCATCAGTAGGGGATGAAGAAAATCCCCACTGATGGAAGTTTCACTTTATATAAACTTCAGCTTCATATGCAGAAAAGTGTGATTGTGAAATAGATAGAACAAACGGCTGAAACACAGGAAAACGAAAGTATTATTGTTTGTTAGCTAGCTGCTTTAAGCCGATATTAATGAACTATAGAGCATACTGCAGCAAAAGTTTACATAAATTGTAACAATATTGATTGTATAGAAATGATAACTTCATTAATTAAAAAAACAGAGATTTTTACTTGTCTTATATGTAAGGAAATATAGTTTTTTTGGGGGGTAAATATTTGAAAGTTTTAGTCACAGGCGGGGCAGGCTTTATTGGTTCACATATTGTTGAATCCTTATTGGAAAACAATATAGAGACAGTAGTTATTGACAATTTAGCTACCGGTCATAAGTATAATATTCCAGCGGGAGTTGCTTTTTATCATTTTGATGTACGAGATCCTGATATTGATAAAATTTTTATGATAGAAAAACCAGACTTTGTAATACATCAAGCGGCACAGGTGTCTGTGCAGGAATCTGTAAAACAGCCACTTTACGATTGTAATGAAAATATCATGGCGACTGTAAATATTCTACAATCTTGTATAAAGTATAACGTGAAAAAAATTATCCACGCATCAACTGCTGCTGTATACGGTAATCCTAAATATTTGCCTATTGATGAGAATCATGAGCGTAATCCTGTATCATTTTATGGTTTATCGAAATTGACCAGTGAAACATATATTCAATTATTTGCAAAACTTTCGGGTTTAAAGTACACAATTCTTAGATATTCCAATGTGTATGGTGCAAGACAAGATACAAATGGAGAAGCTGGTGTTATTTCCGTTTTTATTGACCGTTTATTGAAGAATGATAGTCCAATTATATATGGTGACGGAAATCAAACAAGAGATTTTATTTTTGTTAAAGATGTAGCATATGCTAACTTTTTGGCTCTTAGGAATGCTGACAATCAAATATGTAATATTAGCTCGAATCAACAAACTTCAGTCAATGAACTGCTGGATATAATCTATAGCTTAATGAAAATAGAAAATAAAAGAATATACAAAGAGGAAAGACCAGGGGATATTGTTCATAGCTATCTATTAAATAATAAAGCTAGAAAATACTTAAATTGGAATCCAAAGTTTTCATTACTTCAAGGATTGGAAGAGACGATTTCCTTCTTCCGTAAAAAATAAAGCGATTGCATGCAATACACTAAATATAGAAAGAGAAGCTTATATCGTAAATAGATTAAGCTTCTCTTTCGTGTGTTTTTCCATATTATATGGATTATTTTCAATAAGAACCACATATGTACTTTAGGGATTTTCTTAGTTTTTAATCCTCTTGTTTATCCCGCTATTCGCGGGCAGTAAGACCCCCACCTCAAGATTCAGAGAGAAGCAAGGAAGATAAGGGGGATAACTGCTTGCATGCGCCCGATTGGTTCAACTAACCATCAGTGGGGGATGAAGAACCCCCCACTGATGGAGGTTTCACTTTATAAAAAATAGGGAATGTGCCTTATGTAGATAGATAAAGAATAGATTTTTAATGAAACTTCTCCGCCTTGTATGAATATAACTGTAATAACGTACGTTTCAGTAAAGAGGGGGATTGGGGATGGCAGATAAACAAATAAAGGAAGGGAAAAATCAACCGTTATTATATACTCATCGTTTGGATTTATATAAACTTCAGCGCCATGTGCAGCGGAGTGTGATTGTGAAACAGACAGAACAAACGGCTGAAACACAGGAAAACGAAATAGATCATGTTGAAAATAGGGAGCAGACTCACCATATTGTAGAGGAGGTAAACGTAGCTGATCCACAAAACATGCAAACGGATGAACCGGAGATAGATGTTGTTGAACAACAAAACATGCAAACGGATGAACCGGAGATAGATGTCGTTGATCCACAAAACATGCAAACGGATGAACCGGAGATAGATGTCGTTGAACAACAAAACGTGCAAACGGATGAACCGGAGATAGATGTCGTTGAACAACAAAACGTGCAAACGGATGAACCGGAGATAGATGCCGTTGATCAATATAACGTGCAAACGGATGAACCGGAGATAGATGCCGTTGATCAATATAACGTGCAAACGGATGAACCGGAGATAGATGCCGTTGATCAATATAACGTGCAAACGAATGAACCGGAGATAGATGTCGTTGATCCACACAACGTGCAAACGAATGAACCGGAGATAGATGTCGTTGATCCACACAACGTGCAAACGGACGTACCGGAGATAGATGTCGTTGATCCACAAAACATGCAAACGAATGAACTGGAGATAGATGTCGTTGATCCACAAAACATGCAAACGGATGAACCGGAGATAGATGTTGTTGAACAATATAACGTGCAAACGGATGAACCGGAGATAGATGTCGTTGAACAACATAACACGTACGCGAATGTAGCGGAAGAGAATCAACCAAAACAAAATGATGAACAATTTGTAGAATCTTCAAGTAGTACATGGCAGAATAAATCGTTTAAAGATATGAATAATGAAGAGAAAATTTATTTCTTATTAAATCGACCACATTATATACCAAGTGTGAAATGTATGGTGAAAACAGAGAAAGCTTCTTATGTAGGGGTTATTGCTTCTTATGAAAATGGGGTGCTGCAAATAGTAGCATCGAACCGAATTGGGAATTTCATCCTAAATATAGAAGATGTCGTATCCATTCGCATGATGGGGCTATAATGTACGAAAGGTGGTAGGAATCCTACCACCTCAATAGTTTTTGGGTTTACATATTATACGCCTGAAACGTGTGCGTCACGTAGGCATTGAATTGCACAGAAACAATTTAAATCAACAGTTACAACAGAATTTGTTGCCTGTAGTGTAGCGTTGGGATTGTTTAAGAAGGCACAAACTGGCTCTTCACAATCTTTTTGATCTGGACTGTGTACTTCTAATGCACGTAATACTGCAGTGCAGTCGTCTACACTTTCTACACGGTAAATGTACGAATAGCATTTTTTAATGCTACCAGAACCAACAAATACTTTGAATGGTTCTCCTCCGCTATTAAATAAGACAAATGGGCGAGTATTTGCGAGTCTAGAGCCTTGATGTGCACCAAGGAATGGAACATCGCATCCTGTCGGGCATGTGCTTGTTGCGCAATCTTGTAATTCATTGATGAAGTTTACAACATCACATACGCAATTGATGTTTATAACCTTTTTGTCATCATTGTTACCCATTCTTTTCACTCCTTATCATAAGTTTTGATTTACACTATTAGAATATTGAATGCGGGGTAAATCTGTTACTGCTCTTAAGTTGTTTTTTTCAAAGGATAAGCCTGTATTTAGATGAAAAGAAAAGGGGATGAGGAACTTGCTTTTTGAAAGTTGGCTTATGTTTTTTATTTTCTCATTTGCAGTATTTCGGTTAACACACCTTTTGGTCTATGATAAGATTACGTCTTTTATACGTGCGCCTTTTATTGAAGAAATACAGATTACAGAGGAGGATGGTACGGTTTCAACGTATATGAAAATAAGAGAAACGGGCTTACGTAAATTTTTTGGTGAATTGTTAAGTTGCTATTGGTGTACAGGAATATGGATGAGCGCTCTATTGCTTTTGGGTTATGAATGGATTCCTAAAGTAGCAGAGCCAATTATTTTGTTGTTAGCAGTTGCTGGGGTTGCAGCAATTATTGAGACGATTGTGATTCGATGGATGGGGAATTGAGAAATGAAGGAACGAAGCAGAAGGGTTGTTCATATAATAAAGAGAGCGTTAAAAAATAGAGGAGATGTTTGCCATGGCAAAGTATTATGACCCAAATCAATATTGGTATCAAATGCAGCAGCAGCAACAGCAACAGCAGCAAGAACAGCAACAAGGACAACAGCAACAGCAGCAACAACTAGAACAACAAGGATATGTGAAAAAAACGGTTGTAACTGCGGCGGAAATAAAAAGAAATATCAGTAACAATCAAAAGAGGTTTAGGGGATGAAAAAACGCCCACTGCTGGAAGTTTTATTTTATGAAAAGTAAAATAAAAAATACCTTGTTTTATCCTCTTTGTAAGGAAAACCAAGGTATTTTTTGTTTTGCAGGATGATTGTATTTCAGAAAGTTTCGCGTAGTAGCGTTGCAGGCAGAAATCATTTCATTTGTTATTTTGTTTTTTGTAGATTATCCCTTGTCAAAAATAAAAACCTAGAAACATCAAGTTTCTTCCCTCTAAAAAATTGCGGAGAAGAAATGTACAATTCTTCTTTTGCGCGCGTAATAGCAACGTATGCTAAGCGTCGTTCTTCCTCTAATGCTTCTGAAGTATCAGTGACGCGATCGTTTGCGTCTTTTAAAGAGGAAGAATGCGGTAATATCCCATCGCTTGCACCGAGTAAGAAAACACATGGAAATTCAAGACCTTTGGCGTTATGAATAGACATAAGCGATACAGCATCTTGCTGCGCTCGTGTTTTTAATGTTTCCATTTCTTTTTGATTTTGAATAGCTGTGTTTACAAATTCTAAATACGCTGGAATATCTGAAAAGCGATTTGCAGATTCAATGAGTTCTTCAAGCATTTCTTCTTGTATTTCTTTTTGCATCGTAAAGGAAGAGCGGTCATTGCTTTGCAGATAGTCTAAGTATTGTCCTTTTCCTTTAATGATTTCTTTTAATGCTTTTTTCGGTTCGAGCTCTTTAATAAATTTTAGAAAATCAATACGATCATTAATTTTTTTACTTGGAACGGCTTTAAATTTGGATTAAGTAAAAGAAAATGTAAAAGGGAAGGAAAGCGACCTTCACCGTATTTCCATTGTTCTCGTTCAATAAATGATATACATTCATCACGTCCAATATACATCGTTGGCAAAATGCTTGCGAGTGATTCTAAGCGAAACGGTTCAAAGGCTAACCGTAACTGATCTAATACAGGTTTAATGAGCGAGTGTTCATAAAACGATTGGCTTGCCCCGTATTTGACAAACGGAATTTTATGAATCGTAAGCTGATCGAGTAAGGAACGGCTTACAGAATGCGTTCGGTACAGTAAGCAAAAGTCTGAATAGTTTCGCTCACCACTTGCCACTTTATCTTGAATAAGTTGTAAAATTTGATTCGCTTCATCTAATGTTGTTGCTGGCCTTGAATAAAATGGCTGTATTCCTTCTTCGTGAACGGTGTACAATTCTTTGTTAAATCGTTCTTGATTCAGCTTAATGACTTCATTACCAAGTCCAACTATGTATGGATTGGAGCGATAGTTTGTATTTAAAGTAATAATGGTTGTATCATCAAATTCCTTTGGGAAAGAAAGGATAATTTGATGACTAGCTCCGCGCCAACCGTAGATCGCTTGATCATCGTCCCCTGCGATAAATAAGTTGTTTTGCGGTGCTGCTAATAGTTTCACAATTTCATACTGGGCGTACGATGTATCTTGAAATTCATCCACTTCAATATATTGAAAGCGACCTTGCAGTTGTGTTAATAATGCGGCATTGTTTTCTAGCAAATAAAACGTTTCAAGTAAAATATCATCAAAATCTAGATAGCGATGACTTTGCTTTACGTCTTCATAGCGTTGATATACTTCTTGAAATTCACGTTCAACAGGTGTTTTTGCTTGTACATCTTTCGGTCTATTTAATTTATTTTTTTCAAGTGAAATCATTGCTAGCATACTTTCTGCATCATAGTCATCTTTTAAACGAAGTTCTTTTAAAATTTTCTTTACGATAATTTGTTTATGCTTTTCGTTTGCTAAAATTTGTTGGTTGTATCCTTGGCTGCGAAGTAATTTTAAGAAAACAGAGTGGAATGTTCCGGCAACAAGATATTGGCTCGCTGCGGGTGTCATACCAGGTAATGTTGCTACGCGGCTTCGGATTTCTTCTGCAGCTTTTTGGGTAAACGTAAGCAATAAAATGTTACGCGGGTGAATGCCTTTTACGTTGACTAAATAGCCAACGCGTGTTGTCAAGACAGACGTTTTTCCGCTGCCGGCACCAGCTAATGTAAGAACGGGTCCTTCCGTCTGGCGTACAGCTTCTAATTGTTTTTCATTTAAATGTATTCCTTGTTTTTCAAGAGCGCGAAAATAGGTAACATCCGCATCTTTTTGATGAATTAAGTCGGTAGATGTTTTCGGAATATGATAAGTTGCGCGAGGTATATTCGAATGTGTTAATGATTTTTGCGAAAAATTTTCCTTAGTCATAATTTCACCTTCAATAAGTAGCATCAACTTATAACTTTATCGGAAGATAGAGGAAATGGCAATGTAAAAAAGTGAGACAGTTATGTGGTTGAATTTGGATTATATAAATACAAATTGAAAAAACGACATAAAAACCCCTTTCTTTTTAGATGGGTGAGAGGATCTGGCCGTGCATAGAAGCGGTCAGGGCCTTTTCCTGCCCCGTGCGGTGGTAAAACAAAGAGAGAAAACGAGTGCAGGTTACTTTTTGTTTGGCGTAGCCGTGACTTACATGTTGAAAAACCGAAATAAAAGACCTTTTTTTGTTAGGGGAGCGAGAGAATCTGACCAGGCATAGAAGTGGTCAGCCTCTTTTCCTGCCCCGTGCAACGGTAAAACAAGTGTAGGTCATTTGTTTTCTGCATAGCAGCGACTTATATGTTGAAAAGTCATATGTGATGAGAGCGTGCGTAAAACGCAAGATGATTGTAGAAATTATAAAAAGAAGCGCTAATTAGCGCTTCTTTTATAGTTTTTTTATCATTACAACATGCGGAATGTCAGCTTCCATAAACACATCAGAAATTGTTTCATATCCAAGCTTATTATAAAACGGCTCAGCATGTGTTTGAGCATGAAGTTTTAGTTTTGGAAGAGCTTCTTCTTTCGCAAGAGTTTCTAACGCATTCATAATGATTTTCCCGGCCCCTTTTTGGCGATGAGAGGATAGGACACAAATACGTTCCACTTTTCCTATGCCGTCAACGATACGAAAACGCCCAGCACCAACTGGAACACCTTCATCGTATAAAACAACATGTTTTGCGACATCTTCATATTCATCGTATTCTTCTTCAGACGAAACATTTTGCTCGTCCACAAATACTTGTTTGCGAACAGAGAAGGCATCTTTTAGCTCTTCTTCATTTTGTACGAATTTTGCTTGCAACTTATTACTGCTCCTTCCCTAAATGGAACGTTTCATATACTGTCCATGTCTCATTTTCTAATTGATATACTAAATGGAAACGGTCAATTGGTTGTTCATAATAGAAATCTTTCATTTTTAGGCGACCTAAAACATCAGCATGTTCAGCATCTGATAATTGTTGTCCAATTGTAAGGTGTGGCACAAAAGCATATTCGCGATCTTGTGTGAATATACTGCTATGCATTTCTTCATTTAGAAATGTTAATTCTGGTGTTTTTTCCACTTTAAAGTAAATGACATTATTTACAGGTGCAAACGAGCTCACTTTTCCAACATGTAGTGTAAACGTGTTGGCTTTGCTTGCAATTGTATGCAGCTCCTTTACAATAGCGCCTAGCTGTTCATCGGCTACTTCAAAAGGTGCCTTTAATGTAATGTGTGGTGGAACTAATGCATAATGTGGATCGTAACGCTTACGCAGACCATTTGCTTTATCTTGAATCATTTTTGATGGAAAAATTACAATACCTAGTTTCATCTCTAAATTCCTCCCCTTGTCTGAACGTAAAATGTTTTTGTGAAAAAACTCTCCCTTATTATATCAGATGATTCTGAAAAATACTGTGTATTATTTCATTGATAGCATATGAGAAAATGCATGTGGCAAGTTTTTTTGCCAATATTTCCACGTATGATTACCATTGAACTCTTCGTAATAGGTTGTAAATCCCTTTTCTATGAGAAGATTATGCAATTCTCGGTTTGGTGCTACAAAATCAGAAATATTGCCATCTGTTGTTTTTACATTTGTTTCTTCTGTACCGATAATATGGTATAAATCTAACGTTTGTGGCTGAGTAAATGTTTTGGCACGTTCTAACACAGATTCATTAACGAATGGTGATTGCATAATCACTTTACCGAATGTATGCGGATACATAAGAGCTGTCATAAATGAAACTGTACCGCCTAAAGAATCTCCAATTAAAACGCGGCCTTTCCCCATTTGATACGTTGGATACTTCTCATCTAAATATGGAACAAGTTCGTGAGCTAAAAAGCGAATGTACATGTCATTTTGTGATCCGTTTGGATGATATTTTTCTTTTCGGTCGTGTACATCTTTATATGGGATACCGACAATAATAGTTCGATCAATTTCCTCTGTTTCACGAAGTGATTCTATCACGCGATGTGCTTTACCTAGCTGAAAATAATCTCTTCCATCTTGTGCAATTACAATGGTGTGCTTATGAAGCGGCGTGAAGTTTGCTGGTAAATAAACGAGAAGCGAAATTTCTTCTTGCAATGATTTACTGTAAAATGTAAGTTCTTCAATTTTCCCTATTGTTTGTGTCATTGTGTAATCTCCCCTAAGTCAAAAGTTAATACAATTTTATTTTAGCATAAGAATGAGAAGAATCTAAAAAATTAGTATTCAGTAATAGAAGAAAGGGCTATAATGAAGTGAGAATTTTGGATAGATAAGGAGATGACATATGAAGCAACCAAAATCAATTGCACTGCCGTTAGCGATTTCGATTATTACGATTTCATTTGCGGCTATTTTTGTAAAAATGTCTACAGCACCATCTTCTGTTTTAAGTATGTATCGTTTATGGATTGTTGTGCTTATTATGTTTCCTATTGTTTGGAAGAGAAGAGAGGAATTTACGAGAATTCAGAAAAAGGACTGGGGATTTTTAATTGGATCTGGTTTCTTTTTAGCATTACATTTTCTTCTATGGTTTGCATCGTTAAAATTTACAACAGTTGCAAGTTCTACGATCATTTTAGCACTGCAGCCGCTCGTATCTCTTGTGGGAGGTTTTTTCTTATTTAAAGAAAGAACAACACTCGCTGCACTTGCGACAATGGGAATTGCAATTATTGGTGTAGGGTGTATTGGATGGGGAGACTTAGGACTGAGTAGGGAAGCAATCTTAGGTGATATACTATCATTTTTAAGTGTGATTGCAGTAGTTGGATATTTATTTATTGGGCAAACAACAGTGAAAAAAGTGTCCCACTGGATATATAGTTTTACTGTCTTTACATTTGCAGCTTTATTTTTAAGTGCCTATAACATGATGCTACAAATTCCATTTACAGGTTATTCATCATGGGACTGGACTGTATTTTTCTTACTTGCAACTGTACCAACTGTATCTCAAATGATTCATAACTGGCTATTAAATTATGTGAATGCGACGACAATATCTATGAGTATTTTAGGGGAGCCTGTTGGTGCAACAATTCTTGCTTTCTTTTTACTAGGTGAAAAATTAAATGTAATGCAAGTGGCAGGAAGTCTGCTTGTATTATGCGGTGTATCTATATTTTTACTGCAACAGCAAAAAAGCGTATATAAAGAGCAAGTAGAAGGTGCAGTATATACGCAAAAGACGTAGTTATTATCGTGCATTGAACAGAAGTGAAACTCCCGTTATTGGAAGTTTCACTTTATTTTGGTTTTGTTATATACGGTTGGACGTGGACGATACATAGGTCACGGAATTTTCCTTCTGCAGTTGTGACAATAATAACAGCTCGTCCAGCTTGTTTTCCTGTTACGATTGCTTTATGCCTTGTAGCGTTAATTTCTACAATATCAGGACTATTGCTCGTCCAAATTAGCTCTTGGTTACTTGCTAGAGAAGGAAGGACAGCTGCTGTAAGTTCTGCACGTTGTCCAGCTTTTAGCTTTAATTTAGCTTTGTGTAGTTGTACGCCGATGACCGGCACAACAGAAGGAACAATTTTAATATGAGGTGTATCTGGTTGTGTTTTAGCATATGAAGAAGTTGTAAAGTGTTTTTGTAGGCGAAATGATGATAGCATGTGAGCGGTCTCCCTTCTGTATAATGTCTTTGGTTATACTATACATAAAAAATGTTAGGATTAATTTAAGATAATATAAAGAATTTGTTAATTTACAGAAAATTCAGTATGTAAGCGAGAAAAAATAATCCCTGCTTCTATATAATAGAGGCGGGGATTGTTTTTTCTGAGATTAAGAAGCTATTTTTTCAAATTCTTCAAAGTCTTTTTGAACGTGTTCTGCTGGCTTTGTTAACAAGCTTACAACGATAATAGCAAGTAAGCTAGCAGCGAAACCAGGAATCATTTCATATAACATATCTTTTAAAAATTGAAATTGTGTCCACGTAATAACAGTTGTTGCCCCGGCAATCATGCCAGCAAGAGCGCCCCATTTTGTCATTCGCTTCCAGTATAGGCTTAATAAAATAACTGGTCCAAATGAAGAACCAAAACCTGCCCAAGCGTAACCAACAAGTGCTAAAATTGTGTCATTTTGTTTAAATGCAAATCCACTTGCAATTAAAGCAATTGCTAGAACAGCCATACGTCCTACAAAAACAAGTTCGCGGTCCGTTGCAGAGCGGCGGAAAAATGTACGGTATATATCTTCTGTTACAGCACTTGATGTAACAAGAAGCTGTGAAGAAATTGTACTCATGATTGCTGCTAAAATAGCAGCTAGTAAGAAACCAGTAATAAGTGGGTGGAATAAAATATTTCCAAGTTCAATGAAAATCGTTTCTGGATCTGCTAATTTTAAGCCCATGTCAGAATAATAAGCAATCCCGATTAGTCCAGTAAACATAGCGCCGACGATAGAGAAAATCATCCAGCTCATGCCGATGCGGCGAGCAGTTTTTAATTCGTTTACAGATGAAATCGCCATAAAGCGAACGATAATATGAGGTTGTCCAACATAACCAAGACCCCAAGCGAATAAGGAAATAATGCCGAGTACAGAAGTACCTTTAAAAATATTTAATAAGTTTGGATCAATAGATTGAATTGTTTGAAATGCTGGTCCAAGACCATTTACATGCATAATTGTTACAATTGGAACTAAAACGAGTGCGACAACCATAATAATCCCTTGCACGAAGTCTGTCCAACTTACAGCTAAGAACCCGCCAAATAACGTATAAGCTACAACAACAGCGGCAACAATGAAAAGTCCCATATGATAGTCCATTCCAAATGTATTACGAAATAGAACAGCACCTGATACTAATCCCGAAGCTACATAAAATGTAAAGAAAATCATAATAACAAGTCCGGAAACAAGGCGTAGCATATGAGATTTATCATGGAAGCGATGTTCTAAAAATTCTGGAATTGTAATTGAGTTGTTTGCCAGTTCAGAGTAGGTACGTAAGCGAGGAGCGACGTATAGCCAGTTTGCATATGCACCGAGTGTTAAGCCGACCGCAATCCAACTGCTGCTTAGACCTGTTGCAAACATAGCACCGGGTAACCCCATTAATAGCCAGCCGCTCATATCAGCAGCGCCAGCGCTTAGTGCTGTTACTGCGGGACCTAATGTACGCCCGCCAAGCATATAATCTGTTAAGTTTGATGTTCGTTTGTAGGCAATGTAGCCAATTACTAACATCCCGATCATATAGATCGAAATTGAAATTAAAATCTGTGTATTCATGTTAGTCCCCTTCCCTAAGTAGTATCTTTTGATGTATTGCATAATTATAATCTAACATGATTATGTGTAAAAATCCACACGCAAATAAGAATTTTCAGAAATGTAAGTGTTTTCTGGTGGGATTTTATTATTTTAATATAAAATATTCTGACTATAAACAGCTGTTTTTATAGAGTATTTATTATTTTTACATAAAGATGATATGTTTTGTCAATATAATATTTAAAGTATAGATAAAAATTTTTTTCAGAAAGTGTTGACTTCTAAAAAAAGAAAAGCATATAATGAGTTCAAATTTAAAAACGTAAGCGTTGATGAAGAAGAGTACATATTACGGACATGGCAGAGAGCTGATGGTTGGTGCGAATCAGTATGAAAGTAATATGGAATGGGCTTCGGAGCTTCCAAACCGAAACGAAAGAAGTAGGCTTTGGCGAAAAGATCTCATCGTTACAAGAGACACGTATTGTATTTCGATACGGAAAAGTGCGTTACTTTTGTAACGAATTAAGGTGGCACCACGGGAGTACCCGTCCTTTTTATAGGATGAGTACTCCCTTTTTGTATAGAAAAAAATGAATATGATAAATCGATGAGTAAGAAGAGTACGTACATTGGAGACGTTCCAGAGAGCCGGGGGTAGGTGAGAGCCCGGTGCGGTGCCAAGTACGGAATGGGCTTACGAGAGGTATGCTGAACTATAAGTAGGCAACCCGGGTTCCGCCGTTACAAGGATTGGGTATAATATTGTACCTGAAAAAGCGGGATGCTTTGCATCCAACAAGAGGTGGTACCGCGGTAAATTTATCGTCCTCTGCATATTTCCATATGCAGGGGACTTTTTTATTTTGAATAGAGAGGTGACAGTCATGATAACGAAAGAACAATTTATGATGCGAAAACAACAAGGGAAAACCTTTCTTGTTATTCAAGAGGAAGAAGGCGATAGTTTGACACCGATTGCTTTATATCGCCGTATGAAAGGTGAGAAAAAATTTTTACTCGAAAGCTCGCAGCTTCATCAAGATAAAGGACGTTATTCTTATTTAGGGTGTAATCCTTACGGAGAAATTAAAAGTATTGGCAAGGAAGTAGAGATTACGATAAATGGTGTGACTGAAAAGGGAAACGGAAACGTATTAAAGGAACTGGAAAGAATACTTGCACCAAATAAAGTTGAAAGCCCATTTCCGTTTTGCGGAGGAGCAGTTGGTTATATTGGTTATGATGTCATTCGGCAATATGAAGATATTGGAGAAATGTTGTCTGACCCATTAAATATTCCAGAAGTGCATGTGCTACTTTATCGTATGTTTGTTGTGTATGATCATCTACGACAAAAGCTATCGTTTGTATATGTGTATCAAGGCGATGATATGGACTCGTATGAAGAAGTTTACGAGCAGCTGCAAGTATATAAACAGGAATTGTTACATGAATCAGAGGAACATGTGAAAGAGCTGTATGCTTCTTTAACATTTACATCTTCTGTAACAGAAGAAAGGTTTTACGAAATGGTTGAACAGGCAAAGGAACATATTCGGGCAGGGGATATTTTTCAAGTTGTGTTATCGCAGCGTTTGCAAAGTGATTTTGTAGGAAATCCATTTGCGTTATATCGTCGGCTTCGCACCGCGAATCCATCTCCCTATATGTTTTATATTGATTTTCAAGATTATGTTGTACTCGGTTCTTCACCGGAAAGCTTACTTTCTGTACGAGATGAAAAGGTTATGACGAATCCAATTGCAGGAACAAGGCCACGCGGAAAAACGAAAGAAGAGGATGAAAAGATAGCGAAAGAGTTGCTTGCAAACGAGAAGGAGCGAGCGGAGCATATGATGCTGGTCGATTTAGGACGTAATGATATTGGACGGGTGAGTGAGGTTGGTTCAGTTCAATTAGATAAATATATGAAAATCGAGAAATATTCACATGTGATGCATATTGTATCTGAAGTTTCCGGAACATTGCGAAAAAATATGAACTGCTTTGATGCGTTAGCGTATTGTTTGCCGGCAGGAACTGTATCGGGAGCTCCAAAAATTAGGGCAATGGAAATTATTAATGAATTAGAAACAGAAAAACGAAATGTGTATGCCGGAGCAGTTGGCTATATTTCTTTCTCGGGGAATATGGATATGGCACTTGCTATACGAACGATGGTTGTAAAAGATGAAAAAGCATATGTACAGGCAGGGGCTGGTATTGTGTATGATTCGAATCCTGCAGCCGAATATGAAGAAACATTAAATAAAGCAAAAGCGCTCTTGGAGGTAATGAAATGATTGTTCTCATTGATAATTATGATTCATTCACATATAACTTGTATCAATTGTTAGGTTCCAGCGCAGAGAACGTCGTTGTACTACGTAACGATAAAGTGACGATTCAAGAATTGGAGGAAATGAAGCCGCAAGCAATTATTCTTTCTCCAGGACCTGGAAGACCAGAAGATGCAGGGGTTTGTATTGAAGTGATTCAACATTTTTATAAAAGTATTCCGATTCTTGGTATTTGTCTTGGACATCAAGCGATTGTTACTGCTTTTGGCGGAGAAATTGTTCAAGCAGAGCGGATTAAACATGGGAAAACGTCACTTGTGAAACATAATGGCACATCGATATTCTCGTATGCAAAACAGCCGCTGACAGCGATGCGTTACCATTCACTCGTAGCAGATCAGCATACTCTTCCTAATTGTTTTGATGTATTAGCTACAGCGATGGATGACGGAGAAATAATGGCAGTTCGTCATCACTATTATCCGCTTTTCGGATTACAATTTCATCCGGAATCAATTGCAACTGAAGAAGGCGGGAAATTAATACAGGCATTTTTATCTAATGTGAAAGAGGTGGAGAGAGTATGAATCGCTATCTTCGAAAATTAGTAGAGAGGCAGAATTTAACGGAACATGAAATGTATGAAGCAGGTATTGCGCTATTAAGCGAGGATATTTTAGAGAGTGAAATTGCAGCCTTTTTAGCAGTGTTAAAAGCAAAGGGAGAAACGGCGGATGAAATATATGGTCTTGTTCGAGCACTTCGTGAAAAAGCATTGCCATTTTCTAATCATATTGTAGGTGCGATGGACAATTGCGGAACGGGCGGAGATGGTGCACAAACATTTAATGTTAGCACAACATCAGCCTTCGTGATTGCTGGTGCCGGTGTAAAAGTTGCGAAACATGGCAACCGTGCCGTTTCTAGTAAAACGGGAAGTGCGGATTTATTAGAGGAACTCGGTGTCAATATTGCATGTACGCCAAAGCAAATTGATTATTTGTTAGAGAAAGTCGGGATTGCCTTTCTATTTGCACCGGCGATGCATCCAGCACTGCGCCGCATTATGAAAGTAAGAAAAGAATTAAATGTTCCAACAATCTTTAATTTGATTGGACCACTTACAAATCCAATTCACTTAGAAACACAGTTCGTTGGTATTTATAAACGAGAGATGTTACTCCCAGTAGCAAAGGTACTGCAAAAGCTTGGCAGAAAACAAGCAATTGTTGTAAATGGGAGTGGATTTTTAGATGAAGCATCTTTGCAAGGAGAGAATCACGCAGCGCTTTTAAAAGATAACAAGATTATCGAAGTAAGTATTTCCCCAGAAGAGTATGGATTTTCACGTGTGAAAAACGAAGCCATTAGAGGCGGAAATGCAAAGGAAAATGCCAATATTACATTAAACGTCTTGCGCGGAGAAGATAGCGTATACCGTGATACAGTGTTATTCAATGCAGGGCTTGCTCTTTTTGCAAATGGAAAAGCAGGAACAATTGAAGATTGCATTCGCATAGCGGCTCATAGTATTGATTCGGGTAAGGCGTTAGAGAAATTAAATTTATTAATTGCTGCAAGTAATAAAAAGCTAGAAAGGGTGAACTAAATGGAAAGCATTTTAACGAAAATTATCGAGCAAAAAAGAAAGAAGTAGCGGTGTTATATGAAACGTATACACCAGTGAAGGAAACTCGTACATCCTATTCTCTTGTCGAAGCGCTGCAGCAATTTACTGTGATTGCAGAGATAAAACGTGCCTCACCGTCTAAAGGGGATATCAACTTACATGTTGATGTTGCCAAACAAGCACAGATCTATGAAACAAGCGGTGCTGGAGCAATTTCTGTTTTAACAGATAATCAATTTTTTAAGGGCTTTTTTCATGATTTAGAAACGGTAAGAGCACATACGAATGTACCGCTTTTATGTAAAGATTTTATCATTGATAGAATCCAGATTGACCGGGCGTATGATGCGGGAGCAAATCTGATTTTACTTATTGTTGCTGCATTAACAAAGGAAAAATTATTCGAACTATATGCGTATGTAAAGGAGCTCGGCTTAGAAGCGATTGTAGAGATTCATAATGAAGAGGAGCTAGAAACGGCATTAGAGCTAAATCCTGACGTTGTTGGAGTAAACAATCGAAACTTGAAAACATTTGAAGTTGATTTAAGTACAACGGAAAAGCTCGGGAAACGGTTAAATGAACAAAACGTACTTTGGATTAGTGAGAGCGGCATTCATACAAAAGAAGATATTATACGTGTCAAGCAAGCGGGCGCAAAAGGAATTCTTGTCGGAGAAGCGTTCATGACAGCACCGTCTGTCGGAGACTTTTTTCAATCGCTGAAGGTGACGATATGAAAGTGAAAATTTGCGGTATTACCGACATCGAAACAGCAAAAGCCGCCTGTGAATACGGCGTTGATGCCATCGGATTTGTATTTGCGAAAAGTAAACGAGAAATTACGCCAGAGCAGGCAAGACAAATTATTGAAGAGCTTCCGGCGAGTGTGATGAAAGTTGGCGTTTTCGTAAATGAATCAATCGAAGCGATCCAGAAAATTGTAACGTATTGTGGTTTAACGCATGTACAGTTTCATGGGGACGAACAAAATCACCACATCAAAAGATTGAATATTCCATCTATAAAAGCGGTTGGTGTAAGTTCGAGAGAAGATATAGAACGAGCACAAGAATATGAAACTGATTTTATATTATTTGATAGTCCAAAAGAAAAGTTTCATGGTGGAAATGGTAAAACATTTTCATGGGAGTTATTACGGTCAAATACCATTGAAAAAAATGTATATTAGCTGGTGGATTACATCTTGAAAATATTACAAAAGCCATTGAAATGGTTCAACCATATATGGTTGATGTGAGCAGTGGTGTTGAAACAGATGGTAAAAAAGATATCGAGAAAATGAAAAGATTCATAACGAAAGCGAAGGAGTGTTAAAGATGAAATATGCATATCCAGATGAAAAAGGTCATTACGGTATTTATGGAGGACGTTATGTCCCAGAAACGTTAATGCAGTCTGTTTTAGAGTTAGAAGCAGCATATAAAGCAGCAATGCAAGATGAAGCATTTCAAGAAGAGTTAGAGCATTATTTACAAACATATGTCGGGAGAGAAACACCTCTGTATTTTGCAGAAAATCTTACGAAGTATTGCGGCGGAGCAAAAATTTATTTAAAGCGAGAAGATTTAAATCATACAGGAGCTCATAAAATTAACAACACAATTGGGCAGGCGCTTCTAGCAGTGCGAATGGGTAAGAAAAAAGTTGTGGCTGAAACTGGTGCTGGACAGCACGGGGTAGCAACAGCAACTGTATGTGCCTTGCTTGGTTTAGAGTGCGTTATTTTCATGGGAGAAGAGGATGTAAAACGCCAAAAACTAAATGTTTTTCGGATGGAATTACTAGGTGCGAAAGTTGAAAGTGTCGCAGCAGGAAGTGGGACGCTAAAAGATGCAGTAAATGAGGCGCTTCGCTACTGGGTTGCACATGTACATGATACGCACTACGTTATGGGATCTGTCCTTGGACCGCATCCGTTTCCACAAATAGTACGTGATTTTCAAAGTGTAATTGGTAAGGAAACGAAGAAGCAATATGCGGAGTTAGAAGGAAAATTACCAGAAGCAGTTGTAGCTTGTATTGGCGGCGGCAGTAATGCGATGGGAATGTTTTATCCATTTGTACAAGATGAAGAAGTTGCTCTTTACGGCGTAGAAGCAGCAGGTAAGGGGATTCATACAGAGAAGCATGCCGCAACATTAACGAAAGGAAGCGTTGGTGTTTTGCACGGATCTATGATGTATCTTCTGCAAAATGAAGAAGGACAAATTCAAGAAGCCCATTCAATTTCAGCAGGGCTGGATTACCCAGGGGTTGGGCCGGAACATAGCTTATTAAAAGACATTGGCCGTGTATCTTATCATTCGATAACAGATGAAGAAGCGCTGCATGCTTTTCAATTGTTAACGAAAAAAGAAGGGATTATTCCAGCATTAGAAAGCTCACACGCTGTGGCGTATGCACTTAAATTGGCACCAACTATGAAAAGTGATGAAGGGCTTGTCATTTGTTTATCAGGGCGCGGAGATAAAGATGTTGAAAGTATAAAACGTTATATGGAAGAGGTGTAAATGATGAGTGTAGAAAGAATTACTGCAGCATTTCAAAATGGAAAAAAAGCATTCATCCCATACGTAATGGGGGAGATGGCGATTTACAAGAACAAATTCGTTTTTTAGATAAAGCCGGGGCAAGCATTGTTGAAATTGGCATTCCTTTTTCTGACCCAGTTGCAGATGGACCAACCATTCAAAGGGCAGGAAAACGAGCACTAGAAAACGGAACAACGCTTGAAGGAATTTTCCAAGCACTTGCGGAAGTAAGGCAAGAAGTGCAAATTCCATTTGTATTAATGACATATTTCAATCCGATTTTAGCGTTCGGGAAAGAACGTTTTATCGGGCGATGCATCGAAGCAGGTGTCGATGGGATTATCGTTCCGGATCTTCCATATGAAGAACAAGATATTATTGCACCGCTATTGCGCGGGGCACAGATTGCTCTTATTCCGCTTGTAACGATAACAAGTCCGATTGAACGAATTCAAAAGATTACGAGTGAATCACAAGGATTTGTATATGCTGTTACAGTAGCTGGTGTAACCGGAGTGCGACGCGATTTCGAACAAGAATTGCATACCTACTTAGAAAAGGTAAAAGCGAATGTTCAGCTTCCGGTTGTTGCAGGATTTGGCATATCAACAACGGAGCAAATAGAGGAAATGATTAAAGTATGTGATGGAGTTGTGGTCGGAAGTAAAGTGATTGAGCTGTTAGAAAATGAAAAGCAAGATGAAATTCGCGAGCTCATTGCTGCAGTAAAATAAAGTGAAACTTCCGTCATGGGGGATCTTACTGCCCGCGAATAGCGGGATAGAAGGGAGAGGCTGCTATTAAGGCAGCTTCTTTTTTGTATTATTGCTGATAAAAAGGAATTTAAATTAATTGAAAATTCTTTCTTCTATTATATAATGGATACAATTGTATCTTCTAAGAAATGAGATGATTGTATGACGGTATTGCTGGCTCTTATTCCGATTGTAATGATTTTTATTTGTTTATTTGTATTCAAGCAAACATCTCTTAAAGCTTCGTTAATTTCATATGTTGTATGTAGCGGAATCGTTTTACTATCACCGATGTTTCGCTTGCGAATGGGGGAAGTTGTTCATGCAACGATTAAGGGTGGTTTAATTTGTTTTATCGTCGGATATGTTTTGTTTTTCGGTATTTTTTTATTTCACCTTATGAATAAAATGGGGTATATCAATCAAGTTGCTCGCTTTATGGAACATGTTACACATGACCGTTTATTGCAGATGCTCCTCATATGTTTTGGAATTTGTCCTCTTATTGAATCGGTAAGCGGCTTTGGAATTGGTTTTATGGTGGCGGCTCCTATTTTTATTTCACTTGGTTATAAACCGTTTCAAGCAGTTTTACTTTCATTTATCGGTTTATTAGCAAGCTCATGGGGAGCGATGGCAACTGGAACGATTATTGGATCAGGGCTTATTGGTATGCCTTTAGTACAACTTGGCTCTGGTACAGCACTATTAAGTATCCCGATATTTGCGTATTTTATCATGCTTTCTTTATATATAGTTGGTGGCTGGTCTGCAGTGTTACAAAAATGGAAAGAAGCAACGGGATTTTTTCTGTTATTCTCGTTATCTATTTATTTGTCTAATGCATATGTGAGCGTTGAATTAGCTGGGATTTTAAGTGCGATTGTAACGATAACATTTGGATTTATCATCATTAAAATAACGGCAAGGCAACAGAAGGAAGTGTACTCAGAACATGCTGCTACCCAGCAGCAGGAAGTTTCTATTGTAAAGATTATTAGCCCGTATTTATTTTTAACAGTTTGTATATTACTTTCTCGCTTAGTTCCATCGTTTCATAGTATGTTGCAATCATATGCTGTTATTAACCTACCATCATACTCTTACAAACTTGAATTATTGTATTCACCAGGGTTTTGGCTTGGGGTTACGTGTTTATTTACCATTATTTTCTTCCGTATTCCTTCTATTATAATAAGGCAGTCATTGCTGCAAACAGTGAAACAATGGATCCCATTTGCGATTACAACGACAATGTTTATTGCCATTTCGGAACTAATGGGTGCATCAGGTATGCATACGTTATTAGCGGAAGCAGCTGGTCATACATTTGGAATGATGTTTGTTTTCGTTGCACCATTTATCGGGGGTATTGGTGGTTTTTTAACGGGAAGCAATGCCGGGTCGAACGCGATGTTTATTAAATTACAAATGCAGACAGCGCAGAATGTGGGACTTCCGTGGCAATTTGTCACAACAGTGCAAAATACAAGTTCTTCTTTTGCTACCATTGCATGCCCATCACGAATTACGCTTGGTGCATATTTATGTAACATTCCATTTCGGGAAAATGAGTTATTGAAGAAGACGACGCTTATGATTTTTGGAGCTGTTTTGATTGTGTTAGGTGAAGTTTTGGTGTGGCATCTTATTATGTAAAGAAACACTTCTCTTGTAGGAGAAGTGTTTTTGTTTGTAGAAATATATAACGTTGTAGATTACAGAAGAAAGAGTGAGCATGGAATGAGTATAAGCTTGCGAGATATTACGAATGAGAATTGGATAGAATGTATATTCTTAACTACAAACAAAGAAGATAAACACTTCATTTGTGAAGAATTTGTTGCTTCAAATGCTTTATCATTAGCGCAGTCGAAAGTTCAAAAAGGTTGGATTACGAAGGCAATATACAATGATGAAACAATGGTCGGATTTACAATGTATGGATACTGTGAACAGCATAACTTTTTTGAAATATGCAGACTTATGATCGATCATAAATACCAAGGAAAAGGGTATGGGAAAACGGCATTATTACAGGTAATCGAAGAGATGAGAAAAGATGCTGATTGTAATGAAATTTTTCTATCTTTTGAACCGAAAAATCTAGTTGCAAAACAACTGTATGAAGATATTGGATTTGAAGATACAGGAAGAATGATTGAAGGTGAATGTTTGTATAAAGTGAAACTTCTATCAGTGGGGGCTTCATCCCCCACTGATGGTTAGCTGAACCAATCGGGCTTTTACGGGCAGTTATCCCCCACCTATCTTCTTCGCTTCTCTCAATCTTGAGATGGGGGTCTTACTGCCCGTTAATGCGGGATAAATTCCTATTAAAAAAAGGGTCACAATGTTAATGATGAATGCAAAAAATGATTGATAAATGCAGAATATGGGAAATGTAAACGATAGATGATGAGAAGGAGTGATACGGTGAAGTACGTTATTATAGGTGGAGATGCAGCAGGAATGAGCGCAGCAATGCAAATTGTCCGTAATGACCAAGAAGCAAGTGTATTAACTTTAGAAAAAGGCGACATATATTCGTATGCGCAGTGCGGCCTTCCTTATGCGATTAGCGGGGTTATTGCTTCTACTGAAAAACTAATTGCTAGGGACGTTGATACATTTCGGAACAAATACCACATTGATGCCAAAGTGTATCATGAAGTGACACGTGTAGATCCAGCAAGTAAAAAAGTGTGCGGCATACATACGCAAACATCAGAGCCATTTGAATATGAATATGATCGTTTACTAATTGCAACTGGAGTGCATCCGATTATGCCGGACTGGAGAGGGAGTAAATTACAAGGGGTTCATGTATTAAAAACGATTCCAGATGCAAAGCGAATTATGGAGACACTTCATAATCAGAAAGTTGAACATGTTACGATAATTGGCGGCGGGGCAATCGGTCTCGAAATGGCAGAAACATTTGTTGAACTCGGTAAAAAAGTGCGTATGATTGAGAGAAATCAACATATAGGTACTGTTTTCGATGAGGATATGGCAGCATATATTCATGAAGAAGCAAAAAAACATAACATTGAGATACTTACAAATGAAAATGTGAAATCGTTTCAAGGAAAAGAGCATGTTGAATCTGTGGAAACAGATAAAGGAACGTACAAAACAGATCTTGTTTTAGTATCAGTTGGAGTCAAACCAAATACTGATTTTCTAGAAGGAACAGAAATAATCAGAAACCCAAAAGGCGCTATCCAAGTTAACGCTTATATGCAAACAAATATAGAGGACATTTATGCGGCAGGAGACTGTGCTACGCAGTACCACATTATAAAAGAAAAACATGACCATATCCCGCTTGGAACAACGGCAAACAAACAAGGACGAATTGCAGGACTGAACATGGTTGATAAACGAAGAGCGTTTAAAGGGATTGTCGGGACAGCGATTATGAAATTTATGGATATAACATTAGGACGAACAGGTTTGAATGAAAAAGAAGCGAAACAATTACAAATACCATATGAAATTGTAAAAATTGATGCGACAAACATAGCGGGATATTATCCGAGTAAGAAACCACTGCACGTGAAATTATTGTATCGAACAGACACACAGCAATTGTTAGGCGGACAATTTATAGGAGAGCAGGGCGTGGATAAAAGAGTAGATGTACTTGCGATAGCACTGTTCCATAAAATGTCGATTCATGATTTAGAAGATGTAGATTTAAGTTACTCTCCTCCTTACAACAGTGTGTGGGATCCGTTGCAGCAAGCAGCAAGAAGGGCAGAATAAAGCATCTCTTTTTTCAAGAGATGCTTTATTTAGATCATCGTTTCATTCGGTAAAGGATATAACTTATCGCTACAGTAATGCATGAAAATAAAATAGCGATGCTAGAAAAAGCAAGGAAGTAAGCATTATACTTCGCTATATTTGCGATAATTGTATGACTATCAAAGTGAAGAAGGCCTCCTATAACGTTGAAGAGAAATAGGAACAAGAAGATTGTGATCAGTCCATCTAATGCACCTTGTATGTCAGGCTTACTTAAGGCAATATGCGTAGAGATGCAAATTGCCAGGATAAGAAATATCCAAAAATAAGGATTTAATAGATTACTAATAGTAAAAATACTTTTCAATAATAGGAGTGAAGATAAAACAGTATGTTTTATCATATCACTCATGACACCGTTTGGCTGAATATTTGTTTCAATACTATTCATAAATACCGAGTATGAGTGGGGGATAAGACAATACATTAAGCCAACTAGCGCGGCAATTCCTGAAAAAATAGGGGCAATACCGATAAAAAAATTACCTATTTTTTGATATATACTTTTCGGATTATATTCGTGTTGCACATATCCTAAATACCCGTTACTTGTATTCGTTGGGAACCACTGAATATCTACGATTTTATGTCGAAACAAGACGCACATAAACGCATGCCCAAATTCATGAATGGGTGTTCCAATCCATGAGGTTAAAAGGAAGCCATTTCTTCCGAAAGCTCTTGTCCAATATGTTCGGGAACGATTTTCTAAATACCCTAGTAAAAGTCCAACCAAAATAATACATCCTACTAACGAAGCTAACTGTATAAAGGTTGTGGTAAGCATAGTAAAAAAGAAGTTTCCTAATTCCATTTTGTCACCTTATCTATATGTTAGTTTATAGATAGTAGATTACGATAATTTCTTATTGTTAGTCTACTGTTATTTTTGTATGTCTCGTTTTGTTTTCTAACTTTACAGGTGTATTGTACATTAAGAATAAAAAGATACCAACTAATATAATACTAGACCCTACCAGTTGCTGAAAAGTAACTACCTCATTCAAAATAAAATAAGCTAATACACATGTCCCAACTGGTTCACCTAAAATGCTCATTGAAATCGTTGAAGTACTGAGCCATTTAATGAGCCAATTAAAAATGGTTTGACCAAGTAATGTTGAAATACATGCTAAACAGAAGAACCATAGCCAATCATGTGATGAGTGACCTGTTAGAGGGTATCCTAGGGTAAATGAATATCCAAATAGGAATAAAGAACTAGTTGCATAACCGATAAAGGTATAAGGGAATAAGGATAAACTTTTTCTTAAGTGTTGTCCGATTAAGAAATAAGCTGTTATCATGGCAGCACCGAGCAAGGCAAGAATGTCGCCGAATAAGGCTGTACCGCCGATTTTGAAATCTCCCCAGCCAATTATAAAACTACCAATAACAGCAAATATTCCGCCTCCAATTGCAAGTCCTCTTAATCTTTCTCCAAAAAGGAAGTATCCTCCAATGAAAGCGAATAAGGGTTGAAGTGTAACGAGTACAGTTGAGCTTGCTACAGAGGTAAAACGTAAAGATTCAAACCAAAGTATATAATGAATAGCAAGAAAAACTCCAGACAGGCTACCTAGCATCCATTGTTTTCTGGTTAAATGTCTAATTTCCTGCATAGCATTTTTATTAAAATAGAACATAGGTAATATAAGGATAGTAGAGAATAGCATCCGATAAAAGGCTATAACAGGTGCAGGAGCACTAGATAGTTTTACGAATATAGCTGATGTTGAAAGAGCAAAAACTCCGAAAAATAATAAAAAATAAAATAAAAGAGTGCGTGGTTGATTCAAAGTGAAGTCCTCCTATTTATTAAAAGTTTTGAAATTTAGTCATATGATAGAAAAGTGGTGTTTATTATTTTGTACAATGTTTATTATAATTAACTAATCATAGTATATATAACAGAGAGTGTAGCGTTCAATATATTAAGACGATGTTTAGTATGTTAAACGGTAATCGTATATTTGTACTAAAATAATAAAATCGATCAGGAGCTGTATGATGTCAAACTATAGTTTAGGGAATACAATTTTAGAATATAGAAAAAGTAAGGGATATAGTATACGAGAATTTTCGGAAATAACAGGCATAAGTACATCTTTAATTAGTCAATTAGAAAGAGGACTTGCAAATCCGTCATTAAATGTATTAAAAATTATTGCAAAAGCGTTAAACGTACCGCTGTTCACATTATTTGTAAATGATATTGACCATGAATCATTGATTGTTAGAAAAGAGGAACGAAAAAAGGTGTATCGTTCGAATAATGAACATATTGTCTACGATATATTAACTCCAGATTTTATGAAAGCAAATGTAGAAATATTAATGATGGATTTAAATCCAAATTCACAAACGACAGAAAGCCACTACAAGCACAATAAAGAAGAAATTGCTATTATCATGAGAGGGACAGCTTGTGTTGTACTTGAGGGAGTAGAGTATGTTTTACAAGAAGGAGATGTCATTCGAATTCCGCCTTTTATGAAGCACAAGTTTAAAAATGAGACTGAGGATATGGTGAATGTTTTGTTTGTTTTAACGGCACCTTCTTATGGAAGTAGAAATTAAGAAAACCCCCTTGCATTTGCAAGGGGGTTCTACAATCTATAAAATGATCAACCTTCTAGTAATAGTGATTTTGGATCTTCAAGCATTTCTTTAACCGCAACAAGGAAGCTAACAGCCTCTTTTCCATCTACAATGCGGTGGTCATAAGATAGAGCAAGGTACATCATTGGACGATTTTCCATGCGTTCTGCATCAATCGCAACTGGTCTTACTTGGATTTTATGCATACCGAGAATACCTACTTGTGGGCTGTTTAGGATTGGTGTTGACATAAGAGAACCGAACACGCCTCCGTTTGTAATTGTGAATGTTCCACCTTGTAGTTCTTTCAGTGTAAGTTTGTTATCACGAGCTTTTTTACCAAGATTGCTAATTTCGCTCTCAATTTCAGCAAAGTTTAATTGGTTTGCATCACGTACAACAGGAACAACTAATCCATCTGGAGCTGCTACAGCGATTCCGATATCATAGAATTTCTTAATGATAAGCTCATCACCTTGAATTTCAGCATTTAATAATGGGAATTGTTTTAGTGCTGCTACAACTGCTTTTGTGAAGAATGACATGAAGCCAAGACGAACATCATGTTTCTTTTCAAATGCATCTTTACGTTCTTTACGTAATTCCATGATAGCTGTCATATCAACTTCGTTAAATGTTGTTAACATTGCAGATGTTTGTTGAACTTCTACAAGACGTTTTGCAATTGTTTGGCGGCGGCGGGACATTTTTACGCGCTCAACTGGTTTTTCAAACTCAGTAGTTGCAGCTGGTTTTGGACTTGTTTTTTCTTGTTTTGGTTGTTCTTTTGGCGCAGCAGCATGTGCTTGTACATCATGCGGTCTTACACGGCCAAGTGGATCAGTGCTGCGTACTTCATTTAAGTCGATTCCTAATTCACGTGCCATTTTTCTAGCAGCAGGTGATGCGATAGGGCGGTCCGTATTTGGAAGGCCTTGTAAAGGCGCTTTATTTGGCGCCGCACTTGGAGCCTCAGCTTTTGGTGCTTCAGTAACTTCTTGTTTTGGCTCTGCTGGAGCAGGTGTACTTACTGCAGTTCCGTTTGCATCTAAAATTGCAATAACCGCACCAATTTCAACTGTATCTCCAGGTTCACCTAGTAGTTGTGATACAATACCTGAATCTTCTGCAATGATTTCTACATTGACTTTATCTGTTTCAAGCTCAACAACGCTTGCGCCTTTTTCAACTTTTTCACCTACGTTGATAAGCCATTGAGAAATAGTTCCTTCTGTAATAGATTCTGCAAGCTCAGGTACTTTAATTTCGATCATTTTAAATGTCCTCCCCTATTTGCCTAACAATTGATTTGATATGTTTTGTGATAATCTTCTCTAAACATGAATGGGGGAATGCCCCCATTCATGGGAATACTTTATTACTTATTGTGAACGAAGTCTTGTTCTTCTTGTAACTTGAAATTGATATTAAGTGTTTGATTAATAATTAACTCTTGCTCTTTTCTATGAACATGTGGATCGCCGCCTGATGGACTTGAACGGTCCGGACGTCCAAGATAGTTCACTTTCACATTGCCAGAAGCAAGTTCGAATAAAATTGGTGCGATATAGTGCCAAGCGCCCATATTTCTTGGTTCTTCTTGTACCCATACGATTTCTTCTAAGTTTTCATAACGCTCGGCGATTGCTTGGATTTTCTCTTTAGGGAATGGGTACAGTTGTTCAACGCGAACGATATGCACTTCATCTAACGTATGCTCTTGTTTGTTAGATTCAACATCTACTGCTAAGTCGATTGCCATTTTACCTGTAGTTAATACAAGACGTTTCACTTTACTTGTATCTGTTCCAAGGTTCGGTTGCTCTAGAACAGTTTGGAAGCTGCCTTCACTTAGCTCAGAAGCAGGTGAAGATGTAAGTGGATGACGTAACAAGCTCTTTGGCGTCATAATTACTAATGGTCTTACAAAGTCTGTTCCAAGACTTGCTGCTTGGCGGCGCAGGATATGGAAATATTGCGCTGCACTTGTTAAGTTTGCAACTGTCCAGTTATTCTCTGCAGCAAGCTGTAAGAAACGTTCTGGACGAGCGCTGGAATGCTCAGGACCTTGACCCTCATAACCGTGAGGAAGGAGTAGGACAAGTCCAGATCTTTGTCCCCATTTTGCTCTTCCTGCTGAAACAAATTGGTCGAACAATGCTTGTGCTGTGTTAGAGAAATCTCCGTATTGTGCTTCCCACATTGTAAGTGTTTCAGGAGAAAATACGTTATAGCCATATTCAAATCCTACAACAGCAGCTTCTGAAAGCGGACTATTATGAACCGCGAAGGAAGCGCGAGCTTGTGGTAGACGGTGCATTGGTGAATATGTTTCATTCGTTTCTGTATCATGTAGTACAATGTGACGCTGTGCGAATGTACCGCGCTCTGAATCCTGTCCTGTTAGACGAATTGGCGTACCGTCCTGTAAAATCGAAGCAAACGCTAACGCCTCGGCATTTGCCCATTCTAGCTTACCACCATCTTTAAATGCACTCTCACGGCGTTCAAGAATTTTTTTCAACTTTGGATATACGTTAAAACCTTCCGGCCATTGCAGAAGACTCGTGTTTAATTCTTGAAGTGTTTCTAATGGAATACCTGTCATCATTTGTGGAATTCCATTTGCAACTACTTCTGGAACTGGAATATTAGCACTTACTTCTTTTTTATCTGAAGAAACTTGAGCATATTCAGCTTTCAAATGCTCTTGCACGAATTGCGTAATTGTTTCAACTTCTTCTACATGTAGAATTCCTTTTGTTTGTAATTGCTCAGCGTATAAAGCTCTTACAGTAGGATGCTTGCTAACCTTTTTATATACTTTCGGTTGTGTAACTGCTGGATCATCCATTTCGTTATGACCAAAGCGGCGATATCCGATTAAGTCAATTAGGAAATCCTTTTTGAACAGCGTACGGTATTGGAAAGCAAGAGTAGCTGCAATAAGACAAGCTTCAGGGTCATCAGCATTTACGTGCACAATCGGAATATCAAAGCCTTTCGCAAGGTCACTAGAATATCTTGTAGAACGGGAATCAGAACTATCAGTTGTGAATCCGACTGCGTTATTGGCGATAATATGAATTGTGCCGCCTGTTTGATAACCTTTCAGTCTGCTTAAGTTCAGCGTCTCAGGTACGATACCTTGACCAGGGAAAGCAGCATCACCATGCACTAAAATTGCAAAAGATTTAGAAACATCTTGTTCAGGATAACCTGCTTGTTGTCGATTCTCTTGAGCCGCGCGTGCAAAACCTTCAACAACTGGGTCTACGAATTCTAAGTGACTTGGGTTATTAGCTAATGTAACTCGAGTAAGAGAACCATCAGAGTCAATTAATTGCTCTTTACCTAAATGATACTTAACATCTCCCGTCCAGCCGACATTGTTCTTATCCTTGCCTTGCATCGGTGCGGAATGCTTAAATTCAGTAAACATGTGACTATAAGGTTTTTCCAATGTATGAGCAAGTACGCTTAGACGTCCGCGGTGAGCCATACCGATCATAATATCTTTCACGCCGCCCTTAGCGCCTTCAGAAATAATTTCATCAAGCATAGGGACAAGCATGTCAACGCCTTCTATAGAAAAGCGTTTTTGACCAACAAATGTTTTATGCAAAAATTGCTCGAAACCTTCGACTGCTGTTAAACGTTTTAAGACTGCAATTCGTTTTTCGTTTGATAATGGATGATACAGAGAAGTTGATTCCACCATTTCTTGCAGCCATGCACGTTCTTCGCTATCGTGCACATGAGCGAACTCATAAGCTAAAGATTTTGAATAAACATCTTTTAATCTATTAACGGCATCAAATGCTGTTTGAACATCCGCAGGTGCGTTTGCCCAAACCATTTTCGCTGAAATCGCTTTCAAATCATTTTCGCCTAGTCCTTCTAAAGAAAACTGCCCATCCACTATTTCCTCCAGCGGATTAATATATGCAGATAGGTGACCGTATGAACGAATATTTTCTAAAACCTTTGCAGCTTTTAGAACTTTTTCTATATCTGTATTGTTTTGAGAAGAAAAATTAGAGACATTGCTGTTTACATTTGTAAAATCTGCATGAAAAGGAGGAGCGCCCCATCTTGCAAAAAGCTCTTCTAACTCCGGATCAACAGAACCTTCCTGAGCTACATAACGATCGTACTGTTCAATGACATAGCCAAGGTTAGGACCATGGAACTTAGCCCACGGGTTGTTTGTATTTGTATTCTTCGTCGTCATTTGACAAAACCTCCTACTCGTTAGGCTGTTTCTTTCAATATGAATGAAATAGTAACGAGTGCAATTCATTTTATATTTCTTATGTTATTACGATAATTTACATAATACAAAACGTTATTACTTATCTGTTTTGTAAAAAAACATTCACAATTACTTATCACCCAGAGGATTACTCCTATTATTAAGTAAATCAGTGCGATAAAATCGCTACATACATTGTGATAAATTGGAATTGAATTACCAACCATAAATAGTCTGAAATGTATGAATGTTCAAATAAAAACGTTTTAAATTATGTATATTAAAATAATAAACGCTTTCAAAAATATTATACAACAATATAACAAAGTATAATAGGAAAAAAGATAAAATTTAGAATTGATTGTTAATTTTTTATTCATTGAGAAATGAAAATTAGTAGAAGAGAGTGTAGGTGCTAGATGAAAAGGAGAGAAATGTTAAATTGTCTATAGAAAAAATTATATTTTTTAGATGTAATATTCTATGATAGTTTGAACAAATAGTTGTGTAAATGAATAGAGATAATAAAAGAGGAAATGTGGATTTGAAATAAAGTTCGACCGTTTAAAACAAAGTTTAACTGATTATAAAAAAGATTAATCAACATATTGGTTTGTACAATAAAGTTGTTTGAAAATATCAAATATGTTGTTCCATTAAAGGGCTAGATTGTGGAAGATCGAGCTTATAGGTAATATGGATATTTTTGAGAGAAGGTAAAGTATTATACATTTAAACTAACTAAAGTTTCCTTTTTAAACGTTTTACTCTCTATATAAGTGCGGAGAAACATACCACAAGAAATGGCGAAAATTAGAGGGTGTCGGTCACTGGTAACGGCAACCCAAAGCCTTAACCTTTGCAAGAAGCTGAGTTAAGGACTTGGTTTTTTTGTGTTCTAGGGTCTTGTGGACGGACTTTTCACTTTTTTATCAGCTATAAATGGTATATAATTATCAGATAATAGTAGATATTTTAAACTATAAATAATTATAATAGAATATGATATGGTTATAATTGAGACAAAAAAGGTGTGTTCTTAAGTGGGGTCTAGGTGTCGCCTTGCTTTTGGTGACATCTAAGCAGGAACGCCTACACTTTTTGCAAATATAGGGGATGGGGAAGGTTATAATGAGCAAAATACAGAAGAAAACAGACGTTATCTTAATTGGTGCCGGAGTCATGAGCGCGACTTTGGGATCATTACTGAAAGAGTTAGTACCTGAATGGGAAATCAAAGTGTTTGAGAAACTCGCAAACGCAGGAGAAGAAAGCTCTAACGAATGGAATAACGCGGGTACGGGTCATTCTGCATTGTGCGAGCTTAACTATACATCCGAAAAATCTGACGGATCTATAGATATTAGCAAAGCTATAAAAATTAATGAACAGTTTCAGCTTTCAAGACAGTTTTGGTCTTATCTTGTAAACAGCAATCTGATTCGTAATCCGCAGGACTTTATCATGCCAATACCTCATATGAGTTTAGTACAAGGGGAAAAAATGTAACGTTTTTGAAAAAACGTTTTGAAGCGCTTTCAAACAATCCGCTGTTTCAAGGGATGGAATTTTCCGATGACCCTGGAAAACTGAAGGAATGGATTCCGCTTATCATGGAAGGCCGTACATCGAATGAACCGATAGCGGCAACAAACATCGACTCTGGAACGGATGTCAACTTTGGTGCTTTAACACGCATGTTGTTTGACTACTTACAGAGTAAAAACGTCGAGATAAACTACAAGCATAGTGTTGAGGATATTAAACGTACTAGCGACAGCTCGTGGGAAGTGAAAGTGCATGATATCGATAGCGGTAAAATCGAATACCATACTGCAAAATTCGTCTTTATCGGCGGTGGGGGCGGAAGCCTGCCTTTACTACAAAAAACCGGTATTCCTGAGTCAAAACATATTGGAGGGTTCCCGGTAAGCGGACTATTTATGGTATGTAACAATCCGGAAGTTGTAGCGCAGCATCATGCAAAAGTATACGGTAAAGCTAAAGTTGGTGCTCCTCCAATGTCTGTTCCGCATCTTGATACAAGATATATCGACAACAAAAAAACATTGCTGTTTGGACCGTTTGCCGGCTTCTCACCAAAGTTCTTAAAAACTGGTTCAAATTTTGATTTGATAGGTTCCGTAAAACCGAATAATGTCTTCACTATGTTGGCGGCAGGCGTAAAAGAGATGTCATTGACAAAATACCTGATCCAGCAAGTTATGTTATCGAATGAAAAGCGCATGGAAGAATTACGCGAGTTTATTCCGAACGCCAAAAGTGAGGATTGGGGTATAGTGGTAGCGGGCCAACGTGTGCAAGTTATCAAAGATACTGATGCCGGCGGTAAAGGAACACTTCAATTTGGTACGGAAGTTGTTAGTGCCACTGATGGCTCGATAGCTGCATTGCTCGGCGCTTCTCCGGGTGCTTCTACTGCCGTTCACGTTATGCTGGAGGTATTAGACAAATGCTTCCCGCAACATATGAAAGAGTGGGAACCGAAAATAAAAGAAATGATTCCTTCTTATGGCGTGTCACTAGTGGAAAACCCAGAGCTTTTCCAAGAAATTCATACTTCAACAGCGCAGACGCTTGGTCTAAGCGAAAAAGAACCGGTCTGTAGTTAATTCTTTGGAGGTAGAAACAAAAGGTATTTATGGTAAGGCGTCTTCTAAAGGACAAATGGGAATGAAATAATAACAAAGGCGAGCAGAAATGCTCGCTTTTCTTGTGAGTCGGTAACGTATAATAAAGGACTGTATTTAGTGTCTACGTGTACATTGGCGCTGGTGTAAAGCCGTTCATAACGAAAAGAGCGCCGAAGATGGGCGCTCTTTTTAATTCAGAATAGATCTAGATTAGGTGAATTAAAATGATACAAATGAATATTTTTAACGTGACTGTATTTTTATCCCGCTATTTTTGGGCAGTAAGATCCCCACCTCAAGATTCAAAGAGAAACGAGGAAGAGAGGTGGGGGATAACTGCCCGTAAAAGCCCGATTGGTTCCGCTAACCATCAGTAGGGGATGAAAAAAAACCACTTCAAGATTCAAAGGAGATAAGTGGTGGGAATTTTCATTCAATGTAGTATTAACTTGTTAGAAATTTGATGGAAAACTTTCATTGATCAACCGACCGGCGGTTTGTGTAATAAAACTAAACCGATGATCGATTTTATGGCTTTTAGGGTTCTTTCTTAAGGAATACGCGTTCAGCAAATACTTCATCAAGATTTACAAAAAAAGCTCGCATGACTTTTTTATTCGCATACTACGTATGTTATTTTAAGGAGGAATGTGAATTGAATACGTTTCAAAAAGGGTTAAGTAGTTTAAATAAAGAAGTGGAAATTGGAAGCTTACCAATTCAAGGACAGATTCCTATATGGCTGTCTGGTAGTCTGTTTCGAAATGGTCCTGCCCATTTTACAGGTGGACACTGGTTCGATGGATTAGCGATGATCCATAAGTTTTCGTTTCGTCATGGAAATGTGTCATATGCAAATCGTTTCCTACGAACCGAAGCCTATCATCATGTAATGGAAGAGGGAAAACAAGTGGCTGGCTTTGGATCAGCTGGGACCGCAGGAGGCAAAAATAACACTAACGTTAATATTATGAAAATGGACCATCATTTTCTGGCTTTAACCGAATCGCCTGGGATGGTTGAATTTGATCCGCTAACTTTAAATACTATAGGTGTCTATCAATTCCAAGATAATATTCCAGCTCATATGACTACAGCTCATCCTCATCTAGATCCTCATAGTGGTCAACTCATCAATTTCACCATTCAATTTGGAAAAACAACTTTCTACCATATTTACACCATCGATCCTGTAACAGCGCGCCGTCGATTAATTGGAAGTATTGAAACAGATCGACCAGGTTATATGCACAGTTTTGCGATTACAAATCATTATATTATTTTGTTAGAATTTCCTTTGATAATTCAGCCTATGTTGTTAATGAAGGGTAAGAATTTCACAGACAGCTTAACTTGGAAGCCAGACCAGGGTTTACGTTTTCTCGTTGTCAGTAAAGCAGATGGAAAGTTGCATCGCATAGTGGAAAGTCAAGCGGGTTTTGGTTTTCACGTAATCAATGCGTTTGAGCAAGGTAAGGATGTTATTATTGATGCGTGTATTTCAAAAGAAGCTTCAGCTGTTACGAATCTTTCCATTGATCAGCTTACAGGCGATTCTCAAATCGGATCCCATCCTCAATTTAAGCGTTATATTTTAGAGGAAGGTCGTTCTGCTGCAGTGGAAGAGATTTTATCATCAGAAAGTATTGAACTGCCATCGATTCACTACCAAAGGTACAATGGAAAAAATTATCGATACGCTTATGGTGTAAGTACAAGTCTTCTTCACCCAGAGAATATGGATAATCAGTTGATTAAAATTGATACCCATACAGGGGAGAATAAGATTTGGTCTCAAGAAGATTGTTATCCTGGTGAACCAGTATTTGTGGCTACACCTAACGGTACTAAAGAGGATGAGGGGCTTTTACTATCAGTGGTTCTTAGCGGAATTCAAGGACGTTCATTTTTATTGGTTTTAGATGCTCAAACTATGGATGAAATCGGAAGAGCAGAGGTTCCTCATCATATTCCATTTGGATTTCATGGGGTCTATACAGAGGAGGGGATGTAACATGGAACGAAAACAAATTGTACGTGGAATTATCCTTTCTTTACTTATTAATGCGGCATTGCCCATTTTAGTTTACGAGCTGTTATTAGGCCATGTGTCGAACATTACAGCGCTCATAATTGCCACAATGATTCCTTTAGTAGAAACTATAATCTATTTTCTGAAGTATAGAAAATGGGATGCATTTGCAGTGTTTATGTTAGTCGGATTTATTCTTGGAATTCTCGCTGCTCTCATTGGCGGAGACGAAAGACTTATTTTGGTTCGAGAATCCTTTGTTACAGGAGTTATGGGATTAATTTTTCTTGGCTCTCTTATCACTCGAAGACCCCTAATCTATTATTTCGCCTTACGATTTACTGTCGGAAAAACGCAAAAAGAACAGGCGGCTTTTGCTGATAAGTGGAACAATGCTTACTTTCGTAAAGTATTGCGAATCATGACAGCAGGGTGGGGGATTGTTTTATTAGGCGAAGCATTGCTGAAAGTTGTGCTGGTTTATAGTCTTTCAGTTTCTACGTTTTTAGCAATTTCTAATTTGGTCACGTATGGATTCATAGGACTTGCAATCATTTGGACCGCCCTGTATCGCAAAAAATCACGCCAAAAAATAGATCCAACCAAAAGAGTGTAGAATGATAGATACGGTGTATCTTTCTACGAACATGATAAGCATCTTATGGAGTTGATTTGTGAACAATAAGAGACAAAACGATTAATAGCTGCAGTTGAAGAAAAGAAATCATGGTGGAAGCGATTATTTAGCCGTTCATAACGAAAGGAGCGCCCGAATCGAAGGGGGGCGCTCTTTTTCATTCACATAATCAGTGTTACTAGAAGTAAATCTAGATTAGGAGAATTAAAATGATACAAATGAATATTCTCAACGTGGCTTGTATTTTTATCCCGCTATTTTTGGGCAGTAAGACCCCCACTGATGGAAGTTTTACTTTATCTACTATGGTGTAATATCTATTCCATATTTTTCCTATAATTTAGTTTTAATAAATCTTTAAAATCTAGTTCAGCAATTAATACACTTAATAATATGAGTGTTGCACCTAAGTAACCTTTCAATGTAAGGGTTTCACCTGTGAAAAAGAAAGCAAAACCCGCAGAAAAAACAGGTTCTAATGAAAAAATAAGGCCTGTATGTGTAGGACTGGTATATTGCTGTGCAATAACTTGAACAATGAAAGCTATTGCTGTACAAAATATGCTTAAGGCTAAGATTGAAGACCATGATTCAACAGTGTCAGGAAGTTTTGGGGTTTCCATAAACATTGAGAAAATGATACTAAATAGACCAACAAAACCTAGTTGTAATATCCCAAGGGCAATTGAATTAACATGCTTAGTCATTGTTCCAGTAACGATAACATGAACTGCATAAAATAAAGCACATAAGATACATAATATATCACCAGAAGCTATCTTAAATTCGCTATTTAACGTTAATAATCCTATTCCTACTATGGTTAAAACAATTCCCAATACAACTTTTTTTCAGGTCTTTGCTTTAAAAATATAGATGATAGCACTGGAATAAAGATGACTGTGAGACTCATTAAGAAACCGGCATTAGAAACAGTTGTATACTTTGTGCCAAAAGTCGCAAAAACATAAACTACAAACAAAATAGAAGCTAATATAAACGCATATTTTACAGTTTTAAAATCAATTTTGATTAAGTGTTTGTAAAATACTATACCTGACAAAAGAAAAGCAATAATAAAACGTAATGCGATTAAATTATATTCTTCTATGTAATTGAGGCCAACCTTTGTAAGTAAGATGGATGCACCCCAAAAAAATGTAACCATTAGTAGCATTAAATCGGCTTTTAATTGTATTTTCATCTCTATCTCCTCGTTATTTATAATTTGTAAATTCCATAATCTCTCTCCTGTTATTTATTTTAATGTTAATTCTAAATATTTGAAATAAAAAAATAAAAATCTCTCATGTAAAGTTAACATAACCTATTATTATCGGGAGTTATTGCTTCACAGATTCATTGATGAGTCACATATGTGGCCCTATTCGGGTTTTCTTTTAACACTATGAGTATAGATTCCTAAAACATACCTAAATAAATATTGCTTAAAACCATTGACAGAATATTAATGCAACCTCTATAATACAAAACATACTTATTGAAGAACGTAATTACGTCATATAAATTGAAATATAATTGAGCAATGAAGGGAATATAAGTAGTGCTTATCTCACTGTTTTAGAGAGCTGATGGAAGGTGAAAATCAGTACAAAGATAAGGATGAATTTCGATCCTGGAGCATTTTTTTCGAAGTAAAGGATGACCTTTATGAAGGGAAAAACGGTCAAAAATGATCGTTAACAAAGTCGAGAGGCAGACTAAGTCTGCAACTAGGGTGGTACCGCGATATATTCGTCCCTACTGATACAATCAGTAGGGACTTTTTTATTATATGGAAAACATAATATAGGAAATGCAATGAAAGGAATACAGTAATGCTTATTTCCCTGTTTCAGAGAGCTGATGGAAGGTGCGAATCAGTACATAAATAAGCGTGAATTTCAATCCTGGAGCATCTTTTTCGAAATAAGGGGAGACCTTTATAGAGGGAAGGACGGTCAAAAGATCGTTAACAAAATCAAGAGGCAGACTTAAGTTTGCAATTAGGGTGGTACCGCGGTGTAAATCGTCCCTGTCATTTAGGACAGGGACGATTTTTTTTATTGAAAGAAAAACTGCACTTGATTCTATGGAATCTTTTGTTGAATAAATAAATTTTTATTAAAATGAGGAGGAAAATTTATGGAATTACAAAAAAGGTTATTGCCACGGCATATCCGTTTGATGGCACTCGGAGGAGCAATCGGCACAGGTATATTTAAAGGGACTTCTGAAACAGTATCGATAGCGGGGCCGGCAGTTATTTTTTCTTATCTGTTTGCCGGATTATTGCTTCTTGTTGTAATGAGTGCAATTGCAGAGATGGCCATCGCTTATCCTGGGGTGAATATGAAAGGGTTTATTCATAAAGCATTTGGAACAAACGTGTCTTTTGTGATTGGATGGCTGTACTGTTTCATGTGGTTAGTTGTATGTGTTATTGAAGTGATAGCTGCGGGAAGCTTTCTGCAATATTGGTTTCCTTCTATGTCTTTATGGTCTTTAAGCCTTATTAGCGCTATTTTCATTGTCGTTATTAATTTTATGAATGTGAAGAATTACGGAGAATTTGAATTTTGGTTTGCCGGAATTAAAATTACGATGATTGTTCTATTTCTTGTTTTAGGTGCAGGTATTTTATTCGGAATTATCCCGAGCGATGGAACTGACTATATGCAAAACTATGTACAGCACCAGGGATTCTTCCCGCACGGCTGGTCAGGAGTATTTTCCGCATTGTTAGTCGTAATTTTTTCTTACGGTGGTTCCGAACTTATCGGATTGACTTTAACAGAAACGAAGGATGCAGAGAAGGTATTGCCTAAAGTGATTAAAGGAGTAATTTGGAGAATCGTACTATTCTATACACTCCCAATCCTTGTCATTTGCGGATTAATTCCATGGAATGAAATCGGCAACCAAGCAAGCCCGTTTGTGCAAGTGTTATCTGCAGTCGGATTTAAAGGAGCGGCTCATATTATGAACTTCGTCCTTATTACAGCTGTTTTATCCGCTGCAAACTCTGGTATTTATGGCTGTACACGTATGCTGCATTCCTTAGCGGCAGAAGGGGAAGCACCGAAATTATTTTCATATGTTTCTAAGAACGGTGTTCCATTATATAGTGTTATCTTAAGCTCTATTGTTCTTATTGGCGGCACATTTGTTGCGTACTTTTCACCTGACCGTGTTTTTGGGTATTTGATGGCAATTCCGGGATTTACGGTATCAGTGGTGTGGATCAGCATATGTTTAGCACAACTTAAGCTTCGCAAAACATATACAAAGTTGCCGCATTTTAAAGTATGGGGATTTCCATATGTGACCTCATTTACTGCTATAGCGTTAACTATTAGCTGCGTGGCATTTGCATTCAGTGATCAGAACCGAGCAAGTATTTTTCTTTGTTTAGGCATTTTAATAATCTTAATTCTATGTTCTGTTTTTGTAGACAGAAAGAAAAAATAGATTAATACTACATTTTTAAGATAAACGGAAAGGCAGACTGTTAATTGTACGGTCTGCCTTTTTATCCCGCATTAACGGGCAGTAAGATCCCCACCTCAAGATTCTCAGAGAAAAGCGAAGAAGATAGGTGGGGGATAACTGCCCGTAAAAGCCCGATTGGTTCAACTAACCATCAGTGGGGGATAAAGAAAACTCCCACTGATGGAAGTTTCACTTTATTATCGCTTTGCGGCGTTTCGATAAAAAATGATTAGAAGTGTAGTTGAAATAGTACTTAATAATATGCTTATTCCAAGTAATATACTCAATAGAGGTGAGTGTACAGTAGGTATTAGTAATAGTATTAGGAAAATTAATCCAATATTTATGGAAAGTAAAACCGTTTTTTTGTTATTCAATACAAATCCCTCCTTTTAATAAATTTTAGCAAATAATTCGAAATTTTACACTACCATTAAGTATTGTTGATTTTTCCTTTAGAATTGTAATTTTTTTCTTTTTATATTTGATACATTTTAAGGGAAGTTTCATTATTATCGTTTTCAATTTGGTTCATTCAAATATCAACAGTATTTGTTACATAACCTTTATTTAAAAAAGTATTTACGAGCGTTTATAAATTAGTAATCATCTTTACAGACATTTTTGTTTGAATAAGGTACACTTTATTTGGACTTAAACTATCAGTTACTGAACGACCAGGTGTAATGATTGAATAGAAAATAAATGAAACTTAAATTGTAATAAAATAAAAACGAGGGAGCCTGTTATGACAATTATCGATAAATTAAAATTAAATAAATTCACAAATATGGCTGTAATCAATCAACCAAGCGACTATGATGTCTTTACTGAACAAATGACTACTCTTTCGAAAGACCATGATGCTATTTTCATTTTTGTCGAAACAATTGATGAGATGGTTACACATACACAATTTATTATTAACAATGAACAGCTTTTACTTGAGAAAGGCTATGTGTTTTTCGCATACCCGAAAAAAGGGAATACTCGTTATAAAACCTTTATTCATAGAGATGAAATGTTTCCAGCAATGAATGTTGGAGAGGATGGATATGTAGGGAATAGTGATATCAAGTTCGCGCGTATGGTAAGCATGGATGAAGTTTTCACTGTTGTTGGTTTAAAACGTGAAAAAAGAAAGCAAAGAAAACATCGAGTGCCAGCCAGTGCGTTGCGGATTATGAGGATAATGTGAAGGATGTTGAAGCGTTATTAGCGGATCATCCAAATGAACTTAAATTTTATCAAAGCTTAACACCAGGATATCAAAAAGACTGGGCGCGTTACATATTCTCGGCGAAGCAACAACAAACACGCGATAAGCGCCATCAACAAATGGTTGATATCCTTTCACAAGGATACAAAACACTCGATTTGTTCCGTCGGAAGAAGAAGTAAAGAAGATGATGATGACTGTAGCTGAATAACCGTGGTGGTAACGGTTATTCAGCTATTCATAAACAAAAGGAGCGCCAAAATGGACGCTCTTTTTGCTTTATCCCGCTATTTTAGCGTGAACCATGATCCCGATAGCTGCACAAATAAATTTTACTAGCTAAGCTTCTCAATAGTTAATGATGCAGCATTAACTTTGTGTCCGTTTAGAATTGGTAGTAACACATCTGTAGTTGATCCTATATTTCTAAGTTGTAGTGTTGAACGTTTAGGAATATGGATAATAGCTTGTCCGGTGAGCATGAGACTCGCTCCATCTACTAGTCTTTGTATACCATAATTAGTAAGTTGCCCAGGTACTAAAGAATTATTTAAAATTAAACCATATACTGAACTAGAAGCAGGACCATCAATTAATAATATAAATTCGATTTTATAGTCTCCTGATTCAGGAATTATTAGCGTGTCACTAGGCGGGTTAAACACGATATGATTTAATGGACCGTTTCTATTAAATTTTATGTTTGCACCTGATTTAACTTCTATAGGTTTGGAACCCACAAGTGTAACATAACCATATGCTGGCTTCGACATTATTACGCACCTCCTCATTTACTATTCTTATTATTGTATGTGATCAAGTTAAAAATGAGTGTATGCTCGTCCAACAAAAATTAGTTATGTATATCCTAAGATAAAACAATACACCTCCTATTTCGTTAGTGAAAAGAAGACAAGAAACGTATAACTACTAGCATAAGCCGGCGCCATCTGCACAGTAGGGCGGGTATGGAGTTGAACCAATCGTGCTCTTACTGCTTGCGAATAGCGGGCTAAAGAAGCGTCAATGTGAAGGAACCGGACGAAATACGGCATCATGAAAGGGTGACACGAACAGTATATTTTCTGGTACAAAAACTTCAGAGCGATTGCAAGTAATCTCTAAATCTTTGACATACTGATATTGTTATTCTGAAAATTTGTATATAGGTTACTTAGAATTGCATAAAATACAGCACATAAGATACATAATATAGCATCATAACTTATCTTTAACGGTAGTTAGTCTGCCTAATTTTAAAGGGGAATAAGCTCCTTTGTTTTTTAAAAGCATAGCATGTAAAAGACTATGAAATATTTATAAAAAGTAGGTGAAAACATGCTATTAGGCTCTCAACGTATTATAGGTTTCCCAGGCATAGGCGGCTTACTAGGCAGCTTACTAGGCATGGGTAAGGGCGGTTTCCTAGGCATGGGTAAGAGCGGTTTCCCAGGCATGGGCGGTTTTCCAGGCATGGGTATGGGTGGTTCTCCAGGCATGGGTATGGGTGGTTTCCCAGGCATGGGTATGGGTGGTTCTCCAGGCATGGGTATGGGCGGTTTTTCAGGCATGGGTATGGGTGGTTTCCCAGGCATGGGCATGGGTGGTTCTCCAGGCATGGGCATGGGTGGTTCTCCAGGCATGGGTATGGGTGGTTTCCCAGGCATGGGCATGGGCGGTTCCCCAGGCATGGGTATGGGTGGTTTCCCAGGTATGGGCATGGGTGGTTCTCCAGGCATGGGTATGGGTGGTTTCCCAGGCATGGGCATGGGCGGTTCCCCAGGCATGGGCATGGGCGGTTCCCCAGGCATGGGTATGGGTGGTTCCCCAGGCATGGGCATGGGTGGTTTTCCAGGCATGGGCATGGGTGGTTTTCCAGGCATGGGCATGGGCATGGGCGGTTTCCCAGGCATGGGTATGGGTGGTTCTCCAGGCATGGGCATGGGTGGTTCTCCAGGCATGGGTATGGGTGGTTCCCCAGGCATGGGTACGGGTGGTTCCCCAGGTATGGGTATGGGCGGTTTTCCAGGTATGAGTATGGGTGGTTCCCCAAGTATGTAATACATTATATCTGGATAGGCTACACTTAGTTGGAAAGAAAAGTTAAGGTGAAGTAGACTAAGTCTAATATGAATTAGGAGAATCAAGTTTAAATTGAAGCCAGAATGAACAAAGCCCCAATCCCTTCATAATAAAAGGATCGAGGCTTTTTATTTTGTATAATCCCGACTGGGTCCGAAACAATTAGCTTCTTTTTTGATGGGTTAATATGTTATCCGAATGAAAAGGAGAGGTACGGTATTAAAATATTCAATTTGTATATGTATGATTACGTTGGATTTACAAAACAAGCTGGTTATAAAAAATGGCTGGGGTTCAAAACGTCGTTGACTGTTTTTCTGGATAGGACGAAAAACATTAATGGATGTATGAACACTTTGAGTATGCCCAAAAGGCTTCGGGTGAGGAAGCCTTTTGGTTTAGGGTTGTGTGTGAAATAATAACATCTCACATCCTCAGGATACCTAAAAATATTGTAAATTATACAGAATTCCTTTTACATCTAAATCTGTTTTCATTTAAATAAACAGGATGTTTTACACTTTGATACCCGTTTGGTTTAATGAGCCAAGCTAAACAACGCATGAATATGTGATAAGTAACGAGTGTTGCTTGCATGCTTCATTAGGGATGCTGGCATTCCTTTGAGCTGAGTGGAGCTTGCTCCAATTGTGGCAACAGCATCTTTACGGCCTAGGCTTGCAAGCGTTCCTGAGTTGATTGGGTTAAACTCTTCGAATGATTTGTTTTCTAGGTATGCAAATAAATTGTAGCCGATTAATTCTCCCATTTGCCAAGCGATCTGCGCAGTAGGCGGGTATGGACGATCATCTGGACCAAAAACAACGGCACAGTCACCAGCAACAAACACATCTGGATGAGACGTAGATTGAAGGTAATTATTAACGGTTGCACGCCCGCGATTCACTTCAAGGCCGCATTCACCTACTAGAGGGTTGCCTTGTACGCCGCCTGTCCAAACGAAAGTATTCGCTACAATCTTCTGACCATCTTTTAAATCAATGACATTTTCTGCAACGTTTGTTACAGGAAGACCTAATAGAAATTGAACGCCGCGCGCCTCTAGACTTGCCTGCGCGCGTTCAATAAGCGAATCCGGTAGAACAGGAAGAATTTTTGGACCCGCTTCGACAAGCAAAAGCTTCACTTCTTTAGGGTTTACTCCATAGCCTTTAGCAAGGTTAGGGAGCTTATCAGCAATTTCACCGACCAGTTCAACGCCGGTTAATCCGCCGCCGCCGATGAAAATGGTAGCATCAGCTTCATTTTTTGTCTTTGCATATTCATGAATACGCTTTTCAATATGTTGATGGATGTTGTTAGCATCCTCCACCGATTTTAACACTAAGCTATTCTCTTCAAGTCCTGGAATACCAAAATAAGCAGTTTTACTTCCTAAACCGACAACGAGAGCATCATATGTTAAAGTGGAACCATCCGAAAGTTTTACTTCTTTTTGTCTACTGAAAAAGAATCAACCTTCTCAATCTTAAGATTGATGTCCTTTCCTTTGAAAAGCTTCTCCAGTGGTATAGATACGGCTGGCTCAGCAACGCTGCCTGCCGCAA
Organism: Bacillus sp. EA-CB0995; assembly: GCF_055814245.1. Classification (NCBI taxonomy): domain Bacteria; kingdom Bacillati; phylum Bacillota; class Bacilli; order Caryophanales; family Bacillaceae; genus Bacillus; species Bacillus sp. EA-CB0995. The sequence continues at coordinate 3,563,689 of NZ_CP169269.1, read as the reverse complement.
GACGGTGCAGCTCCGTGATGATTTGGTGTGTTGGATACTGGTTTACTACAGTAACCTGAGCATCATCCTTGCTTAAGTATTCGCGCACGTTTAATGCCGCTAGAAGTCCGCCATAACCAGCGCCTAAGATGACAATATGTTTTACCATCATTTATCCTCCATCCTTATTGATTTTGAATATAAAAGATTTATTCGTGTCTATTGTGTTCTCTGCTAATTTGGAGATAGGCATTTATAAAACGGAAAAGCTTCTGCACTTGCGGGTCTTTCATCATCCTTAAAAGAGTAAAAAGACCGATTACCTCATTGCTTTCCTCAGCACGATCTTTCGCTTCTATAGCAGTGGCTGCAATGTTTCTCACGCAGTCTGTTACAGGGTCCATAATTTCTTGAATCGCTCCAACGGTATCGCTCTTTAATACCTCATCGGTAGCGACTGCTTGGACAAAGTCATAAGACTTAGTCAATATACTTACAAGCTCAGTCAATTTTGGCAACTGCTCCACTAAGGCAGTTAGAGATTGCTGAACCTCTGGTTTTAATAGCTGATTCAGTACATCAAGTTGTTCTAGGTTAGCAGATGAATTCGATAACTCTTCTCCTGCCTTTGTTTGAGCCATTGTTTCTGACATATCCGATTCTCCTTTACGAAAACAATATTGCATAAATTTAGTGGTTAAAGAAAAAGACCTATCTTCCGTAAGATTCCCCAAACTCTTAAGAGCTTGAGATGATTTTTGTATTTTGAAAAATTTACAAGCATATAAATAAATCTTTTGTATAAATTTATCATTGCCATTGAATGCTTAATTATGTCCTATCTTTAGAACCAGTGTGAAATTTTAGGGGGATATAAAAATGATCTAAAAAGAAATAGGCAGTGTTTTTACGTAATTAAAGCACTGTTTTTTCTTTTAGTTATGAAAGCATGATTCATGTAGAACATATACGAATTTGAAATTTGACAATTAAGATATTTTGAAAAATAAAGAAAATAATATTGTTATATATGAAAAGAATCTTTATAATACTACTTATTGGAAAGATAGTTATTTTTATGGAGTAGAATGTGATAAAAATGCCCATCCATCAAAATAATTATCTGAATTTTTATATTATATTAATATTTGGGTAGATTCTGAAGGAACGCAGAAGGAGAAGATCAAAAGCACAACTCTAGGATAGGGATTGGTACATATTTAATAAAAGTCATCTATTATTCAACCGAATCTATATTGGAATAGATTTAATTTTATTGTAGGGTTGTGAGAAATGAATAGCTCCATAGTATCAATGTTGCAATTTTATCTTAAACTAATGGGGGAAAATATCTATGAACAGTATACTGAAAAAGTGGAGTCAAGTGAGTCTGGTAAAACAAATCATTGTAGGTTTGATTATTGGTATTATTCTATCTGTGACAATCCCAGAAGCAGCAAAACCTGTTGTAATTTTAGGCACTTTATTTGTAGGTGCTTTGAAAGCAATTGCACCTGTGTTGGTACTTTTCTTGGTTATGTCGGCCATCGCTCAACACAAGAGTGGTCAACGAACAAATATGAAATCCATTATCTTCTTATACCTTTTAGGAACATTTTTAGCTGGATTAACTGCCGTTATTGTAAGTTTTATTTTTCCTGTAGGCTTAACACTTGCAAAGGGCGCTGAAGGTGTGACTGCTCCTGGCGGTATTGTAGAGGTTCTCAAATCGTTACTGCTGAACATTGTTGATAACCCAGTTAAAGCAATTTATAATGCGAACTATATCGGTATTTTAGCTTGGGCGATATTCTTTGGTTTGGCTTTACGAAATGCGTCTGATACGACAAAAACAATGATTTCTGATTTTTCAAATGTTGTATCCAAAGTAGTTACATGGGTTATTAAGTTTGCGCCATTAGGAATCATGGGTCTAGTAGTTGAGTCTATTACTACAAATGGAATCGAATCGTTACTAAGCTATGGAAAATTACTTGCAGTTTTGCTTGGTTGTATGGTTTTTGTAGCGCTGGTTGTCAATCCAATCATTGTGTTCGTGTTTATACGTCAAAATCCTTTCCCACTTGTTTTTAAGTGCTTAAAGGAAAGTGGTATTACAGCATTCTTTACACGTAGCTCAGCTGCGAATATTCCTGTAAATATGAAATTATGTGAAAATCTAGGTTTAAATAAGGATAGTTATTCAGTATCCATTCCATTAGGTGCAACCATCAATATGGGTGGTGCCGCTGTTACGATTTCTGTTTTGACACTTGCAGCAGTTCATACACTTGGTATTGAAGTGGACGTCCCTACAGCAATCATCCTCAGCGTATTGTCAGCTATATGCGCTTGTGGTGCCTCAGGGGTTGCCGGTGGATCTTTATTGCTCATTCCTCTAGCATGTAGTTTATTTGGAATCCCATCTGAGATTGCTATGCAGGTAGTTGGAGTAGGCTTTATCATAGGTGTTTTACAAGACTCTTGTGAAACGGCACTTAACTCATCCACAGACGTACTTTTCACAGCAACAGCTGAATTTAAAGAGTGGCGTAAAGAAGGGAAAAAATCGATATTCGCAAAGCATCATAAAGAAGAAATCTAGTTCTGGTGCAAATCTAAAAGACAGTGAGCAACAAGCTCCTGTCTTTTTATGTTGAAAAATTTGAGTCGTAGTTAAAGAAACCTTTATTTACAGTTACACATGCTATGGGTGTAGAAGTAATCAGCTTATTGATTAAGTTTGTGTATTTCCCGAGCCATAGATTCTAAAATATAAACAACAGGTACTTGTGTAGTAATATTAGATTCTTCAAAAAATTCCTCTGTTACATAATAGGGAATGTTTATATCAGAGATTTTTGCAATGGTTGAGAGTGTATGGTTTGTAATACTAACGATTTTACTTCCTTCTTGTTTAAGTTGGTTAAGATGAGTGACGGTAAAATTATTTTCTCCTGAGACAGATAAAGCAATCGTTACGCTATTATTACGGAGTTTAGAGTGAATTGGGAAGTGAGGGTCTTTAATATACAACGAAAATTTACCTAAGCTTGAGAAATATCTTGCACCATACTCAGCGAGAATACCAGAGCTACCAATCCCAATAAAAATAACGTTATCTGCTTGGATAACGAGACTTGCAACCTCCTTAATTTTTTCTTCTAAGTCACCTTTTAACGTTCGCTCAAAAAATTCTATTACTGACTGTTGGGAACTTTTTATAACCGTCTTTTTATTTTCTTTTAAGTGCATTTTAAGCTTTACCTTAAATTCGGAAAACCCTTCGCAATGTAGTTTCCTGCAAAAACGTAAAATCGTAGCTGTTGATACATGGGTTTCATCTGCTAGTTCGCGAATTCGCATATAAGCCACTTTATCACCGTTTTGACAAATATAGTTGTATAAAGAAGTTTCTAATTCATTAAAAGAAGCGATTATGTCATGTGAAAACATTGATCCAGTTTCTCCTTCAGTAAAAAAGTATTGTAGCCAGCAAAAATAATAACTACATTCTAACACAACTTTTTCATGAGAAACATAGCGTTACATTTATGTAACAAATCACTTTTTCTGTTATAAAAAACTAAATACGCTTCATTCATTTACTATCCTGTTAAACGTAGTTATGATTTTTTTGTAGTTACTTATAAGGAAGAGAAATTTATAAATTTAAACAAAAAATAAATAGTAATGATGCCATAAATTTCTGGAGGTAATTAAAATGAAAACATATCAATTCCCTGAAGGTTTTTTGTGGGGAGGGGCTACTGCAGCTAATCAAATAGAAGGCGGATTCAATGAAGGGAATAAAGGACTAAATATTGCCGATGTTCTTCCAGGGGAAAAGAGCGGTATAAAATATTAATGAATCCAGGTTTTGATTTTGAAATCCATGGTGATCAATACTACTATCCAAATCATGAAGCGATTGACTTCTATCATCGGTATAAAGAAGATATTGCGTTGTTTGCGGAAATGGGTTTCAAGGCATTCCGTATGTCGATTGCCTGGACACGAATTTTTCCAAACGGCGATGAGTTAGAGGCAAATGAAGAAGGGTTGGATTTTTACGATCGTGTTTTTGATGAATTGCATAAATACGGTATTGAACCAGTTGTAACCATTTCTCACTATGAAATGCCTCTGCATTTAGTAAAAGAATATGGTGGTTGGAGAAACCGTCAAGTGGTAACGTTCTTTGAAAGATATGTAAAAGCTATTTTCAATCGTTATAAAAATAAAGTAAAGTATTGGATGACTTTTAATGAAATCAATAGCAGCTTGGTAATGCCGATTCAAGGTCTTGGTTTTTCAATTCAAAAAGAAGAGGATAAACACCAGCCTACCTTCCAAGCATACCATCATCAATTTGTCGCAAGCTCCATTGCCGTCAAAGCATGTCATGAGATCATTCCTAACTCCAAAATTGGTTGTATGATTCTCTTTGCACCTGTCTATGCCTTTGATTCCAATCCTGAAAATGTAATGTATGCCCTTCAGGAAGAACAGCTTTTCAACTACTATTGCGCAGATGTGCAAGTACGAGGTGAGTATCCAGCTTTTATTAAGAGATACTTTAAAGAACATAATATCGAATTAGAGATTCGAGATGGTGACTTGGAATTAATAAAAGAAGGCACGGTTGATTATATTGGCTTTAGTTATTACATGTCCCGCACTGAGAAGAAAGTGAAGACAGATGCGGAAGCAACGCAAGGGAACATTATTGGCGGCATAAGAAATCCGTTCTTAAAAGCAAGCGACTGGGGCTGGGAAATCGACCCTGAAGGATTACGCATCAGCTTAAACAAATTATATGATCGCTATCAGAAACCGCTATTTGTTGTAGAAAATGGATTAGGAGCCTATGACAAAATAGAAGAAGATGGCACAATCAATGATGACTATCGAATCGACTATCTTCGTGAGCACGTGAAAGCAATGGGTGAAGCCATTGAAGATGGTGTTGAATTAATAGGCTATACAAGTTGGGGCTGTATTGATATGGTAAGTATGTCAACGGGTGAGTTCTCCAAACGTTACGGCTTCATTTATGTTGATAAACATGACGATGGCAGTGGAACATTAGAACGGAAAAAGAAGAAGTCCTTTTTCTGGTATAAAGATGTAATTGCAACAAATGGGGAAAGGCTATAAAAATCTATAAATATTAATTTTCTTTTTACAAAGGGAGTATTTTTGTTGAGAGCTATTGAGGTAGCCTATATTCAAAAGACAACAGGTGTTAATGCTTTGCGTAATATTTTATGGGATTCTGTTACAAAATACGAATTTAAAACAGAGGCTTTTGGGGGATTATTATCAGGGGTAACTTCTCAAGCAGAATTTATCGAAGCCAAAATTTCATTTTAGAATATAAAAAAGAGAATTAATTTTTAGAAGGAGAGAATAAGTAATCTTATTCTCTCTGAATTTTATTTTATCTAACATTATGATGAACCGTATCACAAGTGATAGTAAAGCGGAAATTCGAAATTATTGTATGAAATGCATGCTGTAAATGAAAAGGGAAACATGATAAACAGCTAAAATAATTAGGCTAAATCGAATTATTTTGTTTTTTTACTATCAGTGTAAGTTTGTGGATTTGTCTTTGATATTTTCCCTACACTCCTTACTTTAAGATGCATCATATTAATATGCGAACAAATAGGGGTTATCCGTTTAAATTATCTAATAAGGAAACTAGGCTTTATTGAGAGGTGTTCATTGTAAGTCGCATATGGTCTTACGTCAAATGAAAAGAGAATGAGGTTCCTTTAATTGGTGCAAAGATTATGGTCAAATCGCTTTTAACGCTCTTCTGACTTTTCTTGCAAAAGTCAATGGTTCTTCAACAGATTCGATATTGACATAAATCAAACGTGGATTATCGAACAACCATTCATTGTGGATAGATGAAACTATTATTCCCTGATCACGAATTACAGTAATAAATGGCTCCACTTCATTTTGTAAAAGTGCTACCCTTCCTAAACATAAAGCTTCGCCACTTGAATTATTTATTGATTCGAATGAGAAAGAAGAAGTCACCCCAAATCTCTTTCCCAAAATCGTTGCGTTTATTTCATCTCGAGATATTGTAGCTACACACTTTCCGCCCGCAAATCCTGATTGACCGCCTATAATTTTTGCAAACTTACGACAAAGTGTTTCTTCATTGTTCACCATTTTATTTTTCACCTTCTTTACACTGTATTTTGTTTTTTACAGCTTTCCTCTTTCTTTTTGCAAACTACGTTAACTCCTATAAAAAATATAATTCTTTCATAATATCCTATTAAAATTCAAATAAAGTTGTACAGGCAGTTGCAATAGAGAAATCGTGAATTTATTAAACAAGCAGTTGTAATGGTGTGAGTTGACCTTAAAGCAATGGGCCAGGTTTATTGAAATAGGAATATAACATAAGTGCTTTACTTTCGGAACATTCACTAATAACTCCTAATTTTCTTTCATAGTGAAGGTCGCCTTTTATTTCATAAGAAAATTTGTGAAATATGGTACTTAAACTATCAAGTGCTTTAGTTCTATAAGATAGACCATCATTATTGGTGGTCTTTTTTAATAAATATACATAGTTCCCTCGATAAATAAAGAGATAGGTAAAAGGGGCGAAGCGACTAAAAGATGAACTGAAGCTGAAGCCGGCAGAATTAGGATTTTTGTACAAATTGTTACCTTATGTACATTACGGCACTAATATGATTTGTGCTGATCCGTTCTCAAAGCCTGAGGAAATTCAATTCTTGAACAAAACGTAAATTGCATCACTGGTCGATATGGAAGAAAAGAAGGCAGCTAAGACGTTGGATAAACTACGTAAAGCAGGGGTTATCGCTGAAACGACGCGCCAAGATGACAGACGAGACAGAATTTATAGGCTGAATCCATATATCTTCTTTAGAAAATCAGGGAAACCAGATGATACTTTACGCGGGTTGTTCGCCTCAACACCGTAAGGTAAATAAGGGCATTCACTAACAGGGGCGTATGCAGGATTTTATACAAACCAAATCGTCTATCAATCTCATAAAGACGATTATGGCAACGATGTATAGAAGCCTGCGTACGGTAAAAAAACAAGACGGGATGAGTTTGCAGATGATAAGACTAGAATTGGGTATATCATTGCCGATAATGATACGTTATGTTAACCTCACATGAATATGATATACAATGTTATCTAACGAATACATAGTTTAGTTAGAGCATCTTATAGAATAAAATTGACAATATATAAAAGTTTTTTACCTTTGTCGAAAAGATGAGGAAGGTACACCTTTATATTTGAAGAAATATTATTTGTTTGGACTTTACTTATGTCCAATAACACCTAAAAAATCCAATTAAAATCAAAGGAGAAAAAAATGAGAAAAGTAATTGTAGCAATGTACCTATCGTTAGATGGTGTCATGGAAAATCCGGCTTGGACTGCGCCATACTTCAATGAAGAAGTGGCTAAATTTCAATCTGATCTACTATTTGCAAGCGATGCTCTTTTACTTGGACGAGTGACATATGAAGGTTTTGCAGCCGCCTGGCCTTCTATGACTGATGAAGAGGGTTTTGCTGATAAGATGAACAGTATGCTTAAATTTGTTGCTTCAACGACTTTGGAAGAAACCGAATGGAATGCAGATCTTATCAAGGGTAATATTGCAGAAGAAATAGTGAAACTAAAGGAACAGCCCGGTCAGAATCTTTTAATCTATGGCAGCAGTGATCTTATACAAACGTTGATGCAATACGACCTCATTGATGAATATCACTTTATGGTCAATCCTGTTATCGTGGGGAGCGGAAAGCATCTCTTTAAAAACGGGAACGATACAAAGGCTTTCAAACTTATAGAAACAAGGACGACCAGTTCAGGGGTCGTTATTCTTTCCTATCAACCGGAGAGAAAAGAATAACTATTGATAAATTGTGTGAACAAAACAGCTCGTCAGAACAAATTCTGATGAGTTTTTTCATAGAGTAAATACATTGACTTCCAATAATATTGATTATGCTAACGGGCAGTCTTAAATGAGCTGCCTTTTTCGTTTTTAATGAATCATATCTACGTTTTGTCGACATATTGATGTAAAGTACGTGCAGCTCGTCCTTCAGCAACCTTAGCGTGGTAGAACTTCTCAAATAAGTCGCCAAGTGTTTGTGTCGTAACTGTCCGTAATTCTTTCTTCACACGTTTCCCTTTACATTTTGAAACTGTTTCTTCATTATTAGATGTCATAGAAAAAAGCCTCCTATTTCGTTATTAAAAACGAGATGAGAGACGTATAGCTACCTGCCTTAGCTGACCGCCACTGTGCGTCAAGTCAACGCTAAGTCAACGTAAAATAAAAAACCGCATCAAACGTTAATCTGACGCGGCTTTCGACCTTAGTATGATCCCGACTGGGTTCGAACCAGCGACCTCCACCCTGTCAAGGTGCGAGGTCAATTTATTCACGTTCCTTATAACGGTTAAACCATTGATATACCCGTATTTTACATCACTTCTAATAGTTTGTACAATCACTTTTAACCTCAACACTTGTCTATCCAATATCTCTAACACCTATTTATATTTTTGTTCCTAAGGTAGTAGGTAAGGAATAGTGTGAGATTACGAGACATGGAAACATAATATATTAGGGCATTGGTTCATCTGGAAATAATAAGTGTATATAGTCTAAGTCAATTATTTGAAAATGAAGATATATGTAAAAAAATATTAACATCATTTTATACTCCATTTTTTGTAAAGGAATAACTGTTATAATGTAACGTAAAAAGGATCAGTCAGAGGTGATATCAGTGCTAAGGGAGTATTACGTTTACGAATACTTTATTAAAGATACGCAAGAAATTTTTTACGTTGGAATGGGAAAGGGGAGGAGGGCTACTACTGATAGTAGAAATTCAGAATGCGAAAAGATAAAAAAAGAGTTTGAATGGGATTATAGAATAGTTCGAGATAATTTAACTGAGCAAGAAGCAAGTGATTTAGAGGTGCAATTAATACTTAGCTACCGTGAAGCAGAACAACCTTTAACAAATATAAAGCCGGGCGGGGTTGGAGAGAAAATAGACGAGGAGCCTATTGCTAAAGCTAAATATTTAGTCTTTTTAATTAAGCACAATGTTATTAAAATGACACATAATGAAGTATGTGAGGAAACAGGTGTCTATTCTTCGTTAGTATCGTATCTTTACAACGATGAAAATAATGAGTTGTATCCTGAAATCCAGCATAAAGTACCAAATAACATTGATGATATTATACGTCGTTATAACCCACGAGTTTATACAGAAGAGGAGAAAAAAGTAGGATATATTAAATGCATATTGGAGTTATTGGATAAAGGTGTAATAAAAATGCCACAAACTCAACTTGCATCTCTATTTAATATGACACCTTCAAATATTAGTTCAATTAAAAAGGAGAAAACACATGTAAAAATTCCTGCAATGGTACCTGATAATATTGGGGATTATCTTCGTGATTACGATATAAATATTATTTCAGAAGAAGAAAGAAAAGTGGGGAACTTAAAGTTTATCTTAAGATTAAAGGAAGAAGGGGTCATTAACATCCAGGATAAGCAGATTTCAGAAATTCTTGGTGTCTCTAGCAATTATGTGGCTGATGTAAAAAGGCCACCTGACGGAAAGAGGAATCGTTATCCCTATCAAGAAGTTCGCCCTGATAAAGATATAATGTCACAACTTACACCATTCTTTGTTGTTAAGAAATAAATTTTAGGGTTATAAATTAAGAAAAGTTCTTTAATGAATGTAAAATAATAATGCTTTTTATTTGTACTATTTGGAATGAAATTTTACTTGTTGTTGTAATTCCGTTGCCCTGCTCCTTTTTTGATAACCTAAAAATTTAGGATAAAAAGCACCAAATTAGAAAAGAAAATTGATATTTCCTAAGAAAGAACCAAAAACTACTCTATTAAATATATTTTTTTATTGACTTTCTCTTCCTATTTATTCACTAGTCTAATTGTAATTATGTCTATAGAGTAGTCTTTTTTAAAATCACATTTTCTTTCTAATGTCAATAGATATATAGTGCAAAAGTTGAGAAAAATGAAGGAATATGCTATAATGTATTAGTAGACATAGAGATTTGCTTGTCTAAAATAAGAATCATACTACAAGCTCTGGAGGAACTAATTAAGGTTTCTAAAAATGTAAGCGTTTACAAAAAAGTGTTGCAAGGTAAAGGGAGATTGGAGTTGATTTAAGACAAAAAATGCTTCTACCTCTATTTGACTAATTTATATGATTTTCTATGTTATGAGAGGGTTTCTTTAAATTTATTTGCACTATTTTCCACGACAAAACAATGAATTTCTTTTAGTTATTTGAAGAATCAGTTGAATTGAAAAAGGAATTAATTGGGCCTACAAAGTGTTGCAAAGATTTAAGGAATCACAATAGATAGCATTTTATAAAAGGTATGAAATACGGTGTAAATAAATATATGTAAATTTCACTATGATACATATACCTTTTTAAGTAATTCCATATTATTAATATATTTAATTACACCAAATATCATACCTTTTACGAATCTCTATAAGATTATAAATTGAAGGAGTGTGATAACTATGAAAAAGCAAAATCAATATTATTTCTTTTGTTATTCAAAACAGACAATGAAATTTTTGAAATATGACAAAGGTATGCCATTCATTACATCTGCAATACATGGGAGAACAGGTATGAAGTTCTGGTTATTCGAGAGAACACCAGAATTAGATGAAGCGTTAAAAGAGATAGTATAAGATACAACAAGAATAAACAAATACAAAGGAGTAAGCAAAGAAGATGGCTAAGAAGTTGAGTAAACAAGAAATAAGATACATGGTGACATTTAACGAAAAGGAGAGCTATTTGTTAATGCCAAATAGTATTTTTGATATTTTGCCACAAGATGAGGAGTTAATGAATGCAAAAGCACCGCACGTTGCAATAGCTTATACATACATATATTTCATCACATGGTTATACCGTTATGCTAAGTATGGAGTGATGGATTTAGAGAATGTAACAGATCAGAGAATTAAATACATCTTAGGTCTAGCAGAGACAAACAAAGAAATTAATTACATTATTAAAAAGAATGGTGTATTGGATAGATTAGGTATCACTAAAACAGTATCATTCCTAGAAGCACCTGTTGAATGGTACTTTTGGGGAGATGATACAAGTCATCCTGAATGGATTTATTTTAAGGAAAGGAATGATAGTTTGAAGGTGATAGATAAAAATATAAACGTCAAGAGAAAGCAGATAAAAGAGCCTTTATTTGCGATAAATACAAGAGAGGTTAATGATACAGAATACAATGGTACTTTCTATGATAAAGAATACACTCATCAAATCCCATTTGAAGTGTTTATTGAGTGTATGACTAATCCAGAATTAGGTTGTACAGCGTTTTATATCTATGGATATTTGGCAAGTCGTTGTGGTTTAAATGGTGGACAAGTTGAAGTATCTGTTGAAACTATTAGTAACCGAACAGGTATTAGACATACAACAAGAGATAAGGCGTTGGATGCACTTAAAAAATTTGGTCTAATCGGTTGTATACCTGAGAATTTTGTGGTTGAACGTGGAGAGTATCAAACAAATCCAAATACGTATTGGGTACATACAGATAAAAGTAGATTTACTTCCAAACCAATGAATTATCAGAAGCGTAAAGTTATTCATGTTTCTCAATGTTTAGATGATAATACAACAGGGAGTCTATAATATTAGATTGTAAATTAAAAAAAGCGTCAGTTTAATTAACGCTATTAAGCGTAGGTTAGAAATTTTCAAGATAGGAAAATTTTTGGATTTTGGATTAACCTTAAGCTAAAACATATATAACATAAACGAATATAGAGAAGCTTAATGCTAATCGAGCATTCAAACATAAAGTAATACAGTTAAAACCCCATTAAAAGTGATGGGGTTTTAACTGTATAAAAGGTGATTTTTATTAAACAAGAAAAATCTTTATTTATAAGAGATGAATTAATTACTTTCTATAAATTAATCATGTATATTAATTTTTTGGATAATAAGTGATGGGATACATTATAATAAAGTTAAATATATGAAAATAGGAGTAATTCACATGAAAAAAGTAGTATCTTTAGTAGTATGTACTTTTGTATTCTTTGTTTTTTTCAATTCAGTTTCTTATGCAACAACAAGTTCTTCTAATAGCGAAGAATTAAAAAGTGGGGAAGCGTATAAATTGTTATACGAAAATGCTCAAGAAATTAATGGTAAAATTCTTGATACTGTATATTGGGCTTTGGGTGGTATGGTGGGAGTAATCATACTTTTTATTGGGGTAAACATCTTTTTTAATAGTAGAGCAAGTAAGAATGAAATGGATAAGATGGCTAACGAATATAGAGGGAAATTTACTGACTTTAAAAATGAGATTGAAAGAGAGTTGGAGCAAAAGTTTAATAGCTTTAAAGATACCCTAAGGGAAGAAAGTAATAATAATATTCAAGCACTAAATAAACAACAAACCGAACTTATTAATAGTTTTAATAACTCTCTCTTATCACAATTGACATCAACAAAAAGCGAATTAGAAAGTAGGGTAAGTGATATTGAAGGAGTTAATGATAATCAAACAGATGCAATTAACTCAACAAATAAACAATTAACAGAATTAATTGAGGAAAAACTAGAAGAACTAGAAGAGAGATTTACGTACGAACATAAACAGCTTCAAATGCAAATTTTAGAAAATGATGGTGAATTGTATGAGATAAGAGGAGTACATAAAGTTGTCTTACGTAACTATATAGCAGCAGCTATTATAAGAACAGAAATTGGATTTTCTCTAGACCACTCATTTGAGAAAATAATTGGGGTAATAAAAAAATGTGATAAAATTGAAGCTGAATTTAGAAAAGATCTTACTAGATTGTTTGAGGCAGCTGGTCATCAATATGATTCTGTTAAAGAACAGATAGATGCTTTACTTAGGGAAAAGTGATTTCTATTTCTCTGGAAAATTAGATGGGGTTTTAGGTAGTGAAACAGCGGAACAATTTGTTTTGACATGGTAGTTTGGATTGGCAAGGCTTGCAATCTCCTTCATAGCCCTCAAGACCATGTTACTGAATAATTAAGAAGACAGAGAGCTATTCAGCCAGCTTTTTGCGAAAGTTCAAGAAAGTGATATCATTGTTATTACAAAGTTAGATAGGTTTCCTAGAAGCTCAAGGATGTCTTAAACAGTAAAGGTGTTTCCTTGTTTCAGAGAAGGGAATATAGAGGGAATTATAGGCACTCTTTAATGGTGTCTTCTTTTTTTATAGGGGACGCTTTCGATCCCATTTGACAATGTATATATTGGATGAGTTAGTAGCTCTAACACCCCTGCAATCCGAGTTGAAAATATTACCGTATAAACATAGAAGAAAACAATGTTAATAAACGTGTTTTCAACGTGTGAATTGTCGTGCTGAGAAAAAGAAATATGAGCTTTTTAGCCCCGAACGAGCTTGGGAGCTCTAAGGTGTGCTTCTTTATATTTAGTGTAGCGAGTAGCTTCGGTTACAGAAGAAATAACAATCTGAACCGCCTTTAATAAGGCGGTTTTTAACTTGCCTAAAAATAAATGATAAATTAATAATCCCTGTTATAAGGATGATTGAAAAAACGTATCATTTAGGTACACTCTATTGATACATTAGGAAGTGATTGATATACTTGGGTTATAAGTGTCTCATATACATGTATCAAAAAAAGGCGGGATTGATATGAAGTATGGTTATGGTCGTGTGTCATCGGTGAGTCAAAATTTAACCGCACAAATTAAACAACTGCAAGAAGCAGGATGTGATACTATCTTTAAAGAGAAAATTAGTGGAAGAAAGAAAGAAGATAGAGAGCAATTCAACCTGCTCCTTGAGACAGTGCGAGAAGGTGACACTATTGTTGTTACTAAGTTAGACAGGTTCGCAAGAAGTACAAAGGATGCTTTAAGCACCATTGAACATTTAAATAACAAAGGCGTATCTCTTATTGTCTTAAACATGGGTGGAGATAAGATTGATACAAGTACAGCAATTGGTAAGTTAATGATTACTGTCCTATCTGGTATAGCCGAATTTGAAGCTGATATGATTAAGGAAAGACAATTAGAGGGAATTGAAGAAGCTAAGAAAAGAGGTGTCTATAAGGGAAGACCTAAGAAGTATACAGAGAATAACAGAGGTTTACAGTATGCTCTTGAGTTATTCTACAATAGGGCAAACAATAAGATGACGGTTAAAGAGATAGAAGAAATAACCAAGATAAGCAGAGCAACTCTTTATAGAGCGGTAAGGGAACAGAAAAGCAATGTAGAATGAAAATATATCCAAGGTGAATTACCTATCGAGAAAAAGAGACATGGGGGCTACATATTACCTTTTTAAATGATTTATATATTGAACGGTGTATAAGCACATTTGCTCCTACACTCTTAGGGGAAATTTAGAAATCTGCAATGGTGAGAAAAAGGACTGCAATCTAAACATCTGGGTAGATCTCAAATAAATCTAAGTAGAATATCGAAGCATCAACGTCAACTACTTGAACAAAACTATTTAAAATGGAAAAGCAAAGAGATTACAGGTGTTGAATTTATGGGAATGTTAGAGCTTAAGAAGAACTCCTTTTGCAAGATCATAAAAGAATATGAATCAGTAAGGATAGTCGGTTGACAGACTATCCTTTTATTTGTGTCAAATGGGATAATTAGTAGTATGATTACTATACTCGATACTATCCTGTAGAACATACAAAAATTTGGGATGATTATGGCTGTATTCTTTAGAGGGGGATGCTTATGATTGGTTTATATGGACATAGAAATATTGATGATAACAAGCTACGAGATTGGGTATTAGCTTGGGATGAACAGAGATATGTCGATTATGTGTTTTCGGTGATTAAGGGAAGCCATGAGAATTTAGACACTGTACTAAGGCAACACGTTCAACTAGTTAAATCCTTAGCTTCTAGGGGATGGGATGGTGAGAAGGGATATTTTTTTGATACACTTATTAAACCCATGAACCAATTTATGATAAATTGTTATTTTCGTGCTAGTTCTTCCATAGCTTCTGTGGCAAACTTTCATGAAATATTAATTGAGCCTTCTGACTATTATACAAACAAATGTTTAATTAAAGGTTTTGACTACGTAGAAAAAGGAAATATCTATATCTCATGTGGCGAAGAAGTGATTGGAAATATTGGGACTATGAGTGATTTGTTTTGGCACAGTTTTTATGATGAATATATCTTTCAAGATGATTTTGGAGGAATAAGTCATACAAGGAATAATGACCAAGATTTCACTTTACAAATTTGGAAGTCTGATAATCTTGAAGATATTAATGAACTGGAAGAGTTAGTAGAAAAAATATTATACGATTGTTCAGTAAAGTTAGGTTTAAATTTCAAAAGAGCAAAATTTGACAGTTTTCAAAAAACTGTAGGACTTTCTAATCAATATTCCTTAGAGGTAAGTGAAGATAATAATTATGAAAGAACTCCTCTACAGTATTTTAATTTTGCCAATTATACTTCAATAGGACGACATAAATATTTGGCTTATTATCAGGTTATAGAGTTCTACTTTATCAGAGCGAGGAAGCAAATCAAACTAGCATCTATAAAGGAATTAGATTTAGTAAATTATATCCTAAATACAGCGTTAAACGAGGATGAGATTAGAGGATGGTTCTATTCTAATGATGAGAACAGATACTATACAACATCAAACGATAAGTATTCGTCTATGGTAACAATTAATTTGGGAGAAGATTTAATAGAACAGCTTGCAAAACGTGTTTACTTTATCAGATGTTCATTAGTTCATTCAAAAGAAGCCCCTAAGGATGCCAACTTTATTCCAAATTTGAATGATGCAGTCCTAGATAAAGAGGTTGCCTTAATAAAGTTTTTAGCATCTAAGGTACTTGAGAATGGGATTTTAAATAACTAGTTGTAATACCGATAGAAGAGGAGTTAGCTGATATATTAGAAGTAATTGATGGCATAGCAAAGGTATTTAACCTTAATATGGATAAGGTGAAAAGTTTTAAGGCAAGTAAGAAGGAAGAACGAGGTGGGTTTGAGAAACGAATTGTTTTGGAAAAGGTAATAGAAAGGGAATTGTAGGCACTTTTTAGGGGTGTCTTCTTTTTATATAGGGGGTATTTTCAACCAAATATAACACTGCGTATGTTAAGTGAGGTAGTAGCACTGATACCCGTGTAATCAGAGTAAAAATCGTTACCGTATGGATTGTAAGAAAATAATGTTAATAGACACCGTTTTTACGTGTGGAAAAGCTAAGAATCTAGTATATAGACATATTTTTAACGTGTGTTTAGAGGTAATACTGGATAGGGGTAATTTAAAATACAAAGATAATTAGCTTTAAAATATTGGTATTGTATTTATTAATCATATTTTTGAACGCCTGATAAAATAGTCTTGAGCCCTCTTTAATTTTGAAAATGAAAAAGAAGAGATTTAAGTGTTCATGAGTGAAGTGGACTAATATTGTTATGCGAGTAAAAACAACTATTATATATTGGATGGATAGTGCTATATTAAATACGTAAAGATTTCCAATAAAGTCTCATTAATTTTTATTAGAAATTTGGTGATCGTTCATTTTAAAATTAACAAGACAAAGTAATGAAAGGAGAAGTATATGGATACTCCAAAATCAGTATTGAATCATCCAATATGTAAAAAGTTTTACGAGCGGATATTAGAGGAATTTGCAGTGCCTTTTGATTTAAAGAGGCCGATTGTCGATGAATATCTTAAAAGTATAACTGAAATTGATAGTTTGAAAGTATCTCTGAATAAACCAGATGCTAAAAACTTATATGAGATTTTTAGTCAGAGTGATAGTGCTGAAATTAAAATGAAGATAGTTTATTTATCAAACCTCATGGAAGCATTCATGAAAGAATACATTGCAAATAAAGAAGGCAAAAAATTTTCCGAAGTTAAAAATGTAATTAATAATGCAATAAAGAATGATTATAAAAATCCCCATAATGAAAGTATACTTCATATAGACTATTGTATAGTAATAATGGATAGTTATTATAGCAAGGATATAAGAAAGTTAGTAGGGTATGATGAAAGACCTATCGGATTTTTTGACGAAACAAAAGGAGATATTAATAAATTAATAAGTCCTCTATTTTTGGAATTAGGTAAATTTAGACACTTATTGGTTCATTATGATGGAAATTTAGAGAATATTGAAACAAATCAGAGAAAAAAGAATTTGAACAATATTTAAAAGCAACTATAGAGATTCAAGGTCAAGAAAATGGAATGATTTTTATTGATTCTATTCTACTTGATGACTATATAACTTCAGCATTAAATTTTATTTGGGAATGTGCTATTTAAATCCCAAAATTGGTTAATATCTTAGGGGATAATTAAGAAGTATTAAAAACTCCTTTATTTACAGGAGCTTTTAATACTTTTCTTTGCCATAGTAAATGTAAAAATGTCTTTGATAAACTAATACATTTAAGTGAAATAAGACTTGTATTATCAAAAATTACTTTAAGAACAGAGTATCAATGTTAGTTTAAAAAAATATAGCTTTAAAGGCTTATCAAACTAGGTGTTCATGTTGATTGTAAGTGTAAAAAATAATTTATAAAAGTTTATAAATTATTTCTTGTTTTTATTCCGCCAATTGGTCATATATTCAGAATCCCGATAAGGGGAGGATTTTTTGAAACTTATAATAGGTAAATATTAAATTATATAAAGGTGTATCTTCACTTTTACTTTAAGTTACGGTATAAGAGATTGTGTAGAAGAATGGGAACTTTCGTCGAAAATATAATTATATCTAGAAAAAACACCCTAAGGTGTTTTTTAGTAACTATACTCATTGGATTTTGGGTGCATCGTTTTTTCTATTCCCTTAACTAAAACTTCTTCTTTAATTGCTTGGTAAATTCTTGTGAAACTAGGGATTTCAACTAAACCCTTTCTTCCATGAACTTTTTTATTCTTACATTCTTCAATTAAATTATTTTTAGTTAAATTAAAGGGAAATTGGTTGTAACGGTTGAACCCGTGTTTTAAAAGTAGTTTAGCTCTCTTGTTTAATGAGTTTAGAATAGTAGATAATAACCATCTATCAAGTTGTTTCATCTGTTCTTCATCATCAATTAATGGATAAAAACTCATAACCCCTTTAAAATTTAAACGTTTATAAGAACCGTTTAAATAATTTTTTAACATATACTCACTTAAATTGCCGTATAAGTATCTTCTTATTTGCATTATTGCGGTAACGAAGTGACTATCATTATTGTCGCTAGGGATTTTTACAGATTGTAAAGGCGTTTTATTTAATGGTTGAATTAGGTTCTTATATAATAGATAACTAATATGTTGCTTTATTTTGTTTACTGAATTTGGTTTAATGCTAACGGTATCTCCAGAAAGTTGATAACCTAAAAATTCTATTGAATTTTTATCTGAGTGAAATTCAGAAGGCATTCCTTTTTTTGATAGTAGGCTTATTCCATGAGATTTATCAAAATTTATTTCAACACCTGTTTCTCTAGAGAAGTCTTGCATAATATCAAATGATTTGCAAATCTTTGTGTAACTTTCTGACCATATAACGGTATCATCAGCATATCTCGCAAATCTAAGTCCTTCTAATTCTAATTTCTTATCTAGACGCCAGCAGGCAATGTTTGCTAAAAATAAAGAGATAGAAGTACCTTGTGGAATGCCTTTTGGAAAGTGATCAAGAAATACTTTTATTCCTGTTTTTTCAAATTCACTTATTAAAAAGCCGTTTTGATTAAGTTGCTCAATTAAATAATCATGATTAATTGAGCCAAAAAATCCCTGAAGTCAAACTCAGCAACAAACATTCTTGGATTAGCCTTAATATCTAATGCAATGTCTTGAATGGCATAATGAACATTTCTATCGTTTCTATAGGCATAGGAAAAGGAGCTAAATCTATGTTTATTTTTGCTTAGTAATCTATTATAGAAATAATTAGATACTGCTTCGTCTGGAATTTGAAAAATATGTACAGGCCTAGTCTTATTGCTGTTTTTCTTTGGAAGTTGCTTTAAATACGGTTTAAACGGTTTGTAAGTCCCATTTATCAACTTATTAAATATGGACTTAGCAATTTGTTTCTGATGTTTTAAAACATAGAAAGGGTTATACTTCTTGTCAATTTTCCATTCTTCAGGAATTTTAATTTCTTTTTTCTCAGGGTTTTTAATCCTTCTTTGTTCCCTCTGGTAGATTAATTCTAAGTTATTATGATATTTTTGAAATTCTTCAGCTTTACGAGTTGCTATTTGATTTATGTGTAATTCTATATCTTCGAGTAACATGTTTTATTCCCCCTAAACAAAAAAGTCTTGCTTTTTTGCAAGACTTTCCACGGAAACCATAATTAAAAGTAAGTTCTCACTTAGAACTAAGCATGAAGTAGCCTCGTTCTCCATTTTCGAATATGTAATTCGAACCATATGGCCTCCGTTCGTCACCTGATGACATGATTTTACTTTACCATATTTTATATATTATGTAAATATTGAAGCTTTACAATTGCTTTATTTAAATGGAAGGTTGTTTTTATTGATATATGGTATTTTATAGTTCTTATAGCAATTTAAAGTGTAAACTTTTTAAGTACATTGCGTGGAAAGGAGGTGGAAAATATACCAGTTATGAATAAAAATATATCATTTAAGTACACAAATTAAACAACTACAAGAAGTAGGATGTGACACTATTTTTAAAGAAAAGATCAGTGGTAGGAAGAAAGAAGATAGAGAGCAGTTTAATCTGCTCCTTGAAACAGTACAAGAAGGTGACACTATTATTGTTACTAAGTTAGATAGGTTTGCCAGAAGTACAAAAGATGCTTTAAATACCATTGAATACTTAAATAGCAAAGGTGTTTCCCTAATTGTCTTGAACATGGGTGGAGATAAGCTTGATACAAGCACGGCAATTGGAAAACTAATGATTACTATCCTATCTGGTATAGCGGAATTTGAAGCAGACATGATTAAGGAACGACAACTAGAGGGCATTGAAGAAGCTAAGCGAAGAGGTGTCTATAAAGGACGATCTAAGAAGTACACAGAGAACAACAGAAGTTTACGATATGCTCTTGATTTATTCTGCAATAGAGCGACTAATAAGATGACAGTGAAAGAGATTGAAGAGATAACTAAGATAAGTAGGGCGACTCTTTATAGAGCAGTGCGGAGGCGGGAAACTAAAACAGAATAATTATTATATCCAAGATAAGTTATTGTGGAGAGATAAGGGGGGAACATATCACCTGTTTCGAAGATTTGTATATTGAATAATGTATGAGCACATCAGCTCCCCACTTTGGATAAATAAAAAACGTATGTATACATTATATTTGTACTAGTTTATATAATTTGCTTAAAATTCAGTAAAAAATAACATTTAACAATAAGAAGAATGTTGAAAAAGGTAAAAAATTGTAATAATATGGATAGTAAGATGGAGAAAATTTCGAAAGAAAAATTCTTCTAGTATATTTATTAATTTTAAGTTTTGAATAAATAGATTTAAGGTAATTGAGTTTAAAGAGGGATGTGTTTAAGCTGTGAGGAGGGGTGCAAATGGCAATTGAAGTTGTATTGTATAAAAACGATGATGTTTCAGAAGAAATTACTTTGGCAGGTATTGAAAACAGAAGTGACTATGACATCATAAGAAAGAATATATTTTGTGCATTTGAAGGTTGCAATTCTAAGATTGAATATGTACCAAAAGGTAAGAGAGCAGCATACTTTAAAACATGGCCGAAGAGTAACCACTCACCTGATTGTCTTGATTTTTTTGAAAGGGAACGAAAAAATGAAGGACGGAAAAAACTTGCTAATAGTTCAATGGGATTGACTGATAAACATATAAATAATGTTCTTAGAAATTTGATAAACTCTATTGATGAAACAGAAGAAGAGAAAGAATTAAGGCTTAAAAAGCAGAGGGAACGAAAAAAGAAAATAAATAAAACTGTTGATAAAAATAAAACAGGTGATGGAATTGAGGATATTAGACCTACTACTGGTAAAGATGCGGATGAAACAGCGGAGGGTAAAAGGTCTCCAAGTGTCAAGAGACGTCATAGTATTTCGTTTTTAACTGAAGATGATTTAGGAACTGCTGTAGCATTACATGAAAACATAGCTTCAATTAGCATTGAGGAAAACCGAATAATAATTTTACTTAAAAAGAACAATAAAAAAACAAAAGTATATTTTGAAGAAAATTTCTTTGCCAAGTCGGCTAGAAATATTGGGTCAATGTTTGAAGTGGTGAAAAAAGTTTCGATAATGGTAACGTATTAGCATTATATTGTGTGGGGAATGTTGAAAGAAGAAGTGAAGAGTTATGCTTAGTAATTAATGGGCAAAGCCATATTCGGATTAATAAAATGACTATTCAAAACTTTGTTTTGGGTGGTTGAAGTCTTGAATCACTTAATGATGTAAATCTAGTTCATAATACATTTCTTATCTAACAAAATTGTAAAAGTGTGTAGCATGAAAATACTAAAAGGTGACCATTTCTGCATAAGGAAGGTCACCTTTTAATATTTAAGTAGTACAATATTTTTTAGGAGATGTTCTACGATGAATTAAGTAATAATTAAACGTTTCTTTTATTTGTATTGAAAAAGTAACAGATATATTTATTGTATTGATTATAAATTATTAATTGGACTATATTTATTGTGTTGAACTAAAATGTCGTTACTCGTCATATTGACATATTTCCTAACCATCTCAATTGTTGAATGTCCTAGAATTTTTTGAAGGGTCATCACATCACCATTATTAAGCAAATAATACTTTGCAAATGTATGTCTGAAAGTGTGAGGAGAGACTCTTACTCCTTTAATTCCAGAATTATTACCATACATTTTTAATCTCTGTCTGAAACGTGCAGGATCAATGGTATTTCCATAAACAGTAGCAAATATATGCAGGGTATCAAATTCCTCAATTTCAACTAGTAATTCACGCAGTAGCTTACTAGTCTTTTGGGAAATAGGTACATATCGAGTTTTACGGTTTTTTGTGTTAGTACCTTTTAATTCAATCACATTCGTTTTAAAATCAATATCCTCTTGTTGAAGGTTTAACGCTTCACTAATTCGCATACCTGTATCAGCAAGTAACATCATTAATACATAGTCCCTAAATCCTGCGTATGTTCGTTGATTTGGCTGTTTAAGTAAAGTTTTTAATTGATCAACGGATAATGCTTCTATATTATCTTGTGCTTCTTTTAATGACTTAATTTTTGTAAAAGGATTTAATTGTACATATTCCTCTTCAACGAGGAAGCTATAGAATGCTCTCATATGTTTCATGATAGTATTTATATAAGAAACTGAAACACCAATGGATTTATATTTTTCTTTTACACAATGGTTATTTTTATGCTTAATGTGATCATTCTTCAAGTAATATAAAAACTCTCTAATGGTATTTGTATCGAGTGTATTAGGTGTTACGTCTTCATGACGTTCTTCTAAATATCGATGAAATACTAAGAAATATCCCTTCTTATTTTCAAGGGTTCTTTTTGCAAGCCCTTCTGCTTCTTTTGCAAAGATATAGATATTGAATAACTCTTGAAACGTGTAAGTTTCAACTGTTGTAACTTCAATACTTGTACGACCTAACTTTGCTTTACCTCTTTTACCTGTTCTGGACAAAATAAAACGCCTCCCTATATCGGTAATTTGGTTTACCGCATAAGAAGACGTGAATGACTTGCACCCTAAAAAGTAAATGACCGCAACACTAGGGTGATTTTTGGTGTGTAAAGAATAAAACCTTAACACTTACAAACCCTTGTAGAATACGGTCTCTTAAAAGATAATGATCCCGACTGGGTTCGAACCAGCGACCTCCACCCTGTCAAGGTGGCGCTCTCCCTGCTGAGCTACGGGATCAGGAAATTTATATGTACACAAACTAGTATGCAATTAATTGTATGATAGTCTTATAGTAAAATCAAGTAATATATGTAATTATTTTTAATTTTTAGATATTTTAGGGCGTAATGAGTGTTAATTTTTTACGATTCTATTAATATATTATATAAAGGAAAAAGTAATATTTTGTATAAAAATGTATAAATGAAGGGGTATATATGGTAAGAAAAAATTTTAAAATGTTTGTACCAAGATATAGAACGATTTCTATTAATGGAGCAGTTCTTGATGTAGATATATCTCATGATGAATTTATAGATGAGTTAATAGAATGGTTAGAATCAAAGGGCTGGGCATTTTTAGGGATAACAGAAGAGATAACAGAAGCGGAGGCTAAAAAAATTTTTATGGATTTATTAGAAGATGATGAGGAGGAGGAGTAGTTCCTCCTTCTTTTTATGCTGTTCTGTGTTTTTTTATAAAGTTATGATATAGTGAAGGATAGTGAGTGAAAAAATATATATTAATTTATTGTGATTTTAATATATAGATATAAAGAGAGAAAAAAGGAGAGTTGTATGGGTAATTTAAAGAAAATTTTGGCTTTAATTATTGCAAGCGGTTTATTTTTTATTGCCCCCGCTAAATTTTATGCAGAAACTCCGCCAGCGCCAAATGTGTTTGGACAGTATGCGGTTTCTATTGATGCGAAGACAGGTGATGTTTTGTATGATAAAAACGCGTATCAGCATGCTTATCCAGCTAGTATAACGAAAATATTAACAAGTATTTTATTGATGGAGCATGTGAAGCCAGGAGAGAGAATTGCATTTTCTCCCACAGCTCTCGAACAAGAAAAAAGTAATTATCAAATTGAATTTCAACCAGGAGAGACAGTAGATCGAGATACTGCACTTATGATTTTAATGGTGTTGAGCGCAAATGATATGGCGTATGCGATTGCTGAGCATGTTGCAGGAAGTACAGAAAATTTTGCGAAGATGATGAACGAGAAAGCGCTGCAGTTAGGTGCAAAGGACAGTCATTTTGTCACACCAAATGGTTTACATGATCCAAATCATTATACAACACCTTATGATATGGCAATGATTACAAGAGGTGCGATGAAGTATCCAGAAATTATGTCGGCAATGAATACGAAGAGAACAACTGTTACAACGTCAAGGCAAACAGTTTCTATTTTTAATAAAGGAAGATATTTTGAAAATCCAAATTGTATTGGCGGGAAAACAGGTT
The DNA here is from genome assembly GCF_055814245.1 of Bacillus sp. EA-CB0995. NCBI lineage: Bacteria > Bacillati > Bacillota > Bacilli > Caryophanales > Bacillaceae > Bacillus > Bacillus sp. EA-CB0995. The sequence goes on along the minus strand of NZ_CP169269.1, from coordinate 3,539,379 downwards.
TTACAAATGAAGCTCATAATACGCTTGTAGAAATAAATGAAAAAGATGGAAATCGTATTATTAATGTCGTAATGGCTTCACAAAAACCAGAAATTTATGAAGATATGAGGCAAATTGCTGATTATGCTTTTCCTCAACTTGTAAAACAACAAGTGCTTGATAAAAACAATTGGAAAAAGGAAATGCCTTACTTGAATAAATCAGTAGATGGTGAATTAGAACGAAGCGTTGAACTTGTATTAAAGCAAGGTGAAGCAAAAAATGTACAAGCTGTTTTTAAGGAAAATCCTATTGATGAAGCACAATTATATAAAACGGGTCTTCACCGCGGCGATGTTGTTGGGACGGTAGATATTAAAAAAATAATGAAACGTTAGAAAGTGTAAAGGTTCTTTCGAAAGAAGATGTTGCATTTGAGGAGCCGTCAAAAAGTAAAATAACAAATTCAATTCCTTTATATGTACTAGCGGTTGGAATTGGTGTAGGGATTCTTACTGTCATTAGTATTGGAATATTTCTTTGGAAGCGTAAAAAAAGCGGACAGTGTCTCAGTAAAAATAGGCAAACGAATTTTGCCTATTTTTTTTATTGCGGTTCTTTAATGTTCGTTATAATATAATTATGAGTTCTTCGAAAAGAATGATAAATTTGAATATTTTTACTTCCGTTCGCATAGAGACTAAGGAAGGGAGCGAGACACATGAAATTAGTTTGGAAAATTTTTAGTAATATCATTTCGTTTGTTTTGTTTACTATTATGGTTTGCTTAGCGTTTGTAGCGATTTCATCGAAGGCAAGTGGCGGCGCTCCAACAGTGATGGGATATCAATTTAAGACAGTATTATCAGGATCGATGGAACCTACATTTTTAACAGGATCTATTATTGCAATTGAACCAACAAAAGACGGTTCAAAATATAAAAAAGGTGATGTCATCACGTTTAAAGAAGATAACAAGCTGATTACTCACCGCATTATTGATGTGCAAAATATAGATGGAAAAGTGTTCTATGAAACAAAAGGGGATAACAACAATGGTCCAGATTTACAGCCAGTTCCTGCTGAAAATGTAGTTGGAAAATATGCAGATATTACTGTTCCATATGTTGGTTATCTACTAAGCTATGCAAATTCTAAAGCAGGAGCAGCATTATTATTAATAATTCCCGGTGTCTTATTACTAGGGTACTCTGCAGTTTCTATTTTTGGAGCAATACGTAGCATAGACTCTGAGAAGAAAAACAAGTCTTCTAATGCAGGACAATCTGTATAAAGTGAAACTTTCATCAGTGGGGGCATCCTCCACTGATGGAACAGATAAGTAAGAAATAAACGAGGAGGCTATCTTTATGAGATAGTCTCGTTCTATATAAAGGATTGTAGAGTTCGGTATATATAGGAACGCCACTTTTTTCGATAGTTTTATATAAAATATGCTAAAAATTTCTTCATGAATACATAGCACTTTCGTTTTTACTTAGGTTCACTTTTTTGAGCTTTTCATTATAATGAAAAATTTTTTTATAAAGAACTTAAATGTGTACAATGGGAGATGTGGTTATGAAAAAGTTTTCAAAGAAAGTAAGAAAAATGCTCATATTACCGTGTATATGTTCTGTAGCCTTTTATATGGGTTCTCAAGTAGTGACATATACAGAAGCATCTTTTTCAAATCAACAAACAGTACAATCGGACCTCTCAACTGCAATTGTTTTTCCGAAAACAATTGAAAAATTAACAGAGGAAGCAAAGAAGCATAAGGACGCTATTTTCACTCATTACAATGTGATAAATAGTGCAGTAAACTCAAATGGAACTGTTGCAGAATTAGAAGATAAGCTTGCTGTATGGAAGCAACACCGTGAAGTAATCAAGGTAGAAATAACAGCAGTGCAAAGTATTTATACTGAGATTGAATCATATTATAACGAAGTAGTAGAAGATATAAAGGTAAATAACAGGGAATCAGCACAAGAAATATTAAAATATGTACAAGCTGGTTTTACACAAATTCAAAGTATTCGTAATGATATGGACAAGCAAGAAATTTTACAAAAAGTCGATGAACATATTCAAGCATTAGAAAAACAAATCACTGAAGAAAAGATGAAGCAAACAAACGAAGCAAAGAAACAAACGTCTGAACAACCTAAAACGCCTTCTCAGCAAGAACAACAATCTTCGAAACAAGAAGAGAAAAAACAGGAAAATAATGCGAATGTAGAACAACAAAAACAAGTTCAAGAAGACGATTTAGCATCTACACAATCTGAGAAAAGTAACGAAGAAGTAAAGCAAGAAGCATCAACTGCTGTGGAAACAAAGCAGTAATGCATATTTCGGTTATGCCTTCTACATAAATAGAGACTAATATAAAAAATATATTGCAAGAGGAATTTGGAATATATATTATGAATACAATTTGAATCGGAATGATGCTTATTGGATTATTTGTATACCAAAAGCGAGAGAAACGATGATAAAGAGAAAGGGTAAGGCACCTCTTATTTGCTACATTAAATAAGAGGTGCCTTACCCTTTCTTGTAGAAAATATCATATATGCATGAAAAAAAGAGAATTTGTAAGAAAGATAGCGAAAAGGAAAGAAAAACAGGAAAAAATAAAACAAAAACAGAAAATTTAGAAGTTTTTGCAATTTCATTTATACACTTGTCGTTCTTTATAATGAACCATAAGTAAGTTTATTAAAGAGCATACATAGAGAGAAAGAGGAAGTATATTTACAAAAGTTATGTCGAAACGAAGCAATTATTTAACCAGTTATATCTCTTATCTTCATAAGAGCTAACAATAAAAAGAAAATTGGGGGAACTTAGAATGGGTATTAAGAAAAAGTTAGGCATGGGAGTAGCATCAGCAGCATTAGGGTTATCTTTAATTGGTGGAGGAACGTTTGCATTCTTTAGTGATAAAGCAGAAACAAACAATACATTTGCGAATGGTACATTAGATCTTAATGTTAATCCAAAAGTATTGGTTGATGTAAAGGATTTAAAACCAGGCGATACAATGAAGCGAGAATTTGTATTGAAAAATAAAGGTTCCTTAACAATTAAAGATGTGCAATTAGCAACTAAATACGAAGTGTTAGATGCGAAAGGTGATAACAATGGGGAAGACCTTGGTGAACATATTCGTGTAAACTTCTTCTGGAACTGGGATAAACAAAGTGAGCCAATCTATTCTAAAACATTAGCGGAATTACAGAAAGAAAACCCCGATGCAGTAGGTAAAGACGTATTCGCACCAGAGTGGGCTGAGGAAGGCGGACTTGCTCCAAAATCTGAAGATTACTTATGGGTAGAATTTGAATTTGTTGATAATGGTCAAGATCAAAATAAATTCCAAGGTGATAAACTGAAACTAAACTGGACATTCAACGCTTCACAAACTGAAGGCGAAGAAAAATAAGTGATATAACAAAAGCGGGGGTCCTTCCCCGCTTTTGTAGTTTTTGTAGTACAAATAAAAAAAAGAGTGCCTTCATAGAAAGCACTTCTTCTTACATAACATTATTTTTGTTGCTGTTTCCACTTATTAAACTCTAAAAATTCGCGGAATTGTTCTTTTGAAACACCAGAATGCATGGCTTCTTTAACAAGATTTATCCATTCTGAGTCCATTGCTTGTTCTTCTGTAGGCTCGTCATGAAGAAGAACATCAACAGAAACATGCAGAACGTTGGAAATTTTTTCGAGAAATTGAATTGAAGGATTTTTTTGTAAGTTTCGTTCGATAGAGCTAATGTATGATTTTGCAACGCCTGCTTTTTCAGCAAGTTCTGTTAAGGAAATACCTCTTTGTAGTCGCAGTCGTTTTATACGTTCTCCAATCATGTTAGCGCACCTTTCTTACTGTATGTAGTCGACATAAGATGTAAATTATTATAACACATTTTTCTTTAAAAAGAACAATGATGATTAGTTATGTGATTCTTGATTCGCCAGTTTTAAAAAATTTTTAATTTCTTGAGTGTTAATATTCATATCTAAAGCTTCCAGCAGTAAATCGATCCACTCTTGATCTAGTATTTCCTTTTTATTTGTTTGCAAGCATGATCTCCCCTTAATGGTTAATCTTTATATGAAGATATGGATATAAAAATTGTAATTAACACTACTAAAATCTTAAAAATTATAATTATGTCGAAAGATGTAAAATTTGGTCATAATTTTAAGTTTTGTAAAAATATAACTGAATTTTGTGATTCTATATAGAATTTTAATATGTTTATTGTAATTTATCAATATTTTCCGAAAATATAAATAAATCTGCATATATATTTATATAAAATAGAGGATTTTTTCAAGAATATTACAAATTAAGACAATATATTGTAAAAAGATTGAATTTTTAATATTATCAAAATATTGGTACATATTTGAGTTTAGGGAGGAAATAGGGATGAAGAAAAAACCTTTTAAGGTGCTGTCTACGCTTGCGGCGACAGCTGTGCTTAGTTGCACATTTGGGTTTGGAAGCCAATCTGTTTATGCGGCAACGCCGTCTAATGAAGCAACTTCTAGTCCAATCGACGATCATTTAGTTCCAGAGGAGCGCCTAGCAGAAGCGTTGAAAAAACGTGGTGTCATTAGCGACTCTGCGTCGAAAGAAGACACGTTAAAAGCTGTTGAAAAATATGTAGAAAAGAAAAAAGGTGAAAAACCTGGAAAAGAACCAGCAGCGGGGGATAGTGTTACGAAAGAAGCTTCTGATTTTATGAAAAGAGTTAAAGATGCAAAGTCTGACACAAAAGAAAAGGCAAATGAACATGTCGGCGGTCCGGTAGCTGGACAAGCTGTTGGTAAATCGGGACTAAACGGTAAAGTACCAACTACTTCAGCAAAACAAAAAGAATATAACGGACCTGTTCGCAAAGATAAAGTTCTTGTATTACTTGTAGAATATGCTGACTTTAAGCATAACAACATTGATCAAGAACCTGGTTATATGTACTCAAACGACTTTAATAAAGAACACTATGAAAAAATGTTATTTGGTGATGAGCCGTTTACATTATTCGATGGTTCAAAAATTGAAACATTTAAGAATTACTATGAAGAGCAATCAGGCGGCAGCTATACAGTAGACGGAACAGTAACAAATTGGTTAACCGTTCCAGGGAAAGCTGCTGATTATGGTGATGATGCTGGTAGTGGGCACGATAATAAAGCTCCTCTAGGGCCGCGTGATCTTGTAAAAGATGCATTAAAAGCGGCAGTGGATAGTGGTGTAAACTTAGCTGACTACGATGAGTTTGATCAATATGATATTGATGGTGACGGCAATAAAAATGAACCAGATGGACTTGTTGACCATTTAATGGTACTTCATGCTGGTGTAGGACAAGAAGCTGGTGGCGGTAAACTAGGTGACAATGCAATCTGGTCTCATCGCTGGACGATTGGACCAAAACCATATCCAGTTGAAGGTACACAAGCAAAGGTTCCATATTGGGGCGGTAAGATGGCAGCATTTGATTACACAATTGAGCCGGAAGACGGAGCAGTTGGTGTATTCGCACATGAATATGGTCATGATTTAGGTCTTCCGGATGAGTATGATACACAATATACTGGTGCAGGTGAGCCGATTCAATCTTGGTCTATTATGAGTGGCGGCAGCTGGGCTGGTAACATTGCGGGTACAGCACCAACAAGCTTCTCTCCGCAAAACAAAGAGTTCTTCCAAAAGAACATTGGTGGTAACTGGGCAAATATCGTTGAAGTAGATTATGATAAGTTAAATAAAGGGATTGGTTTTGCAACATACTTAGACCAAAGTGTAACGAAATCAGCTCGTCCTGGCTTGATTCGTGTAAATTTACCAGATAAAGATGTAAAAGGTATTCAGCCTGCATTTGGTCAAAAATACTACTATAGTACAAAAGGCGATGATCTTCATACAACATTAGAAACGCCAGTATTTGATTTAACAAATGCAACAAATGCGAAATTTGATTACAAATCATTGTATGAAGTTGAAGCAGATTATGATTTCCTTGAAGTACATGCAGTAGCGGAAGATGGAACAAAAACGTTAGTTGACAGAATAGGTGACGAACATGTTAAAGGCGGCATGGACACAACTGACGGTAACTGGGTAGATAAGTCATATGACTTAAGCCAATTTAAAGGTAAAAAAGTCAAATTAGTATTCGAATATATTACAGATGGCGGTTTAGCTCCAAACGGCTTTACTCTTGATAATGCTACATTAACTGTAGATGGCAAAGTTGTGTTCTCTGATGATGCAGAAGGTACACCGCAATTTAAGTTAAATGGCTTCGTTGTATCAAACGGTTTTGATAAAAAGCAAAATAACTACTATTTAGAGTGGAGAAACTATGCTGGTGCGGATGAGGCATTACAATATGGCCGCGGTCCAGTGTACAATACAGGTCTTGTTGTATGGTATGCAGACTCTAGCTTTACAGATAACTGGGTCGGTGTTCACCCAGGTGAAGGATTCCTTGGCGTAGTTGACTCTCATCCAGAAGCAATTGTTGGAACATTAAACGGTAAACCAAGTGTTGCGAATAGCACACGATACCAAATTGCAGATGCTGCGTTCTCATTTAATCAAACTCCGGCTTGGAAAGTTGTATCTCCAACACGCGGAACATTTGATTACAAAGGGTTACCAGGCGTAACGAAGTTTGATGATTCTAAAGCGTATATGAACACTTTACTTCCAGATGCAGGACGTAAAGTGCCGCAGCTTGGACTGAAGTTTGAAGTAGTTGGACAAGCAGACGATAATTCTGCAGGTGCAATTCGCGTATACCGCAAATAATGGAGAAGCTGTTGAAGGGGATTCCTTTCAACAGCTTTTTTCATGGGCAAATATGTTTCAAGTCATTTGTAAAGTAATATATAATTAAATTCTACATATCGTTTTATCCCGCTATTCGTGGGCAGTAAGATTCAGAGAGAAGCAAAGAAGCTAGGTGGGGGATAACTACTAGCATGCGCTTGATTGATGCGAGCTTTTCATTAGTCGAGAATGCAAAAATCACTCATAGAAGTTTTATTTTAATAGGAAGAAACAAGAATCTATTCTGGTGTATGATGAAATAGAGAGGTGAATATTTATGGAGATTGCATCAATTATAGAACGACAAAAAACGCACTTTTATAGCGGGAAAACAAGAGCAATCAATGAGAGAAAGAAACAGCTACAAGCGCTATATGCAAGTATTCAGCGTTATGAGTCTGAAATTTTTCAAGCGCTAAAGCTTGATTTAAATAAATCAGAGCATGAATCGTATACAACAGAGATTGGGTATACGCTAAAAGAAATTTCGTTTATGACAAAGAATCTTTCGAAGTGGAGTAAACCGAGGAGTGCTAAAACAGCAATGACTCATATTGGATCGAAAGGAAAAATTATTCCTGAGCCCTATGGTGTAACATTGGTGATTGCCCCGTGGAATTATCCGTTTCAACTTGCGCTTGCCCCGTTAATTGGAGCGTTGGCAGCCGGAAACACAGTTGTATTAAAACCTTCAGAGTTAACGCCGAATGTCTCTAAGATTATTGCGAAAATGTTAACGGAACTATTCCCATCAGAGCTTGTCGCTGTGGTGGAGGGTGGTGTTGAGACGAGTACAGCTTTATTAAAGGAGCCGTTTGATTATATTTTCTTTACTGGGAGTGTCGGAGTTGGGAAAATTGTTATGGAGGCAGCTGCAAAACACTTAACACCTCTTACACTTGAGCTTGGTGGCAAAAGCCCTTGTATTGTCCATAAAGATGCAAAGCTTGATGTTGCAGCGCGACGGATTGTATGGGGGAAATTTTTAAATGCAGGACAAACGTGTGTTGCCCCTGATTATGTATATGTTCATTCCTCTGTTAAAGAACAGTTTATTGAAGAAATGAGAAAGGCTGTGCGTGAACAATACGGAGAGCGGCCTTTGCAAAATGAAAAATATGTTCGTATTGTGAGTCAGCGTCATTTTGAAAGATTGTGTTCATTTTTAGAAGATGGAGAGGCTGTAATAGGCGGTAATTATGATAACGATAAACTACTTGTTGAACCTACAGTGCTTACAGGTGTGACGTGGAATCATACAGTAATGGAAGATGAGATTTTTGGGCCAATCTTACCACTGTTAGAATATGAACATATAGAAGATGTTATTGCAATTGTTCAACGGCATCCGAAGCCATTAGCATTATATGTTTTTGCAGAGGAACGAGATATACAACAGCAAGTGACGCAATCCATTTCTTATGGCGGTGGTTGTATTAATGATGTTGTGTATCATTTAGCGACTCCATATTTACCATTTGGTGGTGTTGGTCCAAGCGGGTTGGGTAGTTATCACGGAGAGTATAGCTTTCAAACCTTTTCACATTATAAAAGTATTTTATCTCAATCGACAGTGTTTGACATGAAAATCCGCTATTCTTCTACAAAAAGTGCTTTAAAATTCATCCGAAAATTGTTAAAATAGTGATGGTATTTATCAGTTAGCGTAGCTGTATGATAAAACCCCTTCATATATTGAAGGGGTTTTTCTATTCAAGGTATGTATCATATAAAGTGAAATTTTTATCGATAGGGGTTCTCCCCATCTGTTTTTTTGATTCCTCGGAATTTTGAGGTGGAGGCTTATGGCACATGAATAGCGGAATAAAACATACTACATAGAGTGAAACTTCTGTAACTATTCAAATTTTTACTGTCTGTTAGCGTGGTATAAAACATGATTTTTTGTTTAGATTGATATAAAAAATATGAGATAGATAGGATGAGGAAATGAAAAATATTATTAAGGTCGAAGCAGTAGAAAAATATTTTGGGGACCAAGTTATTATTCCACCGCTTTCTTTAGATATTAAAGAAGGGGAGTTTGTAACAATTCTTGGTCCGAGTGGTTGTGGGAAAACAACGTTACTTCGTATGATTGCTGGTTTTGAGACACCAACAAAAGGTACGATTGCACTTGATGAAGAAAAGATTAATGACTTGCCTCCTTATAAACGTCATATGAATTTAGTATTCCAGCATTATGCGCTATTCCCGCATATGACCGTTGAGAAAAATATTCGTTTTGGACTGAAGATGCAAAAGGTTGCTGAAGCAGAACAAAAAGAGCGTGCTGAGGAAGCGATGCGTTTAACACAGTTAACAGAATTCCGTAATCGTAAGCCGGCTAAACTTTCTGGTGGGCAACAGCAGCGTGTGGCGATTGCACGTGCAATTGTAAATAATCCACGTGTGTTGTTATTAGATGAGCCACTAGGAGCGCTAGACTTTAAGCTTAGAAAAGATTTGCAACGTGAATTGAAAAACTTACAACGTAATCTTGGTATTACGTTCATTTATGTGACGCATGATCAAGAAGAAGCGATGAGCATGAGCGATCGCATCGTAGTTATGAACAAAGGTCACATTGAGCAAATCGGAACACCAAAAGAAATTTATCATAAACCAAAAACGCTGTTCGTTGCAAAGTTTATTGGGGAAAATAATATTATTCAAACAGGGGAAACTTATGTGGCAGTACGTCCAGAAAATGTGAAAGTACGTTCAGTGGAAGAGCAAGCTGCCCCTGGATACCACCTTGGTCATATTGAAGATATTGAATTTGTTGGAAATATGGAGAAATTATATGTTCGCGATGAGAAGACGGCAGAACTATGGATGGCATATCAAAGTGCAGAGGAAGTAATGCAGTGGAACATTGGTGATAATGTATATGTAGGCTGGGAGCAAGCGGATGAGGTGACCTTAAATTGAAAAAAGGAAAATTACTTGCATTACCTACAGCTATTTGGTTGTGTGCCTTCTTCTTAGTCCCTCTCTTGTTTGTATTAGCTTTTGCATTTATGCAGCGCGGGACATATGGGACAGTTGAGATGAGCTTTACGTTAGAGAATATGAGACGTGTGTTTGATTCGCTCTATATGGAGACGTTATGGGAAACAGTGAAAATTGCGGTTATTACAACAGTACTTTGTTTATTGATTGGATATCCATTTGCCTATACGATAACAATTGTGGATCGTAAATGGCAATCTATTTTACTACTTCTTGCAACAATTCCGTTTTGGATTAACTTTTTAATACGTTCGTATGCTTGGATTATTATTTTACGTTCACAAGGACTTGTCAATACAGTATTGATGAAGTTAGGTGTTATTAGTGAACCTTTAAATTTATTATATAATACGCCATCTGTTATTTTAGGAATGGTATATTCACTATTACCGTTTATGATTTTACCTGTATATGCAGCAATTGCACAGCTTGATAAGAGAAAATTAGAAGCTGCATACGATCTAGGAGCCACACCGCTTAAAGCGTTTTGGCATGTAACAATTCCAATGACGATGTCAGGGATAGCGACGGGTTCGATTTTAGTATTTGTGTCATCTATTGGTATGTTTGTTGTATCAGATATCATGGGTGGTTCGAAAGTTGCATTAATCGGAAATGTTATTCAAAATCAGTTTTTAGGTGCACGTGATTGGCCGTTTGGATCAGCATTATCTATCATTGTTGTGTTATTCTCCGTTCTGTTAATTTATTTATATTATCGTGCTACGAAAGTATATAACTATGGAAACGGAGGGGAATAAACGAATATGAAAAAGTTTTTAGTCACCTATTCTTGGTTGATTTTATTGTTTCTTTATTTACCAATGATGGTACTCATGGTGTATTCGTTTAATGACTCGCGTATTAATGCGGAGTGGCAAGGCTTTACATTTCATTGGTATACAGATTTATTTCAAAAACAGGATGTACTGGATGCGTTTGTAAACAGTTTAACAATTGCTGTGGTTACGACAATTGTTTCCACGCTGCTTGGTGTTTTGTTTGCAGTTGCTCTGCATCGTTATAAATATCGTTTTGAAGGTGCAATTAACGGACTTGTATATTTACCAATTTTAATTCCAGATATTTTAATGGGATTATCACTTCTAATTTTGTTTAGTCAGCTTGGGATTGAACTTGGGAAAATGACAATTATTATTGCTCATATTACATTTAGTGTTTCATTTGTTGTTATTATTTTATCGGCACGACTTTCAGGTATGGGACGTGATTTAGAAGAAGCGGCGAATGATTTAGGTGCGACTCCGTGGCAAACGTTTCGTTATGTGACGCTACCAGGGCTCACACCAGGCATTATTTCAGCGGCATTATTGACATTTACATTATCTATTGATGATTTCGTTATTAGCTTCTTCGTATCAGGACCAGGATCAACAACATTACCGCTGTATATTTACAGTATGGTAAAACATGGTGTAACGCCAGAAATCAATGCGCTTTCTACAATCTTGATTGTTGTGATTGTCGGATTAATGATTGCTTCTGAAATGTTCCGTAAAAAAGGTGCGGATGGAGAAGAAAATTCAGGAGGCCATTTGCCATTATAATAGATGAACGAATACAGGTTGCATCTATTAAGCTCAAATTCAGGAGGGAATGCAAATGAAATGGATGAAAGTAGCTGCAAGTACAGTACTTACTTTCGGAATTACCGCTGGAGTGTTAGCAGGATGCGGTGAAAAGAAAGAGGAATTAAATATTTACAGCTGGGCTGATAACTTTGATGAACAAGTTATTAAAGACTTTGAAAAAAGTATAACGTTAAAGTGAACTATGATAAGTATGCAAGTAATGAAGAAATGCTTGCGAAATTACAAGCAGGCGGTGCGCAGTATGATTTAATTCAACCGTCTGATTATATGGTAAAAACAATGGTAAACATGAATTTGTTAGAGCCGTTAGATAAAAAGAACATTCCGAATGTAGAAAATCTTGTTTCGAACTTTAAAACGCCTCCGTTTGATCCGGAAAATAAGTATTCTATTGTTTATACATGGGGCGTGACAGGGATTGCTTATAATAAGAAATATGTGAAAGAAACGCCAACAAGTTGGAATGATCTTTGGGATGAAAAATATAAAGGTCACGTAGAGTTATTAAATGATTCTCGCGAAGTGCTTGGTATGGGACTTAAGAAAAATGGATTTTCAAATAGTACGCAAAATGATGCTGAATTAAAAACAGCTTTCACGGATATTCAAAAATTATTACCAAATGTATTAGCGTTTGATACAGATAATATTAAGCAAAATTTCATTACAGAAGAAGCATGGATTGGTACAGTATGGTCTGGAGATGCAGCGTTTATTGCAAAAGAGAATAAAGATGTTGGTTACGTAGTTCCAAAAGAGGGCGGGACAATTTGGGCAGATACATTAGCAATTCCAAAAGGTGCAAAACATAAAGAGCTTGCAGAGAAGTTTATTAACTACTTAATGGATCCAAAAGTCAGTGTGAAAAACTATGAATCCATTGGATATAGTAACCCGAATGAAAAAGCTCGTTCTCTTCATAGTAAAGAATATCAAGAGAATCATATGATTTTCTTAACACCAGAAGAGTTAAGTCGTACAGAATGGCTTGTCGATGTGGATGGGAAATTAAAAGATTATGATCGTTACTGGACAGAACTAAAGACAGGCAAAGGGAAGTAATAAAAAAACGCGATTTCTTAGCGGAAATCGCGTTTTTCCATAGTAGGGGGAACTGAAGGTTGAAAAAGAAATTACATATGTATGAGATGATGTGCATCATACTTTTGCTTGGATTATTTAGTATCATTGTATGGAAAGTACGTTCAGGCGGAGTAACGATAGTTGATGAATATGTGAGAACGATGGTAAAGGGATTTCAAACAGAAGCATCGCTTTCATTTTTTCGTTATTTTACAAAACTCGGTTCTGAAATTGGAATTGTAAGTGTGCTAGTAGTAAGTCTTTTCTTTTTTGGAAGAAGCGTTATTACGTAGCGATGGTAATATATCCTCTTTCTATTATTAGTGCGAATCTTATTAATAAGCTCATCAAATCCATTGTAAAAAGAGATCGTCCGAATATAAATGAGGCGCTAGATGCACTTGGATATAGCTTTCCGAGTGGACATGCGATGTTAGCGATTGTTACGTATGGATTTCTTGCCTATATCATCGCAGCAAACGTAAAAAGTGCAGTAGAGAAATGTTTTGTAACGATATTGGCAATTGTATTCATTGTCTTAATTGGACTAAGTCGCATCATTTTATCTGTACATTATCCGACTGATGTTTTAGCTGGTTATTGTATGGGTGGTATATTACTTATTATCATGATTTACTTACATCGCTTATTTTCAGCTCGTTTTCAAACGAATCAGGAACGATAAAATAAGGCTATCCTTTTGGTTAAAAGGGTAGCTTTTTTTATCCCGCTATTCGCGGGCAGTAAGACCCCCACCTCAAGATTGAGAGAGAATCGAAGAAACTAAGTGGGGGATGAAAAAGCCCCTACTGATGGAAGTTTCACTTTACGAGCTGGAGAATGGATATGATACACTAAGACATAGAATGGAGAAGAGGGATAGGTGATATTTGGTGAAAACAACTGTACATAAAGTAGATGCATGGGGAAAGGTTGGAGCGTTCTTATATCGATTTCGCTATACAACGATTGCTCTATTAGTATTGCTAGCTGTGACACTTGGCATATTTGCACCGAAGCTTCCAGGGGTATTAGGCGGGGATGGATTTCAAACGGAAGGCGATTATCAAACGACAAAAGGGATATTAGAGAAAGACTTTAAACAGTCACAAGATACGCTCCTGCTTGTCTTTCAAAAAGAACAAGGTGTGTCTCAGCAAAGATTTACAGAGAGAATTGATGAGATTGTAAAGAAAATTCAAAAAGAAGAAACATACGATTCTTTTCATCATCCTATAGAAAACAAAGCAATGTTACAGGATGATATTGCTTATGCAACGATTTTATTTTCCGGGAAAACAAGTAAAGAGCGGAAAGAAAAAACATTAGCCTTTGCAAAGGAGATTCAAAAAGAAAGTAACGGGGAAGTAAAAGTGTCTCCAACTGGATATCCAGTCATTAATGATGAAATAAATACAAGAACACAAAATGATTTGAAAGTAGCCGAGATGATTGGTTTGCCGATTGCTTTTCTTGTATTATTGCTTTCTTTTGGTAGCTTGTTTGCATCTATTTTGCCTATTTTAAACGGAGCACTAAGTGTTATTAGTACGATGGGGATTTTATATTTTGTCGGAGAACAAAAGGAACTTTCTATTTTTGTACTAAACGTGGCGCCGATGATTGGGCTTGCTTTATCCATTGATTTTGCTCTTTTATTTGTGAATCGTTTTCGAGAAGAGCTTGCACATCGTTCTGTTAAAGAAGCAATTATAGTTACATATCAAACGGCTGGTCGTGCAATTATTTTCTCAGGTTTATGCGTATTTGTCGGTTTATCTGGTTTGTTCTTTTTCAAAATTGATTATATTCAATCTGTCGCAATTAGTGGGATGATTGTTGTAGTAATGAGTATTTTATTTTCTTTAACGATGCTCCCAGCATTGTTAGCATTAATGGGGAAACGTTTAATAGGAAAGAACCAACATGTTCACCGTACAGCACCAATGTGGCGTAAATTTGCACAGTTTGTAATGAAGTATCCGATTGTGATGACAGTTGCTGTATTTACATTTATTATTATTTGTTTATTACCGCTACGCAGTGCAGATTTACAGTTCCCTGGTGTAGAATCATTACCTGAGAAAAGCGAAGCGCGCATTGCCTATGAACGTTATGAAGACGCGTTTAATAAAATGGTAAAAACTCATGCAGATGTAACACTTGTTGTTGAGACAAAAGGAAATGTAACAGAAAAAGAAAATTTACAAGCGTTGCAAAAGGTTGTGCAGAAGTTAAAGAATGATAAAAATGTATATGAAGTAAAGAGTCTATATGAGCAGCTTGGAAATATGTCTGCAGAACAACTGTCAGCAATGCTGCAATCGCCAAATCGTGCGCAAGTAGAGCCAGTATTAGAGGCGTATGTGAAAGATAATAAGACAACAATTGAAATTGTTTTAGATACAAAGCCAAGAACAGAAAAGGCAAAGCAATGGGTGCGAGATTTTAAAGAAAACTATAAAACGGAAGGCATAACGTATTATTTAGGTGGAATGACAACATTTCAACAAGAACTAGAAGATGAGATTAAAAATAAAGTTGTTGTTGGTATGTCTGTTATTTTCGCTTCAACATTTCTGATTTTATTGCTAGCATTTCGTTCGTTGCTTATACCGATTAAAGCAATTGTGATGAATGTGCTTAGTTTAAGTGCGACAATTGGAATTGTCATTTGGCTCTTTGAAGGAGGCCATTTTGGATTAGAACAGAGCTCAGTATTATTTGTATTACCGATCTTTATTTTCGGGTTAGTATTTGGATTAAGTATGGACTATGAAGTATTTCTTATTTCACGTATTCATGAATTATACGAGGAGACAAGAGATAATGATTATGCAACATTAGAGGGATTAGTGTCAACGAGCCGAATTATTACATCAGCCGCATTAATTATGATTGTTGTTACAGGTGCATTTGCTTTTACTGATATTTTGCCAGTGAAACAAATGGGACTTGGCGTTGCGCTAGCGATATTTCTTGATGCAACAATTATTCGATTAATCCTTGTACCGAGTTTAATGAAAATGTTTGGTGAGTGGAACTGGTGGCTCCCATTTAGGAAGAAGAAACAGAAAGAAATGCATTGAAAAATAGCTCTCATCTTATATGGTGAGAGCTATTTATATGAATAGCCTCCCACCCTTTTAGCGAATAGTATGAGATAAGGAAATTACATATAAGAGTGGGTGAAGACAATGTTTCGTTATTTTAAATTTAAATTGAATGATACTGTACAATTTGCAGAAAATGATGGGCATATGTATCGCATTGTCGGCTATCGGTTAGAAAAAGGTTTTTATCCAAAGGATGAATGGACACATATTATTTATGAACTACTGCGAGAGTTTGATGGGTACACGCTAGATGCGGAAGAAGATGAGCTTGTGAAAGTTATTCAAGTAGAGGAGGAGTATTATAAAATTCATGATATAGGTGAGTATCGTTATCCTGTTAAAATGAAAACACCGCGGAAAAAATGTAATCATGAAACGATAGATCAATTATTAGATGCTTATAATGATTACAAGAAACTAGCTGAATTTTTTAAGGACTTATCATATGAAAGAAAAGCCGAAGAAATGTTGCAGGAGATAAAAAAACTTCGTGCATAAAGTTCAATTAGCATCAGTAGAGTTCTGATGCTAATTGAAGCAATCGTGCTTTTACGGACAGTTCAATAATTGTTGAACTGTCTTTTTAACTATGCGTTAGTAGGGATTTTCCGTTACAATAAGAGGATTAATAGAAATAAGGTGATTATATGAAAGTAAAGAAAATGGGAGAATGGTGTGAGATTATGGTTCCTTCTGTATGGGAGGGACGAACGATTGATTCTATTTTGAAAGAAGAATGGCAAGTTCCGAAAAAATTATTACATCACTATCGTATGGAAAAAAGCATTCTTGTTAATGGAGAAGGAAAACGCTGGAGTGAACAACTGCAAGAAGGAGATAAATTGCAAGTTCATATGTTCATGCAAGAGGAGTATGACGTGGAACCAGAGTTTTATGATATAGAAGTCATATATGAAGATGATCATGTATTGATTGTTAACAAGCCAATACAAGTAGATACGCATCCTGCAAGTAAAGGCGGGACAGGGACATTAGCAAACTATGTAGCATTTCATTTGCAAATGCAAGGAATTGAAACAAAGGTACGTCACATTCACCGGCTAGATAAGGATACAACAGGCGGAGTCGTCTTTGCAAAGCATGCATTAGCTGGTGTGATTATGGATCGATTATTGATGGAACGCAAAATTAAGAGAACATATATGGCACTTGTTGAAGGGAAAGTACAAAAGAAGCGGGGCACAATCGATGCTCCAATTGGACGAGATCGTCACCATGCATCGAGGCGCCGTGTTTCTCCAAAAGGTGACCGTGCTGTAACGCATTATGAGGTCGTGCAATATTCAAAAGAGAGCAATGTAACACTCGTTAAAGTTCAATTAGAAACGGGAAGAACACATCAAATACGTGTTCATATGAGTTATCTCGGTCATCCACTGGTCGGCGATGTATTGTATGGAGGTAAGACAAAGCTACTTTCTCGCCAAGCATTGCATGCTGCTCACATTTCAATGTTACATCCGATTACAAAACGTCAAATTGACGTAGATATACCTCTTCCTCATGACTTTTCTCATATATTACATTCTTATATGTATACAAAATAAATAGAGCCTTTTTAGAAGACTCTATTTATTCCGCTATTTGCAGGCAGTAATCCTAAAACTCCAAATTCAGCAGAAAGCAAAGAAGTTAGATAGGAGATAAACTGCTAATTGGTTGAACAAATAATCAGTGGGGAGAACCCCCACTGATTAAAGTTTCATTTTATGCTTACTTTGAAATAAATTCTTGTGTCCAGTAGTTTCCGTTTTCTACGTAACCAACACCGATGTGCGTGTATCCGCTATTTAAAATATTTGCACGGTGACCTGCACTATTCATCCAAGCTTGTACAACTTCTTCTGGAGTTTGTTGTCCCTGTGCAATATTTTCACCAGCAGATCTGTATGAAATACCAAACTGTTTCATCATATCAAACGGAGAACCGTATGTTGGGCTAGTGTGGTCGAAGTAATGATTTTTTTGCATATCTTCTGATTTAATACGTGCCATTTTGCTTAACTCAGTGTCTACTTTTAATGCTGGTAAACCTTGTTTTGCACGTTCAGCATTTGTTAAATCAACAACTTTTTGCTCAAATGCGCTTAATGAACCTTTTGAGTCCTCAGCTGGTTTATCAGCAGGCTTATTAGCAGGCTTATCAGCTGGTTTATCAGCTGGTTTAGTTGCTTGGTTGTTATCAGCAGGCTTATCAGCTGGTTTATCAGCTGGTTTATCAGCAGGCTTATCAGCTGGTTTATCAGCAGGCTTATCAGCTGGTTTATCAGCAGGCTTATCAGCAGGCTTATCAGCTGGTTTATCAGCAGGCTTATCAGCTGGTTTATCAGCAGGTGTATTTGTTTCATTAATTGGATTTGTAATTACAACATCTCCCCAAGGAGTTGTAATCGTTATGTTAGTTGGTTGTCCAGGAATTACACAGTTACCTGGTTGGAAAGCACCTGGATTCCATTTTGCATATGAGTTTAAAAGAGATGTTAAGAAAGATTGGAAGTCTTGTTGATTCATATGTTGCATATGTTGCATGAAAAATGGAGATTGCGAAATATTTTGAACTTTAATTGGTGATGGCTGCACTGTTTCTGCTTTCGCACCATTTGTCCCTAATCCAAATGTAAGAGCAGTTGCTGCTGCTACAGATAGTAAAACACGTTTTTTCATTATAATTGTCCCCCTATGTAAAAGTTTATGAAACTGTTATCACACAGATTTTATTTTTGTCGGCCTGTTTGACTGACAAATTTATCGTAGCACAGATTTTGTCGAAAAAAGGTTGGAAAAAAATTCATAGGTTATGAGATTTCCTTTTTTATCCTAGATTTTAGAGAAAGAACAAATGCCGAAATACTAGATGGTATAAGGAATAGACAGTATTTTTTCTGAGGAGAAATAAAAGATAAATTGGATATAACTTCCGATGAAGAGGAGGAGAAAAGGGATAACATCAGCATTTATAGAGGAGTACCGAGGAATATTATGGATGTTTTTTTACATAACTGTAATCTTTTTGTCGTTCTTTTTTACGATACAGTAACATACTTTTAATGTTGTAGACGATAAAAAAGACGGGCGTATCTTTAATAGAGAAAGGTACGTCCGTCTTTCATTTAAAATTATCGTTCTTTTTGTGTTACTGCTTCAAGTAATAAGTCTACAATATGAACTCCTTGCATTTTGTGGGAAAGACCCTCACGTTCAATACCAAGTTTCATTTGCAACAAACAGCCAGGATTTGCTGTTACAATTGTTGTTGCTTCGGTTTCATGAACTCGTTCCATTTTGTAGTCTAAAAACTCCATTGATAGTTCAGAATGTACAATATTATAAATACCAGCTGAACCACAGCAACGATCAGCATCTTCCATTTCTTTATAAGTTACACCTTGAATCGCTTGTAATAGCTTGCGAGGTTCAGAAGATGTACGCATCACGTTTCGTAAATGACAAGAATCTTGATACGTAATGACTTGTGGTGGTAGACGTAAGTCGGTGCGTTTATGAAAATCTAATTCTACTAATATAGAAGAAATATCTTTAATGTTCGCAACAAATTGTTTTGCACGGTCTGCCCATTCTGGATCATCTTTTAATAAATAGTCGTAATCAACTAAATAGGCTCCGCAGCCACCAGCGTTTGTAATAATATAATCAATTTTTAAGTCTTCAAATGCTTGAATGTTTTTCTTCGCAAGCTCTTTTGCACCGCTCTTTTCACCAGCATGGCCGTGCAGGGCCCCGCAGCAATTTTGATCTTTTGGAATGACAACATCA
Source organism: Bacillus sp. EA-CB0995 (assembly GCF_055814245.1). Classification (NCBI taxonomy): domain Bacteria; kingdom Bacillati; phylum Bacillota; class Bacilli; order Caryophanales; family Bacillaceae; genus Bacillus; species Bacillus sp. EA-CB0995. The sequence goes on along the minus strand of NZ_CP169269.1, from coordinate 3,519,919 downwards.
CAACCTGCAATTTGCAATAGTTTCATCGTTGCATTATTTGTTTCTAAGAACATTGTATCCATTAAACAGCCAGTAAAGAAAGCAACACGTTTTTTCGTTACTGCTTTTGCTGATAAAAATTCAGGCCGATTTTTCATTTCTTTCATTTTTGGTACTTTTGGAAGAACGAGATCCATTATTGCTAATGTTTGAGGGAATAACTTCATAATCCCTGTTTTATGTGTGAATGTTTGTAAGCCGGAACGCTGATAAAACCCAATCAGTCCTGTTAATGTCCGCATACGATTTTGATGAGGGAATAACCCTTCAAAGACAATTTTACGAACAGCTTTGACTGGGATAGAGAATGTTTTGTTTTGATTTATAATATCACGTGCTTCTTCTAATAAATGTCCATAATTAACGCCCGATGGACAAACGGGTTCACAAGCGCGGCAGCCAAGACAAACATTTAGCGTGTTTTCTATGTCTTCATCTGGTTCAATTAAGCCATCAACTACTGCTTTCATTAACGCAATGCGTCCGCGCGGAGAGTGTGATTCTTGAAACCCAGATTGAATGTAGGTTGGACATGTTGGTAAACAAAAGCCGCAGCGCATACAGTTCAGCAGTTCATCTTCATTTAAACGTTCTTTAAATTCTTTTTGAATTTGCTTTGTATTTAATGTAGTCATTGCTGAGCCACCACTCTTTTACGAGAGTCTTTTGCAAACATTTTACCAGGATTCATAATATTGTTTGGATCAAATGCTTGCTTAATAGCTTTCATCGCAGCAATGCCTTCTTTACCAAGCTTTAGCTCTAAGTAAGGGCCTTCATCGCACCAACACCATGTTCACCTGTAATGGTGCCGCCAAGTTCAATCGCTTTTGCGAAGATCTCCGCAAAGGCTTGTTCCGCACGGTGCATTTCTTCTTCATTACGAGCATCTGTCATACAAGTAGGGTGGAGGTTACCGTCACCAGCATGACCAAATGTACAAATGGGAATGTTATATTTTTTTGCAATTTCATTAATTGCTTCGACCATCGGTGCAATTTGCGAACGAGGTACTGTTGCATCTTCTAAAATTGTTGTTGGTTTTAATCGTGCTAATGCAGATAGCGCACTGCGGCGTGCTGTACGAAGCGCATCTGCTTCTGTTTCATCTTTTGCAACGCGAACATCAACAGCATGAAGAGAACGGCAAATGTTTGCCATCTTTTCAATATCACGGTTTACTACTTCTGGAGAACCATCTTGTTCAATGAGCAGAACGGCTTTTACATCTGTTGGTAAGCCGATTTGAGCAAATTCTTCTACGACTTCAATGGTCGGTTGATCTAAAAATTCTAATGTTGCGGGAATAATTTTGTTTGCAATAATCGCAGAAACAGCACGTGCAGCTTCATTAATATCTTGATATAAAGCTAGCATTGTTTTTTTCGTTTCTGGCATTGGAACAAGCTTTAGAATTGCTTCTGTTACAACGCCAAGTGTTCCTTCAGATCCAATAAATAAACGTGTTAAATCATAGCCAGCGACATCTTTTGCTAATTTTCCACCTGTGCGAATAATATCACCATTTGGTAGAACTGTTTCAAGTCCCATAACATAATCGCGCGTTACCCCGTATTTTAAACCGCGTAAACCACCAGAATTTTCATTAATGTTTCCACCGATTGTTGAAATTTTCATCGAGCTTGGATCTGGTGGATAAAATAATCCTTTTTCCTCAGCAGCTTTAATAATATCTAATGTAATGACACCAGCTTGCACTGTAATTGTTAAATTTTCTTCATCAATTTCTAAAATGCGATTCATATGGCGGAAAATAAGGACGATTCCACCTTCTAGCGGACAAGTTCCTGCGCAAAGATTCGTTCCAGAACCGCGTACGTATACAGGAATCTTATGCTCGTTACATATTTTTAAAACTTCTGCGACTTCTTGCGTATTACGAGGTGCGACAACGGCATCTGGCATTGCCTGAAAGTTTGGAGTCGCATCGTAACTATACGTTAAACGTCCCATGTTAGACGTATCTACATTCTCCTTACCAACAATGGATACGAGTGCATCAACAATTTGTTGTTTTAACATACTGAAAATCCCCCTCAAACTGTTATGCAAAGTTTTTTCGAATACAAACTTTGTCACAGTGTTTTTCTATTTTTATGATAAAAAAAGCGGGGGCTCCCGCTATGTGTGAATAAACAAATATTATCCTGTTTTCCCTTCTTTTTTGGATGATTATCTAATAAGAGTAGGGCGAAATATAAAATGACTAAATCCTTTATTTGCTTTGGATCTAATTCGGTGTGTTCTTCAATTTTTTTAAGCGGTAATGCAATGTATTAATATGAATATGAAGTATTTCCGCTGTTTGTTTATACGATTGATTGTTTTCGATAAATAAACGCAATGTTTCAATCAATTCAGTTTCTGTATGAAGTTTATGAATGGTGCGTTGTAAAAATGCTTCACGCGTACGGGGAGTAATATCCTGAAGACACATTTCTAAGCGCAAATCTTCATTAAAAACAATGTCTGTCGTTTTTTGAGAAACAGTAAGTGCTCGGAGTGCTTGTTCATAAGAGTGGTGCATCTCATTTGGCGCAACTACTTGTCCAATACCGATGCTTAATATAATAGGAAATAATGTTTCACATTCATATTTTAATCGCTTTAAAAATTGAAATATTTCTTTTTTTGTTTTAAACGACTGAAATAAAATAAAGCGGTCGTTGCCCCAGCGTACAAACAAGTCTTGTTTTGGTAAAAGGTTGCGTATATGTTGCCAAATTTTCCGCTGGAGCATCGAATCATCTTGATTATATGAAAGTAAAATGAGTTGTTTCTTTTTTTGTAAATCAATTCCAAGGGTTTTTGCGCGGTCTAAGAAGCTAGAGGACCAATCAGTACCTTGGAGCCAATCAAATACGAATGCTTCGTATGAGCGCTGTTCAAGCTCTAATTGTTCTACAAAATAGTTTTCGTGAATTAATAGCTCAGTCATTTTCCGTAATATTTCTCCGTACTGTGAAATATTTTCAGGATCTCCTGTAATTCCAATTACACCAATCACTTCATCGTGAAAGAGGAGAGGGAGGTTGATGCCTGCTTTTACGCCGCATAGGCTCTGTTCATCTTCATTTGTAATAATTACCGTCCTTTTTTGCTCCGCACAGCGAAGAGCTCCTTCGTGAAAGCTTCCAAGCCTTTCCTGGTCTGTACTTGCGATAATTGTTCCGTTTATGTCAATAATGATAATATTTTCGGTAATGAGTCTTCGTACTTCACGGACAATTTTATTTGCTAGATCGGGAAATAGCATACTTTTAACACCCACTATTTTTATATTTGTTTTACCATTATATAGTGATTATGATAAAGAAAAAAGATTTCACACTTTCCTCACAATTATTTGCTATTTTACAAGTATATCGAAACTGTCCATAATGGAGGTAATCTTTTGAAAAAGTGGTTTATTTCACTTTGTATCGTACTATTACTTACAGGGTGTAAGGGAGGGGCTTATCAGTCTATTGATCCAAAAAGGGATCTTCTCATTACGACAAATATAAAAGAAGGAAGTATTAGCTTTATTGATACTGATACGAAAAAAACAATTACAACGTGGCATTTAAATGAACCTATTATGGGAACAACGTTGTTACCAGACGGGAATCGTTTGCTTGTGTATGGTAAGCAACTAGATTATATATATGTGTATTCTTTAAAAGATGGAAAGCAGCTTGAGAAATGGAATACAGGAAAAGGAATAGCAAACATCTTATTATCTGAAAATGGAAAAGAATTGTTCCTAGCGGATCAAAATCAGCAAAAAATTCGTATTTTTACAACCAATGGAAAAGAAACAGGGAGTGTTTCGGTTGGAAAGGGTCCGCTTACTATGGTGCAACATAATGATATGTTATATGTCCTGAATTTTTATGATACGAAATTGTCTAGCATTGATGTGAAACAAAAAAAGGTTGTGAACTCTTTTATGATTCCGCCGGCTTCAACTGGTGCGGTTCTTAGCGAAGATGGAAAGGACATCTTTATTGGTGGACACGGTGACGGTAAACAAGTAAATGAAAAAGTACTTGAGTATTCTCTTGAAGATGGCGAAATGCTTCAATCGTTAGATGCACCATTTATGCCAATTAACTTGTCTACAGATCAACAATTTATTTATGTACTTAGCCACGGATCTAGCACGCTGAGAAAGTTCGATGGAAAAACGTATAAAGAAGTAGATTCTCTTGAAGTAGGGTCGAATCCATTTGCATTTTGGCAAATTGGCAATGAAGGGTATGTTGCGAGCTATGATAGTGATGAAGTGTACGTTGTAGATTTAAACGAAATGAAAATAAAACAGACGATTTCGGTTGGTAAAGGGCCATTTCAATTTGTGCAAAGAGTAGGGGAGAAGAAATGAGTAAGTATAAAGTATTACTTGTTGATGATGAAAGTGATATGAGGCAGCTTGTTGGTATGTATTTAGACAACTTTGGTTATGAGTGGAAAGAAGCCCAGAATGGAAAACAGGCACTGCACATACTGGAAACAGAAGACTTTGATTTTGTTATTTTAGATATCATGATGCCAGAAATGGATGGGATTGCGGTATGTAAAGAAATCCGAAAAACATCAGATATTCCAATTATCTTTTTGACAGCAAAAGGGGAAGAGTGGAATCGTGTAAATGGACTGCGGACGGGGGCAGATGATTATATTGTGAAACCATTTAGCCCAGGAGAGTTAATTGCACGTATGGAAGCGGTATTAAGGAGATATACGAAATATGAAGAGCAAGAAGAGATGGAATTTGGACCGATTGTAATTAATGAAAAAAGTCGCCGCGTTGAAATAGAAAATGAGAGTATTTCATTAACTGTTAAAGAATTTGATTTACTTTATTTTCTTTGTCAACATAATGGCCAAGTATTTAGCCGAGAGCAATTGCTTGAAAAAGTTTGGGGCTATGATTACGCTGGCAGCACTCGAACAGTTGATACACATGTGAAAACAATGCGCTTAAAGCTTAAAGAACAGGGGAATTGTATTCAAACTGTTTGGGGCGTAGGCTATAAATTTGAGGTGTAAGATGCTTACGATGGTACAAAAGTTATGGCTTACAGTTGCATGTGCTGTGTGTGTAACAGTTTCGTTTTTATATTTTGTCTCGCTGTATTCGTATGAGAAATTATATGTTCAAAATATTGAAGAGACATTAAAAGCAGAGGGAAATCGTCTTGTAGCGCAATATAGAGCAGATGAGCCCGTAGATGTATTTGAAGAAAAGGTAAAATCATTCGATAAAATTGCGAGCGCAGATGTACTGTTTGTTAGCAATCCGCGTGATTTAAGTGCATGTCTTCCATTTGATGTTCATTACAATTCAATTATTAGTGAGAATGACCGACAAACATTACTAGAAGGAAATACGATTACGAAGATTGGGTATGAAGAACATTTTCATCGTAACATTATGGGTGTCGTTATTCCTGTGTTAGACAATAAAAAGCTAGTCGGTATTGTATATTCTTATCTTCCTTTAAAGAGCATTAAAGATTTAATTTATGAAATGGGACTCATTTTAGCTCCTCTTGCCCTTGTAATGATTGTGCTAACTATATGGATTGGACGAAAGATTGTCATTACAATTACAAAGCCGCTTTCACAAATGGAACGGGTCGCACATCATATGGCAAAAGGAGATTTTTCGCAGCGGATTACGATTTCATCAGAAGATGAAATTGGAAAACTTGGCAAAGCGTTCAATAAGATGGCAAGTTCATTAGAAGAAGAGGATGTGCAGCGAAAAGAATTTTTAGCAAATGTGTCACATGAGCTTCGAACTCCGCTTAGTTATATTAAAGGATATAGTGAAGCGATTATCGATGGAGTAGCAAAAGGAGAGCAGCAATTAAAATTCACCCAGCTTGTTCATAAAGAAGCTGGGCGTATGCAACGGCTTGTTCATGACTTGCTGGATTTAGCACAGCTTGAAGGAGAGCGTTTTCCTCTTAAAAAGCAGCCTATTGTATTTGCGCAGTTAATTGAAGATGTACTAGAGACGTATGAATTACAAGTGATTGAAAAACAAATTGTACTGCATACAACTTTTGATCCAGATATTATTGTCAATATTGATGAAGATAGGATGCAACAAGTGCTTCATAATGTATTAGATAATGCTATTCGCTATACAGGTGAAAAAGGTGCTATTTATGTGCAATTAGAACAACAGGCAGGGCAAGGTAAATTGCAAATCATAGATACCGGGATTGGTATTGGTCCGGAACATCTTGAAAAACTGGGTGAACGTTTTTACCGAGTCGATAAAGCAAGAAGCCGCCATAATGGTGGAACGGGACTAGGACTTGCGATTGTAAAACAAATTGTGCACATTCACGGCGGAACGTGGCATATTGAAAGTGAAGAAGGCAGAGGAACGAAAATTTCGATTTATTTACCAATTATCTCTTCGGAATAATTTTTTGTCCATTTTATGAACAAAATGTTTGTACTTCTATGTATTTAGTTCTAAAATAGATATGGATGCTATTTTCTATATAAAGTGAAACTTGCAGCAGTGGGGAGACGGTTTATCTTCCTGCCGATGGTTAATTGAACGAATCTGGCGCATGCTAGCAGTTATCTCTCGCCTATCTTCTTTGACTTCTCAGAATCTTGAGGTGGGAGTCCTACTGCCCGTTAGCGCGGGATAAATTGTTGTCATTGTTGTTTGGATGATACTGGGGTGATACAACTGGAATACAAATCTATTAAGCCGAAAAAATTTACGAAGAAGTATCGGAAGCCATTTTAGCAATGATTAAAAATGGTACACTAAAGCCTGGTGACAAACTTCTTCCTGTTCATCAATTGGCAGAGCAGTTTCAAGTTGGCAGATCTGCTGTGCGCGAAGCGTTAAGTGCCTTGCGAGCAATGGGCTTAATTGAGATGAAACAAGGGGAAGGCACGTATGTGAAGAATTTCGATCCATCTTCTTTAACAGCGTCATTAAATACAACTCTATTAATGAAACAAGAGGATATTGTGAATTTATTGGAAGTACGGAAAGTGCTTGAAGTAGGAGCAGCTCGTGCGGCGGCAGTAAAACGTACAGAAGAAAATTTACACAATATGCAGCATTGGTTAGATGAGATGCAAAAAAGCGTAGGAGATGAAAATGGTGGTGAAAAAGCAGATTTTCATTTCCATATGGCAATTGCAGAAGCTTCACACAACAATATTTTGTTAGAATTGATGAACCATGTTTCTGAAATGATCGCTGAAGCAATTGGTGAAACAAGACGAATTATTTTATATGGTGAACAAACAACAGCAGAACGACTTCTAGAAGAGCATCGAAAAATTTATGAAGCAGTGTTAGAGAATGATATTGAAGCAGCGCAGCAAGCGATGCAAGATCACCTAACGAATGTGGAATGTATGGTCACAGGCATCGAGAAAACAAATTCGTAATATTGTACTTTCAAAATTTTATTTTTTTGATAAAATAGAGAAAGAATAAGTAAGCGTTTTCTGAATAGAAGAAAGAATAAAACATGAATAATTTATGTTTCGCTTCTTTCTTTTTACTAAGTCATCTGATGACCATACGATTGTTGGCTGAGTTGAAATGAGGGGGAACTATAATATGAAAGTTACATTATTTGTTACATGCTTAGTCGATATGTTTGAAACAAATGTCGGCAAAGCAACGGTTGAAATTTTAGAGCGATTAGGTTGTGAAATTGAATTTCCAGAAGCGCAAGTTTGTTGTGGACAACCAGCTTACAATAGCGGCCACGTAGAAGCAGCAAAAGAAGCAATGAAGCATATGATTAGCACATTTGAAAACGCTGAGTATATCGTTACACCTTCTGGTTCTTGTGCGACAATGTTTCACGAGTATCCACACGTATTTAAAGATGATCCAGAATGGGGACCACGTGCGAAAAAAGTAGCTGAAAAAACATACGAACTGACACAATTTATTGTTGATGTGTTAAAAGTTACTGACGTTGGTGCTCGCTTGGATGGCGTAGCAACGGTTCATAAATCTTGTCATATGACACGTTTACTAGGAGTAAAAGAAGCTCCAGGCATTTTACTATCAAATGTGAAAGGTCTAGAAGTGAAAGAACTACCAAATGTACAAAATTGTTGCGGTTTTGGGGGAACGTTCTCAGTTAAAATGACACCAATTTCTGAGCAAATGGTAGATGAAAAAGTCGACAGTGTCATGGAAACTGGAGCAGATTATTTAATTGGAGCAGACTGTGGGTGTTTGTTAAACATTGGCGGGCGTATCGAGCGTTTAGGAAAAAATGTAAAAGTGATGCATATTGCTGAAGTATTGAATAGCCGCTGATGGAGGGGGAAGTAAGCTATGTCTATGAAAACTAGTGATAAAAAATTTAATGATCGTGTTGGCGAAAATCTTCAAGATTCATTTATGCGCGGAGCAGTATCGTCTGCACAAACGCGTCTATACACAAAACGTTTAGAGGCAGCTGATGAATTAGGAAACTGGGAAGAGTGGCGTGACCTTGGTGAACAAATTCGTCAGCATACGCTAGAAAATTTAGATTATTATTTAATGCAGCTGAGTGAAAATGTATCAAAACGAGGCGGCCATGTTTTCTTTGCGAAAACGAAGGAAGAAGCAGCTGAGTATATTAAACAAGTAGCTGAAAAGAAACAAGCGAAAAAAGTAGTTAAATCAAAATCAATGGTAACAGAAGAAATCGGTATGAACCATGTACTTCAAGAAATCGGCTGTGAGGTCGTTGAGAGTGACTTAGGGGAATACATTTTACAAGTAGACAATGATCCACCATCTCACATTGTTGCACCAGCACTTCATAAAAATAGAACGCAAATTCAAGGTGTGTTTAAAGAAAAATTAGGATATGAAAACTCTGATGATCCATATGAAATGACGAAATTCGTTCGTAAAATTCTTCGTGAAAAATTTATGGATGCAGAGATTGGCGTAACAGGATGTAACTTTGCAGTTGCTAACACAGGTTCTCTTTGTTTAGTAACAAATGAAGGTAACGCAGACCTTGTGATGTCTATCCCGAAAACGCAAATTGCAGTAATGGGTATGGAACGTATGGTTCCAACAATGGAAGAGCTTGATGTTCTTGTTGGTTTACTTTGCCGTAGTGCTGTTGGTCAAAAGCTAACAAGTTATGTAACAGTAGCAGGACCAATTCAAGAAGACGAAGTAGATGGACCTGAAGAGTTCCATTTAGTTGTTGTAGATAATGGTCGTTCTGAAATATTAGGTTCTGAATTCCGTCAAGTGTTGCAATGTATTCGCTGTGCGGCATGTGTGAATGTATGTCCTGTATATCGTCATGTTGGTGGTCACTCTTACGGATCAATTTATTCAGGTCCAATTGGTGCGGTATTAACACCGCTTTTAGGTGGATATGATGATTATAAAGAACTTCCATATGCGTCTAGTTTATGCGGAGCATGTACAGAAGCTTGTCCGGTAAAAATTCCATTACATGACTTGTTATTAAAACATCGTCAAGTAATTGTGGAAAAAGAAGGACGTGCACCGCTTGCAGAAAAGCTTGCGATGAAGATGTTTAGTATGGGCGCTTCTTCTGCTGCTTTATACAAAATGGGATCTAAAATGGCGCCGGCTGCAATGAGCCCATTCACATCTGGAAACCGCGTTTCTAAGGGTGTGGGACCGCTTAAAAATTGGACGGAGATTCGCGAATTCCCAGCTCCAAGCAAAGAAAGATTCCGTGATTGGTATAAAGAGCATAAGAAAGGCGGGAATAACTAATGGCAGGAACGATTCAAAATCGTGATTCATTTTTAGAGAATGTCGCAAAACAACTTGGACGTGAGCGTAAAACAGAAGGTGTACAGCGCCCTAAATGGAAAAATAATGTGAATTTAGAGACGTTAAACGATTACGCACAAGAAGAACTATTAGAAGTATTTAAGAAACAATGTAACAACATTCATACGACTGTCATTGAAACGAATAGAGATGAATTAAGTGCAGCGATCAAGAAAGTTATCACAGAAAATGGCGGCGGGCCAATTATGTTATCTCAAGATGATCGTTTTGAAGAGTATGGATTACAACAACTGTTTGGAGCGGAACTTCCAGGCGAAAACGTAGAAGTGAATACTTGGGATCCCGAGAAGAAAGATGAAAACATGAAGCTAGCGGAAAAAGCAAATATCGGAATTTCGTTTAGTGATTATACGTTAGCGGAATCTGGTACAATTGTAGTGCAAAGTCATAAAGGAAGAGGACGTTCACTACACTTCTTACCAACTATTTACGTAGCTATTATTCCACGTGAAACATTAGTACCGCGTATTACACAAGCGGTACATGATTTAAATACACGTGTAGAAAATGGAGAAGCACCAGCTTCTTGTATTAACTTTATTACAGGACCAAGTAACTCTGCTGACATTGAAATGAACCTTGTCGTTGGTGTACATGGACCATTAAAAGCGTTTTATTTTGTTGTATAAATGGAAAAACAGGCCTAGTAAAGGTCTGTTTTTTTATAGATAAAGATAAGTTTTTGAAAATACAACATGTTAAACTTTTTTGCTATATTAGGTGCGAAAGGAGATGGCGAAATGCTATTTTATGCATATGCTTTTTTCACTGGCTTGATACTAGGTTCTTTTTATCAAGTCGTTGCCTATCGTATTCCACTCGGTTATTCCATTATAAAACCGCGCTCACACTGTTCGCATTGTCATTATGTATTACAAGTAAAAGAGTTGATTCCTATTGTATCATTTTGTATACAAAAAGGACGGTGCACACATTGTGATATAAAAATCTCACCTTTTCATCCGCTATTTGAGGGTATTGCAGGTATATCGTTTTTCTTTACAGCGTTTTTTATCGGTCCTAGTGAGCAGCTTATTATTGTTTGGACTCTATTATCACTTCTTTTCATTGTTACCATCACAGATCTTCTCTATATGGTAATTCCAAATCGTATTTTATTTTTTTTGCAGGGCTATTTGTAATAGAACGTTTTTTTATACCGCTTTCCCCATGGTGGGATGGGTTACTGGGAGCAGCGGTTATGTTTGTGCTCTTATATATTATTCAAGTAATTCATCCAGCAGGTATTGGCGGTGGAGATGTCAAATTGTTCATTTTACTTGGATTTGTAGTTGGAACAAAAGCAATACTACTGTCACTTTGTTTCTCTTCATTATTTGGTCTTTGCTTTCTTACTACTTTTGTTATTATTCGGCGCATGACTTATAAAGAACCGCTTCCTTTTGCACCATTTATTGCGCTTGGAACAGTATGTTCATATAGTATGTGTATGTAGAGGAGGGATTAGATGAACGTATATATGGATGATCAAAGGCCGTGTCCAGCTGGCTTTATGCTAGCTACCACAGTCGAGCAGGCGCTGGAGTTTGTTCGAAATAATAGGGTACATACGTTATCGCTCGATTATAATATGGGATTGCGGCAAAAAAACGGATTGTATTTCATAGATATATTTTGTAAGGAAGGCTTACATGTAGAGAAAATTCATTTACATACGAATGATACGATTGGACAACATTATATGTTAAATCGAATACAAAAAGGAAAAGAATCAGGAGAAATTTCTGCGTCTATTATAATAAAATGCGTCGGGAGTTATTAAAAAATATGCATTCCAAGTTGATTGGAATGCATATTTTTGATGTTCATCAGTAATACCCCCACCTCAAAATTCAGCGAAAGTAAAGAAGGTAGTAGGGGATAACTGCTGGTATGTGCCTGAGTAGTTCAGCTAATAATCAGTGGGGAATGAAGACCCTCCACTGATTAAAGTTTTATTTTACATGCGCCTGTAATGGAATGATTTCTTCAGTTTGTGTGGAAATGATTCCGTTTTCTGTAGATTCTGGGTTACTTTTTGTTATAGTCAAATAATGATATACCATGCCGACAAACACCGATCCGCCAATAATATTCCCAATTGTAACTGGAATTAAGTTATGAATTGCACCCGCAAAAGAAATTGTATCAGGGTGTGGTGATACTAAAGCAATTGTAAATAGTGATAGATTTGCGATGCTATGTTCATATCCAGATAAGAAAAATGTAAAGACAATAAGCATTATCGTAAGTATTTTTGCTGTATCTCCCTTTACTTGAGAAGGAAGGAAACATGCAAGACAAACGAGCCAGTTACATAAAATACCTTTAAAAAATAGATGCATTGTTGATGCGCCCATCTTTCCTCCGACAACTTCATTTAATAAGTGATTGTGACTAATCGTTTCAAAAATACCAGTCGCATAGAAGAGTGCTGCAAAAAATATTGCCCCTACTAAGTTACCTGCATAACAAGCACCCCAGTTACGTAATGTATCACCAATCGTTGTCTCTTTTCGCAAAGTTGCAACTGTGAAATACATTGTATTTCCTGTAAATAATTCAGCACCGCCATAAAGAATTAAAATGAGTGCGATTCCAAAAAACATAGAAGATGCTAAATAAGTTGCGGGTGAATGTGCATCATGAAAGAAATTCCCTAATTTAAAACATAGTACAATAACAAAACCAATATAGATACCAGCAAGTGCAGCACGAAGAAAATATTGCATTGGATTGTTATCTAGCATTTGTTTTTTCTTCTTTGCAAGCTGCACAAGGTAAGCTACTCCCTGTTCTAGCATAAGTCATTACGCTCCTTTAATACATCATTTATAAATACTCTTGATATGAATAAAGTACACGTATTTGTTCATACTTTCAATAAGTTTGTGCAATATTTCACAAAAAGGACATGATTTTAATGAAAGCGTTAACATTTATGTTATATAATATAGTGTGTTTTCAATGATTAAGAAAGTTCGGTCATTTTCAAAGAAAAAAGAAAAAGCGCTGAAATTACAGCGCTTTTTCGTTATATTTTTTCGAATCTTGTTGTACATTTGGCGTTGTTTCTTTTGATAAGAACCAGCCACATACACCAATTCCAAGCAATACAGTCCAAAATATAATTTTCCAAGTAGCTGATTCTGGGAATTCATGTGGAATCACACCTAATGCAGGGTGAGCCAATGTATGAACTGCTAATTTCACACCAACCCAACCTACAATCGTGAATGCAGCAGTTTCCAACCCAGGTTTACGTTTCAGTAAGTTTACGAAAGCAGATGCGGCAAAGCGCATAATGATTAATCCAATCATACCACCTGCGAAAATAACGAAAAACTGTGCTGTATCGAGGCTACCGATCGTACCAAGATTTGTTTTCGGTAATGTCACAGCTAATGCAACAGCCGCTAAAATAGAGTCAATAGCAAAAGCAATATCAGCAACCTCTACTTTAAATACAGTCCACCAAAAGTTTTCTTGTTTTTTCTCTGTCTCTTTTTTCTCTGTTTCTTCGTGCGCTGCATTCTTTTTTACATAAGTTTTTACAAGATGGTTACCAGCAATAAACATTAAATAGATGGCACCAATCGCTTGTACTTGCCATACATCGACAAGAAATGAAATCATAAACAGCGATCCAAAGCGAAATACAAAGGCTCCTGCAAGCCCATAAAATAAGGCCTTTTTACGTCTTTCTTCAGGTAAATGTTTTACCATAATAGCAAGGACGAGTGCGTTATCTGCTGCTAAAATTCCCTCCAAAACGACTAAAATAAGTAATACCCAACCATACTCCAATAATAAAGATAGATCCATTTACATTCTCCTCTCGTTTGTATATGTGCTAAACAAAAGAAGAAAATTCCCCATTGTTTAGCTTCCCCAAAATAAGCTCTACCAATGGCAGAGAAATTTCAAAAAGAACACAAAAAAGACCTCTGCCGTTGATAGGCAAAGGTCTTGCTAGACATATGTAATAAAATATGCCAACAAAGCCGGAGGAACATAGTTCCACGTAATGACGACTTTGTTTCAGAGAATATTTTCTCTGACGCTACTCCCCTTTGGAAATATGCTGTTATGTATAATATATAAGAACTGTTAATGTTTGTCAACCAGTTAAAAAATTTTTGCTCAGATATTTAACGTTTATGCGGGATTGGTTCAACTAACCATCAGGGGGGATGAAAAAACCTCCACTGATGGAAGTTGAACTTTACATACTTTCTACAGGCAAAAGAAAAGAGGCAGAGAATATCTGCCTCAAATCCATTATTTATGTGATTAATTATCCGCGTAATTGTTGTTGTGCAAGTGAAACGAGACGTTTTGTTACTTCACCGCCAACAGATCCGTTAGAGCGAGAAGCTGTGTTAGAACCTAAACTCACGCCAAATTCTTGAGCAATCTCATACTTGAATTGCTCTAGTGCTTGTTCAGCGCCAGGGACAAGTAGTTTATTTGTTTTTGCCATGTTAGATATACCCCTTTTTTTATTTTCAGCTTATGATAGCTGATAATGTTATTGTATGTGTTCTATGTTCACTCATACGCGGAAGTAATCGGTCATACTAACAGTTCTTGGATAAAATGAAAAAGAGTAGCAGCGCTACTCTTTTTCAGGACAGTTGCTGTACCTTCAACAACAACTTTATCGTATTGATTATATACATTTGTTTGTAACGTAATAATTCTTTTGTCATCGCGTTTTTCAATTACTTCAGCCACAACACGTAACGTATCCCCAATTTTTACAGGAGCACGGAATGCCATATTTTGAGATAAATAAATGGTATTTTTCCCTGGAAGCTTTGTTCCGAGTATTGTTGAAATAAAGCTAGATACGAGCATACCGTGAGCAATACGTTCTTTAAACATCGTTGTTTTTGCAAAAGAATCAAGCAAATGAATTGGATTTACGTCACCAGTAAGTTTTGCAAAAGTAACAATATCTTCGTCTGTAATCGTTTTTGTTAAAGAAGCTTGATCACCAATGTGAATCTCATCATAATAAAGCTCATGGACAGATTCTGCTTCTTGAAAAAGATTCATTTCTTCCTCCTTCTTTTCCATGTTGAAAAATGTGAGCCATCCCGATGTAAGGGGAGAAAGAAAGAGACGAGTATTTTTTGCAGTAAGTTGCCACATTTTTCTTATTTCATGGAAGTGAATAGATTGTTTGAGTTTTCCTCGAACTTTTTTACGAGGTCTAGTTGCATGGATTTGAATTCTTCTAAAAAACTTTCCATTTGTTTTTGAACCTCTTGACGTTGTTGTTGTTGTTGGCTAATCAGTTGTTTCACTGCTTCTTCGAATTGTCCGCTTGTTTGTGAAAGTAAAGACAAAGATGCTTTTGTTGGAGAAACAGTAAGTTGTTGCATATGACTAGAAAGTTCATTCCATTTTTCTTGCCATCCGTCAATTTGTTCATTAAAGGAGTTACCAGCAAATTGCTTTACATATTCAGTATATTGCGTGTTTGCTTGTGCTGAAAATTGCTGGATTTCTTTTTCGATTTCTTCTGTACTTTCTGTTAATTTATGCAAAGCTTCCTGCTGATGTTTCAATGTTTCTAATGTAAGTTGTTCCATTTGTTTTCCCGCTGAAGAAAAAAGGGAAAGAGAGTGTGACCAGTTTTTCCAGAATGCATCAACAAGTTCGTGTGGTTTCGTTTCCATGACTTGACCTCCAAATAAATTAAATAAATTTTTTACATATTGTGAACGCAGATTAATCTGCTGTGTCACCAAAAGAGGATGAAGATTTCTCATCCTTTGTTGGAACATTGGAAAATGGAAAGAATGCACTTGTGTACAGGTTAAAAAACGTACGAAGCATTTTTTGATATTGCTCAAATGACGTAGCGCAAGATGTTAAATATTCCTCTCCATATTCCGTTAAAGAATAAATTCGTTTTGCTGGACCTCCTTCACTTGTATCCCAAGTAGAAGATATGAGGTTTTCTTTTTCTAGTTTGCGTAAAGTCCTATATACATTACCTTGATCAATAGAAGAAAAGCCAATATCCATTAGCATCTGAATGAGTTTGTAACCGTGAAGACTCCAGTCTTTAAGACAGAGAAGTAAGAATGGAACTAAGAAGTTTTTTGGCATGGAGTTTGGTTGTTTTGTTTGGGTTGTGTCCAAACTTTCTTTTTTTCTGGTTCATTTTGTAGCATGATTGTGCATCACCTCATGAATCAGTTAGATGGAATTTTTTCTTATATGTGCAATTTACACCTATCTGTATTTTTTGTCAATGTATTTTTGGAAAATAAAAAATAAATACACACTTGAACTTTTAGTCGGAATATTAGAAAATAGTGAATAGATTGAATTGTTCCAATAACTAAATAAAGGAGTGTAGGAGAAGTGATTGAACAAAAACTCGATCCACTACAAGCTTGGAAAGAAGTTTACGAACAGACAGAAAAGTTTTGGGGAAAAACGCTTAATGAAACAGTCAAGACAGAAGAGTATTCTGCATGGATGGGAAGCGTTCTAGATTTGAATTTGTTTTATCAAAAGATGATGAATGATGCAACAAAGGGATATTTAGAGAAAGTGAATATCCCAACGCAAGAAGATATTGCCAGAGTTGCTTCTCTTGTTATTAATTTAGAAAACAAAGTTGACAATATCGAAGAGTTTTTGGAAGAAAAGGTAGAGTCTCTCGGACAATCTCCTACAATAAAGCGTGATGTCACAAAAGTGAAACAAGATATTCGTACATTAGAAAATAAATTAGATAAAATTTTTGAACTGCTTGAAAAACAAAATGAAGTATTAGCAAAGTTACAAGTACCAGCAGTACCAGCAGTACCAGCAGTACCAGCGGTACAAGCTAAAAACGATAATAAAAAATAATTTCGTTAAATATATATTCGTTCTGAAAGAGGCGGGGAGCACCTCTTTCTAGGGCGGTATATCATTTATAAATGTATGTATGTATGTATGTATGCATTGCGGTGTTCATCTAGGCAAAGCTCATCCATCATGTGGCCGCGAATTATAACAAAGGGGGAGCAAAAATGGCTCAATTACATGGAAAAGTAGCAATCGTAACAGGTGGAGCAAAGGGGATTGGAAAAGCAATTACAGTAGCACTAGCAGCAGAAGGTGCAAAAGTAGTGATTAATTACAATAGCAGTAAAGATGCTGCTGAGAACCTTGTGAATGAGCTAGCGAAAGAAGGACATGATGTATATGCTTGTCAAGCGGATGTTTCTAAATTAGAGGATGCAAAGCGTCTTGTAGAAGAAACAGTACAGCATTTTGGAAAAGTAGACATTTTAGTTAACAATGCTGGTATTACGAGAGATCGTACATTTAAAAAGTTAAACCGTGAAGATTGGGATCGCGTTATCGATGTGAATTTAAGCAGCGTATTCAATACAACAAGTGCTGCACTTCCATACATAACAGAAGCTGAAGAAGGACGAATTATTAGTATTTCTTCTATTATTGGACAAGCTGGTGGATTTGGACAGACGAACTATTCAGCTGCAAAAGCTGGTATGATTGGGTTTACAAAATCTTTAGCGTTAGAGTATGCAAGAACGAATGTAACAGTAAATGCAATTTGCCCAGGGTTTATCGATACGGAAATGGTAGCAGAAGTTCCGGAAAACGTTCGTGAGCAAATCGTAGCGAAAATTCCGAAGAAACGTTTCGGTCAAGCAGATGAAATTGCAAAAGGTGTTGTATATTTATGCCGTGATGGTGCGTACATTACAGGACAGCAATTAAATATTAACGGCGGTTTATATATGTAATCTAACAACAAAGAAGTGCATGTCTATGATAGGTATGCACTTCTTTCTTTCTAAAAGAAATGAAATGAAAATAAAGGAGTTGTGAAAATGACAACATTAAGAACGGAATGGGAAAAACAATTAGAGCTATATCCAGAGGAATATCAAAGAGCATATAAACGCTTTAGACGAGCAAGTGAAGTGCTACTTCGTGAACCAGAGCCGCAAGTAGGCTTAACACCGAAAGAGGTTATTTGGACGAAAAACAAAACGAAGTTATATCGTTACATTCCAAAACAAGAAAAAACACATTCTGTTCCTATTTTGTTAATTTATGCTCTTATTAATAAGCCGTATATTATGGATTTAACGCCAGGGAACAGTTTAGTGGAATACTTAGTAGACCGTGGCTTTGATGTGTATATGTTGGATTGGGGAACATTTGGTTTAGAAGATAGTCATTTGAAATTTGATGATTTTGTTCTTGATTACATTGCAAAAGCTGTGAAAAAAGTATTGCGTACAGCAAATGCGGAAGAAATTTCTCTTCTTGGTTATTGCATGGGTGGAACCTTAACTTCTATTTACGCTGCGCTTCATCCGCATATGCCAATTCGTAATTTAATTTTCATGACGAGCCCATTTGACTTTTCTGATACAGGTTTATATGGACCATTATTAGATGAAAAATATTTTAATTTAGATAAAGCAGTTGATACACTTGGAAATATCCCTCCAGAAATGATTGACTTTGGAAATAAAATGTTGAAACCACTTTCGAATTTTGTAGGTCCGTACGTAGCGCTCCTTGATCGCTCAGAAAACGAACGGTTTGTAGAAAGTTGGAGATTAGTTCAAAAATGGGTTGCGGATGGAATTCCGTTTCCAGGAGAATCATATCGTCAATGGATTCGTGAGTTCTACCAAAAGAATAAGTTAGTAAAAGGGGAACTTATCATTCGCGGCCAACAAGTGAAATTAGAAAATATTAAAGCAAATGTATTGAATATCTCTGCTCAACGTGATCATATTGCACTTCCATGTCAAGTGGAAGCATTGTTAGATCATATTTCTAGTGTAGATAAGCAATATGTGTGTATTCCGACAGGGCACATGTCAATTGTATACGGAGGAACGGCAGTGAAACAAACATATCCGACAATTGGTAATTGGCTTGAAGAGCGTTCAAAGTAAAACGAAACTTCTATTAGTGGGTGATTTTTCCCACTAATAGTTAGTTGAGTACGGGTGATTTTGCATTGAGAGAAGTGGAAAATACCACTTCTAAAGCATGATAGTATAATCCAGCTAGTGAAAACTAGCTGGATTTTTTTATGGAAAATAACGAAAAATAATGGAATAAAGAAAGATAAATTTATTTTAGGAGAGATTTGATGGAACTGCTACTTGGAAAATTGTTTTGGGATGAAGGGATTTCTATACCTTGTTATGAAAAGTTGGAAAATGATATGATATGTGATGTGCTTATTATTGGAAGTGGTCAAGCGGGTGCTCAACTTGCATATATGTTATCGGCAATTGGACTACAAGTGGCAGTTGTAGATAAAGGGAAAGTTGCAAGCGGAAGTACGCTTGCGAATACAGGGTTGTTACAATACACTCAAGATAAATCATTAACTTCGTTTGTGCATACATTTGGTGAAGAAAAAGGAGTTCGAGCATATCGATTATGTTATGATGCGCTCGATACTATGGAGCAAGTAGTAACAAAACTCGATATAGATCCTGAATTTATTCGTAGAGGAAGTTTATATTATGCAAGTAATAAAGATGATGTTTCATTTCTAAGAAAAGAATATGAAACCTTAAGATATTATGATTTTCCTGTTGAGTTTTTTACAGAAGAAGATATAGCGAAACGTTACTCATTTACAAAACCAGCTGCTTTATACACAAGAGGGGATGCAGAAGTGAATCCGTATGTGTTAGCACATGCTCTTATTCATAAAGCAAAAGAGAATGGAACGGCTATTTTTGAAGATACAGAGATTATTCATATTAAATCTGTTCATAAAGACACAATCTGTTATACTAAAAATGGAAAAAAATTATATCTAAAGCTGTTATTATAGCTACAGGATACGAAACGCAACAGATAAAAAAGAAGCAAATGCAATTTTGGAAACTTCCTATGCAATTGTCACAAATGAACAACCAAATTTTGAAGGATGGTACGAGCAGTCGTTAATTTGGGAAACTGCGCGTCCGTATTTATATTGCCGCACGTATAAGAATCGAATTATAATCGGTGGCTTAGATGAACCGAGTATGTTACAAAAATATGGTGACACACACCTACTACATAAAAGAAATCTTCTTGTTCAAATAACATCAAAATTATTTCCACAGTTGAAACACGTACAAGCAGAATATTATTGGGCAGCAATATTTGGCGGAACACATGATGGAATGCCCATTCTGAAAGAGGATGAATCGATTGCAAACCTCTATTATGCATTAAGTTATGGCGGGAATGGCACCGTCTATAGTATGGTATTTGCAAAAATATTTCAGGAATTATTTGCACATGGCAGTAGTTCGGATTTCGAAATATTTCGTCGTAAAAAAGTTAAAGAAGTGATGGAATGAAAGGTATTAGGAAATGGTTACAACATTTAAGACCGGTACAGCTCATCGTTTTATTTTATGGTCTTGCTGTTATTGTGTCTGTTATATTATTAAGCATGCCATTTGTTATAAAACCAGGAGTCGAGTGGACATTTATTGATGCTTTATTTACATCTGTTAGTGCAGTAAGTGTAACAGGTTTATCTGTTGTATCGATTCCAGATACATTTACTACAGCAGGTATTGTTATTTTAGCGCTTGTTTTACAATTAGGTGGACTGGGCATTATGGCGCTTGGTACGTTTGTTTGGATGATTACAGGAAAGAAAATAGGTTTACAGCAGCGACGTTTAATTATGGCAGATCAAAATCAAAGAAATTTAGCGGGACTTGTTCATTTAATGCGCTCTATTTTAATATTAATCATTTCAATTGAAGTAATTGGTGCACTGTTATTAGGAACAAGATTTTTACGTTACTTCCCTAATTGGAAGGAAGCATATTTTCATGGCTTTTTTGCAGCTGTTAGTGCTACAACGAATGGCGGATTTGATTTGACGGGACAATCGCTTGTACCGTACCAAAACGATTATATCGTACAAATTATTCATATGCTTCTTATTATTTTAGGGGCAATTGGTTTTCCAGTATTGATTGAAGTGAGACAATATATAGGTAAAAAGAAACATGAATTATTTCGGTTTTCATTATTTACAAAACTCACAACGACAACGTTCTTTACTTTAGTGGTTGTTGGAACAATCGTTATTTTTTTGTTAGAGTGGAATCATTTTTTACGTGGGAAATCATGGCATGAAATGTTGTTTTATACATTGTTTCAATCTGTTACAACAAGAAGTGGCGGCTTAGCAACGATGGATATTCAAGAATTTTCGCCCCCAACACTGTTCTTTATGAGTATATTAATGTTTATTGGCGCTTCTCCAAGCTCTGTCGGTGGTGGTATTCGTACAACAACTTTTGCAGTTTGTATCCTCGTATTGTATACCTTTGCAAAAGGTGGTAGAAGTGTACGGGTATTTGGGAGACAATTACACGAAGAAGATATTATAAAAGCATTTGTTGTTGCATTGATGGGCGCTTTGCTATGTGCCGCAGCACTATTTGTGTTATGTATAACGGAACCATTTCCATTAATGGATCTGTTTGTAGAAGTATGTTCAGCATTTGGAACAGTTGGTTTATCGACCGGAATTACAGCAGAACTCACAACAGTTGGAAAACTCGTATTAATTGTGCTCATGTTTATCGGGCGAATTGGTATTTTAACGTTCATATTTGTAATTGGGGGCAAAGAGAGACCACCTCGATATAAGTATCCAAAAGAACGGATTATTGTTGGATAAAAAGCGATTCTATTTTATAACATAGAATCGCTTTTCTACATTAATCGTTAATACCAAACTGCGGATGCATAAAAGTTTCTTCTGAATCCGTATTGTTTTTTTGCAGTAAGTCTTGATTTTCTTCAGCAATCCAGCCGATATCATTTGTTGGATGTATCCATTGGTCTCCGGCCATAATAGCAGGATCAATATCATCACTCCAATTGTTCAGGGGACTATTTTCTGAATTATATTGGCTGTCACCAATAATTACGCCATACTCATTGGTGAATGGTGGTTGCATCGTGATGCCAGTTCCTTTAAAAGAAGGAAAATTCATTTGATGCGGAATTGTTTCATCAAGAATCGGAGAGTCGATCGGTTGGTTTCTCTTCACATGTACCGCCCCTTGTTTATAAAAGTGGAAAGGCATATGGACCTTCCTATTTTATAGCATTTCCTCACATTGCATATTCGCAACTTGTTAACAGTTACCATCTATAGAGTGAAGTTTTAATGTCCATATTAGTACTATAAGCATTGATTTTATATAAAGAATTAAGGAGTGTTTCGTATGGTAAAACGAAAGGTGAGTCGTAATGCAGCTGCAAAGAACAATCAAACTCCAAAAGAAAGCTTGCCGGATGCGGAATTTGCAGTAGAGTACGAAAATGAAGATGTTGCAAAATATGCAAATCGTAACTCAAAAAAAGGAAAGAAAAACTGAGGCGTTTTTTATAAACGTCTCTTTTTTGTGAGGTTTTTTAATTGTTTGTAAATTTATTGTTATGTTGTAGGCGAAAAAGAGGGAGAAAACGTAGAAGTACCAACGTATTACACAAAAACCCACATTAAACAAAAGATTAATCTTTGTTTAATGTGGGTTTTACACTTTACGTTTATATTGAAATTATACATATGAAAACAAAGGAGAGGGCAAAGCATGAAGGGGAGTTTTAACAATAGGGATGGAAGTTTCACTTTATAGGATGCAGCCCAAAGAAAGAAAAAACAGTGGCAATAAAGTGAAACTTCCATCAGTGGTGTCCTGATGGAAAGCTCTCACCAATCGGGCGCATGCCAGCTGTTATCCTCCATTTATCTTCTTTGCTTCTCTCTGCATCTTGAGGGTGGGGTCTTACTGCCCGCGAATAGCGGGATAAAAGCGAAAGATGAAAAATAGAGCTTATTACGAACGGAGAAGTAGAAAAATGTTGTAACTCTAGAAGCGGTATTCCAAAATTCAAAAATCATTTTTGATGGAAAAACGAAGAATTTACATGCATGAGGAAGTAGTATTGATAGAAGAGAAAAATGACTTTGTATAACTGGAGGTGAAGTCATGTCTGTTGTTGGAGAAGAGCGTAAGCGGATTATTATTGAGAAAGTAGAGTTAAAAGGAAAAGTAAAGGTATCAGAGCTTGCAAAAGAATTTTCGGTATCAACAGAGACAATTCGTAGGTATTTAGGAGATCTGGATCGCGAGAAGAAATTGAAGAAAGTATATGGGGGAGCAGTCGGATTGCCAGGGACTAAAGTGGACCCTCCAATGCTGGAAAGAGAAATGTTATGTTTAGAAGAAAAAAGCGTATCGGCTATAAAGCAGCAACTTTTGTAGAAGATGGTGATGTGATTGTTATTGATGATGGTAGTACGCCACTTCAAATGGTACCATATCTCATTTACCGAAAAAATTTGACTGTTATTACAAGCTCGTTTCCTGTTGCAATGCAATTAATTTCTTTTATTAATAAGAAAATGATTGATGGTCAAGTGATGTTTATTGGTGGAAAAGTGGCTCCAAAGCACTGCCGGGTATCAGGTTCTATTTCTCAGCAACTCATTCAGCAATTTCACTTTGACAAAGCATTCATTTCAATTGATGGACTTTTGCCTGATTTCGGAGTTTCAAGCTTTGAATTGGAGAAAGCGAAGTTATCAGAATCCATGATTCGACAGGCAGAAGAAACATTTATTTTATGTGATCATACGAAGCTTGGTATAAAAGGAAATTATCGTATTTCTGGATTTTCAGATATACATCATGTTATTTGTGATAAAAGCATGCCACATAGCTTTGAAGAAGAAATAAAGAAAGCGGGGATTCGCTGGACTATTAGTTAGAATAACAGGGGCTTTCGGTATGAATGAAAGCCTCTGTTAATTGTAAAATCATGTAATCTTTTTAATCAGCTTATATTTGCTGCATATAATTCACATTGTGTCGTTTTTGGATTGTAGTGGGCAACAAGGATGGACGGTTTGGAAATCATTTCACCATGTTTCATGTAATGGTGGTAGTCAAATGGTATACTCTCTACAATTGTGTGTTTATACAAATCTTTTTCTGTCAATTGAAGAGCAGCGAATTCGTTTCCTAGTATGTTAGGCCGTTCCATAATCATTTTGTAGTAGGAATCTACTTCCTCCTTTTTCCTTTGTTCCGTTATCCATGATTTACGAGGACGATATTTATGATTTTGTAAATAATCAATTGTCAATAAGGCTTTAATCGTATGAAGTTGTGCAGTTTTTCTTGATTGTAAAAATTGATACAGACGTTGGAATAAATTTTCTAGTTGGTGTCCAATTCGGCTCCATCCTTGTGTATCCCAATAAGTTCCAAACTCTTGGAAGAAATCAAAAGGTGTATCAAATGTATGAGATATGACGTATGGCACGGTATGATCCATACGATGAGCATTCCAATATTTTTCTAATACATCTTCAACTTGTTTAATTTGAAGAATATCATCAAAGGATAGTACATTATTTCCGAGCATTTCATAGGGTGCATGATCCATGTATATATATTGATGATCATTTGCCCGAATTCGAAGGCCCGTACCACGCAGCAGTTTTAAAAAGCCAAGTTGTAATTCTTCTGGTCTTAAAGCAAAGACATCATTAAATGTTTTTCTGAAGGATTGATAGTCTTCTTCAGGCAATCCGGCAATCAAGTCTAAATGTTGTGCGATTTTTTGTCCATCACGAACCATTGTAACTGTTCTCGTTAATTTTTCGAAATTTTGACGTCGTTTTACAAGGTCGTTTGTTTGCTCATTTGTAGATTGTACACCAATTTCAAATCGGAACAAACCAGGAGGAGCATGTGTATTTAAAAATTCGATGACCTCAGGCCTCATAATATCGGCTGTAATTTCAAATTGAAACACTGTTCCAGGTACGTGTTCATCAATTAAAAATTGAAACATCTCCATGGCATAGCTGCGGCTAATGTTAAAAGTGCGATCGACGAATTTAATAATACGGGCACCATTCTTCATTAAATAGCGAATATCCTCTTTAATACGTTCGCGATCAAAGTAACGAACGCCAACTTCAATAGAAGATAAACAAAATTGACAACTAAACGGACAACCGCGACTTGTCTCAATATAGGTAATACGTTTACCTAAATGTGGAATATCTTCCGGGAAACGATAAGGGGATGGTAATTCTTTTAAGTTTAGTTTCTCACGTTGCGGTTTTATTACATGGGTACCATCAACTTTTATAAATCCGATACCGTCAAGATTTTCAAATTGCTGTGCACCTTGTATTTCAAATAGAAGATTTTTTACAGCAATTTCTCCTTCACCAATAATAATAAAATCGATTTCAGGAACACGTTTTAGCCAATATGTCACATCATATGTAACTTCTGGACCACCGACAAAAATGATAAGGTTTGGATTAATCTTCTTGAGCATTTGAATGACTTTAATTGTTTCTTCGATGTTCCAAATATAACAGCTAAATCCTATTACATCAGGTTTACGCCTATGCAAATCAGTAACAATATTCATGACAGGATCGTTAATCGTATATTCAGCCATTTCTAAATCAAATTCAGGCTGGGCATATGCTTTAATATAACGAATTGCTAGATTTGTGTGAATGTACTTTGCGTTTAACGTACTAATAACAACGTTCATATTTTTTCCCTCAACTTTAATTTAGAATTACATTGTTTAGTATAGGCATATATATGGAAAAAAACAACATTCGCAAGATGTTGTTTTTGCATAAAAAAAGGACACATTTTCCCTAGATTGTCATATAATTTACCAACAGAAAAAAGTTGGTTAGAGGAAAGAAGGGGAAGAGGTGAGTAAAAGAATGCGTGAGAAGGTAATTATATATGCACATATACTACAAAAACTACGCATTATTAATGAACAAGAGAAGAATGCAATGTTGCAAATTATAATGAACAAAAGAGCCTTATAAAGGGCTCTTTTCATTTTGATAAAGTTTATGGAACATGGCAAAAGCGTATTGACAAAAAGGGTTTCTCATGTGATAATTCAATTAAATTTTGTGAATTATCAAAAAATATTGCCTTTTACATAGAAACAGAAGATAACAATACGGGGGTGACAATATGTTATTATTTTTAAAGAAATGGAAAGAACTACGGGATATTAAGATGGAATTAGCTCTTCGTGATTGGTTTTATGGGACAAAAATTAGCTTATCAATGCGTACGTCTAAAGATCCGCTTACGTTTTTAGTTAATATAGAAGGAAAAGATAAAGGACTATTTGTGGAAGATGATTTTATTGTAGTCAATAGTACGTGTGAACCAGTATTTGCAATCGATGAGAAACCAGCTTCTGAATCATTTATGCACGCAGATATTTATAAGAAAAGTCAGGCAGAATGCATTTTACAAGTACAAACAGTTGATAGCCATTTAATGTCTGAGTTATATGGAAAAGAAGGAGAAGTAACATTTGAACAAAGAAATGTAGAACGTGTTTTTGGTAAGGAAGGTATTACGGGTATTACAATTCCAATTGTAGAAAATGAAAGTAAATTTGCAAATTTGCTAGAAGAGAGTGTGCCTTGCTTTACCGAGGGTGGAGGAGCTGTGCTTGTTCATAATTACGGATTAATTGTATGGGGAACAACGCCAGAAGAAACGAAAAAATGGTTAGAAGGATTAGAGTATTTAATGAATTATCATGTGAAACTGTTAATGATTAAAGGAACAAAAAGCTCAGTTATTTAATTGAAAGTCCTCTTTAGGTAGAAATGCCTAAAGAGCAGTGGGATAAGGTACAAAGTAACTTTAAAAATGAAAGCGTTTTTATAAATGAAGTTTTACTCATAAAATACGGCTCTCCTTATTATATATAGATTACATGTCGTCATGTGGGGAGGAACGTATTTTGCGAGTTAAATATCATTTTCTTCCGAAGCAACAAGTTGTGACTTGCTCTGAGAGTGAAGATGCGGAGCGGGCGTTAGAGATAATGGATTGTAGCGGATATAGAGCGATTCCTGTTTTAACAGAAGATAGTAAGACTTTCAAGGGTATTGTTTATAAAGTAGATATGCTAGAGAATAAATGTAGGGAGAAAGAGGGAAGAAAAGAAAGTATTTCTGAGCTAATGGAAAATGAGCAAGCATTTATTTTTGAACGTGATTCGTTCTTTCGAGCTTTTTATACAATTCGTAGACTGCCATTTCTAGCTGTACTAAATGATTACCATGAGTTTGTTGGTATTTTAACACATTCTAATATTTTTGATGTGATCGAAGACTCATTTGGAATGAATACGGGTGGGTATATATTAACGTTAGCGACGCATGAATCTAAAGGAATCATTAAAGAGCTTGGCACATTATTAAAGTCTTATAATATCGGTGGTTTATTTACGTTAGATAATGGTGATCAATATATAAGGCGTGTTATTGTTAATCTTACAGAGGATTTGGATGAAAAAGAGCTAGAAACATTAGTGGCGAGATTAGAAAAAAAGGTTTTCGAGTTAGTCATGTAGACCGTATTTAGAAATAGAGAGAGGCAGAAGCCTCTCTCTATTTTTGTGAAGAAACAGGTGGTGCTGGTGATACAAGATCAGATAAGAAGATGAAATCAGCCTTTTCTTGAATTTTTGGAATATAAGATCGGATGACGGAAGAGGTAATTTCACCTGGTGGTCCAACATGACCAATAGCTATCATAATAGGTTCTTTTTCCACTTTTTTCAATAGAGAATTTGCTTGTTTTGTTACGTGAGCAGAAGTATATACATCATCAAAAAATAGTTTGTTTTCTACAGTTGGTACACCAATTTCTTCAGCAATTTTTTTACAACGCTGTTCGGACTTGTCTTACTATCTAAATAAAAGAGACCATGTTCTTTACAAACTGATAGTATAATACGCATGACCCTTTCATCAGCAGTTGCTTTTGACCCCATATGATTATTCATTCCAATTGCAAATGGAACTTCTTCAATTGCTTGTTTGACACGACTTCTAATTTCATCATCACTTAAGTCTGTTGTAATAGCTTTTGGACCAAGCCACTCTTTTTTCCTTTTACAGGCTCCATTGGCATATGGATAATAATTTCGTGTCCTTTTTGATGAGCTGACGTTGCATCTTGTTTTGTAGATGGAAGAAATGGCATAACTGCAACGGTTAACGGGATAGGAAGAGCTAACATTTTTTCTGTTCCCTTCATATTATTTCCAAAGTCATCAATGACAATCGCTACTTTATTTGTATGAGCGTAGGTCGGTACAGAAAAAGTTATGATTGGCAGTAGTGCCGTAAGTAAAAAGATAACAACATATTTTCGCATGTAAGATTCTCCCTTCTTAATAATACAAAACACCCATCAATAGACGAGAGATTGTCCATTTTCGGTTTAAATGAATAGGATGAAACTACCATTAGTAGATGGTAGACCCATCTATATTCTTTAATTCCTCATAATCTTGAGATGGGGTGATTGTTTGTTAATGCGAGATAAAATGATAATCTACGGTTATCGTTTGCGTTTTGAAGTAATTTAATCGCACAAAATGTCGAAAATGTAATTGTAAAAAAGAGGAAAAACTATAATTAAGAGAGATTTTAGCTAAAATAAAACAAAAAAAATGTCTATTATTGCGAATGTATTTACAAAGATAGAATAATTTGTAATAATTCTCAAGGTGAGGATAAAGATTTGTAAATAACAGGGATAAAATGTTTAATTTTCTGAATGTTCGCATTTGATGGGCGGAGAAACAAAAAATTCCATTTTAAATAAGAAGGGAATACAGATTACGGAAGAATATCGAGGAGGATACGTATGTTTGTAGCAAAACGGAAATCTACAATGGACAAGCTTTTGTGCGATATTAATGTGAAGCGAGAAGAAATGATTCATTTAGGGCTTACAAATGGACTTAATAGCATAGAGACAATTCAAGTAAGTCAGGAATTGGACATGCTTATTATGAAATATCAACGTTACAAAGAGAGTAAAGTATCGAAATGGCTTTTAATGTTAAAAACGCCATTTTTAAAAACGTCATATAATGTGAAATCGAATGTGTTTTGGAGAATGTTTATTACAGCATTTATGAAATAATCATCCCCGTATAAAAAAGGGATGATTACGGTGAATGGAGCGGGAGTATAATGCATACAGTTGTTCCTGTATGTTCTTTACTTTTAATCGTAATTTGACCATTATACATTTCAACGATTCTTTTACATACGACAAGTCCTAGTCCTGTTCCTGTATCTTTGTTTGTAAAAAATGGATGGAAAATATGTTTTTGGATGTGTTCTGGAATTCCTTTCCCTGTGTCTATAATACGTAATTGAGCTATATTTCCACTTGCTTCGGCTGTAATTGTCAATGTATCACCTAATGACATTGCCTCAAAAGCATTTTTTGTAATATTTAAAATAACTTGTTTGATATGATCATTTGAGCAACGAATAAGAATTGGATTTTCTGGCATATGTATGGAAATTTGAACATTATGTAAATTTGCCTCAGATTGAATAATTAACGAAACTTCTTTTACAATGTCTCTTAAATCATATGTTTTTTCAATAATAGCGGTTGGTTTTCCAAGGATAAGGAATTCACTGGCAATTTCATTAATCCTCTCAATTTCTTGTTCAATAACTGAGAAATAAAACTGGTCTTGTTCATTTGTATGTTTTTCTTTTAAAAGAGCAACAAGTCCTTTAATGCCTGTAAGAGGATTGCGGATTTCGTGAGCTGTACTTGCAGCAAAAGAGCCAACTAATTCCAGTTTTTGTACTTCATTTTGTTTTCTTTCCAATTTTGTTTGTCTTTTCAGAAGCATATACTTTATAACTAAAAATAAAATATTCATAAGAAATAATGTTATTAAAAATTCCGTAAAGACGTTCCGATATAGAACGGTTTGTTGAATAGGTAACGGATAAATAGAGACGCTCCACGGTAATCTTGTTAATGGAACAGTAATTTTTTTTGTGTTTTTTTGAGCAAATTTGTGATCATCATCTTGTAAAAATGAAATTCCCTGCTTATCAAGTACTTCAAAATGGTATTTTGGTTTGATTGCATTTAAAGATGCTGCAATATAGTCAAATCGTAAACTTGCTACGAGGAGTCCAGAAACATCTTTGTTCTTATAGAGAACAGGAGTAGCAATCACAATGACTTGATGTCCAGAAACACGATCAGTAAGTGCAGGTGAAACCGTTGTCTGTTTATTTTTCAAAGTTTCTTGTGCATAAGAACGATCGGCGATATCAATATTTGTTTTTAAACTGGATGATGCTACTGTAATTTTAAAATCTGTATTCGCATAATACAGACCAGAAAAGCGAGGGTCTCTTTCATCTGCATTCTGTAGGACTTGTTGTATTTGATTATTATCGTTCGCATTTGCGCTAATAACCATGGCAAGCATTTCTAATGCAGATGTTGCTTCTCCTAGATAACGATCTAAATGGTCTCTATATAAAAATACGACTGTATGAGCTGCCTGTTCATTTTCGCGCTGCATTGTATATTTGTGATATAAAAAAAGAGAGCGCTAATACAAAGGGTTGGCAATATAACAAATAAAATATATAAAAAAGTGGTGCGTAGTTTTACGTTCAAAATTGCTAACTCCTTTTTTTATTTTCATTATATATAAACATTCTTTAATATGCAGTGTTTTTATATTCTTTTTATTATTTTTTACTGTAATGTATTTAAACCAGACGGTGTTTTTGAAATTCGATATAATATCATTATTTGAAAAGAAATTTAGTAAAGGATTGAAGAGCTATGACGTCTCAGTATGAAAAAGAAGATATTTCCAAATCATTGAAAGTATTTATCGCTTTATCGCGCGTACACCGTTCGGTTATGGATATTGCCAATAAATCTATTCAAAGTAACGGGCTAAATCCAACAGAGTTTGCAGTGCTAGAACTGTTATATCATAAGGGAGATCAACCGTTGCAACAAATTGGAGAAAGAATTTTAATTGCAAGCGGTAGTATTACGTATGTTGTTGATAAATTAGAGAAAAAAGGACTTGTAGAGCGAAAGCCTTGTCCAAATGATCGGCGTGTAATTTATGCTCATTTAACAGAATCAGGGATACAATTGATTTCCAATATTTTTCCGAATCATGAAAAAGTCATACATGAATCATTTCATATGTTAAAAAAGGATGAGAAAGATCAACTATTAACGTTGTTAAAGAAGATAGGGAAATATGAGGAATAATAAAAGTTTTTGTAAGCTTTGAATGCACAGTTCAAAGTTTTTTTATTTTGCGGACAGTAAGCCCTCCGCTGATGGTTAGTTGAACATTATTTCTTACTTAATGGACAGTATTATGGAATTTTCAATGTATCTCAAGTTTGAAATTAAAATGTATGAATTTTAAAATGCGTGTAGGATGAATTTTGCTGATGAATAAAGGTGATTTGCAAAATATATGGAATAATAGTACGAGAATGCTTTTAAGAAGAGAAAGGAGCTATTTGTATGTCATTTGAGAGTTATGAATACAAACGTCCAAATATGGACGAAGTGAAAGAAAGATTTACCGAAACTTTGCAGCAATTCAAGAATGCAAAAACAGCGGCAGAACAAAAGGTAGTGATTGCACATATTAATGCAATTCGCAATGATTTCAGCACTATGTATAACGTATGTTATATTCGTCACAGTATAGATACGACAGATGAATTCTATAAAGAAGAACAAGATTTCTTTGATGAGTATTCTCCAATTGTGAAAGGGTATGTGACAAAGTATTACGAGGCATTAACACAATCCCCATTTCGAAAACAATTAGAAGAATATTATGGTACGCAGCTTTTTGCACTTGCAGAGGCTGAAATGAAGACATATTCTGATGACGTGGTAGCAGATTTACAGTTAGAAAATAAATTATCTTCTCAATATACACAGTTATTAGCGGCAGCTAAAATTTTGTTTGAAGGAGAAGAGCGAACATTATCACAACTTGTTCCGTTTATGGAGCACACAGATCGTAATATGCGTAAACAAGCAAGTGAGGCATATTATGGTTTTTTAGCAGGGCATGAGGAAGAGTTAGACCGTATTTATGATGAACTTGTAAAAGTAAGAACGGCAATTGCGAAGAAACTGGGCTTTAACAATTTTGTAGAGCTTGGATATGCAAGAATGTATCGTACTGACTATAATGCAGAGATGGTTGCAAATTTCCGTAAGCAAGTGCTTGATTACATTGTTCCTGTTGCAACAGAACTTAGACAAAGGCAACAGGCGCGCATTGGGGTAGAGAAACTTGCGTATTATGATGAGAATTTTGAATACGCATCTGGTAACGCTGTACCAAAAGGTGATGCGGATTGGATTGTGAACCACGGCAAAACAATGTATAGAGAACTATCAGAAGAAACAAATGAATTTTTTAACTTTATGTTAGAAAATAATTTACTTGATCTTGTAGCGAAAAAAGGAAAAGCTGGCGGAGGCTATTGTACATATATTGAAAACTATAAAGCACCTTTTATTTTCTCAAATTTTAACGGAACGTCTGGTGACATTGATGTGTTAACGCACGAAGCAGGACATGCTTTCCAAGTATATGAAAGCCGCCATTATGAAATTCCAGAGTATAATTGGCCGACATATGAGGCATGTGAAATTCATTCGATGAGCATGGAGTTTTTCACATGGCCGTGGATGAAATTATTCTTTGAAGAAGATACGGAGAAATATTACTTCTCACACTTAAGTTCGGCTTTACTATTTTTACCATATGGTGTATCTGTTGATGAATTCCAGCATTTTGTATATGAACATCCAGAAGCATCACCAGCTGAGCGTAAAGTAGCTTGGCGTGAGATTGAAAGAAAGTACTTACCGCACCGTGACTATGAAGAAAATGATTATTTAGAGCGCGGAGGCTTTTGGCAACGTCAAGCGCATATTTATAATTCGCCATTTTATTATATTGATTATACGTTAGCGCAAATTTGTGCGCTTCAATTTTGGAAACGCTCTAGAGAGAATCGTCAAGAAGCATGGGGAGATTATGTTCATCTTTGCCGTCAAGGCGGAAGTAAATCATTCTTACAATTAGTTGAAACGGCAAATTTAACTTCTCCATTTGCTGATGGATGTGTGAAGGGTGTTATCGATGAAATTCATGCGTGGTTAGATGGAGTAGATGACACAAAATTGTAAAAAATATACACTGTTTTTTATGAATTTGCAATCGACACATGTTTGGAAAAATGAGATAATAAAAGAAAATTTAGAATAATTTAAAAAGAGGTGTTTCTTTAGAAGAAGCGCCTCTTTTTAACCAAATAGGAGGGAGAAATATGGTGCAATCTTATGCAAATATGAACATGGAGACGTTATTACGAGGAATGTCGTCTACAAGACAGATGCTTTTATCAGAAATCGAAATGTTAACAGATACAGAAATTAATACGAAACCGCGCCGTGATAAATGGAGCATTATGCAAGTTTTACATCACCTTCACCTTAGTGAACAATCTGTTACATCCGCAATTGTATATGCACTTCATAAAAACGAAAGAAAAGTTGTTCCACTACAAGACCTTCAAGTTACACTCGATCGAACAAGAAAGAGAGAAGCCCCTCAGCAAATGCAACCAACAGAAACGTTAATGAAAAAAGCACAAATGATTCAATTGCTGCAAAGTTCAAGAGAAAAGCTTTTGCATGTTCTTCATAGTATTGTTAATGAAAAAGAACTATTTGAAAAATCGCTCAAACACCCTATATTTGATGAGCTTAATTTATATCAATGGGTACAATTTTTAGATTTACATGAACAACGTCATCTTACACAGTTAAAAGAAGCGAAACATTCAATTTTGCAAAGATAAAGTGAAACTTCCATCAGTAGATTCAATAGCTGATGGAAGTTTTTTTATGAATGATTCAGAGTACTTGCAGGCGACATGCACCACTGTTGTTTCAATTGCCATGAATTTTCTATCACTTCACGTATGTATATTCCTACTTTATATGTTGGAACATATATAAGGACATCTTAAAAGGAGTTGAGATAATGGGAAATAAAAAGAAGGAGCAAGAACGACAATGGAAAGCGCGAAAAGAACATCAGCAGCCACATGGGAAAGTGAAGACTTTTGCAGAGCTTGTGGATGAAACGAAAAAACCGTGATGCAGTTGCATCACGGTTTTTCTGTTAAAGGAAATGTAAGAAGGAAAGATGTTCCAACATTTTTCTTGCTAGAGATATCAATTTTTCCGTTCATTGCTTTTATAACGCTAAACACAACCATCATTCCAAGACCTGTACCCTTTTCTTTTGTAGAGTAAAAAGGAGAACCGAGGCGTTTTACTTGTTCGTTGTTCATACCAATTCCGGTATCTTGAATATGTAATTGGATGTGTTTATGAGCGGGTGTTAAGGTAAATGTAAGGTCTCCGCCGTTTGGCATCGCTTCAATGCAATTTTTTACAATGTTTAAAAGACATTGATTAAGCTTTTGTTTTTCTCCCGTTATGTAAAATATTTTACTTTGTTTCGTATAATGAATACGAACGTTAGAAAGGTTCGCTAATGGTGTCATGAGCATAAGAGCATGAAGTAATTCTTCTTCTAACTGTAACGTTTGTATTTTTTCAATACTTGGTTTTGCGAATGTTAAATAGTCTGTTAATACATGGTTGGCTTGATCAATACCGTGTATAGCGATGTCTAAGTACAACAGTTTGTCTTGTTCTGAATAGTTTTTTGATTGTAGCAATTGAAGAAATCCTCTCGTTGATGTAAGAGGGTTTCGGATTTCATGTGAGATTGAAGCAGCCATCTCACCAATCAATTGAAATTTCTCAGCATTTACAAGTTCTTTTGCAAGACGAACTTGCGATTGTAATACGTCCATTAAGTATAAAATTAAAATAGTTCCTATGATTGCGCATAATTCGTATGTAATGATATAAGGTATATAGTTCGTTGGATTTGGAGCCATAGATAGAAAATAAGGAATCCAAACTATGCCAAAAATCAGGCAGTAAAAAAAGCTAAATACATTTTTGGTCTTATTTTTCCTTTTATATATGTTTTGTATGTTGCAATAAGAGAAATGTACAAAGCGATAGATGCTATGAAAGAAGGCAGGGCACCGCTCCCGCCAATAAAAAAACGATAAAGATTCATAACACTAAAAATTATACCACCTGCTACTGGGCCACCAGATAATGTTCCGACAATTAGCACGATATGCCGGAAGTCGAATTGAAATCCAAAGTCAACTTTTGCAGCAAATGACATACAGAGAATAGTGGTAATGCTGCAAGAGAGGACAAACACAAATGAATTGAGCTTCGGAGAGTGATTTCCTTTTTCGCTCCAAAATAAATGATAAATTAACATTGTAACTAGAATAAACAATATATTTAAGAAGAGGTACATAATAAAAACCTTCAGCTATAAAACCTCCTTGTTGTGAGAAGTGAAAGATGCGACATCTAAAATTATCATACTATTAATATGAAAGAAAATGAAATGTTATTTTTAGAAAAAATAGAAAAAACAGACGTTTCCCACTCATACACACGCTATGTTACAATGAAAGATGCAAATTGAAGAAGACAGTCCATGCATAGCATGGGAGAGGTTCGCGAACTCCCTCTATAAAAAACTAAGGAGAGAACAATATTCTTTATATATTGTTTTGTTTTTTAGTATGACAGTTCAAGAACGCTCTTTCTTCTTGTAATCGAAAAAAGAGGAGAATGAGTGAAATGAAGAAGGAAAAAGCAGTTGTTGTTTTTAGTGGCGGTCAAGATAGTACAACATGTTTATTTTGGGCGCTTGAACAGTTTGAAGAAGTAGAAACAGTGACGTTTAATTATAATCAGCGCCATAAACTTGAAATTGACTGTGCGGCTGAAATCGCAAAAGAACTAGGTGTGAAGCATACCGTACTTGATATGAGCTTGTTAAATCAGCTTGCTCCTAATGCGTTAACGCGTACAGATATGGAAATTACACATGAAGATGGTGAGCTGCCGTCGACATTTGTGGATGGACGTAACTTATTGTTCTTATCGTTTGCAGCTGTGTTAGCTAAACAAGTAGGAGCGCGTCATATCGTAACAGGCGTGTGTGAAACAGATTTTAGCGGGTATCCAGATTGCCGTGATGTGTTTGTGAAATCGTTAAATGTTACATTGAATTTATCAATGGATTATCCATTCGTTATTCATACACCGCTTATGTGGATTGATAAAGCAGAAACGTGGAAATTGGCAGATGAACTTGGGGCATTTGAGTTTGTCCGTGAAAAAACGTTAACGTGTTATAACGGGATTATTGGTGATGGTTGCGGTGAATGTCCAGCGTGTCAGCTTCGTAAAGCAGGACTTGATAAATATGTACAAGAGCGTAAAGGAGCGAAAGCATAATGACACAAGACTTCTTTGGATTTCGCATTGTTGAAAATCTACAAAAAATCGATCAAGACATTGATCGTAAGCAACTAAAGTATCATAATAAGCGCGTTATGGTTAGTAAAGAATTTACGTTTGATGCTGCACATCATCTACACTGTTATGAAGGGAAATGTAAAAACCTTCATGGACATACGTATAAAGTAATTTTCGGAATTAGTGGTTATGTCAATGAAATTGGCCTAGCGATTGATTTTGGTGATATAAAAGAAATTTGGAAAAATGAAATTGAAATATATTTAGATCATCGTTACTTAAATGAAACACTTCCAGCAATGAATACAACTGCTGAAAATATGGTTGTATGGATTTTTGAGAAAATGGAAGAGGCGCTAACAAAAGGTGATCGACAAAGTGAATATAAAGGAGCGCGTGTTGAGTTTGTGCGCTTATTTGAAACACCAACAAGTTATGCAGAAGTAAGACGGGAGTGGATGATGGGTGAGTAACATTCCTGTGTTAGAGATTTTCGGGCCGACAATTCAAGGAGAAGGAATGGTTGTTGGACAAAAAACAATGTTTGTTCGCACGGCAGGTTGTGATTATAGCTGTGCATGGTGTGATTCTGCGTTTACATGGGACGGTTCTGCGAAAGAGCAAATTCGTCAAATGTCGCCAGAAGAAATTTTTTCTGAGCTGGTGCAAATTGGTGGTGAAAATTTCTCGCATGTAACGATTTCAGGTGGGAATCCAGCGTTGTTGAAACATTTAGGAGAATTGATTTCTTTACTAAAAAAGAAAGGGATTCGTACAGCAATTGAAACGCAAGGAAGTAAATGGCAAGATTGGTTACTTCATATAGATGAGGTAACAATTTCACCAAAGCCACCGAGTTCAAAGATGACAACGGATTTTGTTATGTTGGATTCAATCATTGATAAGCTAGAAGGAAAGGAATTTAGTTTAAAAGTGGTTGTATTTGACGATCAAGATTTTGTATATGCAAAAGAGGTGCATGAACGTTATCCGCACGTTCCGTTCTTCTTACAAGTTGGAAATGATGATACGCAGACGACAGACGATGCATCGTTAATTCAACGTCTGCTTACAAAATATGAATGGCTCATTGATAAAGCAGTACAATGTAAGGAAATGAATGACGCGAAAGTATTGCCGCAACTTCACGCTTTAGTGTGGGGCAATAAACGCGGTGTATAATTACTGTATGAATGAAGGGAGATTTTAAGATGGCTGGAAGACAAGATGAAGATTTGAAAGATGTAACATTACTGGGAAATCAAAATACAAAATATTTATTTGAATATAGCCCGGAAATTTTAGAAACGTTTGATAATAATCACCCGAACCGTGATTATTTTGTAAAATTTAATTGTCCGGAGTTTACAAGCTTATGCCCGAAAACGGGACAACCAGATTTTGCGACAATTTACATTAGCTACATTCCAGAGCAAAAAATGGTGGAGAGTAAATCGTTAAAGTTATATTTATTTAGTTTCCGCAATCATGGAGATTTTCATGAAGATTGTATGAATGTAATTATGAATGACTTAATTAAACTAATGGACCCTCGCTACATTGAAGTATGGGGTAAATTTACACCCCGTGGTGGTATTTCTATTGATCCATATTGTAACTACGGACGTCCTGGTACAAAATATGAAAAAATGGCTGAATATCGTTTAATGAATCATGATCTATATCCAGAAACAGTAGATAATCGCTAAAGAAAGAAGAGGCAGCTTTGTAGGCTGCCTCTTTTTTCTAGTATTCTATGCATGTTGCGTAATAATTGTATAGTTTTTATGATTGACAACAGTAAGCGGTTCCATATCTAACTCTCTAAAATTATCCATAATTGTTATATCTACAATAACAGAGTTTTTATTTACTTTTTGAACGCGCCCTTGTAAACCGTCTTTGAATTCAATGATATCTCCAGCTTCTGCGATTTTCATAAGCAACTCTCCTTGTTACATTTTTACGAAAAAGAGAACAAGATTCGTTCTTTTTGTATTTTTCTTTATTTTGAACGATATTTCATCTTTTGTAAATGTTTCCATGAAAATTTTTTGAAAAAAATACTAATTTTTCACAAGAAATTCATAGTAGGAAACTCATATTCATAATTGTAACATGTATGTAAGAAACTCATATTCATAATTGTAACATGAGTATATGGGAGTATAATGAAACGGGGGGGCGATAAAATGGCACTTGAGATTGTGGGGAGCTTGATAGCTATTCTTTTATTTCTGTTTGCATATACGAAATTAAAAATGATTCGAGAACATGAAACATACATATACTATGAGGGAGTTGATAGTGTATCTTCTTTTTCTAGTCATGAAGATGGGAGCACTGAATGAGACCTGTATGGATTTGTAATAATATAATGTGAAGCATGTTGAACGGAGAGTGAGAAAGATGCAAATTTCTTTCATAAGTCATGGACGCTCTAGTGTTCACAAAAAAGCGATTACAGTACGAGAATTTCAAGAATGGCTGCAAAGATATGAAGATGAAGATATTATGAGAGACACAGACATTCCAAGTAAAACGCTCGAAGTGATTGAAGCCTCCAAGTTTATAGTGGCAAGTGATCAAAAAAGCGCTGTTCAATCAGCAACAATGTTGACTAACAATATTACTTTTATTCAGAATCCACTTTTTCGCGAAGCTGCTATTCCTTCTATTTTACCTGTACCAAGATGGATGAAATATAAACCGAATGTATGGATGTTTTTAGGTCGCGCATTTTGGATGGTCGGTTATTCGAAGGATGTTGAATCATACTTAGAAGTACAAAAAAGAGCGAAGCAAGCAGCGGATGTATTGATCGGATATGCAAATGTATATCAGCGAGTTGCTCTTATTGGACATAGTTATTTTAATACGATGATTGGTAAGGAGCTGCGTGCTCGAGGATGGCATGGACCGCTGCTGTTTCAGACGAAACCGTGGGGGTGTACAATTTATACTTTTCACGAAGTAAGAGAAGGAAATGTATTTGTAACGTATACATGAAAACTCCCGCCACTTATCTCCTTCGGATCTTGAAGTGGGGGTTTCTCGTGTATCACCTTCAAGAGATGCTTAACACGAGTGGAGTTGACACAGCTGCTTGATGGCACAACCCCTCTATTCCATCGGCAAATGCCTTTGGAACTGCTTTTTTAAGATGTTATAGGAACCATTCACATCTGCGTTCAGTAGTTTATTCTCTTTCGTACGATACAAGCCACGTTTGATACGTTTTCCACTGAATACAGGGATGTCTTCCTCACCGTAAGTGGGGATATCATCATTGTCTAGAAAGGATGCCTTGCTTGTATACGATTCTTCCACGACTTGTACAGTAATACCCTGTCGATTCGCCTTATATGTGATCATTTCAATGAGTAGATTATGTGGAATATGGCAAAAGGATTGATTCTGTCGTTTCCCCATCTC
The DNA here is from genome assembly GCF_055814245.1 of Bacillus sp. EA-CB0995. Classification (NCBI taxonomy): domain Bacteria; kingdom Bacillati; phylum Bacillota; class Bacilli; order Caryophanales; family Bacillaceae; genus Bacillus; species Bacillus sp. EA-CB0995. The sequence goes on along the minus strand of NZ_CP169269.1, from coordinate 3,480,166 downwards.
ACTGTTTTGCTTCTATGATGTATTTTTCCCAATCACAATCATAGAGATCTCATGTTGAATTGCGACATGAACAATATGATAACTGATTTTGTGAAAGAAATCTTTTATCATGAGAAACCGTTTCTCATGAAGCCTCTCTAAACGCTTGGATGTGTGTGGTCCTTCTTTTGGTTCTTTTCCATGACGAAGAATCCCAAGCAAATGTGCCTTTTGCTTGTTGTAGTATTGATTGATGCTTTTGATGACATTGCCCTTTACTAACACATGAGTAGCCCCTGTATTCGTTGTGATAGTTGCAATGTTATTGATCCCTAAGTCAATACTCATATAACGATTGTTGTCAACATGCCCAGGTGCTAGTTCGGACTGTTCTGTCACAATTTCCACTTTAAACTTCCCATAAACAGGAGAAACACGTACCTCTTTCAGATTGCCAATCCGCCCAAACAGTTTACCAATATTTAATTTTATGCTTGTTTTTGGAAAACGAATGTATTTATCTTGGAGTTTACACACTTGATTCGTGAAAACAATTTCTTTCATAGATGATTTGATATATTTTGGAATACGAGGTCTGCCCGTAAAAGTGGAAGGATGTTTCTTGCCCATTTTCCGATAAAGCAAAATAGGCGTAATGCTTCGTGTATAATACAAAGGCACAATCATAAAATAATGATTGTGCCTTTGTGTTATACACGCTTAATTAAATGAGCATATGGTTCGCCTACGAGCATAATTGTGTTATCTTGTTTATAACCAAGCTTTTTATAGAGAGAAAATGCAGGCTTATTTTCTAAGTTTACTAACAATGAAATTTTTTTATGCCCTTTTTCTTGAGCGTGTGTTTCAGCTGCAAGGATTAAATTTGAACCGATACCTTTTCCGCCATGTGTAGATGAAACAGACAAGGTATCAATATAATATTCATCTTCTTCGGCTTCTTTTTCTAATATAATAGAAGAATCTTGTTTCACTTTTCGTAATCGTTTTACAATTGGGGCATCTAGCTTTGTTGCTTCACTTCCGTGGTAGGTTACAATAACACCAACTGCATTTCCATTACGCTCTTCAACGAAACAATTTTCATAACTGAGTCGATTTTGTTTTTTTGTAAACCAATACTCTAAACCTTCTAGAACTTCGGTTTCAGTTGTACCACCTGTTAATTTTTCAGCAACTTCATGCAGTGCGTTGTACAATAAAGGAGATATTGCTTTAGTATCTGTTTGTTTTGCTTTCCGAATCATGTTATCCCTCCTGGTTGTCCGTTTTATTGTATCATAAGAGTTAGCATGATAAGAAATGATTTGCTATATTAGAAAGATATATTCAGAAGTAGTCGTGAGATAAAGTGAAACTTCCATCAGTGGGTTTTTTCAGCCCCACTGAGGCTAGTTGAACCAATCGGGCTTTTACGGGCAGTATCTTCCTCGCTTCTCTCTAAATCTTGAGGTGGGGGTCTTACTGTGCCCGTTAATGCGGGATAAAAATACTACAGAGAGGTGATTAGCATGGATAAACAACAAGTAAATATGATCTTAGATCAACTTAAAAATAAAGAAATAGAAGAATATGTTGTAACAAAAGAAGTCTTTTATACGTTTCGTGAAGTTTTAGTAGAACGCCAAGATTTTAAACATTTTCGCGGTAACGCACAGGGCGGGGGAGAAATTATCTATACATATATGGAACTGCCTCGTTCGTAAGTCAATTACCTGCTACTTAAACGTTAATGTATTTGTTTGCTAATTAAAACAAGTAAATTCTTTTTTTGAAAGTTATTGTCTACCTAAAGAAGATAGGTATGCGATAACTGCCAAAAAGGGTGAGATAAAGATAAGGAGGGAAGTTTATATGGGAGAGTTTAAGCAAGGAATACTTCCGCATTGGGATTATTTTTGGAAAGATGAGAAAGGAAGGAAATTTGTTGGGATGGTTATGTTTCCTGAAAAGCGAAAGCGAATGAAGGAGATCATTCAACAATTAAGAACAGCATATGAACAAGAACAAACTGTACTTGTAGCAGCTAAACTTCAAAATTCTATTCAAAAAGTTAAAGGTACGATTGCGTATTTCGATGAAGAATCACCTATTTTTACGATGCAATGTAAAGATGAAAATTTCTATCATATATTTGTGAAGGACATCGTGTACGTAAAAAATAATGAATAGGAGTCATTTTTTGTGTTTTTTTTTGCGCGTACATATGTTTACGATATATTGCGCATTTTTCTATTTCATAGCATCAGTAAATAGAATGTCATTTCATTATTTTTCTCCTTTTTGTTGTAAATGACCCAGGAATATACAAAAAAAGGATAGATTGTGAGTTTTTTAGTAATGAATATTAAAAAGAAAATCTCTTAATTGAATGTAACTGCCTCTTTTTAAAAAAAGTAAGAGGTGCATCATATAGAAAATGTGTAACCGGTTTCGAACAGTTTCTAATAAGGAAACTGTTTGTTTTTTTATGACAAATGACCGATAGATTTCGTAGGTATGTTTCTTTTTTTGACAATTTTATACTGTTAACTTTTTTGGAAATGTGGGTAAATCCGTTGACAACTTTTTTGAAATACACTTTATTGACATGCGTTTTAGAATGTTGTTTCATATTCTTTGTATTGTAAAAAGATCGGCCTTTTTTGTCGAAAAAATAAATTTTTAAAAAAAAAGAAATTATACATATATCTTGTGTCCTTTTTTAAAAAGTAATACAATATATGGAGAATTCATCACGAACGAACATGATGTGAAAAGATGTAAGAGGAGGGTCGGAGATGTTAGTTGCATATGATTCTATGACAGGAAACGTGAAGCGTTTCATCCACAAATTAAATATGCCGGCCGTTCAAATTAATGAAAATCTCGTATTAGATGAAGAATTTGTCCTTATTACGTATACAACAGGTTTTGGAAATGTACCGGAACGTGTTTTGGAATTTTTAGAACGTAATCACGAACGCTTAAAAGGAGTATCTGCAAGCGGGAATCGCAATTGGGGAGATATGTTTGGGGCAAGTGCAGACAAGATTGCAACGAGATATGAGGTGCCGATTGTATCGAAATTTGAGTTATCTGGAACAAATAAAGATGTAGAATTTTTTAAAGAGAGGGTGCTGGAGATTGCGACACATTGAATTGAATAATGAGCTTACGCAAATGCAGGACGGATTCTATCAGCTGCACAAAGATAAAGAAGCATTAGCAGTCTTTATGGAAGAGGCGAAAGAGAATACCGTTCATTTTGATAGCGTGGCAGAACGCATCAAGTATATGTTGGAGAACGATTACTACTATGATGTGTTAAGCGAATATAAGATGGACGAGATAGAAGCTGTATATGATATCACATATGGCGAAAACTTCGAGTTTCAATCTTATATGGCGGCATCTAAGTTTTATAAAGATTATGCGTTAAAAACGAATGATCAAAAACAATACTTAGAAAGCTATCCTGATCGCGTAGCAATCGTATCGTTATACTTAGGACGAGGAAACGTCGAGAAAGCAAAGCAATTCGCAAGTATGATTGTAAAACAAAACTATCAACCAGCGACACCAACCTTTTTAAATGCGGGAAGAAGCAGAAGAGGAGAAATGGTGTCTTGTTTCTTGTTAGAGATGGATGATAGCTTAAACTCAATTGGATTTAATATTAATACGGCGATGCAGTTATCAAAAATCGGCGGTGGTGTAGCGCTTAACTTGAGCAAGCTGCGCGCGCGCGGTGAACAAATTAAAGGTATCGAAAACGCAGCAAGCGGTGTTGTACCAGTTATGAAATTGCTTGAAGATTCGTTTTCGTATGCGAATCAGTTGGGTTAACTTATGGCTCAACTATAAAACCGGGTCAATTGCTGGAACGCCTGAGTATATCGAGGTAGGATACTACGGAGAAATTACGTAGCGCCCCCTAAAAATCCAAGATTGCAGGAAATCAGCAGCCGAGCTCCTAAGTCTGTTAGACAAGGAGAAGGTTCAACGACCAAGTGGCTATGTAGGTGACTATATAGCTCGAACCTGGCTTCTCAAACCAAATTTAAAGGGTGTATATATTGAGAAGAAGATATGGTCTGAACTCTATAGCGATATAGAGAGGGTAGCAGAAATGGCTATCCCCCATACGTTTTAAGTGTGTGGAGTAACAATATGCAAAGAAAAGGTGCCGGAGCGGTATATTTAAATATTTTCCATTGGGATATTATTGAGTTCCTCGATACAAAAAAATAAATGCCGACGAGAAGAGCCGTATTCAATCTCTTTCAATCGGAGTTATCGTTCCAAGCAAGTTCTTTGAGCTTGCTGAGAAAAACGAACCATTCCATGTTTTCGCACCTTATACAGTGTATAAAGAGTACGGAAAACATTTAGATGATATCGATATTGATGAAATGTATGATGAACTGATGAGCAATCCGAATATCAAAAAGAAACCACTTGATATTAGCGCACGCGATATGCTCATTAAAATTGCAATGATTCAGCTTGAGTCTGGTTACCCTTACTTAATGTTTAAATCAAATGCAAATAAACAGCATCCGTTAAAGGATATTGGAACTGTGAAGATGTCGAACCTCTGCACAGAAATCTTCCAGTTACAAGAAACATCTGAAATTAATGACTATGGTACAGATGACATTATTCGCCGTGACATTAACTGTAACTTAGGATCATTAAATATTGTGAACGTGATGGAGAATAAAGAAATGCGTGAAGCAGTGCATGCAGGTATGGAAGCTTTAACAGCTGTTTCTGATATGACAATTATTCCAAACGCACCGACTGTGAAAAAAGCAAATGATGAGCTTCATTCTGTTGGGCTTGGTGCGATGAACTTACACGGATATTTAGCAAAAAATAAAATTGCTTATGAGAGTGCAGAAGCGCAAGAGTTTGCTCGTACATTCTTTATGATGCTTAACTACTACTCCATCGAGAAGAGTATGGAAATTGCGAAAGAGAAGGGCGAAACATTTAAAGACTTCGATAAATCGGATTATGCAAAAGGAACATACTTTGAGAAGTATGAAACAACAGATTACAGTCCAGTAACTGAGAAAGTACAACAATTATTTGAAGGAATCCACATTCCAACAAAAGAAGACTGGACAAACTTAAAAGAACAAGTGCAGAAGCATGGTTTATATAATTCATATCGACTAGCCATTGCTCCGACACAATCGATTAGCTATGTTCAAAATGCAACTTCAAGTGTAATGCCAATCGTAAGTCAAATCGAATCAAGAACGTATGCGAATGCAACAACATATTATCCAATGCCGTATTTATCAAAAGATACGTTCTGGTATTATAAATCTTCTTACGATATGAATCAGTTTAAATTGATTGATTTAATCGCAGAAATTCAAGAGCATGTTGACCAAGGGATTAGTACAATTCTTTATGTAAATAGTGATATTTCTACACGTGAACTAGCACGTTACTATATTTATGCTCATAAAAAAGGATTAAAGAGTTTGTATTACACAAGAACACGCAAGTTAAGTGTCGAAGAGTGTGTAGCCTGCACGGTATGATGAGTTGCTTTTGAAAGAGAAGAAACAAATTGTACAAGTAGTATTTACGATAGAGTATCAGCATGAGCAGGGGCAGAAACACCCTGCTCATGCTTAGTTATTAAATTTACGTTCTAACGCACGGTTAGATTTTCATTATGAAATGGAAGTTTTACCGTACGTTAGGACGATGCAACAATATAAAGAAGGGGCGATTCAATGCGCGCGGTAAACTGGAACAAGAAAGAAGACGATTTTAGTTTAATGTTTTGGAAGCAAAATATCGCTCAGTTTTGGACAGAAGAGGAGATCGCTGTTTCTTCTGACAAAAATACATGGGTGCAGTTATCAAAAGAAGAACAACAGGCGTATAAGCGTGTACTAGGTGGTTTAACGCTCCTTGATACGAAGCAAGGCGGCGAGGGAATGCCACTAATTCTTGTGCATCTTGAGAACTTACAGGCAAAAAGTGTGCTTGCGTTCATGGGTGCTATGGAAGAAGTGCATGCGAAGAGCTACAGTCACATTTTTACGACATTAGCAAGTGAAGAAGAAATTGATGAAATTTTTGAATGGGTAGATAAGCATCCATTACTTGAGAAAAAAGCAGGTATTATAACAAGATACTACCACCGTTTATTAAAGCCAACTGTAACGAAAAAAGAGCTATACATGGCCATGGTAGCAAGTGTGTTTTTAGAAAGCTACTTGTTTTATAGTGGATTCTTCTATCCGCTGTATTTAGCAGGGCAAGGAAAATTAACGGCGAGTGGAGAAATTATTAATTTAATAATCAGGGACGAGTCCATCCACGGCGTATTCGTCGGTATTTTAGCACAGCAAGTTTTTGCAGAGCTTTCTGCTGAAGAACAACAAGAAGTACAAAAAGAAACGATGGATTTATTAGTAGAGCTGTATGAAATTGAAACAGCATACACAGAAGTAATTTATACATCTATTGGTCTTGTGGAAGATGTGAATCGTTTTGTTCGTTACAATGCGAATAAAGGGCTAATGAACTTAGGATTAGAACCGCATTTTGAAGAAGAAGAAATTAACCCAATTGTGTTAAATGGTTTACGTACTGATACGAAAAATCATGATTTCTTCTCTGTAAAAGGGAACGGTTATGTAAAAGCAACAAATGTTGAAAAATTATCAGATGATGATTTCGTATTTGATTTTTAATAGATAGGATTGAAAAAAGCTGTCTTTCATATAAAGGCAGCTTTTTTGGCTTTACATAATGTTATTATCCCGCTATTCGCGGGCAGTAAGACCCCCACCTCAAGATTCAGAGAGAAGCAAAGAAGATAGGTGGGGGGATGAAGCCCCCACTGACGAAAGTTTCACTTTATTTCTTGATAAATTTGTTATTTTTCGACTGATTAAAGTTTCATTTCACGTGTATGTAGTGGTATGAGAGACTGAATAAGTTATGTCAAAATGAATAAAAAACCAACAAAAAATGTAAAGAAAATAATCTCACCTGTTGTATCTTTGAAGCGTGAAAATAGGCTTATCCTCTCAATTTTTTGAACAAGAAATTTTTGGCTCGAAAATTGCATGAATATTTAAAAAATAGAAAAAGGAGGGTTTGGAATGCGATATATCATATACACGGTTTATTGAAAGCGTTTTCTGTTTAATTATCAAACTTTACATGGAAATTAGATAGAGAAGGTAGGAGGAATGATAGGTGGGAAAAGAAGTTAGTTTAAAACGTTCATTAGGACTTTGGTCAATTGTCATGCTAGGTGTCGGATATATGACGCCGATGGTGGGGTTTGATACATTTGGAATCGTTTCTGAAAAAACAGGCGGGCATGTTCCAGGAGCTTATCTTATTGCATTAGCAGGAATGTTATTTACAGCTGCAAGCTACGGCAAAATGGTAAAGGTTTTTCCGACTGCGGGATCTGCTTATACTTATACACAGAAGACAATTAGTACAAGGCTTGGATTTCTTGTTGGATGGTCAGCGTTATTGGATTATTTGTTTTTACCAATGGTAAACGCGCTATTAACGAGGATTTATATGTCCGCACTTTTTCCAAGTGTTCCTTCTTGGTTATGGGTCGTTGGATTTGTCCTACTGATTACACTGGTAAATATTATTAGTATAAATGTTACTGCTAATTTCAATACATTCTTAGTAGTGTTTCAAATATTAGTAATGGTTGTGTTTGTAGTTCTTGTTATAAAAGGATTGATAGCAGGAGAAGGAACTGGAGAAGTTTTTTCCATTCAGCCGTTTTTTCAATCAGATATACAAATATCGCCGTTAGTTGCAGGGGCCACAATTCTTTGTTTTTCATTTTTAGGTTTCGATGCGGTAACTACATTTTCGGAAGAAACACCAAACGCGAAGAAGACAATTCCTCGGGCTATTTTTCTTACCGCTTTAATTGGCGGAATTTTATTTATTGTTACTACGTACTTCACACAATCCTTTTTCCCAGATGCATCCGTATTTAAAGATCAAGAATCAGCGGCACCAGAAATTGCGCTATTCGTTGGAGGAAAATTATTTCAAACATTCTTTTTAGTAGGGACATTTATGGGAACATTGGCATCAGGTTTAGCTTCTCATACAAGTGTGTCGCGATTATTATACGTAATGGGGCGAGATAATGTAATTCCGGAGAAGATATTCGGATACATTCATCCTCGCTTGCGAACTCCCATATATAACATTATTATTGTGGGAATTATTTCACTTTCCGCTATATTTATCGATTTAGAAACAGCAGCATCTCTTATTAACTTCGGAGCGCTTATTGCATTTACATTTGTTAATTTATCTGTAATTGCTTACTATGTTATAAAGAAAAAAGATATAAAACAGTAAAAGACTTTTTAAATTTCTTAGTTCTGCCTATTTTAGGAGCGGGTACAGTAGCTGTGTTATGGTTTAATCTCAATATTCATTCGCTTATTCTTGGACTTAGCTGGGCTGCCATTGGGATTGGTTACCTTTTATATGTTACGAACATGTTTCGATCAGCTCCGCCGCAAATGCATTTTGAAGAAGTACAGGAAATGTAAAATAACAAAAGACATCGGAAATTTTCCGATGTTTTTTATTTTGGAGATTTTAAAATTATGCAATATTGCATAAGCCATTCAACAATTCATAAAGAAAGAGAGAAAATTTGTAAATCAGTGCCAGAGAGAAGGCTGAAAAGGGAATATAAAGTGAAACTTCCATCAGTGGGGGTTTTTTCGTCCCCCACTGATGGTTAGTTGAACCAATCGGGCTTTTACGGGCAGTTATCGCCCACCTATCTTCCTCGCTTCTCTTTCAATCTTGAGGTGGGGGTCTTACTGCCCACGAATAGCGGGATAAACACTATATTTTTATTTGGCACGCTTATTGCTTTATAAAACTAGTAAAAATATATAAATGAGGTGTTATCGTGGCAATTCAATCAGAAAAAAATACAACTCAATCTATACAGGGAAAAGTTGAGGTTGAAAATCCTTTAGAGGAATTTCAGTCTATATTAAAAGAGGCACTCCAGATTTTATGTTATCCAGAGGAAGTATTTGAATTTCTTAAAAAGCCGATGCGCTTTTTAGAAGTAAGCATTCCTGTTCGAATGGATGATGGAAGAACAAAAGTATTTCAAGGGTATCGTGCCCAGCATAATGATGCAGCAGGGCCAACAAAAGGTGGTATTCGGTTTCATCCAGATGTTACAGCTGAGGAAGTAAAAGCACTTGCTGGTTGGATGAGCTTGAAATGTGGAGTAACGGGTCTTCCATATGGAGGGGCAAAGGGCGGGATTATTTGTAATCCGCAGGAGATGAGTTCTAGGGAACTAGAGTTACTTAGTCGCGGTTATGTAAGAGCAGTGAGCCAAATTGTTGGGCCTACTAAAGATATTCCAGCTCCTGATATGTATACAAATGCTCAAATTATGGCTTGGATGCTAGATGAATATGATCATATTAGAGAATTTGATTCCCCAGGCTTTATAACTGGAAAACCATTGATGCTAGGAGGATCACAAGGGCGGGAAACAGCTACTTCTAAAGGAGTATTCTATACACTTCAGCTAGTGAGTGAGTTGAAACATATTCCACTCCAAAATATGCGAGTAATCATTCAAGGCTTTGGAAACGTTGGAAGTTATTTAGCAAAATATTTATATGATATTGGTGTGAAAGTGGTAGGAGTATCTGATGCTTTAGGTGGCATTTACAATCCAGATGGTTTGGATGTTCCTTATTTACTAGAAAATCGAGATTCGTTTGGAGTAGTATCAAACCTCTTTAGTAAAACGATCTCTAACCAAGAGTTGTTAGAAAAAGAATGTGATGTACTCATTCCAGCAGCAATTGGAGGAGTGATTACGAAACATAATGCAGAAAGGCTTGGATGTAAGATTGTAATTGAGGCCGCAAATGGTCCGACAACAAAAGAGGCAATCACAATGTTAGAGGAGAAAGACATTTTGGTTGTTCCAGATATTCTAGCAAACGCTGGAGGGGTTATTGTTTCTTATTTTGAATGGTGTCAAAATAACCAAGGGTATTATTGGACAGAGCAATATGTCGACCAATGCTTAAAGGAGAAAATCACATCTAGTTTTTCTGATGTATTCAATACTTCAAAACATTTTGGAGTAAATATGAAAATTGCTGCTTATATAGAGGGAGTTCGTAAGATTGTAGAGGCATCGCGCCTAAGAGGTTGGTTGCATTTTTAACCTTTTAACAAAGGGAGGAATAAAATGAAGCTTGATATTTTATTAGAAGAAATTGAAAGACAACCAATCGGTTATTATTGTATCGTGTCGAATTGTCATCGATATGATATAGCCGTTACGTATTCACAGCAATTTTTGGGAAAAGCAATGGTTACTTCTATTCAGAATGGAAGAATGATTCTATTAAGTCAAGAAGATATTGAACAGGAACAATATTGGGCACCTAAGTTAGGGATTGAAGTAGAAGATGTAGAAGATTTTCGAAGTTTTTTCCATATGATTCTTCAGTCACAAATGTTGGCAGAACAATATTAATAGAATAAAAGAAGGGAATGATTCATTTTGTTTTATGAAATCGTTACGAGCCCATGCTATGGAACGGTTGAAAAAGTATCTATTGATAAGGACTCTCGAATTTACGAATGGGAACCACTGTTTGCTATTAAAGATATGAATGGGCAGCTGGAAGTAATTAAAATGGGATGTAGTGGAGAAGTACAATCTTTAGAAGTAGAAGCAGGAGATAAGGTAATTCCAGGGATGGTATTAGCTTATATTCAAGAAGATATTTTAATTAGTGGTAGTGATTAATTAGAGAACAAAAAGGAAGATGGAAGTATTCATCTTCCTTTTTTTAATAAATTAAAGGAAAAAAGTTTATTATCGGATTAATTAAAAAAATCTGTTTTTAGTGATACAATACAAGTTAAGTAGTTCAAAGGAGGGGTAGCGGAATGTTTTCCATTGCTCATAAAAAAATTAGACAGATTGTTTCTCTACCTATTGATCAACCTGAAAAGGAATGGAATATAGATGTTAAAAATATAACAGAACCTTTTCTGTTTTTAAAAAGGGATGATCAATTATTTGCATACGTCCATGTAAAGGATCTGCTATCAAGAAATGAGGAATTAACTGCCCAAGCATTACTTTCAAATGCTGTTTCACTAGATACAATTTGTCACCTTAGTAAAATTATTTCCTTAACAGCTCTCTTTCAAATTATTGGGGCGCCTATTGCGATTGTGAAAAATGAAATAGGAGAGTTAAAAGGATACATAAGAAGAGAGGATGTTTTTGCAGAATTATTTAAGCAAGAAAATAAAAGTGTAGATATACTAAAAATCATTTTAATGTCTATTCCTATGGGGATTTTTGTGGTAGACAGGGAAAAGAAAATTGTAAATTGTAATGAATCTGGTTTAAAGATGATTAAGTCTACTTCTGAAAAAGTACTGAATGTACCAGCAGAACAGATTTTTAATGGGGAACATATTAACAATGTATATGCAACGGGAAAAACGATTTTAAATCAGTTACAAATAACAAATGAGATGGGAGTATTAGTTGATTACAGTCCGATTCCTAGTCTCGATCAAAGCATTGAAGGAATGGTTATTATTGTACAAGATTTACCAATGGTTGAGGAAATGGCCATGGAAATTGAATATATAAAGGATTTAAATAAAGATTTAAACGCAATCTTATCTAGTATTTATGATGAAATATTAGTAGTTAATCCTAAAGGGGAATTAATTCGTTATAGTGAAACCATTATCAATGATTTCTGGGGAGGAGATTTAAAGGATCTTTTAGGGAAAAATCTTTTAGATTTAGAGCGAAAAGGTTTATTTAGTCCATCTGTTACTCGTTTGGTACTCGAACAAAAGAAAAAGGTATCGATTGTACAAGAAACAAAAAGTGGTAGAAAAATATTAGCGGTTGGAAACCCTGTGTTTAGTGAAACCGGTGAACTGCATCGTATTATTATTGCATCAAGGGACATTACAGAGGCAACGAGATTAAAGACGGAATTGCATGAGATGAAAAAGATATCTGAACAATATAAGAAGGAATTGGACAACTATAAAAATAAAGATCGTTTTCTTAAGAAACTTATTTATTGTAGTCCGAAAATGGAACAAATTATTAATCAAGCTAAAAAAATAGCTGATTTTTCTTCTAATGTTCTTATTTCTGGAGAATCGGGTGTTGGAAAAGAAGTGATTGCCCAAGCAATTCATCAACTGGGAAATCGATCTTCAAAGCCGTTTTTAAAATTAAATTGCGGTGCAATTCCAGAATCATTATTGGAAAGTGAACTGTTCGGATATACAAAAGGTGCTTTTACCGGTGCTGATAAAAATGGAAAAGAAGGATATTTTAAGCGAGCGGATCAAGGAATTTTATTTTTGGATGAGATTGGAGAAATGCCTTTACATTTGCAAGTGAAATTACTTAGGGTGTTACAGGAGCAAGAAGTAATTCCAATCGGAAGCACAGTACCTACGAAAATAAACGTTCAAATTATTGCGGCCACAAATAAAAGTCTCGAAAAAATGGTGGAAGCTGGTACGTTCCGTGAAGATTTATTTTATCGCTTAAATGTAATTCCACTGCATGTTCCCCCGTTAAGGGAACGAATGGAAGATGTTCCAGTACTCGCATTTCATTTCTTACAACAATTAAATGAAAAATATAATAAAAACTACCATTTAACTCCAGATGCAATGAATTTACTAGAATTTTATTCATGGCCTGGAAATGTACGAGAATTACAAAATATGATTGAACGTTTAGTAGTATCAGCAGATGAGCCAGTTATTGAAGCTGAATTTGTTAGCAAATTTTTAACCCTTGGTTATGACTTTAAAAAATCAAAGCCAGTTATTACAAGGGTCTTACCATTACAAGAAGCATTACATTCTGTAGAAGAGCAATTAATCTTACTTGCGATGAAGCAGTATAAAACAACGACGAAGGCCGCAAAAGCTCTTGGAATTAGTCAATCTTCGGTTAGTCGTAAATATCAAAAAATCATGAATGAAAAGGAAATAGCAGTTGATACAATTTCATATTTCTAAAAGAGAAAGGGAAGTTTACATGAACTACTCCTTTCTCTTTGTTATTTTTGTTGTAATTATGCAAAATGTAATAACTTATGCAAAAACGCATAAGTTCATATGTTTTATTTGAAGAAATAGTCAGTTTTTGTATGATTACTTGGTATTTTAAATGTTGGCACAATTATTGCTTATATAATATATGAACGATCGACAAAGGGGGATTATATAAAATGCTAGATTTAAAAATGTATCTAAATGGTGAATGGAGAGAGTCTAGTAATCAAGAGAAACGACCTATTATTAACCCTGCGAATGGCAAGGTTATCGCATATGCGCCTGAAGGAACGATCGAGGATGCAAAAGAAGCAATAGAAGTGGCAAGAGCGACTTTTGATAGCGGAATTTGGTCAGAAACATCCGCGGCTGAAAGAGCATCTTATTTATTTAAAATAGCAGATGAAATTGATAAAAATAAGGAAGAACTTACACGTCTTGAAACAATGGATAATGGAAAAACACATCGCGAGGCAGAAGGTGATATTGGGGATGCTGCAGCTTGCTTCCGTTATTATGCTGGGCTTATTACAAAACCAGATGGACAAACATATCATGTAGCTGATCCAATGCAAGCTATGGTAGTCAGAGAACCAGTTGGTGTTTGTGGATTAATTGTTCCTTGGAATTATCCGTTATTAATGAGTGTATGGAAAATTGCACCTGCTTTAGCGGCTGGAAATACGATTGTATTTAAACCGTCTGAGGTTACACCAATCACTGCAACGAAGTTATTTGAAATTTTTGAGGAAATAGAATTACCAAAAGGTGTTGCAAATATGGTAATGGGTGCCGGACCAACAGTAGGAAATGAAATTGCGGCGAGCGGTAAAGTAGATATGGTTTCCTTTACAGGTGGAACGAAAACTGGAAAGCACATTATGAGAACAGCGGCAGATAATATGAAAAAGATTTCGCTAGAACTTGGCGGAAAATCTCCAAATATTATTTTTGCAGATGCAGATTTTGAAACAGCGGTCGATTATGCGTTGTTTGGTATTTATGCGGGTGCTGGACAAGTGTGTTCAGCAGGATCAAGAATTCTTGTACAAGAAAGCGTTTACGATAAATTTGTTACTCGTTTCGTAGAACGTGCAAAGCAAATTAATGTTGGACCTGGTGATAACCCAGAATCAGAGATGGGACCACTTGTAAGTCAAGAGCATATGGAAAAAGTATTACGCTATATTGAGATTGGGAAAGACGAAGGAGCAGAAATTGCTTGCGGAGGAAATCGTATTACAACGGATGGAAAAGGTGATGGTTTCTTTATTGAACCAACAGTCTTTGTCAATGTAAAACCTGATATGCGTATTGTGCAGGAAGAAATTTTTGGTCCTGTTGTAGTTATCCAAAAGTTTAAGGATGAACAGGAAGCAATTGAGCTAGCAAACGGTACAGATTACGGTTTAGCTGGAGGTGTATTTACAGTTGATGGCGCAAAAGCGATGCGCGTAATCCGCAAGCTTCGCGCAGGGATTACGTGGATTAATAGTTATCATCCAACATACAACGAGGCGCCTTGGGGCGGATATAAGCAAAGTGGTATCGGTCGTAGTTTAGGAACGTTTGGTTTAGAGGAATTCCAAGAAATTAAGCAGATTAATATAAATCTAGAAGTAGAACCAATTGGTTGGTTTGCAAATAAAAAAACTGTAGGAGTGAAATAGATGGTAACGAATATGAAGAGTAAATCTAATGAACAAGATGTGAAGGATACAAGTGTAAATGATTACATTACGAAAGTACTGCAATTAATTGAAAAAGAAAAGGTCTCTGAAGAAGAGGCTAACTGGATCCAAAAAGAAACAGTAGATGGATTTAGAGAGCATGTCAATCCTGGTTTTCTTGCATATAGAAAAACAGTAACAAAAGATGGACAGTTTGCAGCAGTAGAATGGTCTGATGAAGGATCTTGCTTCATGGATATCAATGGTAAAAAATATATTGATTGTTTAGGTGGATTCGGGATTTATAATGTTGGACACCGTAACCCGAAAGTGGTAAAAGCTGTAACGGATCAATTAAAGCGTCAAGCATTGCATAGTCAGGATTTACTAGATCCACTCCGTGCGATTCTTGCGAAGATTTTAGCGGATATTACACCTGGTGATTTGAAATATGCTTTCTTTACAAATAGTGGGACAGAAAGTGTAGAGGCAGCATTAAAACTAGCAAAAATGTACAGCGAACGAACAACTTTCATTTCAACAACACGTGCCTTCCACGGTAAGAGTCTTGGAGCTTTATCTGGAACAGCAAAAGGAATGTTCCGTAAACCATTTTTACCATTAATTCCAGGTTTCCGTCACGTTCCATTTGGCGATATCGAGATGATGAGAAAAACATTTGAAACATGTGCATTAGTAGGGGAAGATGTTGCAGCTGTTATTTTAGAACCAATTCAAGGAGAAGGCGGTATTATTTTACCTCCAGAAAATTATTTAAAACAAGTAAGAGAGCTCTGTGATGAATTTGGATCACTACTTATTTTTGATGAAGTGCAAACTGGAATGGGACGTACAGGGAAAATGTTTGCTGCAGAATTATATGATGTAGTACCAGATATTATTTGTCTTGCGAAGGCATTTGGCGGGGGTGTAATGCCAGCAGGTGCAATTGTTGCCAAAGAAAAAGTATTTAAAAGCTGGTTTGAGAACCCATTCATGCATACAACAACGTTTGGTGGAAATCCACTTGCATGTGCTGCTGCAATTGCAACAATCCATGTATTATTGGAAGACAAATTACCAGAACGAGCTGCGGAAGTTGGGGAGTATTTCTTAAACGGGTTGAAAAAGGCTGCGGAAGGACACGAAGACAAAGTATTTGAAATTCGTGGTCAAGGCTTAATGATTGGTATCGAATTCCATAAAGATGAAATTGGTTATGAAGTATCGAAGGCAATGTTTGATCGAGGCATCCTTGTTGCAGGAACGTTAATTAATTCAAAAACAATTCGTATTGAACCGTCTCTTACAATTAGTTATGAAGAAGTAGATACAGTAATCAATGCTTTCAAATCAGTGTTAGCACAAGTAAAAGTACAATAATCATTCCATACAATAACGTGTAAAAACAAACCAGTAAAACCACCATGCTTATGTTCACTCTAATTGGTTTTACTGGTTTTTACTATAGGAGGAGAAGGGGTTGGAGGGAGCATTACACGGAATCAAAATTATTGATTTATCTCGGGTTCTTGCCGGTCCTTTTTGTACGATGATTCTCGGTGATTTGGGAGCGGAGGTAATAAAAATTGAGAATACTGGAAATGGCGATGATACGAGAGGATGGGGACCGCCTTTCGTAGAAGGAGAAAGCGCTTACTTTCTTTGTGCGAATCGTAATAAAGAGTCGCTTACATTAAATTTAAAATCACAAATGGGAAAGGATGTTTTGAAAAAACTTGTTTCTCATGCTGATATCGTTGTACAAAATTTCAAGCCTGGAACACTTGAGAGAATGGGACTTGGTTATGAAGTGTTACAAGAGGTGAAGGAAGATATTATTCTAGCTTCTATTAGCGGTTTTGGCCAAAATGGTCCTGCTTCACATCTTCCTGGTTATGATTATATGATTCAAGCAATGAGTGGACTTATGAGTATAACAGGAGGAAAGGACGAAGAGCCTGCAAAAGTAGGAGTTGCGATTGCAGATGTGCTCACAGGTCTTTTTACGTGTATTGGGATTTTAGCCGCTTTGCAGCATCGAAATAGAACAGGAGAAGGGCAAGAAATTGATATTTCTTTATTTGATTCACAATTAGCGGCATTAGTAAATGTAGCAAGCAATTATTTGTGTACAGGAGAATTGCCAGAGAGACTTGGAAACCAGCATCCGAATATTGTTCCGTATCAAGTATTTCAGGCGGAGGATGGAGATCTTGTTGTTGCAGTTGGAAATGATGAACAGTTTCATAAGTTTTGTTTGTTACTTGGTAGACAAGATTTATCTCGTTTAGATCGCTATAAAACAAATGCAAATCGTCTTTTGCATAGGGAAGAACTTGTAGATATTATTGCAAAAGAAATGAAAAAGAAAAAGAAAGAGGACTGGAAACAACTTTTGGATGAAGCAGGGATTCCAAATGGACCAATTCTCAATGTGAAGGAAGCGTTAGAAACAGAGCAGGCAGTTTCGAGAGATATGACAATTCATATGGAACATCCAACCATTGAAAATCTTACACTTGTAGGTTCACCATTAAAACTTGCAAAGACACCAGTGCGGATGCAGAAACATCCGCCGCTCCACGGGGAACATACAGAACAGATTTTGAAAGAACTGGGGTATTCGCAGGAAAGCATTACGGAAATGAAAAAAAACCAATGGATATAGGAGGCAGTACAAATGAATTTTTCTTTAACAGAGGAACAACAAAGTGTCAGAAAAGTAGTGAGATCATTTGTAGATAATGAAATTATTCCATACATTAAAGAATGGGATGAAAAAGGGCATTTTGAAGAAAAGATCTTGAAGCGTTTAGCTGAGTTACAGTTTATGGGCGTTTGTATTCCAGAGCAATATGGCGGTGTTGGTATGGATTATAATACGCTCGCTATTGTTTGTGAAGAATTAGAACGTGGTGACACAGCTTTCCGTACAGCTGTATCTGTACATACGGGATTAAATAGTATGACACTTCTCCAATGGGGAACAGAAGAACAAAAACAAAAGTACCTTGTTCCACAAGCGAAAGGTGAAAAAATTGGGGCGTTCGGTTTAACTGAACCAAATGCAGGATCAGATGTTGTTGCTATGCAAACAACAGCGGTAAAACAAGGCGATTACTACGTATTAAATGGATCCAAAACATGGATTTCTTTATGTGATGTTGCAGACCACTTCTTAATATTTGCAAAAACAAATCCAGAATTAAAGCACCGCGGTATTTCTTGTTTTATCGTAGAACGAACATTTCCTGGGGTATCGACAAAAGCGATAAAAGGAAAGCTTGGTATTAGAGCGGGCAATACAGGAGAGGTATTTCTAGATGATGTGAAAGTGCCGGTGGAAAATCTTCTTGGAGAAGAGGGAGAAGGATTTAAAATTGCAATGGCATCATTAGACAATGGCCGTTTTACAGTAGCGGCAGGGGCGTGTGGGCTCATTCAAGCAAGTTTAGAAGCGAGCGTAAAGTATTGTGAAGAGCGTAAAACATTTGGAAAAGAAATTGGAAAACATCAACTTGTACAGCAAATGATTGCGAAAATGTCTGCGAATCTTGAAATATCACGTTTATTGGTCTATAAAGCAGGATGGTTAAAAAATCAAGGGAAACGTAATACACAGGAAACATCTTTAGCAAAATGGATTGCTTGTGATGCTGCATTTGAAGCTGCAAATGATGCAGTGCAGGTGCACGGTGCCTATGGATATTCGAATGAATTCCCAGTAGAGCGATATTTACGAAATGCAAAAGCTCCAGTTATTTACGAAGGAACACGTGAAATTCATACGATTATGCAAGCGGAATACGCACTTGGATATCGTTCTGATAAGGAGCTTCGTAACATGTTACCGAAGTGGCCTTTTGAAGAAAGTGAAGCAGAAATGGTAACGAAGTAAAGTTAAGAAGAAATTAACTCAATCGTATGAAACGGTTTACGTACAGATACGAAAAACCATGATTTCTTCTCTGTAAAAGCAACGAGTGTTGAAAATTATCTGATGATGATATTATTTTTGAGTTTTAATATAGTAAGTTGAAGAACAAGGTTGTCTCAAAGAAGGAGATAGCCTTGTTCTTCATTTAGTAAGTAAAATTTATAGTTTACATAATATTTTTATCAAATTTCATTATTTGGGTTTCTTTTTTATCAACTTTTATATTTGTTATAACAACGCCGAATATAGTTATTATCCCTCCTATTATTGATAAAACAGTGGGAATTTCTCCAATCCATATCCAAGAAATAATAATTGCTAGAGCGGGTGTTAAGTATAAAGAAGTTGTTGCTTCGGATGTCCCTATACGTGATATGATATAAGCTAGAGCAAAATAAGGAATCATAGTAGGAAAGAGACCTAAATAGACAACACTAAGTGTTGTTTCTATAGATGAATGCATAATTCTTTCTCCTAACCCTGGGAGAAAGAAAAGCATGAAAAATGTACCAGACCAAATTGTATAGGAAGTAAATGCAAGAAACCCGTATTTATTTAAATATCGATTTTGAAATACAAAGTATATGCTTTCTGAAAAGGATGCTAGAAGAATTAACAAAACCTCGCTATTGAGCGTAAAATGACCATCTTTTCCTAATGAAAGAATAGCGACACCACAAAAGCTAATAATAGATCCAATCCAACCACGAAGCCCAAATCGTTCATGCAGAAATAAAGCAGCTAATATGGATGAAAAAATGGGAGAAGTAGAAACGAGCAGGCTTGCGGTACCTGCGTTAATAGTTGCTTCTCCGGCACTTAGGGCTACATGGTAAACAGTAAATCCTAGCAAACCTAATACGAGAATAATAGGGATATCCCTCCATTCTGGTAGTTGCATGCGAGTCAATATAGCGAAGAAGATAAGCGCTAGCGAAGCGATTAATAGGCGAAGCAAAACTAAATGCTCAGGATTATAGGATTCTAATCCGACTCGTATGGCTGGAAA
The DNA here is from genome assembly GCF_055814245.1 of Bacillus sp. EA-CB0995. NCBI lineage: Bacteria > Bacillati > Bacillota > Bacilli > Caryophanales > Bacillaceae > Bacillus > Bacillus sp. EA-CB0995. The sequence continues at coordinate 3,460,413 of NZ_CP169269.1, read as the reverse complement.
AGCGGAAGCCCAAAGAAAAATTGTAGATCCATAAGCAGCTATGATTCGAAAATCCCATTGTTTCTTCATATTTTCACATCCTTATTATGTTAATTGATTTTTATGTTATTAAGGATTTAGTAAAATGTCTGCAACCAATTGTATTGTTTTAAAAACCAACCAAATGTAGGTGATTTTGATGGAGAAGGAAAATAGGAAGTTAAGTAAATCATCACACCTCCCGTTGTATCAACAAGTTGTTGTGTATATAAAAAATAAAATTATGAGCGGGGAATGGCCAATAGGAAGCAAACTTCCGACACAACGTGAGCTAGCTAAATGGTTTGGAGTAAATCGAAGTACAGTTGTTACAGCTTTAGAAGAATTAAAAGCGGAAGGTTTAATTGAAGGAAAAATGGGTGCTAGTACAAAAGTAGTCAATAATACATGGACATTACTAGCAAATACTGCTCCTCCTGATTGGAATAAGTTTGTAAAAACAGGGTTTTATAAGCCGAATCAATCGATCGTACAAGAAATTAATAAAGCAGATTTAAATATAATTCAATTAGGGAAAGGAGAGCTTTCTTCTGAATTATTTTCTGTAGAAAATTTAAATACGGTTATGCACCGTTGTATAAACCGTATTGACTCTTTAGGATATGAAGTGCCGAAAGGGCTTTTACCATTACGTCAAGAATTAAGCAAATATTTAAGTACAATCGGGATAACTTGTTCTCCTGACTCCATTTTAATTGTTTCAGGTGCTTTACAAGCGCTGCAACTCATTTCAGTTGGACTTTTACGACAAGGATCAACTATTCTTCTTGAAGAACCATCCTATTTGTATTCTCTACATATTTTTCAATCAGCAGGAATGAAATTTTCTAGTCTTTCAGTAGATAATCAAGGATTAATACCAACTAATATTGCTGCAAAAAAACAACGAAATCAGTCGATTATATATACAATTCCTTCTTTTCATAATCCAACAGGTATTGTCATGTCAGAGAAGAGACGAAAAGAACTTTTGCAAGTATGTGAAAAAGAGAATCTTCCCATTATAGAAGATGATGTTTATCGAGAATTATGGATCGATACTGCTCCGCCTTTACCACTAAAAGCAAATGATAGACATGGACAAGTTTTATATATTGGTAGTTTTTCTAAAACATTGAGCCCTGGATTAAGAGTAGGATGGCTTGTTGGTCCTGAGCCTGTTATCGATCGTTTAGCTGATATTAAAATGCAAATTGATTATGGGTCCAGTTCATTATCACAATGGGCAGCTACTGAATGGCTGTCAAGTGGTTTATATACTCAACATCTTGAAACGGTTAGAGTAAACCTCACTATTCGTCTCCGTACAATGTTAGAAGCATTAGAGAAATATTTACGAGGAATTGCAACCTGGAATATTCCTAAAGGGGCTTTTTTATTTGGGTAAAAATTCTTCCATCTATATCAATGCAAAAACTTTTTGAAGCAGCGCTTGACGAGGGCGTATTATTTTATCCAGGAAATATATATAGCTCAGTATGCAATCAATATTTGCGATTCTCCTACTCTTATGCATCTTTGGCAGATATAAAACAGGGAATTTACCGTATTTCTCAAATTGTTAAGAGGTTAATATAATTTTATATATTGTTTTTTTATATGAAAAACCTTATTAAATCGTTAGAAGATGAATTTTTGGGCTATTACAGGGGTAGTTATTATAAAGTGAAACTTCCATCAGTGGGGGTTTTCTTCATCCCCCACTGATGGTTAGTTGAACCAATCGGACTTTTACGGGCAGTTATTCCCCACCTATCTTCTTCGCTTCTCTCAATCTTGAGGTGGGGGTCTTACTGCCCGTTAATGCGGGATAAAAAATGCGCTCCACGTGAAATAAAAATGGAAGACTTTATTATGTTTGCGGAGTAAAACATTTAAATGATTGCTACATTTACAACAATCTTTGGAAGTGGGTTAGCATCTCACACAATTACAGAAGAATTTCCTAAAAGGACAATTAAACAATTATTAATTTATCCAAGGAAGCGGCTTACAGTAGTATTGTCTTCTAGCTGTTTTACTTATTGCTTCAAGTGCATCGTTTCAAGAACGGGAATTTATTTTCTGCGGTTATCGGATGAGATAAAAACAAATTGATAAATAAAAGAAGAGATTATAGCATATTGATACTATAATATAAACATATCATGTTGGAGGTGTTTTCTATTAATCTTGCATTTTCGCGTATTCGACTTCGCAGTTTTTTTGGATGGATGATTTTAGGTGCGTTGGCTACATATCTTCCATTAGGCATAATAGGTGCTGAAAGTAGTTCATTTGAGTTTGTTTCAGAAACATTGGTTTTCTTTGTTTTTCCATTACTTTGGTTATTTTATAAGATGAGAAAACATAACGCAGTATTTACAAGTTTTTTTGATAAACCAGCATCAATTCCATGGGCGTTAATTTTGATTGCTACGGCTATGGGAATGATTTTTGCATTTGGTATGTCTTTTATTCAGTTTTACATATTAGCTCAGCTGATTCCTAACTTTCTAGTTGATTTATTAAATGATGGCAATGTTATTGATATGAGCACTACTTTTACAAAGATTTTTAGTGTAATTTCAGCTTGTATATTTGCACCAATTATGGAGGAAGTGATTTTTCGCGGCTTTTTCTTAAATCGAATGGCGTATAAATGGGGGCTGAAACGTGCTATTATCGTTTCTTCGCTTATTTTTGGATTCGGGCATATAGATGTGATTGGTGCGTTTTTATTTGGCGTAATCATGTGCCTGTTATATATTAAGACGAAAAGCTTATGGACCAATATCATTGTGCATGCTTTAAACAATAGTGTTGTTAGCATCATTCAATTTAGTGATAGTAGCAGTGCACAAGAAACAGTGAAAATTGCTGATCTGCAAGCGCAAAGTAATTTATGGATTGGTTTAGCTATTATTATCATTAGTTTATTATGGCTTGTTCCCTTTATTCGTAACAATTGGCGCACAGTAAAAGAAGTTGGAGTGCCATCACTACGAGTGATTCAAGAAGAAAAACAAGCTAATTGGATTGCACAGCAAGCCGCATATAGCCAAGTTGTATTAACAGAGCGCTATATGGCTGTCGAATTGCCTGATGAGGCTGTCAATCATTTGTGTTTAGAAGAACGTGATTACGTAAAAGTGGAACTAGTTGATGATATGATTGTGATTAAAAAAGCAGATGAACGAAAAAGGCTCTCCTAAAGGGAATACGGAGAGCTTTTCTCTTTAGTAAATAAGTATTTCTACGTGGAAATTGTTTCCGTTTTTTATATATTTAATATCTGTTACAGTACGTACTTGCTTTAAAATTTCTACTTTTTCACCGATTCTCGGAATAGTTGGAACATTGTCCCAGATACCAAGCAAATCATCCATTGTCTTTGTTTTTTCGTAAAACCAAATTTTCACCGTGATGCCCCTTTCTTATTTTGTATTTTAATACATGATAATACATTTTTATTCTTTTTGTAAGGGGTTTTTACGTATTTTTTGAATGAATTTAACAAAAAAATTTTCATTCAGGAAAGCCATGTTTAATATTAGGTGTTAATGACATTTCTGGACTGTCACAATAAGTCTGCAACACTTGTTACAGCTGAAGAAGTTTTAAATTGCTTATATAAAGGTTGTAGTAAAGCTTCACTTTAATATTATAGTAAGAAAATAAAGAATAATTTTATAGAAAAAAATAAGAATATTTTGTATAATTACATTACAATAATTTTGAAAACAGGGGTGGCAACGTATGGCACATATTCCAGAAAAAAACTAGAAACATTATTAGCATTAGCTGATCATGATAAACAAAAACAAAAAGAATTTTACGAAACATTGTTAACAACATACGTTTATGTTGCAGGGACAGTTGATATTGAAGAAGGAGATTCACAAGGAACAGTGCATTTACGTTATTTCCAAGGTGATGGAAGATGGATTTTACCATTCTTTACACAGCTTGAATTTTTACAAGCCGTACTGCCTGAAGATGTGCCTGTTATTACGATTCGTGGAAAAGAATTATTTGAGAACATTGATGCTGAAGCAACGGCAGTCTTAAACATTGGTACAGATCTTGATAAAACATTTACACCTCCAGAAATTGCTGATATTGCTTCAAGAAGAATTTTTAATTATTATCTATAAAGTACCGTTACCATTTTTCCTTTGCGTCATATAGTATTAGTAGCTTGACCAAGGGGGATGGACATAGATGGCTGACAATAATAACAATAATAATAACAACAACTGCTGCTGGGATAACTTGTACAATTGGAAAAACCGTAATAATAACGATAATAACAACAATAATAATAACAATAATAACAATAATAACAACAATAACAATAATAACAAAAACAAATACAACTGTTGCTGGAATCACTGGAATTACTGGAATTACAGAAATAACAACAATAACAACAACAACTGAATGGAAAAAGGAGAAGCAAAAAGCTTCTCCTTTATTATTTCTATACAAATTTCCCTCGCATTAACGAGAAATATGAGATTCCCCCTTCAAGATTCAGAGAAACCGAAGAAGATTGGTGGGGGATGAAGAAGCCCTTCCTGATAGAAGTTTCACTTTACACCAGAAGAGATGGAAAGCGTCTTTTGTTGTCCATTTATTGTAGCAAGAACACCAAGAGGCACTCCTACGTTCAATTGTATATGCCCAATTGGTAAACCGCTTAAAAGAGGGATATTATAAGATGTAATGTGATCATGTAGAATGTCAGAAATAGATAAAGATGGCTTTGTAGATGTACAGTTGTGACAACTTGCAAAAATAACGCCAGCACACTGTTCAAATTTTTTTCCTAAGCGTAATTGATTTAACATGCGATCAATACGATACGGTTCTTCTGCAACTTCTTCTAATAAAAGTAGTTTATTTTTTGTATCGATTTCGTAAGGTGTACCGAGTGTGCTTGTAATTACAGCTAAATTGCCCCCTACAAGAGGAGCTGTGATAGAACAAGAGAAAGAATGAATAAATTCTACTCCTTCCAAAATAATAGAGTACGGATGGAAGAGTTGTTTGAAAAAGGAGAAAGAGAGAGAATCAAGACCCTTTCCAACTTCCTCCATCATGGGACCATGGAAAGTAACGAGTTGTGAGAATTGTCCAAAAGCAATATGTAGGGCAGTAATATCGCTATACCCCCAAAAGATTTTTGGATTATCTCGAATTAGTGCATAATTAATATAAGATAAAAGGCGACCAGTACCATATCCGCCTCTTGCGCAAAAAATAGCTTTTACATATGGATCTGCAAAGGCTTTGTGTAAGTCATGAACACGAATCGCATCATCTCCGGCTAAATAGCCTCGTTTTTCTTGTACGCTCTGTCCAATTATAACGACCAATCCTATTTCCTCTAATTTCTGCTTTGCTTGAAGAATATGCTCTATAGATGGTGGACCTGCTGGAGCAATGATCATAACGGTATCTCCGTATTTTAATGGTTTGGGATACTGCATCAAATTTCTCCACCCCCTTTCTTTCACTATATTCGCTTATAGGATATTCAATCCTTGTGAAAAGAAGGAAATCATTTGGCATGACAAGAAAGTATAAGAGAAAGGGGAGAAGAAAAAATGTTCCATAGTCGAGTATGCGAGAAATTGGAAATTACATACCCTATTATTCAAGCTGGGATGGCAGGAACAATTGTAACCCCAGAGCTAGTAGCAGCTGTATCTAATAGTGGCGGGTTAGGTACATTAGGTGCAGGATATATGAGCCCTGAACAAATCCGTTTAGCTGTACGTACTATTCGTCAGTTAACTGATAATCCGTTTGCGGTGAACTTATTTATTACAAAAGAAATGGAAGTTGACGAAAAACAAGTGGAAGAGGCACAAAATCTGTTAAAGCCCATTCGAGAAAAATTGCAATTGAGAATAGCAAAGCAAACGTTACAGCTGCCGAAAAGTTACAAAGAGCAGCTACAAGTTCTTATTGAGGAGAATGTTCCTGTTTTTAGTTTTACTTTTGATACACCAGAACAGGAGGAGATAGAATTATTAAAAAGAAATGGCATAAAAGTAATTGGCACGGCAACGAATGTAGCAGAAGGGAAGATATTGGCTCATTTAGGAGTAGATATTATTGTTGGGCAAGGAAGTGAAGCAGGGGGACATCGTGGAACATTTATAGGAAAAGAACAAGATTCTATGATTGGAACAACTGCGCTTATTCCACAGCTTGTTGATGCTGTTCCGCATATTCCAATTGTGGCGGCAGGTGGAGTCATGGATGGACGTGGAGTAGTGGCAGCCTATGCACTTGGTGCAGAAGGGGTACAAATGGGTACAGCATTTTTAACATGTTATGAAAGTATAGCCCATGAGGCGCATAAAGAAGCAATTATAATGAGTACAGACCAAAGTACGACAATGACTCGTGCATTTTCGGGTAAATATGCGAGAGGGATTCGAAATACTTTTATTGAACAATTGGAAAGTAAAGAAGGAACATTTCCTGTATATCCAATTCAAAATGTATTAACAACAGAAATTCGCCAAGCAGCAGCGATACAAAATAATCGCCAATATATGTCGCTTTGGGCAGGACAAGCTTCTGCTTTAGCCAGAACAGAAGAGGCGCAGCAAGTTATAATGCGAGTGATTAAAGAAGCGAAAGAGACATTAGAAAGATTACAAAGTACAATCTATATATAAAAAAGAACGCTTGAAAATTCAAGCGTTCTTTTTTAGTTACTCTCATAAAATTGCTGAATTGCCTCATCGACATATACCCAGCCTTTCCAACCCAAATGCATCGTATCTTTTAAGAAATACTTATCATATTCATGGCTTGAAAAATCTGCAACTGGGAATCCAGCTTTTTCAATTTGTTCATTTATTTTTTTATAGTATACATCACGTCGTTCTTTCGGGAATCCAGCATAATCATACCATAGACCATTAACTGGAACAGAAATGAATAATGGTTTTGCATGCTGTTGTTTTAAAATGTCTAAAACTAATTGGAAATCGTCATATTCTGGCGATTCATCGAATGATTCATTTGCTCGATATCCTTTTAGACGTTTTAATTTATCCTTAATCTTTTGGTCATAGTAGCGATCTTCAATGCCGAATGGATTCGTTTGAGATTCTACTTCGCCAGTTTTTTCTGCATGGTTACGAATATCGTTCCATGCAAGGGATTTTAATTCAGCATCTGTATGTGTTTTTCGCGGTTTAATATCAAACATTGATGTAACTAAATCTTTACGATCTAAAATGTTACGATATACATACGCAAATGGTTTTGCCGCCGCTGCTTTCACTTTATGTTTTGTATCGTCATATACGATTCCTTCTAAAGAAGTTTTTAGGAGTGTATCTTTACGAACAATTTCAAAACTTAATAAGCGGTTTGCGATTTCTTTTTTCGTCTCAGGCTTTAATTCATCATTAAAGATGAGATGGTACGCTTGCTGAGATGAAAAGTTTGGCGCAAAATGAACTTCGTCTAACCCTTGTTTTACAAACCATTGCGGTGAAAGGACGAAGACAATTTTGCGATCTTTTAACTGATCCATTGACGATGCTAGATTTAACACATGAGTAAGACTTTGTGTTCCACCGCGACCGATAAGAAACGGAGTAAATTCTTCATTTTTCACTTTAAAGTAGTTAGATGGATGATATACATCTAACCGAGAAAATTCCGATGAACCGTACATCGGAAGGTATTTTGGATCTTCTAGCGCTTTTTGTTGCAGTGCAATGCCCTGGAACATTTCTTTGTTTAAAGATGTTGAGGCATCGTTGACCTTTTGCTCCCCGATAAGTGGTAAGAGGAAGCGTGATGGAATAAGTAACACCACGCAAAAAAGAGCAAATGCTAGAAGCATCGGGCCAAACGTTGGTTTTTTCATCGCATATCTTCCAGTTTCTTAACAATCATGTTTGGCGTTGCCCATTCGTCACGATCAAAGTCAGAAATAGGCACTTCAATACCTAAACGTTCTTGAAATTCTACTAATAAAGATACTGTACCGAAAGAATCAAGAATACCTTCTTCAAATAATTGTACATCCGTATTTTCTTTTACAATATCATTTTCACATACTTCTTCTAAAATATCTAATACTTGATCTTTAAATTCAGCCATTGTGTATTCTCCTTTATATCCATAATGTATGATGTGTAACTTCCTAAGAAGTTTTTAACTAAAAGTGTCTACCTAGGTTACCTGAGAAGAGTAGGAGACCGAGACAAACGAAGTGGAATGTAATGATAATTCCAAGGGCATGTGTGAATTTATTATTTGGCCAAAACTTATGTTTTTTGTTTTTTCGTTCAAAAATATCAAATGCAATAAACAAAATTGCATGATATAAGCCATACGTAATATAATACCACGTTAGTCCATGCCAAAGTCCCATAATTCCAAAGTTTAAAAATGCACCGATATAAGAAATTGTATAACGGTTTTTAATTAGTTTTTTCTTTGTCGCAAAAAAGACAAAGCGCATATAAATAAAGTCGCGGAACCAAAATGATAAGCTCATGTGCCAGCGGTTCCAGAAGTCCTTAATATTACGACTTAAAAATGGCTTGTTAAAGTTTTCAGGCGTCTTAATACCCATCATATAACTTACACCAATTACGAATGCGCTATATCCTGCAAAGTCAAAGAATAGATATAAACTATACGAGTACATATCAGTCATAAATGAAGCAAATGTAGCTTGTTTAGAAATTGCTGCATCCCAAATATAAGTTTTAATTAAATACGCAATAATAAATTTGTAAAGAAATCCTTGGAAAATACGATTGATTCCTGTATAAAGCATTGCCTTATACTCATCAGCTGATGGTGGTTTCTCTACATCTTTTTGAAAGCGACGATATCGATCAATTGGACCTGTTGAAATTGCAGGGAAGAACAGAAGAAACTCCCAGAACTTAAATAGTGATATTTCTTTAATAAGTCCATCGCGAATTTCAAATATCATTTGTACTGCTCTAAATGTTACGTATGATATACCAAGAAATACGACTAATTTCATAGCTGGTATATCAAAAAATACGATTGATTTTAAAGCTGGTACAACAGGTGTAATTTTTACTAAGATAAGCGGTAAGATTGATAAAATAACAGCAGTACAAAAGATACTTGTTTTGTTATCACGCTGTCGCAACGTTAAATATCCTTTAATTAAAACAAATTGCCAAATTGCAAATATTGCCAATGCAACAGCTTGTGTTGGTTTATCAGAAAAGATAATTGCCAACATAATAAGTGTTACAACTGCATTATATTTGCGCATCATTTTCCCTTGTAACCCAGCAATGATGGTAGGGATAAGCAAAATGCCCACAATCACGAAAAAATAAAATGATGCATATGGGATCATGCTGTAACCTCACTCAATAATTTTTTACGATCTACTTTTCCATTTGGTGTCATTGGAATAGAAGATTGATACATGAATTTTCGTGGAATCATGTAATTTGGTAATCGTTCATTGAGTTCTTTTTTATAGCGGATGTTAATTTGAATTCTTTTTCAAAAGAATGTTCACCTGGAACAACAACCGCTAATAAGTAGTCGTATTTTTCACCTTTTTTAATTGGAAGTACCACAGCAGCTTCCACATACGAACATGAACGAAGGTGATGTTCAATTTCTTCTAATTCCATACGATAACCGTGTAGCTTAATTTGGAAATCAAGACGACCATTATAGAAAAGAAGTCCATTTTCTAAATAACCAGCGTCACCGGTTTTATAAGCACGTTCGCCGTCAATAACTGTAAATGCTTTCTCTGTTAATTCAGGGCTTCCTAAGTATCCAATACTTACACTCGGACCAACGATTACGATTTCACCCTTCTCACCATCAGCTGCAACAGTACCATCTTCTTTCATAATGATGATGCGGCAATCTGACTTACAGTAACCGACTGGAAGAGATTGATATTTGTCTACTACTTCATTTGTTACATGAATACCAGTTACAGCAACAGTCGCTTCTGTTGGTCCATACGTATTCATAATAGTAGCTTTTGGGAAGCGCTCTAACAGTTTTCTTGCAACATCATTAGACAGTACTTCACCACAGAATAAGAATGTTTTCATGTTTGGAAGCATACCTTCTGAGAAAGATGGCTCCATTAAACACATTTCTGCAAAGGATGGTGTAGATGTCCAAACTTGTACATCTGATTGTTCTAAAGAAGCAAATAAATCTTTTGGACGTGCAATCATATCTTTATCAATTGCCCATAGTGTACCACCTGTTACTAATGACGGATAAATGTCCATAACAGATAAGTCAAATGAGAATGGCGCTTGGTTTAAAAAGACTTGTCCAGTTTGTAAGTTGAAATCTTCAACTGTCCATTTTGTGAAACTTACAAGACAATTATACGTAATTTGTACACCTTTTGGGTTTCCTGTACTCCCTGATGTGTAAATGATGTAGAAGTTGTCTTCACCCTGTACTGCATATTCAGGATTTGCAATGTTTCCTTTATGAGTAAGAAGAATATCTTCTAATTTCTTTCCATCAACAATCTGAACTGGTAAATCAGCCACTGTAACATCTGTTGGAGATAAAAGTAGCTTTGCACCAGAACTTTCTGCAATGCGCAGCACACGATCAGTTGGAATTGACACGTCTACTGGAATATACGCATGTCCAGCTTTGACACACCCTAAGAAACAGACTATCATTTCTGGCTGCATATGTCCGTATACCATAATTGGTGAACGATCATCTTCATATTGAGAAGAAATCCAATATGCTAATGCATCAGAGTCTTCTTTTAATTGTCTGTACGTAATTTTCGCATCTCGCCAAACGAAAGCGGTTTGGTCAGGCGTTTCAACCGCCCACTTTTCGATTTGTTCTAATAACTTCATAACGCTCCCACCCTAAAATTCATTGTAAATAAATGTACTTGTGTTTGTATCTTGGAACCCATACAACCATAGTAAAGCAAGTAAAATCGCAAGGTAGTAACAAGTTTTTGTAACCCATTGCGTGAGTGGTTGAGACCATATTTCTTTTAATATTTTCATGTCTTTCCCCCTCTATAAAATAGTATCCGTATGTAAGTATCATATCCTACATCACTTTGAAAAACACAGAAATCCCACATTTTAGGGAAGTGTAAGGCAAAAAGGCTCTTTTCTGATAGTAGCACTAAATGTTAAAAAAGAAAATCCCTAACTTAACAATTATATTACATTCTAGATAGAATTGTAATTCCATTGCAATTGGAAGAGGTAAGGTTATATTCCCTTTAACTAAAATCGCACATAAACTCTTGTTATACAAAGGAATACGGTCATTATGATGGAATAAGATTGTTAAAAATAGAATAAGGGGTTGAAACGAATGAAATCATCTCAAGTAGATTGGTTATTATATCTTTCTGAAGAAAATATTCGAATGTGGCGACGTTATTTACATCAGCACCCTGAATTGTCATTTCAGGAGAAGCATACAGCACAGTTTATATATGATACATTACAATCATTTTCTTATTTTAACTTAACAAGACCAACAGCATGTAGTGTAATGGCAAGACGAAAAGGAAAAGGTTCAGGCAATATTATTGCGATTCGAGCAGATATAGATGCACTTCCGATTCAGGAACAAACGATGAAGCCGTATGCATCTAGTGTACCAGGAGTTATGCATGCTTGCGGTCATGATGCACATACGGCAATTTTGTTAGGTGTAGCCGAGGCCTTAGTGAAATATGACGAAGAGTGGGGGAGAAATTCGTCTTTTGTTTCAACATGCTGAAGAACAATACCCTGGTGGAGGACAAGAGATGGTGGAAGCGGGAGTTATGGATGGAGTAGATTATGTCATCGGTCTTCATGTAATGTCAGGGCTAGGAAGTGGACAAATAGGAATTTCCTATGGACCAATGATGGCAGCACCGGATGTATTTACAATTGAAGTTAAAGGAAGAGGAGGACATGCTGCTCATCCGAAACAAACAGTGGATCCGATTGCAATTGGGGCACAAATTATTACGAATTTGCAACATCTTGTGTCAAGACGGACGGATGCGTTTGAACAACGAGTGGTATCAGTCACGCAATTTCATGCAGGAACAGCCGATAATATCATTCCTGAGACAGCAACGATTGTAGGAACGGTGCGTTGCTTTGAGAACACATTACGACAAGAATCTAAAGAAATTATTGAACAAATTGTGAAGGGGATTACAGCGGCACATGATGCAACGTACTCATATACGTATCGTTACGGATACAATCCGGTAATAAATGACTCCTATGTAACGAAGGTAGTAGAAGATAGTGCTATTGAATTGTTTGGAAAAGAAAGTATTACCTCGCTTCCCCCTTCTATGGGAGGTGAGGATTTTTCTGCATACTTACAAAAGGCTCCAGGCTGTTTTGTAAAGTTAGGAACGGGAAATGTAAACAAAGATACTTGTTATCCACATCATCATTCAAAATTTGATGTGGACGAAACGGCATTAATTCGTGGTGCACAATTATTTTTACAAGCGGCAATGAAGCTATTAAAAGGATAAGGTAAATTAACAAACAGTGGATAGTTGAAATTATATTATGAGATAAAAAAAGGCAACTGCGAATATCGCAGTTGCTTCTATTTCTTTCCGTTAGAGAGGGTTAAGAAAGAACTATGCTCATTTATAATATATGTATGTCTTACGGACAAGCTTGTATCTTTTCATTAATTTTTAAAAAAATTTCATTGACTTTGATAATTATTATCAATTAATCTAATGTTATCTTTTGGATTGATAATAATTATCATTTTCATTTTCATTTTTATTTATTCTGTACTAAAGGAAATATAGAATATAAAAAATAAGAGAATGAGATACATAATAAGGGGAGAGAGTAAAATGAGTAAGTTAGTAATGATTTTTGCAAGTATGAGTGGAAATACAGAAGAGATGGCAGATCATATTGCCGGGGCAATTCGCAAGGCTGGAAAAGAGATTGAAGTAATCGATATTATGACATCACCAGAAGCGTCTGTTTTAGAAGATTATGAGGGGATTGTATTAGGTGCATACACATGGGGAGATGGTGATTTACCAGATGATTTCTTAGATTTTTATGATGAAATGGATAAGTTGGATTTAACGGGGAAAAAGCAGCGGTGTTTGGTTCTTGTGATTCTGCATATCCGAAATACGGGGCAGCTGTTGATATTTTAATAGAAAAGTTACAGGAGCGCGGAGCTAACGTTGTACTTGAAGGATTAAAAGTAGAATTAACACCAGAAGACGAAGATGTTGAAGCGTGCCTTCGTTTTGGTACAGAATATACAAACCACCTTTCTTAATGGCGTTTGAAGAAAAGAAATTAAGGGAAGACGTTTAGCGTATTCCCCTTAAAACATGTAGCAGTCGTTTTGTATTGTTTTCAATCATTTTTGAATCATTTGTTTCAAAACCATATACAAGGTCGTGCAGTATAGGACTATATTGATAAAAAGAGATAATCCGTTCAAAAAATGTTGTATCCGTTCTATTCGTTAAAGCAGTATATTCCTCGTATACTTCTAGTGTAAAGGCATGGCCGTAATCAGCGTATAATCCAGCAAAATCAAATGCGGGATCACCAATTTGTGCATCTCCTATATCAATGATACCAGCAATGTGCCTCAGGAGAGGATGAAATAAAATATGATTATGTGTTAAGTCAGCATGAATAACTGTTTGTGGAGAGGAGCTTGTATATAATTGCTCAAAAAATGTTTGAAATAGTGTATTCAATCGTTTAGTTTCTTCTATTGTAAATGTAGTAAACAGGTAAAGTTTTAGTTTCATATATAGCTTCTTCCAATATTCAGTTGTTTGCTCAACCTGAAATCCCCACTCTTTTGCAAGTGTAATAGGAACTGTATGAAAAGCAGCAAGAAATGATGCAAGTTGTGTAACAATTTTCGTTTTTTCATTAATTGAAAGGTTATGTAAGTAAGCTGGTTTAAATGGTTTACCATGAATTATTTTATAGTAACTGCAAACAGGAATTGTATCTGCTTTATTTTCATATAGAATATGATAGTTCGGTACTTCTATTTGTTGTGTTTGCAGTATAGGAGACAGTACTTCATATAATTGTTTTTCACAAGGAATTTTTTTCGCGTATTCAACTTTTCTAGGAAATCGAAATAACCATTCATCATTTATGAGAATAGCAACATTATCCCAACCGCTTTCATCTTGATGAAAGCAATGGATAGGCAAGTTCGGGAGTGTTTTTTGAATATATTGTATATAGTCTAAGTCTGTCATTTTTTCGCCTCTTTCGTTTAGTTATAAATAGAAAAAAATCCCTAGCTAGGATTTCTTTTCTTATCCCGTATTTAACGGGTAATCTCACCTCAAGATGTAGGGTTGATTGAGAGGTGAGACAATTTTACGTAAAGATTGGTTCAATTAACTACCAGTGGGGGATGAAGAAACTCTCCACTGATGGAAGTTGAACTTTATAAATTCTCGTTTTGCTGCTGTATCTCCTTTTTACTCAAATCAAGATTTGCATTTTCGATAGCTCTATGTTTGTCTAAAGAATCTCCAGCGTATCCTTTTTGTGTTTTTATAACCCTTTTACTTGAACTTGCTGAGTTATTATTCATATGAATTCGTCCTTTCTTTTACTTAAAATATACGAAAGTAATAAGTAATAGCAGTACAGCTCCAAAAATGACAATGCCGACTAAAAACGTCATGTTAGAATAACGAGGTGATTTATGTACATCTTGACGATAACCGGGTGAAATTTCCGGTGCAAACTCTTCTTGATAAGATTGTTGTTCTTCCTTTTCGTCCACTGTTGCAACTCCTTTATGTTTTTTATCCCGCATTAACGGCCACCTCAAGATTCAGAGGGAAGCGAGGAAGATAGATGAGGGATAACTGCTAGCATGTGCCCGATTGGTTCAACTAAACCTCCACTGATGGAAGTTTCACTTTATTGATATGTTGCACGTTATAAGGAAGAAATATACTCTTAGTATGTTAAGCACTGAGCGAGAACCCAGCCGATAGATATGGATAATAGGAGAATCATAAGTCCGACAGCACGATTATCTTCTTCAATTGCTTGCTTAATACTGAAGCCCATTGTAACAAGTTCTGCAATGTAAAAAGCAATAATTTGCGTTACGATACCGATAGCACTCCAAATGATCATATCGATGAGTGAAACCGACTGAGCGATGGTTGCCCCCACTATAAACGTAAGGCCAAGTAATTTTCCGCCAATTGACATAGCTGCAGATACATTTCCTTTTGCAATTAATTGAAATTCCTTTACTTTTGTCGTCCAATCAAATAGAAGAAAACCGATACATAGTAAAGCAAGCCCTGTTCCAGCATATATAAAAAAATTTAGGAATAAATTCACATTTTTCTCCTTTCTTTTGTTAAAAATCCAATATTTAACTTGTATTATACATGAAATGAAAAAAATGCTTCTATAAAAATAGTGGGGAAATTCTTTTTGGGAGATATTATAAAAATAGTTGTTTTATAATATATGTATCCTATTATTATAATTTATGTATATAATTTGTAGGAAAAAAGGTGTTCTTACTTAAAGAACCTTTTCTCCCAAAAAACATTATGTGAGTTTGAATCCATATGTAGCAGCAATTGCTTTATATGTTGTTTTTTTATTTGTGATGATTACAGTTGTTTCGACAGGAACTCGATCAAATAGCCAATGTACGTCACTATTATACATGCGAATGCAACCGAGTGTTGTCCATTTTCCAATGGCGCTTGCATTATTAGTTCCGTGAATGGCATATGTTGTTCCTTTTGTTCCTTTGAGATTCAGACCGAGCCATCGATCCCCTAATGGATTGCGTGAATCACCGCCAGGAATATTTTTGGTATAGTAGGGACGATTTTTAATTTTGTTGACAATATTATATTTTCCTAGGGGTGTTGGTGTGCTGCTTTTTCCAGTAGCAACTGTAAACTCTTTTACAAATTTACCTTTTTCATAATATGCCATCTTATTTGTCGCTACATTGACAATTAACAAATGTTCTTGCTGATATGTCCCTGCATCAGCTGTCTTAACAGGAAGCATAGAAGAAAAGAATAATAATAGTGCAATCGCAATCTTCCTCATATTAAATTAGTCTCCTTTATGTAAATATCAAAATTTATTATAGCTTTCTTTTATAAAGAATCCTATTACTTTTTTATTTATATAAAAAATATTAAGGATATATAAAAAAGCCGCTATTTAGCGGCTTTTTAATGTAATATATTTTTGCTGTACTTGAAATAGACGAGCGAGTAAAAAGATTGCACCAAAAGCTAGTCCTAAAATGAGACCAATCCAATAACCTTTTGCAGCCAAAGTTGTATATGTTGCAAGTGTATAACCGAGCGGGAGACCTATTATCCAATATGCAACTAGTGTCATAACAAGTGCTACATTCACATCTTTATAACCGCGAAGTGCACCTTGTACTGGTGTTGCAATGGCATCAGAAAATTGGAATAAAATTGCAAACACGAGAAATTGTTTCGCTAAGTCGTGTACTGCAGAATCATTTGTATAAATAGAGGCAATATTGTCATCAAATAAAAACAGTAAGATAGAATATAACAGTGCAAAAGCTAGTGCTAATCCTATACCAATAAAGCTATAATGCTTGGCATCTTTATATCGGGAAGCACCGACTTCAAACCCGACAGAAATTGTCATTGCCATGGATAAACTGAGTGGTGTCATATATAAAAGAGATGCGAAGTTCATCGCAGCTTGGTGAGCAGCAATGGTTGTTGTGTCAAAATTACTCATAAATAATGTAACAGCAGCAAAAATACTTGTTTCAAAAAAGATTGCAAATCCAATTGGTACACCAAGTTTTAATAATTCTTTCCAGCTTGATATAGAGAGGCGATACAAACGTTGAAAGACACCATAAGAAGAGAAAGGCTCTTTCGTACGGATAATGACAATAGTGATAAGTAAAATACACCAATATGTCGATGTTGAAGCGATGGCAGCTCCAACTCCACCGAGTTTTGGGAAACCGAAATGACCAAAAATGAATATATAGTTCAAAATGATATTAATCGGTAAAGATAGTAAAGTGATAATCATTGTTGTGCGGGTTTTTCCTAAGGCATCAATAAAACAGCGGAGTACTGTATATACAAATAGCGGAATGATACCAAATGCGATAATACTTAAAAATTGAGCAGCAATTTGGGCTACTTGTTTCTCTAAATGCATGGCATGTAAAATTGGTGAAACCACAAGAAATCCAATGATTATAACAATAACACTGACCAAGATTGCTAAGTATACGGCTTGTGTCACAACGTGAGCTACATTTTCTTTTTGTTTGGAGCCGATAAGGTGAGCAATAATAGGAGTTGTTGCCATTAAAATACCTGTTAATCCTGTACTAATTGGAAGCCATATACTTGTTCCAATTGCAACTCCAGCTAAATCAGTGGCACTTGCATGTCCTGACATCGTCGTATCGAAAAAACTCATTGAAAATAATGACATTTGTGTAACAAATATGGGGAAAAATAATAAGATAAATTGCTTAATTTTTTGTGAAATCGATGTAGTTTCTTTCATATATACTCCTTTCTAAAATACGAATAGGCCGTTTCAATCATACTATTGAATAGGAATTTAGAAAAGTAATATGTATCTATAACAACATTGGTGCATTTTGAACGAATATGAAAAAAACGATGCGTGTTTAGTGAAGATGAGGTATTATGATAAAGTATGA
The DNA here is from genome assembly GCF_055814245.1 of Bacillus sp. EA-CB0995. NCBI lineage: Bacteria > Bacillati > Bacillota > Bacilli > Caryophanales > Bacillaceae > Bacillus > Bacillus sp. EA-CB0995. The sequence goes on along the minus strand of NZ_CP169269.1, from coordinate 3,442,614 downwards.
AAAAAGTATTATAAGGTATTAAGGAGGCACGGTCGTGGCTGATTGGTTAATTGGATTAATCATGGGTGCTGTTGAAGGGTTAACGGAGTTTTTACCTGTATCATCAACAGGGCATATGATTTTAACAGGGCATTTAATTGGATTTGAAGGCGATAAAGCAAAAACGTTTGAAATTGTTGTTCAATTAGGATCTATTTTAGCGGTTGTTGTTGTATTTTGGAAGCGATTATGGTCGTTAGTTGGAATTGGACGAGTAAAGCAAGGGCCATCGTTAAACTTATTACATATTATTATCGGTATGATTCCAGCTGGATTACTTGGTGTTTTATTACATGACAAAATTAAAGAGGTTTTATTTGGACCAGGTCCAGTTGTTATTAGTTTAATTGCTGGTGGTATCTTAATGATTATTGCTGAGAAATTCTCAAAGCCAAGCACAGCGAAAACACTTGATGACATTACGTATAAACAAGCGTTTACGATTGGGATGTTTCAATGTTTAGCATTATGGCCTGGTTTTTCTCGTTCAGGATCTACAATTAGTGGCGGGTTGTTAGCGCGTGTATCTCATACAGCAGCTGCTGAATATACATTTATTCTTGCGGTACCAATGATGGTAGCTGCAACAGGTCTTGATTTAATTAAGAGTTGGAATGAATTAAGCGCAGCAGATATCCCATTATTTGCAACTGGATTTATTACTGCATTTGTGGTTGCTATGTTAGCAATTGTTTCATTCTTAAAATTATTATCTCGTGTGAAATTAACACCATTTGCATATTATCGTTTTATTATTGCCGCGGTGTTTTACTTCTTTGTTTTATAATAAAAAAACTGCCATTTGGCAGTTTTTTATTTTGCTATTTTTTCAATCATATTTTCCATTACGTGCTCCCAAATGGAAGTATCAGAAGTTAATGTTTTACGAAATGCAGCATACATTTCTTTTTGCTTTTCTTCAAACTGTGGATCATCTTTTTCTGGTAATGTAGCGCGCATAGAAGTAACGAACTCTTGAACTTTTGGAGCGCGTGGCCCCCAAATATATTTTTCATTTCCTGCTGCGTCCATAAAAATGAAAATTGGAATCGCGCGCGCGGTACCATTTGTTAAATATTGATCCATCAATTTTAAGTTATCATCACGAATGAGTAGGCTCATCTCGATATTGGCAACTTCGCAAATGCGTTTCATAATTGGTACGCAAAGAAGGGCATCGCCACACCAATCTGCTGTTAAAACGATAACGTTTAAACGATCGTTTTGATGTTGCTCTAAAACAGGAAGAAGTTCATTCGGAATTAAGAAATTATTATAAATATGTAGTAATTCGTGTTGATTCACCGTCATATTATTTACATATGCCTCAAAGGACATGCCTTTTTTAAACCATTGAAGTAATGTCATGTACTACACCTCTTTCTCTATTTGTTCATATTGTACCAAATATTTTACGGGAAAGCTGGTAAAGTTACTTTTATTGGTAATCCATATTTTGTCGAGTGTAAAAAGCTAGAACAATAAAGTGAAACTTCCATCAGTGGAGATTTTCTTCATCCTCCCTACTGATGGAAAGCTCTCACCAATCGGGCTTTTACGGGCAGTTATCTCCCACCTATCTTCCTCGTTTCTCTCTGCATCTTAAGGTGGGGGAGCTTACTGCTCGTTAATGCGGGATAAAATGAAAACAGGGTGCTTCTTTGCACCCTGTTTTCTTGCTGATAAAATTTACAGCATTTTATGAAAGCAACCTTTATCATCTATTACCAAGTAACTAAAAAAAGATACATGATTTTCCCAATAAAATGGATGACAAATTCCAAAAAGTACGTTAATATAGTTCATAATGTTTTTATTTAATCATATTAAATAAATAGAGGTGCTGTACAAAATGTCTAATAATCGCGAGTTGCTAATGGAAGATTTGTCTACGAATTTTTTTGCTATGTTTCGTACATTACGTAATGATATGGGCAAAATTTTCGGTGATTATATTCCATGGAATGAATTTATCGTGTTGCGTATTTTAAATCGGGTCCAAAAAGAAATGGTTTCCCATGTTGCGAATGAACTGAACGTATCGAATAGCCACATTACGGCTGTTGCAGAAAAATTAATTAAAAAAGAACTTGTAACGCGTTCGCGCTGTACATCAGACCGTCGTGTTGTGTATTTGGAGATTCTTGATAAAGGGAAAGAATTAGTGGCTGAGATGGAAAAGCGAAAGAAGGAATATTTCAAAGAGCGATTTTCTACTTTGTCTGAAGATGAAATGCAAGTCATGATTTCTATTTTACAAAAGCTAATTTAGTAAGAAATAGCATTCATATTTCATATTGTTAAGTAAATGGTGGGAAAGTTAGGGAATCATATGAGGCATTGAAGATAATGAAGTGAAACTGGGAGCTTCATCCCCCATCTAGCTTCTTCGCTTTTCTCTGAATCTTGAGATGGGGGTCTTACTACCCGCGAATAGCGGGGTAAATTCCAAACTAAGGAGCGGTCTTACTATGCAAAAGCCTTCGCAATCAATGCGAAGGCTTTTCATGTGTATTTAGAATGGAATGGAGCATACTAACAATATCATTATACAGAAGGGAAGAAAGAAGTATGTCAAGTCGTAATGGTAGTAAAGGAAGCGGGAATCAAGGAGCACCCAAAGTAGGGCAATATCAACAGGAGTTCGGCACAGAGTTTGTTACTGGTGATGATAATAAAGGGAAAGAATATCGCTCGAAAAAAGGGAGCAAATCAAGGAAGGAGTGAAGCATATTCACTTCTTCTTTATTATTAAATAAAGTGAAAGTTTTCACTAAACGGGTGTATGCCAGCAAGTATTCATCGCTTAACCGCTTTTTTTAGAATTTTGCGACGTAATTCTAATGTCCCACACGTAGATGGATAAAAAAAGCCATCTTGTCATTGCAAGATGGCTTAGGAAGGGGGGACAATTTCTGTCAATTTAAGCTAGGGATAGAAAGCTGTTCGAGACATTAGGGGATGTCTCATTATTAGGGAGGAACAGCTTCGATAGTTATACTATAAAAGATTGATGTGAATTCAATGTGAATTTGGCGTGAAAGAATAAGGAATTTTCTATTTTTTATACGAAAATAAAAGTTGAAATTCAAAAGAAAAAAGATTATGCTCAACTATGTATGGAGTATGGAGGACGGATTAAGGGAGTTAGTATTATGGAAATGATAGAAAAACGTGACTTGAATGATCGTTTTATACGATTAAGTCCACCACAAATTTTAGCGATTGGATTTTTTGCTTTAATTATTGTTGGCGGCATATTATTGAAATTACCGATTGCGACGAAAACATCTATTAGTTGGGTTGATGCTTTTTTCACAGCAACATCAGCTGCGACTGTAACGGGCTTAGGTGTAGTAGATGTAAATAGTACATTTACAATATTTGGACAAGTTGTCATCATGCTTCTTATACAAACAGGCGGTTTAGGGTTAATGACAATTGCTATTTTAATAGTTTGGGTGCTCGGAAAAAAATAGGATTACGTCATCGACTTCTTATTGGAGAAGCATTAAATCAAACGAATATTGGCGGACTTGTAAAATTAGTAAAACGAGTGTTTTTCTTCTCGCTTTGTATTGAATTCGTTGGAGTATTATTTTTATCCATTCGTTTTGTTCCTGAATTCGGATGGGGAAAAGGGCTATATTACAGCTTGTTTCATGTCGTAGCTGCTTATAATAATGCAGGATTTGCTTTATGGCCAGATAATTTAACGAGATATGTTGGAGATCCTATCATTAATATTGGTATTTGTTCTTTAATTGTAATAGGTGGTTTAGGTTTTACAGTACTAATTGATATATGGTACAGTCGAAGTTTTCGAAAATTAACACTGCATTCGAAAATTATGATTGTTGGTACAATTGCGTTGATTATTTTTTCAATGACTGTAATCTTTATATTAGAGTATAGTAATGTTAAAACATTAGGTTCTTTATCGTTAAATGAAAAATTTTGGGCATCATTCTTCCAAGGGATTACCCCTCGTACAGCTGGGTTTAATACAATTGATTATGGAAGTATGAATGAATCAACGTTGTTTTTTACGATGGTACTTATGTTTATTGGAGCCGGAAGTGTTTCAACTGGAGGCGGTATTAAGCTTACGACTTTTGTTATTTTAATTACATCTGTTATTTCATTTTTTAAGAAAAAAGAAGATGTTATTTTATTTCGTCGTACAATTAAAATGTCAACAGTGATGAGAGCTTTGTCGATTGTAATTGCAAGTCAATTTTTAATTTTTGTAGCAGTATTTGTACTTATGCTTACTGAAAACTTTAGCTTTATTGAATTGTTGTTTGAAACGGTTTCAGCCTTTGGAACAGTTGGATTATCAATGGGAATTACAGCTGATTTATCAGCTTTTGGGAAATGTGTGATTATGTTTGTTATGTTTTGTGGATTAATTGGACCATTAACACTTGTGTTTTCACTTGCACGGCCAGCAAAACAAAAAATTCGTTATCCATCTGAGGATGTGTTTACAGGATAAGGTATCTCGCGAAAAGCGAGATACCTTTTATTATGTTCCGTGATGAAAAATTGTCTGGAAGATCCTAATTGATGGAAGTTTCACTTTATACCGCATTAATGGGCAGTAAGATCCCACCTCAATATTCAAAGAAAAGCAGAGAGATGGGAACAACTGCCCATAAAAGCTCGATTGGTTCAACTAACCATCAGTAGGAGATAAACCTTCCTCTACTGATGGAAGTTTCACTTTATTACGTAAAAAGAGAGTACAGCAAGCTGATAATAGCTGCTCGAAATATTAGTGCAACAATCGCAGTTATGCCGCCCATTACTGCTGCAATTCCACCTGTAACAGTGGCACCACGGTTATAGGCATATATACCAATTAGGACAGCAAGAAGTCCAAAGAGTACTGGGAAAACGAATAAAGCTAAGACTGCAAGGGCAAGAGCGATAAATCCTGCTGTTGCTCCCCCTGTTTTTGTTGTTCCTTCTTCTCTTCCATCGTAAGGCACACCATTAGGTGCAATTTCAGCTGCGTATTCCTCTTCAAAATGGTCTTCGTTTTCTCTATAGCGTTCTTCATGTTTATCAGTCATTATAATATCTCCTTTCATAAAGAGCTTCATGTTTAGTATGAACTGCTTTTATTTTTTTATCCTCCATTTCACGGGCAATAAGATCCTCACGTCAAGATTTTGAGAAAATAAAGAAGAAACATGGAAGATAACTGTCGTAAGAGTGCGATTGGTAAGAGCTTTCCATCAGTGGGGGATGAAGAAAATTCCCCCTGATGAAAGTTTCATTTCATGAGATAGTTAAATTACAAAAGTTGGTATGTCTTCCGCGTTTTTGGAAACGATAAAAAGGAATTGATAGGAAAAAGAGGTGGTTTTGTATGACACAACATCCAATTGAAAACTTAATGAAAACAGCAATGACAAACTTAAAAGAAATGGTGGATGTAAATACGATTGTTGGAAAGCCAGTATCAACAGCTGATGGGAATGTTATTTTAACCGTTTCAAAAGTTGCTTTTGGTTTTGGTGCAGGTGGAAGTGATTTCAAAGGAAGTGGACAACCACAAGAAGGGCAGAACTTACATCCATTTGGTGGTGGAAGTGGTGCAGGGGTTTCGATTAACCCCGTTGCGTTTTTAGTAGTTGGGGCAAAAGGAATTCAGGTTATGCACTTACATAGCGGTACACATCTTGTAGAAAAAGCATTGGAAGCAGTACCTAATGCAGTGCAGCGGTTAGTAAATAAGAGATAGCGGAACGCTTGCATTTTAAGGAAATTATGATATAGTAGATGAAGTGTGTTTAAAAATTATACGAATATAAAGTAAATGACTATATAAAGAATTAGGATTTAAGAGGAACAAGGGAGAGGTATAAATGATTAACATCAAGAATTTTGTTGTCGGTTTATGTATGTTAGTGAGCGGATTTGTTGTGTACGTATTAAAAGAAAAAGCACAATTTTAACAAACAGGCTTACTTGGTAGTCTGTTTTTATTTTGATAAAAGTATTGACATTTTTATCGAAAAGAAGTAAAATTGATATTCGTGTCTCGGTTACAGCTAGTATATATTGGTTATTCCTTACTTATACAAGTCACTAGTTTGCTAAAGATCGGGCAATGATGCCAACAACTTTAGTGATCGTGTATATGATGAATTGTATTTGTAAGCTGTACACGTACTAGCGTATAAGGAGCGGTCGTTGGAACCGCAATGATGAAAGAGAGGCAGGGCTTTCATCCAGTATATGTTACTTTCCCGTTAATTAAATATAAAAAAAGAAGGCGCCTTTTTGTAAAAGGCGGCCTTCTTTTTATTTTATCCGCTATTTGCGGGCAGTAAGACCCCCACCTCAAGATGCAGAGAGAAATCAGAAAGATAGGTAGGGGATAACTGCTAGCATGTGCCCGATTGGTTCAACTAACCATCAGTGGGGCTTTTAATCAGCAGGGATGAGGAAGAGCCCCGCTGATTAAAATTTTACTTTATTGAATTCTACTTTCAACTTGTTGACAAACTTCTTCAGCTGTTAACCCGCTTGCATCGATAACAGATCCCTTTATCGCAGCGTTGCTAATCCCCGCTACGTTAGAATCCAGCCCGGTTACAACGCAGCAGTTGCATCCTTGAACGTCACTTTCAGATTGCAATGAGACTACTTCATGCCCTTTTTGTTCTAGTGCTTGTTTTACGTTTGTTAAAGAATCTTCTACTCCAATTTTCGCCATGTCATTCACCTCCTGCCCATCTAGTAATATGTTCCTTTTTCGGAAGAATATTCACTAATTAACAAAGAGGTTTCACACGTTTGGCAGGAGTAGGAAAGAGTTAGTCGTTATAAACCCCAGTCAACATGTCGCTTACAAAACGATCGTTTTGTACATCTTGCATTGTATAATCATTTGATAGTACATCAACTGAGGCAATGTACATAGGATTTTGCGTTGTTCTATTTTGCTCTGCATATGGAAGTAATTCTACATAATCTTCTAATTTACACAGTCCTTTTGTATTCATTAAATCAAATAACTGAAGCATTTCCATTACTTCTTGTCTTGTTCCTTTAATTTGTAAACATGCCATATTATTAGCCCCCTTAAATTTGTCAAAATGATTTTTGAAAATAGGATTATGAGTAATAAGGAAAAATATGAGTGTTATCCTCAAATTTTATTTTTTATTTTTTCACCTCGCTTTATTACTAGTCTTTTTTCTAAAAATATGTGATAGAACGTCCGTTTATTGAATACAATAGATTCGCATCTTTTGACAAAATTCCTTCTCCTAAACAAATATTTTTTTGTAAGAAAAATGTCGAAAAAAATTTTTTGACATTTTGTAAACGTTAACAATGTTGATATATCAATATAAAGAGGGTTGTTCATAAATTTTAAAATTTAAAATTTTCAAAAAATTTCTTTGATTTATTTGAAAAGGGGCGTAAACTAGGAACCAATAAAAAAATTCAAGGATATAGGGGGCGCTTTCAAGTGAACGAGCAATGGATTTTCTTAAATGGAGAATTTGTTCCAAAAAATGAAGCAAAGGTTTCTGTCTATGATCATGGATATTTATATGGTGATGGGGTATTCGAAGGCATTCGTGTCTATAGTGGAAATGTTTTCCGCTTAAAAGAGCATCTCATTCGTCTGTACGAATCTGCAAAATCCATTTTATTAGAAATTCCATATACGTTGGAAGAAGTGACCAATATTGTTGTTGAAACAATTCGACGTAATCAATTATCTAATGGATATATTCGTTTAGTTGTATCACGCGGAGTTGGAAATCTTGGTTTAGATCCTGATTCGTGTTTAAAGCCAAATGTTGTTGTAATCGCTGAACAATTAGCGTTATTCCCGGCAGAATATTACGAGAAAGGAATTCCGGTTGTAACAGTTGCAACAAGACGGAATCGTCCAGATGTATTAACGCCACAAGTGAAATCACTAAATTACTTAAATAATATTTTAGTGAGAATTGAAGCGAAACTTGCCGGTGTGCAGGAAGCGTTAATGTTAAATGAACAAGGGTATGTTGCAGAAGGTTCTGGTGATAACGTATTTATTGTAAAAGGTAATAAGTTAATTACACCGCCAAGTTCTGCTGGAGCACTAGAAGGAATTACGCGAAATGCGATTATGGAAATTGGTGAGAAGCTTGGCTATGACGTAAGGGAAGAATTATTTACACGTCATGATGTATATGTAGCAGATGAGGTATTTTTAACAGGTACAGCAGCTGAAGTTATTGCGGTAACAATGGTTGATGGCAGAGAAATTGGAGCTGGGAAACCAGGAGCGCATACAAATCGTTTGTTAGAAGAATTTCGTAAGCTTGTTGTAGAAGATGGCGAAAAAATTTATGAAGAAAATAAAGTAAGTTGATAGGAGAGTAACCGATGCGAAGCAATATGATTAAACAAGGTATTGACCGAGCGCCGCATCGAAGTTTGCTTCATGCAGCAGGCGTTAAAGAAGAAGATTTTCATAAACCATTTATTGCAATTTGTAATTCATATATCGATATTGTTCCAGGGCATATTCATTTAAGAGATCTTGCTGATGTAGCGAAAGCTGCCATTCGTGAAGCAGGAGGTGTTCCTTTTGAATTTAATACGATTGGTGTTGATGATGGAATTGCAATGGGACATATCGGAATGCGATATTCACTCCCAAGTCGAGAAATCATTGCAGATGCAGCAGAAACAGTAATTCAAGCTCATTGGTTTGACGGAGTTATGTTTATGCCAAATTGTGACAAAATTACACCGGGAATGCTAATGGCATCTGTTCGGACGAATGTTCCTTCTGTTTTTGTATCTGGAGGACCAATGGAAGCAGGGAAATCAAAAGATGGCACTCCGCTTTCATTAGCATCTGTATTTGAAGGAGTTGGCGCTCATAAGTCAGGGAAATTAACTTTAGAGCAGCTGATTGATATGGAAAAATCAGCATGCCCAACGTGCGGTTCCTGCTCAGGGATGTTTACAGCAAATTCTATGAATACCATCATGGAAATGCTTGGTGTTGCGCTTCCTGGAAATGGAACGGTTGTTGCAACAAGTAAAGAACGACATAACTTAATTCGTCAGGCTGCTTTTCATTTAATGGATTTAATTGAGCGTGATATAAAGCCGCGCGACATTATTACAAAAGAAGCAATTGATGATGCTTTTGCATTAGATATGGCGATGGGGGATCGACAAATACAGTTTTACATATGTTAGCCATCGCAAATGAAGCCGGTATTGAATATGATTTGCAGCGTATTAATGATATTGCAAAGCGTGTTCCATACTTAGCGAAAATTAGCCCAGCTTCTCATTATTCCATGCATGATGTGCATGAAGCGGGTGGAGTGGCAGCTATTATTAAAGAGCTTTCACAAATCCCGGGGGCAATTCATCCAGAGCGCATTACAATTTCAGGGAAAAGCATTTATGAAACAGCAGAAGAAGGAAAAATTTTAGATGAAAAAGTAATTCGTCCGAAAGAACGACCATATCGTAAAACAGGTGGTCTTTCCATTCTCTTTGGAAATTTAGCACCAGATGGTTCTGTCTTAAAAGTTGGAGCTATCGATGAATCTGTTACATCATTTGTTGGTGAAGCGATTTGTTTTGATTCTCATGATGAAGCGGTTGCTGCGATTGATAGTGGTGTTGTGAAAGAAGGGCATGTTGTTGTCATCCGATATGAAGGTCCAAAAGGAGGACCTGGCATGCCGGAAATGTTAGCTCCAACATCAGCGATTGTTGGAAGAGGACTGGGAACAAAGGTTGCATTGATTACCGATGGACGCTTCTCCGGAGCAACAAGGGGGATTGCGATTGGTCATGTATCACCAGAAGCGGCTGAAGGAGGGCCAATTGCATATGTGGCAGACGGTGATCCAATCATTATTAATTTAAAAGATGGTATTATTCATTGGGAAATTTCTAAAGAAGCATTAGAACAACGGAAAAAACAATTTATTTCTCCAGAGCCGAAAGTGAAAACTGGCTATTTAGCACGATATGCAAAGCTTGTTACTTCGGCAAATACAGGAGGAATTATGAAAGTATAAAGTAAAACTTCCGTTCGCGGGAGGATAAAGCGTTGATAGGGAGGAGTAGTTGATTGTGAAGCCTCACAGAGAGTCGGTGGTTGGTGGAAACCGATGGTTCACGTTGACGAACATCGCCCTTGAGTGCCAAGCTGAAGCACTTGCTTAGGTTTGGACGGTAGCTCCGTTATTAGCTTGACTCTATTAGAGTCACTGAGGCAAGAATTTTTCTTGCAAAGAAGGGTGGTACCACGAAGTCTTTCGTCCCTTCAGCACATAGCTGGAGTGTGGGCGAAAGACTTTTTTATTTATACGCGTATTTCATAAAGGAGGTTTGTAGAAACGATGTCTTCAAAAACGGAAGAGAAAATGGCAACCGGTGCACAGTTATTGTTAAATGCGCTTAGAAAGGAAAAGGTAGAAGTCATTTTTGGCTATCCAGGAGGAGCTGTTTTGCCGCTATATGATGCGCTTTACGATTGTGAAATTCCTCATATCTTAACAAGGCATGAACAAGGAGCAATTCATGCGGCAGAAGGATATGCAAGAATTACTGGAAAGCCAGGTGTTGTTATTGCTACAAGTGGGCCAGGGGCGACAAATGTGATTACTGGTTTAGCGGATGCGATGATGGATTCCTTACCGCTTGTCGTATTTACTGGGCAAGTTTCAACAACGCTTATAGGAAGTGATGCCTTTCAAGAAGCGGATATCATCGGACTTACAATGCCTGTCACAAAGCACAACTATCAAGTACGAAATGTTTCGGATTTACCAAGGATTATAAAAGAAGCATTCCATATTGCAGCAACAGGTAGACCAGGTCCAGTCGTCATTGATCTTCCGAAAAATATGGTTGTAGAAATGGGAGAGCGATGTAGCAATGTAGAGATGGATTTACCTGGGTACCAACCGAATTATCATCCGAATCAACTACAAATTAACAAACTGCTACAAGCAATTGAAGTAGCAAAGAAACCGCTTATTTTAGCGGGTGCTGGCGTATTGCATGCAAAAGCGGCAAGTGAATTAACTGCATTTGTACGTATGTATCAGATTCCGGTCGTTCATACATTACTTGGTCTTGGAGGGTTTCCACCGGATGATCCATTGTTTTTGGGAATGGGTGGTATGCATGGTTCTTACGCAGCAAATATGGCTTTGTATGAATGTGACTTGTTAATAAATATAGGGGCCCGTTTTGATGATCGTCTGACTGGAAATTTAGCTTACTTTGCAAAGGGAGCAACGGTAGCGCATATTGATATTGATCCTGCAGAAATTGGAAAAAACGTTGTGACGGAAATTCCAATTGTAGCCAGTGCTAAACATGCTCTAGAAGCGTTGTTAGAGTGTAAAGGAGAGAAACAAAATCATAAAGAATGGCTACAGCTTTTACGAAGAAGAAAGAATCGTTACCCATTTTGCTATAAAGACGATTCACAAATGTTAAAACCGCAAGCTGTAATTCAAATGCTTCATGAAGTTACAAATGGAAATGCAATTATAACGACAGATGTTGGACAGCATCAAATGTGGACAGCGCAATACTATGCCTTGAAACAGCCCGATAAATGGGTTACATCAGGAGGACTGGGAACGATGGGGTTTGGCCTGCCAGCTGCGATTGGAGCACAAATTGCCGAGCCCAATGAACTCGTTGTAGCGATCGTAGGTGATGCCGGTTTTCAAATGACATTGCAAGAATTAAGTGTTTTAAAGGAACATCATCTTCCTGTTAAAGTGCTGATTTTAAATAATGAAGCACTCGGCATGGTAAGACAATGGCAAGATGAGTTTTATAATCAGCGTTATTCTCATTCTGTAGTCTCTTGTCAACCAGATTTCGCCATGTTAGCTCATGCTTATGGAATTAAAGGGATCCGTATTGAAAATCCGCTAACGGCAAAAGAACAATTGCGAGAAGCGATGAATTTGCAAGAACCTGTGCTTATTGATTGCCGCGTTTTACAATCTGAAAAAGTTATGCCTATGGTTGCTCCAGGAAAAGGTGTTCACCAAATGGAGGGGGTGGAAGAGTGAAACGGATTGTTACAGCAACGGTTCGGAATCAAAGTGGGGTTTTAAACCGTATTACAGGTGTGATGACGAGAAGACATTTTAATATTGAAAGTATTTCAGTGGGTCATACAGAATCATCACATATTTCAAGAATGACATTTGTTGTTCACGTTGAAAATGTCCAACAAGTGGAGCAGCTTATTAAGCAACTTCATAAACAAATTGATGTATTAAAAGTATCTGATATTACAGAAGAAGCAATGATTGCAAGAGAACTTGCACTTATTAAAGTGTCTACGACAATTGCTTCTAGATCTGAATTATATAGTTTAATTGAACCGTTTCGCGCAGCTGTTATAGATGTTGGAAAGGATTCCATCGTCGTTCAAGTAACAGGGGCACAAGAAAAAGTAGAAGCGCTTATTGAATTATTGCGTCCATATGGTTTAAAAGAAATTGCAAGAACAGGAGTAACAGCCTTTACAAGAAGTATGAAAAAGCAAGACAAACAACAAGTAATGTTAATTAATTAATTTTTAAAATATAGGAGGAGAAAGAAAATGGCAAAAGTTTATTATGAAAAGGATGTAACAGTAAATGTATTAAAAGGAAAGAAAGTAGCGATTGTTGGATATGGGTCTCAAGGTCATGCTCATGCGCAAAATTTACGTGATAACGGTTTTGACGTTGTTGTAGGTCTTCGTCAAGGGAAGTCTTGGGAAAAGGCAAAAGAAGATGGATTTTCTGTATATAAGGTTGCTGAAGCTACAAAACTAGCAGATGTTGTAATGGTATTGCTTCCAGATGAACAACAGCCGGAAGTTTATGAAACAGAAATTGCACCGAATTTACAAGAAGGAAATGCACTCGTGTTTGCTCATGGGTTTAACGTTCATTTTGATCAAATTACACCGCCGGAAGATGTGGATGTATTTCTTGTAGCGCCAAAAGGACCGGGGCATCTTGTACGCCGAACATTTGTAGAAGGCGCAGCGGTACCAGCATTATTTGCGGTTTATCAAGATGCAACAGGAACAGCTTATGAAAAGGCACTATCGTATGCAGATGGAATCGGAGCAACTCGCGCCGGTGTACTCCAAACGACATTTAAAGAAGAAACAGAAACAGATTTATTTGGAGAGCAAGCAGTACTTTGCGGAGGAGCAACTGCTCTTGTGAAAGCGGGTTTTGAAACATTAGTAGAAGCTGGCTATCAACCGGAACTTGCATATTTTGAATGTTTACATGAACTAAAGCTTATTGTCGATCTTATGTATGAAGGCGGATTAGAAAATATGCGCTACTCAGTTTCGGACACAGCACAGTGGGGGGATTTCGTATCAGGGCCGCGCGTTGTAACAGAGCATACGAAACAAGCGATGCAAGAAGTATTAAAAGATATTCAAGATGGAACGTTTGCTAGAGGATGGATTGCTGAACATAAAGCAGGAAGACAAAAATTCCATGCAATTAATGCAGAGGAGAATGCGCATCAAATTGAAGTGGTAGGTCGTAAATTACGTGAGATGATGCCATTTGTAAAGCCGAGAGTGAAAATGGAGGTTAAGTAATATGAAGCAAATTTTGTTCATGGATACGACGCTTCGCGATGGGGAGCAATCGCCTGGAGTAAATTTAAATGAACAAGAAAAATTACAAATTGCACGGCAGTTAGAGAGGCTTGGAATTAATGTGATGGAGGCGGGCTTTGCGTCCGCTTCTGAAGGTGATTTTCGGTCAGTGAAACGTATAGCTGAAACAATTCAAAATGCTTCTGTTATGAGTCTGGCCCGTGCGAAGGAAAGTGATATTCGTACTGCATATGAAGCGTTAAAAGGAGGCGTATCTCCTCGATTACATGTATTTCTGGCAACGAGCGATATTCATATGAAATATAAGCTCCGTATGTCAAAGGATGAAGTATTAGATACAATTCATCGTTCTGTAAAGCTTGGAAAATCATTATTTTCAACGGTACAGTTTTCTGCAGAAGATGCAACGCGAACAACACCTTCTTTTTTAGCAGAAGCTGCAGAGGTTGCAATTCGCGCTGGAGCGGATGTAATTAACATTCCCGATACAGTAGGATATACCAATCCAGAGGAATATTTTTCTCTTTTTCGATATTTAAAAGAGCATGTTTCATCTTTTGAGAAAGCTATTTTCTCCTGCCATTGTCACGATGATCTTGGCATGGCAGTAGCCAACTCATTAGCAGCAATTGAAGGCGGTGCACTTCAAGTAGAAGGAACGATTAATGGAATTGGAGAACGTGCTGGTAATGCTGCTCTCGAAGAAGTTGCAGTTGCTCTCCATATTCGAAACGATTATTACGGGGCGTCATCTTCCATGCAATTAAAAGAAATTAAAGCAACAAGTACACTTGTAAGCCGTTTAACAGGCATGGTTGTTCCGAAAAATAAAGCAATCGTTGGTGCAAATGCGTTTGCCCATGAATCTGGTATTCATCAAGATGGGGTTTTAAAAGAAGCATCTACTTATGAAATTATTTCACCTTCTCTTGTAGGGGAAGAACAAAATAAATTTGTACTTGGAAAACATTCTGGCCGCCATGCCTTTACAGAAAAAATGAAAGAGTTAGGCTATGAATTTACAGAAGAAGAGAGGGACTTAGCGTTCCATGCTTTTAAGCGGTTAGCTGATCGAAAGAAAGAAATTACAGAAGAAGATTTACAGGCGCTTGTATTGGGAGAAACTGCGTTTGCTAAACAGCAGTACGATATTAAACAATTGCAAGTTCATTTTGTATCAAGCAGCATTCAAAGTGCAACCGTCTGTTTAGAAGATACTGATGGAAATGTGCTGGAGGATGCCGCGACTGGGGCCGGTAGCATTGAAGCAATTTATAATGCGATTCAAAGAATTCTTCATTTAAAATGTGAGCTTGCTGACTATCGTATTCAATCGATTACACAAGGACAAGATGCGTTAGCTCATGTTCATGTTGAGTTGAAAGAAGACGGACACCAAGTTTCAGGTTTTGGTGTAGCGCAAGATGTACTGGAAGCTTCAGCTCGTGCTTACGTATATGCAGCAGGGAAATTAAAAACATTACGATCACTTACAAAATCGTAAAGGAGTGCTTGAAGATGGAAAAACGAATCGTTTGTTTAGCTGGTGATGGAGTTGGGCCAGAAATTATGGCTAGCGCAAAACAAGTGTTAGAGATGGTAGAAAGGTTATACGGTCATCATTTTTATTTGCAGGATGAAATGTTTGGAGGAGCGGCAATTGATGCATTTGGCCAGCCGCTTCCGCCTCGCACATTAACAGCGTGTTTAGCAAGTGATGCAGTATTGCTTGGTGCCGTTGGAGGTCCATATTGGGATCATGCAAAAGAACGTCCTGAACAAGGACTTCTTACACTGCGAAAAGGCTTAGGGGTATTTGCAAATGTTCGACCGGTTTCCGTTGAAGAGGCAACGGCGCACCTATCACCACTAAAGGCAGCAGAGCAAGTTGATTTTGTTGTTGTTCGTGAATTAACTGGTGGTATCTATTTCTCATTTCCGAAAGAGCGGACAGAAGAAGTAGCAACAGATACACTTACTTATCATCGCCGTGAGGTAGAACGAATTGTTTCATACGCATTTCAATTAGCAAAAAAACGTCGTAAAAAAGTAACGTCTATCGATAAAGCAAATGTTTTAGAATCTAGTAAACTATGGCGACAAGTAACAGAAGAAGTAGCAGTTCGCTATCCAGATGTAGAGTTAGAGCATTTATTAGTAGATGTTGCAGCAATGGAACTCATTCGTAATCCAAGACGATTTGATGTTATCGTTACAGAAAATTTATTTGGCGATATTTTAAGTGATGAAGCATCTGTATTAGCGGGTTCATTAGGGATGTTGCCGTCTGCAAGTCATGCGGAGAATGGTCCGTCTCTTTATGAACCGATTCATGGATCAGCGCCGGATATTGCTGGGAAAAACAAAGTGAATCCAATCGCAATGCTTCGCTCCGCTGCAATGATGCTTGGGCAATCATTTGGATTAAGAAAAGAAGGAGAAGCAATTGAAGAAGCTATTTCTACAGTCCTTCGTTCTGGAAAATGTACAGCAGATTTAGGTGGGAATGAAACGACAACTTCGTTTACAAAGTATGTATTACAAACGATGGAAGAACAGGCACTGGTAGGGAGAGGGAGATAATGGGGAAAACATTATTAGATAAACTCTGGGAGCGACATGTTGTAGCAACGAATGAAAACGGCCTGGATTTACTATATATTGATCTGCATCTTGTTCACGAAGTGACATCGCCGCAAGCGTTTGAAGGCTTGCGGCTTGCGAATCGAACAGTTAGACGGCCTAATTTAACATTTGCGACGATGGACCATAATGTTCCAACAAAAGATGTTTGGAATATTACAGATAAAATTGCGAAACAGCAAATGGATACACTTCGCAAAAATTGTCAGGAATTTGGAGTACTGTTAGCTGATATGGGTGATGAGGAACAAGGGATTGTACATGTTATTGGTCCGGAACTTGGACTTACACAGCCAGGAAAAACAATTGTATGTGGTGATAGTCATACATCAACACATGGAGCATTTGGTGCATTAGCATTTGGAATTGGCACAAGTGAAGTAGAACACGTTTTAGCAACGCAAACATTATGGCAACGCAAACCAAAAGCGATGGGAATTGAACTGAAAGGATTATTGCCAAAAGGAGTATATGCAAAGGACATTATTTTACATGTACTTGCTACATATGGAGTAGCCGTTGGTACGGGGCATGTCATAGAGTTTTATGGTGAAACCGTAAAAGAAATGACGATGGAAGAGCGGATGACGCTTTGTAATATGGCGATTGAGGGCGGTGCAAAGGCTGGGATTATTGCACCGGATGAAGTGACGTTTGATTATGTAAAAGGGCGACAATACGCACCAAAAGAGTTTGAACAGGCAGTTACAAAGTGGAGTGAATTATACACGGATACAGATGCGGTGTATGACATGGTTATTACGGTTGATGTTGCAAGTTTAGCACCGTATATTACGTGGGGAACAAATCCAGGGATGGGGCTGCGCGTTGATGAAGTTCTTCCGCAGGCAAATGATATCAATGATGAAAGAGCGTATGCTTATATGGGACTTCAACCAGGACAAAGTACAGCGGATATTCCAATTCGCCACGTGTTTATCGGTTCTTGCACAAATTCCCGCTTATCTGATTTAGAAATTGCCGCTGCGGTTGTGAAAGGAAAGAAGGTAAAAGAAGGAGTAAGGGCTCTTGTTGTCCCTGGGTCAAAGCAAGTGAGAGATGCAGCGATGAAAAAAGGATTACATCTTATATTTGAAGAGGCGGGATTTGAGTGGAGGGAACCAGGGTGTTCGATGTGTCTTGGGATGAATCCAGATCAAGTGCCAGAAAGTGAACATTGTGCTTCTACTTCAAATCGTAATTTTGAAGGAAGACAAGGCAAAGGAGCAAGAACGCATCTCGTTAGTCCAGCCATGGCCGCTGCAGCAGCAATTTACGGTCATTTTGTTGATGTGAGAAAGGAGAACTACGATGGAGCCATTTCGTATTCATAAAGGTACAACTGCAGTATTGATGCGTGATAATATTGATACGGATCAAATTATTCCGAAGCAGTATTTAAAGCGGATTGAAAGAACGGGATTTGGAGAGTTTTTATTTGATGAATGGCGCTATTTAGATAATCGTCAAGAAGATCATGCGTTTCCATTGAACGATCCTGAGCGAAAAGGTGCTACGATTCTAATTACAGGAGAAAACTTCGGTTGCGGTTCTTCTAGAGAACATGCACCGTGGGCTCTTGCGGATTATGGATTTCGTGCTATTATTGCAGGAAGTTTTGCCGATATTTTTTATATGAATTGTACAAAAAATGGGATTCTTCCGATTGTGATGGGAAAGGAAATTCGTAAGCTGCTCGCATCTATAGCGCCCCAGGCGATGATAGAAATAGATTTAGAGAATGAAGTAGTAATAACTCCTGAGGAAAGCTTTTCTTTCTCCATTGAACCGATGTGGAAAGAAAAGTTGCTCAGTGGTTTAGATGATATTGGAGTTACGCTTCAATATGAAGGTGTGATTACAGAATACGAGATGAAAATAGGTCTTTAATGTATATATATTCATTTTGTTTTTTTAACATATAAGTCGCTGCTATGCAGAAGAAAAAGTGGTCTACACTTGTTTTTTCTCTTTGTTATAGCATTTTATGGGGAGAGAGAGGGTCTGATCGCTTCTGCGCATGGCTGGATGCTCTCTTCTATCTAAAAAGAAAGATTTTATGTCAGTTTTTTAACTTGTATTTATATGAGGATAAGTTGTATATTATTTCAAAAAAAATAATAGAAAATTATTTACTTTTGATTTAATTGGTAGTATACTGACTTCAAACCAAGAGGAGAAAGGGAGTAATGACAATGTTCACTTTACAATCAGTCATTTCATTTACACAACATCATCATACATAAACCCTTGAACCTAGCGTGAAAAAACGTGTAGGTACAAGGGTTGTTTCATTGTACCTACATTCTCTAAAGAGCTATGTAGGTATTTTTATCTACATAGCTCTTTTTTCGTTTTCTTAGCGCTATGTTATGAATGTATGAGTATTTTCGAAGATAAACTCGTAACAAATAATGTATCAAAATTCCGTCAGAAGATTCCCGCTTCTAGTGTGTTACAAGGGATAGCTGAGTGGTGAGTAGGAGCAGTTCAAGAAATTAATAATGGACATATAAAAGAAGCATATTAAATATGTTATCATTGTAGATTTTTTGTATATATGTGCCGAGAAAGTAGAGGTGTAATGATGAAAAAATGGAAACGAGCCAATCCGAATGGAACAAGAGATTTTTTGTTTCAAGAATGTACATTGATGGAAGAGGTTGAACAAAAATTAAGACGAACATTTATCGATAGGGGATATGAAGAAATACGGACACCTATGATTGAGTTTTATGATGTGTTTGCATTTCAAAATCGTCCTATGGATGAGGAGAAAATGTATAAGTTTTTTGATTCTGAAGGACGTATCCTCGTTCTGAGACCTGATATGACAATTCCGTTAGCACGTGTAATTGGAACAAAAAAGATGAAAACCCCTTTAAAATTAACATATAGTGGGAATGTTTTTAGAGCAAATGAATCTTTAACAGGTAAATATAATGAAATTACACAAACCGGCATTGAAATTATCGGTATTGATAATATACGTGCTGAAATCGAGTGTATAGTAAGCGCGATTGCAGCTTTACAATCAGCTGGTATTCAATCATTTAAAATTGAAATTGGCCAAGTGGAACTCTATAAATCCATTGTGAAGAAATTGTCTTTGCGAGAAGAAGATGAATATGCATTGCGAGAATATATTGAGAGTAAAAATTTTGCCGCTTTGTCCCGTTTTTTACAAGAAAAGCAGTTGGATATGCAAGATGAAACAGTACGATTATTACAAAAATTACCTCGTTTATTTGGTGGATTAGAAGTAGTTGAAGAAGCTGAAAAACTTGCAGTGAATACAGAAATGAAAAGAGCAATTGCGAGGATAAAAAATATATATGAAAACATTGATCGCCTTGGTTATGGTCAATATATATCTATTGATTTGGGGATGATCCAACATCTCAATTATTATACCGGTGTAATCTTTCGTGGATATATATGCGATGTTGGAGAAGAAATTGTTAGTGGTGGAAGATATGATGAATTGATTGGGAATTTTGGTGAATCTTTACCTGCAGTAGGTTTAGCAATACAAGTAAATCAAATTGTACGTACCTTACAAGAACGGATAGAAAATTCATACCAAAAACAAATAGATGCTCTCATATATTATTCGTTAGATATGATTTCCGAAGCAGAAAAATTACGTATTTTACTTGGAAAAGATGGTATAAAAGTAGAATTGTCGATGTTAGAAAATTTACAAGATACATTTCAATTTGCAAGAACACATGATGTGAAAACTGTAATTGATGTATCAGGAGATACTTTAGTCGAATATGTTTGGAAAGATAAATGGATTATGCAGAAAAAAGGAGAATCCTCATGCGTAACATTCAAATTGCGTTAACGAAAGGAAGATTAGAAAAACATGTGATACCGTTATTTGAACGAATCGGTATTGATTGCTCAGAGCTAAAGGATAAAGGAAGGAAGCTTGTATTTCAAAGTAAAAACTCACAAATTTCATTCATCCTTGTAAAGCAGTTGATGTTGTAACGTATGTACAACATGGTATAGCTGATATTGGTATTGCCGGCAAAGATATCTTGCTTGAATATGAAAACGATGTATATGAAATGATTGATTTAGGGGTAGGGCGTTGTAAATTTTGCGTTGCTTCCGTTTCATCGTATAGTCCAAACGGTTATAACAAAAAGAGGATTGCAACAAAGTATCCGAATATTACTTCTGCATATTTTCGTAAGAAGGGAGAAGATGTAGAGATTATTAAAATAGAAGGTTCTGTAGAGATTGCTCCTTTATTAGGGTTAGCAGATGCAATCGTTGATATTGTAGAAACAGGACAAACATTGAAAGAAAATGGATTACTAGTATTTGAAGAAATTTGTGACATTTCAGCACGTTTAATTGTAAACAAAGCATCTTTAAAAATGAAAAAAGACGAAATATTCAATATTATAAACAAAATGGAAAGCGTCTTAATAGAAAAGGAATAAAGGAGGGTAAATATGGAAATTACATGCGAGGATTATTCTAGTATTTTATGTAAGGTGAAGCAGTTAAGGGAACAGGCAAACACAATAGAAGAAACGATTCAACAAGATGTGAGAAAAATTGTTGTAAGTGTTAAAGAAAAGAAAGATGAAGCGCTATTTTCGTATACGAAGACTTTTGACAAAGTAGAGTTAACCAAATTTCAAGTTTCGGAAGAAGAGCTGGAGTTAGCTTATCAAAGTGTTGAACCAGCATTTTTAGCAGCATTGGAAGAAGCAAAGAAGAATATCATTTCCTATCATGAAAAACAAAAGAGACAAGCTTTTATTGATACAGAAAAAGAGGGAATTATTCGCGGACAGCTTGTTCGACCATTGCAAACTGTTGGTGTATATGTACCAGGAGGAACGGCAGCGTATCCATCATCAGTTCTCATGAATGTCTTACCAGCAAAAATTGCGGGCGTCAATAAGATTGTCATGGTAACGCCGCCGAATTGTGAAGGAGTAGATCCACATATTTTAGCTGCAGCAAAAGTTGCTGGAGTTGATGAGGTATATACAGTAGGGGGAGCGCAAGCAATTGCTGCGTTAGCATATGGAACAGAATCGATTCCGCGTGTTGATAAGATTGTAGGACCAGGAAATATATATGTTGCATTAGCGAAGCGAGAAGTATTTGGTTCAGTTCATATCGATATGATTGCTGGCCCGTCTGAGATTGTTGTTATTTCTGATGAAACGGGGAATGCAGCGTATATTGCTGCTGATTTATTATCACAAGCAGAGCATGATATACGTGCAACCGCTATTTGTATCACAACTTGTTTAGAATTAGCGCAGGAAGTGAATAGGGAAATAGAAAAACAATTGATGAGCCTTCCGAGAAGTGAAATAGCTCGTGAATCCATTAACAGAAACGGAGCGATTCTTGTTGTAGAATCGTTGGAGCAAGCGTTCCAGCTCTCAAATGAAATTGCGCCAGAACACTTAGAACTGCACATAAAAGAACCAATGACAGCTCTTCCGTATATTCAACATGCAGGTTCTATCTTTTTAGGTCCGTATGCGCCGGAACCATTAGGTGATTATATGGCAGGCCCGAATCACGTGTTACCAACGAGTGGAACAGCAAGGTTTTTTTCTCCATTATCTGTTGATGATTTTATGAAAAAATCGAGCTTTTTATTTTATACAAAAGAGGCTCTTGGACAAGTGCAACAGCATATTGTCAATCTAGCAGAAAAAGAAGGATTACAAGCTCATGCGAGAGCAATTGAGATTCGTTTTGAAGGAGGGGAAAAGTAATGCGCGCCGCAAAACAAACGAGAATTACAACAGAAACGAAGATATCTGTAGCACTGCAACTAGATGGTAATCAAGAAGTTTCAATTCAAACGGGAGTTGGTTTTTTTGATCATATGTTGACATTATTTGCAAAGCACGGCCGCTTCGGATTGCAAA
Source organism: Bacillus sp. EA-CB0995 (assembly GCF_055814245.1). Taxonomy (NCBI): domain Bacteria; kingdom Bacillati; phylum Bacillota; class Bacilli; order Caryophanales; family Bacillaceae; genus Bacillus; species Bacillus sp. EA-CB0995. Next base: position 3,420,348 of record NZ_CP169269.1, on the reverse strand, counting down.
TTGAAGCGGATGGTGATGTGCATATCGATGCTCATCATACGGTAGAAGATGTTGGAATTGTCCTTGGGAATTGTTTGAAAGAAGCACTTGGTGATAAAGCAGGAATTAATCGTTATGGCACAGCTTATGTACCGATGGATGAAGCCTTAGGATTTGTTACAGTTGATATAAGTGGAAGGTCCTATCTCGTATTTGATGGTGAATTTACAAATCCAAAACTTGGTGATTTTGATACGGAGTTAGCTGAAGAATTTTTTCCGTGCGGTAGCTCATACAGCAAATATAACATTACATGCACGTGTTTTATATGGAAGCAACACGCATCACAAAATTGAAGCACTTTTTAAAGCGTTTGGACGTGCACTGCATGATGCCACCGAAAAAAATGAAAAAATTATAGGGGTAAATTCCACGAAAGGAATGTTGTAATATGATTGCGATTGTAGATTATGGAATGGGCAACATTCGAAGTGTAGAGCAAGCGTTAAGACATATTGGAGCAGAGTATATTGTAACAGATGAAGCAGAAGCATTTCTGAATAGCGACGGCGTTATTTTACCGGGAGTTGGTGCGTTTCCAAGAGCGATGCGTTGTTTAGAAGAAAAGGGACTTATTTCTGTTTTGAAGCAAGTTGCGATTGCAGGAAAACCCCTGTTTGGAATTTGTTTAGGGATGCAGCTTTTATTTGAAGAAAGTGAAGAGATTGAAAGAACGAAAGGATTAGGGTTGCTTCCTGGAACGGTAAGAAAATTAGACGTACCATATAAAATTCCTCATATGGGATGGAATCAGTTACAAAAGAAAAAGGAGCATCCTTTATGGAATGAAATAGAGGATGGCGCATTCGTCTATTATGTTCATTCTTATTATGCGCAATGTCCAAATGACGTTGTAGTAGGCTCTAGTGAGTATGATGTTCTAGTACCAGGGATTGTTTCAAGAGGAAATGTATTTGGAGCTCAGTTCCATCCTGAAAAAAGTGGTGAAATAGGAATTCAAATATTACGAAATTTTAAGGAGGTTATAGAAACATGGAAATCTTCCCAGCTATCGATTTAAAAAATGGTCGTTGCGTTCGTTTGTATCAAGGGCAATTTCAACAAGAAACAGTAATGAATGAAAACCCAGTTGCACAGGCATTGTTATTCGAACAACTTGGTGCACGTGTACTGCACATTGTTGATTTAGATGGAGCTGTTGCAGGGCGTTCAGAAAACCTTTCTGTCATTGAAGACATTTGCAAGGCAGTGCGAATTCCAGTGCAAGTAGGAGGAGGAGTTCGTTCAATTGCTGCAATTGAAACACTTTTGGCAGCTGGAGTAATGAAAGTAATTCTTGGAACAGCAGCGTTGTATGATCGCTCATTTTTAGAAGAGGCAGTTCAATTATATGGAGATAAAATTATTGTTGGAATCGATGCTAAAAATGGTTATGTAGCAACGCGAGGATGGTTAGATGTGTCTGAAACGTCTTATGTACAACTGGCAAAGGAAATGGAAAAAGTGGGTGTGCAGACGCTTATTTTTACTGACATTTCTAGAGATGGAACGCTTGCAGGTCCAAATTTTGAACAATTACAAAAATTACAAGATGAGGTTTCGCTTCAAATTGTTGCTTCCGGCGGTGTGAGCTCGCTTGCTGATGTTGAGAAATTACAAGATATGAACTTATACGGCGTTATTATTGGGAAAGCATTATATGATAAAAAAGTTATTTTAGAAGAAGCATTGCAGGTGACAGGCATATGTTAACAAAGCGAATTATTCCGTGTTTAGATGTGAAAAATGGTCGTGTTGTAAAAGGCATAAATTTTGTCGGATTACAAGATGTTGGTGATCCTGTTGCAATTGCGGCTGCATACAATGAGGCAGGCGCGGATGAACTTGTGTTTTTAGATATCACAGCAACGTACGAAGAACGAAAAACAATGATTGATGTCGTAGAACGTACAGCATCTCAAGTATTTATTCCCCTAACAGTTGGAGGTGGTATCTCGTCTGTTCAAGATATGTATGCATTACTTCGAGCTGGTGCAGATAAAGTTTCATTAAATTCAGCTGCAGTGCAAAGACCAGAGTTAATACAAGAAGGAGCAGAGCAATTCGGTTCTCAATGTATAGTCGTTGCAATCGATGCAAGAAAGGTCGGAGAAAATAAGTGGAATGTATATGTAAATGGAGGTCGCATTGATACAGGAATAGATGTAATCGAATGGGCAAAGCGTGTGGAAAGTTTAGGTGCTGGGGAATTACTTTTAACGAGCATGGATGCAGATGGGACAAAAGATGGCTATGATTTACTTTTAACAGAAACAGTTTCAAAAGCAGTTGGTATTCCGGTAATTGCTTCGGGTGGATGTGGGGCAATTGGACATATTGCAGAAGTTTTTCAGCAAACATCAGCAAATGCGGCGTTAGCAGCTTCTATTTTTCATTACGGCACCGCAACCATTCAAGAAACGAAACAAAAATTACAAGAAGCGCAAATTGAGGTGAGATTGTGAAGCCGGATTTTTCAAAAGGATTATTGCCAGCTGTTGTGATAGAAGAGGGTACAAAAGAAATTTTGATGCTAGCTTATATGAATGAAGAAGCGTATGAAAAAACATTAGACACAAAAATGACCTGGTTTTATTCTCGCTCACGAAGAGGTTTGTGGAATAAGGGGGAAACATCAGGACATGTTCAACATGTAAAATCATTATATTTAGATTGCGATCAAGATTCTATTATGGTAATTGTCCAGCAAGTAGGTGTAGCTTGCCATACAGGAGAAAAATCATGTTTTCATAATAAGGTGTTATAGGGGGATAAGGAAATGAGCGATGTGTTGCAACAGTTATATGAAACAATTCAACAGCGAAAAGAGGATCCTATCTCTGAATCGTATACGAATTACTTATTTACAAAAGGAGAAGACAAAATATTAAAGAAATTAGGAGAAGAATGTACTGAAGTTGTAATTGCGGCGAAAAATAATGAGAAAGACGAGCTTATAAAAGAAGTTGTTGATTTTACGTATCATTGCTTAGTGTTACTAGTAGAAAAAAATGTATCATTACAAGAGATAGTAGAAGAATTAAATAAACGTCAAGGACAATTATCGAGAGTGGGCGAACGAAAAGAAATTGATACATTATAGGAGGGGAGAAAGATGAGAGTAGATTATCACCTTCACTTAGAAGAAGGGCCGTATTCAATGCGGTGGTTATCTCGCACCAATGAAGCGCTTGAGTATTTTGCACCGATTGAGGAAGAGAAACATTCAATGGGATGGATCTTAAAAGCTGGGGAACGTTTGCAAAAGCGTGTAAAAGAAGGCGCATTTTCACCGGATTGGATTGATTTATATTTAGAGGAAGCAGTGCGCAAAGGAATACGGGAAGTTGGAATAGTTGACCACTTATATCGTTTTTACGAAGCAAAGGAATACTATGAGCGCTATGTCGATATTAGTGATACAGAACTTGGACATCTGCAAAAAGAATGGCTGGATCAGGTGAGGGTAGAATCGATTACAAATTTTACAAAAGCAATTGAAGATGCGAAAGAAAGATGGAGCAAACGAGGCGTGGTATTACGGCTTGGAATAGAAGCTGATTATTTTATTGGCGGGGAAGAGGAACTAGCGAAGTTATTAACGTTAGGAAATTGGGACTATGTCATTGGTTCTGTTCATTTTATTAATGGATGGGGATTTGATAATCCAGATACAGACGCTTATTTTAGACAGCATGATTTACATGTGTTATATCCTGAATTTTTCCGTACTTTAGAAAAATCGATACGTTCTGGCCTATTTGATATTGTTGCACATTTAGATAATATTAAAGTGTTTAACTATCGCATAGATGAAAATCAGCAATTACCGTATTATGAGAAAATCGCTAAGGCTTTAATTGAAACAAATACAGCTACGGAAGTGAATGCTGGCTTGTATTATCGATATCCTGTAAGAGAAATGTGTCCGAGCCCTTTGTTTTTACAACGCTTAGTGCATTATGGTGTTCCAATTACAATTTCTTCAGATGCGCATTTCCCGAATGATTTAGGTAGCTACGTAAAAGAAAATATAGAGACACTTCGTAATCATGGTGTGACGCACATTGCAACATTTGAAAAACGAATCCGGAACATGAAGCCGATCGAATATGTAGAAGAAAATGTTTTGAGATAAAGTGAAACTTCCATTAGTAGGGGAGGCTTTATTCCCTACTAATGGAAAGCTCTCACCAATCGGGCTTACTTCCAGTTAATGGGGGATGAAAACTTCCTTTTTTGTTTACACTAACGTTGAACAAAAAAGGAGGCTTTTTTTATGGCGAAACAACAATATGAAGATACTGGGAAGTTAACGAATCAGAGCAATGTTGCAAAAAAAGACCAATCAGAGCAATCAATTACACACGAACAAGTTAGTGATACATTAGCTGAAGGAACGATTGATGTAAAGTTAGAACAAGGAAGCGATAAATAAAGTGAAATTTCCATCAGTGGGGGCTTTTTCATCCCCCACTGATGGAAAGCTCTCACCAATCGAGCTTTTACTGCCTATTAGTGCGGAATTAAACTATAGTGAAAAAGAGGCTGAATGTGTTCAGCCTCTTTTTCATGATTTTGTAAAGAAAGATTACAAGAACAATTAAATTCCTTGTCTTTTTTCGATAGAATTTCTTACAATAATATTGAAAGTGTTTATCTTACTATTAGTGGGCAGCAAGACCTCTTACTTCAAGATTCAGAGAAGCCGAAGATGATAAAAGCTTTCACTAATAGGAGTTCATTCTATGTTAAAAGGAAAGGATGCTTAATTATGGCGAAAATTTTAGTAGCAGGACAAATTCCAGAAATCGGACTACAGTTGTTACGAGGTCATGAAGTAGAAATGTATGATAAGAAAGGGTTAATTAGCACAGAAGAACTAGTGAAACGTGTACAAGATAAGGAGGCATTATTAAGCTTACTTTCAACAAAAGTTACGGAAGAAGTTATCAATGCTGCACCACATTTGAAAATTATTGCAAACTACGGTGCTGGATATGACAATATTGATTATAAATATGCAGTGGAAAAAGACATAGCGGTAACAAACACGCCAAAAGTTTCAACAGAGGCAACAGCAGAGCTAACGTTTGCTATCTTATTAGCAGCAGCGCGCCGTATTCCAGAAGGCGATACACTATGTCGTACAGTTGGTTTTAATGGCTGGGCACCGCTCTTTTTCTTAGGACGTGAAGTGTATGGTAAAACAATTGGTATTATTGGTCTTGGAGAAATTGGAAAGGCAGTGGCAAAACGAGCAAAAGCATTTGGTATGAATATCGTGTATACAGGGCCAAGTCGTAAGTATGAGGTGGAGCAAGAATTAGAGGCAACATATGTAACGCTAGAAGAACTACTACAAACAGCAGATTTTATTACAATTAACTGTGCGTATAATCCAAAGTTGCATCATATGATTGATGAAGAACAGTTTAGAATGATGAAACAAACTGCTTATATTATTAATGCGGCACGTGGTCCCATTATGAATGAAGAGGCGCTTGCTCATGCTTTAGAAACAAAAGAAATTGAAGGGGCAGCACTTGATGTGTTCGAGTTTGAACCGAAAATTACAGAAAAATTAAAAGGATTAACAAACGTTGTGTTAACACCTCATATTGGAAATGCAACGATTGAGACACGTGATGCAATGGCAGAAATGGCAGTGCGTAATATTTTAGCAGTACTAGAAGGAAATGAGCCATTAACTCCAGTGTATAAAAAAGAACTTATAATGAAATAAAGTGAAACTTCCATTAGTGGGGGATTTTCTTCATCCCCCACTGATGGAAAGCACGTGTGTAGAGAGAATAAAGTTGTCAAATTTTATTCTTAGAAGTCACCAATCGGGCCATTTAATTGAAAGAAAACCTCTAACAAAATTGGATATTTATGTTAAAATTAGTATGGGTTTGTGAAGAATTGTACTACACCGATGATAGGTAATCAAAGGTTACGTTCTAAGTTTGTGGTTAGAATCTCCCGACCCTTTCTTGTTAGGTTAATTCCTGCCCTCCCTCTTTTTGTTTGCAAATACCCTTTAATTTTCAGAAAATTCAACCGGTGTCTAACCTGTGCCTCGGATAATTTCATTTCGACTTCTTGGCTCTTTTCAGAAATAATCCTTCTTCCGATTACCTTTCCTTTTTCTTCATAATTCATGATGAGGTTAAGGATGAAAAGTGATTCTTCATCAAGAGCGGTTGAACCTGAATAAAAGGGCGGTATGCTCTCAATCGGGTCACTATCTGTTTTCCTATGTGGAGGTTTTTGAAAATAATGTTGATTAGGCAAATCATTTTTCGTTATTTGGTTTCCGGTACGGACAGCAAGCATATAATCTATGGTATTTTTAAGTTCTCTTACATTTCCATACCATGGATACCCTTGAAGTTCTTCAATTAATTCTTGTTCAATTTTGACCTTACGGTCCGATAGCGCAACAAAATGTTTAGCCAATAATTCAATGTCATTTCGACGAATCCTTAATTCGGGAAGGTGTATAAAGAGTACCTTAAGCCTATGGTATAAGTCCTCTCTAAACACATTTTCTCGAATCATTTTCAGTAGATCCTTATTGGTTGCTGCAATAATCCGAACGTCTATGGGGATAATTTGACTTCCACCAACACGCATGATTTCTTTTTCCTGCAATACTCGAAGTAGTCGTGCTTGAAGTTTAAGACTAATATCTCCAATCTCATCCAAAAAATAGTGCCACCATTTGCTTGCTCAAACAATCCCATTTTTCCGCCCTTTTTTGCTCCGGTAAACGCTCCGTCCTCATAACCGAATAGTTCACTCTCGACTAAATCATCCGATAAAGCACTAAAGTTAACCGCAAGAAAAGGGCCGCTATTTCGAAGAGAAGCATTATGAATGGCACTTGCAAACAACTCTTTTCCAGTGCCACTTTCACCTTCAATTAAAACAGTCAAATCAGTCTTAGCTAACCTTTTGGCGATTTGTTTCGTTTCTTGGATGGTAGAGCTAATCCCAACGATATCATGAAAGTTGTATTTTGCTACGTATCCTTTTTTAACAAATTCTTTTCTTAATTTACGTTCAAACCCAATGGTCTTAAGGGCATTTCTAAAAGTAACAATAATCGATTGATCATTTATATGCAGACGTTCCACTATCACGTCCAAGCCGTTTACAACAAATATACCGCTTTCTTGTTGCTCATTTGAAAGGATAAAATTTACCAAATCAATATTATCAATAGTGGAATCAATAGGATGACCAATAGCATTTTTGCTTTCTATTTTAAGCATATTTTCCAGGAATTCATTAAAAACAACAATCCTTCCTTTATAATCAATAGCTAGTATTCCATCACCAACACCATCAATAACTTGATGAAGTTGTCGATGAGCTTTAGCTAGATTCTTCGTTAAATCTACTATTTTTCGATAGTACCCCTCAGAAACATGGTTACCGTATTCCTCCATTAAATGGAATCGCTCCAGAATGGACATGATCGTAGTAATATCTATTAGTCTATGACCAATATTAATCACTTTTTCTACAAAGTTGGGGATAATTTTAAGTTCGCCAGGTGTGATTGCAAGCTTGATCATTTGTATATTAGTTTTTCCAGGGTAGTATGGGATATATTCAATATGGTTCAGCCCCAATTGACGCATGGTTTCAATCGATTCATATACTGTTTCAGGATTATCATTCACATATAGGGCTTGTGTTCCTTCTGGCAAAAATAAAAGTTGATCCACGTTTTCATAATTTAATGTTCGTTTTGCTATTATTACTTCGCAGTTTTCTCCAATAAAGCCTTTGACCGTTTCTATAGTAAATTTATTAGGTAAAACGATTAATGTTGAATGAAATACTTTTGGAATACTTTCTTCTACAGAAAAACTTTCAATATCTATGAGATCACCCACCATCTCCGCTAGTTGTTGATGCAGGGCTTTTCGTGTTTCTTTTAAAACGGTAATCAATACAATGTGTTTGTTTTCAAATTCGTTCATAGAACACCTCTTTAGTTGAATTTAATTGGTCTAAAGTTGGTTATTCAAATTGGTTATTATATAACCAAATAATGACCAATTATAATACATATCAACATAGTAAGCACTGGTAAAACAACAAAATATTTAAAACAATGGAAATAATCATTTGAATTTTAATGTTGGCACGATATTTGCTTGTATAAATAGTGTGTAAAGAAATGATGAAATTAGTAGAGTAGTAATCCGTATATTTGATTCTTTACCATTTACTGAAAAAAGGAGGGTAAGAATATAAAATCACACAGAGAAAGACAACGAAATCATTTAAAATATGAGGTGAAAGGAAATGAAACCACTAATTGGCGTTACCGGGTATTATGTTGACCATAGCGAAATAGGGAAGGAGGGCTTACGGGGGCTACCAGGTCAAGATATGGCTATCTTTTCTTATGACTACATCCGTTCACTTCAACGGGCGGGTGCAACGGTTGTTCTACTTCCAATCGAAGAAGCTGATCAAATCGATTCCACACTTAACCAATTAGATGGATTGTTATTGGCTGGTGGCGCGGACATCAATCCACTTTATTACGGTGATATTCCCAAATCGTATTTAGGTACTGTAGAGGAAGAGCGAGATAACTTTGAATTAAATCTGGCAAGGCAGGCTTTAGAAAGAGATATTCCTATTCTAGGAATCTGTCGAGGATTACAGGTGTTGAATGTTGCAGCTGGTGGGTCTCTTTATCAAGACTTAGAACATGAGATGGGCCCCGAACATTTCCATGTTCGGGAACAGTTTCGTAAATGGCAAGGCTCCCATTCCATAAATCTTCTTGAAGGGAGAAAAATTTATGAGGCTATTGGCCAAAAATCCTTAATGGTCAATTCTTTTCATCATCAAGCAGTGAAAACGCTGGGAAGAGATTTTGAAGTGAGTGCTTGGTCCTTTGATGGTGTGATAGAGGCCATTGAATCCAAAGCTCATCATTATGTAACAGCAGTTCAATGGCATCCAGAAATGATGTCGGAAAGGGATGTTCTACAGCAGCGTTTATTTAACCACTTTGTGAATGAAATTAGTAAAAAGGTGGTTAGATGCTAGAGTGTTATAAGTAAAAGAATCGATGGCATTCAGTTACCTCTTAAAGATATAAAGAGTTATTTGTAATATGACAGTCTGGTACGCTCGGAGGTTGAGGTAACCAGACTGTCGGTTGCCAAAAATTTATTGAAAAGGGGATTGGTATATGAGTCAAATGTCAGAAAAAGTAATTTCAGTCGAGTCAGGAGAAAAAAAGGAAAAAAGAGAATGGAAAATAAACGTATTTGCACTGTTACTTGTCTTTTTAGTCATTGCAACCTTTATTACACATATAATGCCAGCTGGAGAATATGCACATATTGAAAAAAATGGGTATACAACAGTAAATCCAGATTCATTCAGATGGATTGCATCAGCGCCGCTTGGATTCTTTGATATGGTAAAAGCTATTCCTACAGGGATGGTAGAAGCGGCTAATATTATCTTTTTTGTTCTTATTATCGGAGGATTTTTTGGTGTATTAAAGGCATCAGGTACGGTTGAGGCTCTTGTTTCAACGATGGCGAAAAAACTCGCTAACCGTGAAAAGTTGATGATTCCTATTATAATGCTATTCTTTGCACTTGGCGGATCATTGATGGGGATGGCTGAGGAAACCTTGGCTTATGTACCTCTGTTTATTCCACTGGCTCTTGCGATTGGATTTGATACTATAACAGGAACTGCGATGGTATTGGTAGGGGCGTCCGTCGGATTTACAACCGCAATTATGAATCCGTTTACAGTGGGGCTTGCGCAAGGAATAGCAGGCCTTCCTATGTATTCGGGGATGGGGTTTCGCCTGGTTTTATTCGTAGTCATATATCTTATTGCTGTTACATTCGTCTATCGTCATGCTATGAAAGTAAAGAGAAATCCATCAACTGGAATTTTTGGAAAATTCGATACAAATGGGTCAGACACCCTATTAACAGCGAAAGTAGAGTTAACAACAAGACATAAATGGATATTAACAGCATTTTTTATTAATTATGTTATTCTTGTATTCGGTGTTATTAAGTACAAATGGTATATAACAGAAATTGCATCCTTATTTGTTATCTTAACTATAATAATTGCAATCCTTGGCAAGATATCTATTGATGATACCGTAGAATCTTTTACACAGGGATCGGCATCTTTAATCAGCGGAGCTTTAATCATTGGTGTATCGCGCGCCATTCTGGTCGTATTGAATCAAGGACATATTATAGACCCCCTACTTCACCAAGTATCGGAAGGAATGAAACATATTCCTGCTTTTTTAAGTGTTGTCGGAATGTACAACTTCCAAGCGGCTATTCATTTCATTTTATCATCAGGTAGTGGCCATGCGATGTTGACAATGCCTATAATGGCGCCGCTTGCAGATTTATTGCACATTACACGCCAAACAGCAGTATTATCCTTTTCATTCGCGGACGGTATTGGAAATATTATTTTTCCGACAGGTGGTACGCTAATGGCTGGATTGGCAATTGCAGGAATTTCCTGGACAAAGTGGGCAAAGTGGATTCTCCCTTTGATTCTAATTGAATACTCAATCGGTTTAATAGCGGTTATAATTGCTCATCTTATCGGTTATGGTCCATCCTAATATAGGACGAATAGTTTTTATAGTGGGGACACCGACTAAGATAAAGGATGTATATGAATATAAATGAGATTATAAAAAGTTAATTTATTTGGATCGGCAGAAGGAAGGTAAAATTTTGACTGATGCTACTTTGACATTAATATTTAAGCAATGGTCTTCAATAATCGGGCGCTTTAATTGAGCAAGGATAACAAAAATTATCAAACTTTTTTATAAAAGGATGATTCAATTGAATATAGAAAAAGCGTGTTTTAATCAATCTTTTTTCAAAACACGCTTTTTCTATTTGCCTCTTTTATCAAGGTTTATTAGGTTAATTTAATCAAACTTTATTCCAAGGCAACATTAAGTCATTTTTGACACAAAAAGCGAAGTAATTATTTATTATTCAAGTTTACTGTCTATTTCTTTTAACTTAATATCGGTTTTTAAAGAAATATATTTGGCAGAGACTATTTCAGTCTCTGTCATTTTTGTGGTCTGAAACAAGCTAAGTCTGAAGTCTGATATAAAAATCAAGCTCTAGCACAATTATGAAAGCTTTAGAAAAAAAGTAATATGGAACCAAGATAGAACATATACCTTACAGGGGTATCACGGGATTTTGCGTGATACTCCGCAAAGTGTGCGGTTTTTACCAATTCAAATTCAGTACAATGTGAGGGTAGATAACAAGTAGCACATTTTGGAGGTAGAATAAATGATTTTTGTTCAGAATGTATCAAAAGTCTATTCATTGGAATTGGGAGATTAAGTTGCGTTAAAGAATAACAACATTCACATCCGGAAAGGCTAATTCGTTGCGATTATGGGTCCGAGCGGGGGCGGGATAGAGCACCTTGCTGCAACTACTAGGTTGCCGAAGTCTGGCAAGATTTTGATTGATGGCGGATGGTAGTGTGTATAAAATTACGAGGAGGAAAAAATGAAGAAGTTATTCTTACGTTTAGCTGTTTATGTATTCATTTTTATTGTGTTTGTGGTGGGGATCGGGTTCTATGGCTTTAATCGTCATCAAAAAGATTTTTACTTAAACGTCCGCCATGAGCCAGTTCCTTCGCTACAAGGAGTGAATGTCCCTGAGTATGATCCCCATAAACCTACTGTGGCAGTTGTGATGGCCGATTCATCAATACCAACTGAAGATTTCGATTTTCTCATTCCATACACACTGTTTTCTATGACGGATGCCTACAATGTATACGCCGTTGCACCTGACAAAAACGTGAAGTCCTTGTCAGGCGGACTGGATGTAATACCACATTACTCTTATAAAGAACTGGATAACCTATTAAATAAAAGTCCAGATATTATTGTGGTCCCTTATATGCCCGGAGTAGATGAACAGAAATATCAACCAACTCGCGAATGGATTCAACAACATTCCAGCAGTAAAACCACCACTTTTCTCAGCATTTGTGGTGGGTCGAAGAATCTTGCCGATGCAGGTTTATTAAAAGGGAAATCAGCCACCTCACACTGGCAATTCCTCCCCATATTAATGAAGCAATATCCTGATACACATTGGAAAGAGGATGTGAGGTATGTTCACGAAGGAAATACCTTAACTTCAGCCGGTCAAAGCGCAGGTATTGATGCAGTACTTCACCTAATATCTCAGAAACTAGGAGAACCCGTGGCTGCAAAAATATCTAAGGAAATTAGTTATCCTTCTTACCAATTCGTTCAAAATCCAAAGGTGGACCACCCTTTTTACGTGGATATAAAATTGGCAACATATTGGCTAAATCTTGGATTCCATTGGAATAAGAAACAAATGGGGGTACTTCTGTATAAAGATATGGATGAAATAGCTTTATCTTCTATATTTGATTCTTATGGAGACACCGGAACGACACAAGTCTTGACCGTTTCTAGTTCGGATGCACCAATTACTACGAAACATCATCTTAATATACTGGCTAGGCATCAAATATCTAATGCTCCAAAATTAGACAAAATGATCATACCAGGTGGCGACGCAAAATCACTAGCGGCAGCAGATGTAAGACTTTGGGGTGAAAAGGGTGATGCTAAAGAGACCCTCTTTATTCATAGTGATTCACCAAACAGATATGTATTCGAAGCGCCATTGGAAGACTTAGCTAAACAAGAAGACCTTTTAACTGCCAAGCACGCTGTAAAACGATTTGAATATCGTGCAAATGGTATCCATCTTGAAGGAAAACCGCTTCCACTTGGAACATACAGCGATATGATTTTAACCGGTTTACTGGCTCTTTTGGTAGCTTTCTATATAGACAGACGATTCATTATGAAGAAGAGAACTTCCAAAGTAATTAATACCTCAATGGAATTTCCTAAGCGCTAGATATTTATCCAGCTGCTGTCGATCATTCCCATTTGTACCGAACTATGGTGGAAACTACTCGGCACATGCGAATCATGGCAAGCTATATTTCATTTAGATCGAAATCCTGCAGCACACACTCCTAAAATTAATTGGAGAGTAGAGGAGTTCATATGGGTTAGCATACAAATCAATATCAATTTCAGATTTACTGGCATTGGCAAATTCAATTTGTTTGTGATCAAGGTGAAAGGCAGGAGTAGCAATACAAATTCTTATTGAACTAAAGGGCCATATTGTGGAGGAATGGATTTACTTAATCATATAATTTATCATATCTGGCGATTCATCCCCCACCTCAAGCGCGAAGCTGTAGGTGGGGGATGAATCGCTTTTTTGTTTTTTTTTAAGTATATAAATAGAAACGTATGTTCCTTTTTGGTATACTTTGTGTATACAAAACAAGAAAGGAGCGTGTCCAATGAAAAAAGCATATTTTTCAATTCGTATCTATAAGAATGCACTGAATCCGAAGTATGTTGAAGCTATTGGACATGCTCTTTTCGTATTTAATCGTGCGAAGCATTTCGCTTTCCAAACGCAAGTGTTAGAAAAACGTTCTGGCACCTCAAGACGTTCTGATAGTATGCAAATTACTGTAAAATCACGATTTAGTCTGAATGACTATTATGCAAATAGTGCTGTGCAGGAAGCCAATGCACTGTTTTCTTCTCAGACAGAATTGAAGAAATTGTATATCGAAAATAAAAATGAACAGATTAAAGCTGTAAAAAAGAAGATTAAGAAAACCAAGTCAGATTTGACAGTGCTGAATAAAATGAAAACATCTTTTATCAAAGGGAAGCCAAAGTTCAATAAAACGTCCAAAGAACAACAAATGGGACGATATTTCGTTGTGCAATTTAAAAAGAGAACGGATATTTACTATCATGCCTATCAATTTGAACATGAATATTTAAATGTGCGTATTCAAACACTTCGTTCTCGTTTAGGTAGCCTTGAATTTCGGTTAGATAGACTACAAAAACTACTTCATAGTTTAAAAAACAATGTTTCTTCTGTTGTATTTGGGAGTAAAAAACGATTCAAAGCACAACATACTGTAGATACGTATGTTCAAAATCATACACTTTGGGTTCAGGATTTTGAACAGGCTCGTTACAGTCAAATGTTGATTTCAGGTCGAAAAGACGCGAAATCAGGAAACTTTGTATTTACATACAATACAGAATCACAATCTTTACACTTTACAACACCAAACGGTGTTGTAGTTGAAATTCCGAACCTTGCATTTCCGTATGGACAAGAACAAGTGAATGCAGCTGTTCAAAATCAATGGAATTGCAAAGATAAAAAGAATGTAGGAAAACCAATCAGTTGGGCAATTGAAGACCACGGAGATTACTACATTTTTAAATGTTTAATAGATATTGAAGAGAACCAAAATAAAAACTTCAGCAAATCCGATGGTGTCATTGGAGTAGACTGTAATTTTGACCACTTTGCTTGGTCAAACATCAATAAACAAGGACAACTCATAAAAACGGGTGTATTATCTTTTGATATTTTAGGTAAAACATCAGAACAAATTACTAAAATTATGGAAGCAGAAGCCATTGCATTGGTTGATATTGCTGTAAAAGCAAACAAACCGATTGTTGTAGAAAAATTAAACACAACAAAAGCAAAGGTTAAGAACCCTTATGGTAATAAAAAAGCAAACATGATGATAAGCATGTTTGCTTACAAAAAGATGATTTCAGCTATTCAAAGCCGTGCTGAGAAGATGGGTGTAGCAGTATTTGAGATAAATCCAGCGTACACTTCTCAAATTGGTAAAATCAAATATATGAAACGTTTTAGTATCAGCATTCACCAAACAGCTTCTTATGTCATTGCTAGAAGAGCAATGGGATTTAAAGAAAAACTTCCACCAATTTTGTATTCACTACTACCGGAGAAGATGGTAGGTCTGCATCATTGGGCGCAATGGAAGTGGCTGTCTGGCATCCTGTCTGATTTGCGTGCTCACACATTCTATCAGATGGAGCTTTCGAACCATAACAAGATTCGTTCTGTGAACGAACTTTTTCCTCCAGGGGCTCTTACAGACTTGGAAGTAAAAGGTTTGTCTAAGTTTGAAAGCAGAAAAACTATACCTTGTTGAATGGGTATGGTCTACTAAGCATTTTGTCTTAGTTGTCCCTTTTGGGAATCCCCTTCCTCAAAAGTCCGTTAGGATTTTAGGTGGGGATAGTTCAATATAAAACAAATAGATAGTTATACTTAAACCATTATGAGTAAAAACAATAAGGGGGAACTAACATGACAAAGAGAAATAAAATCAGTGATAAAAAGGAGTTGTCACAAGAACAAAGTGAAGAATTACTCAGAGTATTGAAAGCCCGTTTTGAGAAAAACATGAACCGCCATAAAGGTCTTGAATGGGCTAAAGTCCAAGTAAAGCTGGATGCAAATACTGAAAAACTGTGGTCGCTCAATGAAATGGAAAGAACTGGCGGTGAACCGGATGTTGTTGGTTATGATAAAAAGAAGGACGAATACATTTTTTGTGATTGTTCAGCGGAAAGTCCTAAAGGCCGCAGAAGTGTTTGTTACGACCGTGAAGCGCTAGAGTCAAGAGAAAAACATAAACCTGAAAATAACGCTATTGATATGGCAACTTTTATGGGCATAGAACTTTTGACTGAAGAACAATATCGAGCGTTGCAGAAACTTGAAAATTTTGATATGAAAACGTCGAGCTGGGTGCAAACACCCACTGATATTAGAGAACTCGGCGGTGCACTTTTTTGCGATCGTCGCTTCGGTCACGTCTTCGTGTATCACAATGGAGCAGAATCCTACTATGCTGCCAGGGGTTTTCGTGGCTCGCTAATGGTCTAAATTTTGCACAGACAGCTAAATTTGAGAACAGATCACCTAGGGAAAAGTTTTAATTTCATTCTTCAACTATCGGGCGCGATTATGAAACAAAAAGTAAAAGGGATGATACATATTAGTCATGTATAATATGTATCACCCCTTATTTTTTATGACTTTTTACGATTTAAGTCTTGAAAATTTTTATAACAACTTTATTATTTGTGTACAGCCCGCCCAATCGAATCGGGCTCTTACAGCTGTTAATGCGGATAAAAAAGAATCCTTCCTTATGATAGGAAGGATTCTTTTTTACTATTTGTTTGCTCGCTTCTTTTGTGCCGGTCGTTGTCTAAGAAATTGTGACAGCATAAACAAAATATAGAGTGGAATAGCAATGAATAGAAAAATTGAAATATTACCAAAGCTCGTTTTATACATCGTATAAATAATCCCAATTAAAAAGAGTGTTACGATAATACTATATTTTGGAATGGGTACATCTTTCATGCTTGGAATACGAATACGACTAACCATAAGAAATGCAAATGCCACGAATACTGTAATAAGTACTATTTTGGGAATCACATGTGAAAATAACGTTAAGAAGGCAACGATACCGCCTGCAGCTGTAATTGGTACACCAGTAAAGTATTTCATTGATGTTGATGATGGTGTGACATTGAAGCGAGCTAATCTGTATGCTCCAAATAGAGGGAAAAGTCCTGCTATGTATAATCCGATAATACCGTAATTAGAGAAGGATGTGTAATACATCAATACAGCGGGTGCAGCACCAAATGTAACTACGTCTGCTAATGAATCAAGTTCTTTTCCGAGTTGTGAATCGACACGAAGTAAGCGTGCGATTCTCCCATCAAGGCTATCTAGCATCATTCCGATTAAAACTAAAATTGCCGCTGATTTGTAGTATCCTAATGAAGCGTAGCCGATGGATAGAAATCCACTATATAAATTTCCGAGCGTAAATAAGTTTGGAATGGCTGCTCTGTACAAAATCTGATCCCTTGCTTTCTTTTATAGATTCTTGATTAGTTTATGAAAGTTTATCCTTTTTATCATAACATAAATTTCCTGTGCTAGTATGAAAAAATTCTTCGTTTTGAGAAAGATTTCATCGGATTTTCATTTGTTGTAAAACCGGAAGTATTAATCAAGGAAATCCATTATGTTGTTGGAATGAATAAAGTATATAATACAACCTGCTTTTTGGAGAAATAAAGGACATATTACGTTAAAAATAAACCCCGAATTGTCACAATTCGAGGTTAGTTCGTTATTCTGTATCAATAGGAAGTAAGACCTACAACCACATCAATATTTAGAGAAAACAAAGAAACTAGGTGGAGGATGGAAAACCCCTATCTGATTAAAATTTCACCTTATTCAAATTTCGTTATCATCGTACCAGTCTTATATTTATTATGCGGGTCAAATCGTAACAAATCACCGTAAATGAGTTTATCAGAGTAATTCAATTCTGTTTTTGCCTTTTCGATATATGGTTGACAAATGTTAATATCAGCTGGCTCACCAGTTTTTTTGTTATAGCATACATTTTTTGTATACATATAATCATTTGTTACGAAACTACCGTCACGCATAACCACAAGTGGTTCATCGTTTGTTTCAAATAAATCTGTGCCAAATTCAATAGAGTTGTTTGTTTTCACACCGAGTAAATGAAGAAGCGTCGGTTTTACATCAATTTGTCCAGAAACTTTTGAAATGATTTTTCCTTTCTGACCAGGAATATGTATGATAAGCGGTACCCTTTGCAGCTGCATCATATCAAAAGGAGTAAGTGTTTCTTTTCCAACAAATTGTGCCATAGCAGCATTATGATTTTCAGAAATACCATAATGATCTCCGTAGATAATGATAATAGAATTGTCATATAAGCTTTCTTTTTTAATTGTTCAATAAAATGTTTTAGTGCTTCATCTGTATAACGTACAGTTGGAAAATAACGATTTACAACGCCGCTTTCTGAATTGTATTCATCAATGGATTGATCCTCCGGTTGTAGCAAAAAAGGAAAATGATTTGTTAATGTAATGAATTTCGTATAGAACGGCTGTGGTAAAGATTTTAATTTTGAAATAGATTGTTCAAAGAATTCTTTATCTTTTAATCCCCAACCAACAGACATTTGTTCTGTACCTGTATAGTCTTGTAAATTAAAATAACGATCATATCCGAGTGCAGGATACATCAAATCACGATTCCAAAATGTTTTATCATTTGAATGAAATACAGCAGAGTAATATCCATATTTTTTGAGTTGTTCTGGTGTGGCTGTATATTCATTATTAGCATGTGTAAAGAAAACAGAGCCACGATCAAGCGGGTATAAGGAGTTTTCAATAATAAACTCGGCATCCGATGTTTTCCCTTGTCCAGTTTGATGATAAAAGTTATCGAAATAATAGCTGTCTTTAATGAAGTCATTTAAAAATGGTGTAATTTCTTTTCCATTTATTTTTTGATTGATGACAAAACTTTGTGTGGACTCCATTGAAATTAAAATAACATTTTTACCTTTTGCCACGCCGAACAATTCTTTGTTTTCTTGTCTATCCTTTGTTTTTACGTAGTTATCAATTTCAGAAAAGCTATCTCCGCTTGCAAAAACACGCTGAGCAGAAGATTTCGATTGCAGTGCAATATCATAAACATGATAAGTATACAAACCAAGATTTTTCACAACCGTTTGGCGATCAAATGAATGTGAAAAAAGTTGTGGTTTATAAATAACTGAAACAACCATTTGCAAAGCTAATGCTGCTGTTACACCGCTAAAAAATGTTCGTTTCTCTTGCCGAGATAGAGGAGTAGTATCACAAAAATTAGGGAATTTACGAGATAAAATGGCTAAAATAATTACATCAGCAAATAAAAGAAGTGTTTTATATGTAAATAGTTCTTTAATACTTGTCCCTAAATCAGCCATATTATTTGTTTGAAATAATACAGGGAATGTTACAAAATCATTGTAAAATCCGTAAAACATAGCATTGCCAAATAAAATAAAGGATAGCACGATACTAATACTGATAATGATTCGGTTTCGATGTTTTGTTGCTAATAAAGCGAAACCGAAAAAAATAATAATGAAGCTAATGGATTAAAGAACAACATAATTTGTTCGAAAGCGTTATCAATTTTCATATCAAAAGCTAATTTGTATACAATATATGTTTTGATCCACAATAAGACGACAGCCACGAGAGCAAATCGTACTTTTGGAAACAAACGTTGTATCATAACGGGCTCCTCCTACTACCTACAAGTAACCGCCTCTTTTATGTATATGACAGGCTACATATTTATATGTTTTTTACTATGTGTACTATTATATAAAAACATAGTGAAATTGTGGATGATTTTCTAACAATTGGATAGAAAAAGAAGAGAAGGATAAAATAAAAGCATTGATTGATAGATGGAGGAGTACTATGAAGAAAATATGTTGTTTTATATTAAGTTGTTTCATTTTACTTGGAAATCCAGCTTCTTTCTCTGCTGAGCATGAGCCATTATTACTAGAAGATGCACTTTATTCCGTGCTGTTTCCGAGAATAAATGAAGCAATTCAAAAACATTATGGAAAACAAAAGCCGTATGAGTGCCCTAAAATTGTTAGTATGAAAAAATGTACAGCGGTACATATTTGTTTCGGACATCTATCGAAATGATTAAATATGAGCCAGGAACAGGTGGGAGAAAGCTTCCGCCATTTGAAAAAGTAACGATTACGTTTGAAAATGATAGTGGTGAATGGACTGCGAAAAATATAGATGTAAAGCGCTTACCAGATGATACGAAAATTAATTGCCGTAAACCGATTTGAAAAAAGTGTTTGACAAATAAATTAGTCATTTGATATTGTTAATAGCAACAAAAAGATGCTTGAAAATTAAATAGACTTACCTCATCTACACTCGAAGGTAGAGGCCGCGGTAATCAAAAGTAAACTATGGGAAATAAAGTGGTATTCATGATCATAGGTTGAAAGGGGTTATCGCCGAAATATATGAATGACCACTTCATTCATATATTGGGACTGCATTGAATAAATGTAGTACTGTCATAAGTATTTTGCTTATGGAGAGCTATTAGGAGATGTTTGATGCGGTTTCTTATTTGAGAAAATAACAATACGTTTATTTTTTCGACATAAATTCTTCTAATAAGAAACGCGTGTGAACATTGTTCCGCGCGTTTTTTGTTTATCTAAATTAGGAATAATAGTAATAAATAAGAAATGTAATAGAGGGTTTTGCGAAAACAAGGGAGGAATTCACATGTATTTACACGGCACAAGCCGCATTAATGAACAAGGACACTTAGAAATTGGAGGATGCGATGCTACTGAACTTACAAGAGCATATGGGACACCACTTTATGTTTACGATGAAGCAGCAATTCGAGAGAAATGTCGTGCATTTCATCGTGCTTTTAGGGAAAGTGGGTTCTCTTATCAAGTAGCATATGCAAGCAAAGCGTTCTTGTGCATGGAAATGTGCAGGTTAGCTGCCGAAGAAAATATGTCACTAGATGTTGTGTCTAGCGGAGAACTATATACGGCGTTGCAAGCGAGATTTCCAGCAGAGCGCATCCATTTTCATGGTAATAATAAAACAGAAGAAGAAATAAGAATGGCATTAGAAGCTAATATTGGCTGCTTTGTTGTAGATAATTTTTTTGAACTAGAGGTATTGCATGATTTAGCGAAAGAATACGGGCAAGTTGTGAATATCTTGCTGCGTGTGACGCCGGGAGTAGAAGCGCATACACATGAATATATTACAACAGGTCAAGATGATTCTAAGTTTGGTTTCGGTATTTCAACAGGGCATGCATCACAAGCGGTAAAAAGTGCATTAGAAAAATCAAACTATCGTGTATTAGGAATTCATTCTCATATCGGATCGCAAATTTTTGAGACGGCAGGATTTATTCGTGCAATTGAAGTGCTTCGCAACTTCTTGGAAACAGTGAGAAAAGAAATGAACTATGTAGCCCCAGTATTAAATGTAGGAGGCGGTTTTGGAATTCGCTATACGGAAGGGGACACACCTCTTGCTCTTGGTGAATATGTGAAAGCTGTGACGGATGCGGTACGTGAGCAGTTTACAGTATGCGAATACCCCCTTCCAGAAATTTGGGTAGAACCAGGCCGTAGTATTGTTGGAGATGCAGGAACAACGTTGTATACAGTTGGAGCGATTAAAGATATTCCGGGTATCCGTAAATATGTATCGGTTGATGGAGGTATGACAGATAATCTTCGTCCAGCACTTTATGGAGCTCGTTATGAAGCATTGCTAGCAAATCGTGCGAATGAATCTGCCGAAGAGGTTGTTTCAATTGCGGGAAAATGTTGTGAAAGTGGGGATATGCTCATTTGGGATGTAGAGCTTCCAAAAGTTGTTTCTTGTGATCTCTTAGCTATTTCTTGTACAGGGGCATATGGTTATTCGATGGCAAATAATTATAACCGTATTCGTCGCCCAGCAGTTGTGTTTGCAAAAAACGGAAAATCACAAGTTGTTGTGGAGAGAGAATCGTATGAAAATATTATTGAGAACGATCGCATACGTGTAAAGGAACTTGTGTGACTGCGTCCTTACTTAGCTGAAGTGGGAGTTGTTTAGGTGAACAACTCCTTCTTTGTCAAAAAAACATAAAATTTATCGGAAAACTAGGATTGAAAAAAATCAGAATTGTGATAAAATACAAATATAATTCTTATCAAGAGTGGCGGAGGGAACTGGCCCGAAGAAGCCCGGCAACCTACTTTATAGGAGTAAGGTGCTACTTCCAGCAAAATGGTATCCATTTTGGAAGATAAGGTAGATACGTTACCGGAACAGTCTTTTCGAAATGGGAAAGATTTTTTTATGAAAAAGGGGGGCTGTTCGTGGGAGTGCGCGGACAATTTGAAGAAGTAGCAAGTCAGATTCAATCTATGCTTACTGATATGAAATATGGTTCTATTACAATTGTTGTGCAAGATGGTAAAGTGATTCAGCTTGAAAAAAGTGAAAAAGTACGCTTAAAATAAGCACGCTGACTAGAAAAACTAGAGGCGGCCCTAATCTATTTCTATAGGTTAAGGCCGCCTTTTTATATGGGTGTTATGAGGGGGGACAACGATGTTAACGTACGAAACGTGGCAAGATAATTTTGTTTCATTTCAGGAAGATGATGAAACGAAAGGCGCTTTGGCAGCAGTACGCTGGGCGTATGAACATTATGAGGACGATATTGTTTATGCATGCAGCTTTGGGATAGAAGGAATGGTTTTATTGCACGTGATTAACCAAGTAAATCCATCTGCAAAGATTGTATTTTTAGATACAAATGTTCATTTTCAAGAAACATATGACTTGATCAAAAAAGTCAGGGAACGATTTCCTAAGTTGAATATTATTGAAAAGCAGCCGGCACTTACACTTGAGGAACAAGCAAAAGAGTATGGTGAGAAATTATGGGAACATAATCCAAACCTTTGTTGTCAATTAAGGAAAATTAAGCCGTTAGAAGAAGCGCTAACAGGTAGGAAGGCATGGATATCAGGCTTAAGAAGAGAACAGTCTGAAACGCGAAAACATACGCAGTTTGTCAATCGAGATCATCGCTTTCAATCTGTTAAAATTTGTCCGCTTATTCATTGGACTTGGAAAGAAGTATGGCGCTATGTATACAAGCATAATTTGCCGTACAACCCACTCCATGATATTGGGTATCCGAGCATCGGATGTGAAACATGTACCGTGCAGGTACAAGAGGGTGGAGATTCGCGAGATGGGCGCTGGGCCGGGAAGTTGAAAACAGAATGTGGTCTTCATTATCAATGAAGACTACTATTCGTTAATACTTGATATAGAAGGAGAAAAAGAAAATGAGTGATACAAAAATATTAGTCAATCGAATTGATGAAACATATGAAACAGCACATATCGTAAAAGAAATTGAGTTAGATGGAATCGCATTAAGTGATTTAGAACTCATTGCGATCGGTGGATATAGCCCACTTACTGGCTTTTTAGGAAAGAACGATTATGTGTCAGTAGTAGAAACAATGCGATTAGCAGATGGAGATGTATGGAGCATTCCAATTACATTACCTATAACAGAAGAAAAAGCGAAGGAATTAAAAGTGGGGGAAGAAGTTCGGCTTGTAAAAGAAGGTGTAACTTACGGTGTGATTCAAGTTCAAGAGATTTATGCGCCTGATAAAGAAAAGGAGGCGTTACTTGTCTATAAAACGGTAGAAGAAGCACATCCGGGTGTTAAAAAATTATACGATCGTCCGGATATATACGTGGGAGGACCAATTACGCTTGTGAAACGGATTGAAAAAGAAAAATTTTCCACTTATCATTTAGATCCAAATGAAACACGAGCAGAGTTTGCGCGGCGTAATTGGAAAACAATCGTTGGTTTTCAAACAAGAAATCCAGTTCATCGCGCGCATGAATATATTCAAAAAGTAGCGCTTGAAATTGTTGACGGCCTGTTTTTAAACCCGCTTGTTGGAGAAACGAAATCAGATGACATTCCAGCTGATGTTCGAATGGAAAGTTACGAAGTACTTCTAGAAAACTACTATCCAAAAGATCGTGTCTTTTTAGCAGTATTTCCAGCAGCGATGCGATATGCTGGGCCGCGTGAAGCGATTTTTCATGCACTTGTAAGAAGAAACTTTGGGTGTACGCATTTTATTGTCGGCCGTGATCACGCTGGTGTTGGAAATTATTATGGCACGTATGAAGCGCAGGAAATTTTTACGAACTTTACAATAGAAGAATTAGGAATTACACCTCTTTTTTTGAACATAGTTTTTATTGTGCGAAATGTGAGGGAATGGCATCAACGAAAACATGTCCGCACGAAAAGGAAGATCATGTCATTTTATCAGGTACAAAGGTAAGAGAGCTCTTGCGAAATGGAGAACTGCCACCAAGTACATTTAGCCGTAAAGAAGTCGTAGAAGTCTTAATTCGTGGTTTGCAAAAAGAAGTTGTGACAAAGTAAGGAGAGAAAAAGATGGGAACAAATATTACTTGGCATACGGCATCTGTTTCAAAGGAAGAACGCCGAAAGCAAAACAAAAATCATAGCTTTGTTCTTTGGTTTACAGGGTTGTCAGCTTCTGGTAAATCAACGGTGGCAAATGCAGTAGCTCGCAAGTTATTTGATAAGAATATTGGTAATTATGTGTTAGACGGAGATAATATTCGTCACAGTTTAAATAAAGATTTAGGATTTTCAGAAGAGGATCGTACAGAAAATATTCGTCGCATTGGTGAAGTAGCGAAATTATTTGTTGATAACGGAACGATTGTATTAACAGCATTTATTTCACCGTTTCGAGAAGATCGTCAGCAAGTGCGTGACATATTAGAACAAGGTGAGTTTGTAGAAGTATTCGTAAAGTGTCCAATTGAAGAATGTGAAAAACGTGATCCGAAAGGACTTTATAAAAAAGCAAGAAGCGGGGATATTAAGCAATTTACGGGAATTGATTCTCCTTATGAGGAGCCGATTCAAGCTGAAGTTATTGTGGAAACGCATCGCTATTCTATCGAACAGTGTGCGGAGCAAATTATTGCTTATTTGCAAGAAAGAAGCTTTATCTAGGAGGAGATACATGATGGGTTATGAAAAAGTATGGGCAAATAATGAAAAGCTAAATGCAACAGAAAAAAGGAAATTAGAAAAAGATGGTTTAGAAATTTTTAAAAATATTCCGTATTATGCTGAGCATGGATTTGCGTCTATTCCGAAAGAAGAATGGGATTCTTTTAAGTGGGCAGGTTTATATTTGCAGCGTCCAAAAGAGGCGGGGTATTTCATGATGCGTGTGAATATACCATCTGGAATTATAACAAACGAACAGGTGGAAACTCTTGCTTCTATCGCCGAAGATTACGGCCGTGATGTGCTTGATATTACAACGCGTCAAGCTATTCAGTTTCATTGGCTGCAAATTGAACAAATTCCAGATATTCTGCAGCGGCTAGAGAAAGTAGGGCTATCAACAGCAGGTGCATGCGGTGATATTACACGTAATATTACAGGGAATCCACTTGCTGGAATTGATGAAAATGAATTGTTTGATACACAAGTAATTGTGCAGGAAGTATATGAATATTTTCAGCATAACGAAGAGTTTTCAAATTTACCTCGCAAATTTAAAATGTCGATTAGTTCGAATGTGTACAATTCAGCAAATGCTGAGATTAACTGCGTGGCATTTACACCTGCAACGAAAGAAGTGAACGGAGAAACAGTCATTGGTTTTCATCTAAAAGTAGGCGGCGGTTTATCAGCGCGTCCATATTTAGCAGAAGAACTAGATGTATTTATTTTACCAGAGCAAGTAAAAGATGTAGCCATTGCCGTCGCAACTATTTTCCGTGATTTTGGATATCGTGAAAAGCGTCATCTTGCTCGTCTGAAATTTCTAGTTGCAGATTGGGGGCCAGAAAAATTTAAAGAAAAGTTATTACAATACACAGGAACTTTACATGATAGAGGAGAAAGTGCCCTAAAGGGTTGGAATGCTGGTTATTTTTACGGTGTTCATAAGCAAAAGCAAGATGATTTATACTATGTTGGTTTTAATGTACCAGTTGGTCGCCTGCATGCAGAAGAAATGTATGAGATTGCTAGAATTACAAAACAGTATGGAAACGGTGAAATTCGCACATGTAATTCGCAAAACTTTATTATTCCGAATGTACCGAAAGAAAATATTGATGTCCTATTGCAAGAACCACTATTGGAAGCAATCTCTGCAAAACCAAAGTCATTTATCGGTTATGCAGTTTCTTGCACGGGTATTGAATATTGCAATTTAGCATTGGTGGAGACGAAAGAAAGATTACGCAATATTGCGGATTATTTAGATGCACAGCTTGTATTAGATGTGCCGGTTCGTATTCATATGGTCGGTTGTCCAAATTCTTGCGGACAAAGACAAATTGCGGATATCGGTTTGCAAGGTGTCAAAATGAAAACGAAAGAAAAGGGGATTGTTGAAGCTTTTGAAATTTATGTAGGTGGAACGTTACTAGACGGCGGTACTTATAATGAAAAGCTAAAAGGGAAAATTGATGGTGAAGATTTGCCGCATGTTCTCGTAGCGTTTTTAACATATTTTAAAGAAAATAAACTTCCTAGTGAAACATTTTATGAGTTTGTTGGTCGTGTTGGAATAACGGATTTACAAGCAGCATTAAATACGATTTTAGAAGAAGTGATCGCATCTTAGGAGGGGAACAATATGGACTTATATCGTTTTGAAGCAATTTTAGCAAATGGTGTTGTTCCTGTAGTTGTTGTTGCACAAAGTGAAGAGCAGGCATTTCGTCTCGTTGAAATAGAACTTGAAAAATATTTTTTGCCTTTACCGGAAGTGAAAGAGATTTCTTTATATGAGAAGAAGAAAATTCGAAAGGGAGCAGCCTTTGTTTTGCATGAACAGGAAACGACTTAATACGATGCTAACAGGCAGTAAGATGAAGATTTGTAGACTTCCATTAGATAGGGATGAAGCCCCCTCACTGATGGAAGTTTCACTTTATTATTTGGTTGACGTTAAGCATGTCATAAAGGAAAAATGCTCACAAAATCCTGATCGGTCCGGTTAATGTAATATGGGGGAAAAATCCATTTATAGAAGGTTCACATTATAAAAGAAATGGGGAGAAAGTATGGGAAAAGTGTACATTGTTGGTGCAGGACCTGGGGATCCAGATTTAATTTCTGTTAAAGGAGTAAAATGTATTCAACGAGCAGATGTCATTTTATATGATCGTCTTGTGAATAAAGAGTTACTTTCTTATGCAAAGCCAGAAGCGGATTTAATTTACTGCGGGAAACTTCCGAACTACCACACAATGAAGCAAGAAACGATTCATGCTTTTCTAGTGAAATATGCAAAGAAAGGCAAGATTGTGACGCGTCTAAAAGGCGGAGATCCTTTTGTGTTTGGAAGAGGCGGAGAAGAAGCGGAAGCATTGGTGAAACATGGTATTCCGTTTGAAGTTGTTCCAGGCATTACAGCTGGTATTGCAGCTTCTGCGTATGCGGGAATTCCTGTTACACACCGAGACGCTAGTACAAGTTTTGCGGTTGTAACAGGGCACCGGAAAGAAGGTGCAGAAGAAGAGGTGAAGTGGGAAAACTTAGCGAAAGGTGTGGATACGCTTGCTGTTTATATGGGTGTAAGCAACCTTTCTTATATATGTGAACAGCTTTTAAAATATGGAAAAAGTGAACATACACCAGTGGCGATGATCGAGTGGGGGACAACAGTATCTCAGCGTACAATTACAGGAACATTAGGAAATATTGTATCTGTGGCAGAGAATGAGCAAATTCAAAATCCAAGTATGATTGTAATTGGTGAAGTTGTACGCTTCCGTGAGAAAATTCATTGGTTTGAACAAACGCTTG
Organism: Bacillus sp. EA-CB0995; assembly: GCF_055814245.1. Taxonomy (NCBI): domain Bacteria; kingdom Bacillati; phylum Bacillota; class Bacilli; order Caryophanales; family Bacillaceae; genus Bacillus; species Bacillus sp. EA-CB0995. The sequence continues at coordinate 3,392,938 of NZ_CP169269.1, read as the reverse complement.
AACATTCGTATCCACTCAGCGGAGTACTTTAATTATGAAAGCAGTATTATATATTTGTCATGGCAGTCGTTTGCAGGAAGCACGTGAAGAAGCGGCTGCTTTTGTTACATCGTGTATGGAACGTGTATCGGCTCCTATTCAACAAATATGTTTTTTAGAATTAGCACCACCTTCTATCGCTGAGGGGATTACAACTTGTGTGCAAAAAGGGGCAACTGAAATTGTGATTGTCCCTGTCTTTTTATTAGCGGCAGTTCATGTGAAAAAGGATATTCCTGAGGAGTTAGAATGGTTACAAAATCAGTATCCTCATGTGTCATTTTCATATGGAAATCCATTTGGCGTTTCTCGTGAACTTGTTACTGCAGTTCTAGATGGTAGCGGAATGAAAGCGATTGGCAAACGAGTTACCCTTTTACTTGTAGCAAGAGGGAGTAGTGATGAAGAAACGTTAAGAGATGTCCGGGACATTGCGACATTGTTTGAAACAGCAGATGAAGTAGCAGAGGTCGAAGTATGTTATTTAGCAGCGGCCAAGCCACAATTTGAAGAGAAGCTACATGAGCTTGTTCAAACAACGAACACCCCTATTGTTATCCTTCCGTATCTTTTGTTCACAGGATTGTTAATGAAGAGAATTGAAAAAGCAGTTCGGAAAAACAACCATTCTCACATTGTATTATGTCCGTATTTAAGCAAAAACCAGGCTTTTCAAGACATGCTAATAAAATGTACAGAAGAAATGATAAGGGGAGTGTATATGTACCCATTAACAGTGCGAATAAAGAATAAACGTGTTGTTTTTATTGGCGGTGGACGAGTCGCAGCATTTAAGATTGCACCTTTATTGCAAGAAGAAGCCAATATAATTGTAATTAGTAGAAAACTTGATAAAAGTTTAATTCAACTTGTAGAAGAAGAAAAAATTCGCTGGTTTCAAAAAGAATATGAAGCAAGTGATCTTGCAGATGCATTTTTAGTCGTTGCTGCAACAAGTGATGCACTGTTAAATGAGAGAATTGCAAATGACGCAGCGCCGAATCAACTTGTAAATGTAATTACAAATCCTGAGAATGGTAATGTTCATTTTCCGGCAACTATTCATCGCGGGAAATTGAACGTTGCTGTATCTACTGGGGGAGCAAGCCCAAAGCTTGCGAAAAAATTCGTGATGAAATTGCAGGGAAATATGATGATAGTTATGAGGAATATGTGAATTTCTTATATGATGTACGTATGAAAGTGAAGCGGCTACAAGTAGATAAGAAGACGCAGAATGTTTTATTACAGGAAGTACTTAAGTCTGTTTATGTACAAAATGCACAGCAACGAGAAGAATTTTTTTATTCTTTAGATGAAAAGCTAGTATTTTAATAGTTTGTAATATTTCCCACCTTTGAATAAAATAAAGAATGCATTACTGAAAAGGAGGGGAAGAGATATGAAAATTAGAAATTCAGTAAAAGCATTAATTGTACGGGACAATCATTTTTTAGTAATTAAAAAGCGTGACCAAGATGGGGAGTACTATACACTGGCTGGCGGTGGTCAAGAACCGGGCGAAACATTTACAGAGACAGTAAAACGAGAGTGTTTAGAAGAAATTGGTGCGGAAGTTAAACCGAATGAATTATTGTTTATTAGAGAATATATTGGTAAAAATCATGAACATGCTGCGTTTGATTTTGATGTTCATCAAATTGAATATATGTTCTCATGTACACTTCTTAGTGAACCGAATATAGAACGAGCAACAGAGTTAGATACGGATCAAATTGGAATAGAGTGGTTGCCGTTACATAACATTACACAGTATCGCCTCTATCCGCAAACACTACGTGTGCACTTGCAACAACATTTTATTCATCATGAAAAGACAGAAGTATATTTAGGAGATGTAAATTAATTTGTTCTTTACAAATGCAATAATCTCCTCTATAATCACAATGAACTTCAATACATGAAATCAATGAGCAAGAAGAGTACGTATATTTGAAGCGTTCAGAGAGCTGGGGGAAGGTGTGAGCCCGGTACGATAAAATATACAGAATGGGCTTGCGAGAGGTATGTTGAACTAATAGTAGGCAACCCGGGTTCCGCCGTTACAAGGATAGGGTATCGGAAGCATTCCTGTACCTGAAAAGTGGGATAATTATATCCAACTGAGGTGGTACCACGGTATTTATATTACATATATCGTCCTCTACATGCATCATAGCGTGTAGGGGACTTTTTTATTTTCTAAAGGAGGTGGGCGAGTATGAACTGAAAGTATAGAAGCAGGGAAAATGAAGATATGCGAATAAGGAGAAGTGGAAATGAAAGAAACACAGCAATGGACGTCGAAAATTGGGTTTGTACTCGCAGCCGCCGGGGCAGCAGTTGGGCTTGGAGCGATTTGGAAATTTCCGTATGTTGCCGGAAATAGTGGAGGAGGAGCCTTTTTCCTTGTCTTTTTATTAATGACAGTATTTATCGGTCTGCCGCTTTTAGTGGCGGAATTTGTTATCGGTCGCAGTACGCAGAAAGAAGCGGTGACAGCGTACAAAGTATTAGTACCAAATAATAAATTATATCCATGGATTGGCCGCATGGGAGTTGTGACATGTTTTTGTGTTTTAGCATTTTATAGTGTTGTTGGAGGCTGGATTTTACTTTATTTATTTTATAGTGTAACAGGTGGATTATGGGGGAATGCCGTTGATTACGCAAAGTTGTTTGGAGAAACAATCTCAAATCCAGTAAGTGCCATTGGAGCACAATTTATATTCATGCTTTGCACAATTTTTATAGTAAGTAAAGGTGTAGAAAAAGGAATTGAAAAAGCAAGTAAGTATATGATGCCGCTATTATTTGTTTTGTTTCTTGCAATTATTGTTCGTTCTCTTACATTGGACGGAGCATGGGAAGGCGTCAAATTTTTCTTGAAACCGGATTTCTCGAAATTAACAGCAAAAACAATCTTATACGCCATGGGACAATCATTCTTTTCGCTTACGGTTGGAGCGTCTGTTATGGTCACATATAGTTCTTATTTGAAAAAAGAAGAACATTTAGCAAAATCAGCAATATCGATTACAAGCTTAACAGTTTTTATTACTGTACTTGCAGGGCTAGCAATTTTCCCAGCGATTTTTGCGTTAGGTGTTAGTCCAACAGAAGGACCGGGATTACTATTTATCGTTCTTCCAGCTGTGTTTGGAAAAATTCCTTTCGGGCATTTTTTCTTTATTTTATTCTTAATTCTATTTTTCTTTGCAACCCTTACATCGGCAATCTCTATGCTCGAAATTGTTGTTGCTTCCGTAGCCAAAGGGGATGGAAAGAAGCGTCCATCAGCATCGCTCTTAATTGGGTTACTTATTTTCGTAGTTGGAATTCCAGCGGCACTATCATTTGGAGTCATGAGTGATGTGAAATTATTCGGAAAGACAGTTTTTGATTTATTGGATTTTTCGGTGAGTAACGTATTACTTCCACTTGGTGTTTTAGCAATTTCGCTCTTTGTACCAAATAAAATGAAGAAAGAGTTGTTAATGCAAGAATTAGAAGTCAAAGAAACAAGAGGGAAAATATTATTTAATGTATGGTTTTTCTTGCTTCGCTACGTTATTCCGATTACGGTTCTTCTTGTCTTTTTAAACGTTATTGGTGTACTTTAGTTAATAAAAAACGGAGAATATTCTCCGTTTTTTATCCCACTATTTGCGGGCAGTAAGACCTCACCTCAAGATTCAGAAAAAATCGTTGTCCAGCTCTAGCGGCTAGAATCTCCGGTCGTTTCGCCCCCTCGGACGAGGCAAAAAGCGCCTCTCTGTCGGGTGCTCCAACGTCCTGCGATTCTGGGCGAGCCGCTTCCGCTTTTCTACAGAAGATGGGTGGGGGATAACTGCTGGCATGCGCTCGATTGGTGAGAGTTTTCCATCAGTGAGAAAAGCGTCACTGATGGAAGTTTCACTTTATTATGATGTAGAAGTTTGTAATAGACGAGTATATGTTTTAAAAGCTACAACGGCTGCGATGAAGGCACCAATAAAAAAGATACCGGATCCAGTTAATGAAAATAATCGGCCTATAAATGTCTCTTTGGCTTCTTGTAATATTAGGGCTGCTTGTGATTCTTGATTCATGTGTAGACCTCCTCAAAAAACTTTTATGTTATTATATGTGTAATGCCTAGAAGGTGTTAAAAATCATAAAATATATATATAAGAAGTACATGTGAAAGATGGGATTCGCTTGTTTTACATAAATAAAAAAACTCGGCAATTGCCGAGTTTTTTTATTTAATATAAGGAGCTGGATCTACAGCATTTGATTTTGCTTGATTCCACTCACCGATGTGCAGTTCGAAGTGCAAGTGTTGACCGTGTGAATCACCTGTGTTCCCCATAAAGCCGAGTTGCTGGCCTTGTGTTACTTTTTGTCCAACTGAAACGGAGCGGCTGCTCATATGAGCATAAACAGTTGTATATGTTTGACCGTTCATACGGTGCGATAAGTATACAACATTTCCGTAGCTACTAGAGAAATCGGAGCGAATAACAACTCCATCGGCTGCAGCGACAATTGGTACGGTTCCAGGAGCTGCGATATCAAGTCCTTTATGACGATCACGTGATGGATCATTAAATCCAGAAGTAAAGCTACCAGCTGCTGGTTTAATAAAACCGCCAGTATTTTTCGCTTGAGGTGCAGGTTGGCTTTGCGCTGAAGGAGCGGCTTGCACTGAAGGAGCGGATTGCTGAGATCGTTTTTGTTCTTCAGCTTTTTTGCTTCTTCAGCCTTTTTCGCTTCTGCTGCACGTTTTTCCTCTTCAACTGCATTTTGAACAGCTTGACGTTGGTTTTCTAAAATAGTCTTTGATTCTTCTAAACTTTCCATCTCAGAATCTATCTTTGAAGCTTTTTCGTGTAAATCGGTAATTAATGCTTGCTGTTGTTGCTGATTTGCTTGTAGTTCTTGCTGTTGTTTCTGTAATGTCTGTTCAGATTCCTTAAGTTGTGTTTCCTTTTTCTCAATCGCTTCTTTTTCTTTTTTAACAGTTTCTTGATCTTGTGTTTGCTGTTTTACGATATCTGTATCATTATTTAAAATTACACTTACAGAATACATATTTTCTATTAGTTCAGCGATATTGTTCGTGTTAATTAATACTTCTGTAATTAAATTTGTACGTGGTTGCTCTTGCATGGACTGTAATCTCTGCTTAATTACTTCTTGACGTGTATCGATTTTTTTCTGTAGTTCTTCAATATGTTTCTTTTTCTCATCAATACTGTTTTGTGTTTTTTCGATTTCAGCTTTTGTTGCGTTTAAATCTGCTTCATTTTTATTAATAGAAGCAGTTAATTCATCGATTTTTTTCTGTAAATCTTGTATTTCTTTTTCGATTTGTTCTTTTTCAGTTGATTTCGTATGTATTTCTTGTTGTTTACCTTCTAATTGTGATTGAATATTAGATAATTTATCTTGACTCGTCTCCGCATATACTGGTGAAAGCAATGGAGAAACGAAAATAGAGCCGGCTGTCAGTAAACTAAACGCTGTTATTTTTTTGTTCATCTGTCTATCCCCTTTCCCTATTCTATATAATCACAGGAAGGAGAAAAATGTCTATTGTTGTAATGATAATGTAAAAAAAATTAAGAAATTGTTATTAAATGTCGAAAATTACAAGGAAATCACATAAAAATTGTTCGTCTCTACTATAGAAATTTATTGATGTTACGAACTAACATATATTGAGAAATAAGAGAAGAAGGAATCGTTCTCATGTTAGGTTTTCTGACATCAGGTTTATTTTTGTCAAGAAAAATATTTGCACAGAGGAAAATTTATTTAGTTGTCAGATTTCTATTTTTGCCTTATCATTTTAATAGGGGCGAAAGTATTGAATAGTCTCATAATATTTAATACTGCGATTTTTATATTTTAGTAGAAAAATAGAATATAAAAATTAGGAACATCTAAGAAGGGGGTTGCAGCAAGTATGAAAAGAATTGGACTTGCATGGCAAATTTTAATAGGTCTTGCTCTCGGTATTGCCGTAGGAGCAATTTTTATGGTGATCCGATGGTTGGTAAGATTTTACAACCGATTGGTGATATTTTTATCCGCTTAATTAAAATGATCGTCGTACCGATCGTTGTTGCCAGTCTTATTATTGGGGTGGCAGGCGTTGGTGATATCAAAAAGCTCGGCCGATTAGGCGGGAAAACAATCCTTTATTTTGAAATCATTACAACAATTGCGATTATTGTTGGTTTATTAATTGCAAACATATTCCAGCCAGGAAAAGGCGTGGATATGTCACATTTACAAAAAACAGATATTTCTAAGTATACAGCTACAACAGAGCAAGTACAGCACCACTCATTTGCAGACACATTTGTAAATATCGTTCCAACGAATATTATGGACTCGTTAGCAAAAGGAGATATGCTCCCAATTATTTTCTTCTCTGTGTTATTTGGTTTAGGAGTAGCTGCAATTGGAGAAAGAGGGAAGCCAGTTCTGAATTTCTTCCAAGGTGTAGCAGATGCAATGTTTTGGGTGACAAATCAAGTAATGAAATTTGCGCCGTTTGGTGTATTTGCGTTAATTGGCGTAACGGTTTCTAAGTTTGGTGTAGCGTCATTAATTCCGCTAGGTAAGTTAGTTATTGTTGTTTATGGAGCAATGATTTTCTTTGTTGTTGTTGTATTAGGTCTTACAGCAAAAATATTTGGAATTAATATTTTTCAGTTCTTTAAGATTTTAAAGGACGAGCTTATTTTAGCGTATTCTACCGCGAGCTCAGAGACGGTTCTACCAAAGATTATGGAAAAGATGGAGCGTTTTGGTTGCCCGAAAGCCATTACATCTTTCGTTATTCCGACAGGTTATTCATTTAACTTAGATGGTTCAACATTATATCAAGCAATTGCCGCTCTTTTCTTAGCGCAAATGTATGGTATTCACTTATCAATTACAGAGCAAATTACATTGCTTCTTGTATTAATGGTTACTTCAAAAGGAATTGCTGGTGTACCAGGCGTATCATTCGTTGTATTATTAGCAACGCTTCATACAGTAGGTATTCCGGCTGAAGGTTTAGCATTTATCGCTGGTATTGACCGTATTTTAGATATGGCACGTACAGCAGTAAACGTAGTAGGTAACTCATTAGCTGCCGTTGTAATGTCTAAATGGGAAGGGCAGTACGACGCAGAAAAAGGACAAGCTTATTTGAAAGAGATTTCAGAGAAGCAAGCAGCTTAAATTCCAACAAAACCCTCACGTTATACGTGAGGGTTTTTTCTATATGAAAGAAGTGACTGTAAATGAAACGGAAATATGGAGATGGATCATCGTGGAAACGACTAGTTGATAAAGCATATTCAGTAAAAGAGGTACAAGATGGTATGTTAGGTATACTACATATGAAACAAGTGAAAGAGCTTAGCTACAAGCAATATCGTAATAGAAAGGTTTGTATTGCAAATAACGATTATACTTGGGTACAGTATTTTATAAATGGAAAAAATTTTGCGATTACAGCTATGTTAAATGAGAAAAAAGAGTTTGTACAATATTATATTGATGTGTCAAAAGAGTATAAAATTGATACAAGAGGAATACCTTATTTCGATGATTTATATTTAGATGTTGTGCTGTTACCGAATGGTGATATGTATTTACTAGATGAAGATGAGCTAGAAGAAGCATATGCAAACGGAAATATTTCAAAAGAAGAGTATAAGTTAGCCTGGGATACGGCAAAGTGGCTTATGGAAAAAATTGAAGAAGAACATTTTTTTTGGTTTTCAATTTTAGAAACAGAAATTTTGAAAATAAAAGATATTATTTAATTGCATGGAATGTTTGATTCATTCGTAACTTTGTATAAATATCAAAAAAATACCAACTATTTTGATAGAAATAATGTTTGACATTTTCTTTTGCAGCGAGTAAAGTAATAAAGGATTGATTTACACAAAATATAATATGAAACCTTCTTATCAAGAGAGGCGGAGGGACTGGCCCTACGATGCCTCGGCAGCGGACTCATGTAGAGTGCTGTGCCAAATCCAGCAAGCGATATGCTTGATAGATGAGAAGAGTGTTTCTTATATGATATATAAGACCTCTTCTCTTCAGAAGAGGTCTTTTTCGCTCTTGTGAAGGAAAGGTTTAGAAATAGGAGAGGATATTACTTTGGAACAAACAAAAGGAAATGGATGGGCATTATTGCCGCTTGGTATATTTTTAGCACTATTTATTGGTTCTGGTGTGATTACAGGAGATTTTTATAAGTTACCAATCGTAGTTGCTATTTTAATTGCAGTTGCTATCGCGTTAGTAATGAACAGAAAAGAAAACTTTACGACAAAGGTTGAACGTTTTGCTAAAGGGGCTGGCAATCCAGATATCATGATTATGGTATTAATCTTTGTATTAGCAGGTGCATTTTCTGAAACGGCAAAAGGTATGGGCGCTGTTGAAGCAACAGTAAACTTAGCTCTTACTATTTTTCCGCAAAGCTTGTTAGTTGCTGGACTGTTTATTATTGGTGCGTTTATTTCATTAGCTATGGGAACGTCAATGGGGACAATTGCAGCATTGGGGCCAATTGCAGTAGGAATTAGTGGGCACACGGATATTTCTATGGCACTAGCTATGGCGACAGTTGTTGGCGGAGCGATGTTTGGTGACAATTTATCCTTTATTTCAGATACGACAATTGCTGCGGTGCGTACACAAGGAACGGAAATGAAAGATAAATTTAAAACAAACTTCTTGATTGTATTACCAGCTGCCATTATTACGAGTATACTTTTAATCGTTCTTACGTTAGGAACTCATACAAATATGACAGCACATGCGTTTAACTGGGTGAAAATTTTACCGTATGCAGGGGTGTTAATTACAGCGCTGCTCGGATGTAACGTACTCGTTGTATTAACTGGAGGAACAGTGTTAGCTGGTATCATTGGCATGTTAGATGGAAGCTACACATTAGCAAGTTTCTTTAAAAGTATTACAGTAGGAATTAATGGTATGATGGAGATGGTATTATTAGCGATTTTAATCGGTGGAATGGTTGAAATTATCCAATATAACGGCGGTATTCAGTATTTAATGAATATACTAACGCGTAATATTCGTTCGAAAAAAGGTGCAGAATTTGGAATTGCTGGTCTTGTAAGTATGACAAATATGTGCACAGCAAACAATACGATTTCTATTATTTTCACGGGTCCACTGGCAAAGAATATTGCAGATCAATATAATATTGATCCGAAAAAATCTGCAAGCTTATTAGATTTATTTTCATGTAGTGTGCAAGGATTAATCCCATACGGCGCTCAAATGTTAACAGCGGCAGGGTTTGCTTCACTTTCACCAGTTGAGTTATTACCGTATTCATTTTATCCAATGCTAGTTGCTGTTTGCGGTATTGTTTCAATTGTAATTAATTTTCCGCGTCTTTCACCTATAGCTAAGAAAAAGGAATATGAAAAAACAGCATAATGAAAAAGAGGATGTCTTGTATAAGGCATCCTCTTTTGTTTTGAATATAAAGACTAATTTCATCTCACTTTAAATATAGGTCTGATGATGAATAGGACTTAAGTCTGAGAAGAAAACGGTTCTTAAGCTCGTTATAGAAAAATGAAAAAATAGTTAAGATAAGAGTATCAAATCGAAGGGAGGCAAGCACAAGATGAAACAGTTTCTAGCGTTTATCGCAGCCGGTATTTTAGCTTTAATTGCTCTTGGAAGTCTTGCTGGTATTATAGGATTTGCAATTGGAGCAGGGATTGTGTATTGGAGCTACAAATCATTTGTGCGAGCACGATCATTTTTTGGAAAGTTAGCTTGGGGTATTGTCGGTTTAGTTGGCTTGTCAATCGGCCTTTCCAATTCACCAGCATTAATCGGTATCGTAGCAGTAGTCGTTCTATATTATGGATACCGCGAATGGAAAAAAGAAAAAGTTGTAGTAGAGTCTGCTTCAGAAGGTTCTAAACCATATAGCAATTTTGAAGATGAATGGAACAAATTAATGAAAAATAACTAATATTAAACAACTAAAATAATAAAGTAGAAGAGAGGAAGATTTAAAATGAAACAATCATTATTCGGACGTGTACGCGAGGCAATACTTGCAGATCTTCATAATGTGTTAGACGAGAAAGAAAGAAAAAACCCAATTGCGATGTTAAATCAATATTTACGTGATAGCGAACGTGAGGTAATAAAAATTGAAAAGTTAATTGAGCGTCATAAAACATTAAAATCTAATTTTGCTCGTGAGCTTGAGCAGGCGCGTTATTTCGTAAATAAGAGATCCAAGCAAGCTGTAATTGCGCAAGAAGCAGGAGAAATGCAACTGCAAGAACGTGCATTAGAAGAAGTCGCATATTACGAAGGGCGAGTAGCTCGCTTAGAAGAAATGTATGCAGGTGTTATGGAACAAATTGATGAATTAGAGCGTCGCCTTTCTGAAATGAAAAATAAATTAAAAGAAATGAATGCAAAACGTATGGAATTAATGGCACGTGAAAATATGGCACATGCGAACCGTCGCATGAATACGGCTCTGCATAAAATGGATGAAAATAACCCATTTTTACGCTTTGAAGAAATTGAAAATCACATTCTTGATTTAGAGCTTCGCATCAATGAAGATCATGAACGTGACACATTTGATATGAAGATTGCAAAGCTTGAGCGCGAAATGAAGGAGAAAAAGAAGTATCTATAACAAAAGAATCAGTAAAATAATTGTAGTACATTATAAAACAAGCTTATGATATAGTGATAGAAGAAAAGGTGTTGGAATGCAATACCTTTTTCTTCTGTTTATCCCGCATTAACGGGCAGTAAAACCCCCACCTCAAGATTCAAAGAGAGACGAGGAAGATAGGTGGGGATAACTGCCCGTAAAAGCTCGATTGGTTCAACTAACTATCAGTGGGGGATGAAAAAACCCCCACTGATAGAAGTTTCACTTTACATATGACAAAGAAAGGGGAGCTGAGATGAAGAAACAATTTTCGAAAACACAATTTGTAGGAATGCTCCTCATTATATTTGGATTTGGTCTTGTTCTTGATATGATTCTCGGACATTTTGAGCCGGGTGCCCTTATTTTTGCTTTTATTATGATTATGTTTGGAAGGAATTATCGAAAAAAGAACCGATATGTGAGAGGAAATGTGCTTTTATTTGTCGGAGGACTCACTTTCGTATTTTTCCTGTTTTCATCAGCAGCCTTCGTGCTTGTTCTATTTGCTTGTTTAGCTTTCGTTGGTTATCAGCTTATGCAAGGTCAGCAGAAGTCAAAAATGGTACAGGTCGAAATTAAGGAAAAAGGATATATAAATGAAGAAAAACAAATCTATCGAACAGAACCGTATCTTAAGAATATAATGGTTGGTAACGTACGAATAATGGATCATATTTATGAGTTAGAAGATATTAATGTCCAGTATGGAATCGGTGATGTTGAAATTGATTTAACAACAGCTATGATTCCAGAAGGAGAAACCGTCATTGTTATTCGTGGTGTTATTGGTAATATTCGTTTGTATGTTCCATACGATATTGAACTATCTTTAAATCATTCTGTTGTTATTGGAAAAGTTTTGCTTCCTAATCATGAAGAAACAGGTTTTAATCGCAATGTAACATTCAAAACAGAACACTATAATGAGGCTCCTAGGCGTATTAAAATTATTTCTTCGCTTATCGTAGGCGATACGGAAGTGAGGAAAGTATAATGAAAAGGCACAAGAATATTTCATGGATGTATATTCGCTACTCTATGTTATCTGCTAGTAGTATTGCATTCATTTGTACCATCGTATATGTATGGAAAAGTGGGCAATCTGTATATGATTTATTATGGAAAGAATCGATTGCTTCTGTTCCAGTTGGATTGTTTCTTATCTGCATGAGTCTTCTCATTGGTGGAGTTGTTGGGTATGCGATTGGTTATTATATGCAGCAGCGTATTCAAGGTTTAACGACTTTTTTATTTGAAGTAGAACGAGGGAATTTCCCGAAAGATGCTTCGTTTACTGCAGAAGATGAATTTCATGAAGTGGAGCGAAAGGTAATTGTACTTGCTAGGAGATTAGAGGAGCAAGCAGGATTATTTCAAAAAGTAACGAATGAACGAGCGCATTGGAATGAAGAAATGAGACAAAAGGTTATTTCAGAAGAGAGGCATCGTTTAGCTAGGGAGCTTCATGATTCTGTAAGTCAACAACTCTTCGCTATGTCAATGATGATGGCAGCAATTAATGAGCAAACTGCTAATATATCAGAAACTACTCAAAAACAATTACAACTTGTTGAAAATATGGTTGTAAATGCACAATCAGAAATGAGAGCATTGCTCCTTCATTTACGTCCTGTTCAATTAGAAGGTAAAAAATTAACAGAAGGTATTGAAGAATTATTAACGGAGCTTTCAAGAAAACAACATATGAAGATTGAATGGTTGATTGAGCCAATTCAATTGAAAAAAGGTGTAGAAGATCACTTATTCCGTATTGTACAGGAAGCGTTGTCAAATACACTGCGACATGCACAAGCAAAGAAAACAGAAGTAAGGCTGCGTCAAATTGATGAATATGCAATTTTAAAAATTATTGATGACGGCGTAGGTTTTGAAGTAGGCGTCAATAAAGCTGGATCATACGGTCTTCGTTCCATGCAAGAACGTGTCCATGAAATTGGCGGAACTTTAAAGGTATTAAGCTTCCCGAATAAAGGAACGCAAATTGAGGTGAAAGTGCCGATTCTTATAGATAGAGAGGAGGAACAGCATGATTAAAGTATTGCTCGTTGATGATCATGAAATGGTTAGGATGGGTGTATCTGCTTATTTATCAACTCAGCCGGATATTGAAGTTGTAGGAGAAGCAGAAAACGGAAGAAAAGGTTCAGAATTAGCATTATCATTAAAACCAGATATTATTTTAATGGATCTTGTTATGGATGAAATGGATGGTGTCGAGGCAACGCGTGCGATTATTCAAGAATGGCCGGAAGCGAAAATTGTTGTTGTAACAAGTTTCTTAGACGATGAAAAACTGTATCCAGTCATTGAAGCCGGTGCAACTAGTTATTTATTAAAAACATCAAGAGCAAGTGATATAGCAGATGCAGTGCGGGCAACGTACGATGGAGAAACAGTGCTTGAACCGAAAGTTACCGGGAAAATGATGTCACGTATGCGTCAAAAGAAAGAACAGCCGCTACACGAAGAATTAACAGAGCGCGAGTTTGAAATCTTATTATTAATTGCACAAGGAAAGAGTAATCAAGAAATTGCAGATGAGCTATTCATTGCTTTAAAAACAGTAAAGACGCATGTAAGTAATATTTTAAATAAATTACATGTAAGTGATCGTACGCAAGCGGTTATTTATGCGTTTCGCCACCAGCTTACAAAATAAAAAAGGCCGTAGAAACGCCTTTTTATTTTGCATTGTTTAGTGTTATGTTTACTTGTTTAGAAGATTCTGTGAGAGAGTATCCAATATGTAGTAAGGGTTATTCAATTCTTTCTGTATATAAAGGTAGATATTTTTAACATATTTTTCATGATGTTAATCCAATTTTTGAATATGATTGGCTTGAATGCTTTCTAAAGATGGAGTAGAACGAATGTAATTTGCGAATGCTTCTTGATCTGTCGGGCCTTCAACGCGATTTCGTCCCTTTTGGAAAATTGTAAATTTATCGCCTCCGTTTGCCAGAAAAGAATTTACTACGACAGAGTATGTTGCATCATCTTCGAGTGGTTCCCCATTTTCTAGTGTAATTGATATTAACTTATTTTCTTTCCATGTGTAATGAATTCCAGATACTTGTAACATACGTATTTCATCAGTCCATTGTTCATGCAGTGCACTTCGAATTTCTCTACCCGTTAGATCCATTTTAATGAGTTTATTTTCAAAAGGTTGAATGAGAAAGGTATTTTCCCATGTAATGGAACCAGCTGGTAAATCATGACGGATACTACCTGGATTGACGAATGCAATGTCAGCCTGCATAGCTTGACGTTGAGATGCAGCAAGAAGAGCACCAAGGTCTGTTTCCCCGTTTCTATTTTGATCTCGTGTCAGCTTGTGTACGCTTTTTCCAAGTATTTGCTCGGTTAATGGGGCTATCTTTGTTTGATAGCTCTGTAGCCATGTTTGGATGATTGGATTAGGTTGTATTTGATTATGATAAGTAGGAATAATCTTTGCTGATTTTTTTGTAATATCTTTCGTTTTGCGATTAATTGTGAGCTGCACATTTGCAAAAGCTCTTCCGTAAGAATACCCTTCAACGAGTAGTTTTCCATTAACATATCCATTCATATAAGAATGATTATGTCCACCAAATAATACATCTACATCATCGTCAACTTTGCTTGCTAAATCAGCAAGTGGCCCGTAGGTAATTCCGCCTGTTGTCTTGCCAGCTACATGAGCAAGAACGATAATTGCATGGATGTCTTTTTGCTGTAATTCTCGTACGTACTTTTGAACAGCAGTAGCTTCATCTAAAAAAGTGACCGCTGAAATATCATTGTGCATAGTAAGAAAAGGTGTATCTTTTGTAACGATGCCAATAAAAGCAATGGGAATACCATTGATCCACTTAATCGCATATGGTGGAAATAGAGGTTCATTTGTGTTAGTATCTACTACATTTGCACAAACATAAGGAAAAGAGCTACCTGGAAACATACCTGTTTTTGGATGAAAACCCCCATCAATAAGTCGCTTTAGTTCGTCTATACCTTCGTCAAATTCATGATTACCAACTGTTCCGACATCAAATTTCAGCATATTTAAAAATTCTATTGTTGGCTCATCTTGAAAGAGAGCAGAAATGGGAGGACTTCCACCAACCATATCACCGGCATGAACAAGTAAGGTATGAGGAAATTGTTCTTTATATGATTTGATATAAGAGGCTATATAATCGGCGCGGCCAGCAGGTTGTCCGTGTAGCATTGTAGTTGTATTAATTTGTCCGTGCAAATCATTTAATCCGATTATTTGCACATGTATTTCGGAAGGTTTTGAAGTGGGAAACAATGAAGAAAGAGTTATAGAAATGAGAAAAGGGATACATAAAAGAAAGTTAATCATGTTGTCACTCCTTACATATACTGGTGTTTTTATTGTAATAGAAGGACAACTTTTTATTTTATTAAAAAATCGTAAATTTTTTGTGGAAATTGTAAGGTTTTTTATCCCATATGAACAGGCAGTAATCCCCCTACTGATGGAAGTTTCACTTTATCAAAATAGGAGAAAATCTGCCACTGTAAGATTAGAGGAAGATAAGTGCGGGGAGTTTTCATGAGAAAAAGAAGGATTTATTGTTCAATGTAGAGAATAATGTAATCATCCACTTGCTGGAAAGAACAGACAAAGCAGAGGTGACGAAGATGCTTGTAATGGGTGTATTGGTATGTATTACTGCAGTTTGTGGTTTTATATGGTTATATTATTCTCGTTCGTTTAAACAAGCAGGAGTGTTACTTTTTGATAAAGGTAGTTTGTTTGGAAATCAATCCAGATTTTTAGTATGTTCGAAGTGTGGAAGAGCACAGGCAAGAAGCGGTGGATATCAAGAGTGTTGCCGAACAAGGTTATGAAAGAGTAGCAAGCCTCACAATGTGTGAGGCTTGCTACTCTTTCACGGCTGTCCAAATAGTCCAACGATCCTGTTCTATAATAGGAGATTTGTTATGAAGTTTAGAGTGAATATGCTCTAATAATTGAGAGAGTTCATCATCCGATAATTCATGTAAAATAGAACGACCTGTCCGAGGTGATAAATCTTGAAGTAAATTTTCAATTGAAGGATGGACTTTACGAACTTCCCAAAGAGTTTCAATAGGATTTGTATGGAAGCCGCTGTTGTGTAACCAATATAGTATTTGATTTGTTTTAGGTCTTCGTTTAGCTTCTGTATGGAGTAATTTTGGATAGCAAGAAAAGAAATAGCCGCGAATATGTTCTGAACTTCCTGGAATCGCGCAGTCTTCAATTGTTCGATCTTGGAGAATAAGTATACCGTTTCGCTTTAAAATGCGATATGCTTCTTGTAAAAATTGTGGAATATGCTCTAGATGATGAATAACAGCTCGTGATATAACGATATCAAAGGTTGCATCTGCAAAAGGAAGGTTATGAGCGTCACCTTGTACAAATGAAACGTGTTGTATGTGAGCGCAATTTTCCTTGGCAGCTTCGAGCATCTCATTTGAAAAATCAAAACCAATTGCTTCAGCTACCCCCATCATAGCGAGTTGTTTTGTATAAATACCACCACCGCATCCAATATCAATCACTCTCTTTTCTTTGACGTCTACAATATTTTGAATCATAGACGTCCATGAATCCGTTGCTTGACGATTTGTATACGTATATTTATTGTTTGGGCTGTGAAAATCTATTGGCATGCTGTAAGCCCCCTTTCATGTATATTATATCCGATTTTGTTTGTTAGGTTGATTTTGTTTTCTTTTGAGAACAATAAGCTTTTCTTATTTTGAGAAATGAGGATGGGAGCTATGCGAAAAAAATGGTTATTCATGTTTGTTCTTTTCTTATTAGTCGGATGTAACCAAATGGGTAAGAAAATAGAACAAGGTGAGAAATCAGCAAAAGAAGCGGGGAGTGTTATGGAAGAGAGCATACAAATAATTGTATCCCAAACAGGACAAGAGGAAAAAATATTGAAGGACGAGAAAGCAAAAATTGTTGCAAATATTATAAATAAAGCGGAGAAACAAAACGTAATAGGTGAATTAGGTGAACCGGAATATGTAATTAGAATTAAGAAAAACGGACAAGAAGAAAAGTATAAAGTTTGGCTTCGTACAGAAGCGAGAACAGGTTGGTTACAAAAAGAAACCGATACAAAAAATTTCTACCTTATATCAAAGGCGGATACAGAAAAGCTGCTTTCTTTGTTTCCAACAGCACCCTCAACACAAAATGAGGACGAACAACAATCAACTATAACTGAAATTACGAAAAA
The DNA here is from genome assembly GCF_055814245.1 of Bacillus sp. EA-CB0995. Classification (NCBI taxonomy): domain Bacteria; kingdom Bacillati; phylum Bacillota; class Bacilli; order Caryophanales; family Bacillaceae; genus Bacillus; species Bacillus sp. EA-CB0995. Next base: position 3,375,883 of record NZ_CP169269.1, on the reverse strand, counting down.
GGATTTACAAATTACGCGTTTTCACATTAAAACAAAGGAAAATACAGTTCATTATACGGTGTATTACACGATTTCAGATGCATTATATAAAAAGTTAGAAAAAGAAAAAAATTATTATTTTCAATTACATTTTCCTCCGAAAGTGCAAAAGATAATAAATAAAGAAAAAAGTGATGCAATTCAAGGTGAAATAGTGAAAGAAGGATATAAACAATATGAAGTGAACTTTTTTGTTCCTGCTAACAATTTATCATCGTCTCAACTAAAAATGTTAGAAGCGTATTATGATCAATATGATTTAAAAATGTTTAATCATAAAAAAGAAGAGATTGGTGCGTTTCAAAATATTATTCAAATAGTGAAAGAATATGGAGAAAAGATGGAGTTAGAAAGATAAAGAGGCTTTCTTTTAGGAGATGAGAAAAAGAGTGATAGATATCATCACTCTTTTATTTTGTTTTTGTTGACGGTTCACTCATAGATTTTCGCGTAATAAAATAAGCGATAATAAGTGCAGAAAGGATAATGGAGCTAATGAAAATATTGTTTGGTAGCCAATCTAATAGTAATACATATCCAACAGTATAAAAAATAAGCATAGAAGCTAGAAAAGATAAGGCACCGATCATAACAGATTGTAATGTCACCGTTTTCACCTCCTTGCATGTATAGTATTGGCCAAAAATGGATCAATTAAACAGTGATTTCCAATAAACTTAAAATATATGGCATAATAAGAAGAAAAAGATTATTGGTAATGAGAGGAATATGAAATAAAATACAAAAGAACTATGGGGAATGCTTGCAGCAGTTGGTGTGTTTCTGCTATCTAAATTAAAATGGGTATTTGCTATTGTGAAACTAGCAAAATTTTCTACTGTATTTAGTATGTTGCTATCTCTCGGTACTTATGCAGTGATACAGGTATGTTCAATTGCAGTACTCGGATATGCTACATATTAAGGAAATACTATCTTGCAAGAGCAATTCCCGACGCGTAATTTGTAGAAAAACGTTGTCGAAATGGTAAGAACAATTTATACAGGAATCCTTACTTCTTTATAGAAATTTACAAATATTACACTTTATAGAAATGAATGTAATATTTACATAAGGAAAAGGAGTAGGGTGTATGAAAAAGATGTGGAGTACACTTGGAATTCTTATTGTGATGGGAATCATGAGTTACGGCTTAACCAGGTTTTTTGTACACTATGCGAGTAAGCCAGTTAGTGTAGCAACAATGCCGAAAGTAGAAGAGGTCGATGAGAGGAAAGAAGTGTTACAATTTATTCGTACGACACACGAAAGCTATAACGGCTTTTTAAATTATGGAAAAGCAGAAAAATATACAGATGGAGATTGGAATCATTTAATTAAATGGTCTCAAGAGCAGGAGCAATCTTTAAAAGATTTTGAGACAAAAGTGAAAAATAAGCAAATAAAACGAGATGTGAAACGAAGTTATGAAATTTTGAAAAAAGGGGTAGCAGCTCGTAATATTGAATATATCATTTATGCACATCGTGTATATCATGACCTTGATATTCTTGTAAATAAATATACAGGTGAAACGAATATTTGGGGGTATACAGAGTTTGGAAATGGGAAAGATGTAAAAGTAATAGAACAGGCATTACAAGCACAGTAAAAAAGGCATACTTAGTATGTCTTTTTATTATTGATGTTACTTTAATATACAGTAACATTCTTCTCGATCCCACGAGGAATTTCTTAACGAAGATAGAGGGTGTCATTTATCCCGCATTAACGGGCAGTAAGACCCCCACTGATGGAAGTTTCACTTTATCGGATAGTAAGACCCCATCTCAAGATGGAGAGACAAGTACAGAAGATAGGGGGACACTGATTAAAGTTTCACTTAATAACGTTTTTCACAAAACCATCATGTTTATAGTGATTAAAATCACAACTTATATCTTTGATATCGTATACAATGGAAATAGTTAAGGAAATAGCTAAGGAAATAGAGGAGTGGATAGTATGTTAAGTCCAAAAACAATTGAAATTGTAAAATCAACTGTACCGTTATTACAAGAAAAAGGTGTGGAGATTACAACACGTTTTTATCAAATTATGTTTTCTGAGCATCCGGAACTATTAAATATTTTTAACCATGCAAATCAAAAACAAGGGAGACAGCAGCAAGCATTAGCAAATGCAGTTTACGCAGCTGCTAATTATATTGATAACTTAGCGGTGATCATTCCAGTTGTGAAACAAATTGGACACAAACATCGTAGCTTAGGTATTAAAGCAGAACACTACCCAATTGTTGGTAAATGCTTGTTACAAGCTATTAAAGAAGTAGCTGATGCTCCGCAAGAAGTATTAGATGCTTGGGGAGAAGCTTATGGTGTGATAGCTGACGCATTTATTGGTATAGAAGCAGAGATGTATGAAGAAGCTGCAGCAAAAACGGGCGGTTGGAAAGATTTCCGTAATTTTATCGTTGTGAAAAAAGAAAAAGAGAGTGATGTGATTACATCCTTTTATTTAAAACCGGAAGATGGGGGAGCGCTATCTTCATTCTTACCAGGACAATATGTAAGTGTACAGTTAAATATTAAAGGAGAAACATATACACATAACCGTCAGTATAGTTTATCAGATGCACCTGGAAAGGATTACTACCGTATTAGTGTAAAACGTGAGAAAGGTGCAGAAGGCCTAGATGGAATGGTATCGAATTATTTACATGATCATGTAAATGAAGGAGATATTTTACCGTTAAGCGCACCAGCAGGAGATTTTGTGCTAAATATGGATTCACAGTTACCAGTTGTATTGATTAGTGGTGGTGTAGGAATTACACCAATGATGAGTATGTTAAATACATTAATTGAGCAATCGCCAAACCGTAATGTATACTTTATTCACGGGGCGTTAAACAGTGATGTACACGCAATGAAAGACTATGTTGCAAATGTAGCAAAAGAGCATGAACAAGTAGAAGTATATACTTGCTACTCTAATCCAACTGAGCAAGATATGAAAGTAAAAAATTATGATAAAGAAGGGTTCATTGATTTAGCTTGGTTACAAACTATTGTTCCTTCCGCTAAAGCAGATTTCTACTTCTGCGGACCGGTACCATTTATGAAGCATATTAACGCAGCTTTGACAGAATGGGGCGTGACACCAGAGAATATTCATTTTGAATTCTTTGGGCCAGCAGCTAGCTTACAATAATTAAAAAGAACGAGGTGTTAACTCACCTCGTTTTTTGTTTGTTCTCGAAGTAGACGATTCACTGTTTCACGCCGAATGCCAATGAGTTGACCAATTTCTGTTTGGTTTAAAATTTCATATATCGGAATGTCTCCTAAATATGTTGTAAACCATTTTTGTAAACGAAGTAGCCTCTCTTTTGGAGAAACGGTTGTAAGCTGATCAATACGCTCTTGCATCGTTCGTAATTTTGTTTGCAGCTGAAGGGCGATATCGGCATAAGATTCGGGATTTGCACGTAATTGTTCATACCATGTGTTGCATAAAATCGGCTCTACTTCTGTCTTAATTAAAGCGATTGCAGTGCCATGATATTCTTTTGGAGAGATTAAAGAGTGGTGAGGAATCGTTTCACCTGGAACAATAATATTAAATAAAAAAGGCGCGCCATCTTCTTGGAGACGAACTACCTTTAATAGACCACTTTTTATAAAATATAGAGGGCCTTCCTCTCCTTGACGAAATAGTATTTCTCCTTTATGTAAAATCAATGTAAGCACCTCTTTATATATTGCTTTTAGCTTTATTATAGAGGAATTGTTTGTATAAGACTATAGTTATGAAATGCAGAAGAAATCTTATAGATTTATTCTGCAATTTAGTAATCTTCTGCTAATGGAAATTTTAATTTATTGACGAAATATATCATATTACAGTAGTATACTGTTTAGTGTGTATGTGTAAGGACGGTACTAGAAAGGAATATTTTTTTAGGGGGCATACCATGTTAGATGAAAAAATGACTGATGTGAAGATTTCAACAGATGCAGTGATACATGTGGAAGAAATGAAGGGTGGAGTTGTTCTATCGGTCGAAATAGATGGACAAATCATTTATACGATGGCCTATGATGAAGAAACAGATAGTTATGCAGAGTTATATGATAGAAACGATAGACGAGCAAGACAAGTTCATGAAGATTTTATGGGATGGTCGCTTGTACACTAAGGAAAGCTTAACAAGCTGAGAAATGCTTCTCTTATAGGTAAAGAGAAGCATTTCTCGGCTTGTTTTTTGTTTATAAATAGAAAACAATAAGATTGTATATATAATGTAATAATTACATATGATTTGTAACACTCACTTCTATATTGTTAGGGCATTGTAAATGTAAATGTTGCTTTTTTTCGGTATGATATGGTCAATGGGAATTCTTCATCCTCTACAGATGATTAGTTGAACCAAGCAAGCTCTTATGAAAGTTTTATGTTTACCTATTGAATTTAGGAAAGCATTACTACAGGTTAGAGTGGAATGAAATACCAAAAATGTAATGAACATAGGAGTGATTATCATGAGGAATTTCCATATTTCTAATTTTCTCTTATTATGTGTCTGCTCATTATTATGTATTATTTTAGGAGTGTTTCTTTACACATGTATATAAAAGTAACGCATTCTAAAAGAATGCGTTACAAAATGGAACTAATAATCATACGTGTACCGAGAATAATTAAGGTAATGCGTAATAAATTGATAATAGCGTTACCACTTAGTTTTGTATTAATATAAGCTCCAATTTTTCCGCCAATCCATGCTCCGGGGATTAAAACAAGGGCATAGAGCCAGCTTACATTACCAAGCGAAATATGAGTTGCTGAATTTACAATTGCGGATAAAAAAACGATAAACATTGATGTAGCGACAGCGATTTGTGCTGGAAAAGCGAAAAGAATCATCATTGCTGGAACTAATAAGACACCCCCGCCAATTCCGAATAAACCAGAAATAAAACCTACACCAAATGAAATAATGATAGCAAGAAAAGGTGGGAACTGATAGGTTATTATTTCTCCTTCAGAAGTTGTAAAGGAGCGTTTAATAATAGAACCGGTCGAAAGCGATAGAGGTTTCATTTTATCTCGTATCATGAGTAAAATGGATACTAAAATGAGAAAAACCCCGAAATATAAAGAGAAAGAATCTTGATTTAAAAATTTATTTGCCCACGATCCGATAATTCCTCCAGGACCACTCCCTATAAATAAAATAAGACCACTTTTGTAATCAACTCGCTTATGCTTCATGTATGTGAGGGTAGAAGCCAAACCTGTAAATACGACAGTAACAATTGAAGTACCAACAGCCAATTGGGGAGAAAGACTATGTAAGTTAATCAATAACGGAACGATAATGATTCCCCCGCCAAGACCAACTAGACTTCCAATTGTACCTGCTAATAATCCAACAAGTAATAGCATAATATATTCCAACTGTAACATCTCCTCTTTTGTAACAAATACATCATTTATTATACAATGTTTTGAATCAGAATGATGTGTGTTCACAAAAAAGTCGTCTTCTACATAAGAAGACGACTTTTCTTTAGAGAATAAGATCTAATACGTAATAGAATAAAGCAGCTAATGAAGCTGAAATAGGGAGTGTGATAACCCATGTAATTAACATGCGTTTTGCTGTTCCCCACTTTACTCCTTTTACGCGATGTGAAGCACCAACACCTAAAATAGAAGATGAAATAACGTGTGTTGTACTTACTGGTAAATGAATGAAAGTTGCACCGAAAATAACAATTGATGATGATAAATCAGCAGCTACGCCATTTACAGGACGAATTTTCATAATTTGTCCACCGACGGTTTTGATAATTTTCCATCCACCAATAGAAGTACCAAGACCCATTGCGGTTGCACACGCCAATTGTACCCAAAAAGGGATATCCGTTGAAGTGTGATAATTATTTGCGATAAGGGCCATTGTGATAATACCCATCGCTTTTTGAGCATCGTTTGTACCATGTGTATAAGATTGCAATGCGGCTGTGAACACTTGGAATAAACGGAAATTTTTATTTGTTTTCGTCAGATTAAAATTTTTAAAGAAAATTTTAAAAATACTATATACGATAAAACCAATGACGAAAGCGATAATCGGTGAAATAACTAAAGCTTCAATAATTTTAATGAAGCCTTTATAATTTAATGAATGTATCCCAGCAGCAGCGATAGCTGCCCCAGCAATAGCACCGATAATTGCATGAGATGAACTACTTGGAATTGCATAGTACCAAGTAATTAAGTTCCATGCGATAGCAGCAAGCAGCGCTGCTAAAATAACGACACTACCATTTGGTAATGTAAATGGATCAACAATATCTTTTGTAATAGTCTGTGCTACACCCGTAAATGTCATTGCACCTAAAAAGTTCATAATAGATGCCAAAAGAATGGCTTGTCTTGGCTTTAAAGCCTTTGTTGAAACAGCTGTTGCGATAGCATTTGCTGTATCATGGAATCCGTTAATAAAGTCGAAAGCTAAAGCACAAATGACAACTAAAACGGTTAAAATCAAGAGTGTATCCATGATCAAACTCCTTATGCGTTCTTCATAATAATTGTTTCTAAAACATTTGCTACGCTTTGACAGCTGTCAGCAACTTCTTCTAATTCTTCGTAAATTTCTTTGTATTGAATAATCTTAATAGGATCTTTTTCACGAGAGAATAGATGCTTAATAGCATGTCTACGAATATCATCACATTTTGATTCGTAGTCTTTAATTTTGATTGCATTTGTACGAATATCGAGTAGCTTTTTATTGGACATCAATTCAATAGACGACGCAATTTCAATCGCACACTGATTAATTGCATCAACGAATTTAATCATGTATTCGTCTGCTTCTGTAATAGAATACATTTCAAATAGACCAGCACTATGATCTAATCCGTCTAATACATCATCCATACTCATTGCAAGTTGCAAAATGTCTTCACGTTCAATTGGAGTGATAAACGCTTTGTTTAATTCCATAATGATTTCGTGAATAAATGAATCACCCTTTGACTCATATTCTTTCATGCGCATGGAGAATTCTTTTAAATCACTTGCGTTTTTAATTTTATACTCCACAAAAAATTGTGCGCCTTCTTTTAAATTTTCAGAAATATTCGTTAGCATTTCTGAAAATTTATCTTTTCTCGATTTGAAAACCATATTGTTACCCCCACCAAAAAATAGTTATGTAAAGCATATTGGCTAGTTCATTCTACCAAAAAGTTGTCGGTTTTTAAAACATTTTATCGAAAAGTTTACAAAAACTTAACATTAGACAAGTTGAAAAATTAGTAATGTTAACACTTTTTTAGTAATACTCGTACTTATAGAATGTCCTTTTCATACAAAAAGTATGAAAAGGGTAGCTTAGACTTGACGAATTATAACGATATCATAGAAAATTTGTAAAGATAAAGATGTTACCCATATATACATTTGAAAGTAAGGTAGAGGAAGTGAATGAATGAAGTGGAACAGCACTCAATTACAAAGTATAAGAGAGTGGTTCAAAACAAGAAAAAAATTGCGGATATTTTTGTTGGTTTTAGGAAGTTTTGGCTTATCTTTGTTTATCTTTGTGAACATTATGATTACAGCCCAAGATATATCGGCATTAAAACATGCAGTACCTCAGCCAACAGTGATTTACGATGCAAATAAGCAGGTAGCAGCAAAATTGTCTTCTTCGAAAATAGAGGGAATTAAACGTAAAGATATCCCAGACGTTATGATTCAAGCTGTTGTTGCAGTAGAGGACCAAAAATTTTATGAGCATCGTGGTATATCTTATAGCGGAATTTTTAATGCTATTATTAAAAATATAACAGCAGGAGAAGTTGTTGCCGGGGGAAGTACAATTACACAACAGCTTGCTAAAAACGTATTTTTAACACAAGATCGGACGTTTACAAGAAAATTCAAAGAGTATTTTATTACAAAAAAATTGAACGCACATATACAAAAGATGAAATTATAGAAATGTATTTGAATCAAATTTATTTTGGTGAGGGAGCATGGGGGATTAAAAATGCTGCTAAGACGTATTTTGATAAAGAAGTGAAGGAATTAACGATTCCTGAAGCTGCCACTTTAGCTGGATTAATTAAAGCGCCTTCTACGTATTCACCGTTTAAAGACTTTAATAAATCAATTACAAGAAGAAATGTTGTTCTTTCTTTAATGAAGGAACAAGGCTATATTACAGACAAACAATTTCAAATAGCGAAAGATGAAGGGCTTTCACTTCACCGTGGTGTCGAAAAGCAATATGAGGGAAAATATCCTTACTATGTTGACTATGTTGTTCGTGAGGCAATGAATAAATACGACTTGACACAAAATGAAATTTTATCAGGTGGTTATCAGATTTACACAGAATTAGACCCAAAGATGCAACAAGCGGTAGAAGATGTTGTGAATAATGATCATTATTTTCCAAAGACTACTTCTGATCAAATTATGCAAACAGGTGTTGTACTCATGAATCCCAAAACGGGTGATGTTCCAGCTCTTGTAGGAGGAAGAGGGCCGTATCAATTTTTACAGTTTAACCATGCATCGCAATTAAAACGCCAGCCAGGTTCAACATTAAAACCATTGGCAGTGTATACACCCGCATTGGAACAAGGATATGAGGTATATGATGTATTAAAAGATGAACCACTAGACATTAATGGATATACACCGAAAAATAGCGGGAATGTATACCATGGTAATGTAACGATGTATGAAGCACTTGCTAATTCCTATAATGTATCAGCCGTTTGGCTACTGGAACAAATTGGCCTGGAAAAGGGTTTGCAGTCTTTAGAACGTTTTGGCATTCCGCTTCAAGATAATGATCAATCTTATGCATTAGCGCTAGGAGGGATGAGTGAAGGAACGTCTCCACTTGTCATGGCACAAGCGTATGCGACCTTTGCGAATGATGGTGTACAAATGGAAGCACATGCAATTCGGGAACTGCAAGATAGTGAAGGGAATACAGTAGGGAAATGGTATAAAAAAGAAACTCGTGTTACGGATGAAAAAACGGCACAAAAGATGACGTATTTATTACAAGGGGTTGTAGAGAAAGGAACGGGAGAAAAAGCAAAACTTAAATCTGTAGAGACTGCTGGGAAAACGGGTACAACACAACTTGTAGATGGCCCGAGCAGCGGTGCAAAAGATTCATGGTTTGTTGGCTATACACCAGAATTAGTTGCATCCATTTGGGTTGGCTACGATAAAACAGATAGTGAACATTTTGTTCCTGGTGGTAGTCAAATAACGACAACGATGTTTCAAGATATTATGAAAAAAGCAGTTGGGCAGCCAAGTCAAAAAAACTTTGATTTGTCGCTTATACCAGAAGCTGAGTATACAAAACATTTACAAACCATTGAAGAGGAAAAAAAGCGAAAAGAAGAAGAGAAAAAACGACAAGAGGAAGAAAAACAGAGAAAAGAACAGCAAGAAAATTGGATGAATAAAATAAAAGAATGGATTCCATTCTTTTAAGAAGTAAATCCCAGATTATAAAATGAGTAATCTGGGATTTACTTATGTTTTTATTTTCTAGTACATGAGCCGTTATTGTCTTAACGGCGTTTTTTGCAACGTTTGCATCTCTTTTTTTCGCTGTTATCTTGATTACGTGTTTCGTTATCATCATTGTTATTATTGTTGTTATCGTTATTGTTATTATCGTTATTGTTGTCATTATTATCATTATTATAGTTCCAACGCATACTTTGAACATGGAACGTTGGTACATACGTAACCTGACCATCAACCTCAAGAAGAATATGATCACTAGTACGGCCGACAACAGTTCCTTCTATTTGTTTCGGACCTTGATTAAATTGAACTGTTTCTCCTTTTAGACGGTTAATAACACTTCCAAAACGGTTTCCGCTTACAATGATAGGGGCCTCATATTGGTTATTTTGATTGTTGTTTTGTTCATTATCATCTGATTCTTCAGAGTCATCTTCATATTGCTCGGCAAAGCCATTAATATGATGTAACGGATAGTAAACAACACCATCGTCATTTTGTACGACACAAAAATCACTTTTAACTTTTAATAATGTTCCCTCTGCTTTTTCTGGACCTCCTAAATTAACCTGAACGTTTGTGCCAATTAAATTTTTGTAATTTTTCATCCCATTTCGAGAATAATTGTACTGATTGTATGGATACATCATACATAATTCCTCCTTAATAAGTTCTCTCTCTTTAAATCATTTGTCGATATATGATATTCATCTTTGCAGGACAAGACCTAGGATACTTGACTAATTTATAAAAAATGTGCGTATACATAGAAACAAGCACCCTTTTAGATTAAGGGTGCTTGTTGAGTTGAATATTTATATTTGTATTCATACTGTGCGCGGTTTTAGTTACCGGTGTATAGGAGATGACAATGTTTCCTTTAGCGGTTGGCTCAAAAGCAAGATCATCATAATATTGACTGTTATTTTTATTATGGATTGTAAGTTCAATTGAATCGAGTTTTTCATGTGCATATTTTTCTTTGATTTGTTTGGCGATTATTTCTAATTGTTTATACGAAGTGGCGTCGGTTATCACCATCCCCTTCAGAACAACCTTTTCTTTTTGCGCATCATGCACCAGGGGTATATGATTTTGTTTTGTATATAGGATGTCATAGGGTATGGTGCCTTCGTTTGAGGCTGCTTTTGGTTTATTGTATTCTCCAATTACAAAGAGTGCAAAACATAACGTTATACATGACATGAAAATAATCCAAAAGCGGATAGATGATAATACTTTCATCTGCATTCACCCTCGTTTCGTATAAGTTCTTTCACTATGAATTATACAAAATAAGCGTTAAATTAACGTTAAGCTGAGGTAAAGAAAAGTAAAGAAAGAGAGTTTTTTGTATAGCAAAACTTTTTTTCGGTTTGTTATAGTAGATTAAGAAGCCATAGGATAACAATGGAATAGAAATTGTTAAGATTGTAACTTTGTGATGAATTATTTATAAAGTGAAACTTACATTAGTATGTGTGTGGGACTGCCCGTTAATGTGAGACAATTAAATGACTCTGTAATTTGGATTTTTTCCATATATCATAATATGTTTTTGAGATTTAGAGGTGGATAGGAGATGGTGTTCGGATGATTTCTATTGGGTTAACAGGATGGGGAGATCATAACGCTTTATATAAAGATGCCTATGAAATGAAGCATAAACTACGAACATATAGTGAGTATTTTCCAATCGTAGAAGTAGATAGTTCTTTTTATGCCATACAGCCTGCAAGAAATTATGAGAAATGGGTTTTAGAAACACCGCCAAATTTTTCATTTATTGTGAAAGCTTATCAAGGAATGACAGGGCATATGCGCGGAGAGACCCCTTTTGCAAATATTGAAGATATGTTTCAGGCATTTAAAGAGTCGATAGTTCCTCTCCAAAAAGCAAATAAGTTAAAAATGGTTTTATTCCAGTATCCACCTTGGTTCGACTGTCAAAAGAAAAATGTGGATTTATTACGCTATACGAAAGAAAAGATGAGAGATATACCATGTTCATTAGAGTTTCGTAATCAAACGTGGTTTTATCCACAATTTCGTAATCAAACATTGCAATTTATGAAACAAGAAGGTTGGATTCATACTATTTGTGATGAACCACAAGCAGGAATTGGTTCTATTCCAATTGTACTAGAAGCAACGCATGAACAGATGACCTTAGTTCGATTTCACGGGCGCAATGTACATGGGTGGCTGAATACGGGAGAGAATTGGAGAGCAGTCCGCTGTTTATATCGCTATAACAAACAGGAATTAGAAGAATGGATAGAGAGGTTACAAGAATTAAAACCAAAAACAAAGGAAATTTACCTTTTATTTAACAATAACTCTGGCGGAGATGCGGCAGATAATGCAAAACAAATGATGGATATGCTTGGAGTTACGTATGGCGAACCTAGACCTGAACAACTAAATTTATTTGAATGAAGTGAAATAGTAGTAGGGTAAAGTAGTATTTTTATCAAGGGACTTCACCTTCATTGATTGAAAGCGCTAATTAGGATAAAAAGAAAAACACTGTACAAACAGGGGGAATGTACAGTGTTTTTCTTTATGAAAAAAGAGGGGTAACAATGTTACTGAGCGTTTGGTTGATTCATCAATTGTTGGTTTCATAATAAATGATAATGGTTATCATTATCATTGTCAATAGTTTTTGTATCTTTTGTTTTAAAAAATTTGCGGTATTATGTTGCTTCCAAAAGAAAACACATTAGTAGTTCATAATGCGATGAGTCATAATCTTGCTTTCTTAGAAACAGGTGGTAATGATTCATATGCAAAAGTGCAAGCTGATAAGAAGACAGTTAAATTAATTGAAAAAGATTCCTTATCGAAACTTGTACGCGAAGGAAAAGAAATCTTCTACAGTGCAAATAGCGATAAATATGCAGCATCGATTACAGGGAACAACTGGATGAGTTGTGCAACGTGTCATAGTGATGGAGAAATTAATGGTTTATCATTACTGACACCAAGAGGGAAACGAAATGTACCAAGCAACGTCTTAACGACAAAAACAGGTTTGTTTATGTGGGACGGCGCACGAGATGATTTTACGGATTATATCCATACCATACAAGGTGAAATTTGCGGTATGATGGAAATTTCACCTGGAAAAGAACTTCCAAAAGATGTGCAGCATATGTATGATGCTTTGCAAGCCTTTTTGGATGATCCGAATTCGTTTCCTGTCCCCAAAAGCCCATATCGTCAAGGGAATGGAGAATTAACACCTACTGCGAAGGATGGAGAGCAGCTGTTTAAAGGCGAGGCAAATTGTTTAACATGTCATGGCGGGGATAATTTCACAAATAGCACAAAAGCTGTTGATGAAAATGGTAAATTAACGACGAACAATACAAACTTCCTTTATAACATTGGGACTGCTAATGAAACAGATACAAATTATGATGGTGATGCGCGTGGGGGATTCCAAAATAAAAGACCAAAAGGATACTTTGATCTTCCAACGCTTCGTGGTGTATGGGCAACAGCCCCGTACTTACATGATGGTAGTGCGAAAACTATTGAAGAGGCAGTAGAGAAGCATCAATATGAAGAAAAGCCACAACTGTCAAAACAGGAAGTTCATGCAATTGCGGAATATGTAAAATCAATTCAATAGAAAATAGCGGTGTCTATCCCGCTATTTTCGAACAGTAAGACTCCCACCATCAAGAAAAGAGGTGGGAGTCTTACTGCCTATAATGGCAAGTTTGATTCAACTAATAATCAGTGATGAAAACGCTTACTAATCAAAGTTGAACTTTATCGCTGTTCTTTTTGTTGTACATATTTCTGTAAATCAAACGGTGTAATTTCTTGAATAAATTCTCTTGATATAAGAGATTGAATGAGTGTGCTTTCGGTAACGACAGCACCTGTTTTCTGTTTGTGAGCTTGTTGTAATAATTGCAGTTTTTCCAATGTTTCTTTAGGTAATTCAATTGTTAATGTGTTCATATTTCTCCCCCTACTACTAGAGTATCACTAGAAGATAGGAGAAACAAGAAAAGAGAAAGATATATTAAGATGGTAAAGAAAGTAATAGAGTTTATTGGATTAAAAAAGGTAACTATTTACAAAATAGTTACCTTTTTTAAAATCTATTTACAGTAATTATGACTAAGCAATACCGATGTATTTTAAAGTTTTGGATGGGGTGTTATGATCAAAAAAGTGTTGTAAAAATGCAATATCTACACCAGATTTGTAAGCACAATATCCCCATGTCTTGCGAAGTGTATGTGAGCTAATCCCTTCTAAACCAACTTCTTTTGCCGCTTTATTTAAAATGTACCAAGCGTGTTGTCTTGTAATAGACTTTGTTCCCTTTTGAGATTTTAATAATGGTTCATTTCGTTTCCATACTTTTCGCTCTTTCATGTATTGTTCGATAGTATGTTGCAATTCTTCATTTACAGCGAACCATTTATGTTTTTTCATTTTGTCATTATAGAACAAAATAGAATGACGAACATGTTCATTTTCATCAATAACATCGCCAACTTTTAATTGTAAAATCTCGCTTACTTTTAATCCTGAATTCACAGCTAACACGAATAATAAAGCATCACGCTTCGATGAGTGTAATAGTATATCTTTGATTTTTTCTAATTGTTTTTCATTTTGAATTGGTTGTCCTACTTGTTTCATTTCACGCACTCTCCTCTTTTATATGTGTAAAGGAAAGGATTAACTAGTTATTACTATAAAGGGAGTATGTGAATTTCATGTGAACTCCTCGTGAAATTAGAACAAATTATTTGACTTCTTTTGCTTTTTGTAAGTCGAAATAAAAGGCAACACCATTTTCTTTATTATACACACCGTAATCGGCATGATGAAGTTCTAAAATATTTTTTACAATGGATAAGCCTAGACCTGTTCCGCCTGTATGACGGCTACGGGATGCGTCTAATCGATAGAAACGGTCCCATATTTTATCTAAGCTTTCTTCAGGAATCGGCGTACCGTTATTTTCAATTTCTACTTTTACCGTTTCTTCATACTCAATGACAGATAGCTTTACTTGTTTCCCATTTGGTGTGTAACGAATTGCATTACTTAATAGATTGACGACAACTTGTTCAATGCGATTGCGATTTGCTTGTACATAAATAGTTGGATCTAATGCAAGCTCTACGTGTAAATTTTTTCTTCGATACTAAATAATAGCTTTGTATAAACTTGTTGGATTAATTCTCCAATTGAAAAAGCTTTAATTTCTAATTTATATGTGCCAGATTCAAGTTTTGCAAGTTCTAGCATTTCGACAATAAGGCGGTTCATATTATCAGTTTCTTCTAAAATAACGTCGGTATAATACGTAGTATCTTTACTTACACCATCTTTAATGCCTTCAGCGAAACTACGGATTACACTTAGCGGTGTTTTTAATTCATGGGATACGCCAGAGATAAATTCTTTTCTTGTTTTCTCTAGCTGTCTCTCTTTTTCAATATCTTGCTGTAGTTTTGTATTTGCTACATGCAATTTGTCAATTCGATCTTTTAAATTTACAGAAAGGCTGTTAATACTACCTGATAAGCTTCCAATTTCATCGTCTGTTGATATTGGGAGTTTTTCAGAAAAATCAAAGTTCGCCATTTTCTTTGTAACACGGTTCATTTTAATAAGCGGCTTTGCAATGATTTTTGAGTAATAGAATGACAATAAAATAATGACAATAAAGACGATAATTAATGCATAAACATAATAATCTTTCAAAACAAGCATAGCTTCATCAACGGGCTGCAGTGATGTCATTGCAAATGCAAATTCTTTTATTTCACCATTTTTAACAACGGGTTTAACAAAAATCTGATATTTCACTTCATTTTCTCCGCCCATTGTATACGTCGTCATTTCATTTGTATTTGTTTTTCCTAATGCGACAGAAAGCTCCCAGTGCTGAATACCCTGGATTAATGTATCTTTATTTGCAAGACGAATATCACTTGAGGAAGGAATGTGCAGTTTTGAAATAGTACCGTCAAATGTGCTAACACCAACACCGAAATCCTTTGTATATAAAGTTTTTTCACGTCTTGAAGTTGTATACCAAATTGCTTCAAGTCTGAAATGATATTATCATTTTGCCATATCCTGTTGTCGGCAGTAGTAATTGTAATAGGAATAATCATATCTTGTTTTAAGATCCCTTGTACACGGATTGGATCATTAATGTTTAATCCTAATTTTATAAACGAAGAATATTCATCGTTTGTGAAAATGTTATTGAGTGGAATAAAAAATGTTTTATTAGACGTATCAACAAGTTCAATGTGATAATTTTTGTCATCCTGAATAATGCCATTACGATCTAGTAAGACGAGTTCAGCATTTGTTTTTTCATAAAACTCTTGTTTTAACTTTGAAAGTTCTTCAACTGACTGATCACTTTTTTCATATTTACTTACAAATTTTTCGAAAGATGTTTGGACCGTCTGAATTTTTTTCTTTATATAAAACTTTTCTAAAAACAGTGATTGTCCAAGGAAAAAGAGTAAAAATGTAGCAGTAAACAATGCTGATGTTAATAGAAAAAGCTTAAATACAATGCTTCTTTTTTCACATCTTCACCTCATAAATTGTAAATTCCATAGTAGTCTTCTTATTATAACAAACGAATAAAGAGAGTAGGAGAGGAAATCTGTCGCTTGTTGAGATAGTTTTTTTCAAAAAGTCATATAAAGTGAAACTTCCATCAGTGGGGATTTTTTCATCCCCTACTGATAGTTAGTTGAACCAATCGAGCATTAACGGGCAGTTTATCTCCTGCCTAACTTCTTTGCTTTCACCGAATTTTAAGGTGTGAGTATTACTGCCCGTTAATGCGGGATAAAAAAGAACTCGCCAGACGTATGACAAGTTCTTGTGAAAATTACGATTGAATTGCTGCATCTAATGCAATTTCAATCATCTCATTAAATGTCGTTTGACGCTCTTCAGCTGTAGTTTCTTCACCGGTAAAGATATGGTCACTTACTGTTAAAACAGATAATGCATTTACACCGTATTTTGCTGCTAATGTATACAGTGCAGTTGTTTCCATTTCAATAGCTAAAACACCGTAATCGCCAAGTTTTTTCACCATGTCCATACTTTCACGGTAAAATACATCAGCTGTTAGTATGTTACCAACGCGAATATGTAAACCTTTTTCTACACCAGCATCATATGCTTTCTTTAATAACTCAAAGTCTGCACACGGCGCAAAATCAAATCCAGGGAATGTTAAACGATTTATGTTAGAATCGGTACAAGCAGTCATTGCAATAATAACATCACGTACTTTTACGTCTTTTTGAATCGCACCGCATGTTCCCACACGAATCAAGTTTTTTACACCATAACTTTGAATCAATTCGTTTACATAAATAGAAATAGAAGGAACGCCCATACCTGTTCCTTGAACAGAGACACGTTTGCCTTTATATGTTCCTGTAAATCCTAGCATACCTCGTACATTGTTGTAGCATGTTACATCTTCTAAAAATTTTCTGCAATATACTTTGCACGTAAAGGGTCTCCGGGTAATAAAATAGATTCAGCAATTTCGCCTTCTTTGGCTCCGATATGAACGCTCATATATATCCTCCTCGTTATGTAGCAATCGATATTATATAGTGATTATAATATCGATTAAGCAGTTTTCTCTTTGTAGTATACACGAAGTAGAGCGTTTTCAATAGTGTGTTTTCAAACGTGTATTTCTATTAATATTGCTATTTATGAGCGGTAAAACCCCACCACAAGATTATGAAAAGACAAGGAAGGTAGGTGGAGAGAGTGTAAGATAAAATAATTGCACAAAAAAGAATATAGATTAGATGTTTTTATATATAAAATAGTCTGAATTATGTTACAATTTACCAAAAAGTAGATAGGTGATTTCGTGAAAAATCTTATAATAGGAATTATCGCTTTGCTTCTTATTGTTCTTGGCGGATTTTATATGAAAAAATACAAAAGCAGCGAAGAAACAACGGGACAAGTACAACAAGTGAAGTGGCAACTTGATGATATCGATGTAAATAAAACTGCACATATTACATTTCAATTACAAGATAAAAAAGGGAATGAGATTCATGGTGTAAACGACCACATTCGGTTATTTATTGTGGACAAGCAGTTAGCGCAGTCGTATCAGGTGAGACCAACGTTTGCTGGTAATGGTTCATATAAAGCCGCGTATCAATTTAAAAAAGCAGGGGAATATACAATTTTCTTATATGAAGAAATAGGAGAGACAACAAAACAGTTTGCTGAAAAAAATATTATAGTAGGCAATAAAGAAGAAAAAAACAAAAGCCAATTGCTGTAGATAGTGTATTAACAAAAAATATTGGTACTTACAAAGCATCGCTTTTATTTCGTACGTTACATCCGAATGAAGAGGAAACATTAACGTTTCAATTTCAAATAGAAAAAGGGCAAAAACTAAAATTTCGCTCAAATACAGGAGAACGTGCTGCACTGTGCATAGTAGATGAAAAAAACAACATTTCTTGTACGTTGTTCCTGTTAATGATGAAGGACAATTGCAATTTCGCGTTACGTTTCCGAGTGAAGGGATTTATAAAATATGGGGTACTTTTTATATAAACGGAGAGAAATATGAGGAGCAGTTTGTATTACAAGTTCAGAAACGAAAAGACAGCTAAGAAGTTTAGCTGTCTTTTCGTTTTCCGATTAATTTTGTTACAGCGAGCATCGTAATTGGCAATGAATGATTTTTCCGAAATGCTAAATACTTCCCGCTCCATGCGGGTTTATATTTCTCTTTGAAATGTCTCAGGCCGCTAAAGCTATATGTATAGCGAACATTGTTGAAAATGGCTGCTGCGACGCGCTCTGACCAAAATGATTGTGCCGATAACCCAACGTTAGAAAGGGGAGCCATTCCGATATTAAAGCAGTGATAGCCATTTTCTTTTGCCCATTGGAATAAATGAATGAAAATAGCATCCATAATTCCACCTGGTGCATTAGGGTAATAACGCATTAAATCAACAGATAACTCACCATCTTGATATACAGGCATCAATGTTGTGAAGGCAATGATTTGACCATCAGCATCAGAAAGTGTTGCAACCGGCGCACGGTTCACATAATCACGATCTAAATAGCCAAGAGAGAAGCCTTTTTCCTTTTTTCCACCAAGCCATGCATCCGATACTTTTTTGAGTTCATCATACAATTCATCTGCAAATGGTGGTTCGTGAATCGCAAAGGTATAACCGTCTCGTTCGAAACGATTAAAAGTTGCACGCAATCCAGCTCTTTTTTCCGGATATTGTAAAAGTGTTTAAATCGACAACCGCTTCTTCACCCAGTTTGAAGAAGTTGTAACCGAAATCATGATATAAACTCATCCATTTACTTTCAATTTGATAAAATACGCAAATATATCCGAAACGATCCGCTTCTGTTAGAAATTCTTCTAATACTTTACGAAAAGAAGATTGCTGTCCGATTGGATCCCCGAGTACAATAAGACGTTTACCTGTAGGAGAAAACTGAATCATCGCTTTGCCATCGCTACTGAAAAAGAACTGCTTATCTCCTAAAAAGCCAAGATGGCTTAACACGTTCCCACCATGTTCATCTAAAAAAGTTGCAGCCGTTTCGGATTGAAAGGTTGCCCGGGAAATTTACTTCGATAGCGATTTGCGATAATGGAACCAATTAGTAAAAAGCTTGGTACAAAAAAGGCTGCGGCAAATGCACTTCGTTGTACTTGTTTAATATTACGAACAACAAAATCAGGTTTAAACACTTCCTTTGCTTCCGCAAATAGTACCCCTAAGTTTTTGTATAGATACAATGTAATAAGTAAAAAAAGGAATACTTTTACTACATCTGAGAATAAAACCTCCACTTTTTCACGTATAAATCGTTTACGAATCATATATAGTACAGCGAGTACAATGAGTAAGATAAAGGTTTCTTCTAAATCAATTCCTTTTAATGTATTAAAAATCGCGGCTCCGATTAGGGTTGCAATCGTCATATAGTAGGATCGCTTCGTTCCATGATAAATGCCGCTTGATAAAATAACGAGCAAAATACCAAATGTTAGCGATAAACTAAAAGAAATCTGTACTAGGTATTTAGGGACTAAAATATGAAGTACATGGGCGCGTTCAATACTTGTTGGAAAGATAGTGGAGAAAATCACCATGATTCCTGCAAAGCTTGTTAACGCAGCAGATGCCCAAGAACCGAGCTTTCTTAGAAAATCACGTTGTAACGTCCAAAGGACTCCAGTTGTTTCGAGGGCAGGTGCAATAAATGGTTTATCTTCAAATTTCTTTAGAGCAGCTCCTGTCATTTCAATCGCTGCAAAAACCAATCCGAGTCCAAATGGTAAAATATAATATACAAAGCGATATAATAACATAGCAGGAAGCAATACGCTTGTATCAAATCCATACTGTTCTAGTCCTGTTAAGAAAACAAGGTCAAAGGAGCCAAGTCCTCCTGGTACAAGGCTAACAACGCCAGCCAGGGCTGCAATGACATATACACCGAGAAATTGACGGAAATCTACTTCAATCCCAAATAGAAGTAAGATGACATACATAACAATACTTGCCGATACCCATTCTATTAATGAAACAAGTGAATAGAGGACAGTTGGATTTTGTTCTACTTGTTCTGTTTCTTCTGTTTTTCGCTTGCGATTTTTTATTTTTGAAACACCTATGTATAATGGGACAAAAAGGGCAAAAAAGATGAGAACTGGCCATAGCCAAGGTTTTTCTTGTAAAATAAATCTTGTATCTAATACGCCGATGAGGCCAAGAAAGGATAGTAATGCTAACCCATTAATAAAAGCCGTTGTCATCCAAGCGATACTTTTAAGAAGTTTACCGTTCTCCTGTACATAAGGACGATATAACATTGTACGTATACCTGCCCCCATAAGACCACCAAATCCTATAAATCCATTTAATGTATTAGCAATCCAAGAAATGCGGAAAATCTTTTTAACTGGTATATCAGCTTGCAAATGCCGCAGCATTACAAAGTCATAAAAGAACATTGTAGCAATAGCCAATGCGCCAAGTGTAACGGCTAAGAAAAACCACCAGATGGAATGTTTTTAATCGTTTCAACTGCTTCTCGAAATGAGATACCTGATAGTTCTTTTCGTGCTTGAAAAAACACAATTGTTAGTATGACAAAGGGGAAAATAAATTTTCCGATTTGTAGCATACGTTTCCATGAAAACGACATAAAGACAACTCTCCTTATATAAGAAAACTGAGGCAATATTTTTATTATGACAAACTTCAGTGAAAATAAAAAGGAAAATTCAGTTACAAAAGCTATAAACTAAAAAATGTAATTTAGCATATTACAAAATTTTTATACATTTAAGCATTAATATATAAGATAGAACAGAAAAGGCGCTTCATGTTTTATCCCGCATTAACGGGCAGTAAGACCCCCACTGATGGAAGTTTCACTTTATTTTGAAGAAATTTTGCAAGAATTTACTCCTTTTGAAGGAAATCTGCTTTTTAAAATCGAAAATCAAAACATATATGTTGCGCTAGCTTATGTGATAAAAATAGAAACAGCTAGAGCGTTTTCATATTAATACGATAGAAGAATATCGCGTATATTTTGATGAAGAAACAATAATAGCAGCAGAAGCAATTTTCGAAAATCCGTTAAAATGGTGAGGGGAGAAACTAGCATGTCGAATTTAATGGTTGAAAATCAAACGCGGCAAGTAACTGTTTTTTTGGAAGAAGTAATTGAAGTGATCACAAAATATGTAAATAATCACACATTACCTTTATTATTAGAAGAAACACCTGAAGGCGATGAACAGTATTTTGCTGGATTGTTAGCTTCAATTCGACGTTTACTTGTATTTTGTGAAGAAGGGTTAGATGCTTGCTGCGTAGTAATGAATAATGAGCCGTTTCGAAAAAATGCAGCGCAAAGAACGTTATATAAAATCTATCATCAAGTGATTGCAGAGTTTTTTTCACCGAAAAATGATTATTGGTATGAAAATAGCCGATCAGCTTATACAGGGAAGAATTCAATTGCCTTTCAAAAACAACCTCCTTTTTCTATTGAACGAATGATGCAAGAGTTAGAAGGGAAATTTCAAATGTTGCGCGAAGAATTAGAATATTATGAGACAGACTATCAAACGAAAATGATACAAAAATATTAACTCTGTAAGAAGCTAGGTGATGCCTAGCTTCTTTTGCTTTTTGAAACGTCATATACGCTCATACTTTCGAATACATTTAAAAAGGATAGCATTGATGGAGGTGACATATGAGTCAGCAAGAAGTGTTTACCGATTACTTTCATGAAGTTGAAAGTTGGTGCGAAAGTGTTCTCCACGTATTAGATAACCGGGCAACGGAAGTGTATGATGTCCATATGCTTGCATATAAAATTCAAATGTTATTAGATCGTATTAAAGAAAATGAATATGATTATGATGCGGAGTTTGTTTATGAAATTAGTGATGATGTTGAACATATTCAACACTACTTACAAGAGGCGTTAATGTCTGATTCAGAACAATATGTATTATACGAAAGAAATTATGTAGAAACTGCTGTACCGATTGGGGGACATACTCTTCCGCCACTTCCATATCCGTATAATGCACTTGAACCGTATATTTCAAGGGAAATTATGATGCTTCATCATGATAAGCATCATCGTAGTTATGTAGAAGGATTGAATAAAGCAGAGAAAATGATGGCAGAAGCACGAAAAACAAATCAATTTGATTTAATAAAGCATTGGGAGAGAGAAGCTGCTTTCCATGGTTCCGGACATTACTTACACACTATTTTTTGGAACAATATGAAAAAAGATGGTGGTGGTAGCCCACATGGAGACTTGTCGAGGCAAATTGAAAAAGATTTCGGGAGCTTTTTACGTTTTCAAAAACATTTTACAGAAGCAGGAGCAAAGGTGGAAGGTTCTGGATGGGCGATTCTCGTTTGGGCACCTCGTTCCGGGCGATTAGAAATTTTACAAAGTACACTTCATCAATTATTTACGCAATGGGATACGATCCCTCTATTAGTACTTGATGTATGGGAGCATGCATACTATTTACAATATCAAAACCGAAAGGAAGAATATATTAAGAATTGGTGGAATATTGTCAACTGGGGTGATGTAGAGAAAAGATTTGAAAGTGTAAAAGAACTTCAGTGGATACCATATTAGACGCATCGTGATGCGTCTTTTTTGTGGGTAGTAAAACCCCCACCTCAAGATTTAGAGAGAAGCGAGGAAGATAAGTGGGGGATAAAAAAATCCCACTGATGGAGGCTTCACTTTATCCCGCTATTTGCTGGCAGTAAGTCCTCTACCTCAACTTCCATTCATATTTTAAAGGTCCAAGCATACACTTGTACAAAAAGTGCCGAAAAGGACGTGAATATATGCGAGGAAGATGGATTGTGATAGCACTTATTATGATATGTGTAAGTATGTTACCCAATGATACATATGCACAAATGAATAATGTTAGTGCTCGTAATGCCGTGTTGATGGAGCAGCATTCGGGGCGTGTACTATATGGAAAGTTAGAGCATGAATCCGAAAAAATTGCAAGTATTACAAAAATTATGACCGCGCTTTTGGCAGTTGAATCAGGGAAAATGAAAGAAAAGGTATCAATTAGCAATACGGCTGTTCGTGTGGAAGGATCGGCTATTTATTTAAAGCCAGGGCAGAAAGTAACGTTAGAGGATTTAGTATACGGTTTAATGTTACGTTCTGGAAATGATGCAGCTCAGGCAATTGCAGAATATATTGGTGGAAGTACGGATGGGTTTGTCTATTTAATGAATGAAAAGGCCGCACAAATTGGAATGAAGGATACACATTTTTCTAACCCGCACGGTTTAGATGGGGATGGGACACATTATTCTTCAGCATATGATATGGCACAGTTAACACGGTACGCCATGAACAATGAGACATTTCGTGAAATTTTTGGAACGAAAACGTATCAGTCGCAAGCGTGGGATTATCCATGGAAAAATAAACATAAGCTTGTTACATCTATGTACGAGTATGCAACAGGAGGAAAAACTGGCTTTACGAAAAAGGCAGGACGAACACTTGTAACAACTGCATCAAAAGATGGGCTAGATTTGATTGTTGTAACATTGCAGGCTTCGAGTGATTGGGACGATCATATGTATTTATTTAATGAAGGTTTTAAACAGTATATATCAACTACAGTACTAAAAAAGGGAGTACTTTCTGAAATTCAAGACAAAAAGTATAAAAATCATGTATATACGAAAAATGATTTGTTAGTGCCGCTAACAAAAGAGGAGTTAAAAAAGGTCACATTACAAATTGAATTTGATAAAACAGCCAAGGTAACAGATGAAGAGAAAGTAGGTCGCGCTATTGCTTATCTAAATGGAGAAGAAATTGGGGAGCGTAATTTATTTTATAGTAAACGAAAGCTTATTGCGACAACAGGTTTGTTTTGGAGCGATTTTAAAGAAGTATTTTCACAAATGTTAGGTGTGAAAACAGATGGTTAATCTTGTCTGGGCTGCGATGGCGTTAATTGGTATTGTGTATGCAATGTTTAATGGAACGATGGAAGAAGTGAATAAAGCGGTTTTTGAAGGTTCAAAAAGTGCTGTAACTATTTGTATTGGACTGATTAGTGTTCTTGTTTTTTGGCTTGGTTTAATGAAAATTGCAGAAGAAGCGGGACTATTAAAGAAGCTTGTTGCATTGTGTATGCCTCTTGTAAAAAAATTGTTTCCAGAAGTTCCGAAGGATCATCCAGCGATGGGTTTTATTTTATCCAATATGTGGGCAAACTTTTTCGGTTTAGGAAATGCAGCTACACCACTTGGGATTAAAGCAATGGAACATTTAAAAGAGTTAAATGGGGGAAAAGACTTTGCGAGTCGTTCTATGATAACATTTCTTGCCTTAAATACATCGGCTATCACGCTTATTCCCACTACGGTTATTTCAATTCGGATGACATATCATTCTGCAAACCCTACTGAAATTGTAGGGGTAACCTTTATCGCTCAAGTGCTATCTATGATTGGTGCCATTTGGATTGATCGTTATTTTTACCGAAGAAGAAGTAGAAAGGGGAAGAAAAAATGAGTATTGTCAATATGATTTCTCTATGGGTGATTCCATGCGTGATTGGATTTATTCTATTATATGGGACGGTAAAAAAGTACCGACATATGAGTCGTTTGTAGAAGGGGGAAAAGAAGGGATTCAAATTGCTGTATCCATTTTACCATTTATGGTTGGTATGCTCGTTTCTATTGCCATTTTTCGAGCTTCAGGAGCGCTAGATGCAATGATTCATGTAATGAAACCAATGCTAGATATGATTCATGTGCCAGCAGAAATTGTTCCGCTTGCACTTATTCGTCCGATTTCTGGATCAGCAGGACTAAGCATTACAACGGATTTAATTGCCACATATGGGCCGGATTCGTTTATTGGGAGACTTGCTTCCACAATGCAGGGAAGTACAGATACGACTTTTTATATTTTAACAGTTTATTTTGGGGCGGTTGGGATTCGGAAAATGGGTGATGCATTAAAAGTTGGTTTATTTGCTGATTTAATTGGTATCGTGTGTTCAATTGTATTTGTTTCACTTATGTTTCAGTAATAATGATTCATTTTTCATTCAAATTGGACTATAATACGAATACAGCCACTATTAAGAATGCGCTTAATAGTGGCTTTTTTATGGATTGTTTTTGACAAAAACGTGAACATTTGCCGTAAGCAAATGGAAGGATGTGGACCATAATAAAGAAGAGAATCATACCGCATTCCTTTATTAGCTTACAAAGTTGGCAATGTTGTTTATGGTAAGTAATGGGCATTGTCTACTAGGTTAGACAGTTGCCAAGTCCTTCTAATGAAGGTAAGATGAATTTGAGGTGAAGAAACGAAATGGAACGATTACAAAAGGTAATAGCACAAGCAGGTATCGCATCAAGAAGAAAAGCAGAGGAACTTATTCAACAAGGGAAAGTTAAGGTTAACGGAAAAGTCGTGACCGAACTAGGAACGAAAGTGAGTGCGCAAGATAAAGTTGAAGTAAACAACATTCCTCTTGAAAAAGAAACACCTGCTTACTTTTTATTATATAAACCAACTGGTGTTATTTCGAGTGTAACAGATGATAAAGGAAGAAAAGTGGTCACAGATTTCTTTCCAGAAATTCCACAGCGCCTTTTTCCAATTGGTCGCTTAGATTATGATACATCTGGTTTAATATTGATGACAAATGACGGAGACTTTGCGAACATTTTAATGCATCCAAAGTATAAGGTTGAAAAAACATATGTGGCAAAGGTAAAAGGTCCGTTAACTGGTGAAAAAATCCGCATGTTAGAAAAAGGTGTTATGCTTGAAGAAGGGAAAACAGCGCCTGCGCATGTGAAAATCCTTTCTTGGGATAAACGTAAAGAGGTTGCAATTGTACAATTGACAATTCATGAAGGAAGAAATCGCCAAGTGCGTAGAATGTTTGAAGCAGTTGGATGTAAAGTGATGAAATTAAAGCGTGAGCGGTATGCCTTTTTAGAGTTAGGTAATTTACGCCCAGGAGATGCAAGAGAATTATCTCCTCATGAAGTAAAACAACTTCGTGCTCTTGCTTCAACGAAACCAAGATAGTATTTAGTAACAGGAATAAAAGCTTCTATCAGTAAAGAAATCTTTACTGATAGAAGTGAATACATAGAAAAGTTTAGTATGTGCTAAACTTATTTATTTCGTTAAGAGAGGAGAGACACCGTGAAGAAAAATAGGCTGTTATTTCGTGTAATCATTTTGCTCATATTAGGAGGGGCAGTAGGGTTTACGTTATATCAAAACTTTTTTGTTGATAAGGAGAAAGCGCAAGTTGGAAAGGAAGCGCCAAACTTTGTTGCTACTGATTTAGAAGGTAACAAAATTACGTTAAAAGATTTAAAAGGAAAAGGTGTTTTCTTAAATTTCTGGGGAACATGGTGTGGACCTTGTGAGAAAGAAATGCCATATATGAATGAATTATATCCGAAATATAAAGAAAAAGGTGTCGAAATAGTAGCATTAGATGCAGATGAAACAGAACTTGCTGTGAAAAACTTTGTGAATCAATATGGACTGAAATTTCCAGTAGCGATTGATAAAGGACAAGAAATTTTAAATACATATGATGTAGGACCGTTACCAACAACGTTTTTAATTGATAAGGACGGAAAGATTGTCGAAAAAATTACAGGTACACAATCTAAAGAACAAATGGAAGAATATTTAAAGAAAATTACTCCATAAATGAGAAATGTATAGAAAATATATTTGTACAGGTAGTATTGGTCAATTGAGGTGCTGTTTGTAATTTCAGTACCTAACAATAAAATTCTGATTATTCAGTGAAAGTGTTATGAAACATAGATACATAGAGAAAAGAAACGGCGGTGAGGGATTTGGAACAAATAAAGTGTGTTTGCGGTCATGTAAACCCAATTGGTACAATCTTTTGCGAAGCTTGCGGAAAGCCTTTTGAAGATGAGAAAGATACAAAATTATTAGATATGCGATATGAAGGAAGTGCACGGCGGTCTATTACACATACAAAAACAGTTGTGGATAAAATTTGGAGTTTTTTCTCTTCCGTAAAAGTTGGAGTATGGCTCATTGTTATTACACTTATTGCATCTGGAGTGGGGACGATTTTTCCACAAGAAATGTATCTCCCACCAAATGTCACGCCGGGGGAATACTATGAACAGCAGTATGGTTTTCTTGGAAAATTGTATTACCAATTAGGATTTGACAATCTATATAGCTCTTGGTGGTATATGATGTTAATTGCATCTATCGGGATTTCTCTCGTTATATGTAGTTTAGACCGAGTTGTTCCTTTGTATAAAGCGTTGAAAAAACAAGGCGTAACAAGGCATCCGAGTTTTTTAAAGAGGCAGCGGTTATACGGAGTAGCACTAGCAACAAAAGAAGAAATTGAATGTGTTAAGGAAAACTTGAAAAAGAAAAATACAATGTACGAGTGGAAAATGATAACATTCTAGCAGAAAAAGGACGTTTTTCTCGTTGGGGTCCATATGTAAATCATATTGGTCTTATTATTTTCTTATTTGGAACGATGCTGCGTTTTGTCCCTGGTATGTATGTAGATGAATCGCTTTGGCTTCGTGAAGGTGAAACGAAAGAAATCCCAGGAACAGACGGAAAGTATTATTTGAAGAATGAAAAATTCATTAAAGAAGTCTATGATAAAGGAAAAGAAAATGAGGTCTTTGATAATGCGATTGATCGAGTTGGGAATAAGATAATTCCGAAAAACTATCAAACAAATGCCGTATTATATAAAGCAGTTGGAAAAAATATTGCTGGTCAAAAGCCAAAGCTTGAGAAAGTGAAAGAGTATAGCATTCGAGTGAATGAACCTCTTAAATTTGATCATTATGCTCTTTATCAAGTAGATTTTAAAGAGGGCGAATTTAGTAAAATGTCTTTTGCTTTACAAAAGAAAGAAAGTGGCCAAAAATGGGGCCCAATTACAGTTGATCTAGCAAATCCAAAAGAAACATACGATTTAGGAAATGGATACTCTCTGCAGTTGTTAAGTTATTTTCCGGATTTTTACTTTGATGAAAGTGGAAAACCGAATACAAAAACGAAGCTACCTAATAATCCAGCGTTTGTTTTTAAAATGTTTACACCCGAAACACCAAATGGAGAAGTGAGCTTTGTTGGAATTCGACAAAATATAGAGCCAGAAGGAAACAATTTATACAAAATGTCTTTTGCAGGTGTAGAAACGCGTAACGTTACAGCGCTTACTGTACGAAAAGATTTGACACTTTGGATTATAGCTCTGGGAGGCTTTATTTTCATGGTCGGTGTTATTCAAGGTATGTATTGGAATCATCGACGTATTTGGATACAACGTGTTAACAATGAATGGTGGATTGCTGGGCATACAAATAAAAATTGGTATGGTTTGCGAAAAGAGATAGAAAAAGTCTTAGAAGGGACAAGCATTCCACAGCCAAATGATAAAGTCAATGAGAAGAAAATTAGTTAAGGTGGGGAGAGAGTATGGTAGAAATAAGTAGTAATTTCTTATTTGCTGCTTTCGTATTGTATTTAATTGCAACGTTGTTTTTTGGAGGTGCGATTAAAGAAAAAGGGCGGAAGTGGGCAAACATTGGGATAAGTATTACTATTCTAGGTTTTGCTGCGCAATCGGTATACTTTGTTACGAGATGGATTGCATCAGGACATGCACCAGTTAGTAATTTTTTTGAATTTGGGACATTTTTCGGCATGATGATGGTTGGTGCATTTATTATTATGTATTTTATATATAAGACAAGCATCCTTGGTTTATTTGCACTTCCAGTTGCTATTTTACTCATTGCCTATGCAAGTATGTTTCCGAGGGAAATTACACCGCTTATCCCTTCATTAAAAAGTTACTGGCTACAGATTCATGTAACAACAGCAGCTGCTGGCCAAGCTATTTTAGCAATTAGTTTTATTGCGGGGGTTATATATTTACTGAAAAATGTGGATCAGTCAAAAAAAGCAAGCAAACATTTTGGCTGGAAGCAGTTATTTTTTCACTTGTTTGTGTAATTGGATTTATAGCAGTGACAACTGCTTTTTCAAGTATAAAATACGAAGCGAAATTCCAATGGATTGATAAAAATGAGCAGCAAGCAGAAATGGTGTACAATCTACCTGCTTTAGTAGGACCTCATGAAGGAAAGTTAGTCACAACCGACAAACTTGAGCCTGCAATAGAAACACCTGCTATTATTAATGCGAAAAAATTAAACACAGTGATTTGGTCGATATTTATAGGAAGCGGATTGTACATCCTATTAAGATTGATTTTACGTAAGCGAGTAGCAGCGGCGATTCAACCAGTAGTACAAAAAGTGGATAGTGATTTACTTGATGAAATTGGATATCGCTCTGTTGCAATTGGATTCCCAGTCTTTACGTTAGGCGCATTAATCTTTGCGATGATTTGGGCGCAAATTGCATGGACACGTTTTTGGGGATGGGATCCAAAAGAGGTTTGGGCACTCATTACCTGGCTCTTTTATGCAGCCTTTTTACATTTACGCTTGTCTAAAGGGTGGCACGGTGAAAAATCAGCATGGCTTGCAGTAATCGGATTTGCAATTATTATGTTTAACTTTGTTGTGGTAAACTTAGTAATTGCAGGCCTGCATTCATATGCATAACAATAATTGAAGTTCAACGAGTCAAGTCGTACGATTCATTATTGCAGGATAAAGTGAAACTTCCATCAGTGGAGAGTTTTTTCATCTCCCACTGATGGAAAGCTCTCACCAATCGGGCTTTTACGGGCAGTTATCCCCCACCTATCTTCTTCGGATTCTTCACAATCTTGAGGTGGAGGGCTTACTGCCCGTTAATGCGGGATAAAATAGGAAGGTAACCGTCACTTTCCTATTTTATTTTTGTCAATTTCTTTTCTTTTTTGAGAAAAACATGACAAAGTATAAGAGAATTTTGTAAAATGATGTCGAGGACAAATTATATTGTTTAGGAAACATACATATTTTTGGAAAAACTATGAACAAATTTTATTATTTTTGTGAAACATAATGCAAAGGTGAACTTTCAATCATGAAAGGTTTTGTCTATGAAAATGAGATAAGGGTAAGTTTAGGGCTCTATTCTGTTCTAATTAGTAATTAGGATATCCCCCTCACTAGATTCAGAGGAATAGAAGGCAAGTGGGAGATAACTACTAATATGCACTTGATTAGTTCAACGAACCCTCAGTGGAAACCAAATTTGAGGAAAGTTTCACTTTATTGGAGAAAGGTAGGTGTGAACCGTTGTGACATTTACATGTACAGCGGGTTGCGATGGAAAATGAATTAAAGATTTTAATTGTAGATGATGAAGATCGTATTCGTCGTTTGTTAAAAATGTATTTAGAGAGAGAGCAGTACATTATTGATGAGGCTGACAACGGTGAGACGGCGTTAGAAAAAGCGTTGCAAAATGATTATGATCTAATTCTTTTAGATATTATGATGCCTGGAAAAGATGGCATTGAAGTGTGTAAAGGTATTCGTGAGAAAAAAGCCACACCGATTATTATGCTAACGGCAAAGGGAGAAGAAGTGAATCGCGTACAAGGATTTGAAGTTGGTACAGATGATTATATTGTAAAACCGTTTAGCCCACGCGAGGTTGTGCTACGTGTAAAAGCTGTTTTACGTCGCTCAGTTACAACGACATTCTTTACGCAAGATACGACAACAAAAGATGTTATTGTATTTCCTCATCTCACAATTGATAATGACGCACATCGTGTTACAGCTGATGGAGAAGAAGTGAATTTAACACCAAAAGAATATGAATTATTACTATTTTTAGCGAAGGCACCTGATAAAGTATTTGACCGAGAGCAGTTATTAAAAGAAGTATGGCAGTATGAATTTTTCGGTGATTTACGCACAGTTGATACACATGTAAAGCGCCTGCGTGAGAAGTTAAGTAAAAAGTCAGCAGATGCAGCGAAAATGATTGTAACTGTATGGGGTGTTGGTTACAAGTTTGAGGTTGTGAACGATTAATGCTTTGGAAAAGTGTAGTAGGGAAATTATGGATGACGATTCTGCTCCTTGTTTCCTTCGTGCTTGGTTTTGTTGCCATTTTACTTTCGCAGTTTTTTGATAATTATTATGTAACAATGGGAGAAACAAGGCTTACGAATGTTGCAACGAGTGTTTCTGAATTAATAGAAGAGGGGACGGATGAGCAGACGATAGAACATATCGCATATAAATTCGCTGACCCCTTTCGCGTATTATTATTGTGAAAGATAATAATGAAATATCTGCTTCTCCGGCACAACAAGGATTGGCAACGCTAACACTAACTGATTTGAAAAATGACAAAGAGTTACAAGCGGTATTTACAGAACGTAAAAAGGTACAAAAAATTAAGACCGTCCCAGATGAAAACAATAAGAAAAATCCTGACAATGATATTATGATTGTCGGTGTTCCGTTAAAGTCGTCAAAAGATGGTGCGGTCTTTGTATATCAATCGTTACAAGTACCAAAACAAGGAATAGAAAAATCGACGGATTTTATCTTTTTATCTGCGGGGATTGCGATTATTTTAACAACGTTCTTTGCCTTTTTCTTATCAACTCGAATTACAGCCCCACTTCGTAAAATGCGCGAAGTAGCTTTTGAAGTAGCACGCGGGAAATTTGATGCGAAGGTACCAGCGGTTTCGCAAGATGAGATTGGTGAACTTGCAACAGCTTTAAATCAAATGGGAAAACAATTGAAGTTTAATATTAATGCGCTGCAACAAGAGAAAGAACAGCTTTCTAGTATTTTAAGTAGTATGGCTGATGGTGTTATTACGTTAAATCAAGAAGGAGAAGTTGTTGTAATTAATCCGCCAGCAGAACGTTTCTTACAAGTATGGTATGAAGAAAAAGAGATAGAGTTAAGTGTGAGTTTGCTATCGGAGCTTGTTGAACTGTTTCATCTCGTTGTAGAAAGTGAACAGCAACAAGTTATAGAAGTTAATTTAGAAAAAGGTAATTATGTTGTACTGATGACACCGCTGTACAATCAGACGAAGATTCGCGGTGCTGTTGCGGTACTTCGTGATATGACGGAAGAACGCCGTCTTGAAAAAATGCGTAAAGATTTTATTGCAAACGTATCGCATGAATTACGTACACCAATGGTTATGCTGCAAGGATATAGTGAAGCAATTTTAGATGACATTGTTCAAACGAAAGAAGAAGTGCATGAATTTGTGCAAATTATCTATGATGAATCTGTACGCTTAGGTCGTCTTGTGAATGAATTGTTAGATTTAGCTCGAATGGAGAGCGGTCACGTAGAATTACATATATCAGAAGTAGATATTGTTCCATTTGTTGAAAAGATTGCACGAAAATTCCAAGGGATAGCAAAGGAAAAAGAAGTGCAGCTAGCAGTTGATTTTCGCACTTCCATAGAGCAGCATTCTTTTGATCCGGATCGTATGGAACAAGTGTTAACAAATTTAATTGATAATGCTTTAAGACATACAAATGCGGGTGGTAAAGTATCACTTATTATCGATGAGAAAAATAATGGAATTGTATTCGAAGTTGAAGATTCTGGGATTGGTATTCCAGAAGATGATATTCCATTCTTATTTGAACGTTTTTATAAAGCGGATAAGGCTCGTACACGCGGGAAAACAGGTGGTACAGGGTTAGGACTTGCGATTGCAAAAAATATTGTGCGAGGACATGATGGTAAGATTACAGTGTCGAGTGTAGTAGATAAGGGGACGACATTCTCTGTATATTTGCCAACATAAGTATGATGAAATTATATGCGAATTTTTAAGCTTATCTTTTTGATAAGCTTTTTTTTGAAAAAGAAAAGGAATGTTAGTATAAGAGAAGAATGAAAAAGAGAAATAAGGAGGGAAAACATGAAGCTATATACAAAAACAGGAGATAAGGGAGAAACAAGTCTTATTGGAGGACGCGTAGATAAAGACAATTTGCGTGTAGAGGCATATGGAACAATTGATGAGGCGAATTCGTTTATTGGACATGCGATGACATTGCTAGAGGGGGAATTGTTTCAAGATATTTATCAAGAACTTGAAAAAATTCAGCATGAGTTGTTTGATTGTGGCGGGGATTTAGCGATTGTGAAGAGGAAAATTCCGTATAAAGTAACAGAAGACATCATTACTTTTCTAGAGGAAAGGATTGATGTATATATACAAGAAGCACCGCCGCTTGAGCGCTTTATTTTACCAGGAGGAAGTCAAGGGGCGGCTATTATTCACATTGCTCGTACTATTACACGAAGAGCAGAACGTTGTATTGTTGCTTTAAAGAAACAAGATGAGATTAATGAATATGTTTTGCAATATGTAAATCGCTTATCGGATTATTTATTTGCAGTTGCAAGAGTTGTGAATGCTCGTTCGAATGTGAAAGATATAGAATATGAAAGAAGCGCGATTGTATTTCGAGATAAGGAGGAGAAGAAAGAGAAATAGGCTCTTTCTTTTTTTGTATACTTTTTGCTATAATCAACCAAAATAGAGAAAGTGTGATTGTTATTTAGAAAACGGAGGATTTATAATGAAAGCTTTAAAAATCATTTTGCTTTTCTTTTGTGTCTTTTTTATAGCACAAACAGAAGGTGCTGCTGAAGAAAAGCGGTGGGCATGGCCGGTAGAGGGGAGAATTAGTGATTATTTTGGAACGAGAAATGGAAAACATTTTGGGATTGATATTGCTGCACCGATCGGCACTTCAATAGCAGCTATGCAAGATGGTGTTGTAACAAGATCTTATTTTTCTGATAGCTACGGGCATGTTGTGTTTATTAAACATGAAGATTATGAAGCTGTATATGCCCATATGAATAAACGACTTGTGAAAGAAGGAGATGTAGTTTTACAAGGGCAAAAAATTGGTCAAGTAGGGAATACAGGACAATCGAATGGTGCTCACTTACATTTAGAAGTTCATAAAGGGGCTTGGACGATAGCGAAAACAAATGCAGTGAATCCGCTGCGAATGATTCAAGAAAAGCCTAATACGGTAGCATCCGCTTCTGTATATGTCGTGCAAAAAGGTGATACATTGATCAGTATTGCTAGGAAGTTCGGTACAACTGTTGAAGAATTAAAAGTGAAAAATTATTTGCAAAAAGACACTATTTATCCGTCGCAAAAATTACATATTAATTGAAAAAGAGCTAGGAAGACTAGCTCTTTCGTTTGTTACCAAAAAATAAAGATACATGCAAATCCAGCGATTATTAAATAGCTATAATAATAAAACACTTTAGCTCGTGTTTTTTCTGTTGTTCTAAATAAGACAAGAGTAGGTTCAATAAGACCGATAGCGAAACAAAGAAGACCGAGCAGCATACAGCCGAGAGACAGCGAATACAAAGCAATTTGAATTTGAGATGGGAGAATCAATTTTAATAAAAATGCAATAAGTACAGTATAGCAAATACTCCCAATATACATATTCAATGTTGTATTAGATCGATAACCAGGCAGTTTTTTTAAAAATGATCTGGAAACAATTTCTGTTTCTAAGGATGTATAAGTTTGAATGATTTTTTCTGCCTTTTTTCCTTGATGAAAAAGAGAAAGAATCCAATTTCGTTCTCCTTGAAAGACAAAATGAGTTTTTGTTAAATAATGATCAATTTTGACTTTTCTCCAGCTTTTCCATGGATGTCGTTCGCAAAGTTTTAGTTTACTGTCTGAATTTTTATCATATTGATATACACTAATGCCATCTTCATCAAAAGCAGCATAATATGTATCTCTTGAAAAGTTACCTGAGTCAAGAGGACAATAGAACAGCAATTCCTTTTTTAAATAAAAGTATTCTTTGCGAAGATTTTTTTTCATAATTTCTCGAATAGGCTGTTTCTTTTCTTTACTCATGACATTTCCTCCATTGTAAGAAAATGCTGTTTTTCTTAACAATATCATATCTTATCACTTTCACGTATAAATGGCTAGAGAATTGTGGACAAAAAAGAACAAACACGAAAATTTGTTCCTTTTTGTCGTATTATTTACTTATTGTTAGAATAGCATGCAATTATGAGGATGTGACTGGATAAAGAAAATTTCCCTCAGTGGAAGTTTTCTTTATCCCCGGCCTATCTTCTTCGCTTTTCTCTGCATCTTGAGGTGGGGGACTGCTAAGTATAAGAAGGTGTTGCGCAATGTGAGTGAAAAAGAAGCATTTTCATTCACATTGTTTTAAAATTGTTGTATAATGATGAGGAAAATAGAATATCGGTCTATCTTCGGGGCAGGGTGAAAATCCCGACCGGCGGTGATGAACGTGTATTTTTGTTCTAAGCCCGCGAGCCGTTAAGGCAGGATTTGGTGCGATTCCAAAGCCGACAGTACAGTCTGGATGGGAGAAGATGGAGGTTCGAGCGTTCAAAAAAGATAAATGTTTGAACGTTTGTTTGATGTGCCTAAAATTTCTCCCTTTGCGTTTCGGACGCGAAGGGTTTTTTCATGCAGGAATATATT
Source organism: Bacillus sp. EA-CB0995 (assembly GCF_055814245.1). NCBI lineage: Bacteria > Bacillati > Bacillota > Bacilli > Caryophanales > Bacillaceae > Bacillus > Bacillus sp. EA-CB0995. The sequence goes on along the minus strand of NZ_CP169269.1, from coordinate 3,340,135 downwards.
TAGGCATAGCAGAGCCTTTCCACTTTCCATGAGATGATCGATGGAAAAGGAGAGAGAAACATGAAACAACAGAAGAGTGTAGTACAAATGATGAGCGTTGCGATGCTAAGCAGCATTGCGTATTTATTAATGATGCTGGATTTTCCACTTCCAGGGCTGCCGCCGTTTTTGCAAATTGATTTTAGTGATGTCCCAGCATTAATTGCAGCCATTACTTTTGGGCCAATTTCAGGTGTAATTGTAGAAGGGATAAAAAACGTCCTGTATTATGGTATTCAAGGCGATTTAACGGGCGTACCTGTAGGAGAAGTGGCGAATTTTGTTGCTGGATGTCTCTTTATTCTTCCGGCATCTCTTTTATTCCGTAAACATCGCACAGTAAAAAGTTTAACAACAGGATTAATGTTCGGAACAATTATGATGACAGTAATTATGAGTGTATTAAATTATTTCATCATTTTTCCAGCTTACACTTGGTTCTTAGGTCAACCTGCTATGTCTAACGATGCAATGCGTCAAATAATTGTAGCGGGAATTTTACCTTTTAATATAATTAAAGGAATTATAGTAACAATTATTTTTGTTCCTTTATTTTCTCGATTAAAAGTATGGGTATTTGCGAAAATGAAAAATGCATAATATAGAAGGTTTTGCATCAGTGGAAGTTTTTCTACTGATGTTTTTTTATCCCGCATTAACGGGCAGTAAGCCCTCCGCTTCAAGATTGTGAGGAACTCGAAGGAGATAGGTGGGGGGATGAAAAAACCACTGATGGAAGTTTCACTTTATCTCGCGTAAGGAGTAGTAAGAGTCTGTTTGATGGGGCTGACCACTAAATTTAGGATGAGTGACTAGTGAAAGTTGTGCTTCATAGAAGAAAATAAAGTGCAAAAAAAATACCCCTCATTATTTGAGGGGTATTTTTTGAAGTCAACAATAAGACTATTCAAATTTTAATGCGTCACCATCGAATGCTTCATCTGCCACTTTAATAGAGTCAGTTGGGCAACCTTCGAATGCATCCATCATATCATCGATTAATACATCTGGAATTTCAACGATACCTTGGTTATCGTCAAGTGTTACGAATGCAATGCCTTCATCATCGTAATCATAAATATCCGGTGCAGCTGCTCCGCAAGCTCCGCATGCAATGCAAGTATCTTTGTCAACGATTGTATATTTTGCCATTTTTGTATACCCCCTAAATAATATGTATATGTATATAAGAACACTGATGAAAAATTATAACCTTATTGTAAAACGGTTTGTGAAACTTTTCAATATAAAATTATAATGATAATTCTTATCAATTGAGTGTGTCAACTAATTTCTATAGTTGTACATAAAATTTTAAAAATATCTAAATAAGATGCATTTTGTTACAATGAAAGTAGAAGTAGACTGAAAGGGTGGAAGAAGCGTTGCAGCTACAATATACCGTACTATACTGTTTGAAACAATTAAAAGGTGAACGAACGGTTTCTTCTATTTATCACCTTTTAAAAGGGAAACGTTCTTCACAAACATTGCAAGATGGGAATATGTTTCATCTTTCCTTTTTGTTTAGTGTATATAAATCTTTAAGACGTCATGATTATGATAAACAGATTGAAGCATTATTAAACAAGCAACTTATTACATGTGTGCATGAAAATACTTACATTTTATCGGAAATGGGAGAGAAACAAGTAAACGAATGGGAAAAATTCTTTTCTTTCCCGAAATATTTACACGGTTTGCAATACGGCGAACTTGGAGAGCGCTTTTGGAAAAGGTTATCCTTAAGTGTGCAAACTGTATCTAATTTGAAACAAAAATATGTGAAATTCCTTCCAATTCAGCAAGATACAGAAATCACGATGTGGGTAAAACAATTTATTATGAACTCTCCTGTTTCAAGAGGACAATTAGCGGAACAGTTATATAAAGAAATAAATTCAATATTAATGTATGTTACCTCTCTAGAAGCAACCATTTTCGTATATCGTCTAACAGGATACCATCGTATTGGTTATACAACAGATCAACTTGGAAATATGATGAAACAAGATGCGTTTCGAGTATATCTTTTATTTTGGGGAACGACTCATTTCATCATTCAACATGTACAAAGTCATCAGCAGAATTTTCCGTTATTGGCACAAATTATTGCGTATCCGAATGAAAAAGCAGATTTATTTAGTATATCAACACAAAAAACATATCAACTATGGAAGCAAGGACGAACTATGGAGGAAATTGCTAGGATAAGAAAATTAAAAGTGGCGACAATTGAGGACCATATTGTAGAAATTGCATTGCGTGAAAAAGAATTTCAGGTGGAGCAATTTGTAGAAAAAGAAAAAATGAAACAAATACAGAAAATGATTGAGAAGTTACAAACGCGGAAGCTGCGAGTCTTGAAACAAGCTGCTGGAGAGCATGTTTCCTATTTTGAAATTCGTCTTGTATTAGCGCGAGTAGGGGGATTACATGAAGCTTGAAGATATTTTATATCAGTGGTTTGGGTACCGGACATTTCGGCCAGGACAAAAGGAAGTTATTGCAGACTTATTAAATGGAAATTCTGTTGTAGCGATGCTGCCAACTGGAGGGGGAAATCGCTCTGTTATCAGCTTCCAGGATTTATACAAGATGGAACGGTACTCATTGTTTCACCGCTATTGTCATTAATGGAAGATCAAGTTACACAGTTAAAATACATTGTGAAAAATCAAGTTATTGCTTTTAACAGCTTTCGAACAATGGCAGAGAAAAAAGAAGCTATGCGGCGGTTGCATTCCTATAAATTTGTATTCGTGTCTCCTGAAATGCTGCAATCAGATGTGTTGCTAAAAGAATTAAGGAAAATTCATATCTCTTTATTTGTTGTGGACGAAGCACATTGTATTTCTCAATGGGGATATGATTTTCGAACAGATTATAAAAAGCTAGATCAAGTTATTGCATCGATGGGCTATCCTAAGGTTCTTGCTTTAACAGCTACTGCTACGAAAGAAGTATTACAAGATATTATTGAAAGTTTAAATTTGAAAGATGTGAGGCAGCATTTATATTCAATTGATCGCCCTAATATTGCTATGAAAGTAGAATTTGTACAAACCATTCAAGAGAAAAAGAAGTGCTGTTATCTCATGTGAAATATTTACAAAGTCCTGGCATTATTTATTGTTCGAGTAGAGCTTGGACTGAACGTCTTGCAGCGTATTTAAGAAGTGAAGGGATTGAAGATGTTGCGCATTATCATGGTGGAATGGAACATGAAGAACGGATGTTAATTCAGCAACAATTTATGAATGATCAACTCCAGCTCGTTGTGTGTACAAGTGCATTTGGTATGGGAGTAAATAAGCAAAACACACGCTATATTATTCATTTTCATTATCCGACAAATATAGAGTCTTATTTGCAAGAGATTGGACGGGCAGGTAGAGATGGAGAGCCAAGCATTGCCATTTTGTTATGTAGTCCCCTTGATCATGAGTTGCCAATCTCCATTATTGAAGAAGAATTACCAAATGAACAACAAATACGCTTTTTATTTTCTTTATTACGAGAAACAATGTTTCAAGCCCAAGTATTACCGTTAGAAGGTGTAGAAGAAATTTGCTACAATACAGCAGGATTGAGTGAACAACATTGGCGATTTATTCGGTATCATTTTGAAAAGATGAAAATCATACAACGTAGAGAATTGATGATTGAATCCTTGTCAGATGAAGCGGAGCGGAAGTTAATTGCAGAAGTGAAAACTCGGCTTTATAATAAATACGGTCAACTAGAAACGATGAAAGAATGGATGCGACGAACGGATTGTAAAAGAGAAGCAATTCTTTCCCAGTTTGGATATGTAAAGGAAACGCAGCCGGAAAATTGCTGTGACTATTGCGGGATTCATATAGAAGATTATAAAAAAAGACAAGCAAGGCAACCTGTTTTCGACTATAATTGGGAAACAGAGTTACAATTGCTCTTCGGATTCAGAATGGAGGAATGATGGATATACGCAGGACAAGTATTGAAGACATGAGTCTAAAAGAAATCCGACTTAATTTATATATTACGCAAGCGATCATTATATGTATTGGAATCTTGTTAGCGTATATATTATTTCCGAGTATGGACGCATTTCTAGCTTTGTGGAAATGGGATTTTTCATCTATTTTTCTAATAGGTGGCGGAGTAGCTTGTGTGATTGTTTTATTTGATTATATTGCGATGCATTTTTTTCCTGAATCGTGGTTTGATGATGGCGGGATTAATGATCGTATGTTTCAAGGAATGTCTGTTTTCCGCGTGTTCGCTGTTACCCTTTTAATTGGAATAGCAGAAGAGTTTTTATTTCGTGGCGTGATACAAACGTATTTTGGCTTAATTTTTGCGAGTGTTGTATTTGCAGTTTTACATATTCGTTATATTACTAAGCCGTTTTTATTTTGTTTTGTATTGATGATTAGTAGTGTATTTGGTTTTGTATTTCAATGGACTGGTAATTTACTGATCACGATTTTTGCGCATTTTTTAGTCGATTTCATAATGGGATTGCAATTAAGAAAGCAAACGGAAGATGGTGGTGACCGATATGGCGAAGCAGACAACAGAGTTTGAAGAGAACATGAAAGAGTCAACGGAAAAAGAAGGAGAGGGTTTACCGCCTCGTAGTGAAGTCCATAAAGACAAGAAAAAATCAAAATTTAAAATAAAGCACTTTTTTGTTCGGATTTTAACATTATTATTTATTCTTCTTCCAATAAGTATTTTATGGTATACAGAGCGTTACATGGAGGGGAAGCAAGCGGCGGAATCGAGTGCCAATTCTGAAAAAAGTGCATTTGAAGTTATTTTTTTGATTCAAAAAAGAAAACCGATAATGAATCAAAGTCATCACCATCAGAGACATTTCAGTTTCATACAGTGCAAGAGGGAGAAACGCTCGAAGATATTGCAAAGAAATATTTTCCGAATGAAGATGGGATAGCGATTATAAAGAAATATAATGAAGTAGCAGAAGACTTAGAACCAGGGCAAGTGTTAAAAATTCCGAAGAAGTCAGAACCAGAACCGAAAAAATAAAGTGAACCTTCCGTCAGCGGGAGACCTTACTGCCCGCGAATGACGAGATGAAGAAAAACCTTCTACAGAAGTAGAGGGTTTTTCTTCACTTGCTGGGGTGATGTGTTATTATGTGGTTAGATTTTGGTAAGAGGAAAGATGAGGAAAGTGTATGACATGGGGATTACTAGGTTGTTTCATATTATGCGTTGTGATTGTTTGCTTTGTTATGATGTATAGAGAAGCGATGCGTGATACATTGTTAGAACACACCGTATCGTTTGCGGAGTTTCCAATTAGTTTTGGAGAAGTACGAATTTTTTTATTTCGGATATTCACAGAAGAACGATTTCTCAAACTTTAATACAGCAAGTGAAAGGGAAAGTAGATCTCGTTATTATAGGTGGAGATTTAGCTGAACAAGGGGTACCGCTAACACGAGTAGTTGATAATATTAAACGGTTAAATGAAATGGGACAAGTGTATTTTGTTTGGGGGAATAATGACTATGAAATTGATTTTCACGAATTAGACGCGTTGCTTCTTCAAAATGGAGTGAAAATTTTAGACAATACAGGGATCTTATTTGAATCAGAGTTTGGAGAAAAGATATGGTTACTAGGTGTTGACGATGTAAGTTTGAAACGTGATCGTTTAGATTTAGCATTAGCAGATTGTGAAGAAGAGGGATTTCGTATCCTTGTGAGTCATAATCCTGATATCGTATATAAATTAAATGGAACGGAAAATATCTCCTGTGTATTAAGTGGTCACACGCATGGTGGACAAATTCGGTTATTTCATTTTACACGTTTTTTGAAAGGTGGAATTTATGAATATCCACATACGACTTTGTTTGTAAGTAATGGTTATGGAACAACACTTGTACCATTGCGATTTCGTGCTCCTGCACAAACACATTTGATTACATTACAAAGAAAAGATTGACGTTGTTTTTTTAAGGTGGGAAGAGATATGCCAAGTTCAATAGGTAAATATAATATTAAAGTGGTGTCAAATATGCTCGGCATACATCCAGGAACATTGCGAGCTTGGGAAAGACGGTATCAAATCATTGCACCGAAGCGTAATAATGCTGGACACAGATTATATACAGAAGAACATGTTCAAATATTAAAGTGGCTAATTAACAAAGTGAATCAAGGGTTTACCATTGGACAAGCGGTTAGTTTATTAGAAAATAATCAATTACAAAATCACAATTTATCAGAAATAGAATATAATAAAGTAGAACTTTTAGTAGACGATATCCTTTATTCTTTGTTAAAATTTGATGAAATGCAAGCTCTCGAGTTACTGGATGAAGCTTTTAGTATTTTTTCTATAGATAAAGTAATTGCAGATGTGTTAATAAAATTGCTTGTAAGGTTAAAAGATATGCGCTTGAATGAAAAAATAACAAGTGCAGAAGACCGGTATGCGACTTCGTTTTTACGCTCGCGTATCGGAATGATGCATCATAGTATGCACATTAATACAGGACTACCAAAGGTGCTTTCTATATGCGCTCCAGGGGAATTATGTGAACTTGGATTATTTATTTTTACAACATATTTGCGTCGAAAAGGTTATCCAGTAATCTATATTGGGACAGGCATAGAAGAAGCTGATATTGATGATGTAATCAAACAAGTAAATCCTAAAATCTTGTTTATTTCTTGTACAATAAAAGAAAATGTAATGACAAGTGTTCAACTTGCAAAGAGATTACATGAACAATATGCAAACCTTTGTGTTGGGCTTAGCGGTTTTGCCTTTGAGTTTACTTCTGATGAAGAAAACGAAGAGACTCGTAACTGGTTTGTTGGGGATACGAAAGAAGAATGGGATGAATGGTTAAAAATGTCAGAATAGTTGTTCGGAAAGAACCATCTATTTTCTGTTTCATATAATAAAAATTAGATGCAACGGTTGCGTAAGGAGGTTACGGGATGAGGTTGGAACGTTTAAATTACAATAAAATTAAAATCTTTCTGACGTTCGACGATTTGTCAGAACGTGGACTTACAAAGGAAGATTTATGGAAAAATGCGCCGAAAGTACAACAACTGTTTCGAGATATGATGCAAGAAGCGAATAAAGAGCTCGGCTTTGAAGCGGATGGTCCAATTGCGGTAGAGGTGTTTTCGTTGCAAGCACAAGGTATGGTTGTTATTGTTACGAAAGAAAATCAAGAGTCAGATACGGAAGAAGAATTTCAAGATGAATATATTGAAATGCAAGTTACTCTTGATGAGAGCGAACATATACTATACGAATTTGCTTCATTGGAGGATGTAATTGCATTAGCGGGTCGTTTATATAATCTTGGAGTAACCGGTGGAAAGCTTTATGCGTGGCAAAATCGTTTTTATCTATGGTTAGAAGAAGATTCTACTATGTTATTGAAAGAAGATATGATTGCCATTTTAGCAGAGTTTGGAAACTCTTCTACAATTACAATTTATCGAATGATGGAATATGGAAAAGAACTTATGGCGAATGAAGCAATTGAGCAAATATATAAGTATTTTATCACAAAAGAAAACCTCAGCTAAGTGATACAGTTGAGGTTTTTCTTTATGTGAAATATTTAATCATTATATAAAAAAATATTAGTTTTTAACGTATTTCGCTTTTCTAAAAAGAATAAAAAGACTATAATGATATTGAAAACGTTTGCAAAAAATAAAAAGGTTTGTATATATTTGTTAGCGTTTTCTCTTGCATTCCTATTTTAAGAGTGTATACTAGGCAATGAAGGTTTACTAAACAAGTGAAATTACAGGGGGTTTACTTACTATGGTAGCCGAAAAGGGAGCTCAAACACAAACACAAACACAACAAAGAGAACAACACTTCGAACTGTTGAATTCGACACAAATTGTTATTAAAGAAGCCCTAGAGAAATTGGGTTATCCAAACGAGGTATATGAGTTACTTAAAGAACCGATTCGTATGATGACAGTAAAGATTCCAGTTCGTATGGATGATGGAACTGTTAAAATATTTACAGGATATCGTGCTCAGCATAATGATGCTGTTGGTCCAACAAAAGGCGGTATCCGCTTCCATCCAAATGTAACGGAAAACGAAGTAAAGGCACTTTCGATTTGGATGAGTTTAAAATGTGGTATTGTTGATCTGCCGTATGGTGGAGGTAAAGGTGGTATCATTTGTGACCCACGTGAAATGTCTTTCCGTGAGCTAGAAAGATTAAGCCGTGGCTATGTAAGAGCAATTAGCCAAATCGTAGGTCCAACGAAAGATATTCCAGCTCCAGATGTATTTACAAATTCACAAATTATGGCATGGATGATGGATGAATATAGCCGTATTGACGAATTTAACTCACCTGGATTTATTACAGGTAAGCCGCTTGTATTAGGTGGGTCTCATGGCCGTGAGACAGCAACTGCAAAAGGCGTAACAATCTGTATTGGTGAAGCGGCGAAAAAACGTGGTATTGACATTAAAGGTGCACGAGTTGTTGTACAAGGCTTCGGAAATGCAGGTAGTTTCTTAGCGAAGTTTATGCACGATGCGGGAGCAAAAGTAATTGCGATTTCCGATGCTTACGGTGCACTTCATGATCCAAACGGCTTAGATATTGATTACTTATTAGACCGTCGCGATAGCTTTGGTACAGTAACGAAATTGTTTAATAATACAATTTCAAATAAAGAATTATTAGAACTAGAATGTGATATTCTAGTACCAGCTGCAATTGAAAATCAAATTACAGAAGAAAATGCAGCGGATATTAAAGCGAAAATTGTTGTAGAGGCAGCGAATGGCCCTACAACATTAGAAGCAACAAAAATTTTAACAGAACGTGGTATTTTACTTGTTCCAGACGTATTAGCGAGTGCTGGTGGCGTAACAGTTTCTTACTTTGAATGGGTACAAAATAACCAAGGTTACTATTGGACAGAAGAAGAAGTAGAAGCTCGTTTAGAAAAAGTAATGGTAAGCTCATTTAATTCTATTTACGAAACGGCGCAAGTTCGCAAAGTGAATATGCGTTTAGCAGCTTATATGGTTGGTGTTCGTAAAATGGCAGAAGCAAGCCGCTTCAGAGGTTGGGTATAAACCGCTTATTGATTATGCAAACCGCAATTTCCTGTAAAGGGAGTTGCGGTTTTTTTGTTGTAATAATATTGTTGGGTCGGTTATTGCAGTTGCATGGGCATTAGTTGTATGGCTTATGAGTTATATGAATTAGTAAAAAACAAAAAGAACACTTGTTCTAACAGAACATTTGTGCTATACTCTCCTTAGATAGAAAAACGGAAATAAAGTGAAAATTCCATTGATAAGGAGTTTGTTCAGTACTCACTGATGGAAAGTATTCACTAATTATAAAGGAGAGATTCTAATGAAAACGACTGCAGAACAACGTTTTATGATGCCAACACATGTAATGGAACGAGTTGAAAATTTACGCAAAAAGCATGTGAAACGCTCTTCCTTCCTACATACAGTGAATTGTTTTTTTGGGTTAGAAACGAAGCAAGATGAAATTTGGTTTTATGGTTTTTATACGGTGGCAGTAAGTGTGCTATTGTTTATGATATTTGCTTCGAATATGATGGATTTTCTGCTTTCATAATAATGTTTGCGTTAGAGACACATCATCTGAATACATATAAGATTAGGAAGGTAATTTTATAAGAGCGGAGATGATGTGAATGGCGAAGTTTCCTATACAGCGAAATTATATTAAACACGGAGGCTCTCGATCTGGAATTCGACTTTCAAAAGTTCGTTTTATTGTCAGTCATGATACTGGAAATCCCGGCAGCAATGCGGTTGGGAATCGAGATTATTTTAATGAAGTGCAACCAAAAGCTTCAGCTCATACATTTATTGATGATAAAACTATATTAGAGATTATTCCAATCAATGAGGTAGCCTACCATGTTCGGTACAACGTTCCGACAGATAATGAAATATTTGGTTACAATGCTAATAGCGCAGCGATCGGTGTTGAACTTTGCTACGGTGGGAATATAAATTTTTGGGATGCATATACACGTTTTACTTGGTATCATGCGTATTTGTGTCACAATTTTGGTTTAAATCCAAAGAAAGCTATTGTCTCGCATAAAAAGCTTGATCCTGCTCGTAAAATTGATCCGGAACATGTATTAAATAATCAAGGTATACCTTTTCGACAATTTTTAGCGGACGTCTATCGCATGTACGTATCGTATAGATGACAAATATATGAAAAATGAATACAATAAAGATAGGTGCCTACTGCTGAAAGTAGGTTTTTTCTTGTTTTGTAATTTTTTTATTTGAATAGAGAGCAGAAGACTAGGAGATGAGTTTTACATGCAAAAAGAAACAGCGATTATTATCGGAGGCGGACCATGCGGATTAGCAGCAGCGATTGCAATGCAAAATGTCGGGATTAATCCACTTGTCATTGAAAAAGGAAATATTGTTAATGCAATTTATAATTATCCAACACACCAAACATTTTTTTCTTCTAGTGAAAAACTAGAGATTGGTGGAGTTGCTTTTATTACAGAAAACCGTAAGCCTGTTCGGAATCAAGCATTAGCATATTATCGAGAAGTAGTGAAACGGAAGCATGTACGTGTAAACGCTTTTGAACGAGTGGAAAAAGTACAGAAAGAAGAGGATTTTTTTCTTGTTCAAACAGTAAAGAATGACGGCAAACAAGAGAAATATAAAGCAAAATACGTTATTATTGCAACTGGGTATTATGATAACCCTAATTATATGAATGTTCCGGGAGAAGAGTTAGAAAAGGTTGCGCATTATTTCAAAGAAGGGCATCCGTATTTTGATCGTGATGTTGTGGTAATCGGAGGAAAGAACTCAAGTGTAGATGCGGCATTAGAACTTGTAAAATGCGGAGCGCGTGTGACGGTTTTATATCGAGGACAAGTATATTCTCCAAGTATTAAACCATGGATTTTGCCAGAATTTGAAGCGTTAGTTCGTCAAGGTACGATAAAAATGGAATTTGGTGCACATGTAAAAGAAATTACAGAAAATACAGCCACGTATACAGTAGGAAACGAAGAGTATACAATTTCAAATGATTATGTCTTTGCCATGACAGGCTATCATCCAGATCATGGTTTTTTAACGAAAATGGGCGTAGAAATTGATTCTGAAACAGGAAGACCACTGTATAAAGAGGACACGATGGAAACGAATGTGGAAGGAATTTTTATTGCTGGTGTAATTGCTGCTGGTAATAATGCGAATGAAATTTTTATAGAAAATGGTAGATTTCATGGAGACGCGATTGCGAAAATCATTGCAGAGCGAGAACAGTAAAAATTTATTAATGAATGGTGACAAATGAAAAACACCTCCGTCTAATTCGTAGCTTTAGGAATGCGAATTAAGGAGGTGTTTTTTTGTTACAATCGTATATTAATGTTTAAACATAGCTTGAATCTCTATTTGTTCTTTTGTTACTTCTAGCCCAACAAGCAGCTTAATACGTGCTTTTTGAGCATTTAAACCATATGTGAAGATAACGCCCATGTTTTTCAATTGTTTGCCGCCGCCCTCATAAGAATATACATCTTGGACAATACCGTTGAAGCAGCGAGAAACAAGAACAACTGGAATATCTTTATCTATTAAACGTTGCAGTGCAGGAAGTGTGCGTGGCGGTAAGTTGCCTTGTCCAAGTGCTTCGATGATAATTCCATCAACCGGTAGCTGTTCAATTGCAGCTAATAATGTATCGTCCATACCTGCATATGCCTTTAATACGACAACATTTTTTGTAATTTGTGTAACGGCATATTTTTCGTGATGCACTAATGCTTGGTGAAAGACAACGCCGCGCTTCGTTACCATTCCAACTGGACCATATTGCGGACTTTGGAATGTTGCTACGTTACTTGTATGTGTTTTTGTTACATTCGTTGCACAGTGAATTTCATCATTTAATACGACAAGGACACCTTTTCCTTTTGCTTCTTCACTACTAGCAACTTTAACAGCTGACAAAAAGTTATATAAACCATCAGCACCTAACTCATTACTTGAGCGCATTGCTCCTGTCACAACAATTGGTACATCAGCTTGTACAGTTAAGTCAAGGAAATAAGCTGTTTCTTCCAACGTGTCTGTTCCGTGTGTAATAACAATTCCTTGCACGTTATCGTTCTTAACCTTCTCATCAATCATGACTTGCAATTGCAGCATTTCATTTGGTGTCATGTGAGGAGATGGAAGATGAAAGACATCTTCAACAATTAAATCGATATCTTCTTCTAAATTTGGAATGAATTTTAAAAGTGGATTTTGCGCGCCAGGTTGAACAACCCCAGTTTCTTTATCTTCTTCCATCGCAATTGTTCCACCTGTGTGTAAAACAAGAATTTTTTTCAATGCCTTTACCCCTCTCCAATCAATGAAAATACATTAAGAACATAACATGATTTGACTGGATTCGACAATGGAAAAGTATAAAACTTATAAGAGATTATCACAATGAAAATAAAGTGAAACTTCCAACAGTGGGGGTTTCATCCTCACTGTTGGTTAGTTGAACCAATCGGACGTATGTCAGCAGTTATTTACAATCTATCTGCTTTGTTTCCTCAGAATCTTGAAGCGGGAGTTTTACTGACAAAAAGTAGCGAGGTAATAAGTAAAAGGAGATGTGGAGTTTGAAGAAAATAGAGAAGATTTTAATTCGTTTACTTATTGGACAATGTCTTTGTCTATGTATTGTCCAATTACTTTTAACCCAAGAGCATATAGCGAAATATGTATCAAAAGTTGTATATTATGAAGGAGTAACAAAAGGGGTTATGACGAATATTTTAGAGGTTAATCAATAGCTTTTTCATTTGCTTCTAAGAAGGATTATGCTACAATAGTTGAGGACTTGAAACGGAATAAAGTGAAACGATTATTAGTAGGAGAATTTTTCTCCACGTCGATCGTAATTTAATTAATCAGGCTCTTACTGCCTGTTAATGCAAAGTGAAACAATCATGAGAGAAGCAGGGGGACGTACCTGCTTTTCCTTCTGTTTTTATAAGTGAAAAATGGGGTGTTACAATGGATAAACGAATTTCGATTGCAATTGATGGCCCTGCAGCTGCAGGAAAAAGTACGGTTGCCAAAATTGTTGCTAAAAAACTTTCTTATGTTTATATTGATACGGGTGCAATGTATCGCGCAGTAACGCATGCGGCGCTGCAGCAAGGTGTCGATATTGAAAATGAAGAAAAGTTAATGGAAGTCATAAAAAATATAGATATTCAATTTCAACATAGAGAAAATGTACAACTTGTCTTTTTAAATGGACAAGATGTGTCAGATTTGATTCGTACACCTGAAGTAACAAATCGTGTATCAATTGTGGCAAGACATCGCCTTGTTCGCGAAGAAATGGTTCGTCGTCAGCAAGTGTTAGCAGAAAAAGGCGGCGTTGTTATGGATGGCCGCGATATTGGAACGCATGTATTGCCGAATGCGGAAGTGAAAATTTTTATGTTAGCTTCTGTTGAGGAACGAGCAGAAAGAAGACATTTAGAAAATACACAAAAAGGATTTTCTTCTAATTTAGAACAACTAAAAGAAGAAATTGCGCGCCGTGATAAATTAGATTCCGAACGTGAAGTGTCTCCGTTAAAGAAAGCCGAGGATGCAATTGAATTAGATACAACATCTTTTTCTATTGAAGAAGTAGTTCAAAAGATTATGGATATTGTATCGGTAACGTTCGCAAAATAAGGAAAGAGGTTAACCTCTTTCCTTATTTTTGTTTCTTGAAACATACAATTCTTTCTGTTAATTAATGAGACAATTTCCTTGACAAATCCGTCGATTTGTTAGAAGTTAGTAAAAGAGGGTATTTTCTAAATATTTTACATACATGCAAATGGAAGCTATTGTTTCCATTTCGTATATACATAAAGATGCTTTGCCATTTCAGTAGGGAGGTATTTCCATGGTAGAAAAAATGAATGAAGAAGTTGTCGACACAAAGGCATTACAAGTAGGTGACATTGTTACAGGTACAGTAACAAAAGTCGAAGAAAAGCAAGTATTTGTGAATGTTGGGTACAAAACTGATGGTGTCATTCCAATTAGTGAATTGGCGAATGTCCATATTGAAAAAGCGGGCGATGTTGTAGAAGTAGAACAAACTCTTGAATTAAAAGTAATTAAATTAGAAGATGATGATCTAGTGTTATCTAAACGTGCTGTAGATGCAGAAAAAGCATGGGAAGTATTACAAGGGAAATTTACATCAGGTGAAGTATTTGATGTAACAATCAAAGATATCGTTAACGGAGGTCTAGTTGTTGACCTTGGTGTGCGTGGTTTTATTCCTGCTTCACTTGTAGAAGTGCATTACGTCGAAGATTTTACTGATTATAAAGGGAAAACATTAGCAGTAAAAATTGTAGAATTAGACCGTGAGAAAAATCGTGTTATTCTTTCTCATAAGGCAGTTGTAGAACAAGAGTTGGAAACGAAGAAAAAAGCAGCTGTTTCTTCTTTAAAAGAAGGTGATATTGTAGAAGGAACAGTACAGCGTTTAACTGATTTTGGAGCATTTGTAAATGTTGGTGGTGTGGATGGTTTAGTTCATATTTCACAAATCTCTCACGATCGTGTAGAACAACCATCTGATGTATTATCACAGGGAGAAACTGTAAAAGTAAAAGTTTTATCTGTTGATGCTGATACACAGCGTATATCTTTATCTATTAAAGCAGCACAGCCAGGACCTTGGGGAAATGTTGCAAATCAAGTAAAAGCGGGCGATATATTAGATGGGAAAGTAAAACGCCTTGTTACTTTTGGAGCGTTCGTTGAGATTCTTCCTGGTGTAGAAGGGCTTGTACATGTTTCGCAAATTGCAAATCGTCATGTGAAAAATCCGAATGAAGTATTAGAAATCGGACAAGACGTAAAAGTAAAGGTGTTAGAAGTTCATTCAGAAGAAAAACGTATTTCCTTAAGTATAAAAGAAGCGCTTGAAGAAAATAATGTAACAGAAGATTACAGTAAATATGAACCATCTTCTGATTCTGCAACATTCCAATTAAGTGATATTATTGGAGAACAGCTAAAAAAATTAAAGAAATAATGAGGGATATGTGTGGTAAGAGCAAAGCGTAAATTAGAACATATTGAGTATGCTCTTTCTACCGGACAGTCTCGTACACATGGCTTTCGTGACATTGTCTTTGTTCATCAAAGCTTACCAAATATAAGTTATGAAAGTATATCATTTCAAACAGGAATCGGCGAACTTTCTTTAAGTTCGCCGATTTTTATCAATGCGATGACTGGTGGGGGCGGAGAGCACACACTACATATTAACGAACAACTAGCCTGGGCAGCGCATCAGCATCAGCTTGCGATGGCTGTCGGTTCGCAAATGGCAGCGTTAAAAGATCCTCAAGAAGCTGCATCTTATAAAATTGTGAGAAAAACGAATCCGAATGGAATTGTTATTGCAAACTTAGGAAGTGAAGCAACAGTAGAACAAGCACAGCGAGCTGTTGATATGCTTGAAGCAAACGCATTGCAAATTCATTTGAACGTCATTCAAGAGTTGACAATGCCAGAAGGCGATAGAGATTTTACAGGTACACTAGAGAGAATTGAACAAATTGTAAAATATTCTTCTGTTCCTGTTATAGTAAAAGAAGTTGGTTTTGGTATGAGTAAAGAAACGGTAGAGAATTTAGCCAATGTTGGTGTTTCTATTATAGATATTGGCGGTTATGGCGGCACAAACTTTGCTGCGGTTGAAAATGAAAGAAGGCAGAGAGTGCTTCCTTATTTCAATGAGTGGGGCATTCCGACTGTTTCGTCTTTAATTGAAGCATCCTCTATACAAAAAAACCTCTCTATTATTGCATCGGGTGGTATTCAAACAGCACTTGATGTAGCGAAAGCATTAGCATTAGGAGCATCGGCTGCGGCGTTTGCTGGCCATTTTTTACGAATACTGATAAATGAAGGTATTGAGAAATTAATGGAAGAAATAGAATTACTACATAGAGATTTGCAGTTTATAATGACAGCGCTGGGGGCGCGAACAATCGCTGAGCTTCAACGAGTGCCGATTGTTATTAATGGTGATACATACCATTGGCTTATCCAGCGTGGGATTGATACAACAATATATAGCAAGCGCTGAACGAACTCTATCTAGGGGTTTTTGGCGAAGTAAAAATAAAGTGAATCCTTAACGCTGTATTTTTTGCATTCTGCACTGGTAGTCAGCTCTGTTAATTGGTTTTTTATCCTGCATTAACGGATAGTAAGACCCCCACCTATCTTTGAGGCGTGGGGGTCTTACTGTCCATAAAAGCCCGATTGAGCGGGCTTTCCAACAGTGGGGGATGAAGAAAACCTCCACTGATGGGAGTTTCACTTTATTGTTTGATAGAGCAAGGAAAAAATCAACCGTTTGGTTGTTTTTTTGTTTAATAAGATACATCTTGGAATTTCGAGGCAGAAATCTTACTGCTCATTAATACCGAGTAACAAAGGAACAGCCAACGATACGTTGGCTGTTTTTTGTTTTAATGTTGATTTTGTTTTCGCGCTTGCTCCGGTGTATCGAATCCTGTTGCGCCTGGATATTGTAGTGACTGACTGCGATCAGATTCCACACGTCGCGATTGTTTCAATTTTTTTCTTGACGATCTTTACCCATAGTGTCCCCACCTCCTTAGTACAAAGTGTTGCTGTTATTTTTAAAAATATGCAGCTGTAGAACAGGATTATTTTTCATGAAAAATCCCCATAATGGAAATAATAGGAGGTGATAACGTGGAAGGAAGTTATTTTTATTTTTTAGCGTGGATGGGATGGATTGTTGCAACATTTTTTTTGAAAAAAGATATGTTTAGACTTTGTATTAGTGCTGCCATTTTATTATTTATTAGTTGTTCGCAAACAGTGATTTCAATTTCTTCTCTCACAATCTCAGTAAATGCTCTTTTGCTGGGTGGAATTTCATTTGTTGGAATTGCAGTATATGCAGTATGGAAAAAAATCTATACTTTACTTTGTGCGCTTATAATCGCAATGCTATATACAAGTTTTTCTTTAATAGAATTATACGATCCGATTTGGATTGTCATAAATCGTACATGGATGCTGAGTGGTATTCTCGTTTATACATCTATTTTATTGCATCGAGACCGTCTATTACGTATATGGGGATTATATGTAGGGGCTTTGCAAGGTGAGTTGTTTGTAGCTTTTGTCTTAAAGAGCTTCAATTTTCCGTATCAACTGGGAAGCTTGCAGTTTTTTAATATGATTGCTGTGTCCACAATGTTCTTTAGTCTTCTATATAGCGTTGGGAAAATAATGACATACACAGGGCAATTTAAGCAAAAACAAGTGAAGGAGGGGCAAGGGTAGTTTATGAACTCATATACATCGGCCATTTTACTTGGAGTAATTGTTGGGACAGTTACACGAATTTTAATGCTTCAAACTGATACAAGGCAGTATCCAACTCGCTTGCATGGCAAGATTATTCATATTGCAATGGGAATTACTGCGTCTGCTCTTGGGGCGGTTGCGATTCCATCAATTTTGAAGAAAGATTTTTCCGCTATTACATTTCTCACATTAGCGGCATCGCAGTTTCGTGATGTGCGTAATATGGAGCGTAATACATTGCAGCAATTAGACGGATATGAGCTTGTCCCGCGGGGGAATACATATATTGAAGGAATTGCACTTGTGTTTGAGAGCCGTAACTATTTAGCGATGTTAACATCTTTTGTAACCAGCTTTGCGTATTTAGGGTTTAAATCTTGGTATGCCGGTATTTTTGCTGGAATAATAAGTTTCTTTGTTTCGAAAATGTTAATGTCCGGTAAACGACTGCGTGATCTTGTTGAAATTGAACATGTGCCACCACATTTTGAAGGCGCTGGTCTTTATATAGATAATATTTATATTATGAATATTGGTTTACCAGCGAGACAAAAAGAAATTATGAAGTATGGCATGGGGTTTATTTTGAAACCGAAGTCTATTGATGCACGAATAACATTAGCGAATTTAGGTCAAAGACAAGCCATTTTACATGAAGTGTCTGTTTCGCTTGGTGTTTATCGAGATTCTGGAACACCAGCACTTGTACCGCTTGCAAAACGAGATTTAAATGATGGAAGAATAGGCGTGTTTGTTTTGCCGCAAGATCAAGATGTGAAGAAAGCTATTCAAGTCATTGGAAATGTTCCGACGTTAGAAAGTGCTGTTCATATGGCTTCTGAGGCTCCTAACGGAAGGGGAGATAAAGGGTGATATTAGAAAAATGTATTCTTGCTGTCATTACAACAATTCCAGAAAAATTCGCTGGCGGTGCTCCATTATTTGTATGTGAGACAGTGGAAGAAATGGAATTTGTTGCTAATAATTTAGAGGCGATTTTAGATGGAATTGCACACCGCTTACAAGAGAACCTATATATTATTGTGAAACATTCTTGAAATGTGCTATAATATGAGATGTTTTGATATAAAGAGAAATATTCTGGAATGCAAATCCCTTCTTGCACAAAGAAGGGTTTTTTACATAATAACAGAAGCAAATAGAAAGGATGAAAGTATATGCCAAAACCGGTAGTGGCAATAGTAGGACGCCCAAACGTTGGAAAATCTACTATTTTCAATAGAATTGTTGGGGAAAGAGTGTCGATTGTAGAAGATATTCCTGGTGTAACACGAGATCGTATTTATAGTGCAGGAGAATGGTTAAATCATGAGTTTAACGTTATTGATACAGGTGGAATTGATATTGGAGACGAGCCATTTTTGACACAAATTCGTCAACAAGCAGAAGTTGCGATTGATGAAGCTGATGTTATTATTTTTATGACGAATGGTCGCGACGGTGTAACAGCTGCGGATGAAGAGGTTGCAAAGATTTTATATCGTTCTAAAAAGCCGGTTGTATTAGCGGTCAACAAAATAGATAACCCAGAGATGCGCAGCGATATTTATGATTTTTATGCGTTAGGATTTGGAGAGCCATTTCCGATTTCTGGTACACATGGTTTAGGGCTAGGGGACTTATTAGATGAAGCCGCAAAACATTTCCCGAAAATTGAAGAAGAAGCATACGATGATGAAACAATTAAATTCTGTTTAATTGGTCGTCCGAATGTTGGGAAATCATCAATGGTAAATGCATTGCTTGGTCAAGAGCGTGTAATCGTTAGTAATGTAGCAGGTACAACTCGTGATGCAGTTGATACTCCGTACAGTAAAGATGGACAAGATTACGTTATCATTGATACTGCAGGAATGCGTAAAAAAGGAAAAGTATATGAAAGTACTGAAAAATATAGTGTACTTCGCGCGCTTCGAGCAATTGAACGCTCTGACGTTGTTTTAGTTGTTTTAGATGGTGAAGAAGGAATTATTGAACAAGATAAAAAAATCGCTGGATATGCGCATGATTCAGGTCGTGCTGTTATTATCGTTGTAAATAAATGGGATGCGGTTGAAAAAGATGAGAAAACGATGAAGGAATTCGAAGAGAATATTCGTGCTCACTTCCAATTTTTAGATTATGCACCAATCGTATTTTTATCTGCAAAAACGAGAAAACGTACACATACATTGCTTCCTGTTATTAATGAGGTAAATGCAAGTCATAGTATTCGTGTACAAACAAACGTATTAAACGACGTAATTATGGATGCTGTTGCAATGAATCCAACACCAACACATAATGGACAACGTTTGAAAATCTTCTACGCAACACAAGTCGCGGTGAAACCACCGACATTTGTTGTATTCGTAAATGATCCAGAGTTACTGCACTTCTCATATGAGCGTTTCTTGAAAAATCGTCTGCGTGATGCGTTTGGTTTCGTAGGAACGCCGATTAAAGTTATTGCAAGAGCACGAGACTAATGGAGAGGGTGTGATTTTATGAAAAAAATCACAGTAGTAGGAGCAGGTAGCTGGGGAACGGCGTTAGCAATGGTATTAGCTGACAACGGCCATGATGTACGTCTTTGGGGAAACCGAGTAGAACTCATGAATGAAATTAATGAAAAACATGAAAATAGTCGTTATCTACCGGGGATTACATTGCCAGCCAGTATCGTTGCCTATTCTTCCTTAGAAGAAGCATTAGCAGGGGTAGATACAGTACTTCTCGTTGTACCTACAAAAGCATACAGAGAAGTATTGCAAAATATGAAAGAACTTGTTTCGCAGCCAATTACATGGATTCATGCGAGTAAAGGAATTGAACCAGGAACTTCAAAGCGTATTTCGGAAGTGATTGAAGAAGAAATTCCGGCACATCTCATTCGAGATGTTGTTGTCTTATCGGGACCGAGTCATGCAGAAGAAGTTGGATTGCGTCAAGCTACAACAGTTACAACAGCTGCAAAGCGTATGGAAGCAGCAGAAGAAGTTCAGGACTTATTTATGAATAGTTATTTTCGTGTATATACAAACCCAGATATTGTTGGAGTTGAACTTGGCGGAGCGTTAAAAAATATTATTGCCCTTGCTGCTGGTATTACTGATGGACTTGGTTTAGGTGATAATGCAAAGGCGGCACTTATGACGCGTGGTTTAACAGAAATTGCTCGTTTGGGTCGTAAAATGGGTGGTAATCCCTTAACGTTTGCTGGCTTGACAGGTATGGGAGATTTAATTGTAACGTGTACGAGTGTCCATAGCCGAAATTGGCGTGCTGGTAACTTGCTTGGTAAAGGTTGCTCGTTAAACGAAGTGTTAGATAATATGGGGATGGTTGTTGAAGGTGTGCGGACAACAAAAGCTGCACATGAGATGGCAAAAAAAATGAATGTAGAAATGCCAATTACAGCTGTCTTATATGATGTATTATTTAATGAGAAAAATGTAAAAGATGCTGTAGGAACGCTGATGGGGCGTGTGCGTAAACACGAAGTAGAAGAAATTCCAGATTTGTTGTAAGAAAAGCTGTACAAGTGTAAAGATACATTTGTACAGCTTTTTCTTATTTTGGGTCTTTTCACCATTCTTTTTTTCTGCATACGATGAAGTGTAGATTACAAGAGAGGGTGAACAAGGTGGATAATAATTTATTCAACAATATTGAAAAGCAATCGAAAGTAAATAAAGATGATATTTTTAAATTAGCTTCTTCTGTCCAAAATGCAAATTTGCGAGATGAGCAAGTGTTACGTCAGTTAATTCATCAAGTTGCAACGATGGCAGGAAGAGATGTATCAAAAGAGAAAGAAGATCAAATTGTAAATGCGATTATTAATAATAACATGCCAACCGATTTTAGCTCATTAAGTAAAATGTTTAAAAAATAAAGTACGAGAAACCATTGTTATATATATTGCATACGATATGATGAAGGAATGAATATGAGCTGTTTGTGGGAGTATTTGGTCAACCGAAGCGAAGAAGTCTCGTTCGCTTCGGTTTTTTATTGGTTTCATTATATGTGAATGTATACCGTTAGTCCTTCAGTAGTGAAGTTTCGTCTTATTTTCAGTTTGAATGGAATAAATAGATTGTTTCTATTTGTTTAAAAGTTATAATTTGTTAAAATAGTAGGAAAATATACTAAAATAAAGGGGTGTATATATGTCTGTTGGACTTATAAAGATGTGGTTTTCTTTGGGAGCGATGGCTCTCATGTTTATTGCTGTTATTTTCATTTTGTTAAGTCGCCATAAAATAAAGAATACGTTTTTGAAAGGGTTTACAGCTTTGTTTGCATATGCATGTATGATTGTATCTGGACTTATTATTTTTCTTGTTGTATTTAGTGGGCCAATTGAACAATAGAAACTAAAGGACGGAGTTCTGATGAAGAAAACACTAATAATTTTCGTATTGTGTTGCACCAGCATGCTATCTGGGTGTCTATATCCGAAAGAAAAGGTACAACAAAATGTAGTACCATATGAAGATCAATTACAAGCGGTGCAAACAGCAGTTAATACATATAGAGAACAAAATGGTAATATATTGCCTATTAAAACACGCGATATGAATACACCAATCTATCAAAAATATCCAATTGATTTTCAAAAGATTACGCCTGGGCTTATGCAAGAACCACCTGGAAATGCTTTTGAAAGCGGAGGCATTTATCAGTATGTATTAGTTGATGTAGAAACAAATCCAACTGTGAAATTAATTGATGTTCGAACGGCTGAACAGATTCAAAATTTAAAGTTGAAACTACAAATCTATCGTGATGAGCATAAATATCCACCGTTTAAAAAAATAATTACAGATGGTGTGTATGAGCTTGATTATAAAAAAATGGGATATAAAGAAATTCCTCAAGTGGAAAGTCCATATTCTGGTAAAAACCTACCTTTTGTTATTGATGAGAAAGGTGAAGTATATATTGATTATCGCGTTGACTTATACGACATGCTACAAAAATATGGTGATGAAGTGAAAGAAGGAGAAGATATTCGCCAGTTGCTTGTGAAACATACTCCATTTGTACCGGTGTATTCCTTACCGTATACAGTAAAGAACAAAGAACCAATTTTTTTAAGTGATAAGTCATGAACCTTTCTTCTAACGAATAAGTTCTAGAAGAAGGTTTTTTTACTTCTTGAAACATTTGCATCGTATACAAAAAGTTCTTTTTAAATAGTCATATGAAATTGGGACAAAATCATATGCTGTACAGTCCAAACTACAAGAATAATCATGATTTATTCCCAAAAATGTTGAGGGAGGGAATCACTTGGAAAAGGTTGATATTTTTAAAGATATCGCTGAGCGTACAGGCGGTGATATTTATCTAGGGGTTGTAGGAGCTGTTCGAACGGGAAAATCTACTTTTATTAAGAAGTTTATGGAGCTAGTCGTTATTCCTAATATTGAAAACGATTCGGATCGTCAGCGCGCACAAGACGAATTGCCGCAAAGTGCAGCAGGACGTACAATAATGACAACAGAGCCCAAATTTGTTCCAAACCAAGCGGTTTCTATCCATGTTGATGATGGACTCGATGTGAATATCCGCTTAGTAGATTGTGTAGGTTATACTGTCCCAGGAGCGAAAGGATATGAAGACGAAAATGGACCACGTATGATTAATACACCATGGTATGAAGAACCGATTCCATTTCATGAAGCAGCGGAAATTGGGACACGGAAAGTAATTCAAGAACATTCTACAATCGGTGTAGTTATTACAACCGATGGAACAATTGGAGAAATCCCCGCCGTGATTACATTGAAGCGGAAGGCCGGGTCGTAAATGAATTAAAAGAAGTAGGAAAACCTTTCATTATGATTATTAATACAGTACAGCCATATCATCCTGATACAGAACAACTTCGTCAAAGTTTAGTAGAAGAATATGATATTCCAGTGTTAGCAATGAGCGTAGAAGGGTTAAGAGAAGGGGATGTATATAATGTACTGCGCGAGGCACTATACGAGTTCCCGGTTTTAGAAGTGAATGTAAATCTTCCGAGTTGGGTAATGGTGTTAAATGACAACCACTGGCTTCGTCAAAGCTATCAAGAGGCTGTCCAAGAAACAGTAAAAGATATTAAGCGTCTTCGTGATGTTGACCGCGTTGTATGGCAATTTAGTCAATATGAATTTATTGATCGTGCAAGTCTTGCAGGAATTGATATGGGGCAAGGTGTTGCTGAGATAGACTTATATGCACCAGATGAATTGTACGATCAAATTTTAAAAGAAGTGGTAGGCGTTGAAATTCGTGGTAGAGATCATTTATTAAAGTTAATGCTTGATTTTGCTCATGCGAAAACGGAATATGATCAAGTTGCAGATGCACTAAAAATGGTAAAACAAACAGGATACGGTGTTGCAGCACCGGCACTAGCAGATATGAGCTTAGATGAGCCGGAAATTATTCGACATGGATCGCGCTTTGGTGTGAAATTAAAAGCTGTTGCCCCATCTATTCATATGATTAAGGTTGATGTGGAATCAACATTTGAACCAATTATTGGAACAGAAAAGCAAAGTGAAGAGCTTGTTCGTTATTTAATGCAAGATTTTGAAGATGACCCACTTTCAATTTGGAATTCGGACATTTTTGGGCGATCACTTAGCTCTATCGTTCGAGAAGGGATTCAGGCAAAATTATCATTAATGCCAGAAAATGCTCGTTATAAATTAAAAGAAACGCTAGAACGAATTATAAATGAAGGATCTGGCGGCTTAATAGCAATTATTTTATAATTGAAAGACTCCTTATTGGGGAGTCTTTTTTTGTTTTTCATAGAAAAACAAAATGTCATTATCTAATACTTTATAGTTGATTGTCAAGTTTCATCAGTTTTTCACATTTTCGTGGCAACATTTTCTTTAAAAATATTGAATTATAAAGGAGAATCGTATAATATAGGCCTTGATAATGATTTTATCTACATCTTTGTAGTATAGAATTTGTGAAAATTGCCTACAAATGAAGGTAAGACTCATTTTATGATCATTATACAGTCGTATCTTTGGGAGGAGGTGAATGGCATGAACAAGACAGATTTAATCAATGCTGTTGCAGAAGCAAGTTCCCTTTCTAAAAAGGACGCAACAAAAGCAGTTGACGCTGTTTTTGATTCCATCTTAGAAGCTTTAAAGCAAGGTGATAAAGTACAACTTATCGGATTTGGTAACTTCGAAGTTCGTGAGCGTGCGGCTCGTAAAGGACGCAACCCACAAACTGGTGAGGAAATTGAAATCGCGGCAAGCAAAGTACCTGCATTCAAACCTGGTAAAGCGCTAAAAGATGCGGTTAAATAATCCTTACATATTACGGGGAAGAAGAGTTTCCTTATCGGAAACTCTTCTTTTTGCTTTTAAAAACATATATATGCTAGAATGTGTTCGTAGTATTTTTAGGTTTTATTCGGGAGGGCAAGCGGATGGCAAATGTAAACTTAGAACAGATCGAACATGCAGTACGTCTTATTTTAGAAGCAATTGGGGACGATCCAAATCGTGAGGGAGTATTAGATACACCAAAACGTGTTGCGAAGATGTATGCAGAAGTATTTTCTGGTATGCATGAAGATCCAAAAGAACATTTACATAAAGTGTTTGGTGAAGATCATGAAGAACTTGTATTGGTAAAAGATATTCCGTTCTTTTCTATGTGTGAGCATCATCTCGTTCCGTTTTATGGCGTTGCTCATGTTGCATATATTCCACGAGGTGGAAAAGTAACAGGGTTAAGTAAATTGGCACGTACAGTAGATACAGTTGCGCGTCGACCACAATTACAAGAACGAATTACATCAACAGTAGCAGATTCTATTATGGAAGTGTTGGAGCCGCATGGTGTAATGGTTGTTGTAGAAGCAGAGCATATGTGCATGACAATGCGCGGTGTGAAAAAACCTGGTGCAAAAACTGTAACAACTGCAGTGCGTGGTGTGTTAGAAACAGACGCACCAGCACGTGCGGAGATTCTATCTTTTATTAAGACGAATTAGTAGGAAAGCAGGAAACTGCTTTTCTTTTTTTATCCTGCTATTCGTGGGCAGTAAGACTCCTCATCTCAAGATTCAGAGAGAAGCGAGGAAGATAGGTGGAGGATAACTGCTGGCATGTGCCCGATTGGTTCAACTAACCATCAGTTGGGGATGAAAAAAACTACTGATGGAAGTTTCACTTTATGCCAATCTAACGGCCAGGATAAGGGTAAATAAAGATCAATTCTTACTTTGTTTCGTTTCGTCAAGTTTTCTTTATAGAAAAATGAATGAATGTGTTATAATAAGTTTTATGAATTAGAAAACAAGGGTGATTTTTGTGGGTAACATCTACGGAGGGTTTACGGATATAAAGGAGCAGCTATATAAAAAACTACGCCATCCTTATTTTATAAAATACATTGAAGAACCAGTTGTTGATGAAAAAAATTAGCGTTCTTATATTCCATTTTAAAAAGTGCAAACTTACATAGAGAGCAAATTGAACATTACGTAGTAACCATTATGCTTGTACAAATTGCTTTAGATACACATGAGAAAGTATCAAATAAAGAGGAGACGGATGGGTCTCATAAGCGGCGCCAACTAACAGTATTAGCAGGGGATTATTATAGTGGGCTATATTATTATTTACTTTCAATGAATCATGATATCGTATTGATTCGTGCGTTGGCAGAAGGTATTAAAGAGATTAATGAACACAAAATTATGTTATATCAGCAAACATATGAAACGATAGAAGAAATGTTAAGCAGTGTAGGAATAATTGAATCGGCTCTTTTACAAAAAACGTGTGATCATTTTCAAGTGAAACATGTAAAGTCAACAATTAACAATATATTTGCAATAGCTCGTTTGCAAACTGAGTATCAAATATTCTTGAAGAAAGAATCGTCGCCAGTATTTACGGCATTTCAAAAGATTTTATCTTCTGATGATAAAACGAAAGTGGAAAACGTATACAACGAATCGATAAAAAAGATACGAAGTCAAATTGATACTTTGATGCAAGATGATACAGGGATTGAAACATTTTTTTCCACATTAAAAGAGGCGACTTGAGTATTTTGAATTTTACAGTTGGAAGAAGGGTAAAGGCATGCAACAATCAAAAGAAGAAAGAGTACATGACGTATTTGAGAAGATATACAATAAATACGATGTAATGAATTCAGTTATTAGCTTTCAAAGACATAAAGCATGGCGCAAAGAAACGATGCAAATTATGGATGTTCAACCTAACAGCACAGCGCTTGATGTATGTTGTGGAACGGCTGACTGGACAATTGCGCTTGCTGATGCGGTCGGTTCAAATGGAAAAGTATATGGATTAGATTTTAGTAAAAATATGCTTTCGGTTGGAAAAGAGAAAGTGGAAGCTTTACAATTGGATCAAGTAGAATTAATTCATGGTAATGCCATGGAACTACCTTTTGAGGATAATACGTTTGATTATGTCACAATTGGATTTGGACTCCGAAATGTTCCGGATTATATGCAGGTGTTAAAAGAGATGACTCGTGTTGTAAAACCGGGTGGGAAGGTTATTTGCTTAGAAACATCGCAGCCGACAATGTTTGGAATTCGACAAGGTTATCTTTTATATTTTAAATACATTATGCCTTTATTCGGAAAGCTATTTGCTAAAAGTTTTAAAGAATATTCGTGGTTACAAGAATCAGCAAGCACATTTCCAGGAATGAAAGAATTGGCTCGTATGTTTGAAAAAGCTGGACTAGAACAAGTAAGAGTAAAGCCGTTTACTTTTGGAGTAGCAGCAATGCACTTAGGTTATAAGCCGGAATAAAGTGAAATTATCATTAGTAGGAACTGTTAATGGAAAGGTATCGCCAATCGGGCTCTAACAGGCGGTTCTCTCCTGCCTATCTCTATTTTTTGTTTCCTCATAATCTTGAGGTAGGAGTCTTACTTCCCGTTAAAGCGGGATAAAAATAGAAAAGAAGTTTTAGGTTAAGGTGAACGATATGAAGTTACAACTTATGTATTCTTTTTTACGATCGGATATTGATAAAATTGAGAAACAACTAAAAGTAGTTGTTGCTTCTGAGCAACAATTGCTTGAAGAAGCTGCGTTGCAACTGATTGAGGCCGGTGGAAAACGAATCCGACCTGTTTTCGTTCTGCTTGCGGGGAAATTTGGAGATTATAAGCTCGATGTAATTAAACATGTTGCCGTTGCATTAGAGCTTATTCATATGGCTTCTCTTGTGCATGATGATGTAATTGATGCTGCTCTTTTGAGAAGAGGGAGTGCGACTGTAAATGCAAACTGGGGTGATCGTATTGCAATGTATACAGGTGATTATTTATTTGCAAAGTCTCTAGAATGCATTACAAATTTAGAAAGTCCAGAAGTGCATAAAGCATTATCATATACAATTCTTGAAGTGTGCAAAGGAGAAATTGAACAAATTAAAGATAAGTATGATTTTGGACAAAATTTACGAACATATTTACGCCGTATTAAACGAAAAACAGCACTTTTAATTGCTGCGAGTTGTCAATTAGGGGCAATTGCATCTGGTGCATGTCGTGATACAGTCAATCGTTTGTTTTGGTATGGTTACTTTGTTGGTATGTCATATCAAATTATTGATGATATTTTAGATTTTGTGTCAACAGAAGAAAAGCTTGGAAAACCTGCGGGCGGAGATTTATTACAAGGTAATATTACACTTCCTGCTTTATATGCGATGGAAGATCCTAAACTTCGCGAGAGAATTGTTCAAGTTAATGAAAATACGCCTTCAAATGAAATGAAAGAAATTATTGAAGCGGTCAAAAATAGTAATGCAATTGATCAAGCCTTTGCATTTAGTGAAAGATATTTACATAAAGCATTAGAAGTTATTAAGCCGTTGCCTCGTGGACAGGCGAAACTGGCGTTGCAAAATGTTGCAAAATATATAGGGAAACGTAAATTTTAAATGTTTTTCGAGGAAAATAATAATCTCTCCATTTCAAAACTGTTGCACAATTTTGATAACGGTGATACTATGTGTTTGGGGATACACAATTACATACATAATATGAAGTGGAGAGATTTATTATGGAAAAAACGTTTTTAATGGTAAAACCAGATGGTGTACAGCGTGCAGTCATTGGGGAGATTGTTGCTAGATTTGAAAGAAAGGGTTTTCAATTAGTTGGTGCTAAGCTTATGCAAGTAACACCAGAGATTGCTGGACAGCATTATGCTGAACATAAAGAGAGACCTTTCTTCGGTGAATTAGTAGATTTCATTACATCTGGACCTGTTTTTGCAATGGTATGGCAAGGTGAAGGTGTTGTTGAGACAGCTCGTAACATGATGGGGAAAACAAGACCAAATGAAGCTGCACTTGGTACAATTCGCGGTGACTTCGGACTAACTGTTGCAAAAAACATTATTCACGGTTCAGATTCTCTTGAAAGTGCAGAACGTGAAATTGGTATTTTCTTTAACAAAGAAGAGCTAGTTGAGTATTCTAGATCAATGAATGAGTGGATTTACTAATTATTTCGAAATAATTTGTAAACGCTTTAAAAATAATGATTATAGTGAAAAAGCGCAAGAAAGGATGTCTGAATTCCTTCTTGCGCTTTTTTGTTTCATATTAGTTACGAATCAATAGAGGTTATGATATAGTGTTACATAAATACTGAAGTAAAGGGGAGTAACCGATGCGATATATAACAGCTGGTGAATCTCACGGACCACAACTAACGACAATATTAGAGGGGATTCCGGCAGGTTTACCTTTAGTAGCGGATGATATTAATACAGAATTAGCAAGAAGACAAAAAGGGCATGGCCGTGGACGCCGCATGCAAATTGAAAAAGATCAAGTTCAAATTTTAAGTGGTGTGCGTCATGGATATACAATTGGTGCACCAATTACGCTCGTTGTCGAAAATCGTGATTTTACACATTGGACAAAAATTATGGGAGCAGAGCCGTTAACAGAGGAAGAATCAAAAGAGATGAAACGACAAATTACACGACCTCGTCCAGGACATGCAGATTTAAATGGTGCGATTAAATATGGTCATCGCGATATGCGCAATGTATTAGAGCGTTCTTCAGCTAGAGAAACAACGGTTCGTGTAGCTGCTGGAGCTGTTGCAAAGCGCATTTTAGAAGAACTGGGTATAAAAGTAGCAGGGCATGTAATTGAAATTGGAGGAGTGAAAGCGGAGAAGCAGTCGTATAACTCTATTGAAGAGTTACAAACGATTACAGAGGCATCTCCTGTTCGTTGTTTAGATGAAGAAGCAGCGCAGAAAATGATGCAAGCAATTGATGATGCAAAAACAAACGGAGATTCTATCGGAGGGATCGTCGAAGTTGTTGTAGAGGGTATGCCAGTTGGTGTTGGAAGTTATGTGCATTATGATCGTAAATTAGACGCAAAACTTGCAGCTGCAATTATGAGTATTAATGCATTTAAAGGTGTGGAAATTGGGATTGGTTTTGAGGCAGCTCGTAAGCCAGGAAGTCTTGTTCATGACGAGATTTTATGGGATAAAGATAATGGATATACGAGACGTACAAACAATGCAGGTGGATTAGAGGGCGGTATGACGACAGGTATGCCAGTTGTTGTTCGCGGAGTCATGAAACCAATTCCAACTTTATATAAACCGCTGCAAAGTATTGATATTGATACGAAAGAAGCGTTTCAAGCAAGTATTGAGCGTTCTGATAGCTGTGCTGTACCAGCAGCAAGTGTTGTAGCGGAAGCTGTTGTAGCTTGGGAACTGGCTACAGCCGTGATTGAACAATTTGGGACGGATCGCATTGATTTAATTCGTGAAAATATTGAGAAATATAACGAATATGCGAGGGAATTTTGATGAGGACAATACAAATTCAAACAGGTTCCAAACAATATAATGTGTATGTTGGAGCCCAGGCATTGTTACAATTATCAAAGATTATAGAAAATATGAAACCAGCCGTTTCAAGTATTCTACTGATTTCTGATGAAACGGTAGCTTCATTTCATCTAGATGAAGTGAAAGATACTTTGCAATTAGAAAAAGATGTATTTTCATTTGTGATTCCGAGTGGTGAAAAGGAAAAATCGTTTGAAAATTATTATGCGGTTCAAACGTTTGCGCTTGAAAAAGGCTTAGATCGTCACTCACTTATTATTGCACTTGGCGGTGGAATGATTGGAGATTTAGCGGGATTTGTTGCAGCGACGTTTATGAGAGGTATTCGATTTGTACAGGTACCAACAACGTTACTTGCCCATGATAGTGCAGTTGGAGGTAAGGTTGCAATCAATCATCCACTTGGGAAAAATATGATTGGTGCATTTCATCAGCCAGAGGCAGTGATTTATCATACTCCGTTTTTAAATTCTCTTCCAGAAAAAGAATGGCGCTCTGGTTTTGCAGAAGTAATTAAACATTCGTTTATTGGGGATGTAAAATTATATCATTGGCTGCGTGAAGAAGTGAAAACATTGACTGATTTAAGAGATGATAAGTTAATTTATACACTGCAGTGCGCGATTCCAGTAAAAGCAAAAATTGTTGCAGAGGATGAAACCGAAAAAGGTGTTCGTGCTTACTTAAATTTTGGGCATACACTTGGACATGCTCTGGAAAAAGAGATGGGATATGGAAACATAACACATGGTGATGGTGTTGCAATCGGCATGTTATTTGCCATCTTTTTAAGTGAACAAATATATGAAAAAGACCTTCAATATAAGGAGATTAAACGGTGGTTTACTGCATATGGCTATCCGAGCATGCCAAGTAAACTTGATGTAAATCGTCTCGTTCAAGTGATGAAACAAGATAAAAAAGCGAATGGTGGAACAATTCGTATGGTCGTTATGCAGGAGATTGGGGTAGTGGATGTCGTATCTATTTCAGATGAGACCGTCCGAACGGCTTTAGAAGCATTTCAAAGAGAGGAGGAGTCTATTTGATTCGCGCGATTCGCGGCGCAACTACAGTCAATTGTAATGAAATAGAGGAAATATTGACTGCAACAGAGCGTTTAGTGAAAGAAATGGCAAGCAATAATAGCGTTTCTCCTGTTGATATTGTATCTGTATTAATTTCCACAACAGCAGATATAAATGCATGTTTTCCGGCAGCTGCATTAAGGCGTATTGAGGGTTGGTCTTATGTACCGGTCATGTGCATGCAAGAAATAGAAGTGCCAAATGCTCTTGAGAAATGTATTCGCGTTATGATGACGGTTATGACCAATAAACTACAGCATGAAATTCATCATATCTATTTAGAAAAAGCGGTGCAGCTAAGGCTCGATTTACAAAAATAATAGGGGGAATTCCAGTGAAAGTAAAAGAGCAATTATTGTCGTTAAAAGCGTATGTGCCAGGTAGAAATATTGAAGAAGTAAAGAGACAATATGGGTTATCTAAAATTGTAAAGCTAGCATCAAATGAAAATCCATTTGGATGTTCAAAACGTGTAGCTGAAGCTTTGGCATCGTTAGATGGGCAATATGCGCTCTATCCAGACGGTGCAGCGTATGCTCTTCGTGAAAAATTAGCAGATCACCTTCATGTAAAAAAGGAACAAATTTTATTTGGTAGCGGCTTAGATGAAGTGATTCAAATGATTAGCCGTTCTCTGTTACAAGAAGGAACAAATGTTGTCATGGCAAAGCCGACATTTTCACAATATCGTCATCATGCAGTAATTGAAAAAGCAGAAGTACGTGAAGTACCTTTAAAAGAGGGTACACATGATTTAGAGGCAATGCTTGCACAAGTTGATGAGCATACACGTATCGTATGGATTTGTAACCCTAATAATCCAACAGGAACGTACGTTTCAATGGAGCGGTTACTTTCATTCTTAGAGGCAGTTCCGAAAACAACACTTGTTATTATGGATGAAGCATATTATGAGTATGCTGGGGCTAAAGATTATCCGCAAACATTACCACTTCTAGAGAAGTATGAAAATCTTATGGTATTACGTACATTTTCAAAAGCATACGGATTAGCATCATTTCGTATTGGTTATGCGGTAGGAAATGAAAGCTTAATGTGTTCGTTAGAGGTAGCAAGATTACCATTTAATACATCATCAATTGCACAAGTAGTTGCGCAAGCCGCGGTAGAAGATCAAGCGTTTTTACAAGAGTGTGTGAAAGTGAATAATAAAGGATTACAGCAATATTATGATTTTTGTGAGAAGTATCAAGTGTTTTATTATCCATCACAGGCGAATTTTATCTTTTTAGAGCTTGGTCTTCCAGGAGATGAAGTATTTGAAAGGCTACTACAAAAAGGATACATCGTTCGTTCCGGTGGTCCACTTGGTTTACCGAACGGTATTCGGATTACGGTTGGAACGAAAGAAGAGAACGCGGAGATTATTGCGGTGCTTACTGAACTTGTAGAAGAGAATTTGAAAAAAGAAGAGACATATTTATAAGAAAAGAAACGGCTCCATTATTAGGAGTCGTTTCTTTTCATCCTATTTGCGTAAAGAAGAAGGAAAGAAGTACAATAAAGTGAAACTACCGTCATTGAATTTTTTCAACTCTCACTAATGGGGGAATTTTACCAATCAGGCTCTTACTGTCCAAAAATAGCGAGATAAAGAAAGAATACATACGTGAACATTAATAGAGGTGATAGAGGTGAACCGATTAACAAAGCTTAAGAATGGATTAAACGGAACGATTTTTGTTCCTGGAGATAAGTCTATTTCGCACCGCGCAGTTATGTTTGGGGCAATTGCAGAAGGAACAACGAAGATTACAAATTTTCTTCAGGGTGAAGATTGTTTAAGTACGATTGCTTGTTTTCAAAAGTTAGGAATTAAGATTGAGCAAAAGGGTAACGATGTCACTGTATATGGAAAAGGATTACAAAGACTAGTAGAACCGACGGAAGTATTAGATGTTGGAAACTCAGGAACGACAATTCGGTTAATGCTTGGTATACTAGCAAATGCATCGTTTCATTGTACAGTTATCGGAGATTCTTCAATTGGAAAGCGTCCGATGAAACGTGTTACAGAACCTCTTCGTCAAATGGGTGCTAAAATTGATGGAAGAGAAGATGGACAATATACGCCTCTTTCTATTCGAGGGGGAAATATAAAAGGCATACATTATCGTTCTCCCGTGGCAAGTGCACAGGTGAAATCAGCTGTTTTACTTGCAGGGCTACAAGGAGAAGGCGTGACAACTGTGACAGAACCATTACAGTCTCGTGATCATACAGAGCGTATGTTACGTGCATTTGGGGGCTGTGTTACTGTTGATGGATTAACTGTCTCATTAGAAGGTGGACAAAAGCTTTCTGCGGCGAATATTGAGGTGCCAGGAGATATCTCTTCAGCTGCCTTTTTCTTAGTTGCAGGTGCAATTGTACCAAATAGTAAAGTGGTATTAAAAAACGTTGGGTTGAATCCGACAAGAACTGGAATTCTTGATGTGTTATCACAAATGGGGGCGAATTTGTCAATAGATAATATTCGTAATGAAGAGTTTGAACCATGCGGTGATATTACAATTGAAACCTCACAATTAAGAGGAATAGAAGTTAGCGGTGCGCTTATTCCTAAATTAATTGATGAAATTCCAATTTTAGCGCTGCTAGCAACCCAAGCAGAAGGGACAACTGTGATTAAAGATGCGGAAGAATTAAAAGTAAAAGAAACGAATCGTATTGATACAGTTGTAAATGAGTTAAAAAAGTTAGGAGCACATATTGAAGCAACAGAAGATGGTATGATTGTGCATGGTAAAACGCAATTACATGGAAACGTGGTAAATAGCCACGGTGATCATCGTATCGGTATGATGCTAGGTATTGCATCGTGTATAGCAGATGGAGAAGTTACGATTGAAAATAGCGAGGCAGTAGCTGTGTCATATCCGAACTTCTTTGAACAGTTACATATGCTGCAAAACTAAAAGAATCTTTTCCTTTTGAGAAGGTTCTTTTCTTCTTCACACTGTTGCTTACACGGAAACAGTTGTTTATTATGGAATTTACATAAGTATTTATATAAAGGAGCTAGTTATGCAAAAGTTTGAACAAGCTGTTACATATATTGAAAGCGGAGAAACAGAGAAAGGATTACAACTATTAGCAGAGCAAGTAAAACAAGGTACGGATGAAGAAAAGTATGAAATTGCTCGTTATTATTATACACTAGGGTTTGTAGATCAAGCGCTAGAAATAGTAGAAGATTTACGGTTGCTATACCCAGAAGAAAGTGAATTCACGTTATTTTTAGCAGAGTTATATATTGATGTAGACAAAGAAGATGAAGCAATTGA
Organism: Bacillus sp. EA-CB0995; assembly: GCF_055814245.1. Lineage (NCBI taxonomy): Bacteria > Bacillati > Bacillota > Bacilli > Caryophanales > Bacillaceae > Bacillus > Bacillus sp. EA-CB0995. Next base: position 3,305,315 of record NZ_CP169269.1, on the reverse strand, counting down.
AGTACTTCACGATATTCAAGAGGATGATGAATTATACGTTCAATCTCTTCTCCTTGCGTCTGATTTATATCAAATGCAAGGGTTTGATGAAGTAGCAGAGCAAAAATTATTAAAAGCGAAAGCGATGATGCCAGATGAGCCGGTAATTGCTTTCGGACTTGGGGAATTGTATAGCAGTAAAGGAGAAGATAGTAAAGCAATTCCATATTATGAATCATTACTTCCAGAACATAAAGTGATGGGCGGTGTTGTTGTTCCGCTTCGATTGGCTGAAAATTTAAGCGCACTTGGGCAATGGACTGAAGCAATTTCTTATTATGAGGAAGGTTTAGAGGAGCAGAAGGATATTCATTCTTTATTTGGATTTGCGTTTACGTTGTATCAAGGAGAACAGTACCAAAGAGCAATCAGTGTATGGGAAGAATTAAAAGAGTTAGATCCAGAATATGCATCTTTATATATGTATTTGGCGAAATGCTACGAAAAAGAAGGTATGCTTCAAGAAAGTTATGAAACGCTTCAAGAAGGAATAAAAATTGACGAACTATCGATACCATTTTATGTAGAGCTTGCTAATGTTGCAGCGAAGCTAGGGGAAAGAAATGAAGCAGAAGATTCGCTTAAGAAAGCATTAGAGCTTGATCCGTCGCATTTAGGGGCTACCTTAAAGTATTCATACATCTTAAAGGAAGAAGAACGGTATGAAGAGGTGATTGCTGTTGTAGAAAAAGCCATTGATAATGGGGAAACGGACACGCAATTACTTTGGGATATTGCACATGCGAAAAAACAATTAGAATTGTATTCGGAAGCATTAAAACATTACCAAAGCGCATATACTTCTTTTAAGAATCATCCAGATTTCTTGGAGGAGTACGGTTACTTCTTGTTAGAAGAGGGATTGCGAAAAGAGGCGAAAGAAGTATTTACACGTTTATTACAGCTAGATCCGACACAAACTCATATTGAAGAATTATTATATAATTTAGAGGATTTTTCATAAGTTGGAAGGAAACTGAATACTGCTTCTTGAATGTAAAAAGAAAAAAGAAGGACAGAGGAGGGATCAAGCGCTATGAATACCCCTGTTTCTGTGAATGAAAAGAAAGATTTTGTAAAATGGTTTTTAAATAATTATCAACTGAAACAGCGAGAATGTGTTTGGATTTTAAATTATTTAATGAGTCATGATCAATTAATGGATAAGGTGCATTTTGTAGAGCATGCGAAATATTGTCCGCGTGGGTTGGTAATGTCAGCGAATTGCGTGAAAGATTTACCGTTTCATTTTTATAAACAAAATGTAATGACGACTGATGCGGAAAAATCATTTCATGATATTCGCTTAAACAGAGATGAAGATATTTATATTCAGCTCAATTTTAAATCATCTTTCCAAAATGCGAATTATGTGGCAGTGCTAGAAGAAAATCCATATTTACCGAAGAATATCGAAGTAAATGAAAAAGATCGTTTATTAGCAGAGCGATTTTTAGAAGAAAGCGTATATTCGTTTCGAAAAGAACGACTTTTGAAATTAATTGACGAAGCGCTTGATACTCATGATGAAGAAACGTTCCGCAAGTTAACAGACGAGTTAAAATGCTTATAAACTTATCTGTGAAAAGTAATTATGAAAATTTTTAGACTATTACGAAGAAAAACCATCTTTTATAGATGGTTTTTCTTTTTTTACCTTTATCTGTATGGTTTAATAGAAATAGAGTGAAACTTTCTTTATGATTTGGTCAACTACCGACTACTTAAATGTTAATACGTTTTGAAGTGAGGGATTGTAAAAAGCTTTGGTTGTCTAGCCTTAGTCCTATGTGGACTCCGTTCATAGGCTGCATACCCAAGAATGATTCCCTAGTTCTTGGCTCTATGGTGGCTCTGTAACAGTTCTGATTGGGAAGGTACGGTCAACTACAAGCCCTCTTTCATAAGAAGCTGCCAACACCTACAAACATTGGCGAAGGGAAACTACATCCTTATATGGATGGGCAAAACATGCGTGTATTTGCCAAGAATTACTTTAGGCTGTGCCTAACCGAATTTCATCCTCATCTTACCGCTGGGCTATTGCCCTTGACGCGCTTGAAGATGGAGACTTCTTTCAGAAATAATTTAAATTAATTAAACTCTTATGGGTAAGTAGTATAGGGGGAGGTCATACTGTCCATTAGAGTGGGAATAAGGGGAAAAGGGGGCTATTAAGTGTGAAATGGGCTGTAGCAGATGTATTGCAATACGAACAAGCTAGAGAATATATTGATACAGGAATTATACCACTTCTTTCAATTTCGCTTGAAAAGGGGATGAAGGAGGCTGCTGTAGAAGGAGAATTTATTTCTGCTTTAACAAGAGAGTTAGAGAGGGAGTATAAAGGTAGAGTATTTTTATTACCCGCATTTACATATGTAGAAGGGGCATATGTAAGTGAGAAGCATCGTCTACAAGAATGGACGAACTATTTGAAAGAACAAGGTTTGCAGCATATTGCGTTGATCACAAGTGATTTTTCTTGGAAAGAAATTGAACATGAATTGACAGAAAAACTATTTTGTTTACCAGCACTACCGCTAGAACAGCTTAGTGATCAAGCGAAAAGAGAAATAATTCAAGCGCAAATAAAAAATATTATGGAAAAATTAACTGAAAAGTGGGAAAATAAATAATAAATTGATAGTTTTGAAAATTGTGATTAGTATGATATTGACCAATGTAGTAGGGTATTATATCATGATAGTGTCCTAGTTTTTTATCTTTTATATTAGTTTTTCACGGGGGACAATTTCTGATAGAGGGGGAAATTTTCGTGAGTGAGAAAGAACACAAGGTGTCAAGAAGACAGTTTTTAAACTACACTCTTACAGGTGTAGGGGGATTTATGGCAGCTGGTATTCTAATGCCAATGACGCGTTTTGCGCTTGATCCAGTTTTAAGGAAAGAAGCAGGGGGAGAGATGGTTGCAGTCGCACAGGTAAAGGATATTACGACTGAACCGAAGCGTTTCGACTTTAAAGTAAAACAAGTTGACGGCTGGTATAAATCAGAAGAACCAAAGTCAGCGTGGGTTCACAAAGATGAAAGCGGAGAAATTGTAGCATTCTCTCCAATTTGTAAACATTTAGGGTGTACGGTGAACTGGAATTCGGACAAGTCACATCCAAATCAATTCTATTGTCCGTGCCATGGAGGACGTTATACAAAAGATGGTATAAATGTAAAAGGAACACCGCCTCTTGCTCCGCTTGATGTGTTTCAATCACAGGTGAAAGATGGAACGCTTTATTTAGGTAAAGCGAAGCCAAGAGGGGGTGCGAAATAGATGTTAAATAAAATTTACGATTGGGTAGATGAACGGTTAGATATTACCCCTTTATGGCGCGATATTGCCGATCATGAAGTACCGGAACATGTAAATCCAGCGCATCACTTTTCAGCTTTCGTGTACTGTTTTGGAGGACTTACGTTTTTTGTTACAGTTATTCAAATTTTGTCAGGTATGTTTTTAACAATGTACTATGTACCAGATATTAAAAATGCGTGGGAATCTGTCTATTACTTACAAAATGAAGTGGCATATGGACAAATTGTTCGCGGTATGCATCACTGGGGTGCAAGTCTTGTTATCGTTATGATGTTTTTACATACACTTCGAGTTTTCTTCCAAGGTGCTTATAAAAAGCCTCGTGAATTAAACTGGATTGTTGGAGTACTTATTTTCTTTGTTATGCTAGGATTAGGTTTTACAGGATATTTATTACCATGGGATATGAAAGCATTATTTGCAACAAAAGTAGGGCTTCAAATCGCGGAGCAAACACCGCTTATTGGATCTTATTTAAAAACGTTGCTTGCCGGCCACTCCGAAATTGTCGGTGCCCAAACACTAACTCGCTTCTTTGCTATTCACGTATTCTTCTTGCCAGCCGCACTTCTCGGATTAATGGCAGTTCACTTCATCATGATTCGCAAACAAGGTATTTCCGGTCCGCTATAAGATGTTACTAGATTATAAGGGAAGAACATAATTAAAGGAGGGAGATTATGCATCGTGGCAAAGGGATGAAGTTTGTCGGAGATTCGCGAGTACCTGCTGTTAGAAAACCGAATATTCCGAAAGATTACTCCGAATATCCAGGGAAAACAGAAGCATTTTGGCCAAACTTTTTATTAAAAGAGTGGATGGTTGGTGCAGTCTTTTTAATTGGCTATCTTTGTTTGACAGTGGCACATCCATCACCACTTGAAAGAATTGCAGATCCTACAGATACAGGGTATATCCCACTTCCAGACTGGTACTTCTTATTTCTGTATCAATTGTTAAAGTATTCTTATGCATCTGGTCCATATACTGTCATTGGAGCATTTATTATGCCAGGTATCGCATTTGGCGCGTTATTACTTGCTCCGTTTCTTGATCGAGGACCGGAACGCGGTCCATTTAAACGCCCGGCCGCAACAGGTTTTATGCTTTTAGCATTAGCATCCATCGTTTTCTTAACGTGGCAATCTGTTGCAACACATGACTGGGCAGCTGCGAAAAGACAAGGTGCGATTGTAAAAACGGTACAAGTTGATAAAAATGATGACGGTTATAAAATTATGCAAAAAAATACATGTTTAACATGTCACGGTGATAACTTACAAGGGGGAGCAGCTGCACCTGCACTGCAAAACTTGACATTAAAGCCGGATGAAATTGCGAAAATCGCAAAAGAGGGAAAAGGTGCAATGCCAAAAGGTGTCTTTAAAGGCACAGATGAAGAGTTGAAGAAAGTAACAGAATTTATCGAGAAATATAATAAAAAGTAAACGGATGCTGACTGCAATTTTGCAGTCAGTTTTTCTAGTTTATCCCGCATTAACGTGAAGTAAGACCCCCACCTCAAGATTGAGAGAGAAGCGAGGAAGATAGGAGGGGGATAACTGTCCGTAAAAGCCCGATTGGTTAAACTAACCATCAGTGAGGGATGCCACTGATGTATCCTGCTATTCACAGGCTGTAAGATATCCACCTATAGAAATTGCACTGTATATAGAGAAATTTGCTATAATATAACTGTATGTTAAGAAAGTTGAGGGATCAAAACGTGACATTTTTATATTCGATATTGAGAGAACGCACCTTTTTATGGCTTTTACTCATTGTAAACATTTTTGGAACGATATATGGATACATATGGTATCAATATCAGTTAATTGAAACGCCTCTTATATTTTTGCCATTTGTTCCAGATAGTCCAACAGCTAGTTTGTTTTTGTATTTGTATTAATCGCTTTTCTTCAAAGGAAAAACTGGGGATTGATGGAGGCTCTGGCAATTGTAACTTTATTTAAATACGGTGTATGGGCTGTTGGAATGAACATATTGTTGCTTATTGTACAAGGAGATATTGGGTGGTCAGGATATATGCTGATTGTGTCTCATGGTGCAATGGCTATCCAAGGTTTACTGTATGCTCCGTTTTACCGCATAAAGCGTTGGCATTTTGTGGTTGCAGCTATTTGGACGCTGCATAATGACATCATTGATTATGTATTTAGACAAATGCCGCAGTATGGTGTGTTAGATAAGTACTATCAACCAATTGGTTATTTCACATTTTGGCTCAGTATAATAGCTTTAGGAATTACATACTACCTTTGCATGCGGGAGCGTCGTCTTCAGTTTTCACTGTAGTAAATGAATCTCTCTGTTCTATTCTTGTCCCATTCTACATATTTTGTATTAGAAGCTATAGGGGGGACAAGAATGAAAAGAGTATTAGCTGGAATCATAGCGTTTATGTTTATATTGTTTCCTGTTCGTATATATGCAGCTAATTGGAATGAGCTAAATGGATTATTAGATGACTCGTTGCAGTTTGTAAAACAAGAGGAATACGACAAAGCCACGCAAATATTGACACATTTTTCACAGCAGTTTTTAACGGTCAATCAAACAAAGAAAATAGAACCTGAGCATATTCGTGTTATTTCGCTTGCTTATGAGAAAGCATTGAAATCTTTAGAAGGACAAGAAATAAGTAAACAAATAAAGATAGATAATGTGCTAGCACTTCGTCTCGTGTTAGATGCAGAAGTATCGAAATATCAGCCGCTTTGGATGGAGCGGGAAGAAAATGTAATGAGTGCATTTGGACAAATCGAAAACGCAATGCAAAAGGAGAACATGATCGTTTTCAACAATCGTTAAATGTATTTTTGCATGAATTTGATATTATTTATCCAAGTCTAATGATTGCCTTGCCGGAAAAACAATTGCAACGTGTGAATTCTCATTTGTCATATTTAGATGAATTTCGTTATATGATGATCCAAAATAAGAGTGGTCAAACACAAGTGGGAATTATAAAAGATGATTTAAATAAAATTTTTCGCATGGCGAAAAAGGACGAGGTAGATTCTTCGCTTATATGGTTTATGACTGTAACAGGAGGTATTATCATTTTTACATTAACGTATGTTGGTTGGAGAAAATATAAAGGGGAAAAAGAAAAACAAAAAAGTGCAATGCATTCGAAGAATAGATAAGATTGTTTTTCAAACAAAGTGAAATATTGAACCTCTGTTGTAAGGTTTCTTTGTTGACAATGTTACGGGAAGAAAATAGAATGGGTATTACTATATGACATAACTTTATTGGAGGTTCATGATGGGTTTTTACTTAATTTACTTTGCTATCATCATGATCATACCGTTGTATGCACAGTCTCGAGTACGCAACGCATATAGTAAATACTCACAAGTGTATTCAACTTCTGGTATGACAGGTGCGGAAGTGGCTCGTAGAATTTTAGATGAGAATGGTTTGTACAATGTAGCGGTAGAAGAAACGCCAGGGCATTTATCTGACCACTACGATCCAAGATCGAAAACAGTTCGTTTATCAACAGACAATTATTATGGACATTCTGTTGCTGGGACAGCGGTAGCTGCACACGAAGTTGGGCATGCGATTCAAGATGCAAAAGATTATAGCTTTATGCGTTTCCGTCATTCGCTTGTTCCTGTTGCAAATTTTGGTTCAAATATGTCGTGGATTTTCATTATGATCGGTATGTTTGCACGTATGTCAAATTTACTATTATTAGGAATTATCCTAATGGCAGCGGGTGTGTTATTCCAACTTATTACATTGCCAGTTGAATTTGATGCATCAAAACGTGCAATGAAGCAAATTGAAGCGCTTAGCATTGTATCAACGGACGAATATGGCCAAGCTCGTAAAGTATTAAATGCAGCAGCTCTTACGTATGTCGCAGCAGCGGCAGTTGCAGTGTTTGAACTGCTTCGTCTTTTATTAATTTATACAGGTATGCAGCGTAACGATGATTAAAGACTATCAGTTTTGATAGTCTTTTTTGTTGTCATAATTATCGAATTTCCTGTTATGTCTTTTATTAATAACCGTATGTAATTTGAGAAGTTTGTGTAAGAATAAATGAAGAGTTAGCTGTTTATTCCAAGAATAATCGGATAAAAGTGTAACAAGCAGAGGTGATAAACATGGAATTTCCAGAGTTATTGGTGAAGCAAGCGAAAGAGAGAATGGCCCCCTATCCTGTTGAAGGTTTTGTATATGGACAAGGACCACAAAATCCCAAGATGATGCTTGTAGGAGAAGCACCGGGCGAAACAGAAATTCATAATGGGATACCTTTTAGCGGAAGAGCTGGTAATCAGCTCATGGATTTTCTAAAGAGGGTTGGTGTGACAAGAGAAGAAGTATACATTACTAGTGCAGTACGTAGCCGTCCATATAAATGGGGGAGAAACGAGAGCGAAGCGGAGAAATAGTGAAACGTAAATATAATCGTACGCCGAATCAACAGGAAATACTTGCCCACGCTCCAATTTTGGATTATGAAATTGAGCATATTCATGCACCTATTATTGTTACACTAGGAAATATTGCGCTCAAACGTTTAGTTGGTTCAGACAAAAAAGTGTCAGAGATACACGGTCAAGTGTTTACGCAACCTGTTCGGCGACTAGCAGATTTTAATGACGCAACGTATACTTGGACAGAGCAAGTCTATACAATTTTTCCGACATTTCATCCTGCTTCAATTTTTTATAATCGCAGTTTATTGGATTTGATTCATGAGGATTTAGAAAAGTTGAGGGAGTATATTTAGTTTAATGTTTCGACATCTAAGTCGCTGCTATGCAGAATACAACAGGACCTGCACTCGCTTTCTCTCTTTGTTTTAAAACCTCGTATGTGGCAGAAAAAAGCCCTGACCGCTTCTATGCACGGCCAGAGACTCTCGTCCTCCCCTAAAAAGAAAGGGGTTTTTAAGTTGTTTTTAAGAACATGTATAGTTAATTGTGTAACGGATTCTTATTTTCATCAAGCGTAAACCCTTCGCCAACAACATCATGCACATCACTTACAGCAACGAAAGCGTGTGGATCAACAGATGTAATAATACTTTTAAGTTTTACAATTTCATTTTTAGCAACAACGCAATATAAAACATTTCGTTCCATTTTTGTGTATGTACCAATTCCTTTTAAGAAAGTTGCCCCGCGATCCATTTCTGATAAAATTTGTGCGGCAATTTCATCATTTTTCTCAGATATAATTGTTGCTCCTTTGGCAGCGTATGCACCTTCTTGCATAAAATCAATAACCTTTGCTCCGATAAAAACGGCAACTAATGTATACATTCCTTGTTGGTATGATAAATATGTAAGGATTGATAAGATAATGACAACGGCATCAAACATAAACATAGTTTTCCCCATGCTCCAGCCGATATATTTATGAGCTAGCCGTGCAATAATATCGACTCCACCTGTTGTGCCGCCATACTTGAAAATAATTCCTAACCCAACACCAATAAATAGGCCAGCAAACAAAGCGGCTAACATCATATCATTTTGTAAGTTTAAATGTAAATTAAATATATCATAACGCTGAAAAATCCAGAGAAATAACGAAACACTAAATGTCCCTATTAATGTATATAAAAATGTCGTACGACCGAGCATTTTCCAACCTATAATAAAGATAGGTATATTTAAGATTAAGTTTGTATAAGACGGGTCTAGTGAAAATAGGAAATAAAGAAGTAGTGTAATTCCGGTAAAACCACCTTCTGCTAAATGATTTTCAATATTAATATTAACGATGCCAAATGAGAAAATAGCAGAACCAATTAGAATGAAAAGAATGTTTTGAATTTTTAAGTTTAATTTCATGCAAATCCCCCTAGTATGTAGTCATCACCTTATCTTGTTCTTATGGATAGTATACGTAATTTATTGAAAAGTTGGCAAGAAAACTCCACTCATGTTAACCATCTATTAAAGGTGACACATAGGAAACTCCTGCTTCAAGATCCAAAGGGGAACGGGAGTTTTCATAGTGTATCCTCAAAAACGTAGCAAATAAGTGATAACATGCGATAATATTTGTCAAATCGTTATGAATTGGCTAACATGATAAATGAAGGATTAGAGGTGAATAACATGGAACAAAAAACAATGAAAGATATGCAAAAGGAAGTAGATGCATATATTAGTCAATTTAAAGAAGGATATTTTAGTCCACTTGCTATGCTAGCTCGTTTAACAGAAGAGATGGGAGAGCTTGCGAGGGAAGTTAATCATTATTATGGTGAAAAGCCAAAGAAAAGCACAGAAAAAGAACGCACAATTGAAGAAGAGCTTGGCGATGTGTTATTTGTTATAATCTGTATGGCAAATAGCTTAAACATTGATTTAGAAACAGCTCATAATATAGTTATGGAAAAATTTAATACACGTGATAAAGATCGCTGGACACGTATTGAAGAGGGAGAGAAGATGGAATGAATGAGATTAAAGTAATTATTGCAGGGCCACGAGGACGTATGGGGCAAGAAGCAGTACTTCTTATGGAGAGAACACCACATTTCAATTTAGTTGCTGCTATTGATTACAAACACGGTGGCAAGAAAATTTCTGACATTGCTGGATTACCTAATATAGATGCTCCGATTTATGCGGATTTACATACTTGTTTAGATGAAGTGGAAGCAGATGTTTTGCTTGATTTAACAACACCAGAAATCGGAAAGAAACACGTAACACTTGCGGTAGAGCGAGGTATCCGTTCTGTTATCGGAACAACAGGTTTTACAGAAGAAGAGCTGCAAAAATTGATAGAAACAACAAAAGAGAAACAAGTTGGTACAATTATTGCGCCAAACTTTGCAGTTGGAGCTGTTTTAATGATGAAGTTCTCTCAAATGGCAGCGAAATATTTCCAAGATGTTGAAATCATTGAATTGCATCATGATCAAAAATTAGATGCTCCGTCTGGTACAGCTGTGAAAACAGTAGATTTAATTCGCCAAAATCGTGAACCGAAACAACAAGGGCATCCAAATGAAACAGAGCAACTAGAAGGTGCACGCGGGGCAAATGTTGATGGTATTCATATTCATAGCGTACGGTTACCAGGATTGATTGCACACCAGGAAGTACTATTTGGCGGGGATGGACAAATGTTAACGATTCGTCACGACTCCTTTAACCGTGCATCATTTATGTCAGGAGTAAAACTTTCTATTGAAACAGTAATGCAATTAGACCATCTCGTATATGGTTTAGAAAATATTATTGACTAAAGGGGAAAATGAAGATGAAGATTGCCTTAATTGCCCATGATAAAAAGAAAAATGATATGGTCTCGTTTGCGTATGCATACCAACCTATTTTAGAAAAACATATGTTATTTGCAACAGGTACAACAGGTCTTCGAATTATGGAGGCGACAGGTATGTCTGTGACAAGATATCAATCTGGTCCGCTTGGGGGCGATCAAGAAATTGGTGCAATGATTGCAAAAAATGACTTGGATATGGTGATCTTCTTCCGTGATCCATTGACATCGCAGCCACATGAACCGGATGTGAATGCGCTTCTTCGCTTATGTGATGTATACTCAATTCCACTTGCAACCAATATGGCAAGTGCAGAGCTTTTAATGCATGCAGTAGAGCGGGGCGATTTAGATTATCGAAAGCTACGAAAATGAGGGGAACGACATGAACGGATTACATATATTAGCTTTTGGTGCCCATGCCGATGACGTTGAAATCGGCATGGCGGGTACGATCGTGAAATATACAAAACAAGGGTATGAAGTTGGAATTTGTGATTTAACAGAGGCGGATCTTTCTTCTAATGGAACGGTAGAACTGAGAAAACAGGAAGCGTTAGAAGCAGCTAGCAAACTTGGTGTACAGAAGCGTATGAATCTAGCGATGCCAGACCGCGGTCTGTATATGAAAGAAGAGTATATTCAAGAGATTGTGAAAATTATCCGTACATATAAACCGAAGCTTGTCTTCGTACCATTTTATGAAGATCGTCATCCAGATCATGCAAACTGTGCAAAACTTGTAGAAGAAGCGATCTTTTCAGCGGGAATTCGTAAATATATGCCGGATTTTCCGCCGCATCGCGTTCAATCACTCTATTTTTACATGATTAATGGCTTTCATAAACCGGATTTTTGTATTGATATTAGCTCATATATTTCTGATAAGATTGCTGCGCTAGAAGCATATGAAAGTCAATTTACAAAAGGAACAAACGGTGTAAAAACCTCGTTGACAGAAGGGTATGTAGAAACGGTTGTAGCGCGTGAAAAAATGTTTGGAAAAGAAGTTGGCGTGACATATGCAGAAGGATTTATGAGCAAAAGGCCACTTCTATTAGATGAAGATTTAATAGGAGGAGTAAAATGAAATTAAAAATAGGGATTACTTGTTATCCTTCTGTTGGTGGTTCTGGAGTGGTTGGAACGGAATTAGGAAAGTTGTTAGCAGAGCGCGGACATGAAATTCATTTTATTACATCAGGATTGCCATTTCGTTTAAATAAAGTATATCCAAATATTTATTTTCATGAAGTAACAGTTAATCAATACTCTGTTTTTCAATACCCGCCGTATGACTTGGCATTAGCAAGTAAAATGGCAGAAGTAGCGCATAGAGAAAAGTTAGATGTATTGCATGTACATTATGCAATTCCACATGCGATTTGCGCATATTTGGCAAAGCAAATGATTGGAGAAAACATTAAAATTGTAACAACATTACATGGAACAGACATTACTGTATTAGGGTCGGATCCTTCCTTAAATAATCTAATTCGGTTTGGAATTGAACAATCAGATGTTGTGACGGCTGTATCCCATTCACTTATTGAAGAAACATATGAATTAGTAAACACGCAAAAAGAAATTAAAACGGTTTATAATTTTATTGATGAACGCGTGTACTTTCAAAGAGATATGTCCCAGTTAAGAAAAGAATATGGCATACAAAAAGAAGAAAAAGTATTAATTCATATTTCGAATTTTCGAAAAGTAAAGCGTGTTCAGGATGTGGTACAATCATTCGCTCTCATTGTAAAACAAGCAAAAGTAAAACTATTGCTTGTTGGTGATGGTCCTGAATTTTGTACGATTGTGCAGCTCGTGAAAAATTTAGGAATTGAAGATCGTGTCCTATTTTTAGGAAAACAAGATAATGTAGCTGAGCTTCTGGCGATGAGTGATGTAATGCTGCTGCTATCAGAGAAAGAAAGCTTTGGACTTGTATTGCTTGAAGCAATGGCGTGCGGTGTCCCTTGTATCGGTACGCGTGTTGGTGGTATTCCTGAAGTCATTCAACATGGAGAAACGGGATATATATGTGAATTAGGAGATGTAGAGGGCGCTGCGCAGCAAGCAATACAGCTTCTTCAAGATGATACATTACATGCTAAAATGGCCAAACGTTCCATGCAAGTGGCGTATGAACAATTTGGCTCAGAAAAGGTTGTTTCACAATATGAGGCAATTTATTATGACATATTAAGGGATGACAAACATGAAACGATTTAAACGAGCGGTTCCAATTATTAATACGTTAACGCAAAATGGCTTTGAAGCGTATTTTGTAGGTGGGAGCGTGCGCGATTATATAATTGGAAGACCAATTGGTGATATCGATATTGCAACATCAGCTTTGCCCAAAGATGTAATGCGTCTATTCCCGCGCCACGTGCCTGTTGGAATTGAACACGGTACGGTCATTGTTGTACAAGAAGATGTTCCATATGAAGTAACGACATTTCGAACAGAGGGAGACTACGAAGATTTTCGTCGCCCGAGCAGTGTTCAATTTGTTCGTTCGTTAGACGAAGATTTGCAGCGTCGTGATTTTACAATGAATGCAATTGCTATGACGGAGACCGGAGAAATAGTTGATTTATTTGGCGGACAACAAGCCATTGCTAAAAAGGAAATTGCAACTGTAGGAAATGCAGCAGATCGTTTTCAAGAAGATGCTCTTCGTATGATGCGCGGTATTCGCTTTGTTAGTACACTTGGATTTACATTAGAAGCAGGAACAAAACAAGCCATTATAAAGTATGGACATTTACTTGAACATATAGCAATTGAGAGAATTACAGTCGAATTTGAAAAATTACTTGTCGGTACATATTGCGCAAAAGCACTTCAGCTGTTGGTAGAAACGAAATTATATGAGCATTTACCTTATTTACAAATGTGCGGAGATTTTATTTCAAAATCGGCAGAGTATGATTGGAGCTTTTTCAAAAATGACACTGAGGCGTGGGCGTTCTTTTTATATTGCATTAGAGAAGAACATCCATCTGTTTTTTTACGACAATGGAAATTCTCGAATAAAAAAATAAAAGATATTGTATCCGTTTTATTATATGTGAGAGCACGAGAAAAACAAGGGTGGAATGTATTTTTATTATATAAAGCAGGGAAAGATATTGCTCTTATGGCAGAGCGTGTATACGAAGCCGTCATGAATACATATTCAAATTTGAATGTTGAGAGTATAGAAAAGGTATATGAAGATTTACCAATTCATAATCGTCAGCAATTGCAAGTCAGTGGCAACGATTTATTATCATGGTCAAAGGAACAGGCAGGACCGTGGGTTGCTAAGGCATTGCAAAAAATTGAAGAAGAAGTCGTATACGGAAGATTAAAAAATGAGAAAGAGTGTATAAAGGAGTGGCTGCATAGATGCAATCTGCTATAAGAAAACAGTTATTGCAAATCTTTTCTGAAGCTAATGGTGAATTTCTATCAGGACAAACGATTAGCGAGAAGCTTGGATGCTCAAGAACAGCTGTATGGAAACATATGGAATTCCTTAGGGAAGAAGGATATGAGCTAGAAGCTGTACGACGCTTAGGTTATCGCATTGCAAGTAAACCGGACAAAGTAACGGCAAATGAAATTCAGCTTGGTTTACAAACAGAGTTTTTAGGCAGAACGGTATACTTTGAAGAGTCGGTAACATCTACACAGCAAATTGCAGCTCGTCTTGCTTATGAAGGAGCGGCTGAAGGAACCGTTGTTGTTGCAGAGGAGCAAACAGCAGGTCGTGGCCGATTAAGCAGAAAGTGGTACTCACCAAAAGGGACAGGGATTTGGATGAGCATTATTTTACGCCCAACAGTTCCGATTCATCAAGCACCGCAATTAACATTGTTAGCTGCTGTTAGCGTAGCGCAGGCAATTGAAAAATGCACAAGTCTTTCCGTTGGCATTAAATGGCCGAATGATATTTTAATTAATGGGAAGAAAGTAGTTGGCATTTTAACAGAAATGCAAGCAGATCCTGATAAAATTAATGCTGTTATTATTGGAATTGGTATTAATGTCAATCAAAAACAAGAGCATTTTGCGGAAGATATCCAGCATATTGCTACTTCCTTAGCACTCGAAGCCGAAAAAACTATTGTACGAGCTGAACTTATGCAGCAAATCTTCTTACAGATGGAAAAGCTATATAAAGAGTATTTAGATCGTGGTTTTTCAGTTATTAAGCTTCTGTGGGAAAGTTACGCTGTGAGTATTGGAAAAGAAATTACAGCGCGTACGATGACAAATACAATTACGGGAATTGCAAAAGGAATTACGGCTGATGGTGTCCTTATACTTGAAGATCATGAAGGAATCGTACATCATATTCATTCCGCTGATATTGAAGTAAAGTAAAACGTTTAGCAGCTAGTTTGCACTTCTTTTCTTTGCTGCTTATGAAAAACGAAGTATCATTGCTCATTAGATTAGCATCAATATATAGCCCTTTGCTTAAAAAGAAGCGAAGGGCTATTGTATGTGAAAAATGATTTTCTTTTTTAGAAAAGTATAGCAATTATGTTTTGCTATTTGTTATAATAAGGTCGAATATGGGCAGTATCAATGTGAACTGCACCGCTGTTTAGGAAAATCAAAATAAAAATGTGGATTCTGCCTTGATCCAAAATAGGACTGGGACAGAGGGATGAATTTTGCCGAATGATACTACCCTTCTGCCTTTTGTGGTTAGAAGGGTTTTTTATATGTTTTTTCATCCGGCCATCTCCTCTCTCCAGGTAAAGGAGGAGAAGTTTTTGAAAACTGTAACGGATTTTTTGAAGATGAAAGAACAAAGTGAGCCGATTGCGATGGTAACTGCATATGACTATCCATCAGCAAAGTTTGCTGAAGAAGCAGAAGTTGACATGATTTTAGTTGGTGACTCGCTTGGCATGGTTGTGCTTGGCTATGACTCAACAATTCCAGTAACAGTTGATGATATGATTCATCATACGAAAGCAGTGCGCCGCGGCGCGAAAAATACATTTGTTGTAACAGATATGCCATTTATGTCTTATCACGTTTCACTGCAAGAAACAATGCATAACGCACGCCGTATTGTACAAGAAAGCGGTGCACATGCAGTAAAAGTCGAAGGAGCAGATGAAGTTGTATCAATCATTCGTTTCCTTACGAATGCAGGCATTCCGGTTGTAGCCCATCTTGGATTAACACCGCAATCTGTCGGTGTGCTAGGTGGCTATAAAGTGCAAGGAAAAGATGCAGAAAGCGCGAAGAAGTTGTTAGAAGACGCTAAAAAATGCGAAGAAGCGGGAGCAATTGCGCTTGTATTAGAGTGTGTACCGATGCAATTAGCGGAACTTGTAACAAAACAATTATCCATTCCAACCATCGGTATTGGCGCTGGTAATGGAACGGATGGTCAAGTTCTTGTCTATCACGATCTTATTACGTATGGTGTACAACGTGTTCCGAAATTTGTGAAGCAGTATACATCTGTGCAAGAAGAAATAGTAAGAAGTATTGGACAATATGTTCATGAAGTAAAGGTAAGACAATTTCCAGAGAAAGAACATTCGTTTACGATGAAAGAAGAAGAATGCTTAGCGTTATACGGAGGGAAACAGTAATGCATATTATTACGACAGTGCAAGAGATGCAGCAAATCGCGGGGGAGCTTCGTGCAAGTGGGCAAAAAGTTGGGTTCGTTCCAACGATGGGCTATTTGCATGAAGGACATTTAACGTTACTGAGACAAGCGAAAAAAGAAAATGATATTGTTATGTTAAGTATATTTGTAAATCCATTGCAGTTTGGACCGAATGAAGATTTAGATCGCTATCCGCGTGATATTGAGCGTGATGAGCGCTTAGCGCGTGAAGTAGAAGTGGATTATTTATTTTATCCAAGTGTCGAAGAAATGTATCCAACAGATCGGACGACGAATGTTGAAGTTGTGAAGCGTACGGATGTTTTGTGCGGAAAGCAGCGACCAGGTCATTTTGCTGGAGTTGTAACAGTATTGATGAAGCTTTTCAATATTACAATGCCAAATCGTGCGTATTTTGGTATGAAAGATGCACAGCAAGTAGCAGTTATTGAAGGATTTGTGGATGATTATAATATTCCTGTTACAATTGTGCCAGTTGAGATTGTACGCGAAGAAGATGGCTTAGCACGTAGTTCTCGCAACATTTATTTATCAGAGAGAGAACGCCAAGAAGCGCCACATTTATATAAAAGCTTATGTATGGCGAAAGAACGAATTGTTAAAGGAGAGCGTAATCCAAAAAATATTACGAGCTTCATTAAAGAATATATTGAAACGAACACACATGGTGTTGTCGATTATGCTGATCTATATGCGTATCCGAATTTAACTGAGGTTGAGAAAATAAGCGGGCGTATGATTATTGCAATAGCTGTAAAGTTTGAAAATGCACGATTAATTGATAATATTACACTTACGGTTGAATAAGGAGGAGCAACTATGTTTCGCACAATGATGAGAGCGAAGTTACACCGAGCTACAGTAACGGAAGCAAATTTAAATTATGTAGGAAGTATTACAATTGATGAGGATTTAATGGATGCAGTTGGTATTGTTGAAAATGAGAAAGTGCAAATTGTAAACAATAATAACGGTGCTCGTTTAGAAACATATGTTATAAAAGGAGAACGCGGCACAGGGGTAATCTGTTTAAACGGTGCAGCTGCTCGACTCGTTCAGCCAGGCGATAAAGTTATTATCATTTGCTACGGACTAGTTTCAGAAGAAAAAGTACTAACACATGTTCCGAAAATTGCTGTTTTAGATGACAATAATCAAATTGTGGAAATGCTTGGAGCGGAAAAAGCAGGCACAATTTTATAATATATAAGAAAAGCTATCTCTGTGAAAGGGATAGCTTTTCTTATGCGAAAGTAAAATCATTTCATTTTTCGTATCTTTCCATTAAGATGAGTAAAAACGTGGTATAGTAACACTATAGAAATTTTGTTGTTTGAAAGGTAAGAAATTGAGGTGTCATAGATGAGTAAGCGTTATGTCGTAGTCGATTTAGAAACGACAGGGAATGCCTGGAAAGATGGGAAAGATAAAATTACTCAAATTGCAGCAGTTGTGGTAGAAGATGGAGAAATCCTTGAAATTTTCTCTTCTTTTGTAAACCCTGAACGGGACATTCCGCCATTTATTACAGAATTAACGGGAATTGATGAAACACTTGTGAAGAAAGCTCCGTTATTCCGAGATATAGCGCCGATGATTATTGAACTATTACAAGGTGCGTACTTTGTTGCACATAATGTTCATTTTGATTGGAATTTTTTACAAGAAGAATTACGGCAAGCGGGATTCCTAGAAGTAACATGCCAAAAAATTGATACAGTTGAACTGGCACATATTTTATTGCCGACAGCTGATAGTTATAAATTACGTGATTTAGCAAAAAGATATGGCTTTGACCATGATCAGCCTCATCG
The DNA here is from genome assembly GCF_055814245.1 of Bacillus sp. EA-CB0995. Taxonomy (NCBI): domain Bacteria; kingdom Bacillati; phylum Bacillota; class Bacilli; order Caryophanales; family Bacillaceae; genus Bacillus; species Bacillus sp. EA-CB0995. Next base: position 3,287,182 of record NZ_CP169269.1, on the reverse strand, counting down.
TGCTGATAGTGATGCAATGGTGACAGCAGAGATATTTTTACAATTGCTTTCTAAAATGGAAAGTTTACCACTCGTTACATTGCAATCGTTATATGAATTAAGCGATATGTTCCAAAGTAACATTGGAGACATTATGTCTGCATGTATTTTGAATAAGATGATACATGGAACAGACGATGCGGAAAAATATGATATACACCGAAATATTGCTCTTTGCAAACGCAATTATGCATTGCAAATTGGCGAGGAGAAAATTACTGATTTTTCTTCTTTTTTAACGGAAGCGATGCAGCGTTTAGCTGAAGTAATGCCGTTTTTTGAAAAAAGAGACGGGCAGCAGCTGATGATAAATGAAGTTTACGAAGCGCTTAGAGACTCTCGATTTTCGTTAATTGAAGCGGGAACAGGTACAGGGAAAACACTAGCGTATTTGCTGCCTAGTATTTTTTATGCGAAAGAAAAAGAACAGCCGGTAGTCATTAGTACACAAACTGTGCAGTTGCAACAACAAATTTTAGCAAAAGAAATTCCATTGTTGAAAAAAATACTTCCGTTCCCGTTTGAAGTAGCGATGTTAAAAGGAAGGAAACATTATTTGTGTTTACATAAATTTGAGCATGCATTGGGCGAAGTAGACAATCATTACGATGATGCATTAACGAAAGCGAAAATTTTAGTATGGCTTCTCGATACAGAATCAGGAGATCGAGATGAGTTAAACATTCCGGCTGGAGGAAAGTTATTATGGGAGCGTATTTGTAGTGATGCTCATAGTCCAAATAGCATGAAAAGTGCGTGGTTTAGCCGTTGTTTTTATCAGCGTGCAAAAAATAAATCATTATTTGCTGATGTTGTAATCACAAATCATACTTTATTGTTCCAAGATTTCGTAAGTGAAGAATCATTACTTGCATCATGTGAACATATTATTTTTGATGAAGCTCATCATCTGGAAGAAACGGCAAGTAGAGCGTTAGGAGAGCAATTTTCTTGTATGTATTTTCAACTTATTTTATCGCGTTTTGGCACGTTAGAAACATCTGATGTGTTAGCTAAAGTGTACGATATGATGAAGCAGTCGCAAATTGCTGTTCGTTCTACGTTTCAAATGATTAGTCGTACGTTGAAAGAAATTAAGTTTGACGCAGACGAGCTGTTCCAAATGCTACGTACATTTATATTCCAAAAAACAAGGCAAGAACATGCACCTGGAAATATGCCGCTTATGTACCGTTATGATGTAAATAAAGAAAGAGGAAAGCTTTGGCGCAGTATTGTCGAATTAACGGACCGTTTTGTGCATCAGCTAGGCATATTGTTGACGTTATTAGAAAAACAAGGTGAGATGTTGCAAAGGCAAAATGAATGGGAAATGAATATGATTACGGGGGAGTTTGTACATCTTATAGAGGTACTTTCTAAGATGACCCATTCTTTACGGAAACTTATTTTAGAAAATACGAATCATGTGACATGGATGGAAACAGAAACGAAAGGAACAATTCATTCGACTATCCTATATGCACAGCCAGTTGATATAAGCGATTTATTTGCAGATCAATTTTTAACACGTAAACGGAGCGTTATTTTTACTTCAGCCACTTTAACCGTAAATGATACGTTTGATTATATAGAAGAAGAGCTTGGATTAGCGGATTTTACACCGAATACATTAACAATTCCATCACCATTTCATTATGAAGAGCAAGTAAAATTAATGGTTTCAACAGATGTTCCACATATTAAACATGTAAGTGAAGAAGAGTATGTAAGAGCAGTGTCTGAACATATTATGAAAATTGCTAAAGCTACAAATGGTCGAATGCTTGTTTTATTTACATCATACGAAATGTTAAAGCAGACATATGAAGTATTGAAAAAAGAAGAGGTACTGGAAGAATTTCTTTTATTGACACAGAGTGTTCATAATCGTAGCCGCACCCGAATGATTCGAAAGTTTCAGGAGTTTGAAAAATCCATTTTATTAGGAACAAGCAGTTTTTGGGAAGGAATTGACATACCAGGAGAGGCGTTAAGCTGTCTTGTAATTGTTCGTCTCCCGTTCACGTCACCAGATCAGCCAATGATGCAAGCGAAAAGGGAACGGCTAAAAGAAAAAGGAGAAGATGCATTTACAAAGATTGCTTTGCCACAAGCAATCCTTCGTTTTAAACAAGGTTTTGGACGCCTTATTCGTACAACGACGGATACAGGAACAGTATTTGTGTTAGATCGTCGTCTCACCTCATCTTTTTATGGGAAACGATTTGTTCAATCTATCCCGAGCATTCCATTGTACGAAGGACCGTTAGAGGATTTAATAGAAAAAATGGAATAATAAGGATAATCCCCTATGAGTGAAGGGATTCTCCATCCCTCACTCATGGATTAGCAGTTATTCTTCATCTATTTTTCTTGGTTTTTGGAATGTTGAGGGGGCTTACTGCTTGCGAATAGCATGATAAAAATTAACGCCTAAAGCAAATTTGCTTCAGGCGTTACCTGTGGGTAGGAGGAAATTTTATTTTTTCTTACATTAAGTATAGAAATACGATGGTTTTCGACTTCAAACCTTTTTTGAAGAACATGTCCTGCTATAATAGATGGGTGATGAAGCAGGGTTTATAAAGAATGTACTCTTATTGTAACCGCAATGCGTTCTTCTATAATTAGAAATTTTGTGTAACGGAGGAGTTTTTATGGAGAAGAAAATTGAAGTACTATCAACGACGCGTCTTGGATACACGTCTGATTTATACAAGATTGTTGATAGTTTAAATCGAACATTAAAAGAAAAAGATCTGATGTTCGGATTAGCGTTAGATGAAAAAGAAAAAGAGACAGCAATATTTACGATTTACAGAACGTAGTGATACAATGAAAAAGTGGATTTTGACAATTTTTATTGTAATCGTTGCTGTTGTTTTATATGGGGTACACATCTATAATACAACGATGGAGAAAAAATTCCGAAAGAATCGAAAACAGTTGAGATTGCAAAAGAAAAAGCAAAACTTACTAAAGTAACAAAAGTCGATTATTATAACGGTCAAGCTCCATATGAAGTTGTACAAGGTGTGAATGAAAAAGGAGAACAATATATCGTTTGGGTGCCTGAGAAAAAAGGAGATATTCTGGTGCGAAAAGCAAGTGAAGGTATTTCTGAAAAAGATGCTTTGCAAATTGTTGCCAAAGAGCGAAAGCCGAAGCAATTTGTGAAAGCGAAATTAGGCGCTGAAAACAATGTTCCATTATGGGAAGTTACATATATTGATGATGAAAATCGTTACACTTACTATTATCTTGCATTCGAAGATGGTAAGTTTTTAAAACGATATAGCATTGAAAAATAAGTGCAGGGGGAACTCAGGATGAAATTAGCAAAGCGAGTAGCTGCTCTAACACCATCTACAACGTTAGAAATTACAGCAAAGGCACAAGCATTAAAAGCAGAGGGACATGATGTAATTGCATTAGGAGCAGGAGAGCCTGACTTTAATACGCCAGAACATATTATGGATGCTGCTCATAAAGCAATGTTAGAAGGTCATACGAAATATACACCAACAGGTGGATTAGCTACGCTGAAACAAGAAATTATCAAAAAGTTTGAGCGTGACCAAGGTATATCTTATGAACCATCTCAAATTATTGTGTGTAACGGTGCAAAGCATGCTTTATATACGCTTTTTCAAGTATTACTTGATGAAGGTGATGAAGTTATTATTCCAACTCCGTATTGGGTAAGTTACCCAGAGCAAGTAAAACTTGCAGGTGGTGAGCCAGTATATGTAGATGGATTAGAAGAAAATAATTACAAAATCACACCAGAGCAATTGCGTCAAGTAATTACAGAGAAAACGAAAGCCGTAATTATTAACTCACCTAGCAACCCAACAGGGATGATTTATAGCAAAGAAGAGTTGCAGCAGCTTGGGCAAGTATGCTTAGAGCATAACATTTTAATTGTTTCTGATGAAATTTATGAGAAATTAATTTATGGCGATGCAGAGTATACATCAATTGCTCAGCTTTCTAATGAATTAAAAGAACAGACTCTTATTATTAACGGTGTGTCAAAATCGCACTCAATGACAGGCTGGCGCATTGGTTATGCAGCAGGTAATAAAGAACTTATTAAAGCGATGACGAACTTAGCGAGTCACAGTACATCAAACCCTACTTCAATTGCACAGTACGGAGCGATTGCTGCTTATGCTGGAGATCAACAACCTGTAGAAATGATGCGCAGCGCATTTGAAGAGCGCTTAAATATCGTTTATGAGAAACTGATTCAAATTCCTGGGTTCTCTTGCATTAAACCGCAAGGAGCGTTCTATCTGTTCCCGAATGTGAAAGAAGCAGTAGCATTAGCTGGTTATGAATCAGTTGATGAATGGGCAAAAGCATTATTAGAAGAAGAGAAAGTTGCCCTCATTCCAGGAACAGGATTCGGAGCACCAAATAACGTTCGTTTATCATACGCAACTTCACTTGAACAATTAGAGAAAGCGTTAGAACGTATTGATACATTTATGAAAAACAAAATGAAAGGCTAAGCGTAGCTCTTTCATTTCTATCTTTGCCAATTGTCTTAGACAGTTCAAATGATACCTCCCTTTCGTATAGGGAGGTTTTTTTGACGAATTATGTCAAAAAGAAATGAGAAGAGGTATGTTATACTAGAAAGTGAGGTGTTTGATTATGAAGAAAAAATCATGTTAGAGTGGTTTGAACAAGGCAGCATTGTGATTCCAAAATTATTAATGATGCACTATAAAAAACTCGGTTTAAATGAAGTAGAGTTCATGGTACTGTTGCATGTCCATACATTTTTAGAGTCGGGAAACTCTTTCCCAACACCAGGAGAAATTGCAGAGCGGATGACCATTACACAAACAAAGTGTATGGAGATTATTCAAGCGTTAATTCAAAAAGGCTTTTTAGCGCTAGAAGGAGGACGTAAATCCGCAGCAATGATTTGCGAAAGCTACTCGTTACAGCCTCTTTGGGAAAAGATATTACATTTTTTAATGAGTGAAAATATTGAAGAGGAAGAGCGAGAACAAAAACAATTACAAATCAATTTATATACAGTGTTTGAGCATGAATTTGGAAGGCCATTATCTCCATTTGAGTGCGAGACGTTAGCAATGTGGCAAGATCAGGATCATCACGATCCACTTTTAATCCAAACTGCTCTTCGCGAAGCTGTTATGAGTGGAAAATTGAACTTTCGTTATATCGATCGCATATTGTTTGAATGGAAGAAGAATGGAATTAAAACGGTTGATCAAGCACAGAACCAAGGACGGAAATTTAGAGAAAATCAGCAACGAAATCAGCAAGTATCACGACAAGAAACGAAGTATACAGGAAAAGTGCCGTTTTATAATTGGCTAGAGCAATAATGGTAGGAGGAAAAAATGCTAAATAAAACACAAATTAGACATTGCCTTGATGTAATGGGAGAGATGTACCCAGAAGCGCATTGTGAACTTAATCATGACAACGCATTTGAACTTGTTATTGCGGTAGCGCTATCTGCGCAGTGTACAGATGTTCTTGTAAATAAAGTAACAAAAAATCTATTTCAAAAATATAAAACACCAGAGGATTATTTAAGCGTGTCTTTAGAAGAATTGCAGCAGGATATTCGTTCTATTGGTTTGTATCGGAATAAGGCGAAAAATATTCAAAAGCTATGCCGTATGCTTATTGATGAGTATGGTGGAGAGGTGCCGCAAGATAGAGACGAGTTAACGAAGTTACCAGGTGTAGGACGAAAAACTGCAAATGTTGTTGTCTCCGTTGCATTTGGTATTCCGGCCATTGCCGTTGATACGCATGTAGAGCGCGTTAGTAAACGACTTGCCTTTTGCAAATGGAAAGATTCTGTATTAGAAGTAGAAAAGACATTAATGAAGAAAGTACCGATGGAAGAGTGGGGCGTAACACATCATCGTATGATCTTTTTTGGGCGTTATCACTGCAAGGCGCAGCGTCCCCAGTGCGAAGAATGCAGGCTGTTAGAGCTATGTCGTGAAGGTAAGAAACGCATGAGAGAGAAGGAGAAGAAATGAAGCAAGTACTTGAAATACCAAATGATTTTCGGTGTAGTCCTTTCTTTGAGGAAGAGACTGTCATTGAATACAATGTAGAAAAATCATTTGGAGAGCTTTTAAAAGAGACGTGCTTTCTCTTTGATATCGAGCAGCGATATAAGCCATGGAATGAGATAGAAATGAGTATTTCTACTGTATTAAACTTATGGAAAGAACAAAAAGAAGAGATTTCTATATTATTTCGAAATCGAAACAAAAAAGAAGCAAAAGATCCGATGGTACGATTTGCAGGACATCTTTTATCTATTTTACACTGGATGAATAGAACACCTGTTGTCAGTTTACAGGATATGAATGAACAAATAGAAAGATTAGAAAAAAACCAGTTAACTTTATGGAACGTTTTTTATTTATTATGAAACAGCCAGATCATTATCATTCTTTTATTCAGCTGACACAGTTATATGAAGAATTGGAAAAGTTATATGTAAAAGTACTCATTATGCAAAAGAAGCCATCTTCTCGGTAGAGAAGATGGCTTCTTTTTTATTAGTGTGTAGCTTGTTATCGTTATTATTGAGTCGGTTTATTTGGATTTCCACCTTCTGCTGGTGGATTCGGATGATTTCCGTCACCCGGTGTGGTATTTCCGCCACCTGGTGTGGTATTTCCGTCACCCGGTGTGGTATTTCCACCACCTGGTGTGGTATTTCCACCACCCGGTGTGGTATTTCCGCCACCTGGTGTGGTATTTCCGTCACCCGGTGTGGTATTTCCGCCACCTGGTGTGGTATTTCCGCCACCTGGTGTGGTATTTCCGTTGTTTTGATTTTGCTTATCTTGTTCAGCTTTCTTAGCGGCATCTTCTTCAGCCTTTTTCTTAGCAGCATCATCCTCAGCTTTTTTCTTAGCATCATCACCAGGTACTACTACCGTCGCTGTTACCGGAGCACTAGAGCTATTACCTTTTGTCGCAACGAGAGAAATGGTATAGGTAGCACCAGGTTGTACGCCGCTAATTGTTGCGCTTGTACCACTTATGTCTGGACTTCCGCTGGAACCATCACTGCCTTTGTAGCTTACAGAGTAGGATACATCTGTATCAGATGAACCAGCCCATTTTAGTTGGATGCTATTAGAAGATTGATCATATGCAGCCTGTAAACCACCTGGGGCACTTACGTCAATCTTTTTAATATTATCTTTTTTAGCACCTTTCACATAAAGTTCATCATTTACGCGTTCTACACTGCTTGGCATTTCAAAACGAGATGTATCAGTTCCAAATTCACTCATCATCGCTTTAAACATACGTTGTGCGATCGCTGATGAATTTTTGTCAACATAGCCTTCAGTTCGTTTATTATACCCAGTCCATACAGCCATCGTATATTGTGGTGTATAGCCTGCAAACCAACTATCAGGACTTCCAGAAGCAGGGAAACCAGTAGCTCTTAGTTCTTTTGAATCATAGTTTGTTGTCCCTGTTTTACCAGCAACATCTAGTGAACTAACATTTGCTTTTGTACCAGTACCAGAATCTACAACAGTACGAAGCATATCTGTAGTCATATATGCTGTGTAATCTTTCATTACTCGTTTTCCTTTTGGTGTAAAGTTCACTTCTTTACCATCCGGATACACAACTTTTGTTACAAAGTGTGGTTTATGATATACACCACCGTCTCCGAATGATGCATATGCTCCTGCAACTGTAAGAGGAGAAGCGGCATTACTACCGATTGCTGTTGATTCTTGGGCACCATCTGCTCCAAATGTAAAACCAAGTCCTTCAGCGAAAGTTTGTGCTTTACCTATACCAACCTCTTTAGCAGTTTTCACAGCAGGCACGTTACGGGACTGTGCTAATGCATCGCGCATTGACATTGGACCTTTGTGGCCGTTATCAAAATTTCGAACCTCTTGTCCTGTTGAATATTTATACGGCGAATCGTCAACTTGATGATATGTTGACCATTGCTTATATTCAATAGCAGGGCCGTAATCAAAAACTGGCTTCATTGTAGAACCTACTTGGCGTTCTGAGTCAATAGCTATGTTATGTCCTTTAAATGTTGCTTTATTTTCACCGCGTCCGCTACCAATTGCACGAACTTCACCTGAGTTCGTATCCATGAATACGAATGCACCCTGGAATTTTTCATCCGGATAGTTAATGATTTCTTCTGTGTTCATCATTTTATCTGCATAGTCCTGTGCTTTTGGATCTAATGTTGTATAAATTGAAAGACCATCAGAACCAATGTTGACATCTTTAATTTGCGATTCGATTTCTTTTACAGCGGCATCTAAGAATCCTTGATAAGGCATTTGTGTTGCTTCTTGAGATGGCTGAAGACCTTCCGTTACTGGAACTTTCTTCGCATCTTCCATTTCTTTCTTCGTAATATAGCCATGTCTGTTCATTAAATATAAGACTGTATCGCGTCGTTCTGTTGCAGCCTTGACGTTTTCTGGTTTTGTCGGATCATAAATACTAGGACCTTGTGGTAATCCTGCAAGCATCGCTGCCTCAGGTAATGTTAAATCTTTTAATTCTTTTCCATAATAATTTTTTGCAGCTGTTGCAATACCGTAAGAACGGTTACCTAAGTTAATTTTGTTTAAGTACATTTCTAGAATTTCATGTTTTGAATATTGCTGCTCTAACTTGTAAGCTAAATACCATTCTTGTACTTTACGTTTTATTGTTTGTTCCGGTGTTAGGTAATAGTTTTTAATAACTTGCTGTGTAATTGTACTACCACCTTGAGTACCGGAGTCACTAGTCAAGTTTGAGAAAATCGCTTTTGCCGTACGCCTAAAATCAATTCCATGGTGCTCATAAAAACGTGAATCTTCTGTAGCTAGGAAGGCATTTTCTACTACTTTTGGAATTTGATCATATGTGACCTTTGTTCGCTTTTCAGCGCCATATTCATATACGAAATTTCCGTCTTTATCATAAAATTTTGTTGATAATGGAACTTCAAGTTTCGCTTTATCTAATTTTGGAGCATCCTTTATTATAATAAAGAAAGCAGAAACCCCAGCTATTAGTGCCACAATGCCGACTATTAAGCAAGTGATTAGAAATTTACGTAGAAAAGAACCTTTTTTCTTTGGTTTCGCTTTTTTAGGCTGTTCTTGTTTCTGTTTTTTAGCGTGTTTTCGTTCTTCACGAGAACGATAATTTTCTGACATTATACTTTCTCCTACCTTTCATTTCCTCCCCAAAAGTCGAAAAATGAGCCTTATTGTTGACTCTATCACGAAAAATAAAGTGTGTCTAGTATATGAATATAATCAATGCGGGGGTGATAACCGCACGGTAATAAGTACCCAAGCTCTTCCACTTCTTGTTTTGTAATTGATTTACGTCCACCAGCTTCTTGTCGATTCCAAAATGTAATGATTTGTTTTGCTTCTAGTAAATAAAATTCATCGAAAAGCGTAAATTTAATAATAACAAATGCAATACCACCATGAGCTAATACTTGCTTCATATGTTTAATTTGGTGAAGATGGAAGTTTTGTAAGGGAAAACTTGTTTTATTTTTAGTTTCTTTCGCTTCAAAGTCAATGTACTTACCTTTGTATACACCGTTGTAGTCGGTTGTAGAAGGTTGCTTAAAGTACGCTTCTTTAATCACAGCAGCACTTCGCTTCGGATAATCGACTTTTACAATTTGAAGAGGGGTGGGCTTTTTATGAACGCAAGCAATATTGTGCGTTAAATAGTACTGATTTGTTTCGTTTAGTTCCTCTTCAAGTGACATACCTCTATTACTATAAGTATGTTTACTTGTAGGCACAGTATGAGTTTGCTGCGTTTCATTATACTTTCTTCCGTTTGGGTAACGAATGGTCATGGTTTGTCCACTCCAACTTGCATAGAATCACTTACAAAGGTGATTATATCAAAAAAAATGAAAAATAGGCGATTTTTTTGAATACAGAGAAGAGGTGAGAACATTATGTTTGCACAAAGCGAATATGAAAAAATAAGACAAAAAAGGAAGATTACTTCCTATACAAAGGAAGAGCAAGAGCTCGTGCATCGTATTGTACAACAAACTCTCCTTGCTAATGTTGATAATATTTCGCGCACGCATGCTTATAAAGAATATTATGAACGCAATAAAGAAATTCGTTGGTCATTTTTAGCCAGTATGGTATCTCGAAATGCAGGCTGGAATATGACAGATTTAGAAGGAAAATATTATCCAAAAGTTTTATCCAAAGAGATACGTAAACAGTTATTTCTTACATATGAACGTGCAAATTGGCTTATTTTTTTAGATGCATATCCTCAGCTGCTATTGTATGGATATAGTAAACAAATGCAAAAACCTCTGTTTCATTTGTTGCAAATATTTTCTGTGTCGATATTTATGGAAGTAGAATGGAATTATTTTTGGAATCAAAAAATGAGGATCGACTTATGACGACTCTCATTATTAATGAACAACATATCATCCAAAAGCCGGTAATTGAGCATCCTTTTTATCAAAAGCATGTATTCCAAACATTATTATTCAAATTTCAGGAATTGTTTCATTTTAGTGCAGTGATATTTCCAACAGTAAATGGGAAATTATATGGTTTCTCCGTACGTCAGTTTGAAACACTGATAAAGAGAATTGAGTTAGGGAAACGATTAGCGTGGTTATTATTTCATCCAACTTATAAGGATTCGTTTTATACATTTTCTTCTCAAACAGTTCATACGGGGGCGAGGTTAGATTATGAACAATACTTCCCTACTTTTAAGGAACAAGATACTCCTCAGCTTCGCGATGTATTTTCTGTCATCTCCCATCATCGTGATGCGGAGAAAGATTGGTTTCATTCAGGAATGAATATAGAGGAATTGTTTTTGTTTGAAGAACCGAAAATAGACATTGATATTACAGAATGGTTTTTACACAAACAGAAGCAATTACACTTGTTTGCTTCACTCAATGACCTTTTTTAACAGAAGTCATTATTCATGATATAATAAAAAAATCCCGCTTCATGAAAAGCGGGAAGAAAGTTAAACAAGCTGTAAGAGCCCGATTGATTCAACTAACTTTTCATGGAAGAGAATCGTTTCCATGAAAAGAAGTTTCACTTTACCCCGCTCAAACGGTTGGTAAGAAGTGAGAGCGGGGAGGAAGTCAAACCAACCGTAAGAGCCCGATTGGTTCAACTAACCATCAATGGGAAAAGCGCCCATTGATGGAAGTTTCACTTTATGTAGCAGGGAAATTTGGTCCATCCAATTTTGGATTTCCTGTTTCTGGTTTATTTTGTTTGCTTTGAGTTTGTTTTTTCTTGTTTTCATTTTTGCTTTTAGCCATTGTCAACACCTCCCTTTCGTATTGTTGCCACTTTCATAAACTTCATACAAAAAATCACTTTCTTTGCCGAATTAAAACTAGTTTTGTCAAGCATGCAGGAGCGGAAAAGGAGCTGTCGAATTAACATGACAAACGGAAGGCAAAGAGGGAGGCGTTTTAAAGATGAAAATGGTTCAGAAAGAGGATGTAATGAAAAAAATGGATCAGATGTTAAATACTCTTGATTTGCTTGAAATGAACATGGCACTTAGAGTTAATCATGCGCTTAAGGAAAAAAGAGAATTTGTAGTTAATAAAGAAGAGATAATGGAAATGCATATAAAGCATATGGAAGCAAAATTATTGCAGCATGAAGAGAAAGGTAGTTGGGTACAAACGTTTCAAATAGTGGCAGTTAGTATATAAGTAGGTGGAAATAGTGGAATATGTAACATTGATTGAAATGACCAAAAAAATAATTGAATATAACGATGAAACAATTATAAAAAAAGAGAAAGTGAAGAACTTGAGTTTGACTTTTATCATGATATAAAGCCATTCGTGTCTTTAGTAGACAAAGGATTAGAAGAATGGAAGCAACTTGCGCTTGAGTGGTTGTATCGAGTAAAGCCTAAATATATACATGTACAGCAAATTGAACAAGTATGTACAAATTTACAAAGCAATTCTTTACAGTGTTTTGCACAGAAAATGAATGGGAAGCGTTTTTATGAAACACATCAGGCGATTCATTATACATTACAAAATATTTTAGAACAATGTAAGTGATAAGAGGGGAGAATCCCCTCTTATTTTTTATCCCGCTATTTGCGGGCAGTAAGGCCCCACTTCAAGATGCAGAGAGAAACGAAGAAGATATGTGGGGGGACAACTGCCCGTAAAAGCTCGGTTGGTTCAACTAACCATCAGTGGAGGATGAAGAAAACCCCCACTGATGGAAGTTTCACTTTATACTTCTGTCACGATATTCTTTTCTGTTTCGTAAGCTGGTTTTGTAGCTCCAATTGTTTCTAGTTCACGTGTTACACTTCTATACTGTGATAAGCAAATTTTTCCTTGTAGATAAGAATGTCTTGCAAAATCAAGTAACTCATTCAAATCCTCAGGTTCATATCCCTTTTTTTCAAAAAATCTTGTTTTAAATCCCCTAATACCATGCTGATTCCTCCCCCATAAGAATCTTTTCTATATAATGGTAGCATACAAACGCTTACTTTTTTATTTTTTTGAAAATTTAAATTTTGCGCAAGGTATAATTTGTATTACTTTATCAACTATCGGTTGTCTTTTACCTTTCATGGTAATGATTTGGAAAAATGGGGATCGACTAGTAATGGCCAATGAAAAAGTTAGTCAACGCAGGAATTTTCAACTTATAGGATGATTACACATTTTTTTTATGATTTCATATTCTAACTATATAGAAAACTGTTAGAGGAGGGAGAATGTATGTTTCAACATTCCAGCATGTATCAGATTGAACAAGATCCATACTTACGTTATAATATGTATCCTTTTACGCCTTACTATATGAATCAAACAAATTATTTTCAACCTTTTCAACTTCCGCCAATGAATCAACCAATGAATCAACCAATGAATCAGCCAATGAATCAACCAATGTTTTATCCACCGAAACAACCTATTCAATCTTCTTTTCATCCACATACGCCATATCCGATGATGAATAAACAAAATTATGCAAAGCAACAGCCAAGTCAATTTTCTGGTTTAATATCGCAATTTAAAACAGCCGATGGAAATTATGACATTAATAAAATGATGGGTACTGCAGGTCAAATGATGAATGCAATGAATCAAATTACTGGTATTGTCAAACAAGTAGGAGGCTTTTTTATAAAGTGAAACTAACCTTTCACGGGTGCTTTTCCCATGAAAGGTTAGTTGAACGAGTCGGGCTCATAAGGGTAGTTTTTTTATCTTTTATATAGGGCAATATGTGTAAAGAATTGAAGAAGGATTTTCTAAGGTATTGATGATATATGTGGCTCAATAAAAACCCAAATTTTACATGCGAAATGTCATAAAAAAGAGTTGTTCGGACCTCCTATCCATTTTACAATGACGGTAGCGTTAAAATATGATGTATGGAGAGGACGAATGTGAACAAGGTTATTTTACTTTTGTTTTTTGTCATGATTACATTAATTGTTTTTATTTTTACAAACTTTAAACAATTTTTATAGACAAATTTCCGATATAGAAATAGGTATTTGTAACAAACGGCTTTTACTCTTTTCTCATATTGTAAAGTGTAAGCTCATTTTCAAACTGTGAGAGGAGAGAAAACTATGTATCATTGTCATCCTTGCTTAGGGGGAGCAGCACCTTTCGGGGGAGCAGTTGCACCTTTCGGGGGAGCAGCACCTTTCGGGGGAGCAGTTGCACCTTTCGGGGGAGCAGCACCTTTCGGGGGAGCAGCACCTTTCGGAGGAGCAGTTGCACCTTTCGGGGGAGCAGTTGCACCAATTACAACAACACCTCCTATTGTGCATCCGACAAAATGTTGTGTAACACACACATGCTCAAAAACGGTGGTCCCTCATATTCACCCAACACATATAAAACACGTTCATCATCAGGTAGTGCAATCTCAGCATTATTTCCCACAAACACACTCTGCTGCAAATGTTATATCCCCTGCTGATCCAGTGTATGTTGGTGGATTTGGTGGGTTTGGCCCAGGTGGTCCTCAAGTATCGCCACTTGGCCCGAATGTTGGTCCAAATGTAAGTCCAGCAATGTTACCGCCAGGCCCAAATGTTGGCCCAAGTGTAAGTCCAGCAATGTTACCGCCAAGCCCAAATGTTGGTGGCATGTTTAAAAAGTAAGTGTTATGCTAGAACTAGCAAATTGCTAGTTCTTTTTTTGAAAAGAGAAGGGGCGTTTCATATGAAAGTTGTAGCTGCTACAGGATATAAGCCATTTGAATTAGGGATTTTTTCAAATGACCATCCTGGAATTTCTTACATAAAAAAAGCGATACATCAAAGGCTGCTTCCTATGTTAGAAGAAGGATTAGAATGGGTTATAATTAGTGGACAATTAGGGGTAGAACTATGGACAGCCGAAGTTGTATTTGATTTGCAATTGGAATATCCAGATTTGAAATTAGCTGTATTTACCCCTTTTTTAGATCAGGAAGAAAATTGGAAGGAAAACAATCGGGAGTATTATGAATGTATTCTCTCACAAGCAGATCACGTTGATAGTATAACGAAGCGGAAATATGAAAGCCCAGAACAATTCCGGCTAAAAAATCAATTTTTCATTGAAAAAAGTGATGCATTACTTGCTATGTATGATGAAGAGAAACCAGGAAGTCCTAAATACATCGTAGAAGCAGCGAAAAAAAGGAAGAAGCCCAAAATTATCAATGTTATTTTATACTTTTTTCTGATTTACAAGATATAATAGAAGAAGAACAGTGGAATAAGGATATATGATTGACAAAACGGACTGTTTCTGAAAAAATTTACTTAATGAAAGTTTTGGTAAAGACTTGAGGTGACCTAAATGATTTCTGATAAAATTAAGTTAACAGCGAAAGATATTTTAGAAAAAGAGTTTAAAACGGGAATGCGAGGCTATCAACAAGAAGAAGTAGATAAATTTTTAGACATGATTATTAAGGATTATGAAGCATTCCATAAAGAAATTGAACAATTACAGCAACAAAATTCACGTTTAAAGCAAGAATTGGAGCAACAAAAAGCAATGGCACAACAAGTACAATCTCAGCCAGCGCCAACTCCAGCTCCTGTTCCTACTCCGCAACCAGTTTACAATAATACGAATACAGATATTTTAAAACGTCTGTCGAATTTGGAAAAAGCTGTGTTTGGAAGTAAATTGTACGAATAATGGAAGCATCTAAATAAACTTGTAGCAATTTACATGCAAAAAACGTTGCAAAATATTTATGTTTCCACTATACTAATTCATGTCATAACGTTTGGGTAATCGCTGCAACGCTTTGTTGTAGAGGAAAGTCCATGCTCGCACGACCTGAGATGGTCGTAGTGTTCGTGCCTAGCGAAGTCATAAGCTAGGGTATTCTGGCGTAAAGCTGGATTAACGGCAGGAAAAAACCTAAGTCCATTGGATATGGTTTGACTACCTTTAAAGTGCCACAGTGACGAAGTCCCAGAAGAAATGATGGGAGTGGAACGAGGTAAACCCCACGAGCGAGAAACCCAAATATTGGTAGGGGAACTTTTCCTAAGGAAATGAACGATGGGAAAAGACAGATGCAATTGCTCTGTAGATAGATGATTGCCACCGGAGTACGAGGCGTGGGCCGTTTGCAGTACAAAGGTACAGAACATGGCTTACAGAACGTTATGAACCAATCATGAGTTTGTTCAGCTCTCCTTTGTAAGAGGAGGGCTTTTTATTTGTATGAATTTTTGGAATGTGAGTTAAAATGGTAAAGAAAGTTTTACAAATTTAATACAATTGAAGTGAAATAAAATGTTATGATTTTAACTGATTAGCAGAGAACAGTTACTGCCAATGAGTGTTGGATTATATATATAAGGAGAATGGAAATGGGAAAAGTTACTTTAATTGCAACTGCTGCAATGGGAATTGAAGCACTTGTTGCAAGAGAAGTTCGCAATCTCGGTTATGAATGCCAGGTAGATAATGGGAAAGTAACGTTTGAAGCGGACGCAAAAGCTATTTGTCGCAGTAATTTATGGCTCCGTACAGCGGATCGTGTGAAAATTAAAGTTGGTGAATTTAAGGCAACAACATTTGATGAATTATTTGAAAAAACAAAGGCGCTAAATTGGGGGGATTATATTCCGGAAAATGGAGAATTCCCTGTTATCGGTAAATCGATTAAATCTACACTATTTAGTGTACCTGATTGTCAAAGTATCGTAAAAAAAGCAGTCGTTGAAAAATTAAAAAGTACATATAGACGCACAACATGGTTTGAAGAGAATGGCCCGCTATTTCGTATCGAAGTTGCGCTATTAAAAGATGTAGCAACGTTGACAATTGATGCAAGTGGTGTTGGGCTTCATAAGCGTGGATACCGCGTTGGACAAGGGGATGCACCGTTAAAAGAAACATTGGCAGCTTCATTAATTATGTTAACCAACTGGAAGCCAGATCGCCCGTTTGTAGATCCTTTTTGCGGTTCTGGAACGATTCCACTTGAAGCCGCATTAATTGGTCAAAATATTGCTCCAGGCTTTAACCGTGATTTTGCTTCTGATGGATGGGGTTGGATTGGTAAACAAAATTGGGATGAAGCTCGTCAAGAAGTGGAAGACTTAGCGAATTATGATCAACCTCTTCAAATTATCGGATCAGATATTGATCATCGCATGGTACAAGTTGCCCAGGATAATGCTGATGAAGTAGGGCTTGGTGATCTTATTACATTTAAGCAAATGCAAGTAAAAGATTTTACAACAAAAGAGGAATATGGTTATGTTGTGACGAATCCTCCATACGGAGAGCGTTTAAGTGAAAAGCCTCTTGTTGAAAAAATGTATGCAGAGATGGGACAAGCATTCCGACCGCTGGATACTTGGTCTTTATATATATTAACAAGCCATCCAGAGTTTGAGAAATGGTACGGCAAAGATGCATCAAAGAAACGAAAATTATTTAATGGATTTATTCGCACTGATTACTATCAGTATTTTGGCAAACGCCCGCCGCGTGATTAGTATAAAACTTCTTTAGAACGCATATACTTGCTATTATGCGATAATCTAAAGGAGGAAGCGCTAATGGATGGTTTGCAATTTTCTATGATTCAAAAAGCTATTCATCGAACGTATGATGAATTAGAAAAAGAGGTAAACCTTCACGGCGTAGCGGATCATGAATTACAAAGAGCACGTGAAGAATATTTATCAGCTTTATCACATGAAACATTAATTGATAAACAGTATTTAAAATCATTGATAGAGTAGAAAAGTTTTCCTGCAATTAGGAAAACTTTTTTCGCTCGTTTGTTATGTAAGCAACAAGAAAACAGCAACTGCTCTTTTTATGAGTGGTTGCTCTGTCTTTTATATAGAAATTATGTAGTTGGAGGAATACGATGTTTACGAAGCAAAAGCTGCCATTTGAAGTGGGGAAACAAGATAATTTTTTCGACAAGTTAAATGAGTGGATTGGAGACGTATTTTACGACATTTTACCAGAAAAGGGATTTGAAGAGCGTGATGAGCAAATTTTTATGGCGTTCCAATTAGAACGAGCATTTCAAGAGAAGAAAGTAATGTTTGCTGAAGCGGGTGTTGGGACAGGAAAGACGATTGTATACCTTCTTTATGCGATTTGTTATGCACGTTATACAGGGAAGCCAGCTATTATTGCTTGTGCGGATGAAACGTTGATTGAGCAGCTCGTGAAAGAAGAAGGGGACATTGCTAAATTATCAGAAGCATTAGGACTATCTGTCGATGTACGTTTGGCAAAATCAATGGAGAATTACCTATGTTTACGTAAGCTTGAAGATGTAATGAGTGGACGAGCTCCGGAAGTGATTGAAGATTTATATTATGAATTGCCTCAATTCGTATTTGATCATGGAACAATGCAAAACTTTACTCATTACGGCGATCGAAAAGAATTTCCGTTATTAAACGATGAAGAATGGTCTAAAATATCTTGGGACTATTTCCAGGATTGTTTCACGTGTGAGTCTCGTCATCGCTGTGGACAAACATTATCTCGTGAACATTATCGTAAAGCAGCAGATTTAATTATTTGTTCGCAAGATTTCTATATGGACCATATTTGGACGTATGATGCACGTAAACGTGAAGGACAAATGCCGTTGTTACCGGAAAGTAGCTGCGTTGTTTTTGATGAAGGGCATCTTGTAGAATATGCAGCGCAAAAAGCACTTACGTATCGTTTAAAACAAACAATGATGGAGCAACTTTTAACAAGATTACTGCAAAATGATATTCGCGAAGAGTTCGCTCATTTAGTAGAAGAAACTATTTGGCAAACGGAACAGTTCTTTGAAGCGCTAAAAGAAAGTAAGAAAGAAATTGCTGGTTCTGATCGTCTAGAAATTCAATTAACAGAAAAAGTAACGACAGAAGCAAAGCGATTATATGCAAAAATTTCTGAAGTTGGCGATGCGCTTGTTTTTGAAAGTGAAATGTACACAGTAAACACGTATGATTTAAATATTGTTGACGAACATTTAGATGTATTAGAGCATTCATTACGATTGTTTATGCATGAGAAAAATGTAATTACGTGGGGAGAAGAAGGTGATGGTGCCTTTACGCTTGTTATTATGCCGCGTGCTGTAGAAGAAGTGCTGCAAGAAAAAGTATTCTCCAAAAAATTCCGTACATCTTCTCATCTGCGACATTATCAGAAAACAATTCATTTGCATTTACTGCAAATAGTTTAGGGGTAAAAGATTATTTATCATTCTCAGTTGCTTCTCCGTTTGAATATGAAGAGCAGATGAAAGTGTACTTACCGACATATGCAAAAGCGAACGAATGGGAAAGAAAATGTCAGTACGCATTAGAAGAAATTCAAAAAACAAATGGACGTACATTGATTCTATTCCGTACAAAACAAGAATTAATAGCATTTAAAGAATATGTAGGGAAAGAACAAATGTCAGTACCGTTTTTATATGAAGGAGATCAAGAGATTAGTCAGCTTGTTTCTCGTTTCCAAAATGAAGAGGAAACGGTATTATGTGCAGTTCATTTATGGGAAGGTTTAGATATTCCAGGTTCTTCGTTATCTCACGTTATTATTTGGTCGCTTCCATTCCCTCCAAATGATCCTGTATTTGAAGCGAAGCGCAAGCATGTAAATGATCCGTTTTGGGATGTTGACGTTCCATATATGATTTTACGTCTTCGTCAAGGAATTGGACGTTTAATTCGTACGAGCGAAGATAAAGGATATATTTCGTTATTCTTATCAGAAGGTGAGAATGAGAAAGTAGTAGAAGCTGTTAAACGAGTTCTCCCAGTAGAAGGGGAAATGTTACAATAAGCTTGGCGTATGCCAAGCTTATTTATATATAAGAGGAATTTGCGTATTTGTGTTGAATTAAAGTGAAGTAGGAAAAGGAGGGTCTTGAATATGACGTCAGTTACATATGAAATTGAAAAAGAGTTTCTAGCTTTTATAAAGAAAATGATGAATTATGAGGAAGCGCTGAACCTTATATTTTGGGATTTACGCACAGGTGCGCCCAAAAACGGTGTAGATCAACGTTCTGAAGTAATTGGTATGCTTTCGGCAGAAGTGTTCGATATGTCAACTTCTAAAGAGATGGAGGCCTATTTAATAGGGTTTGAAGAGTTAATTGCAGAAGGAAAACTTTCAGATGTGACAAGAAAAACTGTAGAAGAGTGCCGAAAAGAATATGATCGAAATAAGAAAATTCCAAAGAATGAATATGAAGAATTTGTAAAAATACAGGCAAAAGCAGAAAGCGTGTGGGAAGAAGCACGCGAAAAATCTGATTTTGAGATGTTTCGTCCATACTTAGAAAAAATTGTTGAATTTAAAAAGAAGTTTATTACATATTGGGGTTATGAAACATACAAGTATAATACATTATTAGATATGTACGAACCTGGTGTAACAGTAGAAGTATTAGACCGCGTATTTGGACAATTACGCGAGCGCATTGTTCCGCTTGTTGGAGAAATTGCTAACGCAAATAAAACGTTGCAAACGGAAGCTTTAAGTAAACATTTTTCCAAAGAGCAGCAAAAACAATTTAGCTTACAACTATTAAAGCAATTGGACTATAATTTTGATGCAGGACGCTTAGACGAAACAGTACACCCATTTGCAATTACATTAAATCGTGGTGATGTCCGCATTACAACACGCTATGATGAAAATGATTTCCGTATGGCAGTATTTGGAACAGTTCATGAATGCGGTCATGCAGTGTATGAGCAAAATATTTCAAAAGAGTTAGAAGGTACACCGCTCTGTGATGGCACATCTATGGGTATTCATGAATCACAATCTTTATTCTTTGAGAACTTTATTGGTCGCAATAAGTCGTTCTGGAAAAAGAATTATGATCTATTAAAACAATATACAGACGGTCAATTTAATAGTTTATCTGTAGATGAATTTTACGATGCAATTAATGAATCGAAACCATCTTTCATTCGTATCGAAGCGGATGAATTAACGTACCCACTTCATGTGATGGTTCGTTATGAAATTGAAAAAGAATTATTTGATGGAACATTAGAAGTAAAAGACTTACCATCTGTTTGGAACGAAAAAATGGAGAACTACCTAGGAATCCGTCCGGAAAATGACGCACAAGGTGTACTGCAAGATGTACACTGGGCTGGTGGAGATTTCGGATACTTCCCATCATATGCGCTTGGTTACATGTACGCAGCTCAGTTCAAGCATAAGATGCTAGAAGATATTCCAAATTTTGATGAACTATTAGAAGAAGGAAATGTTGCACCAATTCGTGAATGGTTAACAAATAATATTCACCAATATGGAAAAATGAAAAAGCCTTTAGAAATTTTGCAAGATGTAACGGGTGAAGGATTAAATGCGAACTATTTAGCGGATTATTTGGAAGGAAAATATAAAGGAATTTACGAATTATAAGAGAGAAAACGAGCTATTTATTGTAGCTCGTTTTCTTTTTAGAGTTGATCGGGATTGGAAATATTATTTTTAAAGCAATCGTTAGCCGTAGATTTTAAAGAAAATATAGTTTCCTCGATATTATGAGGGAAATCTTCAAGTTTTCCCTCTATTTCAATTGTATCTTTGCTTAAATCAATAGAGAGTGTCAGTATAATTTCACATCAATAATATCTATAATAAATAGTTTATTTACTAGGTCGATATCGATAAATTTGTATTGATATGTAAGTTTCAATTTGGAATAACTTGTATACTTATTTCTCATTGGACTTCCACCAAACACGTATATTATAGAGTACATTCGCAGCAAATAATGAGAATTCCTTCACCGTGTACTATTATTGAATGAAAAAGCAGAGGAGCTAAAAAAGCACCTCTGCTTGCTATATTACCAGAATTTAAAACCTTTCGAACCTGGCGGCGCATTTTGAATCATATCCATAAATGGAATGGTATATGCGAATAAAATAAGTAGTGCTGTAATTCCAAGCCATAGTTTCCAATTTTCAAAGACAATTGGTGGTTGATCAGACGCATCAGATACTTCTCCAACCGGAAATTCAGTGTGCCCTTTTGGTGCAAAGAAAGCAAGATCTAAAAAGATAATGATTGCTAATATAATGCCGACAAATAAGATTGTTCCTCCGACTGCTTGTGCAATCTGATACGGTATCCACTCAATAGCTTGCGGTGCATTTCCATATGTGGAAAAAGAAGAGCGGCGCGGAGCTCCTAATAGTCCAGCAAAGTGCATCCCAGCAGACATGAAGAACATTCCAAGTGCCCATACACAAGTTTGAATCATCGCAAGGCGATTCATTTCTTTTGTCATAACACGTCCTGTTAAGTGGGGGATAAGCCAATAGCCAATGCCGAAAAATGTTAGTACAACAGATGTGGCTAATGTTAAGTGAAAGTGTCCTGTTATCCAGATTGTATTATGGACAACTTGATTTAATTGATGGCTTGCATTTACAAGTCCTCCTGCTCCGGCTGGAATGAACATAAGCATTCCAACGAACGGTGCAAAGAATCTAGCATCCGCCCATGGAAGCATACGCAGCCAGCCAAATAGTCCAGTTGCTCCTTTTGAGCGGCCGTATTGCTCAAATGATGCAAATAGAGAGAATGCTGTCATTAATGATGGGATGATAACCATGAACGTTAAGGTTACCTGTAAAAATTTCCATCCAGGATCAATACCTGGTTCTGTTAATTGATGGTGAAATCCAACCGGCACGGAAAATAATAAGAATAAAATAAATGATAAACGAGCGAGAGAATCACTAAAAATTTTTCCGCCAATAATCTTTGGAATAATGACATACCATGCCATGTAGGCAGGGAGAAGCCAGAAATATACGAGTGGATGACCGAAGTACCAAAATAATGTTCGGCTAACAAGAACATCAATTTTATCAACGATGCCTAAGCTCCAAGGAATAAATTGTACGAGTACTGTTGCAGCGACGCCAAGAGTGGCAACGAGCCAAAGTAGCATTGTAATAACAGCCATGAAGCTAAGTAATGGACCAGCTTTTCCTTTATTTTGCTTTTTCCATGTGCGATAATGAGCAAACATTGCAAAGCCGCTAAACCAACTGCCGACAACAACGAGGGTAAGACCGATGTAAAATCCAGGGTGAGCTTTTAACGGAGCATAAAATGTATAGAGAACAGTAGCTTTATTTAATAGTATAAAAATAGCAGTGATGGTTGTTCCAATCGTCATAAGCCAAAAACCAATCCAGCCTGTTGTTCGTACTCCTTTTGAAAGAGTCCCAGCAGTTTTGCTCATACAGGCAAACAAAAAGCCGATAATAAAAAATGTTGTTAATACGAGGCCAAGTAACACGCCATGTGTTGTTAGTACTTGATAATAACCAATTCCAGCTGGAAGATTAAATTTTCCGGATCGGACAAGTACTTGCAGTAGCCCACATAATCCTCCTAAGAATAGAGCGATAAATGCAACATGTATATGAGCCATCGCAAGTTTGGCATCTTTTTTGTATATTTTATCCTGAACATGTATCATTTGTCAGTCACCTCTACTTTCGCGCTCATCATATGATGGCCTGTCCCGCAATATTCATTACATACGATTAAATACTCACCAGCCTTTTGAAACACTTGAGAAGCTGTGCTCACATAGCCGGGCTCAACCATCATATTCACATTTGTCCCTGCAATTTCAAAGCCATGTACAACATCTTTCGTTGCGACAACAAAGTCAACTTTGGCTCCTTTTGGTACCTTAATGACATTTGGTGTAAAGGAAAATGCTTGTGAGACAATTGTTACTTGATAATGATCTTTACCAACTTGTTTTACACCAGGATGATCAAAGGGAGCAGTCGCATTTACTTTTTCTGGGTCGATTGTCGTTAAGCAGCTAGGCGGCTGGTTTCCCATATAAAACGCGCTTACTCCAATTATAGCTAAAAATACAAATAATGAACCGATACCGAAAATGAGCCAAATTTTTTCGTACTTATGCAAGTGCATATCCCATCTCCCCTTTGTTTACCAATAACATTACAATCGATTTAAAAAAATTTGGTATACACTAAACCATGTGAAGATTAAAAAGAAGCCGAGCAAAAAAACAGAAATTAATGTTCCTTTTAGTGAACTTTTCTTTTGTTGTTTGTTTTCGACTGGCTGTAGTTTACGTTCTCCCATTTTTCTCCCTCCCCGAGAAAGTGAATCTTACATTTTTATCATACGAAATATTTTGATAATTTCTACATTGTCAGCGGTGCTTTCAAAAAGTGTTCATTGATACAATTAAAACTATGCTTATGATGAAAAGTTGATAAATCGTGATGTATTACAGATTTTGTAATGAGGAATTGTGAAAAAAATGTGAAGTAGATGGTTCGTTCACAATGCTAGCAACCTAAGTAGTTTTGGAGTTCTTAAAAAATAGGTATGATTTCAAAATGAAAGAGGTTTCAAAAAGTCGAACGAAAATTGTATATTTTTTAAATTTGTACGTGTTTTTTCGTAAAAAGCTTTTCAAAGTAAAAAAAGTGCGTTATAATCCTTTTATTAAATTAAATAAGTTAGCAACACTCATATAATCGCAGGGATATGGCCTGCAAGTTTCTACCGAAGTACCGTAAATGCTTCGACTATGAGTGAGGACGAATATATTGCTATAGTTGCATTCTTTTTTTGCAAAGCTCCAAAAGCACGTCCCTCACTTGTATTGGGTGAAGGCTGCTTTTGGAGTTTTTTATTTGCATAAGAGGGGGAACAAACCATGAAATTATTACAAGAGAAAATTATGCGAGAAGGAAAAGTATTGTCAGATGATGTGTTAAAAGTGGATGCATTTTTAAATCATCAAATTGATCCAGTGCTTATGCAAGAAATCGGAAAAGAATTTGCAAAGCGTTTTAAAGACGAGAAAATTACAAAAATCGTGACGATTGAGTCTTCAGGAATCGCTCCAGCTGTAATGGCTGCATTAGAATTTGGTGTAACAGTTGTTTTTGCAAGAAAACGTAAATCGTTAACGTTACAAGATAATATGTATATTGCAAAAGTATATTCCTATACAAAACAAGAAACGAACGAAATCTCTATATCGAAACAATATATACATGAAGACGACCGCGTCCTTATTATTGATGACTTTTTAGCGAACGGTCAGGCAGCACTTGGTTTAATGAACTTAGTACAGCAAGCAGGAGCAACAGTGGCGGGTATCGGAATCGTGATTGAAAAAGCATTTCAAGATGGAGGAAGTAAATTACGTGAGAGCGGCGTTCACGTAGAATCGTTGGCAGAAATCGCATCGCTTGATAATGGTACAGTTCGTTTTGTCGAACATGCGGCAGCGGAGGTGAAGTAAGATGAAGCAACACCCTCTTAAGATTGCATCTCTCGGTATTCAACATATGTTGGCAATGTATGCCGGGGCAGTTATCGTTCCGCTCATTGTTGGAGGCGGACTTGGATTAAATCAGCGTGAACTTACGTATTTAGTGTCAATTGACTTATTAATGTGCGGTATTGCAACAATTTTACAAGCATTAACGAATCGTTTCTTCGGTATTGGACTTCCAGTAGTGTTAGGTTGCACTTTTACAGCAGTTGGACCGATGATTGCTATTGGTAAGCAATATGGAGTATCCGCTGTGTATGGTTCTATTATTGCAGCAGGACTATTTGTTGTTTTATTTTCTAGTGTGTTTGGAAAGCTTGTAAAACTGTTTCCACCAGTTGTTACTGGATCAGTTGTAACAGTTATTGGAGTTACATTAGTTCCAGTCGCGATTAATGACATGGCTGGTGGTGTAGGAAGCAAAGATTTTGGTAGTTTACCCAATTTAGCATTAGCATTCGGAGTATTGTTATTTATCATCATCATGTACCGTTTTTTTGATGGTTTCATTCGCTCTATTTCTATCTTATTAGGATTATTATTTGGTACAGCAATTGCAGCATTAATGGGGAAGGTAAGTTTACAAGCTGTATCGGAAGCTGATTGGTTTCATGGTGTACAGCCATTTTACTTCGGTACACCAACATTCGAATTAACACCTATCATTACAATGATTCTAGTTGCTTGTGTAGGAATTGTCGAAGCAACAGGAGTTTATTTTGCACTATCGGATATTTGTAACAAAAAAATTGGTGAAAAAGAATTGGCAAAAGGATATCGTGCAGAAGGTATTGCAATGATGTTAGGTGGCATTTTTAACGCATTTCCGTATACGACATATTCACAAAATGTAGGTCTTGTTCAACTGACAGGTGTGCGCAATCGTGTTGTCATTTACACATGCGGCGGTATGCTAATTGTACTTGGATTTATTCCAAAGATTGCCGCGCTAACAACGATTATTCCAACGCCGGTGCTTGGCGGTGCAATGCTTGCTATGTTCGGAATGGTTATGGCATATGGTATTAAAATGTTAAGCGCTGTTAACTTTGCAAAACAGGAAAACTTATTAATTGTTGCGTGCTCTGTTGGAATTGGTCTTGGTGTAACAGTTGTGCCAACACTATTCTCGCAGCTTCCAGAGAGCGTTCGTATTTTAACAGATAACGGAATTGTATTAGGAAGTGCATCAGCAGTACTTTTAAATATTGTGTTTAATATGATTCCGCAAAAACAAACGAAAGTAAAAGAAGAGCAAGTTGCAATGCAAAGTGCTGTTTCTAAAGCGTAAAACAAAGCAGTATCTCACGATGAGATACTGCTTTGTTTTTTCATCGGCATGTTTTTTCCATAGGTACCAAGACGCCAAATATATTCAAGTGGTCCATACTGATAACGAGATAGCCACCAGCGGCTAACAAAAATTTGAATAATGTAGAAGCCGATACAGAAGAGTGTGCCGCCCCATAGTGGGAATACGATATTTGCTTGAAATAATAAACCGAATACCAATAAAGTTACAATAGTTTGTGAAATATAATTTGTTAATGCCATGCGACCAACATATTGAAAGGGTCGGAATACTTTTTGCCATTTTGCATGCTGCAAGAGACGCATAAGTGTAAAAATATAAAAAATGAATAGTGTCTTTCCGCTTAGCGTAATAAGGGCAATCATTGAAAATGGTACGTATAGATCGTTCATAGCAAAGTAGGTAACAATAATCCCCCATGTTGGCAAAGTAGCGAAGAAGGTAATGATTTGCCATTTCTTTAGCTTTGGATCTATCTCGTTTACGCGGCGAAACATTTCTTTTTTTCCCGCGTATAGACCGAGTAAAAAGAGACCGACTGTTTCTGGTAGCATGATAAGAGAAGCACTAATTTCTTCTGAGTAAAAAGCAGTAAAGCGATCTTGAACTTGAAAGCCCCAATTTAACAAGGGAATGACAGGATCAGAAAAAGCGTCAAGTGTCTCAGGGGGAGTGAACAGAATTGCTAAATTCATAAGCAACACAAGAAGTTCCCAAATACTTAATAAAATAAGAGACCAGATTAATAAAGTTTTTGGTTTTCTTTTATAAAAGAAAAGTAGTACGAAGCCAGCTATTGCATAACTATGTAAAATGTCACCATACCAAAGTAGTACATAATGTAAAAATCCGAATAAGAATAAAATAAGGAGTCTCCGTATAAATAATAATTTTGGATGAGGTGTCTTTTCTTCTGCGCGCTTCATAAAAATATAAAAACCAAGACCAAACAAAAAGGAAAAAATTGTGTAAAATTTTGTTTGAACAAACAGATCATAAAATAATCGAATGTAACGATCAAATCCTTCGTAAACAGTTGTTAAATCTCGAGAGTCGACTCCAGCTAATATAGGCCAATTTACAAGGAAAATACCAAAGATGGCAATCCCTCGTATAATATCAATAGAATGAATTCTTTCGTTTTGTGAAATGTTGTTCATATTTCATCTCCTTATCGATATTTCTTTAAGTATATTACAGAATATGAATTGCAAGGTATATATATTTCCAAAATTTTTCAACTGTTAACAATTCGCCTGTGGGTTATAATAAAAATGCACAACAATCCTACTACTCCTTTAGAACAGGCAGTATGAAAGCTCCTTTATTTGAAAAGGAGCTTTTATTTTTAAAATATATATTGATAATCATTCTCTCTAATGGTACAATGTGTTTAAAATTGATAATCATTATCAAGAAAGTTAGGTGTGATTGTATGGTATATGCATTTTTAGCAGGAACAGTTGTTTTATATGCAGTTGTAACAAAACATGTGTTAAATCGAGTAGGAGCAACTAAATAATGAACTATATTACATAGAAATCCCTTTCGTTTTCAAAAAGAATGAAAGGGATTTTTTATTTTTTTACTGTGAAGATGCTGAAAATTTAGTAATATAATAGGTGGATACATCTTGGAACAAAGGGGCATGAGGGGATGACAAAAACAGTGCAAACAAACAGTTTACAAAAGCTTGTTTGTTTTTATGAAGAGTGGCAGAAAAAAGGTGATATGGAACATAGTGAAAAGTTGCTTGAAGTTATACAGAAATATAAAGAAGAGCAGCTTATGATTGCATTTTGTGGACATTTCTCTGCTGGAAAATCAACAATGATGAACTATTTATATAAAGATCAATTGTTGCCAACAAGTCCGATTCCAACGAGTGCGAATGTGGTAAAGATAGAAAAAGGACATGCTCGCGTCGTTGTTACATTAAAATCAGGACAGAAATACGAGTATGACGGTATGTATACAGCAGAAGAATTAAAACAGCTTTGTAAAAATGGCGATGAAGTGATTGGAATCCATATTTATCGGAGCGATGCACCGCTCCCAGAAGGCGTTGTTCTTGTTGATACGCCTGGTATTGATTCAACTGATGATGCACATCAACTTGCGACTGAATCTACGCTGCATCTTGCCGACATTATTTTTTATATGATGGATTATAATCATGTGCAATCGGAAGTGAATTTACAGTTTGTCAAAGAATTAAAGCAACGTAATAAAACGGTTTATCTTGTTGTGAACCAGATTGATAAGCATAAAGAACATGAATTGTCTTTTTCTGCGTATCAGCAAAGTGTAATGCAGTCATTTGCAAATTGGAATGTTGACGTTGATGGTATATTTTATACGTCTTTACGATTGCAACAACATTCGTACAATGAATTGGAAAAGCTAGAGGATCTGCTTGTTTCTATTATGAAAGAACGCGGTTCTTATGTAAAAGGTGGAATGGAAAAGGAAGTTTCTTATTTACAACAAGAACATCTTTCTTATTTGTTAACACAGTATGAGAAACAGCTGGAGCCGTTTCGTGAAGAATTGGCATCGCTATTATCGTATGAAGAAGTTACGTCGATTTTAGAAGAACTTGCTGAAAAAGAAAAAGAATTTTATGCAAAAGAAGATGAAGTAAAAAATAGATTTATCATAGGACTGCATAATATATTAGATAATGCATATTTAATGCCATTTGAAATGCGTGATTTAGCAAATCAATACTTAGAAACAAAATTGACGAAATTTAAAGTTGGTTTATTATTTGCAAAGGCGAAAACTGATCAAGAAAAACAGCGTCGTTTACAAGCGTTTTATGAGTCCCTGCAAAAGACGGTAGAAGCACAATTAGACTTTCATGTAAAAGAATATATTGTTTCTTTTACAAAACAAGAAGAGATATTTACAGAAGAATTAGGAAAAGCAGTATACGATTTGAATATTTCCTTTGGATCGTCGCTTTTAGAGGAAATAATTAAGCAAGGAGCAGGGTTTACAGGAGATTATTTATTACATTATACAGCAGATGTTGCAAATGAATTAAAGAAACGATATTACAATGCGGCACAATCTATATTTGCGAAAGCTTTACCGATATTACAAGAAAGAGGAAAAGCTGAGCTGCTAAGCATTGATAAAGAACGAAAGCAATACGAAGCGGTGCAACATGCGAATGACATGAAACGTCAATATATGGAACAGTACGATCAGTATGAAACATATTTGCATGATGTATGGAACGATTGTGTTTCTGTGCCTGAAACGATGGAAATAGAAGATATTTTACAACGAACACAACGAGTGACAAATGCTAAATTTCAATTGCAAGAACAAGAAGCTGTATCTACGTATACGGAAAATCAAGTTGCAAGCACAGGAAATGTTAATATTCAGCGCGTATTAGAACATGTAAAGGAAACAGAATTTGTTCTAAAACAGCTTCCGGCTTTGACGCACGTATACGACGAAATTGTTGAAAAGAGAACACGCATTGAAACGAAACAATTTACAGTGGCATTATTTGGAGCATTTAGTGCAGGGAAATCGTCCTTTGCCAATGCCTTATTAGGAGAAAAAGTATTACCAGTATCACCGAATCCTACAACAGCAACTATTAATCAAATTTTGCCGGTAACAGATGAGAAGCCGCATGGTACGGTAGTGGTACAGTTCAAATCGGAAACGGCGCTCTTTGAGGACTTAAAGGCTGTTTATAAGTTATTTCACCGTGATATTACATCTTTGGAAGAAGCACTCTTACAAATTGATGATGTACTACAATATCCAGCGCCAAGTGGCAGACAAAAAACAACGTTTAGTTTTTTACGAGCGGTGCAGCATGGGTATGCGGAAGTAGGGCATCGTTTAGGAGAGCAATCTCGCGTAACATTAGCTGAATTTGCTGATTATGTGGCCAATGAAGAAAAGTCATGCTTTGTAGAATATATGGAGCTTTATTATGATTGTGAATTAACGAGACAAGGCATTGCACTTGTTGATACGCCGGGAGCAGACTCTGTTAACGCACGCCATACAGACGTAGCATTCCAATATATAAAAAATGCAGACGCAATTTTATTTGTAACGTATTATAATCACGTGTTTTCACGAGCAGATCGAGAATTTTTAATTCAGCTTGGACGTGTAAAAGATACGTTTGCACTTGATAAAATGTTCTTCTTAATTAATGCTGCGGATTTAGCACAGTCAGAAGAGGAATTACACACAGTAAAAGGGTATATTAGTGATCAATTGTTGCAGTACGGGATTCGGAATCCACGTCTGTTTGCGATTTCTAGCTTATTTGCATTAGAAGAAAAACAAGGAAAAGATATTTCAAAAGAAACGTATGGTATTTTAAAACATTCTGGTCTTGCACCGTTTGAACAAGCGTTCACTTCGTTTATCATGAGAGATTTAATGCTTGTATCGGTTCATTCTTTAAATGGAGCACTTCAAAACGGTTATAAACTTCTTACAAATATGATTGAAAGTGCAACACAAGGAAATGAAGAAAAAGAACAAAAACGAAAAAAATATGAAGCGGAACGTGAAGAACTGCTTCATATGATCTCTTCGCATAGTGTTGTAACAGAAGAAATGGCATTGGAAAATGAAGTGAAAGAGCTTCTATATTATGTAAAACAGCGCTTATTTTTACGATACAATGATGTGTTTACAGAATTTATTAATCCAGCTTCTTTACGAACACAAGGGAATGTGAAAGAAAAATTACAAGAGTGCATGATGGAGTTAATTGCCTTCTTACAACATGATTTATTGCAAGAAATGCGTGCAACGTCGCTGCGTCTTGAAAAATGGATGAATGAAACGATGAAACATGTGCAAGAAGAAGTAACGGTGCAATGTGCTACAAAGAATGAACAGCTCGTCATCCGTACAGATACAACATATGACTATCGCGTTCTTATGCATGAAAATCCATTTCCAAATATGGAAGCAAAACAATTTAAAAAAGCATTATCCCATTTTAAAAGTGAGAAAAGCTTCTTTGAAAAAAATGATAAAGCATTGATGCAAGAAGAAATGAAGCAAACGTTAGAACCATTTGTGGCAGATTACGTAATGGAAGAACAGCACCTATTTGTTAATCACTATAAACAAGAATGGCTTCATGGATGGCAACTTGTGAAAACAGTCATGATGCAAGACGCAGCGCAATACTATGAAAGTTTATTATTTGCGTTATTGGAAACAATTGATGTTTCTGCATACGAAAAGAGAAAAGAAGAATTGGAAAAACAATTAATGAAAATAAAACATGAAGTAGAAGTTCTATAAGTATTAAGAGAAAAAGATACGTTCAATGCGTTTTTGTAGAACAGCATCTAATGATTTTACAAATCCTGCAAATTCATCTGAGGAAACCATATGAGTTAAGACGAGACGTTTTCCATCTGGCGTTTCGCCGCATAAGACGAAAGAAGTGAATTCATATGGTTTTCCTTCTATCACTAACTTTGGATAGGAGTACGTGCCATTTTTCTTTTTCTTCTCATCAATGGAGATTATATTGCACTTCTTTTCATTGTTGTCCATAGTGATGACCTCCTTTGTATTACTTATGGAAGACAAGGGGTATTTAGAACAGGTGGAGATGAGAGAATTTTTATGGAACAATTAATTGTTGAGCGTATTTCTGAAGATAAGGCACCGATATCATTATTATTACTTGCTGATCCGAGCGAAAGGCAGTTACAGTCATATCTTCAACGAGGAATGATTTACGTTGCTAAACGTGATGAACATGTGATAGGGTCATACATATTATAGGAAACACGCCCTAATACGATGGAGATTATGAATATTGCAGTTTGTGAACAAGAACAGGATAAAGGCATCGGGAAGCAGTTATTACAGCATGCGATTACAACTGCAAAAGAACACGGCATGCGGAATCTTGAAATAGGGACAGGTAATTCGAGCGTTTCGCAGCTTACTTTATATCAAAAATGTGGATTTCGTATTTTTTCTATTGATTTTGATTACTTTTCGAAGCATTATGAAGAAGAGATTATAGAAAATGGCATTGTATACCGGGATATGATTCGGCTTACGATGGACTTATACTAGGGGAAGCGAACATGGAAGTACATGCAGCAATTACAGCACATTCTCGTAAACAAAATGAAGTGGTGAAAGCATTTCTACAATTAGAGGCGCAACGTGAAGCAGCAATTGAAGCAGCAGTATCACTTGCATCAAATGGGAAACCTTTCTCTGTTGATGTAATTAATATGGTAACAAAACAAATTAATGGGCTTGCAAAAAACGGTATTGCACCGCAACGTAAGATTGTGACAGAAGAAATGGTGATGGAGTACGTAGAACGTTTACAAGAGAAAGAAGGTCGTTAAGTATGATCGTTACAGTCGAATGGTTACATGAACATATACAAGATGAGCATGTTCGTATTATCGATTGTCGTTTTGACTTAGCAAATCCGAATTGGGGAAGAGAGCAATATAATGAGGCACATATTTCAGGTGCACTCTATTTTGATTTAGATAAAGATTTATCAAGTCCGGTTACACAACATGGCGGACGTCACCCGCTTCCAAATATAGAAGCGTTTGTACAAAAACTTTCACAAGCTGGGATTGATGAACATACAACAGTTGTGGCATATGATAGTCAAGGAGGAGCAATGGCCTCTCGTCTCTGGTGGCTCTTAACGTACCTTGGACATGACAAAGTATATGTGTTAAATGGTGGCTTCCCAGAATGGAAGGAGCAAAAGGTCGAAGTAACGAATGATATACCAGTTTTTGCACCTAAGACGTTTGTTCCAACTCTACAGCATGATATTGTCGTAACAATGGAAGAATTAGAAGAGAAAATTAATAAACAAGCAAATATAACACTTATTGATTCGCGAGAACCAAAGCGCTACGCAGGATTAGAAGAACCGGTTGATAAAGTGGCCGGTCACATTCCAACTGCGCAAAATTATTTTTGGAAAGACGGCGTAACTGATTTTGGTGCTTTTAAGGGACAGGACGCACAAGAAGAGCGTTTTATCGATCTTGATAAAAAGAAAGAAACAATTGTATATTGCGGATCAGGTGTAACGGCATGCCCGAACGTATTAGCGTTAAAAATGGCTGGTTTTACAAATGTAAAATTATATGCGGGCAGCTGGAGTGATTGGATTTCTTATCCTGAAAATCCAATTGCGAAAGAAAAACAGTAGCCTATTGCACCTCAAAAAGTTTTGTATTACAATAGGATCACAAGCAAGAAATACTTTAATAACAATATATTTTACACATTGCGAACAATGTGATAAGATAACGACAAATAAATAAAACATCCTGCGGTGTGCGTAACTTATTTATGTCTAAAACCGATGTTAGTTTTACGGAAGTTCGATATTTAGAGGCCAACATCAAGCCTTTCTTTGAGAAGGAAGATGAACGGTAACTGTGAGAACATCCACCTGCGAGTAGCGGGTTTTTGGACATTTACGAGGGACGGCACGTGCGGGGGTTCTATTTATCCTTATGATTAATAATAAATGCCTACGATGTACGTAGCTTGTGTATGTCTTAAACCAATGAGAGTAATACGGAAGTTCAATATTTAAATGTAGCCATCATGCCATCTTTTTAAGAAGGAAGATGAAAGCATTTTTGAGAGCATCCACCTGCGAGAGCGGGTTTATGGACATCTAGAAGAGAACGGCATATGTGGGACTATATAAAAAACTTACGTTTTATACGTAAGTTTTTTTGTTTTGAGAAGCCTTTTTGTCAGCACGCTGGAAATCATTTAAGTTTCGTTGTGTGGAAACAATAAAAAATATTAGAAATAAAATGAAACTCCTACTGATGAGAGCTTTACTTTATCATATCTGGCGATTCATCCCCCACCTCAAGCGCGAAGCGGTAGGTGGGGAGTGCAATGTTATCTGCATTCACCTGTAAATTCTCCATAATAAACATAGCACTTTCGGTCTTCATCAATCTCTCTTGAGTCTAAGGTGAATTCTATCAATATTCCATCCTTTTGAACGTACAAAATATCTGAATGGAGATACGTTAAGATTTCCTCATGATTCCATACATCTTTACTTTCTATCAAAATCGAATTTGCTCCTTGTAGTTCTCTAATCTCAAAACCTATATGGGAATATGTGGGTTCTGAAGAATCATCGAAGAACTTTTCTTTTTTGACATATAATACTGCTGTTCCGTCAGGGTCCATCGCGGTCGCTGTTACGACATACGTATCCCCTTCTTTAATGAAATACTCACAAGTCATTCTTGCGATGGTTTCAGAGATAGGAATATCCACATAGTTCCATAAGGCAGGATATTGTTTAGCTTCATCATTGAGTCGATATTCTAACTGCAATCGTAATCCCTCTTCCTTTTTCTTCTAATTTATCATGAATTCTTTTATAATAAAAATATAATATATAAAGGGACGTGGGAAGGTGACAAAAACCAAATGGTTAGTAACAGGTATTCTTACTTCTTTAATGGCGGGCACTTTATCTGGCTGTAAAGATCTTCCTCCAAAGCCAAATGATAAGAGCTGTTCCGATTGGGATTGGGATGATGAACTTGGCGTGTGGCGATGTGATGACAATCATTCAAGTCATCATGGGCATTATTATTACGGTGGTAAATATTATCAAAATAAATCAACTTTCAAAAATTCATCTGAATTTAAGTCCTATCAAGCTTCGTCTAATTTTAAAGGAGGAATTGGAAGCGGTTCAAAGGGCGGATTCGGAGGTTAAGTCATGTCGTTTTACATAAAGGAACGAAGTCAATTTTATTCAAGGTTCCCTCACTTTTGGTCTGACTTATACGGGAGTGAGTACAGCCTTTTTCATGTTTTTGAAATAACAGAACAAACTATAAGGGATTTGCAATTAGCAACAGAACGAATGGGAAAAGTATTTTTTAAGACTGCTAGCCTTCTTCGGACCTTGTCGGATGATCAGCTTCTTGAACTTGGTTTTCCATCTTCAAGTCTGCCTTTTATCAGAATGAAATCTCTATTTCCTGAATCTATTATTTCGCGGTTTGATTTTGCTTTGACGAATGGTGGCATCAAAATGCTTGAGTTTAATAGTGATACCCCAACTTTTATTATGGAATGCTTTCAAATGAATGGAAAGGTATGCAAAGAATTAGACTATCATGACCCAAACGAGAATCAGGAACGTCTTCTTTCTTCTGGTATTACAAAAGCTGTAATGGAGGCTGCTAAAGGAATAGAAATGCCAAACGTTGTCTTCACAGCCCATCATGAACATATAGAAGATTGGAATACTACTAGGTATTTGAGTCAGCTATGTCAGGTTAAAAACAAAATGGTGTCAATGTCAGCACTCAGAATTACTGACGATGCTTTAGTCGACGGAGATGGCGTGCCAATTGATATTTTGTATCGCCAAACATATCCTATTGAAGATTTGGTTGAGGATCAGGATCCTAACACCGGGGATTTTGTAGGGATTGAGTTATTGCAACTTGTAAAGGAAGGAAAGCTCTTTATTATAAATCCTGTTTCATCCTTTCTTCTTCAGCCGAAATCGATTCAATGCCTGATTTGGGGATTAGCTGAGATAGGCGCTTTTTATACAAATGAGGAACGACAATGGATTAAGGAATATATGCTTCCTACTTACTTAGAACCAGATCTATTTTTAGGAAAAAGTTCTTTTGTTCAAAAACCTTCGTTCGGTAGAGAGGGTGACACGGTTACAATTCGTGACAAAGACACGAATATTGTGATTCAAAATTCATATCAAACGTATAAAAAAGAACTTCCTGTATTTCAAAAGTATATAAAGCTTCCAGTTGTTTCTCTTGAGACTGAAAAAGGGAACGAGGAGCTGTCGTATGTGTTTGGATCGTTTTTAATTGCTGGAAAACCAAGTAGTATTGGTATACGGGCCGGTGGAAAAATTACGGGGAATGAATCTTATTATTTACCTGTAGGGATAAAAAAGGGGGATTATAAATGATGAACTTTTTACTTTATTTAGTGGTTTCACTCGGCCTTTTATGTATTGGTCTTTTTCTTATGGAATTGACAACAAAAGTGAAGGAATTTTCGTTAATGGCTAAAGGGAATAGAGCAGCAAGCTATGCACTTGGAGGGAGATTTCTTGGTCTTGCCATCGTCTTGTATTCGACTGCTGCCCATTCTATTTCACTTATGGATATGGTTTTATGGGGAGCGATTGGGATTTTAGCGCAGATTGTTGTATTTTATTTAGCCGAATGGTGCACACCGCGTTTTAATATCAATCAAAGCATTGAAGAAGATAACCAGGCCGTCGGACTTTTCCTGATGTTTTTATCAATTTCCATCGGAATCGTGATTGCTGGGTGTTTAACATATTGAAAAACACGTTGTAGAAAAGCATGGAGATGTTGAAGTGTATCTTCTTCAGGCTTGTCACCTTGAGAAAAAGAGCATACAAAATCTTAAACAATTAGTATTAGAATAAGAGTGTTCCTGGCCTAAATCACTTTCTAGGAAATACTTATTATAATAAGGAAAAGTTTGAATTCAAAGTATTGACATCTATTTTAAATAAGAGTAACATTTTCTATATAATTAAATATGTCTCTGTTAGGTGAGGCTCCTGTATAGAGAGATGCTACTGCCCAAAAATGTCGAGAGACGCCAATGGGTCAACAGGAATGATCGAATTAAGGTCTTTCTTAATGTAGCTGGTGAAGAACCTATGCTATACAGTGCTAAAGCTCGGCGAGGGAGAGGTGCGATTTTTTTAATATAAGCTGCTATAAAGCGCAGCTTCATTAAACTTCGCTTATTTGTGTATGTTCAGACCTTTACTCGTTTCCGGGTAAAGGTCTTTTTAGTAAGGCTGTATGTTGTACAAATATACATAACTAAAAATAAATTTATGAGGAGGTGAGGAGCAATGTCAGCCTCGGACTCGGTTCCGTTACCCATATATTTCAAAAAAGAATGCGTCATGTAGGTAGGAAGCGAATTGTTCCTCCCTCTATATCTGTAAATAGATAAGTCGAGAAACAATAAGTTTCTTCCTGCGTACGCCAAGGAGGAGACGGACGATGTTATATGTAAATAAACGAGATGGAATGATAGACAACGTAACTCACAAAGGGAAAGAAATTTTACAGAAAAACAATGAAATGTTAGTGGAAGTTGCGATTCGAGATGTGAAATCGGTATATGCTTATTTTAAAACAACAAGAAATGGTCTTTCCGTGAAAGAAGCAAAAAAACGTATCGCGCAATATGGGAAAAATGAACGATATGCAAATAAAAAAATCATGCTGGCTTATATCATGATGAAGTTGATTGAAAAAGTAAGTCTGTTTGAAAAGGATACGAATCAAACGAGTGCAACAACATCAAAAACAGTTGCTGTTTTAAGATTAGTAAATGATAAAGCAAATGGAGTAGATACAGATTCTGAAATGATGAATATTCCTGTAGAAGAATTGGTTCCAGGTGATGTAATTTGTCTTTCCGCAGGTGATACTGTGCCAGCTGATGCCCGCATTATTTACGCGAAAGATTTATTATTAGATGAATCTCCTTTAACAGGAAAAGAAATGCTTGTAGAAAAATATGAAAGTTGTTATCATATCGAAAAAAGCGATTTATGCCGTTAAAACGCATAAAAGATTACAATCCACTTTATCTTGAGAATTTATGCTACAAAAGCACCCATATTGTTAATGGAACAGCAAAGGCAGTTGTTGTTTCAACTGGAAATAATACGTATGTGGAACTATTAAATCAATATTGTAAGTAAT
Source organism: Bacillus sp. EA-CB0995 (assembly GCF_055814245.1). Taxonomy (NCBI): domain Bacteria; kingdom Bacillati; phylum Bacillota; class Bacilli; order Caryophanales; family Bacillaceae; genus Bacillus; species Bacillus sp. EA-CB0995. The sequence goes on along the minus strand of NZ_CP169269.1, from coordinate 3,249,083 downwards.
CTTTATAGATGCTAAATGGAGTAAATCATTGTATAATAAAAAGTACAATCATCATTGATTATTTACAACCTTGCGTCATGACGTGAGGTTTTTATTTTTGTCATTAGGAGAGGAATTATGAAAAAAGTATTATTAGTAGATGGTATGGCACTATTATTTCGTGCTTTTTATGCAACAAGTGTCTACGGACAATTTATGAAAAGACAAGATGGTACTCCGACAAACGGGATTCATGGTTATATGAAGCATTTATTAACAGCGTCTGGGACAATTGAGCCGACTCATATTGTAACGTGCTGGGATATGGGGAGTACAACTTTTCGAACAGAAGCGTTTTCAAACTATAAGGCGAATCGCGGGGCACCGCCAGAAGAATTAATTCCACAATTCGATTTAGTGCAAGAAATGACTGCGCATTTATCTATTCCAGTCATTGGTATGAAAGGATATGAAGCTGATGACTGTCTTGGAACATTAGCAAAAGCGTATCAAAATGAAGCAGAAGTGTTTATTTTAACGGGTGATACAGATTTGCTGCAGCTTGTTGATACAAATATTACAGTTATGCTCCTTCGCAAAGGAATTGGAAACTATGAATATTACACGCCTGAAAAAATTATCGAAGAAAAAGGTGTACAGCCGTGGCAGATTGTTCACGCGAAGGCATTTATGGGTGATTCAAGTGACAATTATCCAGGAGTAAAGGGCATTGGTGAAAAGACAGCATATAAGCTCATTCAAGAGCACGGAACAGTTACAGCTGTTTTAGAAAACATTACACTATTAACGAAAACACAGCGTACAAAAATTGAAAATGACTTAGACAATTTGCATATGTCATTACAACTTGCACAAATTCATTGTGAAGTGCCAATTTCTTGTGAATTAGAAGAAGCTCTTCACACAATTGATATAGAGAAAATACGATTCGTTTGTGAGCAAATGAATTGGGGCAGACCTGAAATGTTTGTAAATATGTTATAAAGTGAAACTTCCATCAGCGGGGGTCTTACTGCCCGTTAATGCGGGATAAAAAGAGATTCTTGAAAAGGATTTATTTTAGAATATAGATAACGCCCAATCAAACTATACATTTGATTGGGCGTTATTATTTATATTTAAAACATTTCAACTAGATATGGTTTCTACCATATCTAGTTTTTTTAGATTGATTGTAAAGGTAGTAAACAAACTGTTGGAAGAGTTATGTTTTAATCGCAAAGCTATACACATATTGACTCATGAAAAAATATACATAGTTTTCATTTAAAATTCAAATGGATTTCACACAAATCTTTTATTATTACACAATAAAGATAATTAATTATCTTTTATATAAATGAAATCTTTCATATCAATCAAGGAGGAAATTAAGTATGCGAAAAAAAATAAGAAAATCCTTTAAACAATTACTAATAGAAAATAAACAATTATTATTGAATGATAAGGAGAATATAAGAGAAATTGAAGAAAAAATTGAAAAACGACATGTATCATATGGAGCGGTGAGTAACTGAGAAAAAAGTTTTTGAGTAGGAAAATCCACATAATAAGGGGATAATCTATAAATCTTGAATATACATTTAATTAAAACAGTGCCACTTAAGGTGCCGCTAATTCGAAAGTCCTTTCAGTGATAACCTGAAAGGACTTTGTTTATCTAGCTTATTATTGGAAAGAATGTTAAAAAAATTTTATTTGTAAACGATTTCTTGTAAATGAGTGAGTAAACGACTATGAATACGTAACAAAGTTTGAATATCTTCTTGTGGCATTTTTTCTAATGCAATCATCATTGCACGATAAGAGGATGAATTTTCGATAGATTTTTTTGTGATTTCTTTTCCTTCAGAAGTGACGTTTAATTTGAGTTCTCTTCGATCTTCTTGAGATTGTGCTCTTTCTACCAATCCGAGCTGAAAGAGTCCCTCTACACTTACACTTACTGTACTTTTAGGTAAAGAAAGCATTTCTGCTACTGCTTTTAAAGTAAGGTCTGGTTTTGTATAAATAGTGTTTAAAATCCCCATTTGAGATACCGTCAATCCTAAGCTAGCAGCATTTTGTTGGGTGAATGAAACAATTGTTTTTTGAATCTCTAAAAATGATTGCATGATTTTTGTGGTTGTATGTAAATCGTTATTCGCCATTGCTAATCCTTCTTCCTATGTATTTAGTTCGTTTTTAAACAGTTCAACATTAAACTAAATGAAATGAATAATTAACGAATTTTATTTTTTATCCTGCTATTCGCGGGTGGTCATACCCTCGCCTTAAGGTTATGAGGGATCAGAAGAAGATAGCTACTTGATTGGTTCAACTAACCATTGGTGGGGGAAACCGCTAATAGAAGTTTCACTTTATTTTTCAGAAAAACAGGAGATTCTACAGCAGTTTTCAAAGAAAATTCATTCTCATAACGCTCGAAAACATGTATGATAGAGAGTGGAGAATTTTTCAAATTAGGTGGGGACATCATGCAAACAGTTCAAGATTACCTTTCATTCTTACATACAAAAGGATTTAAATTATCAGAGGAAGCACAAGGATTTATTATGTTTGGTCAAGGATATACAGGTTCATCTGATAGAATTGTGAATGTGGCGATTGAAGCGACGATTAAGCATCAATTACAGTTTGATGGTAGTTACTTTATTGCTTTGTTAGAACGATTAAATGAAGAGAAAATTACCGATAAAAAAAGCGCGGTGGCTTTTATGCGGAAGTTACAAACATAACTTCATGCAGCCTGCGCTTCTTTTTTTGTTTATTTGGGAGTTCCACAAAGATCATTCCTAAGAAAATGCAAATGCATCCGATGATAGCTGATACTGACAATTGTTCATTCGCAACAAGAACACCTGTGATTGCAGCAAAGACTGGCTCCATTGCGAAAATAATGGCAACGCGGGTCGGTGACGTGTACTTTTGTGCTGTTGTCTGAATAAAGAATGCAAGAGAAGTAGCAAATAGCGATGTTAGCAATAATGCAAACAAAAATGAGCGATTCGTCCATAATGATAGCGAAAATAATTTCTCCCAATCTTCAAACAAAAACGCACAAATAGAAGAGAAGAGTCCAACTGCTAATATTTGTGTTGTACTTAATAATAGCGGAGACACCTTTTTTGAAAAGAATCCATTTACAAGTATGTGAGCAGCAAATGCTACAGCGCAACCTAAGATCAGAAGGTCTCCTATATTCAATTGAAAAGAATCTCCAGCTGTTAATAAGAACAATCCAATTGTAGCTACTGTAATTCCGAGTACAATAAATATATTCGCTTTTTGCTTTAAAAAGATAAACGATAAAACAGGTACCATGACAATACTAAGCCCTGTTAAAAATCCTGCTTTAGAAGAAGTTGTATATAATAAGCCGAATGTTTGTAACAAGTAACCAATAAATAAAAAGAATCCTACTATGATACCAGCGAAGCTACTATACCTTGCACGTTTAATAGGTATTTTTTTTATAGAAATGAGCTGAATAACCAGTAAAATAAGTCCAGCTAATAAGAAACGTACAGCATTAAAAGAAAATGGACCGACAAATGACATAGCATTTTGAACCACAACAAACGTAGCTCCCCAAATAAAGGCAACGAACAACAATGCGAGAGGAGCAATCCACTCTTTTTTCAATACACTACCCCCGTTCATTTTTTAAAATTGCTTTTCGCGCTAATTCATCTGCTACTTTATTTTGACTGCTTGGAATCCACTTCATAAAAAAGAGATCAAATTGCTGGGTCATTTGCAATGCTTCTTCTAAAAGTGGTGCATATAAGGGATTCTTCGCATATTGTTTTTCAACAGCTTGTTCTACAAGCTGAGAATCTGTTCGAAACGATACAATTTTATAATTATGTTCGGTGCAATATTTTAATGCAGCAAGTAATGCGTGATACTCAGCTTCATGATTGCTCATAACTCCAAGTGGAACAGAAAGCTGCACAGGCGGTTGAATACCTTTGATAAAAACCCCGGCGCCAGAAGGACCAGGGTTTCCTTTTGATGCACCATCAATGTACACTTCAATCAAATTGAAAACCTCCGATTAACCGATTGTAATGCCATAGCGGCATGTAAATGTTTCATTCGCTTTTAACATTTGAATTCCTTTTTTTCTGTAAAGTCTTTTACGGGCTCTACTTCATCAGCAATGCCATACCAAGGTTCAATACATAGAAACGGTGCGCCGTCTCCAGGTGTCCACACACCCACAAATGGAAATCCTTCAGATGCTACTTTAATAAATTTATTATGTTTGTGAGAGCGGATGGCAATTTCGTTTTTGTTCATGTTTTCAAAAATAAGCGCATCGTTTTTAAATAAATCGTATGTAAGTGGAAGTTCGGTTGTTTCTTCTGCTACTATGAGTTTATTTTTAGAAAGAAACGGTCCTTCTAATACGCTTGTTTCTAAGTGCTCTAGAGTGCTGAAAGATAAGTAGTAATCTGTGAAAGATTCATTTGATAGTAAAGGACAATTAAAACCAGGGTGTCCTCCAATTGAAAAATACATTTCTTTTGTGTTTGGATTGATTACTTCATATGTTACGTATACAGATGTTTCATGTAATTCATAAGAAACGAGTAATTCAAATGCAAACGGATAGTTTTGTAATGTTTCTTCATTACTCGTTACTACGTATGTAATTTTTGATTCACTTTGTTCTTTTATTGTAAATGTTAGATCGCGAGCAAATCCATGCTGTGTTAACGAATAAGATTTTCCATCAACATAATATGTATTATCTACTAATCTTCCGACGATTGGGAATAAAATGGGAGCACGTCGTCCCCAATACTTTGAATCCCCTTGCCACATATATTCTGTACGATCTTCTTTTAAGCGAATGCTTTGCAATTCTGCACCTTTTTCAGAAATAGAAACGATCACTTTTTCGTTTTGAATCGTTGCTGTCATGAATAATCCCTCCAAAATCTTTCATGTTTTTTATTATACGTCCTATAAAAAGAAAAGGATAGTTTATCCCGCATTAACGGGCAGTAATACTCCCACCTCAAAATTCGGTGAAAGCATTGTCCAGCTCTAGCGGCTAGAATCTCCGGTCGTTTCGCCCCCTCGGACGAGGCAAAAAGCGCCTCTCTGTCGGGGGCTCCAACGTCCTGCGATTCTGAACGAGCCGCTTCCGCTTTTCTAAAGAAGTTAGGTGGGAGATAAACTGCCCGTAAAAACCCGATTGGTTCAACTAATAATCAGTGGGGGATGAAGAAAACCCCCACTGATTAAAGTTTCACTTTATGACTATCCCTTTGTAATTCAGGTCATTTGATACATCTTCTGCCATATTGACTTGAATTCAAATTATAAATATAATGTAATTTTGTTCATTTGCATATTCAAGTGGTTCGTAACCATCCCACGTAAAAAAACTAAGGAGATCATACAATGAAAATTAAGACACTTGTTGGTAACGGGATTTTAGCAGCTTTATATATTGCCGTTTCCATGCTTATTCAGCCTTTTGGTTTTACGAATATTCAATTTCGTATTTCGGAAATGTTCAATCATCTTGTTGTGTTCAATAAAAAATATATTTATGGGATTGTGTTAGGCGTATTTTTAACAAACCTCTTTTTCTCACCAATGATTGCATATGATCTTGTATTTGGGGTGGGGCAATCTATTATTGCCTTACTTTGTACAATTGTTTCTATGCGCTTTATAAAAGGGATATGGGCGCGTATGATTTTTAATACTGTTGTCTTTACGGTTACAATGTTCCTTATTGCGATTGAACTACATCTTGCATTCGACTTACCATTTTTGTTTACATGGCTAACATGTGCAATTGGTGAATTTATTGTAATGGCTATTGGAGCACCTGTTATGTATTTTATTAATAAACGAGTGCAGTTTGAAAAGTTTGTGTAAGATGGATAAGAGAGTTGTTCACTTAATAGTGACAACTCTTATTTCTTTTCCTCAATTTATATTTGCAGGAGTTTCATTTTATCCCGCTATTTTGGAGCAGTAAGACCCTCACCTCAAGACTCAGAGAGAAGCGAAGAAGATAGGTGGGGGATAATTGCTGGCATGCGCCCGATTGGTTCAACTAACCATCAGCGGGGGATGAAAAAACCCACTGATGGAAGTTTCACTTTATCGTGCGGAGATGTGATGTATTCGGAATAGAATACTGTGCTCATAGACAAAATATTATAAAATGAACATGTAATATTTGGTAGTGTATTGATTTTGTATGTAAAAGGGGGAGCAAAATGAAATATAAAATAACTTGGCTATATCGAACAAAGCATGGTTTAGAGACCAAACTTGAAACAGATTACCTTCGTTTAGAAGAGACGATGCAGTTTGCAGCAGACTTTGAAAAAACAGGGAGAGCGAAAGAACTGTTGTTTTATGATGAAATGGGGACAGAGTGGACGTTAAAAGAAGTTAAGAAATTGAGTAAACAAGTTGAAGAAGAGCCGCAAGATCTCTTATTGTATTTCGATGGAGGGTACGATATTGAGAAGAAAGAAGCGGGCGTGGGAGTGAGTATTTATTATAAGAAGCAGGGAAAAACGTATCGAATTCGTCGCAATGCTTACATAGAAGGAATTGATGATAATAATGAAGCGGAATATGCTGCGTTATTATACGGAATGAATGTGCTAGAAGAGCTAGGAGTTAAGTATGAATCCGTTATACTTCGCGGTGATTCTCAAGTGGTGCTCCAGCAATTAGCAGGTGAATGGCCATGTTATGAGGAACATTTAATCCATTATTTAGATCAAGTCGAACAAAAAGCAAAACAGATGAGAATAAAACTGATATGTGAACCTGTTTCTAGAAAACAGAATAAAGAAGCTCATCAATTGGCAACGCAAGCACTTGAAGGAACGGATATTGATAGTCATAAAGAAATAACAGAGTAGGGGTGTGAAGGAGTGGATCGTAAGCAGCTCATTACGGAAGTGAATGATTTATTAGAAACATATTGCGATGGCTGCTTTTTACAGCAGCATTTTCGAAAAGAACATAGTAAATATTATGCCCACTCCTTTTGCATTCGGCAATGCACAATAGGAGCAAAGCTAAAGGAGTATGGAAACCGATTATCTTGAACGATTCCCTATTTACTTTGTTGAGATAGGGAATTTTATACGATTATATGTAGAAAACTTACAGTAGTTTTTATCCTGCTATTTTGGGGCAGTAAGACCCCCACCTCAAGATTTAGAGAGAAACGAGGAAGATAAGTGGGGGATGAAAAAACACTGATGGAAGTTTCACTTTATAGTTCGTTACGTACATAATAAAAACATCCAGAGAACCCCCTGGATGTTTTTTAATGCTTTGCTTCTTGTAATTGATTCTCGCATTTCTCTAATTTTTCTTCTTGATCTAATAAAAATGGTGTATCTAAATCTGTTGCTACTTCTTTCATTGTTTCCAGCTGAAGGCGAGCTGATTCAACCGCATTTGTAGCATGCTGCAATGATTCAGGATCCATTGTGACCGTCGCGGAGCCAACCATTTTTTGAGCAGTTTCTACGCGGAATTTTACTTCTTCAAAATCGTTTACAGGTAAACCCATTGTTTTCTCCTCCTTTATTTTCTCATTTCACATAGTTTTCGCTCTGAGAAAAAGAAATATACAGAGGAATAAACAAAGGAGGTTACCGATGGGTAACCTCCTGTCATATGTTGAATTAAAGTTTTACTACGTTAGCAGCTTGAGGTCCGCGGTTTCCTTCAACGATTTCGAAAGAAACTTCATGACCTTCTTCTAGAGATTTGTAGCCTTCTCCTTGAATTGCACTGAAGTGTACGAATACATCGTCTGCACCCTCAACTTCGATAAATCCAAAACCTTTTTCGCTGTTAAACCATTTTACTTTACCTTGCATGTTATGATGCCTCCTAAATATGATCACTTTCTCATTTAGTGAATAATACAGAAAACATTCACAAATTCATAAAATTGAAATTGTTATATTCTTGAATATTCTGCTAAATAATAACTTAAATATACATGAAATGGGAGATTTTAGTCAAGTAAGCGGTTTTATCTTTTTGTATTTTTAAATAATTTTTTACACTAGCTTTATAAATCATGTATAGGACAAATGCTAATTTTAATAACTTTAAATAAAGGCTGTACATAAAGAGGTGAGAGAATGCATCGGTCTTGCTGCCCGTAAAAGCCTGATTGGTTAACCATCAGTGGGGGATGAGAAAAGGACGATATACCAACTTGGATATTTACAGTAATTGAAAGCTCTTCTAATGTTGTATTAAATCTAGCGTTACTTTGCAATTTTGGAATATCTTTATGTTTATATACACATATTATACAAGCATTCATATGCTATATAGGACTTCTTATTGTTTTATCTTGGATTTTCAAGTGTAAAACAAGGAATTTTACAATAAAATATGGAATATAAACAGGAAGAGGCAGGAGAATTTCTTTCAGAAATACATTAAATAATGCTTTTTCTGCTCATTTTGAAAGAACATTGCTTCTACACAAAGCATTCGGGTATATTACAGGGGAGCAAGGATTATATTAGTCGTTTGTTACATTCATTTTGTGTATACAGCTTTACAATTGTTTATATAAATTGAAGGGGAGATTTTTATGTATCGAACCATAGTAAATGAAAAAGAAATTATTATTACATTAGCGCCGAAAATTCGAAAGGAAGTAACAGACAGAAATCCATTATACGAGGCTGTTCTTCAAACTGCTGAACGATTACTTCAAACAAAACAACCGACATTTGCTGTAAATCATGAAATATTAGGGCTAATTATTGGAGAAGTACAAAGAGGAGAAGTAACAGTTTTTGCAGTGGAACATATTATTCCGAAACAGAATATATTTGGCTCAAGTAATTTTTTCTATCAAAATGGAGAAGCAAGTAAGTTTATAATGGGAATAGAATAGAGATAAAGAAAGCGGCCATAACAATACGTTACGGCCGCTTTCTAAGGAGAGGAATATAGGGATGAAGAGAGTTATAAAAGAGTTTTTCTTTCAGCATGATATTGCCATTATGATTGGAATTTTAATTGGTTTTATTGTTATTTTGAAAATGAATTTGTTTACAGGAACTGCAGCTATTGCTGTCATTGCAGGCATTATTTTTTATACAATTAATGAATATGTAACACATCGTTTTTTATTTCATTTAAAGCCGCCAAAGAATCAGTTTTTATTAAAAATGTTAAAACGTCTTCATTATGATCATCACGTATATCCGAATGATTTAAAGTTATTATTTTTACCCGTGTGGTATAGTCTTCCTGGATTTACGATATATTTATGTATTGTATACGGTATTACTTCTAGCATTACGGTGACATTATCATTTGGAATTGGAATGATCTTCATGCTTTTAGTATATGAATGGAAACATTACATTGCCCATCGACCAATTCGTCCAATGACTCCATATGGAAGATGGCTAAAGAAGCAGCATATACTACATCATTATAAAAATGAGAACTACTGGTTTGGGGTATCGAATCCGTTTTACGATTTTATGTTCAAGACATATAAAGAAGGAAAAGATGTCGAAACGAGTGAAACAGCTCGTAATTTGGAAGGTGAGAAAGTAGTGCAATAAGCACTGCTTTTTTTTATTGAAATAAATATTAAGTTAAAAAATGGTAAAAAATGACGTAATTTGTCTATCGAAAAATCTTTGCTTATAAAAATAGATTGTCTACAATGAGAATAAGTTTCTGAATATTTATAAAATTTAGTAAATGTGATGTTCAAGGGAGGGGATTTTTTACTATTCGTATTGAGAAGAAAGGGGATGATATGAAGTGAAACAAGAATCATCTGCTCGTAAATTAAATAGTGAAATCAATTACACAGAAGTAGTACAATCTGCTGAATTTCAAAATTTATTACAAGCAAAGAAAAAATTTATTGTACCGATGAGTATTTTCTTTTTTAGTTTTTTTATTGCCCTGCCTATTTTAACATCGTATTCAAAAGTGCTCAATACACCGGTATTTGGTGATATTACATGGGCGTGGGTGTTTGCATTTGCTCAGTTCGTTATGACGTGGGCATTGTGTATGATCTATAGCAAAAAAGCGGAATCATTTGATCGGCTATCGAATCAAATTCTTGAAAATGTAGATAAAGAGAGGGGATAAATATTGAATACAACAGCTTTTACATTGTTTTTAGTAATTGTTCTTGGAACGCTCGTCATTACGTACTACGCATCGAAAAAAACAAAAAATGCAAGCGATTTTTATACAGCAGGCGGTGGGTTAACAGGGTGGCAAAATGGTTTGGCGATTGCGGGTGATTACATGTCCGCTGCTTCTTTTCTTGGGATTGCTGGAGCCATAGCATTAACAGGATTTGATGGGTTCTTTTATAGTATTGGTTTTCTTGTAGCCTATTTAGTTGTATTATATCTTGTTGCAGAGCCGCTTCGAAATCTTGGGAAATTTACGTTAGCAGATATGATTGCAGCACGTTTTGATGCAAGAAAAGTACGCGGAGTAGCAGCGCTTAATACGGTGACAATTTCGATTTTTTATATGATTGCACAGTTAGTCGGAGCGGGAGCACTTATTAAATTATTATTAGGAATTGAATACACAACAGCTGTATTGATTGTTGGGATATTGATGACTGTATATGTTATTTTTGGCGGAATGACAGCAACGAGCTGGGTTCAAATTGTTAAAGCAGTATTATTAATGGCGGGTACATTTATTATTTCTATTATTGTGTTTGCCAAGTTTAATTTTAGTATTACAGAAATGTTTGCACAAATGAAGACAGCAACACCGTTGAAAGAAGCATTTTTAAATCCAGGTGTGAAGTATAAAATTGGTTTAGATACCATTTCTTTGAATCTGGGACTTGTTCTTGGTACAGCGGGATTGCCGCATATTCTTGTTCGTTTCTTTACGGTTCGTGATGCCAAAACAGCTCGTCAATCTGTTGTATATGCAACGTGGTTAATCGGAGCCTTTTACATTATGACAATCTTCTTAGGTTTTGGAGCAGCAGCGTTTGTTGGGAATAGCGCGATTGTAAAAGCGAATGCTGCTGGAAATATGGCAGCGCCAATGTTAGCACAAGCGTTGGGTGGAAATCTTTTGTTTGCTTTCGTTTCGGCGGTAGCATTTGCGACAATTTTAGCTGTAGTAGCGGGGCTCGTGTTAACAGCAGCATCAGCGTTTGCTCATGATTTCTATAATGAAATTTTACGCCGCGGAAAAGCGACGGAAAAAGAACAAGTGAAAATGGCGCGCTATGCTTCAGTTGGAGTTGCAGTATTTTCTATTATTTTAGCGTTATTTGCGCAAACATTAAATGTAGCGTTCCTTGTATCGCTTGCGTTTGCTGTTGCGGCGAGTGCAAATTTACCAGTTATTTTATTCACGATATATTGGAAGCGTTTTAATACGACCGGTGCAATTTGTGGTATGCTTGTTGGCTTAACTTCTGCTATTGTCCTCGTTGCGCTGAGTCCGAATGTATGGAATCCGGTGGCTGGAAAAGCAATTTTTGTTGGGGAGCCGTTATTTCCATATACAACACCAGGCATAATCTCCATTCCACTTGGATTTTTAGCTGCCTATTTAGGGACGATTTTATCTAGTAAGAAAGAAGATGCCGCGAAATTTGATGAAATATTAGTAAAGTCGAATACAGGACATGGCATTAGTGACGTATCGGCGCATTAAGAAACAGAGTGCTTTCTGGCTAAAGGAAAGCACTTTTGTTTTTTATTTTACTAAATAACATTTACTAATTTTCTCTTTTGAATTTTTTTATTAGCCGGTAGGATTTACAGCATTTTTGTGGAATGAAAGTTTAGGAAGAGAAAAATTTAAATCATCATGAGGCACCGAACAGCTTTAGATATAAAAAGTTGTAATGGAAGGTGGAATGTATGGTGAAAACGAAGCAATCTGGAGAATTATTAGCAAAAGATGAAAAATACGTATGGCATGGAATGCGTCCGTATAGTCCAAGCAGTACAATGATTGGAACAAAGGCAGAGGGCTGCTGGGTGGAGGATAGTGAAGGAAAACGCTATCTAGATGGAATGAGCGGTCTTTGGTGTGTGAATAGTGGTTATGGAAGAAAAGAACTAGCTGATGCTGCGTATGAACAGTTACAAAAGCTTTCCTATTTTCCAATGTCACAATCACATGAGCCGGCAATTCAATTAGCAGAAAAATTAAATGAGTGGCTTGGTGGGGAATACGTTATTTTCTTTTCTAATAGTGGATCAGAGGCAAATGAGACAGCATTTAAAATTGCTCGTCAATATTATGCGTATAAAGGAGAACCGCATCGTTTTAAAGTTATGGCACGCTACCGCGGTTATCATGGAAATACAATGGCAGCAATGGCAGCAACAGGACAAGCACAGCGGAAATATCAGTATGAGCCGTTAGCTGCAGGGTTCTTACATGTCACACCGCCAGACTGTTACCGCATGCCAGGAATTGATGCAGAGGATATTTATGATGTGGAATGTGTAAAAGAAATTGATCGCGTGATGACATGGGAATTGAGTGAAACGATAGCAGCATTTATTATGGAACCAATTATCACAGGCGGAGGTATTTTAATGCCGCCGCAAAATTATATGAAGGCTGTTCATGAAACATGCAAAAAGCATGGGGCACTTCTTATTAGCGATGAGGTCATTTGTGGTTTTGGACGTACAGGAAAACCATTTGGATTCATGCATTATGATGTAAAGCCAGATATTATTACGACGGCAAAAGGAATTACAAGTGGATATTTACCATTGTCCGTAACGGCAGTGAAAAAGAAATTTATGAGGCGTTTCAAGGGGCGGGAGAATATGAGTTTTTCCGTCATATTAATACATTTGGCGGAAATCCAGCAGCTTGTGCATTAGCACTTAAAAATTTAGAAATTATGGAGAACGAAGGATTGGTTGATCGTTCTGCTCAGATGGGAACTCTTCTATTAGAACAATTAAAAGAAGCGATTGGTGACCATCCATATGTAGGAGATATTCGCGGAAAGGGGTTACTCGTTGGAATTGAACTTGTAAATGATAAAGCGACGAAAGAGCCAATTGATGGGGACAAAATTGCAACGGTGATGAATGCTTGTAAAGAAAAAGGATTACTTATTGGTCGCAACGGTATGACGACAGCTGGTTATAATAATATTTTAGCATTAGCACCGCCGCTTGTAATTTCTAGCGAAGAAATTACGTTTGTTGTAGAAACAGTGAAGGCGGCGATGGAACGTATTTGATAAAGTGAAACTTCCATCAGTGGAGTTTTTTTCATGCTCCCCTGATGGAAAGCCCGCCCAATCGGGCTTTTATGGGCAGTTATCCCTCACATATCTTCCTTGTTTTTCATTGAATCTTGAGGTGGGGGCTTACTGCCCACAAATAGCGGGAGTGAAAAGCGAGCCAGAAGGACAAGGCTCGCTTTTCGGTTTGTTGTTTATTGAAAAGAGTACATACATGTATAATATACTTGCTATTTTATAGAGAGTGGGAATAAAGTGAAACTGTTATTAACGGGGGAAAGGGCTAATATAAAAAGTGTGATTAGGTTAATGAATTTGAAATGAACGGAGAAATAGATATGTTATTAAATCAACGTTTTACAATCGGAGAAATGGCGAAAATGCATAATATCCCTGAATCGACTTTGCGATATTATGATGAAAAAGGTATCTTTCATCCAGCAATTGTTGATTCACAAACGAATTATCGATACTATACAATTGATCAATTTTCAATGCTAGATACGATTAAGTTTTTACGTCAGTTAAACATACCGCTAAAAGAAATTAAACGATATATAGATGAAAGAACACCATCATTTGCATTGAATTTATTAGAAAAGCAGGAAGAGATGTTATTAAAAAAACAAAGGGAAATTGAATATACGTTAGCAAAAATAAAACATAAAATTCATTTAATGAAAGAAGCTATACAAACAGATGCTCACACTGTCTTTTTTACAGAACTACCAACGCGAAAAATTACGGCTCTTCCTATTACCAAAAATATAACGGATGATATGTTTGAATATTATATTCATTCACTTCAAAAAAATATGAAGCAAGTAGATGATAGCTTATTTTCAGGGGATCTAGGCGTTACTATAGCAAAAGAGGCACTATTGAAGCATGATTTTCAAGCATACAATAGCGTATTTATTCTTCTTGATTATATGCCATTTGAAATTGCTACTTCTAATGTAATTGAAGAGGGAATATATGCGTGTGCGTATCATCATGGACCATACGAAGAAACAGGTAAGACCTATAAGAGGTTGTTACAAGCTATTGAAAAAGATGATTATGAAATATGCGGTGATGCAATTGAATTAGGGTTAATTGATTGGTCTGTAACAAGTAATCCAATGGAGCAAGTGACAGAAATCCAAATCCCTGTGATGAAAAAAGATAAAGTGAAACTTCCATTAGTGGGGGATAACTGCCCGCAAATAGCAGGATAAATTAAGTAAGGCATCCTGAATAACAAAATATATGTTTTACTTCTCTCTTGACCTTTAAGTAACTTGAAGGTTTAAAATGTGAACAGAGAGTCGTAAAGGAGAGTTTTGTTATGGAAGCAACTGAGAATTTAAGAGAAAAACCGATTAAAAGTTTATTTATTTCGTATTTAGTTCCGGCTGTACTTGGAATGGTACTGATGTCGGTGAATATTATGATAGATGCAGTTATGGTTAGCCGAGGTGTGGGTGCGAATGGTTTGGCAGGAGTGAATGTTGCCGTTCCCGCATTTTCCATCTTTTTCTCGATTTCATTATGGATTGGAATGGGCGGAGCAACAATGTATTCTATCGCTTTAGGAGAAAATAAAGTAGAGCGAGCGCGTTCTATTTTCACGCAATCTATGACGGTAGCCGTTGCTATTGTTGGTGTGTTAATGATTATTTGCTTATGGAAAATAGAAGATATAGCTTACTTATTTGGAGCAAATGATGTAATTTTACCGTATTCATTAGATTATCTCCATGTATTATTTACATTTGGAATGGTATATGTTTTAGAAAATGTTTTGAGTACATTTATACGAAATGATGGAAATCCGAATTTAGCTATGGCAGGTTTAATTATCACAGCGGTATTAAACATTGTATTTAATTATATTTTTATCTTCATTCTTGGCTGGGGTGTGACAGGATCAGCATCTGCTACAATTTTATCTGCAGCAATTGGCTTTCTTGTACTATTGAGTCATTTCTTTAGAAAAAACAGCATTTTAAAATGGACGAAACTAAAATTAGAGTGGCAAACAATAAAAGAAATTCTCGTGATTGGCTTTCCTAGCTTTACAACAGAAATAACAGCGGCGATTGTAACAATAGGTTTTAACGTTACTTTTATTCAATACGCTGGAGAGCAGGGCGTTGCATCATTTGCTATGGTAAACAGTATTCATGCCATAACGTTACTTTTATTCTTTGGAGTTGGGGCAGCACTACAATCTATCGCGAGCTTCCATTATGGTGCAAATTTATCGGAAAGGTTGAAAGAAGGGCTACAGCTTGCGGTAAAAACAGCTGTTGTACTCGGTGCTATCGCAACAATTATCGGTTTATTCTTTGGGAAATATCTTATCGGTTTATTTGACGTTCAATCTGAAGAATTATTAAATATGACTCTAATAGGAATCAGTTTATTCTTCACGCAATACGTATTTTTAGGTTATAACATTGTATATGGAGAGTATTTTCAATCCGTAAGACAAACAACAAAATCTGTTTTTATTATATTGAGCCGTGGGTTGCTGCTTATCATACCTCTTCTGTGGATTATGCCGAAATTGTTTGGTGTAAATGGAATATGGCTTGTAATGCCTGTGGCGGAATTATTAACAGCGTGTGCTGTATTTGCGATGAATCGTTTTTCACATCCAGTTTCTATACGAGTGTTGGCAGAGAGACATGTATAATGATGAAATCTCCTTAATGTGTTAAGGGGATTTTTTGTTATTCATAAACAGAATTTCTACTTCAAAATTCTAAGCATCACTAATAGAAATCTCAGTATGCTCTATGTAAAAAAATGTATTGTATACGTGATTCTATATTCCTATTTGGAGTAGGAATATTACTTTTAAAGGATGAATTGGGCCGAATTGGAAAAAAGACTACACAAGTGGTTGGAAGAATATTAAGATGAAAAAATAAAGAGAGGGGAGTATTTGTAGAAATGCTAAAAAGAAAAAAGTGGATAACGTATGGCATGATTCTTTTGATGATTGTAGTTGGTTATATGAGTACTTTACAATATATAATTTACAAGCATGGACATATGGAAGCGCCAAATGATGCAGATTATATGATTGTACTTGGTGCGCGTGTGAAAGGAACAGAACCTTCTTATTCTCTGCAATATCGTATTGATAAAGCCGCGGAATATTTAAAAACACATCAACAAACAATTGTAATTGTATCTGGTGGTAAAGGAAAAGGAGAGGATATTTCTGAAGCTTTGGCTATGAAACGAGGATTAATAAAACAGGGGATTCAAGAAGAACGAATTATAATGGAAGATCGTTCTACAAATACAGATGAAAACATAAAATTCTCAAAATCTCTTATTCCAGCAAATAAGAAAAAAGGAATTATCGTAACGAACGATTTTCATATGTATCGTGCAAAAAAGATTGCTGAAAAACAAGGATTGCAGTTAGAGGGATTGTCTGCAAGAACACCAAAGCCTATTATCATTCAATCTAATGTTCGAGAATATTTGGCAATTACAAAGTATTGGCTCATGGATCAAATATAACGAGAAATCTTACAAAACTGTAATTTAGCTGAAAGGTAAAACGATAGTTTCTAAAGTTTTGGAATGGCATAATAAAAGTAACAAAAACAACAAAACTTTAGAGGTGAATCGTATGAAAAGCAATAATATTTTATCTTCATTATGTTATTTTAGTATTTTCTTTGCACCGTTCTTATTTCCAATTATCGTCTTCTTTATTGCCGAAGGTGACGTGAAATATCATGCGAAAAAAGCACTATGGACGCACATAATTCCATTCATTATCTTATTTGGAGGCCTTGCTCTTTCGGGGGCAGTTGGTATTGGGATGGGAGAAGCTGCAAGTATTGGTGTTGGTATGATTGTAACGTATGTCATCTTTGCGGTTGTAGGAATTTATTACTGTGTTTGGAATATTGTCAAAGGTGTCAAGGTGTTGAAAGCAGCTTAATTATGTATGAAAGGATCAATCAAATAAGATTGATCCTTTTTATGTATTATTTAAGCATATCGTTTGTCTGTATGCGAAAAATATGTTAATTATTGAGTATTCAGACTACAGGAGGCGGGATGTTATGAATGAAATTATACATAAAATGGAACAACACGTATCAGTCCGAAAATATAAGAAAGAGCTAATTCCAAAGAATATAATCGAAAGAATGATTGGAGCAGCACAGCATGCGGCATCATCACATTTTGTGCAAGCATATTCAGTTGTATATGTAACAGATGAAGCATTGAAAGAGCAACTAGCAGAGTTATCTGGAAATCGTCACGTGAAAAGCTGCGCGGCATTCTTTGTTTGCTGCGCAGATTTAAAGCGATTAGAAATCGCATGCGAGAAGCATGGAACAGAAATTAAATCTGATACAACAGAAAATTTTATTGTGGCAACGGTAGATGCTTCCCTCTTTGCTCAAAATTTAGCGCTTGCTGCTGAATCCCTTGGATACGGTATTTGTTATATTGGCGGAATTCGTAATAACCCAGAGCAAGTAAGTGAATTGTTACATTTACCTGAGAAAGTATATCCAGTATTTGGAATGACGATTGGTGTACCAGATGAAACTCATGGAGTGAAACCTCGTTTACCAGTTGGAGCTATTTTACATGAAGATGTATATGATGAGGAAAAATATAATGAATTATTAGATGAATATGATCATACGACAAACCAGTATTATAAGGAAAGATTGACAAATCAAAAGGATGTGACATGGACTGGTTCAATGAGTGCGTTCATGTCGCAGGAGAAGCGATTGCATATGAAAGAGTTTTTAGTTAAAAAAGGATTTAATAAAAAATAATGTAGAAAAAGCGGCTACTACATATGCCGCTTTTTTTAACGTATTTTGTAACCTTTCTACTGTTTACAAGTCTCTACATCAATCCCAGCAGCAATTAATTTCTTTTCCCCTTCTTGTTCAATAATCTTTTGTAATTTTGATAAGAACGAATCAAAATCTGTATGCTGTGCAACTTGGAATGTCATTTTATGTTCAATTGGAAGCCATGTATCAATGTCTGCCTCATTATGCTGGATTTTTACTTCTAGTTTATCTAGAGCGTTCGCTACTTTTGCTTCATATGTTTCTTTTTCTTCAAACTCCATCCATAGGTCATATAATTCTTCTCCAAGTGGACCTGATAGTGTATGTTTAATATTCAGGATTGCTTGTTGTTCGTTTTCTTGTTTTTTTCGCTTTAATTCTTCACTATTCATTGTATCAAACGCAGGAATATCACCAGCTTCAGCTTCGACCAAATCGTGAATAATCACCATTTTAAGTAACTTTTCTATGTTCACTTCTTTATCTAAATAAGGCTGAACGAGGATAGCCATAAGTGACATACGCCATGTATGCTCTGCCACACTCTCTTGACGGCCGTTAGAAAGCCAACTGTGCCGCATTTCATATTTGAGTTTTTCTGCTAGTGCAATGATCTTTAAAATATTATATTCCATATAAATCCTCCTCCATATATGTTAATCTTAATACGAAAATGAAATGTGTCAATTTATGGCTTTATATTTACAAAGTTTGATGAGTATTGTGATATGCTCCAATTGCGTGATGAGGACATACAAAATGAGAAAATATTAGATTGCCCAGCGGGGGCTTGTTCATTTACTGCAGTCGCAAATGAAAAGGGCGGCGACGTAACAGCCTGTGAAATTGCATACCAATTTGATCAGAAAGATTTATATGAAAAAGGGCTGCAGATTAAGAAGGTCTGTAAGATAAGTATTAAAAAAGACGACTTTTAAAGTTGTCTTTTTTAATTTAAAATTCAGAATATTATTGACTCGATTGAATTTTCTTTTTATATTAGTAGGTATAATCATAACTACTAAAGGGAAATGAGATTGTGACAGAAGTAAATGGTATCAGTCAACTACCCATCATTTAAACGTTAACATGTTTTTACGTACGTGTTGTATTGTAAATTGAAAAAATTGATTTACATGGAGATTTCATAGAAGTGTTACGATTCATTAAAGCGAATGAATAATATTGTGAAAGAGTTGTAAAAGTTTGGTTTTTCTCAATATGAATGCAACGCTTATATCGGTTTATCTCGTACTAACAGGCAGTAAGACTCCCACCTCAAGATTCTGAGAAAACAAAGAAGATAGGTGGAAGATAACTGCCCGTAAGAGCCAGATTGGTTCAACTAACCATCAGTGGGGATGAAGAAAAACCCCCACTGATGGAAGTTTCACTTTATTAGGTAAGCTGTTTTCTTACATGAGGGAGAAGGGGGAGTTAGGGTGGAACGAGCAGCGGTATTAGAGTCTCAAGATGAAACGTTTATGCAGGGTGTGAAAGATTGTTTACCAACAGTTCTCGGTTATTTAAGCATTGGCGTTGCATCAGGTGTTATTGAGAAAACAGCTGGATTTTCAATAACAGAAATTGCACTTATTTCATTACTGATTTATGCTGGCTCGGCACAGTTTATTATGGCTGGAATGTTTGTAGCGGGTGCACCAGCTTCTACTATTATTTTTACCGTTTTCTTTGTAAATCTAAGACATTTTTTAATGAGTGCAGCATTAGCTCCATACTTAAAAAAAGTATCAATTTGGAAAAATATAGTGATTGGCTCGCAAATTACTGATGAAACATTTGGCGTTGCAGCCCAGCATGTAACAGGAAAACAATATGTAAGTGAAAAATGGATGCTCGGTTTAAATGTGACAGGTTATGTAAATTGGGTAATAGCAAATATCATTGGAGGCATTTTGGGAGATTGGATACCAGACCCACATACATACGGGATGGATTATGCACTTCCAGCGATGTTTATCGGGTTGTTTGTTTTACAACTTGTGAGCAGCCGTCCAAAGTTATTTGTTCATCTTTGCGTTGCCATTGCATCGATTATGATTGCATTTTTTGCTCATTTCTTTGTATCAAATAGTGTTGCTGTTATTGTTGCAACACTTGCAGCAGCGACAATTGGGATGGTGATTGAAAAATGGAAGTAAGATGGGATGTATTACTTGTTGTACTTGGATCTGCAATCGTCACATTGCTTCCGAGAGTAGTGCCACTGCTTGTATTAAGTAAAGTAGAAATTCCAGAATGGGGGTTAAGATGGCTAAATTATATTCCAATTGCAATATTGGCTGCATTGTTAGCACAAACATTATTTATGAACGAAACCGTGCAAGTGGATTATTTATTAGCGGCTATTCCGACGTTTCTTGTTGCAATTTTTACACGGAGCTTATTAGGTGCAGTACTAACGGGAGTTATTGTAATGTTTTTATTACGTTTATTTCTCCCATTTTAATGGGGGCTAAGAAAACGATTGGTAGGGCTTGATTAAAGAAAATCCTCACTGATGAAAGTTTCATTTTTTGTAACAAGGATTATCTCATATTGCATCGAACTTTGTAATATAACGATTACAAAAGGGGTGGTGCCATGTTTATTTTAACAATTGGTGTTGTTATGTTTACAATGTTTTTATTTTTTATTATTGGGCTAACAACATATACAATGTTTGTTCAAAAAGTGACGCCTCAAATTTACTACACACCGTTTGAATCAATTACTGCACAATCACCTGTAGAGTTTCATGAAGAGCAGGAAGATAGGGAAGAAAGTGCGGATGAGAGTAAGGATAAAGATAGATAAAAAGTAATTTTAGTTGAAGGGGAAAAGAAATGAAGAAGTCGAAGGTAGCTAATATTACTGCTATTATAACAATTTTTATCGTGCTAGGAATCTCTATTTTTTCACCTTACAATTATTTGAAACATGTTCATGCAGAAGGAATTTTGCATGAACAAGGAATAAAAGAAGAATTTGAAGATAAAAACGTACAGAGTGTTACATATAAAGGAGATAATACTTATATTGTCAAAACAGATACGAAGGAATATGTTGTAATTCAAGAATATTACACACTTATGAATTATAAATGGAAGATATATGTGCTTGAGAAAACACGGGGATAAACGAAAAATAAACATAGCAGAGGAGTAGGGGCTACTTCTCTGTTATGTTTTGAAGAAAAGAATGTATCATCTGATACCCTTGATCCGCAGCTTCCTCGTTGTATTTTGCAGAACATGGATCAAGAAATCCATGTTCTCCGTTAAGTTGTTTTATGTTTAGTAGTGGATGGCCTTTACTTTGCAAACTATTAATTAAAGTAGAAACGGAAAAGCTATGTTCGTTTGCTGGGAATAATAATAACGTAGGACATGTTGGTACAATGTTTGTGTAATCACGAATACGTGAGCCATAGCATCCGATAACAAAATCAATTTTATGATCTTCACTACATAACCAGGCAAGCGTTGCACCGACGCTAAACCCGAGAATTCCCACATGCATATAGTTATTTCGTAGTTCAGCGAGCATATCCTCAATATGTTCTATCCCCTGTTGAAATCCAACGTTCTTGAGAAAATGTGAATATGCCTCTGTTTCCTCATTGTAATGAAAAGGAGAGGAGCGATGTAATAAATTTGGACAAATAACATCTATAGTCGAAGAGGAAAATGTGTGAATGACATGCTTCATATGTTGGTTGATTCCATATATTTCGTGCAGAAGTAGAAGAGCAGTTTTCGGTTTTATCATTTACTATTCTCCTTTTGTAGCACGGTACTCTCTTTCAACAAGGCAAATTCTTGTATGAAATTGTTCATACCATTGTTCTCGGCCTCTTTTTCTAGCAATCGTATGAGCTGCATGTTCTTTCCATTGCTGAATAGCTTCAAGTGATTCCCAGTACGAAATGGTAATCCCAAATCCAGTTTCATCACGTACGCTTTCAACATCGACAAATCCGGGTTGCTGCTCTGCTAATTTTACCATTTCATCTGCAACGATTTCGTAATCATCTGTTTCAGTTGAGAGTTGAGAAGTGAAAATAACCGCGTAGTATGGTGCTTTGTTCATTTTGTTTTCTCCTTACTATAAATTTTTTCTTTTTAGTTTAACATGGAATCTGAATAGTGTGTCATTTAATGTGTATTTTAATTTCATTTACCGTATTGGATTTAATATGAAAAAATTCATGAAAAACCAAGAATAGTCTCATTAAATAAGCAGTAAGACATCTACGCAAGGGGTGAACTGCCTGTACGTACGAGAAATATAAGAAATCCCACTTCAAAATAAAATGAAGTGGGATTTCTTATATTTCCTCTAAGCTGTTAACTGGAACAGTGAGTTCACGATTTGGATTTGTTGCCTCGTATATGTGTGCTGTTTCATTTTTTTCGTCGACATGTTGAATCGTAACAGGCATACCTTGAAAAGTTACATTTGTTTGTTCCGTTGATTTTGAAATTTCTTTTGCTCTTTGAATGTTCATTTTTAAACTCCTCTCTGTGTCCGATTGGTTAACCATCAAGAGAGCTTCCACTGATGGAAGTTACGCTGTACTACTATTTTGGCTCATAGTAAGGAATAATATACCAATTGATAGAGAGTTTAAAGTTTTTGAATCATTTGTAATGTTTCTTCAGTGAAAGAAGAAAACATCGGAGCATGATAATCTTGAATGGCATGATGTGCTTGCTTTGCTTCATACAGAGCTTGCTCTTTATCCTGCAGGTGTATATAGCATAAAGCACGAAAAGAGCCAGCTGTAGCCAGTAACGCTTTGTCTATTGGATGATGCGTATAATCAGGGATTGTTACTTGTTGTAGAGCTTGTAATGCTTCATGATAACGTTCTAGACCATATAAGGCTTTGCCTTTTTCAAGATAATAAAAGCCATCTTTTTTTGGACCTAGTACCTTTATAGACTGTTCCCCGTATGCTTCAATGTGCATAAGTGCAACTTCATATTTTTTTGTTAGCATATTATGAAAATAAGCTTGTAATATATGAAGAAGAGTTGTTGATACGGCGTTTTCTGTAAATAGAGCGAATTGCTCTGCTTTCTTTAAATAGTATAAGTAACCTTCTGTATCTTTAGCAAATGTGGCTTGATAGGACAAAACACGATAAAATTCATCTGTTTTATAGTACACTTGATTTTTTTAGAAAAAGTAATTGCTTGTAAAATAATATCTTTGCAGGCGTCATAATCTCCAATTGCTAATAAAACGATTGCCTCGTCTAAAAAAGTTCAATTTGCATAATTAAATCCATTTCTAAATGTTTTTCTTTATATTCATCACGAATGGAATTAATTAATTGCAAACATTCATGGTATTTTTTATTGAGAAACAATAATCGAAAGAAGATAAGTTTTGTTTCTGTACTTTCGCGATATAAAGCATATTTTTCGAAAATTAATGTTGCTTTTTCAATATATTCATGGACATGATAATCTTTCATATGAAGTGCTGCTCTAGCGTATTGTTTATATAAGCGTGCAGCATCTAGTGTAGATGGTAGCGCATCATGCACAATAGGATGAAGAATTTCGTATACATCTTTAAAACGCATATCTTGTATATGTTGCTCCATTTCTTGCACAAGAGTAGTAAATTCATTCGCTTCTTCTTCTAATAAAAAGCTTGCATCACAGCCGAGTTTATCAGCAAGATAATGCAACGTTTTCATGGAAGGAGTTGCCTTACCATTTTCAATTTGACTGAGCATACTTTTTGTTAGTTCTGTCCCAGCAAGTTCAGATTGGGTAAGTTTTTTTCTTTTCGTAATGTCCGTATTTTTTCTCCGAGAGTGGCCATGGAACTCCTCCTTTTTTCAAAAAAGTTAAATACAATTAAACTTTTTGTTGTCAAATTCAGAAAATTAATTATATAATAAGTTTAACACAATTTAACTTTTAAAGGGAGAGTGATGATGTGGAAGGTGTATTAGAAAAGCAAAATGATGCACGATTAAAAATTGCGACGCGAAATATTGTTTTGATGATGATTGGGAAATTATCATCAATGCTTGGGGCAAATATTTACACGTTTGCAATGGGGTTGTACGTTTTAAAAACGACAGGATCTGGCATGGGATTTGCTATTACACTTGTTTGTGGTTCTGTACCACGTATGATCTGCGGACCAATCGCCGGAGCAGCAGCAGATCGAATTAGCCGGAAATTGCTTGCTGTTGGAGCAGATATATTAAGTGCTCTTATTATGTTCACCATGTTTTTACTTTCAACTTCATTTGGACTTTCATTGATCTTCATCTATGTCTCCGCAGCACTGTTATCCATATGTGCAAGTTTTTTCTCTATTACTTTAACATCTTCTATTCCATCTTTAGTTGATGCTACACGTATTCAAAAAGCGAATTCATTAAATCAATCAGCTACATCGCTTGCAACAATTTTAGGACCGATTATCGGTGGTCTTGTATACGGTTTATTTTCTATGAAATTCTTTTTTTACTGAATGGTATTACATTTGCTTTTGCAGCGATAATAGAAGTATTTATGGTATTTGATTTGTATAAAGCAGACAAAAAAGAAGATAAGGATCATTTTTTAACGAGCATAAAAGAAGGTTTTGTATATGTGAAAGAGCAAAGTGACATATTTTCGATGCTGAAACTTTCACTTTGGCTTAATTTCTTTTTTGTGCAGTTACGGTCTCACTTCCATATATTATCGTTCAAAAATTATCACTCTCCTCTCAGCAATTTGGAGTAATTGAAGGAATGTTTGCTGTTGGGATGTTAATCGCTTCTATTGTTTTATCTGTTCGAGCAGAAACAACAAATAAGTTTCGGACGATTCGTAGGAACCTTTTCATACTGTCTGGATTATTGTTGTGCATTGTAGTACCAATGTTTCTTCCGTTATCTAAAACAATGGTTTTCATATATTACATTACACTTATGATCCTTTTTGGGGTGAATATCATCACGATTAATGTTCCATTACAAGTCTTTGTTCAAAAAACGACAGCACCAGAATATTTAGGGCGTGTATTCGGATTAATTGAAACAATTGCAACAGCAATTGTCCCTCTTGGAACACTTTTGTATGGTGTACTTTTGGACTATATACCAGCATCTACTGTTATGCTTATATCTACGTTTGGATTGTTTGCTGTTGTTTTTTTGGGCACGAAGCAATGGAAGAATGTACAAAAGCAGGAGGAAGTGTCTATATCTTAAAGAATAAGCAGTCATTGTTACAAAAAGATGAACTTCCTGCATTTGGATAAAAAAGGAGTATACTAATATTATTATCCTATGATAAGGAAGTGTCGTTATGAGTACTGTTGGTGTTGTATATGGAGTTATTCTTTCTTCTATTTTTGTTTCTTTTATGGTAGGTGTAACGCGTTACATTCATAAGTGGAAAGAAGGGGTTGTAAAGTTAAATCATATTGAAGAAGAAGCAAGTGATTTCATGTTACATCACGGGAAATAAAGTGAAACTTCCATCAGTGGACGCCTTTTCCCACTGATGGTAAGCTCTCACCAATCGGGCTCTTATGGGCAGTTAACTTTCATTTAATTTTTTTGCTTTCTCAGAATCTTGAGATTGAGATTTTACTGCCCGTTAGAGCGGGATAAAGTGAAACTTCCATCAGTGGGCGTCTTTTCCCACTGATGGTAAGCTCTCACCAATCGGGCTTTTACGGACAGTTATCATTCACCTATCTTCTTCTCTTTTCTCAGAATCTTGAGGTGGGGGTCTTACTGTCCGTTAATTTGGGATAAAACATTACCTTTACAAAATCTACTGTTAATGGGATGTTTTTTAGAATAATTAAAAATTCATAATTTTATTATGTAAACAGGAAGCGTGGTGCGGAGTATTTTAGAAATACAAGCATCACCTTTTTTTATGTAATGTATTTTATTGCTATATTACCAAATTTATATAAATTTGGATAATCCCTTCCGCTATAGTTGTAGTAGTTATTATATAATTATGAAAAATGCAAAGGGGATAGGGGAATGACTAATATTTACTTTGTACGTCACGCACATTCTACATATATGCCAGATGAGAGAGAAAGACCATTGTCTGAGAAAGGATGGCAAGCAGCAGAGAGTGTAATAGAAGTATTACAAAATGAATCGATAGATGTTGTGATTGCTAGTCCATATAAAAGGGCTATTCAAACAGTAGAAGGGATTGCTGAACATTTCGACTTATCGATTGAGTTAGAGGAAGATTTAAGAGAACGTTTATTAAGTTTAGAGCCTGTCGAAGATTTCGAGAAATCCATTACGAGAGTATGGGAGAATCCTTCTTTTCAGCTTGAAGGTGGAGAATCTAACACTATTGCCCAGCAGCGCGGAGTTTCTTGCATGATGAAAATCTTGCAGAAATATAGAGGGAAAAATATTGTAATAGGAACACATGGGAATATTATGGTCCTTATTATGAATTATTTCGATTCCAAATATGATTTTTCATTTTGGAAAGGGCTTCATATGCCTGACATATATAAGCTGACATTTACAGAAGATCAGCTTATTCAAGTAAATCGACTTTGGAAAGAAGACATTGTAAAAAATGTGTGAAGATTGACGAAAAGGGCAGGAGATTATGTAACAGTTATAGAAATCAATGGCTGGAGTGAAAAAGTTTTTTAATAAAAGGAGGCTGTTCATATGTTCGAGAAAAACAATAGATTTTCATCCATGCCAGGAGAAGTTGTAGAAGTTCACAATGTGTATGAAATTTTACCACCTGACGGAACGATTATTGGTATGGCAACACCTGAGGAAATGGAAATTGCTGCAGAACTAGAACTAAAGCATTACGCTTTTTCACGTTTAATGGAAGCAAATATTCGATTAGACGGTGCCTCCTATAAAGAGATGTTAGAAGAGTTCGAAGAATATGAGAGAAAATCGATGGCTTTCTGGCGGGCACTGCATGAGCGTTTATCTGTGCCATGGGCATGGGTGTTACGCGTTGATGTTGCAAACGGCCCTATTCATGTAAACAATGGAAACTTGTTTTATGATGTAGAAGAGTTAGAAGAAGACTTTGAATAAGAAGAAGGGGAAAGCAGTATAGACACTGCTTTCCTCTTTCTATAAGTTCTGTATATTTTTGATTTGTTTTATTGCTTCAATTATAATATCGGGCCGATCTATTTCAATGGAGTGTCCTGATTTAGTAGCAACAACAAGTTAGCTTTGTTTTGAAAGTGTAGTTTGTTCATGAATGAGTTCTTGCCATACATTTTCTAATGCTTTTGCTTCTTCATAAGGAATACCATCTTGAATTGCTTGTTGTATAGAATGATGAGCATCTCTGCTAATAATTATTAATGGTATATCAGGGAATTGATTTAAGTCTTTCATTTTTTTGGCACAATCTTTCCAAAGCATGATTTCTGATGCAACAGCTTTATAAAGAGATGGAGAGATTGTAAAAGCTAATAATAGTTTTTGTATTTCAATAGGTAATGTAGTTTGCATAGCTGTTAGGTTTGGGGATACCTCTTGTTGTAATTGGACAGTGTCCATATTGGCATAGCATAAACATTTCTTTATCCATTTTTTATCTGAATCTGTTTCATCTAATGTAGGTAAGTCTAGTTCATCTAAGCGGTGTAAATTCATAGATGTTGAATCTACAAGAACAAGTGCAGAAACTTTTTCGGGATAGAGGATAGTAAAGTGTTGTGCACATAAACCGCCATAAGAATGTCCAACTAAAATAATCGGTTCTTGAATGTGTAAAACATGTAGCAATTCTCTTAATTCGTATGTGGTTTGTACGGTTGTACGGTCTTCCTCATTTAACTCACTTGTTCCGTAACCAGGTCGATGAAACAAAACAACCTTGTAGTATGCAGACAGTTCAGTTGCGATTCCTATCCAATTGTAAAGGGAACAAAACATACCCGTTTGAATCACAACAGTTTGCTTTCCTTGTCCCGTTATCAGTATTTCAACTTTTTCCCGAAGACATCTACATGTGTAATCAAAATAAAGCCTCCTTAAGTTTGAAAAAACCTTTGACATATTAATAAAATACTCCATACTCCTATACCAAATAGAATAGAAATGCTAAGTGAAAATGAGTTGCGAAGGCCTAAATATACAATAAATAATAGTAAGGCTGATGCTGGAAAACCATACAAAACTCCTAGTGCAAAACGGCTTAATTCTTCCCGGGAGCCTCCTTCAACAGAAATCCAAAATAGACTGAGCAAACTGATTAATGGAAGTGCCGCAATGAAGCCGCCAAGTGTACTATAGTGCTTGGCAACCTCTGTAACCCCTCCAATAATAAGTGCAGAGACAATAACTTTAACGAGAAAAGCCATCGTGTGCCTCCTTTGCTAATAATTCAAATGCAGATTGAATTAGTTGTTTTTCGTCTTTAGATAACTTCTCTCCTATTTGTTTTAGTTTCGCCTCATCGAGCAGTGTGTGTGTAGCTAATGCTTGTTGACCTTTTTCTGTTAGCATTACAATTACAACTCGTTCATCTTGTTTACTGCGCTCTTTTATTACAAATCCTTTCTGAATTAACCGTTTAATATGTTCAGAAGCTGTGTTATGAGAGAGATGTAGTTCTGCGGCGATATGACTAATGGTTTGTGCTTCTTTTCGAGAGATCATTTGTAAAATACGAATGGCTTGGTGAGATAAATTTTCTTCATATTCGTGACGGAGATAAAAATAAATTGTTTCCCAATGTTTATTTAATGTTAGCATGATTACAACTCCTTTTTTATATCGTATAATACGATATAATCGTTTGTAAAGAAATAAAAGTTTTTATCCCGCATTAACGGGCAGTAAGCCCCCACCTCAAGATTGTGAGGAACTCGAAGAAGATAGGTGGAGGATAACCGCTGGTATACGCCCAATTGGTGAGAGCTTTCCATCAGTGGGGGATGAAGAGAACCCCACTGATGGAAGTTTCACTTTATTTATTAAATTTTTCTGTGAAAAAGTATCTTTTTTTAGTAGATAATATAATCTTATCTTAAAATCACAATGAAACGAGGGATGAGGATGGAAGCCGTACATACCTTTAAATGGACTGGTGATGAAAAAGCATATTTAAATGAGATTCATGTAGAAACGCTAGATCCTCTTTCTATCGGATTATATGGTGGAAATACAGAAGCTGGTGCAAGCAAAAATGAAGAAGCTGTGCTTGCTTGGTGTGATCCACAAGGAACATGGGAATTTGTTATGATTTTTGATGCACAAAGTACTATTGAAAGAGCAAAGCATATTATAGATATAATTTGTAAAAGAAAAGAGAAGTTATTACAGCTTTTCACTTATCCTTCTCATTTAGTTTTTCATCATACGCATATGTATTTATTATCGCTCTTTACGGATGAAAAATTTATTGAAGAAAGTGAACGAATACAAGGACAAACATCATGCCTTATTTGTCTTCGGAAAGGAAAGTTTGTGTATTGGTTGTCAGTAGGGGAATGTTTTGTCTACTTATTTCATCCAAGACTATTACAATGTGACCAGGGGCGTTTGAATAAACGGCAATGTTATGAGAGGATTGGTAGAAAGAATATTTTTTCAGCAGCAACACCTTGTTTTACGTCGGGGGTTCGTGAATTACAAGAAGGAACCAATCACCTTGTGATGGCAACAGATGGGATTGTTGAATGTGGTGAACGGATATTTGAAGACGATCATCTATTATATCAATCGTTACATGCGGAAGATGCCCTTCATATTGGACAAATACTTGACAAGGTAGATTCTTGGAAAGAAGCAAAAAGTGTCACAATTATAGGTTGGTCCGTTGATATAGAAAATATAGATTGGACCTGTGAGGGTGATGAAAGCAGATATGATAAAAAATAGAAGTAATATGTAAAACATACCGCACAGAAATACATTTTTCTATGCGGTATGTTTTATTTTAAAGAAGCACTATTAAAGAAAGAGTTTAGAAGGTTGGATGGAATGTTAATATTTGATGTAATCATTCCGGATATAAGAAGTAGAATGTTCAATAAAAAAGATCTCAAAAAGTGTCATGAGATCTTTTTTTGTGCATATATATGTATAATGTGGCCACAAAGCGGTAGTATAATCTCACTTCCTAAAAATCTATTTTAAAGCAGGTAAAGGTTATTATAGGGAAATTGCCGAAAGGAGTTTTGAAGAAAGAATGAGTTATGGGCTCCGTTATGCTGTAGAACAAAGGAAAAAGCAATTGATTGAGAAGTTAATTGATGTAGGTGTATACAAAGTATTAAATAAACAATTATATGAATTATCACTAGATGAATTAGAAAAAGAATATAATGATATCTTAAAATATGAAGATGTACGTGCGTAGTTTATTACCTTAAAGTTCAGAAGAATTCCAGGTGATAGGTATGGTTAACCATCAGTGGGGGATGAAAAAACCCTCCACTGATGGAGGTTTCACTTTATAAAAATCCCTTTCATAGTAGGTATTATCAAGACCTAGATTATAAAAAGCTTTAAAAATAAAGGAGAACACATATTAGTCATATATAATATGTGTTCTCCTTTTATCTAGTATTAAACAAAAGCACCCGATAGTTTAAGTGTAAACCTTCACAATGTTGTATGGAAAAATTCTCCCTCATTACCAAGGAAGTTTTTGTGTTATTCCTCTAGACTAGGCAAGTTTATTTCCACTGCACCCCTATTTTAACCCTTATTTACCTTAAACATGGACAAGAGTACTGTTCACTTATATTTAATTGAGTATATTATAAAGAACCAATTTGTAAATATTCAAGGAGTTGAAGAGTATTGTCTTTTCCGAACATCCTGAACATCTCGCCTACCATTGTGGGTTTGAAATAAAGTCACGATGTTTGTAAGAATGACGCGAAGCTTTGAACAAAGTTGCGATGCTTTATCTCTTTGATCGAAGAATTTTAAATGAATTTGGATTTTTTATTACATGAATTGTCCATTCAAAAAGAAAAGAATCCATTTTGATTAATGTTCTTTTTGAATGGATTCTTTTGCTTATTGTACAGTTAGTTTTCTTTAAATGGATTGTGATTTTGAATAAAATTTTGTTTTCACTTTTTGATCAAACTTTGTTTTAATGCCACACAATTTAGGATTAAGATGTTTATGGAGGGAAGTATAAAGAAAGAAGGAATATACATTGTTGATTCTAAAGAAGTAGTTAGCAGTAATTTCAGGTGAAGATGATTGTGATATTGCATTCCATAAAAAAGAATGTTACTCTAAAAATAAGAATTATGAGAGGACTGATGGACGAATAATGATTAACTAATCTATATTTAAATTTGAAATTAATAACTTCAAACTACAAAATATAGGGTTAGTCTATCCATTTTTATTAATCAGTTCATACTTTATTTGTCATGATTCCAATGATTAATAAGAACTTACTAAGTATAAGTGAAATACTAATCCTTCCGATTACAAATTGGGAGGATTTTTTTATTCTCTTATAGGTAAGTTGCTATTTATTAATCCGTAACTGTAACCTAACAAATAAAGGAGAGAGAAAAATGAGTAATTCAGACACTATTGTTACACATGTAATGCTCTATATAAGTCGTTAATATCCATCAAACTTATATGGAGAAATTAAAAAATTGATGGATATTCCGACTTTATATGAAAAGTGTTGATATATAAAGGAGGAATTATTATGTCAATGATAAAAGTTCAAGACTTAACTTTTTCATACCCAAGTAGCTTTGATAATATTTTTGAAGGTGTAAACTTTCAAATAGATACGGATTGGAGACTAGGGTTTATTGGTAGAAACGGACGAGGTAAAACGACATTCTTTAATTTATTATTAGGTAATTATGAGTATAGTGGGAAAATCACTTCTTCGGTGGAATTTAATTATTTCCCTTACCCAGTTTCAGATAAGAACAAGTTCACTCATGAAATCCTTGAAGAAATTTGTCCCCAAGCAGAAGATTGGGAATTTCTGCGTGAAATATCCTATTTAAATGTTGATGCCGAGGCCATGTATCGACCATTTAAAACATTATCAAATGGAGAACAAACAAAGGTGTTGCTTGCTGCACTGTTTTTGAATGAGGGTCAATTTCTATTAATTGATGAGCCAACAAATCATCTAGACACTGATGCACGAAAGATGGTCTCTGATTATCTAAGGAAGAAAAAAGGGTTTATTTTGATTTCACATGACAGAATCTTTTTAGATGGATGCGTTGACCATATCTTATCTATAAATAGAGCAAATATTGAAGTTCAAAGTGGTAACTATTCTTCTTGGAAGTTAAATTTTGATAGACAGCAGGAACACGAAGAGGCTACAAATGAGCGTCTACAAAAAGACATAGGGAGATTAAAACAGTCTTCAAAGCGTTCAACAGATTGGTCTCATCAAGTGGAAGCTTCCAAAAATGGAACAAGGAATTCAGGATCTAAGTTAGATAAGGGTTTTGTAGGACATAAAGCGGCCAAGATGATGAAGAGAGCGAAGAACCTTGAATCAAGGCAACAAAAAGCTATTGAAGAAAAGTCAAAATTACTAAAAAATGTGGAGAAAACTGAGTCGTTAAAATTAGAACAATTGAAATTTCAGTCAAATGAATTGGTTGTTTTGGCTGATGTGTCTGTTAAGTATGATGACCAAATAGTAAATGAACCAATTCGCTTCATAGTTGAACAAGGGGATCGAATTGTACTTGATGGAAAGAATGGAAGCGGGAAAAGTAGTATCCTAAAACTAATTCTAGGACATCCAATACAGCATACAGGCGCAGTTAATTTAGGTTCAGGACTCATCATTTCCTATGTCCAACAAGATACTTCTCATTTGAAGGGATCGTTATCGGACTTTATTGAAGAGCACGAGATTGATGAGACGTTATTTAAATCCATCCTACGTAAGATGGATTTTGACCGAATTCAATTTGAGAAAGATATATCTCATTATTCTGGTGGACAAAAGAAAAAGCTGCTTATCGCTAAAAGTTTATGTGAAAAAGCTCATTTATATATATGGGATGAACCATTAAATTTTATCGATATTTATTCGCGTATGCAGATTGAAGAGCTTATTCAACAATTTAATCCCACAATGGTTATTGTTGAGCATGATAAGGCATTTCAACAAACAGTTGCAACAAAAACTATATCTATATAGTTCAAAGTGAATGATTGAAGATATAATCAGTAAATCAAGTCATTAAACTATAGGGCGCTTTAATGGAGTGATGAAAAAAGCCTAATTTCTCTACAATAAATTGAGAAATTAGGCTTTTTAGTAGGAAAAGTAGGATACATATTAAGAGAATGCAGTCGTAAATGAAGGGATAGGGTCATGAAACGTATCCCAGTTTTCATACATTTCTTGTTCAGTTAATAAGCAGTGGTCCAAAGATTGTTCTATTTCTTCTCTGTTCATATCAATACCGATAAAGACTAATTCTGTAATTCGGTCTCCGTATACGTCATCCCAACGGTTTAAAATGTCTGGGTCTTCTGCAATAATTTGTTGCTGTTCTTCTTTTGAAGTAGATGCAACCCACTCACCGGCTCCTTGAATCATAATAGATGAACCGGCTTGAGAGAGAAGTCCAATGATATTGTTGCGAGAAGCAAGCCAGAAGAAGCCTTTCGCTCTTACGACGTCAAGTGGCCAGTTTTCAAGCCATTTCATAAATCTTTCAGGTTGGAACGGGCGCTTACGGCGGTATACAAATGATGAAATGTTATACTCGTCTGTCTCAGGTGTGTGTTCGCTATTTAATTCTTTGATCCATCCAGCTGCTTGACTTGCTTTTTCATAGTCAAATAGATTCGTATTTAAGATTGTGTATAACGGTACTTGTGAATAAGCTGCTTCAATAATACGAGCTTCTGGATTTAACCTTTGTAATAGTTTGTGAAGTTCTGTAATATCATTCTGCTCTAGCATATCGGTTTTGTTTAAAATAATTACATTTGCAAATTCAATTTGATCAATGAGTAAATCAATCACTTCGCGTGTATCTGTCTCATCAATTGCTTCTTGGCGATCTAATAAACTTTCACCGGAAGCATAATCATCCCAGAAGCGATTTGCATCTACGACAGTAACCATCGTATCTAAACGACATGTATTTGATAAGTTGATTGCTAATTCTTCGTCCATATATGTAAATGTTTGTGCAACTGGAATAGGCTCACTAATACCTGAAGATTCGATGACAATATAATCAATATCTCCAGATTCAACGAGACGATTCACTTCTATAATTAAATCTTCACGTAATGTACAACAAATACATCCATTTTGAATTTCGACGAGTTTTTCCTCTGTTCTAGAAAAACCACCTTGTTTGACAAGTGCAGCATCAATGTTAATTTCGCTCATGTCATTAACAATGACAGCTACTTTCATTCCGTCGCGATTTGTAAGTATATGATTTAGTAATGTTGTTTTTCCAGATCCTAAATAGCCGCTTAATACTGTAACGGGAATTTTTTTCATATAAAGACTCTCCTTTTTAAATCGTAATCATTACGTTTTGTTTCTTGTTATATCTTAAAAGATGAAAAAGAAAATTGCAACAGTAAATCATAATGATTACGATTTGCGAATAAGATATAGTAAGTATGCTGCTGATGAAACATGTCATAGAAAAAGAGGACAAGCATATGTTTACAATAGAGTGGAGCTACTATCGGAAAGGATTTTATCCCGCTCTAACGGGCAGTAAAATCTTAATCTCAAGATTCTGAGAAAGCAAAGAAGTTAGATGGAAGTTAACTGCCCATAAGAGCCCGATTGGTTCAACTAACCATCAGTGGGAAAAGGCACCCACTGATGGAAGTTTCACTATATTGCTAGGTAGCATGAGATAACAATATAAGGGAGGAGATTAGAATGACACTTGCACGGATATCTAGAGAAATTCTTGGTATGATGCTAATTGGACTATTTCTATTTTTATTATTTTTTGTTGATTTTACAAATGTATCATCGTTGCAAGCACTGATTCCTAAAAAGTGGATGAATGTAAATACAATTTTTTTAAGTATCTTTTTTGAAGCAATTCCATTCATATTAATTGGTGTATTAATTTCAGCGGTTATTCAAGTATTTGTGACAGAAGACGTGATAAAGAAAGTGTTGCCTAAACATCCTATTGTTGCCATGTTTCCAGCAGCATTTGTTGGTGTATTATTTCCAATGTGTGAGTGTGTAATTATTCCAATTATAAGAAGACTGATTCAAAAAGGATTGCCACTTCATGTAGGAATGGTGATTCTTGTTACCGCCCCTATATTAAATCCGGTTGTATTTTTGTCAACATACTATGCGTTTCGGATGAACCCCACAATTATATACGCTCGCTTTGGACTCGCTTTTCTTGTTGCTATATGTATTGGAGGTATCGTTTATTACTTATATCGTGACAAGAATGTATTGAAAGAAAACAGTATGATAAGTGAACATAAACATTCGAAGAGAAGCTGGCAGGAGGTTGCTTCGCATGCAGCAGATGAGTTTTTTAGTACCGGAAAATATTTGTTAATCGGTGCATTTTTAGCTAGCTTATTTCAAACATTTTTAGATCGTCACTTTCTTGCCGAATTAGCGAGCAGCAATCTTATTTCTCCACTTGTTATGATGGCCCTTGGTTATGTTTTATCTCTTTGTTCTGCAGCAGATGCATTTATTGCAGCATCATTTGGTCATATTTTTTCAGCAAAAGCTCTTCTCGCTTTTTTAGTGTTTGGACCAATGTTAGATTTGAAAAATACAATTATGTTATTTGCATATTTTCAAAAGAAGTTTGTGTTTCTGTTTATGGCGATTGTGACGATTAGCGTATATGTTATCGTTCAACTTACCATGAAATAGGAGGCGGAGAAGGTGGAAGAGCAGGAGAAAAAAGGATTTCATATTTATATTCGTGGCATTATATTGATTGGATTTGCGATGCTATTATTCAAACTGCTTATTACGGGGCATATTAATAACTTTATTGCACCGCGTATGGTGAAACTTGTTTATGTAGCAACAATTGTGTCTTTACTACTTGGCTGTTTACAAGTGTGGCGAAGTGGAAATGAAAAGTCAAAGGCATGTCATTGCTGCGAGGAACACGTTCTCCCAAAAACGAAAATAGGAACTTGCTTCTTTTATGGATTATTTCTTATACCTATTATCAGTGCTTTTTTATTTTCAAGTGTATCAATTGACGGAAGTGTTGCCGCCAAGCGTGGAATGAATCAAAGTACACAAACGAAGCCACAAAAGGAAAATGAAGATTGGAAGAGGTTATTAGTAGATGGAGAGGAACAGCAAACTGCTAATGTACAAAGTTCTCAAGCCCCATCTGAAGATCTAGAAAAGAACTTGTTAGAAAAGAAAAGTATACAAATAAATGATGCAAACTATATGGCTGCTATGGATATAATTAGTCGCGATGTTATTGGATTTAAAGGGAAAGAAATTACCTTTTCTGGGTTTGTATACCGTGATAAAGAAGTGGAAGGAAATAAAGTTGTAGTTGCACGTTATGGTATTACGCGTTGCGTAGCAGATGCTACCGTTTATGGAATGATTGTTTCTGGCGAAGGAATTATCGAATTACAAAATGAAAAGTGGGTTACAATTACAGGAACATTAGATGAGACAACCTATAGAGGAGCTTTATTTCCACTTGTAAAAGCAAATAAAGTAGAAAAAATAGAAGCTCCGAAGCAACCGTATGTATACGAGCAATTAATACCGTAAACAAAAAGATGAGCCCGTAACTGAGCTCATATTAATTTGTATATCAGAGTAAAGGTTCTTCACAATTAACTTCACAGTTTATTTCAATCACATACTGGATTTTTAACCTTCACATAAAAATAGGCATGTGCTTCTCCCATCATACGCATAAGAGTTAAAGCTTTATAATCTACTTTATCCGCAAAAAAGACAGCATAGTCAGATGTTGCAGATTTTTTGTAGCTAGGGTCTTCTTGCAAATCTATGAAAATATTCTTCAAGACTTGTTTTACAACATTCCACAGCAGTTGTTCATCTAGTCGATAGAACTGACTGATATGCAAAAATAATTCGCCAAAATGATTTTGCATAACAGAGTAAAATACTTTATTACGCATACTTTTTTCATCATCTACTAGAATTCTTGATTTATGATGAAATACGTTTACATCAAATCCCGCATTTTGTAAACGACCACGATGAACTCGAATACCTTCCCAGTCGCGTACAAGTAGTCGATCCGGTGTACCATCTTTTTTAAATACAGGTACTGTGTTTTGCAGGTGACCTTCTAATCCAATGCCATACTTAACCATGAGTGGAATAAAGCCAGTAAGAGCATTTGTTACATATTTTTCGATAAACATAACAATTGCATCGTGTAATGGTAAGTCATGGCTATCTTTGTACAACTCAATTAGTTCTGCTATGACTGGTTTATTTGCACCGTGCACAGAAGAAACAAGGGCAGAACCGACAATAGCCCATTCATCATGTTTTACATAAGCATGAATGTTGTCACGAATGACACAAGCGAGATTTTCACTTCGTAATGTTTGTGTTTCTTCGTCTATGTCATTTGGATGAAGAAAATGAGCGCCAGCTCGTTCCAGTATTGGAACAAATTGAGTTTCGTCAATCATCGTATCTTGCGTAACAACTTGTTTTAAAATATTGCTCATAAGTGGTCCATTATGAATGGTTTGTTCGGATAACGTCCGCACTTCTCCTGTTAAATGTATATTTGTTGTCAGTTTATAATGCGGTCTAATCGTTTCATATTGTGCAGGAAAGATTGTACGAAATGACATGCCTGCTAAATAATTCGCTTCATAATCGAATAAAATGATGATTTGTTTTTCGAGTTCATCACTGTAAATTTCACGTAACGTATGAGTAGCTTGCCATGGATGAATCGGTATTAAAATGTAGTCATCTGTTTTATCGCCAAGTCTTATTTCAGCTTCTACTTGGAGTACAGGTTCAAAAGAAAACAATAATGCATTCCAATTTTGTTCTTCCATAAAAGCAGGGCTTACATAATCTTGATGTACAGCTACAAAGCGCAATGGAATTGTATGTTTAAACTCAGCTGAATAGGCAAGGGTTTCTTCTGGACTTAAACCTTTTCTCATTTTGGCACCGGGGTGACAAGGGTGACCTTCTATAACGAGCTGTTCAAAAAAGGCATATGGATCTTGCGCTCGAGAAGCAGCCTGTAGCGTTGAAACATTCTCAGTTTGTTCATGAAATGTATAAGCAAGAGCTAAATTGGCAGCGCTATTTGCGAGATCCTCTTCAAACATATGAAAATAGGAAAGTGGTCCTTGCCAATCTTCATGTAGTAACAATGACAATACTTCATTTGGATGTATAATTTCTGTTTGACTAGACGGTGAGACGAGAATGTACGGTCCCTTTACAACAGGACGTTCAAAGGCATATATGTGTTGAATCGGTATAAGTAGATATGTATTTTGTTGTTTAAAATATAGTCCTTGTATCATTGAAAACTCGTCAAATTGATGAATATGAGTGTTTATATAATCTAGTAAATAGTCTGGGCAACGATGATCTGAAAATGATACAAACACCCCTTCGTGTTTTCTAAATATGATTCCAGTTGTTGTCATGTTACATATATTTTCACGTATGAAGGACGATAGTAGTCGTTCGAGTATACCAGTTCGTCCCTTTCGAATCATTTGTTGATAGGTTTCATGTAGTGGAGCATGATGTTGTTGTAAAAAAGAAAGTAAGTTTTGTTCCTCTACTGCTAACGTTTGAATTTTATTAAGGTTCATAGGAACCACCTTTCTCAATTTTTTAGTCTTTACAAAGAAGTGGGAATATTTTATATTGTTTTTACAGTGATATTGATAATCAATTTCAATTATAAAAGAAGCATTTAAAAATGCAACAAAAAATTTGAGGTGGTTCATATTCGCAAACTCTTCTTTAGTAGTTCATTTTTCTTATTTATGGGGAACTGGCTTGGAATGACTGCAATCAATTGGTACGTCTATGATCTGTATCATAGTGCTACATATTTAGGATGGATAAACTTTGTACGGCTCATTCCAATTGCATTGTTTAGTGTATATGCAGGGAAGCTTTGTGATCTGCATCCGCGTATTAAGTTAATGAAGTCGTATTCATTTGGGGGGCTAGTAGTTACAACGTTACTTGCTATTTATGTTGTGTTTATTACTCCGTCCTTTTTTATTTTCCTTCTTTTCTCATTTGTGAGAGGAGTAATTAGTGCATTAGAAACACCAAATCGAAATACACTTCTTTCGGATATTGATACGAACAATCAAATTAGTAAACTGATATCTATGAATTCGTTTGTGATGAATGTTTGTCGCTCGACAGGGCCGGCTGTAGCTGGATTTCTAATTGCAGGGGGACATATTGAACTTACATTTACAATGCAGGCAGTCTGTTCACTGATTGCATTCATTCTTGTCTTACCAATGAAAGATCAAACGATGAAAAAACGAAAAGAAAAGAAAAAGGCAAGCTGGGAACAAATTGTTCAATATTTCTCTCATGATCATATGGGAAGAAACATTTTTATCACATCAATGATTACAATGGCTTTTGGTTTTTCGTATACGTCTGTATTACCTGTACTTGTTTCGCATCAATTTACGGGAAAAGCAGAAGTATTTGGCATTGCGATGTCTTCGGCGGCAATCGGTGCTATTATAGCAACTATTATTCTTCCTAAAGTGTTAGAGTACATCTCAGAAATTAGGGTTTATTATATTAGTTTAGTTTTGTTTTCCATTAGTATAGCGCTCCTTATTATTAGTAATACATTTGTATTTTTTATATTACTATTCTCTATCGGCCTTTTTGGACAGTTGTTACGTTCCAGTAATCGTGTTTATTTTCAAAACAATGTCTGTGAAGAGGAACGAGGACTTATGCTTAGTGTTGTATTAATGGATCGAGGAATGATTCCACTCGGTTCAATTGTAGTAAGTTATGCCATTGAATATGTGGGTATTTCTGAAACATTTGTAATGATGGGTACTTTATGTATAATCCCATTTGCATTTCAGTATATAAAAGTGAAACAACAAAAAGGGAAGGTGAAGAATTTTGTCCATTCAAAGTAAACAATCAAATCGAGTACAAGCGGAATATCGTATTTTAAATCGTTTTTGTAATGCATTAATTCGTGAAAAAAATTATTAGAAAGTTGTGCGGTGCTAAAGCATGATTATGGTATTGAAATTATAGATTGTATGAATGAAGCAGAATTATTATTAGAAGTGCAACAAGAAGGGGCATTTGAACGATACGAATTTGCTTTTCCACTTCGGTTTAAAGTAAGAGGGCATGTTAGATGGATTGATTCATTACAAATGTTTTTTGAGGAAGTAGCACCATTCTTTCAGCTTCATGTTTCAGATTCCTTGCAGAAAGAATTACAGAACAGTGTAGAGAACTTAGAATTAGCTTATGAAGCATGGGAACAAAAACAAGAATGGGTAAAGCAACAGCTTGAAACGAACGTGAAGTTTTTTGCAAAATATAAACCAAATAATCTATGCCAATTCCTTGAAGAATTAAAACAATGTATATCGTTTGACGAATTATTATATACAGAGTCATTAGTAATCGAAGGGCATCCACTTCATCCTTCAACAAAAACAAAACTTGGTTTATCAAAAGAAGAAGTAAAACGTTATGCTCCTGAATTTGAGCAAGTTGTTCCGTTATATGTATTGCTTGTTCATAAAGATGTAACAGCAGTTACAGGAGATAGTTTTGAAAAACCTGTATTATATGAAAATTTACCAGATTTATATGAAACTGCTTCTCAAATATTAGTAAGCAGAGGGGACAGAATAGAAGACTTTTATCCATTTCTTGTTCATCCATGGCAATATGAGCATGTACTAACAGAGGAGTATGGGGAAGAGTTAGAGGAAGGACGTATTATTCCGATCCCATATCAACTTTCGTCCAGAGCGACGCTTTCATTTCGAACAATGAATCTATTAAAGTTACCGTATCATGTGAAGCTTCCCGTACGTGCACAAGCAACAAGCGCAGTTAGAACGGTATCACCAGAAATAACAGTAAATGGGCCAATTCTTTCTTCGCTGTTTGATACGATTTATGCGAATGAGAAAGAGTTAGCACAGTCAGTAGTTGTCGTTCGTGAACGAGTTGGAGCTACTTTTACAAAACATAATGATTTTCATTTAGGAAGGAATTTAGCATTTATTTTACGTGAAAGCCCAAATGCATATAAGCAAGAGGGAGAATTATTATGGGTTGGAGCTAGTTTAACAGCAAGCAATCCTTTAAAAGAAGGAGAGCCTATTATTGTAGATATGATGCGTACATATTTTGAAACAGAAACAATTGGTAAAAAAGAGGTGTTTCACTATGTTGCTCATTACACTGAGAAAGTCATGATTCCTTTACTGCAACTTGTTTTACAATATGGAATTGCTTTAGAAGGACATATGCAAAACTCTATTATTGTTACAAAAGGCGGGGAGGTCCAACGTATTTTTGTACGTGATTTAGGAGGAGTGAGAATTCATAAGAAGACATTAGCGGAGGTAGTAGACATTTCTGAGGTTAAAGAAGCAGTCGTATTTACAGATGATATGAATGAGGTTTATAACAAGTTTATTCATTCGGTACTGCAAAACCATTTTGGGGATGTATTATTTACGTTGGCTCGCTCAATAGATGACGTACAGGAAAAAGAGTTATGGAGAATTGTTGCTGCTATTGTTGAAGAATACATGGTAGATGCAACTGAAGAGCAAAAGGCAGCTATATTTGCAAAGCAAATTGAAACGAAAGCATTGTTCTCAATGAGAATACAAGATCAAGCAAAATCTTATTTATATACAAGTTTTCATAATCCGATTTGTATGTAATAGGAGGAATGAATATGCTGCCTATCATGAAAGTAAACCTTTCAAAATTGAAGTATAATGCCATGATAATGAAACGATTATGCGAGCGTTCAAATATTGTATGTTTTCCTGTAACAAAAGGGG
This sequence comes from Bacillus sp. EA-CB0995, assembly GCF_055814245.1. Lineage (NCBI taxonomy): Bacteria > Bacillati > Bacillota > Bacilli > Caryophanales > Bacillaceae > Bacillus > Bacillus sp. EA-CB0995. Next base: position 3,206,920 of record NZ_CP169269.1, on the reverse strand, counting down.
TCGGCGCTGCAGAAGAAGTGATTGAAACGCTTCAAGAGGCAGGGTATACAAAATTTGCTGATTCTAGATTACAGCATCTTTATAAACTTCGTTCTATTGTTGGAAAAGAAGCTGAGCTCTTATTAATTCGTGCACCAGCTTTATCAGAAGTAGAAGAAACGGTTCTTTGGGCAAATATTAGTTTGAACTCTGAACTATGTATCATAGAGGCATTAGGAAGAGCAGCGAGAAGATACGGAACAACGCATCGTGTGATTCTAATGGTTGATTTAGGTGATCTACGAGAAGGAATGATGCCATATGAAGTAGTGGAATCAGCGCAGAGAGTATCGAATATACCTGGAATTATACTCGATGGTATTGGAGCAAACTTTACTTGCTTTAGCGGTGTTATTCCAACTGAACATTCTTTACAAGAATTAACGCAATTAGCAAAAGTAGTAGAGAAGGAAATTGGAAAACAGCTTCGGTTTATCTCGGGTGGTAACTCAAGTTCGTTACCACTTATCATGCAAAGAAAACAGATTGGACGTGTTAACTCTTTACGGATTGGAGAAGCTATTTTTCTTGGGAAAGAAACAGCGTATGGAAAAAATATTTCTTTCATGTACCAAGATGTATTTTCAATTGAAGCAGAAATCATTGAAATTAAAAGAAAGCCGTCTATGCCAAAAGGCGTTATCGGAAAAGATGCATTTGGTCAAGTTCCGTATTTTGAAGATAAAGGGGAGCGACTACGAGCGATTGTTGCAATAGGCAGGCAGGATCTTGATATTAGTGGTTTACGACCTTCCGATAGGAATGTTGAAATTCTTGGTGGAAGTAGTGACCATTTAATTGTTGATATAACTGATAGTACACCGTATAGCATAGGAGATAAAATGACATTCGTTCCGGCGTATAGTGCATTGCAAAGCGGTATGGTTTCTCCACTTGTACGAAAAGAATATGTCTATGATGATGTACTGCAAAAAGCGCTTATCTTATAAAGTGAAACTTCCGTCAGCGTGTTTGGATTGCGATGGCACTTGCGCAAGATACAGAGTTATTGCTATTAGATGAACCGACAACATATTTAGATATGGCCCATCAGTTAGAAATACTAGAGCTATTGAAAAAATTAAATGAAGAAGAAAACCGAACTGTTGTGATGGTTGTACACGATTTAAATCACGCGGCCAAATATGCGCATCACATTGTTGCGATTAAAGAGGGGAATAAAGTAATGGAAGGTGCACCAAAGGATGTTTTAAATGATGGATTGTTTGAAACAGTGTTTGGTGTGAAAGCATGCGTTGTATATGATCCAGTTGCCATGACGTATATGTGTACGCCGTATGCTTTACTTTCAGAGAAAAAGAAAAGCAGGAAGAAAGAATTGTTGGGTAAAAAACTGTTGATAATCTTTGATATGGTACTTTACTTTAAGGGGATGAAAAAATGGAATATAGAATTGAAAGAGATACATTAGGAGAAATAAAAGTTCCAGCTGATAAATTATGGGCAGCACAAACGCAGCGTAGTAAAGAAAACTTTCCGATTGGTACAGAGCATATGCCGCTTGAAATTGTTCGAGCATTTGCGATTTTAAAGAAGAGTGCAGCGATTAGTAATCAGAAGTTAGGAAAACTAGCAGACGAAAAAGCAGCTGTAATTGTAGAGGCGGTTGATGAAATTTTATCTGGAAAATGGGACGAACATTTTCCGCTTGTTGTTTGGCAGACAGGAAGTGGTACACAGTCTAACATGAATGTGAATGAAGTGATCGCAAACCGCGGGAATCAAATTTTAAAAGAAAAAGGGCTGGATGTACATATTCATCCAAACGACGATGTAAACATGTCTCAAAGTTCAAATGATACGTTCCCCACAGCACTTCATGTTGCGTGTGTTATTGCAGTAGAAGAACAAGTATTACCAGCAATAGTTAAATTAAAGGAAACGTTAAAAGAAAAAGTAACTGCATTTTCGCATATTATTAAAATTGGTCGTACTCATTTGCAGGATGCAACACCATTAACGTTAGGACAAGAAGTGAGCGGCTGGCATCGTATGCTTGAAAAGACAGAGCGTATGATAATAGAAAGCAGTACATATATGAAAGAACTCGCAATCGGTGGTACTGCGGTTGGAACAGGAATTAATGCCCATCCAAAATTCGGTGACATGGTTGCGGAAGAAATTAGTAACTTTACAGGAAAACAATTTGTATCAGCACCAAATAAATTTCATGCGCTAACAAGTCATGATGAAGTTGTCTATACGCACGGTGCCTTAAAAGCGTTAGCTGCTGATTTAATGAAAATTGCAAACGATGTACGCTGGCTTGCAAGTGGTCCGCGCAGTGGTCTTGGCGAAATTATTATTCCAGCAAACGAGCCAGGAAGTTCGATTATGCCAGGGAAAGTAAATCCAACGCAAAGTGAAGCTTTAACGATGGTTGCAGCGCAAGTAATGGGAAATGATGCAACAATTGGATTTGCGGCAAGTCAAGGAAACTTCGAATTAAATGTCTTTAAGCCGGTTATTGCGTATAACTTTTTGCAGTCAGCTAGATTATTAGCAGATGCGACTGTTTCATTTAATGATAATTGTGCAGCGGGTATTGAGGCAAATGAAGAAATCATTAACCAAAACGTAAATCGTTCATTAATGCTCGTAACGGCTTTAAATCCGCATATTGGTTATGAAAATGCAGCAAAAATTGCAAAGCATGCACATAAAGAAGGGTTAACATTAAAGGAAGCGGCATTACAATCAGGATTATTAACAGAGGAACAATTCGATGAAATTGTAGATCCAAAGAAAATGATTGAGCCAATGGAATAAATGAAATGTTTTATAACAAATAGGATTCTCACTTGAGAATCCTATTTGTTGTTTTTTTGTATGTATACGTAAGCAAAATTGGCATTCGTTTATCCCTCTATTCGCGGGCAGTAAGATCCCACCTCAAGATTGAGAGATAATCGAAGAAGATAGGTGGGGGATGAAGAAAACCTCCACTGATGGAAGTTTCACTTTATTTGGGAATACATGTAACGTTTATGAATCACAAACGTTATAGTATGTGGACTAAGAGATGTGAATAATAATTATCATATCTGTTACACTTCTTTGTCTTGTATTTACATACTTAAAAAATAAATTTACTCTGCAACTGATAATAATGATGTTTGATAAAATAGCAAACATTATTTATTTTTGTTTGAAAATGGGTAAACGATATATTGAAACGTTTATTTTTGTTGTGATATTATAAATAAAAATAAACCAAATCATAATTTGTTTGTTTTTAAAATAAACTTTTTAAGGGATTGTTTAGCATGAATGATATTTCAGAATGGTTTTGGAATGCCACGGTTGAGGAATTAAAAAAAGGATATGTATTTGAGAAGGACACTGAAGAATACGTTTGTTTAGCTTGCGGAGAAAAATTTATGAAAGGTATTATTTATCAAGAGCAAAACGTTTTTTATGAAGCAGAGAAGTTTGCACAGCTTCATATCGCAAATGAACATACTTCTATGTTCGACTATTTATTAGGGTTAGATAAGAAGTTAACAGGTTTAACGGACTTGCAGAAGAAGATGATACAGTTCTTTCATATGGGCTTAAACGATAAAGAAATTGTGAAGGAAATGGACGGTGGAAGCACATCAACAATTCGGAATCATCGTTTTACATTAAGGGAGAAGATGAAACAAGCAAAGGTGTTTCTTGCACTTATGGAGTTGTCAGAAGAAAAGGCGACGAATCAATCTAAATTGCTTCCTATTCACCGTACAGCTACGATGGTCGACCAACGGTATAACATTACAGAGGCGGAGAATGAAGAAGTTTTAAAATTACATTTTACAGAAGGATTAGACGGACAGCTTTCTAAATTTCCGAAGAAACAAAAGCGAAAATTAATTATTTTGAAACACTTAGTGAAAAAGTTTGAGAGCAATCAAAAATATACAGAAAAAGAAGTTAATGAGATTTTAGAAAATGTATATCCTGATTATGTCACGTTAAGAAGATACTTAATTGAATATGGTTTTCTCGACAGAACAACTGATGGAAGTCAGTACTGGGTGAAATTATAGAGAAGAATATGGAAAAAGTGAAAGGAGAAAGGAAATTGAATAGAAGAGAAGAATTAAAACAACTGTATAAAGAAACAGAAATAGAATCTGGGATTTACTGTATTAAGAATATGAAAAACGGAAAAGTGTATGTAGAGAGTACGAGGAATTTAAAAACGATGAGTGGAAGACGACTTTTACTTAATATGGGTTCTCATACGAATAAGGCATTGCAAGATGATTGGAAGGAATACGGAGCAGATGCTTTTGAGTTTGAAATATTAGAAGTGTTGAAAAAGAAAGATACTGGATATTTTAACGCAAAAGAAGAATTGAAGAAACTAGAAGAGAAATGGTTAGAGAATTTACAGCCATATGGAGAGCGTGGATATAACCGCGAAACATCTCGATAAAAGGGGTTATGAAATTTGAAAACAATTGAAGAAGGAACAGAAAATAAACCGATATGGCGTTCTATGTCTATGTTTCTCATTCCTTTACTGTTAAGTAATGTATTGCAGTCGCTTGGACAATTGTTTGGTATGGTAGTGGTGGGACGTTGGCTTGGCATTAATGACTTAGCTGCTATTTCGGCCTTCTTCCCGTTGTTTTTTCTACTTATTTCATTTGTAATTGGTATAGGTTCTGGTAGCTCGATTTTAATCGGTCAGGCTTTTGGAGCTCGTAATGAAGATCGCTTAAAGGCCATTGTTGGTACAACGTTGACATTTACGTTTGTACTTGGAGCGATTTTAGCGGTAGTGGGTAGTATGTTTGCAATGGATATTATGCGTCTTGTTGGTACGCCAGAAAACATAATCAACATGAGTGTTCATTATGCACGAATTTTATTTATTTCTATGCCAATTCTGTTTTTATATTTTGCTTATACGACTTTTATGCGTGGTACAGGTGACTCTAAAACACCATTTTATTTTTTAATTGTTAGTACAGGACTAAATATGGCATTATTACCTATTCTTATTTTTGGTTGGTTAGGCCTGCCGAAACTTGGTGTGTACGGCGCAGCATATGCTTCTGTTATATCAACAATTGTTACATTTATTGCTCTGTTAGTTTATTTAAGAAAAACGAAACATCCGTTGCAATTTGATGCAACAGTTCGAAAGTATCTTCGCATGGATTGGGATTTGTTAAAATTATTATTACGTCTTGGCATCCCAGCAAGTATTAATATGATACTAGTTTCATTATCGGAGATTGCCGTTATTTCCTTTGTAAATCGCTTTGGATCAGATGCAACTGCGGCATACGGAGTAGTGAACCAAGTGGCAAGTTATGTACAGATGCCAGCTGTGAGTCTTGGGATTACCGTTTCTATATTTGCAGCTCAGTCCATTGGAGCTAATCAACTTGATCGTCTGCAAAAAGTAATCCGAGCCGGACTTGTTATGAACTATGTAATTGGAGGAATATTAATTTCTTTTATTTATTTGTTCTCAAAAGAAATTTTAGCGCTCTTTTTAACGAGTCAGAGTACGATTGATATTGCACATAGTCTCATTATGATTACATTATGGAGTTACTTAATTTTCGGTCATGCGCAAATTATTGGTGCGACAATGCGTGCGAGTGGAACTGTATTGTGGCCGACTATTTTTGCGGTTATATCGATTTGGGGTGTGGAAGTTCCAGTGGCCTATTACCTGTCGTATCATACGAGCCTTGGGATAAAAGGAATATGGGTTGGATATCCAGCTGCATTTATTGTGAGTTTACTTCTACAATATGGATACTATCGATTGTCGTGGAAGAAGAAGCGAATTACGCGTCTTATTAGCTAAAGGTTTGGTATCATTTTTCTTGTTAAACAAATGGGCGCTAATAGAAATAAGATACAAAAATAATTATGTGAACAAAAGATCCTTTCTAGATTACTTATCTGGAGGGGATTTTTATGTTTTCATGCAACATAAATACAGGCATGGGGAATAGTAACTTTATTATTAAAAAGTAAGATTATATTTTTGAAATGCAGCTCTTAAGGAGTGAAGATATTACACATATGGATAAAAAAGAAAAATGGAGCTTATGGGCACTTTCATCTGTTCCTTTAGTTATGACGCTTGGAAACTCCATGTTAATCCCTGTCCTTCCATTAATTGAAAAGAAATTAAATATTAATGATTTTCAAGTTTCTCTTATCATTACCGTTTATTCTATTGTCGCTATTATTTTAATTCCTATAGCGGGTTATTTATCTGATAAGTGGGGAAGAAAGAAAGTAATTATACCTAGTTTATTTATAGCAGCTATAGGGGGAGCTATTACAGGTTGGGTATCATGGAAGGTTGAAAATCCTTATACATGGATTTTAATAGGAAGAATGATTCAAGGAATTGGCTCAGCTGGAGCGATGCCTGTTGTTATTCCTTGTGTAGGTGATATGTTTCAAGATGAAAAACAAGTGAGCAGTGGCCTAGGTCTAGTTGAAACATCGAATACATTAGGTAAGGTTTTAAGCCCGATTTTAGGTTCTTTACTAGCTTCGTTTGTTTGGTTTCTTCCTTTTTGGTTCATCCCGATTTTGTGTATAATATCCATCATTTTAATTCTCTTTTTTGTGAAGCCGCCTAAACAAAAACAAGAAGCTCCTCCATTACGTACCTTTCTTCAAAATGTAAAGTTGATTTTATGCGAGAAAGGTCGTTGGCTTTTTCCAATTTTTATACTTGGAGGCATTATTATGTTCATTCTGTTTGGTGTCCTTTTTTATTTATCTTCCATTTTAGAAAAGAAATATCATTTAGATGGCGTTTGGAAAGGCTTTGTATTAGCTATTCCATTAGCTTCACTTTCTCTTACTTCTTATATAACAGGAAAAAAGATTGGAGATAAGAAAACAATGATGAAGTGGTGTATATGTATTGGTTTTTTCTTACTAGGAATAACATTAATAACTCCAATATTCTTCAAAAATATTTACATCATTATAATGAGTCTTGTGATTAGTGGAATTGGAATTGGTGTTGCTCTTCCTAGCTTAGACGCTCTAATAACAGAAGGAATCGAGAAGGAACAGAGAGGGTCGATTACATCTCTTTATAGCTCAATGCGATTTGTAGGAGTAGCCGCAGGCCCTCCGTTATTTGCTGTATTAATGAAAGGGCCGGATAATTATATATTTTATCTGTCAATTTTTTTAGCATTTGTAGGAGCTTTATTATCTCTACTATGCATTAAACCCAAAAACGCCCAATAAAAATACAAATTTTAAAGATTACATTTCATAATAAAGAAGGAAACATAAACCTTCAATTTACGTAAAGTTATGTTTCCTTTTTTTGGTACATATGCTACTGATTAAAGGGTGCAAAAATAAAGTGAAACTTCCATCAGTGGGGATTTTCTTCATTCCCCACTGATGGAAAGCTCTCACCAATCGGGCTCTTACTGCCCGTTGGTGCGGGATAAATTTTACACTTGTACACATTGAACAAAAGAAATAAGAGGTAAGTTACTAGAAGCTAGAGAAATTATGGAGGAGAAAGAATGGTGTAAGTAGGGGGAATATATAATGACATCATTTTTAATCATTGTATGCGCTGGTATCCTTGCATTCATCAGCCTTATTCATATGTATTGGGCATGTGGTGGAACTTGGGGAAGTAAGGTTGTTCTTCCGATGAAAAAAGATAGCGAAGAATATGCTTTTGTTCCGCGGAAAATAGGGACTTTTTTAGTGGCACTTGCAATTTTATGTTTTGCTGTGATTCTATTAGCACAGAGTGGATACTTGTCTTTCTGGAATCCGAGTCGTTATACAAAATGGGGATGTATGGCTTTAGCTGGAATTTTCTTGTTACGTGCAGTTGGTGATAGGAAGTATATTGGGATCTTTAAAAGGGTAAAGGGAACAAAATTTTCAGTGTATGATACGTGGTTATACAGTCCGCTTTGTTTGTTTATTGCACTTTCTTTTGTAGTGGCGATTTATAGTCGTTAGTATCCGGAAGGAAACCTTTCATCAATAAGGGGTTGCCGAATTGTTAACAATATCATGAAATTGTAAAACAAGAGGCGTATAAGCCTCTTGTTTTTTTGTATGAATTTCTTTGTTATTTTTAATGTGGTTTATTATAGTATATATATATGCTTTTGTTGAAGAAAATTTGGAATCTATACACGAAGGTCTAAATGATTCAATGAATTTACAAAGGTTTACTTTACATAATAAGAGGATGTGGAAATGCAATGTCATTACAGTCAAAATATTTAGCAGGAATTTCACTTGGAATAATGGGGGTTGGTTTTGTTGCAACAATCCCGTTTCAAGGAACGATAGCAGGGAATATTATACAAGGTGGATTTGAAGCTGGTTTAGTAGGGGGACTCGCGGATTGGTTTGCAGTTACAGCACTGTTTCGTCACCCGATGGGGATACCGATCCCGCATACAGCTCTATTGCCCAAAAATCGGAAACGGGTTACGAAAGGACTTGTTTCCACGCTGGAAAATGATTGGCTTACGAAAGAAAGTATTACCGATAAAATAAAAGAAATGAAGTTGGCTGCAACGGTATTACATATTGCGGAAAGAGAGCTGCATTCTGATGCGTTAAAGAAAGGGATTGTTACAATTGCTGAAAAGGCGATTCTGCAAATGAACACAAAACGGTTAGCTATTGTTTTGGAAAAAGAATTAAAAACGTACTTACATACAATTAACGTAGGTAATATTCTTCAAGTACTTGTTGATCAAATAGTTACACAAGAATATGATGAAAAGACGTTAGATTGTTTATTAGTCAAAGCGAAAGAATGGACAGCACAAGATGCAGCTCGATATCAACTTGGTAGTTTAGGTATGAAGGCGCTAGAAAATATAAAAGTAGATGGTTTCTTACAGTTTACGCTTAAATCCTTTATGAGTATTGTCGATGAAGAAAAAGTTGGTAGCATTCTGCAAAAGTTTATTATTAATAATATTAGTAGTTTGCAAAACGTTGATAATAGCACGAGACAAGCTCTATTGATGAAAATTCGCCACGAAATCCTACATATGAAGGAAAATGAATCGGTATTAAAAGAACTAGAGAATTGGAAAGAAAATTGGATTGTGAATTGGGAGGCAGCTGAGAAGATAACAGAATTTCTTGAGCAAACAAAGCAAAAATTTGTAGATTTTATTCAAAAAGATGAATTTGCGGACAAATATCTTCTACCGTTTATGACAACACAAATGAATAAAATAAAAGAAGATGCAGCAACAGTTCAACGTATGGAAGATTGGCTACAAAAACAAATTGTAAACGTCGTTGAAAGCAATCATTCTAAAATCGGAAAACTTGTACAGGAAAATTTAGATAAATTAGATGATAAAACACTTATTGAGATGATTGAAAATAACGTAGGAAAAGATTTGCAGTGGATTCGTGTAAATGGTGCCGTTTGTGGATTTATGATTGGATTGGTTCTAGAAAGCTTAAAAGCGGTTATATAATGAAAAACAACTTGAATAGTGATGCGGAAAAATCTATATATCCTCTTCATACTGATAAAAGATAAAAATTAAAACCTTGCACGGCTTTAAATGTAGCAGTGAAAGGTTTTTTTGGTTTTCCTTCAATGTTTTATTGAGTGCAATTTTTTTGTAGTTTTTTCTTCTAAGTAATGAAGGTATATGAATTATAGTCACGGAAATACTTACAATATTTGTTTCATATGATAAGTACATGCATCAACAAAAAGGAGGTTTTAGTACAATGCAAGTAAGATTTAATGAATATCGTCTTCCTATGGCTGAATCAGGTCCATATGGAATTACAGTCGGTGTTGATAGAGCTCTTTGGTTTACGGAACATAAGGGAAATAGAATAGGAAGAATGACTGTAACCGGTGAAATACAGGAATTCTTCGTTCCTACATCAGATGCTGGGCTTTCATGTATAGTATCTGGGGCGAATGGGGATCTATGGTTTACAGAATACAAGACGGATAAGATTGGAAAGATTACAACGCAAGGTGAGGTTACTGAATATATACTACCTACTACAAAATCAGCCCCGTATGGAATAACAGAAGGACCTGATGGAGCAATATGGTTTACGGAACTAACAGGTAATAAGATAGGAAGAATTTCATTGTTAGGTGAGATTACCGAGTATACATTACCTAATTCGGAATCTTATCCGTCATTTATCGTATCAGGACCAGACGGGGCACTTTGGTTTACGGAGAACAAAAGTAATAAAATAGGAAAAATTACTACATCTGGTCAAATTATTGAGTACTCTATACCTACAATGAATTCTGCTCCAGTAGGCATTACAAATGGACCTGATGGAGCGCTATGGTTTGTAGAAATAAACGGAAATAAAATAGGAAGAGTTACTACAGCGGGAAAAATTAGCGAGTATCCTATCCCAACTGTAAATGCCCGACCACATGCGATTGTTGCAGGGAGGGATGGAGTACTTTGGTTTACGGAGTGGGCAAGCAATCAGATTGGACGAATTACGGTGAATGGAGAAATTACGGAATATCAAATTCCTACGGAAAACTCTGAACCGCATGGGATTGTACTAGGGCCAGATGGAGCAATATGGTTTGCAGAAGAATGTAATCAGATCGGACAGTTAATTTGTTTATCCCGCATTAACGGGCAGTAATACCCCCATCTCAATATTCAGAGAAAAGCGAAGAAGGTAGGAGGGGGAACCGCCCGTAAAAGCCCGATTGGTTCAACTAACCATCAATGTGGGATGAAGAAAACCCCCATTGATGGAAGTTTCACTTTATAAAACTGTGTAATTCTAAATGACCTATTAATATTTCAGTAATAAGGGTACCGCAAAAGTGAATTTAATAGGATAAGGAAGAAACCTTTTCTGTAACTGAAGAGTAGGAAAGAAAATGAAAAATGTTATTTATGAAATGGTGAAATTTGTATATTGAAAGGATGTGAATGTTAGTAAGGTAACACCTATACTAACAACTATGAAAATAAAAGTGATAATAGCTGATGATAATTCTTTTATTAGAGAAGGAATGAAGATCATTTTAAGCACATACGCGGAATTTGAAGTGTTAGTAACGGTAAATGATGGTCAAGAAGCTCTAGATTATTGCAAAAAATATGATGTGGATATTGCTCTTTTAGATGTACGTATGCCGAATATGAACGGCGTGGAAGCAACGAAATTAATTTGTGAACAAACAAAAACAAAGCCGATCATTTTAACGACATTTGATGATGACGAATACATTTTAGATGCAGTGAAAAATGGAGCAAAAGGTTATTTATTAAAAAATAATGATCCAGAGCGAATCCGAGATGCGATAAAAAGTGTTTATCACGGACATACTGTGATGCAAGATGTAGTCCTCGATAAAATTAAATCAAACTTACAAGAAAATAAAGAAGAAGAGCTGAAAATAGATAAGAGTCTTTTTACAGAAAGAGAACTTAGTATTATTGCTCTTATTGCAAAAGGTTTTTCAAATAAAGAGATTTCAAAACAGCTTTTTATATCAGAAGGGACGATTGCGAACTATATCACGTCAATTCTTAGTAAAACGGGGTTTGAGCATCGTACGCAAATCGCAATTTACTATTTAACGGGAACAGTGGATTAGAAATATGGAATTTTGGCTCATTATTAGTAAACTCATAGTTTTCCTATATATCGTGTTTAGTTATGTCCATTCCAACGTTACAAATCTACCATGGATTGTATTTGTTTTACTTCTGTATCTTTGTATAAATGTTGCGATTTATATTTTGAAAAAAGATGCAGCGAAGAAAGTGATGATATTTGTATCGATTGTCATGACAATTGTTTCGTATGGACAGATTCATCCGTTATTACTTTTATTTTTACCTCTGAACTTATATGAATTTACTTCTTATTACATATATGAAAAATGGCTGATGTTTTTTATTATGCTTCTCCCGGTTGTGTTTGTTGAGGAAAATATACGTATGACATACGGTTTAATCGCTACATTTAGTTTTGTTATTTTCACAATGGCAAAGCTATATACGGAAAAGGTTATTAAAATTTGAAACACAAAATGACATGATGCGAAAAAGATATGCAAAGGCTCACAAAAAATCTGAATGAAAATAAAGCATACATCAGACAATCTGAATACACATTTAAACTAGAAGAACGAAATCGCTTATCCCAAGAGATTCATGATAAAATTGGTCATTCTATGACAGGTGCGTTAATTCAAATGGAAGCAGCAAAAAGATTGATGGATACCGATAAGGAGAAAGCGGCAGAGTTGCTTCAAAATGCCATTTATATTTCTAAAGATGGAATTGAAAGCATTAGAATAACGTTAAAGAATATGAAACCACCAACTGAACAAATTGGTATTCATCGTATGAAATTATTCATAGATGAATTTGCGGCTAAACATGATATGAAAATTTCGTTCTTATACAAAGGGAATTTGGATATTATTTCTCCAATACAATGGAAAATCATTGGAGAAAATGTAACGGAAGCGTTAACGAATGCTATGAAATATGCGGAGGCAACGGCTATTTCAATTGATATTCATGTGCTTAACACTGTTGTGAAGGTGCAAGTGAAAGACAATGGAAAGGGTGTACTTCAAGTGAAAAAAGGACTGGGCATTATCGGCATGGAAGAACGTACTGCTTCTATTAACGGGACGATTATTGTAGATGGTACAAATGGTTTTTCAGTAACAATGTTATTGCCGATACAGTAAAGGAATAGATAAGATGAATGATCTCACGGGAAAAAAGTGAATATTCTCATGTGAAAAGAATGAACTTATGCACTGATCAGGTTCATTCTTTTTGTTTATAATAACAGCAGAGAAACCGAAATAGGGGTGAAATGATGAACGCATTAGAGATAAAAAACTTAACGAAAAAGTTTGGTGATTTCATCGCAGTTGATAATATGTCTTTATCTATCGCACAAGGAGAAATATTTGGATTTTTAGGTTCAAATGGTGCTGGTAAAAGTACAACAATTAATATGATTGCTGGATTGCTAAGAAGTAATGAAGGTGAGATTAACATATTAGGAAAAAATAGTAAGAAGTATAGCCGATTTGCAAAAATGAACATTGGTATTGTGCCGCAAGACATAGCGATTTACGAGGAGTTAACCGCCTATGAAAATGTAAAATTCTTTGCAGGATTATATGGATTGCGAGGAACTGAATTGAAAGAGAGAGTAGAAGAAGCGCTCCAGTTTGTAGGGCTCAGTGATAAACATAAAAGCTATCCGAAAAACTTCTCTGGTGGAATGAAGCGAAGACTTAACATTGCTTGTGCGCTTGCACATCGTCCGAAGTTAATTATTATGGATGAGCCGACAGTAGGGATTGATCCACAGTCAAGAAACTACATCCTCCAGTCTGTACGAAAATTAAACGAAATGGGTAGCACAATCATTTACACAAGTCACTATATGGAGGAAGTGGAGGAGATCTGTACAAAAATCGCGATTGTTGATCACGGAAAGATTATTGCAGAAGGAACGAAAGAACAGTTAAAAGCAATCATTACTGATACGAAAGATATTTGGATTGAAGTAAAAGCAATTGAAGATATGGATATGGATCAACTAAAAGAAATTAGCGGGGTTAAAGCTGTTCAAATAGAAGAAAACGTAATTAAAGTGAATTCCGATACAGGAGTGAACAATTTAAATAAAATTATTCAATATTTTATTAGTCATGATATAGAAATACGATCGGTAGAAGAACAGGCACCCAACTTAGAAACAGTGTTTCTGACGTTAACGGGGAGAAAATTACGAGATTAACAAGATTAATAGTAAATAGAAAAAGGAGGTTCATCGCTTGAACATCTTCAATATTGCTATCGTGCAAATTAAAAGAGATTTTCGAGATATAAGAACATTAGTTTTTATGTTAGCATTCCCAATTGTTCTTATGCTAGTCTTGGGAACAGCTTTAACAAATGCATTTAATAGTGACAGTCTTTCTATTGAAAATATACAGGTATTATATAAAGATGAAGCTAATAGTCAGTTTTCGCAGTCCTTTGAAGCATTTATAAAAGAAACAGGTAAATCGGGAATTCACTTTAAAAAAGCTTCCACTGATGTAGATGGAAAAGAAGAAGTGAAACAAAATAAATATGCTGGCTATGTAGAAATGAATCAAGATGGCGTGAAGTTATATGAGAGTGATAGAAATAGTATTGAAGGAAGTATTGTTGAGGGGATGCTTACTACATTTGTTGATAAGTACAACGTAGCGGTAGAAGTTGCGAAAGTAGATCCAGGGAAAGTTAGCACAGTTATTTCAAGTGGAAATCATGATGATTATATAAAAGAGACATCTTTACAAGCTGCTAAAAAACCAAGCTCTATGGATTATTATGCGGTTGTGATGACGACGATGATTGCCTTGTATGGAGCGATGGGAGCGAGTTATCTCATTCGCGGAGAGCGATTACGAAGAACGGGAGATCGTTTAATTGCCGCGCCTGTTAGTAAGGCGGAAATCTTCGTTGGGAAAATACTCGGTAGTCTTGTAGTAAATGCACTTTGTCTTCTTCTTGTCGTTGTCTTTAGTAAATTTGTTTATGGCGCAAATTGGGGGGACCATCTTGGAGTAGTCTTTCTGATTTTACTAACAGAAGTATTCCTTGCAATTAGCTTCGGATTAGGGATTGGATATATTACGAAAACGGGTGAGGCAGCTAAAGCGGTGATTATGGTTGTTGTACAATTGGCTTCTATTTTTGGTGGAGCATATTTTGTAGTCGAAGAAAATGTGCTTACAAATATGTCGCCATTAACATGGGCAAATACAGCAATTATGAAAATTATTTATGCGAATGATTTAGGGGCAGCACTTCCGGTAATTTCTTTGAATATTGGAATTTCAGCATTGTTTTTATTGATTGCGATTATCGTATTACGCAGACGGGAGGGGCTATAATATGAAAGATATTTTATGGCTCATACAAAAAACATTATCGGTACTTTTGAAAAATAAAAAAGGGTTACTTATTATTATCGGCTTACCGATAGCGGGAGCACTAATTTCTTTTCTGATGTATGGAAATACAGGGCAAGGGACATTAAACATCGGGGTTGTAAATAATGAAAATCATTATATAGCAAATGATACCGTGAAATTTATAGAAGGATTAAATCATGTGAAAGTGAGTAAAATTAAAGAATCAGAAGTCGAAGAGAAGCTTGCCTCGAAAAAACTTGATGCAGTGATTACGTTAGATTCAGGTTTTTCAGAAAGTGTTCGAAATGGTAAACCGAGTCACATTCAAATTTCTTCAATTAAAGGTGCTCAAGTAACAGGGTTTATAAAATCGTATTTGTATAATTATATTGATAATATAACGGCAATTAGTAAAGTAGCACAAGATGATCAAAGTAAGTTTGAGAAGATGTATGCAAGTTATCAAAAAAATTCATTTAAGTTAACAGCCGAGACGCTTAAGGATACTTCGAAAAATAAAGATATGACGAATCAAACAGTTGGCTATCTCATTATGTTTATGCTTTTTTCAGCAGTGAATTTCTCAGAATTAATTTTGAAAGAAAAAGAGAACCGAACATATTTCAGGTTATTATCAACACCGATAGATGGGAAGAAATATATTTTATCTAATGTTGCTGTTAATATGCTTATTTTGATCGTGCAAATTGTTATAACAGTATTATTTATGACCAATGTGTTTCATATTGATATAAATATGCCTTTAATTGTTATGATTGGAGTACTGATGCTATTTGGCTTAGTCGCAATTGGTTTATCGTTAGCGATTGTATCTTTTGCGAAAAACTCAACTTCTGCGAATGCAATGCAAAATATTATTATTACACCAACATGCTTGCTTGCCGGATGCTTCTTTCCATTTGAAATTATGCCAGCATCTGTGCAAAAAGTTGCTGAATTTCTTCCGCAGCGTTGGCTATTAGACACAATCACGAAATTACAGCAAGGAACACATTTCGCAGATTTATATTTAAACATTTTAATCTTATTTGCCTTTGCCATTGCCTTTTTCCTAATCGCAATTTATAAGTTTGGGCGTAATAACGATGCGAGGAATTTTATTTAATTCAATATACAAAAGGGATGCAGTTTGATACTGCATCCCTTTTTGTATCTTGGCTAACTAAAGCAGCTTATGTAATATTGATATGCTTTTATAGAGTTCTATACAGTCTCCTTCTAAAAGAAAAATACT
Organism: Bacillus sp. EA-CB0995; assembly: GCF_055814245.1. Taxonomy (NCBI): domain Bacteria; kingdom Bacillati; phylum Bacillota; class Bacilli; order Caryophanales; family Bacillaceae; genus Bacillus; species Bacillus sp. EA-CB0995. The sequence goes on along the minus strand of NZ_CP169269.1, from coordinate 3,190,649 downwards.
ATTCGTAATGACGTTAAGCATTAAAGCAAGCAACTTTTGAAATACTATGTAGAGACAATTATTTTGTGCGGAAGGAAAACAAAATGGTGAAAAAGATATTTCGGATTATTTCTATTATTATTGCCATATTAGCTTTTCTCATTATTTGGATGCATATTGATGTAACACTAGGGAGAAAAATAGAAGCGAAAAAAATCAATCTAAAGAATATGAGCTGCACTATAGTGATTTCCAATTATATGCTGAGGGGAAATCCTTATATGAGCAGTTATTTTCTGATATAAAAGAGGCGAAACATTCCATCTTCACTTATTTCTTCATTATTTCAGATGATAAAAGCAGTCATTCTTTTTTGAATTTGTTAAAAGAAAAAGCAGAAGAAGGTGTACAAGTATACTTATCAGTAGATTGGATTAATGATTTGTCTTTCGAAAGAAAAATGAAAAATGAATTACAAGCGAGCGGTGTTCATTTTACATATAGTAGAAAACCTGAATTTCCATTCTTTTTTTATTCACTACATCATCGGAATCACCGCCGTATTACAACAATTGATGGGAAAATAGGGTATAGCGGTGGTTTCAATATAGGCGATGAGTACTTAGGAAAAGACAAGCGTTTTGGATATTGGCGAGATTATCATGTACGAATACAGGGAGAAGGAGTGAAAGATTTAGAAGAACAGTTTGTATTAGACTGGAAACGAGATACTTCTGAAGGAATAACAAGTACTTCTAAGCAGATTGTCCCAGGAAAAACATTACACACATTGTCTTGTTATAATGGTCATGATGTGATAAAGAAGTACATCGAATTAATAAAGCAGGCAAAGCAATCTATCGTTATTGCCACACCGTATTTTATACCAAAAGATGAAAAACTTATGAATGCCTTAATTCAAGCGAGGCAGCGTGGTGTTTCCATTAAAATACTTTGGTCTTTCAAACCGGATATCCCTCTTATAAAAGAGGCTGCATATCCTTATATTCGTCAAGCTATCGAGAATGGCATTTCCGTATACGGATATAAAAAAGGAATGTTTCATGGAAAAGCTATGGTATTTGATAATGAAACAATCGTTACAGGAACAACAAATTTTACTTCACGTAGTTTTCGTATTAATGACGAGATGAATTTCTATATAAAGGGTGGTCCTATTCTTCAACAATTAAATAAGGTATTAGCACAAGATTTTCAAGATTCAAAAGAAATGACGATATCATTCTTTGATAATTTATCTTTTTGGGATCGGTGTAAAGAAAAGATAGCAGGGTTGTTTAATTATTATTTATAGAAGTAGTAATATAAATAAGAAAAAGTGCGGCGTAATGTGGCATTTTTCTTGTTTATCCCCATTAACGGGCAGTATAACCCCCACCTCAAGAATGAGAGAGAAGCGAAGAAGATAGGTGGGGGATAACTGCCCGTAAAAGCCCGATTGGTTCAACTAACCATCAGTCGGAGGGAAGAAAACCCCCACTGATGGAAGCTTCACTTTATAATAATCCTTCGAGAAACGAAAACATATTTTTACAACATATATTTGGGATGATAAACTAAAATGGCAGGGAGCAATTATTTTCCATTAATACGGGAAAATATGTGGTGAGATTCCATGAGGAGGAATTATTGTGAAACGTCAAACTGCTATTCGTGAGGTTGCAGAGTATATATGTATGCTTGAATTCAATCATCCTGTAAGAGTAGGTGTTAGCGGCATTACAGCTTCAGGGAAAACAACATTTGCAAATGAATTGGCAAAAGAAATCCAAAGTCAAGGAAGAAAAGTAATTCGAACAAGTATAGATCATTTCCATCATCCGAGGGCAATTAGATATTTACAAGGGAAGGAATCGGCGAAAGGGTATTATGAAGATGCTCATGATTATAAAGCAATTTCTGAACGGTTATTAATGCCATTAGGGCCTAATGGTACGATGCGTTATGAGATAAAATCACATGATTTAGAGACAGATATGTATATTCCTTCAGACCCAATATTGGCTTCAAAAGATACGATATTTATAGTAGATGGAACCTTTTTATTTAAGCAAGAACTAAAACAGTTGTTTGATTATAGAATATTTGTAGAAACAGATTTTAATATTGCTAGAGAACGTGGTTCCAAGCGAGAGGCGCAAGCTTTTGGAAGTGAAGAGAAGGCAGGCGAAATGTTTTTACAGCGATATCATGCGGCTTGTCACATGTACATAGAAGAGCATGCGCCAAAGGAATGTGCAGATGTAGTTTTGATTAATAATAATATAGAAGAACCGGTAGTTGTATTTAATGGTTTGTGATTGTAGGGTTATGAACTATGGGAGTTGAATATTTCTATGTTCTCGCTCCCTCTTGTAGAAAGTATAAGGTGCGGTATAATTCGCACCTTATTTCATAATGGCAGTAGAATTTTTTGAAAAGGCTAGTTTTCATCTTCAAGCTTTGTTAACTTATGACTGATTAAGGTGCCGATATGTTCTCCTAAACATATTTTTTTCATTACTCCTGATTCATCAAAGTTAAAGATATGGACTGGTAAATGATAGTCACGAGCAAGTAATAAGGCTGATTGATCCATCACTTTTATATTGTTCTGAACAACATCATTATAATTTAAATGACGATACATTTTTGCTGACTTATTTTGTTTAGGGTCACTTGTGAAAACACCATCTACGCCTTGTTTTGCGACTAAAATGGCGTCGCTATTCATTTCGATTGCTCGTTGTACACTTGGATAATCAGTTGTAACAAAAGGTTGGCCATTTCCACCGCCCAAAATAACAATATATCCTCTATCTAAATGATGAACAGCTCGTAAATGAATGTAGGGTTCGGCAACAGCTGTAACGGGAAAAGATGTCATGACGCGAACTTCTTTATTTGTTTTACTTTTTAAGACACCACGTAACATTAGGCTATTAATAATTGTGCCTAATGTACCTATATTATCTGCTTCTACGCGATCAATACCCCATGTTTCAGCTAAATTCCCTTTAAAAATGTTCCCTCCACCCACAACAATAGAAACTTCAATACCTAAATCAACAATAGATAAAATTTCAGTTGCGATATGTTCTAAGTGTTTGGAACCAAAACTGTTTCCATCTTGATCGGCGAGAGCGCCTCCACTTAGTTTGATTAATACTCGCTTATACGGCTTCATTGTTACTTCCCCCTTTAATAATGACAATAAAAAAGGAGCGAAGGCGAATGCCTTTGCTCCTTTACGAGAAAATGAAACAGAAAAGAAAGGTATATAATGAAAGTCATTGTATGTTTTTTCATAACATCCACTCCTTTTTGTTTCATTTTTAAAATAGACGTATTTTTTAGATTATACAAAATAATTAGATGTTTTATCAATACTATTTTTTGGTTGTATACTGAAGATGCGCATCAATGAACATTTTAAGAAAAATTTTTGAAAGTTTTGTGACGAACTTGTAGATTTTTGTCTGATTTTGTAGGTTTATCTATATCATGTGAATAAAGCTTTTATACATTCAAATTGAAAGCGTTCGCATGAAGGGGATGAAAATACATGAAAAAATTCGGATTAGCTACACAAATTTTTGTAGCACTTGTTTTAGGGGTTGTAGTAGGGGCAATCTTTTCTGGTAATAAAACAGCTATTTCCTATATTCAACCGCTTGGAGATATCTTTATTCATTTAATTAAGATGATTGTTGTTCCAATTGTTATTTCTGCACTTGTTGTAGCAGTAGCTGGTGTAGGAGATATGAAAAAGCTCGGCAAATTAGGCGGAAAGACAATACTCTATTTTGAAATTATTACAACGATTGCAATTTTAATGGGCTTAATTGCAGCAAACGTGTTCCATCCGGGAACGGGCGTTGATATGAGCCATTTGCAGCATAGTGATATTTCATCATACCAAGCATCGGCTGAGGCAACGGAGAAAAAAGGCTTTGCAGATACAATTACTCATATTGTGCCAACAAACGTATTTGAGTCGATTGCAAAAGGTGATTTATTGCCGATTATTTTCTTCTCAGTTTTATTCGGCTTAGGGGTTGCTGCAATTGGAGAAAAAGGCAAACCAGTCTTTAGTTTCTTTGAAGGTGTATTAGAAGCGATGTTTTGGGTGACAAACCAAGTTATGAAATTTGCTCCGGTTGGCGTATTTGCACTTATTGCTGTAACGGTTGCGAAATTTGGAGTAGGTACACTGCTTCCGCTAGGAAAATTAGTGCTTGCCGTTTATGTAACCGTTATCTTATTTGTTATTGTTGTATTAGGCATTAATGCAAAAATGGTGGGAGTAAATATCTTCACCTTAATGAAAGTTTTAAAAGAAGAACTGATTCTTTCCTTTACAACAGCAAGTTCAGAAGCGGTTTTACCAAATCTGATGCGGAAAATGGAAGAGTTCGGCTGTCCGAAGGCTGTTGCCTCTTTCGTTATACCAACTGGTTATACATTTAACTTAACTGGATCAGCTATTTATCAAGCGCTGGCAGCACTATTTGTAGCACAAATGTATAATGTACACATGTCATTGACGGAACAAATTACATTGTTATTTGTTCTAATGTTAACATCTAAAGGAATGGCTGGTGTTCCTGGTGCTTCCTTTGTTGTTGTATTGGCAACGTTAGGTTCTATGGGACTTCCAGTAGAAGGAATTGCTTTAATTGCTGGTATTGACCGCATTTTAGATATGATTCGTACGGCTGTCAATGTGTTAGGAAACGCATTAGCAGCGATTGTCATGTCGAAATGGGAAGGTGAATTCGATCAAGAGAAAGCGAAGAATTATCTAGAAACTGTAAACACAACAGAAGCAGCGTAAAAAACGAAATTTTAATCAGTGAGGGATTTTTATCTCTCGCTGATTATTCGTTGAACGAATCGGATCTTTACGAGTAGTATATCTCCTGCCCAATTTTTTATTTCTTGCACAATTTTTGAGGTATGGGAATGATTGTTTGTTAATGAGGGACAAAATAAATTGAGGAGTGAACAAACATGGCAACAATAACTGAAGCTACAAAAGATGTACGAATTGAAAAAGACTTTTTAGGTGAGAAAGAAGTACCGACGCATGCATATTATGGTGTTCAAACGATGCGTGCTGTTGAAAACTTTCCGATTACAGGTTATAAAATCCATGAAGGATTAATTAAAGCATTAGCAATCGTGAAAAAAGCGGCTGCGCTTGCGAATACAGAAGTTGGACGATTAGAGTTAAAGAAAGGTTCAGCAATTGCACAAGCAGCACAAGAGATTTTAGAAGGAAAATGGCATGAGCATTTCATCGTTGACCCGATTCAAGGAGGAGCAGGGACTTCTATGAATATGAACGCAAATGAAGTCATTGCCAATCGTGCCCTTGAATTATTAGAAATGGAAAAGGGAGACTATCATTATATTAGCCCAAATAGTCATGTAAATATGGCACAATCAACAAATGATGCATTCCCAACGGCAATTCATATTGCAACGTTAAATATGTTAGAAGAATTATTGAAAACAATGGGCTATATGCATGATATCTTTGAATTGAAAGCAGAACAATTTGATCATGTGATTAAAATGGGACGCACACATTTGCAAGATGCTGTACCAATTCGTCTTGGACAAGAGTTTAAAGCGTATGCTCGTGTACTTGGACGTGACATGAAGCGTATTGAGCAATCTCGTCAACACTTATATGAAGTAAACATGGGAGCGACAGCTGTTGGTACAGGATTAAATGCAGATCCACAGTATATTGAGGCTGTAGTAAAACAATTAGCTGCTATTAGCGAGCTTCCTCTTGTTGGAGCTGAGGATTTAGTTGACGCAACGCAAAATACAGATGCTTATACAGAAGTATCAGCTGCACTGAAAGTATGTATGATGAATATGTCCAAAATTGCGAATGACTTGCGCTTAATGGCATCAGGTCCACGCGTTGGATTAGGTGAAATTATGCTTCCAGCTCGTCAACCTGGTTCTTCTATTATGCCAGGAAAAGTAAATCCTGTAATGCCAGAAGTTATTAACCAAATTGCGTTCCAAGTAATTGGGAATGATCATACGATTTGTCTTGCTTCAGAAGCGGGCCAATTAGAGCTAAACGTAATGGAACCAGTACTTGTCTTTAACTTACTTCAATCCATCAGCATTATGAATAATGGATTCCGTGCTTTTACAGATAACTGTCTAAAAGGAATTGAAGCAAATGAAGGACGCTTAAAAGAGTATGTTGAGAAAAGCGTTGGTATTATTACAGCTGTAAATCCACATATTGGATATGAAGCAGCAGCTCGTTTAGCAAAAGAAGCAATTGCAACTGGTCAATCTGTTCGAGAACTTTGCTTGAAAAACGGTGTATTATCACAAGAAGAATTAGACTTAATTTTAGATCCATATGAAATGACGCACCCAGGAATTGCGGGAGCAGCTCTTTTAAAGAAAAATTAAAAGAGGGGGATTTTCCCCTTTTTTTATTTACAATATAGAAATGGTATATATAAATAGAGGCAGGGATTGTATGAGTAAATTTATGGTTTCCTCGGATGGAACGTTAGAAACAACACTACGAGGAGTAGAAGTATTAGCAACACCACTTTTAAATAAGGGTGTCGCTTTCACAGCAGAGGAAAGAGAAGAACTAGGATTAACAGGATTGTTACCACCAGCTGTGTTAACGTTAGACGAACAAGCACGTCGTGCGTATGAGCAGTTTTGTTCACAGCCTGATGACTTGTTAAAGAACGTATATTTAACAGCATTGCATGATCGTAATGAAGTATTATTTTATCGTTTGCTTACAGATCATTTGCGAGAAATGCTTCCAATTGTATACACGCCAACTGTTGGTGTGGCGATTCAAAGATATAGTCATGAGTATCGTAAACCACGTGGTGTATATTTATCAATTGATGATCCAAGCGGCATTGAAGAAGCATTTGATAACATGGGTGCAACCGCAGAAAATATCGATTTAGTTGTTGTAACAGACGGTGAAGGTATTTTAGGAATTGGTGACTGGGGCGTAGGTGGTATTAATATTGCCATTGGTAAGCTAGCTGTTTATACAGCGGCAGTTGGTATCGATCCAAGCCGTGTATTACCTGTTATTTTAGATGTTGGTACGAACCGTGAAGATTTATTAAATAATCCGTTTTATATTGGAAATCGTCATCCGCGTGTAACTGGAGAAGCGTATGATTCATTTATTGACTTATTTGTAAAGGCTGTATGTAACAAGTTTCCGAATGCATTACTACATTGGGAAGATTTCAGCTCACGAAATGCACGTAGAATTTTAGATAAATATCGCGATAATGTATGTACATTTAATGATGATATACAAGGAACAGGTGCTGTTTCACTTGCAGGAGTGTTATCAGCTGTGAAATCTTCTGGTATTCCGCTTTGTGAACATCGCGTTGTTGTCTTCGGTGCGGGTACTGCTGGAATTGGAATTGCAGATCAAGTACGTGATGCGATGGTTCGCTTAGGTTTATCAGAGGAAGAAGCAAATCGCCGTTTTTGGTGTATTGACCGTTATGGTTTACTTACAGATAACATGGAGGATCTTCTTGATTTCCAACGTCCGTATGCGCGTGAAGAATCAGAAGTGAAAGAATGGAAGAAAGCTGAAACGATTGGTCTTGCTGAAGTTGTGAAACATGTACAACCGACTATTTTAATCGGTACATCAACAGTTGCTGGGGCATTTACAGAAGAAATCGTAAAAGAGATGGCAGCTCATGTGGAACGACCAATTATTTTACCAATGTCTAATCCGACACCTCTTGCAGAAGCGAAGCCGGCAGATTTAATTTCTTGGACAGAAGGACGAGCACTTGTTGCGACGGGAAGTCCATTTGAGCCAGTTACATATAATGGTGTTACTTATGTAATTGGACAATCTAACAATGCGCTTATCTTCCCGGGTCTTGGTCTTGGTACAATTGTTGTTCATGCTCGTGTGATGACGGATGGTATGTTTGCAGCAGCGGCAGAAGCGGTAGCGAGTATGGTAGATACAAGTCAGCCTGGTGCACCGATTCTTCCAGAAGTAGAAGAACTGCGTAATATTTCAGAGATAGTTGCAATTGCAGTGGCAAAAGCGGCAGTATCTGAAGGTGTTGCTCGTGAGGAATTAAATGATAACGATATCAGGAAGGCTGTTCAAGCTGCAATGTGGCAACCTGTTTATCGTCAAATAAAAGCAGTTGAAAAGGTAACACTATAGAAATAAAGCCCGTTTATATAATAAGCGGGCTTTCCTTATTATGTTTCAATATTACCAGTCAAGATAAGAATACTAAATAATAGGAAGTGGCATATTTGAACTGGCGTCAATTATGGAAGAAAGATATTTCAATTTTAATCCTTGCAATTTTGATTGTTCCGATCGCTGGAGAACTGAATTTTCATCCATTTAATGATACGTTTCGTGTTAGCTTTGGAACACCGCTTTTTTCTTTTTATTATTATTTTTAAGGAAAATTCCAGCTGCTTTAGCAGGTATAATTGTTGGCGCAGCTGTTGTAACATTTCGTATTGTTCTTGACTGGATGTTACAAGGTTCTTTTCATTTTTCAGACTCCTTTTCTATGCGTTATCCAGTCTTTTTTTACTATTTCGTTTATGGAAGTCTTTTTTCACTATGTAAAGTAAACAGATTTCACCAAAAACCATTTATCATTGGATGTTTGGGGATAACGATTGAAATTATCTCGAGTATGTCAGAACTTGCTTTCTATCACGTTTTTGTGCTTGGTACGATGATTACAGTTTCAGAATTTAATAAAATTATTATTATTGCTATTTTTCGAAGCTTTTTTGCTCTCGGTTTTTTAAATATGATGAATTTATATGAAACAAAATTGAAAGAGGCTCAGGTTCGGAAAGAAAATGAAAAGATGTTTGTGCATCTTTCTAATTTATATGTGGAATCTGTTCATTTGAAGAAAACGCTGCAAAATGCGGAAATGATCACACAAGAAGCGTATCAATTATATCGGAATTTACAACAGAAAAAAGTGGGAAATACTGAAAATGACATAGAAGCATATAGTAAAAAGGCGCTGAAAATTGCAGGGGAAGTACACGAAATAAAAAAAGATAATCAAAGAATTTTTGCGGGGTTATCCAAACTTCTTTTAGACAAAAATCTTTCAGAATATATAAATGGAAATGAACTAATAGAAATGATTATAAGAATTAACGAGAAGTATGCGCAGTTATTAGAAAAAAAATATCATTTTCTAAACGTTTAGAAGGGGAGCATACGCAGTATCATGTATACACTGTTTTGTCGATTTTAAATAATTTAGTTGCCAATGCTGTGGAAGCAGTTGATAGCGCTGGTGCCATTACAATTCAGGTAAAGAAGAGAGATGCGTTCGTCATATTTGAAGTGATGGATAATGGTCCGGGAATCCCAGTGAAATATAAGGAGCTAGTGTTTAAGCCTGGTTTTACCTCGAAGTATGATCAAACAGGAACACCATCAACAGGAATTGGACTGTCTTATATAAAAGAGATGGTGACGGAACTCGGGGGAGAGGTTATACTACAAGACGGAGACAATGAAAGAGGCTGCAAGTTTATTGTGAGACTGCCGGAGTCTAGTCTGACTAAGGAAGGGTGAGGGGATGTTTTATTACATCGTAGATGATGACGAAGTATTTCGTTCTATGCTATCACAAATCATTGAAGATGAAGACCTTGGAGAAATAGTAGGAGAAGCAGAAGATGGAGCTTTCATAGAAGGAGATCAGTTGAATTTTAAAAAAGTAGATATATTATTTATTGACTTATTAATGCCCCTTCGAGATGGGATTGAAACTGTTCGAAACATTGCCCCGTCATTTGCTGGAAAAGTGATTATGATCTCTCAAGTAGAATCAAAGCAATTAATTGGTGAAGCTTACTCCCTTGGGGTAGAGTATTATATTACAAAACCTCTTAATAAAATTGAAGTTGTGTCAGTTGTACGAAAAGTAATAGAACGTATTCGTTTAGAACGATCCATTCAAGATATTCAAAAATCATTGAATAATGTATTTCAGTGGGAGAAGCCTGGGTTACGAAGTGAACCACAGTTAGAAGAGAAAAAAATTATTGATTCGGGTCAATATTTATTATCGGAACTCGGAATTGCCGGAGAGAACGGAAGTAAAGATTTACTGAGTATGTTAGAACATTTATTTGGGCAAGAAAAGAAAGAAACCTTTGAGTATGGATTCCCAGCATTAAAAGATATTTTTCACCATATTACTGTTAAAAAATTAGGAGAAACGGCTTCGGAAGCGGAGATTGATAAAGAAAGAAAAGCTTCTGAACAACGAGTACGCCGAGCGATTTATCAATCGTTAAATCATTTAGCTTCTCTCGGTTTAACAGATTTTTCAAATCCGAAGTTTGAAAGCTATGCTCCGAAATTTTTTGATTTTACAATTATACGAAAACGTATGACAGAACTGACAAAAGATGAACCAGCCCCATCTGGACATACGAGAATTAATACGAAGAAATTTATTCAAGTATTATATTTTGAAGCAAAGCGGTTGACCGAAGTAGACTAAAATGAATATTGTTCTGAGAAAAAAGATGTTTGCTTGTTTGTAGCAAACATCTTTGTATATACAATAATAATATAGAGATAATAAAGTCGTTTGATTTTCAGCTGAAAAAGTAAGAGCCTTGCTACAATTTTTTATGTAGCAAGGCTCTTTTGGTTTTCTTCAAGAAGGATTCACAGATGAAATTGATAGTTTAATGAACTAGTTACTTTTCATTTTATTTAAAACAATTTTTTTAAGTTGTGTTGGGTTATCAGAACGAATAGCTATTTGTGAATATTCTTTTTGAATTCCCATAAATAGTGTTGCTCTTACAGGTTTTTTCATTTTTAAAATCATGTCTGGATAAACTTTTTCAAAATCTCGTACAATAAAGTCAATCGTATCTTTCGATAACTTACTTTCTAGAATCGCTGGATCTTCGATAATACACTCAATATTTTCAAATTGAATTTCTGTACGCTTTAATAATCCAAGAGAGAGAACATAGATTCGTTGTTTATATAAATTGGATTTAATCGAATAGCTTGAATATCCGCTAAGAAAAAAATCACAGAATAAATATTAAGAACTAATAAGATGATCGAAATAACCATCGAGTTATCATGAAGCCACCAATGGAAACCTAATGTTTCAATAACAATTGCATGAATCATCATCATTTGAAATGCTATGTAACTTGAACTTTTATACAGTGTTATACCTGTAGGTGGCGCCTTTTTCCAACTGAAGAAAGCATAATAAAACATCATCACCTCTGAACAAATCACATGGATAATTGAATTTTTCTTTACATATTCATCAATTGCATGTGGGAAAGAAAAAACTACCGGTAATTTGCTCATTTTCACCTTTCTCACGATTTTTGGCATGTAACGAACAAATGTAACAATTAATATAATTTCAAAGATGATTAACGCAACCTCTACTACAATTCCAGCCCAAGTAATAGCTACAAATGGTTCTAAAAGATGATTTGGAATTAGAAACCTAGCTAATATACATCCTGTCGCTGATAAAATAATCGCTGTTTTTACAGAAAACTTCTTGCTATACAACATAAAGAATAAAGGCAACATAATAATTAGGTCTAATAATGACCCTAATACTACCATATTTGTTTCTGGTGGGAGAAGATTATTTCCTATTTGCGTGTGATAGAGCATATAATTACTACAAAAAATAGCGAAAAGCAATAATAACCAAATGTACTTTCCCCTTTTAATCACATACATAGATTATTCCTCTTTTACAATCGTATTTAATTTTTCAAGTATACGGACCAAATGTTTCAAGTCTTCTAAGGGTAGCTGTCCATAAACATTGTGATTGATTTCATCTTCGAGCATTTGCAATTCTTCGAAATATCGCTCGCCTTTTATCGCCAATTTTAATATGATTTCACGACGATTTTCTTTATTAATATTGCGGGTAATGTATTCTTTTGTTTCTAATTTATTAAGAAGCTGACTAACTGCACTCGTTGAAATATTCAATTGGGTAGCTAAATCTTTCGTTGAAGTGATACCTATCCGGATTAGCTCTAATAATAAAACTTGCTTAGCTGTAAGTTGATTATCAATTTTATGCTCAAATCTACTTGCTAATTGAACGTTTAAATGATTTTGTAAACTGTTAATTTGTTGAATAAGATCATTTTTCATATATAAAACACCTCGCTTAATAATTAAGTTAACTTAACTATAAAACGAACTAAATTAAAAGTACATAGAATAAATGTTAATAATCAGAATGTTCTCGCGTTTATTGTATAATAAAAGGAGGCTCTTATTGAATCGCTTAAACGTAAGGATAAGAAGTTAGAGGAAGAAAATAAAAAATTACGTGAGCAATTGAAAATTGCATACGCAGAGGTTTATAAAAAGTTCTAGTTTGATAAGGCAGATCTTATTTAGTGGGACAAAAAATCTCTTGTTTTTCCACAATCGGGACATATAATTGAACGACACCTTTAAAGAAAACTGGATATTTATGTTAATATATTGGATGATATTGTGAAGGAATGTACTTAAACTAACGGAGCAGGATAGTTGAACAAGAAATTCAACCTATGTTTGTTGAAATAGTCATATTTAACAATGTTTGGTATTAATCTTATAGTATTTTAACAGATAAATTATTTTTCTAAATGGGGAGGGGCTATTTAGGGATTGTAGCAGCAATTTCTCTTAATATTGAACAAGCGAGATATGGGAAGGCTGGATAATATGTTAAATACATCCATATTGGAAAATGGGTTAGCGATCATCTCGTTATGCAAAAAACAAACAGGTGACATTTGGCGGGCTCATTATGGCGCGGCATCTATCGGCAGTTATTTTTTTGTTAAAAATAATCACAATCTAAGTCAGGAACTTGCTCAGCTTGTCTTTACTCAAGCCGGAGCGATGTCTAATAAGGTAATTGAGAGGAACAGCGAACGAAACCGTTCTTATTGCGATGAGAAAAGTTCCGTATGGGCTATACTTGAAGCACTCGATAAAACGATCGATCATCTTCATTGGGTTGGTCATAATGTAATATACACCGCAGCGAGTTTGTTGGCCATTAATGAACTGGAAGGCTGGGGGAGTGCTGAGGATATTGCTGGAATAACCGATCTCATTCAATCGTTTGAAAGGACAATTCCGGGAAGATCATGGATCGGATTTTCTGTTTCTCAAGTAAAAAGGATGGCCATTACAGACAAGGACGGATTTCCGCCCATATCAAAACCGAATGAGCTTTCTTTACTCGTTCTGGAAGAATTAGCCCAGTTCCCAATCATTTATCGAGCCGAATCGCATCATGATTTGATTGGCCACATGTTAACTTTTTCACATGCGTTAAACATTTTGTTTGACCTTGGGCATACCTCGTTTTTCAAGCGAGGATTACTGCCTGTCCTTAAGTTGATTAAAGTCCTCCGGAGTAGTAGGAACGTTAAATATGAGGATTCAATCAAGTTGGTTTCGCCTATCGACCGCCTGCCTTTGCAGCCAGCAAAACGAGCGGTCGAACTTCCGACTGAGATTAAATTTTGGGAAAAGGACTATAGTAAGCAAGATTGGGATTATGGTCATGTATTTAAATTCTCCCATAGCTTCTACGACCATTTACGACGAGTAGAGCAATTGAAAGAAACGTATTTTGAAAATTTCCGGTATGTAATTGCCCAATCGTCACAATTTGAATGACTGAAATGATTCAAGATTGATGAATTTTTAAATGCAGCCAAAAAGTTACAGAAAGAATCGGGGGAATTGAGAATGATCATTCTTGATTGTCAGCTGATTGTAAAATTGCAGAGGGGTGTTCCTTGATGACAAATAGTAGAATGAATCCTAAGGTTGATGAATTTTTAAATGCAGCCAAAAAGTGGAGGGAAGAATATGAGAAGTTGAGAAATATCGTTCTTGACTGTGAGCTAACCGAAGAATTTAAATGGATGCACCCTTGTTACACGTTTGAGAAAAAAACATAGTTTTAATACATGGATTTAAAGAATATTGTGCGCTTCTGTTTCACAAAGGTGCCTTGTTACAGGATGCCCATGGGATTCTAATCCAACAAACGGAGAATATACAGGCGGCGCGCCAGATTCGGTTCACCAATGTTCAAGAAATAGTTGAAATGGAAACCATCTTGAAAGCCTATATTTATGAAGCCATTGAAGTTGAAAAAGCCGGTTTAGAAGTGAAAATGAAAGAGCATAAAGAATTCATAATTCCTGAAGAACTTCAAAATAAATTCGATGAAATGCCTCCTTTTAAAACTGCTTTTGAATCATTGACACCGGGACGGCAAAGAGCATACATTCTTTATTTTTCTCAACCCAAACAATCCAAAACTCGAGAGTCAAGGGTTGAAAAATATATCCAGAAAATTCTCGATGGAAAGGGATTAAATGATTGTACTTGTGGGCTATCTCAAAAACAGCCCAACTGTGACGGCTCACACAAGTCATTGGATAAGAAAAAATAATAATCAAACTTTAAGATATTGTCTCACTTTGCGTTCATTCGAACTCTTTTTGGATCGCAGGTAACACTCAATCAAATAATTTAAAATGAAAGAACAAAAAAATGATTCATAGAGTATAAACAAACTATCGTATAACAGGCTTACGCATTACCAGTTAAGAAAAGAAAAATACTGCACACAAAAGTGTACCCTTTGGCTTTTTGCTGAAAGGTACACTTTTCTTGAACTAACGGATGCTTTAGTTGAACAAGCCAATCTAAAAAAGTCGGTTCCTTAGCGTACAGGAATTCGACTTTTTTTAGGTTAAAATTCGCTTAGCGTACAAAATTTCCGAAATGTTGGCGGTACCCCATGCCCGTCAACTTAAGATAAATTTGTATCCGTATAATATAATGCTCCTCAATACTCTCTAAATTCACACTATCCAATTCATTAATATGGTTGGAAACCCAGTTTATCGGTCAGGTATAGATTCAAAAAGTGCTCTTCGATTCTCCGGTGGTCGATATCGCTCAGCTATATTAAAGTGATGAAAGGTCATGACGGTTTATATCGAGAGAGTGGAGAATCGGCAATTTCGTGGTAAATAAATTTTTGTTCGAATGTTATTCAGGTCAATCGGATTCCTTCAAACGCATTCATCACCAAATGATGTACATAGGAATCATCCAACTTTTCGCCAGTTACGAGCAAACGATAGAAAATCGGCCCGTAAATGAGATCGATGCTTAATTCAATATCGAGAGTTTCTTTCAATTCTCCTCTCTGAATTCCCTTCTCCAGAAGATGCTTTGCTTGGAGTCGCCGGGGCTGAAAATATCGGGTACGATATTCCTTAGCCAATTTTGAATCAAACTGCCCTTCGCCTACTAACTCCGTAATAATGATCCCTTCCCGACTTGTCAAAAACCTGGCTAAACTCGTGGCGTGAATTAGAATATCATTTAATGCCGAGCCCGTATCAGGCACAGGCAACTTGGCAGCGGTAGCAGAAAGAAAACCATCCATTACCACGGCTGCCTTGTTAGGCCACCATTTATAAATCGTGGCCTTGCTAACCTTAGCACGATCTGCAATTTTATCGACCGTGACCGCTTTAAAGCCCGTTTCCAACAATAACTCATAGGATGCGGAAAGGATAGACTTATGCGTTTCGACATTACGCGGCCGACCTCTTTTACTTTGCACATTAATCATTCCTTCCAAAAATATAAACTATACGTTTAGTATACTTAATTTGAATAAAAAATAAAATAACCCATTTACAAAACTGAACGTTTAGTATATTATTTGTTTTAATTAATGAACTAAACGTTTAGTATTTAAAAGTTAAAAAATCTTACAATGTTAACTGATGCAACTAAGCCTAAGACTCCACAAGAACTTATTACAATAATACATGGGAAAGGAGAGGAGAGAGATGGCACAATTGAAAGTCTTGAAAGAAGAGTTGGATGCAGTTCAGACTCAATTTAGTAAAATGACGTCTGACACTGCGGCAGCATTTGCCAAGATGATCCAAGAACTTCGGGATAATGGTATAGGAGGAGTTAACTATGTCTAATTTAAAAAATCAAACAATTGATAAAGATATTTCAACGGGGTTAACCATACTTCTAGCAACTGCATGTGGTATCATTGTAGCTAATCTTTATTATGCACAGCCCTTGGTTGGGTTAATTAGCTCTGCAATTGGGCTTTCTACTAGTAGTGCTGGATTGATTGTAACGCTAACTCAAATTGGATATGTTGTCGGCTTACTATTTCTTGTGCCTTTAGGAGATATTGTTGAAAACCGAAAGCTAGTAGTTATATCTTTACTTCTAAGTACAGTCGCCCTGACTGCCACAGTATTTGTGAAACACGGCATTCTTTTCCTAGTAGCTTCATTCTTCATCGGATTGGGATCGGTCGCAGCACAAGTCCTCGTACCTTTTGCGTCATACCTTGCATCAGAAGCTACACGCGGCCGCGTTGTTGGTAATGTCATGAGTGGTCTGTTACTTGGTATCATGCTGTCGCGTCCGATATCAAGCCTAGTAGCTGACATTTGGGGATGGAATGCAATATTTGCCTTGTCTGCGGCAGTAATTCTTCTCTTAGCGATCATATTATCAAAAGTACTCCCTACTAGGAGGCCAATGGCAAACACAAACTATACGGCCTTACTTGGTTCAATGTGGAAACTACTGCGAACTACCCCGATCTTACGCCGTCGTGCAATTTATCATGCGTGTGTATTCGGGACTTTCAGCTTATTCTGGACTACTGTTCCGTTATTATTGTCTAGCCCTACTTTTCATTTTTCTCAGAAAGATATAGCACTGTATGCGCTTGTCGGAGTTGCGGGTGCGATAGCTGCGCCAGTAGGTGGCCGTCTAGCTGATCGCGGATGGACTCGGATTGCCACTGGGATAGCTCTCGCTGTTGTTATCGTTTCTTTATTACTACCACTCATGATTCGGAGTAGCTCGCCCGTTGGAATAGCTGTTTTAGTAGTTGCAGCTATTCTGTTGGACATGGGAGTATCCGCAAACCTTGTGCTTAGTCAACGTTTGATTTTCTCTTTGGAGCCAGAAATTCGTAGTCGATTAAACGGATTATTCATGGCTATTTTCTTTTTGGGTGGTGCTGTTGGATCCTCTATCGGAGGATGGGCATACGCCTCAGGTGGATGGGGTGCAGCATTATGGATGGGAATCGCTTTTCCAATCATAGCACTGCTTTATTTTGCCACAGAGAAATAGTTCTTTAATTAAACTTAAGCAGTCAGGATTCGTCTGACTGCTTAAGTTTTGGTATGTCCAAGCTTTAGAGATTAATTGCAATTGTTTTGAGGTTTTTGCACCAGAACCAGATTTTTTGTCTCTATCGCTGTAAAGGTACAAAACTCACCATGTAAAATATGTCTGAATTCTATGCAGACTATGATAAAAAAAGAGCTTGTGTCAGAAAACAAGCTCTCTTTAAAAGAAATAACGCAATTGAGATGTCTATATATTACCAATTGATTTATTACGATTCCATACGTCTCATGTTGAGAAATAAATTATAAGTGGTTTGATAAAACTAAAATGAATTATTGACATAATATTTTGACGACCATATAATTAATCTCGAATTAGAAATATTTTACAAAGGATTGATGATTATGAGTGTGATTAATAATGATGAGAATTTATCTTTAAAGTTATTTGTTATATTATCACGAGCAGTACAGTCAATCACAAAGCGTATTGAAGAAGATATAAAAAGTTATGGACTTAATCCAACTGAATTTGCAGTTCTTGAGTTACTATACAATAAAGGCGATCAGCCTATACAAAAAATTGGAGACAAAATATTACTTGCAAGTAGCAGTATCACGTATGTAGTTGATAAGTTGGAAAAGAAGAGGTTCTTAATACGAAAACCATGTCCTAAAGACCGCCGTGTCACGTATGCGTCAATTACTTCAGAAGGTATTGAATTGATGGATACTATTTTCCCTCAGCATAAAGAGTCGATTCGGCAAATATTTGGTGGTTTGGACTCTGGTGAGAAAAAAGTGATAATCGAACAGTTGAAAAAATTAGGATATTATGCGCAAGAACTATAAATTTTTGAACATATATCTCGAATTAGTAATATCCTACTTAAATATAAATTAAATAAAAGTAAAAAATCCCCTCTGGATTATGACATATGTCATAATACTCGTTAATCCAATCATGATAAATTAACCTTAAAAATGCAAGGGAGAAGCGGTATGTATAAATTACTTTCCGCACTTATTGGTGCTCTCATCGCACTTATAATCCCATTAAACGGCATCTTATCAGAAATTATAGGAAACTATAAAGCCAGCGTTCTTATTCACATTGTTGGATTGATTGCGGTTATTATCATTTTACTAGTGAGGAAATTAAAAATTAAGATTCATAAAGGAATCCCGCTCTACTTATATAGTGCAGGGGCTAAGTGTTCTTTTAAGAGTGAATCTTTAATAAAAGCTGAGGGTGGGTGTCAACAATGGAACTACGTCATTTAGAGTATTTTATTCAAGTTTGTAATAATGGTAGTTTTACTAAAGCTGCGGAAGTTCTAGGTATTTCACAGCCGACTTTAAGTCAACAAATACGTGTGTTAGAAGGTGAACTTGATACACCTTTATTTCATCGAGTTGGAAGAGGTATCAAAATTACAGAAGCAGGTAAGTTACTATTTGATAAAGGTAAATTTATCATGCAGCTATTTGATGAGGTTCATAATGAGATCTTTGAATTAAAGGGTGTGAAAAGAGGTGTGATTACTATAGGAGGATTATTAGAGGACCTCACCTATTTAACACCTTATATTACGCAATTTCAACAACAGTATCCCAACATCTTAGTAAAAATCATAGAATCAGAAGTTGCTGTAAATCAAATCGTTGAAAAAAATATTGATATAGGGATCACACGTAGTTTTCAAACTCCAGACACATTAACAAGCACTCTTTTGTATAGCGAAGAGCTCGTCCTTGTGATTCCAAAAAATCATCCTTTGAATGAAAAATCATTTATTTCTTTTCGAGAATTAGTAGGGCTGAGTAGAATAATGGCTTCAAGCAGTTGTCGTGAATCAATTAAGATATATTGTGAAAATTTAGGGTTATCTTTATCTGAAGCAAATATAGAAACAAAATCTTCTATTTCTCTATTGAGTCTTGTATGCAATGGACATGGGGTTGCCATAATACCACTCTCACTGGTTGATTTTGTTAATAATGATTCTTTGAGCATAGTTCGTATTGTTGATCCAACACCAAGTCAAGATATTAATCTTATTCACTTTGATGATAAATTTTTAAGTTTTGCAGCACGTATCTTTATGCAGAAGTTAAATGATCCTGAAAAAGTATCAGTATAATAGAAACAATAATGATTCTAGTGCGAAAATTTCAGGAAAATTGAAAATAATCTATAAATCTTGGGATGAGATCTATATTAAAATAGAAGGAACTGTATCTGTCCGTCATAAAGGAGTCATGGTAGACAGTGATTTGAGCTCGAATCAATAGTATTTGCCAGTGGGTTAATCCAAAATTAGGACCACTTAGATAACGTTCTAGGGTTGTATAATAGCCAACTAGTGAAATAAAGAGCACTGTTGAAATAATATAGCAAATAGGTAAGTCTTTTTTATTAAATATTACTCCAATTTTAATAAAACAAGAGAAAACAAATCCTTCAGGTTTCTTATTTGCATCCCTTGGTATAAAATAGGCGATTAAGATAGCGGATATAAAAAGGACAGACTTTGCAAGGAGAGAAGTCTGTCCAAAAACAAATCAAGTTAATCAATCAACTCTTCGGTCTTGCCGTATAGTAATAGATTCCGTTAGGAATACACCGCTATTTCGAATCTACATATTATTTGCACCAGAACCCATATTACCATTATGATCTTAATACCATTACTATTTGGGTCCGTCCTCGGCCCCAAACCCTTATTGTAGAAAGAAAACCACCGGCATTAGACCGGTGGTTCTGACTTAGAAAGCAAAGCAAGTACAACCAATACCCCATTTAGTTCCATCTTTTCCTATTACGGTATGAGTGTGTTGATGGAGAGGGTTACTGCAACTATGTAACTTGTGATCATGGGCATCGTGAGAAAGTATATTGTGGGCTAGGTTAGCACCACCATAACCATAAACTCCCGTCGGTGCCCAATCAGGTGATGCTGGCGGCAATTCAGGTGACAAATTTTTAAATTCATCATTTCCATAAACAACCTGCCCACCCATAATGGTGAGTAATGATTCAAGGTCTTTGATTTCTTCTTCCGGCACAGTAAAGTAGTCAGCAGACAATACAGCAATATCAGCAAACTGACCTATTGCAAGGGTTCCCTTTTTACCTTCATCACCAGAGAACCACGCACTTCCTTTGGAATATAGTTCCAGGGCTACTTTTCTGTCAAGTTTATTTTTTTCATCGTATATCGAAAGACCACCAATGGTTTTTCCGGCAACCATCCAGTAAAGAGCAACCCAAGGGTTATAGCTGGAAACCCTGGTTGCATCACTACCGGCGCCAACAGGTATACCCAGGTCTAGCATACGATAAATCGGAGGAGTACGCTTTGCAGCTTCTTTTCCGTATAAATCAACAAAGTATTCACCTTGGAAAGCCATGCGGTCTTGGATGGCGATACCGCCATTTAAAGCCTTAACACGTTCCATACTACGATCTGAGATTGTTTCTGCATGATCAAACCACCAGCGTAGACCATTAAAAGGAATTTCTCTGTTGACTTCCTCAAAAACATTTAAGAAACGTGTTATTGACTCGTCATAAGTTGCATGTAAACGGAATGGCCAACGGTTTTCCACCAATAGAGAAATTACTTTCTTTAAGTCAGCTTCCATCACCGTAGCTAGTTCGGGCCGCGGCATTTGAAATTTTTCAAAATCGGCTGCCGAGAATACTAACATTTCTCCGGCACCATTCATTTTATACTTATCATTTCCTTGACCCGGAGAAACAATTTTTGCCCATGAAGCAAAGTCTTCATATTCATGATTTGGATTTTGCGTAAATAGATTATACGCAATACGCAAAGTTAATTGTTCCTTCTCGGCTAAATGTTCAACAACTTTGTAATCATCAGGATAATTTTGGAACCCACCACCTGCGTCAATGGCACTTGTAATACCTAATCTATTTAATTCGCGCATAAAATGGCGAGTTGAGTTAATCTGGTCGTCAAAATTAAGTACTGGAGCTCTACCCAAACTTGAATAAAGAATAGAAGCGTTAGGATTGGCAATTAAAAGCCCCGTTGGATTACCTCGTTTATCCCGCTCAATTAAACAGCCTGGAGGGTCTGGGGTATCTTTTGTGTATCCCAGTGCACGCAGCCCTGCACGATTTACAAGTGCTCTATCGTAAAGATGTAGCACAAAGACAGGCGTGTCTTCAGAAACAGCATTAATCTCTTCCAAAGTTGGCATCCGTCTCTCTTTAAATTGAAATTCAGACCAACCTCCAACTACTCTTACCCACTGAGGAGCAGGTGTACGCCTTGCCTGCTCTCTGAGCATTTCCAGAGCAATAGCAAGTGATGGCACACCTTCCCAGCGCAATTCCATATTATAATGAAGACCTCCACGAATAACGTGTATATGAGAGTCATTCAAGCCCGGAATAGCTCTCTTTCTTTTAAGGTCTATTTTTTTGGTTTTTTCTGTGGCACTATCAAGAAGCTCATCTCCACCTACTGCAGTGACTAAACCATCAGTTATGGCGATAGCCGATACCTCAGGTTGAGATGGGTCAAGGGTAGTGATTTTTCCGTTATATAAGATCATATCCGGTAAATTCATGTTCACACCTCATCTACTTCCTATTATTCTGTAACCATGGATGAAATGTTTTACCGAGAATCGGCATGACTACCCATGATAGTAAGGACACTATACATACAGAAACAAAAAAAGCTGACATAATAGGATTCATATTTTTTATAATAGGTCCTATCACTTTAGGAACCAACATGCTAAGAGGCCATACACCCAGAAGGGTAACAATAGACATTTTCCATTTTGGCGGTGGAACTGGCGTTTTCGGAGTAACAAACCAATAAGCCAAACTGCTTTCAGTTTTGTAAGTTGGATTAGTAGCTTGAAATTGTTCTGCCTTTTTTAACAAATCTCGACGAATATCTGATTCTTGCCAAGCACGTAGATGCTCATACGTATCAAAGCGAAAAATAACAGTATACTCCCTGGATCCGTTATTGGGGACTATTAGATTTACGCCTAAATGCCCTGGAAATTTAGTAGCGGCAGCTTCGATTTCATGTCTCCATGTTTCAAACTGTTTTTCTCTACCTTCTTGAATTTCCCATGTAACAATCGTTGTTACTGCACCGCCAGCATCCATCGTGTTCCCTGTATGAGTTTCTCCGACAGTTACTCTTTCTTGTTTCATATTTTCCTGCTTGGAAGCGCCCCATGTACCATAGTATATGCGTATTCCACGCCTTGACCATAAGCGCCAGTGTGTTCTTTTACAATTTCCATAACAGCATCATAAGTGTCTTTGCGTGCCCAATCACGTTGGTATTCAAGTAAAACTTGAATTGCTGTCACTGGAATTGCTCCAGCTTGTTCTACACGACGCATAGCAGCATTATGTGCTGTCAAACTAGTACCACCTGAAGCATCATCAACTGCATAAACTTCATAGCCAGCTTTAATTGCTTCAAGCACAGGGAATGCAAGGCAAACTTCAGTCCAAAGTGCTGCAAATATCAATTTCTTTCTACCTGTTGCTTTAACTGCCTCAACAAATTTTGAATCTTCCCAGGAGTTCATTGAACTACGTTCTATAATTTCATGGTTTGGTAATATGTCAAGAATTTGTGGCCAAAAATAACCAGAAAAGCTGCGTGTTTCAACTGTAGTAAGAATAGTAGGTACGTTAAAAGCTTTTGCTGATTTAGCAAGCAGCATAACGTTATTAATCAATGTTTGTCTGTCAATGCTTGCAACCCCAAAAGTCATTTGAGGCTGAAAATCGATCAAAATTAATGCACTGTTCTCCGGGGTTAACAATTCTAAATTACTCATAATAAAACACTCCTTTTTTGAATTGTTTCAAATGAGGTTTTTTGAAACAATTATATTTTCTGTTAATTTCAGCTGTAATCGTAAAAATAAAAGCTTACTATACTTCTTAATTTAAAAGGGAGCGCTGATTAAATCAGCGCTAAATTTATACTATCCACTTTTAAAAAAGTGATTTATAGCTATTTCTTAGGAATAAATTTATGCATTTTGTTTACTGAGATCTCGCTGAGCTCCCATATAGCTTCCAATTATATTTTGATAACCTGGAAGATTACTAGCAAGCAAATTGCCAAAACCTTCGACATCGTTGCGCCAATCGCGTTGTAATTCGCACGCTACGCTAAACCAGTTCATAAGTTGCACGCCACTATGTGCCATACGCGTATTGGCAGCATCTGCAACTTGTTTACTGAAAGTTCCTGAAGCATCAGTAACAGCAAATACTTCATATCCAGCTTTTATAGCGGAAAGTGCCGGGAAAGCAACGCAAACATCCGTAACTACGCCCGCGATGATAAGTTGTTTTTTTCCAGTTTCTTCGATTGCTTTTACAAAATCATCATTATCCCATGCGTTAATTTGTCCAGGTCGAGCTATTTTTGGTGCGTGAGGAAAGAGATCAACCAATTCTTGCATTAAAGGTCCGTTAGGTCCGTTTTCAAAGCTTGTTGTTAAAATAACTGGTAAATCAAAAAACTTAGCAGTGTGAGCAAGAGCTAAAACATTGTTCTTGAATTCATCAACACCATAGTCACGTACTAGTCCGGACATAAGACCAGTTTGATGATCTACTAAAAGAACGACAGCATCATCTTTGTTAATACGAGAATAGAGATCAGACATTATGTATTCCTCCTAAAAATTAAGTAATCGAAGAAAGTTTTAAAAGTGGAATATTATCATAAATTTCTTCGTTTTTTACGATTAGTTTATAACTAAACTGACCGTTAAAATTAATTTATCTATAAGCTTATGACACGTCAATAATTTTCTTAAAAATCAGAAAAATAGTTAGACTAATTTTTTTAAATGCTTGATCTCCTTTTATTAATCTAAAATAGGAGCTTTATCTATCCAATTTATAAATTGTTGTAAATAACGCTGAAGATAACGTTTTGTTTGTTCGTCAGTAAGTACTTTCTGATCGGAATCAATCTTTTCATGTACTTGGGAAATCAGTACTTTTTGAAATGGAAGAACATGAACTTGCATGGCTTCTAGTATTTCTCTGATTTGCATTTGAGCATAAACAGTACCTAATCCCCCAGGAGTTGCACCAATTAAACCAACTGGTTTTCTGCTAAGAACAGCAGATTCCCGAGGTCTTGATGCCCAGTCCAATGCATTCTTTAATACGCCTGGAATTCCAGAATTGTACTCTGGACTTACAATAATGATACCGTCAACGTCCTGAATAGCAGATTTAAATGATGTCACTGTTTCTGGAACACTTATTTCTAAGTCTTCATTGAACAAAGGTAGATCATTTATCTCGATCCAACGAAATTGATGGGAATCATCCATCCCTGTTAATGATTGAGCAATGATTCGATTATAAGAGTTTTTTCTTAAACTACCACAAATAAGGCCTATGGTCTTAGTCATATATTTCCTCCTTTTTTTATAAAATCAACCAATTGTGCCATAGTATACTAAATTAAGAGAGGTAGCTTTATACCTAATTTTTAGACTATTTAATGAAGTGTTTACTACAAAAAGCCTAGGACGTAAGGATTTCTCATTAATTTTCTTATTATTGGCTCGAGTTTTTCAAGCTATGACAAATGGAGAATTGGCATGAAATATTTTAAATTCCTCCTTTCGTTATATTAGTTATAGCAGCATTCACAGAACATGAAGCGCTATACAAATTTATAGTATTTGAAAACCAATTCATTAATCAATTCTAAATTATCTATAATTTCTATAGATGGTAACTATAGTTATTTTTACCATAAAATTGATTGGTTTTACCTATACATTCTATAGATAGAACAATATTGATAGTCACCTATTTTTGTTATTAGAATTGAATATGAGGAATGTTCAGCAATTATTTCATGATGAAAAAGGTATTAGATGGGGAATTGTTACAAAAACAGAAAATGAATTCATCGGAACAATAGAGTTTCATGCTTAGAGTCCACAACATAAACGTGCATAAACAGGTTACGAGATTCATCCGGATTATTGAAGAAAAGGATATATATTAGAATATTTTTTGGAGGTAGAAGAATGGCAAAAATTACTGTAGGAACCGAAAATCAAACACCCATTGAGCTATATTATGAGGATCATGGTACAGGGAAGCCAGTAGTATTAATTCACGGTTGGCCATTAAGTGGTCGGTCTTGGGAATACCAAGTTCCTGCTCTCGTTGAGGCTGGATACAGAGTCATAACTTATGACCGTCGAGGGTTCGGGAAATCTTCTCAGCCATGGAACGGTTATGACTATGATACGTTTGCTACTGATTTACATCTGTTACTAGAGCATATGGATCTCCAAGATGTCACACTGGTCGGATTTTCAATGGGTGGTGGAGAAGTAGCTCGCTATATTGGAAACTATGGAACAAATAGAGTAGAGAAGGCTGTATTTGCAGGAGCTGTACCACCATTTCTTTACAAGTCAGCAGATCATCCTGAGGGAGTATTAGATGATGCAGCAATTCAAGGATTTGAAAATGGAGTAAAAAGTGATCGCCTAGCATTTCTTGATGAGTTTACGAGAGGATTTTTTGCTGCTGGAGATCGAACTGACTTAGTCAGTGAACCATTCCGACTTTACAATAGGGATATTGCAGCGGGTGCATCGCCTAAAGGAACGCTAGATTGTATCGCTGCTTTCAGCAAAACGGACTTCAGAGAAGATTTAGCTAAGTTTAATATACCTACCCTTGTTATTCATGGTGATTCAGATGCAACTGTTCCATTTGAATATAGTGGGAAGCTAACACATGAAGCAATTCCTAATTCTAAGGTAGCTTTAATAAAGGGTGGTCCACATGGATTAAATGCAACACATGCCAAAGAATTTAATGAAGCACTGCTATCATTTTTAAAGGACTGATTACAAATGAATAGTTGTTAACTGATAGAAGATGGGAATTTTGCACTTCACGTCACGGTTGCTTCCTCTCCTCCTTTTAAGACATATAATTGTCAAAAAATTAAATAATATCATTATAACAAATATATGTATATTTGTTATAATATGATAGAAAGTTACATAATCTACTAGTTTAGGGGGAATTTGTTTTGTTTAAAAAAATTTTAGCTCTAACTGTACCGTTTGTTTTAACTTTGGGTTTTACGTTTGGTAATATGGCTAATGCTGAATCAAACCTCTCACATGATCAAACTGTAGAAAATCAAAAACAAGCGTATAAAGAGAAATTATCAAATTTATCTCAGGAAGAAGTAGTTTCTAATTTTGAAAGAATTCATAATGAATACAAAATGGGAGAAGCGTTTTCATTAAAAGATCAAGCTTTTGTTGAAATGTATGCTAAACAACCTCTTCCATCAGGGATATCTTTATTTGCTTCAAAATCTATTTATGGATCTAAAACAGCTAATGGTGTTACAGTAACAGTAAGTGGAACAATTAAGGATGATATTCAAAATCTTATAAATCAAAGTTTCGGTGCTTCTAACTTAAAAACTAGTACAACAGCAGGTGCTAGTAAAGTATCTTCTGTAAAAACAGTAGTTTATCATGATGCTTATGGATTAGTAGGAAGTGGAGGTGTTGGTAAAGTATATTCTGGATCAATTTCTACTTCTGGACTAAATACTACGTTAACTGCAACTAAGAAGTATACTGCGGTTGTAGCCTATGCTTCAACATGGTGTACGGTTACTGTTAATCATTCAGGTGGTACTTTTACAATAAATCCAAGCTAATATTAAAAAAGGAGGACCAATATGTTAAATAGTTTTGGGATTCCAGGAATTATTATTACTGTTTTAGCTTTAATTGGATTAGTATATTTATTTAGGAAATGGTTTATAAGAAAATCAATAAAATAATATTTGATTTCATAGTAGTTATCATTTTTGATAACTACTTTTTATTTTGCCAAATAGATTATTTTAACCGTATCAAATGATTCGTTTTTTTGTGTCTGGGGTCCCGCCACATCGCTATCAAGTTAAGAAACACATTCTTCCCCAAAACGATAAAAATGATTAGAGACCCTGATTCTTTTATACAAGTCAGAAAAATCAGGGCTATTTTTAAAGGATTAAGGATTATTGAGTAAGCGATAGTTAATTGATTATGCCAGTATTTTTATTCTTCACTAATAAAGGGAGCAATTATTTTTTTTCATAAGAAGATAACACGATATTCGTTGATGGCGTACCATATTGCATTGAATCATCAATAAATTGTTCTAAACTTTCTACAGAATACGTTGCTAATTTGACAATATAGCTAATTTCCCCTGCTACTCTGTAACACTCAAGTACATCTGGATGATTATAGCAAAAGTTAGCTAATGATTTACAATCCTTTGATTTAAACAATATAAGTGCAGAAATTGGACGGTTTATTTTTTTAGAGAAACATGTGCATGGTAACCTTCAATAATTTGTTGCTCCTCTAACTTCCGTACTCGCTCAGTTACTGACGGAGAAGATAAGTGAACGGCTTCTGCTAAATCCTTCATTGAAATTTTTGCATTTGACTGTAATAATCCCACGATTTTTTTATCAATTTGATCCATAAATTATCCAACCTTTTTTTATAAAATAGAATAACCTAAATTCTTTATATAATAAAGCCAAACGATCAAATATCCTTATTAAACTTATTTATCAGCCTTCTATATTTGTATAAAATAAGGATATTAGGAGGCGATTTGCGATATGAAAAAGATTTTATTATTATTAGCTGACGGATTGGAAGCAGTAGAAGCTAGTGTATTTACAGATGTACTAGGTTGGAATAAATGGGAGGGAGATGGATCAACCGAGGTCGTAACAGTTGGTCTTCGGAATAAATTAACCTGTACTTGGAATTTTACTGTCATACCCGAAAAAACGATTGATGATATTCAATTAGATGAGTTTGATGCACTAGCTATTCCAGGAGGGTTTGAAGAAGCTGGTTTTTATCGGGATGCATACAGTAGAGAATTCTTAAATGTTATTCAACATTTTTATGTCAAGCAGAAGCCTATTGCCAGTATCTGTGTTGCATCATTAGCGCTTGGTAAAAGTGGAATTCTTACAGATAAAAAAGCCACCACATACAGTCATCCAACGAGTAAACGAAAAGAGCAGTTAAAGAATTTCGGTGCAATAGTACAAAATGATTTAATTGTTCAAGATGGAAATATTATTACATCTTCAAATCCAGGTACAGCGTTTGATGTTGCATTTTTATTACTTGAAAAGCTAACATCTAAAAAGAACGCTAAACATGTAAAGGATCTTATGGGATTTTAGGCATTGATCTTCAACAAAGGGGTACTTTGTGAGTTTTTGGAGCTTGCTAGAAGTAATGTGAAAAATCGCCATGCTCTAGTTCTATTTGTTGAACCAGAGGAAAAAGGAGAAGGGTTTGATTATTACAATACTTATTTTTGGAATATCTTAAAATACCTTAACGAACATGGCCCAAAAGAGTGGTCATCTAATTGGGGGTTTGTGTTTGATAAAGAGCCTATATTTATTTCTGCTAATGCTCCATTTTATAAACAACGTATTACTAGAAACGTGGGCAAATGTTTAATTCTAATTTTTCAATCTCGAAGAATTTTTGCTGATATCTCACATGAAATAAAACAAGGAAAAAAAGCTATTGAATTAATCAAATCTAAAGTTGAGGGTATGCCAATCCACCCTGATTTAGGTGGATATGATGCTCCAGATAAAAGAGAATGGAAACAATATGTAATAACAGATGATAATGAATCGATTAAAGGTAAGTGTCCTTTTCATGCACAATTTAATGAAAAGAATAGTAATTGACTAAAATAGGAGAATTTTTATGATTGTAACACTTTTTACATATATTTTGTTAGGTTTATCTTTATCAATACCTGCAGGTGCTATGACTGTCCAAATGACTAAACAAGGAATGAGAAATGGTTTCGTACATGGTTGGTTTGTAGGTATAGGAGGAATGACTGTAGATTTATCTTTAATAGTCCTGATTTATCTAGGGTTCTCTAGTGTATTAACCAATCCATGGGTAGAGGCAGTTATGTGGCTACTAGGTTTTGGGTTTTTAATGTTTATTGGAATAGAAAGTATTAAAGAAGCAAAGTCAGAAGTTAACATAGAGGGAGAAGATCCTAATAAATCTTTATTAACAGCTTATTTATCTGGTTTTATGATTGCTATATCACCGGCTAATATTGTATTTTGGATAGGGGTCTTTGGTCCGGTTCTAGTTTCTTCATTAGGTAATGCAAGTACATCTACATTTATATTAATAGCTGTAGGTATTTTATTAGGTATCTTTATGCATGATATGGTCTTATTAGGCTTTGTTCATTTTACTAGACGTTTTCTAAATCCAACCTTTATTAAATGGGTATCTATATCTGCCGCAATAGTACTATTCGGATTTAGTGGTTATTTTGGTTACGAGTTTATAAAACAAGTAATTAATTTTATCTAAAAAGCATAACTCTTATAAACTTAAATATAGTGGTTATAATGTAAATGAAAAAGATACGCATTTTAAACCCAAACGCAACGTAATTGTAAATATGTTATATTACGCAGGTACCCCCTCAGGAATTCGTTGATCCCTGGGGGGTCTTTAAATTCCCTACACGTAGCCTTTAGAAAAAAGAAACGACCTCCACTATAATTGACTTTGCATAAACTTAGCTTGATAGCGATGTGGCGGTACCCCTTAAAGAAAATATTTGGTTGATGAACTATTAAGTTTTCCTTGAATATACTAGATACTTTTATCTATAATCCCATTATTTTATATAAATCTAAATTTTCATACTTTACAATAAATTAACTCTGAGAAAATATAAATATAATATTTTTACATTACAATTCAAAAAGAGCCTATTCAAAAAGCACCATTTCAGTTTAATGAGAGTAGGAGTAGGAGAAGGAGAAAATCAAGGTTCCAATATTGGAACCGAAAGGGGGATTGACGTGACGAAAAATCTCCTCTCATCCCGATCGATGGGAGGATGCCCGCCATCCTTGTAAAGCGGAGCGACCTTCTCCAGCACAACGGAGTCGTCGACATGATCGATATAATCAATGAGTTCCGCATCAAAGTTTCACTACGGCTTTGTTTTTCACTCAATTTTACAAGCTTTTTGAACAGACTCTTAAAATACTTAAAATATGGAGGTTTTCTGTAATGAAAAGAATATTATCCATTTCCCTCGTATTCACGATGATATTCGTTATGTTATCGACCACCGCAGACGCACTTGCAAACGAATCGGACGACAAACTCGTCAAAATCGACAATATGCAGCCAGTTTACGGTCAAACGATCACCGCCAGTGCAATCATGGGTCATGGGTCAAATGGTAAAAATCTCACATTTCAATGGCAAGTACAGGAATCACGTATAAGCGATAAATATATTAATGTCAAATCGGGTGGTACATCCAAAAGCTACACCGTAACGTTAAATGATATTGGTAAAAAATTACGCGTTGTAGTTGGTTTACCATCAAATGGTGACAAAAAAACTTCATTACCCACGAACGCAGTATTAAATGCCAACCCCTTATTGCATCGATGAAATTCGACAATAATTTAAAGGACGATGCAAATCAAGAGAACTTGGAAGGGAAAGGAAATTATAGTTATGTAGCCGGTGTATTACCCGGGACCAAAGCTCTGCACTTAGAAAGCGGAGACGGCAATTATGTCGGTACGAAGCATAGCTTGAATTTTGGTAATGACAGTTTTACCACATCCTTCTGGTATAAGGGTGACACTAGCAATAATCAGGTAATATTATCAAACAAGGATTTTACTAAGAGCTCTAACGAAGGATGGGCGATTTATACATCAGCTAATTCGATCAATATGAATTTAGGATTCCCGACCGCATCAGTGAAATTTGGGCGCGACACGTTTAATGCTTCCAATTGGCGTTACGTGACATTTGTTGTAGACAGAGATAAAATGCTCGGATCGTTGTATATTGATGGTTACAAAATGACTGAAACTTCGCTGGGAATCGGAACTCTAGATACATCGAACCCATTAAATATAGGTAGCGACGGATTAGGCAAACATGGCGGTAATTCATTCGATATAGCTGATCTGAATGTTTGGAAAGGTGCATTTAGCAGTGATGTAGTTCAAGCTAATTATAATAGTTACGCTGTAAATAAAGTAGATATGAACGCACTTAACGACAAAATATCAGAAGCAAATAAAATAATAGCAGACGGTCTCGGCAACGGCTTCAGCGAAACCGATTTTGATCATTTGAAAAAGGTCTTGAATACGACATCTACGGTTGCAACAACGCAAAAAGAAAAATTATATACACAGGAAACCATCAATTATTACGAACGTGAACTAAACAACGCCATATTCATTTATCAAAAAAGCAATAAAACATTAACTCCCGCCGGTTTAAATATGATTGTGGACAGCGACCCGGAAGTAAGTGCTAATCCCGCAACAATCGCGCGTATTGAAAAAGATTACAGAACAGAACTGAGACTATTCCCACAGGCCGACGTACTCTTTATTCCTGGCGACGTTACCGGCGGTAACAACGCCAATGAATATGTGTGGATGAAAAATCTGACAGACATATACAATAAACTTAAAGGTGAGGGTCTGTTTGACAATACGAAGCTTTATATGGTAAGAGGCAACCATGATATGGGCGGCGCCGAACAATTTATACCTGTCGGTTCGGCGGGCGCGTGGAACGCCTCAACGAATTCATACGATAACAATTTCTTTAATAGTGCTTATAGGGTAAAGGTAAAAGGATATAATTTTGTGGGTTTTGACGGAAATTATAACAACGACAATACGGTGGGAAAAACCAAAAATTTCCTCGACCAAATTAAAAAAGAAGCGGATTACGATCCAACCAAACCCATATTTGTATCTTCTCACTACCCTATAAGCGGAACCGTGTGGGGATCGGCATGGAGCAGCGCGGCAAGTAATAATGTAGGTAAATATATTGCCGACAATAATTTTTCGCAGGTGGTATATATGTCAGGTCATACGCAATACGACCCGACCGACGAACGTTCTCACTATCAAGGTGCGGCTACGTATCTCGACAGCGGTGCGAGTTCATATTCCAGCTATATTGATAACGGTCCGTACGGCGGATATATAGAAGGCTCGTATATCAATTACAAAACCACACCTCGCATCGCGAATTTCATAGAGGTTTACGGTTCAAAAATTATCATCAAACAGTATAATTTAAGTACAGATGAATATGTAGGCACACCTTCTGTAAAAGTCGTTGGTGAAGGCAAAGAGGCCTTTACCTATAGCAGGAGCGATATAAGAGAACTCATAGCTCCGCAGTTTGAAGAGGGTATTACGGTCGATTCCTACAAAAACAACGAACTTGCTTTTACAATTAAGCAAGCAAATGACAATGTGCGCGTTTTGGAATATAATATTCAGCTTATCAACAAGCTCACGGGGAAAGTGGACAAATCGTTTAACAGCCTTTCGTTGCCGCTAGACAAACCATTCGATGAATACAGACATTATAAGTTTACAGATTTGTCGCCGACTACTCCATATATACTCAGGGTATTCGCCGACGATTCCATGTATAACCGTTCGTCGCAGGATATTGACATTGAGGCTCAAAGTTTTAATTTAAACAGCATCACTGCGCCTGCTAACATAACAGGGTTGGCAATCGGAACGGCGAAGACAGCGGACGCCCTTGGATTGCCAAAGACAGTATCCTTGGTTTCCGATCTAGAAAACAGGGTGGATGCCGATGTGACATGGAATGTAGATGCTTCAAACTATGATCCCACTGTAAAGACTTTACAGACCTTCACTGTCAATGGAACTGTAACTTTGCCAACTGGGGTGAAAAATCCCAATAACGTGCCTTTGACAACAAGCATTAAAGTAACGGTTAATAAGATTCCTCAGTCTCAAATGACGGCAACGGCGACAAGTCAGGAAACGGTTGGTGAAAATAATTCAGCATCCATGGCGATTGACGGAAATTCACAAACTTTTTGGCATACAAAGTGGGATAAATCTGATGTACTTCCTCAATCAATCACATTAAATCTTGGAGGAACTTATCCAATCGATAAGGTCGCGTATTTACCAAGGCCATCAGGCAGCAACGGAAATATTACAGGATATAACGTTTATGTAAGTACAGATGGAGTGACTTTTACTAAAATTGCAAGCGGAACTTGGGCAAACGACAATGCGGAGAAAGTAACAACTTTTGATCCGACAGATGCATCATATATCAAGCTCGAAGCAACGGCGGGTGTTAACGGCTGGGCATCGGCTGCGGAAATTAGCGTCCTTGAAACAGAAACTGTAAAGAATTAGCTTCTAATTTATTGTATTGAATTCACGCAGGTGTCATCACATTAGCGACATTTAGGATGGATCGGTAATGAAACGGGGGAGATCAATTTTCTCCCCCTCATTATTTGGACGATTAATGGTACCCAAGGTGTACTAAAGCTGCATTTCCTCGCTCTGCAACGGGATACCGGCTCATATTTCATATGTAATGTGACAGTCGCTGGCGCCGTCGGTGTAGAAATTGACCTAATTGTTGTCCAGTCGGTTGTTGTGAAAGATATTGACAGACACTGGGGGTAAAGACGCCATTGAGAAGCTTGCTAGCGCAGGAGTGATTACCGGATATGATGATGGGACGTTCAAGCCGAACAAAACGATTAACCGTGAAAAAATGGTTATTATTCTATCCCGTATTGTAGACTTAAGTAAAGTGGACAAAGGTGCTTCCAAAGGCAACTTTGCGGATATAGCAAGCGCAAGCTCTTATGCAGCAAATCAAATCAAGGATGCGGAAAAAGCGGGAATCATCAGCGTCAAGGGCAATGGCTTATTTGATCCGAAGGGCAACTCCACACGCGCAGAGGCGCTTACAATCGTTCTGAACGCATTGACCCTTAACCCACAAGTAAAAACACTCTTGGACAGCTTGAAATAAGTCGAGCAACATGTTCAAGTTGCAGATTGAACGTTCGTAACCGGATAAACTATATTGCAGGTTGTATTACTAACATTTCATGAAAAGGGGTTCCACTATGAAGCAGCGTTCATTTCTGTCCATGTTCATCATCATGATCTTATTATTTTTTGGGACTGCCACAACTTCACTTGCGCATTCCATAAATATGAATTACTCGGATTTAAACATTGAAGGGAACGAGATTCTCTACGATCTTTTTATTGAACAAAGAGACTTGTTTCCACAATTCGGTACTGACTTGGATAATCTGGTGAACGATGAACTGGCCTCGCAAAAAATCGAATCCTATCTACAGAAAGGTCTTCGCATAGATGCAGATTCGAAGCCCTTAACGATGGAATTGGTTTCGATGAACATGGCGCAAAAGGGTGCCGCAAGAGGCGTGGAATTTCAACTAAAGTTTATCGCCGATGAAGAAATCAAACAATTTAATCTTCATTACGATCTGGTGTTTGACGATGCGCCTGCTCATACGAGTGTACTCATGGTCCATGCAGGGGAATATTTTCAGCAGGATATGATTGATAGCACTAATAGAGATATTCTGATCAACCTTCCCCATATTGATAGCACTAAAAGTGATAATCTGAGCGACGTTCCCCAGCCTAAGATTGGCGCTGTTTTGTGGAAATACTTTAAGCTTGGAATCGAACACATTTTGACAGGTTATGATCATTTGTTGTTTTTGTTATCCTTAGTATTAATCGCATCTCGCTTCAAGGATGCGTTGAAAATTGTTACTGCTTTTACAATCGCCCACAGCATAACACTATTCTTGGTGGCCACCGACCGTATTCAGGTCAGTTCGCATTGGGTCGAAGCCTTGATTGCCCTGACGATCTGTTATGTGGCAGTGGAAAATATGTTTGTTCAAAAGGCGAAATGGAGATGGATATTGACAGCCATATTTGG
Organism: Bacillus sp. EA-CB0995; assembly: GCF_055814245.1. Classification (NCBI taxonomy): domain Bacteria; kingdom Bacillati; phylum Bacillota; class Bacilli; order Caryophanales; family Bacillaceae; genus Bacillus; species Bacillus sp. EA-CB0995. The sequence goes on along the minus strand of NZ_CP169269.1, from coordinate 3,155,396 downwards.
CCTGATTCACGGTATGGGCTTCGCCGGGGCTTTAGCTGAAACAGGACTTCCAAAAGAAAATCTGATTGGCTCACTCCTGATGTTTAATTTAGGTGTGGAAACAGGCCAACTATTGATCTTATGCCTAGTACTGCCCCTCTTGATATGGCTGCGAAGGTTCCCTTGGTATCGTAAAATGACGATCTCAACGTCTTGCCTTATTTTTGTGCTGGCATTTTATTGGTTGATTCAAAGATTGTAATTAGGCCATTTATTGATCAATACGAGAGTTAGCGGTATTTTTGCTAGTTCTTTTTTATTATTGCGTGTCTAGCCAAGTCAGGCACAACTAGCTGGTATAGTCCGGTCGAGGTAAGGGCCTAGTCGCCTCGTAGCTGACAGGCAGCTCGTGAAGAGATCATATCTGATCGGGGTTCACAGTATGTGTCGGAGGATTATTAGAAACCTACTCTTATAGACATGTAGAGGAAATGCCCGGAATTTCTAAAAGTACCTTAATCCGAGCTAAAAGAAAGATACTTATAAAATGATATTAGCAGGATTCAATTAAATAATTTGAAACGCAGGATAATTAAGTGGCCAAAATCACTATGTCTGTCTTATATCTTTTCAGTATCCTTGTAGAGAAAAGGCCAGCTGCCTACTAGTCGTTTTCCTGGAATTTTAAAAAAGAACCTTCAGTATGCTAGTTAAATATTATTCAAGAGAAAACATTAAATTAGAACAATAGGTTCGAATGGTCAGGCACGAGTTGCTGAAGCTCTGCTTTTTACTTGAATTAAAATTAGAAATAATAAAAAAGCCCTTACATTTAATAGCTAATAAAAAACTTATTAGTTATTAAATGTAAGAGCACGATTGTTGAACAAGAAGTAAAAGGGTGATACATATTATATATGACTAATATGTATCACCCTTTATTTTTTATGACTTTTTACGAATTAGGTCTTGATAATATTTTTTAAACAACTTTATTATTTAGTTACAATGATAATTTCCCTTACTGTTTAATATACGCCCATTTATAACTATACACTCCAGCAAAAGGTCGAATACAAACGTCTTTTACGTATGGTCGTTCCAGATACACAAGTCCAGCCTGATAAATAGGAGCAATAGCTGTATCATCTTCTATGAGAATTTTTTCGGCATCTTGGAATGCCTTCCAGCGAGCAGGTAAATCTGTTAGTAGGGAAGAACCAGCATTATGGATAAGCTCGTCGTATTTTGGATTGGAATAGTTCATTCGGTTAAATGAGCTACCTGTTATAAACATATCTAAGAATGTCATTGGGTCTGGATAATCAGCCCCCCATCCAGAAAGGGAAATTTCGTAATCCTCTTTAGATTCACGCTCTAAATATACTTTAACAGGAAGTTGCGTTAATGTAATGCTTAATCCTGGTAATTTTTTTCTAGTTCGCCTTTTAAAAATTCGGTAATCTTTTTATCATTCGAATCATCAGTGCTTAAAATTTCTAGTGTTATAGTTTGGGTACCTAATTCCTTTTTAGCAAGTTCCCATAATTTTTTTGCTTCTGCAACATTTGTCTCTAGTTTTACATTACTTGTACTGCGAAAATCTTTGTTATCAGGTCCTTTTACAAATCCCTGTGGAATGAGTGCATTGGCTGGAATAGAACCATTGTTTAAAATTGTATTAGCAACGCCTTTTTTATCAAAAGCTAAGCTAATGGCTTTTCGCGCATTTTTATTTGCAAGAACTTGATTTTTTTGATTGAAACGTAAGAAAACTGTTGTTGGTCGTGCTAATTTTTTTAAGCTATCACTATCTTTGTATTTATCTACGAATTCAGCGTTAATAGTTGCTCGATCTACTTGTTTTGCTTCAAATAGATTGACAGCTGTTGAAATATCTTTGACGATATGAGCATTAATTTCTTCTAATTTTACATTTTTATTATCCCAGTAATTTGGATTTTTCGTCATTTTATATTCTTGTTCATGTTTCCATTCACTTAGTACGAATGGTCCGTTATAGATTGCATTTTTAGCTTCTAATCCGAAATTTTTCCCTTGTGATTCTACGAACTTTTGATTTAAAGGATAAAATGTGGCAAATCCCATTAATCCAAGGAAGTATGGAACAGGATGTTCAAGTTGAACTTCTAATGTTTTGTTATCGAGTGCTTTTACACCTAATTCATTTAAAGGAAGTTCTTTTTTATTAATTTTTTTCGCATTTTTAATATCGAATAGAATTTGTGCATATTCTGAAGCTGTTTCAGGGTTTACTGCACGTTTCCATGCATACACAAAATCATGAGCTGTTACAGGATCGCCGTTTGACCATTTCGTATCACGCAATTTAAATGTATAGGTTAATCCATCTTTACTCACTGTATGAGATTCTGCAGCTCCAGGTACAGGTTTTCCCTCAAGGCCAGGCATGTATAAGCCTTCCATGACGTTATTGAGAGCGCCAAAGGATAAGCCATCCGAGGCAATTGAAGAATCTAAAGTTGAGATTTCGCCTGATTCTACAATATTTAAAACTGGTTTTCTTTTTTCTTGCGTTTGAGTAGTGGCTGTTTCTGATTTGTTTTGGTTACATGCTGATAAAATAATAGAAAGCATAAGAATAAGAACAATGGACAGTTTTAGTTTTGGTTGCATTTTTCGTCCTCCCGTTTATTTGTCCATAAGTATAAACTTATATTTCTGAAAATTCAATAAAATAAACTTAGAATTAATAAAAACTTATAGGAATTGTATGATATAGTTCGTGTAGAGGAAAAGAAATGAACATGAAATATAGAAACGATTAAAATAAAGGATTACGATATTGTGCTTTAAATATAACTTGAAAATTTCTATAAGTGGTTCTGTCATATCGTCATCGAGTAAATAGAAAATTGTATCCACATCATAAAAAAGCTATTCTTTTGTATAAGTACTTACTAAAAGAATAGCTTTTTTCATAATATAGATTATCGTATTAATGAATTTTAAAAGTTGTCTTTTTACAATGAGTAACCACTTGTTTTGTTGTTTTAAATCTTTGCTTTTCTCCGCAAAATAAACCCACACAACATCTATCTTACACTTACACGAAAGATACCAAGCGTAAATAGCAGTCCCTATCTTTCGGATTTGTCACCTGTATTACTGTTTGTCTTTGCGCCACCCGCTTTTTTAACACCTTTGCTTGTATAAGGTTTGGCACTCTTTTTTTGTTGGCACTGGCTTTCCATCGGTTCCAGCCCTTACTGCCTGTTCCTCTACCTGTTCCACCTTTACCTTTAGCTTTACTCATATAATATAATCACTCCGTTATTATTGTATAGCAAATCTGTTTCCACAGTAGTCAATAAATCTTTAAAATAAAATTTGGGTTTATGACTTTTTCCTTTCCGACAGTTGCTCATAAAAATGAACAGCAGGATATAATAGTATATCATAACATGGACAGTAATGCGCAAAATCCTCAGGTTTATCCCGCTAATAGAAATCTTTTAAAGTAGAAAAAAGAGTCCTTCACAGTTAGGACTCTTTTAATTTTTGTTGATAGTAATGTGTTATGTAAAAGGTGTTTAATCTTGAATTTATTAATATTATACAATATTTTTTTAGAAAATAGATTTTTGGTAATATTTCAAAAAATATATATGAATTGTTATCTTTTAGTTTTACGTTTCATAAAAAGAAAAAAAGTCCGAGATATGAAAAATTTTGTGATTATATTTATAGTTATGTCACACATTACATGATCAATTTGTCTTAAATATGAACGTAAAAAAAGAGTACATTTTATAGTCATTTTTTCATTCTAAAGGTACCGAATTATTAAATTTTAAAAAATGTATTATGGAGGTATAGAAATGAGAGTTTTTCTTGCTGGTGCAACAGGTGTAATCGGACGTTCTTTAATTCCTTTGTTAGTAAAAAAAGGTCATGAAGTATTTGGGATGATTCGTGATGACTCGTATGGAAGTGCAGTGACAAAAATGGGTGCAAAGCCAGTGGTGGCAGATGCATTAAATCGAGATGCTGTATTTACAGCACTGGAAAAAGTCAGCCGGATGTAGTGATTCATCAACTTACATCGTTAAGTGCAGGAAGCTTGGTTGATAATGCAAAAATAAGAATTAAGGGAACAGAAAATCTTGTAGATGCTTCAAAAGCGGTGGGAGTTAGACGAATAATTGCACAAAGTATTTCATGGGCATATGAACCTGGAGACACGCCTGCTATAGAAGAAGAAATGTTGGACATTGCTGCTCCGTTTCCACGAAAAACGACGATAGAAGGCATTACGGTGTTAGAAGAAAAAGTTTCTCAAATTCCGGAATTTGTTATACTTCGTTACGGAACGCTTTATGGTCCAGGAACTTGGTATGCGATAGATGGAAAGATTGCCGATCAGGTAAGCCGGAAAGAAGTTGTAGCAACTGATGGTGTATTTTCTTTTCTTCATGTAGACGATGCAGCAAGAGCTGCATTATTAGCTCTAGATTGGCCATCTGGTCCTGTTAACATTGTCGATGATCATCCTGCACCAGGAAATGTTTGGCTGCCTGTTTATGCTTCTGCAATTGGTGCGCCTCAGCCTCTTCGTCAAGCTGGTAGTAATCGTAATGAGCGCGGCGCTTCCAATAAAAAAGCTCGAAAGGAATATGGATGGGAACCCATTCATCCTTCTTGGTCTAATGGGTTTCAACATAATTTGTAGAATTTTTTTAATATAATTTTTGTCATAAGAAGGCCATTTTTGTAAGATTTTTTTTAGCGAAATTTGCATAGGTATACCCTAGGAAATTTTTTCTGGGGTATTTCTTTTTTTATATTATGATAGATTTACGGATTAAAGGGTTTTGGGGAGGGACTACCGTGGAACAAAATAACTTGGATGTAAGTGAATTATACATATTGTACAAATCTTATTTTATTTCTATAGCATACAAAATGCTGGGATCTCTAAGCGATGCCGAAGATATTGTCCATGATATATTTATAAAACTGCAGATGAAAGAAATTCATCCAACTGATATTAAAAACATAAAGTCGTATGTAAGCAAAATGGTTGTAAATCGTTGTGTAAATGAATTACAGTCGAGCAGAAAAAAGAGAAACTTACGTTGGTACTTGGTTGCCAGAACCTATTGTACAGGGCATGCAATGGGACCCTTCAGAGAAAATCATTCAAGATGACCAACTATATTATACATTTGTTGTTCTTATGGAAAAACTCTCTGCTACAGAGAGAGCCGTTTATGTCTTAAAAGAAGCATTAGATTTAAAACATAATGAAATTGCTGACTTACTAAATATTACGGAAATAAATTGCCGTAAAGTGTTTAGCCGTGCGAAGCAGAAAATGAATGTATCTTTCGGTGAGGAGTATACACCATATGAAATTCAACAAGACCAAATCACTAAGTTTATTTCGGCCTTATCGCGAGGTAATGTTCAAGAAATCTCAGAAATTCTTACTAGCGATGTAATACTTATTGCAGATGGGGGAGGGAATGTCGCTACAGCTATTAATCAAATTATTAGTAAAAAACGTGTTCTGGGCTTATTATCTGCAATTGCTACAAAATTTTTCAAAGGAAAAGAAGCACAAGCTATCATGGTAAATAATCAGCTAGGCGCTCTCATATTAAAAGATGAAGAGGTGGTTGGTGTTTTCAGTTTCGCTTGGAAGCAAAATACGAATCAGATTGAGCGAATATTTTATGTTGTGAATCCTGATAAACTTAAGCACATTACTATACATTAAAAGTATAGAGTTGCTCTAAAAGTTGTGAGATGACTGTTAGAGCAACTCTTATTTGTAATAAAAAATGTATTGTATGTAAACTAATCATTTTGGTTAATTTGTATCTTTTCGTAGAAATAATGTTGCTTTTTTCGTAAAGAAAATGACATTAGGATAAATAAGAATAAGATAGAGAAAATAATAAATACGACATATTTAAACATTATCTTTGTCCCGATATACGGACCTACACTAGATCCAAAAAATAAAGTAAATGTATAAAGTGCCATCGCAACTCCTTTTCTTTCTTCGCTTATTTGTCCAATATGAAAAATGATAGAAGGTAATACAATTGAAATTCCTGCTGCAAATATGATTGTATTTATAGAGAGAAAATACATGTTATCCTCTTTCAAGAACAAGAGTATTCCCGTGAAAGTAATGATAAGTCCTAGTGTGACACATTGTATTTATGGAACCAAGTTCCAATATTTTTTATTACATACTATTCGAAAATGCGTAAAATAAAGAATTGAAAAATATTTTAAAACTTTTTGTTGACTTTCTTATTTTTTTGTATAGAATAAACATTAATAAAATGTTTCAGAGATGTGACAGTAAAACGACTGTGAAAGGAAGAGTAGTAATAGGACGTAGTCCAAGCGAGTCAGGGGTGGTGTGAGCCTGATACGAAGCCTGTTATGAAGAACCTCCTGGAGTCGCTAACCGAAATCCTTTTTAGGAAAGTAGACTTAGCCGGGAACTTCGCCGTTACAAGAAGAACAGTATCGAGATATCTCTAGTCTCCGTACTGAATAAGTGAGCAACCTCTGTTGCTAATTTGGGTGGTACCGCGGAACCAAAGCCTTTCGTCCCAGTTTTTTGGGAAAGAAGGGCTTTTTTTATTGGTTTCTTTCCTCACTACATCAAAACATTTTAGGAGGAAAACAACATGTACCAAACATTAATGACAGTAAGAGAAACACAAATCGCAATTAAGGAAGTTAAAACATTTTTTGAAGAGCAATTATCAAAACGTCTTGGATTATTCCGTGTATCTGCGCCATTATTTGTAACGAAAAAATCAGGGTTAAACGATCACTTAAACGGTGTAGAGCGTCCAATTGAATTTGATATGCTGCATTCAGGAGAAGAGTTAGAAATTGTACATTCACTAGCAAAATGGAAAAGATTTGCCCTGCATGAATATGGATATGAAGCTGGTGAAGGTTTATATACAAACATGAACGCAATTCGCCGCGATGAAGAGCTTGATGCAACGCATTCCATTTACGTTGATCAATGGGATTGGGAAAAAATTATTCAAAAAGAATGGCGTACAGTAGATTACTTACAAGAAACAGTACAAACAATTTATGGAATATTCAAAGAATTAGAGGGTCATTTATTTGAAAAATACCCGTTCCTTGGTAAGTACTTACCGGAAGATATCGTATTTATCACATCTCAAGAGCTTGAAGATAAATATCCAGAATTAACACCGAAAGATCGTGAGCATGCGATTGCGAAAGAATACGGTGCAGTCTTTATTAGCGAAATTGGGGGGCGCTGCGCTCTGGTGAAAAACATGATGGACGTGCATCTGACTACGATGATTGGAAATTAAACGGAGATATCTTATTCTGGAATCCAGTACTCCAGTCTTCATTTGAATTATCATCCATGGGCATTCGTGTTGACAGCAAATCTCTTGATGAACAATTAACAATAAAAGGGGAAGATTTCAAACGCGAATATGATTTCCATAAAGGTATTTTAGAGGACGTACTTCCACTTACACTTGGCGGTGGCATTGGACAATCAAGAATGTGTATGTACTTCTTACGCAAAGCACATATTGGCGAAGTTCAAACTTCTGTATGGCCAGATGACATGCGTGAAGAGTGCAAAAAGCAAAACATTCACTTGTTCTAAAAAGAAAACAAGGGATGCAATTGATAAATATACTATAATTAGAAGAGGATACTATGCCCAACATGATGGCATATATCCTCTTTTTTCATACATCTCATACTACATACCTAGAGGTTGAAACTGTAGTCTAACATGTATATAACGATAACGGAACAAATGGTCATTTGTTAAGAAGGGGACGTAGGCCACAGCGGGAGGCGTAACAAGGTGCAGGAAGTGAAAATTTATTGACATAAAACGTGTTATTGGTAGTTAGTCTGCCTAACTTTAAAGGAGAATAAGCTCCTTTATTTTTTTTAAGCATAGCATGTAAAAGACTATGAAATATTTATGAAAAAGTAGGTGGAAACATGACATTAGATTCTCAACGTATTATAGCCTTCCCAGGAATGGGTATGGGTGGCTTCCCAGGAATGGGCATGGGTGGCTTCCCAGGAATGGGTATGGGTGGTTTCCCAGGAATGGGTATGGGTGGCTTCCCAGGAATGGGCATGGGTGGTTTCCCAGGAATGGGTATGGGTGGCTTCCCAGGAATGGGTATGGGTGGCTTCCCAGGAATGGGTATGGGTGGCTTCCCAGGAATGGGCATGGGTGGTTTCCCAGGAATGGGCATGGGTGGTCCTCCAGGAATGGGCATGGGTGGTCCTCCAGGAATGGGTATGGGTGGTTTCCCAGGAATGGGCATGGGTGGTCCTCCAGGAATGGGCATGGGTGGTCCTCCAGGAATGGGTATGGGTGGCTTCCCAGGAATGGGCATGGGTGGTCCTCCAGGAATGGGCATGGGTGGTTTCCCAGGAATGGGTATGGGTGGCTTCTAAGTAATGGTTATACCAATTATGCTATAACCTGGATGTCTAATAATTTATATCAAGATATAAATGACAATGGGTAAAGTTAACCTACGCATCAATCCATTAGTGGAAACTTACCTATTGCCATCTATTAACTTATACAAGCTTTCTTACCTTATCTAAAAATCAAGGCTGATCCTTTTTTATCCCGCATTAACGGGCAGTAAGACCCCTACCTCAAGATTGAGAGAGAAGCGAGGAAGATAGGTAGGGGATAACTGCCCGTAAAAGCCCGATTGGTTCAACTAGCCATGAGTGGGAGATGAAAAAACTCTCCACTGATGGAAGTTTCACTTTATTACTTCACAATTAATGAAAAAACGTTTCTTTAAGTAATAAAGTAAACATTGCAACAAATGCAGCTAAAAACCGCACATACATCTAATCTTTCTTCATTAAAGGAGGCTTGAGTTTGAGAAAAAGAAAAAAGGAGAACACATGACTAATATGTGTTCTCCTTTATTTAGGGAGTTTTGTGATTTAGGTCTTGATAACTTCTCCATCCCTTGTTTTATTTAATTTACTGATACGAGAGGCTCGATTTTTGCCATAAACGATTCATGAAGTGCTTCCACACCTTTTATTAAGTTAAGACGATCAATAACTACAGAGACTTTAATTTCAGATGTACTTACCATTTTAATATGAATATTTTCTTCTTGTAATGTTGAGAACATTTGAGCAGCTACACCTGGATTAGACACCATACCTGATCCAACAATTGATACTTTCGCCAAATGATTTTCATATTCTACAGATTCATAGTGCATAACCTCACGATTTTCTTCTAGTACGGCTAATGTTTCTTTTAAGTCATTCGAATGAATAGAGAAGGATAAATGTACAGTTCCTTCATTTGTAATACTTTGAATAATAATATCTACATTAATATGAGCACTCGCTAATGTAGAGAAGATTGTAGAAAGTTTTCCTTGTTGTAATCCTTTAATCGTTACGCGCGTAATATTGTCTTCAAATGCAATGCCTTTTACGATTGATTGTTGTTCCATGTCACATTCTCCCTTTACGATTGTTCCGTTTTCTTGTTTCATACTTGAGCGAACTTCTAAAATAACATTATGATTTTTCGCAAATTCTACTGCTCTTGGATGCAGTACACCAGCACCAAGGTTGGCGAGTTCTAACATTTCATCATAGGAAATTTCATCTAATTTGTAAGCATCTTTTACAACTCGTGGATCAGTTGTGTAAACACCTGTTACATCCGTATAAATATCACATTTTTTTGCTTTTAATGCTGCAGCTAATGCGACTGCAGTTGTATCAGACCCGCCGCGGCCGAGCGTCGTAATTTCTTGTTCTGCGCTTAATCCTTGGAAACCGGCTACAACGACAATTGTTCCTTTTTGTAAATGAGATTGAATACGCTCTGTATCAATATCGGTAATTCTTGCGCTGCCGTGAACAGATTCGGTTGTAATACCTGCTTGCCAGCCTGTTAGTGAAATTGCAGCATAACCTTTCGCTTGCAGAGCCATTGTTAATAAAGAAATTGAAATTTGTTCACCTGTTGTAAGTAGCATGTCCATTTCTCGTTTGTTAGGCTGATCTGTGATGCCAGCAGCTAAAGATACTAATTCATCTGTATTATGTCCCATCGCGGAAACGACCGCTACAATTCCATGTCCTCTTTCATATTCTTCAATGACTAAATCCGCAACATGTTGAATACGTTCGATACTTCCAACGGATGTACCTCCAAATTTTTGAACAATAATTTCCATCATGAGAGCCCACTTTCAATTTAATATTGGTTAATAAATTAGGAAGAATGTTGTTAAACATAAGATGGGAAATATAGATCCCTTTCATTCCTGTAAGTTACCGAAAGCAAATAAAAAAACACCATCTCAAATAGGTGAGGATGGTGCTGTTACAGGAAAAAGGAAACAGAAAACGGAGCTAATAAAAAACCGCCAAAAAAGAAGACGATCATAAAGAAACATGATCTCTCTTTTTTGTAGATAGCTCTTCATATATACACCGCTGTATATATGACAGTTCTGTTTCTATTCGAAAACAGCCCCAATTTACATGTTCAGAGAAACATATAAATTTCGGCAACTTTTCCTTTCTTCTAAACTCACTGACAATCTCTGTGTCTCCTTTAGAATACTCATAAAAGTTGCAACCTCTATCTCACGTCGTTCGGCGAGAGTGATTGGTTGTATGAAGTTGTTGGTAACATTTGTTCCATAGTAATCAAAATGTTGGGAGAAATCAAGTGGTATAAAATAATTCAGAAAATTAAATCTATTAGAAAGTGAAATGAAAATGATATAAAATATGTTTAAAAGAAGAATTTATAGCAATATTTTACAAAAATATTCTTTATATAGATTATATGGATGGAGCGGTGTGAATGGGGAAACAAAAACCTATTTATGTGCAAACTGAAATAGAAACAACAATGAATGAACTTTGGAAATATACACAAGATCCAAAGATACATACAGAATGGGATGCGCGGTTTACAGAAATATCGTATCTAGATAGAAAAGAAGGCGAACCGCAGCGTTTTTTGTATAAAACAAAAATTGGTTTTGGACTTGAAATTGCTGGAGAAGGAGAATCAATAGGAGAACTACAAAAAGAAGATGGGGGACGAATCTCTTCACTGAAATTTTGGACAGACAGTAAGCTTTCGTTGATTACGGTAGGAAGAGGCTATTGGAAGTATACACCGAATGGGAACAAGATTTGCTTTGAAACGCAGTATGATTATGAAACAAGGTTTGGAAATATAGGAAGGCTTATAGATTCATACATATTTCGTCCGTTATTAGGTTGGGCAACTGCATGGAGTTTTGATGCTTTAAAATTGTGGTTAGAAAAAGGATTTCATCCACGTTTATTATTAAAAAGAGTTGTTACGTATTATCTTGTTTGCTTTTTACTTTCTTTTGTGTGGATTTATCAAGGCTTTATTCCGAAAGTTTTATATACTCACCCGGAAGAGGTACGAATGCTTTCTAGTCTTATTGGTGCAACTGATAATGTTGCATGGATTATTAAAATGATTGGCTTTTTGGAAATCGTGTTTGGAATCGCATGGTTGATACCTTTCCAAAAGAAGAAATTGTTTTTCATTCATATTATTATACTATTGGCATTGACAGCTGCAGCAGGATTCACAAATATTGATAGTTTTATACAACCTTTTAATCCAATTACTTTAAACATCATGCTAATTGGATTCTCAATAATCGGTTATGTAAATAGTGATAACTTACCGCAAGCAAAACATTGTAAGAGAAGCAGAAAGGGGTGAAAGTTTGTCTTCCATTTACGAAACATTATTAGGAGAATCCTATCATCAGTTACATCCAAAATTACAGAAACGTTATGCAATTACAGAAAAATATAGTTTTGTAGGAGAAGGAAGGATGGATGAAATTACAGAAGGCTCAGTTGCTGTAAGAATGTTTTTAAAAGTAGCAGCAAGATTCCGGATGTTCTTTTCAGAAAGAGGGGAAGAAGTACCATTTATCATTCAGAATACTGCAGAGAAAGATAGTAGAGGAGAGGTATTTGTAAGATGGAATCGGATGTTTCTATTTGGTGAAAAAAGCGTTATTTTAATGCTGTTATGTATTTGAATGATAAACAAGATGAAATTGTCGATTATTTCGGTGAACCACATTTGCTCGTATCGACGCTTGCGTTTCATGTTGATGCAAAAGGAGCGATTTATATTTCATCAAAAAAACAATGGTTCTACTTATGTGGAATGAAAATTCCATTGCCAAGGTTTTTATATGGAGAGGCAAAGATTATAGAAAGTTATGATGATGAATTAGATTGTTATCGGATTTATGTACAAGTGCAAAATCCGATATTAGGGCCGCTTTTCTCTTATAAGGGGACGTTTAGAGAAAGGGATGTAAATATATGCGAAATATAATAATCGGTCTCATCTGTTATGTCATTTTTCTCATATTAGAGCGGCCAAAGTTACATCCTGTTGAATCGATTATATTATTGTCAATTCTTCTATTTATTCCGATGGCGTTTTCTATTGTAGATAAGAGAAAAAGAGATGGAGAAGAATTATTCTGTTACAAACTTGCAGCATTTGTTTATCCAATTGCAGCGATAAGTGCGATGCTTGCTTTTGTAACAAATCATTTTCTATTTGCGATAATTTGGTTCATATATACGGGTATTGTAGCATTATTTGGTGTATGTAGATTATTAGAAAGAGGATGGAAACCGCTAGAAGAAACAGCGATTGATAGTGGATTTATGTATTTATTTTTAGGCGGCTTTTGGTTCTTTGTTTCTGTAGCAAACATACCAATTATGCAGTTTAGTTCAGATATCGTCTTACTCACAGCAGCTCATTTTCATTACTCTGCTTTTCTACTCCCTTTATCTGCGGGTTTGCTAGGGAGAAAGCAACAAAAGAAAAGTAAATTATATACGATTGTTATGTTTATTATCATCATCTCTCCGATGACAGTTGCCATTGGCATTACCTATTCGAGAATATTCGAGTTTTTTGCGGTGCTACTCTATCTTATTTCGCTCTATGTTTACGGCATTTTTGTATGGAAAACGAAATTTACATCTATAAGTGCGAAAGTTCTTCTTATCATTTCGTCTAGTACACTTATGGTGACTATTATTTTCTCTCTTTTATACTCATACGGGAATTTCAGAGGAATGATGACTATTTCGATTGTACAAATGGTTTGGATTCATGGGGTTGTAAACGGAATTGGCGTGGCATTACCTGCTTGTATAGGGTGGATGATCGAAAAGAATGATCCGAAATACATTCATTATGGAAAAACAATGAGTCGTATTAAAGGAAAGATGAAAATTGGAGAGAATGTTTTATTGGAAAATAAGCTAATAGAGAAGAACGAATATACAGGTCTTATAAATAAAATGATAGATTTTCATAGTAAACAGTTTAATCCAAAAAGTGTATCACCGCTCATTATTGATTTTTATGAGAATACGAAAAACTATGAATTAAAAGCAACTATTTATTGGTCACGTTGGTTTCAAACATTTGCCTTTCTTTATGAAAAAATAAGTCGACGCGTGCAGCAAATTCATTTAGGAATGGGAAATCGGTTAGAGGTTATGCATGGAGAGATTGTTTCTATAAAAGATGAAAAAGACGGTAGAAATGATGTCAGAGCATGGATTCGGAAAAACGAACAGAATGAAACAATCTTTGTAGCGCTCTACTCTCAGAATGAACATACTGGAGAAACATACATGAATATTGCGCTGCCATTACCATATGCGAATATGACTGGAATGTTGAAACTGCGTAATGATAAGAAAAATCTTATCATTACAAGTCGGTTACGGAACAGTACAAAAGGGGATGAGGGGATTTATTTACATAGCCGCTTTTTTACGATTCGCTTACCGTTAGCTGAAACGTTTGTGATAAGAGAGAAGGATAAAATCACGTTAACAGCACATCATCAAATGTGGATGTTTGGTGTGAAGTTTCTAGAGATTGATTATGAAATAGAAAAAACGATTGCTCGAAAATAGCAATCGTTTTTTTATTGCTAAATAATACGATATAAAATACAAAAATTAACGAAATTTGAATTTTTAGAAAATGATTACATTTAAATGTTATAATGGAATGCAGTATTGTTTTATTTTAGGTAAGGAGGGGACATATGCAAGGAGAGATAGAGATACAAGAACAAAAAAATTCAAATTATATAAGTAATTTATTATTACCTATTACAAAATCACGTCATTTTACTTTTTTATGGATCGGGCAGCTCTTTTCAGTTCTTGGAAGTTCTATTACAATGGTTATTCTTCCGGTGGTTGTATATACATTAACAGGCTCGACAGTCGTTATGGGGATGACAATGGCGATGTATATGCTTCCAAACGTACTTATTTTACCATTTTCAGGACTAATTGTAGATCGTGTTAATCGTGTTAAATTAATGTTATTTACTGATATTGCTCGAGGGATATTAATGACAACGTTAGCAATTCTCATGTTTACTGATACTTTAACTATTCGTATTTTATATGTATTGGTAGCATTGTATGGCTTGATGGAAGGGTTATTTCAACCTGCCTATTCAGCAGTTCGAGCAAGAGTGTTTGTGCCGGAAATTCGGAATGCGGCTAACGCGTTAACCCAGATGAGCAGCCAAGGCGTACGTTTAATTGGTCCGGCACTTGGGGGCCTTATTGTCTCCATCGCATCAGCAGGTATCGGTTTTGGTTTAGATGCATTGACTTATTTGCTTTCTTTTATGTGTTTACTACTTTTGAGGGATTTGACAGCAAAAAAAGCGCAAGACAGGGCAGATAATAAAGTGAACCTAAAAAAAGATTTCATTGAAGGAATTGTAGTATTAAAAAGCCATCCGTGGTTATGGATTACAATTTTAGCATTTTCGTTTATTAATATTTGTCACGCGGGTATCGTAGTCGTATTAATTCCTTGGTTATTTAATATTCATCATCACTTTGAACCTTTAGTTTACGGTCTTGGAATGGCATTTTCTGGCGGGGGTGCTGTTGTTGCTGCTCTTATTTTTGGAGGGAAACAGAAGTGGCATAAACGTGGTTTATTGGCTTATGGTGGTGTTTTAATTAGTGGATTGGCGCTCTTAATAATGCCTTTTGTCTCATGGGCACCAGCATTAATTGGATTAATGGCTATTGAAGGGTTTGGCATTATGATTTTCGGTTTAATTTGGGAAACGAGTTTGCAAGAACTTGTGCCGGAAGAAGCGTTTGGTAGAGTTGTTAGTCTCGATATGCTTGGATCCTTTGCGCTATTACCGTTAGGGTATTTGTTAGTTGGATGGTTGGCCAATATAATTGGTGGTATTTTGACTATCATCATTTTAACGATTGCGGCTATTGTAGTGATCCTGGCCGCTTTATCTGTTCCGAGTATTCGTCAATTTGATTGATGTTTGTTTATATGCCCTTTCTAATTAAAATGATTAACAAAGAAGAAATGCATCATCATCTAGTGCCTTTAATGGGAAGTATGTAAAGTAGAA
Organism: Bacillus sp. EA-CB0995; assembly: GCF_055814245.1. Lineage (NCBI taxonomy): Bacteria > Bacillati > Bacillota > Bacilli > Caryophanales > Bacillaceae > Bacillus > Bacillus sp. EA-CB0995. Next base: position 3,139,851 of record NZ_CP169269.1, on the reverse strand, counting down.
GGAATTCACCTAAGAAGAATGATAATTTAATATTTTTATCGAGTAATGAATATAGGGTATTATCTATTTTTATTCTTAATTAAATAAGAGGAGGTTCTTATGAAAAAATATATACTTCTAGCAAAGTTTAATCGTGAAGGAAATGTAAATATAAAAAATATTAGTGAACGTTTTTCAAATTTACATAAGAACTATGAACGATTTGGTGGACGTATTTTAACTGCTTATGCCATTGTAGGTGAATATGATATGGTCATCACTTTTGAAGCACCTGACATATTAGCAGTAAAGAAAATTGATTTAGCAGGAAAATTACCAGGAATGGTGGAAACAAAGATTTTCCCACTATTGGATATGGGCGAATTTCAGCAACTAGTAACAGAAATCTAACTTATAAGATATGGTATTTTTTAAGGACGACTAAGTTGGTTTACATTTTCTATATTGGCTTCTTGAATTGTTAGGATTACGAGTTTTTTTATGCTGAGTGAAGCCGATATTCCTTATGAAGAGATTTTAAAAGATTAACAAAGTAAGTAACATGTATGGATTTATTATAGAGACACCTCTCTGTATAGTGAGAGGTGTCTTATTTTTTACTTTGAACAGTATATAAATTTATTCAGAATTAACCAGTAGTAAGCGCCTTGTCTCAAGATTGAGAGAAAACAAAGCAGATAGGTAGAAGATGAGTACCTGTAACCCGCTCTATTCAAAGTTTCACAAAAAATTAGAAATAAATTTGAAAAATTCTCACAAAACGTTCACATATGTTCGATATATTAAAAATCGGAATTATAAACTTACATGTTTATACGAAAAGGGAAGAGCGAGTATCATTTAGGGGAAAACAGAATATGTTTGCAAAACGACAAACGGTAAATCATTCTGCAGAAAAGTATGCAACTCAGTTGGAAGTTTCAAAAGCGCAATCTTTGTATCGAGCTGTATGGCGTTGGCATTTTTATGCCGGTATCATCTTTGCACCTTTTGTAATCTTATTGACAATTACAGGTATCATCTATTTATTTAAACCACAAATTGAAAACATCATATACAAAGATTATTACTATGTACAGGCGGAAAAAGAAAAATTGGCTGCTGAAGAACAAATAGAAATAGTCAAAAAAGCGTATCCAGATGCTTCCGTCACAAAGTACAAGCCCTCCTTTACATCAGATCGTTCAGCAGAAGTAGGAATTATAGATAAGGGAGTCCCGATGACGGTATTCGTAAATCCACATGATGGTAAGATTTTAGGGGGATTAAAGAACGAAGAGAAATTGATGAGCGAAGTGGAACGGATGCATGGCGAGCTTATGATTGGAACGACGGGGGATCGTATTATAGAGATGGCTGCTTGCTGGGCGATGATTTTGTTGATTACTGGCTTATATTTATGGTGGCCGCGTAATAAAAAATCAATTTTTGGTACATTGATTCCAAGATTCTCTAAAGGAAAGCGGACGATGTTGCGAGATTTACACTCTGTTCCAGCTTTCTGGTTCTCGCTGTTCATTTCTATATTCATAATGACGGGACTCCCTTGGTCCGGATTATGGGGAGATTATATTAATAAAATCGCAACGACTACAGAAACGGGATACCCAACAGGACTATGGGATGGTAATTTGCCGCAGTCGATTGTTCCATCTAAAGCGGTGGCGGATGTACCTTGGGCAGCAGAGAAATTACCAGTTCCGGAGTCTAAGGGAAATAAGGCAGCCCCTCTTGCAGTGGCAGACATTATGAAAATAGCAGAAAAAATCATTTAGAGGATGGATATTCAATCACATTCCCTAAGGGAGAAAAAGGTGTGTATACAGTATCCGTTAAGCCTGATAATCCGAAAGGGGAAGCAACGCTGCACATCGATCAGTACAGCGGCAAAATATTAGCAGATTTACGTTTTTCGGATTATGGAATATTGGCTAAGGCGATTTCTATCGGGATTGCGCTGCATGAAGGGCGTTACTTTGGATTAACAAATCAGTTATTAGATCTTGTAATCTGTCTTGCATTACTCGGAATTACTGTAACAGGTTACATGATGTGGTGGAAATGTAAGCCGTCTGGTACGTTAGGTGCGCCTTCTTTACCGAAGAACTTCAAATTAATGAAAGGTGTAGTAGTTCTTATTCTGATACTAGGGATTTTGTTCCCATTAGTGGGCATTTCGTTGCTTGTGGCTCTGGGGCTTGATTGGTTAGTAATAAAGAGAGTTCCGGTTTTGAAAAAATGGTTTAGCTAATATTAATATAGATTAGATTATTTATAGAGTAAGGAGAATAATATGAAAAAGAAAATCTTTTCATATACAGTAGTAAGTGTTTTATTGATAATGTGTATATGCTTGTATATAGATCATAATAAAACGAATGAAACAAAAGTTACATCTACGCTGCCTTGTCATATCAACAAGTAGAGTACAAAAAATAGTGAATCATTTTAAGCGAAATAAGAAAGCCTACTTGCACTTGCAAGAGGGTTTTCTTATTTTTTATCGTAAAGAGCAAATATAACTTCTGCCTCACAAGCGGTTTCCCCATCTACTGTAGCAATAGCATGAGCCTTTGCAATTGAACCACGAACACGCGTCATGTCCACTTCTAAACGTAGCTGATCACCAGGACGAACTTGTTTTTTGAAGCGACAATTGTCAATACCAGCAAAAAGACCGAGCTTTCCATGGTTCTCTTCTTTCATAAGCATAATAACTGCACTTACTTGTGCTAAAGCTTCCACAATCAGGACACCCGGCATAACTGAATAGTTAGGAAAGTGACCAGTAAAAAATCCTTCATTAGTTGTAACATTTTTGATTCCAACTGCGCGTTTTCCTTCTTCTATTTCAATAATACGATCAATTAATAAAAGGGGGAAACGATGTGGAATAATTTCTTTAATTTGTTGAGTATTGAACATGAATCTCTCTCCTTTATACCGTAGCTAGATATTTTAGTTATGTTAATTTCTTAAAATTACATGTTTGAATATTGACAATAATTAGTACCTAGTACTATTATCTAATTATAATACTTAGTGTAAAAATAGTAAAGGGGAATAAATGTATGCAATCAAAAGCAAGAATTACAGCTATTGGTACTTATGTACCCGAAAAAAGCTAACCAATGATGATTTAGAAAAAATAGTAGATACAAATGATGCATGGATTATACAAAGAACTGGAATGAAGGAAAGAAGAATTGCTGGTGATAACGAATATGCCTCTACATTGGCTTTTAAAGCTATTGAAAATTTAGTGGAACGTTATCATAAAAATCTTGTTGACGTGGATTGTATTCTGGTTTCAACAACTACGCCTGACTACGCTTTTCCTAGTGTAGCCTGCCAAATACAAGAATATTTTAATATTCAACATACAGGTGCTATTGATCTCAATGCAACTTGTGCTGGTTTTACATATGGATTACATCTGGCGAATGGTTTGATTACATCTGGTCTTCATCGCAAAATTTTAGTTATAACGACAGAAACCTTATCTAAAGTAACAGATTATACCGATCGAACTACATGTATCTTATTTGGAGATGCAGCTGCGGCTGTTTTAGTAGAGAAGGATGAAGAATTGTCTAGTTTTATAGCTACCCATATTGGGACAAATGGGGAAGGGGGCATGCATGTATATCGTACGAATTTATCTACCACCATGTTTGGAAATCCATTGAGAACACATGGGAAGATGGTTCAAAACGGAAGAGAAGTATATAAGTGGGCAGCACGGACGCTGCCAATTGGGATTAAAGAATTATTATATCAAGCAGAGTTACAACTGGATGAAGTGGATTGGTTTGTTCCACATAGTGCTAATTTACGAATGATTGAATCTATATGTGAAAGATCAGGTTTCCCACTGGACAAAACTTTAACTAGTGTAGAATATATGGGAAATACTTCTTCTGTCTCCATTCCATTAGCATTGGACATCGGTATGAACGAAGGAAAGCTGAAAAATGGAGACACTCTTTTACTGTATGGATTTGGGGGAGGTCTTACGCATGCTGGGCATATTATTAAGTGGCATTTAGCAAAGGAATAGGAGATGATGTATCTAGTAGTAATATAAACAAACGTATTTTGTTGCATTAAAAGTCCTTAGATTTGTAAAATTTAAGGGCTTTTTTTATCTATACATTTAAAATACAACTTGCCCAATCGTACCTAAATAAGTTTCAAGGTCAGTGATGGGTTTCTTGATGGATGCATCTTTTATGTTAAAGGTCAACAGAATTTCTTTGTTATGTTTTAACTCACCTAATAACTCAATGTTATTTTACAATTTTCACTAACAACTTTTCACCTTGAAGGGGTTCTGTTTTTTGCTCTTGCCCTTCTACTTTTATCGTATGTGTTTTCTATGGATACTTTTTTATTTTGGAAAGCAGAGTATCCTCGGATAATAAAGTGACAACGATTCCACCATTTTCTTCGCTTTTTAGTAATGTAATTCCCCCTAATTGTGTGAATTCTTTTATAATAAGAACTCCTGACTTAACTAGGAAATTTATCCCGCATTAACGGACAGTAAGACCCCCACCTCAAGGTTCAGAGAAAAGCGAAGGAGATAGGTGGGGGATAACTGTCCGTAAAAGCCCGATTGGTTCAACTAACCATCAGCAGTGTGGGAGGAAAAAACCACTGATGGAAGTTTCACTTTATAAAAGTTTTTTTGAAAAAACTTTTTTGACCCCTTAAAAATAATGTTCCTTGCGAAATAATTATAGGTGGAAGCTTATTTTATGTGTGAAGTCTATGAAAAAACAAAATTGAGCGACAACTACGTGCGTATGTAGTATATAAATTTTACGCATATACGGGTCTGTATAAATAGAAATTCATTTCTACTAAAAATACTGGAAACCGTATTAGAAAGGGAGATTCAACTTGAAGGAATTTACTGTTTGCTATACTTTGGATAATGATATTAAGAGAGAAAAAATAATAAAAGGATTAGATGTTAAAAAGGAAGAGGTTATACAAGAAGTTTTAGAAAAGATAGAACACGACAAGTTTTTTGTTGCGAAAAGTGATGAAGGGGCTTATATAATAAATTCTTATTTAGTACGTTATGTACGCGTTATAGATGAGAAAGTGTTAGGCCAAATATAATACTCATAATTTAGTAGATAGTAAGCTAACAAAAGGGCTTACTTAATATGGTCTGCAACTTTCATAAGTAAACGAAGTGTAGGAGAGAAGAATAATGTCAGAAACGTATCGTTCTCGTGAGGAACGAAAACAAATAAAGAAAAAACAACAAGGAAGTGGAAAGTCCTCCCCAAAAGGATCATTTTTGAAAAAGATCTTACTTGTTTGCTTGCTGATTGGCATCAGTTTAGTAGGAGCAGGAGTCGTTATTTTCTTTTATATGATTAAGGACGCTCCTAAAATAGAGGCCTCAAAATTGGAGGACCCACTATCGACGAAGTTTTATGATAAAGACGGAAAATTTATCTATGAATATGGAAAGGAAAAACGAACAAAAATCACATATGATCAAGTTCCAAAAGTGTTGGAACAAGCATTTATTGCTACAGAAGATTCTCATTTTTATGAACACCATGGTATAGACATAAAACGAACGGGTAAAGCAATTTTTGAAAACTTGACTGGGGACTTCGGATCTCAGGGCGGAAGTACCATTACACAGCAAGTTATTAAAAACTCATTTTTGTCTCCTGAAAAAACGTTAAAACGAAAAGTACAGGAATGGTACTTGGCGTATAAATTGGAGCAAAAATATTCCAAACATGATATTTTAACAATGTACTTGAACAAAATTAATCTTGGAAACCGCTCTTACGGCGTTGCTGCCGCAGCCAAAAATTACTACGGTATTGAAGCGAATGATTTGGAGAAATTGACCCTTCCGCAGGCTGCTATGTTGGCAGGACTACCACAAAGTCCGAATAACTACGATCCGTCTAAACCGGAAAACGAAGAAGCAGCGACAAAGCGCCGTAACCTTGTCTTAAAATCTATGCATAGACAAGGATATATCACAGAGCAACAAATGCAGGATGCAATGAAGGTTCCGGTAACGAAAGGTATTGTTCCGAAAAACAATCAAGAAGGTATGCCGTATGAAGCGTTTTTGGATGCTGCAACAAAAGAAGTTGAAGACAAGTTAAAAGACGTCAATATCGGTACGGATGGTCTTCAAATTTATATGACACTTGACCCGAAAGCGCAACAGTATGCCGATAAAATCATGAATACGCAAGATATTGTGAGTTATCCGAACGACCGTTTCCAGGCAGCTTTTACGTTTATGGATTCGAAAACGGGTGAAGTGCGTGCCATTGGAAGTGGTCGCAATGAATATAAAGCAACATTTCGAGGAAATAATTTTGCTATTGATATAAACCGTCAACCAGGTTCGACGTTTAAACCAATCTTTGATTATGGTCCGGCGATTGAAAATTTAAAATGGTCAACGTACCACCAACTTGTGGACGAACAGTATCATTACTCAAATGGAAAACCCATTCGAAACGCTTATACGGATTATAAAGGTCCTATGTCTATGCGAAACGCTTTAGTAGAGTCACGGAATATTCCCGCTTTGAAGACATTACAGAAAGTTGGTTTGAATAAAGCAAAAGAGTTTGCACAATCACTTGGAATTACATTTTCTGGTAATCAGGTTTATGAGTCTTACGCAATTGGAAGTAATCTTGTGTCTCCTCTTGAAATGGCAGGAGCATATGGTGCATTTGCAAACGATGGTGTGTATACAAAACCGCATTTCGTTACAAAAGTTGTTTTCTCAGACGGTAAAGAAATAAGTTTTAAGCCGAAAGGCAAACGCGTTATGCATGACTATACGGCTTATATGATTACCGATATGCTTCGTGGTGTAGTGAATGCCTCTAACGGAACAGGTACAGCAGCTAATGTACCAGGTCTTGATATTGCAGGAAAAACGGGAACAACAAACTTTGACGACAAGACACTCAGTCAGTTCGGCTATCCATCTAAAGCAACAAATGATAGTTGGTTTGCCGGTTATACACCACAATACACGATGGCTGTTTGGACTGGCTATGCGAAGAATGGCCCAGGGAATTATATGCTTGGAGATACAACAAAAATCTCGCAGCTTATTTTTAAAGCAATGATTCAAGCAGTTGGAACAGACACGTCCAGATTTCAGCAGCCGAGCAGCGTATATCAAAAGAATAATGAGCTATACATTAATGGGGTTAGTCCTGACGCTGTTCCACCAGCAGCGGCGCCACCAGCAGCGGCACCACCAGCAGCGGCACCATCCGTGGCGCCATCCGCAGTTGTTTCACCGGAAGCTCAAAATCCGGAACAGGATGATAATGAAGGAAATGATAATGAAAACTCAGGTCATGGTGGAGATAAAGAGAAAAAAGGCAAAGGTCAAGATAAAGATAAAAAAGACAAACATAAACATAAGCATGACTAAGGCAAATACAGAAAAAGGATAGCTTAGTCATGAAGTGTATAGATTTCTAAACTTGTAATAATGAATACTACATCAAATAGGGAAATTATAGTATATCGTTTTTTAATGATATACTATAATCGTACACATCAACGTCAATAAAACTATCAAAAAAGGAATCAATGTTATGATTCCTTTTTTGATATGCTATATATAATATTCCGTTCCTTCAGTTATTTTTCATTATCGATTAACGAATCGTTTTAATATCTTGAATAATCTCTTCATACGGTGTATCGGTAAGAGCTGAGTAGCTCTTTACAACAGTTCCGTTTTTATCTACAAGATAGAGTTTTGTTCCGTGAATGACTTGTGTTGTACTTGCTGGTTTATCTACAAATGCTTGAAAGCTATTCTTGGCAAACGTAGTGATTTCTTCTTGTGTATAGTTTGTTAGAAAGTGCCAATTAGACATATCAGTATCATAGCGTTTCATAAACTCTTTCATTTTTTCTGGCTTGTCCACAGTAGGGTCTACACTGAATGAAACAAATTCTACATCTTTGATTCCTTCTTCTTTCAACATGTTTTTAAGTTTTGTCATATTGGCTGTCATAGGCGGGCAAACCGTTTCACAACTTGTGAAAATAAAGTCTGTTACCCATACTTTTCCTTTTAAGTCCGAAAGACCAAAAGGTTTTCCGTTTTGATCGGTATACGAAAACTTCTCTACTTTCCAATTCAATGAGTTTTCTAATTGTTTGTCTCCACATGCACTTAAAAATACGATTATGCTGACAATCATCAGTAATGTGATATTACGAACTTTTTTCATATGTATCCCCTTTCATTTCTTCATTATGTATAAAGAGGCTATGTGATAGCCTCTTAACAGATTACTTGTTTCGTAGTAAACGCATACTATTTAAAATGACAAGGAGTGCAGCACCTGTATCACTAAGTACAGCAATCCAAAGTGTGAGCCAGCCTGGAAAGATAAAGGCAAGAGCGATAAATTTAATAATTAATGAGAACCAGATGTTTTGTTTAATAATGTGCAATGCTTTACGGCTTAACTTCATTGTATAAGGAAGTTTTTCAAGATTGTCTGCCATCAATACAATATCTGCCGTTTCCATTGCAGTATCGGTTCCTGCACCGCCCATAGCAATACCAAGATTTGCTGTGGCAAGGGCAGGGGCATCATTAATACCATCTCCGATCATTGCTACCGTTTTACCTTCGGATTGAAGTTGTTTCACTGAATAAACTTTATCTTCTGGTAGTAAATTAGCGAAATAACGATCCACTTCCGCTTTCTGTGCAATATGCTTAGCTGTTCCTTCATTGTCTCCTGTTAACATAACAGTTTCTTGAATGCCTGCTCGTTTTAACTCCTTAATGGTTTGATAAGTGTTCGAACGAATGGAATCTGCTACGGAAATCATCCCTAGAATAGAGCGGTTTGTTCCAACAAGTATCACCGTTTGACCAATTTGTTGCATTTCTTGAATTGGTTCTTTCCACACTTGAAGTGAGACACCTAAATCATAGAATAGGGTAGCGTTTCCAGCATAGTAGGTTTTCCCGTTGATGTTTACTTGTGCACCTTTTCCTACAATTGTACGGAAGTCCGTTCCTTCTTGAGCGGGAATTTGATGTTCTTTTGCATATGTTGTGATTGCTCTTGCGATTGGATGGTTGGAGTATTCTTCAATTGTTGTCGCAATAGACAGTAACTCATTTTCAGAACAATCTAGGCTTCTCGCGTGCATTACCTTTGGTTTTCCTTCGGTCAATGTTCCTGTTTTATCAAATGCGATAGCATTTAACGAACCTGCCACTTCTAAAGCTGTCCCGCCTTTGATGAGTACACCGTTTCTCGCAGCATTTCCAATGGCAGATACAATTGCGACAGGAGTAGAAATGACCAAAGCACAAGGACATGCGATAACGAGGAGTTCTAATCCTTTATAAATCCACTCCATCCATGCTCCCATCCCAAGGAGAGGAGGGATTATCATAACTATAAGTGCTAATAGAAAGACAATTGGTGTATAGATTTTTGCGAAACGATCAACAAACGCTTCGGTCGGTGCTTTCTTTTCTTGCGCTTCCTCAACAAGGTGTATAATCCGTGAAAGAGTGGTATCCTCGACGAGTTTGGTTACCACGATATATAGAGAACCTTCTTCGTTAATTGTTCCTGCATAGACAGAATCGCCAGTTTGTTTATCGATTGGAATAGACTCACCTGTAATGGGTGATTGGTTCACGGTAGAAGTACCTTCAATAACTGTGCCATCTAATGGGATTTTCTCACCTGGTTTTACGACAATTATTGTACCTATTGTAATATCGTCTACAAATTTTTTTGTAAGTTCTGTTCCAACTTTCACCCATGCTTCTGAAGGTGCTAAATTAATAAGTCCACGAATTGATTCACGCGTATGTTCAATAGATTTGTTTTGTAATGTTGCCCCTAATGCAAATAACCAAACAACCGTTGCCCCTTCTAGCCACTGTCCAATTAGCGCAGCACCAAATGCAGCAGATGCCATGAGAACATTCATATCCAGTGATTTACTTCTTAAGGCGTAAAAAGCACTTTTTGCAGGTTTATATCCTCCAATTAGGATACTGGCTGCGTAGAAAATTGTAATAAGCAGGGGTGGTGTATTTGCAAATCCACCAAAAAAGCCAAAAGCTAAAAATAATCCTGAGAGAATCAAAGTTGTATCTTTAGATTTTGAAGCGGGTGTTGCTCCTCTATGTTTTCCTGCTAAGGATGCTTCAAATCCTGCATTTGACACTTCCTTTATAATGTCCTCTGCGTTTCGGTCATGACGAATATGCATCTTTCCAGTAGCGAAGTTTACGCGAACTTCTTTCACACCTGCCACGTTTTGTAGATGTTTTTCGATTGTTAAGGCACAAGCGCCGCAATCCATGCCTCCGACCAGGTACGTTTCTACACCATCTCCTGTTACTTTCGGAGTGTCACGAAGTGAGTTGTCTTCACATGAACTATTACTACAACAAGAAGAGGTTTTTGATGTTACTTCTTCTTTTGGTGTGGTGGAGGTAGAAGAGCAGCATGAAGATACGTTTTTCGATTTAGACTCACAACAAGAATCAGAAGAGTCATTTTCTGTTTTTGTAGTATCAGTGTTACTACTGCAGCAGGAAGTCTTCTTAGGAACAATTGGAATCTCTTTTTTAGAAGAACAACATGATGATGTTTCCTTCACTACTTCTTCTTTAACAGGAGTTGGTGAAGAGTCACTGCACGAAGAAGTTTGACAACAACTCGCCTGTTTCTCTTTCTTATCTGTCATGACAATTCTCTCCCTTTTGAGATAAACAAGCATCGTTTTTATCACATGATGCTACCTCGTTCTGTACTTCATGAAATACAACATCAAACATCGTGAGTAACTGTTCGATTTGCGCATTTCGTAAAGAATAGTAGACGTACTTTCCTTCTTGTCTTCCAAGGATAATGCCACATCCTTTTAAACAGTTCAGGTGTTGGGATATATTGGACTGATTTCCTTTGATAATTTCTACAATTTCAGATACCGTTTTTTCACCATCCATCATACACTGAAGAATCTGAAGCCTTGTTTTATCAGCAAATCCACGAATAAATTTGGCTTTTATATCTAAATCATTTGTATTGCACAATTGTATTCACTCCACTCGTATTAGTCATTACTAATATGTTTATTCTTCATTCATATTAGCATTGGCTAATATGTGTGTCAAAATATTTTAAAAAAAGTCTGAAAAATATTTTGTTAAACCTATTTTTGTGTTTGAATTGAAACGCTTAATTAAAGAAATAGGGGAAGGTCTCTATAGGAAAAGGTACCTCTCAAATGGTACCTCTTTTCCGATATGCTTTCGTTGAAATAATTACAATTAAAGAAATGGAAATAAGAATATAGGCGATACCTCCAATCAAACCTAAGGAACGTGGAGTAAAGTATTGAAGCGCTGATCCAGAAATTAACATAAACAATCCAGATATTCTCTTTACTCTGAACGAATATGAAGGATAAGGCAAACAAGATCCTTATAAGGTCTGTTCCAACTAATATTGTTTTTCTCGAAAATCGATCAGCCAAAATGCCCCCGATTGGCCCAAAAAACAAAGAGGGTATCAATCGGATTGCTAAAGTCATTCCCACGGTCAAGCCTGAACCTGTTAAATGCAGTAGCATCGCTAACACAGCTACAGAACTAAAGCGATCTCCAATACCATTCACAATTCCAGCTAGAAATAACTTCCGATATTGTTTTTCTTCATTTATAAATGAAATATTCATAGCTATCTCCTTGTTTTATACTTATCTAATTTTATGATCATCTAATTAGTTGGGTAAAAAAATAAGGGCGTCGGGTGACACCCTTTACTTCAACCACCATAGCTCAACGGGGTTTAACTCATATTGATTATTTTCTCGGTACATATATTGGCACATAATAAGCTCACGTCTTAATGTTGCATAATCCTCATGAAACTGCTTTAAATATTCATTAATTTCTTTCTCTTGATAAACTTTTCCAAATTCTAATCCTTTGATCATATGCGAAAGTACAACAAGTTTTTTCTTCCGTTGTGCAGGATAGTTTTTCAGCTTTCCATCTTTTGTGAAGAAATTATTGATAATAGCTGAACGTTCCTTTTCAGTAACCGACATTTCCATGTTTGAATCACCTCCTGTTCCTACAGTAAAAATAGCCTTAGCACTCATTTCTAATATTTTTGTATTAAGAGAAAAATAGATCGTATTTTTATCACGGCGTTCTTTTATAAGTCCAACATCTCGCAGCTTCGTAATATGGTGTGTAATTGTTGGTGGCTTAAGCCCTAACTTCCCAGCAATCTCTTGTCCGCTCAAAGGACCTTGTTGGAGCAAGGCAATAATACGAACCCGTGTAAGGTCACCTAACGCTTTATGAAACTCAACAATTTTGTTTAATTGCACTCAGAACCCCCTAATTTAATGTTTATCTAATTAGATTGTAATCTAATTGCTTTTATCATTCAAGTAATTAAATGATGAAGGTGTTTATAACGGTAGGCAGGTGTATTTTTCCACGATACTTAACGTAAGTGCAAAAAATATTGCTGTAATAGGATTTACTGTATCTTAAGCAGTGGGAAGAGGGAAGAAAAGAGATACACAAGGAGTGTATTGTAGAAGAAATTTTAAAATTGCTTTTTGGAGGGGGAGTTCTCATTTGTATTTTTACGGTATTCTTTTAAAGGTTTTCGTAAATTGTAATCTCTGGTGATAAAGTGACACTAATTCCTGCGGAAATTAAGTTTTTTATTGTATAGATATCCTCGCAAAATCATATATTTCGAAGTTTTTCCGATTTCATTGAATGAATTTCAAAAACTACCCCCATAAAATGATTAGTTGGTCCGAATCTTATATAAGGGAAGAAGAGAGTCGTTGTAATACTTGATATATAATACTCATCCTGAATCTATTTAAGCTAAAGTATAAAACATTATAATTTATTTTATTATCGAATATAAAGATATTGAAACATGCTATACAATCAATTTCTCCATTAGCAGATTTATTAATGATTCAAGAGATATTTAGTAGTCATCTCCTAAAAGTTTTATGGTTTTATCTTTTATTCTTTGTAATTTACCTTCTTGCTTCGCTTCTAGAAGAAGTAAAGCATCCAGTTGGAATGGAGACATGCCAGAAGGTATAACGGATATAATGTTTTTTGTCATCTTTAAATGTGCCTCTTATTTTATGTTTCTATGAATAGATTATTTGTTCGTCACTGTACCTTTGAATTAGCGCACTTCGGTTTTTGCTTTACGGGCATTTACACCCTCGCATTAGCCTTGGCCAATTTCTCTTAAACTTTGAAGTAGGGGACTTACGACTTATAAATAGTGGGACAAATCCCAGTAATATTCGCTAAAGATAGTACGAGTACATAATATGTAAATAGAAAAATAACCCACTTTGAAAATTATACCAAAATAGTAAAATGACATGTATTAGAATGTATCGTTTGTTTGTATAAAACGTGAATAAACACTTCTATATAAAGGTTATTGAAGAGTTTGTATGTTAAAAATATTTCGAAATACTTGTCAAAAATACTATATTAAAATTTCTATAAAAATAGTAATATGTAAAGGTAGTAGAGAGGGACATAAATGTTGGAGATCTGATTTATTAGAACGTATATTAAAAGATTACATAAAAATAGACCTCTTCCAGCTACAAGATTACTACAATTTAAGGAGAGGGTGTGCAGAAGTGAGAAAGATTTGGCTATCTGTATGTACCGCTATTACGGTTTGCGGTTTTCAGACAGTACCAGTTGCAAATGCGGACACTACAAGCTCCACTTTGGCAGCTAGTACCGTCACAAATGAACAAGCGGTAAATTTCGATGGCTTGATTAAGGATAACATGAAAGGTAATGGTATATGGACAGTACCATATGGCTTGCAAGGGGCTAGTTACCTTGGAGACGTTACCAAATATAGTGGTATGATGGTTCATGTTATTGGTAGTGCACAGATTGGAAATGTGCTTTGGTATCATGTACAGATAAATGGGAAAGATGGAGGTTGGCTTGATAGTAAAGTTCTAAATGCTGCAACGAATGTCAATCAGAATCAGCTGGTCGTCCTTACAACAGGGAATGGAGTTTGGTCTATTCCATATGGTCTAAATGGCGCAAGCTATATCGGTTCCACTAATAATTATGTAGGAAAAGACATAAAGCTGATTCAGAAATTAACGATAGGAAATGTTGTATGGTATCAATTTAGCGTAAATAATCAAGTCATTGGCTGGATCGATAGTCGTGCGTTAAGTGGTTTGACGAATTTGCAAACCATAAACCAAACGGCTGTGATGGGTGCGACAAATGTCAATGGTATATGGAGCATGCCATATGGCCTTCCAGGTGCAAATTATTTAGGATCGACCGATCGATATGCTTTTCGAGATCTGCAGTTACTGGAGAGCGCTACATACCAAGGTGTACAATGGTATAAGTTTAGTATAGATGGTCAAGTTATTGGCTGGATTAGCAGTTATGCGTTAGACAATGCAGGGATAGCAAAGCCGGCAAACTTTTCTGTTACAATTGGAAGTACGAATGGTAACGGCATATGGACCGTACCGTATGGCATTGCTGGTGCACAATATGTACAAAGTACCAATGATTATACATATCAAACGCTTCAAGTTGTGAAGACTGCAACAATAGGAAATGTTACTTGGGATCAAGTAGCAAAAGACGGTAAGCTACTAGGCTGGCTCGATGCCGGGAAGGCACTTACGGATTTAACGAATATAAAAGATGAGAATCGAACAGCAGTTATAAAACCATCTACGAACGGTGATGGCATATGGACTTTACCATATGGGGAATATGGCTCGAAATTCGTAGAATTTACAAATAATTATAAATATCAAATGGTGCAAGTAATACAAAGTGCTACAAAAGGTTCTACTACTTGGAACAAAATTAAGCAAGGCGATCGTATTTTAGGTTGGGTTGATGCGAATGTATTATCTTCGCAAACTGCATATACTCAGTTGGATCCAAATGGAGAAGTTCATTATAACTGGGGATCAGGAGCTCCTGCTGGTTTTCCTTCTCAACAGTTTCAAGCTGATTTTGTTCAAAATAAGCAATTGTCTGGAGGAGATTACTTTGTTCAGTCGTTTGCAGATGACGGTATAAAGGTTTCGGTTGATAATAATCTAGTCATCGATCGCTGGACATTAGCTGCTGGTGAAACGAATCGCGCTATATTACCAAATGTAGCAGCAGGCTCCCATAGCATTCATACGCAATATTATCAAGATGGTGGACAAGCAGCTGTATTTTCAGATGTAGTACCATTTGGTAGCTGGCTTGCATATTACTATCCGAATGAAACACTTTCTGGATATCCTGTTGGTGCTAAGACTCTTTCACAAGCAGCAAATGGCGGCTTACAAGATGATAATGGTCTTGAAGGCTCCCCAGTTACAGGTGTACCAGGAACTCATTTCTCAGCACGCTATGTCACAGCTAAGCACTTGAAAGCTGGTCAGTATCTTTTATACACGGGAGCAGATGATGGAGTTCGTGTATATGTAGATGGGCAAAAAGTTGCAGATACATGGGGGTATAATACTTACAATGAACAAGCGTTAAAAATTGATATTCATGATAACCAAAATGCAACAAATGGATTAAGTGATGTTCACTGGATTGAAGTGGAGTATATGCAAGGTACTGGCTTTAGTAAAGTAACGACAACACTGAAACCTGCCTATACATTTATTGACGTTTCACACTGGGAAGGAAGTATAGACTGGAATCAAGTGAAGCAGTCTGGTATTAGTGCTTCTTATATGAAGGCAACCGAAGGTACTTCATATACAGATCCAACCTATGCACAATACGTGCAAAATGCATCTGCAGCAGGCCTTTTAGTTGGAGCATATCACTTCGCTCATCCAGAACAAAATGACCCGATAGTGGAAGCGAAACATTTTGTTGATGTATTGAATCAATATCATACCGATTTAATGCCTGTACTTGATCTTGAATCACCATCTAGTCCGACAAATACGATAACAGGATCTTATGTGTCAAACTGGGCACGTACCTTTATTAATTACGTACAGCAGACAACAGGAAAACGCGTTATGATCTATACGGGCCGCTGGTATGTAAATGGTTTTAACATAACTGGACTCGGCGATGTACCTATTTGGGTTGCAAAGTATGGCTCTACCCTTCCAACTACATTAAGTGATTGGAAAGGCTGGAATTCTTGGCAATATACAGACAGTGCGAATGTAAATGGAGTAGGAACGGTTGATATGTCTGTTACAACTTCTTTAGATGGACTTAAGCAATAACGGATTTCATACCTGTATATTCAGGGAGAAGAAAATACGAAACTTAATGAAAAAAGCAGACCTTTTTAGAAAAGGGTCTGCTTTCTTTCATTAAAAAGATAAGAAATTGTATTATTTTAAGGGATTACAAATTAATCAAGCAATAGTTACTTTTAATAATGGCGAAATGGAATTAATTTTTATGATTCACTTAAAAATTAATATGAATGAAAATAGGATGATATCAAAATTCTTTTTTAGTAAATTTTGAATATCATCCTGTTTAATGTATCCTTTGTATGAATAGTGTAGAATTCATTATTTGTCATCAAATAGAAAGGAAATCTTTTTTGATTACCATTCAACCCCATGTTCTGATTCAGAAATGATTATACCACCGCCGTCACCTCTATTTAATTCAGGCACAGGTAAATCAGTATGTCCATCTTGTTTAATTATATCACTATAATCCCCCAGAGAAAATGCAGGTGCACCGCCACCATCTCCACGATTCAAAGCTTGGCTATTGGATTTGGTAAAAGTATTTAAACTAATAGTTAAAGCACTCGTAATTGCTAGTCCCGTTATTAATAAACCAATTTTTTTCATTATTTTAATGCTCCTTTTTCACGGTATTTTTTGCTCGCCATGATACTCATATAAAAATACTGACTTGCTTTTGAATTATTTTCTTCTTCATAGAATTTCAATGCTAATTTTTCAGTATATTCTTTTACGCACTCCCATAAACCTTCGCTTTCAAAATACGAAATACCTTCCAAAACTGCCTTTTCTAATTCTGCAGTGTGAGAATGTCTATTTAATTCTTGTAAAATTATAAAACGATGTTGGAATTCTTTGTTTTTTAGTTCATTGCAGAGATTTAATCCAGATTTAATGAATTCATTTGCAAGCTCAATTCTACCTAATTTGTAATTTTCCTCAGCCATAGTAAAAATAGCTTTATAATGTCTAGGTGATTTTTCAACAACTTCAGAAATATGACGAATTGCTAATTCTGAAAGATTTTGACTTCCGTATAGCCATCCTAAGTTACTTCGAACCATTAAAACAGCTTTTTCACTATTTAATTTTTTGAAAACATCTAAAGCAGTATTGAAGCTTTCTTCTGCTTGTTCAAATTGCTTTAAGTCGATACAACATAAAGCAAACATATTTTCACATAGAGCTGCATTAATTTGATAATCTTCATGTTTTGCAAATTCTTCTTTTGCTTTTTTTATGTAATCAATTCCTAGTATTGGCTGATACGATTGATAATAGAAATAACCCAATCGATAATTAAACTCAGCTTGTTCAAATGGATTCTGAACATATTTTAAAAGTTTTTCAGCCTCTTCGTATTGTTCTTTTGCTTCTTTATATTTTGTAATGAGTGTAAAATGAAACGCTTTGAAAAAATGATAATAATATGCCAGAAATCCTTCACTTGGAATTTTAAAAGACTCTACCTGATCAAAACTGTCTTCTTTAATCTCTATCCAGTCTGTTAAAACTTTGTATCTAAAATTTAGCAAAGAATAATATAATAATAATTCATGATCTTGTTCTGCATTGTTGATTTTATAATCAATATCTTCTTTTAATTGTTTCGATTCAACAAATTGTTGTTTCAATATCGATTGATACCAATTATTGAGTAAACGTGTAAGTAGTTCTTTTGTTATGACTTCTGTACTCATAGTAGATACGCCTCCCTTTTAACTAAATATTACCATAATTCTGACTGTTGGAGGGGAGGGTTAATTTCTAGAGAAATTGATAAAAAATAATCAGAATATTCTATATATTCTGATTATTTTTTTATTAAAAAACCTGTAATGTGTAGGATTTGCAAAGAAAAGAGGTGTGAATTGCACCTAACGGATTCTCATTTGGAAGAAAAAAGTGAGAATTAAAAAGTTGAATGACAGACCAAATAGCAATATTTTGGTCTGTTTTTTTATTATTAAAAAATGAAGAGATAGCTTCGTTTAAAACGTGGTTTCATCAAATTTTAATTCATACGATATTAAAACAAAAGCGGAAAACATTTTTCTTTTTTGCAACCTGAAATAGTTAGATCTCTATCATGATCAGATTCTAAGCTGGTTTAAGGAACATCGGCAGCGAAATCAAGCATACTTACTGTTACACCCATTATATATCTATTGATTTTCTTCAAACTGACAGGAAGCAGGTCGGTCAGTGTGTAACACTTTACCGAAAACAAGACGATATAACAGAAGTGATGAAAAGAGTCCCAAAAAGTGCAGATAAAAGGAAGCAATCCATATTTTACGAAACGTTTACAGTTCGCGGATTTGAATTTTACAATCCGTTGATACGATAGAAGTGCCATCGATAGGAATAAAAAAATTAAAGGAGATGTTTATGGTTACCTTAAGGAAGTTTAACAAGTCATTCTTTTCACTTATCATGATAGTTGCATTCCTACTAAGCAGTATTGTTGGCTATACGCCGGTGCATGCCGCAAGCGATGCATATAGTCTGACAGAAGCAGAAAACTTTAGTTCCAAGTCGGGTTCCTACCTTAAAGTTGAATCATGTCCAGATGGTGGACAAAGTGTGGGAGGTACGAATGACAATCAGTATTTAGTATATAAAAATATTGATTTTGGTAGCGGTACTAATGGTGCTACGAAATTTAGTGCAAGACTTTCAGTAAAGGGATCAAATGCAGGCGGTAATATTGAAATCAGGCTTGACAGTCCGACAGGTCCTTTAGCGGGAACGCTTACTGTCGCTACTACAGCACCAGACAACTGGAATGTCTACCAGACTCAATCTACCGATATTGCCAATGTTACCGGAACTCATGATGTATACCTTGTATTGAAGGTAGCGGCGGGAAAAACATATGTAGCCAATCTTAACTGGTTTCAGTTTTCAAAAACGTTGAACAGTATTGACATTACAAAACCACCAGCAAAGACTGTTTACCGTATCGGAGAGAGCCTTGATATTACAGGTATGGTAGTCACCGGCACATACATAGATGGTTCGACAAGGGTGGAGGAAGTTAGACCTTCCGATGTAAGCGGGTTCAACAGTTCAACTGCAGCGGCCAGCCAGACACTGACCGTCAAAGTACGCGGTAAGACAGCAACTTATACAGTAGAAATAAAGCCAAAGAATCTAACAAGCATCACAGCACCTGCAGCGGTTACAGGAGTGATAAACGGAACAGCGCCTACAGCGGTAGCCCTTGGATTGCCAAGTAAAGTAGCACTTGTGACCGATGGCGGAAATGTCGACGCACCTGTGACATGGAATATAGCTGCTTCAGGTTACGATCCGGCTGTAAAGACCGAGCAGAATTTCACGGTAACGGGAACAGTAGATCCGCCAGCAGAGGTTGCAAATCCGAATAATGTAGCATTGTCAACAAGCATCAATGTTACGGTTCTTGCTTCAACAACACCTGAGAAGGATACTAGCTATAAATTCAGTTTTATGTCCATTTCTGATACACATGCAAATGTACCAGGTGATTTCGCTAATGTCTCACTTAACAATGCATTGCAGGACGCAGGTAGTAATAATGTGCAAAATGTTAGCGTTGCTGGAGATCTTACCGACTACGGAACAGATGCACAATATAATTTACTTATGAACACAATGAATAAATATCCTCAACTTAATTGCAATTATGTTTTAGGGAACCATGATGTAAGGTGGTTGTCGGGAGGATATGATACTGCTAAAAGCAGATTTTTGACACATACAGGTATGCCAGATACTTATTATGATAAGTGGATAAACGGATACCACTTCATCTATTTGGCAACAGAGACTGATGATAAGGACAGTGCATATCTTTCAGATACTCAACTTCAGTGGTTAAATGATAAGTTGGCAGAGGGTGCAAGCAAAGATAAACCGATCTTTTTATTCCTTCATCAGCCACTAGATAATACTGTATATCAGGAATATCCTTGGGATCCTTATCAAAGTGATGAGGTACAGGATCAAAAATTAGAGGACATTATTGGGAAATATCCTCAAAGCGTTTTTATAACGGGACATATTCATTATCCTCTCACGTTACCGAGTACTTTTTATAACAAACAGTACTTTTCAATGGTAAGAGATGGAGCTGTTAAGGATTCAGGTCAAGGCTTGATTGTAGATGTTTATGCCGACAGGGTTGTGATAAATGGAAGAGACTTCAACAAAAAGAGTACGATAACTAATTGGACCATCAATAATTATACAGCCGATGCACTTGCGGCGGATAAGCAAGCGCCTATCGCACCAACTAATGTCACAACGAAAGTAGTAACAGACAAGATGGTAAATCTGTCATGGGATATAGCTACTGATAATTTTAAGGGTAATGTAGGTGTTACAGGTTACGATATTTATAATGGAGATACTTTGATTGGGTCAACAACAGGGCGTACGAACTATAAAGTAACAGGATTGACTCCAAATACGACATATCAATTTACTGTAAAGGCTAAGGATGAAGCAGGAAATGTTTCAGAGTCTAGCATTCCATTAAAAGTTACCACTTTAGGCTACGATCCTGCTCCAGTAAATCTGGCTCTGAACAAGACGGTTACATCCAACGGAAGTTTGGTAGGGTTCGAAGCGTCTAAGGCAGTAGATGGATCAGCTTCAAGTGGCAGTAAGTGGTCTTCAAATACTACTGGGGACAAATGGTTAATGGTTGATCTTGGACAAAATTATGACATATCCAGATGGGTAGTAAAGCATGCAGGAGAAGGCGGCGATACTTTATCTCTAAATACTAAAAATTATAAGCTTCAAGGAAGTCTGGATGGGACTACTTGGACTGACCTGGATTCTGTTACAGGAAACGTTTCAAATGTAACGGACAGGTATATACCAAAAACCAACGTAAGGTATGTAAGGCTTTATATTACTACGCCGCAAAATGCTAATGAAACGGGAACTGCAAATATTTATGAATTTGAAGTTTATGGTCGAAGCGCCGATGTTCAACCGCCTGTTACAACGGTAACGACAGATGGGATTACCGGTGAAGGCGCTTGGAATGTAAAGGATGTGAATGTGAAGTTCACTGCAGAGGATGATCCAACTGGAACGGGTGTAAATCGCATCGAGACAAGAGTAGACGGCGGCGATTGGACAAACAAGACCGAATTGACGCTGACTGCTGAAGGTATGCATAGCGTTGAGTATCGTGCCATAGATAACGCCGGCAACGTGGAAGCGGTGAAACATTTTGTCATTGGTATCGATAAGACGACACCGGCAATCGCGGTATCCGTACCAGGGGATGGAAGCATTTATAAAGATTCTGAGGAATTGACGCCTCAGTTTGCATTGACCGACAACTTTTCGGGTGTCGACAACAGCAATACGACGGTGACTCTCGATGCGCATTCTTACAAAATCGGAACGACGACTCCGCTGTATACCTTGCCGCTTGGTCAGCATACCCTTGTTATATCCTCTAGTGACCTAGCCGGTAATCAGGGGAGTAAAACTGTTCATTTTCAGACAGTGGCCAGCATCGATTCCTTAAAGGCGTTGGTGACACGCTTTGCCGATACGAAATGGATTGACAATGCCGGAATTGCTAGTAGCCTGCAGGACAAATTGGCAAACAACGATTTGAACAGCTTTGTGAATGAAGTGAAGGCACAAAACGGGAAACGCATTTCAAGTGAAGCTGCAACCTATTTGCTGCGAGACGCTCAATATGTGTTGTCACAACAATAGCACATTTATAAACAAAACAGACGACCAATTCTATGGTCGTCTGTTTGTCTATTGGGGGTAGATGATAAAATAAATTGCTATGTAGTTTAATTCTTATTATTGAGGATCGATTTAGCAGACGGAAATGAGGTAGAGACACTCTTTAGTTTATATAATTTACAGTAGGAAGTTCATTTAATTTATAACGTAATAGATTAATTATATAATGAATATGTGATTAAAAATGTAAAGTATATCATATACTTTATAAATGTCTAGGAGTGAGTAATAGTGAAGATTAAGAATGTTACATTCAATAAGGATCAAAACGGTGAAATCCGATTTGAAAAAAATAGGGTGATTCTCTATTTAGATATAGAAAAGGGAGGAACTGTACTTCTTTTCTGTGAAATAAATCCGAATGAACATACGATCAAAGCCAGCAATGTATCATTTGAGGGGTTGTGGTGCCCTTGTTGTGATAAAAGAAATATGTCTATATGTCCAAGTCTATACAGCAAGAAAGATACATTGTTGCGTGAAGCATATAATCTTCTAGAACAACATTCCGATACGAATTTTTCTACAGTTACAGGTCCATTACAGATTATATAAGAAAGATAGAAAGGTGCCATAGTGATGGCACCTTTTTAAATTTGCCTCTTATCTTATGTTTCTATGAATAGATCATTTCTTCATGCGCCTACCTTTTGGTTAGCCCACTTAGGTTTTTGTCTTTACGTATGAAACAATTGTTTTGGTCATATGTTTAATCGCGATTTTTGTTGACTTTGTCAATTCTTCGGTAATATTTGCAATCGAATTCATGTTATCACAAAGATAAAAAAACATGTTGAATATTTTAGAATTGACATGACATTATATTAAATTTATACTGTTAGTAACATATTACTGTTAATGACAGTATAATGTTATTAACAGTGTTAATTTTAATGTTATGTTAACGAAAAAATTTTTTGCATTTAAATTAGGAGGTTATATATTTCATGAAACATACAGGGAGACATACAGGTGCATTTCTTTTGCTGTTTTTAACAGAGGGAGATAGCTATGGAGGAAAACTTCTGCAGAAATGTGAAGAAGAGCTTCCCATCAATCCAATTGATAGTGCCATCATATATCGCACACTAAAAAAATTAGAAAAAGAAGGTGCTGTTGAGTCTTATTTGGACACATCTGATCAAGATAAGCCGATAAAGATGTACAAAATTACTACAGCTGGAAAAAGACAATTAGAAGATTTTCAAATAGATATTGAAGAAAAAATTAAGAATTTATCATTTTTCTTAAACAAATATAAAGAATGGAAGGAGTCTAATCATGATTAATGGTGCTATCCTTTACGCTATAGCCATTATTCTTACCAGTATTTCTTTTATAAAGGATCGGAATAAAACAAAAGATGCTCTATTAAAGTCATGGAAAATGTTTCGTAATCTTATACCTTCCATGCTATCGATTATGCTTTTCGTTGGACTATCACTATCTATATTAACGCCTTCCTTCATTTCTTCCATCATTGGGGAAAAATCTGGATTCATCGGTATTGTTTATTCAGCAATAATTGGCTCTGTTGCACTCATTCCAAGCTTTGTTGTGTTTCCTCTTGGAAATACATTAGTCCAAAATGGTGCGGGCCTCCCTCAAGTTGCGGCATTAATGTCTACATTAATGTCAGTAGGAATCACAACTTTACCGATGGAACAAAAGATATTTGGGCGAAGTTTTGCTTATTCTCGTAATGCATCTGCATTGTTAATGTCTCTCATATTCTCGTATATTATTTGGGTGGTGATGGTATGAATGAATTAAGAAGATATCGTTTCTTTTTCATTTTACTATTGGGACTCATTATATTGACTTTTATAAACCAATCGTTGGGATGGAACGCATTTCAATTAACAGGAAAAAGTATTTTAGATATGCTGTTTCTACTTCCTCCTGTCTTAATATTCGTAGGGTTGCTTGACCAGTGGATGAAGAAAGAAACATTAATTAAATATATGGGGAAAAAATCTGGTATCTATGGCATCTTGTTCTCCCTATTATTAGGAGGAATTGCAGCAGGTCCCCTCTACGTAGCCTTTCCAATCGCAGCACTTTTATTAAAAAAGGAGCGAGCATACGATACATTGTATTTTTTCTAGGAGTTTGGACAACTGCAAAATTACCGGTGATGGTGTATGAATTTGCTTCATTTGGAGCTAAATTTACACTCATTCACATTTGTTTTGGTCTATTATTTTTCTATTTAATGGGTATTATTTATGAGAAGTTTTATGACCAACGACAATTGTTAAAGTATGATATAACTAAAGAAGTTTAGATTTAGATTAATAAGTCTTGAAGCACCTCAATCCCAGGTTCTTTTGTAGCTGTAAATTTTAAATAGCGTTTGATCAAAAACACCTTATAAAGTGAAACTTCCATCAGTGGGGGTTTTTTCATCCCCCACTGATGGTTAGTTGAACCAATCGAACTTTACGGGCAGTAAGACCCCCACCTATCTTCTTCGCTTTCTTTAAATCTTGAGGTGGGGGTCTTACTGCCCGTTAATGCGGGATAAACCAGCATTTTAAGATAAGTAAAAAGAATCCACTTTGAAAAAAGATTAATCAAAATGGATTCTTTTTCAGCAGTTTTAAGTTTAGATTTTATAAAAACTAAACCGGTATGAATTTATTGGTCAATGGGATAAAACGATTCATCTTTTTTGCAAACGGTATAACTTTCTTAAAAACGGTACGACTTTGTTTCAAAGCTACAATAAAGTCTCAAATAGGTAAAAATGTACTAATCAAACTATAACGATTTTACAGGTACACATATTTCGCAATAATCGTTGTTAATCATATCACTCGTGTATCTTTCTAAAATCGGTTTGTTGTCAATTTGATATCCACTGTTGTGTAAAGCTGGAAAAATTTCAGCCCATGCTTTTTGAATATCTTCCGTTGTATGTTTGACTTTGCAAATAACATACTTTCCACCAGAAAGTTCACTTTCGCAGATTGAATCATCAATTTGATAATCCTTTGAAATCACAATACAAGCATCATATCTACAGTTTTCAGGAAGTGTTGTTTCAGGGTTATCTTGTGGAATTCCAAGTATTATTGCCGATTTAACAAGGTTTTTCTCCTCAGCCCATTTCTTTAACTTTTCCATTGCTTGAATGTTAGCAGGACCATACGGACCAACTTGTCGCACATATGCAATGCGATATTTTGGAAGAGTTTCGACTTTAATATTCATAGTATCTGTTTCCTTTCTCCATTAATAGTTACTACATTTCAAATGCTATTATGATATAAAAATATAATCAATTATTTTTTTAAAATTGATAATTTTCTTACTCAATAAATGAGCGCTTTTCTTGAAGAGGACCTATTAATTACTCAGATCTCTAAGTCCATTAACACAAGAAAAATCCCTTCTTTTTCATTAAAAGTAGGGATTTTTCTTGTGTTAATTTATAAAGAGGGAAGATTATTGGCGAATTCTGGATTTAGTTCTTCAAACTTATGACTATAGTGTCTTTTGTTATTGAAACCCACAAAATGAATACCGTTACAAGGTTCTATATTTCCATCTACAATATTTGAGTCAACGAAACTCAAGTGCTTTAATTTTAGAAGTTCTTTAACAAATTGCAAATTTTGTATGTCTCCGCAACTAGCGAAGATAAGAGTTTCTAACTCTTTTAAACAAGAAACATAGCTGTGATTTTTTATCTTGCTGCAATTGCTAAACTCAAGCCACTTCAAGGTTGATGAATTTTTTTCAATTTCATCAATATACTCTATATTCCTTAAATAATTGATTTCTAACTTAGTTAGTTTAGGAAATGCACCGCATCCTTTTAGTGAATCAATATTTCCTTGCGTTATCGTTAATTCTTCAAGGTTCGTTAGTGAGGCCAGCTTTTCAAGATTTTTTTGTTTTGGTTTGTATTTCCAAATTAAAAGCTCTCTTAGATTAGGACAGCATTCGAATCCTGTAATATTTTTGTTCCATTGGATATAGAGGGTTTCTAAATTTGTAAAACTCTCCAGTTCCGCTAAATTAATAGGTACTGCTAGTTCATCTAGTGATAAAGATTTTAAGTTTTTTAATCTGTATAGTTCTGAAAAATCCGTAATATATGAGCTTCCAATGGATAATTTCTCTATTTGAGGACAGTCCTTGAGAAAATTAATGTGTGTCGGTTCATATCTAAGGCTGTTAATATAAACGCTTTTGAAGTTATGTGTATTAATGAAATCAACGTATTCATTGATTCTGTTCCCGTGAATTTGAACAGTACCATCAATCACTAAAAAATTATTTTTCTTCATTTTTAACCAACCTTTGTATGTGATTCATTTAAATACATTTTATCAAAGAAGTTGAATTTCAACAGATTTTCTTTAATACATTCTTAATAAGAAATCTGTAATGTGATGTGTAGTGATTGCAAAGAAAAGGGGATTTAATATAAAAAAGAAGGTTAAAACTATTGAAAGGGTACAGTCGACAAAGCGCGCATTTTGTACGCTAAGCGATTTTTTATATAGAAAAAGCCAATTTCCTGTACGAAAAGGAAGGATTGGCTTTTTTCATTTATTGAACTATTGATTCCCGTTAGTCATTCATGTCACACCTGGAAGCATGGATGACTAACGGGAAATTTTAAGAGTTTATTTTTTGTCCATTCTTAAACTCTTCAGAACAAATGGTAGTAAATAAAACCATTTCTTTTGAAGTGCGATGTGTTTTATCAAATGTTCACTTACAAGCAGGAATTACATACTTACCAAATAAGTCTAAGGATGAAAGCACTTTATGATGTTCTAAGCTACCAAAATTCATTACTGCCATAAAGTTTGTAACACCTATTTCACGGTAAGACTGAATTTGTTTAATAACTTCATCAGGACTCCCGATTACTGGATTAAAATTCTCTTTAAGAACCTCATATGAGATATTTTTCCCATGCGGGGTATTCATAAATAATTGATAAGGACCTTTTGCATTTGATTCAGCTTCTGCAGATGTTTCACCAACATGAACATGGAAGGCAACGGGGATTTCTAATTGATCTGGATTACCATGTCCTGATTTTTGATACACATTTTTGTATGTATCAATAAGCTTTGCTAATTCATCTCGTGATTTGCTAAATCCAAGCCCCATGAAATTGCTTCCCATACTGGCGACATGAGTAGCACCATTTTCACTAGAGGTTGCAATCCAGTGAGGGGGAAACGGAGCTTGAATTGGCTGGACACTAAGCTTGATTTCTTTATATTGAAAAAAGTCCCCTTGATGAGAAAAAGGCTTACCTGACCATGCTTTCTGTAACACTTCTAGAGACTCGTTAAATCGCTGAGCTTTATCCTCTAATGAAATATTATAACCATCAAATTCTTTCTGATTATATCCACTACCTAATCCCAAATCTAATCTCCCGTTTGATAAAAGATCGACAACCGCATAATCTTCAGCAATTCGTAAAGGATTATGTAATGGAAGTACCGAAACACCCACGCCAAGACGGATTCTATTCGTTCTTTGAGATACCGCAGCGAGCATAACTGCTGGAGAGGGGTTGATGCCAAAATCTGAGAAATGATGCTCTGTAAACCATACACCATCAAAATTCATTTCTTCAGCTCGAACGGCTTGGTCCAATACCTCGTTGTAGAATTGTCTGGGTGTTCGGGATGATTGATTTGGGTAATGGTCAAATATCGTTAATGTACTAAATTTCATTTAATTTCACTCCAGGGAATTTTATTTAACTTCTCTACTTCACGGATAGATTACAAAAACTTAAGATGATACTGTACTTAAAAATAATCATTCTAGTTTTCCGAATCATTCCACTGACGACTCATTTCTAAACCATAATCCATGTCGTAAACTTCTTTTATAGCTTTAACCTTTTCAAGGCTCTCTTGGCTAAACATGGGTTTGTTTTCAAAAGCATGAAGAACAATTCTTTCAAGAAGAACGCCTAGTGAAATATCGTGATACTCTGCCATTGCTTTTAAAACTTTTACCATTCTTTTTTCCATTCTCATGCCAGTTTGTACACGCTCAACTTTAATTTTTTGATCTTTTCCACTTGCTTGTTCGTTATGTTGTTTCATAATTCCACATCCTTTTTGCTCAAAATCATAATTTGTTATTTATATACCGATGTACCATTATAACAGCGTTGTACATATTGTCAATTATAGTGATTGCAAAGAAAAGAGGTGCAAATTGCACCTCTTTTTGTCATTTATTTTTGATCGAACACAAATATTTCTTTATATTTTCTCGCTTTTATCGTTTCACCATTTGAGGATGTCTTAGGTAGATCCTCTTGCCATGTAATGATAACTGTAATACCCTTTGCCTTTACTGACACAGGAAAGTTAGAAAAATGGCACTCATTATTGGGAACTGTTCTCTCAGTTTCTGGTGCGTCCATGTTTGCCCGCAAAGTCTTGGAATCGTTAAAGTTACTGTATATATCTACATCTAAATTATAAACATCTTTTCCTAGATTCTTCACATCTAGACTATATGTATTAACTACGCCTGGTTTTGGTTTTGAAAGCCTTGGGTCATCGTCAGCTTTATCAATTTTCAAATGCCAGCGTTCAGAGGACTTTGATATAGGAAGATTACTAAACGAGGAAGCTTTCGCTAATATATTGCTACTGAATATAAAACACACCATACAAAAAAGAATAACTGTTATCTTTCGCATACTTCAACCTCCAAAGTACAGGATTTTATCTCATTTACTATTTCCTGAAATAAAAGGTGATATGTACTAAATGATTAGCGACAAAATATGGGAGAATTGATATCTACTTCCGATAACACTGATTATGTGAAAGGAGAGTAGTCCGTAATATTTTTTGTATATAGTAGAGATGAGGTGATAAACCATGACTGAAAAAGCCTCTCCATTTAAACTTGGAAATGAAACAAACGGAACACTAAAAATTGAGGAAGTATTCCTACAAACTTTGGAAGTGTATTTTATAAGATTGCAAGACTAATAGCTTCCTGACTAACTTGGAGGGCTTTTTAGGTATGGATCAAAACTATATGCTACATTATTTCTCTCAAAATCATTGATGATTTCTGGAGTCAGTAGTAATCGTAATGGATCTTTTGTTGACTATTGGTAATCGGTATGTTCCTTTTAGAGAACTATACTTTTCATTTTGTTTCTACATAAGTATGTAAGAATAATTACTTGTCTCGTTGGGCTGTTTTTGCAAATGGTTGCATATAAAATCTTTTCAATTGAAACTTTTAACCCCAACTCCTCTTTGATTTCTCACACAAGTACTGTTTCTAGATCTTCTTCAAATTCTATTTTATCCCTAGCACATTCCCAAGTTACCCTGCCAACTTCATCATCATTAGCTCGCTGGGTAATGAATGCCTTGCTTAAATTTGTTGATAATATTTAAATGCTCCTGTAAAATTATACTAGTTTCCATTTATGCAAACGTTTTCGTAAAAAGAGGATGTTAGCTTATAATCTACAATCAATCCTTATTTTATAGGGGGCAGGTGTAATGGGATGAAGAAATTTATCTGATTGCTACAATACTTTAACTGTATAACGGCGAATTTTTGTAAAAGGGGAAGTAGGGGAATTGTAAATGATTGAAGTAAAGAATGTTACTAAGAGTTATAAGATTTTAGAGAGGAAGCCAGGTTTAATAGGTGCAATAAAGGCTTTAATAAAACGTAAATATTATGATAAGCAAGCGGTAAAACCAATTTCTTTTTCTGTTGAAAAAGGAGAAATGGTCGGATATATCGGATTCAATGGTGCTGGAAAGTCAACTACTATTAAGATGTTGTGTGGAATCTTAACTCCAGATACTGGCGAAATTAAGGTGAATGGAATTATTCCATACAAAAACCGACAGGAAAATGCTAAAAATATTGGAGCTGTTTTTGGCCAACGTACACAACTTGCTTGGGATATACCGGTGCGAGAGTCTTTTGAACTATTAAAACATGTTTATGGGATTCCAGAAACAAAATATCAGGAAATGTTGCATTTATTTGAGGATGTATTGGATCTAGGGACTTTAATGCCATTACCTGTTCGACAGTTATCACTCGGACAAAAAATGCGTTGTGAGTTGGCTGCTGCCTTTCTTCATCAACCTTCTGTTGTGTTCCTAGATGAACCTACAATTGGTCTAGATATTGATGTAAAGGTGAAAATACGTAGTTTTATTAAGGAAATGAATAAGAAACTGGACGCAACAGTTGTATTAACTACACATGATATGCAGGATATAGAAGAGCTTTGCCAGCGGATTATTATTATTGATAAAGGGTCTATTATGTATGATGGGGACTTACAGGATCTTAAAGATCGTTTTTCTTATAACCGCATCCTATATTTAGAATTAGAAGAGCACACAATGTTTGAAATTCCTGTATCATTACAAAATGATATCGTGATACATAAGAGTGAAGCAGAAAATTCATCTCACGTAGAGCTAAGTTTTCATACAAAGACTGTTTCATCTGAATTTGTGCTTTCAGAACTCGCAAGACACAATAAAATATCAGACTTGACGATTTCAAATCCTAAATTAGAGACGATTATTAAAGATCTTTATCAGCATG
This sequence comes from Bacillus sp. EA-CB0995, assembly GCF_055814245.1. Taxonomy (NCBI): domain Bacteria; kingdom Bacillati; phylum Bacillota; class Bacilli; order Caryophanales; family Bacillaceae; genus Bacillus; species Bacillus sp. EA-CB0995. Next base: position 3,109,137 of record NZ_CP169269.1, on the reverse strand, counting down.
GAGGTGAGGAATCCCTTGAGGAAATATTGGGAAATGCTTAAAGTGCAGATAAAGCTAGATACTTCTTATGCAGCATGGTATTGGGCAGGTACATTTGCGATTATTGTTAAATTATGTACGTTGTATTATTTTTGGACTGCTGTTTACGAGAATAAACAGACTGTTGGAGCACTTTCACTAACTAATATGCTAACTTATATGGTGATTGCTTTATTATTGGAACAATATGTATCAGGCGTTGGGGACAATTTAGCTAGAATGATTAAACAAGGTGACATAGCACTGGAACTTATGAAGCCGTACCATTTGTTAGACAAACTGGTAGCTATGGATATAGGACAAAAAATTTCTAATTCTGTTCGGACAACGTTTCCTATGTTACTGTTTTCCATTTGGTTTATAGGGATAGAACTACCACAATCATTAGAGTCTTTTGGATTATTTATCATCAGTGTAATATTAGGTGTTTTAATCGGGACACAATTAGACCTTATTATTGGTATATTAGCATTCTGGACCGTTAACGTATGGGGGCTGCGCCTTCTGCGAGACTCTATTATTCAGTTCTGTTCTGGTGCACTCGTCCCATTATCGCTTTATCCACACTGGTTTCAAGAGATTAGTATATTTTTACCATTTCAGTCTATGGTCTATATACCTGTTTCTATTTATACAGGTGCTATTTCAGGCTCTGCGGCTTACATAGCCATTGCGACACAATTTATATGGTTCATTCTCATTGCAGTTCTTGCCCGATTCTTATGGGCTCTCGCAATTCGGAAAATTACAATATTTGGGGGGTGAGTGCCGTGTTGCACACTCTTAAACGGTACGTATTCTTGTACACTGTTTATTTTAAACAGCATTTAAAAGTTATGATGGAGTATAAAGTAGACTTTCTTATAGGGATTTCGTCTGTTTTCATTCAACAATTTGCATCTATTTTTTTCATAAAAGTGGTATTTGATCATATTGAAACTTTAAAGGGGTGGAATTTCTATCAAATCCTTTTAATCTATGGCATTGCCTTTGCAGGAAGGGCAATTCATCATATTTTCTTTGATAACTTGTGGACAATCGGATGGCAATACATTCGGACAGGAAATTTAGACCGTTTGCTTATCCGTCCTATTAACCCACTGTTCCAAATTATAGCAGAGCGCGTTCAACAGGATGGATTTGGTCAACTTATAATAGGGGGAGTAGTCCTTTATTATTCCATTAGTAATCTAGATATTGCTATGACAGTAGGAAATGTATTAATGCTGCTTGTCATGATTATTTCCAGTGGGTTTATTTTTGTTGCATTAAATCTGTTTTTTATTACGTTTTCCTTTTGGATGACAGATAGTATTCCTGTTGTATCAGCGGTATTTAGTTTAAGCGATTTTTCACGTTATCCAATTACTATCTATAATAAAGTTATAGCATTTATTTTAACATTTATTATTCCTTACAGTTTTACATCTTTTTATCCAGCTGTCTTTTTCTTTGATAAGGGGTACAAATGGATTTCTTTGTGCACACCATTCGTTGCTATAATACTATGTTTCATTGCTTATCGTTTCTGGAAATATGGATTAAGTGTATTCACCAGTACAGGAAGTTAATTTAAAGCCCCCTGAAGTAACTACAAATTTATTTTCAAACTTAAAGAATGACCCTGATGAATATGCAAGAAAGTCGATTGGAAATGCAATTCTTGATATTTCTAAAAAACATCAAGAATTAATTCAAAAGGAATTAAATAGTTGGAACTCTAAAGAGGCATTTGTATTATTTACTTATCAAATTGTAAGTTGTCATTAGATTTATTAGCTTAATGGGTATAGATTTTTATATTACAAATGTGATGTGTAGGGATTGCAAATATTTTTTTACTTCATAAGTACCAAAATTAAAAAAATAATAGTTAGTGATACCATGAGGAATTAATATTTTGTCCTCATTGTTTTTGTTTTATATGGTGATATTTTTTAAATGATAAAAAAAGAGTAGTCCTCACATATAAAGCTCATATATTGAGGATGAGGTGATGTCTCATGACAAAAAAAGCATCCCCACTCAAACTTGGAAATGAATCATACGGCACAATAAAAGTTGAAGAAGCGTTTCTTCGAGCTTTAGAAGTGTATTTTATAAAGAAGAAAGATAGTAAATCTCCTGGTTGAGCAGGAGATTTTTTATTATGTGTGGTGGAAATGAGTGGAATATAAAAAAGTCTCAAAAACGGAGGTTTTTGAGACTAGGATTGACTATAGATAATTGGCATTATATTTACACATAAATTTGGTATACATTCACATATTTCTTCATTTCTTTTATACTTAAATGGAATAACATAAAGTATTTCGAAAGTAGGATGAGTAAAATGGGTAACTCTGAAAATAAAGCCTTATTAGAAATTCTAGGACCGCTGGAGATTGAAGTAATGAAAGTAATCTGGTCTAGAAAAGAAGTAACTGTCCAAAATGTGTTAACAGAATTAAATGAGAAAAATAAATATGCTTATACCACTATTATGACAATCATGAATCGATTAGATAAAAAAGGAATTCTCACACGTAGTAAGTTAGGAAAAGGATACGTATATAAGCCATGTTACAGTCCAAACGAACTCATTCAACAAAATTCTTCTGAGCAAGTGGAACATCTCCTTCATAACTACGGAGATATTGCTATTACACAGTTTGTGGATGCTATTGGGCATAACCCTGATCAACTCAATAAACTGAAAGAACTAATCCAAAAATTAGAGCAGGATGAAAAATAATGTCTCGATTATTTCAGGCTTCAAAGCTGTACGTTTTACGGTTAATGGGTATAATCACCCTGTTTATTGGATTTTGCCTTGTTTTACATTATCACACGATACTGAATTGTACGTATTGGATGTTAGAATGTTGTAACATCCAGCATTATCAATTACTTACACTTACCCTGATTACTTTAGGCGTTCTCTTGGTATGCTCCATTATGTATTTTTTATTTCTGTCTAAAAAGACGAAAAAATTTATTACTAAATTAAATCTATATAAAACAGACTGTTACGAATCAAATGTAGTTGAGGTTTTTCAACAAAAATATTCTGTACAGGTTCAGGTTGTAAATTTTACTCAACCTTTAGCTTTCACGTATGGATTCGTTCATCCGCAAATTCTAGTTAGCACTAGCTTAATTGACTTATTACAGCCATATGAATTAGAGGCTGTGTTGGAACATGAATATTATCATTGCAAAAACAGAGATCCGTTTAAATTATCAATAGGGTTTAGCTTAGCGCGTATATTTTCATTCTTACCCATCTCCCAAAAGTTGTATGAACGCTATATGATAGAAAAAGAAATAAAAGCAGATACTTTTGCGATTCATAAGGTAGGAGTTAAAGCTGTTGCTTCAGCATTATACAAATTAATAACAAATGTACCGCCTTCTTCATTTGCAACCGTACACTTTCAAAATCATTCTTTTCAAGATACGAATACCAGGATTGAAGTTCTTCTAACAGGAACCTATAAACGTTCGCCTATTTCCTTGTTAGAGTGGATAAGGTCTATCATTTATATTCTGTTTATTGCTTTCCCAATAGGATGTGTGTCATTTTTATGACAAATTGTCTTTTCTAAACGTTTTTAATACTACAATTACGTAGTATATAATTGACGGCAAAACGACCATCTACTACAATTGTGTAGTAGATGGTCGTTTTGCCATCTTCATGAAAAGACAATGGAGGAGAAAAACCAATGAAAAAGATAATTGTAGGTTCATCGCTTGTTGTTGCATTAATGGCATTTGGGGGAAGTGCGTTTGCAGCTAGCCCAACTGAAGTGAAATCCGTGAATACAACAACTTCTGCATCGGAAACAATGAGCATGGAAGACTGTATGAAGATGATGAAAGCTATGGGCATAAGTGAGAAAGATTGCATGAAGATGATGAAAGACTGCATGGCTATGGGTATGAGCGCAGAAGACTGTATGAAAATGATGAAAGACTGCATGGCTATGGGTATGAGTGCGAAGGATTGCATGAAGATGATGAAAGACTGCATGGCCATGGGTATGAGTGCAGAAGACTGTATGAAAATGATGAAAGACTGTATGGCTATGGGTATGAGTGAGAAAGATTGCATGAAGATGATGAAAGACTGCATGGCCATGAGTATGAGTGCAGAAGACTGTATGAAAATGATGAAAGACTGCTTGTCTCAAGGTATGAGCGTAAAAGACTGTATGAAAATGATGAAAGATATACAAAAACAAAAATAAATGATGTAGATCGCAAGTAAAACAAACACTAGCTAAAACGACACCAATAAATTAGAGAATAAGGGCTGGTTATCCATTAACCAGTCCTTATCTGTATAACCCATTCATTCAGTTGCAATCATCTTGTCTATTATAAATTCCTATTTGTGTGAGATTGTTAATACTTGGTTAAGATGAAAGGGGAACAAATATGTTATATGTAATAAGCTTAGGCATTGTGTTAGTGCTAACAGGTTATGTCACCATTACAACTCATCGTGTAAAAAAACAGTTATCGAATATGACAGCCATGATGACTGCAATGGCTGTTGCCATGATGTCCAGCTTATTAGTTGGGACCATATTGGGAACCATTATGAATGGAAAATTAACTACGCCTGTCATGATTGCGGTATTAGTAGGAATAATGATGGGATACAGCATTGGACGTCCATTCAGCTTGCTGGCATCGTTAGATGGCGTGTTAGCGGGAATTATGGGAGGCATGATGGGTGCCATGTTAGGAGTTATGGTTATCTCTCAAAACCCATATCAGGTAACTTTATTTATGGATATTATCTTTGTAATCGTCATGATGCTTGTAATCCAATTAATCCACCAAGAAGCAAAAACAAAGGAAGAAAATACTACATCATTTCAAAAGAAACCTATGGTAAAAAGTATTTTGTATGCGGTTTCTCTTTTGCTTGTTGGACTAGTCGTGTTTTTTCAGCCTATTTCCCAATATATTCAAAAATTTACAAACACGACAAATACAGAAGTTTCGGCTAATACAACTTCAGAATCTAAGCCTGTGAAAGCAGAACAAAAACAAGGATATCAAGAATCTGTTGTAACTGTTGAACAACTTGGATATAAAAACGAAAATGTAAAGGTAAAAGTAGGGGTACCTGTTAAGCTTCACTTTCAAAAAGATTATAAAGGTGGATGTTTATCCGAATTGATTATTAAAGACCTTAATATACAAAAGAACTTAGATGAAGGCGACAACGTCGTGGAATTTACACCAGACAAAGCAGGAACAATACCGTTTAATTGTGGAATGGGGATGTTTACAGGCAAGATTATCGTCGAGGCATAGAGAAAGATAACAAAAAGGAAGGGAAAATATAAGTGAAAATATTTCGTGCTATTGGGCTATTAATCCTTAATTGAAAGCCTTGATGCTTGTACAGAAGGAATTATAGAACATGTTAATGACGAAAGATAGTAAATCTCCTGGTTGAGCAGGAGATTTTTTATTTTGGGAGTTTATGCTTTTTTTCAGCAAATAGCTATTTTTTTGTTATCATATTTCAAATGTGATGTGTAGTGATTACAAAGAAAAGAAGTGCGTTTCGCGCTTCTTTTTGAGGTCTCGCCAACAAAACGTGGATTTTATACGCTAAGGATATACAGGATTTCATGCAGGATACGAGAACGGTTTGAACTGCCAAATGCTGTTGTGACAGGGCTGTATGAAATCTTGCATACAGCGGAAGGAACGGAAGGCTGACAAACTATTGGTATGAATGGCTTTCTAGGATTTGGCTACTGCTAATAATGTTACGTTATGTTAACTGAACATGAATAAGATATTCACTGCTTTTTAAAATAGGGTCTTATGAAAGCTATGACGAAATAAGATGATATATAAGGAGGGGAATATCCTGTTTAGAATGTTGTTTAAAAAGTTTATAAGGAAAAAATATGTTTGTTTAGTTTGTGGCTACGATCAGTTACCAGGACCACTCTATAATGAAAAAGGAATCCCCGATGTAAGTCTAATATGTCCTTGTTGTGCTTTTCAACCAGGATATGACGATGAAGAAATTGTATGGACTATTGAAGCATATCGTGAGAATTGGCTTCAAGAAGGATCTCCTTGGCTAGATACTAAGGAGAAACCAAAACATTGGGATTTAAAGCAACAATTAGCCAATATTAATATAAAAGGGTAACTGCCAATAACAAAAATTATGTGAACACGAAAGTCCTCCAGTTAAACAATCTGGAGGACTTTTAATAGTCTTCTAAATACATTGAATCCCGATAATGAGACGTTATGTTAACCGCACATGTATAGAGTATACAGGGGAAATCTGTATCTAACCTACAACTTCATTGGTATAATATGTATACATAAGATTATGAAATGGAGATGGAAAAGATGGTAAAGATACATCCTTTTACTATTATTACTCTGTTTATCAGTATGTTGACAATGATGTTATATGCAATCCAGAACATCTCACAGGGCAACATAGGGACGAGTACTACGTTTATCGGACTGAGTATCATGTTCTTGGCCATGGGGACTCATAGCATTATACGAAATTGTAGATTAGCAAAACAATAAAATACAATACAATATAAGGAAAGCAAAAGATTATGTTCATTCCTTATAAAAGCAACTTCCAATAACGCGAACTATGTAAAGTAAACTATACAAATTAAACAATCTGACAAATAAAGATGGAGGTATAGGAATTGTACGAGCAGATTTTAAAGGCATGGAAGAATACCTTAGAAAGGGTACAAGAAACAGAAGGAGAAACATTTTTTTTAGTTCAATCAGCGGCTACAATTGAAGAAGTTATAGCAGTTGAAAAGAAATTAGGAATTACTTTGCCATCTAGTTTTAGAGACACTCTCCTCACATTTTCTAAACGTGTAGAGGTTGGATGGTCATTTTCTGATGGCGTCATGTTACCAAAAAAATTTAATGATATATTCTCAGGTGAGATAGCATGGAATCTTCATGAGCTTACTCTTACATTAGATGAGGGAGGGACTCCTGATAAGCTTATCTTCCATTATGCCCCTAATGGTGACTACTGGGCATTAGACATTAGTTTAAATACCGATGATTGCTCAGTTGTATATTGGGATCATGAGGAAGATACAGTAACACAATTAGCTGATACTTTTATGATGTTTTTACACAGTATTACTGATTTGTATCTCGTCGGTTCTGAGATCTGGCAAATGAGGTATTTTCTAAATAAAAGAGGGCTAGATTCATCAAGTACTAAGGCTAAACAATGGAAAAAGTGGTTCGTAGAATTTAAAACTGTTAAAGATACAGATTTTTATAATGACTTAGACAAGCTTATTATTTATATCCTACATTTTCGCAAGTTAGGGAGACAGGAACTTAAAGCTTTATCCGCTTTTGATAAAGAAGTTCTCTTTCAAAAACTTCTTAGCAAAATACAGAAGAGCCATATAGCAGACCAAAGGTTATTATGTCTAGCCATTGGAGAGGTTTTGAAAGAAGATGTTCGGGAATGGGTTTTATCTCTTTGGAAAAATCCTAGTAAAATACCTTCCGATATGCGCTCCTATCTAACTTCGAGATGTCTACCTAAAGAGCAAGGTCTTGCATTAGCATTAGGATATGTGGAAAATTCTAATCTTGCTGCATATGAAATCAATGATTGTTTAAAGTATTTTCGCTCTAATGAAGTAATTCAATGGATGATAATTCATGCTAAATTGCCATATGAAGGTTGGGATTATCTATTTGCATATTCTAAGCCAACTTGGGAGGATATTAAAACTTGGATGCATCTTGAAAAGAGGCATATGGTTATCGTTATTAATGCTCTAGGCACAATGCTGTTTTTGAGTGAAGAATCTGATGTAGGACTAGGCTATGAGGGGGAACCAATAAAGATTTTTGGTATGCCTAATCGTGAAGAAGTTATTAGGATATTAAATGAGTTTAAAGAAACAGGAAAATTAAAGATGAGACATTATGTTATTGAAGAATTTATAGAGAATATAGATAAATTTTACTAAGTGAACGGGATTGACTTCCAATAACGATAATTATGTAAATGAGCTGTCCATATGGGCAGCTTATTGTATTTTTTGCTTAGCGTGGTTTTTTCCAAAATGCTGGCGGTACCCCATGCCCATCAAGTTAAGATTTTAAAGTAGCCCCTAAACGAAAATTTTTCTTTTTTTAAATTGATTGATAGTAAACAAGAAAGGTTGGCAAATTACCAACCTTTCTTGTTTGTAGAGTTTTAATTTTCAGTTAATAATAACCAAAATAATATCCTGTTTGAATTGTTTTCCTTTAAAATATCCTACTACGCAGTATTCTCCTCATGACTTTTTTTCTGAAGTTTAACGACGTTTGAGAATCTTTGTAACAGAACCCAATATATCATTTAAAATAACGTTAGGTATCAATAAAGAGAAATTAATATCCTTGCAACACTTAAATAGTCAGAAGTTTTAGACTAGTAAGAGGGTTATATGATAATATATTTATATGCATTACTTTTCCATCTTTACAATAAATTTACACATAATTAAAAATATTGAGGTGATTCATTAGTGGTTAATAATACGTGTGAAACTAGAAAGTATAATTCAATACATAAAAAACGTTTTTATAATTCCGTTTTTTCAATCCCTTTAGTTGCTTTAGCTATATTTATATTATCTTCTGTACAACTAGAATTAACTACTTTTTTGCTTATTACTTTTGTTTCTGTTGTTATATTGCTCTTTCAATTAATTTATTTTTACAGAAAATGGAAGTCTGTGTTGCGAAGTTAAAAAAGCATACGTAGGTTTATAAATTAAAGTTAAATTTTAGTCAGTTACTAATAACAGTTTTAATTCATTGTACGCCGAAAAGACGGAGTCTGCTTGAAGGCTTCGTCTTTGTTTATAGAGGGGGAGCGTCACATTACTATTAACCTAAGATGATTTTATACCCATCCCCATCAAGCTAACATTTTGAAATGTCCTCAAAACGAAAATTTCCTCTTTTCATAGTTGTCCATAGGAACTTAGTTCATTTTTTTTCGTTTTGGGGAAGAATATATTTCTTAACTTGATAGTGATGGGAACACTTCAGAATATTAACTTGATAGGCATGGGATACCACCCACATTTTAACGAAAATATACGTTAAGCAGATTTCGACATAAAACAATTTGAATTTTTTGCTCTAAGAAAACTTAGTTTCTATTCTTCCTGTCACTTTAAACGTTATTTTGCACCAATTTTAATAGCTATTTAAAATTAAGTGGCTTAAAACCATTGTCATATTAAAACATTAAGGGGACTTATTGTTTTGAATAACACGTTTAACGAAAATTGGTAAGCTATTTTTATTCAACTAAAGGACAGTGTAATAAAAGAAAACTAATCTATAATACGGGAGGAAATTATAACTATGGCAAACGCTAGAAAAATCTTAAAATGGACTTCTATAACTCTTGTTCTTTCTGCTGCTATTACTTTTGGATTAATCTCATATGTAAATCATTGGGAGGCAAAGAATGAACAAGCTTCTGCTAAACCTAAAGAAGAAAAAGCTGAGGAAGTTGAAGAAAAACCTGTTGCTCAATCATCCAATCAATCTCAAGACTTTCAAATGGCCCCAAATAAAGAATCTCAAACTCAATATGTAGCGGAAGCGGATATTGAAAGTCGTCTTCATGAAATGACCCATCAAAAAGTTATTGCTGACGAACGTTGGGGATACATTCCAATGACCGATCAAAATATTGAAGCAGCAATAAAATTAGTCGAGGAAAATAAAGATCACCTTCAGCATTACGACTTTTATATTCAAGTATTGAACAAATGGAAGTCTGAAGATTTTTCTAATTGCGTTACCGTCCATAACCAAATATGGGAATGGCAAGGTGGACAACTTGGAAAAGCTACTAGACTTGCAACTGATCAAGAAGAAGAAGACTACATCAATAAGAAATCAAATAAACAGTAGTTGAATGTTAATGAAAATTGGAGTAAGAAAGCCGAGTATCAAAAAAAGTATTTCAGCTAGAACAAGCGTTAAACGTCAAGTAGTTCAAAGAGCTGGTCTTAAAATGCCGAAAGGAACTGGATTCATTCGAGATCCTAAGAAAGCTGCTTACAACAAAATATACAATAAGACTACCGTCAGTTTTTGGAGTCTGTTGAAGAAATTGTTCAAATCAAAGTAGAAGGTGAAAACCTTCTCTTTTTTTATGCAAAAAGTTGCATGTGAGACACTATTTAAGCTCTTTTCAGCATCTTTTACATTGCAGTGCATTTGTCTCAAATACCTACTGGTGATATCGCTTAGAGTATTAAAATCAACGTTTTCTCATGTCGAATTTTGCTTAGCGTATATTTTTGTTAAAATGTTGGCGGTACGCCTATTAGTTTAAAAACAAGGGAAAAGGATTTACAGAAATTAAAGCCTTTTTAAATTTAGAGGGAAAATTTATTTGTGAGGATTGTAAAGACAAACTTAGTATATAGTCGGGGTTATTCTTAATGATTTGCCTATCGAAATTATCGCTCTTTTTTATAAAAAGTTCATGTATTAAAAAATAATTCCTCTATATTTTGTTCAATCCTTGTTCAAAATGTAGAGGGGTTTTTTTATGATGAAATCAATGTTATAAACTTCTTTTTAATCAAACTTTATTCCATGGAAAAAATTTAATTTTATTTATTTGTTTGTTTATTATGTGACTACCCACCACTTAGATGTTAATGCGTCTTGAAGTGGGGCTTCGAAAGATAAAATACCTTTCTCTTTTATTCCTGGGTCATCCACAGGGCTAACGCCCCATGTCACCAGGCTTAGATTCGCGGCGTCCCTACCGCTGGGCGATCGCCCTGCACGCGCTCGAGGAAGGAGAATTCTTTCGGATAAATCGTTAAATGAATATGGGGATTTTTTAAGTTTGCTTTAAGAATAATTTAATATTATAACTGTACAATAAGAGACTATTGTAAGAAGTTAAATCTAATAAACATTTTAAGTTAGGAGTTTTTTTATGCTAAAACAGTGGATTAAAAATCCAAAAGAGAGGAAATTAATTTATGTTGCAATCATAGCAGCTTTCGTTATTCTTGCATGTGGATTTTGGACAATTGAACACAGAGATTCATTAACAATAAATATATCAACAGATGTAAACCATCAATATGAGCACCACGTGAAAAGTCCTTTGAAATCTTATGCTAAAAATAAAGCTTCTTTAGGTCGAATTGGTATTTTTGCTGCATTTGCCATGTTTCCTCTTTATTTTTTATTAAGACTCAAAAAAATAAAATTAGGCAAAGAGATTAAAGCATTCATTTCAAAAATTTTGAAGTGGGTGAAGTTATTTCATGTTCCTATTGCAGTTATTGCATTCGCGTTGATTACCATGCATGTAATTATTATGGTATTTTATGAATGGAAAACAGATGCAGTCTCTATATCAGGCGTTATTTCGTATATTTTATTTCTTGCATTAGGAACATTGGGATTTCTACGATACAAACGAAAAGATAAAAATTGGCATTACTATCTTTCATTTGCTTTTGTGTGTTCAATGCTGATTCATACGTGGCTCTAAATTGAACTACCCCCACTTAGACGCAAACGCGTCTTGAAGTGGATTTCTAATACGGAAGTCATTTTTTAAAACAAAAATGAAACAAAACAGTGGTTGGTTTGTATTGAATAAGCAATCATAAAACATTGTTTCTTGTTTCGCTAATGGGGCGTTAGTTGAATAAGAGATTCGTTTCTTTTTATTTGCTAAATTATCAACATTATTCTTTAACAGAGCCAATAACAAAAAGACTTGTCCGTAATCATATTAACAATGTGATGTGAAAACTAAGAGACGAGAGATACATGTCCAAAAATTTCTCCGCATGCAAAATATGAACAGTGGGGAGAAGTATTAAAAACTAATTATAAAAACGAGAGCCCTAACTTATTTGTAGTTAGGGCTCTCGTTTTTATAAAAGGATAGAAAAATTTAATATTTTACTAGCTATTTCTTAAATCGAAACGGAACAGTTGAAACAATAACATTCTTTTTATATAAAAGGTATACCCTTAATAAAACACTTGATTGGTTGTGTAAGATGTTATGCCAACTTTTTTTGTTATAAACTGTGGAATTAAAACAGTAACTGAATGATGGTTTTCCTGCGCTTTTTCTTGAATCATAGCTACTAGTTTTGTTATAGGTCTCATTAAGCTTCTGTAAGAAGAAACTACTGTAATAAGACGAACATCTGGTTTCCATTCTTTCCATTTTTGTTGCATTTTTATTTCACTTTCTTTGTCGAAGGCTACATATAAGGCGATGACATTATCACCAATAGCCTCGGCATAATTAATGGATTGTTCGACTACTTTTGTGATTCCTGCAACGGGTACGATGACAATGTTTCCTTCAAATTTGTGAGAAACTGCATTTGGATCGATACGTAGTTGTTCTCCAACGGAATCGTAATGTTTATAAATACGATGACAGGTGTACACAATAATTGGCAGGAATATAACGACAGACCATACTTGTGTAAACTTTGTGATAAAGAAAATCAGTAATACAGATAGTGAAATAAGCGCCCCTACTAAATTTGTTAGTAATTTAGGTAACCATCCTTTTGGTTTTTCGCGTAACCATTTTACGATCATTCCTGTTTGCGACAAGGTGAAAGGAAGGAATACACCAACTGCGTATAGCGGGATTAATTGTTCTGTCTTTCCTTGAAACACAATAATCAAAATAATGGAAGCAATTCCTAGTGTCATAATTCCATTTGAATATCCTAATCGATCACCGCGCATTAAAAACATGCGAGGCATGTATTTATCTGATGCTAGGTTGAAAGCTAATAATGGGAATGCAGAGAATCCCGTATTAGCAGCTAATACTAAAATAAGTGCTGTTGTTCCTTGTATAAAGTAGTAAACATAATTTCTTCCGAATACATCTGATGCAATTTGAGATACAACAGTTTCAGTAGGCTTCGGAGCAATACCGTACCAAAATGCCAAAACCGTGATTCCAGTAAATAAGACTGCTAGAATTGTTCCCATCATAACTAATGTTTTGGCCGCATTTTTAGCAGCTGGTTCTTTAAAATTTGGAATAGCATTTGAAATAGCCTCTACCCCTGTTAATGCAGAACATCCGGATGAGAATGCTTTTAATAAAAAGAATAATGTAACGCCCGGTACTGCAGTACCAATAGGTGTATGTAAAGTTGCCGGCGCTTGTCCAGTTACAATTTTAAACACTCCAACAGTAATTAATAAAATGAGTGCTAATACGAAGAGATAGACAGGATAAGCTAGAATAGTAGCAGATTCTGTTACTCCTCTAAGATTCAAGATTGTAATGAAAATAACAAGTATGACCGCGATTGGAACGGTATACTGATGTAAACCCGGAAACGCAGATGTTATCGCATCTGTTCCCGCTGATACACTTACAGCTACGGTAAGGATATAATCTACCAGTAAGGAGCCGCCAGCAACGAGTCCGGCATTTATACCTAAATTTGTCTTAGAAACAACGTAAGCTCCTCCTCCATGCGGATAGGCAAAAATAATTTGTCTGTACGATAAAATAAGTGCGGTTAATAAAATAAGAACCCCAATTGCAATTGGAATAGAGTACCAAAAGGCAATCGATCCAAGTGTTGCAAGAATAATTAAAATCTGCTCCGTTCCATACGCAACAGAAGAAAGAGCATCAGATGAAAGAATAGCCAATGCCTTTAGCTTATTTAATTTTTGTTCGCCTAAGGCGTTTGATTTAAGGGGTCTACCAATTAAAAACCTTTTGAACGATGAAAACATGGATGCACCACCAATATATAAATTTTCCAATGAACAGAATATCACAATTGATAGCGAGTGAATAGATATTTTTATTATGAATTCTTTATCATTTAATAATAAATTGACAAAACAGTGACAGAATAACCTTTTTACTACATAAAAAGAGAGATAGAAGTGGAGAGGTTAAGTCACTTTTCTTTGTATTGGGAAGCCGATGAATGATTGTATATATAGTAATTTGAAATAAAGTTCAACAAAACTCCTTTTCTATCATTTCGTATCATTCATTCAGTAATGCAAGTTAATGTTTGCATTGTATTGTTAAGAAACAAAATTTTTTTAACACAGATAATTCCAATGAAGTTCTTTATGATTACTCGTTAGGAGCTATAAATAAGCAAAGTATCAAAGATATATTACCTAAAGTAAATGGTATAGCTTGTGATATGTGTTGGTATTCTTTAATGAGATATGTATACACAAAATACTGAAAATTATGTTAAAATAATGTTAACTATTTGAAAAGGGGGATTCTATTATGAAAAAAGATCGTCTTGCAAAAGTAGATTTAACCAAAAAAATTGAATCGAAACAAAAATATAATAAGAAGCTTGAAAAATATCAAATGCGTTTACTAGCGTTGCAGCAGATTTTACGAGAAGAAAAAATAGCTGTTATTTTGGCTATGGAAGGATGGGATGCTGCTGGAAAGGGGGAGCAATTAAACGAATTACCGAGCACCTTGACCCGCGTGGACTGCAAGTAAATCCAATTGGTGCACCTGCTCCTCATGAAAAACGTTATCATTATCTGCAACGATTTTGGCGGAAAATCCCGCAATATGGCCAAATCACGATTTTCGATCGCTCTTGGTACGGTCGTGTATTGGTTGAACGTGTAGAGGGTTTCGCTACAAAAGAAGAGTGGACTAGAGCATACGATGAAATCAATGATTTTGAAAAACTATTAACAGATGATCATTACATAGTAGCGAAATTTTTCTATCATATTAGTAAAGATGAACAGTTAGCACGATTTAAAGAGCGAGAGCAAAATCCTCTTAAAAAATGGAAAATTACAGATGAAGATTGGCGCAATCGCGAAAAGTGGGATGAATATGTCGAGGCAATGGAAGATATGTTTGAAAAAACAGATAAATCGAATGCAAGATGGAATATCATACCTGGAAATGATAAAATGTATGCGCGTGTGAAAACATTGAAAGTGATAATTTCATTAATTGAGGACTATTTCTTAGAACATGGCATAGAACTGCCATCATACTATCATGAAATGAAAGAAGCAAAGCAAGAGGAAACCGAACAAGTGTAAGATATAAGTCGTTAAATTTGTATAGGATGAATCCTGTTAATTTATTATGGTATTACTTTTATATATTGATATATATAAAGTGGGAGCTAAGTGCTCATCGAACCCAAGTCGTTCTCTTTCGTTTGTTATAGGAGTATTCATAATAAGACGTATGTGCAAAAAATGATGAATAAAATAGAAAAATAACGATTTTCTTTATGCTAGTAAATGGAGTTTATTCTTGTGTCAGCTATATAACTGTGCTAAAATTTATGTAACTTTTAATGAACGGAGGGGTCTCCTTTGATCTTAATCAGATTACGTCTCAATACTTTGTGCCGATAATTGAATAGCGCTCAAAGGCTCTGTCTGTGTGCAGAGTGAACGGGATTGGTCTGTCTCTTTAAAGGAACCCTATTAAACTTACATGTGAAAAGAGGGAGGGACGAATACGCCCTCTTTTTGTTTTGCCTTTAAAAACAGAATGATACGATGCATGTATACAAACGATTTTTAGAATTGGTGTATTATGCTGGATTTGACGACCATTGAACAAGCTAGCGGCGATGTTTTTATGCTTATTTGTCGTGCCCTTATCCGTTTACGAAAAACACAGGCAGTAGCTTGTGTTTTTTATTTTGCGCGTAATCGAAATGGAGGAATAAATATATGGAAGAATTAGTACAAAAAGCAATATTAGTCGGAGTGAATTTAAATAGTCAAAGTGATTTCGAATATTCGATGGAGGAGTTAGCGAATTTAGCGGAAGCGTGCGATGTAGAAGTGATAGGGCAAGTTACACAAAATCTACATCGTGTGAACCCATCTCATTATATTGGAACAGGGAAAATTGAAGAAGTGTCAGCGTTCGTGAAAGAAGCCGATGCAAATATGGTGATTTTCAACGATGAGTTATCTCCTTCACAAATCCGAAACTTGGAAGCGGATATAGATTGTAAAGTGATTGATCGTACAATTTTAATTTTAGATATTTTTGCGCAGCGTGCAAAGACAAAAGAAGCACAATTACAGGTTGAAGTCGCGCATTTGCAATATATGATGCCGCGTTTAATTGGTCTTCGCGAATCGCTTGGAAGACAAAGCGGCGGTGTTGGTACGAGAAACAAAGGTGTCGGGGAAAAGAAACTAGAGCTTGATCGTCGTAAGATTGAAGAGCAAATTGCAGCGCTAAATAAAGAACTAGAAGCACTTACTTTGCATCGTCAAACGCAGCGTAAACAGCGTAAGAAAAATGAAGTACCTGTTGTGTCGTTAGTAGGATATACGAACGCAGGTAAATCAACAACGATGAATGCGATGCTTGAAATGTTTAACGGATCTGAAGAGAAGCAAGTATTTGAGAAAGATATGTTGTTTGCGACGCTCGAAACAGCTGTGCGAAATATTCAATTACCAGATAACAAATCATTTTTATTAACAGATACAGTTGGTTTCGTTAGTAAATTGCCGCATCATCTTGTGAAAGCGTTCCGTTCGACGTTAGAAGAAGTAGCGGAGGCTGATTTACTCATTCATGTTGTGGATTATGCGAATCCAAACTATGAGCATCTCATTGACATTACAAATCAAACGTTAAAACAAATCGGTGTTGAAAATATCCCAACGATTTATGCATATAATAAAGCGGATGTTATGGATATTGAAATTCCAAAGGTACAAGATAATCGTGTGTATTTGTCGGCTAAACAAAAAGTAGGTATGGATGAACTTGTACAAATGATTCGTACGCAAATTTATCAAGATTATACAAAATGTGAAATGTTAATTCCTTATGATCAAGGACAATTAATTTCTTATTTTAACGAACATGCTAATGTCTTATCGACGGACTACGAAAATGAAGGTACGAAGATTACCGTGGAATGTAAAACGAGTGATTTTGAAAAATATAAAAAGTATGTAATATGCTAAAGAGTTCGATTGAAATATGAAGAAAAGAGTTGCTGTATAGCAACTCTTCTTTTTTCGTTATTTTTTCTTTGCATATACACATGTATCTCGTAATTCAGCACCATCTACAGATACGCTGTTATTCTCTAAAATCCCCTCCAATTTAAAACCTAATTTTTCGGGTATGGCACGGCTTTTTACATTTTTTGAGTCACACCGAATTTCTACTCGATTAGCACTTAATTCGTTAAAGGCAAAATCTACAATTCCTGTAACGGCTTCTGTCATGTATCCTTGCCCGCTAAAACGGGAATGAATCCAATAACCAATCTCAAATTTCGGAATATCCCAGTTAATACGATGTAATCCTGAAGAGGCAACAAATTCACCTGTTTCTTTCAGGAAAACGAGTAAACGTAAATCTTCGCGTGCCAAGAATTTTACGTGAGAATCTCTAATGTTTGCTTCTACTTCTTGTTCCGTTTGTTCTTTTTGAGCAAAAGGCATCCAAGGTTTTAATTCTTCAATAGACTCATTGATCGCTTTATATACTTCTTTTCCGTCTCCAGGTCTAGGCATCCGTATGAGAAGCCTTTCAGTATAAAATTCAGAAGGGAAATTTAATAATAATGGATTCATGTGAAACGCTCCTTACTTATTCTTTTTATATTATGGTACTTGAATGGTTTTATATGGTAAAGATTTTTCTGAACTTTAACAACTAATAAAAGAGTGTATTTTACTAGACTTTAGCCGTTACATGCTTTTTGCTAGACAGTAAGCAGAGAAGTGGAAAAAGGTGAAAAAGAGGTATAGAATAGTAAATGTTTAAAAAGTCAGAAAAATAAGCGGGTGTATGAAATATATACACAGGCTATTTTCAGCACAGGAGGAGAGGAGCGTGTAACATGCAGGTAGCACAAAAGCCGAATGCGATGACTACACCAACGATTTACCGTATTTTATTTGCGATTAGCTTCGGTCATTTTCTTAATGACTCGATGCAGGCAGTTGTGCCAGCGCTATTTCCAATTTTGGAAAAGTCGATGAATTTATCTTATATGCAGGTAGGGTGGATTGCCTTTGCTTTGAATATGACATCATCCATTATGCAGCCGATGTTTGGGATGTATTCAGATAAGAAGCCTTCCCTTATTTATTGCCACTTGGAATGTTCTCAAGCATGCTTGGGATGATTGGACTTGCGTTTGCACCAAACTTTTTTATTGTTATTTTATCTGTTCTATTTATTGGACTTGGATCCGCTGTCTTTCATCCAGAAGGTGCACGTGTTGCTTATATGGCAGCAGGAGCAAAGAGAGGTTTAGCGCAATCAATTTATCAAGTAGGAGGAAATACCGGGAATTCGCTTGCGCCAATTTTTACGGCACTCGTATTTGTTCCACTTGGTCAAATCGGTACTATTTGGTTTACGGGCTTTGCGGTGGTCGGAATTGTCTTATTATACTTTGTTTCTACATGGTATAAAGGGGAGTTAGAAAGCGGGGCTGTAAGAAGGAAGAAACGAGCTGCACTAGAAGCGGAAAGTCTAGTAATAAGCAGCCGGGTTAAGTTTGTTATTGTTTTACTTGTATTTTTGACGTTTGTTCGTTCATGGTACGGAGCAGGGATTGGGAATTTTTATCAATTTTATTTAATTGAACATTATGGACTATCTATTAAAAATGCACAGTTTTATGTGTTTGCTTTCATGATTGCCGGTGTACTTGGAACGTTCTTTGGAGGACCGTTAGCTGATCGGTTTGGAAAACGAAATATTATTGTCTTTTCAATGCTTGGTTCAGCACCTCTAGCGCTATTATTGCCACACGTTTCGCTTGTGTGGGTTGTCCCGTTATTTCTTTGTATTGGATTTATTAGTTCTAGTAGTTTTAGTGTTATTGTTGTGTATGCACAGGAGCTTGTTCCTGGAAAAGTTGGTATGGTATCTGGTTTAATCGTCGGACTCGCATTTGGACTTGGAGCATTAGGAGCGGTTGTACTTGGTAAATTAGCAGATATATATAGTCTTAATTTTATTATGCTGCTATGTAGCATGTTGCCGTTAATTGGTTTATCATCATGGTTACTGCCAAATGATCGTAAAACGATGTAGAAATGGATGGAATAGGAGCCCTGAATATGAAAATATATCATAACGTTACAGAATTAATTGGAAATACACCTGTTGTGCGTTTATCTCGCATTGTTCCGGAAGATGCGGCTGATATATATGTAAAATTAGAGATGTTTAACCCGTCACGTAGCGTGAAGGACCGTGCAGCTTATAATTTAATTCATATGGCAGAAGAAAATGGATTCATACGACCTGGTGACACAATTATTGAACCGACAAGTGGTAATACTGGAATAGGATTGGCGATGAATGCAGCAGCGAAAGGGTATAAAGCAATTCTTATTATGCCTGATAACATGTCCAAAGAGCGTATTAACTTGCTGAAGGCATACGGAGCCGAAGTAGTACTGACACCAGCTGCTGAACGGATGCCGGGGGCAATTGCAAAAGCACTGGAATTGCAGCAGCAAATTCCAGGTAGCTTTATTCCACAGCAGTTTGAGAATAAAGCAAATCCTGAAATTCATCGCACTACAACAGCTGTTGAAATTTATGAACAAATGAACGGTGAATTAGATGCATTTGTCGCAACCGCTGGAACAGGTGGAACTATTACAGGGACAGGAGAAACATTACGAGAAAAACTTCCTGGTTTATATATTGCAGTCGTGGAACCGAAAGGATCTCCAGTTTTATCAGGTGGTACTCCGGGTCCGCATAAATTAGTGGGAACAAGTCCAGGATTTATCCCAAAAAACTTGAATACAGAGATTTATAATGAAATCATTCAAATTGCTGATGAAGATGCAATTGAGACAATGAGGAAGCTTGCGAAAGAAGAGGGGATTTTAGTCGGACCATCATCAGGAGCTTCTGTGTTTGCTGCGATTACGCTAGCGAAAAGACTAGGTGTTGGGAAAAAAGTGTTATGTATTGCACCGGATACAGGAGAACGGTATTTGAGCATGGGGTTATTTGAATGATTGCTATGGAGGCGGATGTATATGAGACATACATCCGCCTTTTCTATTTGTTACATATTTTTCAGTATGTAGCATCATTTTTATGGGTTTTCTTAAAGTAAAGCACCTGTTAGTTTAAGAAATTTATATTTTTAATTACAGGTGAATATAAGATATATACATATTCTCTCATTTAGAGCATAAAGTAATTGAGATTCTTTTAATTTGTTTTTTTACTTAAAACAGACCAGTGTGTTGGACGAGAAAGCAAGTGAGGTAATTTTGTGCGTGCATCACCTTTCGCTGAGTTAATCTGAACTTGGGTGAGAAAGATACTCTCTGTGAGATCTGCTCCACTAAGGTCAGCGTCTCGTAAATCAGCACCGATCAGGTCAGCTGCTCTCAAATCGGCGCCTCGGAGGTCAGCAGCAATAAGGTATGCTCCTCTCAAATTTGCTCCTCTGAGATCTGCTCCTTTAAGTTTTGCCCCCATAAGATTTGCTCCTCGATGGTTCATTCTCTTGCCTTTTTTTGAATTCTTATGTTGACGACGTGCCTCCGTCCATACTAGTTCGCTTGTCTTTAAAAGCAGAGCGTTGACATTTGCTCGGTGTAATGGAACGTCTAGCTCCATGAGTGAATCGGGACTTAGTTTAGAAAGTCGTTCTGTCTCATCAAGCGCGAGGCTAATCTCTCGGTGAATCGGACGAGTTGCTTTCAACGTTAAGGCTTCAGTTAAATACCAGAGCATTTCATGGAGTTGTTGCATAATTGGAAACACATTGTACATTTTCTGCGCCTTTTTTGGATCTTTAAGCCAGTCTACTCCTTCGAAAGTGACTTGGGAAACCTTTTGTCCTGCGCCGAAGCATTCAAAAACGGTACATCCTTTAAACCCTTGTTGTCTGAGGTCTTTATGAATACTGCAGCGAAAGTCCGATTGCAGATTAGGGCAGGGTTTGCCACCATCTTTATCAATTGCAAAATCTGCCGAAGCTGCGAAGGGTAGTGCAACACAACATAAGCCGAAACAGTTTTCACAGTCGGCACGTAGATTATTACGACTCATGTCGCGTTTTGGATCATCATGGTTCTCAAACAATATGTGGACCTCCTTTATTTCCGTTTTACTTGTATAATTTATAAGATTGATAGTTTGGCTGTTGCTTCATTTATGTTAAAAAGCGCCAGCCAATTCAAATACTATTATTAAATAATTTCACAGTCAATTATTGGTTATATTTAGGCGGTAGTTTTAGAAAATCTGCCTTTTAGATAAGTATTTATTACAACTAACCTACTACGTTAGTGCAATATGAAAAATTCAAATTCCCTCTTTAGTAAGATAATATGTTTTGGTTCATTTTTTTATAAACTGTTCAACTTGATTTTAAATAAATATCATACATATTATATCATCTTCTAAAATGGTAATTACTTTACTTTAATAAAAAAGGTGTAACTTGAAATGTAAGTTACACCTTTTCCATGCTTATCGTTTTAATTTTTTCAACAATGGCAAACGATTGATACGATCACCAAGAATGTCAGAAGCAAGCCCGCTTGTAAATACAAAAGCGAAGTAAACAAGTGCACCAAGGGCACCGCATACGACTACAATTAATAAAGACTCCATATATGTTTGTCCTGGAATTAACCATTTTAATAACGTTTTTGCCCCAATTACTACAGCAGACATTGCTGCAGAGTAAATTGTAATAAGTAATACGGTTTTACCAGTCTTTGCGATGTTAAACTTCGTATATTTTACAATGCAATATAACATGATTACATCAGAAACGAGGTAACCAAGTATCGTTCCTAATACAGCACCATGTCCACCTAGCGCATATAGAAGCGGTGTATTGACAAGAACTTTTACAATGATACCTGCAGTAAAAGCAATCATCGTTTTACGCTGATAATCAATACCTTGTAAGATAGCTGCTGATACGGTGAAAATCGCGCTCATTACAGCAGATGGTGCAAATGAGATTAAATATTGTGACCCTTCTAATGCTGTGTTGTGATCGAAATATACCATGCGAAATGCATCGTAAGCGATGCTAGCAAGCCCAAATGATGCTGGGATTGTGAAAAATAATAATATTGTGAAGATCTTTTCAATCTGATTTTGCAACTGATCTAATTTACCACCCGTAAATGACTGTGTAATTGCCGGGATGATTGTGAGAGAAAATCCTGTTGCTAGTGATGCTGGTATCATAATAAGTTTTTGAGCATAGTTCGTAATGTAAGCAAAAACAGCATTTGCTTTATCAAGTGGTGTGCCCACTGCTTGCAGTGCATCGGCAACCGTATATTGATCCACTAACGTATAAAGTGGAATGGCAATCCCGACAAAAACAATTGGAATCGCATAGCGAAGCAGTTCCATATACATCTTTGTTAAGGGAACCGAAGAAGAGCGCACTTTTCGTTCACCTTCTGGTGGACGTAGTCCATTGTACTTCTTCCAATACATAACGAGCATGGAAACACTGGCAATTGCTCCAATAACAGCGCCAAATGTTGCGACTGCTACAGAAGATGCAACCGATCCGCCTAATATTTTAGAAACAATAAAGCTTCCAACTAAAATAAAGATAACGCGAGCAATTTGTTCCACAACTTGTGAAACCGCACTTGGTTTCATATGTTGAAAACCTTGGAAATAACCGCGTGTAACACTCATCGCTGGCACGATAATAAGTGCAAAACTTAGTGCACGCATTGTTAGTGTTACATCCGCAACGAATCCAGGATCTGGTGTTTTAGAGCGAACTATTAATTCGGATACATAAGGTGCCCCGAAAAATAAAATTAAGAAACCAAGAAATCCCATAACCATCATTACTTTTAAGCTTGAATTATATAATCTTTTACTTGTGCCATAATCTCCTAAAGCATTATATTTGGCAACAAATTTTGAAACGGCGATAGGGATACCTGCTGTTGAAAAGCTTAATAAAATCCCATACCAGGAGTATGCATAAGAATATAAAGCAACTCCATCACTCCCAACTAACGCTTGAAATGGGAAGAAATAAATAAAACCTAAAATACGTGAAATTATTGTGGCTCCGCTTAGTAAGGCAGTGCCTTTTAATACTTTTGAAGTAGACAAAATACTTCCTCCTACTCATGTTGCTTAAGAATCATCTTTTTCTACTATAAACTTGTCTTGGTATTTTATAAAGTAAAATACTAAATTTATTATTACAGTATTTTTACAAAGTGAGTTTGTTTGCGAAATTTTAGTAGGAAGTTTCAAATTTGTAAAAAGTAGGATAAGTATATTTTTTAGGGGTAGTTTTTTTTACTTTGTATTCTAATTATTTTCAATAATAGTAATAGAAAAATTTTTTTGGATTGTTGACTGAGTAACATTGTCAGTCTTTATTATCACAAGGGAATATGGGAAGAATGGGCCTTCTATTAGAGTTATTGTTACATTGAAAAGGTAAACAAATACTTTATGCCAGCACTATTTGTGTTATTCTTTGTATTAATTATTCGCGCTCTTACATTGGACCAAGCGGGGGCAGGGATTCGCTTCTTCTTACAACTGGATTTCTCGCATGTAACATCTGAAGTTATTTTATATGCGATGGGACAGTCTTTCTTCTCTTTATCTGTCGGAGTAGCGGTAATGGTCACGTACAGTTCTTACTTACCGAAAGGCGAAAGTTTAACTCGCTCAGCATTTTCAATTGTAGCTTTAACACTTCTTAATAATACAATTTTTTAAAAAAGCATGAAGATGCAATTAGGAAAAATTTATCATATAATAAGAGTGATTCCAAAGAGATATTGGGAGGTGTTGATATGGCAATTACAATACAGTTGCCAGACACTGCAACGTCTCATGCAAAGCCAAGTATGGAAACGGCGATACTTTGCGTGAGGTAGACAAGTAATATACAATCGCCAAAATGAGCTCGTATCATTTTTTTTATATTTGGCTTTGCACCTTATTGAAATGAACCATAAAAAATAAGGGGCGAGCAGAAATGAAATACGTAAAAGCAGCGACTGTTTTACCGGAAAATTTAATTATAGAAATTCAAAAGTATGTGCAAGGAGAAACAATCTATATTCCAAAACAGGAAAATGCACATTATAAATGGGGTACACAATCTGGAGGAAGAAAGCAACTTGACGCGCGGAATAGAGATATTAAACATGCTTTTAAAAATGGAACTTCGATTCATCAATTAGCAGAGGAGTACTTTCTTTCTACAGAAACGATAAAAAAAATCGTGTATTCAAAATAATAATGCAAAGCACTGATTATTCGATAAGAAATAATCAGTGCTTTTTGTGTATATTTTGTTTAGTAATTGTTTTCGACATTTTATAAAGTAAGTACATTGTATACAATGAGAAGAGATCAACAATTTGGTATGGAGTGATAAAAATGGAAGCTTTTATTAGAAGTGATCAATATAATTTTATAAAATCACAAGCTCATATTCTAGTGAATGGACATGCAACAGCAAACGATAGAGGTGTTATTGCTGCTCTAAAGTCTCTTGCGATAGAAAAGGTGTTACATGTTTTTGAAAATCTTACTGATGAACAAAAAGAATTAATTGATATGATTTTGACTGTTGAAAATAGAGAAGACGCAGAAGCGTTTTTATTGAAGTTAAATCCGTATGTCATTCCGTTTCAGGAAGTGACGACGCAAACGTTAAAAAAATTATTTCCTAAAGCTAAAAAATTGAAGCTTCCTGAAATGGAAGGAATAAATATGAAAGAGATGTCTTATCTAGGTTGGATTGATAAAGGCACAAGTAGAAAGTTTATTATAGCAAAGAATAAAAATAAGTTTGTTGGTTTACAAGGCACATTCCAAAGTATAAACAAAAAGGGCATTTGTGCATTGTGCCATGGTCATGAAGAAGTAGGTATGTTTCTAGTTGAAATAAAAGGGGATGTACCAGGTACTTTTGTTAAAAAAGGAAACTATATTTGCCAAGATAGTATAGCGTGTAATCAGAATATGACTTCACTGGATAAGTTATATGATTTTATTGAGAGATTGAGAAAATAACTTTTAGTAAAAAAATAAGTACAGAAAAGGGTGATCTTTTATCATCCTTTTTATCCCGCTATTCGCGGACAGTAATACTCCCGCCTCAAAATTCGGCGAAAGCAAAGAAGTAAGATGGGAGATAAACTGTCCGTAAAAGCCCGATTGGTTCAACTAATACCCACTGATTAAAGTTTCACTTTATGCTGTAAGGCATGGATTATTCAATTTTGCATAGATGAAAAAAGATGAACAGTTGGGAAAGGCTCATTTTTTGCATGGCATGATTTTTGCATTTTAATAAAAAAGATTCAAGAAAGTTTTTTGAATGTGAAAATTATGTTGATGAAGGGAAATGACGTATGAAATATCCACTAACGCCAGATGTAAAACCAGAGTTTTGTACGACAGGTTCATTTATGAGATTACCGTCAAGTAATGAGCAAGCAAAGATTGCAATTCTAGGGATGCCGTTTGATACGGCTGCTTCTTTTCGCGTTGGTGCGCGTTTTGCTCCGCAAGCAATTCGTCAAGCATCTATGACTTTGTTCCCATATCATCCGATTCACCATGTTTATCCGTTTGATGATACAAATGCAATTGATATTGGTGATGTGTCTGTGATCCCGCACAATATTCATCGTAGCTATGATGTAATTGAAGAAACTGTTTTGGGATTAATGCAACAAGGAATTATTCCGATAGGTCTTGGAGGGGATCATTCAGTTACATTAGCAAGTCTTCGTGCAGCAGCGAAAGTACATGGACCTGTCGCAATGATTCACTTCGACTCCCACACAGACACATGGGATACATATTATGAAGAGAAATATTGGCACGGTTCCCCATTTATTCGTGCACATGAAGAAGGGTTACTACAACCTGAAAAAGTATTCCAAATTGGTATCCGGGGAACATTAAATCATCCTGGTGATATAGAAGCTAGTAATGATTTAGGGTATAACGTCATTACAACAGCTGAATTATGTGATCGTGGTTTTGAAAGCGTTCTTAAGCAAATGCGAGCAACGATTGGCGATACACCATGTTTCTTAACGTTTGATATTGATTTTGTAGATCCATCTTGTGCACCTGGTACAGGTACGTTAGAAGTGGGGGATTTAACAGTCGCGAGACACTAAACATGGTGCGTTCATTAAGTGGATTTAATTATATCGGTTTCGACTTAGTAGAAGTATTGCCGCCATATGATCAAGCTCAAATTACTTCTCTTTTAGCAGCAACACTTGTGCATGATTTTGCTAGCTTAATTGCTTTACAGATGAAGAATGAAGTGAATAAGTAAGAGAACAATTATTATATTGAAATATAAAAAGACCGATGAAACAACTTTTCATCGGTCTTAAAAAATGTCCATTTATTATTTTTTCTGCCAATTTTCTTTGATGAAGTCTTCACGACCAGACTCTTTCCGTTCTTGTGCATATTTCTCTGGATTCTTTTTATAAAAATGTTGATGATATTCTTCTGCCTCGTAAAATGGAACAGCTGGGCGAATGTCTGTTACGATTGGATCTTTAAACATACCGCTTTCTGCTAATGCTTGTTTTGATTTTTCAGCAAGCTCTTTTTGTGTTTCGTTGTGATAAAAAATCGCTGTACGATAAGATGGACCACGGTCGAAAAATTGCCCACCGTCATCTGTTGGATCGATTTGCGGCCAATATAAATCTAGTAACTTTTGATAAGGGAATATAGTAGGATCAAATGTAATTTGAACAACTTCTAAATGTCCGGATTCTCCAGATTTTACATCCTCATATGTTGGATTTTCAACATGTCCTCCTGCATAACCTGAAATGGCTTTATGTATACCAGGCAGTTCATCAAATGGCTTTACCATACACCAAAAGCAACCACCAGCAAAAGTTGCAAGTTCATATTGTTTTTCTTCCATCGTGTGTAATCCCCCTAAATTGATATGTTTTATATAGTATCGTATATGTTGTTTATCATAGCAAGGGAAAAGTCTGGAGGCAAAATAAAAAATTAATTGATTGGTATAAATCTATTGTGTCCGTTTATCAATAATGTTTCCATCTTTATCAATTTGTACATCATTGGAAATAGACTGTAAGTATTGCAGCATGTTTTGTTTTTCTGTATCTTGAAGCGGTGTAATTTGGTTATTACGAATCATATAAGGATTAAATGACATTTGTACGTCTTGTCCTTTAAACTTAAGTGTTAATACACCAGTTTCTGCACTATGTCCTGTTACATAATCAGGGAAGAGGAAGTTTCCAAGTGAGTATGCAACGGGAACATTGTTGTAATATTCAAAGCCTTGTAACCAGTGCGGATGGCTTCCGACAATTGCATTTGCTCCTGCTTCTACCATTTTTTGTACATATTCTTTTTGATAGTCAGCTGGACGATTTGTTTTTTCGACACCCCAATGCATATATACGATCATATAATCGGCATCTTTCTTTTGTTCTTTAATCGTTTTCGTAACTAAGTTTAAATCGTAGCCATTTGCAACGCCGGGTTTATCATTTGTAGCTACCCATGCAGAATCAGGCATAAAACGGACAAACGAGATAAACTTAAATTTTTTACCTTTAATTGTAACTTCTCTCGCTGTATACGCATCTGATGCATTTTTGCCTGCGCCGATATAGGGAAGGCCTATTTTTTCTACATGGGAAATTGTATCCAATAAGCCGTCTTGGTAATAATCGAGTGTATGGTTATTTCCGATATTAACAATATCATAGCCTGTATTTTTAATAGCTTGTAATGTGGAGGGATCACTTTTAATCCAAAATAGTTGGCCAGGATATTTTTTCTCGCGAGTTGTAAACGCAGATTCTAGATTTACAAATGAGTAGTCCGCTTTTTCTATTTCCGGCTTTACATGCTGAAATGGATAATCAGCACCTTTACTTTGAATAACAGGGCGTAATTGCCAATCGAACATTGTATCACCCGAGAATGTAAGGGTAATTTCAGGATCTTCTTTCGGCTTTTCTGTTGGTTCTTTTCCTTTTGCCTTTTCTGTTTGCTTATTTTTTACTCTTGTGTTTTGTTCATTTTTCGTTTCTGAATTTAGCGCATAGTTGATCAATAAGATTATAGGGGTAAAAAGTATGGCTAACAGTATGGTGCGTTTTAGTAATGTTCTTTTTCGAATCTTCATAAAAACCCTTCCTTATGAGTTAATAAAATAAATATATTAAATGTTAATTCGGAATTATATTCTGATATATATTTATAATGATTTTTAATAATAGGGTAACATGAGTAGCTTGATTAGGACAACGTGTAAATTGAAAATATTAAATTTTTGAAAAATAGTCTATAATTCTACTTATAATTTTATATATAGAAAGAATAGGTGGGAGAGAATGGTTTTACTTGGGGCTTTAGTAAATGGACTATGTATTATTGCAGGGACATTATTAGGTAGAATTTTTAGTGGCATTTCAGAAAATGTGAAATCGACTGTTATGCATGCAATTGGTTTAGCAGTAACGGTGCTTGGTTTGCAAATGGGGTTGAAAAGTGAAAATTTTTTAATCGTCATTTTAAGTCTTGTCATTGGAGCAGTAATCGGAGAATTGCTTATGTTAGAAGAAAAATTAAAAAATTTAGGAGATTGGCTAGAGAAAAAGATAGGTTCAGGTGGAAAAGGGAGCATATCACTCGGGTTTGTAACTGCAACATTAATATTTGTAATGGGAGCAATGGGGATTATTGGTGCTTTAGATAGTGGTATTCGTGGAAATCATAATGTTTTATATACGAAAGCGATTATAGACGGTTTTATTTCACTTATTTTAACGACAACATTAGGAATGGGTGTATTATTTTCGGCTGTTCCTGTTACTTTATATGAAGGGCTGATTGCAATTTTTGCAACGCAAATTGATCGGTTTGTACCGGAAACATTAATGAATAATTTTATTGTAGAAATGACAGCAACTGGCGGGATTATGATTTTTGCCATTGGATTAAACTTACTTGAGATTATTAAAATTAAGGTAGCTAATTTATTGCCTGGTATACTTGTAACTGCAGTTCTTGTTTCTATTATGTATGGGTATACACATTATTTTTAATAAACAGCAGGAAGATGCTTTAGTGTGATAATAGTTATTTAGGGAAGGGAGTTGGGATGAGATGTATGAAATAAAATCGTTAGGCACATTATCATTCGAAGAAGCTACAAATTTGTGGAATGCTGGATTCGAAGGGTATTTTATCGAAATTAAAATGACAATGGATGCTTTTTTAGCAAGAATGACACTGGAGGAATTGTCACCATCTTTTTCACTTGTAGCGTTTTATAACGGTCAGCCAGTTGGTATTATCTTAAATGGAATTAGAATGATGCATGGTAAAAAAATTGCATGGAATGGTGGAACAGGTGTTGTTTCTCAATTTCGTTATCGAGGGGTAGGGGAGAATTAGTAAGAGCGTCCCTAGAGCTGTATAAAAAAGAAGGAGTAGATATCGCGACGCTGGAGGCAATTAGTAAAAATGATGCGGCTATTCATCTTTATAAAAAGATGGGGTATGAAGTAGTTGATCAACTTTTGATGCTACAGCATACAGGAATATTAGAAGAAGATGCTTTTCAGTTGCTACAGAGTAATACATACCATGTAAAAAGAGGTACAGCGCAGGATATACACACTATTCAAATATCAAATGAAGAAATAAAACCTTGGCAGACGGAATGGATGAGTATAAGAAAAGATGGAGAATTATTAACTGTGTATGATGATACAAATGAGGAATTAGCGTATTTTCTTTATAAAAAAGTACTTGATCAGACAGGAAAACAACAAGCAACTGTATTGTATCAATGTTATGTAGATAAAAAACGTCTAGATCAGGAAGATATTGTTCGCTTTGGATTAAGTGAAATATTTTCTCCTTTACAAGATCAAATAAAAAGAATGACAATGAATTTGCCTTCTTCTAATGAAGTAATTGTTCGTATTTTAAAAGAAGCGGGATTCATAGTTGGAAATGAGCAAGTGTTTATGGTTCAACATTTATCACGTCTTAACGAGCGATAAGATGTTAAAATAGCTTCAATGAAAGTATAGAGTAAGTTTGTTTTGATAAAGAGGAATAAAGAAAAGTCCAGTATTGAATTACTGGACTTTCTCCACATTAATATCTCTATAATATCGAGAATTAAAATTGTAAACAAAGATAGCTTAATGTTCCAAATTCATAGCTACGATGAATTACTTTTGGTTCTGCACTGCCACTTCCCATCGCGATGAAAAGAGGGGCAAAGTGTTCTGCTCTTGGAACAGCTAAACGAGCATGAGGAGCTTCAACTTCCCAGTTGAATAGGGCGTCTGTATTGTTGTTCTGAATTTGATCAATGAGCCATTCATCAAATTCAACAGCCCATGGTTCAGGCGCAGTTTGTTCCCATTTTAACATCCGTAAATTGTGCACCGTAACACCGCTGCCGATGACTAAAATATCTTCTTTTCCAAGTTCTTGAATAGCTTTTCCAATTTCATATTGTTCTTTTGCAGGAAGGAAGGGATTTACTGAAATTTGAACAACAGGTATATCAGCTTTTGGGTACATACGGTGTAGAAGTGTCCAAGAACCATGATCTAATCCGCGCGTTGTATCTTTTTGAACTGCAATCCCTCGGTTTTTAAATTTTTCTTCTAGCATTGCTGCAAGGACGGACGAACCTTTTGCAGCGTATTTTATTTCATATAATTCAGGAGGAAAGCCGCCAAAATCATAAATCGTTTCATATGCATTGTCTGAAGAAGAAATAGTTAAAATTTCACTTTCCCAATGAGCTGTAAAAATGACAATTGCTTTTGGTTTATATGTTTTACCAAGTGTTTGCAAAAATTTTGTATAGCCGGTATCTTGAATGGCTAGCATAGGAGAACCATGTGCTAAAAATAATGATGGCATCATAATTAGTTTACCTCCAATAATTTAATTACTTTATGTAAGTAACTATATAACTTTATTTTTGTTTCGTCAAGAATGAAATAGAAGAAATTACAATATCATGATTTGTAATAAGGAAAGCTTTTACATATAATTTATAGTAAGAAAAAAATGAATAGTAGTTCATTTTATAAAGATATAGATTCGTATTGTTGTGAAGTAGATTATAGAATTGGGGGCTGTCAAAATGAACATACAGGAAAGCTTCGTTATGACATTGGATGGATCGGAAATTTATTTACGTCAATGGTTACCAGAAAGTGAGCCTCGTGGGATTGTTCAAATTGCGCATGGTATGGCGGAACATGCTGGTTCCTATATAGAATGTATTGAAGCGTTATTGGAAGCTGGATACGGGGTATATGCTCATGATCATCGCGGGCATGGAAAAACAGTAAAGAAGGAAGAAGATTATGGTCATTTCGAGCCGAATATAGGCTGGAATCAAGCTGTTTCTGACGTAATCTTCGTTTCAGAGCTTATTCGTAAGGAACACATCTGTCCACTTTTCTTATTAGGACATAGTATGGGATCTTTCTTAGCAAGACGTGCTGTGCAGCTTCGCGATGAGTTATATAATGGGTTCCTTATTTCTGGAACAGGAGGGAATCCGGGGCTTTTAGGAGTCATTGGTCATAAAGTGGCAACGATTGAAATGAAGCTTCGCGGAGTAAAAACGAAAAGTCCAATGCTGAACTTCTTATCATTTGGTAATTTTAACTCACACTTTAAGCCAAACCGTACGAAGTTTGATTGGCTGTCTTCGGATACGAATCAAGTTGATAGATACATAGAAGATTCACAATGTGGATTTATTTGTACAACGAGCTTTTACCGTGAATTATTTAACGGTGTGATGATGGTGAATAAACTTGAAGAATATAAGAAAACACCAAAAGAGCTTCCTATTTATATTTTTTCGGGAGACCGTGATCCGGTTGGAAACATGGGAAAAGGTGTACAAGAAGTATATGATATGTATAAAAAATGCGGTGTTAAAGATGTAACAATTCGTTTATATGAGAATGGAAGGCATGAAATGTTCCACGAAGTGAACAGACAGGAAGTATTTCAAGATGTGATTTCTTGGTTAAACGAGCATATTGTGTAAGATGAAGCCTCACCTTTTTATATAGGTGGGGTTTATTTTTTAGAACATAGTACAAGTAATATTCAGAAATGAAAGAATTTTCATTGTGATAAATTACATGTACATTTCTTCGTTGTATATATTGATTTGAAATAAAGTTGCACTGTTTATAAAAAAAGATGAACTGTTTATATGTAGATTTTGGATAAAGAATGATCATTAATAAAATTTTTATCGAAAATCCTATTATGATAATGTAGGATTTTTTCTTGTTCCACAATCAGTTCAGATTCTTGGGTAAGAGAAGGAAGGGTTATGGCTTAATAGTAGCGAAGAGAAAAAGAAAAATTTCTAAGGGGGATATAGCATGTCATAACCATTATTGAATGGTATGGAAGGTGTATTTATACCAGTCAAAGACCCGAAAATATCAGCTGAATGGTATGAAGAAAAATTAGGATTTAAACTTATTTATATTGAGAGAGAAGCTGCTGTTATGAGGATTGCAGAAGAGTCACAAACAGTAGTATGCCTTGTAAGAGTTGTTAATCAACAACCAATGAAGTTTCCTGAGAATAACTTTGGAGTAGGAAAATACTATAACTTTATCTCTAAAGATATTAATGAGATTTATCGACTGTTAATTGAACGTGATGTCAAAGTAAATCCTATTAGTGGAGAAGGGGATACCAGATTCTTTACGTTTTTTGATCCTGATGGAAATCCTTTAGGTGCTTGTCAATAAATTCATATATACCACTTAAGAGAGCTTTAATGGAATAAGAAGCACAGAAATAATCAAACTTTTTCATAAAAGAATGATTCAATAGAATATATTAAGAGTGTGTTTGGATTGATCTTTTTCTCAAAACACGCTTTTTCTGTTTTTCGTTTATCAAGGTTATTAGTATCAATTTGATCAAACATTATTCTAAAGCAACAAATAAGACTTTTAAACGAAAATGGATATTTATGTTAAAATTGGATGTCAGTGTGAAGAAATGATTTAAACTAAAGGGGCCATTTAACGGAATAGCGGTTCGGAAAAAGTTTGAAATTTAAATGGATAGTGATTGGTTGTTAAATAATTAAAATAAAAGAGTTAGTGAAGGGATATGGTGATTTGGAGGTTAAATATTCGAATGTTATTAAACCATTTAGAAGGTTGAAATTACTTGGAATGACCTTGATTACAATCATTTTACTAACATTGGTCTCAGGGTTTCTTTATGAATATACCAGTTACAAAAATGTTAAAAGCAACTACCCTCCAGATGGACAAATGATTGATATCGGAGACAGAGAAATACATATGAATATTAAAGGAACCAAAACGAGTTTGCCACCTGTTGTTATTGAAACAGGGACTGGTAATTGGTCTTATGATTGGTCGAACATTCAGAAAGAACTATCAAAACATACCCAAGTAATTACTTATGACCGAGCAGGGTATGGATGGAGTGATCCACCTTCTAATGGATTTTCTATCGATACGACGATTAATGATTTAAGTAAGATTCTCGAATCTTCTAAAATTGACACCCCTGTAATATTAGTGGGTCATTCTGTTGGAGGGATCTATTCTCGTCTCTTTACAGAAAAGTACCCAGAAAAGGTTTCGGGATTAGTGCTTGTTGATTCTAGAAATGAATATTTTTCAGAACAAGCAAAATCATTTAATGACAAGTTTTTCGAGACACAAGACCAATCGATGAATCGTATATTATCTCAAATTGGAATAGTACGGCTATTTGGGGAAAATATGTTTTCAGATTCAATGCCAAATTACCTTTCTGCAAAAAAGTATGTAAATGTTCATTGGGACACTTCATTTTTTAAAGTATTAAATGAAGAAATCAAGCAAATAAAAAGCAATGAGAAATTACTGGAAGGTACTCGCTCTTTAGGAGATAAGCCTTTAACAATTATCACACCGAGTGACGTAGAATTGCAGGCAACAGAATTAGGATTCTCAGAACAAGAAGCGGATAGCTTTGAAAAGATATGGATGGATTCTCAAAAAAATTGACCAATTTATCCACTAATAGTGAATTCATTTTAGTTCCTAATAGTAGTCACTCAGTAATGTATGACCAACCTGATGTAATAATAAAAGCTATTTTGAAAATGGCTGATGAAATATAAATTGATTATGAAATATATTAAACATCGTGCTTAATTAAATTTTACAGATATTATTGTGCTTTGTTCCATTAAAGGGCGCGATCGTGGAGCATCACAAGTCGAAAATGATTAAACTTTTTTATAAAACCAAAGCTTAAAACTGCTAGATAAGAATCTATTTTGATTAATTTTTTTCAAAATGGATTCTTCTTTATTTACCATAAATACATGTTTGTGAGCTATTTTTAATTAAACTTTTTTCAAAACCACAATATAAAGGGGAAAGGGAGAGAAAGGAATGATTGTTAGAAAAGCATTATTAGAAGAAGCAAATGAGCTAAGTAACCTCGCATTATCCTCAAAAGCAACTTGGAATTATAGTGAAGAATTCATATTAGCATGTAAGGAAGATTTAACAATTACGGAACAATATATTAAGAATAATTATGTTTATATTTTAGAAGAAAAACAAGAAATAATCGGATTTTTTCATTCCAAAGAAAAGAAGCAGACAGTCTTGATTTTCTATATTTAGATCCTAAGTATAAAGGGAAAGGTTATGGAAGAATTCTTTGGGAAAGTGTTATTCAAAAAGCAGTCCAATTAAACATTAAGAGTTTTACGATTGATAGCGATCCGAATGCGAAAGGGTATTACATAAAAATGGGGGCGAAACTAATAGGAGAAACACCTTCTACTGTTTTTAAAGATCGTCTACTTCCGCTTTTGCAGTATGATATGTAGACTTATTCATTTTAATCGGATATTTTGAATTTAATTAGGAGATGCTTAATATGAAGTTTAGGAAAATAGAGAAGATGAGTGATGTTTTATTACAATCTTGGTCAATAGAAACGAGTTCAAAATGGACACCAGATCATCCAGCTAGAGGACAATGTGGTGTAACTGCATTAGTAATCAATGATTTCTTTGGAGGAGAGATCATGAAGACGAAAGTTCCGGAAGGCTGGCATTTTTATAATAGGATCAACGGTAAAAAATATGATTTTACAGCATCGCAATTTTTAGAAGAGATAACATATATGGACATTCCTTCTAATAGAAGAGAAGCATTTGCAGATACAAATGACACGCAATATGATGCTTTAAAACAAAAAGTTCGTATCCACATAAAGGAAGTTATTTCGTGATAATTATCTTTTGACTCTTGGTGATTAATAAGTTACTATTATGGTAGTAACTTATTGGCGGGAATGTTTATATCAAATAGAGTCGAGAGGGGAAATATTTTTGAAAACAGCTTATGTAAGCGCTACAATCGTGACTTTAAATGAAAAGAATGAAGTATTGAAAAGTGGATATATCATTATAGAAGATGGTCAAATTATAGAAGTACAATCAGGGGAATTACCTAGGGAGAAACAAGTGGATCAAGTTATTGATCTTCATGGAAAGTGGGTCTTACCAGGCCTAGTGAATACGCATACGCATGTCTTGATGAGTATTTTACGTGGAATAGGTGACGACATGCTCCTGAAGCCATGGCTTGAAACGAGAATTTGGCCACTTGAAGGCCAATTTACGCCAGAGCTTGCTGTTGCTAGCACGGAGCTTGGTTTACTTGAAATGGTGAAGAGCGGGACGACAGCATTTTCTGATATGTTTAATCCAATTGGAGTAGATCAAGATTCTATTATGGAAGCTGTTCGTAAAAGTGGAATGCGTGCTGCTGTTTCTCGAACATTATTTAGCTTCGGAACGAAAGAAGATGAAAAGAAAGCAATTCATGAAGCGGAAAAGTATGTGAAACGTTATTACAATAAAGATGGTATGTTAACGACGATGGTCGCTCCTCATAGTCCATATGCTTGTTCTACGGAAATGCTAGAAGAGTGTGCACGAATTGCAGTGGAAAATAAAACGATGGTTCATATTCATCTTTCCGAAACAGAGCGTGAAGTTCAGGATATTGAAGCGCAATACGGAAAACGTCCAGTAGAGTATGTAGCAAGTTGCGGTTTGTTCCAGAGACCAACAGTAATTGCACATGGTGTTGTGCTAAATGAAAATGAACGTGCTTTCTTAGCGGAACACGATGTTCGCGTTGCTCATAATCCAATTAGCAATTTAAAATTAGGATCGGGTATAGCAGATGTTCGAGCGATGTTAGAGAGCGGAATAAAAGTTGGAATTGCAACGGATAGTGTTGCTTCTAATAACAATTTAGACATGTTTGAAGAAATGCGCATTGCAACTTTATTGCAAAAGGGTATTCATAAAGATGCAACAGTATTACCTGTGGAAACAGTTCTCTCATTAGCAACAAAAGGTGCGGCAGGCGTAATTGGGATGAAACAAACAGGTTCACTAGAAGCAGGAAATTGTGCTGACTTTATTACAATTGATCCATCTAATAAACCGCATTTACAACCAGCAGAAGAAGTGTTGTCACACCTTGTATATGCAGCGAGTGGAAAGGATGTTTCAGATGTTGTAATTAATGGGAAACATATTGTCTGGAACGGTGAATGTAAAACACTAGATGAAGAGCGTATTATTTTTGAAGCGAGTCGTTATAAACGAGGACTAGTTATGTAATAAGAAGTAGCATCTTTAAAGTAATTAAATGTCGAAGAACCTTTGCTTTAACGCAAAGGTTCTTTGTTTTATCTTATATTTTACAAAATAAAAAGAGAATGCCTTACAAATCCAATGCATTCAGATTTGTAGAAGACATCCTCTTTTCCATCAACCAATAAATGTTTGATATAACAAGAATATATTTAAGGCGATAATTAATACGGCAATCAACCATGCAATAGCTGTTGTAAGCCGATGATTCACTAAACCGCCCATAATGCTCTTTTTACTTGTGAAAATAATGAGCGGAATTAATGCAAATGCAATTCCAAATGATAAAACGACTTGGCTCATTACGAGGGCGTGAGTTGGATTCACACCTAATGCAATAATAACAAGCGGTGGAATCATTGTAATAAATCGTCGCAAATATAAAGGGATGTGCATACGGATGAATCCCTGCATAATAACATCACCGGACATCGTACCAACGGAAGAACTAGATAAACCGGCAGTCAGTAAACCAATTCCGAAAAGAGTTGCTGATGCAGGTCCGACTAGGTGTTCAAATCCGTGAAAAGCGACATCTAAATCTTGGACATGTAGCCCGTTTTTGAAGAATAGGGCAGCTGCTACAATTAACATACTTGCATTAATTACTCCGGCAATGACCATCGCAATTACAATATCAATAAATTCAAAGCGGAAAATCTTTTTTCGTTGTTCATCTGTCGTTCCTACTACGCGGCGCTGTGTTAAAGCAGAATGTAAATAAATCGCGTGTGGCATAACCGTTGCTCCTAAAATTCCTGCGGCAAGTAAAATACTGTTTACACCTTGAAATTTAGGAACGAAAAGTCCTGAGAGAAGAGGACTTAGTTCTGGCTTTGCATAAAATACTTGTACACCAAAAGCAATAACGACTATAAAGACCATACCAGTTATAACCGCTTCTAATGGGCGGAACCCCTGCGTTGAAACTCTAGAATAATAAATGAGCCAACCGCTGTAATTAATGCAGCCGGCAACAGTGGAATACCAAATAATAAATATAACCCTAAGGCAGCGCCGATAAATTCAGCGAGATCAGTCGCCATAATTACTAATTCACCTTGTATCCATAAACCGATAGAAACAGGTTTTGGAAAATGCTCCCGAGCAACTTCTGGAAGGTTTTTTCCGGTTGCAATTCCTAATTTAGCTGATAGAGATTGAATCAGCACTGCCATTAAATTTGAAACAAGGATGACCCAAAGTAGTAAATAACCGTACTGAGATCCGGCTGCAATATTCGTAGCGAAATTACCTGGGTCAATATAAGCTACAGATGCAATAAAAGCAGGTCCCAAAAATGGTAATAATCGTTTCAGTCCTTTTGTTTCACCGCTTAAAGCTAACTGTGCTGATTGCATCGTTCTATTATTTGGTGGAAGGTGTTCTCGTTCTTTTGTGTTTTCTGTCATGTTTTGTTTCCCCTTTTGTTTGTTATCTTGATGCAATTTGTTTTTATGATAGTTATTTATTTTATTAAATCAAAATACACAAATTATATTTCTTTTATTTGAACATAAATTTTTCCTTTGTGCAAATTATATTGCATTAGGAAAAAATTGTGCTAGTTTTTTTGTACATATAATGGATATGTAAGTTAAGTATTTATGTAAAGATTGAATAAATAGGGTGTTTTGAAGTGGCTATGTATATTAAAAATGATAACTTTGATAAGAAGAGTTAGATAGAAAATC
This sequence comes from Bacillus sp. EA-CB0995, assembly GCF_055814245.1. Taxonomy (NCBI): domain Bacteria; kingdom Bacillati; phylum Bacillota; class Bacilli; order Caryophanales; family Bacillaceae; genus Bacillus; species Bacillus sp. EA-CB0995. Next base: position 3,070,517 of record NZ_CP169269.1, on the reverse strand, counting down.
AAGTGTATATTTTGAAAATGTAAAACATTTCCCATTTCTAATGTGATTTTAATCTTGTTTTCATCTTGTATTCAGTTTTCATTGTTAGAATGTCCAAAGACAGTAATTTTTTGGGGGTTTTGATAATGCACGCAGTAATTCATGCAATTTCTTTGTTTTTAGCTAAGCTCGGTTATGCTGGGGTCATGCTAGGACTTATGATTGAGGTGATTCCGAGTGAAGTTGTTTTATCGTACGCCGGATTTCTTGTATCACAAGGACAGATGACATTTTGGGGGGCTGTTCTTGCGGGAACGATTGGAGGCACAATTGCTCAATTATTCCTATACTGGTTAGGATATTATGCTGGCCGACCTTTTTTATTAAAATACGGAAAATATTTGTTAATTCGTCCTAAGCATTTAGAAATGGCTGAACGATGGTTCCACAAATACGGTCCAGGTGTGATTTTTTCTGCAAGATTTGTTCCAGTAGTAAGACATGCTATTTCTATTCCAGCAGGAATCGCAAAAATGTCTGCAACAAAGTTTACGATTTACACAGTGGTTGCAATTGTTCCGTGGAGTATGCTTTTTGTTTACTTAGGTAATGTATTAGGAAGCCGATGGGAACAAGCTAATCAAGTGTCTGGTCCGTATGTGAAATATATTATGATCGGCGCGCTTGTCATACTAGCCGTCTATATAATTAGAAAAATTACAAAGAAGAACGTGTCAAAAGCATAATCGTACTTTTATGATATAAAAGGCTGTCCCGTAAGTTAGTTACACTGACTTATGGGACAGCCCTTTTAATAGGTACACAAAAAAATCGACCACCCACTATAGTTGTAAGTAACTACACAAACTGAGTCCCTGAAAAGAAGAATAACCACATTGGAGGAAGAAAACAAAAAACTAAAAAAGGTAACTTCCTTTTACTTGTAAAGTTGGAAAATAAATGAAAATATGAATATGCTTCTTCAACTAACGGGCAGGTTAGTGGAAGAAGCATAGTTGGAAGGAATATCATTCAATTTTATAGAAATTAAAAAAGAGATTAAATAACGTGAGGTGATAATTATGACTGTAAACTCAGAATGCTTAGGTTGCAGTCTTTCTAATCAACTTCTACCAGTAAATGTTGTATATGAGAATGAGTATGTTTGTTGCTTTCTGGACAAGGATCCTTTTAACGAGGGACATACTTTAATTCTTCCGAAAAAACATTTTATAGATGTTGAAGAATTAGATATTGAAACTGCAAATGAAATTATGAAAGCATCAATAATAATTTCAAAGGCACTAAAAAAATTATTTAATCCTGATGGTATCACGATTTGTCAAAACGGGGGCATATTCAATGATTTAACGCATTATCATATGCACGTTATTCCGAGATATAAAGGACAGCGTTTTTATGCTTACTATGAGACACAAAAAGATAACCTCAAAGAAAAGGCGAAATTTCCAGAAATAAAAATCAATTTGAAGAACTTAATTGAAGAGTTATCTTGAACTAACGGGGGCAAGAGCTAAAGATACGGCTGCCATTGTAGGCAGCTTTTCTTATGTCACTAACGGGCATTTGCTTAATAATGGTAAGTCTATCTATTTAGAACAAATATCAAAAAATAATGGAGTAATGATTTTATGTTGAAAAATTTTAAGGATACAAGAAACCCATTAAAAGGTAAAAAAATTGGGGCGATTGGTGACAGTTTTGTTTATGGACATACATTAGGTACTGATAAAGTATGGTTAGAGAAAATTGCAAAAAGAAATAACATGTTCTCTTTAAATTATGGAATTAATGGTAATTGTATAGCTGGTATGAAAGGAATTGCTGCCAGATTTATTGAAATGGAAAACAATTTAGATTATGTGGTTGTTCTAGGTGGACACAACGATGCTAATCCCATAAACAATATAAGTATCGGTCAAAATACAGATTATACAATAGGTACATTTAAGGGAGCTTTAAATATATTAATAAATGGACTTATAAAAAAATATCCATATGCAAAAATTCTATTTTTAACACCATTTAACAGATATAGTTACGAACTAGATTATGTTAATGCTATGGTTGATATATGCGATCTTTACAGTATTCCTTATTTTAATTGTTACACTTCAAGTGGAATTAATTTTTATATTGAAGAGGAAAGAAAAAATTATGACTTAAAAGTCAATGGTGCATATTCAAAACATTTGACTGAATTAGGAAATGAGATTTTCAGTTGTAAGATCGAAGTAATATTAAAATCATTGTAACTTTAGACTTTACTATAAATATGAATAAGTACTGCTGAATGGTTAGACCACTGAAGAGCTATTTATCTAATAATCGATTAAGAACATCAAGTTTGTGAAAAAATGTACTTAAAGTAACGGATGCTTTAGTTGAAGAAGAAAAATTTTTAAAAGAGCCTGTATCTATGATTACTTGGTAATCTAAGATACAGGCTTAATATTTTGTAACTAATTGCCCCTATATATATTTAATCTCATAAGGGCTTTTTTATATTACATAATAGTTAATTGGAAAAGAAACTATTTATTTTCTTTTAATTTTGCTAATGCTTGTTGTACTTCTTCTTGTAGATTTTGGTCTAAAATTTGTGCTTGATTAGGAGCGTTTAACTGATAAAAGTAGTTACTAGCAGCTGCTTCTGCTTCTAGTTTCTGCACGTAAGTTTCGACACGTGTAAAACCTTTCACTGCATTTTCTGTATGGAAAGAAGCAAGTGCTGCGTTACTATTTTTTATGGCTTGCGCCGCATTTAATCGGGAAACAAGAACAAGTTCTTTATATTGTAATTCTTGATATTTCTCTTGCAGTTTGTCAATTTGCTCATATAATGCAGCGGTTTGTTGCTTTGTTATTTCGTACTGTTCACGATATAATGCAGCTTTCTTTTCATTTGTGATTTTATCTTGTAAAGCTAGCTGAGCCATGTTATCTTCCTCGCGAGATACCGCAAGTTCGGCTTGACGAGTTCTTTTTGCGATAAGAGCATCAGCTTCCGAAATTAATGCTTCATATTTCTTTTCTAAATATAATTGGTGAGCCAGAGCTTTTTGTGCTTTTGTAATTTGTTCTTCTGTCTCTCTCAAGTATTGCTTCAGCATGCTAATAGGGCTTTCTAGCTTATCCAACGTTTGATGTACATCTGCCATTACAATATTTTTAATGCGTTTTAGGATACCCATTGTTTAGTTCTCCTCCTTACGAATATTACGTTCCCATTGGTCTAAAATGTCTATTTGTTTTTGCATTGTTGAAAAATTATATGTGTGAATATCTATATGCTCATTTGCTATCGTTCTTTTTTGTTTGAATTTTCTATACGCCCAAGTAATAGTTGCGGCAAGCGCAAGTATTGGAATAAGCGGGAATAAACCGATAACAAGGAGTAGCACTCCTGTCCACTTCTTAGCCATATTTCCTTCAGATTTACGAAGAATTAACCAACCGAAAAGAACAAAGCCAAGTTCTAATAGGAATGGTGCAAAGAATACAGCATCAAACTCTTTTTCATGATGCTTTTCATGATGAGTATGTCTTTCAGAGTCAGCAAAGCGCCCTTTCTCCGTAAAGAAAGCTTGTCCTTCTTTATGGGAGGCAACGGCATATTCAGCTTCTCTATGCTTCTCATGATTCCATCTTTCTGACTTCATACTATGTAGTCCGAAGAATAGTAAAGTAAGAAGCAGGGGAAGGATTAAAATCCATTTTAGCCAGCGCAGCTTTTTGCATTTGTTCTTTTTCTTTTTCATGTGTTCACCTCCACCCATGATTCATTATGTTTCAAGAAAAAATGAATCTAGAATTACTTTTGATAGAGTCAAAATCTGAATGTTTTATCACCTCGCTATATCTTTAGTAAGTCTTAGTGTAAATCCTAGATGTGAGAAGGGAATGAAAGGGGAATGATGAAAATATGAGAAATATATAAGAAAATTCTCATTATAATTAAAAACTCGCCAAATAGTTGACGAGTTAATTTTTAAGTAACGTATTTCATTTTTTTAGATAGATAGTAAAAATAGTCCCATGACCTAATTCACTCTCTACAGAAATATTGCCTCCATGTAATTCAATAATTTCTTTTACAATTGCAAGACCTAAACCGCTTCCGCCTGTTGCGCGAGTTCGGGATTTATCGACTCTATAAAACCGCTCGAAAATATGAGATAGATCTTGTTCAGGGATACCTTCTCCTTCATCTTTTACTCTAATCTTAACGATTTCCTTGTTCTCTGTAACTGTAACAAATACTTTAGAATTTATGTCAGAGTGAGAATAGGCATTGTTTAACAGATTGAGAATAACTTGTTCAAAACGTTGTTCATCGAGTAGAAGAACAACGTCTTCTGGACACGAGGAAATAATACGAATATTTTTATCGGTATAAGCTGGTTGGATTTTTGTTAATATGTTTTTTAATAAATCATATAGATTAGTCTGCTTTGTATTAATAACAAAATTGTGTTTTTCCATTTTAGCTAATTCAAATAAATCTTGAACAAGCCGTGTTACATGATCAGCTTCTTCTTTAATAATAGATAAATAATGATTTTGATCTTGTGCAGGAATCTGATTTTTAATAAGAATATCAGCGTATCCTCTAACATATGTTAACGGTGTTCGGAGTTCGTGTGCAACGCTAGCTAGAAATTCTCCTCGTTCTTTTTTCAAATAATTTAAATCATCTGCAAGTTTTTGGATAGAATGTGCTAGTTCTCCTACTTCATCATTTCTATTAATATTTAAAGATACGGATAAATCCCCTTTACTCATTTTTTCTGTTGCTTTTTTCATTTTAATTAAAGGATTAGTGAGAAGTTTTGATAATAAGAACATGGTAATAACAGTAAGGATAAAGGTAATGGCACCAACAACTATAAATTGGTAAGTTAAACGCTGAATCATTTGTTTAATAGAGTCAGTACCTAAAAACATGTATACATATCCTTTCGTATCACTACCAACTTGAATGGGACTAATTGTACAAATATAATTAGATGTTTTCCAATGATCTTCCACAACTGTGCCATTTTTATTAACAGGAGGCATTTTTGTATGTAAATGTTTTTCCATGGAATGATCTACATTACTTGATTTTGCAAGAATTTCTCCATTTTTCGAAGTAATGACAACCTTAGTTTCTGCTTCCGATTCCATGAGAGCCACGTGAGATATAGTTTGATCATCGAAGTATTTCTCCAGTACATCACGATGATTATTTCCTCTAGTAAGGAGAGATTTTACTTCTTCCTGAACTCTCGTATTGACCAAGCTGTAATACAGTAGAAGAAACAATATACTTTCAATTAGAAAAGTACAGATAAAAAAATAAAATCCAAATTTTACTGAGATACGTTTCATAAACCTTCACGATCCTTGTTGTTTAGTAATATCATATATCTTTCTCTTCACTTGCCCAGCGATATCCGATTCCATATATAGTCTTAAGGTGATCATGAATTGGAAATGAAGATTTTCGTAATTTTTCGCGCAAGTTACGAATATGGGAATCTACAGTTCGATCCTCCGTTTCTGATGTATGTCCCCAAATACGTTCAATAAGTTGCTCACGACTAAATACATAATTTACATTATTTAAAAATAAACCGAGTAGAGAAAATTCAATTGGGGTTAATAACAGTTCATTGCCATGCACAGTAGCAGCATGTTTTGCTTCATCCCACACCAATCCTTTATATTCTATTTTATGATGCTGCTTTGTTCTGCGTAGCACGGCCTCTATGCGAGCTAATAATTCTTCTTCATGAAACGGTTTCGTGATATAATCGTCAGCTCCTCTTTTTAACCCTTGTACAACATCTTGTGTATCATCACGAGCAGTTAGCATGATAACTGGTACACTATTGAACTCACGAATTCTCGCGCAAGTTTCCCAACCATCCATTTCAGGCATCATAATGTCTAGTAAAATTAATCGAAATTCTTTTTCTTCTAATAAAGAAATCGCTTCTTTACCAGAAGTTGCTTTTGTACAGTGATACCCCCTAGGGGCTAAATATAATGAAAGTAAATCTAGCATACGTGGTTCATCATCTACTAATAGAATATTAATCATAAAAGTCCTCCTTAACTAAATGATACATAAACATAAGATATTTTACTAAAAGATATTGAAGAAATTATGCAGGCCGCTATTTGTTTTCTTGTCTTTGTCTCTCCATAATTTCTTGATAATTGTTCTTTATAATAATTACGAACAAACTGGGGAGGGATTTTTTATGAAGAGAACGGTATTAACGGGGATTTCAATCGTAGCAATTTCTTTAATTGCCGCATGTTCTACAACTACAACAAGTGATCATAACAATATGAACGAAAAAAAGACCACACAGACTGAAACAGCAACAAAACCGTTACAAGTGATAAAAGGACCTGAAGTTACGCTAGTGGCGAAAGAAGAGAAGCAAAAGCTAAGTAACGGTGTTGTTGTTCCAGTATGGACGTTTAATGGTTCATCTCCTGGGCCAGAAATTCGTGTAAAAAAAGGTGAAAAGGTTAAAGTCACATTAAAAAATGAACTATCTGCACCGGTATCGATCCACTGGCACGGATATCCTGTTCCAAACAATATGGATGGAATTCCAGGAGTTACACAAGATGCGATTGAGCCAGGGAAAAGTTTTACGTATGAATTTGAAGCAAACGTACCAGGAACGTATTGGTATCATTCGCATCAAGACTCCGTTAATCAACTAGATCGAGGACTATATGGTGCTCTTGTTGTAGAAGATACAAATGAAAAATATGATAAAGATTACACATTAATGTTAGACGAATGGGTAACTGATAAAAAAGAAATTGATAAACAAATTAAGGAAATGACAAAAGGGAAAACAGAAAAATCAGATGGTAATAAGTCTAGTATGGATCATGGAAATATGGAAAAGCATGATGATATGAACGGTATGGATCATTCTGGTATGGACATGGGAGGCGATAAAAAAGACTCCGGTAATATGAAAGGCATGGATCATGGAAATATGAATATGGAAGGTCATAATATGAGCATGTATGACTTATATACAATCAATGGTAAAAGCGGGGATTTAGTAGAGCCGTTGAAAGTAAAAACAGGAGATAAGGTTCGACTACGATTCATCAATGCTGGTTACTTATCACACAACATCCATGTTCATGGTCATGATATAAAAGTAATTGCAACGGATGGCCAGCCAATCAATGATCCAAAGGTTGTAAAAGATGAAATAATTTCGATTGCACCGGGTGAACGTTATGATGTTGAGTTTACAGCGAATAACCCTGGGAAATGGTATGTTGAGGACCATGGAGAAGGAAAAGGTGTAAAAGGAATGAAAGCTGTTATTGAGTATGATGGCAGCAAAGATATGAAAGATAAAGCGAATGAAAAAGAAAAACTTCCAAAATTAGATATGACGAAATATGGTTCTAAGAAATTAGGAAGCTTCACATTAGATCAGCAATATAATGCCACATATACAATGGATTTGAACACAGAAATGAATGGCAATGGAATGGTATATACAATTAATGGAAAAACATTCCCTAATATTGATCCAATTCAAGTGAAAAAAGGCGATCTAGTAAAAGTAAAATTAGTAAATCGTTCTAAAATGGATGATCATCCGATGCATTTGCACGGGCATTTCTTCCAAGTATTAAGTAAAGATGGAAAACCAATAGAAGGTTCTCCGATTGTAAAGGATACATTAAACTTGAAACCAGGAGAAGAATATGAGGTAGCATTTGTAGCAAATAATCCAGGCGAATGGATGTTCCATTGTCATGATTTGCATCATGCATCTGCCGGGATGGTCACAGAAGTGAAATATGAAGATTATAAATCTGATTATGTTCCAGACCCTAATATTCCTAATATGCCAGAGTGATGCTGAGTTCATATAACTTGTTATAAAATAACGTAAAGCAGTTATCTTAGAGATAGCTGCTTTATTAATTTGTTGTATGAAAAAATATTTTTATTTCTTACTTGTGTACTGTCTTAATTTTAGAAAATATTTTTCTTCAGCTATCGTATGGAAATGAGCCTTTTTCTTACGTCTAATAGCTGAGAACATATTCGATCTATGTAAAAGGTAGCGACAAAATCAAAGTGATCGAAGTGACTTTGGTTTTGTCGCTACCTTTTCTGAACTAGTTATATAGTTACCATAGAATCTTGTGAAATTTGAAGAAATACAAAATAAATACAAAAGAAATGCAAAAAAAATGCAAAATTTTATATTATTCTTATGTAAAGAAAGGGAGGTTGGTTACTATGATGAATGGGAACATGATGGATGGAAGTTTCAACTGTTTTTCTGGAGGTGGATGGATGATGATGGGCGGTATGGCTCTATTCTGGATTCTGATTTTAGTTCTTCTGTTTGTAGGAATCAATAGCCTTATCAAGAGTTGGCATCAAAAGAGTGTCGGATATAGCGCAGTAGAAGTTTTAGACAAAAGATTGGCAAAAGGCGAAATTAGCATTGAAGAATATGATCGTATTAAACAAAAGTTAAAGTAAGTATAGTGGCAAAACCCTAACGAAAGAATCGTTGGGGCTTTGTCTATCAACGTTATTATTTAGATGAAAAATTAAGTACTCTTAGATGGAAGTTTCTTTAATTCGCATAAAGGCAAACAAACTTACCTAGATTAAATTTGAGAAATAAAAGTGTTATTGCATTTGTTTTTTGCAGCATAAGCTAGTTAAATTTTAAGATTCCATTTTCAATAATTTGTTTCCATGTTTTACCGTTGTCACTTGTTAGGAATACATTAGCATTTTCAGTAGCGAAAACCACTTCAGTTTGATTTTGAGGATTTAGTGATACATACATGATTGTATCCTTAGCGCCTAAAGAAGGCAGTTGTAAATCGGTACGCTCATTAGTAGCAAGTGATTGTTTCATCAATCCTTGTTGCTTTTGTTCAGTTACATAAGAATATACAATACTTTCATTGCTAAAGGTTAATGTAGTAACTTCTTGTTCTTTAGAGAAAAGCTTAAAGGTGTTACCGTAATCTGTAGACAGGTAAACCCCATCTTTTGCTCCCATAGCAATAACACTGGATTTATCAGGATGTACTGCAAATGAATTAATTGTATTTGAGAGCCCAACTAGCTTACTCTGTTTCCATGTGTTTCCCTCGTCTGTACTATAATAAAATCCGCTTTGTAGTTTAGAATTTGGTTGTTCATTATATATATAAATTGTATTATCATTATATCCTAAAGCGAGGTTGTGAAAATCAGATTCTCCATAAAACGCTAGTGTTTCAAGGTTTTTTCCACCATCAGTACTTTTAGTTAAACCTAAAGGATTTTTTAAGTTTGAGCCTTGTCCAGGATGACCACTTGCAAAGAATCCATTCTTTGTAGCCTGGAAGCCCATATAATCGTGTTTTTGATCGGTTGTTTCTAGCCATTTTCCATTTTGATAAACTTTTATTCCAGTGTGAGTTGCAATTGAAATTCCCGGCATGTTTCCAGGATATCCAATACCATGAATATGTTCGATTTTTCCAGATGAAACTTCTTTATAGAAATCTTGCGGAACAGTATTAGATGTTCCCTTATTTTTTTGATTAGAAGTTTGCTTAGATTGGGAAACTTCTTCTTTCTTTGGTGATGTTTCTTGTCCATTAGAACAGGCTGTTATTATAAAGATGGATGTAATAGCTAAACTGCTGATTAGAAATTTTCGCAAAAGTTTAGTCTCCTTTCTAAATATACGATTAACGCCCTAAGTATAATAGATGATTATCAAGAAATTATGGAGAAGTAAACAGGAGCGTTAATCGTTTGTAAGTACTAGTGTTTATGTATATGCTGCTCATGTTGTGAAGAATTTGGTGAAGTATGCCCTGGGAATGTTATGAAAACGGTTAGAAGAATTCCGATGCTAACTGAAAGTAAAAATAGAAATCGGCGGTGAATATAAGAAGAATAAGTTTCTGACAAGAATTGAATGATACATGACGTAGTAATGGCAATTGTGAGCAAAATACTAATAAGAAGTATACTGTGTGCTTGTTGCGCATTTAACATTTCCGTAATCATAGCCCCCATCATACTTGCCATCAATCCGGAGAACATGCCTTCTAAAGCAGAATATAGATGAAAGCGGAGCCCGGTTAAAAGCCCAATAATCCCACTAATCAAAATAGAAAGCAAAGTAGAATATAACAAGTTACCTTTAAAGATAATACCAAAATAAAGTCCTATGCTTAATCCTATGCTCATGCTAAAAGACATCACAAATACCATATACTCCATTAGGGTACCTTTAGATTTAGAAATGTATGCTGCAACAATAACTAAGATAAAACAAAGTGTTAGGGTAGTTAACGTATAAGTTGACATAGTGATACCTCCCTGTCCTTTCATTCACTTCATCATATGTACAAATCCAGAGCTTTTATGCGTATATAAATCTGCAAAATATCTGCACAATTTAAGAAAGGTAATGAAAATAGTTGTGTCGATAAAAATGCATACAAGCGCGTGTTTGCTTGTATGTATTTTCTTTGAAAAAATTTCAAAAAATAGGTATTTAAACAGTTGCATAATATACCCCCTACCCGTATAATGTATATAAAGATTAACAATTACAATAACCGAGGTGATATTGATGGATCATTGTAAAGATAATGAAATAAATCAAAAAATGGTTCCTCGAACAGAAGAGGAAATTCAAAGTGTTATAAAACGTTTAAAGCGTATTGAAGGGCAAGTACGTGGTGTTCAAAAGATGGTAGAAGATAACCGTTACTGTGTTGATATTTTAATTCAAATTTCAGCGATTAATGCAGCCTTAAATAAAGTAGGTTTTTCTTTATTGGAGCGCCATACAAAACATTGTGTCGCAAAGGCGATTCATGAGGGGAATGGGGACGAATCGATTCAAGAATTGATGAGTGTAATAAAGCAATTTTCAAAATAGGAGGGGTATAAGATGGAGAATCAAAAACATGTTACGCTTGGAGTTACAGGAATGACATGTGCAGCTTGCGCCAACCGGATTGAAAAAGTGCTAAATAAAATGGATGGGGTAGAAGCTAACGTAAACTTAGCAATGGAAAAAGCAAGTATTAAATATGATCCGTCTCAGCAAGAAATTTCTAATATAAAGAGAAAATTGAGAAGTTAGGGTATGGCGTATTAGCAGAAAAAGTTACTCTTGATATTGAAGGAATGACATGTGCAGCTTGTGCGAATCGAATTGAAAAAGTACTAAATAAAATGGAAGGCGTTTCTCATGCAACTGTTAATTTAGCTACAAATAGTGCCGTTGTAGAATACGATGATGGTTTAGTTTCTACAGAAAATATTTTAGAAAAGATAAAGAAAATCGGATATAAGGGACAAATCCGTAACGAAGAGGTAGATCGCTCAGAAAGAAAAGAAGAGGTAGTTAAGGAGAAAAAGCGTCAGCTGATTATTTCGATTATTTTGTCCTTACCTTTACTCTATACAATGCTTGGACATATGCCGTTTGATACAGGGTTACCAATGCCGCATATTCTTATGAATCCATGGCTCCAACTTTTATTAGCAACACCAGTTCAGTTTTATATTGGAGGACACTTCTATGTAGGTGCTTATCGTGCGCTTCGAAATAAAAGTGCAAACATGGACGTTTTAGTGGCCCTGGGAACATCAGCAGCTTACTTTTACAGTCTATATGAGGCATTGAAAACATTAGGAAATGCAAACTACAGCCCGGATCTTTATTTTGAAACAAGTGCTGTCTTGATTACATTAATCTTAGTTGGAAAGTACTTTGAAACAATGGCAAAAGGGCGTACAACAGAAGCAATTTCAAAATTGTTAAGTTTACAGGCGAAAGATGCGCTTGTTGTTCGTAATGGTCAAGAGGTGCGAGTGCCGTTAGAAGAAGTTGTGATTGGAGATATCATGATTGTAAAACCCGGTGAAAAAATACCGGTGGATGGTATCGTGATTTCAGGGGCGTCTTCTGTTGATGAATCTATGATTACTGGAGAATCTATTCCGGTGGATAAAAAAGAAGGAGATTCTGTTATTGGAGCGACGATTAATGCAAATGGGATGCTGACCATTCAAGCAGAAAAAGTTGGAAAAGACACAGCGTTAGCGGGAATTATTAAAATTGTTGAAGAAGCGCAAGGATCTAAAGCACCTATTCAGAGATTAGCAGATATCATTTCGGGTATTTTTGTTCCTATTGTTGTAGCGATTGCTGTAGTTGCCTTTATTGTATGGTATTTCTTTATAACACCAGGAGATTTACCAAAAGCATTGGAAGTAGGAATTGCGATTCTTGTCATTGCATGTCCGTGTGCACTAGGTTTGGCTACACCAACTTCGATTATGGTTGGAACAGGAAAAGGAGCAGAAAAGGGTATTCTCTTTAAAGGAGGTGAATATCTAGAAGGGACGCATAAAATCAATGCAGTGTTGCTGGATAAAACAGGAACAGTAACAAAAGGAAAACCAGAAGTTACCGATGTATTAGAATTTCAAGAAGGCATGATTGATTATGCTATTTCAGCTGAAAGTGCTTCTGAACATCCGTTAGCCCATGCGATTGTTGAATATGGAAAACAACATGAGATAAATTTGAAAGAGTTACAGCACTTTGTAGCAATTCCAGGCCAGGGGCTTGAAGCGGATATTGAAAACAAAAAGGTTCTTGTTGGAACACGTAAATTGATGAATGAACAATCTGTAGAAACTTCACAGCATGAAGGGGTCATGAAAGAACTAGAGTATCAAGGTAAAACAGCGATGCTTGTCGCAATTGATGGGAAGCTTGCTGGAATAATCGCTGTTGCTGATACTGTAAAGGAAAGTTCGAAGGATGCCATTCAAACACTGAAGCAAATGGGAATTGAAATATACATGGTAACAGGTGATAATAAACGTACAGCTGAAGCGATTGCAAAACAAGTTCATATTGACCATGTATTTGCCGAAGTATTGCCAGAGGATAAGGCTAAGATTGTAGAGGATTTACAAAAACAAGGAAAGAGAGTAGCAATGGTAGGTGATGGTATTAATGATGCACCGGCTCTTGCAAAATCTGATATTGGTATGGCAATTGGAACAGGTGCAGATGTAGCAATTGAAACTGCAGATGTTACGTTAGTTGGCGGTGACTTATCACATATACCAAAAGCGATTGAGTTAAGTCGTAAGACGATGAAAAATATTCGTCAAAACTTGTTTTGGGCTTTATTCTATAACGCAATCGGTATTCCTGTGGCGGCATTTGGATTATTGGAGCCTTGGGTAGCCGGAGCGGCGATGGCATTTAGTTCTGTATCTGTTGTGACGAACGCGCTTCGTTTGAAACGCGTTAAAATATAAATGAATTAAATGGAGGAATATATGATGACTATCACATTAAACGTACAAGGAATGACATGTAATCATTGTAAAATGGCAGTAACAAATGCACTTACAGAGTTAGCGGGAGTACAAAATGTAGAAGTTAACCTGCAAGAGGGAACTGTAAATGTAAAATATGATGAAGCAAAAGTAGATGTAGAAAAAATGAAAGAAGCTATTGAAGATCAAGGATATGACGTGCAGTAAATAGGGGAATTCAATAAATCTTAGTAAAAAGGCCGTTTTATTAAAAGCGGCCTATTACATTTAATGATAAATAAGTTTATCGTTAAATGTGATAGGCTTCGAATAGGCATAATCTGTTACCAAAATAATCGTGTTTTGTTTACAAATAAAATTGAATTTACTAGAATAATGAATGTTAATCGTAATAATTACGTTTTGTGGTGACGTTGTAAAAGTAGCTGCAAGTGTAGTCAGAAACAAAGAAATGGATGGTTGATAATATGAACAAAGTAGAAATTCATATTTTAGGTGGTTTTTTAGGGAGCGGGAAATCAACGCTGCTTCAAAATTTATTATTAGCGGAAAAGAAGAAAAATCGAAAAGTTGCAGTACTAATGAATGAAATAGGCGAATACCCCGTAGATACAGATATTGTAGGACGAGAAAATATTTTAAGAGAACTTTTAAAAGGCTGTATTTGCTGTACGATGAAAGATGAATTAGAAATTCAGCTACATTCCTTATATCAGGAGGAGAAACCTGATGTAGTTTATATAGAAACAACGGGAGTTGCGCATCCGATTGAAGTATTAGACGCTTGTCTCTCACCTATTTTAGCTCCTTATATTGAGGTGAAGTCCATTATTGTTGTATTAGATGCAATCAGGTGGTTAAATCGGAAACATTAAGTAAAAGCGTGCAACAGCTTTTAAACGAACAAATGAAGTATGGAAGTCATATTCTTATCAATAAATCAGATTTACTTAGAGACGAAGAGAAGAAACAGGTTGTTGAGGAAGTAGCGTTAATAAATAGACATGCAAAATTATACGAAACACAGTATTGTAATATATCTTTAGAGGATTTCGAAGAGGTAAAGCTAGCAAGTAATCAAAATCATGAAAAATTACATGTGAAACAGCATTTACATATTCAAACCATGACCTATCCATTTAAAAAGTCAATTGATCAGGGCAAATTGTACGAGTGGCTTTCTAATGTACCTGAGGGAATTTATCGTGTAAAAGGGTTTGTGAAATTTCATGGTGATAAATACCCAACTTTGCTGCAATACTCATTTGGTGTGCCATCTTTATTGGAGCAGGATTTTGGTTTCCCTACAAACCTTGTAATTATTGGAGAGAATTTAGATAAAGCGAAACTGAAGAAGGAGCTAGAGAGTTTGGAACAAGTTGAGTTGTAAGGTTTGTGTACGGTTGTTTTCAGATGAATATATTAATTTTAATGGAGAGGGAAGGACTAGTTTTTTAGTCATTCCCTTTTTTAGTTAAGAAACGAACATGATATTAGTAAATATTTACAAATAAACTGGAAGGGATTTGGGGAAAGTTAGAGAAATTAGAGGTACTTCAAGAAATTTTATTTCATAGTAGCGGTTGATATTGAGAAATGTCATTATTACGAATAGTTCACCTCAGTGTATTCAATTCTCTAAGAAGGTAAATGATAGGGGAGGAATCATGATGTCAGTGAAAAAACGTAAGTGGCTAAGGATAGTGTGCACAAGTTGTATACTTGGTTCACTGTTCGTATCAGTTGGGTGCTCTGGAAAAAAAGCAAGTACAAGTAATGAGGAAACAGTTAAGGTAGGTGTTCTTGCTTCGTTAACTGGACCACTTGAATCGTATGGAAAACAAACAGTAAATGGATTTGAGCTCGGTCTAGATTATGCAACAGGTGGAACAGGAAAAGTGGAAGGGAAAAAGATTAAGTTTGTTGTAGAAGATACGGAAACAAAAGCAGATGTAGCTGTTAAGAAGGCTACGAAACTATTAGAAGAAGATAAAGTAGACTTTTTAGTAGGTTCATCTAGTTCAAGTGATACGTTAGCAGTTTTACCATTGGCTGAAGAATATGAAAAAATAATGGTTGTTGAGCCAGCTGTAGCAGATAGTATAACAGGGAAGAACTGGAATAAATATATTTTTAGAACAGGACGAAATTCATCTCAAGATGCAATTGCCGGTGCAGCATCAATTGCTAAGAAAGATGTGAAGATTGCTACACTAGCTCAAGACAATGCATTCGGAAGAGAAGGGATTGCGGCATTTAAAGATGCAGCAAAGAAGTTAGGCGCAAACATTGTAAATGAGCAATATGCTGATGCGAATTCTACTGACTTTACGGCAAATATACAAAATATTATAAGCTCAAAACCAGATTATTTATTTATTGTTTGGGCAGGTGCAAATTCACCATGGAAGCAATTAAAAGATATGAATGTGGAGCAGCAAGGTATTAAAATTTCAACGGGTGCACCTGATATTCCAGCGTTAAAAACGATGGATGCGTTAGTTGGTATGCAAGGATTTTCAGTGTATTATCATACGCTTCCAAAAAATAAAGTGAATGATTGGTTAGTAGAAGAACATAAAAAACGATTTAACGGTGCTGTTCCAGACTTGTTTACAGCTGGTGGGATGTCAGCTGCTATTTCAATCGTTGAAGCCTTAAAGAAAACGAAAGGTGATACTGATGCTGATACACTCATTAAAAAGATGGAAGGAATGGAATTTGAAACACCAAAAGGAACAATGAAATTCCGTGCGAAAGATCATCAAGCTTTACAAACGCTTTATTCGATTACATTGAAAAAACAAGATGGAATTGATTATCCTGTTCCAGTTTTAGAGCGGGAATTAAAAATGACAGAAACAGAACCGCCGATTCGTAATAAATAATCTGAATAATGTAAAAATTAAAATTCTTATTGTGACGGACAGTGAAAGTATCCTTTAGATTATTAAACTGTCTTTAAAGACTATTGGGTGAAAGTTTTCCGTTCCTATCATAAAGGGATGGAAAACTTTTTATCTCGTATGAACGGGCAATAAGATCTCTACCTTAAGATTCAGAGAAAACGAAGAAGATAGGCGAGGGCTAGTGATCAGTAGGGAATTAAGAAAGCTCTCAATGATAAAAATTTCACTTTATAAAAGAATCCTTTGTGAGGAGGACATAGTGTGGAGAATTTGTTAGAGACTCGCGAACTTTCTGTCTCATTTGGAGAACACCATGTTATTAAAGATGTAAATTTGATGATACCGAAAGGAAAACTTATTTCTATTATTGGACCGAACGGAGCAGGGAAAACCACCCTTTTTAATTTGTTAAGCGGTCAACTTTCTCCGACAAAAGGAGAGATTTATTTTAAGGAACGTGACATTACAAAGTTATCGATTCCAGATCGAACGCGTCTTGGTATAGGACGTTCTTTTCAGCTTACGAACATTTTTCCAGAATTAACGGTTCTTGAAAATGTTCGGCTTGGTGTACAGTCTTATGCGAAAGATTATTATAGTTTCTTCCCGCGCCCATCTCAGTATAAGCAGCAACAAGAAGAAGCACGCCATTTACTCGAAGTTGTGTTGCTGAATGAAAAGGAAGAAGTACTTGCAAAAGATTTAGCTCATGGAGAAAAACGAAAATTGGAACTTGCAATGCTTTTAGCACTTAAAACAGATATGTTGTTGTTAGATGAGCCGACAGCGGGTATTTCTATTGAAGAAGTTCCTGCTATTTTACAAGTGATTGAAAATATAAAAAATAATCGTGAAAATACGATTGTGTTAATTGAGCACAAAATGGATATGGTTCTTCATTTATCTGATCATCTCGTTGTGTTATTTCAGGGGAGTTATTAGCTGAAGGGTTACCAGAAGATATTATGAAGGATGAGCGTGTGCAAACTGCGTATTTAGGAGGATTATACAGTGACACTATTAAAAGTGGATAATATAGAAACGTATTTAGATCAGTTTCATATTTTACAAGGTGTTTCTTTTGGGGTGGAGGAAGGAACCATTACAGTCTTATTTGGAAGAAATGGAGCAGGGAAAACGACAACGCTACGTTCTATTATGGGGTTTCATACCATTTCTAACGGAGCGATTTATTTTGGCGACGAGAAAGTAAATGGACTATCAACACATATGATTTCTCGAAAAGGTATAGGGTATGTGCCAGAAAATCAAGGGATATTTTACGACTTAACGGTTGAAGAAACGTTTGCACTTGCTCAAACGAAAAAAAATGAAGAAACAGATGAAAAAGTGGAGTGGATGTTGAATCTCTTTCCAGATTTAAAACAATTTTGGCATAAAAAGAGTGGATTGTTAAGTGGAGGTCAAAAACAAATGCTCGCTATCTCAAGAGCTTACATTAACAGTGAAGGTCTACTGCTTATTGATGAGCCTAGTAAAGGCTTGTCACCAATCATGATTGAGAAGTTGATGATTTCAATTTTAAAAATGAAGGAAAAAACAACTGTTTTACTTGTCGAACAAAACTTTATGATGGCCAGTCAAATTGGCGATTATTTTTACATTATGGATAATGGGAAAATTGTGCATAATGGTCCGATGAGTGAACTGAAGGAAGATAAGGAAACATGTCATAAATATTTAGGGATTTCTTAACCTTGATATGAGTGAGGTGAAAAACGTGGATGTGTTTGTTAATTTATTCGTAAATGGTGTTTCGACAGGTGTGCTTATTTTCTTATTAGCATCTGGCTTAACGCTCATTTTCGGTTTAATGAGTGTTCTTAATTTTGCTCATGGCGGGCTATTTACATGGGGTGCTTTTACTGGGGTGTGGTTGTTTAATGTAACAGGCAGTTATATATTTGCATTATTTGGTGCTATTGTGATGGGCATGTTTCTTGGTTGGATATTAGAAAGATTCCTCATCCGCCCTGTTTATGGAAATCATGTTCGTCAGCTTTTGGTTACACTTGGTGGTATGCTCGTGCTTAGTGAATGTATAAAAGTATTTTGGGGGCCGAATCCGATAGGAGCTAAGTTACCGAATTGGTTACAAGGAAGTTTTACATTTGATGGAATTATATTAATTAAGTATCGCTTATTTGTTATTTTAATCGGCTTATTCGTTTACATTGGATTTGTATTGTTACTTAGAAAAACGAAAATCGGGCTTATGATTCGTGCTGGTGTAATGGATAAAGAGATGGTTCAAGCGCTTGGAATTAATGTGAAAGCCATCTTTTCTTTCGTATTTTTATTAGGAGCTGGAATGGCGGCGTTAGGTGGTTTTCTTCTCGCACCTTATTCGGGTGTTATTTTTGCAGAAATGGGGATGCAGTATGCTATTTTAGCTTTTATTGTTGTAATCATTGGTGGATTAGGTAGTGTACAAGGTTCTGTAATCGCATCCTTAATTGTTGGCTTGGCGGGAGCTTTTACAGCGTATTATGTTCCAGATTTATCGCTTGCGATAAACATGTTGATGCTGTTATTCGTCTTATTAGTTAAGCCAACAGGACTTGTTGGTGAAAAGGGGTGAGATTGTTATGACCACATCATCTAATCGGGCTAGCTTATATTTTTTGGGTGCAATTCTTTTCTGTTTCATGATATTTCCTTTTATAAACGATTCAAGGAGCATGTTAATCTTGCTTACACAAATTTTCATTTTCGCAATATTTGCGATGAGTTTTGATATTTTATTAGGTTATACGGGAATTGTGTCGTTTGGACATTGTATGTTTTTGGAATCGGTGCTTATTGTGTCGCACTTTTATTAGATCGACAAGAGGCAACAATATCGAGTTTTTTTATTGGGATTATATTAGCAGTCACTTTATCAGCGGTCATTAGTTATATAGTTGGAATGCTTTCCTTGCGATTAAAAAGTCATTTTTATGCGATGCTAACACTAGCTATTTCGCAATTATTCTTTGTGCTAGCTGAAAAATGGCGAACCGTTACGCATGGGGGGATGGTTTTACGTTCCG
Source organism: Bacillus sp. EA-CB0995 (assembly GCF_055814245.1). NCBI lineage: Bacteria > Bacillati > Bacillota > Bacilli > Caryophanales > Bacillaceae > Bacillus > Bacillus sp. EA-CB0995. The sequence continues at coordinate 3,051,165 of NZ_CP169269.1, read as the reverse complement.
TGTACCTGATATATTTCGAGATCGTTTCACATTTTACTATATTACATTAATAAGTCTAGTAATCATTTTTTTATTACTGCAACTGTTTACGAAATCTTCAATTGGAAACGTATTAAAAGCGATTTCGCAAAATGAACAACGTGTGGAAGCACTTGGTTATAAAATTCTTCACTATAAAGTAATTGCGAGTGTTGTAGCTGGAGTTGTAGCATCTGTGAGCGGCGGATTATTTGTTATCACACTTCGCTTTGTAAATACGACCGTTTTCTCAATTGACATGACGCTGAATGCTTTATTAATGACGACAATCGGTGGTATTGGGACATTAGTAGGAGCGATAGTAGGGGCAGGAATGATTGAATCTTTGAAATACTATTTGTCAGAGCTTGCTGCGCAGTACCCAATTTTTGAACGATGGACGATTTTTCTTGGTTTATTGTATATCATCGTCTTATTAGGTCTTCCAACAGGTATGTTAGGAACAGTTAGGAAACTGGTGAACTGGAAACAGTATAAGAAAAAAGAGAAGAAGGAGCAAATTGAGCATAGTGCTTAATACGCTAGAAAATGGCCTTTTACCTGATAATGAATCTAATAGTTACTTATGGGTAACCTACGCACATTAAAGTGCAGTATTGTACTTTAAATAATATATAGATAAAATTCATGATATAAAAATTAGTAATTTAGAATGAATAAGGAGTGTTATATTTGGCAGAATTAATACAAGGAAAAAATGCATTAATTACAGGAGCTGGAAGAGGGATTGGCCGTGCCGTAGCAATTGCTTTAGCAAAAGAAGGCGTGAATGTAGGACTTTTAGCACGTTCAGAAGAAAATTTAAAGGCTGTTGCAAAAGAAGTTGAGGCAGAAGGCGTGAAAGTTGTAATTGCTACTGCTGATGTATCTTCATATGAAGAAGTAGGTGAAGCAATTGAAACATTAAAAAATGGCTTAGGTTCTATTGATATTTTAATTAACAATGCCGGAATTTCTAAATTTGGCAATTTCTTAGAACTAGATGTTGCAGAATGGGAAAAAATCATTCAAGTGAACTTAATGGGCGTCTATTATGTGACTCGTGCTGCGTTACCAGGAATGATTGAGCAGCAGTCTGGTGACATTATTAATATTTCATCAACAGCTGGACAAAAAGGAGCGCCAGTAACAAGCGCGTACAGTGCTTCTAAATTTGGTGTTCTTGGTTTAACAGAATCGTTAGCGATGGAAGTACGTAAACATAATATTCGCGTGACAGCATTAACACCGAGTACAGTTGCAACAGATATGGCAGTAGAATTAGGTTTGACAGATGGTAACCCAGATAGAGTTATGCAGGCTGAAGATATTGCCGAATTTATTGTAGCGCAGCTAAAATTAAATAAACGTACATTTATTAAATCTGCTGGATTATGGTCTACAAATCCGTAAGAGAATGGATGATTGAATTAGCAAAAAAGATAGCTGTTCTGAAAAAGAACAGCTATCTTTTTTAGGCGTAACCTTAGCACATAGTTTCTTAATCACGATAGAAATGTTCATCTTGTTGAATCTCATTCCAACATGTCACTTCATCAACAGACAAACATAATGAGGTAACTAAGAAAAAATGTTTTTGTGAAATACGTTTATTTCCAATTCGTATAGTCGAATTTTCTAACATGAAATGTTATGATGCCATTAAGGTAGAATAAGTTTGGAAGGGGTATAGAAATAACGAATATGGACAAAGAAAAACAACAATTAAGCGTTGAAGTTGCAAGGTTATACTACCAATCTGATTATAGTCAACAAGAGATTGCAAATAAATTAAATATCTCAAGGCCGACTATCTCGAGATTGTTAAAATATGCAAAAGAAAAAGGATTTGTTCAAATTAAAATAACTGATCCATTTGCTGATTTAGATAATGTAGGAAACCTACTTAAAGAAAAATATAACTTATTAGAGGCGCATGTCGTATTTTCTCCAGTACCAGAATATACGGCCATTACAGAGTATATTAGTAAGTATGCTGCTGAGTATATGGAAAAGACTGTTACAAATGGTGATGTTGTTGGTGTGAGTTGGGGAACGACGATGTATGAAGTCGCTAGAAAAATTGTCCCGCAGCATGTGAAAGGGGTAGAAGTTGTCCAATTAAAAGGAGGTATTAGTCATTCAAGTGTAAATACATATGCGAATGAAACAATTGCCTTGTTTGCGGACGCCTTTCAAACAACACCACGAAATCTACCGCTTCCAGTTATATTTGATAATGCAGTTACAAAAGAATTAGTAGAACAGGATAGGCATATTCATCATATTGTTGAGATGGGAAAACAAGCTAATATTGCCATTTTCACAGTTGGAACTGTTAGAGATGAGGCTTTATTATTTCGACTAGGTTACTTGAATGAACAAGAAATGAGCTTATTGAAAGAACAAGCTGTTGGGGACATTTGTTCACGTTTCTTCGATGGAGACGGTAATATTTGCAGTGAGGAAATTAATCAGCGCACAATTGGTATTGATTTAGAAGAGTTGCGCTTAAAGAAGCGTTCTGTTCTTGTTGCAGGAGGTTCTAGAAAAGTAAAAGCAATTGATGGTGCGTTAAGAGGCGGATATGCGAATGTGTTGATTATCGATCAGCATACAGCAAAAGAGTTGCTACATTATCAAAAAGGCTAGTAATAGAAGGTTCTCTCAAAATCATGATTTTGGGAGAACCTTTTTTATAAAAACGTTTGAACAAAATTTCAAAAGCGTGTTTACATTTGTTCAAAGAGGAGTTAGAATGAAGTTGTTAAAAGATATGAGGAGTGAAAAAAATGAACATTGCAAAGTTAATTGATCATACAGTTTTGAAACCGAATACTACGAAAGAAGATGTTATGAAAGTCTTAGAAGAAGCAAAGAAATATAATTTCGCTTCTGTTTGTATTAATCCTACATGGGTAAAATTAGCTGCTGAAGAATTAGCAGGGCATGATGTGGATGTTTGTACAGTAATCGGATTCCCTTTAGGTGCAAATACAACTGAGACAAAAGTATTTGAAACAAAAGATGTAATTGCAAAAGGTGCAACTGAAGTAGACATGGTAATCAATGTTGGTGCTTTAAAAGATGGAGATAATGAATTCGTTGAAAACGATATTCGTGAAGTTGTACAAGCTGCAAAAGGAAAAGCACTTGTAAAAGTTATCATTGAAACTTGTTTATTAACAGATGAAGAAAAAGTTCGTGCTTGTGAATTATCTGTAAAAGCTGGTACTGATTTTGTAAAAACTTCAACTGGATTCTCAACTGGTGGAGCAACTGCGGAAGATATCGCATTAATGCGCAAAACTGTTGGAGAAAACGTTGGTGTAAAAGCATCTGGTGGCGTTCGTACGCGAGAAGATGCAGAGAAAATGATTGAAGCCGGCGCTTCTAGAATCGGAGCAAGTGCTAGTGTTGCAATTGTATTAAATGATACAAACGGCGTTTCAGATAACTATTAATTCATAAAAAGTTGTAAGCAATAGATACACGAATTGCTGAGAAGCATAGTGTATCTATTGCTTTAACAATCAAAAAATATGTAAGCGGATACGAAAAAGGAGGGGATTTTTATGAAATATGTAATCGGTATCATAGGCTTGATAATTGTGTTAGGTATCGCATGGCTTGCAAGTAATAATAGAAGAAAAGTGAAATATCGCCCTATTATAACGATGATTATACTTCAGTTTATTTTAGGTTTCTTACTATTAAATACAAGTATCGGGAACGTACTAATTGCTGGAATTGCAGATGGTTTTGGACAATTGTTAAAGTATGCTGCTGATGGTGTTAACTTTGTATTTGGTGGTTTGTTAAATCAAAAAGAATTTTCATTCTTTTTAGGAGTATTAATGCCAATTGTGTTTATATCAGCTTTAATTGGTATTTTGCAGCACTTTAAGGTATTGCCGTTCATTGTGAAATATATTGGTTTAGCTTTAAGTAAAGTGAATGGAATGGGAAAACTTGAATCATATAATGCTGTAGCTTCAGCCATTTTAGGGCAGTCAGAGGTATTCATCTCTGTTAAGAAACAATTAGGTTTATTAAGTGAAAAAAGATTATATACACTGTGTGCTTCTGCAATGTCGACGGTGTCCATGTCTATAGTGGGATCCTATATGGTGTTATTAAAACCACAGTATGTTGTAACCGCTTTAGTGCTGAACTTGTTTGGTGGGTTTATCATTGCTTCTATTATTAATCCTTATGAGGTTACGGAAGAAGAAGATATTTTAGAAGTACAAGAGGAAGAGAAAAAGACCTTTTTTGAAGTATTAGGGGAATATATAGTAGATGGCTTTAAAGTTGCTATTACAGTAGCTGCTATGCTAATTGGATTTGTTGCTTTAATTGCTTTTATTAATGCCATTTTTAAAGGAGTAATTGGTATCTCATTCCAAGAGATTCTTGGTTATGTATTTGCGCCATTTGCATTTATTATGGGGGTTCCTTGGCATGAAGCTGTTAATGCCGGTAATATTATGGCGACGAAACTTGTATCAAATGAGTTTGTAGCTATGACAAATTTAGCACAAGGAAACTTTAATTTTTCAGGAAGAACGACTGCTATCATATCGGTGTTCCTAGTTTCATTCGCAAACTTCTCTTCAATCGGAATTATCGCTGGAGCTGTTAAAAGTTTACATGAAAAACAAGGAAATGTGGTAGCAAGATTTGGTTTGAAACTGCTTTTCGGAGCAACTTTAGTAAGCTTTTTATCCGCAACAATAGTTGGATTAATATATTAAGAGTTTAATAAGTTTACCCTTTACAAAATAAAATAAGAAGGATTGGTGATTAGGATGAGAATGGTAGATATTATTGCAAAAAAACGTGATGGTAAAGAACTAACAACAGAGGAAATTCAATTTTTTATTAAAGGATATACAGATGGATCAATCCCTGATTATCAAGTAAGTGCACTAGCAATGGCTATCTTTTTCCAAGATATGTCTGATCGTGAACGTGCTGATTTAACAATGGCTATGGTGAATTCTGGAGAGACAATTGATTTATCAGAGATTGAAGGGGTTAAAGTAGATAAACATTCAACTGGCGGTGTTGGTGATACAACAACATTGGTTTTAGGACCATTAGTAGCTGCTTTAGATGTACCAGTTGCAAAAATGTCTGGACGTGGTCTAGGGCATACAGGTGGTACGATTGATAAATTAGAAGCAGTTGAAGGATTCCATGTTGAGATTACGAAAGAGCAATTTATTGATTTAGTGAATCGTGATAAGGTTGCAGTTATTGGACAAACAGGAAATTTAACACCTGCCGATAAAAAAATATATGCACTACGTGATGTTACGGGAACTGTGAATTCGATCCCACTAATCGCAAGTTCGATTATGAGTAAAAAAATTGCAGCTGGAGCTGATGCAATTGTTCTTGATGTTAAGACAGGAGCAGGAGCATTTATGAAAACAGAAGAGGATGCGAAAAAATTAGCACATGCAATGGTTCGAATCGGAAATAATGTTGGCCGTCAAACAATGGCTGTTATTTCAGATATGTCACAACCACTTGGCTTTGCGATTGGTAATGCTCTTGAGGTGAAGGAAGCAATTGATACGCTAAAAGGAGAAGGTCCAGAAGACTTAACAGAATTAGTGCTTGTATTAGGAAGCCAAATGGTTGTACTTGGTAAAAAAGCAAATACATTAGAAGAAGCACGTGAAATGTTGAAAGAAGTTATGAAAAATGGAAAAGCGATTGAGAAATTCAAAGAGTTCTTACGTAATCAAGGCGGAGATAGCTCGATTGTAGATCATCCAGAAAAGTTACCACAAGCGAAATATGTAATTGATGTACCAGCTAAAACTTCAGGTGTTGTGTCTAACATTGTTGCAGATGAAATCGGTATTGCTGCGATGCTTCTAGGAGCAGGTCGTGCAACGAAAGAGGATGAAATTGATTTAGCGGTTGGCTTAATGCTACGCAAAAAAGTTGGCGAAGTTGTAAAAGAAGGAGAGCCATTAGTTACGATTTATGCAAATCGCGAAGATGTTGAAGATGTAAAAGCTAAAATTTATGAAAACATTTCTGTATCAGAAAAGGCTGAAACTCCTAAATTAATTTACACTGTGATAACTGATTAATACTTAACAGAATTACATTTACTTTGAGGAGGAAATGATATGGATAAACAAAAATATATTGAAGAAGCTACAAAGATGTTGTCAAAAGCTTATATTCCATATTCAAAGTTCCCTGTTGGAGCGGCACTCGTTACGAAAGATGGTAAAATTTATACAGGCTGTAACATAGAAAATGCGTCTTATGGTTTATGTAATTGTGCCGAAAGAACGGCAATATTTAAAGCAGTGTCAGAAGGAGAACGCGATTTCAGTTATTTAGTAATAACAGGTAATACGGATGGTCCTATTTCACCATGCGGAGCGTGCCGACAAGTAATCGCAGAATTTTGTGATCCGCAAATGCCAGTATTATTGACAAATCAAAAAGGCGATGAAAAAGAAGTAACAGTTGAAAGTTTACTGCCAGGTGGGTTTTCAATTAATGATTTAATGTAATGAAAGATATATTATGTAATTTGTAAATGATAAAATAAAGAGGCTATTCCCAATATTAAATAGAGGGATAGCTTCTTTTTTATAAATAATTCGTTCAAATTGCAATAATATAGATAACATATATCTGCTAGCAAATAGATATACCACATATTCTGCCAATTTTTTATATTAATGTATTATAATTAGAAGGGTGTTTACTATTACTTAATATTTAATTCAATAGTTTTCGAATCGATGCAGTACAAAATTCATAATTTGTCGGAAATAGTATAATAAATTAACCGAAGTAGACACTAAAAAAGGTTGCTTTGTATTGATGTAGAAATACATAACTAAAATACCATTTAATTATTAGAGTTTTTGTTTTATGTAAAAAAGATAAAAGAAGAAACGGTGATACAATGACAAATAAAAAAGAAAGAATAGAAACAGGATGGAACTTAGATAATAGCTATGCCCGTCTACCGGAATCATTTTTCACCAGCCTCAATCAAACACCTGTTCGCTCACCGAAGTTGGTTATTCTCAATGATTCGTTGGTAACATCCCTAGGATTGAACATCGAGGAACTAGAAAGTGACGATGGAGTAGCGGTGCTTGCAGGAAATCGGATTCCCGAAGGTGCCTTTCCTCTTGCTCAAGCTTACGCGGGGCATCAATTCGGGCATTTTAACCGGCTCGGAGACGGCCGAGCTCTGCTGCTTAGCGAGCAAATCACTCCCTTAGGTGAGAGGGTTGATATTCACCTGAAAGGTTCTGGTAGAACACCATACTCTCGCCGGGGGGATGGTCGAGCGGCACTTGGACCGATGCTACGCGAATATATTATCAGCGAAGCAATGCATGCGCTTGGTATTGCTACTACCCGTAGTCTAGCGGTAGTAACGACCGGTGAATCAATCTTTCGCGAAACTGAGCAGCCAGGTGCAATCCTCACCCGTGTGGCAGCAAGTCATTTGCGCGTTGGTACCTTTCAATACGTTTCCAAATGGGGGACAGTTGAAGAGCTTCGAGCCTTAGCTGATTATACATTACAGCGACATTATCCAGATGGTGACGCTGCCCCTAATCGCTATCTTTACCTACTTGAGGAAGTGATTAAGCGTCAAGCTCAGTTGATTGCAAAATGGCAACTTGTTGGTTTTATTCATGGGGTGATGAACACCGACAATATGACCATTAGTGGGGAAACCATTGATTATGGTCCTTGTGCCTTCATGGATACTTATGATCCGGAAACGGTATTCAGTTCCATTGATCTTCAAGGTCGCTATGCTTATGGCAATCAGCCGTATATTGGTGGATGGAATCTTGCAAGGCTTGCTGAAACTTTATTACCACTATTGCATAGTGATTATGCAAAATCGATGGAAATGGCTCAAGATGCAATTTTAAATTTTAATGAGTTATATCATTCGAACTGGCTCGCTGGAATGAGAGCTAAATTAGGGATATTTAACGAAGAAGTACAGGATAAAGCACTTATTGAAGACCTCCTTACTATCATGGAGAAGTATCGTGCGGACTATACGAATACTTTCCGTGCGTTAACTTTTGATAAGCTGGAGGATATGGCCTTGTTTGAAACTCCAGAATTCAATCAGTGGCATGAGCAGTGGCAGGAAAGACTAGGTAGACAGGAAGAATCAAAAGATTCTTCACATTTATTGATGCGGAAAAACAATCCTGCGGTAATCCCACGGAATCACAGAGTAGAAGAAGCTTTGGAAGCTGCTGTGAAACATGGAGATTACAGCGTGATGGAACGTCTTCTTAATGTCCTTTCAAATCCTTACGCGTACTCCCCAGAGCAAGATGATTACGCGACACTACCTGCGCCATCATCATGTCCTTACCGAACTTTTTGTGGTACATGATATAGAAGTGTTGGGAATGGTTCTTTTTGTTTTTCTACAATCATGTTGAAGCTTTGGGATGGTTTAAGATTCATACAAGGTAATGCTACTTCTTTAATTGAGGTAGCATTATTTTAGTTTGTCCTTTCTTGTGGTACAAAAAAGGATAGAACAGGCAGCATCTCTCTGCTTGTATCTATCCTCTTCTTTTCCCTTTATAAAATGTGTAACATTATATATTTATACCGCATAAAATTGAGGTTTGTATCCCTTATTTGATTCTAATTGAACTATCCCCACCTAAAATCCTAACGAATTTTTGAGGAAGGGATTCCCAAAAGGGCCAACTAAGACAAAATGCTTAGCAGACCATCCCCATTCAACAAGGTATGGTTTTTCTGCTTTCAAACTTAGACAAACCTTTTACTTCCAAGTCTGTAAGAGCCCCTGAAGGAAAAAGTTCGTTCGCAGAACGAATCTTGTTATGGTTCGAAAGCTCCATCTGATAGAATGTGTGAACACGCAAATCAGACAGGATGCCAGACAGCCACTTCCATTGCGCCCAATGATGCAGACCTACCATCTTCTCCGGTAATAGTGAATACAAAATTGGTGGAAGTTTTTCTTTAAATCCCATTGCTCTTCTAGCAATGACATAAGAAGCTGTTTGGTGAATACTGATACCAAAACGTTTCATATATTTGATTTTACCAATTTGAGAAGTGTACGCTGGATTTATCTCAAATACTGCTACACCCATCTTCTCAGCACGGCTTTTAATAGCTGAAATCATCTTTTTGTAAGCAAACATGCTCATCATCATGTTTGCTTTTTTGTTACCATAAGGGTTCTTAACCTTTGCTTTTGTTGTGTTTAATTTTTCTACAACAATCGGTTTGTTTGCTTTTACAGCAATATCAACTAATGCAATGGCTTCTACTTCCATAATTTTAGTAATTTGTTCTGACGTTTTACCTAAAATATCAAAGGATAATACACCCGTTTTTATTAGTTGTCCTTGTTTATTGATGTTTGACCAAGCAAAGTGGTCAAAATTACAGTCTACTCCAATGACACCATCGGATTTGCTGAAGTTTTTATTTTGGTTCTCTTCAATATCTATTAAACATTTAAAAATGTAGTAATCCCCGTGGTCTTCAATTGCCCAACTGATTGGTTTTCCTGCATTCTTTTTATCTTTGCAATTCCATTGGTTTTGAACAGCTGCATTCACTTGTTCTTGTCCATACGGAAATGTAAGGTTCGGAATTTCAACTACAACACCGTTTGGTGTTGTAAAGTGTAAAGATTGTGATTCTGTATTGTATGTAAATACAAAGTTTCCTGATTTCGCGTCTTTTCGACCTGAAATCAACATTTGACTGTAACGAGCCTGTTCAAAATCCTGAACCCAAAGTGTATGATTTTGAACATAAGTATCTACAGTATGTTGTGCTTTGAATCGTTTTTTACTCCCAAATACAACAGAAGAAACTTTGTTTTTTAAACTATGAAGTAGCTTTTGTAGTCTATCCAATCGAAATTCAAGGTTACTTAAACGAGAATGAAGTGTTTGAATACGCACATTTAAATATTCATGCTCAAATTGATAGGCATGATAGTAAATATCCGTTCTCTTTTTAAATTGCACAACAAAATATCGCCCCATTTGTTGTTCTTTGGACGCTTTATTGAACTTTGGCTTCCCTTTGATAAAAGATGTTTTCATTTTATTCAGCACTGTCAAATCTGACTTGGTTTTCTTAATTTTCTTTTTTACAGCTTTAATTTGTTCATTTTTATTTTCGATATACAATTTCTTCAATTCTGTCTGAGAAGAAAACAGTGCATTGGCTTCCTGCACAGCACTATTTGCATAATAGTCATTCAGACTAAATCGTGATTTTACAGTAATTTGCATACTCTCAGAACGTCTGGAAGTGCCAGAACGTTTTTCTAACACTTGCGTTTGAAAAGCGAAATGCTTCGCACGATTAAATACGAAAAGAGCATGTCCAATAGCTTCAACATACTTCGGATTCAGTGCATTCTTATAGATACGAATTGAAAAATATGCTTTTTTCATCGGACACGCTCCTTTCTTGTTTTGTATACACAAAGTATACCAAAAAAGAACATACGTTTCTGTTTATATACTTAAAAAAACAAAAAAGCGATTCATCCCCCACCTACCGCTTCGCGCTTGAGGTGGGGGATGAATCGCCAGATATGATAAAATAATTAAAGTAGTCGTTTTATTTGTAAATGATATATATTTAGGATGAATTTAAATCAATTACTATGTTTTCTAGCACATAATCTAGAAGGGGGAAATGCTACAATAATTAATCATGCGAACTATAAAAAACACTTTACATAGAGTGATATAAAAGAAAAAGATAAACGGCTGGTGACACACTCAACTTATGAAAGAATACGTTTTTCTCCCTGGATTTCTTGAATCGGATTAATATTTTGCGTGAATTCAAGGGTACCCATGTATTCTCCATCTTCACTCCGTATAGCAAAATAACGAATGTATACATATTTATCCTGAAATTTAATCCAGAAATCTTCACAATCTTTATTTCCAGATTTGAAGTCTTTTAAGAGCTTTTCAACAATATGAACGCTTTTTGGAGGATGGCAGTTTTGGACTGTTCTGCCGATGACCGCTTTCGTACGGGCGAAAATCCGCTCTTTTCCATGAGAGAAGTAGCGTACAACATCATCCTCGTCAATGAATGTAATATCTACAGGTAAGTGGTTCATTAGTAGCTCTAATTGCTTTAGAGACAACATACCTGTTTCTAAGCGAATGAATCCTTCAGATATGGCTTTTTCTTGTATAGATTTTCTTTCAGGTTTCCATACACTTGTAGGACTTGTTAAGCAATAGCCAATTTCATCACTTTCATGAGCGATTTTAATCCATTCATCTTCTGTAAGGGTTTGAAGAGCCATTGGAAATAAAATATTTTCTTCTTTAAAAATCATTTCACCTACCTCATGAATAACAAAGTAAACCTGAGATAAGACAGCTTTTTTATCTCCATTATAATTTTTTAATTTTTGTTTGACGTCTTTAATAGCATTGCGAATACTGTCATCGACGCCCCACATTACTTGCGTTGGTCCATAAATTCCGTATTTCTCTAAATAAGGGAAAAGCAGATTCTCTTTACGGCTGTAATGTTTATCAATATCCATTAATAGATTTAAGTCTTCTATTAGTTTATAGATGTTTTCTTTACTATCTTCTTTTTCGAAACGTTCATAGTGAAGTTGAAGCTTAAAGTTAACATGTATATCGATTTCTTTGTTTTCAAGCTTAAACGTATGAATCGGATGTCCAGGCTGGTCTTCTGGTTTATCAGATCTATGGATTTCTTCAATGGAACCTTTAAAAATAGCTGTATGCACTGAGCATAAACGCTGTACTTCTTCTACTGGAATTCCTTCTTCCTCCATGAGTGTCTGTTCAAGTTGGGAGATTTCTGTAACCGTAATATTTCCGACAGCTTCCTCGAATTGAGCTTTTACCTCCTCAACACTTTTCCCGTTATGAAGATTTTTAATAATTTCTTTTAGGATTTCTTGTCGTTCAAACGTATTCATACTTTTATGTTCACGATTGTTAATTATTTCACTCATAAAAATTCTCCTTTACTCTATAATGTTAAATCCGCTATTTTTAAAAGTTTTTTTAACTGTATCAAACGAAATTCCTCTTATTCGACATCCATTTGGGATGGTCATCACACGACCAGCTGTTTGTAACATTCCGGGTTTTGTTATATGTTCAAAGCCGAGTTCTTTTAAGATAAGGATGATTTCAGGGTATTCAATAGTCAAATCGCAAATTGTTTTCCTAAAATCAATCATTTTTGTCATCATCTTCACCTCGGAAATTATTGATATTAATTCTCAGTAACAATGTAACATAGAGAAAATGAGTAGGGTGTGAGAAAAATCACACATGTACTCTTTAATCAGATGATTTCTGCTTTTAATTTGTCTGGAATAATAATGAAACAACCGTTTTCATCAATATCAATTAATTTCTTTCTTTTTAACTGATTAATTGTGCGACTAATCGTTTCTCTTGATGTTCCAATCATATTGGCGAGTTCCCGATTCGTAAACGGGGTCGTTAATATGTATTTGTCATTCATCTGTATACCATTTGACTTACATAAACGGAGTAATAGCATAATAATTTGTTCGTAAGTATCGTGAAGAATCTGTTCTTCTAATCTGTTCTGAAGATCGACAATTTTTTCTCCAAGAACCTTAAACAATTTAATACATAGTTCAGGATGCTGAATCAAAATCTTCTCGAAATCAGCGATTGGAGTAACGATCAATTGTGCAGTCTCAAGTATTTCAGCATGTGCTGGGAAGGTACCTTTTTGGAAAAAGCCAGCATGGGGGAACATTTCTCCAGCTTGAAGCACAGAAACAATTTGTTCTTTTCCAGTTACATCTGTTTTTTGAATTTTCACTTTACCGGAGTGGATAAAAAACACGCGATCAAGTGTGTCACCCTGCATAAATACAAATGATTTTGCTTTATAATTTCGTAATTGTGAAATATCTACAATAGGCTGAAGTTCTTCTTCTGAAAGTTCTTTAAAGAGGGGGACTTCCTGTAAATGTTTTTTTATCATTTTTGCCTTCATATATACAACTCCTTAACAATTCTCGTCATATTTTTATAATAAAGTTATATCAATTTCAAAAATAAAGCAGTGATAAAAATCATATTTGTGATAGAACGAATCGTTTTTTCAACTTCATAGGAGGTAGCTAAACAACGGACGCTAGACAAGACAAAGTGAAATTTTTATTAGTGGGGATCTTGTGAGTTTCGATATGTTTGTGGAAGGTCTCGTTCTCGAGTCTTTAGTATCACTGGAGATTACATGGAAAGTGAACTTTTCTGTGTGTATATTCCAAAAGCATTACGAAAATAGAAAAAATACGTAAAAAATAGAACATGAGCAAAAAGTGCTTATGTTCTATTTTGTTACATTTAAGTGGTATCTATATAAGAATCTTTTTTATTTAAGCTCAAAAAATGTTGTTTTTAAACCTTGACTTGATGTCTATAGATTCACCTTTTTTATTTAAGCCTGTGTAATTGCACGCGGGAACAAAATATTATTTTCTAAATGAATGTGCTGGAATAGATCTGATTCAAGAGCTGCAAGTCGTTGATAGACAAGACGATAAGTACCGCAAGCCCCTTCTGGAGGAGTAAAGTCATTCGTAATGTTACGAAGTTCTTTTATAATATCACCAGCATGGCTATGTTCACTTTCTAACTCTCCCACCACTTTGCTTAATTTCGTATAATTTTCATCAGTTGGATTTTGCTCAAATGCTAAAATCAGTGGAAAATCTTCTGTTTCTTCTTTAATTATATGCTGTTCTAATTCTGTTTTTAATTCATGGAATAGCTTATGAATTTTAGCTAAATGAGGCTGTCCTGATCCATGAACGCGTAATACTTTTGTTACATATGGACTTAACTGTGGCAATTCTTCATTTAAATAGCGATGATGTTTATTCACAATATAGTCAATTAATTCACTATAAGAGGCGATTGTCCAGTCAATTTCTGCTTCATTTAATAGTTTTGTTTCATAATAAAGAGTATTTAAGTTTGTTATAACCTCTTCTGCTGACAAATTTCTATCATTAATTGCGTCGATAAGTTGTTTATTACCTCCACAACAAAAATCTATTCTATATGATTTGAAAAGATCGCTTGCTTTCGGGAATTTTGTAACAATGTCACCAATCACAGAAGTCTCAGTAAATACATGTTCCATATGAATGCCTCCATAAAGTTTAAATTTTGTATCTAGATTAAAAATATCAATAAATTTAAATTTATGTAGTGATATACATCACTGATAACTTGTGAATTTCATCATACGTTGTTTGTGTAATAAAGTGATGATGCTTGTACTTATGTCAAAAATAAGTAGATACATATAATACATTACGTAATTAATCACTATTGTGAAGATATTTCAGTTAAGCGTATAATATTAGAAGTCTATAACATATAAAATGGAATTTGAACTGTTGTGGGTTATACTCATCTGAAAAATAAATAAATATAATTGAAGTGACACAGCAATTTAGATAGGGAGTTATAAAATGAAATTAATTATTGCCGAGAAACCTGATCAAGGTTTAGCGCTCGTTTCTCAATTTAAATATCGACGAAAAGACGGCTATTTGGAAGTGGAAGCAAATGAATTGTTTCCGAATGGTGCTTATTGTACGTGGGCCATTGGTCATTTGACGCAATTATGTAATCCAGAACACTATCATGAAGAGTGGAAAAAATGGTCATTAGATACGTTACCAATGATTCCAGAACGTTTTCAATTTGAAGTAACAAAATCAAAGTATAAGCAATTTAACGTTGTGAAACAACTGTTACATAATCCGCAAGTGACGGAAATTATTCATGCGGGAGATGCAGGGCGTGAAGGGGAATTAATTGTACGGAATATCATTAATCTTTGTAATGTACAAAAACCGATGAAGCGTCTGTGGATTTCTTCTTTAACGAAGCAAGCAATCTATCAAGGATTTAAAAACTTACTTGATGAAGCAGATACAATCAATACGTACTACGAAGCATATACACGATCATGTGCAGACTGGGTTGTTGGGATGAATGCTTCCCGTGTTTTTAGCATTTTACTAAAGAAAAAGGAATGAATGATGTTTTCTCCGCTGGACGCGTGCAAACACCAACACTTGCATTAATTGTGAAACGTGAGGAAGAAATTGAAAACTTTAAATCAGAGCCATTTTGGGAAGTGCTCGCAACCTTTAATATAGAAGGAAAGAAATATGAAGGTAAGTGGGAACAGGACAATGAATCTCGCTTAAAGGATCCCAATATGGCGAATAAAATCGCTGCATTTTGTCAAAATAAACCGGCTGAAGTGAAAGAAATGAAAACAGAGCGAAAAGAGTTTCAGCCGCCATTTTTATTTAACTTATCATCCTTACAAGCAACGGCGAATAAAGCATTTAAATTTTCACCGAAAAAGACACTTGATATAACTCAAGCTTTATATCAAAAAGGAATTGTATCGTATCCGCGTTCGGATTCTAACTATGTAACAGAAGGAGAAGCTGCAACGTTTCCTGATATTATGCAGAAGCTAAGTCAGTTTGAAGATTATAAAGATTTGTTGCCTGCACCAGTTTCTTCTATTATGAATAACAAGCGATATGTGAATGAGAAGAAGGTTACAGATCACTACGCCATTATTCCAACAGAACAAGTAACAAATCCAAGTAAATTATCAGGTGATGAAAGAAAAATTTACGATATGATTGTACGGCGATTAATTGCGGCACATTATGAAGCTGCAATTTTTGACTACACTACGATTACAACGCTCGTTGATGGACGGGCCGAATTCATTTCAAAAGGAAAACAGCAAATTCAAGAAGGATGGCGTAAAGTCATTTTTCAAGATGATAAAGATGAAGAAACAATTCTTCCAATTGTACAAGAAGGTGAACAGGGAAAAGTTGCAAAGGTGAAAGTGAAAGAAGGAAAAACCCAGCCACCAAAACGATATACAGAAGGTCAGCTTATTACGTTAATGAAAACAGCCGGGAAGTATTTAGAGAACGAAGAACTGGAAAAAGTATTAAAAAAGACAGAAGGTTTAGGGACAGAAGCGACGCGTGCAGGCATTATTACAATGTTGAAGGACCGCAAATATATTGATGTGAAGAAAAATCAAGTGTATGCAACTGATAAAGGGAAAGTATTAATTACCGCAATTGGCGATAAAATTTTGGCTTCCCCAGAAATGACAGCAAAGTGGGAGCAGCGCCTTGCCGAAATTGGAGAAGGTACAGCTTCACCAGTAACCTTTATGGAACAAACGAAAAAGCTCTCAGCAAAAATTATTGAAGATGCAATTGAAATGTCTGAGAAATGGGATTTTACAGGTTTACATGTGGAATCTATTGAGCGATCCAATTCAAAATTTACAGTCGGTAAAAAAGTCGGACAATGTAAAAAGTGTGATGGAGATGTAATTGATAAATCTACTTTTTATGGATGCTCGAACTATAATACAACGAAATGTGATTTCACAATCTCTAAAAAGATATTAGGAAAAACGATTTCGCAAAAGAATATGAAGAAGCTATTAAAAGGTGAACAGACGGAACTAATGAAAGGTTTTAAGAAGAACGATAAAACGTTTGATGCGAAGTTAGAATGGAAAGATAATAAGATTAATTTTGTATTTGAGAAGTGATGAAAGGTGTTACGCTATGTCGTAACACCTTTTTCAATTGAGGACGAAATTAAAAAGGCAGTAAATGAGTAATGAATTTAATTTTAGGGAATAAATACAAAAACAAAATGCTTGAGTTAAGGCTAGTAAAAAAATCAATAGTACTTTATAAAAACGTGGCGCATATTTAATATTTTAAAAAGGATGTGCAGTATGAATAAAGAGAAAAATATACAGTTGTTGGCACTGATATTGAAGAAGTGAAAGAGCTGAATAAGAAATCTGGTTTAACATATAACGAAGTAAAACAATTATTAGCAAAACAAATGAAACAAAAGTAAGTATATATGAAACCAGAAATACATTGTTTGTGGTTTCATATATACTGTTATAACTGATTACATACTAAAAAAGCATTTATGATAGGAGTTTTTTCATTAAATGCAAGGCTAATTTGACGGTATTTTTTTGTTTTAGTTTCTTTATTTCAATGCTTGTATGAGATTTAAAAAATAGTTCAGGGCCCATACTAATTCCAATATTTTGTGAAACCATGTTAACAATCGTTTCACAATTCAGTACTTCTAATATAATGTTTGGGAATACACCATGAGCAGATAAATTTTCTAAAACCAATGATTGATAGGGACCTTTTGGCATAATAAAGTCCATATTAGTAATTGCTTTTATATCAATTGTTTTTTCGTTAACCAACGGATGATTTTTCGGCAATCCTAAGACAATTTCATCTTTTTATTTTAATAATAAGCAAACAGTAGAGCGAAATAAATGATACAGGCTTAAATTATAGTTTATGAAAAAATATAAAAATAGTCTAAGTCAAAATATGTAATGTGACTTAGACTATTTTTATTTGTTGGGGATTATTTAAAGAACTTAATACGTTCTTCTGTTGGTTTAAATTCTTTGTTATTCGCCGGAGCAACAGGTTTACCAAATGGCATTTGGGCAATTAACTGCCAGTTGCTTGGAATATCCCATTCTTTTTTTACTTCATCGTCAATAAGAGGGTTGTAGTGTTGCAGTGTTGCACCGAACCCTTCAAGTTCTAAAGATGTCCAGATAACAAATTGAAGCATACCTGATGATTGTTGTGACCATACAGGGAAGTTATCTTTATATAGGACAAAGTTTTCTTGTAAGTATTCAATTACGCTATTGTCCTCAAAGAATAATACTGTACCATAACCGTTTCCAAATGCGGTCATTTTTTCTTCTGTTGAACTAAATTGATCAGCAGGAACGATTTCTTTTAATGTGTTTCTCGTAATGTTCCATAGTTTATCATGTTGTTCACCAAGTAATACGACTACTCGTGCGCTTTGTGAATTGAAAGAAGAAGGTGTATGTTTCACAGCGTGATTTACAATTTCTTGAATACGTTCGTCTGAAACGACAGTTTCTTTACTAATTGCATAAATAGAACGTCTATCTGCTACAGCAGAATAAAAATCTTTTGTTGTATGTTCCGCATGATTTACTTCTTCTTGACTAGTTGAATTTCCAAATAATTTATTTAAAAAACTCATTTTATACACCACCAAATTTTATTTTTTAGTTATTACTTTCTTCAAATACATAATTGAATATGGTTACCTGAAGGATCTTTTGTAACAATAACTCCATCTGTTGCTGTTACTGATGCCCCAATGTCTTGGAGACGTTTCACAGCTTGAGTTCGTGTTTCTTCATCTGGGAATAAAAGTGAAAAATGTTTTAATCCCACGCTGTTTGCTGCCGGAGAAGGTGCCCCAACACCATTCCATGTATTTAAACCGATATGATGATGATATTTTCCCGACGAGATAAACAATGCTTGGTGACCGTATCTACTTACAGCATCAAATCCAAGACCAGCACAATAAAATTCCTCTGCTTTTCCTAAATCAGCAACATGTAAATGAATATGTCCCATTACTGTGTCACTCGGAAGACCAGTCCAGGTTTCGTCTTTAGCGGCCGATAAAATGTCACTTGCTATAGGCTCAGTTGTCATTGTTACTTGCCCGTCATTCCACTCCCATGTTTCAAAAGGACGGTCTACATAAATTTCAATTCCATTTCCATCAGGATCTGCTAAATAAACGGCTTCACTCACAAGATGATCAGAGGCCCCTTGTAAAGGATAATCCGTTTGGATGAGATGATATAATACCTTTGCTAAATCGGAGCGATGAGGTAATAAAATTGCAAAATGATATAAACCAGTTGTGCGTGGTTGTTTTGGTAATATATTTTCTAGTTGTTCGATTGTTAAAAGTGGAGTTTTTCCATCTGCTGTTAGTACAGCTTTCGTTTCTGATTGTTCGAGTATTTGGAATCCTAATTTTTCTCGATAAAAAGAAAGTGAGCGTCCTAAATTTTCAATTAATATGTGAGCATGACTTACAAAAGTATAAGGATGATGTTGAAATTTCATCTTTGTTCCTCCTTTGTTCGTAATAAAGTTTTAGTGATGTAAATTAGTTTGAATGAACAATCGAAAAGTATTAAAAAACATTAAATATTATTTAATTACTTTATGTAAGTAAGTATAGAATTGTGTTTAAGTTATGTCAAGTATATTACTAAAAAATCGTATTTATGAAATGTATTAAATGCTTATTTGTTACGAAATAGGGCGGGGAATTTGTGGAGAAATGTGTTATTTGGCTCTGGTATTAGCATTTGTAGTAAAGGGTCCTTATATTTAGCAAATTATCAATGGAATTAATCCTTTTTTCGAAATCTTAAACAAAAAGAACTGCACATAGGTGTCCTTTTCATTGAATATAATGCAATGAAGTCCTTTTGAAGAGGAGTAAATAAGGATGCCTCAAAATATAAATAAGCAATTATTAACGGAGCAAATGATTCATATCATTAGAAATGGCCTTCATAAATCACAAGTTCCTAAACATATCATTATTGTTGGTGCAGGATTAGCAGGATTAGTTGGAGCATCTTTATTAAAGGAAGCTGGGCATAAAGTTACGATTTTGGAGGCAGATAATAGAATAGGAGGGAGAGTGTACACTGTACGATCTCCGTTTAACAATGGACTATATTTTAATGCAGGGTCTATGCGCATTCCAGATGTACACACTTTAACCTCGGCATATATTCAAAAGTTTGGATTGTCTACGAATCGTTTTATTAACCGAACTCCTTTGGATATTATTTATGCAAATGGCATAAAAACGCGTCTCAATATATTTGAACAAAATCCAAGTGTTCTAAAATACCCAGTTATGCCAAACGAAAGAGGAAAAACAGCTGAAGAGCTAATGCTTTCAGTTTTACAACCGATTATAAATTTTATAAAACAAGATCCAGTGAAAAACTGGTTTGTTATAGAAAAACAATATAGAAAATATTCATTAGGTTTCGTTTTAAATTCTTATCTTTCAGACGGTGCAATTGACATGATTGGTATTCTTCTTGACATGGAAGCGTATATGGGGATGTCCGTGGTTGAAGTATTGCGAGAGATGATATTTTTTACATCAACAAATGAATTTTATGAGATTACGGGTGGCATGGATGTATTACCACAATCCTTTTTACCACAGCTAAAAGAAAATATACTATTTCATCAAAAAATGACAGCTATTATTCAGCAAAATGAGAGTGTTACGATTCGTTCTATTCATGAGAAAACCTCAGAACAATTTATGGTAACAGGTGATCGTGCTATTATAACTATTCCTTTTTCTGCATTACGCTTTGTGAAAATTGAACCGTTTGATTCTTTTTCTTATTACAAAAGAAGGGCTATTCGTGAGCTTAACTATATAGCTGCAACTAAAATCGCGATTGAATTTAAAAGCCGTTTTTGGGAAAGAATTGGTCAATATGGTGGTAAATCTATCACTGATTTGCCAATTCGATTTACGTACTATCCGAGCTATGGTATACAAACAACAGGAGCAGCGGTGGTTTTAGCCAGTTATACATGGGCGGATGAAGCGTTAACGTGGGACAGCCTATCTAATGAAGAGCGTATTCAATATGCTTTAAAGAATTTGGTAGAGTTATACGGTAATCAAGTTTATTCCGAATTCGTTTCAGGAGCATCCTTTAGCTGGAGTCAAAGCCCTTATTCTTGCGGAGCTTTCACAGCCTTTGAGCCAGGACAAGAATTGGAACTATACCCTTATATAAAAATATCTGAGGGAAGGGTGCATTTTGCTGGGGAGCATACGACAGTTACACATGGTTGGATGCAGGGAGCAATTGAATCTGGAATTCGAGTTGCATATGAGGTCAATGATTTACCAAAATAAAAATATGAAATTCGAATAGATAGGGGGAAATTTATAATGAATTGGATTAGGAGGGGCTTTGGAAAGTATATTGAAAAGGATCTAATTCTATTGAATTAGATCCTTTTTGATACATAGTTTAAGTTGATAAATTCATTTTAAATCTTATGTTTACAATTTAATTAAAAAAGATGGTACACGATTCTCTTTATCTAATAAAAATAATTGGTTTTACGATGATGCGTCTAGTAAAAACTGAGAATACAGATCGTAAAAATAATTTGGTCGAAATATATTTGCTGCATGACCAGCCAATGGGATTTCTTTATATGAAACATTTGGAAGAATAGTTTTTAAATCAAATAAACAAGATTTATAAAGATGATCATATTCTCCCATTACCCATAGAATCGGTTGCGTAAGTTCTCGTAACCGAGACTTTAAATCGAATTCTAAACGATGTCGCAGTGACTCTCTAATAATAGATGCGTGCAACTGTAATCCAAATCGATAGTAAATATTTTTGGAAACAATTGCAAATGGATTTGCTTTCATTATACCACTTGGGAAGATGGTATTTGCATACTGGTAAAGCCAAGTGGAATATTCATTATTTCTTGTCTCCCAAAACTTTTGGAAGACATTAAACAAAACAGAGGGGTTATTATAATGACCTCCGATATGACAAAGGCTCAATACTTTTTCAGGATACATATGAGCAAATATAGTGGCAATATAACATCCATAGCTTAGAGCACAAATATGTGCTTGCTGGATTCCCTCTTTTTCATAAAGATCTGTTAACTGCTGTACTAATTGATCTAAAGAAAAATCAATTGCTTGTCCTTTATCGTCACCATGACCAAGTAAATCATACGTTATGATGTTGTAAGATGAGGAAAATAGTTTATACTCTTTTTTAAATGCACGACGATTTCCAACTAACCCATGGATAAATATGATGGTTTTTTTACTATGATCCTGTTGTGTTTGCAAAAGTATGCCCCTTTCAAGTCTGTGTTAGAAAAAGAAAATGCGTTCTACTAGAATGTTATCATTATCAATGAACTGAGGTAATTGATGTAGTGTTAATTATCATTCTTATAATATCGAGTATAGCAATACAGTGTATATAACAGTATACAAGCACTATTTTGCTATTCATAATGATAGAAAATACGATATAAGAACTGCTCCTCAGTGCTGAGGATACATGTGAGAACGATTTTTAATATAACGAAAAATAAAATCTATTTATATATGAATTTAAATTAAGTTTTGGTGAGTTAATTTTTTTTCATTTTGAATGCTTAATAGATTGAGTATTATTACTTTTATTAATCATTTTTAAGTACTAGGTAATAATACTAGATAATTATATGATTTGTAAAGATAACTCTCCGATAGGGTCTCAGCAGTTGTAAGGGATGTTTAATGTATAATTTGGACAGTGTTTTTTAGAAAATCGTATAAAAATATATAATGAAGAGAAGTATGCCGATTTAATGGAATGTTTTTTTATTAGATCCAGTCATCATTTTTTTAAATGATTTCTATTAAAATAATTCATTTTATTTATTCTTATTCTAAATATATAATAGTGATTAGGTGAGTGTGAAGAGGAAATGTTATGTAGTTTCATTATATGCTGTTATACAATTTGAGAATGGACATTTATATAAACTGGCAGCTTAAGTTTGGAATCAATCGTTTTCGATTCGAGTATATATGGTTAAAAGTATATAAGGTTGTCCATGAAGCTAACTATTTCTATGAGAATAGTTAGCTTCATAGGTGTTTCAGGACAAATTTTACTGTATGTATCTTATATATAACCGAGAGAAGTCATTTATAAAAATTCATATGAATACAACATATGTTTACTTTTGACATTGTATATTTTGTAACATCATGTTTATTATTATGGAAATATAGGTATAACAATAAATTGATGTTAGAAAAGTATATGTAACCTTTATAATATAAACCGTAATTTATGCTATTAAAGATGAAATAACGATTGTACAACAGGAGGTGGCATTATGGAGTTACGTCATTTGAAAACTTTTATTATTGTAGCAGAAAGCGGTGGATTTACACGGGCTGGCGAATGGCTCGGATATACACAATCAACAATCACCAATCATATTCAATCTTTAGAAGAAGAAGTTGGAAGCCCTTTGTTTGATCGTCTTGGTAAAAAGGTGATTTTAACTGAAGTAGGAGAGCACATGCTTTCTTATGCGCAAAAAATATTAGAATTATCTAATGAGGCGTTGGAATCATCTCAAATGAACGGTAAACCATCAGGAACGATACGTATTGGGGCAAACGAGTCTTTAATGATATATCGATTACCTGTGATTTTATATGAATTCAAAAAGAAATATCCGCAAGTTCATATCATTTTACAGCCATCAGAGAGCCAGGAGTTACATAATGAGTTAAAGTCAGGTAAATTTGATTTTGCTTTATTTACAAATCCGGAAAAGCTTGGTGTAGATATTGTCACTCATTCCCTTGTTCGAGAAACAGTTGTGCTTGTTGCTCCGCCAGGGCATCCGTTAACAAAACAAAAAATCGTTACTCCTGCTGATTTAGAAGGAGAAATGTTATTGCTTACAGAGCCGGGAAGTTATCGAGACTTATTAGAAAAATGGATAAAAAAAGAAGGGGTTAGTTGCTCAAGTATTCACTTTTGGAGTATTGAGGCAATTAAACAAACCGTTATGTGCGGATTAGGGTTATCGTATTTACCGCTTATTACGGTTAAGGAGGAAATTGAGCGTGGCAAGTTAATCGCTCTTCCATGGGTATACAGTGAGGATTTTGTTACAACTGAACTGGCATACCATAAAAATAAATGGTTGACTCCGGCGATGAAAAAATTAATTGAAATGATAGAAAAACATGCAGAGAAATGGAGAGCGACAACTTAGTTTCCTAAGATGTTGAATTATAACATACATGTAAAGGCATAGATAGGAGGAAAATGTAATGAATGAACGTATGAAAGAGATTTTACTTGTTATAGTTGGATCATTATTATTTGCGATTGGGATTAACTTTTTTGCTATTCCAAATCGATTATCAGAAGGGGGATTATCGGTCTTACTGTTATTACCTACTATTTGTTTGACTGGTCTCCTGGTCTTGTAAACCTTATAATGAATGTCATTTTACTTGCAATCGGTTATAAATTTTTTGATAAGAAAACGATGGTGTATACAATTCTTGGTATTATATCTACATCTTTCTTTTTATATATCACAGAAGGCGTTGCAACTCCAGTAAATAACGATACATTATTAGCAGCTCTTTTTGCAGGGAGTTTTGTTGGGGTTGGCTTAGGATTTATGTTTCGAGCAGGTGGCACATCGGGTGGTTCGGCTATCATAGCTAGGTTAGCAAATCAATATTTAGGCTGGAGCGTCGGGAAAGGTGTATTAATTATTGATATCGTTGTTATTGCCGGCTCAGTGTTTATTATCGGACAGGAGAAAGCGATGTATACACTTGTAGCGGTCTTTATTGGTGCGAAGGTCATTGATTTTATTGTAGAAGGAATGGATACAAGAACAGCTGTGACAATTATTTCAAACTATCCAGATGTTATTCGAGAGTCCATTATGCAGCACATGACGCGTGGTGTAACAGTATTAGAAGGACGAGGCGGTTACACAGGAAATAATAAGGAAGTATTATATATTGTTATCAATAAACAAGAACTCGTTCAATTAAAACAAGTCGTGAGTAGAAAAGATGAAAATGCATTTGTTGTTATTCATGATGTACGTGATGTATTAGGTGGTGGCTTTAAAGCGAGTTAAAAAATCTGGTCTTCAAATATTTGAGGGCCAGATTTTTTATTTCAATATTTAAATGAGATTCTTATTTAAATTTGACAATATGGAAGTGGAGATAGTTTGAAGGCTTATAGTTATGTAAATGGTGCAGTATTTTCTGTTTGTGTATTAAGAAATTACCGTAGTTCTAAGAATGAAATAATTCTATAAAGATTGTTGGAAATAATGCCAAATAAGAAAAAATTATTTGAAAAATCCCCCAAAATATTCATTTTTAGATTAAGTTCTTAGTAGGTTGTAACAAATTGATGTTACTTTTTATGTAGTAGCTATTATTAATACTTAAAAATCCTTACAAAAATGTAAGGTGAATGAAATGTAATTCGATACAAAGAATGCTGCATTTCAATTAAACTAGTAAAAGGGAATGTTTTGAAAGGAGAATCGAAATGACAGAAGAAATAGAAGCAACGAGTAGAAGTGAAAAGAAAAAGATGCGCTCCAAAAAAGAGGCTTTTTATGGTTTCTGACAATTCCTTTTTACTTCTTATTATTGGTGGAATAAGTTACAGTTCATTTATATATAGTAAAGCAAAAGCGGTTGCAAGTAATTCTTATGCAGAAATAAATAAGTCTAGTAAACGTGATAAAGAGGTGGCACCTTTAAAAGATAATATTTCTATTTTAATTATGGGAGTAGATGAAAGCGAACAAAGAAAGAAACAATATGGTGAAGCTGTTCGCACTGATGCTTTGTTATTGGCAACGATTAACAAAGATGATAAATCAGTAAAGTTAGTAAGCATCCCACGCGATTCGCGTGTATATATTCCATCACGAAAAAATTAGATAAAATTACACATGCGCACGTATTTGGTGGGGTGGAAAGTACACGTGATACGGTTGAACACTTTTTAAATGTACCTGTTGATTATTATGTGAAATTTAATTTTGAATCTTTTATTAAAATAGTAGATTCACTGGGCGGTATTGATATTGATGTGCCAGTTACCTTCACAGAACAAGACAGTAAAGACCAAGCAGGTGCAATCCACCTTGAAAAAGGTTATCAACATTTAAATGGAGAACAGGCGCTTGCGTTAGCGAGAACACGTAAAATCGATAGCGATGCAATGCGTGGTCAAAGACAGCAACTTGTAATCGAAGCAATTGCAAAAAAAGCATTATCAGTTAAATCGATCACAAAGTTGAGCTCATTATTAGATGCAGTTGATAAAAATTTAAAAACAAACTTAACATTTGATGACATGCTAGCGATTGCGAAAAACATGGCAGGGACAGACTTAAACATTGAAAAAATGCAAGTACAGGGTACAGACAAACGTATTAATGGTATTTATTATTACCAACCAAATGAACAGAATGTAAAAGAAATATCAAAGAAATTGAATGAACATCTTGGTATTATGGAAAAGTCAGTATCTAAATAAATAGAAAAAGGTTGGCGAAAAGCCAACCTTTTTCTATGCACCATTTTTGAATGGAAGTTATCCCGCACTAAAGGGCAGTAAGCCCCCCACCTCAAGATTAAGAGAAAGCGAAGAAGCTAGGTGGGGGATGGAGAAAACCCCACTGATGGAAGTTCCCCTTTATTTAACTCCACCAGTAAAAAAGTTCGATAGATTCATTTTTGAAAAAAAGGGTAAGGATATTTTAATGAAACGTTTGCTTGATAGTTAACTATAAAAGGGTATTTCTAAATAATGTAAGAAGAAACAAGGTTTACGAATAAAATTGAGAAAATAATTAAAAAAGGAAGATCAAGGACTAGTATTGAAAGTATAAAACAGTTATGGTTACTCTTTCACCCTAAAAAAGAATTTAAAACAGTAAAACTTTAATACTAAATGAATAAGGAGAAATGAATATGACATTTGAATTTTTACTCAAACTAGGTCTAGCACTCTTTTTTGGACTGTTAATTGGAATTGATAGACAGCTGAAGAATAAACCACTTGGTGTGAAAACGAGTATGGTAATTTCAGTAGCAAGTTGTTTAATTACAATTGTGTCTATTGAATCAGTAAATGTATATTCATCACCAGGGCATACGAATATGGATCCTATGCGCCTTGCAGCACAAATTGTTAGTGGAGTTGGTTTCCTCGGTGCAGGTGTTATTTTACGGAGAAATAATGATGTGATTTCTGGATTAACAACTGCTTCTATGGTTTGGGCGGCATCAGGCTTAGGAATTGCGATTGGCGCAGGTTTTTATTCAGAAGCAGCTGTGGCAATGGTCTTAATTATTTTGGCAATTAATGTATTTCCATATCTTATTAAATTAGCAGGACCTTATTCTTTGAGGCAAAGGGATTTATCAGTAAAAATAGTTGTTAATAAGCATCAAGAGCTAAATCAAATTTTTACACAAATTAAGCATCTAAATTTGCAAGTCAAACGTGTGAAAATTAAAGATATAGATAGCGGTTATCAACAATTAGAAATGATGATATCAGCTCCTGAAAAGTTATATACAACTGATTTATATACCTCTTTAAAAGAGATGAAACAAAGTGTTTCAGTGGAAGTTGAAAGTAGATAAGTTAGTAGTATTATAAAATCTCAAGAATTTGAACATCATATTCTGTATAAACAACAGATGTATATAGGTAATTCGGCCCACTTTTAAAATGAAAAAATAAAGCCATGACAACATCCTATAAGGTAATGTTATCATGGCTTTTTACATAGAGATTGTAAATTTTAAGCGCTAATTTCTCGATTATGAACAGGTTTTCTTTTTTGTGAAATATAGCTGTGTAAAATCATACCAAGCATGATAAGAAACATGCTGCACCAAGATAAAGCAGAAGGGAATGGAGATGCTAATAAAATTAATTCTCCAGCTACTGTAAATAGTACTTCCATAGACTGAGTTGCTTCGACAGCAGCTAATTTTTGCATATTGTTCCTTACCATATCAGTTGCGTAGAAGAAGAGTACAGTTGCGATTACTCCAGAGCAAATGGCAACCAAACTAGATTGAATTGTCTGTTCTTTGCTAGGCATACCAACAGTAATGAATCCATAGATTGATAGCAAAATCCAAAATGGTAAACTAGCTAATGTCATACCTAATACACGTTGATATGCATCTAAACGCCCTCTACATACATCCATCATTTTACGATTGCCAAGTGGATAAGCAAATGAAGCTATTATTACAGGGAGCACACCTAATAATACATTTTTTAAAGAAAGGTGATTTGCTTGTTCTATAAGCATAAGAGTGATACCAAAAAGAATAATGAGTGACATCGCAAGACCTTTAAATGGTATGGTACCTCTGACTTTTATTTGACCATTTGCTGTTTCAATCGTTTCTGAAAATAATGGTGCAAGTAATGAACCTGAAATAATCGTAATTTGCCATGTCCCAGCAGTTAGCCAACCTGGTGCATATGTTGCGGCAAAGCAAAGAGGAGCATAAAATAATCCAAATCCTACAAAGCTCCATAAAATCCATGTTTTTGGCTGTTCTTTCATGATGCTTAGAAGAGGGCGTAAATTTTTTCTACTTATAACAATAAGCAAAAGCAACGGAACCATAAAGAAATATCGAAGTGACGCACTCCAGATCCAACTTCCACCGGATAATTCCATAGCCCGGTTCAGAACAAATGTAAAAGCAAAAAAGAATGCTGCACAAACACCTAAAAAAATGGGACGCAATCCGTTCACCTCAATTCATCTATTGATTCAGTAACTCTTCTAGATTTAACAGATTTTTTTCCAACAATACAAACGGCTGTTTCACTTTATAAAGAGCTTTGCTAACATATAAAACGCAACTCCCCAAATAATAACACCAGAAATTTTATTTAATAGCTTGATTTTTGTTCCAGATGAATCAACTTTTCCTAGCATTCGTCCAGCGATGGCCAATCCTATAAACCATATCCAAGAAACAAAAATTGTTGCAAAGGTAAATGCCCATTTTTCAGTACCTATGTATTGAATAGAATTTGTTCCAATTACTCCAATCGTATCTAAAATAGCATGTGGATTTAATAAAGAGACAGAAGCTGCGAATATAATTTGCTTTTTGATTGTCATCGTTTGTACTTCATTTTTGGAAACAGTAGGTTCACTTTTCCATATCGCCCAGCCCATGTAAAGAAGAAAGAAAAATCCTATTATATAGAGTATAGTTGTTAACCATGAAAATGTTAATAGCATAAGAGATACACCCTGCACAGCAAATAAGATTAAAATAGTATCACAGATTGCCGCTGTTATAACAACCGGTGCAGCTTTCAATAAGGTAGATTGACTGGCACCTTGATTAAAAACAAACACATTTTGTACACCTAAAGGTATAATAAGTCCAAATGCAAGAACAATTCCGTGAAGTATTGCTTCACTCATTTCATCTCCTCCTATATAGAATTATAATTGTATCCCGCATTCCTATGTAAAAATTTAAAGGAAGCAGAGAACATTGCTCGTAAAAGCCCGATTGGTTCAACTAACCATCAGTGGGGATGAAGAAACTCCCCCACTGATGGAAGTTTCACTTTATTATATAAATGAAAATATCAATTGTATCCATCCATATGGTTGGATGATGAACCAACCAAAGTATATACTAAAAGTATAAAAAGCTAGTTGGAGTGATTTAATGGAATGGTTTGAATGGAAGCCAAATATATCTTCTCCTATTCCCTTATATAAACAAATTGAAGAATATATAAAAACGAAAATTGTCAATGGGGAGTGGACAATAGGAACAAAATTACCGTCTCAGCGAGCGTTTGCCGATGCATTTAGAGTGAATCGAAGTACAATTGTAACAGCATTGGATGAGTTAGTTGCTCAAGGGTTAATTGAAGGAAACGGGAGACGAGGAACAAGAGTTATAAGCAATACATGGGACTTGTTATTTTCTTCAGCGCTACCTGATTGGAATTCGTATGTTGAGACAGGACTTCATTATCCTAATTTACCAACGATTCAAGAGATTAACCGAGCTGAATTTGATTCTAATATGATTCGATTAGGAACAGGTGAACTTTCGTCAGAACTTTTGCCGCAAGAGAAGACACAACATATTATGAGTATACTTTCGCAACAGAGCATCCCTTTAGGTTATGAAGAACCGAAAGGAGATATTTTACTGCGTGAACAGCTAGCAAAGTATTTAAAAACGTTAGGCATACAGGCATCTTCTTCATCTATTTTAGTTGTATCAGGTGGCATACAGGCTTTGCAGTTAATTTCTATGGGACTATTACAGAAAGGGGCAACGATTCTAGTAGAAAAGCCTTCTTATTTATTTTCTCTTAATACCTTTCAGTCTGCAGGAATGCGGCTAATTGGGATTCCGATGGATCAAAATGGTGTACAACCAACGCTTGTTTCAAAATATAAAAAACAATTCCATGGCTCACTTCTTTATACGATTCCTTCATTTCATAATCCAACTGGTATTTTAATGGATCAAGTGCGAAGACAAGTTCTTATGGAAACTTGTAATGAGATTGGGTTGCCTATAATAGAAGATGGTGTGTATCAAGATTTGTGGATTGACTCTCCACCTCTGAAACCATTGAAAGCATATGATAGAAGTGGGAATGTTCTTTATATAGGAAGTATGTCTAAGACAATTAGTCCTGGGCTAAGAATCGGCTGGATTGTAGGACCAGAGCCGGTGATTGAACGATTAGCAGATATAAAGATGCAGACAGATTATGGATCTAGTTCTTTGTCACAACAAGTTGCTGCCCATTGGTTTTTAAGTGGATTGTATGAAGAACATTTAAGTTATATTCGAAGAGAATTGCAAACACGCAGAG
Organism: Bacillus sp. EA-CB0995; assembly: GCF_055814245.1. NCBI lineage: Bacteria > Bacillati > Bacillota > Bacilli > Caryophanales > Bacillaceae > Bacillus > Bacillus sp. EA-CB0995. Next base: position 3,020,559 of record NZ_CP169269.1, on the reverse strand, counting down.
ATGTTGCATTACAAGCGTTGGAAAAGCATTTTTCATATATTGCAACGTGGAATATACCAAAAGGTGGTTTTTACATATGGCTGCATATAATCCCCGCATTTTCTATGCAGGAGTTGTTTCATAAAGCTTTAAAAGCAGGAATTCTGCTTAATCCAGGGAATTTGTATGATCGAAATTCTGATCAATATTTACGAATTTCATACTCATATGCATCATTATACGATATTGAAAGAGGAATTGAGAAACTTGCACGAATTATACAAGAAATAAAACAATGAATATGAAAGATTAATTATAGAAGGAGAATGAAAATGAAACGCTATGTAATTTGCCAAATTATAAATGAAACAAAATATTTAGCTGCTTATGCAGAAACAAAGAAAGAAGCAATTGAAAAAGCAGAACTGTTAGGATTAAGGACTGGAGAACGCTATATTGTTATTACAGAGGAAGAAGCAGAAGGATTACAATATCCGTAAAAAGACGGTAGTCATAATGGCTACCGTCTTTTTACACTTGAGAAATGACTTATCCAGTTATTTCTCGGGCAGCAAGACCACTACTTCAAAATTTGGAGAGAATAAAGAAGATAGATGGAGAATAACTGCTCGTAAAATTTCCATTGTGATGAAAGATTCATTTGAGATACAGGTGTTTCTTTTCTTGGAGTGAATTTTGATTTAGAGAGGGAATTACATACCAATGTGAGAATGTATATGCGTATTGCATAGTAGAGGAGATGAAACGAGAAATGAATCGAATCCAATATATAAGACAGAAAGAAAAACAGTATCATGAACATTTTTATGCTAATCATAAGTTATTTGAAGAAGGATCATGGTTACAGAGGCCAGTTTCGGGTGTTATTGAAATGATGAGTTTGTTCCAAGAACAACAATGCATTACTGTATTAGATTTAGGTTGTGGGGTTGGTAGAAACAGTATGCCAATTGCTCAAAGAATAAAAACAGGGAAAGTAGTATGTGTAGATCTGCTTTCCTCAGCATTGTGTCGATTGAAGCAGTATAGTTATGATTTTGGTGTTGCAGATCGTATTCAAACTGTAGAGAGTAATATTGAACATTATCAAATTACTGCAAATGAATATGACTATATTGTGGCAGTATCTAGTTTAGAACATGTTCCTTCCAAGAGTGAACTTCAGAATGTATTACACAATATGAAAACAGGAACGAAAGATAAAGGGATTAATTATATTGTGATGAATTCCGGTGTGGAAGAAATCGATATGAACACGAATGTAAAGTTGGATCCTTTATTTGAAGTAAATTTGGCAACAGAAGAAATCCTTTATACGTTGCGTAAGATATATATAGGATGGGAAGAATTATGCGTAGTAGTAAAGCCCCTAGAGTATAGGATTGCAAGGGAGGAGAAGCACGTGTTATTAAGGACAAATGCAATTACTTTTTGTGTAAGAAAAAAATTTGGAAATGTATGAAGCTCTTTGCCACGCTAACTGGCAATTTCACTTTATTGTTTGTCGAAATTAGTGGTTCGGCTACTTGTAGTACTAGATGGAGATCCAGTTCGATATTGGTTTATATATTGAGTAAAGTTCCAAGAGTGTAGAAATTTTTCAGCAGCTTGATAACCAGAGTGATAGAGCCATTCTTTCTCTTCAACACTTAAATTGAAGTTGGTACTAGTAATATTTCCGGTAGGTATTTTAATAGTACGTGCTCTTGCTTCTGTATTGAGATAGCGTAAATCGTGGGCTTGCATCATTGTTTTAAATAGCCCTTTAAACATCGAAATAGGTTCTTCATAATGAACGGGTTCAGCTTGAATCTCGTCTTTTACAAAATGAAATCCAAAGGTAGGCCAGCGGGGAATGTTTGGTGAGTCAAAAATCCATATCGGATAATTGCTGAGAATACCTCCGTCGACTATATAGCAAGGCTGCTTCCATTTAGGAGTTTTCCATTTAACAGGCTGAAAAAAGAAAGGGATTGTAGCACTCATTCTCACTGCTTTTGCAATAGAAAATTTTTTGTTAGGAAATCCATAATGCAGTAAGTCATCAGGGAAAACGACCATTTTACCATTACTAATATCGGAAGCGATGATTTTTAAGCCTTCAGGGTTAGGTAAGTCACTAAAACAATGCACCTCTTTTTTAGATAATAAATCTTCTAACCATTGTTCTATAAAATCATTTTTATATATCCCCATTTTAACCCATACATTTATTCCTTTTCCGATAATAGGGATTTTATCTATGCATGTTTTTGTAATGAAATTTGTATAATCAGCACCATTTATAATTGTTTTTAATTCTTTTCCTGTATAGCCGCAGGCGAGAAGTGCTGCAATAATAGCACCTGCTGATGTACCAGCGACTCGCTCCCATTCATAATTATGCTTTTCTAACGCACAGATTGCTCCAACATGTGCAATCCCTCGAACTCCGCCTCCTTCAAAGACACCATCTATTTTCATGAAAACAATTCCTTTCGATTTATTATTTATCCCGCATTAACGGGCAGTAAGCCCCCCACCTTAAGATTCAGAGAAGAGCGAAGAAGATAGGTGGGGGATAACTGCCCGTAAAAGCCCGATTGGTTCAACTAACCATCAGTGTGGGATGAAGAAAACCCCCACTGATGGAAGTTTCACTTTATTTTTTTATATGAAATAAACAGCAAAAAAGCACGGCAAGTGCGTGCTTTTTTACAATAGTTGTTAAAGTTTACTTAGAAGAGAAAGCCGCCGGTGCAACTAGCTCCAATGATGATAAGAAGGATAAATAAAACGATTAATAAAGCAAAACCGCCGTATCCGCATCCTCCACAACCGTATCCGTATCCGAATCCTCCACAACCGGGACCATATCCGTATCCGTAACCCATATTCATTTCCTCCTTAATATGAAAAATTTAGGGGTGAACAAAGTGAAATTTATGAGGATGTACTACAAGGGATGATGAAATTGCATGTTTGTAGGAACACTGTATATTATGTAATAGGGAAGCGTTTCGATTATGACGAACAAGCCTTTTTTTCATAATGGGTATAGATATGAATAAAGAAAAATGTGAAAGAAACACTAGCAAATTTTGTGATATGATGTAGGAAATCATGTTGAATAAGGAGTTTTTATGACAAAACATATTGAAGAATTAATCGAAAAATATCAATTGACTCATATAAAAGATGAGTTGTTGGCTACAGTATTTGAATGTATAAAAGTAGTACCAAAACAAGAAGCGGTATTACCAGTAGGTTGTTCAAAAATGGGAGGATATCCCGATCTACCAGCAACGTTAGCCTATCCTACATATAAAGGGCATCCTCTTCATTTTGTTGCACAGTTTAATTTAGCTGAACTTCAAGCTGTAGGTATGAAGAATGATTTTCCTCAAAGTGGTATGTTGTATTTTTTCTATTTTGCTGATGATGAGCAGGAAGCCTTTTGTGAGGTATATGGAAATTCAAACGTAAAAGAAGGCTGGCGTGTTTTATATTATGAAGGAGAAATAGATGATGTACAAAAAACGAATCAAGTGAAGGGGCAATATTCTCAATGTAGGGTTACATTTGAAATAGCACAAAAACTTCCAGATTTGTTTATTGAGGACGAAAATGATTCAGATCGTTTCTTACAATTGTTAGAGGAATTAATCCCTGATTGCTATGACAATCATCAAGTTTTCGGTACACCGTTTTCAGTTCAAACAGAAGTGTTGGAAGAAGCACAGGAATATATAGGTTTGCATCATAGCGAGATAACATTATTATTTCAAGTAGATTCTGACGAGGAACATTTGAACATGATGTGGGGTGATATGGGAATGTTATATTTCTGTATTGCGAATGAAGATATAAAGCGGCGACGTTTTGATAAAGCTTGCTGTATTTTGCAAAGTTTATAAAGTAAAAAAAGGCAGTTTCACGTGTATATAACGGAAGCTGCTTTTATAATTGGATCGAGTTGTTCAGCGATTATTTATTTGTATAAGAAGGTAGTTCATCGTCGTTTGAATTACGTCATGTGTAAGTCATTTTTTTAACTTTAATGCGATTTGTAAATGTAAAAAATCGGATTTTCTTTTTTGTGAAAATTCGTATATAGTTGATGTATGGAAGAAAGCTATTTTAAGATTATCTTATACTACGAGGATGTGATGAAATGAAGAAATCTATAAAATATGTATCTACTATAGTACTTTGCTCATCTATTATAACCGGAGCGCTTCATATGCCTTCAGTCTCATACGCTGCTACAAAACAAGTAGGAGATACGGCTAATTCTGTAAATGATGCAAAATTAATTACAGAATTTCAGCAAGAATTACAACAACATTTAAATAATCGTGAAACAAATATTACAATTAAATATAAGACGAAACATGCTAATGTACAAGAAGTTTTGGATACATTGGTGCAGGCTTATAATCAAACGTTAGAAAAAGATGAATACTTAAAATACAATGTAAGCAGCACAAAGTTTTCGATTCGGGGTTTACCAGGAAATTACTCATTTACACTAAATATTTCATATCGTGAAACGAAAGAGCAATCACAGTACGTAATGAAACAAGCGAAATCAATTGTAAATTCAATAATTACAACTGGAATGGATGAGAATGAAAAAGTAAAAGCCATTCATGACTATGTAGTGAAACATGTTTCATATGACACATCGCTTCAGTCTTATACCGCATATGATGCATTAGCAAATCATTCGGCGGTTTGTCAAGGATATGCACTATTAACGTATCAGCTATTAAAAGAGGCTGGAATTCAATCCCATATTGTAACGGGAACTGGAAATGGTCAGTCTCACGCATGGAATCTTGTAAATATTGATGGTAAATGGTATCACCTCGATACGACATTCGATGATCCAGTTCCGGATAAACAGGGACGTGTTATGTATTCTTATTTTAATATGTCTGATGAGCAAATGAGTAAAGATCATCAATGGGATCGTAGTAAATATCCAGTTGCAAATACAAACTATTATAATGAGTTAACGACTAAAATTAAAGCAGGCAATAAGAAATCCTCTAGTTATCAACAAATATTAAAAGATACAAATCTTGTTTATTTAGCACCAGAATTTGGGGCTGAAGATTACAAACAGTTAAAGCAAAAATTACAGCAAAAATTCACATCTAAACAAGAAAAGATAGAACTTTGTTACCATCAAACAGTAGATAAAACGATGCAAGATGTTAAAAAGGTAATGAATGAGATTTCTTGGCCAAAAGGAGCAAAGCAAGTATCGTATCAGGTAGCTCCTTATCAAGCGCAAGATGGATCCTCATTGTTAACAATTACATTTACGTATTAAATTGTGTGAAAGGGCATCTAAATGAAGATGCTCTTTTTTGTGCAAAAATATTTTGAATGTTTGAGTGTTATTGACTACTACAGTTATATTATTATATGAATTGAGAGCCTGTTAGAACTGGGACAACGGTGTTATTAATAAGGTTCTATTACTTGTAAAATAGTGTCTAATAACCCTGGAAATCTTTTGTTTAAGTCTTCTGTTCTAATAGAGATGAAACGTTGTGTCCCTTCAATTCTTGTATACATAACACCAGATTCTCGTAATAATTTAAAGTGACGCGATAGTGTGGATTTGGCAATCGGAATTTTTACAGCCAGCTTGTATTTCTTTTCTCTATTTACATTTAAACGAAGTGGCATTAGAAGAAATATATACTATGAAACAAAGCAAAAAATAGCTTTATAGTATATATGTTAAATAAAAAATAATTATATTATGTAAACTGAAATACTAAAGCACTGTTTTCATGTATAAACTAAAACAGTGCTTTTCGCTTTGAGTGAATCGTTGCAGCATTTTCATCTTTAATACCAGCTTCTTTAATAATACGTTGTTTTGCTTTATCTAACAAATTGTTTACTGCTTCACCAAAATAGTTTGCTTCTTGTTTTGTGCGGGCTTCTCGTAAACATTTGTAGTTTTCTATCAGCTCCTCTTTTTCAGGGTCTGTTAAGAAATCTTCTATCTTTTTGTTTGTCATACGAAACACCCTCTCTTCTGACAGACACTTCAATTCAGAATTTTATTTTTCATTATATCAACAATTCCTTAGTTATAGTACATATTAACGGTTTAATAATTTGTCAATTTCTTGTATTTTTTCATTTGCTTTATTTATTTGCATATTCTTTGCCTGTTCTCCTCCAAGTGCTTGGTGGAGTAAAAATGTTTGACCAGAAATTGCAGTAACGATTGCAACTTTAATAATTTCTTTAGTTGTTGTCGCATCAAATAAAACAAGGCCCAATAGTGCAGCAAGACTACCAGTAATGATGTCAGCAAAAAAACCAAGATGGAAAAATGTTTTTAATCGGCGTGGAAGCAACAATTTGCCTTGATGATTGATAAGATGGGCAACAAAACCGGTAATTCCACCAACGAGAAGAGCTGTTAGCCACGAATACATATCCATCAGATCCACTCCTTTTAGTTAAATACAATTCTGTTTATATTACAGAAACTCCTTTTAGGACTTTATATACCATATATTGAGAAAATTGGTTTAGGGTGGGTACTTTTATTATACCGAAAATTCTGTCATAAATGGTAGATATTTAAATTGAAATTTCATATAATAAAATTAAATCTAACGAGAACGGAGTGATGTATTATGGCGATTGTTTATAAGCTTTATACAGCTAATGGAAATAAGGAAGGAATGGGCGGCGCTTTGTAAAGAATCGCTATATCCTTCCGCATTATACATTTTAGGGAGGATACGAATTTGAATCGTAATCATTTAGTAACATTTGGATGGGACTTATATTTTGAAGACCAACTATTGGAAGAATGTGAAGTAGGACGTGTTTTGTTAGAGCATAAACATATGTATCGGATTATATGTGAAGATGGTGAATACGTAGCTGAGTTAGCAGGGAAATTTCGCTATGAAGCAAGTGAGAAAGGCGATTATCCTGCAGTTGGTGATTGGGTAAGTGTAACAAAATTGCCAGAAGAAAAGAAAGCGATTATTCATACTGTGCTTACAAGAAAAAGTTCTTTTTCTAGAAAGGTAGCTGGAGAGAAAACGGAGGAACAAATTGTAGCAGCGAATGTGGATTATCTGTTTTTAGTTAATGCTTTAAATGCTGATTTTAATGCGAGACGAATTGAACGTTATTTATTGTTAGCATATGAGAGCGGAGCAACACCTGTTGTTATTTTGACAAAGAGTGATTTATGTACAGATATACAGCAAAAGGTGATGGAAACAGAGGGCGTTGCAATTGGTACACCTATTTTTGCAGTTGATAGTCTGCAACAAACCGGAATAGAGACGTTACAACAGTTTTTACAACCAGGAAAAACAATTGCGCTTGTTGGTTCTTCCGGAGCAGGAAAGTCCACATTATTAAATGCTTTAATGGGAAATGAAGTGGCGAAAACAGGTGGAATTCGTGAGAGCGATAGTAAAGGAAAACATACGACAACGCACCGAGAATTGTTCCAATTACCAACTGGTGCACTTGTTATTGATACACCAGGAATGAGGGAATTGCAGCTTTGGGAAGGAAGCGGGGCGATGCACGCAACCTTTTCTGACATCGAAGAAGCTGCGAAAAAATGTCGTTTTCGTGATTGCCAACATGAGAATGAACCAGGTTGTGCAATTCGCATTGCTATTAATGAGGGAACATTAGAAGAAGCGCGACTTTTCAATTATAAAAAGTTGCAAAAAGAAATTGCTTATGCGATGAGAAAACAAGATGCTCTTTTGGCTCGTACAGAGCGCGAAAAATGGAAAAAGACAACGAAGCAAATGAGGCAGAAGAAATAAAAAATAAAACTCCAAAGGCGTAGATGCATCGGTTGAAGAACAATTAGCCTCTATGGAGGAATTTGGTTTAGCAGCTGGAACACTATCAAAATAGCTGGAAATTACAAGTGTTAATTGAGCCGATTTAAAGTGTAATGAAAAAGTGCGTGGGAAAAGTAATCCACGCACTTTTTGTTTTAGTTACGATGAAATTTGGTTTTTAAATTGATGCTATAGAGTTTCGGACGGGAAAATACAGCTGTTATAGTCATTTGTGGTACAATAAATGTTACTATATAGAAGTAGGGTATAATGAGCAAGAGGTAAGAGAGGGGTTATTTTATGCTACATGAGGAGATTACATCATTTTTTCAAGTTCCTCCGCAAGAAGTTGGAAGTCAAGGATGGAAATATTACATTCAAGAGGAAAACGGCGCGTATTCTATAACAGAAACAATATTATCAACAGGTACAAGTATAGAACTATTTTTTAATGAAGACGATGAGATTCGTCTCGTTTTATATAAAGATGGTCAGCCGATTACAACGATTCAACGTATTGCTGTCCAAAAGATGGATATTATTAAAGATGAGGAAAGCTTTCAATTTGTATTAGATCGTATGCCAAGCCGTATGATTCGATTACAGTTAAAACCATTTCTTGCAGTTGAAATGGGATTGTACTGGGAAGTATGTGAAGATTGTGAGTAAAAAACATCCGTTACTAACGGATGTTTTTTATGTTTTTTGCTGTTGTTTGAAAGCAATAATTGGAAGCAGAATTAAGCTAATCCATCCAATTACAGGATATAGCATATGAAGTAATTCACTATAACCGATATAACTAAAGCAATAACTAATGAGTAAGATAAAATAAATAATGATGTTACTCTTCCACCCAGTGATAGATTGCATCTGTTTTGTCATACCAAATACATTACCAACGAGTGTTGTAAATACTTCCCCAAAAATAATTAACACAAAAAAGAAATGAAAAGTAGCATTGAAGCGGCGTACAACTTCTGCCATTGGAATATTGTATTGATAAAATTGTTCAACAGATAAAATAGCGAGGTGACTACATAACAAAATTAAACAAAGACCTGCTCCCCCAATATCCCTCCCCATTTAATGGCTTTTTGATCTTTTACTTCACTTGCTAATGGTACAAGTACACTTTGGGCGAGAGAAAGGTTGAGTGCAACATATGTGACTGGACTTGTAATCCATTTGACATTCCAATTTTCAGAAGGTGTTATGTTGAAAAGAGAAGTTGCATCATGAAAGAATGTTGTAATAGATAGCCCTACAATAAAAATCATCATAATTGGTACGACGAGCGAGTTGACTTCAAAGACTCCTTGTAATCCTCTGCTACCAATTACAATACAAGCAAGTATCGTTATAAAGATACCAAGCTGTCTTGGTAGGCGAAGTTGTTCTTCAAATACCGCTCCAGCTCCGGAAAGCATGACGCTTGTTACACCAAATAATACGAGAAGTAATAAAATATTTACAACGTTACCAAAGATATCTCCAAATAAATATTTGTTAAATTCTTGAGCAGAAAATGCTTCAATTTGTGAAGAAAGAAGCATCATTTTTGTACCTAACCAAATAAAGAAAATACCGCTTACTAAAATACCAATTGTTCCGTATGTACCATGAATTGTAAAGAATTCAACGATTTCTCTTCCTGTTGCAAATCCAGCTCCAACAACAGTGCCTATATAAGTAGCAGCAATTTTCTTTGCTACTTTCCATTGTTGATTATCCATTTAATCCCTCTTTCTTGTATGATGAGCTTCATTTATTTTGCAGCCTCACCCTAACTTTTGCTATATCTCCACTGATGGAAAACTCGACTAATTGGGTTCTTTAGGGCAGTTATTCTCTACCCATCTTCTTTGTTTTTTTCTGAATTTTGAGGTGAGGGTCTTACTACCGTCTACAAGAATTGGTTCAACTAACGAGCAATGAGAGATAAAGCTCTTATTTACCGCTGAAACTTTCACTTTACTACATACATATGAATGAGTTTGGACAAACATACGATGAAGTTGGATTTTTTGTATTATTCATATTTGTCTTACAGTTTGTGGTATAATGAAGCAAAAAAGGGGGCAGAGAAGATGTTTCGCTTTTTTAAAAAAGGAAAGGAAGAAAGAGAAATTACGCAAGATGAGCTAGAACTTGCTATGGCAAAATTTCTTGAAACGAATGCGAATGTGGTATATACGGTATTAGTAAATGATGATTACACGGTTAATTATGATTTATTAAAACCGTATTTACCGGCTTTTCCTACAAATGTGTTCATTATTACGAAGGAAACCCTTGAAGTATTTGAGAATACACAAGAAAATCTTGCTCTTGTCAAAGAAATTGATGATGTACAGCGTGCTGTTGATCAATATGTGACAGAGAAAGAAGTCTTTCCAATCGTCGAAGGAAATGAGAATCGGCTTATATGTTCGATAAAGTTAGGGCCATACTTAAAAAGGACGCTAGAACGTGATTTATATGTATCAGAGAAACATTATTTAGTGACAAGCAAGCCTGATAAAATGAATAAAAGTATTGTACAATAAAGAAACAACAATGGAGAATTGTTGTCTTTTTTTTGTAAATATTATGTGGGAAGAGATAGAGAAGAGGGGACTTCATGATTCTGAGGAAATGGGATTCAAATTTAAAGATTCGACTAGTAGGAGAATGGCTCTTTGGGCTTTTCTTTTGGATGCTCCTTCCGTTTATGGCAATATATTTTGCAGAAGAACTAGGAAAAACGATGGCTGGAGTATTACTTGTATTGTCGCAAATATTATCTGTTTTGGCTAATTTAGTAGGTGGTTATTTAGCAGATACATATGGCCGTAAGCGTATGATGGTGATTGCTACATTTGTACAAAGCGCTGCATTTGTACTATTTGCTTTTGCAAATTCACCGTGGTTGCAATCTCCTATCTTAACATTTGTAGCTTTTTCTACTATTGGTATTATGGGTTCTTTATATTATCCAGCAAGTGCAGCAATGGTTGCTGATTTAGTATCTGAAGAACAACAAAGTAAAGTATTTGCGGTTTTTTATACAATGATTAATATTAATGTTGTACTGGGACCGATTTTAGGAGCGTATTTCTTTTTCTCTCATCGCTTTGAATTGTTAATAGCGAGTGTTGTAATTAATTTTATAGTAGCATTTGTATTACTTAAGTTTATAAAAGAGACGTTACCAGAGAAGAAGAGAGAAGTAGAAAAGCAAACAGGATGGCTTACTGTTGTGAATGAGCAGATAAAGAATTATCGAATTATTTTTCAAGATCGTGTCTTTCTACTATTTATTATTGCAGGTATTCTCGTTGCCCAAACTTTCACTCAACTTGACCTATTGTTAGCAGTATACATAAAAGAAAATGTTCCTACGCAAGAGTTTTTTCATTTGAGTTTAAATGGAGAAAAATTGTTTAGTTGGATTATTGCAGAAAATGGATTTTTGGTTGCTCTATTTACTGTATATGTAACAAGGCTAGCAAATTACTTTTCTGAGCGGATTATTTTTCTGTTATCTTCTTTTGCATATGGGATAGCAATGATTATTTTTCCTCATACTATCTCAGTCTGGGGCCTCATTATTGCAATGCTCATTTTCACGTTTGGAGAGCTATTAGTTGTTGGAATTCAAAATAGTTTCGTTTCTAAATTGGCGCCTGAACATATGCGAGGACAATACTTTGCGGCAGCAACACTTCGATGGTCTATCGGCCGAACAATTGCACCGATTGCGATTCCCTTAACAGCATGGATAGGTTATCAATACACATTCTATATCATTGCAGTACTTGCATTTTTGAGTGCATTTTTATATTCCATGATGTTCCAGTTGTTACAAGGACGAAAAATTCAGGTGAAAAAGACGATAAATGAATAAGTAAAATAACACGCTCTTTTTTTGTAAGAGCGTGTTATTTTATATATAGATTATATTTTTCGTTCTAGCGCTAGTTTAATGCCGAATCCTATAAGAGCAGTGCCTGTGATACTTTGCATAATGCGCTGTGTGGCAGGTTTTTTCATAAATGTACGAACACGATGAATGAAATAAATGTACAATAAAAACCATATAGCAGTTAGTACAGTATAAGTCATTCCCATCGTAAGAAATTGTATAAATGTATTACTCTTAGCATCTATGAATTGTGGCAAAAATGTTAAAAAGAAAATAGCAACTTTAGGGTTTAGAAGGTTTGTATGGAAGTTTCACTTTATATGGTAATGAGTTGTTCATTTTTTCTTATAAGATTTCGCACTGTTCAGTATGTATTTCTATAATATATTCATAGAAGTAGTGAAGTCTATAATAAAAAAATTTTACCTACTTAAAAAGTGTTATATAGTGAAAATTGAGTTGGAATAGGAAATATCATGTGAATATATATAGAAAAACCATATGCAAATTTAGTTTGCACATGGCCTTAATTCAAGGGTATTTTTCACAATTGAAATGCTTCTGCTAGTAAGCGGTAGGAGTTTAATTTATCTTCAAAATTATGTGTGATTGTTACGATCATAAATTCTTCTGTGTTATAAACTTTGCTTAAAGCGGAGATTTGTTCTTTTACTTGATGTGGATTACCGACAATCATTCGTTTTCGATTTTCTTTTATACGTAAAAAATCAAATGCACTATATGGATAATTGAGAGCTCTTTCGATAGATGGCGTGCCGATTGAACGTACGCCTTGTTCAATTAATAAAAGGGCTAGATCTAAGCTAGATACAATTTTTTGTGCTTTTTCTTCTGTTTCTGCACAAATGACAAAAATGGCTACGATAGATTGCGGCTTTTCTCCTAAGAAAGAAGGCTGGAATTGATTTTGGTAATTTTTTATGATTTCTGGACCGCCATAACTATTAATAAATTGTGCAAATGTGAAAGCTGTACCTTGTTTAGCAGCAATCATCGCACTTTCTCCGCTAGAACCGAGTAACCAAAGATTTGGTGCAGTTGGAATAGTTGGAGCAGCATGTAAATGTGCAAAGCGATGATTATCTGGTAAGCGGTCGTGCAAATACAAGGATAAGTCTTGAATTTGTTCAGGGTATTGATCGATTGAAATCATTTTCCCTTCTTGGAGTGCCCGTGTGGCAATAGGCATTCCACCTGGAGCTCGTCCAACTCCTAGGTCAATACGGTTTGGATATAGTGCTTCTAACACGCGAAAATTTTCGGCTACTTTATAAGGACTATAATGAGGGAGCATAATACCGCCAGAACCTACTCGAATACGATTTGTTTTAGCAGCTATGTGAGAAATTAAGATTTCTGGACTTGAACCCGCTAAGCTAGTAGAGTCATGATGTTCTGATACCCAAAAACGAGTATAGCCAAGTTGCTCAACTTCTTGCGCAAGTCGAACTGTATTTGAAAACGCTTCTATTGCTGTACTTCCTTCTGCGATAGGAGATTGGTCTAGAACGCTTAATTTTATCATATATAATACCTCTCTTTTATTATCTACGAAGTATTATATATCCGCTTACTAAAAATGTATAATAAAATGCTTACTTCACCATTTGGATACCAAATTTTTATTGAAGAATCGTTTTATGAATGCAAGTGGGATGATTTTTTTCAAGAACAATATTTTGTATTGATAGAGCAATAGATTTATGAGTTTCCCGTCCAGAGGTTCCTCGCCTGAGTAGGGGGAAGCTATCGGTTAAACTTCATATAAAAAATACATACGATACACTTATCATTAACTCATGTTATCAGCAACGGGATAGCTACTTAAGACCGAAAAAGAATTTGCCATTTTTTTTGCAAAATTTAATGGTGGCTCTACCGATTGGACATGAATATACATGATTAATGGATTCGTATATAACCAATGATTATGTAGAGCACTAACAATAATTCCCTGTTGTACAATGGATTGCATAAATGAAGGAATTTCTTCTTGCAAAACAGCAATTTCCCCTAAATTCAACGCATTACCATTTTGATCCAAAGATTCAAAGCCTACTCCAGCAGGTATTACAGACATACTTGGTTTTCCTTGAACAAGTACCTTAAAATTGCGATGGAAAGATACTGAACAAGCACCTTGATCTATTTTACTTTTCCCTTTGAGGATCGCAGCAAATTGTTCACAAAGAAAATTAAAATTGTTCATAAACTTAACCCTCCTTTATTAGACAAAATGATGTATTTAGAGATTTAATATAAAAAGGATTTATCCCACATTCTATTTATAAATAGAGCTGCGAGAATCTTTAGGTAACCTGAAAATAATCTAAAGGCTTCCATAAAAATACAGATATTTTTATAGACACCAGCTACTGTTTCACCCCTTCACTTTCTCTCCTAACCAAGATTCCAAAAAGATAATATTTATATAACTATATGGATAAATTGTCCATTTCAGAATAAAAAATAAGAATTTTAAATCAATTGGAATTAATAACGAAGAAAAAGATAATTATTAGGTACATTTGTATTTAATCTAACAATATAGGATCCCCTTCAGAAAATTTGAAGGGGATTCATTTTTACATAATCAGTGTTGTTGGAAGTTCGACTATTGGAGAAGATATAGCTATATGGATTGAGGGTATAAAAAGTATAGAACAGGACAGGAGAATAATTATATCCATGATATATCCGTTTTTGTAACCATTTTTATTTTAAAAACAAGCTTTTCTATGAAATATTAATTCATTCTTGCATCGATGAAATAAATCAGTTTCATTTGTAATAACTTAATTCACTCTAATTCATGGTAAGTATAGGAGTGAAAGAACTGTAACACATCAAAAATGTATGTAAGATTATTCTTTGAACAAGAGGGTTTTTATGCAAAAAAAACGGGTAAACAAAAAACAGGACTACTAAAAGGATTAATACTCATAACAAAAATAGCTTTAGCTTCTGGTGTATCATGGGAATTAGCAAAAATGTTAGGGTCAAAACACCCTTATTTGGCACCATTAACTGTTATTCTTTCTATGCAAGAAACTGTCCAGCATTCTGCCATGTATGCTTTTTACAGAATTATCGGCACTATTTTTGGAATTTCTATTACCGTTTTTATTATCAGCCATTTAGAAGTGAACGGATGGACTATAGGATTATTACTATTTGGAGGAATGTTGCTTCCAGTTATACTAAGGGTACATAAAACCATCATACATCAAGTGGCTTTAACGATTTTATTAGTCTTTGTTTTTGTGCATAAAACGAGCTATTATGTCTCAGATCGAATCAGAGATACTATCGTAGGAGCGCTTATCGCCATTATTATTCATACGCTGATTTTTCCACCCAATTATGTGAAAGAAGCTCGTTGGACGTTAAATCAATTTGGATGCCATCTTGTACAGCTGTTTGAAAAGACAGCCCATTGGGTAAATACTAACTGCGACCCTGTTAAAGGACAAGATCTAAGAAAGAATATAACAAATCTACTTCAGGAACTGCATCAAGTACAAGAAGATTTTAAGCTGGCAGAAAAAAGCTTGAAATTAAATCCATTTATTAAGAATAAAAAACAAATATTAAAACAAAACGAACAATTCATTTCGCAGTTAAAAACAGGATATATTTATATTTCCAATATACTAAACACATTCAGTGACTGGTCTCAAACAGATGTTATTTCAAAAGTTGATCAACAACAATGGGCTATTCAATTACAGATGTTGGGGGGATACATAGAAAAAAACTCAACGGAAGTTCAGAGAAGCATCAAAACTCTAAGAGTTTAGACTTACTGGACCTATCTTCGATTTCTGTACAAATCAATATCTCACCGGAATTAGAGCCCTATAGATATCAATTAAGTTTGTATAATGACACGCTCAAACTAATTCAGGAGTTAAGAAAAGGACGATAGTAACTACTAGCCCCTCCCTAATCAATGGTGTCGTGTGCGTTGAACAAAAATAAGAGGTAAGTATATATTAAACCTGACTAATATATACTTACCTTTATTTATTAGATTTTTAACCTTTAGATCTGGATAATTTTTATATCTGTTTTTAGTGAGAAATTCCTCTTTCAAAATGATTCATTTCAACTAAATTAAGAATATATTCGTAATTATCAATCGTTCTCTTGATTTCATTGCGCTCACTTTCAGTTAATTTTACATCTGTTAATCGTTTACATAGCTGAGATTTTTGACTTTCTAATTGTTTCTTAGTTTCATGATAGTTGTAAGAGCGTTTCATATTTTCATCCCCTTCCTTACATTTCCTATCTACATTTTTAGTATACGGTTAAATAAAAGAAATGAGTGCATATCCTTTTGAACTTTTTATGAATATTCTGAAAACGAAGAATAGGCCATTCCTTCCGTGAATACAATGCATTGAAATATGATTTTGTACTGATGAGTAGGGGTGTGGGATGATGCAAATAAATATGCAATCCCGTCTTACAACCAACGAGATGTTGTCTATTATTGACAATGGTTTACCGAAAACGACAGTACCAAAAAATATTATTATTATTGGAGCAGGCATGGCGGGGTTAGTGGCTGGATCATTATTGAAGGCTGCTGGTCATCGTGTGAAAATATTAGAGGCAAATAATCGAATTGGCGGGCGTATTTATACGGTTAGAATGCCGGAAACAGGCCTATATCTAGATGTTGGAGCAATGCGGATTCCTTATACACATGAACTAACACTTGCATATAATAAGAAGTTTGGATTGAAGTTAAATCCATTTATTAATCGAAATGATACGGATATTATATATGCAAATGGTCGCAAGACGACATTGAAACAATATGAGAAAAATCCGAGTATTTTACGTTATCCAGTTGCAGCGAATGAAGAAGGAAAATCATCGGAAGAGTTGTTGATGTCAGCAATACAACCAATTCTTGATTTTATTAAAAGAGACCCAGAAAAAAATTGGAGTATTGTAGAGAAAGATTTTGGTAGGTATTCTACAGCAGAGTTTTTAAAAGATTATCCTCACCAATATAAAGTATCTTTTTCACCGGCTGCTGTAGAAATGATAGGAGTACTTCTTGATTTAGAGGGATTTTTGGAAAGATCTTTTGTAGAAACATTGCGCTTTATTTATATTTTACAGCAATCCACAGGATTTTATGAAATTGAAGGTGGCAACGACGCATTGCCCAAAGCTTTTTTACCGCAATTACAAGATGATATTGTCTTTCAGCAAAAATTAATGAAACTAGAACAGCACAAAAAAGGAATTACAGCATATTGCCGTAATGAGAAAACGTTTGAATACAGCAGTATTACAGGTGATGTTGTCATTGTTACCATTCCGTTTACAACAATGAGATTTGTTGAAATCGATCCGTATGATTCTGTTTCTCATGGAAAATGGAGAGCCATTCGGGAACTACATTACATGGCCGCTACGAAAATAGGGATTCAGTTTAAAAGTCGATTTTGGGAAGAACAAGGTCAACTTGGTGGCCGTATTATTACCGATTTGCCTATTCGTTATGCATATTATCCAAGTCATGGTATTGGTACAAAAGGTCCTGGAATGGTACTTGGAAGTTATACATGGTCGTATGATGCATTGTTGTGGGATGGCTTATCTGAAAGTGATCGTATTTATTACACCTTGCAAAATTTAGGGACAATACTTGGAAATCAAGTGTATGATGAATTTATTTCTGGGATATCGAAAAGTTGGACATTAGACCCGTACGCATTAGGAGGATTTGCAATCTTTCAGGCAAATCAACAATCAGAATTACAGAATGATATTGTGAAACCAGAAGGAAGAATATATTTTGCAGGAGATCATACTACGTTGTATCATGGCTGGATACAAGGGGCAATTGAATCAGGAATTCGGAGTGCAACAGAAATAAATCAATTACAAATGTAAAAAGAACATGAGAATGAATCTCGTGTTCTTTTTGTGTACTTATGGAACGGGATGACCATTTGAACTTTCAAAGATTGTAAACCATTGCTGACGGTCTAGTGTTAGTTTTGTTGCTTCAACAGCTGTTTTGACACGTTCTAGTTTACCAGAGCCAACAATTGGAAGCATATTAGCTGGATGAGCAAGTAGCCATGCATACATAATAGAATCAATTCTAGAAATGTTAACATCAGCGGCGATTTGCTCCAATGTATGGCGTAAGCGAAGTGTACGTTCATTGTTTCCTTTAAAAATTTCACCGCCAGCAAGAGGAGACCAAACCATAGGAGAAATTCGGTTTTCTTGGCACTGCTCAATCGTACCTTTTTCAAAATGCTCAAGCTGCATAACGGATACTTCGATTTGATTTGTAATAAGCGGGAAATCTAAATATGAACTTAACATATTGAATTGGGAAGGCAGAAAGTTTGATACACCAAAGTGTCGTACTTTTCCATCTTGTTTTAAGCGAGAAAAAGCTTTTGCAACTTCTGCGGGATCCATGAATGGATCTGGGCGATGAATGAGTAACACATCGATATAATCTGTATTTAGGTTTTGTAGTGATTGTTCAGCACTTTTTATAATATGCTCAGCACTTGTATTATAATGAACGACGTAGCGCTCTGGAAATTTAGGTGATGTGAGAGCGATTCCGCATTTTGTAACAATTTGCATATTGTCACGTAAACTTGGTTTTAATTGAAGCGCTTTCCCGAATAAAGCTTCACATGTATAGTCGCCGTAAATATCGGCATGGTCAAACGTTGTAATCCCCATCTCCATACAAGATTCAATGAAGGAAAGTAATTCTTGATCTGTCATATTCCATTCTGCTAAGCGCCAAAACCCTTGGATAATTCGAGAAAAATCTAAGTTTTGAGCCATTTGAATTCGTTCCATTTATGAAGGTCCTCCTTGCTGATATGTATGAACCTAATCAATATGAAAAGGTTTTCTTATTTACCATTATTATATATTTGTGTAGACATGCTTACAACTAATATGTTTTGTATTCAGAAAATAAGAAGACAACCTATGATATAATTACGTAATTAGACATATAACAAGGAGATGTAGAAGAGTGATTCCAGTAACAATATTAACCGGGTTTCTCGGATCAGGGAAAACAACTTTATTAAATCGTATTTTATCTGAAGAGCATGGCAAGAAGCTTGCGGTTATTGTAAATGAAATTGGACAAATTGGTATCGATAATCAATTGATTATGAATGTAGAAGAAGAAATTATGGAAATGACAAATGGCTGTCTATGTTGTACAGTACGTGAAGATTTACTTGTCGCACTAAAGCATTTATTAGAAGTAAAAGCGGAAGGTAAAATGGATTTTGAAGCTTTAGTGATTGAAACAACGGGGCTTGCGAATCCGGGCCCGATTATTCAAACATTCTTTTTAGACCCTATTATTCAGTCTGCATACCAAATTAATGGTGTAATAACTGTAGTAGATAGCTATCATATACATAAACACTTTGAAAAAGGTTTAGAAGCAAAAGAACAGATTGCTTTTGCTGATATGGTTTTAGTAAATAAATTGGATTTAATAGAGAAGGCAGAAAAAGAAAATTTGCTTATTGAATTACAAGGGATCAATCCAACTGCAAAATTAATCCCAACAACAAACTGTGAAGTAGATATTCCTTCGTTACTAGATATACAAACATTTAAAACGCGTGATAAGTTAGAAATTTATCCGCATAAAGAGCAGCATCATTTAGAAGGTGTAAAGTCATTTGTGTTAAAGGAAGAGCGTCCTCTTGATTTACAAAAGATAAATGAATGGATGTCAGCTGTTGTACAAGAATTAGGAGAGTATTTATATCGTTATAAAGGAATATTATCTGTTGAAGGAGTAAATCGCCGCATTGTTTTCCAAGGTGTACACACGTTATTCGCTGCTTCATATGACAGGGAGTGGCAAGAAGGAGAAGAACGTGTAAGTGAGATTGTTTTCATTGGTAAAGATTTAAATAAAGAGTGGTTTCAAGAGCATTTTAAAGAATGTATAAAATAAGCCTGCGTTTGCAGGCTTATTTTTAGTGTGCTATTAATCTCTTCCAGCTTCAACTAGCTTCTTTGCAACACTAGCTGCTTTGACATGGATTTTGGTTATTTAAATTTTACTTTTTAAAGAAATCGGGTACTATTTTAGAATTTTCAGTGTTTATTATTAAACCTTGAACGTAGTTTTGATCTGTACTTTCTGCTATTGTAATTTGACTTTTGTCATCAATCCAAACAAAAAAGGTTTCTGTAGAACTATCTTTAAATGTAACTGTCATATTAGAGTGGATAGAATCTTTAGTTTTTTGATCTAAAGTTATTTTCTTAGGTGTTCCATGTTGTATGGCTGTAGTAATAGCTTTTATCATATCTTCATTGTATGTTTCTGTTTTAGTAAGCTTATTATTATTTGTTCTAGTTAATTTAATTTCTTGTATATCATTTTCTTTTAATTGAATGGAATTTTCTTTATCTTTCTGTTGTTCTTTTGATGTAGAAGATTTTAAAGAATTTGTTTTATCAGATGTATTTGAGCATCCAATTAGACTTAAAGATACTATAATAGTAGCGCACAAATATAGAGTTTTCTTCATTTCCCTTCCACCTTTTCATCTTGATTATACCAATTTTTGGATAAATGTAACGAGAATTTCTTATCGTATTCTTATATTTTTTAAAATTTGTATAGAGTGTAGTGGCGGGGAGATGCGAGTTTACAACGAATAAAATCATTAAAATACTCAAACATATAATGTACATATCCTCGTCAAGTAGATAAAAATTTTTTATTTTGCTATTTGTGGACAGTAAGAAATCTCAAATACAAGATTCTGAGAAAATAAAGAAGATAGGTGGATGTCAGCTTGATTTATGGAAGTTTCACTTTGTCTATAAGTAACTCCATCACGACACCAACAACAGGACCTTCATCGTCAATATCACCAGTTAAGTGAAAGCCAAATGATTCATATAGTTTCATTGCTAGGGTGTTATCGGGATGAAGACTTAAATAAATTTTATTGCATTGATATTTTTGTTGTAAATATGCAATTAATAAGCGGAGAAATCGTTTCGCATATCCGTTTCTTTGGAAGTTAAAATCAATCATAAAACGGTCTAACCATACGCTTTCATCTTTTCTGAAATACCATCCATACATTGCGTATCCCACAAGGGTTTCGTCCTCGTATAAGGCTACTAATGTTCCGTTTTCTTCATATAATGATTCGGCTAAAGAAAATGCATTGCTTTCAATAAATTGTTGCTGCTCCCTTGCTACGTTTAGTGCAGCGACTGAACGCCAATTATGTGCTGTTACTTCACAAATGTGAAGATTCATAGTTCCAACTCACTTTCTGAATCATATCTTTAAAGCAAATATGGATAATTTTTCTTGTTGTTTCATTTAAGTCAAGCTGTAGCCCATGAAAAAGACAGCTGAAAAAATATCAGCTGTCTGAAAGGGAAAACACATTTAGTTTGTTGCTTCTTTTAAAGTGTTAATGTTTTCTTCCATCAATGTAAAGTAATCCTTATTTTTTTCGCATCATCATCGGAAATTGTTGCAAGATGATTTAAACGTAAGATTTTTGTTCCTGTTTCTTTTTGAATGACTTCTGCTACTTTTGGTGTAGAGAATGTTTCAAATAAAATATATTTTAATCCATGCTCTTTTGCGGTTGACGCGATAGAAGCCAGTTCTTTTTGAGACGGTTCATCAGAAGCAGAAATACCTGCAATTGGAATTTGTTTGAAACCATAGCGTTGTTCCCAATATCCGTATGCAGCATGAGAAACTAAAATTTCTTTTGTCTTTGCATGATCAGCCACCTCTTTAAATTGACTATCTAAATCTGTGAATTTTTTTGCAATGCTGCGAAATTTTTCTCAAATTCTTCTTTATGTTCTGGTTGTAGTTCTACAAGAGCATTTTTAATTGTTTCAGCTTGCTTCATGGCAAGAGTTGGGTCTAACCAAACATGAGGGTCTTTATCATGATGTTCTTCTTTATGCCCATCTTCATGTTCTTCTTCAGTTGAAGATCGTAGTTCTATACCTTTTGATGCATTCACAATTTTGACATTTTCATTTTTTAATGTTTTTTCCATTTTTTCAGCAAATGGTTCTAATCCAGCTCCGTTATATACAAATAAATCTGCTTTGGCAACTTGTACAGTTTGTTTTTGAGTTGGCTCATATGTATGAGAGTCTGCACCTGGTGGATAAATGGCTGTTACGTCTACATAATCACCACCGATTTTTTTAGCAAAGTCAGCTAAAGGGAAAATAGTTGTATAGACGGAAAGTTTGCCATCTTTTTTATTTGCTGTGTTATTTTGTTTCGAACATCCAGCAAATATAAGGGTGAATATTAGTATGAATGAAAATATGAGTGATTTTTTCTTCATTTTATGCTCCTCATTTCTTTACTTTCTAGAATTCATTTTCTCCAAAAAAAAAGAATATCTTTCTTTTTAATAAAACGGAATAATTTCGTTTTGATTTACCGATTTAGTATAATACATCTTTGAAAATGTTGCAATAAATAATAATGATTACGATTTATAATTTGTTCTAAATTTGTCACAATGCTATGGTTTATTTTTTATGTTTATGCATATATCTTTCCATTTCTTTCATATAGTGTGATAGAGGGTGCAGAAAAGGGGATGAGCGAATGGAATATGGGATCGAAGCGATTTTATTGATATTGGCTGTTGTGTGTCCGTTATCATGTGTACTTCTTTTTTAAAAGCACTTATTCGGAATTTAGGAGATCCAAGTACAATTACTGAGATGCCAAAAAGAGAAAAAGAATAAACAAAGCGCTTGCATATTGTATTACGCTGTGCTTATGATAGAGAAAGATATTAGAAGATAAAGAGGTATAGAAACGTATGAAAACAAGAACAGCCTTAGTACTTGGAGCTAGTGGCTTAGTTGGACAAGAAGTGACACAGTTACTGATAGATTCGGACTATTACGATTCAGTTACGATTTTCGTACGAAAGCCGCTGGAATGGGAACATGAAAAACTGCAGCAAAAGCAGGTCGATTTTTCAATTTTAGAACAATATAAAGAATTTTTTGCTGTAGATGATGTGTTTAATTGCCTTGGTACGACAATTAAAAAAGCAAAGACGAAAGAAAACTTTAAAAAAGTTGATTATGATTATACAATACGTGCTGCTCGTTTAGCAGAAGAACAAGGCGTACAAAATTTTCTTGTTATTTCTTCGATGGGTGCAAATCCAAAGTCACTATTCTTTTATTCACAAGTAAAAGGACAGATGGAGGAAGATATTAAAAAGCTAGTCATAGAAGGCATTCATATTTTCAGACCATCCCTTTTACTTGGAGAACGAGAAGAGTTTCGTTTTGGAGAAAGAATGGGAGAAAAAATTACAGGCATTATGCCGTTTTTATTTAAAGGGTCTTTTACAAAATATAGACCGATTTCAGCAGAGCAAGTGGCAAGAGGAATGTATGTAACAGCGCTGCGTGAAGAGTCTGGGGTCCATGTACATGAATCTTCGGAAATTGCTAAGATGAAATAAAAGAGAGAGAAGATGTCTTCTCTCTCTTTTATTTTGTAGTATTTTTTATCCCGCACTAACGGGCAGTGAGACCCCGATTGGTTCAACTAACCCTCAGCGGGGGATAAAGAGAACCCCCGCTGAGGGAAGTTTCACTTTATTTTTCCTGGAGCCCGGCTATACTGAAACGGCTCAGCTAATTCAAAACCAAGTTCATTTGCTGCTGTTCTTGGAAAATACGGGTTTCGCAATAGTTCTCGGCCGATAAAGATTAAGTCAGCAGAACCTTGTTGTAAAATTTCTTCTGCTTGCATGCCACTTGTAATAAGTCCAACAGCACCTGTAGCGATAGAGGCATGTTCTTTTATATGTTTTGCATAGGATACTTGATAACCAGGATATACATCAATATGTGCTGGTACAACAGCTCCAGAACTACAATCAATAAGGTCAACGCCTTGCTCTTTCATCCACTTCGCAAATGTTACATAGTCTTTTATAGTTAAACCTTCTGGATGATAATCATGAGCGGAAATACGAATGAATAATGGACCGTGCCATACTTTTTTCACTTCAGCAATAATTTCACGTAAAAAACGATAGCGGTTTTCATAGGATCCACCATATTCATCTGTACGATGGTTTGTTAACGGAGATAAGAATTCATTAATTAAATAGCCGTGTGCTCCGTGTAATTCAATGATATCAAATCCAGCTTCTTTTGCACGTTCTGCTCCATTTCGAAAGGCTGTGATAGTTTCTTGTATTTGTTCTTTACTCATTTGTACAGGAATTTTCATTGAAGAATCAAAAGGAATAGCTGATGGAGCAATAGGATCTGTATTGAGAACCGCTTTTCTACCTGCATGTGCAATTTGAATAGCTGCTTTTGCTCCGTATTCATGAATCATATCGACAGCTTGACGTAGACCATTTATGTGTTCATCATCCCAAATTCCTAAATCTTTGTGTGAGATGCGCCCTTCTGGTGTTACTGCTGTAGCTTCTAGCATAACAAGCCCTACTTGACCAGCTGCACGCGATGTGTAGTGAACCAGGTGGAAATTTGTTATTTTTCCGTCTTCGTTTTCAGAGGAGTACATACACATAGGTGACATAACAATTCGATTTTTTAGTGTAACATCTTTTATTGTATACGGTGAAAATAATTGGCTGTTCACAATAATGATCCTCCTTTATTTCGTCTAAATGGGAATTATTTAATCGTAATTTGCTTATCCTGCTATTCGCGGGCAGTAAGAGATCCCCCATCTATCTTCCTCGCTTCTCTTTGAAGCTTGAGGTGGGGGGCTTACTGCTGGAAGTTTTACTTTATAAAGCCAGAGTGGTTGAACGAATCGTCTTGATGGTATTGTAGCATCTCGTTCTTTTTTTCCATAATGAAATGCTTAAAGCTATATTATGTTATGATTTGTCTGCGTTTAGTGAATCGTTATAATTTTAATGTTTTAGAATGAAATGTTTACATCATGATACAATAGCGAATATATGAGGAACTAGGAGGTGTTTTATGCATCAAGCATATTATGAAAGTGAAATTGGATGGATTGAAGTAAAAGGGAATGAAAACGGTATTTCTTCAGTATTATTTGTAGAACAAAAACAAGAAGATGTTCTTCATCCAATTGTTGAGCAATGTGTAATGGAGCTAGATGAATATTTTCATAATAAACGAACAGTATTTACTGTACCGTTACAAGCAACAGGAACTCCGTTTCAAAAACAAGTATGGAATGCGCTTTGCAGTGTTTCGTATGGAAAAAGTGCTTCTTATCTTGATATCGCAGAGAAAATTGGAAACCCAAAAGCTGTACGTGCTATTGGCGGAGCAAACAGTAGAAATCCGATTTCTATTATTGTGCCTTGTCACCGAATTATTGGGAAGAACGGGAAATTAGTAGGTTATGAAGGTGGACTTTGGCGGAAAGAATGGTTACTAAAGCACGAAGGTTTTTTAAGATAATTGAACAAATCTTTAAAATGCAATTATTTGTGTAAATTAGCCGATAAGCTAATGATAAAGGTATTTTACAAAGTAAAGCGGGCATTAATAGGATTGTCCTTCCTGTTAATTATGAGATAAAAGTGACACGTGTCACTTTTTATTTTTTTATAGATAGTATTTGAAATTATCAGAAAATTATGTATAATACTATTCAAGAGTACTTGGTCTTATTTTTAATCGTTATATACAGAAAGAGGGGAAATGGTCTATGAAGAAGAAAGTGTCACTTATTACAGCAATTGCACTCTCTACGAGTGTGTTAGTTGCTGGGTGTGGAAATGGAGAAAAAACATCAACAACAGAAAAGAGCGGTAATGAAGCGCTTGCTGATAAACAAGTGCTAAATTTACTAGAAACAGCAGAAATTCCTTCTATGGATACATCGAAATCAACTGATACTGTATCGTTTCGTGTATTTGTTAATGCAATGGAAGGGTTATATCGGTTAGATAAAGACAATAAGCCAACGCCTGGTATGGCTAAAGATGTAAAAATTAGCGAAGATAAGAAAACGTATACATTTCATTTGCGCGATGCAAAATGGTCAAACGGAGAGCCTGTAAAAGCACAAGATTTTGTGTTTGCTTGGCGTCGTGCTGTTGATAAAGCAACTGCATCAGAATACGCTTTTATTTTGTTTGATGTGAAAAATGCCGAGAAAATTAATAAAGGAGAATTACCGCTTGAACAGCTTGGTGTCACAGCAAAAGATGATAAGACATTAGTTGTTGAATTGGAGAAACCTACACCATATTTCTTAGAGCTTACGACATTCCCAACATTTTTCCCGTTAAATGAAAAGTATGTGAAAGAACAAGGGGACAAATACGCATTAGAAGCGGATAAATTATTGTATAATGGACCATTTGTGATGAATGAATGGAAGCATGAACAAAGTTATCAATTAAAGAAAAATCCAAACTATTGGGATAAAGATAATGTGAAGCTAGAAGAAATTAACGTAAGTGTTGTAAAGGAAACATCAACAGCTGTAAATTTATATGATAGCAACGAAGTGGATCGAGTAATTTTAAGTTCGGAATTTGTTGATAAGTATAGAAATAGCAAAGAGTTTAAATCAGAATTAGACCCACGTATGTATTTTATTCGTTTTAATGAGAAGAATCCGATTTTTTCGAATAAAAAAGTGCGTGAGGCTATTGACTTAGCTTATGATAAAAAGGGAATTGCAAATGTTATCTTAAACGATGGCTCGTTACCTGCATATTACTTAGTACCACAAAAATTCACAACAGGACCAGATGGAAAAGACTTCCGTGAAACAAATAAAAACTTCCGTGATGGTAAAGATAATGCAGCGAAAGCGAAAAAACTATGGGAAGAAGCGAAAAAAGAGTTAGGTCAAGATACAATTACAGTTGAAATGTTAAACTACGATAAAGATAATTTGAAAAAAGTAGGAGAATACATTAAATCGGAGCTGGAGAAAAACTTACCTGGTTTAAAAGTTAATATTAAACAGCAGCCGTTTAAACAAAAGTTAGATTTAGAGAAGAAGTTACAATATGATTTCTCTTTATCAGCATGGAGCCCGGATTATCCAGATCCAATGACATATATTGACATGTTTACTTCGGATAGTGCGTTTAACGAAATGGCATATTCTAATTCGAAATATGATGCACTAGTTGCAAAATCAAAAGGTGAGTTGTTAACAGATGAGAAAGCGAGATGGAAGGCACTTTCTGAAGCGGAGAAAATTTTATTTGAAGACGCAGCAATTTCTCCAGTTTACCAGCAGAGCGTTGCTTTTCTTGAAAAATCCAAGGTAAAAGGAACTGTTAAGCATACATTTGGCGGAGATTTTAGCTATAAATGGACGTATATTACAAAAAAATAGTACGATAAAGATGCGCGAATATTGCGCATCTTTTTTATTGAGAGGAGATAACGACAGTGATAAGAGGGATAAACCATCTTTGCTTCTCTGTTTCGAACTTAGAGAAATCAATACAGTTCTATGAACAAGTGTTAGAAGGGAAGTTACTTGTAAAAGGTAGAAAACTTGCCTATTTTGACGTATGCGGAATGTGGTTTGCATTAAATGAAGAAAAGGATATTCCAAGAAACGAAATCTATCAGTCATATACACATATTGCGTTTTCGATAGAAAAAGAAGATTTTACAGCCTTGTTACATCGTCTTGAATCTAATAAGGTAGATATTTTACAAGGGCGAGAGCGTGATGTGCGAGATTGTCATTCTATTTATTTTACAGACCCAGATGGTCATAAATTTGAATTTCATACAGGGACACTTCAAGAGAGATTACGATATTACAAAGAAGCAAAACCGCATATGTTATTTTACTGAATATTGGGGGAGGAGAGAGAGTATGCATGTACTTGTTGTTGGGGGAACTGGAATGTTACAAGAAGTTTCAAAGTGGTTCGTTGCAAAAGGAATCCATACTTCTGTAATCGGCCGAAATGTAAATCGCCTAGAGAGGATAAAAAACTCATGTAATGTTCCTGAAAAAGTTACGTGTTTAGCAGTTGATTATCATAATAGTGATGAGTTGCGTGCTAAAGTCAAAAATACAATGAAAAAAATGGTCCAGTTACTCTTGTTGTTGCTTGGATTCATTCAACGGCTGTAGATGCATTGCAAATCATTAGTGAGGAGATTGAAGTGTTTTCGAAAAAATGGGAGTTATTTCATATACTTGGAAGCAATGCTTATAAATCTGATAAAAAAGTAAGATACTCTTCTTTATGTAGTTATTATCGAATTATATTAGGTTTTGTGGTAGAAAAAAACGTTCTAGATGGCTAACACATGGTGAAATTGCAAGTGGCGTTATAGCAGGAATACAAAATAAACAACAGGAATGGATTGTGGGAACATTAGAACCGTGGGATGCTAGACCGAATTAGTAAAGGAGAAAATGAGTATGAAAATAATATTATATGTTACGCGTCACGGGGAAACAGAGTGGAATGTAGAAAAAAGAATGCAAGGGAAAAAGAATGCTAATTTAATCGAAACAGGAGTAATGCTAGCGAGACAATTAGGAAAGCGTATGGAAAATATGCCGCGAAAGCGCGTGCGTTAAAGTGGCTTGAATACATACTTAAAAAGCATGAGGGAGAGAATGTTTTAATTGTTTCTCATGCTGTTACATCATTGTTTATAATGGGACACTTTGAACAACGCTCCCTCGAAAAAACGCGGGATGGTCCTTTCATGCATAGTGCAAGTTTAAGTATGATTGAGGTTAAAGAAGGAAAAGGTACAATTCACATGTTTGCTGATATTGCACATTTTGAAGAGATATAAAGAGATTTTCTATAAAGTTAATAGATAAATAGACCGCTTAAAGCGGTCTATTTGTGTTTTTAAAAAAGTGAAGGCCACTTTGAATTTGTTAGAGTAGTGAACGAAGTCGTACATGTTTTGAGCATAAATGATATTAGCTGCGAGAGCGGCAAGAGCGAGAACGTCCAGAACGGGAACGACAAGAGCGAGAACGTTTAGAACGAGAACGGCAAGAGCGAGAACGCTTAGAACGGGAACGGCAAGAGCGAGAACGAGAACGGGAACGGCAAGAACGAGAACGAGAACGGCAAGAGCGAGAACGCTTAGAACGGGAACGGCAAGAGCGAGAACGAGAACGGGAACGGCAAGAACGAGAACGAGAACGGCAAGAGCGAGAACGCTTAGAACGGCAAGAGCGAGAACGTTTAGAACGAGAGCGAGAACGTTTAGAACGAGAACGGGAACGAGAGCGAGAACGTTTAGAACGAGAGCGAGAACGTTTAGAACGAGAACGGGAACGAGAGCGAGAACGTTTAGAACGAGAACGGGAACGAGAGCGAGAACGAGAACGGGAACGAGAGCGAGAACGTTTAGAACGAGAACGGGAACGAGAGCGAGAACGTTTAGAACGAGAACGAGAACGGGAACGAGAACGGGAACTAGAACGAGAACGAGAACGGGAACGAGAACGAGAACGTTTAGAACGAGAACGGCAAGAGCGAGAACGAGAGCGAGAACGACAGGAGCGAGAGCGTTTAGAACGGCAAGAGCGAGAACGTTCAGAACGAGAACGGCAAGAGCGAGAACGTTCAGAACGAGAACAGCAAGAGCGAGAACGTTTAGAACGAGAACAGCAAGAACGAGAACGTTTAGAACGAGAACGGGAACGAGAGCGAGAACGTTTAGAGTAGGATTCAGGCTCTTGGTTCAGGAAGTCTTCCATTCCAGCGCTCTTCACTTCCTCTACTGCTTTTTGAATATCATCTTTTGTATACATCTATCAAAATCCCCCTTAGAAAGAAACAAAATTTTCATCTGTTTTTGAATAATGTGTTTTCTGTTAATAAAGTATGTTAAGCAGATGGATTGTGTTTATTTTTTTTGGAAAATAGTGTTTTATCCTAAAGGGGGACTGCGGTAGGTAGCCTGCTTTGTTTAGTGAAAACTAATATTAATAGTTAAATTTTTTGATTTACAGGAATGGTTTGTTCGGTAGTGTTTTTTGAATAGCAGACACATTTCGTAACGTAAATGTATTTTTTAGCCTTTGTGCAGGAGGAACATTGTCAGATTTATGATTGTGGGAACAAGGATCCAGATATGAAAGCTATTCTATTCCAATAAGTCTTATTTTCTCTATAACTTTTTGAATATCACAGTTCATAATTCTCTCTTTGTATCTTTATAGACCGAAAAGTTAATTCTTGTTCGTATACAATATGAAGGGATTTCTTTATTTGTATGAAAAAGCGTTAAAATGTAATAAAAAACATATAGCGGATGTGGCAAGAGGAAAGGGAAAAGCATACATTGATTGTAGATGAAAGAGAAGGGAAGGGAGAATATGTTACCTTCTTATGAATTTTATATTCACCCAATGAATATTGTAGAGCTGAGAAAAGACGTTTGGTCTGATGATCCTGTTCCAGCTAAGTTAACGTATAAAAAAAGAAAGTATGATATTGATATCGTATATCGCGGTTCTCACATTCGGAAATTTGAGAAAAAATCATATCATGTGATGTTTTACAAGCCGAAATTTTTTCAAGGTGTACATGAAATGCATTTGAATTCCGAATTTAATGATTCATCTTTAATCAGAAATAAGTTATCACTGGACTTTTTTCTGACATTGGTACGTTATCTCCAAAGTCGCAACATGTTCTTGTAAAGGTTAATAATCGATTTGAGGGCGTTTATTTACTGTTAGAATCTGTAGATGAAAATTTTTTACGCAGTCGTAATTTGCCAAGCGGCTCAATTTATTATGCAGTCGATGATGATGCCAATTTCTCTTTAATGAGTGAACTAGATAATTGTATAAAAACGAAATTATCAGTCGGGTATGAGTTCAAATGTAGAAATACACATAGCGAAGAATATATAAGTGAATTTGTCTATCAGTTAAATACAATTTCGCGAGCGGCGTATGAGAAAGAGATTGTAAAATATGTAGATGTTGACAAATATTTACGATGGCTAGCGGGTGTTGTATTCACACAAAACTACGATGGATTTGTTCACAATTATGCACTCTATCGTAATGAAGAAACAAAGTTGTTTGAAATCATTCCATGGGATTATGATGCAACGTGGGGGCGAGATGTGCGAGGTCGAGAGATGAGTCATGATTACTCTCGCATTCAAGGATTTAATACATTAAGTGCTAGATTACTTGATGTTGATGTATTTAGGAAGCAGTATCGAAAAATTTTGGAGGATATTCTCTCAAACCAGTTTACGGTAGATTATATAAAATCGAAAGTAGAAGGAATGCATGGAGAAATTCGGCCATATGTTTTGCAAGATCCGTACATGAAAAAGAAAATAGATGTATTTGATAATGAACCAAATTTGATTTTTCAATATGTTGAAAAACGTCGTGGATTTATAATAGAACATTTAGATGAATTATGAAGGTGAACAAAAAAGAGATTGAAAGATTAATCTCTTTTTTTATTATACAATAAATGTAACTTAAATTGAGGAAGGTGAAATAATGGAAATAAAATGGATTGAATGGGTAAAACAAGTACAGGCAATTGCGCAGGCAGGATTAGCATATTCAAAAGATGTATATGATATAGAACGTTTTCAAGAACTTCGGAAATTATCAATTGAAATGATGGCGCATTATACAAAAATGGATTGGGAAGTGGTCGAGCATTTATTTGCAAATGAAACGGGCTATCAAACTCCTAAAGTGGATATACGAGCGGTCGTATTTCAAGAAGGAAAGATGCTTTTCGTAAAAGAAAAAAGTGATGGGAAATGGGCACTTCCAGGTGGGTGGGCTGATGTTGGTTATACACCGACGGAAGTTGCGCAAAAAGAAGTGTTAGAAGAAACAGGTTACAAAGTAGAAAATTTTCGGTTACTATCTATCTTTGATAAACAGAAACATCAGCCATCACCTTCTGCAATTGATGTATACAAAATATTTATTAGCTGTGAAATAGTAGGCGGTAAAAGACAAATTGGTATTGAAACAGAAGATGTTCGCTTTTTTGGCGAAGAAGAATTGCCGGAACTATCGATAGGAAGAAATACAGAATGGCAAATCCGGCAAATGTTTGCTTATATGAAAAATCCAAATAAGGAAATGTTAATTGATTAAAAAATAGTAAGGTTTGTATTGGGAAATTTTTTCTATACAGTTAATAAATCGTTCATTATTTTCCTGTCTTTTGGGATAGTTTCTAGTCATTTATATTCCATCGAGTTATTTCTCCTTTCGAGATAGAAACGCTTAAGAATGTTCTCTTTATTACTGTATAATTTTATATGAATTGGTAACGGTGTATTGGCAAAAATATAGTTTTGTGAAATAATAGGAAAGTATGTGAATTATAAAAGGAGATAATGAAGAATGATAGCGAATTTTATTGAGCAGATACTACAATTTTTTATAAGCCTAGGGTATTTTGGGATTGCGCTAGGACTCATGATTGAAATCATTCCAAGTGAAATTGTCCTGTCTTATGCGGGTTTTTTAGTTGCAAAGGGAGAACTTAATTTCGCTGGGGCAGTCATTGCCGGAACGATTGGTGGAACTTTAGCACAAATTTTCCTTTATTGGCTTGGATATTATGGTGGGCGTCCAGTTGTTGAAAAATATGGTAAATATTTATTGATTAATAAGAAACATTTAGATGTGGCAGAAGATTGGTTTAATCGATATGGTGTAGGCGTTATTTTCTCTGCACGCTTTATTCCGGTTGTACGTCATGCGATATCGATTCCAGCAGGGTTAGCTAAAATGTCATTAAAACGATTTACAGTATATACGGTTTTAGCAGTTCTTCCATGGTCTATGTTGTTTATTTATTTTGGGGAAAAACTTGGTGGAAATTGGCGTCATATTAAAGAATATGCTGCTGACTATACGCATTATTTCGCAATAGCAGGCATTCTTTTTATTATTATATACATAGGCTTGAAAATGTTGAAAAAAGAAAAACAGGTCGTTAAAGTCAATGGATTTTCATTGGCTTTTTCTTTATTTAAACAATAAAAGTCTGATTGGTTGCATGTTTTTTATCGGAAAATTGGCAAGAAAACTCCATATTCAAAACGTGTAGGGTATAGTCCAGTTTAAGGTGGAGATGAATTGCCGTCGCATTTGTAAAAATATTTTCATACTAATGCGAATGTATGTTCTTTTTTGTGTTTTATAGTATCATAAAGGAAAGAAGGAGGTGAAAATGATGACGAAAGAAAGAGAATATGCAACCTATCAAATTTGGATCAAGAAAGGTCATAAGTTATACTCTTACTTCCTAGAAATGTGTCAAAACGCCAAAAACCTATACAATACAACAAACTTCTATATTCGCCAAGTATATACGGCCTTACGTACTGATCAACCATTACAGCCA
Source organism: Bacillus sp. EA-CB0995 (assembly GCF_055814245.1). Taxonomy (NCBI): domain Bacteria; kingdom Bacillati; phylum Bacillota; class Bacilli; order Caryophanales; family Bacillaceae; genus Bacillus; species Bacillus sp. EA-CB0995. Next base: position 2,987,368 of record NZ_CP169269.1, on the reverse strand, counting down.
CTTCAACAAGAAGTTCTTCATACATTACAAACACATATTGAAACCATGAATGAAAATCAACTTAATGCGTATCAAAAACGTGTACAAAAACAGAAAGAGAAACCTATTAAAGAACAGAAAGAAATGAAGTGTAATCTGTTCACATTACCGACAAAAGAGAAATCATTTCTATCCTATAACTTTCTAGATTGTTTGTTTAAAACAATGAAACAACAAGATTATATGAACTTGCCAGCACAAACGAATCAATCGGTTATGAAGAAGTTATACCAAAACTGGAAATCATTCTTCGCTTCTATGAAAGCATATCAGAAACATCCTTCCACTTTTACAGGTAGACCTCGCATTCCAAAATATATCAAATCATCTATGAAAGAAATTGTATTCACGAATCAAGTATGTAAATTCCAAGATAAGTACATTCGTTTTCCAAAAACAAGCATAAAATTAAATATTGGTAAATTGTTTGGGCGGATTGGCAATCTAAAAGAGGTACGTGTGTGTCCTGCCTACGGGAAGTTTAAGGTGGAAATTGTGACAGAACAATCTGAGCCAGCAGCTGAGCATGTCGACAATAATCGCTATATGAGTATTGATTTAGGAATCAATAACATTGCAACTATCATAACGAATATAGGGACCAAACCTGTGTTGGTAAAGGGCAATGTGATCAAAAGTATCAATCAATACTACAACAAACAAAAGGCTCATTTACTGGGGATTCTTCGTCATGGAAAAGAACCCAAAGAAGGACCACACACATCAAACCGTTTAGAGAGACTTCATGAGAAACGATTTCTCAAAATAAAAGATTTCTTTCACAAAATCAGTTATCGTATTATTCATTTCGCAGTTCAACATGAGATCTCTATGATTGTAATCGGAAAAAATACATTATGGAAACAAAAGAGTGATATGGGGAAACAACAGAATCAATCCTTCTGTCATATCCCACACAATCAACTCATTGAAATGATCACCTATAAGGCGAATCGACAAGGTATTGCTGTACAAGTAGTGGAAGAATCGTATGCAAGCAAGGCTTCCTTTCTAGACAATGATGAAATCCCAACTTATGGTGAAGAGGACATTCCTGTATTCAGTGGAAAACGCATCAAACGTGGCTTGTACCGTACAAAACAGAATAAACTACTGAACGCCGATGTGAATGGTTCCTATAACATCTTAAAAAAAGCAGTTCCAAAGGCGTTTGCCGATGGAATAGAGGGGTTGTGCCATCAGGCAGCTGTGTCAACTCCACTCGTGTTAAGCATCTCTTGAAGGTACACGAGAAACCCCCACTTCAAGATCCGAAGGAGATAAGTGGCGGGAGTTTTCATCAAAGTTTCACTTCGTATAAGTTCTAAAAGTAGAAAGTTGTCCATATGGTGTAGTAAAACAGTATAGCGGAGGAATTTCATGAAAGGATCACCGTTTTTACGCGGAACATTCTTTTTAACAATGGCAACGATGATTTCGAAAATGCTTGGGTTTATATACGTTATTCCTTTTACAGCGATGGTTGGAACAGGTGGATATGTATTGTATACATATGCTTATCGTCCTTATACAATCATGCTTAGTATCGCCACAATGGGACTTCCTTTAGCTGTGTCAAAAATGGTGTCTAAATATAATGAATTAGACGATTATTACACGGTGAAACGAGTATTAAAAAGCGGGCTTATTTTTATGGCTTTTATGGGAGTTACATCGTTTTTATTGTTATATTGTTTAGCTCCTCAGCTGGCAAAGATTGTTGTTGATAGCGGAGATCAAACGGGCAATAGTGTGACAACCGTTACATATAATATTCAAATTGTAAGCTTTGCTTTGTTAATTGTACCTTCGATGAGCTTATTACGCGGCTTTTTTCAAGGGTTTCAATCGATGGGACCATCTGCTTCAAGTGTTGTTGTGGAGCAATTTTTTCGAGTGTTAACGATTTTAATCGGGAGTTTTACGGTGCTTCATATATATAAAGGATCAACTTCATTAGCAGTTGGAGTTGCTACGCTTGGTGCTTTTGTAGGGGCAGTAGCAGGGCTTGTAATCTTAATTGCATATTACATAAAGAGAAGACGGTATTTAAAGAAAAAAGAAAGCGTAAGTGTTCCGCAAACAACAAAATCATTTTTTACACTCTATAAAGAATTATTTACATACTCCATTCCATTTGTTGTTGTAGGTCTTGCAATTCCTTTGTACCAAACAATTGATACATTTACAATTAATAAGTTATTAATGCAGATGGGATACTTACAACGGGAAGCAGAAAAAATGAATGCTATTATTGGGCTTGTACAAATGGTTGTGTTAATTCCAGTTTCTGTTGCTACAGCTTTTAGCATGTCGCTCGTCCCTGAAATGACAAAGGCGTATGTAGCAAAAAATGAACAGTTATTATATAAACATTTTACAAGGACAAATTTGCTTGTGGTATTCATTACGATTCCAGCATCATTAGGAATGATCTTTTTAGCTGAGCCAGTATATACATTACTATTTGGAATGGGGAATGATCCCGCAATAGGAAGTGTGATTTTACGCTATTACGCCCCGGCCTGTATACTATTTTCACTTTTTTCTGTAACAGCGGCCATGCTACAAGGAATTAATCAACAGCGAAAAACGGTGTTTGGTTTGCTTATAGGAGTAGGTATAAAAATTGTGTTAAATGTTGTATTGCTTCAGCAATTTGACTATATTAGCTTTATTATTGCGACGTATGCTGGTTATACTTTTTCTGTTTTATTTAACTTGTGGATACTTTCCAAATATGTTATAAAGGCAACATAATGTCTATAAAAGACAGAGAGCGCTCTGTCTTTTTCTATTTTAATAATTTACGAAGAAAAGCGTTTTCAAAAGAATTTTCTATTGAAATCTTCTCGTTTGTTTCATATGCTGAAAATGGCGGTTTAAAATAGACTGTTATTTCAAAGTGAGGTTGGTTCCTACAGGTAAAAAGAATCGGGGTGATAGTATGTTAAATATTTATTTAACAGACCGAAACGGAAAACTACAAGAAATCGAGGAAATTCAAAAAGGCTGTTGGATTAATGTGCTTCATCCAACAGAGGAAGAAATTCAATTTTTAGTTCAAACATTAAACGTAGAATTGGACTTCATTAAAGACCCTTTGGATGATGAAGAGCGTTCACGTATTGAAAAAGAAGATGATAATGCTTTAATTATCGTCGATATTCCAACAGTTAGACATGACGAAGAAGGAAATTCAATGTATGATACGATTCCGATTGGTATGATTGTCATGCCGGAATGTTTTGTTACAATTTGTTTGGAAGAAAATCCGATTTTTGAACGTTTTATTAATCAGCGTATTAAAGAATTTTATACTTTTAAAAAGACGCGTTTTGCACTGCAGCTCTTATATACGATTTCTACTTATTATTTACGTTATTTAAAACAGATTAATCGAAAAACAACGGATTTAGAGCATGAGCTCAATAAATCGATGAAAAATAAAGAGATTTTTACTTTATTAGGACTTGAAAAAGCTTAGTGTACTTTACGACATCTTTAAAGGCAAATAAGATTGTGATTCAAAAATTGATGCGAAATAATACATTTTTGAAAATGTATGAAGATGATCAAGATTTACTTGAAGATGTATTAATTGAAAATAAGCAGGCAATTGAGATGGCCGAAATATATAGCCATATTTTAAGTGGTATGATGAATACATTTAGTTCTGTCATTTCCAATAATTTAAACAGTGTTATGAAGTTTTTAACTTCTATGACAATCATATTATCAGTGCCAACAATGGTTTCCAGTTTTTTTGGAATGAACGTTCCGGTTCCTTTAAGTGGAAATCCTCATGGCTTTTTAATGGCTATGATTATATCTGCAATATTATCTTGCGTAATGGCATTTGTTTTTTGGAAGAAACGTTATTTTTAACATGAAATTCAGCTGTTTTGGAGCATCTCCAAAACAGCTTTTTTGCTGTAAGGTATTGAGAAACTAACACTTTTGAACACTGTTATTCATTAATCCAAGAAATGGAAATTATATAATATACCATTTGGATTAATGTTTATAATTACTTGTTCAATTTACGGATTCCAGTTACAATTACTTATTGTTACTGAAAAGATGGAGGATGTGCATCATGGAAATGTTTCATTTACCAAAAGCGTTCCTGCAAATGAATACGATTTTTATTTCAATTTTAATTGAAGCACTGCCATTTGTATTAATTGGTGTATTCATTTCAGGATTCATTCAAATGTTTGTGACAGAAGATATGATAGCAAAATGGATGCCGAAGAATCGTTTTCTATCAATATTATTAGCTGTTTTTCTAGGGATGTTGTTTCCGGGTTGTGAATGTGGAATTGTTCCAATCGTTCGACGCCTTATCGGAAAGGGAGTACCACCTTATGCTGGTATTGCCTTCATGTTGACTGGACCGATTATTAATCCTATCGTTTTATTTGCGACATATGTAGCATTCGGTAGTAGTATGCATATGGTGTGGTATCGTGCTATTGTAGCTATTGTTGTAGCTGTTATTGTCAGTCTTATATTATCGTTTACGTTTAAAGGTCATCAACTACGGAATACTAATTTTCCAGTGGTAGATCATAATCGACCATTTCGTCAAAAATTTTGGGACGTATGTACACATGCTGTTGAAGAGTTTTTCTCAATGGGGAAATTTTTAATTATCGGCGCACTTATTGCGGCAAGCGTACAAACTTTTGTAAAGACTTCTACACTGCTTGAGATTGGACAAGGACCGTTTTCTTCATCTGCTGTTATGATGGGGCTTGCTTTTATTTTATCCTTATGTTCAGAAGCGGATGCGTTTATTGCATCTTCATTCCAAAGTACATTTGCAACACCAGCTCTAGTCGCCTTTCTTGTATACGGACCGATGGTGGATATTAAAAATATGATTATGATGTTTGCAACTTTTAAAACACGTTTTGTTATTGTTTTGATTGCTTTAATTACAGTTGTTGTTTACGCAAGCTCACTACTCATTTATGCGATGGGGGGATAATCAATGTTTCGAGCTTATATTTTACTTGGATTTACAATTTTATTGGCACAACTTCATATTTCTGGTAATATCACGAAATATATAAATATGAAATATTCATATTTATCAACAACAGCAGCGATTATTTTAGGTTTTTTAACTGTAATTCAAATGATTATCGTATTTCAAAAAGAGCATGGTAAACATGACCATAATCATGAACATGACCATGATCATGAATGTGGTTGCAATGAAAGTCATTGTGGTCATGATCATTCAAAAGATGAAAATACATGGTGGAAACGTCTTCTTACGTATACAGTATTTTGTTTTCCGATTATTACGGGGCTCTTTCTTCCAATTGCAACATTAGATTCTGATATCGTAAAAGCAAAAGGGTTTCATTTCCCCGTTGCGGAGCCAGGAAATACAGACCCGTTTATGAATCGACAGTTTTTAAAACCTGATACGAGCATTTACTATGCACAAGAAGGTTATCGGGAACTCATGGAAAAAGAAAAGAAGGACTTCGTAACAAAAGATAAAATTGTTTTAAACGATACAAACTTTTTGAAAGGGATGGAAATAATATATAACTATCCTGGCGAATTCACGGGTAAGACCCTTTCTTTTAAGGGGTTTGTATTCCGTGATGATTCTTCTAAAAAAGAACAGTATTTTGTATTCCGCTTTGGAATTATTCACTGTGTTGCTGATTCAGGTGTGTATGGGATGTTGGTCAAGAAACCAGAAGATGCTCAGTGGAAGAATGATGATTGGATTGAAGTTGAAGGAACAATTTCAACAGAGTTTTATCAACCGTTTCACGCAAATATACCTGTATTAGAAGTTACAAATTGGCACACAGTAGAACCTCCAAAAGACCAATATGTATACCGAGGAGCCGATTCATAAAATCGGCTTCTTTTTTATAGATGAAAGCTTTATAAAATTTATCCCGCATTAACGAGCAGTAATAGCCTCACCTCAAAGTTATGCTAGAAGCAAAGATTAGGTGGAGGATACAGAAAATCTCCACTGATTAAAGTGTCACATTATCATTATAAACAGAAAAAGAACATCTAATCATTAGATGTTCTTTTTCATAGTTTTTTTGTCTACATAAAAGTTGTATGAAGTGGATAGCTAGTTAGCAAAAACAAGCAGCACCAACAATAATTAAGAGGATAAATAATACAACAACTAACGCAAACCCACCGCCGTGAACTCCAAAGCCCATTGTTTTTTCCTCCTTTTGTTTTAGGTTACAGAATACAATATGCACTTTCGGAATGATTTGACAGGGATATATGTCATGTAAATGATGTTTTTTATTGTATAGGGAAATAGTGAGGGGGAAACATATAAAAATGATAATTTGAAAGGAAAGGATTCTCGATGAGAAAACTTCTGTTCCTCCTTTTTTGTATAGGAATTATGGTGATATGGATGCATGTAGATGTAAAAGTAGGCAGAAACAGAGTAAAAGAAAATCCAATATCACAGATTCGTTATGGTGATTTTAAGCTTTATGTAGATGGAAATGATTTTTATCGAGATCTTTTTGCTGATATTAATCAGGCGAAACAATATATTTATCTTCATTTTTATATTGTAGGTAAAGATAAGATAAGCAATAAATTTTTACAATTATTAAAGCAAAAAGCAGCTTCAGGCGTTGAAGTGAAATTATCTGTGGATCGCATTGGGGGATATAAAATAAAGAAGAAAACGATACAAGAATTAGAAAATAGTGGTGTACAGTTTACGTTTAGTAAAAAGCCTCGTTTCAAAAATTTCTTTTATACACTTCATAATCGCAATCATCGCCGCATTGCGGCAATAGATGGGAATATATCATATGTAGGGGGATTTAATATAGGGCATGAATACCTTGGGGAGGATCCTCGTTTTGGAAAATGGCGTGATTACCATGTTCGTATTACTGGTTCAGGTGCACAGGATATGAAAAGACAATTTGCAAAAGACTGGGAATTGGATACTGGGAAAGAGTTATCCTCACATGAGATAACGCCTATACAAGGGAATAACAAGTATCGATATGTATTTACAGATGGAAAAGGTTTATGGGCACACTATAAAGAGATGATACAAAGTGCGAAAACATCAATTGTGATTGCCACTCCTTACTTTGTGCCCAGTAAAGAAATGATGACGGGGTTACAAAATGCATTGCAGAGGGGAGTACGATTACAAATTCTTGTACCTTTTAAAAGTGATGCTTTGCTATTAAAGCAGGCAGCTTATCCTTATTTGGAAAAGTTACTGCGTTCTGGAGCAGAAATATATCAATATCGAGACGGTTTCTTTCATGGGAAAGTGACTCTTATTGATGATAAGTTTGCAGATGTCGGAACCGCGAATTTTGATAATCGCAGTTTTTATATAAATGCAGAATCAGATTGTTTTATTTATGAAGGAAAAATTATTGGTGAAATACAACGTCGTTTGCAAACGGATTTCCAGCAAGCAAAGCAATTTTCGGAGAAAGACTTTGAAAAAATGAGTATGTGGGATAAGTTTTTGGCGAGAGTGTCGAAGGTTCTGTCATTCTATTTATAGCATACATATCAGTAGAGAGGAGGAAATATTGGATGAATTATATTGAAGAGCTCATGAGTTATAGTTATGAAGTGATATGTGTAATTGGTGAATATATGAGAGAAGTACGTGATAATGAATTAAAAGAATTGTTACAGCAACATTTACCTTACTTATTACAAGCGTATAATGAACAGATTAATTTTCAAGAAGGTGAAAATGTACAGCATGTTATTGGCAAGTATCCAGTTTCATCATCAATTGAAACAGTGCAAACTAACTATAGTGGACAAAAAGATGATATAGAAATTGCCTTTTCGTATATTTCACATTTGAAGCGGTTGGCACTTAGGTATGCACAGGTGGCAATCCAAGTGGCAAATCCAGAATTTCGTTCTTTTTTAGAAAGTTGTTTTTTGAAAATGAATCGAAACGCATACAGTGTGTGGCAATATGTTATGAAAAAAGAGTATAGCATACAAGCAATGATGGATGAAGAAAAATATGGATGAAAAAGACAGCGATACCGCTGTCTTTTTGTTATTTTCCATTCAATATGTAGCAGGAAGTAAATCTGTGATATTTAAATTCTTTATAATCCTTTTACCATGCCACCATCTACTAAAAAGGATTGACCCGTCATATAGGTGTTTGCATCGGATACAAGGAATGTGGCAAATGTCGCAAACTCTGAAGGTTGCCCGTATCTTCCGAGTGGAATGGTTGCTTTGGATTCTTTTTGCACTTCCTCTACTGAAATACCATGTTTCTGAGCAGCCAAAGTATCAAGAGAAGCAACGCGTTCAGTAGCAATTCGTCCTGGTGCAATCGTATTAATTAAAATGTTATACGGTGCAAATTCAGAAGCGAGCGTTTTTGTTAAGCCTGTAATACCTACACGGAATGTGTTAGATAGAAGTAGACCTGGAATCGGCTCTTTTATAGAAGAAGAAGCGATATTAATAATTTTTCCACCGTTCTTTTTCATGTGTGGAAGTACTTCTCGAATCATTCGAACGTAGCTTAATAAATTTAATTCAAAAGAATGATACCAATGTTCGTCTGATAATTGTTCAAATGTACCTGGCGTTGGGCCTCCGGCATTGTTTATTAAAATATCGATTGTTCCGAATGTTTGAGTGGTTCGTTCCACGGCTTGCTTAATATGTTCAGTATTTGTTATGTCACAAACAGTATAAGCAACGTTTCCGTTATTCAATTGAGTGAGTTCCTTTTGAATTTTTTGTAGTTTTTCTTCGTTACGGCTCAATAACATTACATTTGTGCCTTCTGTGACAAGTTGAGTAGCAATTGCTTTTCCTAGTCCTTGACTCGATGCAACAACAAGCGCTGTTTTTCCTTGTAATCCAAGTTCCATTTCAATCAGCCTTTCTTCCTGAATTTTTTTTAGTATAAACGAAATGAGAAAGAAATTAAAATAGATTACTCATAGTATTCGAAAAATTTACAATCATTTACCATCTCTTTACTAATTCCTAATATTTCCTTCAAAAAAGAAAAGTAATATGAAAATGTACATATTCTATCAAAAGGGGGATAAGCAAATGAATAAATGGGTTAAATCGTTAACTGCTGTTGCACTTGCTAGCTCTTTATTTGTGGTAGGTTGTAGTAAAGATGAGGAAAAGAAAGAGGAAGAGACGACGCAACAAGGAGATACGAGCAAGGATAAAGAAACGAGTGGAGAAGTAAAAGATAACGATTCGAAAGATTCAAAGGATAGTTCCTCTAGCTCTAGCGAAAAGAAATAAGTGTTATATGATGATAGAAGCTTTCTCGATCAATGAGAAGGCTTTTTTGTTGTATATTTTTGCTTTTTCAGAAACAATAGAGAGAAGTGAAGGGGTGTGAGTTAGTATGAATATATGTTTATTTGGAGCAACGGGTCGAGTTGGACTCAAAATTTTAAAATTTGCATTACAGGATAATCATATAGTGACAGCGCTTGTGAGAAATAAAGAAAAGCTACAAGTACAACATGGAAATTTTCGTATAATAGAAGGAAATGTATGGAATGAAGAAGATGTGAGAGCGTGTGTAAAGGGAGCAGATGTTGTAATTAGTGCACTAGGTACCGATGGAAATAGAACGTTATCAAAAAGCTTACCAAATATTATACATGCTATGAACGAGGAAGGGATTATGAGAATTATAACAATTGGAACGGCTGGGATTTTACAGGCACGTTTGAATCCGCAATTATATCGCTTTCAATCCAGTGAATCACGTCGAAAGACAACGGCAGCAGCGGAAGACCATGTAGCGGCTTATTTGGCTTTAGAGAATAGCAAATTACAATGGACGATTGTCTGTCCAACACACTTAATAGATGGAGAAGAAACAGCTATTTATCGAACTGAAGAAGATGTGTTACCGCTAGATGGTATGAAGATCACAGTTGGAGATACAGCCCATTTTGCTTATCAATTACTTTATCATGATATTCATTATAAAAAACGAGTGGGCATTGCCTATTAAAAAAGCCATCCTTATCATAAGGATGGCTAAAAAATAATATAGCATACAAATATAATAATCATAATGATTTGTAAAATCGCTTTAGCTATTGTGCTGCTTAAAAATCCGATAACTGTTGCAACCCCAACCATAAAGGCTTCTTGTGGTGCTTTTTTATGCATTAATTCTGTTACGAAAACGGAAAGAAATGGGATAATAATTAGCCCAAATGGCGGGAAAAAGAACGATCCAACAATAATAGAAACCATACCGATACGTTCGCTCCATTTTGTACTTCCGTACTTTTTTAAGAAATAGCTATTCGTAACAAAATCAGCAATGAAAAATATAATTGTAAATACAATTTGAATAAGCCAAAATGATTTTGTTAATTCTAAGTCGTTAATGCCAAATTGATAAATACAAAACCCAGCCCATAAAGCGAGTATACCTGGAATAATCGGATAAATAAACGCAATGAACGATATAATGAAACAAGCAATAATACATATAGTTAAAAAGGTATTCACAGCGTAACTCCTTTTTGTGTATCTATTTTACTAACGGCGATTTTTTTTATTTGATGGCCATCTAATTCTAATGCTTTGAACTGATAATTTTCATATTGAATAGTATGGCCTGGCTCAATATTTACGTCGATTGTTTGTGACAAGAACCAGCCTCCGATTGTATCTAAATCACTATCATCGATATGAAGGCCAAACATATCATTTACATCAGAAATAAGCACTTTTCCGTCAAGTAACGTTAATGTTGGATTGCGTTTCTCAATCATTGGTGTTTCATCTATATCGAATTCATCTTGAATTTCCCCAATAATTTCTTCAATAATATCTTCCATTGTAAGAAGACCTGCAGTTCCACCATATTCATCCATAATAATTGCTAACTGGACACGATTTTTTTGTAGATGAATGAGTGCCTTTTTAATTGGTACAGTTTCGAATACTGTTAAAACGGGATGTATGTATGACTCTAGCGGCTTACAGATCCCTTTTGTTTGATCATGAAAGATTTCTTTTGTATTAATCATACCGACAACATCATCTTTATCTTTTCTGATAATAGGATAACGCGTATATTTTTCGCTAGAGATAATTTCCATATTTTCCGCTAATGAATTTTCAGTTGATAAACAGATCATTTCAGTACGTGGAACCATAATCTCTTTTGCAACTCGATCATCAAATTCAAAAATATTGTTTACATATTTATATTCAGATTGATTAATTTCCCCGCTCTTATAGCTCTCGCTTAAAATAAGGCGCAGCTCTTCTTCAGAGTGAGAAAGTTCATTCTCTTTTATCGGTTGTAATCCAAATAGTTTCGTGAAAAATAGCGCTGTGCTATTTAATAACCAGATAAAAGGATACATTATTTTATCGAATATAATTAAAGGTCTTGCGAACTTCAATGTAATTTGTTCGGCCTTTTGAATAGCAAATGATTTTGGAACCAGTTCACCTAGTACCACGTGAAAGAATGTAATGACGCTAAAAGCTATAATAACTGATAATGTTTGTTTCATTGAACCTGTTATATTCATTTTTTCAAAAAGCGGCTCCAATAAGTGCTCCACAGTAGGTTCACCAAGCCAACCGAGTCCTAATGAAGTAATGGTAATACCTAGCTGACAAGCAGATAAGTATACATCTAAATTGGAAACAACTTTTCTTGCTAGGATTGCTTTTTTATTACCTTCATTGGCAAGTTGGTCAATCCGACTTTTGCGTACTTTAACAACAGCGAACTCTGATGCTACGAAAAAGCCAGAAATAAGAATGAGTAAAGCGATGATAAAAAGTTTTAGTATGTCCAAGGATATTCTTTATTCTAAATTTAGAATAAAGATGTCACCTCCTGAATAAAAGTTTTACCTTAATAATATATGGAAAAGGAAGGGATAGTCAAAGGAAGGAGGCCGGGAATGTGAAATTTTATGAAAAAATGGTCGTAAGAATATTATTGGTAGGAATTTTTATCCCGCTACTTTTGGGCAGTAAGATCCCCACCTCAAGATTTAGAGAAAGTAAAGAAGATAGGTGGGGGATAACTTCTGGCATGCACCCGATTGGTTCAACTAACCATCAGTGGGGCCCCCACTGATAGAAGTTTCACTTTATTGTTGTGCGTGATAGTGTATGGATACGCGCAATATGGCGATTTCTTTTCCATAATATTTGTAAGAGAGAAATCAGCATGTATGGGATATACAGTAATAAAAGGCCTATTGCAACAAGTGTTGGTGAACTAACACAATACTGTACAATAAATTGAAATAACCCATTTACATGAAAAATGCACTCCATATACATAAAGGAAATTAATATGGAACTAACGATAGATTTATGGCTTGCAAGCAGCGAAGCGAATAGTGTATTACTAAAAAAAGCTGAATCATGCGCATGTGTTGTTTCTTGTACTGTATATAAGAAAGGAATCCATGTTTTGATGGCTTGGATGATAAGAATTATGGATGTACTACAAATGATTAAAAGAGAAGAAAAGTATGGAAAAGATATGTACGATGCTGTGAAGAGAAAAAGAGTGATGATGATACATTGTAGTAGGACAGTGCCAAATGAAAATGGAATCCAGCGTAAAAATGAAAAACGTTTTCTATTTTTAGGAGATAACTTAATAAAAAATCGACCAATTCTAAGACTAAGGAGAAAACCGACAGTAAGTGAAAGTAAGAATCGCATCATAGATAAAAAATATAATTTCCATATGTATGGAAACAATGGGATTGAATTTTCATGTGAATCAAATGATTTTGATATGTCGTGTGGTTGATAAGAAGAAAAAAGAATGATTCATGAATCCAATCTGTCATCGGAATAGAGATAGAACGAAAATGTACAAAATGATTAATCATTGTATATAGTACTTCAAAATAGGATTGGTTGTCGTTTAGAAGAGCAGCAGGAATTGGGCTAATAAGAATAATAGTTATAAAGCCCAAAAGACAACGATACACATAAGTGATAATAGAAGACACTATATATTTCACCTACTTTTATAAAATTCTGAAAATTATTACTATTATTTTAACGTTTCTTTTTGAAAGATACAATCTGTTTTCGATAGGAAAGGAAATTTTCATATGATATCTTCTTCCATATTTGTTGAAAAAATGAAAGATTTATGAAGAAATGATGACAGATGATGAATGAAATCAGAAAAATTAAATATAATATTTATTTTTTTCTGAAAATATTATATATTTATGACACAGAAAATATTTTAACATAAGGGGGATTTTTATGAGGGTAAAAGGAAACTATGTTTCAAAAAAAGAAGTGTTGTTTTGTAAGGATACATATACGTTGCAAGAAGCGCTAGATCATTTAAATAGAACCGGATATCGCTGTGTTCCAGTTCTAGATAAAAAAGAAGAAACATTTTTAGGGAATATTTATAAAGTAGATATTTTAGAATATAAAGGTTCTTTAGATGATAATGTGAAAGAGTTATTGCGCAATAAAGATGGGTATGTAAAAGAAGATTCTTCATTCTTTAAAGTGTTCTTTACAATTAAAGAGTTACCATATATTGCTGTTGTGAATGACAATGGATTTTTTCTTGGTATTTTAACACATAAAAAAGTATTTGAGTTACTAGAAGATGCATGGGGCCTTCATTCTAGTATGTATTCAGTTATGGTCGGAACACAAGATTATAATGGTGCTATTCAAAAACTATCAACTGTACTGAAAAAATATAGTGGAATTCAAAGTCTAATGACATTTGATAACAACGCACTATATGTACGTAGAATTATGTTTACATTAGGAGAAGGATTTGCGGCAGAAGAACTACAGCCGCTTTTAAAAGATTTAGAAGATCATGGATTCCGCGTTATACATGTAGAAGAAATGAAAAATTCACGTGAAGTGGAAATTGTAGAGTAAGAGGGAAATCCATCTCTGAAAATAGGAGATGGATTTTTCTTATCTAGTTCGAAAGAATTGCAGGAAGTACAAAAGAAAGGTGCATAGGCATCTTTCTTTTTTGAAGGGAAATAAAAGTAACTGTCTAATATGAATATAAAGTGAAACTTCCGTTAGTGGGGGACTTCATCCCCCACTAACGGAAAGCTCTCACCAATCGGGTTTTTACGGGCAGTTATCCCCCACCCATCTTCTTTGCTTCTTTCTGAATCTTGAGGTGGGGGTTTTACTGCCCGTTAATGCGGGATAAATGGCAAGGAGGAATATAAAAATGGCTACTTTTGAAGATTTTATGAAATTAGATATTCGTATTGGGACGATTTATCGAGCAGAAGTATTTCCTGAAGCTCGAGTACCCGCTATTAAGCTAGAGATTGATTTTGGCGACCTTGGAATGAAACAGTCAAGCGCGCAAATCACGAAACGATATACGCCGGAAGAACTTATTGGAAAGCAAGTTGTTGCAGTTGTTAATTTTCCGCCAAAACGAGTGGCCGGATTTAAATCTGAAGTACTTGTACTTGGCGGCGTTCCTGGAAAAGGTGATGTTATTTTATTAGAGCCAGGTATGGAGGTTCCCAATGGAACAGCAATTGGCTAAAAGTATGAAAAAAATGGACATGTATAAGCATTTCAAAAGGAAAATCTAATCAGTTTCTTTAGAAGTAACGTTCAATGTACCAATAAGAAAAGAAACGGTAAAAGATTGGAAGAAAGCAAAGCATACTAAGCCAAAATACAGAAGGGTCTGTCAGAAGTAAAATGAAACCAATACAAAGTGTGTAAGAAGAAAAAAATTTGCCAAACAGTGTGTTTAAGGGAAGGAATTTGGACAAAGGAAAGCGGAGTTCGTGTAATTCTTGTTCAAAACAGCAACCATGATAAGTGAGGATTTGAAAAAACAAAGCAACTGTAACGAGATCACGCTTACGATAAATGCACTTTTTACATTTATAGCAACGTATATAATTTTTCATCATAGCACCTTCCTTTAATTTCTTATGCTTGAAATGAGTTTATACAGTATTAGATATAAAAAATATATACCGATATACGCACCAGTAAGAAGAAATAAAGGGTTTAATAATATACGATGAATGGTTGTCATAAAAACAGTCTGCTGAAGTAATACATCGTATACAGTAAATGCAATAATGGTTCCAAATCCATATAAACAAACATACGCAAATATATCTAACCAAATGCGAATACGTGGATGTACCGCAAGTAAAACAAATAAACAAGATAATATAATAGGAAATAATCCAATCATCAGTTTCAATTCTTTTCACCTCAATGCCAATATTGCCAAATTGCATTTGGTCTATTCTCTATAGCTTGTACATATGTTTATAGGGAGAGGGTGATCTAATGAGTCGAAGCTATTTTTATGTGAAACGGACAAGTCTTACAAAATTTATTTTTCTATTTTTAATAGGAATAATGGCTGCTTTTTTGTTTGTTAGTATGATCGTAACATCATTAAAAGAAACAAAATCAATGTATTTATATAAATGGTTAAATGGCCTTTCTATGAATGGATATATGTATGTGCTTGGTTCAGAAAATCGTTACTTTACACAAGAATATCGTCATTTAAATGCAGATTTTTCTATCTCTTCTTTTCTTTTATCTGCAATGACAAATATCCGCTTTGATGACGTTCGTAGTTTAATTGGAACAGAACTTCCAGGTTTTTCGAAATATGACACGGAAATTGTAATTGCTGGAGAAGGAACAAACTATACAAATTTGCCTATTGAATCGAGCGTACCTCTAGAAGAGCTTGTAAAAGAGAGGACAGGAGAACAAGGAAATCCTCAAAAAACAGATTCAAATAAAGAGAAACCGAAGCCAGCACAAACGACGGGAAATCGGCAAGTAGTATTTATTTATCATACACATAGTTGGGAGTCATATTTGCCATTATTAAATTTAACGAATGACCCGGATCCAAATAAAGCCACCAGTGCAACAACAAATATTTCTTTGTTTGGAAACAGACTTCGTGAGCAATTTGAAAGTCATGGGATTGGAGCAGTAAATGATACAACGGACGTGGGTAAAAAACTAATTAGTAAAGGGTTAAACAGTAATAGCTCTTATAAAATGTCTCGTGAGATTGTTCAAGAAGCTATGGCTAGCGATAGACAGCTTCAATATTTTTTTGATTTGCATAGAGATAGTGCAAGGAAAGATGTAACGACGAAACAGATTGGTGATAAATCATATGCAAAGTTGGCATTTGTTATTGGGAAAGGAAATAAAAATTATGCAAAAAACCTACAATTGGCGACAGCGCTGCATGAATCATTAAACGAAAAGTATCCTGGATTGAGCCGAGGAGTAGTTCAAAAAGGTTTTAGTTCAGGAAATGGGGTATATAATCAAGACTTATCCGGTCAAGCGATTCTAATTGAAGTAGGCGGTGTTGATAATTCAGAAGAAGAACTCAATCGTAGTATTGATGCGCTTGCAGAAGCGTTTAGTAAGTACTATTGGAAAGCGGAGAAAGTGAATGGTTAAGCGTAAGCAAACGTTGCTTACGCTCTTTGTTTTGTATCGAAATTTGTCTCTTTATCTTATGAAAAAGGAAAAGGGATTTAGAAAAATAGTAGCGAATGTTCATTTATCCCGCATTAACGGGCAGTAAGCCCCCCACCTTAAGATTGAGAGAAAAGCAAAGAAGATAGGTGGGGGATAACTGCCCGTAAAAGCCCGATTGGTTCAACTAACCATCAGTGGGGGATGAAAAAACCCCCACTGATGGAAGTTTCACTTTATAAAATGGCTCTTGTAAATAATTTTATTATGTAAACAATGTAACCGTAATGAGTAGGTAAATTGCAGTATAGGAAGCAAAAGCATCTCTGAAATTTTGAAATAAGTTGAAGCGAATGGTTTAAACGGATAAGAGAATGGGGAAAAATATATGGTATGCGATGTTTAGAATTAACTGTTATTGAGCGTAACGGAAGTTGATGAGTATTGTATAGAAAAATTATTAGAATAAAAGGATGTTATATGAAGAGAAAATGGATGTTGTTTAGTGTAGCGATTGTCATTGGAGTGATTGCAATGCTGCAATATATAGAGCATAAGGAAAAACAAGCAATAGAAGCGCAAGGAAACGTTGTTTTTCCAAAGGTACAAGAAACAATTGCAAAAATTGAAGGAGGGCTTGCGGTTGTTAACAATCCAGATTCAACTCTTGTCCTTGTGAATAAGAAAAGGCGTTTGCCAAATTTGTATGAACCGCAAGATTTAGTAATACCAAAAGTTCGTTTTCTATATGAAGGCGATAATGAAAAAAGAAAATGCGTAAAGAAGCTGCTACAGCATTAGAACGCATGTTTCAACAAGCGAATAGTGAAAAAATCTCTTTATTTGCTGTTTCTGCATTTCGTTCATTTGAACGGCAAAAAGCATTGAATACGATGTATAAAAAACAAGATGGGGAAGCAAAAACAGCGATGTCTAGTGCAGTACCTGGTACAAGTGAACATCAAACAGGGTTAGCGATTGACATTACATCACAATCTGCAAATTTTCAATTAGAACCTTTATTTGGAGACACGAAGGAAGGAAAATGGCTTGCTGAAAATGCTCATAAATTTGGCTTTATTATCCGTTATGAAAAAGAAAAAGAAGCGATAACAGGATATACGTATGAACCGTGGCATGTGCGCTATGTTGGAAATCCATACGCGACGTATTTATATGAAAATCAGTTCACTTTAGAAGAAGTTATAAAGTGAACTTTCTATCAGTGGGGTTTTTCTTCATCGTGAACTTATCTTCTTTGTTTTCTCAAAATCTTGAGGCGGGAGTTTTACTGCTCACAAGTAGCAAAATAAAGTAATGATGATGGAGGAGAGACTGGTGGAATGATGATGCTATATAAGAAAAAAGTATATGCGTAAACAAGAAAGCGATGTTTCTATTTAAGAAACATCGCTTTCTCACTGTTACGTATACGTAAGTGGTAAACATCATAGTGTAAACAACAGTGCGACGTATATATGACTGAATTAGCTAAATACGTAGGAAATGTTTGCTTAGATAATGTAATGGTTTCTTATCTAAGTTATTTATTGCATGGTCTCATTTGTGAAAAAATATTTTTTGTCATTTTTTGAGAGGATTTGTCATGTGTAATAAAGAATATATTAATATATCATTTTAATATATTCTTCATCTAATAGATGTGATACTACATACTTTCTAGTAATAGTAAGATTTTATTATTTGTGAATGGGCGCCTCAGCTTTTTAGTGGTTATTCGATACAACGTGATAAAGTGAAACTTCCATCAGCGGGAGGGGCTTCATCCCTCCACTGATGGAAAGCTCTCACCAATCGGGCTTTTACGAGCGGTTATCCCCCACCTATCTTTTTTACTTCCCTCAATCTTGAGGTGGGGGTCTTACTGCCCGCGAATAGCGGGATAAAGTTTTCTTTCTCTCATATACATATAAAAAATAGAATGGAAGCGAGGGTTGCACATGGCAGGATGGGTGATTTGGTTTGTCATTGCCGGACTTTTATTTATTGCAGAGATGCTGACTGTTACATTTTACTTATTATGGCTTGGAATAGGTGCAGTGGTCGGAGGTCTAATTGCGCTATTTGTACCAAATTCTTTGCTACTTCAAGTTGTAATAGCATCTATTGTCAGTCTTGTTTTGACAATCTTTACAAAACGTATTTCCAAGAATTTTCGGGAGGCAAAAGGGTATACAGATGCAGTTGATCAACTTGTTGGTAAAAAAGGTATAATAGTGCAAACGATTACAAATGAAGCGAATGGCATTGTGAAAATAGATGGAGATATGTGGACTGCTGTTTCAGATGAACCAATTTTAGATGGAGAAAGCGTTATTGTTGTAAAGAGGAGCAGCACAGTTGTGCATGTGAAAAGGAGTGTGAACTATAATGGTTGGTTTAATATTATCAATTATTTTAGCATTAATTGTTATTGTATTTATCGCATTAACAATTAAAATTATTCCGCAGCAAAAAGTAGGTGTTATAGAGCGCTTAGGTAAATTCCAGCGTGTGATGCACCCGGGTTTAAATATGATTATCCCGGTTATTGATCGTGTACGTCTTTATCATGATTTACGTATCCAACAAACCAATGTACCACCGCAAACAGTAATTACAAAAGATAACGTACAAGTTGAGATTGATACGATTATTTTCTATCAAATTGTTGACCCAGAGCTGGCGACATATGGTATTTCAAATTATGAATTTGGGGTTCGTAATGTTACATCTGCAACAATGCGGCAAATCATCGGGAAAATGGAGCTTGATGAAACGTTATCTGGTCGTGAAAAAATTTCAACAGAAATTCGTTTAGCACTTGATGAGGCGACAGAAAAATGGGGCGTTCGTATTGAACGTGTTGAAGTTGTAGATATTATTCCACCTAAAGACATACAAGTAGCGATGGAAAAACAAATGAAGGCAGAACGAAATAAACGTGCAATTATTCTCGAAGCAGAAGCAGCAAAACAAGATAAAGTACTTCGCGCAGAAGGGGAGAAACAAAGTAAAATCCTAATGGCTGAAGGTGATAAAGAAGCGCGTATTCGAGAGGCAGAAGGTTTACGACAAGCGAAAGAACTAGAAGCGCAAGGGGAAGCAAAAGCAATTGAAGAAATTGCGAAAGCAGAACAAAAACGTATTCAAATGCTGCGTCAAGCAGGACTTGATGAGCGTGTTCTTGCATACCAGTCATTTGAATCATTAACTGAGATTGCAAAAGGACCAGCAAACAAAGTGTTCCTTCCATCAAATGCCGTTGAAACATTAGGAAGCTTAGGAGCAATTGGAGAGCTGTTTAAAGAGAAACAGCTGCCTTCTATAGATACGAAAAAAGAACAATAGAAACGAGGAAGAGAAATGGTTGCCATTTCTCTTTTTTTGAAGATATATTTGAAGATGAAGATGTAAGGAGTAGATATATATAATGAAGCTGAAAATATATATACGAATTAAATAGTAGGTGTATATATTCAAGCTTCAAAACGTGCAGGACATAGTAGTGTAATCAGAATGTATATTGTATAAAGCTTGTACATACCCATGTATAGAAAGGGTGGTACGATGAAAAAGTATTTTATACATTCTCAGACACATAGTAAGAAGATTATAATTTTATTGTGTTCTTATGCATTTTTCATTTTAGTGGCTGCATCGTTAGTTACAACGATGTTACATACAATGAAATCATATTATGTCAATCAATGGTTTGGAAAAATTTCCTCACAAGGATTTATGCAAATGATTGAAATGGAAAATCATTATTTTTCTTTTGAATATTTTCAAACAAAGAAACGAGAATCAGTAGGAGCGTTATTGTTTTCGTTAACAACAGATATGCGTTTGCAAGATATTCGAACATTTATGGGAAAAGAAATCCCAGGAATGGCAAATTATTATTCTGACATTCTTGTAGCTGGAGAAGGAACTGATTATACAAATATACCAAATGAATCAAGTGTACCGATAGAAGAAATTACGAAAGAGCGCGAAGTGGCTAAAGAAAAAGTTCAGGAAGCAGAAAAGAATAATCCTGTTCAAAAGAAAGGAAATGCTATAGAGGGAAAAAATGCCGTATTTATTTATCATACGCATAGTTGGGAATCGTTTTTACCGTTATTACCTGGAGCGAAAATTCCAGATGAAGCATCAAGTCCAGATGTAAATGTTTCACTCCTTGGTACGAGATTAAAACAGCAATTAGAAGGACAAGGAATTCCGGCTGTACATGACAAGACAAACATGGGAGACTTATTAGCGCAGAAAAAGATGAAGTGGTATCAGGCTTATAAAGCATCGCATGGATATGTAAAAGAAGCGTTAGCTCAAAATAAGCAAATTGTATTTCCGATTGATATTCACCGAGATGATCAGCGTAAGAATGTTACAACAAAAGTGATTAATGGAAAGTCATACGCAAGACTTTATTTCATTATCGGGATGGAAAATGAAGGACGAGAAGAAAATATGAAAATCGCAAACGAAATTAATTCATATTTGGATAAACATTATTATGGACTCAGCCGAGGAATTTTCAAAAAGGACAAAAGTAAAGGAGATGGTACATATAATCAAGATTTATCTTCCAATGCTCTACTTGTAGAAGTTGGTGGTGTTGATAATACGCTAGAAGAATTGTATAACTCTATTGATGTACTAGCAGAAGCGTTTAGCAGGTATTATTGGGATGCGGAGAAAGTGAATTATTAATGAGAAATAAGAGCAATAGAAAGGGACGGAAAACCGATCCTTTTCTATTTCCTGAAGACAAATGATAGTTGTACTTTATCCCGCATTAACGAGCTCAAGATTGAGAGAGAAGCGAAGAAGATAGGTGGGGGATGAAAAAAACACTGATGGAAGTTTCACTTTATCAACAGCAGCCACTTGTATGAACATGATTGGCTGCTGTTTTTTGTTGAAATGCAAATGCAGTTTGTTTTCATTCGAATAAAGGAATTAATGGGTCTTTCACATGTTCTGTCAATAAAGTATGTAGTTGTCCGCGATGATGATAAAAATGAGCAACAATTTCAAGTAACCATTCAAAACGAGAATAAGAAACGCCCCAGTAGGAATGTGTGATTTCTTCAAGCTCTGCTATGGAGTATGCTTGAAATGTTTTAGCAAGAAGTTGAAAACCTTCTTTCATTGTCTGTTGAACTTCTGCAAGTGTATGAGGTGTATGTTGTGAGTAAAATTTATTTAGTTCTTCTTTTGATGCTTCATTTAAAATAAGAAGATCGGCATAACAAATAAGAGATAAATGTGTATAAATTTCAAAGATGGATCGCTTGTCTTTGATAGGGCGATGTTGTAATTCATCGTAAGTAAATTGTTCTAACATCTGTATTGTAGAATCAATCCCAAATTTTAATTGGTGCAGCGTGGCTTGAACAAACATTGTATTTCTCCTCACATCCGTTTATAATAGTGTCTTAAGAGTATTTTATCATATTCAAAATTCTGAAGATTCTTGTAGTTTGACGAAAAAAATGAAAAGTATTATATTGTTAAAGGTCCTATTGAACGATAAATAGAATGGAATTATTGAGTTAGGAGTTAGAATAATGATTTCAAGATATGGAAGAAATACAATTGTTGAAATTAATTTAGATGCTGTAAAACATAATGTAAGAGAATTTAAAAAACGTGTAAACGATGAAAATATTGCAATGATGGCAGCAGTAAAGGCAAATGGATACGGGCATGGTGCAATTGAAATTGCAAAAGCAGCGATTGAAGCTGGAGTAAGTCATTTTGCAGTTGCTTTTATAGATGAAGGAATTGAGCTCCGTGAAGCAGGAATTACTGCACCAATTTTAATTTTAGGTTATACGCCGGAAGAAGCTGTAGCAGATGCAATTGAATACGATATTATGATTACGGTATATCGGACTGAAGATTTAATAAATATTGACCACATAGCGGAACGTGTTCAAAAAAAGGCACGTATTCAAATTAAAATTGATACAGGTATGAGTAGAATTGGCTTACAAGAAGAAGAAGTGGTACCATTTTTACAGAAATTGAAAGAAATGAAACATGTGAAAGTAGAAGGAATGTTTACACATTACTCGACTGCTGATGAAGTAGATAAAACATATACGTTGATGCAAAAAGATTTATTTGAGAAGGCTGTAAATACTGCAAAAAGTATGGGGATTCATTTGCCGCTTATTCATAGTTCCAATAGCGCAGGAACAATGGAGTTAGATAACGAATCTCAAAACATGGTTCGTGTCGGGATAGGGGTATATGGAATGTATCCTTCAAAAGAAGTGGACCATAAAGCAGTTTCACTTCAGTCAATTTTAACGTTAAAGTCAAAAGTAGCTCATGTGAAACACGCGAAAAAAGGAAGAGGCGTAAGTTACGGAAATACGTATGTTGCAACAGGTGATGAGTGGATTGCTACGATTCCAATCGGGTATGCAGATGGATTTAGCCGTCAATTATCAAGTAAAGGATATGCGTTAATCAATGGCGTGAGAGTACCTATTATCGGCCGTGTTTGTATGGATCAACTTATGCTTGATGTAACAAAAGCGATGCCTGTACATGTTGGAGATGAGGTTGTCTTCTATGGTAAGCAAGGTAATGAAGAGATTACAGTAGAAGAGATTGCTGATACGTTAGGGACAATTAACTATGAAGTAACGTGCATGTTAGATCGAAGAATTCCACGTGTATACAAAGAAGATGGTAAAATCGTTGGTATTGTAAATCCATTAAGAAGAAAATAAAAAAGAAGAATGTTATGCATTCTTCTTTTTTATGTAAATGAAAACGGTTACTTCCGGACTATTTGTTAATTAAATCATAGTAATGATAGCTCGCAGTAATTTCAAAACCACAGTGCTTATAAAGTTGCAAAGCATTCTCATTTTTTGTCTCTACCTCTAGTGTAATGTTTCTTTTTCCTTCTTGTAATAATCGTTGTACAGTATTTTGTAATATATTTTTCCCGAATCCTCTTCCGTGATAAGAAGGATCCACAGCAAAACCGGAGATAGATGTGACCTCTTCTTCATGAGAAACGGTTATCGTTCCTACTACTTCCTGATTGAAAAGAGCCATATAAAGCTGACGGTTAGGTGCTGATATTGTCTTATGTAACCATGTTATATTATCTTGTAAGGAATCGTTAAAAGCTTTACTTGCAATTTTAGCGATATTCGGCACTTCCTCAGTAGTAGCTGGTACAAGGTGAATTGTATTTTTTATATTTATAAAAGAAGTTGAATTTCTTTTGAATCGCATAGAGTATTCACTAAACAAAATTTGTAATCCAAAAGATTTAGCAAAGGCGTTTCCACTTGTAGAAGTAGCATTTACGATGAATAATAGGTCATTGATGTTACGTTTTTTTATTTCGTCAAAAGCTGCATCTAGAAGGTTACTACATATTTTTTGCCTTCGAAATGAAGGATGAACCATTCCTATTAATTCAAGTTTAGTAGGTCTTTCAAATTCGTACATACTTACAAAACCAACTAATTTGTCGTCTTGGTAATAAAGAAAATCATTCACTTGATCTTTATTTCTTGTTTGGAGTACATCTACATATAAAGAAGGTTTATACTCCAGCCCATCGTTACGTTCACAGTATGTTGCTAAATCGATTATTTGCTGTATGTCTTCTGAGGTTAATATATTCTTTTTTTAATCGTCAAAGAATCACTCTCCATTTGATACTATTAATCTTTTCTGTAAGTAATAGTGTGTATGTCCTTTCGGAAAATCTTCTATAACACCATATACTTCATAGCCATGTTTTTTGTAAAATTCCGGTGCTTGAAAGCTAAATGTATCAAGTTTAATAAGATTACAATCGTTTTCTTTCGCTATTCGTTCGGCTTCTAATAGGAGTTTACTGCCATAGCCCTTATGGCGCAGACTATCACTGACCCATAAAATATTGATGTGTAAGCATTGCCAAAATATGACCCCTGTTAAGCCAGCTACCATTTCTTCATTATCGTTTTTTAGTGTTAAACTGATATCTTTAACAAGTGATTTCTCACTACCTGAAACTTGTGAATGATTGAATGCGATTAATTGTTTTCTAATATAATCGCTGTCCTCTTGACTCCATTTGTTTTGGATTTGCATATTGTATTCTCCTTTTTATATTGTGTTGTTTGATAATTAAAAGAAAGATGGGTGTTTCATCCACTCGTCTAGGTCTACACTTCCTTGGACAGACAGTAAACGATATAAATATCGATATGGTTCTCTGCATTGCTTGCATGGTCTTCGTAACCAGGATGTAATTCTTCTATCTGTAAGATAGGAGAAGAAAACATTGTTTGTAGCATCATAACGCATATGGACTACTTTTCAAAAAATTCGAACAAAACAATTATATAATATTTATAGGTAAAATAGGGATATTTTAGGAAGATAAGTAAGGGGCAGAATCAAAAAGGTGTTGTAAACAGATGCAATACATCGTTTACAGCACTTTTTTGATTTTTTGTTAACGTTTTGAAATTTGTATTGATAATTGAAAGTTCTAGAAGTATCATATACATATTCAAACATTTGAAGATGTATATGATACTTCTAGGTTATTTAAAATCAACAATAAGTAATGGAGGTGTTTTAATGGGAGGGAAATGCAACAATTTAAGGCTGATTTTTTTAAAGCTTTATCACATCCCTTGCGAATTCGTATTCTCGAATTGCTGTCAGAGGGGGAAAAAAGTGTAAATGAAATTCAAAGCATTCTTAATAAGGAAGGTTCCGCGGTTTCTCAACAGTTAAGTGTGTTACGTGCAAAAAATATTGTTGTTGGTACCAAAGATGGAAAACGAGTTTTATATTCTCTTCGAGATCCTATGATTATGAATTTATTGGAAGTTGCACGGAAAATTTTTAATAACCATTTGATTGATACGATTTCAATGTTAGAAGAACTAGACGAAACAGACGGTGAAACGGTAGCCAAGGAGGCACAGATTGAGTATTGAAATTAAGAAAGAAGCTATTATCCAACATGGAATTGAAACACTTCGCTCAATAGGAGCTCATCACGTTTGCAATGTTTGTATTAAAAGTGGGAATTCCTGTTGTTTTTCATGCCAACATTTACAAGATGGAGTTGGATGTCAAGAAAGGAATACAGCCTGTACAGCTTGGTTATGTGGGATTCAAAGTTTTTTATTTGATCAAATAGGATTACTGGATGAATGGAATCGTTTTTGGAGCGAAATTCCGGGTCAGATGTTTCGTAGAGATAGTACGCCAAAGAAGGTATCGATTACAGCACTTATAGATACGCAGAAGCTAGATAGTCGCGGTGGAGAACTTCTAGCCGAAAGGTTGAAAACCTACGTGCAAGAAGGCGGGGATATAGGTAAGCTAGAATGCCGTTTGAACAAAACGTATAGTAAATATTAAGTTGATATTCTCTTAGAAAAATATAAAGTTTGCAATTCAAATTTATTAAGAATAGAAAAGAAGGGTTTGTATGAAAGGGTTATTTACGGGAAGATTTGAAGGATACTCATTGAGACATTTTCAAAAGGATCTTCTTTCAGGAACAATTGTCGCAGTTGTTGCGATTCCACTTGCTATGTCTTTTGCTATCGCTTCTGGGGTGAAACCAGAGTACGGGATTTATACAACGTGTATTGCTGGGATTCTCACTTCGTTATTTGGTGGTTCGAAGTATCAAATTGGAGGACCGACAGGTGCTTTTGTTCCGATTCTTTTAGGCATTGTAATTACTTATGGATATGAAAACTTACTACTGGCTGGTTTATTAGCTGGAATTATCTTATGCCTTATGGGGATTTTTAAACTGGGATCTTTAATTAAGTTTATTCCACGTCCTGTAACAGTTGGTTTTACATCAGGTATTGCTGTTACTATTTTTACGGGACAAATTGCTGGCTTTTTGGGGCTGACAGGTATAAAAAAGCATGAGGAATTTATAGCAAATTTGAAGGAAATCTTTATCCATATTGATACCATCAATTTTTATAGTATTATAACTGCTTTGATTTGCCTTTTTGTTATATTGATAACACCAAAAATCTTACCAAAAGTTCCTGGTTCATTAGTAGGTATTGTTATTTCAACTGTAATTGCAACGGTATTTTTCTCGGGTCATGTACCTACTATCGGTACAGCATATGGTACGATTCCGAATACACTTCCTCAGTTCCATATTCCAGAAATCACATTGGAGCGTATAAAACAGTTAATTGGTCCTGCATTTGTTATTGCCATGTTGGGGAGTATTGAATCTCTTTTATCGGCTGTCGTGGCAGATGGTATGACAAATAGTAAGCACAACAGTAACAAAGAGCTTATCGGTCAAGGAATTGCTAATATTGTTACACCCTTATTCGGAGGAATTCCGGCAACTGGAGCGATTGCCCGAACAGCAACTAATATTAGGAGTGGAGCTACTTCTCCGATGTCAGGTATTATTCATGGGGTGCTTGTCTTATTAACGCTTCTACTGTTAGCTCCATCTGCTTCACATATTCCGCTTGCTAGTATGGCCCCTGTTTTAATGGTAGTAGCTTGGAATATGAGTGAACAAAAACATTTTGCTCACATCCTTAAAATGAAAACGGGAGATTCTCTTGTATTACTTGTAACATTTTTGTTTACTGTATTTACTAGTTTGACAACAGCTGTAGAAATCGGTCTT
The DNA here is from genome assembly GCF_055814245.1 of Bacillus sp. EA-CB0995. Taxonomy (NCBI): domain Bacteria; kingdom Bacillati; phylum Bacillota; class Bacilli; order Caryophanales; family Bacillaceae; genus Bacillus; species Bacillus sp. EA-CB0995. Next base: position 2,960,121 of record NZ_CP169269.1, on the reverse strand, counting down.
ATTCTAGCTATTATTTTATTTACAAAACGTATGAGTAACATGCTTGTTATATCTAAAGTGCTTCCTGATCATACAAGAAAGAATGAAAAATTGCTGCCACATGTGGTGAATAAAACGCATGACTGTCCGCAAATTAGTATTTATACAATAGAAGGTCCGTTATTCTTTGGAGCTGCTCAAACGTTTGAACAAAACATTTTAGCAACTATTCATTATAAACCAAAAGTTTTAATTTTACGTATGGGAAAAGTTCCTTTTATTGATACAACAGGAGAATCCTATTTTAGGAATATTGTTCATCACTTTAAAAAACAAGGTGGCGTACTTCTTGTTTCAGGAATCCAAGCTGAGTTAAAAGCAACTTTAGATAAAAACGGATTGTATGCTGAAATTGGAGAAAAGAACTTTTTTGAACATACAGGGGAAGCTATTACTTATGCTTTAGAACATTTGGATACACAAAAATGTATAGGTTGTAAACATTTTGCTTTTCATGAATGTACCCAACTTTCTCATCAATCTCAACCAGTGAGTGCATTAGATTATTAAAAAAGATCTGTCAGGATATGCAAGAAAACAAGGCCCTTTTATCCTGTAGGACAATAAAGCCCTTATTTTAAGATAATAAGAAATGAAAAATTGCTGTAAACAGATAAAATATATTGTTTACAGCACTTTTTTTGTTGCTTATGTTACCTAAAACCAAGCTTTCTTTAATAATTGTATAGCACAGAGAATGTCGTTTGCTGATAACCCTCCAAACCCCATCAATACGTAAGATTCCTTCTGTAAGGCATTTTCTGCATCATATAGAGAAAGAGGATATACTTTGACACCATTTTCAGCTGCCTTATCGATAAGCTCATGTTCATTCATTCCGTTATGAACATGTAATACAATATGAAGTCCAGACTGGGAACCTATGATATCGACGAGCGGGCCCATTTCTTGTTGAATTGTATGTACTAGTAAGTGATGTTTCTTTTTGTATATAGTGCGAATTCGATTCAAGTGTCGATTCCAATAACCTTCTCTCATAAATGTTGCAAATGTGAGCTGTTGTATTTTTGAGACGGTTTGCTTGAAGATGATACCATCATGTTGATAAGTTTTTAGCAAAGTTTGTGGAAGAACCATATAACTCATTCGGAGTGAAGGCAAAAATGACTTAGAAAATGTTCCCATATAAATGACACGTCCATTTGTATCTAATCCTTGTAAGGAAGGGATAGGTTTTCCTGTGTAACGAAATTCACCGTCATAATCATCTTCTATAATATAGCTATCATTTTCACTTGCCCATTTTAGCAGCTCCATTCGGCGAGAAAGAGGCATAATCATCCCGTATGGAAATTGATGAGAAGGTGTTACATATACGACATTAGCATCACTTTTATATAAAGAGGAAATATGGATCCCTTTTTCATCTAAAAATACCGGCTGTATATGCAAGCCGCAACTTTGCATGACAGCTCTTACGCGATGAAACCCTGGATTTTCCATTGCATATCTATACTCATTCCCAAGCAATTGCAAAAGTAACCAAAGAAGAGGCTGTGTACCTGCTCCGATGATAATTTGTTCTGGAGTAGAGTGGACACCACGCGCTTGATAGAGATAGCGAGAGATTTCAGAGCGAAGCTGCCATTCACCTTGTGAGTCTTCTTTTGTAAATAAGTCATTCTCATATTCTAGGAGACAATTACTCGTTATTTTTTTCCAAGTAGACAACGGGAAGGAGTCTATATCAATGCTCCCATGACTGAAATCATAACGTAAATTTTCCTGAGCAGGTTTCTCTTTATATGCAATATTTTTATTGCTTGTTGTCTGGATCATATCGTAATCTGCATCAGCAACAAATAAACCTCTTTTTTGTTTACTTTCTACATACCCTTCAGCTATTAATTGCTGATATGCATATTCAACTGTATTACGGCTTACACCAAGCTGCAAAGATAAATTGCGGTGAGATGGCAGACGACTACCAACCTCAATACTTCCTTGTAAGATTTCTTGTTTTATATAGTTATAAATTTGTATGTAAAGCGGTATCTTACTTTCTGAATCTAATGGGATGATAAGTTCCATTGTCATCTTCCTTTCAAACTGTCCCTATAAAAAAGAATAAAACTGCCACTTACAAAAGGGGCATGTGCTTTTTATAATAACAATCATAAAACATTTTGAATTTTTTATAAATAATTGGAGGGAATGAATATGAATACATGTGTGCAAGAGGTAAAAACAGAGCAAGAATTTTGTAAGGTGTTACTAGTATTACAGCAGTTGCGGCCTACACTTTCTCAAGAAGAAGCACAGTCTCTTTTGGAAAGAATGAAAGAAGAAAATTATCGCCTATTTGCTTTGTATAATAGTGAAGGAGAAGTAGTGAGTTTAGCAGGAACAGCAATTTGTACAAATTTTTATAATAAGAAACATGTCTTTATATATGATCTTGTTACAGCAGAGTCACATCGTTCAAAAGGATATGGAGAGACACTGCTGTCGTATATTGAGGGGTGGGGGAAAGAGAATGGTTGTACTTGTGTCGTATTAACTTCAGCATTTCCAAGAATAGATGCGCACCGTTTTTATGAAAGAGAAGGATATGAAAAGGTGAGTTATTCATTTCATAAGGAAATAAAATAAAGCAGAAGATAGTCTTCTGCTTTATTTCATACAAATAGTTTGTTTTATAGAGAAGAAGACTGCTTTTGATCTTTTATAAATAAATATATCGTACTGCCAATGACTACAACTGTCATAATGATAATCGTTCCAAGGAGAGCATAATGTATGAGAGAAGAAGGGAACGCAAATGATGAAACTCCGATACATAAGCCTGCTAACAGAATAGAAATACCACATATTTTTTGTGACTTTTTCTCCAGCTCTTTGCTATTCCATTGATAGGATATAGTAGAACCTTTTGCATCAACCTTCGTGATGAAATAGCCGATAATAATGAAAAGTAGTCCGACGGCAGAGAGAATGAGTTGCTCATGAGGAAGATTGTAACCAAGCGCAAGTAGAGAAATGGTCATATCAGTAAAGAAAAGGAACAGTAATACTGCATTTCCAATCCATTTGAAAAAACGTGCGTCTTCAATCATATGTGATAAGCCTTCAAATAAAAAAGCGATAAAGCATGACAAAAGAATAGCAATTGTTACATGTGTTCCTTTTGTCAGGGTAGAAGTGGGATTTCCGTTAAAATCCCACTTTGTTACAACTTCAGGAGGCAAGAAAAAGTATAGAATGACATTTGCAGCAATAAGCGTACATAGCAAAATTAAGCCGAATTTATTTTTTATAGTAATCCTTTCTTTTTACATATTTGCAGAAGAACAATAAGGATGTTCTTTTTTATTAGCGAAGGTGAAGGAGTGTTTATGTTATACAGAGGTTTGATTGTCTGTGTTTATTGATATCTCTGCCGTTTGCTGTTCTCTTTTAGCTAGTGCATCTTGAATGCCATTTGTCATCATTTTAATTATTAAAATGGTAAGGAAGAATGCAGCGAGTGTACTAAGAACGATCCAGCTAGAGACATTAATTTGATAATAATTTAAACCAATAAGTCCAGCCCAGTCATTTGAGAGTGAGATAGGTTTAGAAGTTCCTTCGGATACTGAGATATCTTCCTTAGCATAAAATCCCTCCAAAAAACACATTTTTACAATACTATACAAAATAATCGATTGTTTGTTTTGATTTTTCAGAAAAAACATTATAATAAATAAAACTAGTAAATAAATATAATGTTTCTCTAGTTCACTTAGAAATAGAGAAGAGTGATTTTATACTATCTTTGCTAATAAAACTTATAGTGTATTGCTACATAGTAATTGAAAGATAAGAAAGTATATATAGGAGGATTCTATGGAACAAACTTATTTAAAAGGTGAAAAAGTAGTTATTCGAACGATAGAAAAAGCGGATTTGTATCCGCTATGGCAAGAAGTTTATAAAGAAGAGAATCCAGAGTGGAAAAAATGGGATGCACCGTATTTTCCATTTGTTAGACAAGAGTTTACTTCTTTTCAAGAAGGTCTATGTTCTAAATTAATGAAAGATCCATATTCAAGGTTTCTTATTGAAAAAGATGGTGAAATCATAGGAATCGTAACGTATTACTGGGAGCATGAGCCTTCACGTTGGTTAGAGATTGGAATTACCATTTACAATCCAACATATTGGAATGGAGGTTATGGTACAGAAGCTTTACGTATGTACATTGACTTTCTATTCCAACATATGACGATTGGAAGGGTCGGTTTAACGACATGGTCAGGAAATAGCCGCATGATGAAAGTTGCTGAGAAGCTTGGCATGCAATTAGAAGGAAGAATGAGAAAATGCCGTTATTATAACGGAGAATATTACGATTCGATTCGGATGGGGATGATCCGTGAAGAATGGGAAGAAATGAAAGCAACGAGGAGATGAGTCGTTTGTACGCAGTTATTGTAACTTTGGATGAACTATTTGCAACATATATAAAAAAGAAGTGGGATGAATTAAGTGATTTGTCATCTTATATAAACAACATTGAAGGAATGGAACCACATATTACATTAGCAGATTATAAACAGCTTGATATCGAAATATTCAAGCAAGAGCTGCATCAGTTTTCAAAGCGTACGAATACTATTGAAGTTGAATTTTCTCATATAGGGAGTTTCCCGGTAAATGGAACAGTTTTTTATGCTCCGACGATAACAGAAAATCTAAAACAGTTTCATACAAACTATCATAAATATTTTAGTTTTTTTCAAGATAATACAGATTCCTATTATGTAACAGATAAATGGGTTCCGCATTGTACAGTGGCAAGTAGACTAACCAAAATACAGTTAGGACAAGCTTTTCAACATGTATGTGAGAGCTTTGAAGTGATGCGAGCGGTAATAAATCGTATCAAGTTAATCCAAGTTGTATATGAAGATGGAATGTGTGTGAAGTGTAACACATTAGCAGATTATAGATTGGGGGAGTCTCTATGAATTTTGTCATCCGTGAAATGAAAGAAGAAGATATTCCAGCCGTACAACATGTGGCCAAGATTTCTTGGAACGATACATATAAAGACATTATTCCAATACCAGCACAAGAGAAGTTTTTACAGCATGCTTATTCTCATGACATGATGAGCCACCGCTTACAACATTCACACTTATTTGTAGGAGAAGTAGACGGGAAAGTTGTCGGATTTGCAAATTTTTCACCAATAAAGCATCAATATGAAACAGAGTTAGGGGCAATTTACTTATTGCCTGAATACCAAGGTAGCGGTATAGGAACAGCATTGTTGCAAACAGGAATTGTAATGTTGAAAGGTGTGAAAAAGATTTATATTAACGTAGAATCAGAGAATAAAATTGGAAAAGCATTTTATACTGCAAAAGGATTTGCAGTGGTAGATGCGTTTGAAGAAGACTTTGATGGGTATATGCTGAAAACATTAAGAATGGTATTGCATGTTTAATAGAAGGGGGAGGTTCTTATGATCCAAAGAGCAACTGAAAGCGATACGGAAAAAATTTTAGCTCATGCGGCCGAGTCTTTATATGAAGGGACTATGAAAACGAGTGAGTTTAGCCAAGAGAAAGTACTAGAGATTACGGTGCCGCTTTTAGAAAAAGGAGCATTTTATCTTGTTATAAAACAGAAGGATATTTTAAATGGATGGATATTGATTGGAAGCAATAAGGACTATTTTTCTGGAGAAGAACTAGGCTTCATTTATGAATTGTATGTGTTGCCTTCTTATCGTGGAAAAGGTCTTTCACGCCAACTTATGAGAGCAGCAATTGATGAACTAAATAAGCTAGGCTATTCGGAAATTCGTTTAAACGTGTTTGCAGAGAATTTTGTGAAAGAGTTGTATAAAGAGATGGGATTCGTTGAGCGGCAAATTGTTATGAGCTTGAAACGTGAGAGTATGTAATTTTGAAAGAAATATAGAATCGCATTTTTAAATCTAAAAATAATGATAGGAAAGCATTTGAATGGGGTCGAGATGTAATAAAAAGTTAGGAGATGAGATGATGATATTAGAAGCAGCGATGCTCCAAGTGAAGCGCGGGTTGGTGAATGAATTTGAAAATGCCTTTCAAGAGGCTTCTAACATTATTTCTTCTATGAGAGGTTACCGAGGTCATACACTTCATAAATGTATAGAAACTGAAGGGAAATATCTTTTGTTAGTGAACTGGGAGACGTTAGAAGATCATACGGAAGGGTTTCGAAAATCGAGTGAATATGAAGAATGGAAAAAGAGATTGCATCATTTTTATGAGCCGTTTCCGATTGTAGAGCATTTTCAACATGTGAAATCGGGAGAGAAGAAAGTTTAATTGTAGTGAAAGGTGACTGCCATCAGAGGAGAAATGAGATATCCTGTACTGATGGCAGTTTCACTTTAGCGATACATTGTCCAAGTTCCAATATCCTTAAAGCCTAAACGTTTATAAATCCGTCCAGCAGCAGGGTTACTGTAAAATAAACAAAGTGTTCTTCCTTCAGCGATAAAGTCTTGAATCATTTTACTTATGATTTGAGAAGCATACCCTTTTCCGCGGTGATTTGAGTGTGTACATACACCTACAACCATAGCAGATAATGAATTTTCTGCAGATGTGGACGCGCACGCGATAATTTTTCCGTTTTCTTCTATATAATATGTCCGTCCGGTGTTTGTTTCAATTGCTTGGCGAAGGAGTTTACCTGCGCTGTCTGCTATCTTAAATTCTGTAATTTGTTTTCGTAAATGTATAATACGATCCACATCTTCAACCGTTGCCATTTTTATATTTTCTTTGTTTATATCTTTTACTAACTGTTTCTCGGTTGTACATTCACAAAAGTATGTCTGCAGTTTTTTACCAAGGTTTAGGTTATCGAGATTTTCAAACTGTTCTACGACCTCTGATTGTCCAGAGAGTTTAATGTAGTCATGGTTAGTAAATTGATCAATAAATGCTTCTGGTTGGAATGAAGCCTCAGCATAGGCAATAAAGGAATCATGGAATCTCAATAGAACAGCTTGTAATTCATTTTCTATCGTAAACTGTCCCCATAGTTCTTGAAAATCTTGATCATATCCAAATGCCTCAATATCACCAATTAAGAATAGGTTGAATGCAGCTTCTTTCTTTAAAAAAGAAAGTACTTGTTCATGGTCTTGTTCGGTTAGTTTTCGAATCATTTTTGCTGAAACTCCTTTTGTTTGTATTTTCTAAATATTAGTACTTATAATTTTGGAAATCAATAAAAAATTTTATGTTTAGTTCACAATGTTTAGGAAAAACTAGGAAGGATATGAAAAAGGAGGTTATGAACGGTGGATCATCCAATTCAAGGGCTGATGAAAGCAGCTATGGAAAATTTAAAAGAAATGGTTGACGTGAATACAATTGTTGGTGAACCTGTTCAAACAGCAGATGGCGGTGTTGTTTTAACTGTTTCAAAAGTAGCATTTGGTTTTGGTGCAGGTGGATCAGATTTTTCCACAAATGACGTGCAAAAGTCACAAAGTCATCCCGCATTTGGTGGTGGTAGTGCGGGGGAGTTTCTATTACACCGGTGGCCTTTCTTGTTGTGAATAAGGATGGTGTAAATATTCTTCATTTGCAAAATGCAACGCACTTGGCAGAGAAGATAATCGAACTTGCGCCGCAAACAATTGATAAGATTCAGTCGATCTTTCAAAATAATAAAAAACAGGATAGCTCTCATTATCCACAAAATCCAGATGAAATTGCATGAAAAATGCCTGTTTATAAGCAGGCATTTTTTCTTGTAATAGTGATGTAATAAAACTCATAAAAATGTAAATAGTTTTTATAGTTTTTTCTATGTTTCTAAAAATTTTCGTGATAAAATATCCTATAGTATTGAAACATATAAAACGAAGGTGGCTAGGTGCTTTGTCTGGAGGATCTGACCAAATCAAGAATATGATTTATATTAATGGTAATCGTCGCAATCATTGTTTTATCACATCTGGAATTACGTTTGAGGAATTTGCAAGCAATATTCCTTCGCCGCTTCATCAAGTCCTGCTTTTAAAGCATAGTTTTGAATGGACTGATCTTCATTATCATACTTTATTTGAATATGCAGAAGAAGAGAGCATACATAAATTAATTGCGGCAGATGTGGATGAGTTTGAAGAATTTTGCTGGGTTGATTTTGATGATGTGAATGACTTGGATGAATTGGAGCCAAAAGAAATTGCAGAATTACTCTATTTGGCACACAAAAAGGAACCGCTCGGGAAGGCCTTTTTCCCACTTTTGAAAAATAGATTCGTTTATCTTTCTCATGATGATGGCTGGTACAATAAGGTATATTACCGAAGAATGCCGGACTTTGTCGGAATGCTTAGTAAGGTGATTCCTTATAAGCTTGGCTCATTTGGAAAAAAACGATTCGCATTCTTTCAAAAATCAAAAATTTATCCAGCGATTTCAAAAGAGGTCATTCTCAAACTTCTGCCATTTATGGAAGATGGCTTATATTTGGACTTAGCAGGAAAATTAGAATCAAGACGTGGCTTAGAGATTCCTGTTTATGTTATCGGTTCGTATGAAAGTACAAATGAAGTTTTAGACAGTTTAGAAGATTTGAAAAGCGAAGCTTCTGAAACAGGATGGCTTATCTTTGATAAGAAAGAACAAGAGTGGCAATGGATAATGGACTAAGGGAACTTGACGATAGAAGTCAAGTTTTCTTTCTTTTTGGAAAGGAGATAAAATGGGGAAGACTTTCACAATAATAGGCATTAGTAGTATTATATTTGTAGCAATTTTATTATTAACTTGTCCGAAGGAAGCGGACTTTCAAAAACATTTAGCAGATGAATATTCAATTGTGTGTAATGAAGTGAGTTTTAGTTGTATACAGCAAAAAGATAATAAAGAAGAGAAACTGGAGTTTGTTGGTAGTGATGTTCGAAACGGCATATTCTTTATGAAAATAGAACAAACCTTTCAAACAGAAACAGGAAAAAAGAAGACGTATAGTGCCATTGGAATATTGGGGATGTTCCTCTTTTCCTCTGAAAAGACTTTCTAATGTTTAGAAGGTCTTTTTTTATATTCTCTCTCATATAGTTATGGTAAGACAGGCTTGGGGAGGAGATTATTTTGAAAAAGATTTGTATGGTTTGCGGAGGAGAAGAATTTTTTCTTCCACCTTATATGCACGTACAAAACAAGACTGGGCGTATGCGCCGAATATGTATCGCTTTGAAAAAGTATTTATTGAACAGCGAGATGAGGAGAACTATCCTGTATTTCAAGAAATTACTGCTTATCATTGCAGTGGTTGCGGTTATGTGATGTTATTTCGTTAATAAGCAAAGAGATACAACAAATGCATCCATTGTTGAATGGATGCATTTTAGTTCTTTATCCCGCTACTTTTGGGCAGTAAGACCCCTCACCCCAAAACGAAGAAGATAGGTCGGGAATAACTGTTGGTATGCGCCTGATTGGTTTAACTAACCATCAGTGGGGGATGAAGCCTTCCACTGATGGAATTTTCACTTTATAAGAAAGCGCCTTTTAAAAGGCTGATAAGAAGAGAGGATATAATAAACTGAAAAGCAGAGAAAATCCTCCAAAGCCAATAGCTGTATATCCAAGTGTTTTTGCTTCATAACGAACAGCGAGAAGCCCAATTAAGATGGAAAGAGATCCAAATGTAATAGGATAGAAAGCAATTGAAAATAAAGAGATAAATAATGCGATGTACCCAACAATTGTACCAATGTCTGTTCTGTCTTCTTCTTTATGGATTTCTTTATGACGACGCCTAATTGGAAGACGCTGAGGGTAATTTCTACCGCATATTCTTCTTGTTTTTCTCCGCTTTTTAAATGATGCGTTCGTTTTTTTGGCAATGAATAGCCCTCTCTTTCGATTTAGGGTATGTTTAGTATTTTTTATAAAGAAAAAAACATGTCTGTTATTTATATCCAAACAAATAAAAATGGAGAAAGTGATTGTCCGTTGCTATGTTATCCATCTCTCCTTAAGAATAAACAGGAATAATGTAAAATGATGTAGAATGACTTTTAGATAGATGAAAAATGTAAAGGTGGGATAATAATGACGAAATTTAATTGGCATGAAGCAGCGCAGCAGAAATGGGATAATAATGCTGATTTTTGGAATCAAAATAGTCAAGAAATGTGGGATAGTGGCAGCCGTAGTGCAATTATTCCATTTTTCCAAAAATACATACGAAACGGGGCAACTGTTCTTGATGTAGGGTGCGGAGATGGATATGGAACATACAAATTAAATAAAGCAGGTTACAAAGCATGTGGTATTGATTTATCAGAGCAAATGATTGAAAAAGGAAAAGAGCGCGGTGAGAGTCCTAATTTATCGTTTATAGTAGGAGATCTTACTTCATTACCGTTTCAAGATGAGGAGTTTGCATCAGTTTTAGCAGTAAATTCATTAGAATGGACGGAAGCGCCACTTCAAGCCCTGCAAGAAATAAAGCGAGTATTAGCGCCAGAAGGTTTTGCATGTATTGCCATTTTGGGACCAACAGCAAAACCACGTGAAAATAGCTATCCACGTCTATATGGAAAAGATGTCGTTTGTAATACGATGATGCCGTGGGAATTTCAAAAGCTTGCACAGGAACAAGGATTCAATTTAATAGATGGAATGGGCGTATATAAGCGTGGTGTAAACGAAAAGATGATTGGACAACTTCCGCTTGAATTGCAGCAAGCTTTAACATTTATGTGGGTATTTATGTTTCAAAAGAAGTAACTTATAGGAGGATTATAAGTGCAGAAAATACAAAAAACTGATACAATATTTTCAGAAACAATTAAAGGGGGACTAGGGAATATGACAGCAACTACTACAGTAAAATCTGATATTGAAATTGCACAAGAAGCAAGCATGAAGAGAATCCAAGAGATTGCATCAGAATTAAACATTTTAGAAGAAGAATTAGAGCCGTACGGTCATTATAAAGGGAAATTATCTCTTGATATTTTTAAGCGCTTACAAGGAAAAGAAGATGGAAAAATTGTTTTAGTTACAGCGATTAACCCTACTCCAGCAGGGGAAGGGAAATCAACTGTAACAGTTGGTTTAGGGCAAGCTTTCAATAAAATTGGTAAAAAAGCAGTTATTGCGCTTCGTGAACCATCTCTTGGACCAACTATGGGATTAAAAGGTGGTGCAGCGGGCGGTGGTTACTCGCAAGTCGTACCAATGGAAGACATTAACCTTCACTTTACAGGGGATATTCATGCGATTACAACTGCAAATAATGCACTTGCAGCATTTATCGATAACCATATTCAACAAGGAAATGACCTTCGCATCGATACACGTAAAATTGTATGGAAGCGCTGTGTAGATTTAAATGACCGTGCGCTTCGCAATGTTGTAATTGGTCTAGGTGGACCAGTACAAGGTGTACCGCGTGAAGATGGTTTTGATATTACAGTTGCATCTGAAATTATGGCTGTATTCTGTCTAGCGACAGATGTACAAGACTTAAAAGTACGCTTAGCTCGTATTGTTGTAGCCTACAATATGGATAATGAGCCTGTAACAGTAAAAGATTTAGGTGTAGAAGGTGCATTAACACTTCTATTAAAAGATGCATTAAAGCCAAACTTAGTACAAACGTTAGAAAATACACCAGCAATTATTCATGGTGGACCATTTGCCAACATCGCACACGGTTGTAACAGTGTAATCGCAACGACAATGGCAGCTAAACTTGGTGATTATGTGATTACGGAATCTGGTTTTGGTGCAGATTTAGGTGCTGAAAAATTCTTAGACATTAAAGCGCGTGCAGCAGGTATTAAACCAGAAGCAGTTGTCATTGTTGCGACAATTCGTGCCCTTAAAATGCATGGCGGTGTAGCGAAAGACGAGTTAAAAGAAGAAAATGTTGATGCGTTAGCAAAAGGTATGGAAAACTTACAAAAACACGTTGAAACCATTCAAGAATTTGGTGTTCCGTTTGTTATTGCAATCAACAAATTTATTACAGATACAGTTGCTGAAGTAGAGTACTTACAAAATTGGTGCGGTGAGCGCGGTTACGAAGTATCATTAACAGAAGTATGGGAAAAAGGTGGTCAAGGCGGTGTTGACCTAGCAGAGAAGGTATTAAAAGTAATTGAAAAAGGTGAAAACAAATACGCACCTTTATATGATTTAGAACTTCCATTAGAAGAAAAAATTCGTACAATTGCTCAAAAAGTATACGGTGCAAAAGATATTGAATTTGCACCAAAAGCTCGCAAGCAATTAACGCAATTTGCGGGAGAAGGATGGGGCAACTTGCCAATTTGTATGGCAAAAACACAGTACTCTCTTTCTGACGATGCGACAAAATTAGGACGTCCATCTGATTTTGTTGTAACAATTCGTGAGTTAAAACCATCTATTGGTGCTGGATTTATCGTAGCGTTAACAGGAACAATGCTAACAATGCCAGGACTTCCAAAGAAACCAGCTGCTCTTCAAATGGACGTAAATGAAGATGGAAAAGCAGTAGGTTTATTCTAAAAGGTTGTATTTCTTCTCTTTTATCGGTAAACTATACGTACATCACGTGGCGCCTTTCGATGGAAAGGCGCTTGTTTTTTGGAGGAATATATGTTTGATCCAACTGCTTTTGAAAATTTAAAAGTTATTGTTGAAGGAGCTGTATATGATTTTGATTTGCATGGTGACATCATTGTAACTGACCGAAAAGATATAATGGATCTAGCGTCGTTTAGTCGTACATATACCATTTCGTTTCAACTGAAAGAATATATAGAGTCACTAGTAGAAGCAACATTTTTATTATCAGTTAATGCAGAAAATTTATCAGGTGAGATATTAGAGGTACCGTATTTTGTGCCTGGCTGTGAAATGAAGCTTTTCTTTACATTTTCTTTGAAGCATCCAGAAAAAGATTGTCAAGAAATTGAAGCGTTGCTACAATCCATATGGGGAAAAGAACGAATGATTACGCAGCAAATTTCATACGAATATAATAAGCAAGCGATTTCATATCATAATAAGGTAGGAATCTTATTTCAAAAATCGATTACAGAAGATCATGTTGATGACTTAATAGCTGTTATTTCTCATATGATAGAAACGATGCGAACAATACAACAATTTCTTCAAAAATAGAGATAAAGGAGAAAAAGAAATGATAAAAGATATGCAACCATTTTTGCAACAAGCTTGGGAGAAGGCTGGTTTTAAAGAGTTTACTGAAATCCAAAAGCAAGCTATTCCAACTATTCTAGAAGGACAAGATGTTATTGCTGAATCTCCAACTGGGACAGGTAAAACATTAGCGTATTTATTGCCACTTTTACATAAAATTAACCCTGAAGTGAAACAGCCTCAAGTAGTAATCTTAGCACCGACGCGTGAACTTGTGATGCAAATTCATGAAGAAGTGCAAAAGTTTACGGCAGGAACTGATATTTCAGGTGCATCTTTAATTGGTGGTGCGGATATTAAGCGTCAAGTAGAGAAGTTAAAGAAACATCCACGAGTGATCGTTGGATCACCTGGACGTATTTTAGAACTAATCCGCATGAAGAAATTGAAAATGCATGAAGTGAAAACAATTGTATTTGATGAGTTTGATCAAATTGTAAAACAAAAGATGATAGATGCTGTGTCCGATGTAATTAAATCGACAATGCGTGATCGTCAAGTAGTATTCTTCTCTGCAACAATGACAAAAGATGCAGAAGAAGTAGCACGTGATTTTGCAGTTGAACCGCAATTCGTTCGTATTAAACGTACGGACACAAAGAGTTTGGTTGAACATACGTATATCGTTTGCGAGCGTCGTGAAAAGAACGAGTTTATTAGAAGAATTATGCATACTGGCGATGTAAAAGCAGTTGCCTTTTTAAATGATCCATTCCGTTTAGATGAAATTGCGGAAAAACTGAAATTCCGTAAGATGAAAGCAGCAGCTCTTCATGCAGAAGCAACTAAACAAGAGCGTGAAGCAACGATGCGTGCATTCCGACAAGGGAAAGTGGAAATTTTATTAGCGACAGATATTGCAGCGCGTGGATTAGATATTGATGATTTAACACATGTTATTCATTTAGAATTACCAGATACACTTGATCAATATATTCATCGTTCAGGACGTACAGGGCGTATGGGTAAAGAGGGTACAGTTGTTTCTCTTGTAACGCCTCAAGAAGAGAAGAAGTTACTTCAATTTGCGAAGAAGCTAGGTATTCAATTCAATAAAAGAGAAGTGTTTAAAGGTTCGTTTGTCGAGTCGAAACCGAAAGCTCCAAAGAAAAAGAAACCTGCATTTAATGGGAAGAAGAAGCCTAGATAAATAAAAAAGACGCGGCTACGAATATTACGTAGTCGCGTCTTTTTTCATTATCATTTAAAGTTTTCTTTGTTTGTTCCAACTTTGTAAAATAATCAATAATTCCCATCGCACTAATTTCCATATCAAGTTTCAACAAATCATAAATAGAATGTGTTGCTGGGACGCCTTTTTTTGTAAGGTGCGATGACACTTTTTCCAGCAAGAGATTGGACAGTTGATGGCTTGCTTTTTCAAAGTCTTGTTCTTTTTCAAATATTTGCTTGCCGGCTTCAACAAATACATGGAGCCAATGTTCTAGCTGAGTGCAGATTTCAGAAACATGGGAAGAGGCGCCATAATGACCGAAATAAATGTAATCGACATTCATATTTCGAATGAGATCTTTTGAAGCTAACATAGCTTCAGGTTGAAACTGCGTAGGAGATGTTGTTGGTAAATAAAGTTCAACACCAAGTTCAGCCAATTGATGGTAATAAATACCAATCGTATCACCTGTAAATATACCATTTGTTAAGGAATCATGAATGCTAATATGATGCTTTGCATGGCCAGGTGTATCATAGAATGTAAGCGTTCGATTTTCTGCGATATGCAGTGTTTCACCATCTTGTACGATGTGAACGCGTTCTTCTGGAATAGGCAAAATGGGGTGAAAAAGTTTATCAAATGAATCTCCGTAAACAGCTTTTGCACCTTGAATGAGTTTAGTCGGATCAACCATGTGACGAGCGCCTCGAGAATGAACGAATAACGTTGCGTTGGGGCATTTCTCCATCATTAAGCCAGCAGCACCAGCATGGTCAAGATGAACATGTGTGACAATAATATTTTTAATATCAACAAGCTGTATATTTAATTGTGTTAATCCATCTAAAAGATAAGGAAGAGAAGGTGCGGCGCACGCTTCAATTATAGTGATGTCATCACCAAGTAAGACATATGTACCTGTACGTTGTTCATGTTGTAAGTCGTGATCGTCGATAATATATAACTGTGAAGATATTTTCTCTACTTTTTTCAAACTTATCACTCCTTATAATTTACTATTCTTTTCTTTTATTATAAAAGAATAGGCAGAAAACGAAACATCGTTTTCTGCCTTTATGTAATATGTTTAGTTATTTTGTTGTTTACTGAGAGACATAATAAAGTATCCGACAAGACCACCAATTGCTGGAACAGTAATCATTCCTGCTAGTGTAAAGTATTTGCTTAAGAAAATACCGTTAACATCCATAAACCATCCTAAGACAAATAACATCATCATGTATAGTACGAAATAAAATTCGCGATTAGAAAGCTTTTCACCTTGTGCAGTTTTCATTATCAACACCATCCTTATTTGTAATAATGGAATTGAAAATGTCACAATTTAGAAGATAAAATGTCACATTTTGTTCACACTTTTATTGTAAAACTTTCCAAGAAAAATGTCTAGTTAGTTGTGACAACTTTTTGAACAAAAATAAAACGTTCACATTAGACAATAAAGAAAAAGCGTCTTATGATGAAAGGAAGAGTTACATGATAGGAGTGAAAAGGACATGACAATTTATGATTTTTCTGCAAAAACAATAACAGGAGAAGAAAAGTCATTACGTGATTATGAAGGAAAAGTAGTATTAATTGTGAATGTTGCCAGTAAATGTGGTTTTACACCACAATATAAAGGCTTGCAAGCTTTGTATGAAAAATATAAGGAGCAAGGTTTTGAAATACTCGGATTCCCATGCAATCAATTTGGAGGTCAAGAGCCAGGAACAGAAGATGAAATTACGAGTTTTTGTGAACTAAATTATGGTGTGACGTTTCCGATGTTCGCAAAAATAGATGTAAAAGGGAATAACACGCATCCGTTATTTCACTATTTAACAGAGCAAGCGCCAGGGCTATTAGGGATGAAAGCGGTAAAGTGGAATTTTACGAAATTTTTAGTGGGGCGTGACGGTGAGGTAGTGAAGCGTTTTGCACCTAAGACGAAACCAGAACAGCTAGAAATGGAGATCGAAAAGGAAATATAGAGAAAAGAGGCCGATATAGAAGAGCCTCTTTTTTTGTTAGCTACCTTTTAAAACATAGATAGCAGAAAAGAATTTTCATTGATAATAGGAGTATTCGAAAATAATATAGTAGTATAAGGATGTAGGGGGAAATAGTTTGAGAAAATTTATTTTTAGTATAGGATGTTTATTTATGATGTTAGCTGGTTGCAGTACGAGTAATTATGATGCACACGTTGAAGCGGGCATGAAAGCATTAAAAGATGAGAAGTATAGTGATGCAATTATGTGGTTTGAAAAAGCCAATCAAGAAAAGTCTACAGCTGAAACAAAAACTTATATGAAAGTTGCAAAATGGATGGAACAGGGTGCTACTGCATTAAAAGCTGGGGATTATAAACAAACAATTGAGAATGCGAATCAAGTAATATCTATGAAAAAGGATGCTACACTTGAAAAAGCTGTAAAGGCAAATGCTGAAGAAATGTTGCAGAAGGCAAAGGATATAGAGAAAAAAGAAAAAGCGAGAGATGAAAAGAGAAAGGAAATAGATGAGAAAGGTATTGATAAAGCCATTAAAGCGGTAGATAGTGTTGATCAAGTAAGAGAAAAGCAAAAGGAGATTGGAGAATCTTTAGATCAAGCTGAAAAAGCAACGGAAAAAATAGAGGCAAAGAAAAACTGACATGCAGAAACACCGAAGATGCAAGAAACAAAGAATAAATTGAATGATAAACCATTCGTTTTAAATGTTCATAGCGATTTTCCATAAGGATGTTAATAGTTAGAAGGGAAAATTGAAGGAATTATGGTATAATAGAGAGCTTCTATTTTATATATTAATTTTATAAAAAAAAAGAAAAAGTTCACATGAAATACAAAAGTATTCGATACAATGTCTCGGTGAGAAAAAAGTCATAAATACATGAAAAGATATTCTATGTGTTCATTCAACAAATGTTCTAGTCAGAAAGGGAGAGAGAGATGAAGGAATCGTTAAAAAAACAATATCAAAATATGCGCTTTATTTTGTTAACCGTAATTTTGATATGGTTAAAAACATATATTGTTACGCGATTTAGTTTTGATTTGAAGATAGATTCTGCTATGCAAGAATTTATTCTTTTTATTAGTCCGTTAGCATCTTCTTTGGTGTTAATTGGGCTTGCATTATTTGCGAAGGGGCCAAAAAGGAATTATATAGCTATCAGTATTAACATTATTATGACCATTATCCTCATTGGTAATGTAATGTTTTATGGTTTTTATAATGATTTTGTTACACTTCCAGTGTTAATGCAAACGTCGAATATGGACGGATTAGGATCTAGTATAAAAGCTTTATTAGACATTAAGTTTTTATTAATGTTTGCGGATGTTATCTTTTTATTTTACCTTGCTAAAAAGAAGCCTAAATTTGCAAAAACAGAGCGTATTTCTGGCTCTATGAAGTCGCTATATTTTTTAATGAGTATTGCTATTTTTATGGTAAACCTTGGTTTGGCAGAAAAGGAACGTCCTGAATTATTAACTCGTTCATTTGACCGCGTTATGCTTGTGAAAAATCTTGGGATATATTTTCATCAAGTATATGATTTTGGATTACAAGTAAAGACAAGCTCACAAAAAGTATTTGCTGATGGAAGTAAAATTCAAGAAGCAGAGAATTATATGAAAACAGTGGAAACAAAACCTGATCCAAATATGTATGGTATGGCAAAAGGAAAGAACGTTATTGTTGTTTCTTTAGAATCAACGCAGTCCTTTTTAATTGATTCTAAAGTAAATGGGCAAGAAGTTACACCTTTCTTAAATCAATTTAAAAAAGAAAGTTATTATTTCGAAAACTTTTACCATCAGACAGGACAAGGGAAAACATCGGATGCAGAGTTTATGATTGATAACTCATTATATCCGTTAGATCGTGGTTCAGTATTCTTTACGAATGCTAGTAATGAGTATATGGCAACTCCAGAAATTTTACATGAACAAGGCTATTATACATCTGTATTCCATGCGAATAATGCTTCGTTCTGGAATCGTAATGTGATGTATCCATCCTTAGGATATGATCGTTTCTATAATGAATTGGATTATAACGTTACACCAGAGAATAAAATAGGATGGGGATTGAAGGATAAAGACTTCTTTGATCAATCAGTGGATAAGTTACAAAAGATTGATCAGCCGTTCTATGCTCGTTTTCTTACATTAACGAACCATTTTCCATTTACGTATGATGACAGTATAAAAATGATTGAACCATTTAATTCAGGCGACGAAACATTAGATAACTATTTTGTTACAGCGCGCTATGAAGATGAAGCTTTAAAAGAATTTATTCAACGTTTAAAAGACACTGGAATATATGACAACTCAGTTATCGTTTTCTACGGTGATCACTATGGTATTTCAGACAACCATAATCGTGCGATGGCACAATACTTAGGGAAAAATGAAATTACTCCATATGATCACATGCAGCTACAACGTACACCATTATTTGTTCATGTTCCAGGTCAAACAGAAGGAAAAACAATGACTGCTCCTGCTGGTGAAGTAGACGTGAAACCGACGATTCTTCACTTATTAGGAGTTGATACTTCTAATGATATTGAGTTTGGTCATGATTTATTTTCACCAGATCGAGAACCGTTCGTTGTAGAACGTGATGGAAGCTTTATTACAGATAAATATATTTATTACAATAGCACATTCTACGATCGTCTAACTGGTCAGGTCGCTCAAGTACCAGAACAAGAGGCAAAAGCACTTATTAATCGGGCACAGACAGAATTGAAAATGTCCGATAGTATTATTCAAGGTGACTTGTTACGTTTCTCAGATGCGGCGACTAAAGTGAAATCAGGAACAATCAAAACAGCGATTAAAGATGATGATAAGAAGAAAGAATAACGAAAAACCCGGTGTCTGAAAAAGGCATCGGGTTTTTGCTATAGCTGTTAAAGCTATATTTAAAAAATGTAAAATAATGAAATTGAGCTAATAGCATCTTATTTTAAATATGTATATTATCTTTCACACGCAATCCCATCACCGTCTTTATCTAACTTATGACTATAGCCAGGATCACCAGCATGTAAAGGTGCTTTTCCAGCAGCTCTCACTTCTGAGCAATTTTTATAATATACATTTCCACTGCTTTGAGCTGGAGTAGCTTGTGGTTGTTGTTTTTCTTGTTGTTTACGAGCTTGCTCCTCAGCTTGGCGCTGTTGTTCTTCTTGTTGCTTACGAGCTTGTTCCTCAGTCTGGCGCTGTTGTTCTTCTTGTTGCTTACGGGCTTGCTCCTCAGCTTGGCGCTGTTGTTCTTCTTGTTGCTTACGAGCTTGTTCCTCAGCTTGGCGCTGTTGTTCTTCTTGTTGTTTACGGGCTTGCTCCTCAGCTTGGCGTTGTTGTTCTTCTTGTTGTTTACGAGTTTGTTCCTCAGCTTCTATCTTTTTTTCTCTGCTTCTTTTTTCTTATCGTTTTGTTCTTCTTTTGCTTTTTTCTTAGATGTAACTTGTTTATCATTCGCAACAGTCTTTTTCAGTAAAAGGAGTTGCAATATTGCCTAATACAATGGCAACTACGAATAAAATAGCAGTAATAAAAAATTGTTTTTTAGCTATTCCTGTTTTCTTAAAAATTGATAAAATGGCTAATATTAGAAAGAAGAGAGACATAATGAGACATACATTAGCGAAGAAATTTAAAATCGGATGCTCTGTATGTGCATTGCTTGTTAATGATATTAATAGAAAAATAATAAAAGATATGACTGCAGATCTGCCGAATTTCATTGCTTTTCCGTTTTTCTTAAAGAATGAAATAAAGCATAAAATAAGTAGAATCGGTGTAGCTAAAAATAAAATTGTACTGATAGCGTTCCAAAATGCCACTTTTATACCTCCATTTGTAAGATTTTATTTATTAATTATATAAGAATATACTGGAAAATGCATGTAATCTTGTAATAATTAGAAAAATAAATATGTTTTTATAGAGGTATTTGTTATTTTTTCTGGTAAAGAAAAATGGATAGGGATCTTATCGATTATATAAAATGAACTTGAAAAATGATTGATAAAAAAGGGGTATAATTTTATTTTTTAAATTCAGAAATTTTATTAAGTTTTTTGGAGGCTTTTGAGTAATAACGATGAAAAAATATGAAATTTACTTTTGTGATAAAATAGATTATAGAAAAACAAAAAGCACCAAAATCCCTGTAAAACAAGGTCACTTGGCACTTTCATCGTTTGTATGTTTTACAAAATGAATAGTTTTAGAACTGCTCATTCTTTTCCCAAGATTCAACGATATAATGAGCAACTGTCGGATTTACACCGCGGCCGATTAAGTACGTGATCGCCGTAATTTCAGTCATGGCGTGTGCTACGGAAGTATGTTTTGCTTCATTTACACCGTAGTCTACCCAAGGTTTTACGAGGCTTAATACAGGTTGTTTTAAGTGGTGATATTGTAAAGCATATTGTTGGATTTGTTGTTGTGTTGGTTCTGTTGGCGTTGTAGGGCTGGATTGAGGGATACGTGAATCATAATAATACTGTTGGTGTGGTTGTGGCTCATAGTTTGATTGATAGTATGGTTGGTGTGGATAGGGCTGTTGCGGGTTGTAGAACATTTTTTTCCTCCTCCATGATACTAGTTACAACATATAGTATGGGCGGACGAGAAAATGTGTGATGAAAAAATGGGGGCGTGTTACAATAATAAATTGGGTGAAGATATTATGAAAAAACAAGAACAAATTGAAAAAACGATTACATTTGTAAAAGACATACTAGAAAAAGATGCAAGCGGACATGACTGGTATCATATTGAGCGTGTGCATAAATTAGCGATTGTATTATCTGAAAAGGAAGGCGGGCAGCGCTTTGTTATTGAAATGGCAGCTTTGCTTCACGACGTCGCAGATGAGAAGTTAAATGAAAGTGAAGAAGCTGGTATGAAGAAAGTAACAGATTGGCTTGAACAATTAGAGATTATACAAGAGGATGTAGATCATATTGTTCATATTATTGCCAATATGTCTTATAAAGGTGGACACGGTGGAACTGTGGCAACGTTAGAAGGAAAAATTGTACAAGACGCTGATCGCCTTGATGCACTTGGGGCAATTGGAATTGCCCGGACATTTGCTTATGGAGGGGCAAAGGGACGTTTAATGTATGATCCGAAAATTCCACCGCGTGAAGTGATGACGAAGGAAGAATATCGAAAAAGTGATGAACCATCGTTGAATCATTTTTATGAAAAACTGTTAAAGTTGAAAGATTTAATGAATACAGCTGCAGCGAAAGAAGAGGCGGAAGAACGTCATCGCTATATGGAGCAATTTATTGACCAATTTATGAAAGAGTGGAATGCACAAATATGAGAATGTTAACAGTCGAAAATGTATCCAAATCATATGGGGAGAAACCGTTATTTAATGGTCTATCTTTTAGTATTGCTGAAGGGCAGCGTGCTGGTATCATCGGTGTAAATGGAACTGGTAAATCAACATTATTAAAAATTATTGCAGGTGTAGAAATTCCAGATACGGGAGAAATGACACATACGCGTGGTTATACGATTAGTTATTTATCACAGCAACCGGATTTTAAAGAAAACTTAACTGTACTTGAGCAAGTGTTCCATGGCGATACACCGTTAATTCGTCTTCTTCGTGAGTATGAGCAGACATTATTAAACTTAGAAAAAAATCCAACAAATGAAAAAGCGCAGGAAGCATTATTTGCAGTGCAGCAGCGTATGGATGCAATGAATGCTTGGGAAGCAAATGCAAATGCAAAATCGTTGTTAACAAAGCTTGGGATTACTGATTTTTCTGCGGCAGTAGGAAATTTATCAGGCGGACAGAAAAAGCGTGTTGCGATGGCGCAATGTTTTATTCAAACACCAGATTTATTAATTTTGGATGAGCCGACGAACCATCTGGATCATGAAACAGTAGAGTGGCTAGAAGAATATTTATCGCGTTACACAGGTTCCGTTTTACTTGTTACGCATGATCGTTATTTCTTAAATCGTGTAACGAACCGTATTTTTGAATTAGACAATGGTAAGTTATATAGCTATGAAGGAAATTACGGTGCCTTTTTAGAAGCGAAAGCACTTCGAGAAGAACAAGAAATTGCACAGGAAGCAAAGCGTCAAAACTTATATCGCCGTGAACTTGCGTGGATTCGCCGCGGTGCAAAAGCTCGTTCTACGAAGCAAAAAGCACGTATTCAGCGTTTTGAAGATCTGCAAAAGAAAGAAGGACCAACAGCAAAACAAAACGTTGATATTGCACTTGGCGGTAGTAGATTAGGAAAGAAAGTACTTGAATTAAAAGATGTGACAAAAACATTTGGGAATAAAACTGTTCTTCATAATTTCCAATATATTGTGAAACCAGGGGATCGTATCGGTATTATCGGTGCAAATGGTAGCGGGAAATCTTCTCTATTAAATATGCTAGCTGGGAAAATCACACCAGACAGTGGTGAGATTGAAGTAGGACAAACAGTAAAAATCGCATACTATACGCAAGAAAATGAAGATATGAACTTAAATCAGCGTATGATTGAATATATTAAAGAAGCAGCTGAAGTCATTCATACGACAGATGGAAAAACAATTAGTGCTTCGCAAATGCTAGAGCGCTTCTTGTTTGAGCCGCACACACATGGTACACCGCTTAATAAATTGTCAGGCGGTGAAAGAAGAAGACTGTATTTACTGCGCATTTTAATGGGAGAGCCGAACGTTCTGCTTCTAGATGAGCCGACAAACGATTTAGATACGCAAACATTAACAGTGCTTGAAGATTATTTAGAAGAGTTTCCTGGTGTTGTGATTACTGTATCGCATGATCGATACTTCCTTGATAAAATCGCAGAAGAACTTTTTGTTTTTGAAGGTAACGGTCACGTTCGCGTCTTCTTTAGTAGTTATAGCGATTATTTAGATGAGAAAAAAGAACAAGAAACACTGTTAAAAGCAGAAGTGCAGAAAGAAAAGAAAGTAGAAGAGGCTCCAAAACAGCAAAGGAAACGTAAACTTTCCTATAATGAACAGCGTGAATGGGAAACAATTGAAGATAAGATTGCAGAGTTAGAAGCGAAAATTGAAAGTATTGCAGCAGAATTAGAGAAAGTTGGTGCTGATTATACGAAAGCACAGCAGCTTTCTGAAGAGCAGCAACAAACAGAAGAAGAATTAGAGCAAACAATGGAGCGCTGGAGTGAACTATCTGACATTGTAGAAGGGTTAAAATAAGAACAAGCTGCATATGTTGAAAAATAAAGGGAAAATATTTACACTATTGGTAGAAAATATTTTAGGAGGGAAATCATGCGAACATCTAATCCAATGTTAAAGAAAGAGGCGTTTCGGAAAGAGGGCGTAAGTACTTCAGCGATGACAATCGGTGGTACAGTTGGTAAAACGTTTATTATGCTCATATTGTTATTAGGAACGTCTGTGTACGCATACACGCAGATGATAGAAAATAAGATGCAATCACCAGTATTAATTGGTGCTTTAATTATAGCGGCGATTGTAGCGCTTGCTTCGGCATTCGTACCGCGTATTTCACCAATTACAGCACCGATTTATGCAGCTGTGGAAGGGATTGTATTAGGAAGTATTTCTGCTATGTATACAATACGTTTTGGTGATTATATCATCTTACATGCAGTGTTACTAACCATTTCTATTTTACTAGCAATGTTAGTGTTATATGCAACGCGTGCTGTGAAAGTAACGGATAAGTTCCGTACAGGTGTTATGGCAGCAACGCTTGGGATTATGATTATGTATTTAATCGTTTTAGTTCTACAATTATTTGGCGTGGCAGTACCATTCTTACATCAAGGTGGAACAATTGGCATGATCGTTAGTGCAGTTGTGATTGTTGTTGCCGCGTTAAACTTAATGCTAGACTTTGATTTCATTGAAGGCGGTGCGCGCGGCGGTGCTCCGAAGTATATGGAGTGGTACGGCGCATTAGGATTAATGATGACATTAGTTTGGTTATACCTAGAAATTTTACGCTTCGTTTCTTATTTTGTAAAAAATGATTAAAATGGTGAAATCCTGCATGTTTGTATCATGCAGGATTTCTTTTTTGAAGTTTTATCGAGATAAAGATGATTTTTTCTTATGCAAAAATATCTTTTTATATTTTTTACCACATTCTTCGTTTTTTCTACAATAAAGAAAAAAGAAGAGGTGAAGCAAATCGCATGATGAATATTCTCTGTACATAGTTATAGTCTACTTGACTTTAATTTTTAGACTATCTAAACAGCGAAAAAGAACAAGAAACTAAAACGGACAGTTTAGTAAACGTCTTTTAATACCTAAATACTTAAGAGATGGCCTCGGTTATAGTACCGGAGCCATCTTTTTTAGTGTCCATTGATAACAATGATGATTATGAGCTATGTTAATGATTTGAAGAATGAACAGCCAAATCTGAAAACAATAAAAAATATTTTAAAGCTCTCTTTTCAAATTTATTTCTTTAACGGACTTTTGAGTGTGTCTATATAATAATTTTTTTCTGAAATAAGGACGTCCTTTAAAAATGGTTAAATAGTTTTTGTATTTCCATATTTTAATTCTATGCAAATCCTCGAGCGTTTTTTCTGTACTAAAATTCACCAAATCCTTATCTTACATAACTATCAAGTGATAGGGCTATTTTAAAAAGGATGAATTCTATGTCTTTTATAGATTATTACATTGAATATGGGAAAGAAGGAAATTTTTATGGCTAACACAAAAAAATTAACACTTTTTGGGCTAATTGGTATTACGATGGCTTTTTTGGAACAGTGCGAAGTGTGCCGACTCTTGCGATTACTGGTTGGACCCAAATCTTCTATATGTTGATAGCTGCGTTTGCATTTGCTCTCCCTATTGCATTAATGTCAGCTGAGCTTTCAACGGCTTTCCCTGAGGAAGGCGGACCTCAAGTTTGGGTGAAAAATGGTTTAAGTGAGAAATGGGGATTTGTTACCTCCTGGTTATTATGGGTTCAAATGTTTTTCGGGATGGTAATGGTTGCGTCAACTGTTGGTGTTCTATTCGGTTACGTTATTAATAAACCACAATTATCTTCAAACAACTACTTTATTTTTGCCGTAATCTTAATTTCATACTGGAGCGTGACTTTATTAAACCTTAAGTTTGATATGGTAAAAGTTGCGGGTAACTGGGGCGCTGTTATTGGTGTATACATTCCGTTTGTCATTCTTGTTGTTCTAGGTGTCATTTATATGATTAAAAACGGGATTCAACCTAATAGTTATTTAGGGGGCTTTAAGCCAAGTGATCTTATTCCTAATTTTAAGGACTTAGGAAGTTTAACTTATTTATCAGGAATTATCTTTATTTTTGCAGGAGTAGAAATTTCGTCTGTACATGCGAATGAGATTGAAAATCCAAAACGAAACTATCCAATTGCCGTTATCACTTCTGTAATTTTATTAGCAATTTTTAATATCATTGCTGGTTTAACAGTTGCAAATGCGGTACCAAAAGGTAAATTGGAGCTTGCCAATATTACACAGCCATATATGATTTTCTGTAAAGATTTAGGTATTCCATCTATCGTTGTTAACATCATTTCTTTAATGATTTTAATTGGTGTATTAGTGCAGCTAAGTGCATGGGTACTTGGACCAAGTAAATCTATGATTAAAGTGGCAGAGGAAGGGAATTTGCCGAAGTTCTTCCAAAAGAGAACAGAGAAAGATATTCCAATTACTTTTGTGATGATTCAAGCAATTGTAATTTCGTTAGTATCGATCTTATATATAGTAGTTCCAGATGTTAACAGTGCCTTCTTAATTATAACAATTACAACAACGATTTTATATTGTGTTGTGTATGTTTTAATCGCTATTTCAGCCGTTCGTTTGCGCTATAAGATGGCAGATCTTGATAGACCATTTAGATTAGGAAGTAAAGGGAATGGATTAATGTGGACGGTCTCTATTCTTTCAATGATAAGCATTGTTTTCACAATTATTGTAAGTATTATTCCGCCATCTATTTTAAAGCCAAGTCAATATACTGGATATGTTATTTATCAAGTGGCCGCTACAGTAGTAATGATTGGTATAGCACTTATCATCAACAAATTTAAAAAACCAGAGTGGAAGAAAGATAACGCCCCACCGGGGGATTTAAAGAAATCAAGCTAAAGAGCCAATAAATACTTGGTACGTATTCCTTAAATTTGAGTTAGCTTATTTGACTAACAATGTTTTATACCCTGTTTTTGATGACAAATATTAATTTATGTGTGAATTTTTGTGCGGTAAAACCTAAAAATAATAACGTATTTTGTATCGAAGTTGCTTAGGAAAATATGTGAGATAATTTGGAGGAAATGAAAAATGAAATATAAAATTCCGGATATTAATTTAAAAGCACTATTCTTAGGTGATAAAGGTGAAAATGCCGACTTATTTAAAGAGCTGTTAATCAAAATGGTAGATGAACATGTAGGTTGGCGTCAAAATTACCAACCACAAGATTTACCAGTAATTACTCCGCAAGATAAAAGTTCACAAAGTTTTGAAGAGACTGCAGATCATGTCCGCAGTGTAATGGATTTATTATCATCAAAACTTCGTACCAATTCATTACCATGGCATTCGGCTGGGCGGTTTTGGGGACATATGAATTCCGAAACATTAATGCCAGCTATTATTGGGTATACAGCTGCAATGTTATGGAATGGGAATAACGTGGCATATGAATCTTCCCCTGCCACTTCTCAAATGGAAGAAGAAGTAGGACATGAATTTGCTGCTCTTATGAGCTATAAAAAAGGTGAGGGTTGGGGGCATATTTGTGCGGATGGTTCGATTGCTAATCTAGAAGGCCTTTGGTATGCAAGAAACATGAAATCTCTTCCTTTAGCGGTTAAAGACGTAGCTCCTCAATTAGTGGAAAATAAATCAGATTGGGAATTATTAAACATGACTACAGAAGAGATATTAGATATTATAGAAAAAATTCCTGAAAAAATTGATGACATAAAAGCACATTCTGCGCGTAGTGGTCAACATCTACGAGAGCTGGGTAAATGGTTGATTCCACAAACAAAACACTATTCTTGGCTAAAATCAGCGGATATTATTGGTATTGGCCTAGATAATGTGGAAGCAATTGATGTTGATCATAACTATCGAATGGACATTGGCAAACTCGAAGAAAAAATCCGAGAATTGGCTGCAGAAAAAATACCTATTCTTGGTGTGGTAGGCGTTATTGGTACAACAGAAGAGGGACAAGTAGATCGTATTGATAAAATTGTTGAGCTGCGTGAAAAATTAGCAAAAGAGGGTATTTATTTTTACATTCATATAGATGCTGCTTATGGTGGGTATGCTCGATCTATTTTCTTAGATGAAAACAATGAATTTATTGATTATAACAAAATTGATGAAGTGTATGAAAAATATGGTATTTTCAATGAGAAAAATGAATGGCTGACTGAAGATATTTACCATTCTTTCAAAGCAATGATGCACGCTGAAACGATTACGATTGATCCACATAAAATGGGATATATCCCTTACTCAGCTGGTGGGATTGTAGTAAAAGATATTAGAATGCGTGATGTCATTTCTTACTTTGCAACATATGTGTTTGAAAAAGGAGCCGATATTCCTGCATTACTTGGTGCATATATGCTTGAAGGTTCTAAAGCGGGGGCAACTGCAGCCTCAGTTTGGACAGCCCATAAAGTATTACCATTAAACGTGACTGGTTATGGAAAATTACTTGGTGCAAGTATTGAAGGAGCTTACCGTTTTTATCATTTTTTACAGGATAAACAATTTAAAGTTGAGGATAAAACGATTAAAGTTTATCCATTAACAAAACCTGACTTTAATATGGTTGACTATGTGTTTAATGAAGAAGGAAACACAGATTTAGCAAAAATGAACAAATTAAATCATGATTTCTTTGGTGAAGCTTCTTACGTTAAAGGGAATATATATCACAATGAATTTATCACTTCTCATACAGATTTTGCTATCCCTGACTATGGAAACAGCCCACTTCCATATGTGAAAAGTCTTGGATTTAGTGAAGGAGAATGGGATAAGGAAAGAAAAGTAACAATACTACGAGCTTGTGCATTATCTCCGTACGCTCATGATAAAGATGTATTCGATGAATACGCTAGTAAGATTGAAAGCGCAATTCAAGAAAAGCTTGAAATCATTTACAATGTGGAAAAGAAAAGTAATGATGAGACATCTGTTTAAGATGCAGTATACGATATACGTTGAAGAAGTACAGTAGCAATCGATACTATTGCTGAGAGCAGTATTGATGATACAATCTAGGTGATAATACGATTAAGAATGGTCCTTATGTATTTTTTAGACATAGGGACTTTTGTTTTTAGACAAACTAAAAAAGTCAATTATTAAAAATGAAAGGGGTTAGAAAAGCATGAACATCATTGATGAATTAGAATGGCGTAATGCTATCAACCAACAAACAGATGCAGAAGGGTTACGTGAATTAGTAGAAGAGAAAAAATTTCCCTGTACTGTGGGGTAGATCCAACGGGTGATAGTATGCATATTGGACATTTAATCCCATTTATGATGATGAAACGTTTTCAATTAGAGGGGCATCATCCAGTTATTTTAATTGGAGGAGCTACTGGAACAATCGGTGATCCAAGTGGACGTCAAACAGAAAGACAACTTCAAACATTAGAACAAGTGCAGCATAATGTTGAGGCGTTAACAGCGCAAATGCAAAAGTTATTCGACTTTGGCGGAAATAGCGAAGTGAAAATGGTAAATAACTACGATTGGACACATGAAGTAAGTATCCTTGAGTTTTTACGCGATTACGGTAAAAACTTTAGTATAAATAATATGCTAGCAAAAGATATTGTAGCAAGTCGTTTAGATACAGGGATTTCATTTACAGAATTCACATACCAAATTCTACAAGCGATGGATTTCCATCACTTATACAAAGAAGAAGACGTACAACTGCAAATTGGCGGCAGTGACCAATGGGGAAATATTACAAGCGGTTTAGACTTGATTCGTAAAAAAGAAGGACCAGATGCAAAAGTCTTTGGATTAACAATTCCATTACTATTAAAATCAGACGGTACGAAATTTGGTAAAACAGCAGGAGGAGCGATCTGGTTAGATCCAGAAAAAACAACACCATTTGAATTCTACCAGTTCTGGGTGAACACAGATGATCGCGATGTGATTAAATACTTAAAATTCTTCACATTCTTAACGAAAGATAGAATTGATGAATTGGCAGTTAAGGTTCAAACAGAGCCTCATAAACGCGAAGCGCAAAGAGTATTAGCAGAAGAAATGACGAAGTTTGTTCATGGTGAGAATGCATTTCTACAAGCAGTAAAAATTACAGAAGCATTATTTAGCGGGGATATTAAAGCGTTAACTGCGGATGAAATTGAACAAGGCTTTAAAGATATGCCGACTTTCCATGCTGCAAAGGAAACAAAAAATATTGTCGAGTGGTTAGTAGATTTAGGAATTGAACCTTCTAGACGCCAAGCAAGGGAAGATATTAATAATGGAGCTATTTTGATGAATGGAGACAAAGTAACAGATGTAAATACAGATGTTACGGTAGAAAATTCATTTAATGGAAGATTTATTATTATCCGTAAAGGTAAAAAGAATTACAGCTTAGTAAAACTGGGAGAATAGGGTAGTGTTATAGGTGACAGCGGGAATTTATTATGCTTACGTCGTGGAAACAATTGTTAGATTTAATCACCATGTGATAACAGAGGTTAACAAAAACAAGTTAATAGGTCACTTAACATTAGTATCAACAGAGAATAAATAATATTAAAGAGTTAGTAAATACATTACATTCATCTTTTACTATTTCATTTTTTTAAAACTCTTCATGAAACTTCTTGTTTGCCATCCGGACATTTCCTCCTTGAAATCTATTGTAAGGACTTAGCTAAGTTGAGCCCATATGTCTATACTAACTCTATGTTAGTGTACAGATGTTTACATAATTATAATGTGTAGAAATGAGAAGAGTGCTTTTCTATCGATACTGATGAATTAAATGATTAAAGTAAAGAAATCCTGCATGTTTGTATCATGCAGGATTTCTTTTTGGTGTTTTATAAAGACAAAAATGAGTTTTTTTATACAAAAATATCTTTTTATGTTTTTTACGGCACTCTTCTTTTTTTCTACAATAAAGAAAAAAGAAGAGGTGAAATGAATCGTATGATGAATCGAGTTGTATTAATCGGTAGATTAACAAAAGATCCAGAATTATATTATACAAAGCAAGGGATTGCTTATGCGCGTCTTTGTGTGGCAGTAAATAGAGGGTTTCGTAACAGTTTAGGGGAGCAGCAAGCTGATTTCATTAACTGCATGATTTGGCGAAAATCAGCGGAAAATGTAACGATGTACTGCAAAAAAGGAGCACTTGTTGGTATAACCGGACATATTCATACGAGTCAATACAATAATGAGAGTGGAAAAAGAATATATAAGACAGAAGTTGTTATTGAAAGAATTACTTTTTTAGAGAAGAAAAAAGAGCAAGCACCTCAGTAGGAGTCTCATTTCAGAACATGTTACAATACAGGTAAGAACAGCAATAAAGGAGAGACACTATTCGTGAAAATTAAAGGGATTGAACCGACACCAAGTCCAAATACAATGAAGGTTATTTTAAATGAAGTGTTACCGTCAGGAGCACGTAATAACTATACACGTACTAATATGGGAGAAGCTCCAGAAAGAGTGCAGCAAATTTTACAAATTGATGGTATAAAAGGCGTGTATCATGTTGCGGACTTTTTAGCAGTAGAGCGTAATGCAAAATATGACTGGAAACATATTTTACAACAAGTACGTGCTGTATTTGGGGAAGAAGTAGCAACGGAGAGTGAACAAGAATCTAATGCGCATTTTGGGGAAGTAAAAGTATTTATTCAAATGTTCTTTACTATTCCTATGCAAGTGAAGTTAACAGATGGTACAACAGAGGAACGAGTTGGATTACCAGATCGTTTTAAAGAAGCAATTATGAAAGTGCAGATGTCTGCGCCAAATGTTGTAAAAGAACGTAAGTGGGTTGAGCAAAGTACACGCTACGGTGACTTTGAAGATATCGGGAAAGAAGTTGTGGAAGAGATTGTTGCGGCATATCCAGCTGAGCGCGTAGAAACAATTGTACAAGAATTATTACAGCAAGCAGGAGCAAAAGAAGTAACGATTACAAAACGTCAGCCATATAAAGTAACAGAGGAAATGATGAATGATTCTGATTGGACAAAACGTTATGCGGCACTTGAACAAATGGATCCAGCAGAAGAAGATATTCCTGTACTGAAGAAAGCGTTAGAAGATGAAAAAGTATCAATTCGCCGCTTAGCAACAGCTTATTTAGGAATGGTAAAAGGTGATGCCGTATTACCTTTACTATATAAAGCATTACTTGATAAATCAGTAAGCGTACGCCGTACAGCAGGTGACTGCCTATCAGATATCGGTGACCCAGCAGCAATGTTTGTGATGATTAAAGCGTTAAAAGATCCAAGTAAACTTGTACGCTGGCGTGCGGCAATGTTCTTATTTGAAATTGGTGATGAAAGTGCAGTTCCAGCACTTCGCGTAGCACAGGAAGATCCAGAATTTGAGGTAGCGATGCAAGCTCGCTTAGCACTTGAACGTATTGAAGGCGGAGAAGAAGCGAAAGGTTCTGTTTGGAAGCAAATGACGGAGTATCGAAAAGGAGAATAATAGCCATGCTTGTTTTTTATGATAGCTGGTGCCCGATGTGTACAAAGGTTGCAAATCGAACGAAAGAACTAGATAAAAAGGGGAAAATCAAATTTGTCTCTTTTCGCGAAGAAGAAATTGTTCAGCGATATTGCTTATCAGAAGAGATACAGCAAAATATGGAGAAACAGCTGTATATTTATAAAGATAGTCGTTGGTATAAAGGCATTAAAAGTGTAGATGTTTTAGCGAAAGCAATTCCTGCATACTGGGCAATCGTACCTTTTATTAAATTATCGATTCTTTTCGGTTTTGGTCATTTTTTATATGATTATATTGCGACAAAAAGGGAAATTGTCCCCGTTGGACATTGTAAAAATGGGGTTTGCGAACTTCCGAGGAAAAAATAAAAAAGTCATTATGTTTCTTTTGCGTCTATTATTAGAGCGTGATATGATAAATCTGGAATGAAAGTTGAAGGAGAGATTAGTAACATGACAAATGCATACGAAGAATACATGCGTCAAATGGTAATTCCAATGCGCCAAGAATTAGTACGCTCGGGATTTAAAGAATTAACAACAGCAGAAAATGTGCAAGAATATATGGAAAATGCAGAGGGGACAACATTAGTTGTTGTTAACTCTGTTTGTGGTTGTGCGGCAGGCTTAGCGCGTCCATCAGCTGGTCAAGCGGTTGTACGTTCTGAGAAGCAACCTGACAATCTTGTAACTGTATTTGCAGGTCAAGATAAAGAAGCGACAGCGATGATGCGTTCTTACTTTGATGATATCCCGCCATCTTCACCATCTATGGCACTATTAAAAGGTAAAGAAGTAGTTCACTTTATTCACCGTCATGAAATTGAAGGTGCAACAATGGATGAAATTATTAATAACTTAGAACAAGCTTTTGAAAAGCATTGCTAAAAAGGGAGAGATTTTCTCCCTTTTTCTTTGTAATGAGGTGGCAGAATGATTGTAACGACAGCAGGGCGAACAAATAAAGAAATGACCGCATATGCTGAAAAAATAGCAGCAGATTTACAATGTTCTTTTTTTGCGAGAAATGACCGTCCTATTTATGAATTACATGATCAATATAAACAAGATGTACTTGTTACTGGGAAAAATCGTTTAGCGATTTTTCCGCAAGGAACGGAAGAATCGTTCTTTTTTCATCCAAATTCAGCGATGTTTCGCGTGAAGCGATTAATGCGCGGTGAACATGATCCATTTCTGCAAGCCGCGCAGCTAGAAGAAGGGATGGAAGTATTGGATTGCACACTAGGTATGGCATCTGATAGCATCGTTGCAAGTTATGCCGTAGGAGAAGCAGGACAAGTCACTGGGTTAGAAGGCAACCGCTATATGGCATATTTGATTGAGAAAGGTCTTAAGCAATGGAATGCCGGCGTGACAGAAATAAATGAAGCAATGCAACGAATTACAGTGAAGCATACGGAGCATTTAGCTTTTTTACAACAATGTGCAGAGAATTGTTATGATGTTGTGTATTTAGACCCAATGTTTGAAGAAACAGTATTAGAATCAGACGGTATACGCGGTTTAAAACATTTTGCGCTGTACAATGATATTACGGATGAAACAATTGAAGAGGCTAAGCGTGTAGCAAGAAAACGTGTTGTTTTAAAAGACCATTTTCGTAGTACGCGTTTTAAAAAACATAACTTTTTTGTATATAAACGAAAAAGCTCTAAATTTCATTTTGGTGTAATTGAAACTTGCTAATTGTCAGATAATATGTATAATGGACTATAATAAATTGTATAGAAAATCTTGGATGAAGAGAGTAATTATTTTCAGAAGCGATAGCGAGCTAGGGATGGTGAAAGCCTAGCGCAGAGAAAATAATGAAGCGCACTTCGGAGATGCTGCTTGAACGGTATAGTAGAGTAAGCCGGGGATCCCCAACCTCGTTATAAACGGGAAAGTGGTTCGTTATGAACAACAAGGGTGGTACCACGGGTGTAAACTCGTCTCTTTTTTTAAAAAAGAGGCGAGTTTTTTTATGATTAAAAAAGGAGGAAGAATGATGGAATATAAAATGAAGTTTGCGAAACATGTATTCGATGTATTAGAGCCAAGTTTATCATTACAACAAATTGCTGATCTAATGGAAACGCCAAAGCAAGATGAATTTGGAGATGCCGCTTTTCCTTGTTTCACATTAGCGAAACAATATAAAAAAGCACCGGCAGTTATTGCACAGGAACTAGCGGATAAATTATCTCACCTATTTTTTACAAAAGTCGAAGCGGTTGGGCCGTATGTCAATGTGTTCTTCGATCGTCAAACTGTAAGTAATGAAGTGTTGTGTAAAATTATAGATAAAAAGGAAGAATACGGACAGTTGTACTTTGGTCAAGAAAAAACAGTTGTGATTGATTATTCTTCTCCTAATATCGCTAAACCATTTTCGATGGGACATTTACGTTCTACTATGATCGGAAATGCATTAAAACATATATGTGAAAAATGTGGTTACGAAGTTGTTGGTATTAACTACGTTGGTGACTGGGGAACGCAGTTTGGGAAACTAATCACTGTTTATAAAAAATGGGGGAATGAAGAGCTTGTAAGAGAAGATCCAATTCGTGAGCTATTTAAGTTATATGTACGTTTTCATGAAGAAGTAATAGAATACCCCGAGTTAGAAGAGGAAGGGCGTGCTTGGTTTAAAAAATTAGAAGATGGTGATGAAGAAGCAGTATATTTATGGAACTGGTTCCGTCACGAATCTTTAAAAGAGTTTTCTCGTATTTACGAACTGCTTGGCGTAGAATTCTCAAATTTCCAAGGCGAGGCTTTCTATAATGATAAAATGGATGATCTTGTTTCGCTTCTAGAAGAACATCACCTATTAGAAGAATCTGACGGGGCGCAAGTTGTAAATTTAGAGGTAGAAGGAATGCCGCCATGTTTAATTAAAAAGTCAGATGGTGCCACTCTTTATGCAACGCGTGATTTAACAGCTGCATTATATCGCCAAAATACGTATGAATTTGATAAAGCATTATATGTCGTTGGGGAAGAACAAAGCTTGCATTTTTCACAATTCTTCACTGTATTAAAGAAACTAGGATTTGAGTGGGTAGAAGGTATGGCTCACGTTCCGTTCGGACTTATTTTAAAAGATGGTAAGAAAATGTCTACTCGTAAAGGAAGAGTTGTTTTATTAGAAGAAGTGCTAGAAGAAGCAATTATGCTAGCGAAACAAAATATTGAAGAGAAAAATCCGAATTTAAAAAAGAAAGATGAAGTAGCAAGGCAAGTCGGTGTTGGCGCAATTATTTTCCACGATTTGAAAAACGAACGCATGCATAACATTGAATTTTCACTTGAAAATATGTTGAAATTTGAAGGAGAAACAGGACCATACGTACAATACACACATGCCCGTACTTGTTCGCTATTGAAAAAAGCGATATAGATATTGAGAAACAAGAATTACAGTTAACAGATGATATAAGTTGGACAGTGATAAAACTGTTAAATCGCTTTCCGCAAGTAATTGAAACAGCTTTTGTAAAATACGAGCCATCTCATATTGCAAAATATTTACTAGACGTGGCGCAGGCGTTTAATAAATATTATGGTAACGTTCGTATTTTAGAAGAAAATGCAGAGAAAGAAAGTAGAATTGCGCTCGTATATGCGGTGGAAATTGTATTAAAAGAAGGTTTACGTTTGCTTGGGATGGAAGCGCCTGAGGAGATGTAGAGGATGTGAAAGAGAAGGGAATTGAGTGTTTATCAATTTCTTTTTCTTTTTTATTTATAACATTTCAGCTAATTAGTAAACCTAGATTACTTTTATAAAATAAAAGAGGCTGTACTCAAAACGAGTTTTCAATCATTTTGAGACAACCACTATCTTAATAAATCTATTTTTTTAGTATATTTTTAAGCTCCATCAAATTTGAAATTTCATAAGTAGGTTTCAATCCTAATGTATTTACAATTTTATTAGGATTAAACCAGCATGTATCTATACCAAAATTGATCCCGCCTTGTATATCAGAAGTTAAGCTATCTCCTACCATCAATACCTTGCTCTTGTCAGTATGCTGTATATTGTTTAAAGCGTGCTCAAATATTTTAGGGTCTGGTTTTGATACCTCAACATCCTCAGAGACTACGATATCTTCAAAGTATTTTGCTATAATAGATTTTCTTATTCTATTATCTTGAACATCTTTAAGACCATTAGTAATTATAGTAAGTCTATAATCTTTATACAGACTTTCTACAAGGTCTATACTCTCATCGTATAAAAAAGATGCATAAGATAAATGTTTCATATATAATTGTGCAAATTCAACTTCATCAAATTCAGCATTTAATTTATTTGATAACCGTTTAAATCTTTCAACATTTAATTTTTTCTGAGTAATAAGTCCATCCTCAAGCTCTTTCCATATAGCTGTATTTATATCCTTGTATACTTTCAAATGATGATTTTCATCATATTCTATATTAAATGCAAGCATAGTATTTTTAAGAGAATCTTTTTCGGATTTATTAAAATCAAATAAAGTCTCATCTGCATCAAATATTATAATCTCGTACTTCATACTAATCCTCCAAATATAGTTAGTTTTTCTAGTTATCACATACAAACTTTTTTATAAAAAAGTCTTGTCAACGTACTTATATGATGTCCTATAGCATTTTGTTACAAAATGTCATAACAAGTAAAATACCAATCTAGTTTTATATAAAATACTTATTATGCTATACAACACTTTATAAATTACAGTATTTATAAAGTGTTGTATATGACATATGTCATACTAAACAGGGGTTATGAGAAAACTTGAGCACGGGAAAATTACCTGTATTTAGTTTTTATATTTTGTATAATTTTGAATTTTTAAATAAAATATTATTAGAATTAAAGTTTCTAAACTCTAAAGAGGTGTACGATAAAATGAATACTGGGGTTAATTTATCAGTAAAGGAAATCTTAAAGCATAGGCATTTTCAAAATGCAAAAGTGATAGCAGGGAAAGCCGTCCTTTGTCGAACAGTAAAGTGGCTACATATTATGGAAATACCTCGAATTGGAAATCTGTGAGCGAGTAAATCATATGTATCCCCTTCGTGATTATATTGATGCTGGTATCATTGCTGCAGCTGCTTCCGATAGCCCGGTTATCATGCCAAATCCACTTCTTGGTATTCATGTCGCTGTTAACCGCTTGAGTTCATCCGGACAAGAGGTCGGAGCCAATCAGCGTGTTAGCATTTTGGAAGCAATTAAACTCTTTACTTGGAATGGCGCGTACGCAAGTTTTGAGGAAACGATGAAAGGCAGCATCGAAGTAGGAAAACTTGCAGACTTGGTTGTTTTGGATAAAACGATTCTAAACGTTCCTCACGAACAGATTAAGGATATACAGGTTGAACTGACAATGTTGGACGGTGAAATTGTATTTCAGCATTCAACTTCCTTAATTGGATAGTGCATAACTTTATCTCGCTATTTTTTGAAGCAGTAGGGTCCACATCTCAAGGTTTAGAGTGAAGCAAGGAAGATAGGTGGGGGATAACTGTTGGCATGCGCCTGACTGGGCGGGCTTTCCATCAGTGGAGGATGAAGAAACTCCCTACTGATGGAAGTTTCACTTTATCATGAAAGAATGAGTATCACCTTTAACAGGTGGTACTTTTTTTAACATTATACAATTACTTATCAAAGAACCCTAAAGCATATTTTATCCCTTTTTCAATATCAGTTGTTTCGTATCCTACTAATTTCTCAAAGGTAATTTGTATTTTTACATTTTCTGATTCGTAATAGCTGTCTAAATCAATATTTAAAAAATTTATATGCATCAGCATTTACATTCGTTTCAATAATGTTGAAAGTTCGAATTGGATGTATGAACATAATCATTATTATGTTTGCATAAGCAACTTTCCTTTTCTTCCATATAGTATTACATAGGGTGGAAGGGGGATATAGATATTGAATTGGGACAAATTAGGGTTCGTAATATGCAAACCAGACGCAGTATACTTAAATTTAGAACGAGAAATTCTGTCGTTTCTTGAGCGAAGAGGATTTCAAATTCTTGCCTGCAAATATGTGACGATTACACCGGATTTATGCCGGCGTTTATATTGGGATGAAAATAAGGAGTATTCTGAATGGTGGTGGGAATTAGAATCTGAATTCTTGAATTTAGGAGAAAGTTTATGTGTGTTGGTTCAAGGTACACCACAACCACCGTACAAATCGGTTTCCGAGCTGATTGAAAAAAGTGGAAGGGAAACTTCAAGCCTGAAAAAGCAAAGAAAGGAACGATACGATGTACGTTTGGAGCAATGAATGGGATATTTAATCTATTTCACTCTGCAGATTGTACAAACGCAGTGAAACGGGAAGCATCATTGTTTTTTACAGCTGAAGAGATAGAACAATTAGCATGTGAAAATGCTTCATTCGTACTTAAGCAAAAAGAAGCGAGCAATCTTGATGTTATAGATATATACTTTCGTATCAAACGGCAATGTATACGAGTTTCATCCATGCATATGAAAGTAAAGAAAAGATATATAAGTTTTCTTGATAAGAAACAACGTCAGGCCATGAGTGTAAGCAAGTCAATGAAGCAGCTTTGGTTGTATAATACCTTGCAGGAGGAATATCGGATGTTTTACATGTACATTGGCAAAGACAAATTACTAGAGTGTATAACTAACAACAAAAATTTTAAAAGAATAAACTACAATATACTATTTCAAGCATTCGATAAAGCCGGTTTAAAACTTGCAAAATGGGAAACCTGTTTGTTTAAAACGACAATGTTAAGTTTTACATAAAAACCTTCAGTACACTGAAGGTTTTTATGTCGGTGCGATCATTCATGAAAAAAATCCTAAAGCGTATTTTACTCCTTCATGAATATCAGTTGTTTCGTATCCTGCTAATTCTTCAAAGGTAATTTTCATTTTTACTTTTTCTAATTCGTAACCACTGTCTAAATCAATATCCAATAGAACTTCATATCCATCAGCAGTAGCATTCGTTTCAATAATGTTGAAAGTTTGAATTGATGTTCCTGTTTCATACTCGATTGATTCTGAAAAATCTGACATAAAAAACACCACCTCTTCTTTTTCAAGCCTAATATTTTAGATATAATTGACTTAATAGCTTCCCATACGATAAAACATCTGTGGGTCTTTCAATAGCTTAACCATGCCAGCTTCTGATATTCATGAAGCATTCTGATATATGTTTAGAATAAAAAAGTGTAGTAAAGGTAAACATTAAATGCATAAATAGAATTCAGATAGTTTTTTCTAAATTCATTGACAATTAGCGTTGCGTTGGAATAAAATAACTGTTAATAAAAGTATACAAATCTGATGACGAGAAAGAGTAAAATATATCGCTGTTCCCCAGAGAGCCGGTGCTTTGCTGAAAGCCGGTGTTCGGTTTATATTTGAAAATCATCTCCGAGGAGTCGAACTGAACATAGTAAGTTCGAACGGTTGTCTACCGTTACAAGGAACGCGTATGATTGTACGTTGCTGAGTGCTATTGATTGAACGGTTAATCAATAGAAGTAGGGTGGTAGCGCGGGTAAACCCGTCCCTAATGATAGGGACGGGTTTTTTGTGTACTTTTAATTATTTCATAAGGAGTGATTGTAGATGAAGAAGGTAGATGTGAAAGAATTAGCTGTAAGGAGAGAAGCGCGAATTCGTAAGCAATGGAATGAACAGGATACCTTTATGCAATCGATTCGAAATCGTGAAGGTGCACAATCTTTCGTTTTTTATGAAGGACCGCCAACTGCGAATGGTCTTCCGCATGTCGGTCATGCGCTAGGACGGACAATTAAGGACTTGGTCGCAAGGTATAAAACGATGACAGGATATAAAGTGCTGCGCAAAGCCGGATGGGATACACATGGATTACCGGTGGAATTAGGAGTTGAAAAACAGCTTGGTATTTCTGGTAAACATGATATTGAAAAGTACGGTGTCGAAGCATTTCTTGCAAAGTGTAAAGAGAGTGTATTTACGTATGAAAAGCAGTGGCGTGAGTTTACAGAGAGTATTGGCTATTGGGTTGACATGGATGCGCCGTATATCACGCTAGATAATTCTTATATCGAAAGCGTTTGGCATATTCTTGGAACAATTCATGAAAAAGGATTGCTATATAAAGGGCACCGCGTTTCTCCTTATTGCCCAAGCTGCCAAACATCATTAAGCTCGCATGAAGTCGCGCAAGGATATAAAACAGTGAAGGATTTAAGTGCAACAGTTAAATTTCAGATTGCAGGTCGAGAAAACGAGTATGTTCTCGGATGGACAACAACGCCATGGACGCTTCCGGCTAATGTAGCATTAGCGGTTCATCCAGAGATGGAATATGTCCGAGCGCAGCAAGGAGATGATGTTTATATTGTTGCGAAAGAGTTAGCGAAAGATGTACTGCAGCAAGAGTATAAAATGTTATCTGTTCACAAGGGAAGTGAATTAATAGGGCTTTCTTATGTGCCGCCATTTCAGTTTGCGGAAGTTGCAAATGGTCATTGTATTGTGAGTGCTGATTTTGTCACTGCACATAGCGGTACAGGGATTGTGCATATCGCGCCTGCTTACGGGGAAGATGATTATAAAGTTGTCCAAGAACATGGTTTATCATTTGTGAATGTCGTAAACGAGAAAGGAGAATACACATCTGACGTTCCTTTTTTACAAGGGAAATTTGTAAAAGAGTGTGATGTTGATATTGTTCGCTATTTAGCTGAGCATGGTCTTCTTTATCATAAAGAGAAATATGAGCATAGTTATCCGCATTGTTGGCGCTGTGATTCACCGCTACTTTATTATGCAAATGAAAGTTGGTTCATTCGAACGACTACTTTAAAAGAGAACTTTTTACAAAATAATAATGAAGTAACATGGCACCCAGAGCATATTCAACATGGCCGGTTCGGTAATTTTTTAGAAAATATGGTTGATTGGAATATTAGCCGAAACAGGTATTGGGGAACGCCGCTTAATGTGTGGGAATGCGAAGCTTGTCATCATCAATTTGCACCGAAAAGCATTGAAGGGCTAAGACGTTATGCAACTGACGCTGTAGATGAAAAAATTGAACTGCATAAGCCATATGTGGATGAAGTAAAAGTAAAATGTTCTAAATGCGGCGAAACGATGAAGCGGACGCCGGAAGTTATTGACGTTTGGTTTGATAGCGGTTCGATGCCATTTGCACAGTATCATTATCCATTTGAAAATAAAGAGTTATTTGAAGAACAATTTCCAGCGGATGTCATTGCTGAAGGAATTGATCAGACGCGCGGGTGGTTTTATAGCTTACTTGCGGTGTCTACACTGTACACTGGCAGAGCACCATATAAGCGTGTGTTATCACTTGGTCATGTGTTAGATGAAAATGGCCAAAAGATGTCAAAAAGTAAAGGGAATGCGTTAGACCCAGTAGATTTAGTAGAGAAATTTGGAGCGGATGCGTTGCGGTGGGCCCTTCTTGTAGATAGTGCTCCGTGGAATCCGAAGCGATTTTCAGAACGAACTGTACAAGAAGCAAAGTCGAAGCTAGTAGATACGTTGTTAAATGTATATAGTTTTTATGTATTGTACGCGGATTTAGATGGATACAATCCAAAACAGGAATATAGTACAAAGAAAACAAAATTGGATGAATGGGTATTATCAAGATTGCATAGTACGATTCAAAAAGTGAGCGTGGCTTTAGAAGATTATCAATTTACAACAGCAGCTCGTGAAATAGCATTATTAGTTGAAGAAGTAAGCAATTGGTATGTAAGACGTTCCCGCAGTCGTTTTTGGGCATCAGGTATGAGTGCTGAAAAAGCAGCGGCATATGATACGCTACATGAAGTACTTGTGACAATTAGTAAGCTGCTTGCACCGTTTACACCATTTTTAGCAGAGGATATTCATTTGAATTTAGAAGGGAGCAGCGTTCATTTAACAGATTATCCAGTATTTGATGAAACGTTAATTCATACACAGCTTGAAAAAGAGATGGCAGCTGTTTTACAAGTAGTGGAGCTCGGACGTAGCATTCGCAATCAACATACATTAAAAGTAAAACAGCCATTAGCAAAGCTCGTTGTATTTGAGCATACGAAGCAAGAAATGGATTGGGATTCCTATAAAGAGATTGTAATGGATGAACTTAATGTGAAAGAAGTTACAGTCGAACATAGCGAAGCGGGTTATATGTCATATCGGTTAAAACTAAATTTTAAACAAGCAGGACCTAAATTCGGAAAGCAAATCAATACGGTAAATAAGTGGCTGCAAAATTTATCTAGTGAAGAAGTAAAAGTGTTTATAAAGGATGAAAAGGGAGCATGTCAATTGTTGTCTGGAGAAGTTGTTACAGTAACATTAGACGATGTGTTTGTTGAAAAAGTGCCGAAAGCAGGATTTGCTGATGCTACGAACGGATTATATACTGTCATGATGGATACGAATGTAACGGATGAATTGCTGCAGGAGGGAATGGCACGAGAATTTATTCGTGCTGTGCAGGAATATCGAAAACAATTGAATTTACCAGTGAATTTGCGGGTAGACATTGAAGTTAATGGTGACGAAGAATTACAGTATGTAATAACGAAGTATAAGGCATTACTACAAGAAAATTTACTCATGAAACAATTACTATTTAATGAATCATTACAAAATGCAGAACAAGTTCAAGTAGGAAATAAGAAGGTATTGATTAATCTGAGAGCGAACGAAATATAAAGTGATAACCATCAGTAAGGGGCGTCATCCCCCGCCTATCTTCTTCGCCTTTCTCTGAATCTTGAGGTGGGGGTCTTACTGTCCGTTAATGCGGGATAAAATAAAAAGAAACAGAGTGTATGCTCTGTTTTTTCTTTTAAAACAATCATGAGGAAAAGATTGTACTTTATATAGGTTGTATGTAAAATCGTGAAGAGAGAATGGAGTGAAAAGATGCGAGATTTTGAGAAATTACGGGTATATGTAAAAAAGAAGGAATTTTTAAATGGTATATCAGAAATTCAAAAAGAAATTGAGGAAATAAGATCGAAAAAATCCCTTTCATACTTGAAAGAGTGGTTAGGCACAATTTCTTCAGAAGAAGATTTTTATACACTTATTCAATTGTTTGATGAAGGCTTGATGCCGTCTTATAGTAGATTTGTTGTGCGATATGCACATCGTCATTTTAATAGCTTTCGTACGCTTACTTGGTTTTGTGATGATTTAATTGATGAACGAAAATCATTAGATGCAGAGGATTTATTAAAAGAGGCATTACAAAAAGAAGGTACAACTGTTGAAAAAGAGCATCTTGCCAAAGCATATTTTGTATTGGCACGCTGCATACTTGAAATGCGCCGTTATGAAGAAGCATATACATATATGAAGAAAGCAGAAGAGTTAAGTGAGATTCCTATTTTTGATAAGTGGGGCTACTTTTATTTATTTAAAGGCGATTGGCTGAAAGCAGAAGAAGTGTTTCGAAAAGGAATGAATTGTGAGGAATGTGCAGATACATCAACATATTTATTTGCCGAGTTGCATTCCATGAAAGGAGAACATGAAAAATCCTTACAAATCATTACGGAAGCGATGAGGAAATTTCCACAAGTTCCGTTCTTTTATTTAGAAAAGGTGAAAAGATTATATGATAAAAAATCATATGATGAGTTGAGCCGAGTTTTACATGAAGTTCAAAAGTTGTTGCCATTTCATAGTTATCAATCGTATTTCTCACAAATATGGGCAGAAATCTATTATACGAAAGGTGATCGGGCTGCTCTGCAAACATTGTTAGAAAGTGAGAATAGTTTAAAAGATTCACCTTATCATAACACACTACGATTTGATGAGAAAAAGAAGTGATGCTACCGATTACACCTGTCGTGCAGAAAGATAATTATTGTGTGCCTGCAAGTATAGAAATGATATTGAAGCTTTTTGGAAAGCACGAAACGCAAGATGAAATTGCTAAGCATACTTTTGATGGAATAGGGTCGAAGTTGTCAAAAACAGTTGAATATGTAGAATCGATTGGTTATAAAAGTCGTTTCTTTGTAGGTACAGTGGACATGTATAAAAAATTTATCGATGCTAATGTTCCGATTTTGCTTAGTGTCGATATAGATCATGTTTCACATGTACAATTGTTAGTCGGTTATAACGATCAGCTGCAAGTTTTGTATATTCAAGATCCAAATTTTGCAGAGCGCATTCTTGTCACATATGAAGAATTTGCGAAGCAGTATTTAAATACAAATTATTTATCCATCGCGATTGTTCCAAAAGAGAAAAATGATCTCCTTTCTTCTTTATGTGAAGATGATGATTTGTATTTTCGTCGTATTTTTTCGTTAACAGATCAAATGGAATTTGCCGAACATGACGATGTGGAAGCTTTGTTAAAATTTTTACATGAGCATAAAGAAAATCCGTACACATGGCTATATACGATTAAGCATTTAGATTTACAGGATGGAAAGGAGTTTGTATATAGCTGTATCGAGCGTGCTTTACATGCTTATCCGGAATCGGATTATGTGAAACTTCATGCCGCGCAATGCTTTGTGCGTATTGAAGAATTGGAACAAGCATATACAGTATTAGAA
Source organism: Bacillus sp. EA-CB0995 (assembly GCF_055814245.1). Classification (NCBI taxonomy): domain Bacteria; kingdom Bacillati; phylum Bacillota; class Bacilli; order Caryophanales; family Bacillaceae; genus Bacillus; species Bacillus sp. EA-CB0995. The sequence goes on along the minus strand of NZ_CP169269.1, from coordinate 2,915,267 downwards.
CAGGTAAAGCATAAAATCGATAATCCATTCTATCACTTCATTCAAGGGCGCATTGCGATGGATGAATCTCGTTCTCACGATATGATTGCAAGTTTTCGTGCGTCGCTCCAACTAGATCCTGACCAGCCGGTAGCTTGGAGTTATATGGGAATTGGCTATATGTATTTAGATGATGTAGAAAAGGCTTTAAAGTACTCGTTCATTGCAGTGAGTCGCCACGAAGATCGTTTTGTTTTCATTAATCATGCCCTTATTTTAATGGATGCAGACCGGAACGAAGAAGCATATGATGTGTTTAATACGCTGCTAAAACAATATAAACGCGACGGATATGTATGGTGCGAACGTGCTAGGTGTGCTTATAAATTAGGAAAGTTAAGATCAGCAACCCGTGGACTTCGCATCGGTAAGGAATTAGATCAGCAGCTCCCATTGCCATATATCATGTTAGCTGATATTTATGAAGCAGAACTAGACGATGAAAGAAAAGCAGAAGAGTTTTTACTTGAAGGAATGCAAAATGATGTTCAGTCAGCTGTATTATATGCGAAATTAGGAGATTTGTATTTAGAACGAGAGCAATATGAAAAAGCACAGAAAATGTATGAAACAGGGCTTCAATATGACAAGCAAGATGTGCCTTGTCATCTGGGGATAAGTGAAGTCTACATGAAACAAGGGAGCTATGAAGCTGGAAAACAATATATTTTTAGCTTGAAAGAACAGTTTGCTGAAGATAGTGACTTCCTTATTAATGCCGGGAAAATATTATGGAATGCGGCTATGGATCAAAATATAGAGCAAAGGGAAATAGAATCAGCTTTAACGATAACGGAAGAAGGAATCGTTTGTATACAAAATAATTTTCGAGATGCACTAGAAATATATGTAACGCAGCTGGAGGATACACCATTTTTACAAAGAGGGATTTCGTTTTTAAATACTTTAGTTGAAAAAGATAGTAGTAATATAGATTATATATGCTATTTAGGCATATTACAGGAGTCAGCTGGAAGTTATATAAAAGCCATTCAGCTGTATGAGCGAGCGGCGCAGATGACTGAAGATACATTCCCTCATTTTAGGCTGGGAGAAGCATATAAAGCATTGGAGGAATGGGAAGAAGCAAAGAAGACTTATTTGAAATGTGTACAACGAGATTCTACGTTCGCTATTGCTCATTTGAAATTAGCTGAAATTTACTTTGTTGAGGAAGATATAGTAAAAGAGCAGCATCATATGTTTGAAGGCTGTAAATATGCACCTCTATTAGTAAATATGGAACATTTAGCAAATATATCAGTAAAAGTTGAGCGTCATGAGGAGCTGATTGCGGCTTTAAGCAAAAAGAAAGGTATTGTTTCTGAATCATGGCGTTTGAATAGTCTTGCATATGTGTACGGTGCATCTGGTGATGGGCAGAAAGAACGTGTTTATGTAGAACAGGCGCTTGCACAGGAAAATGACCATGAAGAGATATTACATCATTATGCGAAAATATTACTTGCCGCACACGAAAAAGAAGGCTTACATGTTATTGGAAATCTTATTATGCAAAATGTTCACAATGAAGAAGTGTATGCAACGTATGTAGATGGGTTGCGAACGCAAAGAAAAAGTATAAGTGATAGTTTAGCTGATTTGAAAATATCAAATGAAGAAAAAAGCTCTGCGTTTATGTATGCAGCTTCTGCACTTGAACAAAAATTTATTGAACAGATGGAGCAGGAGGAACAAACAGGAGCATTTTTTACAAAAATGTATCGTCGTATTCGAAAGCGTGCACAAGATGTTCTTTCTATCACTTCTATTATTGATCTTTATGAAACTGCAATCCGCCTAGATCAGACAAACGACGCAGCAGTGCAACGGTTTTCCCACTTTTATGTAAATGCTAATCTCATTGATGATGCACTAGAAGTATTGCGTAAGTCGCTCAAAAATCATTGGAATTATGAAGTTGCACATCAACTTGTTATGCTACTTTTAGAATATGCAAATGAAAATAAGACAGGGCTGCAAGAAGCATTGTGTGAAACGGAACGCATTTTGCAAGAACGGCCGATGGACGCACCGATTCGAATGCTGCAGGGCACGATATTACTTGATTTACACAAGGAAGAAGAAGGGGAGCAAATTCTCCGCGCTTTAGCAGAGGATGTTCCGATGATCAGTGGTAGTTTTATGTATTTAGGTGCTCTTTACAATAAGCAAGAGCGTTATTGGGAAGCGATTGCTGTATTGGAGAAAGGATTAGAGCATCACCCAGAAGAGGATGAACTATATATTGGGCTCGGTGTTTCTCATCATTTAAACGGTGATACGGAAAAAGCGTTACGGCTCATGAATGACGTATTATCGATTGACGAGTCCCATTTGAATGCAAGATATAATAAAGCATGCTATTTAGTTGTATTGAATCGAAATGAAGAAGCAATTGCTGAATTAGAGCGTGTACTGCAAGAAGATGAAAGCGGCTATTTTGCAGAAGTAATGGAGGACGATCCAGAGTTAATAAGTATTAAAAAGTATGTGAAGCAGTATATTTGATATATGTGGGGAAAGTTTATAAATTAAAAGGTGATATCGGATGAGTAGAAGAAGTAAGAGAGATAGTTCTTCTAATTACTTTTAAAAAATAAAGAAAAACAACTTGCAATTTGTCATTCGAAAGGATAGAATATTCCGTAAATATAAAAAGCGATGAGCAGGAAAAGTACATTGTGACTTGATCTACAGAGAGCAATCGGTAGCTGAGAAGATTGCGATGCAGCGTGATGGAAAGACACCTGTGAGCGTTATTTTGAACGTGAACAACTAGTAAAAGTAAACGGCACCTACCGTTATCAGGCGAAAAGTGGTCAATGTGACAATTTGGGTGGTACCGCGGTTAAATCCGTCCCTTATATAGGGGCGGATTTTTGTATTCTTTGAAAGGAGGTGAGCGGCCGTGGATGATGATGATAACGATAATAATAAACATACAATCATACAATTAATAGTAGGAGGCGGAATGTATGAGTCAACAAACGAAGCGGTCGCTTATTAGCGAATGTACATCGCATGAAACAGTTGTGTTAAAAGGATGGGTGAAGAAAATTCGCCATCTCGGAAATATAAGCTTTTTATTACTCCGTGACCGAACAGGCGTCATGCAATGTGTACTTGAAAAAGAATGGGCTGGATATAAGGTAGAAGTAGAAAGTGTTGTGCAAGTTACAGGAAAAGTAATTGAGACAGATAAAACGGAACTTGGAGTAGAATTATTAGTTGAGGACGTACAGCTTCTAAACAGTACAGAGCCAATTCCATTTGAAGTGAATAAAAAGAAACTGCAAGTTGGTTTAGATCAAATGTTAAACTCTCGAACGTTGTCACTTCGACATGAACGAGTACAAGCGATTTTTACAATTCAATCAATGCTTGCCCATGCTTTTAGCGAATATTTACTTCAAAATGATTTTACGAGAATTTTCACACCGAAAATTGTTTCGCAAGGAGCGGAAGGCGGAGCAAACGTATTTCAGTTTCAATATTTTGAAAAAGATGCATACTTAGCACAATCACCGCAGTTTTATAAGCAAATGATGGTGGCGGGTGGATTAGAACGCGTTTTTGAAGTGGCACCTGTGTACCGTGCCGAACATCACAATTCATCTCGTCATTTAAACGAATACATTTCCTTAGACGTCGAACTTGCGTTTATTGAAGACTTTTATGAAGTAATGAAGCTTGAAACAGATGTACTTCGGTATATGTTTGAAAAAGTGCAGAAATGTTGTGCAAAGGAGTTGCAGTTGCTTCAAATTGAAATGCCAGTTATTACAGACATTCCAAAATTAACGGTTACGGAAGCGCAAAACATTTTACAAAAAGAGTATCGAAAAGAATCACCAATAGGCGATTTAGACTCAGAAGGAGAAAAATTACTTGGGAAGTATGTAAAAGAAGTATATAATAGCGATTTCGTCTTTATCACCCATTACCCGAAAGAGACGCGCCCGATGTATACGATGCCAAATCAAGAGAATCCTTCTGTCACAGACTCATTTGATTTATTGTATAAAGGATTAGAAATTACATCAGGTGCGCAGCGCATTCATAATTATGATATGTTAGTTCGTTCTTTTGGAGAAAAGGGATTAAACGTAGAAAACTTCCAATCCTATATCGATACATTCCGCTATGGATGTCCGCCGCATGGTGGATTTGCGATTGGATTAGAACGACTTGTATATAAATTTTTAAATTTATCGAATGTTCGTGAAGCAAGCGCATTTCCAAGAGACTGTACGCGGTTAGTACCGTAATATATGAAAGAATCCCCGGTTAATGTACCGGGGATTTGTTATGGAGAAACTGCTGTGAATTTGTAATGACAGTGTGTAAAATTTCAATTGATTGTATAAATCTTTTTAGGAAATGAAATTGTGTGTAAAGTGAGGTTTCTTAATCAACCTTATTTGTATAAATACATATTTAGGATAATGTTACTATATTACAGATTGTCGAAGTTGACAGCTTTAGAATATGAAAGGACCTTTTTAACATAATTTTGAGGTTCTTCAAATGGCGGAATCCCCCCGTATTTTTTTACCATATTTGGTCCAGCGTTATAGGCGGCAATAGCTAGTTTCCAATCTTCAAATTCAGTATATAATTCTTGTAAATAGCGGGCTGATCCGTAGATAGCTTCGATTGCATTACAAGGGTTAATTCCTAATAAATTGGCTGTTTCAATTTGAAACTGCATTACTCCTATTCCTCCAGTTTTGGAAACTAGATTTGGATTTCCGTTACTCTCGGCTACCATAATGCTATAGAGGATATTGCTGGGAATGTTATGTTCTTTAGCAGCCTGAAAAATAGGTTTAATCCACTGTGTTGCTTGAGGATTTCCAAGAGTACTTTTATTCTCTGACTGAGCCAAAAATTGTGTTGTATCTATAATCTCTCTGACTTTTAACACTTGATCAACAAAGATCTCATCATTTGCTAAGCTGTTTAAATTTTTTAAGTCACTAATTGTGACCCCGAATTTTTGTGAAATGCTCCATAGAGAGTCAGAGGGACTAACGATATACAATTGGTATTTTTCTTCAGTAAAGTTTTCATAATAATAGATTTCACCTTGTTCCTTCGAATCAATAATATCCGGTTTTATTATTCCTTCTTTGGTCAATATGTTAACCATGAATTCAGCTCGGTGTTGATAGCTATGAATTTTGACAGTCAGCTTACCCTGCTCCCTAATTTTCTCACAACTTGCGGGATGCTCTAAAAAATATTTTACTAACTTGACGGTTTCCTCCGGTGATGAAGAAACAACAAGGTCATGCCCCGGCTGAAATAGGTGTCTTACTCCCGGTGTATCCATCGTTAACAGAAAACCTCCAGATGCAAGTATTTCATAAGTTCTTTGGGTCACTTGTGAGGGGTAATTTTGTAGACCTAGAATGATATTGGCTGAACTATATACATAATTCGCTTCATTGTATGGTACATATCCATGAATCCAATCTTTAGGTATGTCCATACCAAGGAATGGATTCATTTTATCCCAATGTCTGCCCCAAAAGTCAATACGTATATTTTCAGCAAGGAGGGGACGTATTAAAGTGTTTATTGCATGATGGCGGAAGTGTTGAGGGTATTTTTCTAATACATCAGGGTAAGCATTAGCTACGACTGCAATTGAAGCTTGATATTGAGGAATGGCATCTACCGGGAAGTGAACACTGGAGTGGTGGCCAAAGTCCATATATGCTGCTTTAATCCCTTGTTGTTTGTAATAGTCGACTGTTGCAGGAGATATGGTAAATACAAAGCTAGGTTGTATTTTATTAATAAGAGGGAGGGACCAGGTAGTAGTAAATTGAGGATCTTCTACAGCCCAATAAACAAGAGGAGTTCTAGCTTCATGCAAATATTTTTTTATCCATTTCAGCTTTTCATCTGTATGCTCGACGCCCCAGCCTATTGTAATGACAAGATCAGGTTGAAAGCTTTCTATCATATGAGGAATACTTTTCTGTGTTAATGGGCCTGATATCATGACTTTGTGCCCTGCATCAACAAAGCCTTTTGGAAGGCCGGCTGTCCAAATTTGACTGCTTTCTAAGAATAAAATGCGCATTCTTATTCTCCTTTAAAAGTTTTTCATAAATATATTATGTTTTTAGAAACATATAGTATAGGACAAGCATGCAAAATAATTGAAGATGTGTTCATGCGTAGAAAAAGCTGGTACGGGAACCGTGAAATAATCATATGATAACGAGGAGATCTATTGAATTGAATGGGAGAATAGAAAATGTACATGAGTTTAGAGAGCCAATTTGCCGACTTTTATAACAGAATTATAGAGATGAAGAAAAAGTTTGATAGCGAGCCTATGGACGCCAACTTCGTTTCAGGTGAGATGATAATCCCCGCTTATAATGGGCTTAAGATAAATGTAGAAAGATCACTAAATAACATGATAAAAGATCGAAAATGGGATGAATCATTGCTTGTTTATGAGGAGGTTGCACCAAAGGTTCTCATTTCAAGTTTACCGCCAGCACCTATTTTTTTCGGGAATCCTAACAAACCAATGGCTTCTATCATGGTGAATGTAGCGTGGAGAAATGAAAATATCCCCACTTTGTTAAATATTATGGAGGAAGCTCAATGTAAAGCTACCTTTTTTCTACAAGGTGAATGGACTCATAAATTTTCTGAGCTAGCAAGAAAGATTAAGGATGCTGGACATGAAATTGGAAGTCATGCCTATTCACATCCGGATATGAGAGGCCAGACACTAGAATATATTGAATGGGAATTGAAGAAGACTAATCAAGTAATCTATAAGGAACTTGGAGTAAGACCTAAGCTTTTCACTCCTCCATCCGGTGAGTTTGATGAGAGAGTAATTAGAACGGCTATCAAAGAAGGAATGTATACTGTTTTGAGCTCAATTGATACACAGGACTGGAAAATGCCGCCTCCGGAAGAAATGGTTCATCAAGTTAAAACCAACGTAAAAAAGGGTTTCCTCATTCTCATTCATCCGACAGAATCTTCTGTACAGGCATTGCCTGAGATGTTAAAGACGATAAAGGATAAAGGATTAAAAATTGTGACAGTAAGTGATCTCCTTTCACCGCAAAGAGAGGTAATTGACCGTTATCCAGAAGTTTAATCTTAATATGGAGAAATCAAAGATATATTGTCATTTGAACAGAAAAAATTTAAATTCATACCTCAGAAGGAAGAGATGATGTGAAAGTAGAGAATGGGACAATTTTCGTTGACGGCCAACCGGTAGAAACAGATTATTGGATCATAAATGGAAGTATCCTCGTTCCTGCACTTTTTTTAAAACACACAGGTGCAGCTGTAGATTTTGATAATAAAAAATATGCCGCGTTTTTTTACACGAAAACGTTATTTCTTGGCTTATTTAACTTTCAATCAGACGGCTGCTTTGTTATAAAAGGAACGAACAGTTTTCAGCAAGGGTCCCTCTGTACCCCTTTAATGGTAATAGAGGAACAAATGTGTGTTCCCTTATATGAAGTAGCTCAAAAATTAGGAATGACAGTTTGGGAGAATCAGAAGATTTCAAGAGTTTATGTAATAACCAATACTTCTCCGATGTTGAAACCTACAATTTATCATAAAGGAGTAGGAGATAAGAAACAAGTAGCTCTATCTTTTGATGATGGTCCTGATGATGTATATACACCAAAAGTTTTAGATATTCTATCTAAAAAGAATGTACGAGCTACTTTTTTTGTTGTAGGGAAACAAATAAGATTGTTTCCGGGAATGTTAAAACGTATCGTTGTAGAGGGACATGCACTTGGAAATCATAGTTGGAGCCATCTGAAGTTTCCAGAATTAACTACATCTGAGTTGAAAAATGAAATACAACGGACAAATGAAGAAATCACTTCAGTTACAGGGTATAAGGCTGAAATCGTACGGCCTCCATTTGGGCTCTTTACAAATAGTGATCTACACATCATTGACGACTTAAGTTTAAAGTTAATCCTGTGGTCGGTAGATACGCTCGATTGGATGGGATTACCAATGGAGCAAATTATTTCGATTGTCATGAGAGATGTATCACCAGGTTCAATTGTACTACAGCATTCACTCAATCTACTGCCGCTGGATGGAACATTAGAGGTCCTTCCTGTGCTTATCGATAATTTGGTTAGTCAAGGCTATCAGTTTGTGACCATTCCGGAGATGCTGAAGGATACTACGCCTTATTTATAACGAATTAATTACTTCTTGAAGGGAGACATAAATGCGTATCTTATTTTTAGAAAGTCATCCAATGTGGATTTACGGATTACCAAATGGGTTTCGCGATGCAGGCCATGTAGTGGAAGTTTCGGGATTCCTTGATGATCAAAATTTGGATAGACTGATTTCTGATTTTCAGCCCGATTTAATTATTACGATGGGCTGGGGGCCGGATAATGCATGCCTAAAAAACAAGAAAAAATTCGCGCTAGTGTGGAAAAAGCTAATGTTCCTCATGTTTACTGGGCAACTGAGGATCCTACATCTACAGAAATTTTTTCGATGCAGTATATCGAAAGAACGAGACCAGATTTTGTTTTCACTATTTGCAAAGACAGGGTGGGGTATTACGAAAAACGGGGAATTCCTGCCGCACATTTAGATTTTGGATACCATGAGAGTGTTCATTTTCCTGTGGAAGCAGACGAGAAATTCCGTGCGCCTGTGGCGATTGTTGCAAATGCTTATCCTAAAAAGCTTAGTTATTTTCCTGATCATTACCGCCATGAATCTATGAAAAATTTAATCACACCATTAGTGAAAGAAAACATTAGAATCGATTTTTATGGAAACTATTGGGATGAAATGGGTCCGATTTTAGGTGTGGATATTCCAGAGGATTGGATTCGGGGATATATTCATTACTCAAATGCTAATAAAGTGTATAGTTCAGCTGAAATCGTTTTAGGCCTGCAAAATCTCCCAACGCAACTTACTCAACGTACCTACGAAATTCTCGCATCCGGTAGTCTTCTATTAACAAATGACACCCCAGAAATAAATCGTCTATTTATCCCCGGAAAAGATTTGCTTATATCTCGTTCCCCTGAAGAAACAATCAACATTGTCAAGGAATATTTAGCTAACCCAGAAAAAGGAAGAATAGTAAAGAAAAATGGAATGGATGCAGTTAAAAATCACTCCTATCAAAAGAGAGCTGAGTATATGATTGATATCTTAACTCGGCAGGGCTTGTTTGAAGGGAAAAAGAAATCTTACCAGTTAGTAAAGGAAAAAGAAAAACCTTTCAGAAGGATGGATTTGAAATTTATATCATACGTAATGGTGATACTTTATTTAGTATATCCAAGGAATTTGATATTGGAATAGAGAGTCTCAAATTACTCAATGAACTGACTTCTGATGCTATTGATGCAGGATTTTTATTAAAAATAAGAAAACTTCCATTTCAGAAGAACGAAAAATCCTCTATTTCCTCAGATCAGTTTAACTTGTATACGATTTGTCATGGAGAAACACTAGGAAGTATCTCCAAAAAGTTTGAGATTCCAGTTCAACAATTAAAAGAGGATAATAAATTGTACTCAGACTTGATTTATGCAGGGCAACTATTGAAGATAGACAGTCAAACAGCAATAGCCAAGTTCACTTCTTCGGTGCTTATTTCGAAGGGGCTTCGAAATGAAAAAATGGTCTCACTCACATATGATGCAGGTGACAGTGCTGAGGAAACAGAAAAAATTTTAGATGTTTTAAAAAAACATGGAATCCAAACAACTATGTTTTTAACAGGCATCTGGGTTGAAAAATTCCCGGAATTAGCTAAACGTATCCTTGTAGATGGACATGAAATAGGGAATCATTCTTATAGTCATCCAGATTTAACTAAACTATCCATTCCTATGATTATGAGTGAGTTAGCAAAAACAAAAAAATGTTTTGAAACTATACTTGGACAAAAAGGAATTTCCCTGTTTCGACCTCCTTATGGATATTGGAATAAAGATGTTTTAGAAGCTGCTAGCAAAGTAGAATATCCTTACACAGTTTATTGGAGTTTAGACACAATAGACTGGAAAGAACCGTCGGTTGAGACAATTGTCAGCCGAATTATGGGAAGTATTAAAGAACAGGATATTGTGTTATTTCATCTTAATGGAATTCCGACAGAAGAAGCATCTGATATTATTATTTCACAACTGAAAAATCAGGGATATAGTCTTGTAAGAGTAAGTGATATGTTGCGTAATTATTAAAAAACAAAAGGTTCTTCTGCATAATTAAGAAGAACCTTTTTTACAGCTTTATTTTCAATTCGTAACTGAAATAATCCACAATATCCAATGGGCACCTGGTACAAAAAGTACTTGGGCAAGTAATGTTCCTAAAAACCTGGAAATCATGAGCCATCCATACATTTTTCCCATTGTTTCTGCTCCGTTCTCTTTTTGGATCGCTCGTTCGGTTAATAGAGCGATCCGTGGGTCTAATAGTACAGTTAATAAGATTGTTGCAAATCCGTTAACGAGACCAGAAGCCGTACTTGCATTCGTTGCGTAGGCTGGATTTAAAAAGAGGCGTATAAAGCAGAAAGAACACCTGCTGTATAAATAGCAGTAGCAAACATATTAATGAGCATAATTCGCTTTGGGATACCGCCAACTCGCATCCGATGAATCATTTCCAATTTTGGAAAACGGACATATTTTTTTGTGTATTTTAGTTTTTGAATGTTATTTGTTTTCATCATGCGAATGAAAGAACCGTCTGTTTCAAAGTTTTTAATCACATAGCTAAATAGTTTTGTCAGAGTCGGATACAAAAAGATGGCTAGTAATGTACCGATGGAAGCGGCTAATAAAATAAGACGAATAGTTCCTTCTAAATTGATAGAAGCGTCTTGCTTTGCTTGATCGACGATACCGCCAAGCAAAAAAGCTTGCAGTAAGTTAGATGTTCTCGCAACAAGTAACACGATTCCAACTACAGATAAGGAAACAGCAATCTTTTTTAAGCGAATGCCTGCAAGGCGGATACTATAAGAACTTGTTTCTACTGCATGAATGATAACTGTAAAAACTACTATGAAAATTAATTTTGTTGTCATATGTATTCACCATCTATTACAAATTGGAAAATAAATCTAATCATACATGATGAGAAGGGTTTTGTACATCTTGATTTTTTGTTAGATGGCGGCTTGTGGGTGGTTTGTTAACAGAATATTTACATTTGAATAATTGTTTTGTAAAATAGTGAAGATTGTGGCTAGGATGGTAAGGGAATGGGGATGAAAATATATTACAGTAACCGAGCGGAGGGGAATAAATGTATACAACTTTTTTATTCGACTTAGATGGCACATTAACAGATCCAAAAGAAGGTATTGTAAACTCGGTCACATATGCGTTAAGAAAAATGGGGACAGATGAGAAAGATGATAAAAAATTACTATCTTTTATCGGCCCGCCAATTCAACATTCGTTTGCTAGCATATATAGAATGAATGAAAAACAAGTAGCAGAAGCAGTAACGTATTATCGTGAATATTTTCAAGATAAAGGAATGTTTGAGAATCAAATATATGAGCATATTCCTAGTGTTTTAAAAGATTTAAAGAATGCAAGGAAGCGTTTATTTGTGGCAACGTCTAAGCCAACTATATTTGCAAAACAAATTTTAGAGCACTTTCAACTTGCACATTATTTTGAAGAGATTGTCGGTAGTAATTTAGATGGTACGCGTATTGCAAAAACGGACATTATTCAGCATATTTTACATACATATCATGATTTAAAGAAAGAACATGTGGTTATGGTAGGCGATCGAGAGCACGATATAATTGGAGCGCAGCAAGTTGGAATTGATTCTATCGGAGTAATGTATGGATATGGTAGTAAAGAAGAATTAGTGGCAGCGGGAGCTACTCATATTATTGAAGATGTAGAACATATAAAGAGGTTTCATTATGTGTTAGAACAGTAATAGATTGATTAGATTTGTTTGGAAAGACAAGGTCGTCACCTTGTCTTTTTTTGTATAGAGATGTTGTAAAAAAATGACTATATTTGGGGTTTAAAAGAGGGATTTTAGTTGCGAAGTGGAATTGTAAAGGTAGTTTGTTATGTAAATTGTTTTTTCTAGCATAGCTAGTTTAGGGATGAAAAAAGAAGGAGGGGGTATATTTGCAAGGAGTTTCAGAATTTCGAGTGCCTGAGACAGTCTTATATGGAACAAATGCATTAGAAAAACTAGGAGAAAGAGCTATTCAGTATGGTAAGAAAGCATTAATAATAAGCGATTCTATTATGAATGAGCTTGGTTATGTAGAAAGGTGTAAGAAAATGTTAGCATCACAAAAAATAGAAGTTGTGACTTTTATTGATGTGAATACTGAGCCGACAGATGAGCATGTAGTAAAAGCATTATCTGTTTGTAAAAAGAATGAATGCGATCTTGTTATAGGACTTGGCGGAGGAAGTTGTATTGATGTTGCAAAGACCGTTGCTGTTATCGCAACAAACGGAGGGAACATTGGGGAATACGCTGGTAATCAATATCCGATAACAAAGGTACCTCTATCTCTTATTGTTATTCCAACGACTGCTGGAACAGGATCTGAAGTTACGAGTGCAACTGTTATTACAAATACAAGCACAGATGTAAAAATGATGATTAAGCACCCAAGTTTTATACCTCAAGTAGCTATTGTGGACCCATTATTAACGATGTCTACTCCATCTCATGTAACAGCTGCAACAGGAATAGATGCGTTATGTCATGCGATAGAGGCATATATTTCTCGATTGTCACAACCTCTTACTGATATATTTGCACTTTCAGCAATTGAAAAGATTATGAAATATCTCCGTATTGCTTATGAAGATGGCCAAAATGTAGAAGCTAGAGAGCAGATGATGCTTGCCTCAATGGAAGCGGGAATTGCTTTTACAAATGCGTCTGTAACACTAGTTCATGGAATGTCCCGTCCTATCGGGGCAATGTTTCATGTTCCTCATGGTCTATCAAATGCGATGCTCCTTCCAGCGGTATTAGAGTTTACGAAAGATTATACAGTGAAACGTCTTTCTGATATTGGGCGTAAGATCAGACCTGATTTGAAAGCGTTATCAAATGGAGAGTTTGCAAATATTACTGTCAATGAAATAAAGCATCTTTGTACAGATTTACGTATTCCAAATATGAATGAGTATGGAATACATAAGGATGAATTTGAACTGGTTATAGCAAAGATGGCGAAGGATGCGCTTGCAAGTGGGAGTCCAAGTAACAATCCTCGTATTCCTTCGTATGAAGAAGTGATTGAATTATATCGAATTTGCTACGATTATAACTTTGTAGATCGCGAAGAAATTGTGTAAGAATAAAGTGAAACTTCCATCAGTGGGGGTCTTACTGTCCGTTAATGCGGGATAAAATCAATTTATGTTAAATAAACTGAAAATTCTATAAAAATTTCCTTGGAAATTACAAAGGAGGAACGTATGGAATTAGTAATTATTTTATTAGCACTTAGTATGCTAATGTTTGTAGCATATCGCGGATTTTCTGTCATTTTATTTGCTCCGATTTGTGCTCTGTTTGCAGTTTTGTTAACAGAGCCGACTTATGTATTACCTTTTTCTCAAATATTTTTATGGAGAAAATGGTTGGCTTTATTAAATTATATTTCCCTGTATTTTTACTAGGAGCGATTTTCGGAAAAGTAGTTGAAATGTCAGGAATCGCAGAATCTATCGCAAAGACAATTATCCAAATTGTTGGTGTGAAACGGACTATACTTGCAATTGTATTAATGGGAGCTATTTTAACATATAGTGGTGTCAGTGTATTTGTTGTGGCATTTGCTATATTTCCGTTTGCAGATAATTTGTTTCGTGAGGCAAATATTCCTAAACGTTTGATTCCTGGTACAATTGCGCTTGGGGTTCTTACCTTTACAATGGATGCACTTCCAGGAACACCGCAAATTCAAAATGTTATTCCGACAACCTTTTTCAAGACAGATATTTATGCCGGTCCTTTCTTAGGAATTACAGGAGCTATTTTTGTTTTCATAGTCGGTATGGTGTATTTGGAAAGACGCCGTCGTAAAGCAGAAGCGCAAGGCGAAGGGTATTATAGATTTAAAGATGGAAATGCTGAAATGGCAGCATCCATCGAAGCGGAACAAAACGTAAGACCGTCAATCCAAACGGTTGATATTACACCACTTCGTCAAGTGCTTGCTTTCGTTCCTCTTATTTTAGTAGGTGTGATGAACAAATTTTTTACAATTGCTATTCCAAAATGGTATCCAGATGGTTTTGATTTTGCATCTATTGGTTTAAAAAGTTTTGGGAAAGTAGAACTGTCTGGAGTACTTGGGGTGTGGTCAGTAGAATTAGCACTTGTAATTGGCATTGTAACAACAATTCTTTTAAATTGGAAGCGTGTATTTGTAGATTTTCAAACTGGGTTAAATGCAAGTATTGGCGGAGCATTACTAGCGGCAATGAATACAGGTGCAGAGTACGGATTTGGTGGCGTAATTGCAGCGCTCCCAGGATTTGGGGTAATTCGTGATAGTATTTCAACAACTTTTACGAATCCGCTTGTTAATGGAGCGGTTACGACAAATGTGCTTGCAGGTATAACAGGATCGGCTTCTGGGGGAATGGGAATTGCATTAAGTGCAATGTCTGATAAATATATTGCAGCTGCAGAGCAATTTGATATTCCATTAGAAGTTATGCATCGCATTATTGCGATGGCATCAGGAGGAATGGATACATTACCGCATAATGGGGCTGTTATTACATTACTTGCAGTAACGGGATTAACGCATAAACAATCGTATCGTGATATTTTTGCACTTACAATTATTAAAACTGTTGCGGTATTTGTTGTAATTGGCACGTATAGTTTAACAGGTCTTGTATAATATTCAGAAAGAAGAGAGAGTTAAGTGCTTTCTCTTCTTTTTTACATAATATTATTATGTAAACTGACGTATTATTCATGGAAAGTATTCAGAAAATATATTATAATGTAAGTGGTTACAAAAAGGGGGATACGATGTTTTCGTTACAACCGATCGCTTTTGTACATAATGAACGAATCAATATAGAAGATGATTTGTGGGGCGAAATAGAATCTATTATTGAATTAATAGAGCCGTATACAGAAGAAAGTTTACAAGGGATTGAACAATTTTCACATATTGAAGTTATTTTTTATTTTGATAGAGTGACAGATGCTAACATTCAGTATACGGCAAGACATCCTCGTAATAATGAACAGTATCCGAAAATCGGTATTTTTGCACAGCGGGGGAAAAATCGTCCGAATAAATTAGGTGCTACGATTGTAAAAGTAGTACGAAGAGAAGGAAAACGATTAGTTGTACAAGGGTTAGATGCGATTGATGGTACCCCTATTTTAGATATGAAGCCAGTTATGAAAGAGTTTTTGCCAAGGGAAGAAATTAAACAACCGAACTGGGCAACGGATTTAATGAAGAACTATTGGAAAGGAAGCGAAGAGAAGTGAAAATATATCAAGCATCTATGGAAGACTTACAAGGAGTAGCACCATTATTTAATGAGTATCGTATGTTTTATAGACAAGATTCTAATATAGAAGAAGCAGAACAATTTTTACGTGAACGTTTAGAGCAAAAAGAATCAATTATTTTTGTAGCAGTAGAAGATGGGAAGTACGTAGGGTTTACGCAGCTATATCCTTCTTTTTCTTCCATTTCTATGAAAGAGTTGTGGATTTTAAATGATTTATTTGTGCAAAAAGATGTGAGAGGAGCTGGAATAGGGAAAGAACTGCTAAAAGCAGCGGAGCAATTTGCATTGGAGACAGACGCAAAAGGGCTAAAACTTCAAACTGAGGTTGATAATGTAACAGCGCAGCGTTTATATGTAGAGAACGGTTATATAAGAGATAGTCGTTATTTTCATTATGAATTAAATTTGTAAAAATCCATATATGACTAGTGATACATAACCAAGCATAGGACGATGCAGTCTCATAACATATGAATATGTAGGGACAAGCATTTCATAGAGAAATCGTTTTAGTATTTTCATCGTTGAGGTATGCAAGGGCGAATAGAGTATTTAAACAGCAATGCCGTTTTAAATGGCATTGCTGTTTTTATTTTGATATAGGATGTGTAAAGAGCCAAGAAACAGCGTCCTCTAAATTTTCTGCAATATAATTAGCTTCCATGCTCGCCCATTTATGACGATATGTATGCAGGGCGTCGTATCCAGCACCTGTTTGTACTAAAATTGTTGTTGCGCCGACTTTTATACCTGCAACGATATCACTCCAGCGATCGCCGATTATAACACATTTTGTTAAGTCAAGATGATGTTTTTTCGCCGCTTGAAGAAGCATTCCTGTTTCCGGTTTACGACATAGGCAACCATCATTATGCCTGTGTGGACAAAGGTATATGTCGTCAAAACCGAATGCTGTTAATTCCTCAATAAAGTCTTCCTTTGTTGCCTTGCCATCAGCTATACCAGGTTGGTTTGTAAAAGAAAATAATTGTATATTTTGTTCTTTTAGCTTATCTAGAGTCACCTTAGTAAATGAAAATAACTGAAATTCTCCAGGATAATGAATCGTCGTATCGCCGCCGATTGTACCGTCACGGTCGATGAAAATAGCTTCGATGCTTCGTTTATTTGTCATAGTATATGTCCTTTCTCTTTATTTGCTAGAAATGTTTTAGGTTGAATAACAAAAAAATATTTTGAACTCAAAATATAAAATATTCTACTATCAGTATTGTTTTCCTGCAAATAAAGTGAAACTTCCATCAGGGGGCTTCATCCCCAACTGATGGTTAGTTGAACCAATCGGGCTTTTACGGGCAGTTATTCTCCACCGATCTTCTTCGCTTTTCTCTGAATCTTGAGGTGGGGATCTTACTGCCCGTTAATGCGGGATGAACTGCATCTTTGCTACGTTTAAGCTTAAAAAGTATTTTTATTGAAAAATATGTTATTATTTTCATAGGAATTTTTTGTAATTTCATATAGAGAGAGGGATATTTTTGCTGCAGGTTAATATAAAATCGGCTGGATACGAAGCTGGAGAGCAAACGATACATAATATTGCTTTTTCAATTGAAAAAGGTGAGCTTGTTGCTTTAATTGGTGCAAACGGTGCAGGGAAGAGTACAACAATAAAATCGATTCTTGGATTATTAGCACATATGGAAGGGGAAATTTCGTTTGGAGATAAAAAGAATCCGTATGCATATGTACCTGAACATCCGACGTATTATGATTACTTAACATTATGGGAACATATTGAATTATTGATGGCTGCCAAGGATGTTGAAATAGGAAGCTGGGAAGTACAGGCAGAAGAGTTGTTACGTACGTTTCGTATGGACAAGCATAAACATGAGTATCTATCGAAATTTTCAAAAGGAATGAAACAAAAGTCGATGCTTATTTTAGCTTTTTTAACAGAGCCAGACTTTTATATTATTGATGAGCCGTTTATTGGTTTGGATCCGACAGCAACTCGTGATTTTCTCAATTTTTTGTATAAAGAAAAGGAACGTGGTGCGGGTATTTTACTGTGCACACATGTGCTAGATACAGCAGAAAGAATATGTGAGCGTTTCTTATTAATTTCAGAAGGAACTTTATTTGCAAATGGAGATTTACATAGTATTCAAACGCTTGCTAACATGCCAGAAGGCACATTGTTAGATTGTTTTGATGTGATTGTAAGGCGGGAACAACATGATTAGAAAACTATTTTATAAAAGGTTGTTTCATGAGGTAAAACGAAAGTGGAAAGCAGTACGCTCTGTTGTCGATTGGACCATCGCATTATACTTAATTGTTCCAGCACTTGTATTTAGCTGGATATATTATGCTTCACTTTGGAAGAATGGACCGACATCTGAAGATGTATTATATTGGTCTGCCGGATTTCTTGTGTTTTATGTAGCGACATTTTCAAGAAGTGTACGCTCATTTTTAGAACAAGCAGATAGTTTGTTTTTAATTCAATTTCCAAATCATATAAAACAAATGATGAAATATGGTATGATCTACTCTTTTTTCCGTATTTGTTTCACGAGTGCACTTATAACCATACTGTTTCTACCAATCTTTTTGAAAAGCTTAAAGGGAACTGGCGTACAAGCTTTTTTCTGTTTTGTATTTTTGATTTGTTCTCGTTTCACACTTGTCCTGCTGCAACGTTATATTGATGTTCGATTCCATAAGCAGTGGCAAGTGATGATTATAAAAAATATTCTCTTTTTTGTAGGGATTGTATATATAGGTATAACGTGTAGATACGTATTACAACAGTCTTTTTATACGTTTTTTTCTTTTTACTTCTCTTTATCATAAGTTTTTTCTTAGTAAAGGAAAAACTGCACTACCATCGCTTCTTCTTTAAAGAAATTGAAAGAGAAAAAGGAGAAGAAATGAGATGGACAAAGCAAATTATGACACTGGGAGGCCAAGTGCAAAAACCTACAAACGCAGCGAAGCCGTGGTTATTTCCGCGTTCTAAACGTATATTAATAGGAAATAGCAATGATTCTAGAATCATTGAAGCTTTTTAAAGGAATATTTTCGTTCGGGTGATGCTGGTGGTTTTTACATTCGTATCATTCTTGTTAGTGCAAGTTCGATTTGGCTTACACCATGGTGGATTGCTGCAATCGTTATTTTGTTTGCGTTATTTGCAATATTTCGTTATTCAAGTGATATATGGAAAGTTTTCTCTGGAAAATTATTCTTACAGTTATATTGTTCAGAAGGGAAAAAACTATGGCTTTCACAGAGAGCGAAGGGATATTTATTTTTGCCAGCTTTATTTGTGTATGGAATTGTTACACTAGCGCAATTTTACGTCATGGTTGCTGGAATTTGTGCAGGAGTTGCGATCATAATAACAGTGTGGATTTTATTTATTCCACACAAAAGGGCAGTAAGACTTCCTCCTCAAGACTATGAGCAATCAAAGAAGCTAGGTGGGGGATAAATGTTGGTAAGAGCTAAATTAGTGTCATTTTATCATTAACAAAAAAGAGCTGTGTAGCTCTTTTTTTAATCGGTAATCGACACATACATAAAATAGATGAGAACACAAATGCTTATTGCTGAAAAGAGAAGATCAAGATTCAAAAGGAAAACCTCCTAGTAAAATCAAAGAATAATACTTATTGTATGAAATCTTACTATTCCATATTCAAATCATTACAAATAATATTAACGTTAATACATTTATAAAGTGCAAAAATTGGCATCATTTTGTATAATGAGAGAAACAGTTATAAAGTGAAACTTCCATCAGTGGGGGTTTTTCATCCCCAACTGATGGTTAGTTGAACCAATCGAGCTTTTACGGGCAGTTATCCCCCCACCTATCTTCCTCGTTTCTCTTTGAATCTTGAAGTGGGGGCCTACTGCCCGTTAATGCGGGATAAAAACAGGAGCAAAGAAAGGGAGGGATGCAAAATGCCAAATTGGATGAAAAAGACACTCGTCGCGTTAATTACTGTATTTACATTTGGATTAGTAACACCTCCTTCTGCACTGCTTGATAATGCAAAAACGGACAAGCCTACAAAACAGCAAAACCTAGAGCGAACGCCGTATACATTGGATGAAAAACAAAATGAGATAAGCTCGGAAGCATTTCTCTCTTATGCGATGGATGAAGCAGAGCGGCAATCAATGGAGAAATTTGGATCGAAAATTGGGCCAGTAATTGAAGATGAGTTTAAAGGTGTTGTATTGCCGAAAATAGAAGAAGCAATTGCAGAACTTGCAAACGATACACCAAAAGATTCATTACAGTCTTTAGCAATTTCACAAAAGCCAGCTGGTGGGCAACATGAAAAGATTTTTCATGTTTATGATACAAAAACAGGGGATGACTTACTGCGGTTTCACGTAAGACGAGATCATCCGCCGCAAGATGGTTATTATTTTAATTTTCATTATCATCGTTATGAAGATGATTTTATAGCACATCACGAGCTTGGTGATATTTATTGGAATACGAATACACCGCCGCAATGGCTTTCATAGGAAAAAAGAACAAGGATATATACCTTGTTCTTTTTTTGTAGATAAAGAGAAAGTAAATAAAAGGTAATATCAATTTGAAAGAGAATTCATAAATATAAAGAATATCAAAGTAACGATAACAAGGAGCATTCGTAATGAATAAATATATTATTTTTGATTTTGATGGTACGTTAGTGGATTCTAAAGATATCTTTATTCCTATTTTCAATGAAATAGCAGAGAAACACCGTTTTAAACAGGTAAGAGAAGAGGATGTTGAAGCATTGCGGAAGTTATCAATTCCTGAGAGGTGTAAATTGCTTCACGTGCCTCTGTATAAAATCCCTATGATAGCATTAGAGTTTTATAAATTATATCAACCATCGATCTCAAATCTTACTTTGTTCGAT
Organism: Bacillus sp. EA-CB0995; assembly: GCF_055814245.1. Lineage (NCBI taxonomy): Bacteria > Bacillati > Bacillota > Bacilli > Caryophanales > Bacillaceae > Bacillus > Bacillus sp. EA-CB0995. The sequence goes on along the minus strand of NZ_CP169269.1, from coordinate 2,894,746 downwards.
GGAATAAGAGATGTTTTGCAGACGTTGAAAGAGAGCGGCTTTGAAATTGTCATTGTATCCTCGAACGCTGAGGAGCATATTCGGGAATTTTTACGTCATAATGAAATTGATTTTATTCATGATGTTTTTTGTTCTAATAATATTTTTGGAAAAGATAAAGTGATAAAGAAATTTTTAAAAGCAAATAAACTACAAAATTCCGATGTGATTTATGTTGGAGATGAGCTGCGAGATATTGTATCTTGCAAAAAAATTGGCGTAGAAGTCATTTGGGTAAGCTGGGGCTACGATGTAATAGAAACGGTACAGGATGAATCTCCGAATTACATTGTGAATGTGCCAAAAGAGATTGTAACTGTCGTACATTCGAAGTAGAAGGTTGGTAGGAAAGGGAGCAAGGGGAGTATGTCGGAGAAAACGTTTGAACCAGGTATTCACCATATCGAATTTTGGGTCGCAAACTTAGAGGAATCTATTGAATTTTATCGTCAATTTTTTTCTATTATTGGCTGGAAACAACTCAATGAAACAGCTTTTAGTACAGAGAAAACAGAAATATATTTTAAAGAGATTGGTGCGGAACTTGTGCGAACGTTAGGTCCAAGGCATATTTGTTATCAGGCAATGAATCGGTCTGTAGTTGATGAAGTAGCACATTTCTTACATAATGTTCGTGCCACAATCATTCGCGGATTAATAGAAATGAAAGAGTATTCAGAAGGATATTATACAGTTGATTTTTATGATCTGAACGGTTACATATTAGAAGTTGCATATGCGCCGAATATGGAGATGTAAATTGAATATCTGAAACAATGATTCAAGTACTTTTAAATTAGCAGCACAAGTTGTAACAAGATTAATAAAAATCCTGTATGTATTGTGAATGCAGGATTTTATTTTTTGATCAAACTAACCAATAACGTACAATTTTCTTTTTTGGGCCGTGTGCCCCCTTAAAAGTTATGAAAACGTTCGTTATAAAAAATCAAAAAAGCCGCCTTCCAAATTTGGAAACCGACTTTAAGATATGTTGTACAACTATCGCATGCTTTAGTTGTACAAGGAATTTTAAAATTTTAATCTAATTTACTTTTGCATAGATGCAGGTATCAGTTAGTTTTTTACCGTCAGCTGAAAGATCTTCATTACGTAATATCCCTTCAAGCTCAAAACCTAGTTTTTCAGGGATCGTACGACTTTTAGTGTTATTAGATTCACATCGTATTTCAATCCTTCTAAATTTGAGTAACTGAAATCCAAGGTTTGTTAACTCACTTACTGCTTCTGTCATATATCCATTGCCACTAAATTGCGTGTTAATCCAGTATCCAATTTCACATTTAGAAATCTTCCAATTAATTCCGTGAAGGCTAGCAGTTCCAATAAAATCATTAGTACCCTTATGATAGATAAGATAGCGAAAGCTTTCTCTTTTCAAAAAATCTATATGGGCATTTCTCAGAATAATTTCCGTTTCTTCAACAGTAGGAATTGACTGGTATAAAAGCAACCATTGTTTTAACTCATTAATTGAATCCTTAATAGCTTGGTATACTACATTCCCGTCACCAGCTTGAAGTGGTGCTCGAAGAATTAGTCTATCTGTTTCTATTTGTAACGGAACATCTAATAAAATAGGATGCATATAATTTCTCCTCTCGAAAACTTTCAATTATGACAGAATGAAACTTATATAATAAAAAAACTTTCACCCAAAAGAAATAATTCTTGAGGACGAGAGTTGCAATTTCGTGGTACCACCTCAGTTCGTTGATATGTCACCATATCAACCTCTTCGAGTACGTTACTATAATAAATAAATTAAAAAATACCCTATCTCACTAACAGGAAATCCCGTCACAGCATCACTATAAGTTATTATAGAACCGTGCGAAGCTCCTAGTTTATCTTCATTAAGAACTTGATATACAGCAATACAGTAAAGCTTATCTCCTAAAAATTAGTAAACAATAAATATATATTCAATTCATCACTTAGAAATCCCTTTTCACATATTGAAAACTAAACTGCCAGTTGGTACAAAAAAATGGCTACCGAAGCAGCCTTAGGTTGTTCAACTAATGCATGCGTTAGTTGAATAAGGAATTATTATTTTTCATCTATTGGCTTCCAATTTTTATCTTTTGCATAATGAGGTAGCGTCACATCACCATCAAGTTAAGAAAAGCAAATACCCCAAAACGAAAAAATGAGCTTTTTTGTTACAAGTTAGTACAAAATTTTGTTCTAGGAGGTACTATAAAATTTTAGCTTGATGGGCATGGGGTCCTGCCACAGAGCCAACAACAAAAACATGTCGTGATAAAAGGAGTGGATTTCCCACTCCTCTTCCTTTTCTCTATAATTGTTAAACAACATAGGTCATCGTGTAATAATACTATCTAACTTTCACTTTTCTTACCTTTCAGTAAAAACAAAAATCAGCGCTCTTTATTTTGGAAATAAACCTTACTAGTGGAAATTCTATTTTTCAGTTTTCGTAAACAGAATCGGCTTTGTGCTTAACGTTGCTGGTAGATGCAGTTTAAGCTCGTTTAGTTCACCTGATGTATTCATCTCATAAGAAACTAATATGTTCATTTCCATTTGGAAAACATTCCATTTTGTACTGAACATATCATAGTGATGATGGTTCATTTCAATATCAAATGAGGCAAATTTTAAGTATAAAGTTTCATTTCGTTTGTGTATTTCTATTGTGCCGTAAGCAGGATGTTCAAACGTTCCGATATAATCTTTTAATGGATGCGAAAGAATAGTTTCCTTTACTTGTGGTAGCGGTTTGTTCATTTCTTTCATTATTTCATTAAACTTCGCTGTGTCTTCTACAGCACGTTTATGCCAATCAATTGGTTCTAATCCAAGCAATTCATCATAAATTTGATGTGCAAGGTAAGAAGGAAGTAACGTTTTACCGGAATTCGTTAACACGACAAGCCCAATATTATGTTCTGGCATAAAGGATACAAGTGCCGAGAATCCATCGATATTCCCGCCATGATGGATTTCTTTATGTCCGCGATAGGCGCTAATAAACCAGCCGAGACCGTAACTGTTTAATGGAGTTTCTGGCACAGCGAATATTGGTTCATCTGGAATTGGGATATGCGGTGTATACATTTGTTGGAGCATGTCCGGCATGATAAGTTCATGTTCACCAACTTTTCCTTTATTTAAATGAAGTAATACCCATTTTGCCATATCTTCTATATTAGAGTTCATACATCCAGCAGCACCAATTGTATCAATTTTGCAGAAAGGTACTTCTGTTATGTTCCCATCTTTCTCGATGTAAGGAAGTGCGTGATCATCTGATTTTTGTGAAGTGGTAACTGAGAAGTTCGTACGTTCCATCTGAAGCGGGTCTAAAATATGTTCTGTTACATATTGTTCCCATGTTTGATTTGTAATGTTTTCAGCAATATAACTAATCGTGGCATACATTAAGTTGTTATATAAAAATGCCGAGCGGAATGGTGCATCTAGTTCTAAGTGCCGAACGTTTTCGGCAATATCTTTTCTATTTAAAGAGGCTGCGTACCATAGTAAATCATGGCGGCTTACGCCGGTGCGATGAGATGCTAAATCGCGAGCTGTTGTTTGCGCGCTTGCTAGCGGATCAAGAAGTGAAAAAGTTGGAAGATAAGTTTGTACAGGTGTATCCCAATTGAACTTTTGCTGCTGTGCGAGTAAGCTTAAAGAAAGTGTACCGAATGCTTTTGTCGATGAACCAATTGCAAATAATGTTTTTGATGTAACTGCTTTTTTATTTTTTGTATCACGGTACCCATAACCTTCTGAGAATACTACTTCTCCATTTTTTACGATAGCAACCGCAGCTCCAGGAACGTTTAAATCCTTCATCATGTTTTTGATTGCCGTATGTAATTTACTTGTAAGAGGCATTTCAAGTTTTTGCATAGTAAAACCTCCATTCATATATTATTTACTTCCGCACAATAGTTTCTTGAAAAGGATAGAAAAACCCTTTTTCTTTTTATGGGGAATTTTGACAAAAGTATGTCAGATTTTGAAGATGAAAAAATTTTTTAATACGGAGTTCTGTACGTGTATTCTGTATGAAAGAGTTTTTTACTAAAAAGGCTGTGTGAAATTCAAATGCATATATGATAAACTCCATATAGGAAAAAATAATGTTACATAAAGCAATTGTGAAAGAAGGTTACTTGATGAAACACGCAGAGTATGAATATTTAAATATGTGCCGTCACGTTATGGAAAACGGTACGAGAAAAGAAGATCGCACTGGTACAGGGACAGTATCTGTATTTGGGTATCAAATGCGCTTTGATTTAAGTCAAGGTTTTCCGTTACTTACGACAAAACGTGTGCCGTTTCGTTTAGTAGCGAGCGAACTTCTTTGGTTTATGAAAGGTGACACAAACATTCGTTACTTGTTGCAGCATAATAATAATATTTGGAATGAATGGGCGTTTAAAAATTGGGTTGAGAGCGATGCGTATACAGGTCCAGATATGACAGATTTTGGACTGCGTTCACAGCAAGATGAAGACTTTAATAAGCAATACGAAGAGCAAATGGAATTGTTTAAAACAAAGGTGTTAGAAGATGATGAATTTGCGAAGCGTTACGGTAATTTAGGAGATGTGTACGGGAAACAGTGGCGTGCATGGAAAACCACTGCTGGAGAGACGCTTGATCAATTGCAAGATGTAATTGACATGATTAAGAAAAACCCAGATTCCCGTCGTTTAATCGTGTCTGCATGGAATCCGGAAGATGTACCAAGTATGGCACTACCACCTTGTCATACATTATTCCAATTTTATGTGGCTGATGGGAAATTATCTTGTCAGCTATATCAACGCAGCGGTGATATTTTCCTAGGTATTCCGTTTAATATAGCTAGTTATTCTTTATTAACACATTTAATTGCGCATGAGTGTGGATTAGAAGTGGGTGAGTTTGTTCATACAATTGGTGATGCACATATTTATACAAATCACTTTGAACAAGTAGAAAAACAATTAGCACGTGAACCACGTTCATTCCCAACGTTAAAGCTAAACCCAGATGTGAAATCTATTTTTGATTTTGAAATGAACGACCTTATGTTAGAAGGATACGATCCACATCCAGCAATTAAAGCACCGGTAGCTGTGTAAGCGAAGATAGGAGGATATATATGATTTCATTACTTGTAGCAATGGATAAAAATCGTCTAATCGGTAAAGATAACCAATTACCTTGGCATCTTCCGGCAGATTTGGCATACTTTAAAAAAGTAACGATGGGCCATCCGATTATTATGGGAAGAAAAACGTTTGAATCAATTGGAAGACCTTTACCCGGCAGAACGAACATTATTTTAACTCGTAACAAAAATTATGAAATGGAAGGCTGTGAAGTTATCCATTCTATTGATGATGTACAGAAAATGGACGAGCAAATGAATGAAGAAATCTTTGTCATTGGCGGAGCAGAGATTTTTAAAGAAGTTCTTCCATTTGCAGATCGCTTATATATTACGAAAATTGAAGAAGTATTTGAAGGTGACACATTCTTTCCAGAAATTAATTACGATGAGTGGAAAGAAATATCTGTAGAACAAGGCGTGACAGATGAGAAAAATCCATATACGTATGCTTATCATGTGTATGGTAAATGAAAATAAAGTGGGAGAGAAGATTGGTGTATTACATACCAATCTTCTTTTGTTGTTGTCTTTTCTAAGTACACTCCACAATTTTGTATCCTCTCCTTTTTGTTTTTATACTAAGAAAACGAAAAATAAAAACAAATCCTTATATAAAAATTTTCTGAATGTTATAATGATAATATAAAGAACGACGCATATTGCGTCGGTTTTTTATTGGGTGAATTTTATAAAATTGGATTTTTATAGTATGATAGTATCGAAATATAAAGGAGGGGAAAATGTGAAAAAGATATGGGGAATGCTTTTTATTTTTTCAATGCTATTCATAGTAGGTTGCGGAAAAGAAGAGAAGCCAGAGCAAGCGATGGATACATATGTAAAAGCATGGAATGAGCAAAAGTTTGATGAAATGTATGAACAGTTATCGAAAGAGGCAAAGCAGTCGATTACAAAAGAAGATTTTGTAAAGAAATATGAAAACGTTTATACAGGAATTGCGGTGAAAAATTTAAAAGTAGAAGCAGTAACGAAAAAAGAAGACAAAAAAGATGAGAAAAACAATGCGAATGTACCTTTTAAAGTAAGCATGGATACAATCGGCGGGAAGATTACGTTTGAAAATGATGCAAAGCTTGTGAAAGAAAAGGATGGAGATAAGGATGTCTGGAAAGTTGATTGGAATCCATCATTTATTTTTCCAACTATGAAACAAGATGATAAAGTACTTGTTCAATCATTTTCGCCAAAGCGCGGTGAAATTTATGACAGGAATGGAAGCGGATTAGCAACAAATGGGAAAGCTTCAGAAGTTGGAGTTGTACCTGGAAAATTAGGTGAATCAGCACAGCAAACAAAAGAAACATTAGCAAAATTATTACATATGCCGGTTGAAGATATCGAAAAGAAATTAACAGCAAAATGGGTACAACCAGGCTACTATGTTCCACTTTCTATTTTACCAGAGGATGCAAATGAAAATGATTACATATCTATGCCTGGTGTAGCGATACGTACAGTGAATGTTCGTACATATCCTTTAGGAGAAGCCGCGGCACATTTAACTGGCTATATGGGGAAAGTGAATGCAGAGGATTTAAAGAAATTAGCGGATAAAGGATATAAAGCCGATGATCCTATTGGAAGAACAGGTCTGGAAAGTGTTTTTGAAGATAAACTTCGCGGTGAAAAAGGCGGACGTGTTTATATTGCAGATGCGAAAGGAAAAGAATTAAAAGAACTTGCCAAAAAAGAAGCGAAAGATGGCGAAAATATTACACTAACGATCGATGGAGATTTACAACAAAAAATTTATGCAGAAATGAAGGGCGAAGCGGGCTCAAGTGCAGCAGTGCATCCACAAACAGGAGAAACATTAGCTCTTGTAAGTAGTCCATCATACAATCCAAACGCTATGATAAGAGAGTCAGCAAAAGCAGAACGAGATGCTTGGAATAATGATCCGAAAAAGCCGATGACAAATCGGTTTACACAAGTATACGCACCCGGTTCTGTTTTTAAGCCAATCACAGGCGCCATTGGTCTAGAAACAAAAGTACTGAATCCAAAAGAATCTCTTAACATTGATGGTTTAAAATGGGCAAAAGATTCTTCTTGGGGTAACTATTATGTAACGCGTGTCAAAGAGGTCAATCCAGTTGATTTTGAAAAAGCAATGATTTATTCCGATAACATTTATTTTGCACAGGAAGCATTAAAAATTGGTAAAGATAAGTTTATGGAAGAAGCGAAGAGATTTGGGTTTGGTGAAAAGTTACCGATTGAATATGGATTTGCAACTTCGCAGATCGCAAAAGATGGTATAAAAAATGATATTCAACTTGCTGATACAGGGTATGGTCAAGGTCAAGTTTTAATGTCATCTCTTCACGTTGCATTATCTTATGCGCCAATTGTGAATGAGGGGAATATTCCATCTCCACATCTTTTAAAAGATGAAAAGCAGGTAAAGGCGTGGAAAGAAAACGTGGTATCAAAAGAGAACAGTGATATTTTGAAAGATGCTTTAATAAAAGTTGTGAATGACCCAGAAGGAACAGGTAAGATTGCAAAATTAGATGGTATTACGCTTGCTGGAAAAACAGGAACAGCGGAATTAAAAGAATCAAAAGAAGCGGATGGTAAAGAGTTAGGGTGGTTTGTTGCATTTGATGCAAATTCTCCAAATATGGTTGTGGCAATGATGATTGAAGATGTAAAAGGTAGAGGTGGAAGTAGTATTCCGGCTGAGAAAGTCAAACATGTGTTTCAAAAGTGATGGACAAAGAGCTATCTCATTCATAAGTGAGGTAGCTCTTTTTTATCCCGCTATAGGCAGTCAGACCCCTACCTCAAGAAGCGAAGAAATATCTCTAATTGTTAATAGCTTTCCGCAATTCAGTGATGAATTTCTTTCACTGATGAAAGTCTTGCTCAATATAATCACATACTTACGAAAAGAAAGTAACTATTTTTATTGACAGATAAACATTAATTATATATTATTACTTATGTAAGGTAAGTAATTTACTTTTCAACAATAAAATCTTGAATTGAAGATATTAATGAAGAGAAAAAAGGAGAGAAATCAATATGACAAAAGTATTATTTATTACAGCAAATCCAAATCCAGCAGAAGTATCATTTGGCATGGCAGTAGGAGAAGCATTTATTGAAGGTTACAAACAAGCGAATCCACAAGATGACGTTGTAACAATTGATTTATTCCATACAAACGTACCTGCAATTGATGGTGAAGTGCTTGCTGCTTGGGGGAAACTTGGGGCAGGAGAAGGCTTTGAAACATTAAGTGAAAGCCAACAACAAAAAGTTGCAGCAATGAGTGGGAACTTAGAAACATTTATGCATGCAGATAAATACGTATTTGTAACACCAATGTGGAACTTAAGCTATCCACCAGTTGTAAAAGCATACTTAGATAACTTATCAATTGCAGGTAAAACATTCAAATATACTGAAAATGGTCCAGTTGGTTTATTAGAAGGCAAAAAAGCGCTTCATATCCAAGCAACAGGCGGCATTTACGCTGAAGGACCATACGCAGCAATGGATTTTGGCCGCAACCACTTAAAAGCGATGTTAAATTTCATGGGTGTAATGGATGTAGAATATATTGCAGTAGAAGGTATGAGTGCAAATCCTGCACAGGCACCTGAAATTAAAGAACAAGCAATCGAAAAAGCACGTGAATTAGCAAAACAATTCTAATCTATCATATTATGAAAAATGTCCAAACACTTGCCGTTTGGACATTTTTTCTTCTTTTTCCTTCGTTTGTCTAGTATAATGAAGAACGGAATGACAATATGTGGGGGTTCTATATGATTCAAACGTTTTTAAAAATTTTGTACTTAATTTTAATTGTAATTGGTATTACGCCAAGAATGTGGCGTGTAAAACGAAAGGTACATACACTATCACCTCAAGAAAAAGATCGTCTGGTATATAAAACAACAAATTGGTTTGGCAAGAAGATGGTTCATGTAGCTGGATCAACAGTACAAGTGAATGGACTTGAAAATGTACCACAAGATAAGCCAGTGCTAGTAGTAAGTAATCATCAAAGTGATATGGATATTCCTGTTTTACTAGGTTATTTAAATAAGCCAATTGGATTTGTTTCGAAAGCGGAAATTAAAAAATTTCCACTTGTATCAACATGGATGGAATTGATGAACTGTGTATTTATGAATCGCAAGGATCGCCGTCAATCTTTACAAGCTATTAAAGATGGAATTGAGCTGTTAAAGCAAGGACATTCTATCGTTATTTTTCCAGAAGGAACTCGTAGTAAGGGAAATGGAATGGGAGAATTTAAAGCTGGTAGTTTCCATCTTGCTGTAAAAGCAGGTGTAGCGATTTTACCAGTAACATTGGCCGGAACTTATAAAATGTTTGAAGCAAACGGTAATCGAATGAAGCCGGCGCATGCAACAGTCACAATTTCGAAACCAATTACAGCAGAACAATATCAAAATATGGATATTAAAGAATTAACAAAATATACGCAAGATATTATTGCGGGTCAGTTAAAAAAATAAGTAGAAAAGGTCTCAGCTATAAAAGCTGAGACCTTTTTCTTCCGCTATTTGAGGTCAGTAATATCCTCACCTCAAAATTCAGCAAAAGCAAAGAAGTTAGGTGGGGGAAGAGAATCCCCCACTTATTAAAGTTTCACTTTATGCTACAGGTAATACATAAAATAACACGCAGAAAAACATCATCGCACTTCCGCCTAATACAAATACGTGCCAAATTGCATGATTGAATGGTAGCTTTTCCCATAAGAAGAAGATGGCGCCGACAGAGTATAAAATTCCACCAATTAATAATAATGAGAAGCCGCTACCTGTTAAGCTTTCATATAACGGCTGAATGGCAACAATGATGAGCCAGCCCATAATGACATAAAACAAAGTTGATAGTTTAATAAAACGACGTACAAAAAGATTTTAAAGACGATTCCGGCGATTGCTAGTGTCCAAATGATTGCGAGTAATGTCCAGCCCAGTGGTCCGCGTAGTGTAACGAGTAGAAATGGTGTATATGTGCCAGCAATTAATAAATAGATGGCAGAATGATCTAAGATAGTAAATAACTTTTCTACTTTTGGGTGATGGATACTATGTAATAGCGTTGAACATAAATAAAGTAAAAACATGCTCACACCGTATATAGTAAACCCTACAATTGCCGATGCTGTTCCGTACTTTGAGGCATGGATAATTAAAATAATTAACGCAGGGATACTTAAAATGGCGCCGATGCCATGTGTAATTGCATTTGCGATTTCTTCTTTAACAAACTGAGTCATTCGAGTCATCTTTTGAGTCATGTTTCGACTCCTTTCTTACGTAGTAAAATGAGGAGTATAGTTTCTTTCACCATATCATATACAAAGAGAATAAGAAATGAAATTTGTATAAATATTGTATTTTCGAATTTTTGTGACAAAAGATAACGGATACATTGACGTTTACAAATTTTTCTGACAAAATAAAACCAAGGGATAGCAGAACCATTCAATCTACTTATAAGGGGGATGGAAATATGTTTTCAAATATTGGTTTTCCAGGCTTAATTTTAATTTTAGTAGCTGTACTTATTTTATTCGGTCCTAAAAAATTACCTGAAATTGGACGAGCTTTAGGGGAAACTTTAAAAGAGTTTAAAAAATCAACAAAAGAATTAACGGATGATGCTTTTCAAGATAAAGAACGTAAATAATATATGTATAATTTAGAAAAGATGTAAGGCGAGAATCTCTCTTGCATCTTTTTTATCGGATGAAAAAAGAGTGGTGAAAAAATGAACGATCGAGAAATGAGTATTATAGAGCATATTAGTGAATTGCGAAAGCGTTTAATTATTACCGTCCTATCATTTGTGTTTTTCTTAATTATAGGATTTGTATACACAAAAGATATTTATTTTTTCCTTGTGAAAGATTTAACAATGAAATTGACAGTTTTAGGTCCAAGTGATGTGTTATGGATTTTCTTTTCTATCGCTTCATTATTTGCAGTTGTTTGTACAATACCAATAGCTGCATTTCAGTTATGGTTATTTGTAAAACCTGGTTTGCATCCACGAGAACAAAAAATGACTTTAATGTACATTCCTGTGTTATTTATATTATTTATTGCAGGGCTATGTTTCGGATATTTTATTGTGATGCCGTTTTTACTTCACTTTTTAACGCAGATTGGAAATGAGATGTTTAATACGATGTTTACAACCGAGAAATATTTTTATTTCGTATTAAATTTAACGGTACCATTTGCAGTTATATTTGAATTACCTATTGTTGTTATGTTTTTAACAAGTATAGGTTTTTTAACGCCATACTTCCTACAACAGATAAGGAGATATGCATATGTCATATTAATTATTATAGCATCATGTATATCGCCACCTGATTTTTTATCCCATAGTATGGTAGCGGTGCCTCTTATATGTATATATGAAATTAGTATCGCTCTGTCGAAAATTGTGTATAAGCGTAAACGAAGTCGTGAAAATGATTTTGAATCGAAAAGTGCCTCTTTATGACGGGCACTTTTTTTATTTTTTGTTATACTATTAATGTAAGCGTATACAATATAAAGAAGAAAAAAAATAATGCTTCTCCAAAATTTAGACAAACTTTTTGTCTTTGTCGGTTTATACTAACATTATAAATCCAAAAAAAGAGGATTGATATCGTGATTATGAAGAGTTTTTATTTTACTCATCCAACAGGAAAATGCGTAAAGGTGGTCGAAATCCCTGTGCTACAAACACAGCACCCATTAGCGTTTCAAATTCAGTCGCGTCTTCAGCTCTTTATCTCCAAAATTCAAAAACAAAAACAACCAAGGTTTTCGTACTCATTTCGAGAATATTTGCGAAGTTGCTTAAAATGGAATGATTATTCAAATGTATATGAAACAAACACGTTAGAAAAAAATGCATAGAAAAATTCGAGACAGAGTAAATGCGCTCTGTCGTTTTCTTTTTAGTCATAAAAAGTGAGGATTTTGTCGGAAAATTATCTCAAACTGTTGAAAGCAATGGGAATACTAGTATAATAACAGGGAGAGCGTAGTGGAAAGGGAAGAAGTAAAATATGCAAAAAATTAAAATTGTCACAGACTCAACGGCGGATTTATCACCAGATGTGATTGAAAAATATGATATTCATGTTATCCCATTATCAATTTCTGTGAACGGACAAACTTATTTAGATCGTATAGATTTACAACCAGATGAGTTTATTGAAGAAATGGAAAAATCGGAAGAATTGCCAAAAACATCTCAACCAGCAGTTGGTTCATTTGTAGAAATGTATGATCGTTTAGGAGAGGACGGCAGTCAAGTTCTTTCGATTCACTTAACAAATGGCCTAAGTGGATCAGTTGCAACAGCAAATAGTGCAGCAACGATGACGGATACAAAAGTAACAGTAATTGACTCTTTATTTATTAGTCATGCTTTAGCTTATCAAGTAATTGAAGCAGCAAAAATGGCGCAAGAAGGTCGTTCTTTAGAAGATATTTTAAAACGTGTTGAAGAAGTTAGAAAAAACACACGCCTATTTGTTGTCGTTGATACATTAGAAAACCTTGTAAAAGGTGGTCGTATTGGTAAAGGAAAAGCAATGATTGGATCTTTATTAAATATTAAGCCGATTGCTAGTGTTGAAGACGGAGTCTACAATCCGATTACTAAGGTACGTAGCCAAGGACAAATTGTAAAAACATTAGCGAAAATATTTGAAGAGGATGTAGCTGGTAAAACAGTAAAAGCAGTGGCTATTCCTCACGCGAAAGCACTACCGTTAGCGCAAAAAATGAAAGAAGCAGTTGAAAAAATTAGTGGATTTACACAATCAGAGATTTTCTTCACAACACCTATTATTAGTACACATACAGGCGTTGGAGCAATTGGATTTTCTTATTTTGCAGAATAGAAAAAAGCTACTTGATTACATTCAAGTAGCTTTTTTAGTATAGTGCAAAAGAAATAATACGCACGATACGAATGCTCATACTATTATGTTCTGATTTTGTAAATGTGTTATACATGCGTATTTTCCTTTTTTATTTTTTCTTCTTGTATGGAAGGCGAAGTAGCTATATACGTTTGCCCAAGAAATAAAATGTGCAATTGTTCCCATGGGAGCATTCGTAAATTCCAATTGTTGCGAAGTCTTGTAATCGCCTCCTTTGGCGTTTCATCTGCGAGCGGAAATGCACCGTAATGCATGGGGATAAAATGTTTTGCTTTTATATCTAAAAATGCTTGCACCGCTTCTTCTGGAGAAATATGCGATATTTTCATAAACCATTCGGGTTCATAGGCTCCAATTGGCATGAGGGCAATATCAATTGTAAAGCGTTCTCCAATTTCTTTAAAACCCCGAAAGTATCCACTATCGCCGCAAAAATAAATGGTTTCTTCTGTTGTTTTGTTTTCAATGACCCATCCTCCCCAATGTGAGGAGTTCATATCAAATAATGATCTTCTCGTCCAATGCTGAGCTGGGACTAAGTGAAAATGTATATTATCAATTACTGTATGTTCCCACCAGTTATATTCTTCAACATGGAAAAATTTCTTTCGTAAAAATAACTTTTTTAAGCCACTTGGTACCAAATATAGTACATCCGATTTTAGTTGACGAAGCGTGGGGAAATCAAGGTGATCGTAGTGACCGTGAGAAATAAGTACTACATCAATGGGCGGAAGTTCTTCAAGCGTCAGTCCAGGATCTGTAAGCCGTGGTACAACTTTAACTTTTTTAGACCATACAGGATCGGTTAAAATATTAAGTCCATTCATTTGAATAAGAAATGTCGAGTGGCCAATCCATGTAACGGTTGTTTTATGTGTATTCGCACGTAAAAATGTAGCTTGTTTTACAGGCGATTGTTCTATAACGAAAGTGGAGTCTTTTTCTTTTGTTTACGTTCTTTTCTCCACCGTAAAAATTCCCTTATTGGCTTTTTGGTACTAATATTATCCATGTTCCCATAACGCTTTCCACACATGAGCATCACCTCATATAAAATCTATTTAGTTCTATTGTATCGAAATGTTGTAAAGGAAAGAAGTAAATGAAATTGACTAATTATTAAAAAAGTGTAAAATTACAACGAGGTAATCTTTACAAAGCAAACAGAGGTGTGTTCACATGAATAAAGAGAAAGTGATACTGACAATTGCGAAAAGAATGAAACTTATTCGAATAGAACATAATTATACGCAAGAAGAAATGGCAGAGATTTTAGGTCTTTCCAAAAAGACGCTTGTTCAAATTGAAAAGGAACGCATTTCACCTTCGTGGACGACTGTTGTTGCGGTATGTGCGTTGTTTCAAGACAGCGAAGTGTTACAGTCTGCGTTTGGGGGATCTGCTCTTGAAGTTGTTCAAACAGTCTCTCATCACCATATTGAATATAAAAAAGAAAAAACGATGGGTGGACATGTATGGTGGAAGGAAATTGAGAAAAGAGGGCTTTTCTGCTTACAGCAAAATATTGTTAGTCAGCATTATCGTATTTTAGATGACGAAGATTATAGGTGGTTTAGCACATTTGATAAAGAAGAAGCTATTGAAAAATTAGTACGATTTAGTGAACAAGTGAAGTAAACACTTCTCCTGTAGTGTTTACCTTTGTTACAATAAAGTGAAACTTTCATTAGTAGGATTGTTCCGTATTGATGAAAATATCTTATAAATCGGACTCTTACTGTTCGTTAGCATAGGATAGAAGAAATGTTATATTTTGAAAGAGAGAAGGGTGTTCTAGAATGAAGAAATATCAAAAATGGATTGGTATTCTTACTGTTTTTGCTTACTAGTCTTAGCTGGATGCAGTTCAGGATCAAAACTCCGAGATCCATTAAATTGGGATGTTGAAAGTTTTCAATACATAAATCAAAATGGTGAAAAGTTTGGTACGAAAGATTTAAAAGGAAAAGTGTGGGTAGCGGATTTCGCATTTACACACTGTCAAACGGTATGCCCACCACTGACAGCTAATATGGCGAAATTACAAAGGTTGGCGAAAGAACAAAAACTAGATGTTCAATTTGTATCGTTCAGTGTTGATCCAGAGGTAGATAAGCCCGAAGATTTAAAAGCATTTGCACAAAAGTTCACAGATGATACGAAGAACTGGAATCTGCTAACAGGGTATACGCAAGATGACATTGAAAAGTTTGCAAAGAAAAACTTCCAAATGCTTGTTGACAAGCCTGACAATACAGATCAAGTTGTTCATGGGACATCATTTTATTTAGTAGATCAAAACGGGAAAGTCGTGAAGCAATATAGCGGAATTAAAAATACACCATATGAGGATATACTACGTGATATTAAGCGTTTAACACAGTAAAAAAGGATGCGAATGGGCATCCTTTTTTATTCAATCGATAAAATATCATGTTGCTGCGGAAGTTTTGGTGCACGAACTTCTAAAATGCCATCTTGATAAGAAGCTTTCGCTTGTTTTTTATTAATCGTATACGGTAGTTTAATCATGCGGGAAGCTTCTGACATTGCGCGTTCGCGGCGATAATAATTATGTGATTCTTTTATTTCTTCTCCTAAGACATCTTCTTTTACGGAAATTTTTAAGTATTCACCCTGTATTTCAATTTGAATCTGTTGTTTTTGAACACCAGGAAGTTCAGCTTTTATAACAAGGTCTTCTCCTACTTCAAATAAATCAACAGGAAATGTTAATAAACGATTTCCTTTTTGGAAAAAGTGATTCATATCTGCAATAACATCACGAAGCGGAGTTTGTTCGAAAAAGTCATCAATTTGCTTTAAGTAACTTCGAAATGGCGGACGTGAAGGCTTTTGTTCATCACTCATAATTTCCCCTCCTAAAGATAAATCTGAAATATCATATGACCGAAATGCCTAAATGTGAGTGTGGTTTTTTCAGTTACGTAAGAAATTGAAAGTTGATGAATGATAGGCTAAGAATAGGGGTGGTTTTTTGTACTTTTTGTCGCCATATTGTTATGATTGTGCTAGTATAAATAGGGTTAGTAGTATAGAAAAAGAATGAAAACCGAAAGAGGGTAAGAAAGTATGTGTGGTTTTGTAGGATGTTTATGTGAAAACCCTAGAGGGTTTTCGGCAGAAGAAAAACATCAATTTGAAAATATGAATACGATTATCTTTCACCGTGGTCCAGACGATGAAGGGTACTTCCGTGATGAACACGTACAATTTGGCTTCCGCCGTTTAAGTATTATTGACTTAGAGGCAGGACATCAGCCGTTAACGTATGAAAATGATCGTTATGTAATTATTTTTAATGGTGAAATTTATAACTATGTAGAGCTTCGCGAAATGCTTCTTGAAAAAGGTGCAACATTTGCGACACAATCTGATACAGAAGTAATCATTGCATTATATGCTCATATGAAAGAAAAATGTGTAGATTACCTTCGTGGTATGTTTGCATTTATGATTTGGGATCGCGAAGAGAAAAAACTTTTCGGTGCGCGTGATCATTTCGGTATTAAACCGCTTTACGTTGCGCAGCACGAGGATACAACATTCTTTGCATCTGAAAAGAAAAGTATCTTACATGTGATGGAAGATAAAGGGGTTAACCCAGCTTCTCTACAACATTACTTTACGTATCAATATGCTCCAGAGCCTGAAACATTAACAGTGGATATTAACAAAATTGAGCCAGGTCATTACTTTGTAAAAGAGCTTGGTAAAGAGATGGAAATTCGTCGTTATTGGCAACCATATTTCAATGCATCTGATGCGACAAAAGAAGAGCATATTCAAGCAATTCGTGACGTATTATACGATTCTGTGAAAATGCATATGCGCAGTGATGTGCCAGTAGGTTCATTCTTATCTGGTGGTATCGATTCATCGATTATCGCGTCTATTGCAAAAGAAATGAATCCAAATCTATTAACTTTCTCTGTTGGCTTTGATCGTCGTGGTTTTAGTGAGGTTGACGTAGCGAAAGAAACAGCAGAAAAATTAGGTGTAAAAAACTATAGCGTATTCGTAACACCGCAAGAATTTATGGATGAATTCCCCAAAATTATGTGGCATATGGATGATCCATTAGCGGATCCAGCAGCTGTACCATTGTACTTCGTTGCAAAAGAAGCGCGTAAACATGTAACAGTTGTTCTTTCTGGTGAAGGTTCAGACGAGCTGTTTGGCGGATATAACATTTATCGTGAGCCAAACTCTTTAAAAATGTTCTCTTACATCCCTAGCCCAGGAAAACGTGTGTTAAAAGCGTTAAGTGGTGCATTAAAAGAAGGGTTCAAAGGGAAAAGCTTCTTAGAGCGCGGATGCACACCGATCGAAGAGCGTTACTATGGAAATGCGAAAATTTTCCGTGAAGAAGAAAAAGCAGCACTTATGAAGCACTACAATGAAAGTGTTAATTACATGGATATTACGAAGCCATTGTATGATGATATTAAGAACTACGACGATGTAAGCAAAATGCAATACATTGATATGTTCACATGGCTGCGCGGCGACATTTTATTAAAAGCTGATAAAATGACAATGGCACATTCATTAGAACTTCGCGTACCATTTTTAGATAAAGAAGTATTTGATGTTGCATCTAAAATTCCAACAGAATTAAAAATTGCAAACGGTACAACAAAAGCAATTTTACGTGAAGCAGTACGCGGTATTGTACCGGATCACGTATTGGATCGTAAGAAGCTAGGCTTCCCAGTACCAATCCGTCACTGGTTAAAAGATGAAATGCATGATTGGGCTGTAAATATCATTAAAGAAAGCAAAACAGAGCATTTAATCGACAAGCAGTACGTATTAAACTTATTAGAAGCACATTGTGCAGATAAAGGCGATTACAGCCGTAAAATTTGGACAGTACTTGCATTTATGGTATGGCATCAAATTTTTGTTGAGCATAAATATGATACAAATGTGTTCCATGAAGAAACAAAGCGTGCTTATAGCTTAGTATAAATAGAAAACCTTAAGATAACATTGTTATCTTAAGGTTTTTTTCATAAATACTTGTCCTACTTGATACAATAATAATAAGAATGAAGGTGAAATAGTTATGTTAACGTTTGAAAAAGTGATAGATGAAACAAGGCTAGTAATAGATGAAATGTTTTTTTCTCATAATCTACCTGTTCAAGATGTAGTGTATTGTATAAAAGCAGACGATACATACGTAGGGATTATTGATTACACTTTGCAACAAAATAAAGCGATTTTATCTTATCTTCTCATTCATCATGATTATGAAGGATACGGATATGGAACAAATGCTTATTATACGTTTGAAGAAATCGTCAAAAGAGACGACGTGGAAGAGATTGAAATCACACTTATAGATAAGAATGAAAGGGTAAAAGCATTTTTTGAACAACTTGGCTTTCAACAAAATAATCATGTTTATATAAAGCAACTGTAATGGGGGAGACGAAGAAATGGAAATTCGCAGCGCAAATAGGGAAGATGTAAGAGCTATTTTACATATATATAATGATGCAATTGTACATACAACCGCTACATTTGATTTGCAAGAGAAATCATTAGCAGAAATGAATATGTGGTTTGATACACATAATGAAATGTATCCAATCATCGTTGCTGAAGAAGATGGTATCGTACTTGGGTATTGCTCTTTATCTCCATTTCGAGAAAAAGAGGCATATAAGCAAACAGTAGAAATTTCAGTTTATGTGGAAAAGCAGGCGCGCGGAAAAGGTATTGCGAAAAAATTGATAGAGCGCGTACTTCAATTAGCAGAGGAATTGAGGCATCATACTATTATTGCTGGGATTACAAAGGGGAATGACATAAGTGTGAAGCTGCATGAACAGATGGGATTTACATATGTAGGATGTTTTCGAGAAGTTGGCTATAAGTTTAATGAGTGGCAAGATGTGTTATTTTATCAGTACATTATAAAATAAGGTGGGAAGTGTATGGGAATGACGCTAGCGCTTATTGCAGTTCTAGGCTGTTTTTTATTTGCAGAGTTATTTCAATTACTTGTGAAAAATATATTGAACAAGAAGCGTACACCATATGAATGGCAATATTTCCCTTTGTTTTCAATATTGTTTCTTGCACTATATACTTTGCAAAAAGTCACTCTTTTTCCACCACCAATTGCAATTTTTTTGAAATTAGGCTTGCTATATAGCTGTATTGGTATGGGAATTCTATTCTGTCTATGTTGTATCAGATATGTTCACTATCAAACTTATATATTTATTTTAAATTGGTTGAAACGAGATGATAGGAACCGTCTTTCATAAGACGGTTTTTGTTTATCCCGCTATTTGCGGGCAGTAAGACTCCCACCTCAAAGTTGAGAGAAAAGCAAAGAAGGTAGGTGGGGGATGAAGAAACCTCCCCACTGATGGAAGTTTCACTTTATCTTAATTTCGTCAAATAAATCTTTAAAATGGGATGTATACTAAAAAACTAGGGTTCCTTGTATTTTACAGGGGCCCCTAGTTTTTGTGAGTAGAAAATTATACTTTTTCAATGTACAAAGAGGCTTTCCGTTATGATAATTGCTTGAGATAATAACGTCTTCTTTTATTCATTCGCAGTTTTTGGAGCTGTTTCCTGTGAAATCGCTGCTTCCAATTCTGACTATAAAAATGAATGGAACGTACAATTAAAGGCGAAAATGCCCCGCTGAAACTATTATATCCTTCGAGAAACCCCAAGCTAATCCCCCTTTTTAAGAGATAAAAACCGTGAGAATTAGATACATTAAACGGTTCGCGTCTAATATTTTATGTATATATATATGTTATGAGCAAGTCCTTTTGTAGATTGTGTTAGCATTTAAGGGAGAAGTAATTCACGTTACTGTAATTTTATCTTTTACAAATTAATTTTATAATTTTCTTAAGAATAACAATAAATGTAGAGAAGTTTTTTGTTGTATAAAAGAGTGAAAATTCTTTCTTTTTAAATAATTTAAGTTGTACAATGGAAGTACATATGAAGAGGAGGCGAGAGATTATGAAAAGTGTTCATAAAGATTGGATTTTATTTAATGGAAGCATCGTGAATACGAAAGAGAAAGAACCAATGATTTCATTAGAAGAGAGAGGATTACAGTTTGGGGATGGAGTATATGAAGTATTTCGTTTATATGATGGGAAGCCTCATTTATTAGATCTCCATTTAGATCGTTTCTTCCAATCTATGGAGGAAATTGAATTAGAACCACCATTTACAAAAGAAGAACTTATTTCTCAACTGCAGCAATTGATTGAGAAAAATCAATTTAAAGAAGATGGGAATGTATATATTCAAATTTCGAGAGGTGTACAACCTAGAAATCACTTGTTCGAATTAAATCTCCAACCTACATACTACGCAAATATCGTACCATTTCCGAGGCCAACTACTCTTATGGAAGATGGAATTAAAGTGACAGTAACGGAAGATATACGTTGGCACCGTTGTCATATTAAATCTCTCAATTTACTTCCTAATATCATGATTAAAAATAAAATTGCAAAAGAAGGCTATTATGAAGCAATTTTAGTTCGTAATGGTATTGTAACGGAAGGATGTCATTCTAATTTCTTTATTGTTAAAGATGGAACTCTTATTACACACCCTGCGAATCAATTTATTTTGTATGGAATTACACGTCATCACGTTATTTCCTTAGCAAAGCAGCTGAATATCCCTGTAGAAGAACGCCAATTTTCTCTTCAAGAAGTATATGAAGCGGAGGAGTGTTTTTTTACAGCTACACCTATTGAAATTGTACCAGTAACGCAAATTGGAGAAGATTGGTATCAAACGGAAGAACAACGAGTTATAAGAAAGTTGCAGGCGGCGTATAAAGAAAGTGTTTATACTGCTAACATAAAGTGAAACTTCCATCAGTGGGGGTTTCTTCATCCTCCACTGATGGAAAGCTCTCACCAATCGGGCTTTAACGGGCAGTTATCCCCCGCCTATCGTCTTTGCTTCTCTCTGAATCTTGAGGTGGGGGTCTTACTGCCCGTTAATGCGGGATACAATAAAAATGGTTTTTATTATGTGTTAAAAGTAAATAAATGCTTAAAAAGCTGGAACATGTCCAGCTTTTTTTGTTATATGATATAATCAGACAAGTAGGGATTTTGAAAACGTTATAAAAGGGGATTTGGAGTTATATGGATTATCAAGCATTCAAAGATATTATTCATGGGCGCCGTAGCGTTCGTAAATTTACAGAGCAAGATGTTTCTGTGGAGGACATTGAAGAAATCATCGATTGTGCGAGATATGCACCGAGTGATACAAATTCGCAAACGTGGGAATTTGTCGTTATCATGAATCGTGACAAAATCAAAGACATAGAAGAAATGACATGGAATGCATTACATAAACGAGCAGAAGAGGCTACAGAAAAGGAGAAGAAAAAGCAGCGAAGTTATTGACTCGTTCTTTTGGACCATATGCAACAGCTTTTTCAGATGCGCCTGTTTTAATCATTTGTTTAGCAACGCCATATCAGTCTAAGTTTCGTGAAAAGATTTTTGATCCGATTGATTTTGTTCCAGAGTCTATTTGGGAGGAAGAAGGAATTAAAAGCAGCTGTTTAGCTGCACAAAACTTAATGCTCGCAGCCCATGCTCGTGGTCTTGGTACATGTCCAATGACAGGACCGGTGTTATTAGCACAGGATGAGCTAAGAAGCTATTTACAAATTGAATCTGATAAACAAATTAATATGGTTATTTCGTTAGGCCATCCAAAGGATCAGCCGAAAAAGTTAGCTCGAAAAGAAGTAGCGGAAATTACGAAATTTATCAAATAAAGTAAGATTCCTATTAATAGAGATAAACGTTAAAATAATCTTAGTTGTAAGGACTAAGATTATTTTTCATGTAGAAATGAAGGAAATATATAATTAATAGGTTATAAAGAATGCTGAAAAGGATTTACTAAAAATTTCTTGGAAAAATAATGATGATAATAGAGGGATAAGTGTGGTACAGTTAGTTGTGTAAATAACATGCTTCGATTATGAAAGTGTTTCAAATAAATGTATATATTTAAAAATTATTTTTAGATAATAAATTAACATTAAGATACAGGGGGAATGGATTTTGAAAAAATTCATAATCACTGGATTATCTGTTATGTTGTTAGTGGGCTGCGGAGCAACAAAAGAAAAGAAAATGACGGAAGAAACACAACAAGAACAAACTGTTAATGCGCAGCAAGAAATCAAATATTCATTCCCAGAAGGAGTAACTTTAGTTGGTGAAGGAACAGTGAAAGTTATTACTCCGGATGGTACATCAGAAAATGGGAATGTGCCTGTAGTATTTATCAAAAAAGATACGATTATCCAAAAAGTGGAAATTGAACTTTCGAATTTCCAAGAGGATAAAGAAACATATGTATACGTTGATAAACAATTTGAAGAAAAGCATCAAGTAAGGAAAATAACACAAACGACAATTGCATTAAAAGAAGAGACACTACAACCAGGTGTTCATACCGTAACAGCAATCCAGTATGAAAATAATGATCCGAATGGAAAAGCAATCAAATTTGCTCAGGCGAAGTTTGAAAATAAACCAGCACAATAAGAAGAAATCTGCTCTAGGAGCAGGTTTCTTCTTATTGTTATCCCGCTACTTTTGAGCAGTAAGACTCTCACCGCAAGATTCAGAGAAAGCGAAGAAGATAGGTGAGGGATGAAAAACATTGATGGAAGTTTCACTTTATAGGGATTTTCATTACAAATGTCGAATATGTAATAAGGCGTCGTTATAACGCGTTTTCTATTGTTTACTGTGAAACGAAAGGAAGAGAAAAGATGAAACGAGCACTTATTAATATTGATTATACATATGATTTCGTAGCGAAAGATGGGGCCCTAACGTGTGGAAAACCAGCGCAAGTTATAGAAGAGCAGCTTGTAGAAATAACGAAGCAGCATATTGAAACTGGGGATTATGTTGTGTTCGCCATCGATAAACATGTAGAAAATGATTCTTATCATCCAGAGGCTAGATTATTTCCACCGCATAATATAGCGGGTACAAAAGGAAGAGGCTTATACGGTGAATTGCAAAATGTATATGAAAAATACAAAGATGATGAAAATGTATACTACATGGATAAAACAAGGTACAGCGCTTTTGCTGGAACGGACTTAGAAATCAAATTGCGAGAAAGAGGGATACAAGAAGTGCATCTTGTTGGTGTTTGTACGGATATTTGTGTGTTACATACAGCAGTGGATGCTTATAACAAAGGATTTCGTATCGTAGTATACGAAAAAGCAGTTGCCTCATTTAATGAACAAGGGCACGAGTTTGCATTACAGCATTTTAAGTCTTGTTTAAATGCTGAAGTAAAGTAGGAAGAAAAAACCGCCAGAAGAATAGGGATTCTGGCGGTTTCTTTATTTTTTGGCAACTATACAAATTGATCCCCTATATTCATGAAATACCACACTGCTATATCCAGTTTCTGTTAGTAATTTTTCTATATCTTCTTTTGTTTTGAATTGTGTCATATGATAGTTTATTTTATAGAGTTCAGCCGTAATGACAAAATAGCCATTTGGTTTTAATACTCGAAATATTTCTTTTACATCACTTTCTAAATTTGGCCAAAAATAATGTGTTTGAAATGCAGTAATCATATCAAAAAAGTGATTTGAAAAAGGCATAGAAGATACGCTTGTTTTTTTTATAAGAACTTTCCCAAAATTCACATCTTCTTTATTCATTTTTATAGAGTTTTCTACTGCTTTTTCGGAATAATCTATACCGTATACTTTTCCGTACGGACTCATTTTAGAGAGAGTATGTACTGTTTTTCCTCCACCGCAGCCTATATCGAGTATTATCGCTCTCTCACTAATTTTAATTTTGCTTAAAGCCCATTTTGTCATATTCGTATGAGCCACATTCATGATACATAACATAGATGATCCGACAAAACCTTCTGGATTTTTAGCTTGTTTAATTAACTTGTTTAATAAACTCAATTCCCTCTCACCTTTCTTACTTTGTTTTAGCGTATAAAAAGTTTTCACTGATAGCAATTCCTCTGTATATCTTCCTTATATTTCCTTCTAATTCCTTTATATGAAAGAAAGATGTGATTTTTTAATTCTTATATTTATGAGTAGTAAAATCCTTTACTTCAAGATTTAATTGGTGATAGAAATTTCCCTCCATTTGTAGTATTTAGAATTTTCTTGATGTTATAATGGGAAATGGTGATGAACATGAATGAAAATGAAAAGCAAATGCATCGATTACAAGCGTTAAAAGAAATTGCCGAGTTATTAAATGAAGCGACTAATTTGCAGGAAATGTTAGAAAAGGTACTACATACGCTATTGCAAGTTATGAATTTACAAACAGGATGGATTTTTTTATTGATGAAAAAGGAACGCATCGAATGCTTGTTGATACAAATTTGCCACCAGCACTTACATGGGAAGAAAAGAAACCAATGTGTGAAGGAGATTGTTGGTGTATTGATCGATTTGTTGCTGGACGTTTGCAAAAAGCAACAAATATTATTGAATGTAAGCGAATAGAAGATGCGATTGAAAATAAATGGGGAGAAACAGAGAGTATTACTCATCATGCGACGATTCCGCTTCAAGCAGGAGAAGAAAAGTTTGGATTATTAAATGTTGCTTCTCCTCATAAAATGCACTTTACAGAAGAAGAATTAGCTTTATTAGAAGCCATTTCCTTTCAAATCGGGACAACAATTCAACGTATTAAACTGGTTGAGAAAGAACGAAAATATGTAGTCATTGCAGAAAGAAATCGATTAGCACGTGATTTACATGATTCTGTCAAACAACTTCTCTTTTCAATTATGTTAACAGCTAGAGGAACGATTGATATGACGAAAAATAAAGAACTACAAGAGATGTTGATGTATATAGGAGAGTTATCACAAGAGGCACTGCAAGAGATGACATTATTAATTTGGCAATTACGGCCTGAGGGTTTAGAAAAGGGTCTTGCTGAAGCGATTCAGAATTATGGGAATTTACTTGGTATCCATGTAACTATGCGAATTGATGGAGTTATTTCGATAAGCGATGAAATGGAAGAAATGCTATGGCGTATTAGCCAAGAGGCGCTCCATAATTGTAAAAAACACGCATCTTGCGAAAAAGTATTTGTACACTTAAAAATAGAAAACAATATGTTGAAGTTTCAGATTGAGGATGACGGAGTAGGATTTATGAAAGAAAAAGTAAGAGATTCTGCGCTTGGTTTGAAAAATATGCAGGAGCGTATTGAGTTAATGAAAGGAAAGTTTCATATTCAAACGAAACCTGGAGAAGGAACGAAACTGGGGATTCAATTACCCATTTGAAGGGGAAATTCATTGAAAATAAAACTATTACTTGTAGAGGACCATCATATTGTACGAAGAGGTCTTGTTTTCTTTTTAAAAACAAAAGAAGAATTTGATATTATTGGTGAAGTGGGAGATGGAGAAGAAGCGTTGCAATTTATTCAAAAAGAACGACCTGATATTGTATTAATGGATGTATCGATGCCGAAAATGGACGGAATCGAAGCGACGAAGCGTATGAAACAATATGATCCATCTATTAAAATACTTATGTTAAGCAGTTTTTCAGAACAAGATTATGTTCTTCCGGCACTCGAAGCAGGTGCAGATGGATATCAATTAAAAGAAGTACAACCGGATCAACTTGTAGCTTCAATTATTGCAGTTCATCAAGGAAATACTAATTTCCATCCGAAAGTAACCCCTGCTTTATTAGGACGCCCAGCAACAGTTGAGGTAAAGCAAGATAGTTTATCTATGTTAACGAAGCGGGAAAAAGAAGTGCTGCGAGAAATTGCCAAAGGGAGAAGTAATAAAGAAATTGCAGCAGAGCTACATATTACAGAACAAACCGTAAAAACGCATGTTTCAAATGTTCTTGCTAAATTAAATGTAGATGATCGAACGCAAGCGGCCCTGTATGCGGTAAAGCACGGTGTTGTATAGGAAGGATTAATTAAAATAAAACAGGAACTCATACGAAAGTATGAGTTCCTGTTTTATTTTTTCATACTATTTTCTCAATCGTTTTCCGTCTTTCTTACGGTTTATAAGAGGCAATTTTCTGATAATATAAATATAGAAATTCAAACAAGGGAGAGAAATAATCATGAAACTAGTTGTAATTAACGGTACACCACGTAAATCTGGTAAAACTCGCGTCATTGCAAGGCATATTGCGGAGGCTTATAAAGGAGAATTATATGATTTAGCTGTTGAGGCGCTTCCATTATATAACGGAGAAAATTCTCAATATGAATTACAAGCAGTAACAAAATTAAAGAAACTTGTAAAAGAAGCAGATGGTGTTGTACTATGCACACCTGAGTATCATAATGCGATGAGCGGTGCACTGAAAAATGCATTTGATTTTCTTGGAAGCAGCGAGTTTATGCATAAGCCGGTTGGACTTCTTGCAGTTGCAGGCGGCGGTAAAGGCGGTATAAACGCATTAAATAGTATGCGTATTGTTGCAAGAGGTGTGTATGCAAATGTCATTCCGAAACAAGTTGTTATTGATAGTCTTCATGTACAGAACGGAGAATTAGGTGAAGATGCAAAACCGCTGATTGCGGATTTATTAAAAGAATTGAGAGTATACATGAGCATCTTTCCAGAACTGAAAAAACAGTTAGGAGCTGATTAATATGTCATCTCTTTACCGTGATTCGCGGTTGTACTATATTCTTGGAGCCAATAGCTTATCTGCCATTGGCTCCGGCATTACGATGATTACGATTTCGTGGCTACTTGTAACGTCACCAGGTGGAAATACCATGTTTGGCTATATTTCGATTATATCCACACTTGTTATGTTTTTGTGTACACCGTTTATTGGACATTGTATTGATCGTTTTTCTCGTAAAACGCTACTCTTAGTGAATGAAACCATTGGAGCAATTGCTGTCGGTATTATGGTATGTTGGGGATTTACAGGTCATTCTTATGAAACAATACATTATATTGTGCTGTATATAACAGGTTCATTTTATTATTTAGTATTTTATCCGAACATTTTCGCCTTTAATCAAGAAGTGTTTGCATCGAAGCATTATAAATCATTAAGTGGAACGATGGAAATACAAGGACAATTGACACAAGTTATTGCTGGTGCGGTTGCCAGTTTTATGATTACAATTGTTGCTGTGAAATGGATTTTATTTATCAATATGTTAGCGTATGTAGGCGCATTTGTATTATTATCATTTATTCCTTATACAAGACGGAGTACAGAAAGCGGAAAACAACCATTCACAAAGCAAATTTTTGAAGGCGTTCATTTTATGAAGAAAAGAAAGAAATTATTTTGGTTTCTATTTGCGACATATATGCCGTTTATCGGTGTCATGATGATAAACTATTTAATGCCTGTGTACATTTCGGATGTGTTAAAGGAAAGTGGATCCGTATATGGTACGGAAGGAATGATGTACGGTATCGGTGCAATGCTTGCAGGAATTGGAATTCCAATTCTTATGAAATATGTAAAAACAGAAGTGTCAATTGTATTAACGATGTTCATTTATACAATTTCAATTACCGTAATGATTATAAAACCATCAGTCTTTTTACTATATGGTCTTGCTATTTTTATGGCGATGGGAAATGCCGGCACGCGTGTTGCACGCAATGTGCTCATGATGGAACAAGTTCCAAACGAAGTAATTGGCCGTGTGGATAGTCTATTTCGATTTGTTGGTACAGGTGTACGCGTTATTCTTCTTCTTGCTTTTACAACACTTGTGTCTCAAATTGGTGTTATGGTTCCGTTTTATGCACTGAGCATATTATTAATTGGCGCAGCGAGTATGGGATTTTTGTATGTGAAAGTGCAGCGACAAGAACGAGTTGATATTACCAATAAAACGGTTGTATAGTAGAAAATCTAATACACATCATATAGATGTAACATTCTAAAAAAGGTGTGAAATGATATGGGAAAAACAAAAGCATTAGGTTCTGCTAAGCATAAAGGAAATCAAACGCAGGATCATACTTCTTCAAAGAAAGCACGCAATGCCCAAAATGCAGGGCAGCGTTAAGGTTAGAAACATAGCGAGGATTTAATTTAAAGACTTATAAATATTAACAGTAAAGATAGTAAGGATTGATTATCCCTACTATCTTTTTTTATAATATCATTTCGTCAACGCCTTACTTTACCATTACTTGAACAAAATAATTAAAGGATATAACGCACAGAAGATCGCTCAGCATGCCGGATAACCTGTTCAATGAAAGGGAACTATTAAAAGGGTACTATTACACAGAACAAGCCCAAGAAATGGATAAGGAGTGAGTGAGCGATGGACAACATGATGGCGGAGGGCGGCTCTGGCTCGCCAACCGGAACGGCTCAAAAACAGTTGGCCAGTATTTGTTCGATTGCTTGAAGATGGAGGGCATTACCGAAATTTTCGGCGTCGCAGGGGACTATAATTTTACACTGCTTGATGCTCTGGAGCGGTATAACGGCATCCGGTTTATAAATGGAAGGAACGAACTAAACTCGGGTTATGCTGCGGATGGCTACGCAAGAATCAAAGGCATGTCCGCTCTTATTACGACCTTCGGGGTCGGGGAGCTCAGCGCCTGCAATGCGATAGCGGGAGCCAACAGCGAGCATGTGCCAATAATTCACATTGTGGGTGCGCCTCCTGAGAAGGATCAAAAGGAGCACAAGCTGATGCACCACACCCTAATGGATGGGAATTTTGATGTCTTCCGCAAGGTGTATGAGCAGATTACGGTTTATACCGCGGTGCTTACGCCGGAAAACGCCAAGATTGAAATTCCGGCTGCGATTCGCATTGCTAAGGAAAAGAAAAAGCCGGTATATCTGGTTGTGGCAGATGATTTAGTGAACAAGCCGATCACTGCCCGGAAAGAGCCGATACCGCCGCGTCCAACGTCCAACCTAAAAACCCTTCAGGCTGCGGCGGATCACGTCCGTCGGCTGCTAGAGCGTGCTCACAGGCCGGTTATCCTGGTGGATGTCAAAATAATGCGCTTTGGCCTTCAGACAGCAGTTCGGCGGCTGGCCGACGCTATGAACGTGCCTATTGTGACGATGATGCTTGGGAAGGGGGCATTCGACGAAACCCATCCAAATTATATCGGAATGTACCTAGGCTCTTTCGGAAGTTCTGAAGTCCAAAGTACGGTGGAAAATGCAGACTGTATCATTGCGGTCGGGATGTTATGGGCGGACACCAACACCGCGAATTTTACCGCAAAGCTGAACCCGCTGGTGACTATCAATATTCAACCGGACATGGTCAAGGTCGCTGAGGCGGAATATCCGAATGTTTTTGCAGCTGACATGCTGCTTGCAGTGCAGAAGGTGGGTTACATAGGTCAAGGTTTGGCGGGAAATTTGTTATTCCCTTACGATCAAGTCACAGCTAGTGCTGAAGAGCCTCTAATGGCGGCCGGCTATTATCCCCTTTTTCAGCGCATGCTGAAAGAAGGCGATATTGTGATTGCCGAGACAGGAACGTTCTACAATGGAATGGCTGAGGTGAGACTGCCGAGCAATGTAACATATATTGGGCAAGGAGGCTGGGGATCCATCGGTTACGCAACCCCTCGGCGTTCGGTGCCATTATCGCTGCGCCGGAACGCCGGGTGTTGCTGTTTACAGGTGACGGATCCTTGCAACTAACAGCCCAGGAGATCAGTTCCATGCTCTATTATGGCTGCAAGCCCATAATCTTCGTCTTGAACAACGATGGTTATACGATCGAGAAATATTTGAATGTCAAAACAGAGGATCAAAAGTACAACCAAATTCCTCGATGGTCTTACACTAAGCTGGCCGAAGTCTTTGGAGGCAACGCGTTTACCGTTACGGTCCGGACCTATGGAGAGCTTGATCAAGCTATAACCCAAGCTGAAAAGGAACGTGCCGAAAGACTCTGTATCATTGAAATGATTGCTGGGAATCCGATGGACGCACCCGAATATATGCGACAGATGCGCAGTTATATGGAGAGGCAGGAGATGCAGCGCAGTCAGAAATAGTCCCGAATAACACGAGTGTTACTGAAAGATGGATCTGATCTTTAAGGGGTACCCTTGAAAAATGGTTATGGAGAAAAATTAGCATTTTTAAGCCGCTCCCTTCTATTAGCTACCTAAACTTTGCTAAGCAATTCTTTCTGTTACTCCCAGATGGACAAAAAACACCATTATTTTGATGGTATTTTTTAACTTATGTGAACATTATGGATTATCTAAAAAAATGGCATTCCATGTGGATAAGAGTTAACAGGAAGAACTTAAAAGTTTGATTGTGAATTATTACACTTAAACTAACGGGTGTGATTCTTCAACAAGAAATACGGTTTATATATAAGAAAGCCTGTATCTATAATTACTTAGTAATCATAGATACAGGCTTTTAAATTCAATCTTTACAAGTCTTTATATATATTTAACGTATTTCCGAAAGAAGTCCCCATCTTCAAACGCGTAACAGGCAGTAGCCTAGCGGTAAGGTGGGGATGAATTTCGGTTAGGCAAGGCTTAACTGATTTGTAAAAATAACCAATTATTATTGTGGTGGATACCTTCTATATTCGATATCTTCACTTGTTTATAGGATTTAGAAGGATTTTGTATATAGCGTCCATTTATATCTTGTATGTACACCATTTTCCCTGCAAACCCCGTCACGAATCCTATTTGTCCAAATACATTCACCTTATCACCTAAATAGATTCCATCTACATGTGATGTATTTTTCTTATTTCGCTTTGCATTTGTATTTTTTATTTTTCTTCCTTTTCTTGCAGTTGCTTCATGGAGAGAACGCTTTTTCTTTCTAAATTGCTTGATGCGAAATTCGCCACTTTGGTCATATGCTTGTAACCGTTTTGGATTTATAATCGCAATGGCGTCGTGTACATGTGTTTTAGATAAACGTAACTCTTTTCGTCTTAGTGTTGTGTAACTGCCATACGTAATCTCACAATCTAAACGCCTCATAATTTGCAAACGTAGTATATTCATAAAAGCTGTTTCTTTATATTGTTTTGGTTTCTTGAAATTGTGTTTGATTTTCCCTTGATGGAATTTTTGATGACATTCTTCATGTACAGTTACAAGGTTATCTGCCATATCAGAGCCGCCGTTACATCGTTCGATGATATGATGCGTATGCAAGATACCACCTTTTTTCTTACAAATTTGACAGGTATATTGATCTCTCGCAAACACGTAATATCTTGTATTCCAAAAGCCAAAGGCATCTCCTTGTTGATATTCTGTTCCTTGTATGTCAGGATTTTTTAGCTTTTGTGCATCAAATTTTCCTACTTCGACAATAACTTTTGGCAAAGGTAAGAGTGATTGGAATATCTCTATCCAATGAATGACATTGTTGATTCGACTTTGAATGGCTGGTGGGAGCCACCCTTCTTTCTTTTTTCGATTGAGAAAACGTGCTTTTCGGTAGCGAGTTTTGCGTTGTCTTCGGCTTCTACGTAATGTAGCGCGAAGGGTAAGGTTCTCCTTGACATCTTGACGTAATTCAATGGTTCCTTTCGCAAGTACTTGTTCTTCTGTTGTAATTGCAATGCCTACATACTTTGCACCACTATCAACACCGATTGTAACAAGTTGTATAGTTTCACCAGTAGGGTATAGCAGTTGAATGGTAAATGGTGTGTATTTCAAAATCTTTGCTTTTCCTTGTTTGAGAAGAATTCGTGCCTTACGAGGATTGCAAGGCATAAGCGGTTCTCCTCTTAAATTCTTGACAAATACACGCATGTTTTGTCCCTCCTAAGAGTTTGTTTCCCTTCGCCAATGTTTGTAGGTGTTGGCAACTTCTCGTGCAAGAAGGCTTGTGGTTGACCGTTCCTTCCCAATCAGAACTGTTACAGAGCCACCATAGAGCCAAGAACTAGGGAATCATTCTTGGGTATGCAACCTACGAACGGAGTCCACGAAAGACCGAGGCTAGACAACCAGGGTTTTTTCAAGCCCCCACTTCAAAATGCGTTAGCGTTTAAGTGGTGGGTAGTTGACTATGATACCTCGCTATTTGTTGAAATCAAGTGCGGACCACAAGATAAAGTACTTCTGCATAATCCCTTTCTTTTATATAATAAAAAGAAAGGGAGAGAACTGCTATATGAATAAATGGTTTTTATTATTACTGTTGTTATTGCCGCCATTATACGTTGTGTATATGACATACCGCATTAAGAAAACTGCCAATGAAAAAGTAAGTCGTACAGCGCCATATGTTTTAGTTTTAGGTGCAAAATTATTTGGAGATAAACCATCATTATCACTACAATATCGATTAGATGCAGCGCTAGGTTATTTACAGATGCATCCAAAAGTAAAAGTAGTTGTATCTGGTGGACAAGGAGACGACGAGGATATTCCAGAAGCACTTAGTATGTGCCGTTATTTAATGGCAAACGGTATTGAAAATGAACGGATTTTACTCGAAGATCGTTCTACAAGTACATATGAAAATATAAAGTTTTCTATAGATTTATATGATGTGAAGCATGCGGTTGTAGTAAGTAACACTTATCATTTATACCGAACAAAAATTATTGCAAATCGTTTAGGGATGAGGATGGAATCGCTTGCTGCACCAACGCCAAAGCGTTCAAAGAAAAAGGCATATATACGTGAATATGCTGCTATTATGAAAACAATTTTAGTGGATCATTAGAGCTCAAAATAGAGCTCTTTTTTATTTTTGAAAAAACAAATCATTTGAAAATAGCTCGGATTTCCGTGAGAATGGAAGAGAGAATGAAAAAGGGGTTGTGTATGTGATTCAATTTGAATGTGTTTCAAAAACATTTGATGATGGAACGAAAGCAGTAGACTCTCTACAGTTAGAGATTCGTAAAGGAGAATTTTTTGTTCTGATTGGCCCGAGTGGATGCGGGAAAACAACAACAATGAAAATGATTAATAGATTAATCGAAACAACAGAAGGCGCCATTTTTATTGATGGAAAGAACATTCGGGATTATAAAATTCATGAATTACGATGGGATATTGGATATGTCTTGCAACAAATTGCATTATTTCCGCATATGACAATTTCAGAAAATATTGCGGTTGTACCAGAAATGCGCAAATGGAGTAAATCGAAAATTCAAAAGCGTGTTGATGAATTGTTAGAAATGGTTGGTTTAGATCCTAATATATATAGGGGACGTATGCCAGATGAATTATCTGGCGGTCAAAAGCAGCGTGTTGGTGTTGTGCGGGCACTTGCTGCTAATCCGAAAATTGTTTTAATGGATGAGCCATTTAGTGCACTTGACCCTTTAAGTCGTGAGCAGCTGCAACGTGATTTAGTAGCCTTGCAAAGAAAGATTCAAAAAACAATTGTCTTCGTAACACATGATATGCAAGAAGCGTTATCGCTTGGTGATCGCATTTGTATAATGAAAGATGGAAGAGTTGTCCAACTTGATACGCCAGAAGTGATTTTACAAAATCCCGCAAATGCATTTGTAGAAGAATTTATTGGGAAGCCGCGATTATCATCTTGGTATGATAATAGAAAAGTAGAGGATATAGTATCCATATTTGCACAAGAAGGGAAACGAGTTGGTGGTACCCCACTTTCGACTGAAGTTACCTTGCAAGATGCTTTACTTCGTTTAGAACATGAAAAAGAAATACCAATCGAACAAAACGGTACATATATTGGTACATTAACAAGTCAACATATCGTTCATAGTAAATCAAATGAAAGAAAGGGGATAGACAGTGTCAGCATTATTACAAACGATGCAAGAGCGTAAACAAGAACTGTTAAGTGCTCTTTTGGAACATTTGCAAATTTCGTTGATTGCTTTATTTTTCGCAGTTCTTATCGCGGTTCCGCTTGGAATTTTGTTAACAAGACGAGAACGCATTGCCGAATGGGTTATTGGTACTTCTGCTGTGATGCAAACCATTCCTTCCTTAGCGCTTCTTGGATTATTAATTCCATTAGTTGGTATCGGAAAGGTTCCAGCTATAATCGCTCTTGTTATTTATGCGTTGCTTCCTATATTAAGAAATACATATACAGGTATTCGCAAACTAGATCCATCTCTAATTGAGGCAGCAAGAGCGATGGGGATGAACGGTTGGAGACGATTATGGAAAGTAGAAATACCACTTGCCTGGCCCTTTATTATGGCAGGGATTCGGACAGCAATGGTACTAATTGTTGGTACGGCGACATTAGCTGCTTTAATTGGAGGCGGAGGATTAGGAAAGTTTATCTTGCTTGGAATTGATCGAAATGATTATGCTCTTATTTTGTTAGGTGCTATTCCAGCTGCACTATTAGCATTGTTCTTTGATGGAGTACTACGCATAATCGAGCATGTAAGATTTTCACCAAGGCGAACAGTGATTACAATAGTTGCTGTAGCCGTAATCACAATTGCACCTTTTCTTTGGAGTACACAGAAGAAAGATATCATAATTGCTGGTAAGATTGGCTCAGAACCGGAAATTTTAATTCAGATGTATAAACAATTAATTGAGCAGGATACCGATTTAAAAGTAGAAACAAGACCAGGTTTTGGAAAAACATCTTTTGTATTCGAAGCATTAAAATCCGGAGAAATTGATATTTATCCGGAATTTACAGGAACAGCATTATCAACTTTCGTAAAAGAAGAGCCAAAAAGTACAGATCGTCAAGAAGTATATGAGCAGGCGCGAAATGGCCTGGAGCAGAAATATAATATGAAGCTGTTAAAACCAATGAAATATAACAATACATACGCATTAGCGGTACCAAAACAAATAGCGGAGCAGTATAACATAAAGACTATTTCTGATTTGAAAAACGTCTCTTCTCAAATGAAAGCTGGATTTACACTTGAATTTGCAGATAGAGAAGACGGATATAAAGGAATACAAAAGCTATATAATATACAGTTTCCAAATTTAAAAACAATGGAACCGAAGCTGCGTTATAGTGCGGTTCAATCTGGTGATGTAAATGTCATTGATGCTTATTCAACAGACAGTGAATTACAGCAATATGGTCTACAAGTACTAGAAGATGATAGAGGTTTATTTCCGCCCTATCAAGGAGCACCATTATTACGCGAAGAAACGTTAAAGAAATATCCAGAGATTGAAAAATCACTAAACAAACTTGCTGGGAAAATTACTGATGAAGAAATGCGTAAAATGAATTATGAAGTGAATGTAGAAGGGAAAGCAGCAGAGAACGTAGCACATGAATTTTTACAAAAAGAAGGACTGTTGTAATAGACATAATTTACAAATATAACCTAAAAAAAGTCGTTTATACAAAAATAAACGACTTTTTTTGTGCATACTTATACTTTTTTTCGAAAAAGTATTCCATTTTTGCTCGTTTTCTTTTAGAATAAGTAATGTTTTTCTGAAAGAATATAAAATGAAACAGTTCGTCATTTTCAGGGTACGTATTTTATATACAAATAATTCGAAATTTGAATGCCTGGTAGAACAGAATGAAAACATCAAGAAATTGCAGATGGGGTGATACCAATAGAAAAGAAATTAGGATTTTTTCCATTAATCGCACTTGTAGTAGGAACAATGGTTGGAGGCGGGGTATTTAGTTTACCGCATGATTTAGCAACAGGAGCAAACAGCGGTGCTATTTTAATTGGTTGGTGTATTACAGGACTAGGAATGATTCCGCTTACTCTCGTATATCAATCGTTGGCATATCGAAAGCCTGAACTTGAGGGCGGTATTTATAGCTATGCACGCGCAGGATTTGGGGAATATATTGGATTTAACAGCGCATGGGGATATTGGATTGCTGGAATATTAGGCAACGTTGCAACAATTATGATGTTATTTAACTCATTAGCATACTTTTTCCCAATTTTTAAAGGCGGTAATAATGTCCCGGCTATCATCGGTGCATCACTCGTGTTGTGGACGCTTCATTTTCTTATTTTACTTGGAATTCGTGAAGCCTCTATTATGAATTTTATCGCGACAATTGGTAAGCTTGTTCCAATTGTGCTGTTTATTGTAATTATGATTACGGCGTTTCGTTGGGATACATTTACGCATGACTTTTGGGGAAAAGGTACGGTCTCATTATCTTCTGTATTTGGACAAGTGAAGAACACGATGCTCGTTACGCTTTGGGTATTTATTGGCGTAGAAGGAGCGGTTGTTTTATCAGGACGAGCAAAACGTAGTCGTGATGTTGGAAAAGCAACTGTATTCGGTTTATTGTTAGTAATGAGCATTTATATTCTTATTTCTGTTTTATCGCTAGGGGCGATGCCACGGGAAGAATTAGCAGCACTTGAAACGCCGTCAATGGGACATGTACTTGAACATGTCGTTGGTTCATGGGGAGTATTCGTAATTAACTTAGGATTAATTGTTTCTCTTATTGGTACTTTAATTGGTTGGTTTTTACTCGTTTCGGAAATTTCTCACGTTGCTGGAAAAGACGGTGTGTTTCCAAAGGTATTTACAAAAACGAATAAAAATCATACACCGCATATGGCATTATGGATTTCAAACTGTGTTGCTCAAGCAATATTTATTATTGTGTTATTTTCAGCATCCACATATCAGATCATGTATTTTATTGCATCGACGTCGATTTTACTTCCATATGTATTTTCAGCACTATATCAGTTGAAATTAGTAATTACAAAAGCATATGAAGGAAATAGATTGAAAGATGGGATACTTGCTATTATGGCATCAGTATATGGTTTCTGGCTTGTGTATGCAGCTGGATTGAAAAACCTATTACTTGTTTCTTTAGTATATGGTATTGGACTTATCGTGTATGTCGCTGCAAGAAAAGAACAAGGAAATCGCTGTTTTACCCGTGCTGAACAATATGTGATGATTGTCATTTTATTCGCAGCGTGTGCGTCTATTTATATGTTAGCTACTGGAAAGATTGGAATGTAAACATATCAATCCAAAAAAAGGATTTATGCTAAAGTATGAGCATAAGTCCTTTTTTATTGGTGAATATGGTGTATTTAATAGCAACTTGTTTCGTTTACGTGGTTTCTTATGTATCATTTTTATAGAAATAGCAGGGATTTTTAGTAATTGGCAGAATAGTTAGTTTATACGGTGTGTAGGAGGGATTGTTATGAAAGAGACGGAAAAATTGGTGCGAATTGCGGAGTTAGCAAAAGACGTTCAAAAATTATTAGTGCAAGAATCGTTCTTTAATCGACATCCCGAACTGCGCGGAGCGGTAGAGAATTTAGCGTGTTCTGTAGAAGTTTTAGCCAATATGCATATACACGGAGATGAGAATGCGGAAGATACATTACGTTATGTACTAACAAAAATGAGGATTGCTCACAATGCAATTTCTCAAGAAAAAGAAGGCTTTCATTTAACCTGACGATAAGCGTCAGGTTTTTTGTTTCTAGTTTGCTTTTATTGTTCATACAATGATAAAAGCATCGAAAAAAGAAGGTGAGTGAGATGAAACTGGAGAAAGCTCTTCATCCAAGCTTTGTAAAAAGATTGCAGCATATGCGTTTTGTTGGAAAATTTGTAGAAGAGCAAAAGGATAGGAAAGGCTCGTTTTTTGTCGTTTGTCTTTCACCAATTCCAAATATAATTGAAGCTGCTTTTGGAGAACGTTCTTATATATTTGAGGGTTTATATAAAAATAAACAAAATGAAAAGTTTTTTGCAAGTGTAAAAGAAGGAAAAGAGAAAAACAATTGTTGTTATTTCGTCTTTCTTATACAGGAGGCGCTTTATATGTGGAATTAATACGTGCTGAAGAACGAGAAATAGCAAATTCCTATAAAGTGATTCCTTCTCCTAAATTATCAGCTCCGAAGGCGAGAGAAGCATTTGAAAGAAAACTTGGAAAAGGATATGTTTCATTTTTGGTACCAAAATTTCCGCATGATTTTGGTACGCCAGAGTTGTTATGGTATGAAGGGCGGATATATGGGAATATATTTTTGAAGCCTTCGATTAGTGCTATTACATATCGGGAGCAGAGGGGGGATGTTCGTTACCTTGATGTAGACGATTGGGTGCAATATGCCGAGATGAATGTCGAGAATAGCTTGTTTTTTGTTCGTACAGAAGTGTATGAACAGCTAGAAAAGCAAGTAAAAGAGAGTGGAAAACAAATTGAAATTATCGATACATGTAAACAAGAGAAAGGAAACGAATGGAATGAACGTGAACATTCTTTTTTACAATATGTAAAGCAAATTATCGCAGAAAAAGAATTATATATTGATGAGAGCGATATTTACAATTTTCATGTTTGTGTAAAAACAAATCTATTAACAATAGTAGGCGGTATGCCTGGTATTGGAAAATCACAATTTGTGCAAACCTATGCGGAAGCACTCGGATTAACGTTTGGGAAAAATTTTATTTGGATTCCGGTGTCACCATCCTATCAAGAACCTCATGATGTACTAGGCTATCTACATTCAAATGGAACGTACATGGAAAGTGAAACAAAACTTGTACGAACACTTTTGGAAGCAGCTGAAAACCCAAATCAATTATATATGATTGTATTTGATGAAATGAATATGTCGTATATTGAGCATTGGTTTACTCCTTTTTTATCTCTCCTGCAATTAGATCGGAAAAATCGTATTTTATCTTTGTATGCAGCTTGTAATGAAAAAGAACAGGATATACCATCACAAATTGAAATTGGTGATAATATCATTTTTATTGGTACAGTTAATTTTGATGAAACAACAAAGGAGCTATCTGACCGTTTATTAGATCGTGTAAATGTTGTATTACTTCAAAAAATTCCATTTTGTGAGATGAGCATGGTGGAGAAAAAAATGCTACATCTTCCGTTTACATTTTCTGTTTCTGCATTAGAATTTCGAATGAACTGGGTTTATCGCAAGGCAATGCTTGATGTATTTACAGATGAAGAATTAGAGTTATTAGATAAAATGCATCAACTGTTATTTCATCACGATACTTCAAAAGGAATTTCTTTTCGCGTTGCGTCAGCAATTGCATCTTATTTGAACAATATTCCATGTGATGAAGGCCGATCTTTGTTAATAAGCCGTGAAGAAGCATTTGACCTGCAAATAAAACAACGTATTTTAACGAAGTTACGTGGTACAGAAGCGACAATTGGTGCATTGCTTCGTGAAGAGGGAAAAAAGAGATGTCTCTTGTACAATTGCTGCAATCAGCACTTGCAAATCGTGTATCAACTTTTGAAAATTCTCTAATGTATATGAAGCAGAAACGGCGAGAATTGGAGCTGTACGGATATGTTAAATGAGAGTGCGTGTGAAACAGAAATTATAGAGACAGGGGAGAGGCTTCCTTTTGTGCTGAAAATAATAGTAGGGGCAGAAGAGAAGGGTGAGCATATTGTATTGAATAAACTTTGTACTTCGCCATTTACAATTTCTTCGTGTGTGTACAAAATTCAAGAATTAAAACCGCTCCGGCTACATATACAATCACAAAAGTCAATAAAGATTACGTTTATTTGGAATAAAGTATATGAAGGGCAAAAGCAACATATGGAATGGAAATATGAACTTAATGAACGACAACGTACTGTTTTACTGTATGAGCATGGTAAAACAGACTATTTATATCCATGGCGCTGTGGTGTATATCATTTTGAAGTGCAGGTTGGAGAAGAATTGTTTTACGGAGCATTTCAAATTGTTCCGAAAAACTTTTTTGATGATCAGCTAGAGTTAATTCAGCAATATGTAAAGTCTGTGCTAGGTGGAATTATTTTAGATCGTGGGTATTATAAAAAGACGTTTGTTACGTTTACAGATATTGAAGATTATTCATATATGCGCATACTCCGTGCACTGCCGCAAAAAATGAAAAAAGTAAAGCAGTTATATTATGAAGTGCAGAAAAAAACAAATTTTGAACAAGAGTATATATGGGAGATGAGAGAGAGAAAACCAACAAGAAAAAGCATCATTACACATGAGAAAAAGCCGTATGCAAAATGGTATAATCGCTGCTTTAGGGAGCAAAAGCATAGTAAAGAAAATGGCTATGTGAAATATAAAACGAATCAATTTTATAATAAGTTATTAGAAATTGATTCATTTTTACGCGAAACCATTCAGAAACTAGAGAGTGCACAACAAACGCGGAGAGAAGAGAAAAAAGCAGTGCATACTATTTTACAAACGATTGAACGAAATGGATCTGTGACCGAACGAGACAAACAAAAATATCGCAACATCCACTTGTTAAAAGACACTGACCTACGCAAAATGGCAATGAAAATCCAAGAATATAAAGTGCTCTATACAATTTTGCAAAGTACACTCACATATTTTTCATATCTTCTATATACGCCGTTTTGGAGAGGGATTCGGGAAGAAGTTACACTTACAATACATTCGCTGCCTCCTGTATATCATCAATTATTACATCAACTTGAGTTCTCACCGCATCGCAATGAATTAGAACCATCGTTTTTATTTGTTTATAAGCCGACATTTTTAATTTATGAGTACTTTGCGTATTTTACTGTTATTGCAATTTTACAAGAGATTGGTTTTGTTGATTCCCTGTCAATTGCAGAGCAAATTCAATCTTATTTTTATTTAGACGGTTTACAAGATGGAACAACAATTGTGTTAGACAATAAAGATTTGCAGCTGCATGTGGCTTTTAATGATTTAATTGAAACACATCCGCTTATTGCGCTTAGTAAAAATAGTCATTTTTATAATGGAGAAGACACAAAAAAGCCGGATATCCGTATTGATTGTTATAAAAGAGGAGAAACTGCTTATGAATATCAATCATCTATTATTATTGAAGTGAAGTATAGTCCGATGTATAACATTTTTCAATCAGTTGGAAATACGAAAGCAACCGAACAGATGTACAAATATTGGTCAATTAAATATGTAGAAAAGCAGAATGGAAAACGATTATTTCATCGCCGTGCGATTTATGAAGTCATATGTGTATATCCAGGAAGCAATATGCATTCGAAAAAAATTGAAGCAGGTTGTGGTGTATTTTTACAATTGTATCCGTATAAAACGAAAAAGGGAGAAGAGAGGCTAGCAGGGAAAAAAGAACTATTAAATATTTTTCAGCATTGGTTAGCGGAGATAAGGGAATAAAGTGAAACTTTTATTAGTAGGGACCTTATCTCCACTCATTTTTTGCTTCCTCTGAATATTAAGGTGAGGATGTCATTCCCGGTCTGTAACATGTTTCCTTTTTTTAAATATTGTCATGTCTTTTGTAAATTTTTTATATAAATATAAAAGTAATACAGGAATGATGATTCATATATGGAAACTATAAATAAAGAAATAGTTTTTCTTGCATAGCATGTTTCCTTTTTATATGATATATGGTGAAAGCGCTAACAAAAAAGTAAAGGGTGATGAGAAAGGCGGGGAGTATGTTCCAACGTGTTCAAACAAAGGAAGAACATTTTTGGTTCGAGCAATTATGGGGAGATTTTTGTGAAGAACGAAACTTAATGTTTGTAGAACGAAATTTAACACCTTCAAGATTTTTATTGGTAGAAGAAAATCATTACATCGGAACTGTTGAATGTATAAATTATACAGTACCTGAGCAATCAAATTCTGAGTTTTTTTACCCGTTTTCTAAAAATAAATATATAAAAGATTTAAAAAACGTGTACGAGATTGGGAAATTAAGTATTGCAAAAACATCTCGCGGTCGTGGACAATTTAAACAACTTGCGACGATTTTATTTATACATGCATTAGAAGTAAAAGCAGAGTGGTATATTGCGGTTGTAACAAAGCGGATGTATATGTACTTACGTTCATTAGGATTTCCAATCGAGCCAATTGATGATTCGTTTGCTATTAATGATAAACTGCAAGGTGTACCGGTTCGCATTCATGTTATGAAAGGATTAACTCATATGTACTCTTTAAAGAGTTTCGTGATGTGATTCAAGGAAATGCACATGCACAAGTTTTAATCCAGGAGAACAGTAAAAAAATTATGTTAACAAGATGAAGATTGTCACAAAATTGCATCATTCCATGTGATTATCATCACATCTTCCAATAGCGATGTGTATTACGCTTACATTGTAAAGATTGCTAGAGAGGGGATGGGAATGATGTTTTGTCATCAATGTGAACAAACGCCTACCGGTGGATGTAAAGTGATTGGAGTTTGTGGTAAAGACGAAACAATTGCAAGCTTGCAAGATATTATCGTCTTTGCTTTAAAAGGAATTGCCGCATATCGCACTCATGCAGCGCAACTAGGGTACACAGATCCGTTTGTAGATGCAGTAACACATGAAGCGTTATACATGACGTTAACAAATTCAAACTTTAATGAACAAGAACATTTAGATATGGCAATGAAAGTCGGAAAAGCTGCTATTCGCGTGATGGAACTACTTGATAAGGCACATACTGAACATTTTGGAGTGCCGGAACCAGTACAAATTACACAAAATCGTGCCTATGGAAAAGCAATTGTTGTTACAGGGCATAATTTATTTGCCCTAGAAGAGTTATTAAAGCAAACAGAAGGAAAAAATATCAATATTTATACACATTCTGAAATGCTGCCAGCACACGGTTATCCACAGTTGAAAAAATATGCACATTTAAAAGGGAACATCGGAAAGGCTTGGTACGATCAGCGTCGCTTATTCGAAAAATTTTCAGGAGCTATATTAGCAACGACAAATTGTGTTATGCCAATTAAAGGCACATATGCAGATCGCTTCTTTTCCTATGACGTTGCAGGGTTAGAAGGGGTACGTAAAATTGAAAATGATGATTTTACACCACTTATTGAAACGGCATTGAAACTTTCAGATGTACAAATGGAATCAGAAGAACAATTAATAACAGGATTTCATCATGAGACGGTATTATCGCTCGCACCAGAAATTATTGATGCTGTGAAAGCTGGTAAGATTCAACGTTTCTTTGTAATTGCTGGCTGTGATGCGCCGGGAAAAGGTGGAGAATATTATCGTGAATTAGCAACATCATTACCAGCAGAAACAGTTATTTTAACGACATCTTGCGGTAAATTTCGCTTTAATGATGTAGATTATGGCGTTGTACCTGAAACGAATATACCGCGTTTTATTGATTTGGGACAATGTAATAATTCAATTTCAACAGTGAAAATTGCAGTAGCTTTAGCGGAAGCGTTCCAATGTGAAGTGAATGAGCTACCAGTCAGCATTGTACTGTCTTGGTTTGAGCAAAAGGCTGTAGCGATTTTACTTGGGTTATTTAGCCTTGGTATTCAAGATATTCGTATTGGTCCGAAAGCGCCGGAGTTTATATCACCAGGTGTACTGCAAGTGTTGCAAGAGGCATTTCGCTTAAAACTAATTACAACAGCAGAAGAAGATATGAAAGCTATGTTATCATAATAAAAAAGACGATGTTTATAAAGAACATCGTCTTTTTTATTATGATATATTAAAATCCAAAAATGCTTAAAAGCATTTTACGACGCTTCGGTTTTTCTTCCTGTTTTGCTGCTGCTACTTCTGGCGTCATATAAATTGATTCTTTTTGCTTAAGTGTCATTTCTAATTGCTCAATTCTTGCGTGCATTTCTTCCATTTCATTACGGTGTTGTAACAATTGATAATTCACCACATCATCTGCTTTTTCTTGTAATTTTTCTTCTAGCCGATCTAAGCGCAAGGAAATGTCTTTTAATTGCGTTATAAATTGTTGCATTTCATTGGATGGTGCTGCTTCAGCAGCATGATAGGAAGATGGTTC
This sequence comes from Bacillus sp. EA-CB0995, assembly GCF_055814245.1. Taxonomy (NCBI): domain Bacteria; kingdom Bacillati; phylum Bacillota; class Bacilli; order Caryophanales; family Bacillaceae; genus Bacillus; species Bacillus sp. EA-CB0995. The sequence goes on along the minus strand of NZ_CP169269.1, from coordinate 2,850,726 downwards.
ATGTTCTTGGTTTGGTACAGAGCGTTGAAATTCAAGCATTTGTTGTAAATCTTGTTCGTAAAAAACATAGTGTCCAAATTTATTCTTTTTTAATTCTAATCCAATTTGCTGCGCAAGACGGATGACAGCTTTTGGACTAGTACCTAATTTTTTGGCAATCATCGGCGTTTTATATTCCACAATATATTCCACAATAATCCCTCCCAAATCTTGTTGTTAGAAGGTTTCGTGATAGTTTGTTCGTTCCCTGCATACTTGACAAAAGAAGTGAGAAATCGGCAAAGAAAGTGCTTTTTCACAAAAATAAAATTGTAAGAAAGAAAACATCTCGAAAATGAACAAAAGTTGTCTAATTTCAGTTGTTTCTCTTATTTGACGGAGAGTATAAGTTTCGTTATCATAAACGTAAATATCTTTATTATGTATGCATATAATGTATACAAGGAGATTGCTAGTGTAGAAACTTGTAAGATTGTTAGAGAAGTCCTTTCTTTAGAATAAAACTATTAGGAGGTGGCTTCCTTACTTACAAAGTGAGTAAGGAAACGTATTTGGACATATTTAGTATAAGTATGGTGATTGTTTTAATTGCCTTAACTGCTTTCTTCGTTGCGTCTGAATTTGCAATTGTCAAAGTTAGGAGCTCACGCATCGATTATTTAATTGCAGAAGGAAATAAACGTGCAACTGCTGCGAAAACAGTCATTACAAACTTAGACGAGTATTTATCAGCGTGTCAGTTGGGAATTACAGTGACAGCACTTGGCCTTGGATGGCTAGGAGAACCGACGGTTAAACGTATGCTTGATCCGATATTTGCAAGATTGGAAGTGCCTCCCTCGTTGGAATCCGTCTTATCTGTTTTTCTAGCTTTGATGTTTATTACTTTTTTCACGTCGTAGTAGGTGAGTTAGCTCCAAAAACATTGGCAATTCAAAAGGCGGAAGGGATTAGTTTAGCAGTTGCAAGACCGCTTATCTTTTTCTACCGACTGGCGTATCCATTTATTTGGACATTAAATGGTTCAGCACGTATTGTTATGAGAATGTTTGGGCTAAAACCAATGCATAAACATGAGGTAGCACACTCTGAAGAAGAGTTACGTATGCTTGTATCAGAGAGTTATAAAAAAGGTGAAATTAATCAATCAGAATATAAATATGTAAATAAGATTTTCGAATTTGATGATCGACTTGCGAAAGAAATTATGGTTCCACGCACAGAAATGGTAATTTTAGGAAAAGAGAAATCTGTTAAGGAAGCAATGAAATTGATGTCAAATGAGAAGTATACAAGATATCCTATCATTGACGGCGATAAAGATCATGTTATTGGTTTTGTAAATTTTAAAGATATTTTTACAGATTTTGTGAAACATGATGGTACAAATAAAGAAACCGTTGCACAGTATGCCCGTCCGATTATTCAAATTATTGAATCAATTGCTATTCATGATTTGTTTGTGAAAATGCAGCGTGAACGTACACATATGGCAATTTTAGTGGATGAATACGGCGGAACATCTGGACTTGTAACAGTTGAAGATATATTAGAAGAAATCGTTGGTGATATACAGGATGAATTTGATACGGATGAAAAGCCGGAGATTCAGCGCATTAGCGAAACGAAAACAATTTTAGAAGGAAAAGTGCTTGTTAGTGAAGTCAATGCATTATTAGGGCTTTCAATTGACGATGGAGACGTCGATACAATTGGTGGCTGGATTTTAACAGAACATCTTGAAATTAAACAAGGTGATATTGTCGACATTGAAAATTATAAATTTCGTATTGTTGAATTAGACGGTCATTACATTAAACAAATTGAAGTGACGAAGCAAATTGCGCCGCAGCCTGTAGAAGTAACAGAACAACATGTTTCACTCCAAGAACAAGTAAGTTCATAACCTTGCCCATATGGTGAGGTTTTTTATTTACGGTAAAGTATTTTATCCCGCTATTCGCGGGTAGTAAGACCCCCACCTCAAGATTTAAAGGATAGGTGGGGGATAACTGCTGGCATGTACCCACTGATGGAAGTTTCACTTTATAAAAATGCACCCGACTTCTAGTCAGGTGTACTTTTGTTAGTTCATCTCTTGCTTGTAAATTTCATCTTCTACATAAATATGCTCTTTCTCAACTGCTGTATCATGCGCGAGTACAAGGCCAATTGGTGTGTTTGTATCTTTATTTTGTACAATTGTAAACGGTACTTGTTTTTCATTTGCTAATTTAATGTATTTAGATAAATGTGGGTAAGCGATGCTACCGTTCACATACAATGTTAATCCTTGAGAAGAACCCATGCTTTCTTTTACTGCTGTATATACGTTTGTTTGCATGACTTGCCCAATCGTTAACGCAATTTCCACACGCTCACGCAATGTGCTTAAAAACATGTTGCGTTCTTCAGGTTTGTTTTGTTTTTGTCCATGAATGCCTTCTTGAAGATAATCTTCCACATTTTTATTTCCCATTTTTTCACACCTTTCCTATTTCTATTGTACGAAAGAAATGAAAAGGATGCAAAAAAAGTAATTTCACGTACTGAATTTTAAAATTTTATCAACATGAAATAACAAAATGTGACATTACTCTCTTAACGAAATTTGTTTTTTGTGTTAATATTCAAAATATATAGGGTATTTTTTGTATGGAGATGGAGGGAATGGGGGTTTTTCCAATCGATAAGGATATTAGTAAAATGTTTTGTACGTACTTAAAAAAGAATAGTCAACAATTCATAGAGAACTGGAAAACCAAAATTATTATTTCAGCAAATGATCCGTTTAAAAAAGAAATCATTGAAAATGGAGAAAATTTATTAACATTAATGATGGAACTCATTATGCAAGAGAAAGAAATTGAACATATTAGACTGTTATGCGAGAAAATCGCCATTGAGCGTGCGGAGGCAGATGCAAATATTGGAGATTTTGTCTATAATGCGAATGTAGGACGGAATGAATTGTTTGAGGCAATGTGTGAATTAGATGTGAGTGCTCGTGAATTGAAACCAATCATGGGGAAAATACATACTTGTTTTGACCGTCTAATCTATTATACAGTTTTGAAATACTCAGAAATTATATCGAAAAATTTGGAAGAAAAGCAACAATTCATTAACGAAACACATAAAGAGAGATTGACAATTTTGGGACAAATGTCAGCAAGTTTCGTTCATGAGTTTCGCAATCCGCTAACTTCTATTATGGGGTTTGTAAAACTGTTACAATCAGATCAACCGCATCTTCCATATTTAGATATTATTTCGCATGAGCTTGACCAACTAAATTTTAGAATTTCTCAATTTTTACTTGTTTCCAAAAAGAAATTTGGAATGAAGCAGAGCGGTTTTGGCTGAATGATTTATTTCATGATATTATCCAGTTCTTATATCCAAGCTTAGTGAATGCAAATGTTTCTATTGAGAAAAATCTGCCGTATCCAATACCATTTATCGGGTATCGAAGTGAAGTTAGGCAAGTGCTTTTAAATATTTTAATGAACTCCATTGACGCTCTTGAAGGAATGGAAGAAAGTAAGAAAATTGTTATTGATGTGTGTGAAGATGAAGAACTAATACATATTTTTATTAAAAATAATGGACCGATGATTCCGCCAAAAAATATTGAAACAATATTTGAACCATTTGTAACGACAAAAAAGTTAGGAACTGGAATTGGCCTATTTGTTTGTAAGCAAATTGTTGAAAAACATAAAGGGTCTATTACATGTAAGTCAACAGAAGAATGGACAGAATTTCATATTTCTTTTGAAAAATCGATATAGAATAAAGTGAAACTTCCATCAGTGGGGGCATCCCCCATTGATGGAAAGCCCGTTAATGCGGGATAAAAAGAAAAGTCTACACAGCGATAGCAGTGTAGACTTTTTAATTTGTTAAAAATACTGTTTCTAACTTTGGTGATTTATTTGCATAACCAAGTGCAACAATTGTATAAATTTTATTTCCCTCAATTTTCACTTCGGGAATTGTTAATACCACGTTTTTTGTTCCCGCAACTGATACTTCTATATCTGCTACGCCAGGACTTACTTGCAAGAAATCTGTTGCCTGTTTAAATGCAGCCTTTTCGAACAGTTTTTCTCCATCTTTTAAAGCTACATCTACTTCGGGGGTATCAGGAGATAAATGGACGAATCGTATTTTTGCTTGACCGTATGGTAGAGGCGTATTATCAATGAGAGGTAACAGTTGAAGTTTATCAACATTACCAGCTACCGCAAGGGTATATACATGGTTTCCCATTACAGGAACGAGAGCTGAAAAGATTGGAGTTTCATCACCGGCAGGTACGATATCAATGCGGTATTGTCCTTGTGTAAGTGAAAGGTATGGACTATGCTGCTTAAACGAAATGTTTTTCACCACTTTTTGTCCATTTATGACAATATCAACAGTGGGTGCATCAGGAGAAGCGTGTAAGATTCGAACTTGAGATGGTAATGATTGTTCGCTTGAATGTGGTGGTGATATCCGGCTGTGCTCGTAAGCCTGTACAAATTGTTTCATAGCGTTATAGTGTTTCAAATATAATTCCATATATTTTTGTGGATTTATATATTTGTAATAACAAGCAAGTTGCTCATACATTGCAGCTTGCTGCGCATACTTTTCTACTTCAGATGGATTCATTTATTTTCCCTCCTCTAGTATCATCATTACAACTATATGCATGTACAAATGTCATAAGTACTTGATAACTGCTGATTATTTCTTTGAAGAGAGAGGAAAAAGTTTTGTTACAATTGATTTTTTTGGTAAAAGTTAACGAATATTTTGTGCAAAATTAGCATTTGTAAACATTAAGTTTTTGGAAATAAATGATTTATGAATGCTTTAACTGCGTTTTTTTATTGAAAAGATAAGATAATAAATTGTTATTATCAAAAAATAATTACATGTTGTTTTTGTGTTAAATAAAATGTATTAAAGCTATTGTTAATTTTCTAATAGTATTGTATATTAAAAAAAGAATTTAATTCCCATATGTAACTGGCGCAACATGGATTACCATGAGGGAGCATATGGATTTATGAGCCGCGCGTCTGGGCAAGCACTTGATATTTTTATCAAGTGCTTTTTATTTTTCTATAATAGAAAAGGAGTAGATTGGGATGAATTCTATGCACAGGAAGATGGGGACGTTTGCCCTTACTATGACGGGGCTCGGTTCCATGATTGGTTCAGGATGGCTATTTGGAGCTTGGAGAGCTGCAGAAATTGCGGGGCCGGCTGCTATATTTTCTTGGATGATTGGTATGGTCGTTATTTTATTTATTGCATTGTCTTATGCAGAACTTGGAGCTATGTTTCCTGAAACAGGAGGAATGGTAAAGTATCCGCAATATTCCCACGGTTCATTGGTTGGATTTTTGGCAGGATGGGCCAATTGGATTGCAATTACTTCTACGATTCCAGTAGAAGCTATTGCTTCTGTTCAATATATGAGTACATGGCCGTGGAAATGGGCTAGTTGGACACATTCGCTTGTACAAGATAATGTATTAACATCTAAAGGATTACTAGTTGCATCTGTATTACTTTTCGTATATTTTTTCCTGAATTATTGGACAGTTAACCTTTTTGCAAAGGCAAATTCTTGGATTACAATCTTTAAAATTATTGTGCCTGGAATTACTGCTGGTACCTTGTTATTTGTTGGATTTCAAGAAAGTAACTTTACAACTTCACAGGGGATGGCACCATATGGATGGGCAAGTGTACTCACGGCAGTTGCTACTTCTGGAATTGTATTTGCTTTTAATGGATTTCAAAGTCCGATCAATATGGCCGGTGAAGCGAATAAGCCGAACCGCTCTATTCCAGTTGCAGTCATCGGATCTATTTTGATTGCTACAGTTGTGTATGTTGTACTGCAGGTTGCCTTTATTGGAGCAGTAAATCCGGAGGTAGTTGCAAAAGGATGGAATCATTTGAATTTCAATTCTCCGTTTGCTGATTTGGCAATTGCACTCGGAATGAACTGGTTAGTTATCTTACTATATGCCGATGCGTTTATCTCTCCATCTGGGTCTGGAACTACTTATACTGCAACAACAGCTCGTATGGTTTATGGAATGGAGAAAAATGGTTATCTACCTAAAAAATTAGGTGTTTTACACCCTGTGTATGGTGTTCCTCGTCCAGCTTTAATTTTGAACTTATGTATATGTTTTCTTTTTTAATATTATTTCGTGGATGGGGCGTTTTAGCTGAAATTATTTCAGTTGCCACGTTGATTTCTTATATTATGGGACCAATTGCACTTATGACATTACGAAGTACAGCGGGTCATTTATATCGTCCGTTTCGTTTAAAAGGAGCTAATTTTATTGCTCCGTGTGGATTTGTTTTTGCATCTCTCACTTTGTATTGGGCACGCTGGCCGCTAACAGGTGAGGTATTGTTCATCATGGCAATTGGATTACCGATTTATTTTTATTATCAATATAAAAATAAATGGCGCGGATTTAGAAATCAGTTCCGTTCGAGCATTTGGTTAATTGTATATTTACTATGTATGGTAACGATTTCCTATCTTGGGAGTTACAAATTTGGCGGAATGAATATAATACAATATGGTTGGGACATGCTTCTTATTACAGCAATAGCACTTGTTTTTTATTTTTGGGGAGTAAGAAGTGGAAGTTATACAGAATACATGATAGAAGCTGAGAAAATTAATGGAAGTTTATCAGGTCAAGAAGATAAGAGTGAATTTTCTTCTAAAAGTCAAGCGGGATAAATTTTTTGCATCCCCATATTTATAAAGAAAAACGCAGCGATGTGCTGCGTTTTTCTTTATAAATAATTAGAATGGTTGAGATAATGAGACGACAGTTTGAGTGAACTGTACAAATAGACAACTCCTTAGCGTAGGAATGTTATTCATACAGTTATGTAAAAAAGACAGAGTCGTTTTTTATATCTTTAAGATAGTTGTAGGAGAATATAAAAAACATAGATATGTAAAAAATCTTGCTTTTTTTAAAGAGACCAGTTAGACTATGTAAAAATTAATCTAGAAATTTCTCGTATAATCGTGGAGATATGGTCCACAAGTTTCTACCAAACTACCGAATAAATAGTTTGACTACGAGAGTAAATCAAGATGTGCGCGGCATCTGTTTATTCTCGTATATTTTTATAGGGAGCGTGAACATCATGATGAACAAACAACAGTTACAGAACCTTATTTTTGTTGCAAACGGAACGAAAGAAGCAGATCTTGTTATTCGAAATGCGCAAATTGTAAATGTATTTACAAAGGAGATCATGATCGGAGATATTGCAATTGCAGAAGGTGTGATTGCTGGCATTGGAACATATAAAGGAAAAGTAGAAATCGATGCGAAAGGCCGTTATGTATGTCCAGGGTTAATTGATGCTCATGTTCATATTGAATCTTCTATGGTAACACCAGGACAATTTGCAAAAGTAGTTCTTCCACATGGTGTGACGACTGTCATTGCCGACCCACATGAAATTGCCAATGTACATGGCACTACTGGTATTCAATTTATGCTAGATGCATCTGAAAATCTTCCTCTTGATGTATATATGATGCTTCCGTCATGTGTACCTGCAACATCGTTTGAACAAGCCGGGGCAGTATTGCATGCAGAAGATTTATCTCCATTTTTGAAACATCCACGAGTGTTAGGACTTGCAGAAGTAATGGATTTTCCAGCTGTTTTTGAAGCGAAAGATGATATGTTAAACAAATTACTATTAACCAATTGTATTGATGGTCACGGAGCTGGGCTAAGTACACAGCATATAAATGTATACCGAGCTGCTGGGATTACAACGGATCACGAATGCACAACAAAAGAAGAAATGTTAGATCGTATAGAGCGCGGGATGTATGTCATGCTTCGAGAAGGATCTGTTGCGAAAAATGTAGAGGCGTTATTAGAAGCTGTCACAGAAAAAAATGCATATCGATGCCTATTTTGCACAGATGATAAACATTTAGACGACTTAATTGAAGAAGGAAGTATTGATTATAATGTGCGTTTTGCAATTAAGAAAGGCATTGCACCGATTACTGCTATTTCAATGGCAAGCTTCTATGCAGCGCGGTGTTACGGTTTAAAAACAAAAGGAGCAGTTGCACCAGGGTATGACGCAGATTTTCTTTTACTTGATGATTTAGAAACATTTTCGATTTATGAAGTATACACTAAAGGAGTACGCGTCGCAGCAAATGGACAATATGTCGGAGAAGAAATGAAAGAAAAGCAACACGAAGCGGTTACAAACTCTGTATATCTTCCTGCAATTAGTAAAAAAGATTTACAATTGCATATGGGAGAAGGTATGCTTGCAAATATCATTGGAATTGTTTCAAATCAGCTTATTACGAAACATATTATCGAGGCAGTAACGATAGAAAAAGGATATTTTATTCCGTCTGTGAGAGACGATCAATTAAAGATAGTGGTTGTAGAGCGTCATAAAGGAACAGGACAAATCGGGATTGGAATCGTGAAAGGATTTGGTCTTCAATCAGGAGCTATTGCGACAACAGTTGCTCATGATTCTCATAACATTATCGCGGTTGGAACAAATGATGAAGACCTATTACAGGCAATTACAACTATTCATAACATACAAGGAGGTATGGTGGTTGTAAATAATGGTGTAGTACTTGAACAATTATCGTTGAACATTGCGGGACTTATGTCAGAAGAAGGTTCGGAACTTGTCTATAAAAAAATAACAGCAATCAATACAAGCTTACAACAGCTTGGTGCACAAACTGAATTTAACCCATTTTTAACACTATCTTTTTTATCTTTACCAGTAATCCCGCATTTAAAAATGACAGTAGATGGATTGTTCGATGTTGTGAAATTTGAACATATTCCTGTAAATATTGATCGTACAGTAGACGAAATCTCTAGCTAAGCTGGAGATTTTTTTATTTCTAGGCAAACACACATACAAAGTGAGGTTTGTCCTACATATTTTGTCAATGTAAACTATTTTAAATGGATGTAAGGAGTGAAAAACTATGTGGGGTTATGGTGGAGGATATCCAGGTTATGGCTGTGGTGGATATGGCTACGGTGGTTATGGCTGTGGAGGCTGTGGTTCTGGCTTTGCGATTGTTGTTGTGTTATTCATTTTACTAATTATCATTGGAGCTAGTTGCGTGCGCTTCTAGTTATTTAGAAAGAGCGTCATGGTGAACCGATTAATTACACATTAATCGGTTCTTTCTTATGTAAAATCCTTATTTAACCAAAAAACAGAGGTAAAATGGTTTTTTTACGAACATTAAAGTTGTTATTTCGTAGATAATTCGTTAAATTCGTTGACATTCCAAATAGAAAATGGTACTTTTAGTAAGGGTTTTCTAAGGAATGCAATGGGGGAATGAATACATGAATACGAACTATGATGTAATTGTTGTAGGTGCAGGTCCTGCTGGAATTTTTACTTGCTATGAAACAATTGTTAAAATGCCAAATGCAAAAGTGCTGTTAATTGATAAAGGACATGATATTTATCGTCGTAATTGTCCGATTCTTCAGAAAAAAATAACAAAATGTCCACCTGCTGCTGGAAAGAAAGATCATGCAGGATGTTTACCAGCATGCTCAATCACAAATGGTTTTGGCGGTGCAGGAGCATATTCGGATGGGAAATTTAACATTACAAGTGAATTCGGTGGTTGGATGACAGACTATTTATCTACATCGACTGTAATGGATTTAATCAAATATGTGGATGAAATTAACTTAGCACACGGTGCAACTACTTCAATTACAGATCCACTAACAGATGAAGTTCGTGATATCGAAAAACGCGCTTACGCAGCTGGATTAAAACTATTGCGTGCACAAGTTCGTCACTTAGGTACAGAGCAAAACTTAGAAATTTTAAAAAGTATTTTCGAATATTTAAAAGAGAAAATCGATATGAAATTTAAAATAGAAGTAGACGACATTATAACTGAAAAAGTGGAGAATGAACATGTCGTACGCGGCATTGTTTTAAAAGACGGAACAATGCTATCTGCGAAAAAAGTAGTAATTGTACCAGGACGTGACGGATCTGCTTGGTTAACAAAAATTATGAAAAAGCGCCGTTTAAAAATGAACGCGAACCAAGTTGATATTGGTGTTCGTGTTGAAACTTCAAACATTGTGATGGAGGAAATCAACAAACATCTCTATGAAGGGAAATTCGTATTCAATACATCTGTCGGAACGCGAGTACGTACATTCTGTAGTAACCCATCTGGTCACGTTGTTGTTGAAAACCACTCCGGTATTATGACAGCGAATGGTCATGCGTACAAAGATCCTGCGCTTGGCAGTGATAACACGAACTTTGCGCTCTTAGTATCACATCAATTTTCAGAGCCATTCGATCAACCGAACGAATACGCACATGAAGTATCACGTCTAGCAAACCGTATTTCAATGGGCGGAGTGACGGTACAAAAGTACGGAGACATTCTAAAAGGTCGTCGTTCTACACCGAAGCGTATTCAAGAAGGTTTCCTTGAGCCGACATTAAAAGAAGCAGTACCAGGTGACTTAGGTCTTGTATTGCCATACAATACAATGAAAAGTTTAATTGAAATGACAGAAGCATTGAATCACGTCACACCAGGTATTGCATCTGAACATACATTATTTTACGGCGTAGAAGCAAAATTCTACTCAGCAAGACCAAAACTAACCGAACATTTTGAATCTGAAATTTCTGGCTTATACTTAGGTGGAGACGGTGCTGGCGTAACACGCGGATTAGCACAAGCAAGCGCTTGCGGCGTTCACATCGCTCGTCACATTGTAGAACATATAACGAGTAAAACAGAAAAAAGAGAAGAAGTTGTAGTGGGGTAATATATAATAGAAGAAAACCGATCTTATGATAGAATAAGATCGGTTTTTATTAGTATTGCACCAACTGAACAAAATGACATGGCTGTAAAAAAGGATAAAACTAATAGAAACCATGTCATTTTCCTGACATAGCATATTTTCAACTGTTTTTATTGAAACACCTAAGATTAGAATATTCATTTCTATTATTAATATAATAATTTGGTGCTTGAAGTCCTTGGGAGAGTAAGATAAAATGGAGGTGCTATGAAAAAGAAAAACCCCGAGTTAGGGGGATTAAATGTGATTGCTATACCACCCTATGGTTCTTTACCATAGGGTTTTTTATATTTTGTCCTAAGAAGCAATACGATTTCTATCTCAAGAATTAAAGGAAGAAATCGTTGTCTGCTGGAAGAATTTTCTTTATCGAATTTTGTCTAAATTTATTTGAAAGTATATGAGATAAAGTGACGAAGAAGGAAGGAGATTTACTAGAGGGTTGTCGAAGTTTACACATTAACAACATGTTTTTACTTCGAAGGTTATTTTAGAAGAGAGGAGTAAGAGGGATTTTTTAGTTGTTGGTTGTGTTTGTGTAAGGAGGGGGATGTAGAGAGAATATTGTTGACTTCTACTCAGTTGTTTCTGAAATTTCTTTCTATTTCATTTTTATGCATTTATTTTTATATTCTATAATAATGGCTTTTTAATAGATTCACTGCATAAGCAGAGAGTTCTTTTTTTATGAAGGAAAAATCAATTTTCTTCATATTTACATATGTGTCGAAGAAACGGGGGAAGCGTCATGCGCGATTACTTAATTAAACCACTTGTTGGTCAACCTTATCCGATGATTTCACATGGGGAAGGTGTATATTTATATGATCAAAACGGTAATAAATATTTTGATGGTTCGTCAGGGGCAATTACGGCAAGTATCGGTCATGGCGTAAAAGAGATTGCAGAAGTTATTAAGCAGCAAGCAGAGGAAATTGCATTTGTATATCGCTCGCAGTTTACGAGTGAGCCGGCAGAGAAGCTTGCGAAGAAGCTGAGCGATTTAAATATGGGGGATTTAAATTGGAGCTTTTTCGTTAATAGCGGTACAGAGGCAAATGAAACGGCAATGAAGATTGCGATTCAACATTTTCAAGAGCGCGGTATTCAAGGGAAAAATAAAATTTTGTCACGCTGGATGAGTTATCACGGAATTACAATGGGAGCATTATCATTGTCTGGGCATCCGCTGCGTAGGCAACGCTTTGTTTCCATGTTGGAAGACTATCCGACATTACCAGCACCGTATTGTTTCCGCTGTCCAGTACAAAAGGTGTATCCTACATGTCAACTTGCATGTGCAACAGAGTTAGAGAGGGCAATTGAACGTATTGGAGCGGAGCATATTGCGGCATTTATTGCTGAGCCAATTATCGGCGCAGCTGGGGGAGCAATTGTACCGCCGAAGGATTATTATAAGGTGATTAAGGATATTTGTGAGCATTATGATATTTTATTTATTGCTGATGAAGTCATGACAGGACTTGGCCGTACCGGTGCATGGTTTGCGATGGAACATTGGGGTGTTCAGCCGGATATTATGACGCTAGGAAAAGGATTAGGAGCTGGCTATACACCGATGGCAGCAACTATGGTAAGTGATCGCGTGATGGAACCAATTATGCGTGGTTCTCGTTCTGTAATGAGTGGACATACATTAAGTGCAAATCCTCTTTCCGCTGCGACAGCTTTAGCGGTGATTGAATATACGGAGAAGCATCGTTTACCAGAAGCGGCTGCTGAAAAAGGAGATTATTTAATCGCAGGACTGCAAAAAGTGCAGCAAGAATCGACAATTATTGCTGATGTGCGCGGGAAAGGTTTAATGATTGGAGTAGAATTGCAACCGTTTACAAAGGCGTCTGAACTTATTTCAGTTGCGGCGAAAAATGGTCTTCTTTTATACCAAGCTGTATCAGGACAAGCAGGCAAAGAAGATAGTGCATTGTTAGTTGCACCGCCACTTACTACTACATATGAAGAGCTTGATGAGTTACTTCATATTTTTGCGAAAAGTGTAGAGGAAATAACTCAAAAAGGAGGGCATAGTATCGTATGACAACTATTACAAACACATTTGGGAAATTAAAAACAGTGCAAGATGTTATGCCATATTTTCATGATGAGATGACACTTATGTTTGGAGGGTTTGGAGGTATTGGTTCTCCTCCCTCTTTAATTCAAGCAATTTTAGATAAAGGAATTTCCGATTTACATTTAATCGGTAATGATACTGGTTTTCCTGATGTAGGAATTGGCCGCCTTGTGACAAATGAGCGTGTAAAGTCGTTAATTACATCGCATATCGGTTCAAATCCAAATGCAGGACGGCAATTAAATGAAGGAAGATTACATATTGAATTTTCTCCTCAAGGTACATTAGCAGAACGAATTCGAGCTGGCGGTGTTGGGCTTGGTGGTGTTCTTGTTGATGTTGGGATGGATACGATTGTAGAAGAAGGGAAACGAACTGTTGAAATAAATGGGAAGACATACTTAATTGAGACAGCATTAACAGCGGAAGTGTCCATTGTGTTTGCGAAACAAGCGGATCCGTTTGGTAATCTTGTGTTTGATAAAAGTGCACGCAATATGAATCCACACGTTGCAATGGCTGGGGATATTACGATTGTGGAAGCAGAAGAAATTGTTCCACTTGGGGCACTGGATCCAGAAGAAATTATAACACCTGGTGTATTTGTTGATTATATCGTTCCATCGGGAGGAGTGAATTGGAAATGGGCATGGGAGTAGAGGTTCGCAATAAAATTGCAAAGCGTGCTGCAAAGGAAATTCAAAACGGAATGATTGTTAATTTAGGGATTGGTATTCCATCTCTTGTTCCGAATCATTTGCCAGATGATATGCATGTTATGTTTCATGCGGAAAATGGCATTGTTGGTATGGGGCCGACACCAGCAAAGGGTGAAGAAGATGAGAATCTATGTAATGCGGCTGGATTGCCAACATCGATTATTGCCGGGGCTAGTTATTTTGATAGTAGCATGGCATTTGGGATGATTCGAAAAGGGTTGCTTGATATTACAATTCTCGGGTCATTGCAAGTAAGTGAAAACGGAGATTTAGCAAACTGGATTGTACCAGGTAAGCGTGTACCAGGTATTGGCGGGGCGATGGATTTAGCACAAAAGGCAAAGCGTGTTGTCGTTGTGATGAATCACGTTGATAAATATGGGAATGCGAAAATTGTTTCAGAGTGTACACTTCCGCTTACATCAAAACGATGTGTGGATGTAATTATTACAGACATGGCAGTAATGGAAGTAACGCCAGAAGGTTTAGTGCTGCAAGAATTGATGAGTCCGTACACAGTAGAAGATGTAAAAAAATGCACAGAAGCTGCTTTTCATGTGAGTCCATCTTTACTAGTAATTGAATGAAAGGGGATGTAATAATTGGAGCAATATAAAAAACAAGTGTGTGAATATATTGAAACTCATGAAAATATGAGTGTGAAATTATTAAAACGTTTAATTCAAGAGAAAAGTACGAGCGGGGATGAAAGCGGCGCGCAGGCAGTTGTGATTGAAAAGTTGCGTGAACTTGGTTTAGATTTGGATATTTGGGAACCTTCATTTACGAAAATGAAAGATCATCCATATTTCGTTTCACCGCGTACAAACTTTACTGATAGTCCGAATATAGTGGCAACATTAAAGGGAAGCGGCGGCGGAAAGTCAATGATTTTAAATGGGCATATTGATGTTGTACCTGAAGGAGATTTGAACCAGTGGGAGCATCATCCATATGCAGGAGAACAAATTGGGAATCGTATATATGGACGCGGCACAACAGATATGAAAGGCGGTAATGTTGCGCTCATGCTGGCGATGGAAGCAATTGTAGAAACGGGGATTCATTTAAAAGGAGACGTATATTTTCAAAGTGTAATAGAAGAAGAAAGCGGCGGCGCAGGTACGCTTGCGGCAATTTTACGAGGTTACGAGGCGGATGGTGTGATTATCCCAGAGCCGACAAACATGAAGTTTTTCCCGAAACAACAAGGTTCAATGTGGTTTCGTTTATTCGTAAAAGGGAAAGCTGCTCATGGTGGTACGCGCTATGAAGGTGTGAGTGCCATTGAGAAAAGTATGCTTGTTGTAGAACATATGAGAAAGCTAGAAGAAAAACGAAATGAAAGGATTACAGATCCGTTATATAAAGGAATTCCAATTCCGATTCCGATTAATATTGGGAAAATTGAAGGTGGCAGTTGGCCGAGTTCTGTTCCAGATTTCCTTACTTTGGAAGGCAGATATGGTGTTGCGCCGAATGAAAGTATGGAGGGCGCAAAAGAAGAGTTTGAAAATTGGGTAGAACAATTAAATAAAGTAGATCCATGGTTCATAGAGCATCCAGTAGAAGTAGAATGGTTTGGTGCGCGCTGGGTTCCAGGTGAATTAGAGGAAAATCACCCACTTATTACAACGCTGAAGGACAATTTTATGCATATTGAAGGCACAGAACCGATTCTTGAGGCATCGCCATGGGGAACAGATGGTGGCTTATTTACACAAATCGCAAATATTCCAACTATCGTGTTTGGTCCAGGTGAAACGAAAGTTGCCCATTATCCAAATGAATATATTGAAATTGACAAAATGATTGCGGCGGCAAAGATTATTGCATGTACATTACTAGATTGGTGCGAGGTGGACGAATGAAATATTATGAAGAATTCGCAGAACAGACACAGTACTATACATTAGAATGCTCATTAGATTATTTTAATAAGCGTATTCGCGTTGATCATTATAAAGGAAATGTTGAGCAAGTAATGCGTAAAGTGGAAGAACTCGCAAACTCTCATTCTTTCACTAAATTAATTATAAAAGGAAAAGGAGAGCACGTTCCTGCGTGGCTCTCTCTTGGCTTTATGCTTGAAGCTAGTATTCCGCAATACTTCCAAGGGCATGATGCATATTTTATGGTGAAATATCGTGATGATGAACGCCGTAATAGTGTGCAGTGGGTGAAGGAAGATGAAATTATAAGTGGTGTAATTGCGAAGAGAGTAATTGAAAAGGAAATACCAGCACAGTTTGTTTTGCGAAAAGCGACGGAACAAGATGCAGAGCAGCTTGCGGACGTATTTGGAAAAGTATTTGAGGTTTATCCAACACCTTTGAACGAGGCAGACTATATCGTGAAAACGATGAAGGAAGATACGATTTATTACGTGTATGAAATGGAAGGGAAGATTATTAGCACAGCTTCAGCAGAAATGAATCTAAAAGAAGGAAATGCGGAGTTGACAAATTGCGCAACATTACCAGAGTATCGAAAGCATGGATTCATGAAAAGCTTACTCATGAAGTTAGAAGAAGAGCTGCGAGATAGATCTATTTTTTGTTCGTATACAATTGCACGGTCGCTTTCTTTTGGTATGAATGCAGCGTTTTATCAGCTTGGATATACGTACACAGGCAGATTGGCGAATAACTGTTATATTTTCGATAAGTTAGAGGATATGAACGTTTGGGTAAAAGATTTATCCTGCACTAACGGGCAATAAGTCCCATATTGGGGGAAGTTTCACTTTATCCCGCATTAACGGGCAGTAGAACCCCCACCTCAAGATTGTGAGGAATCTGAAGAAGCTAGGTGGGGGATAACTGCCCGTAAAAGCCCGATTGGTTCAACTAACCATCGGTGGGGGATGAAAAAACCCCCACCGATGGAAGTTTCACTTTATCTCGTATTTAATAGACATTACAGAATAGAAATAAAGGTTCGTAAAGAATCAATTTATTCAACTTCCATAAGTTAGGGATGAAAAGCCCTTGCTGATGGGAGTTTCATTTTACTGGTAGGTGCTAAAAATTCGGCACGATATTGCTGATTTTTTAGCAAAGGAGGGAAATGCGTTGCTGGCGATTTCAACACAAGAAGTGATTGAAGCAATTTTAAGTAGTATTGATGAAGCTATTCATGCAGTAGATGAAAATGGAGTTACGATTTTTTATAACACAGTAGCAGCAAAACATGACGGATCAAATGTAGAAGATGTACTTGGTAAGTATTTATTGGAAGCGTTTCCTTCATTAACGCCAGAAACGAGTACATTACTAAAGGTACTGCAAATGAAAAAGCCAATCCTACATCAAGTGCAGCGATATCAAAATCAAGGTGGGAAAGATGTTTATACGGTAAATACAACGCTTCCGATTTTTATAGAAGGGCGCATTGCTGGCGCTGTTGAGATTGCAAAAGATTACTCTACCATTCAAAAGCTGACAGAAAGTATTGCTGATTTGCAGTCAAAAATGAGGCGATCACCAGAGAAAAAACACAGCAGAGGCATATAGCATTTGATACGATTATAACGAATGATAAGCGCTTTTTGCAGACGAAACAGCTTGCACACAAGGTTGCTACCACTAATGCGAACGTACTCATTTACGGTGAAACAGGAACGGGAAAAGAGCTGTTTGTTCAAGCGATACATGAAGCTTCGAAAAGAAGAAATAATCCATTTATCGCTCAAAACTGCGCTGCTTTGCCAGAATCATTACTTGAAAGTTTACTGTTTGGAACAACAAAAGGTAGTTATACAGGTGCCATAGAACGCGCAGGGTTATTTGAGCTTGCGGATGGTGGTACGTTATTTTTAGATGAATTAAATTCGATGCCTTTAGATTTACAAGCAAAAATGCTTCGGGTATTGGAAGATGGTGTCATTCGCCGCATCGGTGATAACAAAACAAGAAAGGTTGATGTACGCGTTATTACAGCAATGAATCAGCCGCCGGATGAGTGCCTTCGTGAAAATAAAATTCGTACGGATTTATATTATCGATTAAATGTGTTTTCTTTATTTATTCCACCGCTTCGCGAGAGAAAAGAAGATATTTTATTGTTAGTCCCGCACTTTCTGAAGGCTTATAACATGGAATATACAAAGCATGTGATCGATATAGATGAAGATGCGAAAAAGCAATTGCTTCAGTATCATTGGCCAGGTAATGTGCGTGAATTAAAGCATATGATAGAACATGCGGTCATTGTTACAGAAGGAAAAACACTCACGTTATCTTGTTTACCACGTTCGTTTCGAAAAGTGCCGCATCCGCAGAAAAAGCCGATATTACCGCTGCGGGAGGCGCTTCATGAAACGGAAAAAGAATTAATTGAACAAGCAATGTTAGAAACGAAAGGAAATGTTCTACAAGCTGCAAAGTTGTTAGGCATTCCAAGACAAACTTTGCAGTATAAATTAAATAAAAATGCGAAAGCTGCCGAATAATTGGCAGCTTTTGTGCATTTGCACCAATAAATGAGTGCTTACATATATAGAAAGTAAAGAAAATTCTGTTTTTTCTGCGAATTATTTTTATTTTGTTTCTGTATAAAATAATATTTTTATAGTAAAGAAACGTGTAATAGCAAGGTTGTACTAGTAGAGATAAATAAAAATTTAGATTTAATAGTTATAATTGGCATGATTATTGCTTTAATAAATAGCGAGCGTTTGAAAAAAAGGGGAATTGCAATGTTACACGACGTATATAAACCAGATCGTCATTGGAAAGAGATTGAATTATGGAAAGATGTTACAGAGGAACAATGGAATGATTGGATTTGGCAATTAACAAATACAATTAAAACATTAGATGATTTAAAGAAAGTTATCAATTTAACACCGGAAGAAGAAGAAGGTGTTAAAATTTCAACAAAAACAATCCCATTAAATATTACACCATACTATGCATCCCTTATGAATCCAGATGATCCGCGTTGTCCGATTCGTATGCAATCTGTACCGATTTCAGAGGAGTTATATAAAACGAAGTATGATTTAGAAGATCCGCTTCATGAAGATGAAGATTCACCAGTTCCAGGATTAACACATCGTTATCCAGACCGTGTTCTTTTCTTAGTAACAAACCAATGCTCTATGTATTGTCGCTATTGTACACGCCGTCGTTTTAGTGGACAAATTGGAATGGGTGTTCCGAAGAAACAATTAGACGATGCAATTGCGTATATTCGCGAAACGCCGCAAGTACGCGACGTCTTAATTTCTGGCGGTGATGGTCTTCTTATTAACGATAATATTGTAGAGTACATTTTAAAGAATTTACGTGCAATTCCGCATGTGGAAATTATCCGTATTGGAACGAGAGCTCCTGTTGTGTTTCCACAGCGTATTACAGAAAATCTTTGCAATATTCTTAAGAAATATCATCCAGTTTGGTTAAATACACACTTTAATACTTCTATTGAGATCACGGAAGAATCAAAACTTGCTTGTGAAATGCTTGCAAATGCAGGTGTGCCACTTGGTAACCAAGCTGTTATTTTAGCAGGTATTAATGATAGCGTACCGATTATGAAAAAATTGATGCATGATTTAGTAAAAATTCGCGTGCGTCCTTACTATATTTATCAATGTGACTTATCAGAAGGAATTGGTCATTTCCGCGCACCAGTTTCCAAAGGTCTTGAAATTATTGAAGGGTTACGTGGACATACGTCTGGTTATGCAGTTCCAACATTTGTTGTAGATGCACCGGGCGGCGGTGGTAAAATTGCCGTTCAGCCAAACTACATTATTTCACAAAGTGCTGATAAAGTTGTTCTTCGTAATTTTGAAGGTGTAATTACAACGTATCCAGAGCCAGAGAATTATGTGGCAGGCAGAGCGGAAGGATACTTTAAAGAAATTTATCCAACTTACGAAGAAAAACGTTCTGATGTTGGAATCGCAGGGCTGATGAGCGATAAGAAGTTTAATCTTGTACCAGAAGGTTTGCAGCGTATGAATCGTCGTAAAGATTACGAAACAAGTACAGAACATGCTTCATTAAAAGATAAACGTGATAAGCGTGACCAGTTGAAGGATAAAAAATATCAAGCGCAAATGACGAAATTAAATGAGAGTACAAAAACTGAGGGAGATGCAGTATGAGATGTATGTGGTGTGAAGGTGAGGAAGCAATTGAAAGTGTAAACACTGTATACTGGGAATTACCAGATGGAACAAAAACAGTTGCAATTGAAGAAACACCTTGTATCGCATGTCAAAATTGCGGAATGCATTATCAATCAGAGGATATTGTGAAAGAAATTGAAGATCATCTCTTTTTGATTTATACGAAAGATTTGCCAAAACAAGTTACTTATACAGAGCTTATGGAGCGTCCACGTTTACTAAAGCGAAATTATTTTGATTTTTAACCGGCATTTTTATGCTGGTTTTTTCTTGTTTGCCTTGTATAATGTAGCCAAGTTAGAAAGGCAGGGAATATTGTTGAAAAAGTCATTTTATCACTATATGATGAAGCACCGTGCTTCTTTACTGAAAGATGAACTATCAGACTTGGCAGAAACAATGTATGAGGACCATAGTTTTCCAAAACAATCGGAGGATTATGATGAGATTAGTTCATATTTGGAATTAAGCGGTTCACTAGAAAGCATGGCCATTTTTGATCGTGCATGGGAATTATATATGCAAGAACGATAGAGTGAAAGGTCTATCCATAGGCCATTTTATCACTAATCATTTTCAATTTGTGTTATGTACACTCCAATAGCGGAGTGTATTTTTTTATCCCGCATTAATGGGCAGTAAGACCCCCACCTAAAGAAAGTAAAGTGAATTTTAGGAATTTTAAATATTATATTTTGGGTATACTACTTAATTAAGTAATCATCTAACTTCTAACGAACCTTCCCCTTTTAACGAAAAATGCAATTGTATATAATAAAGCCTAAAACTAACACTAAAATTAATAAACCTGTACCTTTCCAACCCATACCACCAGATAAATCAACTAAATTACCATTTTCTTCTCTTTTTAATCCTTCATTAAGAGAACCTGTAGGGTTATTTTTTAATTCGCTTTGTCTTAAGCGTTCTCTTTTTTCTTTTGGTGTTTCTTTTGAACCCATGTAATAATCACCTCTAAAATTAATTCATACTTTACTTATTTATACCACTATTATACAGAGAAATAGGAAAATAGAATTTATGGATTCAAATTCTAATCCAATACCATCGTTTTAAATGATTTTATTATTCGTGAAATGTATGCCTCTTTTTTGAGGGAGCTATTTATTCTTAAAAATCCTACATATGTTACATCATCCTTTTGTCAGAAAATAAAAAATGACCTTTTACGGATAAAGGAAGAGGTCATTTTAATCAAAATTTATTATAAAACAATAATAGGTGGAGGATAACTACCCGTAAAAGCCCGATTGGTGAGGGCTTTCCATCAGTGGGGGATGGAGAACCCCCACTGATGGAAGTTTCACTTTATAAAAAAATATTCAATTATACAAACTCATGTGATAAGCGTTTTCGTAGTGAGCCGCATATACTGTTAGCGTCACATACTTAAAATCACGACTTTAAAAGGAGAGAGAAAAATGACGAGAAAAAAGCAGCCCAAATATAATATAGGAGATATAGTCGTGATTACGTTATATGGTACAGTCGGTAAAGTCACAAATATTAATTTTCTATTTTTATTCGTTTAATAATGTGGAATCATTCCCAATACATAGACTAAGAGGTGAAGTCAATGGGATTAGCCGCAATTTATTTACGTTTATCCAGAAACGAAGAGCAACTAAACATAGATGAAATTTTATCTAACCATAGAAATGCTCTAACGAAGCTTGCAAAACAGCAGAAATTAACTTACGACATTTATCAAGAAATTTCAAGCGGAGTTAATACTGACAGACCTCAATTGAATTTACTATTAAGCAGATTAGATGATTATGACGCTCTCCTTGTAATGGACATAGACAGAATTTCTCGTGATAACGCTCATGCTGAAGAAATTAAGAAAATGTTGATTCTCCATGACATCAAAATTTTGACTCCTCAAGGTGCAATTGACTTGTCACAGGAAAGCAATGAAATGCTGTTCTCCTTTCAAGCGATGATGGCAAACTTTGAATATAAACAAATTCGTAAACGTTTGGGAAGAGGACGATTAGCAGCAGCAGAACAAGGGAAATGGACGATGTCAAATCAAATTCCTTTGGGATACAAGAAGAATGAAGAAAAACGATTAGAGATAGTTGAAGATGAAGCTAAAATCATTCGCTTTATCTTTCAAAAGACATTAGAACGAGTTAGTGCTAACGAAATTGCAAAACAGTTAGATACTTTCGGATGGAGAAGCAGAAAGGGTAAAGTTCTCACATCAGCACATGTTAGTCAAATCAGAAGAAACGTCGTTTATTATGGAGTTGTTCAAGCGTGCAGACGAGTTAACGGTAGGGTGGTTGATGAAGTATTTGTTGAAAATGCTCATGAACCGATTATAAGCAAGCAAACATTTTTAGAATTGCAGGAGATATTGGCAGAAAATACGACTGGTAATTTCTTTAACAAAGCGAAATCTATAAGAAAACTTCAAGGCTTAATTTACTGTAATTGCTGTAAAAGGAAAAGATATATTCAATGTGATGGAAATGATGTGGATTATATAAAATCATGTATCTATAAAGTTGATAATAATAAATGTAGGGATCGAGGATTCAAATATAATCCAATTGAGAAATTTGTATTACAAAAGGTTAAAGAAATGAAACCAGCTTTTGAACAAGAGCTGAAAATGTTGAAATCTCTTGATACGACAGAGATAGAAAAGAAACTATTAATTCAAAGAGAGTCTTTAGAGAAACAAATAGATAGATTTAATAAACGTCAACGGAATCTTAAAGAAATGCGGATGGATGGAGAGATTACGAGAACTGAGTTTTATGAAATGCGTGAAGAAAACGAAGAACAAATCAAACAAGTTAAGCAACAAATAGAGCTTATTGATATTAGACTGGAGAATTTATCTAATACGGATGAAGAACAGGAAAGATTGCAAGATGCTATTAAAAAATTAGATAAATTAGAAGAGCTTAAAGCAGAATCATGTAATACTTTTTTGAAGAAATTTATAAAAAAGATATGGTTCAGTAGTAATACAGAAGCAAATTATGATACGACAAGACCGAGAGAAGCAGCTACAATAGAAATTGAGTGGTTATAAATTGATAAGATTTCGGAATGGTTCTTAGAAAACTTTAGAGATTCACTGTTGAATTATATAATGTGGAGAGTGCAGCACTGAGTATTAAGGACGTTTTAAGACTTATCTTAGTCCAAAATAAGTAAAGGGCTCTATCGAAATTGATAGAACCCTTTGGTTAAAACCTCATTTATTATCTCTCACATTATTAATCATATACAGTTTATTCCAATTTATAAGCGATTTTAGGTGAAATTACCGAAAGTTACCAATTAATCCAAACTCTGTTGAAGTAAAAAGGATTCTTCTTTACGAATAACCCTCGAAAATTACTTCTTCTTTTTCTCTTCACCTTTTTCTATATTCCATTCGTCGCCCCAATAAATTGAAATACCATCTCTATCTTGCATGCTTACCTCTTCTGTATCATTCAATTCATCAATGTTTTGGTTTTTTCTTGATGCTGACTCTTTTTGGAATTATTCCACTTATTAGTAGGCATATTCATTTCTCCTCTTTAATTTAATAATTACTACATACACCGGTATTATTTCTGTTTTATGAAATCTTATACCGTTTTATCATATCTAGTGAGAAGACACCAACCTCAAGCGCGAAGCGGTAGGTGGGGGAGTTCAATGTTTAGTAGACATTAGGTCTTCGGTATTAAAGAAACCGCTCAAACTCAGTTGAAGTTAATTATGTCATATAATATTTAGTGAAATGAATAAAAGATATTTTATATTGGTTGAAAGGATGAAATAGGAGGAAAAAGCCTTAATTAAATCAGGTGATCTTAAAAACTAAACAATAGATTACAAGTAAGCTTCTCTACGAGAGGCTTATTTTTTATGTTTTTTAGTTCTTGATTTACATTTTCCATTCTCTCGATCGAAAACCGATAGGGACAAAGAACACAGACAAAATGTCTCGCATATCATATCGGCAGAGGTGAGAAGCATCATGAATTTTAAATACAAAGAAATTGGGAAATTTGATGCTCGTAAAGCAGCAAAAGCTCTCCTTGAATTGGCACAAGAAATTAAACTAGAAGATGAACAAGAACGTAAAAGTGAAGATAAAAATGATAATGAGAAAGTAAGTTGAACCCGTACATATTCTGTGTGTACGGGTTTTCTTTTATGTTTTATAATTATATTAAGGAGTGATACGGGTAAAGATGAATGAATATTCTGCTGATTCAGAGGGTATAAAGAAGATGCTGGAGCTCTATTCAAAATTAAAGGATACGGATATCTTCAAGGAGTTTTAAGAAGAAAAAATCGAGCCAATAAAAGTAGAAAAATTATAAATATAAAAATGCTAGATGGTGTTTATGTATATGAAGTGAACAATCACGATGGATTTTACGTAGAACATACATTGCAGCTTGTGACAGAACAAGAGGTGAAAGATGGAGAATTAGAATGGATTGAACTGCGCTATAAATTTACATTTGGCGATCTTGTTCAAGTAACAGGCTATGAAAAAGATGTATTCCGCGTTGTTGGATACCGGACGGAAGTATGGCGTTATAAAAATGATGCTTGGGAAGACACGATTTATGAATTATCACGTATTACTGATGGTGAGTGGCTAGAAGCGGATGAATCAGATTTGACGCTTATTGCGAATGCACAAACAGCAAATGCAATTTTAAAGAGGTTAAAGCAAGATAAGGCGGGAATGAATAAGCTTGATCTAGGTAAATTAAAGTCTATTAATAACTCGAAAAAAGTAAGTATAAAAACGAATCGAAAAGAAATTATCGACGGTTTATTAGATATTTTTAATGATTACAGAACATTATATGAAACATTTCAAGATGAAGAATATAAGATTGTGATGGAAGTTGTACGTAACTATTTAATCAAATTATCTGAGAAAAAATAATCTAGAAAGAGAGAAGGAATTGAAAGAGAATATAAGCTGTATATGGTATGCCTACAATCGTTAAAAATATAATAAATATAGAAATAAGCTTGTCCACCCATTCATCATCATGTATGAACTCTTCGTTTGCATGCGTCATTTCTTCTTTATATTTCATTGCGTTTTCCTCCCTTATATAGCTTGTACTACATCCTATGCAAAAGTTTCTCTGCATATAACCTACATATCTAGTATGAAAAGAAAAATGTTTTTCTATTCTTATACATAATTTCTATTTTTCTTCATAAAACAGAATTAAAGGGGTGGTGCTCATGAAGGAAATAGAAGTCGTGATTGATACGGAAGAAATTGCGGAATTTTTTTATGAGCAATTAATTGTGAGAGGGTATGTACCAAAGCGTGAAGAAATTGAAGATCTTGCAGATATTGCGTTCGATTATTTGTTAGAAAAATGTATGATTGATGAAATATTTGATGAAGATGATGAATGAAAGTAACGACGGGACAGACTCGTCGTTTTTTATATCGTATATGGCTTGTCCATGCTTATCCCGCTATTCGTGGGCAGTAAGACCCTCACTTTAAGATTCTGAGAAAAGTGAAGACGATAGGTGAGGGATGAAGAACCCCCACACTGATGGAAGTTTCACTTTATAAAACAGCTATAACTATATCGTGTTGTATTTGGTATAATAAAAGTGAAAATTTTTTGAAGAGGTGAAGAGATGATCAAAAAAATTATTGATTCTTTACTAGGAAATAAGCATAAGCATCGCTCTTACTCCAGTAGTGATTCTCATCATAGACATCGTTCTTATTCTAGTAGCGATTATCACAAGCGTCGCCCATCTCATGAATATGGGCATCACCATTATAAAAGAAAACATAAAAGCCATAGTTTTTCTCTAGTAGCTGATGACTTTTCGTAAAATATTGACATGGTTTGATCGACCGCTGTCCATTAATACTATCGTTGTACAGCGGTATCAAATTAAGAGTATTCTTGGTATGGGAAGTTATGGTTTTACATATCTTGTTACTGACATGCTGTCTGGTGAGAACAAAGTATTAAAACAGCTTCGAAAAAGTAAACAGAGGTATGCATCAGGAAGGGAATCGTTCACATACGAACAAGCCATTTTACAGCAGTTAGAGCACCATGCGATTCCTCGTTTCTTTCATAGTTTTATATGGAGAAAAGAACCATTTTTTGTGATGGAAGAAATGTGTGGGAAAACATTTGAGGATTTTATTTTTCGAGATGGAGAAATGTATACAGAGAAAGAAACTTTTCTTATTTTATATAAAGTGCTTCATATTGTTTCCTATTTTCATAGTCAAGGTATCGTTCATCGTGATTTACGAATTCCTAACATTTTAATGAGAGATGATGATATATCTATCATTGATTTTGGATTAGCTCGATTTATTGGTGAACATGATGAACGTGCTCAATCTTATAAAGGTGAACAAGCGTATATGCGTGAAATTCATTATCGTAGTGATTTTTATGCCTTAGGTCATTTTGTTTTGTTTTTGTTGTATTCTAGTTATGAATCTTCAAAAGAAGAGCAGCCTTGGTATAAAGAATTAACATTATCAGTAAATAGTTGTGATGTAATCATGCGGATGCTGCAAATGAAAGAACCGTATTATGAAAATGTACAAGAATTAATAGAAGATGTACGTTGTATTATAGAAAGGATGGGGAATACATGTTCCAAAAGTTTTTAGCAAGTGTTGGTATTGGTAGTGCAAAAGTTGATACTGTGTTAACACAAGAGGAGTGGCTCATTGGGGAAGAAATTACAGGGGTTGTACATATTACTGGTGGATCGGTAGAACAAGAAATTGATAGTATTTATTTAACGTTATCGACTACATATATTCGTGAAGTGGATGATAAAAAAATGAGTTCAACATATGATTTAAAGAAAGTTCGTTTAACAACTCCAATTACAATTGGAATAAACGAAAAACGAGAAATCCCATTTTCTTTTCCAATGCCGATTGAAGTACCGTTAACATTTGGTATGAAAACCGTTTGGGTACATACTGGTCTAGATATTAAACGCAGTATTGACCCGAGTGACCGTGATTATATTCAAGTACTTCCAAATATATTGTTAAAAAGTGTGTTAGATGCAGTCCAAAATCTTGGATTTCGTCTTCGTCAAGCAGAATGTGAAGAACTTCCATATCGTTTGCGTGATCACGTACCATTTGCACAAGAATTTGAATTTGTTCCTGTATCTGGACAATATTACGGAAAGCTCGATGAATTAGAGATGCTTATCATACCGCGCTCGTACGATAGTCTAGAAATTGTGATGGAAGTAGATCGAAAAGCACGAGGCCTTGCTGGATTATTTGCTGAAGCTCTAGAGATGGACGAAAAAGTTTTACGTTTCACAGTAAAGCGTGAAGACATTCCAACAATGCAGCAAAAAATTAACAATTATATTTCTCGATAATGCATGCATAAAAAAGAAGTGGAGAGGGAAAATAAAACATCCCCTCCATTTCTATATAGTGAGGTTATGCAGATGAAGAGATATCGACATTTATATACGTTACTATTTGTTTTGCTCATTTGTTTTATCGTGTTGTCTTTTTCTTATCAAACACCTTTCATTGATCAGTTTGATAATGCAGTGAGTAATTATATACAAAGCTTTCGTAATGAATATCTTACTTCTTACTTTATATGGATGTCTTATATTGGATCGAAAAAGGTATATTTTCCTGTATTGTTTATTCTGCTTATGTATTTCTTGATTCGAAGACGATATATGACAGCGATCTTGTTAATGATAAATTTTTACGGTTCGCGCTATATGAACTATATGTTAAAACTATGGTATGAACGACCAAGGCCTGATATATCACAACTTGTTACTGCGACAGGTTACAGCTTTCCGAGCGGACATTCGATGAATGCTGTTGCATTTCTTGGGTTTATTGCATATATTACGATTACCGAACACCGCCTACAATTACATCAAAAAATATTACTTATTTTCATTTCCTGTTTTCTTATTTTTTCAATTTCTATCAGTCGTATATATTTAGGTGTACATTATCCTTCTGATATTTTAGCAGGTTGGGCTGCTGGGGAAGTTGGCTTGTTTTGTGTATCATGTTTCATCAAACATTTATCCCGCACTCAGCGGATAGCAAACCTTCTGTATCAAGATAGTAAGCAATCGCAGGATGGAATGATGAAAGCTTCACTTTATGCAAAAAGAACCTATGTGAGCATAGGTTCTTTTTGCATTGGTTCCACATGAATGTGTGTGTACCAAATATTGTGATTGTGGTGCAACTTTTTTTCAATTTCATCGGTAATACGATGACTTTCACTTACATCCATGTGTGCATCTACTTCAATTGTAATATCAACATAAGTTTTATTTCCATACATTCGTGCTCGAATGTCCACAATGTGTTCGACGCCTGCAATTGTTTTTACTGTTTCAATGTATTTTTCCATATTGTCCGGGTCAATACCGTCTGTTAGCATATGCGATGCTTCTTTAAAGATGTCCCATGCAGTTTTACAAATAATCATACCAACGATAAGTGCTGCAATTGGATCAAGAAGAGGCATCTGAAACTGTGACCCCAAAATACCAACAACTGCCCCAAGACTTACGAGAACATCAGATAAATTATCCTTCGCTGCAGCTTCTAGAGCTTTACTTTTTGTTTGCTTTGCAATTTTGCGATTATATATGTATACGCTATACATAACAGCGGCACAAAATAAAGCAACCCAAGCTGCAAGTAAATTGGGTGTCGTTTGTTCTTCTTTGAAAAAGGATTGAACAGCATTCACAATAACTTCTAATCCGACAGTCATCATGATAAAGGACGCGACGAGTGAAGCGATTTGTTCAGCTCGTGAATGACCATATGGGTGATCAAGATCACGAGGCTTTCGAGAAATTTTTAATCCAATTAAAACAGCTAGTGATGCTCCAATATCGGTTAAATTATTAAGACCATCTGCACGTAGTGCGCTAGAAACAGTTATGTAGCTTATTACAATTTTAATGGTTGATAAAAAAATATATGCAGCAATGCTTAGCATTGCCCCTTTATCAGCAGCTTTGTTAGAAAGTGAATCCATGTTTTTCACTCACCTTTCCTTCAAAGATTCTCTATGTATAAGCGTACCAAATGAAAGTCGTGTGGGTCTATACAAACATTGTTGTGTACTTTTAGCTTTTTAAGGAAGAGAGAACATTGTTTCATGAGGGCAAAAAAGTTCGCTCATAAAAAAGACAGAAAAAAGCGCTTAGATATACCTAAGCGCTTTTTGTATGCTATTTATACCATTTTAATATACTTCTAAAAACTCAGTAACTTGCTCTTCTGTCTTTGCATTTGCACTATGTAAATGTCCAAGTTTTTCACCGTTTTGATACACTAATAAACTTGGGATTCCCATTACTTGATATTCCTCAGCGATACTTGGGAACTCATCTTTATTAATAGAATACCATTCAAATTTATTGAACTCTTCCATTACATCATCGATAAAGTTATCCATACGTACACAATCTGGGCACCATGTTGTGAAGAACTTAACGACTACTGGATTTTCCTTTGCGATAAGATCGCGAAACTCTTGTTCAGATTTGATTTCTTTCATGTTTTTGACTCCTCTCAATGTTACACGAATTTGTTATTTTTTAGGTGGTAATTTCGTTGAAAAGTCAAAACTTCTAACGAAATTTTAACGAACGTTTTTTTCGAATAATTCGTTTGCAAATTGGTCCGTCCACCGCAGTTTCTTGAAGACTTGGCACAATGTGAGAGTAGGTATCCAATGTGGTCCTATTCTTTTATGTCCTAATCGATCACTTACAATCTTCGGATGAATACCTTGTTTGAGCATGAATGTTGTGTGAGTGTGCCGAAGATTATTGAAGCGAATATCAGGGACTTCACTTTTCTTTATAAGCTTTTTCTACAAATGTGTCAAACTTTTGAAATTGCAGGGATGCCTGTTAGATGTGGAACAGATTAATTCGAAGTCATTATATTCCACTACTATAGCGTTCTTTGTCCGTATTAATTCGGCCAAGTTGTTCTTCTAGAGCATGTAATGTAATTTCAGGAAGAACAATTAATCGTTTTCCGGAAGAAGTCTTAGGTTCATGAAATTCTTTTATAACATGAGAAAGAGTTGGTTGCAGAAACAAAACTTCGTCTGTAGGTAGAAGAATATACAGAATTTTATCAGAAGCAATTCCGTGATCTCGAGGAAGATTATAATTCCTTGAAAAATGAGTTTAACGCCATCACTGAAAAAGATTTTGAACAGCGGGCGGAAATCAAGAAGTTACACGAGCAGATTCAAATATTACATACCGAACTGGAAAATGAGTGCTCAATCCGTCTTGAATTTCAAGGTAAGTCAAAAGCATTAGGGATGGCTCTCAAAGCTGTCTTGTAGGTGACCATCATGAAACTGACAAAAGAGGAACGTACAAAACTCACATACGAAATTGGAGACATTATTGAGCAGAAATGTAGACGATGCGTATATAACAAATCATCTGAAGAAAGTTTTAATGTCACTGTTTGTCCTACTTGCCCAACTGGCGTGGAATTACTCCAGTTGGGGCGGTATTTTGATTCTGGAGAGAGAAATCGACGTGGCACAAAGAAGAATACGCCAGCAGGATTGACGCCGGAATTTGTTCGGAAGTTGAATGAGCAAGGCATTCCAGATATAGAGATTAGCATTATGTTTGACCGTAGCGGCTCGTATGTTTCGAAATTAAAGAGGCAATGGCAGAAGGAAGGTCTTTGGGTGGGAACGACAAAGACGTGGAATCGTGGGGCGAAGTAGTACCAATTTTGAATTTTATATAAAAGGAGAATGAAAGAAATGAAAAAGAAATCTCTTGATGATATGACACTTGAGGAACTATGGGAAGAAATCGAAAAAGAAGGTGGAATTCAGATTGATTCTGAAAGCTAAAACTAAACAAAAGCGTTATTTGGTAGGGAGGTAACGAATTAGATAATTCGTTTTACTTAACACTTTCCAAAATTAATCTTCATAACATATTTTGTAGTCACTTATACGAAAGTGAGTTGAATAATAATGTTTTATCCTTATCTTAACAACCAAATGAGAATTCCTGCTGGGTATGGTGCTAGTGTAACGTCTAGTGGAGCGCAAAGTACAATTCAAGCTGTTCAACAAACATTACAAGCACAGCAACAGGCGCAACAAATGCAACAAAGTATGCAACCTTATTATCCATTGCAATATTATTACCCAATCGCATATTACACAATATGGAATATCTTTTTCAACGATTCCGTATGGAACTGAATACAATTTATAGTAAATAATAATAAAAAATAATAGCTGTTTAATGGAAACTTATTCATGTCAGTAAAATTTGATCCGTTTGAGGATTATCGTAATGAAGGAAAATGAAAGTGGTACAAGTTCAATAAAAAGAGCAGCTAGTAAAAGCTAACTGCTCTACAAAAGAAATATGGTGTCGCTTCGCTAAAATTAGCTGAAACTAGCTGTAGTATAAACGGGATTTGAAATATTATGCAGTGGAGAGAAAAGGATAAATAATTTTAGGCTGTTCCAATTTGATTTTGATCAGCTACATCTGAATCAAATGTATTCGTACCGCTTACACCGTTAAAGGTATTAAGAACAAAAGCAACGTTAGATGAACCGGATCCGTTATAAGCTTTCGTATTTTCTTTCGGAGATACATTATAGAAGTCTCCTAAGTTAAAAGAACCGTTACTATTTTGAACGACTAAGTTCCCAACAACAGACGGCATATTTTCACCTACTTTATCAGGGATTGCTTAAATCACTATATGATTCATTCTTCGAAAGGGTTCGACTGCAATTTATTCATAGAATTGCGAAGGGATTAAAACAAAAATTTCATTTTGTAGTGAAGTAAGGGGAAAGTACTGGACAAATAAATAAAGACACTCGAATTGAGTGCCTTCTCTTAGCATCAGCAGCCAAATCCACCTCCAAAACAACTACAACCGATTATGATTAATAAGATAAATAACACAATCAGTAAGGCGAAGCCGCTGCCGAAGCCACCACAACCAGCAAAACCCATGAACAATTCCTCCTTTTGGTGAGGAAAAAAACTATGAGGGCTGTTGTTATAGACATTCCAGCGGATTTACATTACATTATGTGACGTGGATCTAAAGAGTGCATGTATGTAAAGAAAGTTAATTTAGCAGCTCTAATTACAATTTGAAGAAGTTGCATTGAAAAGAGCAGCTAGCAAAAGTTAACTGCTTGTCTCCAAGGGGAAACCGGAGAAAAATTATTTAAATTAGGGCTGATTCCAAAAAAGTGAAACACTAACAAAATATAAAGTTATTAAAAGAACAGATCCTATAAGAATTCCTATGAGAACACCTAAAAAAATCTTTGTCCATAAATTTTTCATAAATAGACCTCCTTTATGAAGAATATTAACATCTATCTAAAATTTGAACAAAATAATCCTTTGGGTAGAAACTATACTGAACGGAGGGGAAGTGTATCATATGGAACAAATGTCATTCTTCGAAGACATCGATATAAGAGAGGTGCGCAAACGTGTAGTGAAGGAATAAAAAAACTATAAAGCATTGCGTGTTCGGGAGCAGAATAGACAAGAACGGAATGCGGCAGGATACGCTGTTCTTTTTCCAAAAATGAAAGATGATCAAATTCATGAGATTAAATTTAAACAAATTGAACGGGCATTGCAGAACTCATTAGATGAAGACCAGCGTGAGATTATCGAGATGAAGTACCTGGTCGATAAGAAAGTGAAAGACACGTATGTATACAATGAACTGATGATAAAACGCGATGACTTTTATGATAAAAAGAGAACTGCGATTCGACTAATTGCAACTGCGCTAGAGATTATTTGATAATACGCTATACAAAATTGAATTTTAGCGTTTTGCGCTGTTTATACAGAATGGATATGATGAGGGTGCTAGTCATTACTTTCGCTTTGGCTCTGGTTCTGCCTTATGGCAGGGCTTTTTTTGTGAAATATAAGATAAAAAGCAAGTTCTATATGACTTGCTTTTTCTCAAAAACAATAGCGAATAAACTAAACAGTTGTTTCTAAAGCTTGTATAATAGGTTCGAAATTTAGTGACATGTTTTGTTACCTTTCTATTAATTATTTGTTTATTTGTATAATACAATAATAATTGATTTATCTAAATACTTCTGACAAAATGGGGGATATTTTTGGGGACATTTTCGGGGATTTTTCAAAATAGAATCGATATTACGCTATACCTATACAGTTCTTTGAAAAAAGAATACTGATGGGGATAGCGTTGCCCTGTTATCAAAATGTTACCGGAGAACGGGCGGTAGGAACCCGCGATTAAGGTGGTAAGATTCCCTTACTTGAATTATTGAAGTTAATTAAAACAAATTAAGACATATTCTAGTGTGGCGAGTGTGAAAATAATCGCATTCGTCATACTGTTTTACATCTCATTAAGCATAGTTACACCAATGCGATGTTTAAAAGATGTAAAACCACCATCTCGGAATGACTTGCAACATTTCCTTTCGTTCTGATGAATATTTCTTTTAGTCGAAATGCAAATTAAATTAATGAAAGGAGTGGGATGGATGATTAAACAACAAGGTTATGATGAGTTAAAACTTCATGAAGGAGAAACATTGACTAAAGCTTTATTGAAGTTGAATGAGGATACTCGTCGAGAGTCTGAAGCGCAATACGTTGAGATTCATCAAGTTGTACCTCATGGAAATCATCGTTTTACAGTAATACTTAATATATATAAGTGATAAAATTAAAAAGGCATCCATAACGGGTGCTTTTTTATTTTGTCTTGTAATTCTTACTTTTAATATTTATTGCACTAGATACCCAAACGTAAAGGCATGCTAATGTTAATAGTGCGCGTATCCAGCTTAGGTCATTGTCTATAATAATCTTTGAAATGAATAGAACTGCATTAAAAACAAACAAAGGAAAAAAGAGAATTATATCCCGTTTTAAAGATTTTAAACTTTGCATATTATTCACCTCTAATATGATATTACATTGAGGGATATAGAACAGCAATATTATTATGCCAAATTATAGCGTGGTGTTTTATATATATAAAGAACTGCAATTGAAGTAGAAAAGTAGTGTGAGAGGAGGAGAAATATATTGAATGGAACAGCTTACAAAGTATGATGTGTCCTGATGAGAAAAAGAAGAACAAAATGAAGCAGGATATACTGAGATAGTGATAAAACGAGAAGGATTTGCTGTTGTTTTATATGAGACAAGCTATCGAGTACAATAATCCAAAAGGAGAAAATAAATCATGGGATATATCATAGATATTTCAAAATGGAATGAAAATATAAATTGGGATATAGCTGCCCAGCACATTGATTTAGCAATCTGCCGTGTGCAGTATGGTTCCCGAAAAATAGACGAGAGATATACAGACCATGTGGAACATTTAGAAGCACGAGGTATTCTCCATGGAGCTTATGCTTACGGATGCTATGTATCTGTGGCAGATGCTATTGTAGAGGCGAAAGATTTTATGAACCGAGTAAGCCTAAATGCTAAATTTCTAGTTCTAGATGTTGAGAATGATACTTTAACAAGCTGCGGAGCTGCTAATCTAGCAGAAGCGTCGCAGATCTTTATTGATACATGTAAGGAGGCTGGATGGAAGGTAGGGTTATATGTATCGCACTATATGTACGGATCTTACGGATTACAAAATGTGAATGCAGATTTCATATGGTTACCTCGTTATGGAACAAATGACGGAACACCACAGATAAAACCTGATTATGCGTGTGACTTGTGGCAATACAGTGATAATGGTTATGTTGAAGGGATTGGGAAAGTTGATGTGAACCTATTAACAGGGGACAAGCCGTTAGAATGGTTTATAGGCACAGAGTCCTATCGTATTTATGTAGGGGATTTCGATTCTGTTGAGTGGACTGCAGATGTATTGAGAAAAATTAAAGAAATATTACCAGGATATGGTGTTGGGGTACAGTGTCTAGATGATGGAAATCACCGCATTGCAGTTGGTGATTTTAATTCAAAAACATGGTGCGATGAGACATTTGCGAAGTTGAATGCAGTGTATCCGGGGTATGGAATGTGGATTTCAGAAATGTAATGAGAAAAGCTGGCTCATGAGAGTCAGCTTTTTTTACTTACATTATTATTGTGCTTATAAAAAGTATAAAGAAATTGGACAACTAACAGTTAAGTATGGTGTGTTTGCAAAAGTATACATCTAAAATGGAATTTAAAGGTAGTTTGTCATATCAATATCCCCAATATTGATATGGAATTTGTGATTGATAATAATATGATGGATGTTGGGCATGTGTTTGATTTTGGTTAGGTATATGATGAATTGTATTTCGATGTTGACATTGATTGCAGTCTTTTGGAGGACCAATTACAGTAGTAGATTGAATAGGAGATACTGCTTGCTTCCATTGTTGTTCATCAAGACAATAAATATGGGCCATTACGTTGGATGGAGTTAATCTTAAAATATCTGATCCAAAAATAACTTCTGGAGTAGGAGCATTAAAAATGGCTAATAAATGTGTATTGTCTACAGTGGCAATTTCATAATGCCACCAACCTTGCGGTACATTAGTAACTTGACCTGGCTTTATAGGGAAATTAAGAATTTGATTCGTAAATGGGTTAAGTAAGGAAACGATAGCTGCACCAGAAATACAATAAACGAGTTCAGCGGCATTTTGGTGTACATGAGGCTCTACAACATTATCCGCGCTTAAAAAAATGTCTAGTAAAGATGTATTATCTAATGTATTTAATTGTTTAATCCCTAACACGTTTATATAATTTTGCGCATCCTTTGTGAAAAAATTACTTTTACTTACATCTTGAGCGAATTGGATAGAAGGAGAGGTGTAATTTATATAAGAAGTCATCACTTTTCCTGCCTTTCTGTTTTGAAATATGTCTAGGTATATGGAATATGTGCAGCAGTCTGTGTAACCTTAAATTTAAAACAAGGAACAAAATTGGATCGTTTTTTTAGAATTGTAAATATAAAGGAGAAATAAAATAGCAGAAAAATTGATTAAAGTGAAATGAATATTAGTGGGTATTGAAGTAATATGGTAAATTGTTATTATTGGAATTTTCTGTTCAATAAATAAGTGTAAAAAATGTGAGGTTAGGAGAATTAATTTGAGACAATTTAGCTTGTGTTCTGAAACTGAGAGATTAGTATTGATACCTTATCGGAAAGAAGACTTTAACAATTGGCTTATACAATTTGCAAAGTCAGTTCCTAGGAAAGGTGGCCTGAGTGATGCTACATAAAGTTGATGATTCAAAAGCTTTAGAAAATCAACCGGCTTGGTTACAAAGTTACATTGATTCTCCAGAAAAGCAACGACAGTTATATCAACGGACGTTGATTATAGTTGTCATTTCACAAATTTTCGGTGGTGCAGGACTTGCAGCAGGCGTAACCGTCGGAGCACTTCTTGCACAAGACATGCTAGGTACAGATAGTTTTGCAGGGGTTCCGGCTGCGTTGTTCACTTTGGGTTCTGCTGGGGCAGCGCTACTTGTAGGGCGACTCTCTCAGCGTTTTGGACGACGTTTCGGACTCGCGACAGGATTTTTGACTGGCGGTATCGGCGCAATCGGAGTGGTGGTTTCAGCATTAACTAATAATCTTGTACTTCTTTTTGCTTCACTACTAATCTATGGGGCTGGAACTGCTACAAATTTACAAGCACGCTATGCAGGTACAGACCTAGCAAATTCTACACAGCGAGCAACAGCAATCAGCATTGCAATGGTGTCAACCACTTTAGGTGCTGTCGCAGGGCCAAATTTGGTTGATGTAATGGGTCGATTCGCAATAATGATTAAAGTTCCTGCTCTAGCCGGTCCGTTCATTCTAGCAGCTGCAGCCTATATCCTTGCCGGTTTGGTACTTCTAGCTCTACTTCGTCCAGACCCTCTCGTTGTTGCGAAAGCAATTGCAGATGTGCAGAGAACGGACGGGAGTAATCTTTCAGATGAGAGATCTAGTAACTTAGCAATAAAAAAACGAGGAATCGTTGTTGGTGCCACAATCATGGTCTTAACTCAAATTGTCATGGTTTCAATTATGACAATGACACCTGTACATATGGGACATCATGGACATAGTTTGAAAGAGGTAGGACTGGTAATTGGTTTTCATATAGGTGCAATGTACTTACCATCTCTTATGACTGGTATCCTCGTAGATAAGATTGGACGTACTGCAATGGCAATCGCTTCTGGTGCCACTCTACTTGCTGCCGGTGTTTTGGCAGCTGTTGCACCTGCTGATTCCATGTTAGTACTCATCATCGCGCTCGCTTTGCTTGGGCTTGGTTGGAACTTTGGCTTGATTAGCGGCACTGCGCTCATCGTGGATGCAACTACTCCGTCCAATCGCGCAAAGACGCAAGGATCTGTTGATGTCTTGATTGCTTTGGCGGGGGCATCAGGGGAGCACTATCGGGCATGGTCGTAGCTCATTCCAGTTACGCAACACTTTCATTTGCCGGAGGTATCCTTTCATTACTGCTTATCCCAGTCATTGTCTGGTCTCGTGGTAATCAAAAGAGGGCTAATAGAAGCTAATATTGGTTTAAAGTCGGAGTAAATTATCCAACTTTTGAATGAATATAAATCAGTCTCAAGATTCATTCACATATTTTAGAATAAAATGTAAAATATTACATAATGAAGAAAATGCGAATGAAAAGGAGTAATTTTTAAATGGAGCATAAAGGACTGAAAATATTTATTCATGCTAGTACTTGGTTTGCACCTGTATTAGTTCCGTTTATTATATTTCTTGTTAGTTCTGATCGAGAAATTAAAAGTTTATCATTACAAGCAGTCATATTTCATTTTGTAATAGGTGTATTAATTGCTATTTCAGTATTTTTTTCTTGGGTATTAATTGGAATTCCGTTCTTAATTATTTTTGGATTAGTAGCTTTAATTACTCCAATCATCGGAATCGTTCGTGCGCTAAAAGAGCGACCTTTTCAATATCCGATTGTTGGAGCATGGTTGAAATAGAATTAATAAGTATAAATGTGTGAAAAGGATAGCGTGTTGCTATCTTTTTTTTATTGAAAATCATCTTGTGGGAGGTGAGTGACGCCGCTACTGAAAATTTAAATTCATTATCATAAAAAACAGAATAAAAATGATAATAAGTATATTAATAAAATTAATAGTTAGAATATTTAAAAATACTGAAAGTAAAATAAATTGTAATTATTAGAAGAGTCTGATATATTTAAGTAGAAAAAGTAATAGATGTAAAACTGGTGAGGATATAGTGTTCGTTCTAGCTTCTTAAAAGGGAAGTTGCGCTATTTGGATGCTATGAGGCCCTTGCCTGGTTTAGTACACACCAAAGTCTATGTGAATAGGAGGTGTTAAGTGCGAAGGTAGAAAATATGTTTTATAGTATCTCTTCGTATAGTAACAGCTTCTTGAAAAGCTATTTGTTATTGTCGAAGTTCATTAATAAGTATGAAGCTATGAGAAATTCTCTGTTTGGAATGGCCACTTAAATTCTTACAAGACTACTATTATGAACAATCTAAACATAGAAAAATCTTGTATGCTGCTTACCACGTATTCTTTATTAGTGGATGAAGTAACTAGAAGAGAATACTAAGGGAAATATATTTGTGCAATCTTGGAAAGGCTTACAGAATTGTAAATGAAGATCTATTTGGATGGGAGGAAGATAAAATGGGAGCAGAAAAAAATTTTTTCCAGGACTTGATGGGGTAGTTGCAGCAGAGACGAAGATTTCTTTTCTTGATACACAAAAAGGAGAAATCGTTATTCAAGGGTATGATCTGATTGAGTTATCCAAAACGAAAAGTTATTTAGATATTGTTCATCTTTTATTAGAGGAGAAACTTCCTAATTCAGATGAAAAAGCGGCATTAGAAGAAACGCTAAAGCATGAATATGAAGTTCCTACTGGTGTTTTTGATGTTTTAAAAGCATTGCCAAAACAAACGCATCCGATGGACGGGTTACGCACGGGAATTTCAGCACTCTCTGGTTATGATAATGAAATTGATGATCGCTCATTAGATGTGAATAAAAAACGTGCTTATAAATTGTTAAGTAAAGTGCCGAATATAGTAGCTAACAGTTATCGAATTTTGAATAATGAAGAACCGATTGAACCAATTCAAGAGTTATCTTATAGTGCGAACTTCTTCCATATGCTTACGGGCAAGAAGCCTTCTGAATTAGAAGAAAAAATATTTGATAAATCACTTGTTCTGTATAGTGAACATGAGATGCCTAATTCTACTTTTACGGCTAGAGTAATCGCGTCGACACAATCAGATTTATACGGTGCCTTAACCGGAGCAGTTGCTTCTTTAAAAGGTAATTTACATGGAGGCGCAAATGAGGCAGTAATGTACATGCTGCTAGAAGCGGGTACTGTTGAGAAATTTGAAGAATTACTGCAAAAGAAACTGTATAACAAAGAAAAAATCATGGGATTTGGACATCGCGTCTACATGAAAAAGATAGATCCTAGAGCGCTTATGATGAAAGAAGCATTAAAACAGTTATGTGATGTGAAAGGCGATTATACATTATATGAAATGTGTGAAGCTGGAGAAAAGATTATGGAGAAGGAAAAAGGAATCTATCCAAACTTAGATTATTATGCTGCTCCAGTCTATTGGATGTTAGGTATTCCAATTCAACTGTATACACCAATCTTTTTCAGTTCAAGAACGGTAGGCTTATGTGCGCATGTGATTGAGCAACATACAAATAATCGATTGTTCCGCCCACGTGTAAATTATATCGGCGAGCGACATGTGCTTAGCAAATAAAAACAACTGGGGAGTTGTTAAGGCCGCCCGCCATGTGGGTGTTTGACCGACACCCATTCTTAATAATAACGAATTTTCAACAGAAAGGGAAGGATAGCGTGATTAAAACAAATGAAATTAAACAAAAAGATGCAATTTTAGAAGAGATTACGGATTATGTATTAAATGATGAGATTACAAGTTCAGAAGCATTCAGTACAGCGCGCTATGTGTTACTTGATACGCTTGGATGTGGAATTTTAGCACTGCAATATCCAGAGTGTACGAAATTACTAGGACCAGTTGTACCAGGAACAATTGTGCCAAATGGTACACGTGTACCGGGAACATCATTTGTACTTGATCCAGTACGTGGTGCGTTTAATATTGGGTGTATGATTCGCTGGCTAGATTATAACGATACATGGCTTGCAGCAGAATGGGGACATCCGTCTGATAATTTAGGTGGCATTTTAGCTGTTGCAGATTATGTGAGCCGCGTCCGTATTTCAGAAGGAAAAGAACCATTAAAAGTACGAGATGTACTTGAAATGATGATTAAAGCACATGAAATCCAAGGTGTACTTGCATTAGAAAATAGTTTAAACCGTGTTGGTCTTGACCATGTGTTATACGTAAAAGTAGCGACAACAGCAGTTGTTACTAAAATGCTTGGTGGCACGCGTGAAGAAATCTTTAACGCATTGTCTCATGCATGGATTGATAACTCTAGTCTTCGTACATATCGTCATGCTCCAAATACAGGTTCACGTAAGTCATGGGCAGCTGGGGATGCAACAAGCCGTGGTGTTCATCTTGCACTTACTGCATTAAAAGGTGAAATGGGTTATCCAACAGCATTATCTGCACCAGGATGGGGATTCCAAGATGTATTGTTTAACAAGCAAGAACTAAAATTAGCAAGACCTTTAGATTCTTATGTAATGGAAAATGTATTGTTTAAAGTATCATATCCAGCAGAATTCCATGCTCAAACGGCTGCAGAATGTGCAGTGAAATTACATCCACAAGTGATAGAACGATTAGATGAAATTGACCGTATTACAATTACGACACATGAATCAGCAGTTCGTATTATTGATAAAGAGGGTCCATTAAATAACCCAGCTGACCGCGATCATTGCTTGCAATACATTACTGCAATTGGTTTATTAAAAGGTGATATTGTTGCAGATGATTATGAGGATGAAGTAGCTTCTGACCCTCGCGTAGATGAATTACGAAATAAGATGGTTGTTGTTGAAAATAAACAATACAGTTTAGATTACCTTGATCCGAACAAGCGCTCAATCGCCAACGCTGTTCAAATTCATTTTAAAGATGGTACAGTAACAGAAAACGTAGAATGTGAATATCCATTAGGTCACCGTTTCCGTAGAGACGAAGCGATTCCAAAGGTTGTTCAAAAGTTCTCTGCAAATATGGCTGTTCATTATTCTAATAAACAACAAGAAAAAATTCATGAAGCTTGTTTGAATGAAGAAAAATTAGAAAATATGAATGTAAATGAATTTGTAGATCTTTTCTTAATTTAAGTATAGGGGGAATAAGAATGGC
The DNA here is from genome assembly GCF_055814245.1 of Bacillus sp. EA-CB0995. NCBI lineage: Bacteria > Bacillati > Bacillota > Bacilli > Caryophanales > Bacillaceae > Bacillus > Bacillus sp. EA-CB0995. The sequence continues at coordinate 2,809,375 of NZ_CP169269.1, read as the reverse complement.
TTGGGTTGTAAATAAACAGTCAACACAAGAAGAACTTGCCAATCGATTCCGAGCTTTAGTAGAATCACCTGAAATCTTGCAAATTCCTGGTGCACATGATGCGATGGCTGCTCTTGTTGCAAAAAATACTGGATTTTCAGCTCTTTATTTATCAGGAGCTGCTTATACAGCAAGTAAGGGTTTACCAGATTTAGGTATTGTAACATCTACTGAAGTAGCTGAAAGAGCAAGAGAACTTGTGAGAGCAACGGATTTACCTCTTCTTGTCGATATTGATACAGGATTTGGTGGAGTGTTAAATGTAGCGAGAACTGCTGTAGAAATGGTGGAAGCAAATGTAGCCGCTGTCCAAATTGAAGATCAGCAACTTCCTAAAAAGTGTGGACATCTCAATGGGAAAAAACTTGTTTCCATTGAAGAAATGCAACAAAAAATTAAAGTTATAAAAGAAGTAGCACCATCGATGGTTGTTGTAGCTCGTACGGATGCTCGTGCAGTTGAAGGGTTAGATGCGTCGATTGAGAGAGCAATTGCTTACATAGAAGCAGGTGCAGATGCTATTTTCCCAGAAGCTTTGCAGTCAGAAGAAGAGTTTCGTTTATTTACAAAGAAAGTAACAGTACCTTTACTTGCTAATATGACCGAATTTGGAAAAACACCGTATTATACTGCTGAAGAGTTTGCCAATATCGGTTATCAAATGGTCATATATCCAGTGACGTCTCTTCGCGTAGCAGCAAAAGCTTATGAGCGTATTTTTCACCTCATAAAAGAGGAAGGATCGCAAAAAGAAGGGCTTTCTGATATGCAAACAAGAAGTGAATTGTATGAAACAATTTCGTACCATGATTTTGAAGAGTTAGATAAGGGAATTGCAAAAACCGTCTTATCTGATGGGCAATAAATAAAATAAGAAAGCGATGATACACATCTTTAGCAAAAACACCTGCTTGATGTGAAATGAATCATCGCTTTTTTTCATATTAACGGATAGTAAGAATGAGATTGATAAAAGTTTTTGGACGAAAAAGAAACGAAATCCTCGTTTATGTAGTTGCATTTTATCATAATATTTTTTCCACGGTAGAAAAGCATTAGCGTGTTAACCAGATAGGAAAAGAGGAGTATAGACATTCTAAAGGAAGGGAAATTCAGTTATGATTGCTGCAAAATATGAATCTGTTCGAAATTGGATGAAGCAGGACCCGTACATTTTGAGGAAAGATGATACAATTCGAGAAGCATTACGACTACTAGCTGAATCAGAGAGCGCAGAACTCCCTGTTTTAGAAAATAATCATGTGATTGGGGTTGTTAAACTAATCGATTGTGTAAAGTGGTTAGAGGATCATTCAGAGTGGGATGAACCGATTGTTACTATACTGAGACATTCTTTCTATAACGTAAGGGAAGAGTTTTCATTAAGCGAGTTAGAGAGTATTCCACTTTACGTTACCTGTGAGGAAAACAAAGAGCTTAAAGGAGTGTTCAGTAATAAGGAATTATTAGCCTTTCATAAAGATTTGGTTCAAGAAATCAAATGTGCACATCAAACGATAGAGTGGTTTAAACTTTGTTTTGATACTGCATACGAAGGTATTGCAATTGTGGATGAAAATGGAGTTATCCAAATGTTTAATGACACGTATAGTCGCTTTGTTGGTGTAACGAAAGAAGAAGCAATTGGGCAGCACGCTGAAAATGTAATTGAGAATACGCGGCTTCCAGTTGTATTAAAAACAGGAGTACCAGAAAGAAATCAAGTGCACCGTCTGCAAGGACAGAATCTAGTTGTGCACCGGATGCCAATTTGGAAGCAGGGAAGAGTGATAGGTGCTGTAGGGATGCTTATTCATGAAGGGATTTCAGATATTTATAAAATACTAGAACGATTTGATCAAAAGGATAGGACAATCAAACCAACGTTTTCTAAACCGAAAAAGAAACAGATTCGATTTGAAGATATTCTTGGAGAAAGCCAAACAATTTCTGAAACGAAAAAAATGGCTCGAAAAGCAGCTGGATCAAAAGCATCAGTATTAATTACTGGGGAAAGCGGTGTTGGTAAAGAGCAATTTGCACGTGCTATACATGATACCGGTATAACAAAAGACGGTCCATTTATTAGTGTGAACTGTGCTGCTATTCCTGATAATTTACTAGAATCTGAATTGTTTGGTTATGCAGACGGTGCTTTTACAGGTGCGAAAAAGAATGGGAAGGCAGGGAAGTTTGAACTTGCAAATCATGGAACATTATTTTTAGACGAGATTGGCGATATGTCTCTATTAACGCAAGTAAAAATTTTGCGTGTTTTACAAGAAAGGGAAATAGAAAGAATAGGTGGTACACATCCAATTCCTGTTGATTTCAGGCTAATCGCAGCGACAAATAAAGATTTAAAACAAATGGTTAGAGAAGGAACTTTTAGGGAGGATTTATATCATCGTCTTCATGTTATTCCGATTCATATTCCACCGCTTCGCTTTCGAAAACAAGATATACCACTCATTGTCGAAGAACATTTACAAAAGTTATGTCAAATGTATGGTGCCGAAGAAAAGACACTTGATAAAGAGGTATTACGCCTTATGTTCCATTATAATTGGCCGGGTAATGTTAGGGAATTAATCAATGTGTTAGAAAGGCTATTTGCACTATCAGATGATGCACATATACGGGCTAAGGATTTACCAGAAGAATTTTATTATCGGGATATGGAGCAAAAGAAATTAGTACCTATGATTCAGTCTTTACCAGCAAAACAAGAAGCGATGAAAGTGGTGCGTGAAGAGGAAGAAAGAGGATTAATTGAAAGTGTTTTAAAAGAAGCAAAAGGAAATAAGTCAAAAGCAGCGGCATTGTTAGGGATTTCTAGGGCGACCCTTTATAATAAATTGTCAAGATTCAAAATCTAAACAATTATTATATCAAGTGTAAAACTGTCTAGACAGTTTTACGTTTTCTTTTCATTTTGCCCTTGTTCTATCAAGTTTTTAGATTGGCATAAATTTTGCATATAAATAGAATGAAGACCGAAATGATAGGGGGATACGGATGGAGAAAACAAAGTTGCAATGGGACGAATTTTTTCGCTGAATCAGGAGCTTAATACAACCTTTTTTACACCTGAGGATTTTTCAGGTGATGAAGATTTAATCGCAAAAACAACAGAACAATTTGTGAAACAGGAAATTGTTCCTCAAATTGAAAATATCGAGCAGCACAATTATCAAGTTTCCCGCAGGTTGTTTGAAAAGGCTGGAGAACTTGGATTGTTGAGTATAGAGGTTCCAGAAGAGTATGGTGGATTTGAATTAGGGAAAGCAGTTTCTGGACTTGTGGCGGAAAAGATGGGATATGCAGGAGCCTTTAGTGTTTCCTTTAATATTCATGCTGGAGTAGGAACGCTGCCATATATATATTACGGAACAAAAGAGCAGAAGGAAAAATACTTACCTAAAATTGCATCAGGCGAATGGATTGGAGCTTATGCTTTAACAGAACCTAATGCTGGATCTGATGCATTAAGTGCAAAAACAAGTGCTGTCTTAAATGAAGAAGGAACAGCTTGGACATTAAATGGTGAAAAACAGTGGATTACAAATGCTCATATGGCTGACGTATATGTTGTTTTTGCAAAGACAAATAAAGGAATGACAGCATTTATTGTCGAAAGAACATGTGAAGGCGTTTCGATTGGCCTAGAAGAAAAGAAAATGGGTATTAAAGGTTCTTCAACTGCGACACTGATTTTAGAGGATGTCGTCATTCCTGCTGAAAATGTACTAGGGGAAGTAGGAAAGGGACATCACGTAGCTCTTAATATTCTCAATTTTGCTAGATTGAAACTTGCTTTCGGAAATATTGGAACAGCAAAGCAAGCAATTGGCCTATCTGTTCAATACGGAAAAGAACGAAAACAGTTTCAAACAGAATTAGTTGATTTCACGATGATTCAAGAGAAAATTGCAAATATGATTATCGCTACATACGGTGCAGAGAGTGCAGCTTATCGAACAGCAGGCGTAATTGATGAAGCAATTCATGAGAGTGACGAAGGTATTATGCAGAAAATGTCTCAATTTGCAATGGAGTGTGCGATCAACAAAGTGAATGCTTCAGAAACACTTGGAAATATTGTGGATGAAGCGGTACAAATTCATGGTGGTTATGGTTATATGCAAGAATATGAAGTAGAACGATTATATCGTGATGCTAGAATTAGCCGTATATTTGAAGGAACGAATGAAATTAACCGCTTAACAGTTGCGAAAATGTTAATGAAACAAACGAAACAACTAGGGGACCAAGTAGACGAAGACACATTTGAAAATGTAGAACGAAATCATCGTTATATTTTATTATCGAAACAATTATTGAAGCAATCTTTGAAAACGCTATCTCAAACTCCTGAATTAAAAATCGAACAAGAACAAGAATATTCACGCGTGTTAGCAGACATGTTGAAAGATGTATATGTAATGGAATCGGCATTTTTACGTACAAAGAAAGCGATCAGTAAAAATGGTGAAGAAAAAGAACGTACAAAACAGTTTATAACGGATGTGCTTTGTGAAGAAGGATATCGAAAAGTAGAATCAGCAGCAATTGTTCTTCTTTCTGCAGCGGTGCAAGAAGAGCAAACTAGAAACGCCATTCTAGATGAAATTCGTCAACTGTCAGTACCTCTATACACGAACTTGTTTACGAAAAAGAGAGAAATCGCAAAAACGATTATAAATCGCGGGAAATATATTGTTTAAATAGGAGGAGAGCAGTATGAAAAAGATTGGTTTTATCGGTTTAGGTAACATGGGTCTTCCAATGTCTAAAAATTTAGTCAAATCAAATTATACGGTATATGGAGTCGATTTAAATAAAGATGCTGAAGCTTCCTTCGAGAAAGAAGGGGGAATCATCGGTTTATCAATTGGAAAATTAGCAGAAACATGTGATTTGATTTTTACAAGTTTACCGTCACCGCGAGCTGTTGAAGCTGTTTATTTTGGAGAAGAGGGTTTAATTGAGAATAGTCATTCGAATGTTATTTTAATTGATACAAGCACAGTAGCTCCACAACTAAATAAAAAGCTTGCAGATGCTGCGAAGGATAAAAAAGTAGATTTCTTGGCTGCACCGGTTAGCGGCGGAGTGATTGGAGCGGAAAACCGCACATTAACTTTTATGGTTGGTGGACCAAAAGAAGTATATGAAAAAGGTTTACCAGCGATGGAAGTATTGGGAGCAAATGTATTTCATGTGAGTGAGCAAATTGATAGTGGTACGACTGTAAAATTGATTAATAACTTATTAATTGGTTTTTATACAGCGGGTGTTAGTGAAGCTCTGACATTAGCAAAGAAAAGCAATATGGATTTAGATAAAATGTTTGATATTTTAAATGTGAGTTATGGACAAAGTAGAATTTATGAGCGCAATTATAAAAGCTTTATTGCGCCAGAAAACTATGAACCAGGATTTACTGTAAATCTACTAAAGAAAGACTTAGGATTTGCAGTTGATTTAGCAAAAGAAGGTGAGCTTCACTTACCAGTGAGTGAAATGCTTTTGAATTTGTATGAGGAAGCTGGTAAAGCGGGATATGGTGAAAAAGACATGGCTGCTTTATATCAAAAGGTAAGTGAACAATTAATCTCTAGTCATAAATAACAATGAATACTAGCAAATATAAAAAATAAAAAGGAGCGAATACAATGATTACAACAGAAATTAAACGCGTGAAAAATCATATTAATGGTGAATGGGTAGAATCTACTGGCACAGAAGTGGAAGCTGTTCCGAATCCTGCGACTGGGAAAATAATTGCTTATGTTCCACTTTCTCCAAAAGAAGATGTGGATCGTGCTGTTGAAGCTGCAAAAGCAGCATATGAAACATGGTCTAAAGTACCAGTTCCAAATCGCTCAAGACAGCTATATAAATATTTACAACTTTTACAAGAAAACAAAGATGAGCTTGCAAAAATCATTACATTAGAAAATGGTAAAACATTAAAAGATGCAACTGGCGAAGTGCAGCGAGGGATTGAAGCTGTAGAACTGGCAACATCAACACCAAATTTAATGATGGGGCAAGCACTTCCAAATATTGCGGGTGGAATTGATGGTTCAATTTGGAGATACCCAATTGGAGTTGTTGCTGGTATTACACCGTTCAACTTCCCGATGATGATTCCACTATGGATGTTCCCATTAGCAATCGCTTGCGGTAATACATTTGTATTAAAAACATCTGAAAGAACGCCGCTTTTAGCAGAAAGACTAGTAGAATTATTCTATGAAGCGGGCTTCCCGAAAGGGGTTTTAAACTTAGTACAAGGCGGAAAAGATGTTGTAAATAGCATTTTAGAAAATAAAGATATTCAAGCTGTTTCATTTGTTGGATCCGAGCCAGTTGCACGCTATGTATACGAAACAGGAACAAAACATGGAAAACGAGTACAAGCACTTGCAGGAGCGAAAAACCATGCAATTGTTATGCCGGACTGCGATATTGAAAAGACAGTACAAGGAGTCATTGGTTCTGCATTTGCGAGCAGTGGAGAGCGCTGCATGGCATGCTCTGTTGTAGCGGTAGTGGATGAAATTGCTGATGAATTCATTGATGTTCTTGTATCAGAAACGCGTAAATTAAAAGTCGGTGATGGTTTCCATGAAGAGAATTATGTAGGTCCATTAATTCGTGAATCTCATAAAGAGCGTGTACTAGGCTATATTAATAGCGGTGTAGCAGATGGAGCTACTTTATTAGTAGATGGCCGTAAAATTAATGAAGAAGTTGGGGAAGGGTATTTCGTTGGAGCAACAATCTTTGATAGTGTGAATCAAGATATGAAAATTTGGCAAGATGAAATTTTTGCTCCAGTATTAAGCATTGTGAGAGTAAAGGATTTAGAAGAAGGAATTAAGCTTACAAACCAATCAAAATTTGCAAACGGTGCAGTCATTTATACGTCAAGTGGTAAACACGCACAAACATTCCGTGATAATATCGATGCAGGGATGATTGGCGTAAACGTAAACGTTCCAGCTCCAATGGCATTTTTCGCATTTGCAGGAAATAAAGCTTCTTTCTACGGTGACTTAGGTACAAATGGAAAAGATGGTGTGCAATTTTATACACGTAAAAAAGTAGTGACAGAACGCTGGTTTTAAGAAGAATATAAAAAAGTGTCCATGGTATTGGACACTTTTTTTATTTGAAATAAAATGTATAAGTTTCACTTGATATAATTAGCTTCTTAAAAGGTTGAAAAAGCTGTTCACAATCTCGTCTGAAACATCGTCTAATTTCTTATATTTATATTGCGGATTTTGGTCCTTGTCAATGACAACTGAACGTACTCCTTCGAAAAAATCTTCATGTTTCATAAAATTTTTAGCAAGTACAAGATCAGTAGTAAAGCAATCCTCTAACGTTTTTTCTTCTCCATCAATTAGTTGTTTTAAAGTGATCTTTAAGGAGAATGGGGATTTTGATAAAATTGTTTCTTTTGTTTTAGCTGCAAAATGGCTAGCATCTTTTTCTAATGAATGTATAATCTCTTCAACTGTGTGAAAAGAAAAGTGATTGTTAATGTCTGTTTGGAATGACGCTAGCTCACTTTCGTTAACAGGAAGCTCAGAATAGTCATTTACCAGTTGTGTCAATGTTGTATGTATGTCTTTTACAGGCCAATCTATATGTTCGACACGGTTAAGAAAAGCATTTAAGTTTTCGTTTGTCATGTAAAAATCTGCACCGTTTATATATAGTACATCAGGAGCTTTAATAACAGAAGCTGTTAATGCTAAGTAACGTCCTATATACCCTGGAGATTTATTTAAGAAATAGGCAGCCCCGACATCCGGGAAAAAGCCAATATTCATTTCTGGCATGGCCCACTTCGTCTGCTCAGTTACAATTCTATGGCTCGCTCCAGAAGTTAGTCCGACGCCTCCGCCCATAACAAAGCCATCTAAACATGCGATAATCGGTTTAGAAAACTTATAAACGAGCATATCTAATTTATATTCATCTTCAAAAAATTGCTCTGCTTTTTGCATGGCAGATTCATGTAAACGAGCCTCGTAAAGTGTCTTGATGTCACCACCAGCACAAAGTCCTTTCGTACCTGCGCCTTTTATAATGACAAGATGAATTTGATCATCAGCTTCCCAATCTTTTAACTTTTGTGTAATCGGTCCTATCATTTCATAAGAAAGTGAGTTTAGTGCTTTCGGACGATTTAACGTAATAGTGGCTACACCATTTTTGTTAGTTGAAAATAGAACTTGATCAGTCATAACATATCCTCCTTTTATGAATGTATAAAGTTAGGTTTCCGCTTCTCGATGAAAGCTTGAATGCCTTCTTTAGCGTCATCAGTTAAAAATAATTCAGAGAATTTCTCGCGCTCTCTTTTCAAGCCTTCAGACATATTTTCGTTATATCCTTGTGTAATACATTCTACGGCACGTGTGACACTAGTCATGCTTTTTCCTTCGAGAAAGGATTGAGCAAGTAAGAGAGCAGTTGGTAATAATTCTTCTTGGGAAACAACCAATTGAACAAGACCGAGATTGGCTGCTTCTTTTCCGCTTATTTGTTTACTAGTTAAAATTAAGTCTAAAGCCGTTGCCATATTTGTTATTCTGCTAAGGCGTTGTGTACCGCCGAATGTTGGGAGTAATCCAAGTTTTAATTCCGGTAAACCGAGAATAGCAGTATCTGATGTAATTCTAAAATGACATCCCATAGCTAACTCTAATCCACCGCCAAGAGCAGGACCGTTTATGGCAGCAATGACTGGCTTCTTCATGGCTTCTATTTCGTCACAAAGTGCTTGTCCTGCTTTTGCCATTGCTAATCCTTTCTCTTGATCTCCTAGTGCAGAAACAAACTCTTTAATATCGGCACCAGCTACAAAAAAACGTCCGGCACCTGTTAGAATAATAGCCCTTGTTTCGTCATCCTCAGCAAGCATTGAAAAGATTGAGCGTAATTCAGCTATGCATGCAGATGATAAAGCATTTGCTGGGGCATTGTTCACCTCTACTATTGTAATAAAGTTTTGTTTTCTTATATTTGCAAATTTGGTTTCCATTATCTATATCCTCCTTTATGATCATATATTTATTTTTGCAAGAACTGTGCCAATTCAAATGCTGTATATTAGCAAGGATGGGTTGGACACAAAATGTTTAAGTGTCTAAACAAATAGACACTTTATAAGAAGACAGAGCGGGAGCATCTATGGTGATAATTGTAGCAACGAATTAAAATATGTAGCGATCTCCTGAATCGTTATGAAAGATGAGCTCTTGTGTATATCTTTCTTGTTTCCTTTCTTGAATCCTGCCATATTGCATGTCTTTTTTTGTTTTAAAATGAAGAGCAAATGAGTATACTGTAGAAAATAGAAGAGAAGTAGTGCGTTGTTTCGTGTTTTTTTGTATCATTATGCCAAAGTTTTTAGACTGAAAGAATATGTCTTTTAAAATAAAAAAGTAGTAAACAATCAAAAATATGTAAAGAAGGAAAGCATGAGAATTCATGAAATGAAAACTTGGCATATTTTGACGAGTTGTTTTTAGAGGATTTTCATTAGAGAAAAAGGAATATACAACTTCTAACGGATATTGTTTTGAACAGATTTTTACTAAATATATAATTTGTAATTTTTTAGAATAAAGGTTTAAATAAATATGGATAATACATTTTCTGTATTTAAATTTTTTGTTTTGTTGCTAATATGTCATATGTATTAAGTTCGCTTATAAGTTTTATTTATTATAAGTATAGAATGTCTAATGTGCCCTTAGAAAGGAAAGAAAAGAAAGGGGAGATCGGAATGTCAGGGCCTTTGTTATTATCGGTCATTATTTTATCTTCTCTTATGATTAGTTTAACTTTCTATTTTCATCAAGAAGATGCACAGCATGATACTATACAAGATAAAGTACGATTTGTATTCCCGGTTCTTATCTTAACAATTGCGATTAGTTTTGCATTAAATCAAAATGATTACGTTGCGATTCTTTCGTGGCTTTTGACAACAGTATTATTATTTGTTGTTTTGTACGTTGTAATGAAGGATTATTTACAAAAATAAAAGTGCCGTAAACGGCATTTTTATTTTAAATAAATATTTAATTTCACATACCGTATTGAAAATTAAAACGTTAACAAAAGCATCAGCAACATTATTTGCATCTATCTCGCTATTCGCAGATGTGAATGGGCTCTTATAACATATTGAAAAAAGCAGTTCTAAAGGGGTTTGTTGAAGATGGTACATGGAAAACTCTTACTTCAAGATTTAAAGGAGATAAATGGCGGGAGTTTTCATATTCTTTTATTACTTTTCTCATACTACAAATGAAAAGTTGAAGATATATTGCAGTTATAATGTTGTAAGTAGAGGGAATATTCATTAGGGAAGTCATACCTTTATTACTGATTCTCTTGTCAATCAGTAATGCCCGCTATACTATTAAAATAGAGACATAAAAAAGGGGTGTTTTCGCATGAAATTTGAAATGTATACAAAGATTATTGTAAACGAAACAGAGAAACGATTACATATAGAAGATAATATATTTCAATTAATTTTAGAAGGATATCATTTATTTGTAGTTGATGAAATATTGCCAGTGTATAAAACAAATCAAGAACTTGTTGGAAGTGCAGTTGTAAAAAAAGTGGAATGGACAGAAGAGAAGACGACGCTTTTATATCAGCTTATTTCACTTCAATCTGTGAACTAATAAAAAGAAAGGAAGGGAAAGATGAAATTTTTTCATACAGCCGATTGGCATTTAGGAAAGCTTGTTCACGGTGTTTATATGACAGAAGATCAGCGTTATGTCTTAGAGCAATTCGTACAAGCTGTTGAAGAGGAAAAACCAGATGCTGTGATTATTGCAGGAGATTTATACGACCGCGCAATTCCGCCAACAGAAGCGGTAGATTTATTAAATGAAGTATTACAAAAAATTGTGATTGAATTACAAACGCCAGTACTTGCGATAGCTGGGAATCATGATAGTCCAGATCGTATTCATTTTGGGAGCGGCTTAATGAAGAAGCAAGGGCTGCATATTATTGGACAATTTCAATATCCATATGAGCCCGTTGTAATGAATGATGAATACGGAAAAGTACACTTTCATTTAGTTCCGTATGTTGATCCGAGCATTGTTCGTCATGTGATGAAAAATGATGATATTCGTAGTCATGATGATGCGATGCGTATTTTTATGAATGAGTTATCGGAAAGTATGGATAAAGAGGCGCGTCATGTTTTTATCGGGCATGCTTTCGTAACAGCGTCTGGGGAAGCGGAAGAAAATACAAGTGATGCTGAGAGGCCATTATCAATTGGCGGAGCAGAATATGTAAACAGTCATTATTTTGATGCCTTCCATTATACAGCGCTTGGTCATTTACACCAAGCGCATTACGTACGTAATGAAACAATTCGTTATGCGGGTTCGCCGCTCGCGTATTCGATTTCGGAAGAGCATCACAAAAAAGGATATTCCATTGTTGAATTAGATGAAACAGGAGAAATAACAATTGAGAAACGGTTATTAACACCGCAACGTAAAATGAGAACGGTTGAAGCAAAAATTGATGAATTGTTGCAACATCCTGTTTGTGAAGACTACGTATTTGTGAAATTATTAGATGAAAATCCTGTATTGCAGCCAATGGAAAAGATTCGTTCTGTTTATCCAAATGCAATGCATGTAGAGCGTGTTATGCAAAGAAAAGAGTTGGCGAATGAAAATACTACAGTCACTTCACGTCATAAAATGGATGATCTTTCCCTTGTGAAAGCTTTTTATAAAGAAATGAAAGGGACTGAGTTATCGGAAGAAAAAGAGCGTCTCTTCTTAGAAGTATTAAAGACAGTTCATGAGCGAGAGGGGAGAGAGCATGAGACCTATCAGACTTATAATGACAGCGTTTGGTCCCTATAAGCAGCAGGAAACAATTGATTTTGAAGAATTAGGTGAACATCGAATCTTTGCGATTTCTGGAAATACAGGTGCAGGAAAAACAACGATTTTTGATGCGATTTGTTATGCGCTGTACGGAGAAGCGAGTGGAGAAGAACGCAATGATACGAGTATGCTTCGTAGTCAATTTGCTGATGATAACGTGTATACAAGCGTTGAATTATTATTTCAATTAAAAGCAAAAACCTATTGTATAAAGCGTCAACTTGGTCATAAAAAACAAGGCAACAAAACGATTACAGGTCATGCGATTGAATTTTATGAAGTCGTTAATGACGAACAAATTCCTTGTGTAGATCGCTTCCACGTGACGGATGTAAACAAAAAAGTGGAAGATTTAATTGGTCTTAGTAAGCATCAATTTAGTCAAATTGTAATGCTTCCACAAGGTGAATTCCGTAAACTATTAACATCTGAAACAGAAAATAAAGAAGAAATTTTACGCCGCATTTTTAAAACGGATCGATATAAATTAATGCGAGAGTTATTAGATCAAAAGCGTAAAGAATGGAAAGATGTTCTGCAAGAAAAGCAAAAAGAACGAGAATTGTACTTTCGTAACGTTTTCAAGCTTCCGGTGCGGGACGGTGCACTGCTTGAAATATTAGCAAATCAAGAACATGTAAATACACATCAAGTAGTAGAAGCGCTTCAACAAGAAATGGCTTTTTATGAAAAACAAGAAAAGCAATTAGAAAAACAAGAATCAATACAGCTAAAGCAATTAAAAGAAGCGGAAACAGGGTATCATGAAGCGAAGGCTTTAAATGATAGATTGCAAGATTTGCAAACAAAACAAAATCGTTATGACTCATTGCAACAGGAACGTTCTTCTATTGAAGTGAAAGAACAACAATTTAAACGAGCAGAGCAAGCAAGCCGGTTATTACCGTTTGAACAGTGGTATGATGAAGCGGTTCAAAGTGCTCAGCAAGCCGAGCAATATATGAAACAAATCGCTGCCAAACAAGAACAATTTGTATTAGCTTATGAGCGTGCGGAGCAGCAGTATGAACAAGAAAAAAACAATGAAACAGTTCGTGAAGAAACGAAGCGAAACGTACAAATGTTAGAAGAGTTAAAAGAGGTTATCGCCACATTTGCTGATAAAAAAATAAAATTAGCGGCATCAGAAAAACAAATGGAGCAATTTAAGCTTGAGGTAAGTAAATTAGAGAAACAGCAAGAATTCAGCAGTACACAAAAGCAAGAGCTTTCCAGTAAGCTAAAACAGATTGAACAAGCACTTGAGCAATACCGAGCAAAAGTAGAACAGTTAAGTCGTATGCGTGAAGATGCAAAAGTATTAAAAGACGCATATCAAGTGTGGCAAGAAGTGCAACAGTATGAGAGGGAAAGAAAAGGTGTGTTAGAACGTATGAGTGCGGCTCAACAAGCGTATGAAACGTTGGAGAAATCATGGTTAAGCGAACAAGCTGGTCAGTTAGCGATTCATTTACATGATGGTAAACCTTGCCCGGTTTGTGGTAGTACCTCTCACCCAAACAAAGCAACTGAACAAGAAGTGTCTATTAATGAAGAACAGTTAAATATTCTTCGTGAACAAAAAGTACAAGCTGAAAAGCAACACGTTCAAATAGAAGAAAAATGTAATTTTTATAAAGGTCAATATGAAGAATTATGTAAAGAAGTACAGGCTCGGGGGTACGCTGTATCAGAGTTAGCAGATGCGTATCAAACGTTAATCCAACAAGGAAAACAGCTAGCTGCAGAAGTAAATGAATTAAAAGAAAGTGAAGAAGAACGTAAACAATTATCATCGCAGCTTCAAAAGCTAGAAGAAGAATTAGATATGTTGCAAGCAACTAAACGTGATATAGAAGAAAAACTGCATCGCTCTGAAATGGAATCGATTCAACTGCGAACATCGTATGAAAATGACAAAGAAAAAATTCCAGCAAAGATGCAAACATTAGAAGCGTGGCAACAAGCGTATGAAGCAAAAGCTTCTTTACTTCGTCGTCTGCAAGAATCATGGCAAAGAGCACAAGAGGAATTTCAGCGTTGCACCAGTGAAAAAATTCGTGTTGAAGAAGCATATAAAGCAGCGCAGCAACAATATACACAAGGAAATGAGAACAAAGAAGAAAAGTATGCACGTTTTATGGCAGAACTTGAAGCAAGTGGTTTTGCGAGTCAACAAGCATACACAGAGGCTAAATTATCAGACGCAGAGCGAAAAAACTTACAACAACACATTCAAACGTACTACTCAATGCTTGAAGTATTAACAAAACAAATTGAAGAATTAATAGAGCAGCTACAAGGAAAAGAATGGACAGAGTTAACGCAACTAGAGGAACAGTTGAAAGAACTAGAAATTCAACTTGATATCATAAAAGAACAGCGTCAGCGTACAAAAAGTGTCAATGAATATATTTCCGATTTGCATGAAAATATTTGCCGCATTGATGAACAAATTCATGAAGAAGAAGCGGCATTCCAAGAGCTTGTTGATTTATATGAAGTTATGAAAGGTGACAATGAAAGTCGCATTTCGTTTGAGCGTTACATTTTAATAGAATATTTAGAGCAAATTGTTCAAGTAGCCAATGAACGACTTCGTAAACTATCAAACGGACAGTTTTATTTAAAACGAAGTGAACGCGTGGAAAAACGAAATCGTCAAAGTGGTTTAGGATTAGATGTGTATGATGCTTATACGGGGCAAACACGTGATGTGAAAACATTGTCCGGCGGTGAAAAATTTAACGCATCTCTATGCTTAGCGCTTGGTATGGCTGATATCATTCAATCATATGAAGGCGGTATTTCGATTGAAACGATGTTCATTGACGAAGGTTTCGGTTCATTAGATGAAGAATCGTTAACGAAAGCAGTAGATGCTTTAATTGATCTTCAAAAATCAGGTCGCTTTATTGGTGTAATCTCACACGTACAAGAATTGAAAAACGCTATGCCAGCAGTGCTTGAAGTAATGAAGCGGAAAGATGGATGTAGTAAGACGAGGTTTGTTGTGAAATAGATAGAGTGCTTGATTTTAATCAGCGGTCACAATTTTGGTCATGCATTTCGAATACGTCATCTAATTTTTCAGAGACAGTACGTGTTTCATTTTCTTAGTAATACTCGTTCCGTCTTTGGTTTTTAATCATATTAAATAGGTTTATATTTTTTAACTTTGGACTCTGTAAAATTGCAGAGTCTTTTTTATGTTCTTGATAGATTTGCTATTCACCAAGAACAAGGGAATCAAGCTGTACATACGAGAACCATTCTATAAAAATCATATATGAAAAAGGAATTTGGATGATTTTTCCGAATTTATTTATCTATGAAAACAACACTTTCACATTCAAATCAACCATAGGGTTATGGAATGACTAGTCAAAGAATTGAAAAAGGAAGGGTAATCGACTGTTTGTAATGTGCAATAAATTTTATAGCTAAGAATGAAACTTTTTTACAGAAGGCACATATATTTATATTAGACCGACAGTCGGTCTAGATGAAAGGAGTTTCTTTATGAGGATTGTAAAGGAATATGAAGAACGTAGAAATGAAATTCTAGATACCGCAGAAAGGCTGTTTGTTTCTAAAGGATATATGAAAACCACCGTGAATGACATTCTACGAGAAATTGGTATTGCAAAAGGAACGCTTTATCATTATTTCAAATCAAAGGAGGAAGTGATGGATGCTATTATTTTGAGAATTGTAAATACGGATGTAGCAGCAGCGAAAAAGATTGCTTCAAATCCAAATATCCCTGTAATTGATAAGTTGTTTCAAATTTTAATGGCTCAAATGCCAAAAGCGGGTGAGAATAAAGAAAAAATGATTGAACAATTCCATCAACCAAATAATGCAGAGATGCATCAAAAAAGTTTAGTGCAAGCTATTGTGCATTTAACACCCGTTTTAACAGAGGTAATTGAACAGGGGATCAAGGAAGGGGTTTTTGTGACTGTATATCCCAAGGAAACAATAGAATTTTTAATTGCGTCTGCACAAATTATATTTGATGAAGGATTGTTTCAATGGCAGCCTCATGAAGCGATGCAAAGGGCAAAGGCGTTCATCAACATGATGGAGACCACTCTCGGAGCTGAAAAAGGTACCTTTGATTACATGCTAGCTATTTTGCTGGGACAGTCATAGCAAAATTGTTTTATAAATTTGTTAGACCGACAGTCGGTCTAGCGTTCTACTGAAAGGTGTGTATACGATGGAAAACAGTGCGAGCATAAAGTCTTCCGCTAAAGATTTTAATCTTATGGTAATCGGACAAATTGTATCGATCTTAGGTTCCACCCTTTTACGCTTTGCTTTATCACTTTATGTCTTGGATATAACAGGTCGTGCAGATATTTATGCTACTTTATATGCTATATCCAGTGTGCCTCTTTTGTTATCCCCTCTTGGTGGTGCTATCGCTGATCGGTTTAATCGACGCAATTTAATGGTTATCTATGATATGTTAAGTAGTATTATTATTTTCGGCTTTCTTTTGTTACTGTCCATCGACAATACTTCTGTGATATTGATTGGTATTGTCATGATTTTGTTAGCAATTATTAGTGCAATGTATTCTCCCGTTGTTATGGCGAGTATTCCGCTACTCGTTGCGGAAAAAAGATTAGAACAGGCCAATGGAATTGTAAATGGCGTTCAAGCATTGTCAAGTGTGGCAGCTCCTGTTTTAGGAGGGGTACTATATAGTATGGTAGGGTTAAAAACTCTTGTTTTCATGAGCTGTATTGCTTTCTTTTTATCAGCAATATTAGAAATGTTTATTAAAATCCCATTTACGAAAAGAGATATAGACGCACATATTGTAC
Source organism: Bacillus sp. EA-CB0995 (assembly GCF_055814245.1). Lineage (NCBI taxonomy): Bacteria > Bacillati > Bacillota > Bacilli > Caryophanales > Bacillaceae > Bacillus > Bacillus sp. EA-CB0995. The sequence goes on along the minus strand of NZ_CP169269.1, from coordinate 2,792,523 downwards.
CAACAATTATAAAAGACATGAAAGTTGGATTTACTTTTGCTATTAGAGCGCCTTATATATTGAAATCTATGATTCTGGCAGCAATTCTTAACTTAATTCTTACACCACTTTTTGTTGTAGGTGGTCCCATCATTTTGCGGGTAACGATGCAAAGCAGCGATACATTGTATGGTATCGGGATGGGACTTATAGAGTTTGCTACAATTTTAGGGGCTTTATCTATTGGTTTCTTTGCAAAAAAGATGAAAATGAACACAATATACCAGTGGTTACTTATTATTGCTTTATTGATTATACCGATGGCTGTCTCCGTTATGCCCCTTGTTCTTAGATTTGGATACTACTCGTCATTTATTCTCTTTATCTTGTGTGCAATCCTTATTGCAATAGTAATGACCATTATTTCTATCTTTGTCATTACAGTTGTGCAAAAGAAAACACCTGATGAAAATTTAGGAAAAGTTATGGCAATTATTACAGCGGTTGCGCAATGTATGGCACCTATAGGGCAGGTCATATATGGATTTATTTTTGAAACCTTCAGTATAAAAATTTACTTACCTATATTATTTGTAAGTTTCATAATGATAGTAATAGCGATTGTAACAAAGAGAATATTAAGAAAAGAAGGATAGGGTTAGGTAATGATAGATGTAAGAAAGATTAGATGCAAATGGAAATCGTAAATCAATTAAAAGTTAGTCATTATGTAGTTTTGTAATAAAGTTTGATAAAAAGGCCACAAATAGTCCTTTTTAAATAGCAAACAACAGAATTCATGATTAAAAAAGATCGATTAAAATGGATTTTAAAGTTTTAGATCCATGTGGAATTTTTATAAAAAATTTTTGATCATTTTAGGATATGTTTTGTTCAGCGGTGGCACCCGTTAGTTGAAAAGGGTACTTTCTTTTAATATAGCTAAATCACTTTCACTTATTCTTTGAGGTGCCCTAAGTCGTACCTTTTTACTACTCCAATATGATACTTTCATTATCCTCATCTCACTTTATAATTTTATTGTTAAGTAAAATTATACCATTAGTGTCGTTGCTTATATATTAAACGTAAATTGTTAAATTTTTGCTTAATAAAGAATTCAATTGTCTAAAGATTAAGTGATGTTAATATAACTTTCATAAACGTAACTAACCTCTAATTGCTTTACTTTGTTGAAAGTATCATCAAGTAGTTCAAATAAAAAGCAAAAGGACCTGCGTCCGAAGCATGCCCTTTCGTTAGATAATGAAACTCGTTAGGAGTTCACCTATTATGTTAGCAGTTGATAATAGTGCAATCTATAGGTCGTAGGCTGAGAAAGTTTATTTTGTAGGATGGCTGAGATTTATTTCAAGATTAGAAGGATGGGGACCTTTTGTTTTAGAATTTAAATTTTTCGGATTAATATGATAATATTTTATGATAAGGTGTATGTATAAAGATAAAATAAAAAGGATGGTAAAAATGCAAAAGAGACCAGAAGCAAATGAATATAACCCGTATTATTCAACATACATAAACTTATTGCCAGATGGAGATATCATACATATTCTAGAGCAGCAAATGAAGGAAACAATGCTTTTGCTGACAGGTATTTCTGATGATGAAGGATATTTTCGATACGCTCCTAATAAATGGAGTATAAAAGAAGTAATCGGTCATATTGCGGATACTGAACGTATTATGGGATATCGACTGCTTTCTATAGCGAGAGGCGAGACAGCGTCACTTCCTGGATATAACGATGACATGTATGTTCTTCGAGCTGCATTTGATAAGCAATCCATGCAAGATCTTCTCGAGAATTTAACAGTTGTTCGTCAATCTACTGTGCATTTGCTTAAAAGTTTAGATGAAGAAGCATGGTTACAAAGAGGGGTGGCAAATAATTCTGAAGTAACGGTTCGTGCATTGGCAAGTATTATTGCTGGTCATGAGCTTCATCATTGTCAAATTATAAAAGAACGTTATTTAAGTTCGGATGCTTATCCATCCAGCTGAAATATGAAATTGTAAATGAAAATAAAAAAAGAGATTGATTCATAAAAAATTCTGAATCAGTCTCTTTTTAATTTTGCTGCGTATCAGTGGAATTATAAAAGTTTTTATGTCAAAATATAGTGAAACTTCCATCAGTGGGGGGCCTTACTGCCCGTTAATGCGGGATAAAATTCTCATTACATATAACTGTTAATTCATTATAGTATGTAAGTATTCGTAAATGAACGGTTATAATGAAACATATAAAAGAGGGGGATACTTTGAAAACGAGAAATGTATTTAATATTATTATTTTATTTACGCTATATACGCTGTTAATGATTTACATTGGATGGAACGGCTGGGTTTGGATTCATACGACTTTTCACGTTCAATCTTGGGGATATTATGCGATTCTAGTTGGATTATTTTCATACGCGTATATTCTAGATCGATTGATTAAATTTGATTCACCTCTTAGAACAATTGGTTCTTATTGGTTTGCAGTTATACAATATGCAGTCATACTATTACCAATAGCGGATGTAACAGTATTTATTTTAAATTTGTTATCGTTTCCGAAAGAACAATCTATTTTTTGGACTGGAATAATCGTTCTTATTATTTTTGTTCTTATTTTTGTCTATGGAACATTTAATGCGTATAGTCCAATCGTTCGAAAATACGAGATTCACGTACCTAAAAAAGCTAATAATCGTAAGACACTTCGAATTGCGATGGCTTCAGATATGCACTTCGGTAAACTGTCTGGCTTGTCGCACCTTCAAAGATTGGTTGATCATGTAAATGATATGAAACCGGATATCATACTTTTGCCAGGAGATATTATTGACGATCATCCAGAATATTTTATAAAAAAGAATATGGGACAAGTGATGAAACAAATGCATGCTCCGCTTGGCATCTATGGGGTGCTAGGAAATCATGAATATTACGGCGGGGCTATTCCGGAGTTTTTGCAGGAAATGGATAAGATTGATGTAAATATATTATTAGATGAAGTTGTAAAAATTGAAGATTGTTTTTATATTGTAGGAAGAAGAGATAAGACGGACCGAAATCGTAAAAGTTTTGAGGAGTTAATGAGTGCTGTAGATAAGAGTTTTCCAATCATTGCAATGGATCATCAGCCCTTTGAATTAAAGCAAGCTGAAGTATCAGGTGTTGATTTATTATTGTCTGGACATACTCATAGAGGACAAATGGCGCCGAATCATATCATTACAAGAAGAATGTACGAATTAGATTGGGGATATGTACAGAAAGATTTATTTCATGCGATTGTTTCCTCAGGATTTGGATTTTGGGGACCAGCTTTAAGACTTGGGAGTCGATCAGAGATTATTCAAATAGAACTTACATTTGATTGAGTAGAAAAAACAAGGGGTTATCTGTAAATACTATTCCTAGTTTGAGCTACTAAATATAGAGATAGACTTAACAAATATAAGATGTTGCACTTTATATTTAAAGGGATAAATCTTTAAAGAGATTTATCCCTATTTTTTATAAAAAAGACCATTTGTAAGACCCTTTACAACAATCAACTGTTTTACTATGACATTAATGATTTCCGATGTCGAAGACTATACACTTTATTTACAAACTAACGTATCCTGAATCCTTTCTTTTTGTCTAATTTCTGCAATCCATATAAAAAGGAAGATACTTGAATGAAATACGGTTTAAAGAATGTGTTTTCTCCATATGTTACAATTCCAACACTGAAGGGAAGAAGGGGTTCTGTTAGTGCCGTTACAATTGGTGTAATTGCCTCAGTGTAGCCATTCCAATCGGTCAGTAATTGGTGCTGTTGCTGGCTTTATTTTACATAATAAGTAAACTAATCTAATAATCAAAGACTGGGCCTTTAACCACACTTTTGGTCATGATTTCGCTTGGTAGAAGTAAGCGGTAACCAACAAGAAATCGATAACGAAAAGAAAAGCAACACTAACAGAGTGAGGACGATGCCCTCACTCCGACGCGTCTGCTCAGGAGGTCTTTTCCTTCACTAAAAAGCCACAGGCAGGGAGGCTAATCCCTGTGAGCTCAGCTTGAAATGCCAGTTGACGTTCTCTCGAGGGACGCTGAGCCGCAGGTTGGGCATTCGTCTCAGCAGGGTGGAAAACGCAACGTCTCCTTCCACACGGGCTAGTGGCGCTCCCAAACACATATGAATGCCATGTCCAAAGGCGAGATGACGTTTGATTGTACGTGTAATATCAAGCTCTTCTGAATCCGTAAACTGGAGTTCATCCCGATTCGCTGATTTTAATACGGGAATGACCATATCTCCCTTTTTGATATGCTGCCCGGCGAGTTCGATATCTTCAGTGGCAAAACGTGGTCCCGCGATTGTGGCAGGACCATTGAAGCGCAGCAGCTCTTCCACAGCTGCAGGAACCAGATTAAGATCGGCTTTTAGCTTTTTCAGTTGCTCTGGATGATCCAGCAACATCAAAGTGCCGGTGGCAATAAGGTTCGCGGTTGTCTCATGGCCGGCAAAGATTAATAGCGAGATCATCGAGAGCAGTTCTGTTTCGCTGAGCCGCTCCCCTTCCTCTTCGATGGTAATCAATTGGCTGATTAAGTCATCAGCAGGGTGCTGGCGTTTGTCGGTCACAAGCTGTCCGATGTATTCACCGAAAGCGCGTAGTTGCTCCTTGACTCCCGGCTCTTTCCTACCTAGGCCCAGCCCGCGAGCGATGGCCTCAGACCAGCTATGGATTTGTTCATGGTCTGTTTGAGGCACCCCGAGCATGTCAGAAATGACGTTAATCGGTAAAGGATAGGCGTAGTCCTTAACAAGGTCCATCTCGCCTTTTTCTTGTACTCGGTCGAGTAATTCGTCGGCAATCTCCTGCACACGAGGGCGTAAGCTTTCCATATACTTGGGTGTAAAGGCTTTGGACACCAACCTGCGCAACCGTCGATGATCGGGTTCATCGACAGAAAGCATCGATTTTCCAGTAAAGAAGGTAGGAGGAGCAGATGGATCAGTAACGTTTTGTCTGATGTCACTGTGGCCATCAATGGAGCTCCCATCTACAGTAAAGCGAGTATGATCTTTAAGCACCTGCATCGCTTCTTCCATACGCGTAACAATCCAGGCTTGACGATCCGTTCCACCTATCGGAAACGGGATAGAAATAACGGATCCCATTGTCCGCATCTGTGCGAATATCGGAAATGGATTTTCATCACTTTTACCACTAAACAGGTTCAATGCGACTTTCTCTGGTACAATTTGATCTGAATTATTCATGACAATCTTCCTTTCTTATTGTACCCTTTACGGGAGTTGTCTGTTTCTTTACATATTGTCCTAGAAATTATCTGTTTACCTATATACTGCTTCCAAAAAACTGCAAGATGATAATCTTTAGGGTTTATTTAACATCTAATTCCCCCTTGGTATACAATTAGAATATTTTTGTCTTCTTTGTATCTTATAGATTTGCCTTTTAAATTCTTGCTTGCTTCCTTAAAGCTATGTTGGATTTTTCTTCGGAAGCGTTTTTAACACGTTTGATAAAGAAGGAAAGTAATAAACTAATTATTCCGATTATAAGAATTATAAAATACGCGTCATTTATCCCCTGGATGGAAGCTTCCATAATCATATGTTGTTGTGTTTCACCCTGTCCTCCTCCAGTGGCAATTAAGTCTTGAAGGTAATTCTTAGTACTGTTTGTCATGACTGTTACAAGTAGTGCAGTACCTATTGCGCCAGCTACTTGTCTAATGGTGTTTAAGATAGCTGTGCCATGTGTATAAAGATTGGATGGTAATTGATTTAAACCTGCAGTCTGTATTGGCATAATCATCATTGCCATCCCAATACGACGAAATGTAGACATCAGGATGAGAAAAGTGTAGCTGGTCGAGTCCGTCAAATGGATAAAGCCAAAGGTTGCGATGATAATAATAGCTATACCGATAATAGAAAGCCATTTCGCTCCAAAGCGGTCGAAGAGCTTTCCAACTATAGGACTTAGCAAGCCCATTAGAAGTGCTCCAGGAAGCATAAGTAAACCAGACTCCAATGCAGTAAAACCGCGAGCATTCTGAAGGTACAGAGGAAGCAACATCATATCTGCATACATCATCATGGTAACACCTATATTTATAAGGGTAGTCAAGGTAAACATGTTGTATTTAAAGGCTCGAAGATCCAGTAACGGATTTTGAGAGACTAGTTGACGCCAAGTGAACAAGGCAAGGGCAAGGATTCCTACAATTAGAGGAACAACTACCTCTGTACTTGACCAACCATTGTTGCCAGCTTGGCTGAAGCCATACATTAAAGTACCAAATCCGATGGTTGAAAGGACTACACTAATAAAGTCTACCTTGGAGCGGACAGTTTCTGACACATTTTTTAGATAAATAAAACCGCAGATGATAACAATAACGGCAAATGGAATCATGCCGTAAAACATGGCTTGCCAAGGAAATGTATCAAGAACATAACCAGTAAGAGTTGGTCCAATTGCAGGGGCAAAAATAATAGCTAGCCCAACCATACCCATAGCGGATCCTCTCTTCTCTGGAGGGAAAAGTGATAAAACAACAGTCGTGAGCAAAGGCATAATAATTCCAGCACCGGCTGCTTGAATTAGCCGACCAATCAGAAGTACAGGGAAATTGGTTGCGACTGCAGAAACAATCGTTCCGACAAGAAAAATAATCATCGAACTTTGGAATAATTGACGAGTGGTAAATCTTTGCATTAAAAAGCCTGTGATAGGAATCAAAACCCCATTTACCAACATATAACCCGTTGTAAGCCACTGAGCTGTTGAAGCTTTAATACCAAAATCATTCATTAATTCCGGAATGGCAACACTCATGATTGTTTGATTAAACGTGGCCAGGAAAGCACCTATTATCATCACAAACATGATTGGTCCCTTTTTTATAGATTGACTCATTGTTGCACTCTTACTCAAATTCATTCATCCTTTCAAGTATTCTATCGTACATTTAATTTACAATATGTTGTATAATCAACATTGTATAAATGAGATTATATACACAATTTATAATGTTTACAATCTACAAATAGTGACAATGTGTAAAGTAGTTTACATAAATAAGTTTTATGTAGTTTATCCTGAAGAAATACGACGTAAATATTTAGAATGTAGCTTAGCATTTGACAAGAAAGGAAAGTGGAAATAATGGAAAATAAAAAGTCTCAAACAGACCCTCGCATACTCCGTACACGAAAATTAATTAAAGATGCCTTTGTTGAATTACTTGAGGAAATGGATATCCAAAAAATATCTGTTAATCGATTGGCAGAGCGAGCAACCATCAATCGAGTGACCTTTTATCTACATTATCGTGGTATTCCAGATATGTTGGAAAAAATGACGGAAGATATGGTTGCGGACATTTCAAGGGTTCTTAATAAAACACCAACGAATCAGACGTTCTCTGAAGATGCGAGTTGGCAAACATTGGTGAATCTCCTTGAGCATATAGCCGAACATGCAAATTTTTATAAAATCATTCTAACGTCTAAGAGAACCCCCATCTTTAGAGACAGTTTATTAATGTTATTGAGGGAAATGATAGTTACAAGAATAGAAGAACGCGGAAGCTCCAACCATTATTTGATAAAAGATGTAAAAAGGGACATTTTGATATGGTATAATTCTTCAGCTATAATAGGTACGATTATTTCTTGGCTTCAAAATGATATGCCATATACACCAACTTTTTTAGCGAAACAATTCTCTTTGCTTCACCATAGAAGGCTAAATGAAGACAGTTAATTATGTATAAAATTTAACTATGCTAGTGTAGGTATGCGCTGAACTCTGTGTGGTAAAAAATCCGTGCCCTCCTAACTGATGACTTACAAAATGCACGAGAGCAGATAAGATTGTGAATAAATGTACTTAAAGTAACAGGATGCTTTAGTCAAACAAGAATTATAAATAGAATTTAGTAAGAAGCAATGTAGCACTGAAGTTAATTGTACCACTGCACTTATTTTAAATGTTGTGGTAATAATGAGTTTTTACAGGTCATTTAAAGTAAAAGGGATAGATTCTATCCCTTTTACTTTTTATATATCTAAATGTAAAAAAACATATATATAATTTTATGATTTCTGTCCATTAGGAAGTATTACTCTTTGGTTTTAAATTTCTTATAATTTTGATTTTTCCATTTAATTTATTTAAAATAAAAATATAAGATTTTAGTGATGTCAATGAAGAGAGAGTTGTATGAAAGTCTTGGAGAAAATAGGGGGGATACGAGTATGTTAATTAAGTCTATTAATTGTAAAGTTGACGAAGAAAAAAAGGAACGATTTTCAACTGCTCAAGAGCAATGGGGAGAGTTAAAAGAATTAGAAGGGTTTCATGGACAAATCGGGGGATGGAATGAATCAGAAGCTTATATAGTTGGTTGCTGGGAAAATATGAAAATGTATCAAAGTTTTATGAATGAAACACATGATACGATTTTTCATAGCAGCAATCAAAAAAGCACGTATACATCATGTGAAACAGAGCTATATCAATCCTTATTTGACATAACGGATACTTCATTTGTAGAAGCACTGGAGCATAGTTCCTTCTTACGAGTAGCGATATGTGATGCGAAGCAAGGGCATGAAAAGCAATTTTTACATATGCAAGAAACCGTTTGGAATCCAGGTATAGCAAGAGCAGAAGGGATGATGGGAGGAGTTGTTGGAAGATCTCTTTCTTCGAACCGTTACATTGTTCTGTCTTTATGGAAAGATGCAGCAGCTCACCAACATTATGTAAAAGAAATATTCCCTCAATTACAACATTTAGCAAACCCATCTGAACAAGTGTTACGTATAGAGGGGAAACAAATCACACTTGTCAGCTCTTGGTCTGTACTACCTATTCATTGTGTATAGAAATTCATTGTTTTTTATAAAGGAGGGGGATGTATGCCTTATCCAAAGCATATTGTAACGGCTGCAACGGTCGTATTAAATGATAAAAATGAAATTTTACTTTTAAAAAGTCCAATGCGAGGCTGGGAAATCCCTGGTGGTCAAGTAGAAGAAGGAGAAGCAATTCCAGTAGGTGCTATTAGAGAAGCGAAAGAAGAGACTGGAATTGATATTGAAATTATAAAATATTGCGGAGTGTATCAAAATGTTTCACAATGTATTTGCAATCATTTGTTCCTAGGAAAGCCAGTTGGTGGACAATTTACAACAAGTAGTGAAAGTTTAGAAGTTGGGTACTTTTCTATTGAAGAAGCATTGCAAATGGTAACATGGACAAATTTCAAAGAGCGTATTTTATATTGTTTAGATGAAAAGAAACAACCATTTTTGGTGGCTTTTTAATGAAATAACAGGATAGATATCAATAAAACAGCGGTTATTGAAAAATAAACCGCTGTTTTATATTTGTATTTTTATAAAGGAGGTAAATCAATTTTTCCTTCTTCAAATAACTCTTTCAGCATGTGCTTTGTATAGCCAGCTGCCTGTGCGAATGTAATTTTTGCCGGCATAGGGGCTTCATTGACATCAACGATAACGTCTATAATACATGGTTTATTTTGCTGTACAGCTTTTTCAAAAGCAGGCATTAATTCCTCAAGTTTTTCCACACGGTAACCGATTCCACCACATGCCTCAGCATATTTCGCGAAGTTTGGATTTGTAAGTTCTGTACCAAACTCAATATTTCCCATTACTTCTTGTTCAAATTTAATCATAGCGATTTTATGGTTGTTTAATACGACTACAATGATTGGGAGGTTATATTTCACAGCTGTTACAAAATCGTTCATCGTCATACCAAATCCACCATCTCCGCAAATTGCGAAAACTTGTTTATTTGGATACGCAATCTGCCCAGCAATTGCGCCGGGAAGACCGCAGCCAAGTGTTGCTAACCAGCTTGATAAAATAAAGCGCTGATTTGTCATACGGAAATGGCGCGCTGTCCAAACTGTTACATTGCCTACATCTACTGATAAAATAGCATCATCGTGTGCAACTTGTTGCACAGCATGCAATACTCTTTGTGGTTTAATTGGAATAGAAGTGTCGTTTTCTTGATTGTGCAGTCTTTCTTCCCATTTCTTCATCAGTTCTTGATGATATTCTAAGAAAGAGTGATCAGTATGCTTTTCGATATTTTGTGTGAGCCATTTTAAGGTTTTATCAGCATTACCAGCAAGACCAATATCGGTTGGATAACGCTTTCCGATTTGTGCTGGATCTGTGTCGATATGAATTGTTTTTGCTTTGTCTGGTAAAAATCCTGTGAATGGGTAAGAAGTACCGACCATAATGAGTGTATCGGCATTCTTCATCGCTTCATATGAAGGTTTTGTTCCGATTAAACCTAAACCACCAATACAAAGTGGATGCTCATCTGGAATGATCCCCTTAGCTGGAAGTGTTAACACAATAGGAGCTCCAATATGTTCTGCAAAAGCAAGCAAAGATTCCCTTGCATCTTTTGCCCCTTTTCCTGCTAGAATAACAGGCTTTTCTGCTTCATTTAATGCAGCCGTTGCTTTTTCTAAATCATGTTTTTGCGGAAATAACTCCGGCATCGTAAAAGAAGAGGTTGTAATCCGTGCTTTTGCATCTACCTCAAATTTTTGAATGTCATCTGGAATTGTAAGAACTGACACACCCTTTTTTGTATAAGCCATGCGAATTGCTTGATTGACAACAGCTGGCAGTTGCTCAGCTGACATGATTCGCTGGTTATAAACTGCGACATCATCAAACATTCTTTCTAAATTTACTTCTTGGAAAAAACCAGTTCCAATTAAATCAGACTCAATCTGACCGGTAATAGCGAGGACGGGCGCTTGATCTAATTTGGCATCATACAATCCATTTAGTAAATGAATTGCACCTGGCCCTGCGATTGCCATACATACGCCGAGTTTTCCAGTTAATTTTGCATAAGAAGCAGCTGCTAAAGCACCTGCTTCTTCGTGACGAACTTGAATGAATTTAATTTTATCTTGTGCTTTACGAAGAGGTTCGATAATAGAATTAATGGAATCACCAGGCATGCCATATACGTGATCAACGCCCCATTCGATTAGTAAATCGACTAGTACTTCACCGGCTGTTTTTCGAAACAACGTACTCACTCCTTTATTATTAAGCTAAACTTATTTTTTGATAAAATAGGTAAAATATACAAATAAATAGAAGCTATAGAAAAGGGAGCTTATTCAAGTACGATAATCCACAATGATACGATATAGAAGGGGGAATGGAAGTACTGTGTAGGAAAAAGAGTCACATAAAGTGAAACTTCCATCAGTGAGGGTTTTCTTCATCCCTCACTGATGGTTAGTTGAATCAATCGGGCTTTTACGGGCAAGTGGATCCCTCACCTATCTTCTTCGCTTCTCTCAATCTTGAGGTGGGGGTCTTACTGCCCGTTAATGCGGGATAAAGGAGTAAGCACAACAAAAAAGCAAAGTAGTTTATTTACTACTTTGCTTTTTGTTGTAATGAAGTATAAGGGAAAATAGAAAATACTCAATGATTCATATAGTTAGTAATATGATGTATTTTATGCTGGTGATAATAAGGGAGGAAGAGGGTTCAATAGCTGTTAGCAATTATGTATAGCTTGGAAATCATTTGAATCATCATTTAGGAGAGATGAAAGAAAAAGCCTTGCAGAGAACATCTTGCAAGGGGCAACCTATGGTTTATCCCAATCGAGGCAATAAACGTTCTCCGCTTTTCATTTCACTTCCACATAAAGGACATTTCGGATGTTCTTCAAATGCGAAGTTCTTTCGCATCCATCCTAAGCACTCTTCTGACTCACATTCCCAAACTGGGATTTCTTCCGGTGGTACTTCTGCAACGTCATTCTTTTTGTTACGATACATGAAATCACTCCTTTTATGTGAAATATTTGTTTGTATAAGTAAAAAGGTTGTTAACCGTTCGTGTTAACAACCTTTTTATTGTCTAAATTATAGCTTTACAACGTTTTTAGCTTGAGGTCCGCGGTTACCATCTTCAACTTCGAAGCTAACTTCTTGACCTTCGTCAAGAGTTTTGAAGCCGTCGCCAGTGATAGCTGAGAAGTGAACGAATACGTCGTTTCCGTCTGCAACTTCGATGAATCCGAAACCTTTTTCGCTGTTAAACCATTTTACTTTACCTGTTAATGTCATGGTAAATGCCTCCTAAAAATAAAAAAATAAATATAATATGATCCGTCTTATTTCTAAGAAAATAAAAATTCACATATTATCAAAAACCCATAAGGAACGCATATCATCCCTATTGATGCTTGATAATATGTGAAGTGGATTCGTCTGCATATTGTATTCTACCGTTTCATTTTACAACGAAATGAGAAATATTGCAAGTGATGGTAACATTTTTGGCTATTTTAACAAATGGCCTCTCCATGCAGGATTAACTTGCTTGGAGAGGTGAGGCATTATAAGGAAGCTACGATATAGAATCGATGTGCTTTTACTTCAATATATACATTTTGTTGAATGAAGTTATAAGTGCAAAGTAAGCGATCTTCATATTTGGATACTGAAAAATCAGGGATTTGCCATGGAACTGCTTTTAAATAATACACAATGCTTCCGATGTCGTAAAAGCGTTGATACGGGAATGCTTCTTGTTGCTTAAGAATTTGAAAGCCAGCTTGTTTTAGTTGTGAAGAGGCGTACTGCATGTTCCAATAACTATATTCACTTTCATTATATGCATGAAGCAGGTGATTTAATTCTAAATTATCTAATCCGCCAACTTGCTGTGTAATAAAAATTCCGTTTGGTTTTAAAATTCGTTTTATTTCTAATTCGCAATATGATTCATGTTTATTAAGAATTAAATCAAATTGATTGTTTGCGAAAGGCAAACATGTATCATCCTCGACTGGATAAACAGAGACACCTAAAGGTTCTAATTTCGCTTTTGCTAAAGCTACATTTGGTGGATAGCCTTCTGTTGCTGCAGTTCTAGCAGGAAGCGGGGTTAACAAAGATAAAAACTCACCGCCACCAGTCCCCATATCTAGCATGCTATCTACTTTTTGTATATAGTGTAATACATTTGCTGCATAACTCCATGGCAGAGGTTCTGTGCTTAGCCTTCCGGTATCTGCTAAAAACGAGAAGTCCCACCCATGAAAAGGCTTATCCGCCTGTTTAATAAAATGGTAAAAAGTGTCCTTCATAGTAATTCCTCCTGAGTTATATATTTATAGCTGTAATATATAAGAGGAGGTCCACGACATGAAATGAAGTTACTATATGTCTATTACATAATGATACATATATGTACATTTCCTTTCTAAATGGAATATAAATGACATATCTTAAGGGTTATTGTAAGATTTTAACGTTAATTAGTAAATGTGAAAATCAGAAAAATGAAATTGTTTTCATTTTTTTATTAATTAATTTAAGAAGAATGGTATGAAGGAGCTGTATTAAATATGGAAGTAAGATTTAAATTTTGTTAAGAATTTGTTGGAAATGATACTTGAGGATTAGAAAAATAACATTCAATCTAAAACACTGTTTAAACTAAACAATGAGGAAATATGAAATAAAAACCCGATATAAATATATTGAAATATCCTTTTATAACACTTTTATTAATGGTAATTATATTTTTGTGAACATAAACTTTTTTTAAAAAATTATGATAATATATTGTAAGATAAAATTTATTCTTTATTTCACTTCTTACATTTTATGTTAAAAAATAAGGGGAATATAAGTAGTGATTTGTAAGTGGAGGAACAACATGGATAATCTTACAATTTGTGTTAATTATGCGTTTGAAAATGAACGAAGAGAACAATTATATGGGTTGTTCGAACGAGTATTTCACATTCCAGTACATACATTACAAGACTTTTATAAAAAGGGGTTTTGGGATGAAACTTACTCTCCGTTTACTTTATTTGAAGAAAATACAGCAATTGCAAATGTATCTATGTTTTCAATGCCAATGATGGTTGGGGAGAGCGTATAAAAGCAGCTGGTATTCAGTCTGTGATGACACATCCTGATTATCGTAATAAAGGTTTAATGAAGCACTTGTTGTGTGAAGCATTGAAAAGCATAGATGAAGAGTATACATATTCATTTTTATTTACAGAAACACCAGAGCTGTATACATCATTTGGTTTTCAAACAGTGAAAGAATATATATCCACTATGCAGTATGAAAAGAATGAACTACAGTTATCGGCTATTCGAAAATTAGATTTTTTTGATGTAGAAGATTTGCAGCTTATAAAAGATGTATTTGAAAATAAAGAATGTCTTTCGCGAGTTTTTGCACCACTTCACTATCAATCTTCTTTTTATTTACATATGTACGATGAAAAGTGGAACGATAAGCTTTACTTTTCAGAGGAAATCAAATCTATACTTATATACGAAGTTGTAGATGGCATGTTGAAGTTATACGGAGTAATAAGTGAATTAATGCCTGTTTTAGATGAATTATGTGCAGTAATTCCGGAAGCGTTTCATACAATAGAGTTTTATTTTTCTCCAGATCAATTAGGAGTCGAAGATTTTAAGTTGAAATTATATGAATCAAATAAGCATTTTATGGTAAGAGGAGAACTTCCTATTGAATTTAACCAAGGTAAGTTTCCAATCTTAGCAGAATTTTGATTTTTTATTTATAGTTATCGAAAAATACCAACATTGGTTACAAACAAATGAAGCATAAAGTATTGTTTCGATAGAACAGTGCTTTACAGAAGTAAGTAAAAACACTCATCCAATTATGATTGATGAGTGTTTTTTGTTGCAACGAATTTTTCCTCTGTTCAATTTACGATGTTTTCTAAAGAGGCTTTTGTAATTGCATTTTCAACTGCTGTTAAATCAAAAACTTTAGCAGATCCTACTAATTTTTCTAATGAAATTGTTTCGAATGTTTTTCCTTCATTGATCATATGTAGAGGTACGTCAATATGTATACCGCTATGAACATCTAACTCTATACGGAGTGTTTGTTACTTTCGAAAATTTTGGTTGTTTTCAAGCGTATTTTTGTAAACAGTTATCCCTTCAAAAACAGGTGCTGTTATATCATATATTTTCATTGTCGTTCTCTTCTTTAAAACGAGTTGTTATAGTTGGCCACCAATGAAAATCATCTTTTTCTAATAAAGCATCAGATTCTTTAGGACCCATTGATCCAGACTCATAGTTAGGGAAGTTTTCAGCTTTTTTGTTTGTCCAAACATTTGAGATAACATCAACAAATTTCCAGGAAAGGGCCACTTCCTCCCAATGCGCAAAATTGGTTGAGTCACCACGCATGCAATCATATAGGAGAACCTCATATGCCTCGGGTGTGTTCATTTTATCTGCACAGTTATTACAATAACTTAATCTAATTGGTGTTGATGTAACACTGCTATTTGTTTTTTGGGCATTTAAATGCAGTGTAATTCCTTCATCGGGTTGAATATGAATAATTAGTAAGTTAGGATGAGTCTTTTTTCTTTATTAAAATACAAGTTCATTGGCAAGTCTTTAAATTGTATGACAATTTCAGTCGATTTCTCTTGCATACGTTTACCTGTTCGAATATAAAAAGGAATCCCTGACCATCTAAAGTTGTCAATCATGAGCTTACCAGAGACAAATGTCTCTGTATTAGATGCTGGATCTACCGCGTTTTCTTCTTTGTAGCTAATCACCTTTTCTTCGTTTAAGATGCCGGATCCGTACTGTCCGCGAACAAAATATTGTTCGACTTGTTCTTCAGTAAGAGATCTTAAAGCACGAAAGATTTTTATTTTCTCGCTTCGAATCTCATCTGCTGTTAATTTAATGGGCGGTTCCATTGCAAGGAGAGCAACCATTTGTAACATATGATTTTGAACCATATCACGAAGAGCACCTGAGGACTCGTAATAACGTCCGCGATCTTCAACTCCTAATGTTTCACTTGAAGTAATTTGAACGTTAGCAATATATTGATTGTTCCAAAGTGGTTCGAAAATAGCGTTAGCAAAGCGAATTACTTTAATATTTTGAACCATTTCTTTTCCTAAGTAATGGTCAATTCGATAAATTTGCTCTTCTGTAAACGCCTGACGAAGCTGGTTGTTTAGCTCTTCGGCTGATTCGTAGTCATGGCCAAACGGCTTTTCAATAACTAAACGAATCCATCCTTCCGTAGAAGTTAATCCTTCTGACTTTAAATTTGTGGCAATTGTACCAAAAAAATCAGGTGCCATCGCTAAATAAAAAATGCGGTTTCCATTCGTATTATAATTGTCATCAAGAGTGCTTAACAAACTTTTAAGCTCTTGATAAGAAGATACGTTTGTTACATCAAAAGGATGGTAATAGAAATGGGAAGCAAATGTCTCCTGATTTCCATCATCATCTGGAAAGTGGTTAACGGATTGTTTGACATTTTCACGAAATGTTTCATTAGACCAAGGTCTTCTTGCAACACCAACAACGGCGAAATCTTCAGAAATTTCTCCATTACGATACAATCTATAAATAGAAGGAAACAATTTACGCTTTGCTAAATCACCTGTTGCGCCAAAAATAACAATAATAGCTTTAGGAGTTTTTATCATATAATGGTCCTCACTTTATTCAAACTAAATTTACACTTAGTATGCGGTTTTTTTGGCAATATATGTAAAATTATTGTTAAATAATTTATTTTAGCTGATAGGGTACATATAGTACATTTGAAAAAAGAAGGAGAATTTTAAACAGTAGAGAAATGTAGGACTAAATTAAAGATGGAGGAATAAGATGAAAGTGCAATTGGGAGCAGTGATGAGAGAGAATTGGCAAGAGGCTCTAAAATTAAAAGTAAAAGATGTTCAAAATCATTTTGTACCTACTGTAGCAGTATCACTGGCTAAGGTGTATATTAAACCAGATGGTGATAATGTGAATTATCTGCCCTTTGCAATTTATGAAGAAGAGCGGGGAATGATTGGTTTTGTGATGCATGCTTATGTAGAGAATACTGATGATATGTATTGGATCAATGGCTTTATCATTGATGAAAAGCATCAAGGTAAAGGATACGGTCGAGCGGCGCTACGAGAGATGGTGAATTGGATTATAAAGCAATATGCGCAGTGTAAAGAAATTCGCTTAACAGTTCATAAAGAAAACTATGCTGCTCGTCAATTATATAAAAGTTTTGGTTTTGTTGAAGCAGGGGAATTTGATCAAGAAGAAGATTTATTGCGCTTTATAATTAGCAGGGAAGAATAGATGATATATGGATTTGGTATAAAGTGAAACTTCCATCAGTGGGGGAGCTTATTGCCCGTTAATGCGGGATAAAAGGTATATTAGTTGGAGCTAATATACCTTTTATATTTTTACATTTGGGTGTTATCTAATTTTTTTACGATTCTGTCGTACTGTAAACGGAAGAGGTGAATGAGTAAAGGAAGGTCATCTTCGCTTTTCATGTAATAACTAACCCATCCAGAATCAGGTAAAATATGATGAGGCTGAGCTAATCCTTGCTTTAAAATCTCATCTCTTATTGATTTTGGAAATGGCAAATCAGCTAATGTGTCTCCGTGAACATGACCTAATTCTTTATTTTTATAATTAAATTCAATCCCACCATATCGATGCGGCTTCTCAGTTACACCGTTCCAACTAAGAAGCTCTTTTTTAATCATTTCGCTAAGTGACATAATAGTTCACTCCTTATAAATCGTAGATTTTAATAGTATAATATGTTTTTTATTTGCTGTTTATATCGTTCAAAAGTATGAATGTATGTACGAAAATGGTTTCATATATGCAGTTTAGAGAATCGATTTAAATTTGGATTCTGACAGTATCTTTGAACATTCTTGGAATGGACATGGTATAATTTGGGAGGTAGAACCGGTATGAAAAAGTTAGGAGGGAGAACATGGGAAGAGAAGTACACTTTGATGATGAAGGTGTAGTTTTGAAGTTGAATGGAGTAACTGGTTTTTTTGCGTTGAAACTATCCTTAAAAATGCCATTTCATACTATTAAAAGTGTATATGTTGATTATTTTGATGCTCCGCAATGGATGCTTCGGATGCCTGGAACATCTGTTTCTTCTCTTAATATCTTTGAAGGAAGTTTTAAATATGCAGATGAATGGTATTTTCTTTCCTATGAAAATAGAGTACCTCTCGTAATGATCGAATTAGAGGGTCATGAAAAATACAAGTATGTTGTTTTTGAAATTGATGATCCTACTAAGGTGGCAGCAGATATTAGGAAACGTATGAGAGATTAATGTCGGATACTTGTTTCTATATGAGTGACGAGTAAAGGGGGATCTAATTACTGAAATTGGATCACCTTTTCTCTATTTTGTATTTAATATAATAATAGTTCGCCTTCATACAGGAAAAAGCTTTTCTAATGGCATATAATTGTAAGTAGACCTACATTTCATTTTCAGTATCATCCATGTGCAGCAAATATAAGGGGGATTATGCATGAGAATAGAAGTAGAAAAGTTACTGCAAAACCTTGAAGTATTCGGATTAGAACATGATTGTACAAAAGAAACGAGGGAAGAAAAGCTGCGCAACGTGTCTAAAGAAATGGGGCAGTTTTTATCTATTTTGGTGAAAATGTGTGAAGCGAAATATATTCTAGAAATTGGGACGTCGAATGGATTTTCTACGTTATGGCTTGCCAATGCTGCAGAGGAAACAAGAGGAACTGTCACAACAGTTGAACTCTCATCGAAACGAGTTGCACAAGCAATTGAAAACTTCCAAAAAGCAAACCTCACAAACTATATTCATATCCATAATCAAGAAGCTGGGGCATTTTTATCAGAACAGATAGACAAGTCGTATGATTTTATTTTTTAGATGCAGAACGAACACAATATATGTGGTGGTGGGAAGATTTAAAACGTATTTTAATGCCTAAAGGAATCATCGTCATCGATAATGCGACTTCGCATGCGGAAGAATTACAGAAGTTTTTTGAGTTAGTCGAAGAAGCGGAGAACTTTGAAACAGTGTTATTGCCTTTTAAGATGGGTGCCTATGTAATGCGGAAAAATAGCTGAAAAGAATATACAAGAGGAAGTGTTAGCCTCTAAACTAAAGAATCCGACTTAAGAATGGATGTTTCTCAGCCTTAGGTCTGAGGACAATCAAAAATACAAAAGGTATACTTATAATATAAAACAGGGAATGAATGTAATATAAATTGTTTAGAGATATGGTACCCTAACCATAATTATAAGTGTATGCATATAAAGGAGCGATTTTGTTGACGGAATTGCAAAAGAAAGAAACCTTATCAGTAGATTCACAAAATAATATGGAGGTAATCGTAGATACAGTAATTAAAGAGGATGAATTAGTTGCACTAAATAAAGAGGCAGATTTGTATGTACAAAAGTTAAATAGTGAGCATAATGCAGATCTTTCAAAAGTATTGTCACAACTGGCTGATTTAGGAGATAAAGAACAACGCGATGCAGGACAAACATTAACGGCATTAAAACGTCCAGTAACAGCAATGATGAATGGGAAAAATGAGGATATTCCTAACACGTTGCTTGATTTACGTAAAGTTGTATCGGAATTAGATCCGAATTCATTACAAGCAACTGGTATGAAACGAATTATGTTTAAAGTATTTAAGAAAAATCCAATGGAAACGTATGTTCACAAATATCAATCCATTGATAAACAAATCGAAGAAATTATAAAGTCACTATTAGTTGGTCGTGATAATTTAAAAGAAGATAGTGTTGGTTTAGAAATGTTAAAAGAACAGTCTCAAGCAAAGATTTATGCGCTTGATAAACAAGTATATTTAGGTAAGAAACTTGCGGATATGTTGGAAGTGGAGAAACAAAATCCAGAGAGATATAAAGATGTTCCGTTAATTAATGATGCGCTAGAAAAAATTCTTGTACGTACGCGTAACATGCAGCAAGCAAAGAGTGTCTTACTGCAATCTATTGCCTCTGTTGATATTATTAAGAAGAACAATGAAAAATTAACAGAAGCGATTCGAAATGCAATCACAATGACACAAAACGTTGTAACCGTATCTGCCGCTATTCAATTGGCATTAACGAACCAAAGGAAAACAATTGACGCAGTGAATGCAACAAACGAAGCAATTGAATCTATGGTATTAAGTAACTCACAAGCGTTGAAACAAAATACAGAAGAAACGACAAAATTATTAGAAAATCCAGCAATCAGCATGGAGAAACTTCGTGAATCATTCCAAAACGTCTTTGCAGCGATTGAAGCGTCTGAAAAATCATCAGAGCGAATTATCGAATCAAGTAAAATGTTTGTAAAAGAACTAGATTCGTTCAATGATGAAATGAAAAAGAAGCTAATTCAACGTCCAACTAAATAAGCTGCAATAGAGGAGGTGAAATCATGGATTTCTTTCAATTTATTTTGACACTGATAGGTATTGTTCTTTTGTTAGGACTCACTGCAGTAATTTTACTTGTTTACTTTGGAAGAAAGTTTTATTTATCATGGACAAAGCCGTATAAACGAGCGACAGACTCAATAGCACGCTTATCACACAGCACAGTACCATTCTTACGAGAATTTACACAGAATCCGTTGTTTTACCGCTGGATTCGTACAGAAGGAAGCAGTAGCCAAAAAGCATTTACAATTCTTTTTGCACAGCTAATCAACGCACAAAGCAGCAGGTTTTTTCAATGTTGCCGAGGGAAAAGCAGAAAAAACTACATTACAATGTAAAAACAACAAAGCAAATTACAAGTGAAGATATGGAAATGACAACGATGAAAGTAAAAGAATTTTTGAAACAGGAATCACAACAATTATCGAAACCGAAAGATTTCTCGTTTTACAAGTTATACTTTTATGATCGTTATCCAGACGCATTAAAACATATTGAAATGTACAAACGTTCAGTGAATCCATCATTGCAAAGAAGTATTGATGATGTGACAATCTCTGTTTTACATGCTATTCCGTTTTATCAAGAAAATCGTATGTTTGAACAGCAACATAAACTTGAGACTTTCTTAATGAAAGACTTAGTAGATATGTTGTCACTCATTGCACAAATTCCACCAGCGCAGCGTTCTGAGAAAGAAGAAGAGCTTACTGTTTATCTAAAAGGATTCCAAAAAGAAATGGAAGCAGTAGAACGTAATATTCGTAACGCTGTCGATTATGATTTACAAGTGAAGATGCGTGCAGCGAAAGAGAAATTTAAGAATTAAACGAGCGAGCATTGGTATATCAATGCTCGCTCGTTTAATTTGGGATGGAGATAGTAGTTAGTAATTTCACGTACCGTAATAATAGTTATAATTACAATTAAAAGAAAAAAGAAAGTAAACAAACCTAAATGTGGGAAGGGGTTACAGTTTGCTCGCTACCGATAATAGTATGTTAACTTCATATGAATAAAGTATACAAAGATGAAAATCAAGATTAAGGAAAAACATACCAAGGATATTTTGTTACTACAAACGAATTATTCATACATATGCTACACAATAAAGGTAATGTAGGGAGTGTCTTTATGCCATTAGTAAAAATTTATTTTTAAAAAAGAAATGGAATAGATAAAAAATTGATTGCTTTTACTGTAAGAGAGATACTTAAGGATGTTTTTAAAGTGCCTGCTAATGATGGACCTGTAAAGTTTTTTGAAATAGATGAAAGTGACTGGTTTATGCCCGATGGATGGGAAGAAGAAAAGGTCTTTATTGAGCTTCTAATCTTGCCTGGACGCAAGAAAGAAACAAAAGCTAAATTGCTAAAAGAAATAACAGAACAAGTATCAAATATATTGAAAATCGACAAGAATGCCATAATTATAACGCTACACGAACCATCTCTTGATAATTGGGGATTTAAAGGAGGACAGCAAGCTTCTCAAATAGATGTTACCTTTAAGCTGGATGTTTAATTTCGATACTAAGGCAACTTATGTATTAATCAAGTAGTGATAACTTAAAGAAATATTGATTACAATGGAAAGTAACCCTTCTACGGAAAAGTAGGATTTTTTTATAATCTTGAGGTGGGAGTTTTACTGCCCACGAATAGTGAGATAAATTTGCAATGCTTTACCCCTTTAGAAAATCAAATCTAAAGGGGTGTTTTTATACCCCGAAAACTCAGCTATTAAAAGTTAATAAAATATAAATTTGTTTAATTAATAGTAGTTTCAAATTATTTGGGATAATTCCGAATAGACGGTAAATTCGAATGGGATTTGGTATAATTATCTTATAAGCATAATTTGTAAGAGGTGAAATTCGATTATGAGAAATGAAACTTTACATACTATGGATGATATTGTTACTATGTTAGATTCTCTATTAAGATCCCCTAAACCATTTTGGAATAATTTCTATTCCGATCGCGATAAAGAAGTACCTTTCTTTGTTAATGTGCCGGATGAAAATTTAGTTTACTATTTTGATAGAAATATGATTCATAAAGGAAAAGTGTTGGAATTAGGCTGCGGTCCTGGTCGAAATGCTTTGTATTTAGCAAAAAAGGGCTGTGAAGTAGATGCAGTTGATTTATCAGAAGAAGGGATTAAATGGGGAGAAGAAAGAGCGGCTGAGCAAGGGGTATCAGTGCGTTTTATCTGTAAGTCTATCTTTGATTTACAGGTCGAGAACCAATATGATTTCGTATATGATTCTGGCTGTTTACATCATATCCCACCTCACCGGAGAATCCATTATGTCGAGTTAGTGAAGCGAGCATTAAAACCAAACGGATTTTTCGGTTTAACATGCTTTGCCACGGGAGAATTAGATGAAAAAAATGGTTCAGAAATATCAGATTGGGATGTATATCGAGGGTGGAGTTTGCAGGGAGGAATTGCATATTCAGAAGAAAAACTACGCGATATTTTTCAAGATTTTGAGATTATTGAACTGCGCAAAATGAAAGAAATTAGGCAACCTAATGAAGTATTTGGAGAATCATTTCTTTGGACAGCTCTTTTTAGGAAGAAAGGGTAATTACGATGGAGAGAACAATTTTACTTTTCTTGAGTAATAATGATTTAGAAGAAATTGAAGCGATAAGAAGGAAACATGACCCTTTATTTGGTTTGATTTCACCTCATATTACGCTAGTATTTCCTTTTGTGAGTGAAGTTCCAAATGAGTGTTTAAAAAAACATATAGAAACAATTGTAGGCAACATGAATTCTTTTCATATTACGTTAAATCCAGTTGTAACTAATTCAGAAGAGTATTTATTTTTACTTATAGAGGAAGGAAAAGAAGATATAATTGAGCTGCATAATAAGTTGTATACAGACTTTCTGCAACCGTTTCTTCACAAAGAAATTCCTTTTCTTCCTCATGTTACTGTAGGAAGAAAAGGTGATAAAGAACAAGCTTTTGACGTTATAAAAAATCTTCATCCACTTCGAGATACCATGCGATTCACTATTGATAAAATTACAGTAGAAAACATAGGTGAAAACGAGGAATTTATTATAGAGTTTGAAGTACAACTTACAATAAAATAAGGAAATTGTTTTTCGAAATGAGAACCTTCATGGAAGCAGATTTGCTTTATAGGTGATATTATGTATCTTTACTTGATTTTGTACATATAGTATAATAATTCCATAATTTAGATTTCAATGAGAATAAAAAATAAATTAGACGAGGTGCTTTTTGTGAGTGGAGTAGTATCCAAATAGGAAAAATTTAATTAAATAAATCTAATGATGAAGGGTATTTTTTATATCAATTTATACCCTGTATTTGGTCATGGATTTATTTAAGTTACCTATGAAGATACCTACAACACTTTATAAAGCATGTAGCGGTATTTATTATTAAAGACCTAGACCTTTATTTGAAATAGGTTTGTTTAATGATAGATACTTGTTTTTACACTTGTCTTGTAAATGTATGTAAAGCTACGGTATCCCCGTAGCTTTTTTTATTTTCACTTTATAGAAACTCATTGAAATTTTATTATTAGGTATCTTCATACATGATTCAATTATTAAATCATTAAATCATAGTGAGGAGAACAGAAATGAATACAATGACATTTGAAAAATTACAGTATAACGAATTAAAGGAAATTGTAAAATCATATTGTGTAAGTGGATTAGGAAAACAATTATTAGATAAGCTACAACCAAGCTCGAATGTGAAAGTAGTTAAAAATCGATTAAATGAAACGACTGAAGCAAAAGCAATATTAAATACAGAAAGTCATGTTCCATTAGTAGGGATTTCTAATATAGAGAACATAATTGGAAAGCTTGAAAAAGGAATGATTTTGGAACCGGCAGAATTAGTTAACATATCAGATTTTTTAAGAGGATGTAGGAAAATTAAGGGGTTTATGTTAAGTAAAGCATTTTTTGCGCCTGTTTTAAGTTCTTACGCATATTCTATGGCAGAGTTCACAAATATTGAGGAGGAGATTCATTTTTCAATTAAAGGGAATAGCGTTGATTCTGCTGCAAGCAAAGAATTAAAACGAATTCGAAATCATATTGAAACAACAGAAGGAAAGATTGGAGAGCGATTAAATAAATTTTTAAAAAGTAGTGCAAATAAGGAGTATATTCAAGAATTCTTTATTAGTAAAAAAGATGATCGATACACTGTTCCTATTAAGGCTTCTTATAAAAATCAAGTTGCAGGAACAATTGTAGAGGTTTCTTCTAAAGGTTCAACAGTATTTATGGAACCTGCTGTTATTTCAAAATTAAGCGGGGAGTTAGCGAGTTTAAAAGCGGAAGAGGCGATAGAAGAGTATCAAATATTAGCGACTTTATCAGGAATGATTTTTGAGAATGTTAGTGATATAAAAATTAATATTGAGCTTATAAGTCAATATGATATGATTTTCGCGAAAGCTAAATTTAGTAAGAGTATTGATGGTATAGCACCGAAATTAAATAGTCATGGATATATAAAACTAGTTGAATGTAAACATCCTCTTTTACAAGGTGAGATTGTTCCATTAAATTTTGATATTGGAAAAGAATATCGCAGTTTAGTCATTACGGGACCAAATGCTGGGGGAAAACAATTGTCTTGAAAACAATTGGATTATTAACTTTAGCAACAATGTCAGGGTTTCATATTCATGGTGATGAAGAGACTGAAATTGCCCTTTTTGATTCTATTTTTGTAGATATAGGTGATAATCAAAGTATTGAAAATGCTTTAAGTACTTTTTCTTCACATATGAAAAATATTTCAGAAATTATGAGAATATCTAACAATAATACATTGTTATTATTTGATGAAATTGGTAGTGGTACAGAACCGAATGAAGGTGCCGCACTTGCAATTGCCATTTTAGAAGAATTTTATCATATGGGATGTATGACAGTTGCTACGACTCATTATGGTGAAATTAAACGATTCTCAGAAATTCATAGTGACTTCATGAATGCGGCTATGCAATTTAATAATGAAACATTAGAGCCGATGTATAAGTTAATTATTGGAGAATCTGGAGATAGTAACGCACTTTGGATTTCTAGAAAGATGAATTTACGGGAACATGTTTTGGAGCGAGCACAGTGTTATATGGAAAATAAAGATTATAGCTTAGAGCTAGTAAAAGAAAATAAAATAAAGAAGCCTGAAGTGAATGTGGTGAAAACGAAAGAAACTTATGAGTATGAGGTTGGAGACAAAATAAAGTTATTAGATCACAATGATTTTGGTATTGTATACAAGAAAAAAGATAGTTTCAATAATATTGTAGTACTATACAAAGAAGAGTTTATTGAGGTGAATTGTAAACGCGTTATTCTGGAATTGAAAGCAGCAGAGTTGTATCCAGAAGGCTATGATTTAAATACGTTGTTTGTAAGTTATAAAGAGAGAAAGCTACAACATGATATAGATCGAGGCTCTAAAAAAGCATTAAGAAACATACAAAAAGAAATGAGAAAAAAGTAAACGAAAATATAATTCAATTGCCAGCAATCCCTCACTTAAACGTTAACACGTTTTGAAGAGAGGGATTGTTTTACATACTAAAAATAGAGTAAATGTAATCTTATTTTGAATAAATACAATAACAGTGCGTTTTTGTTTTTCATATTTAGCTAAATAAATGGTACAATCAATATTTGATATGAAAAATAGTGAAAAGAAGTGATCGATTTGAAAGGTTTTTTAGAATTAGGAATTAGCACAACGTTAAATGATACATTAAGAGAAAACGGAATTGCAGAATCGACTCCGATTCAAGAAAAAGCAATCCCAGTAGTTCTAGCAGGAAAAGATATTATTGGACAAGCAAAAACAGGAACGGGAAAAACATTAGCATTTATTTTGCCGATAATAGAAAAAATAAATCCACAGTCCAGTCATGTACAAGCGTTAATTGTGGCTCCGACACGAGAATTAGCGCTGCAAATCACAAATGAAATTCAAAAAATGATTGTGCATGTAAAGGATATTCATGTGCTTGCTGTTTATGGTGGACAAGACGTTTCACAGCAAATGAAGAAATTACAAGGAAATACACATATTGTTGTGGCGACACCAGGGCGACTTTTAGATCATTTACGCCGCGGGACAATGGAGTTATCGCATGTATCTATGCTTGTTTTAGATGAAGCGGATCAAATGTTGCATTTTGGTTTTTTACCAGAGGTAGAAGAAATTATTGAACAAACACCTATAGAGAGACAAACAATGTTGTTTTCTGCAACGATGGCTAAGCAAATTCAATCTCTTGCAAAGCGCTATATGCGAAAGCCTGAAATTATAAAAATTCAAAGTGCAGAAGTTACAGTAAATAATATTCAACAGCGCGTTGTTGAAACAACAGACAGAGCAAAACAAGATACGCTGCGTCAACTAATGGAACGGGATCAACCATTTTTAGCAGTTATTTTTTGTCGTACGAAACGCAGAGTTACAAAATTGTACGAAGCGTTAAAGGGATACGGCTATAACTGTGATGAACTTCATGGTGATTTATCACAAGCAAAACGTGAACGTGTCATGAAACGTTTTCGAGATGCTGAAAGTCAATATTTAATCGCAACAGATGTAGCAGCAAGAGGACTTGATGTAGAAGGTGTTACTCATGTATTTAACTACGATATCCCAGAAGATGTAGAAAGTTACATTCACCGTATCGGTCGAACAGGTCGTGCTGGCGGAAGTGGACTTGCGATTACATTAGTTGCGCCGAAAGATAAGATGTATTTACAACAAATTGAAAAAGGAATTAACGCATCATTACAACGACAAGTATTAGAGCAGCCTAACGAGCAAGAATCTGTGAAAAAAGAAATAAAATCACAAACACAAAAGCCAAAAGAAAAGAAACAATTTAAAGAGAAGAAGCAATCTGGTCAATTTGGGCGTCGTGATAGAAAAGAAGGACCGAAAACAGAGAAATCTCGTTTTGGTCAACCAAGCAAAAAGAAGCGCAGCACAAAGCCGGGACAAAAAAATCGCGGAAGATAAGTTAGAAATATATCAATTATTTAACATGAGTATCCTTACTCTGTAAAACAATAATCTAGCCTTTAATTTTAATGACCCAAATGGAATGTTCCACATTGTATAAGTATTGGTACATCACTCACTATTAGTGGTGTATCTTTTTTTATTTATCGAAAAATGGGTAAGAAAACCCCACCTTCAAAACGTGCAGGGCATAGCCCAGTTTAAGGTGGGGATGAATTGCCATTGTATTCGCAAAAAAATTTTTGATACTAATACGAATATATGTTCTTTTTTGCTGTTTTGTAGTATCATGAAGGTAAGAAGAGAGGGAGGTGAAAATCATGACAAAAGAAAAAGAATATGCAACCTATCAAATTTGGATTAAGAAAGGTCACAAATTGTACGCCTACTTCATGGAAATGTGTCAAAACGCAAAAAATCTCTACAATACAACAAACTTCTATATTCGCCAAGTGTATACGGCCTTATGTACTAGTGAACCATTACAGCCACTTCAACAAGAAGTCCTCCATACATTACAAATGTACATTGAAACCATGAATGAAAATCAACTTCATGCGTATCAAAAACGCGTGCAAAAACAAAAAGAAGAACCTTTAGAAAAACGGAAAGAAATCAAATGTAATTTGTTTACATTCCCTACAAAAGAGAAATCCTTCCTATCCTATAACTTTCTAGATTGTTTGTTTAAAACAATGAAACAACAAGATTATATGAACTTGCCAGCGCAAACGAATCAAGCGGTTATGAAGAAGCTATATCAAAACTGGAAATCATTCTTTGCATCCATCAAGGCATACAAGAAATATCCTTCCACTTTTACGGTCAGACCTCGCATTCCCAAATATATCAAATCATCTACGAAAGAAATTGTATTCACGAATCAAGTATGTAAACTCCAAGAGAAGTACATTCGTTTTCCAAAAACAAGCATAAAATTAAATATCGGCAAATTGTTTGGGCATATCGGAAATCTGAAAGAGGTACGCGTTTCTTCTGCTTACGGAAAGTTTAAAGTAGAAATTGTGACAGAAAAATCTGAGTCAGCACATGATCATGTAGATAACCATCGCTACATGAGTATTGATTTAGGGATTAATAACATTGCAACTATCATAACGAATACAGGGGCCACTCCTGTGTTAGTAAAGGGCAATGTCATCAAAAGCATCAGTCAATACTACAACAAACAAAAGGCTCATTTACTGGGGATTCTTCGTCAAGGAAAAGAACCAAAAGAGGGACCACACACATCAAAGCGTTTAGAGAGGCTTCATGAAAAAAGATTTCTCAAAATAAAGGATCTCTTTCACAAAATGAGTTATCACATTGTCAATTTCGCAGTTCAACACGAGATTTCTATAATTGTGATTGGGAAAAATACATCATGGAAACAAAACAGTGAGATGGGAAAACGACAGAATCAATCCTTTTGCCATATCCCACATAATCTACTGATTGAAATGATCACCTATAAGGCAAAACGAAAAGGTATTCCTGTACAAGTCGTAGAAGAATCGTATACAAGCAAGGCCTCCTTTCTAGATAACGATGTAATTCCCACTTATGGTGAGGAAGACATTCCTGTATTCAGTGGGAAACGGATCAAACGTGGCTTGTATCGTACGAAAGAGAATAAACTACTGAACGCAGATGTGAATGGTTCCTATAACATCTTAAAAAAGCAGTTCCAAAGGCGTTTGCCGATGGAATAGAGGGGTTGTGCCATCAGGCAGCAGTGTCAACTCCACTCGTGTTAAGCATCTTTTGAAGGTGATACACGAGAAACCCCCACTTCAAGATCCGAAGGAGATAAGTGGCGGGAGTTTTCATGGAGGTTTGGGATATTTACGATAAAAATAGAAATAAAACAAATAAAACTCATATACGTGGTACTCCGTTAGCGGTTGGTGATTATCATATAGTTGTCCATGTCTGGATAAGGAATAAAAAAGATGAAATTCTTCTAACGAAAAGACATCCTGATAAACCTCATCCTAATCTATGGGAATGTTCAGGTGGCTCTATATTAGCAGGCGAAAATAGTCTCGATGGTGCTAATCGGAATTAACTTGTCTCGTTCTAATGGAAAACTGATAAAGAGCGAACGTAGGGATGTTTACAATGACTTTTATGATGTATGGCTTTTTAACCAAAGCTTTGAAATTACAGAAACCATACTTCAAAAAGATGAAGTGAGCGATATTAAATGGGTAACAAAATCAGAGCTTGAAAGCATGTATAATTCTAATTGCATAGTACCAACTCTTAGTTATTTTAAATTAATCTTTTAGCAAGTCTTTCTTTAACAAATGAGTGCTTTTGTTAAAGATGACCTACTGTTGATTTGAAATAAAGTGTGAGAAAAAACACCTTATAAACCCATACATTACGATAAATAAAAAGAATCCATTAAAAAAAGATTGATTAAAATGGATTCTTTTCTAGCAGATTTAAGTTTCGTTTTTATAAAAAAGTTTGATCGTTTTCTATCTTTAATCTTCCACAATAGCGCCCGATTGTGGAAAATCACCAAGCTTCTATTAGCTGGTTAGTTGAAGAAGAATTTGTTCCACAACTCTTAAGTTATGATACTTAAAAGTTAAATTCACCTCCTACAATCCCTTCAAAGCCGTCAATCTCCATCTTTTGAATTCCCTGACCATTGCTGATCCTAAGCCAAACAACTATACTACCTCTAGCAAAATAATTAACATATCATATTCAGGAAAGGTTAGTTAGCTAATAGCATATGTTTTATTGAAAGGGTGTGATTGAATTATGGGTCGGCAGAAATGGGGCGTTGGAGCATTAGTATTCGTTGGCTGCATGTTTCTTGGTGGAGGAGTGGGATCTTTGTTAGGAAGTTCCCAAATTGGATGGCTGATAGGAATGGGTGTTGGATTTCTTGGGATGGCTTTAACGAGACTGATTAGAAAAGAGTAGAACAGGGGTTCTTCTTCCAGTAAATAAGGCAATATGCATTTAAGTAATTACTTACATACTAGCCCTGTAACATGTAGTAATCGTACTCATACAAAGCCACTCTCTAATAGAAAGTGGCTCTTTTGGTTTTCGGCTCTGTTAAATTTCATTGCTGATTTTTAGTCAAATAAAAAGCCGATGTTTTACACAACGGGTTCTCTTTGGAGTACAAAATTAGAAATTACACAACTTTTGACAACACAAATCACAACATAATAGACCATCAATTGACACAAAGATTCGCTTGAAAGCGGGATTTTTTGCTTATTCAATTTGTAGCTTTGAAATAAAATTTGATCAAAAATACCTCGCAATCCCAAGTTTTACGATAAATAAAAAGAATCCATTTTGAAAAAAGATTGATCAAAATGGATTCTTCTCTAGCAGATTTAGGTTTGGTTTTTATAAAAAAGTTTGATCCTTTCTACCTATGTTGTTTCACAATCGCGCCCGATACTTGAATAAGCATTTTACTTATTTTAGCTGGAACATGCTTATTTTCTAATTTATACTTCATCTTTACTATTAATATAAGAATGTCTAAAAAACAAAAATAAAGGTAGAGCTAAAGATAACCCAACTGTAAACAGAGATAAAAGACAAATCCATTTATGTTTAATGTTATACTTTCGTGATTCATTAAACATAAATACCAAGAAAACAACACATGAGATTAAAAAATCAACTGCAAAAAAGGCCGATATCGTGTTAGTAAATAATAATTCTATTAATAAACCTAAATCAAGTCCATTATCCCTGAGGAACTGAATAAAAAATAATACGGAAAAACAGTACCAATTAGCCCTAAAATTAAATATAATTTTTTCACTGGATAATTTCCCCTTTTTAACAAAGTTACTATTAGATTACCATAACTAATTCTAAGATCGTTCAAAATATATATATTATTGAAGATTCCTTTACTAAACAATCTGGCCCGATTGCGGAACAAAAAAATCCTGCATATCATACAGGGATTTTAATCAAACTTTATTTTAAATCAATACCTACTCTCCTATTGTTGTAGTAGTAAATGAGGTTATATGTAGTAATAAAAAATGATAGATAAAGCCGATTATGTCTGCTTTTATCTATCATTTTCTATTACGTCATATAATGTGGAACATTCTATCGGAAGTCAGTAATCTAAAAGCTCAATAACACCTTTCGGTATTTTTAACAAAATTGAATAAAGGACTCATGTTTTTTTATGTGCATAAAAAGTTCAGGACATACTAACAGGTGAGGTTCAACTAATGAATTACAAACATCGCAATCTTTCTGACACCGAATTATCTAAATTGAAACTAAGATAGCACTTACATTGCTTTTATGTAAAACAATAAAAATAACGGTGTGGGAGTAGTGCCTTATAGGAGTAATGAAAAGAAGCAGCATGATTACAATTGTAAGTTTAAAAATTGTTATTGTTAGGAGGAAAATCGTCATGATTAAGCTTGTACTTCTTCGTCACGGTCAAAGTGTATGGAATTTGGAAAATAGGTTTACTGGATGGATGGACGTTGATATGTCTGCAAAAGGATTACAGGAAGCAAGAGAAGCAGCACAAATTTTAAAGGCGAATGATTATACGTTTGATGTGGCATACACTTCCGTGTTAAAACGAGCAATTAGAACGTTATGGATTATTCTTCATGAGATGGATCTCGCTTGGGTACCTATTTATAAAACATGGCATTTAAATGAAAGGCATTACGGTGCACTGCAAGGTTTAAATAAGGATGAAACGACTAAAAAATATGGGGAAGAACAAGTAAATATATGGCGCAGAAGTACAAATGTAAGACCGCCAGCACTTACGGAAAATGATCCGCGTTATGAAGTTTCAGATCCCAGATATAAATATCTCAAAGAAGGAGAATTTCCTCTTACAGAGTGTCTAGAAGATACAGAAAAACGAGTGCTTAAGTATTGGTATGAAGAAATTGCGCCAGTATTAAAAAGTGGTGAGAAAGTAATTATTTCCTCGCACGGTAATACAATTCGTTCACTTGTAAAATATTTAGATCACTTATCTGATGATGGAGTTGTAACGTTAAATATCCCTACAAGCATTCCGCTTGTGTATGAATTAGATGATAATTTACAACCGATTCGACATTATTATTTGAGCATGGATGGAGAAGTGCCAGAAGGAGAAATTCCGAAGCATATATCACTCTAATATGGACATGTAATAGAAGTTGGTAATTTATATATACGCAAGGAAAAAAATGAAAGAGGGTGTGTAGACACATCCTCTTTCATTATGGGCGAAGTCGTGAAATATGCTGAAACGCTTCTTTGTAATTTGTTATTTCTATTAGTGCTTTCTCTTCTTCACGAATTCGGATTGATAGAACAGCTAAGTTGAGGAAACTAAAAACAACAGCAGTGATATATGCTTGAAATAAAAGTGGAATGAGTAAAATTTCCAAGATTACAATCATGTAGTTGGGGTGCCGGATAAATTTATAAGGACCTTTTGTTGTTACAGAAGCGTTTGGCAAAACAATAATTTTGGTGTTCCAATACGAGCCGAGAGAAGTGATCGTCCAAACACGAAGGAGTTGAGTCAAAAATAAAAAAGTAAGAAGTATGTACCAAATAGGTGAAAGTTGACGATGAAAGATTGTAACCTCTAAAAAAATTGAAATGAGAAAGGAAGCATGAAGTAATACAATGTATTTATAATGTGCTTTTCCGAATTCTAGTGCGCCTTTTTGTTTCATATATCTCTCATTTCGTTTTGCAACTGCTAACTCTATGAGGCGTTGCATTACAATAAGAATGAAAACAATAAAAAAAATCATTGAATATCCTCCCAGCGTAGAAGGACTAACTCTGAACTAAAACCTGGTCCAAGTGCTCCAATTAATCCGAGTTCACCGCTTTTGTTGACAGTCTGTACATACTTTTGTAACACATACAATACAGTAGCAGACGACATATTTCCATATTCACGTAGTATATCAAAAGAAATCTGCATTTTCCGTGCGTCTATTCCTAGCGCATATTCATAAGCTTCTAGTACTTTTTTCCGCCAGGATGTACAATGAAATGAGAAAGATCACTAAGCTGAGTATGATTTTTCATTAAAAATTCTTTTACGTTCGGATGAAACCATGTACTAATAATACTTGGGATATCTTTGGAAAAGATAACGTACAATCCTTCATTTCTTACGTCCCATCCCATTACTTCTTCACTATCTTTCATAAGAGTAGATTGTGAATCAATATAAGAAGGAAGAATAGAAAGAGAAGACATAGCTGAAATATCCACTTCATCACCTGCTATTAAAGCACATGCTGCACCGTCAGCAAAAAGAGATGTTCCAATTAAGTTGCTTTTGGACAAATCATTGCGCTGAAATGTGAGACTGCATAATTCAACAGCAAGAACAAGGACTTTTGCTGTTGGAAAAGCTTTGCAATATTCAAAAGCTCTTGCTAATCCTGCTGCTCCGCCTGCACACCCAAGTCCCCAAAGCGGAATCCGTTTCGTATGTGAAGAAAAAGGTAAGACATTCATAATTCTCGCATCGATAGTTGGGGTTGCGAGTCCTGTAGAAGAAATATAAAACAATGCTTCAATCTCTTCTAGTTTCATATTTTGCTTCAAAAACGTTTTATTGGTTACGCAGTTTTCGATTGCTTGAGCACCGAGTTTAATGGAGCACTCTATATACGCATTATTTTTTTCCTCAAATGTATGATCATTTTCAAACCAAGATAGCTCTTTTGCGATATGGCGTTTTTCTATTTGTCCGTTTTCAAATACTTGTAGTAAACGTTTTATATCTTTAAAAGCATCTCCAAATAAATCTTTTGCAAAGTGGACGACTGTTCTTTGATCGATTATGTGAGGAGGTGGACAAATTCCAACTGATATAATTTTAGGCATAGCATCTACTCCATTTTTAATCATATAGATTATACAGTGCACATTTTTATGTGGAAGTATTCAAGAAATGAAAATAGATGATATATCAATTGAAAGTGGTACAATACTTATATAGAACTGTTTATTGTTTCAAAGTAAGAAGAAGCAGGCAAAATAAGAATTTCATTTTACCATGAGTAGAAAGAGGCGAGGTATATGTATACCAATCTAGAGGAATTAATTAAGCACCCTGTATTCCATCATTTTGCAGAAATTTCAAAGATTCCAAGAGGGTCTGGTAACGAGAAAGAGATTAGTGATTATTTAGTAAAGTTTGCACAAGATAGAAATTTAGAAGTTGTACAGGACAATGCGTTAAATGTCATTATGAAAAAACCGGCAACACATGGATATGAGAATGTGCCAACAATTATTATTCAAGGTCACATGGATATGGTATGTGAGAAGAATCAATCGACTGTTCATGATTTTGAGAAAGATCCAATTCAATTACGAATTGTCGAGGATATGCTGTATGCGAATCATACAACGTTAGGGGCAGATAATGGGATTGCTGTTGCATATGCTTTAGCTTTATTAGATGCAACAGATATTCCGCATCCTGCTCTTGAAGTAGTCATTACGACAGAAGAAGAAACAACGATGGGTGGCGCTTTTACAGTTGACCCTAGCCATTTTAGCGGTAAAATCTTTATTAACCTTGATTCAGAAGAAGATCATAAATTGTTAGTAAGCAGTGCAGGCGGTGCAAAAGCAGTTGAAACAATTCCCGTTGTTTGGGAAGAAACTCCAGCTCATGCGTTACCTTATCGCCTTTTTGTTGGTGGATTAAAAGGTGGACATTCTGGCATGGAAATTGATAAAGAAAGAGGAAATGCCAATAAAATTTTAGGTAGAGTTCTATACGATTTATCGAATGAATTTGCATTTTCGATGAGTGACGTCCATGGTGGATTAAAAACAAATGCAATCCCGCGTGAAAGTGCAGCAACGATTTTATTTTCTGAAAGTAATGTTCAAAAAGTAGAAGAGAAAGTAGAGCAGTGGACAAGCATTTTACAAGAAGAACTACGTGCTGTAGACCCAGATGTGTATGTTTCACTTACGAAGTTAGAAGAAACAGTTGAGAAGGTATTCGCACAAAAAACGCAAAAACAGCTTATTTCCTCATTATTTTTAATCCCTAATGGTATTCAAAGTATGAGTATGGATATAAAAGGACTAGTGGAAAGTTCTACAAACTTAGGTGTTGTTGAAACGTTACATAATGAAATTAAATTAAGAAACGAAGTAAGAAGTTCTGTAAAAAGCTTAAAACAACATATTGTAAATGAAATTAAGCATATTGCAGAATTAGTAGGAGCTCAGTTTGAAAAAGAATCTGAGTACCCAGAGTGGCCATATAATCCAAATTCCTCAATTCGCAGCTTATTTGAAAAAGTGCATAAAGAAAAGTATGACACAGATGCAGAGATTTTTGCGGTTCATGCGGGAATCGAGTGCGGCGTATTTATTGAAAAAATCCCAGGACTAGATGCAATTTCACTTGGACCAGATATGTTTCATGTGCATACACCAGATGAGCATGTAAGTATTCCTTCTGTTTTGAATAACTGGGAGTATTTTATTGAAGTATTGCGGGAGACGAAGTCTTTGGTTTAAATATGTTTGAGATGAAAAGAGATGCTTATATTTTTAGAGCATCTCTTTTTGTTTAGTTTATTAAGTCAGTTGACGACAATATTTAAATTACTACTAAAGTTGGTGAAAATTTAGTCAATATGTAGCAAGTATCTATAATTGAAAAAATGTAAAATGAATTTAAGAATCAAAATGTTAGAAGGGGAGAAAAACTAATTGAGTAGAGAAAATAATAAAAAGCTTGTGGTAATCACTGGAGTAACGCAAGGTTTAGGGCGGGCATTGATTGACCGGTTTTCTGAACTAGGTTGGTTGATAGTTGGATGCGGCCGCTCTAAGAGTAAGATTAAACAAATTAGGATTCAATTTGATGACAAACATGACTTTCAATCTGTTGATGTTTCGGACGATAAGGCTGTTAGAGCTTGGGGAGAATATATTCTTCAACGATATGGTGCACCAGATTTACTTATCAATAATGCTTCCATTGTTAATAAAAACTCACCGCTTTGGACTATTTCTTCGGAAGAATTTGCAAATGTTATGAATATCAATGTGAATGGTGTAGTCAATGTGATACGGTCATTTGTTCCAGCTATGATTCATAATAAACGAGGTGTCATTATCAACATTAGCTCTAGTTGGGGAAGATCTGGCGAAGCTAAACTTGCACCGTACTGTGCTTCCAAGTTTGCTATAGAGGGTTTGACTCAATCAATGGCATTAGAATTACCAAAAGAAATGGCAGTAGTTTCAATGGATCCAGGTGGTAGCATCGATACTCCGATGCTGCATTCGTGTGCGCCAGAATATATATCAAATTCCCCAACACCTGAAGCTTGGTCACATGTCGCTGTACCATACATGCTTAGTATCACATCCAAAGACAATGGAAAATCACTTACTTGTCCAAAGGTTTCCTAAAGTATCATACCTGATAGATACGAATATACACTTTGGTTTGGTAGTAAAATTTTTGTAAAAGGAGGTTCCATGTAAAATGGGAGACTGCTGCGGTGCTTCGAAAAATGCAACTAACGATGTTGTTTGTCCTTTATCCAAAACGAAAGGAAAACAAGTTAAATTGATTACGTTAAAAAGCTTGCTGAATGCTAATGCCTTGGCTCGATTGGAGTCAGATAAAACATACTATTTTTGTTCAGAGCAAGAATGTAATGTAGTGTACTTTAATGAAGAACAGCAAGTATTTATTAAAAACGATCTTAAAGTTCCTGTTCTTCAAAAAGATATAGAAGATGATGTTCCTGCTTGCTACTGTTTTAATTGGACACGAGCACGTATTCGTGAAGAAATAAAACAAACCGGAAAGAGCCAAGCGGTACAAGAGATATCAATGCATATTAAAGCAAACCGTTGTGGATGCGAGGTAAATAATCCTCAAGGTTCTTGTTGTTTAGGAAACGTATCTGCGTTTATAAAGCAAGTTGAAAAATAATATTATTAACTTCCGTTAACATCAATTATGTGAACGAAGCAAAAAATAGCTAGATCTTGTAGTAGTTATCTACCTCAACTCTAGCTATTTTTGTTTATCATATCTAGCGAGAAGACCCCTACCTCAAGTGTGAAGCGGTAGGTGGGGGGAGTTCAATCAGAATCAATAAGGTTAACAGCCCTAATTTTTATGTCGGGTTGTTGAGCTAATATTTGTTGTTTTGCTTCTTCTATATCACTCGCTTGTACTTTTCTGTAATACACAACTCCTTTAGGACATTGATATTCAACATTATAGTCTTTCTGTTTAGAGTCCATTTTTATCCCTCCTTGCATTATATAAATCTTTAAGGGAGTATCTTTTTTTATATTTTAGACATTGAACATTATTTCTTTGATCCACTCATTGCGTACAAATAAAAAATATAATCAGTCGGAGTTCCTGTATAACCTAACTGCCTTAACATAGCTGTTATATTTCCACGATGATATGTTCCGTGATTCACAACATGCTGTATCAATTCAAAAACATTCGTTTCCAGTTGCCCAAACTGAGGGTGTTTAGGAGAAACGGTTTTATCTAAGTTTTCTTGACGAGCAAAGAATGCTTTATAGTCTTCAGAGGAATTCAAAAATAACTGCTCCATTTCTTCCATACTAGTTCCTTTTATTTTTTCTGAAAGATGTATTGCTGATGCCTTTACTTCATCAAAAGGTTTGCCTAATAAAGTACCTAGCCAGATTGTATCAGTGATATACATATGTACAAATGTTTGTGAAATAGAGGGAAATACACTTTGTACTTCTGTAGACCAAACGTCTGTTGGTAATGTTTTTAAGTGTTCAAATAGCCTTTCGTTTGCCCATACGTGATAATCATACGTTTGTAATGGTGGATGTTTCATTAAAAATTCCTCCAGTTTCAGTTAATTTCAAATTTTAAAGGGATTAATTACTTTATATATACAACCAGCATTTATGACTTTCCTGTTTGAAACTATGAAAAAGCAGTTAATTAAAAGGGAAGGGAGTTTTTTACTTTGTCCTGCATAGTTTCTAACTTCTAAGCAAAAAGTAACGTTGGAGGTGAGCAAAGTGGGTCGAAAAACGAAACAGGATCCTTCCAGAGCAGGACTTGGTTCTTC
This sequence comes from Bacillus sp. EA-CB0995, assembly GCF_055814245.1. Classification (NCBI taxonomy): domain Bacteria; kingdom Bacillati; phylum Bacillota; class Bacilli; order Caryophanales; family Bacillaceae; genus Bacillus; species Bacillus sp. EA-CB0995. The sequence goes on along the minus strand of NZ_CP169269.1, from coordinate 2,753,910 downwards.
ACAAGTCGAAGGTCAAGGAACTACTACGCAAGAAACAGGTTCCATGAAAGTACCTTCATCAAATAAGAGACAAAAACGTAGTTAATCATAATTTTTCATGAGTTTACTGTGTAACGTAGTAAAGTAAAAAAGCCATTGGAATTATGTTTACTAATTCCAATGGCTTTTTTAGATGTTAAAATTAGCACTCCGTTATTTGAGCTGTAAAATCTCGAAAGTTGACTTGTTTGTAGAAATTAAAAAGACCGGGCAAGACGAAATCCAAGGTCGTCTATGCAAAATGACGGATGGCTACGACGACGACACGAAGCCCCACAACCCCTGGACTCTTCAGCCCAGCTACCTCCTCGGAAAATTCGGTAGGAGCCGTACACTCGTTCATCATATAAATCCCAGCACCACTCCCAAACATTACCTAACATATCATACAGACCCCATGCATTCGGTTCCTTTTTTCCGACTTCATGGATTTTGCCTCCTGAATTTTCATCATACCAGGCGATCTTATCAAGCTCTCCGTATCTATAACCAGTAGTCCCTGCTTTACATGCATATTGCCACTCTGCTTCTGAAGGAAGTCGATAGCCGTCTGATTCCCAATCATAAATAATGTTTTCACCATCATTACTTATAGAATAACACTCTTTCAGTCCAGCTTTTTGTGAAAGTAGATTACAAAAAGAAATTGCATCATTCCAAGAAATATTCACAACCGGTTTTAGATCTCCGTCAAAAGAATTAGGTGAGTTATTTGTAATAGCATAATAAAGATCCATAGTTACAGGATATCGGGCAAGAAGAAAAGGTCTTATTTCAACTTTCCATTTGCTTTTTATTCTATCGTCTCTTAATTCTATTTCTCCCCCTGGAATTTTTACCATTGGATAGTTAAGGTAATTCTTTATTTCATTTGCCACTCTACCTTCCTCCTAATGATATTGATTTTACAAATTTTACCTCGTGCAGAACCATTAAATCAATATAAAAATTACGTTGTTTTTTGCAGATAACTGCCTGTTATCCATTCATACTGTTTTTATGGCTGGGGGAGGAAGGGCGATCAACTATGGTGCCTTAGAGCCCATCCCTTAGTTGAAGAAGGAATAGTGTAATTCATTTCCTGTTGATATAACTCAACATTATCTAAAGTCAAAAAATGATGACCCCGCAGCAACTCGCAAAAATTACATTGACTGGCATTCATAAAAATAAACCAATCATTTGTCCAATGCCAATGCGAAGAACAATGGATATTATTTTTATGTTGTTTCCATCAGTTCATAGAAAATTGATGAGATTTGTATGCACAGTAAGTAGAAAAGCTCGTATGAATTAATAAAAAAACGATATCCTAAAAAGAAACACGCTATTCTTTTTGTGAAACTACTGGAAAAGATAGTGTGTTTTTTTATGTCTTTAAATGCTTCTTAACATGTCAATAATGAGTAATTAGGAGGAAAACACATATTAAATCAACAACTAAAAGAAACATTTGACATATATTAGTATCAGTTTAAAATGAAAGTGAGTACTCACTCATAAATATAAAGAGGAGGAAAGTTTATGTCTCCAACAAATGAGGCAGTATTGCTTAAAGGTGTTTCAAAGTACTTTGGAAAGAAGCAAGTGATTCAAGATATTTCATTTTCAGTCGGAGAAGCTGAAATTTTTGGTTTAGTTGGTCCGTCTGGTTCGGGGAAGACAACACTTATTAAAATGATTGCTGGTATTAGTGAAGCAACATCCGGGGAAGTAACAGCACTGCAAACAGTTATGCCGAATTTGAATGGAATGAAACAAATTGGCTATATGGCTCAAGCTGATGCATTGTATGATGAACTATCTGCTTATGAAAATGCTGATTTTATTGCTACAATGTACGGATTAAAAGGAAAGCAAAAGAAGGAGCGCATTTCTGAGGTTTTTGAGCTTGTCCAGTTATCTCAGGATGCCAAAAAGCAAGTACAGCATTTTTCAGGTGGAATGAAAAAGCGTTTATCACTTGCCATGTCACTGTTGCATGAACCTAAGCTTCTTATTTTAGATGAACCGACTGTTGGGATTGATCCTGTTCTTCGAAAATCGATTTGGGATAAGTTTTATGAGCTAAAAAAACAAGGTACAACAATTATTGTGACAACGCACATTATGGATGAAGCAGAGTTTTGTGAACGTCTTGGTTTAATTCGTGAAGGGAAGTTAATCGCAACGGGTTCTCCAGTTGAATTAAAAGAGCGAACAACATCGGGACGTATTGAGGATGTCTTTTTACTGGAAGGAGTGGTGGAGCGATGAGAGTGTTTGGAGTTGTTATCCGTATTATTCGTCAGTTTTTCCGAGATAAAAGGTCGCTTGCGCTTATGTTCGGAGCACCGATGTTACTTCTTTGGCTTCTTTCACTTGTATTCACACAAAAAGATTACAAGCCTCATATTGCTTTAGTTGATGTACCAGCACCAATTGTAGAATCAATGAAAAAGCAAGATGCTTCTTTTTATGAGTATGATAAGGAGAAAGCACGTAGTGAATTAGAAAATCAAGCAATTGATGCGATAGTTACTGTAGATCATGGAAAGATGAAAATAACGTTAGAAGGTAGCGATTCATCGAAAAATCGTGCTGTCATGCAAGTTTTGCAAAAGAGTATGGAGAAAAAAGAACCGACGACTATGAAGCCTGATGTTTCTTATTTACATGGATCAGCTGATTTTACTATGTTTGATGGATTAGGTCCGGTATTAATTGGCTTCTTTACATTCTTCTTTGTCTTTATTTTATCAGGAGTTTCATTTGTTCGAGAGCGTTTAAGCGGTACTTTGGAACGATTATTATCGACCCCAATTCGGCGTTGGGAGATTGTTGCAGGTTATATTATTGGATTCGGTATCTTTGCATTTTTACAATCTGTACTGATTGTTAGTTTTTCTGTGTATGTTCTTGATTTATATGTTGCAGGTTCACCTTGGCTCACGTTACTTATTACATGTATGCTGTCATTAACAGCACTAACACTTGGAACATTTTTATCAGCGTATGCAAACAATGAATTTCAAATGATTCAATTTATTCCATTGGTCATCGTACCGCAAATTTTCTTTTCGGGTTTATTTCCGATTGAGTCTATGAATAAGTGGTTACAACTATTAGGAAAGTTATTTCCTTTAACATACGGTGCAGATGCGATGCGGCAAGTTATGATTCGAAATCAAGGATTTAGTGAAATTGCCGTTGATCTTGGAGTTTTATTATTATTTGCGATTGTGTTTGCAGTAGGTAACGTATTTGCTTTGAAGAAGCATAGAAGAATATAATGGAAATAAAAGGAGTTTATAATGAAAGAGGATTGGTTAGAAGAATTAATTGCTGCCACAGGGACGGATAAGCGCAATGAAAGGCAAATGCGCATTTTAGAAGCAGCAGTGGACATGTTTAGTGAAAAAGGGTATTCGGCAACGTCAACGAGTGAAATTGCTAAGCGTGCGGGTGTAGCGGAAGGAACGATCTTCCGCTACTATAAAACGAAAAAAGATTTGTTGTTTGCCGTTGTGATGCCAACTTTAACGAAATTTGCCGCACCGTTTTTTGTGCAAACTTTTGCAAAAGAAATATTTGAAAATACGTATGATTCATATGAAAATTTTTTACGTGCTGTCATTCGGAATCGCTTTGAATTTGCAAGAAAACACTTTCCGATGCTGAAAATTTTAATTCAGGAAGTACCATTTCATCCTGAATTAAAAGATGAAATTCAACAATTACTAGCAAAAGAAATTTACTCTCGCTTTGAAAAAATCGTTGATCATTTTCAGAAGCAGGGACAAATTATTGAACTTCCCAAGCCGGCGGTATTACGGTTTACATTATCACCTGTTATTGGTTTAATTTTAACTCGTTTTTTATTACTACCAGAAGAAAAATGGGATGATGATGCTGAAATCGAGTCTACAGTTCAATTCATTTTATACGGGCTAACACCTCGGAGGTAATAATATGAGGCAATTTGTAAAACCAACAGTTGTCGTAAGTAAATGTTTAGAATTTGAAGCATGCCGTTATAATGGTGACAAGATTTCTGATGCAACAGTGCGTAATTTACAGCCGTATGTAGAATTCATTCCAGTTTGTCCAGAAGTGGAGATTGGACTTAGCATTCCAAGAGAAACGATTCGTATTGTTGAACAAGATGGGATACAAAAATTAGTGCAGCCATCAACAGGAGATGATTTAACGGAGAAAATGCAGCAGTTTTCAGATGTATTTTTATCTTCTCTACCGGATATAGATGGTTTTATTTTGAAAAATAGGTCTCCAAGTTGCGGAACTCGTGATGTGAAAATATATGCTGGGGTAGGAAAAGCACCAACAAAAGGAAAGGGTGCGGGTTTATTTGGTAGTGCAGTATTAGCTACCTTTTCGCATTTAGCAATTGAGGAAGAAGGAAGATTGTCGAATTTTATCATACGTGAACATTTCTTTACGCAGTTATTTACGATTGCTCATTTTAAAACGTTAAAGAAAAAGAAAAACATGAAGGCTTTAGTTGAATTTCAATCTGATTATAAATACTTATTTATGGCGTACAATCAGACGAAGCAAAAAGAATTAGGGCGTATCATTGCTAATCAGGAAAAATGTCCGATTGATGAAGTATTTGCAAACTATGAAAAAACATTGTATGAGTTGTTAAAACGTACACCGCGGTATACATCAAATATAAACGTATGTCAGCATATTTTTGGCTATTTTAAAAATAAATTGAAGAAAGAAGAGAAAGATCATTTTCTTTCTTTACTTAGTAAGTATGCAGAAAAGAAAATACCATTAAGCAGTATTCTCACTATTTTAAAATCGTGGGCACTTCGGTTTGAGGAAACATATTTACTGAGACAAACATATTTTGAACCGTATCCAGAAGTTTTAGTAGAAATCACAGATTCTGGAAAAGGAAGAGATTATTAAACAAAAAACTACATAATTCGACCTTTTAATTCCTATGTTGTTGTAGAACAATGTAGGAATTTTTCGTGCATTAGTACAGAATCTGTTTTACAATTGAATTATGACAGAATTATAGCAATTATCTCACTACTGTTCGTTCTTTTTTTGAGGCAAGATTTGTACTATATACGCGCACGCTGTCGAAATAACGAATTCGATAAGGGGTGTGACAAATGGAATTTACTCTTACTAGAGAAAAACAAATGATCAAAGAAATGGTGCGCGACTTTGCTGAAAAGGAAATCGCTCCAAAAGCGGTGTATTACGACAAAACGGCAGAATTCCCATATGAAACGTTTCAAAAGATGGGCGAACTTGGTTTGTTAGGAATCCCATTCCCTGAAGAATACGGTGGTTCTGGCGGCGATACGTTATCGTATGCATTAGCAGTTGAAGAAATTGGCCGCGCTTGTGGTGGTACAGGATTAAGTTATGCTGCAACAATCTCACTGGGCGCTTCTCCTATCTATTATTTTGGTACAGAAGAACAAAAACAAAAATATTTAGTTCCAATGGCATCTGGTAAGACACTTGGTGCATTTGGATTAACAGAGCCAAATGCTGGATCTGATGCTGGTGGAACACAAACGAAAGCGGTGTTAGATGGCGATGAGTATGTAATTAGCGGCGAGAAGTGCTGGATTACAAATGCTGAGTATGCGAATACGATTATTGTAACCGCTATCAATGGTGTTGAGGAAAGTGGTAAGAAGCGAATTTCTGCTTTTATCGTACCGACAAATAGCGAAGGATTAACAATTTCTAGTCCGTACGACAAAATGGGTGTTCGTGCTTCGAATACATGTGAGATTGTTTTAGATGGCGTTCGTGTACCAAAGGAAAATATCCTTGGGGATGTAAATAAAGGATTTAAACAATTTTTATATACGTTAGATGGTGGTCGCATTTCCATTGCTTCATTAGCAGTAGGGATTGCTCAATCTGCATTTGAGCGTGCATTGCAATACGCAAAGGAGCGTAAACAATTTGGTCGTTCTCTATCAAACTTCCAAGCAATTCAATTTAAATTGGCAGATATGGCAACAGAAATTGAATTAGCACGCAATATGGTACATAAAGCTGCTTGGTTAAAAGACAATGATAAGCCATTTGGAAAAGAAGCTGCGATGGCAAAACTTTTTGCCTCTGAAACAGCAAGCCGTGTATCAAATCAAGCGGTTCAAATTCATGGTGGTTACGGTTATATGCGTGAGTATGAAGTAGAGCGTCATATTCGTGATGCAAAGTTATTAGAAATTGGTGAAGGTACTTCTGAAATTCAGCGTCTCGTTATTTCAAGACATTTAGGATGTCGTTAATAGGAGGGTTCACTATGTTTCGAAAAATATTAATTGCGAACCGCGGTGAAATTGCTGTTCGTATTATAAAGACGTGTCAAAAACTTGGGATTCGTACAGTTGCGATTTATTCAGAAGCTGATGAGTTTGCACTTCATGTGAAAATGGCAAATGAAGCATATCTTGTTGGTGGGCCGCGTGTTCAGGAGAGTTATTTAAATCTTGAAAAAATTATTGAAATTGCAAAAGAAACAAATGTAGAGGCAATTCACCCAGGTTATGGATTGTTATCAGAAAATCCAACATTTGCAGCGCGCTGCGAAGAAGAAGGAATTGTCTTCATTGGTCCTTCTAAAGATGTTATTGCGAAGATGGGAAGTAAAATTGAGTCCCGAAAAGCAATGCTAGAAGCTGAAGTTCCAATTGTACCTGGTATTTCAACTAGCATTCCAACAGTTGAAGAAGCGAAAGAAATTGCAAGTCAAATTGGTTATCCACTTATGTTAAAAGCGTCTGCTGGCGGCGGAGGCATTGGTATGCAAGTGATTGAAACTGAACAAGCGCTCACTCAAGCGTTTGAAAGTAATCAAACTCGTGCAAAAAATTTCTTCGGAAACGGAGAAATGTATATGGAACGATTGATTACAAATGCGCATCATATTGAGATTCAAGTGCTTGCTGATAAACAGGGGAATACAGTGTATTTGTGGGAACGTGAATGCTCTGTGCAGCGCCGCAATCAAAAAGTAATTGAAGAAGCGCCATCTCCATTTTTAGATGAAGAAACGCGCAAGGCGATGGGAGAAGTTGCGGTAAAAGCTGCGAAAGCACTTGGTTATGCGAATGCAGGGACAATTGAATTTCTCGTTGATGATGAGAAAAACTTCTATTTCTTAGAAATGAATACGAGATTACAAGTAGAGCACCCGGTAACAGAAGAAATTACAGGTCTTGATTTAGTAGAGCAACAACTGCGCATCGCATCAGGCGAAACACTTTCGTTTACGCAGGACGAAGTAAAACGCAGTGGTCATGCCATTGAAGCTCGTATTTATGCGGAAGATCCAAAAACATTTTTCCCATCACCAGGGAAGATCAAGTCTCTTTCTCTTCCAACATCAGTTCGCGTCGATCATTTCTTAGAAGATGGTGTAACAATTACACCGTTTTATGATCCAATGATTGCAAAAATCATTGCACATGGTGAAACGCGTGCAGATGCAATTCAAAAATTGCAAGTGGCATTAGAAGAATTGCAAGTGGAAGGTATTAAAACCAATACGCCGATGCTTCTGCAAGTGTTAGAAGATGAAGTATTCCAAAGTGGTATTTACACAACAAGCTTTGTCACGAAACAGCTTGTGAAAAAATAAAGGCTACGAAATTTAAAGGAGGAAATAATGATGACAAAAGTGTATGCATCGATGGCAGGAAATGTTTGGAAAATCGTGGTAGGTGTAGGAGATACAGTAGAGGAAGATCAAGACGTCGTCATTTTAGAATCTATGAAAATGGAAATTCCGATCGCTGTAGAAGAATCTGGCACAGTTATGAAGATCCTTGTGCAAGAGGGCGATTTTGTTAATGAGGGAGATGTATTAGTAGAAATTGAATAATTAGAAACGGGGTGTAATCGATTGAAACTACCTTCTTTTGCTTCTATTAAAGAAGTTGGACCGCGTGATGGTTTGCAAAATGAAAAGAAAATTGTTGGCTCAAAAGATAAAGTGAAATGGATTCATATGTTAGCAGACGCAGGTCTTTCTTATATTGAAGTTTCATCTTTCGTTCACCCTAAATGGATTCCTGCTTTAGCAGATGCACAAGATGTGTTTACAATGCTTGAGCGGAAACCACATGTTACATATGCAGCTCTCGTTCCAAATCAAAATGGTTTGGAACGGGCGCTTTTGCAAGATGTAGATGAGGTGAACGTCTTTTTATCTGCTAGTGAAACGCATAATAAGAAAAATATTAATAAATCAATTGATGAAGCACTTTCTGTTATTGAAGATATAACGAAACAATCGCTATTTGCTGGGAAAACGGTACGTGGTTACGTATCTACTGTGTTTGGTTGTCCGTATGAGGGCGAAATAAGCATTCATGCCGTTGATGAACTTTGTGACAAATTGTTTTCGTACGGTATTTATGAAGTATCGCTTGGAGATACGATTGGGGTAGCAAATCCAGCACAAGTAGAACGTGTGCTAGAGCATTTACTCAAAAAATATGATTCTTCTAAATTTGCGATGCACTTTCATAACACGTACGGCATGGCACTTGCCAATGTTGTGAAATCATTAGAATGCGGTGTTACAACATTTGATAGTTCGTGCGGTGGTCTTGGCGGATGCCCGTATGCACCAGGTGCGTCTGGAAACGTCGCAACAAATGATTTAGTTCACATGCTTCATAAAATGGGCGTGCAGACAAATGTAAATGAAGAAAAGTTATTACAGGCAACGAAATTTATTCAAAGCAAGCTCGATATGCAGATTCCAAGCCATGTATACCGTGCCTTGCAACATAAAACAGTGAGTAGGTGATCCCATGTTACAGCTGCAAAATATTTCAGTTGAATTCGTAACTCCTCATATTGTGAAAGTGATGTTAAATCGTGAACGACAAGCAAATGCTTTATCACTTGCTCTTTTAGAAGAATTACAAGAGACACTTAGTCGTATTAACGAAAAAAATGATGTCCGTGTCGTAATGATTACGGGTGCAGGTGCAAAAGCATTTTGTGCAGGTGCAGATTTAAAAGAACGCGCGAATATGAACGAAGAACAAGTGCGCCATGCAGTTGGGATGATTCGCTCTACAATGGATATGGTAGAACAATTATCACAACCTGTTATTGCAGTTCTAAATGGAATTGCGCTTGGTGGCGGTACAGAATTAAGTCTTGCTTGTGATATTCGCATTGCTTCTGACACAGCAAGTCTTGGTCTAACAGAAACTTCGCTTGCGATTATTCCAGGAGCCGGTGGTACGCAGCGTCTTCCGCGTTTAATTGGAATTGGACGTGCAAAAGAATTAATTTATACAGCAAGACGTATTTCAGCTGAAGAAGCAAAGGAATATGGACTTGTAGAATATGTTGTTCCTGCTGATGAACTAGAAGAAAAAGCAATTGAAATTGCAAAGCAAATTGCAGAGAATGGTCCAATTGCTGTTCGCCTTGCGAAAGAAGCGATTACAAATGGTATGCAAGTAGATTTAAAGACTGGTTTACAAATGGAAAAGCAAGCGTATGAAGGAGTGATTCATACGCAAGATCGCTTAGAAGGATTACAAGCATTTCGTGAAAAACGGAAGCCGATTTATAAGGGGGAATGAACATGCTAGATCAAAAACAACAATCTCGTACATTAGAAGAACGCGTAGAAACGATAAAGCAAGGCGGCGCACCGAAATATCATGAGCAAAATACAGCAAAAGGGAAACTGTTTGTTCGTGATCGTTTGGCGCTTTTGTTTGATAACGGTGAGTACGTAGAAGATGCGTTATTTGCAAACTGCGAACAAGAGGGCTTACCTGCTGATGGAGTTGTTACTGCAACTGGTAAAGTAAATGGGCGCACTGTTTGTGTAATGGCAAACGATTCTACCGTAAAAGCAGGATCATGGGGATCTCGTACAGTAGAAAAGATTTTACGTATTCAAGAAACAGCTGAAAAATTACGTGTACCGCTCTTTTATCTTGTTGACTCCGCTGGCGCACGTATTACTGACCAAGTTGAAATGTTCCCAGGAAGACGCGGCGCAGGGCGCATTTTCTATAACCAAGTAAAATTATCCGGAAAAGTACCGCAAATTTGTTTACTATTTGGTCCATCGGCTGCTGGCGGTGCATATATTCCTGCTTTCTGTGACGTTGTTATGATGGTTGAAGGAAATGCATCTATGTATCTTGGTTCACCTCGTATGGCTGAGATGGTAATCGGTGAAAAAGTAACATTAGAAGAAATGGGCGGAGCACGTATGCATTGCTCTGTATCTGGTTGCGGAGATGTCCTGTGCAAAACAGAAGAAGATGCAATTTCAAATGCACGTCAATATATTTCTTACTTTCCAAGTAACTACTTAGAAAAAGCTCCAATGACAGAACCTCAAGAACCGAAAGAATTTGAAAAAACATTAGAACAAATTATCCCGGAAAATCAAAATGCACCTTTTAATATGCTTGATTTAATTAAACGTATTATTGATGAAGACTCTTTCTTTGAAGTGAAAAAATTATTTGCACAAGAACTTATTACTGGATTTGCACGTATTAACGGTATGCCAGTTGGAATTATTGCGAACCAGCCTCGTATGAAAGGCGGCGTATTATTCCACGATTCCGCTGATAAAGCAGCAAAATTTATTACATTATGCGATGCGTACCACATTCCACTTTTATTCTTAGCTGATGTACCAGGCTTTATGATTGGTACAAAAGTAGAGCGTGCTGGTATTATCCGTCACGGTGCAAAAATGATTTCTGCGATGAGCGAAGCAACTGTACCGAAAATTTCTATTGTTGTACGAAAAGCATACGGTGCTGGTTTATATGCGATGGCAGGCCCTGCATTTGAACCTGATTGCTGCCTTGCACTTCCGACAGCTTCAATTGCAGTAATGGGTCCAGAAGCAGCGGTAAACGCAGTGTATGCAAATAAAATTGCAGCACTTCCAGAAGAAGAGCGTCCAAGCTTTATCGCTCAAAAACGTGAAGAGTACAAGCAAGATATTGATATTTATCGTCTTGCATCAGAAATGGTGATTGATGGTATTGTTCATCCGAATCAATTACGCGCGGAATTGAAGCAACGTTTTGAAATGTATATGAGTAAATATCAAGTATTTACGGATCGAAAACATCCAGTTTACCCAGTATAAAGTGAAACTTCCATCAGTGGAAGCCTTTGCTGGTAAGTAGAATGAATCAAGTTCGTAATAGGCAACGCTTTGTTTGTCTATGCGAGCAAGAGAAATAGCCCTTTTGAAGGGCTTTCTTTTCCAAAAAATAAGGGGGGAAAAATAGTGAAGCAAGCAGTTTGGTTTCCAACAGAAGAATATAAAGCAAAAACACGCTTATATCAATGGATGCAATCACTGGGCTATGATGATTATGAAACATTTTATAATAAGTCTATTGAAGATACAGCATGGTTTTGGGGAGAAGCAGAGCGAGCTGTAGGCTACCAATGGATGCGTCCGTATACAGAAGTGTTAGATTTGGCAAACGGTATTCCGTTTGCACAGTGGTATGTGGATGGAACTTGTAATGTCGTAGAATCTGCACTGTCTCGCTGGATTGCAGAAGATGATACGAAAGCGCAAAAGGCTCTCATTTGGGAAGGGGAAAATGGAACATCAAAGTCGTTTACATATGAAGAGTTAGATCATTGGGTGAGCTGCGTTGCAAATGGTCTTAAGCATTTAGGGATTGAAAAAGGAGATCGTGTAACAATTTACATGCCGATGATACCAGAGACAGTAGTTGCAATGTTAGCTGTAATGAAAATTGGTGCAATCATTTCTCCTATTTTCTCAGGATTTGCTTCAGATGCAGTTATGACGCGTGTGCAAGCAGCAGGATCCAAAATGATTATTACGGCAGATGGATTTGCACGCCGCGGTAAAACAGTTTCTTTAAAAGATGAAGTGGATAAAGCATGTGAGCATTGCCCAAGTGTTGAAAAAGTAGTAGTTGTCCGTCATGCTGGGAACGAATTTACACAGCATGATTATGATATTTCATGGAGCGTTCTTGAAAAAGACAAGCCATTTACGCATGCAGAAGAGATGAAAAGCGACGATCCGCTTATGCTTATTTATACATCTGGTACAACAGGTAAACCGAAAGGAACAGTGCATACGCATGCAGGATTCCCGTTAAAAGCAGCATTTGATGCTAGTTTTGGTATGAACGTAAAACAAGGTGACCGTATGCTATGGATTACTGATATGGGCTGGATGATGGGACCGTTTCTACTATTTGGTTCTCTTATTAACGGAGCAACAATGGTTATGTATGAAGGTGTGCCAGATTATCCAGAACCAGATCGTCTATGGGAAATGGTTGATCGTTATAAAGTAACGCATCTTGGTATTTCACCAACATTAATTCGTTCATTAATGGCAAAAGGTGACGCATGGGTGAACAAACATTCACTGCAAAGTTTAGAAGCAATCGGTTCAACAGGTGAACCATGGAATCCAGACCCTTGGATGTGGCTCTTTGAAACAGTTTGCAAGGGGAAAGTACCAATTTGCAACTATTCTGGTGGTACTGAAATTTCTGGTGGCATTTTTGGAAACGTCCTTATTAAACCGATTGCACCAATTAGTTTTAATGCCTCACTACCAGGAATGGCCGCTGTTGTGTTGGATGAAAAAGGTTCACCAGTTCAAAACGAGGTAGGAGAATTATGTTTAGAAAAGCCTTGGGTTGGTATGACGAAAAGTTTCTGGGAAGAAGATGATCGTTATATAAGCACATACTGGTCTCGTTTTGAAAACAAATGGGTGCATGGTGACTGGGTATTATATGATGGAGAACAATACATCATTACAGGTCGTTCTGACGATACGTTAAATATTGCTGGAAAACGTATCGGACCTGCGGAGTATGAATCTATTCTCATAAAACACCATGATGTCGTAGAAGCCGGTGCAATTGGAGTTCCTGATGAAGTGAAAGGTGAAGTGTGTCATTGTTTTGTTGTGTTACGCGAGGGCACTTCGTTTACACCAGAATTGAAAAAAGAATTAATGAGTCTAGTAAACTCTCATATCGGGAAAGCATTGTGTCCGAAAGATATTCATGTGGTCGAAGATTTACCGAAAACACGTAACTCTAAAGTGATGCGCCGCGTTATTAAAGCAGCGTATTTAGGAAAAGAACTTGGAGATTTATCTTCACTTGTGAATCCTGAGGTTGTGACGTATATTCAAGGACTACAGTCTCAGAAACAAATGTAATTTTAAAAAGCAAACTCTTTGATACAGAGAGTTTGCTTTTTAGTTTGTGTTTATGAATACTAATATAAATCGAATTAGGAGTAAGAAATAATGTGCTGTACAAAAAACAGAAAAGTTGATTGTATATAGAATATCAAAGAAAAAGTTCTTTCGTGCGTTACATATACTTCTATTTTGTAACAGTCTTTCTCGTTAGTTGAACAACTATATTTTTAAAATTAGCTTTTTGTTTACTTAATTATGAAATAACAAGAATATTTGAGGGAATTGAAGTCAATATTATAGTTGTTAAAAGAAAAGGAGGTTATGATCATGAACAAACAACGTGCACAAGAAATTGCTGCTTCACCAGTTATGGCTAATGTAACCTATAACGGAGAGCAAATCTACATTCAAAATGTAGATGACAATAATGAAACAGCTAGAATTTATCCTCTCAACCAACCAAATAATGAACAAGAGGTTCCTGTATCTAGCTTAACAGAGCATTAATTGCTTACATGTTTTCTTGATAAAAACAGCTGTCAGAAAAATCTCGATAGCTGTAGCTTTAGAATAAAGTCTGATTGTTAATAAAAAGAGCGAAATCCTGTATTGATAATGCAGGATTTCGCTCTTTTTATTGTTACAAAGTATTAATTAGGGTTGCAGAACCTACTTTGTATATGTTTTAAAGAAGAGTAGACTTAGTAAATCAACTAAATTGAATTATCAAGCAGATTTAATTTTGGTTTTTATAAAAAAAGTTTGATCAGATTTTTAAAATTGATCTAATCCAACCATTTCCTCATTCATTTCAATTGGGAGATATTCAAACTTAGACTATATTGTGTCACAAAATAGTAATGAAAAGTGTGCTTTATATATTTTTTTCGATTGTTGTAAAAGAAAATATAGTGCCATTTTTATTTGATTGTAAAGTATATTTTATATCGAGCATTCTAGATATATCTTCAATTATTTTTAATCCTAGCCCCGCATTTTTGCTATTAATATCGAAACCAATTCCATTATCTCTAATAGAAACAACACTATTTTCAATGGTCAACTCAAGCTTTTTAGCTTTTGAATGTTTTAACGTATTTTGGAAAATGTTATCAAATAACCTTTGAATCCACAAATCATTACTAGTCCATATCAAATCTTTATTTAGTGGATTATATATTAATTCAATATCATGAATACTATACAAATAATCCCACTTTTTAACCATGGTTTCTAATAAATCATGTATATTCACTTCATCATTTAAAATATAAGAACTCTCTAACGTATCAGTGGATTGTAAATTAAATTCATTGGTTAATTCAGCAATATATTGTATTTGTTGATATAAAGATTCTAGTATTGGTGCTTGATCATTATATTGACCTTCTAAGTAAAATAATTGTAATCTCACAGCTGTTAAAGGCGTATTAATATCATGCCTTAATTTATTTAAAAGTTCCTTTTTCATTTCCTCTTGCTGTTTAAGTTCTAATTCTCGATATGTAGTTCTTTCAATTAATAAATTTACTGACCTGATTAGTTCTCCTATTTCATCATCGCTTTTAACGTCTAATTTATTCGGGATCTTTTTATCACTAGCTAAATTTCGAATAGTTTTATTCAATATATTTATTTTATTTAATAGTGAGTTAATCGATTTCGAAAATAAAAAGGCTAATAACAAAAGTGATAAAAAAAATACGACTAGCATTGTAGGATATGCAAAAGATTCATGAAAAGGAATGCCATTATTTTTCATTTTAAAGGCCCTATCATAAATTACTGACATAAGGATACTAATCAATAGTAATAAAAACGGTACGCTTATAACAGCGGAAAATAACAATAACTGGTATTTCTTCTTCAATTTCATTTCTTCATATAGGTATTCAATCTATACCCTTCTCCATATATATTTTCAATAATCTCACCCATTTTATCATTGATTTTTGTTCTGATTTTTTTATGTGTACATTCATGATATTTGGATTTCTGTCTTCAAGTTGCCATAAATAGTCAAAGAAATGTTCTTTCGTTAAAATTCTATCCCTATTTTCGTATAAATAGAAGAATATTTTACGCTCAATCGCAGTAAAAACAACTTCATTATGTAAGCTATTATCGAAAACCTTTTTATGTTCTGCATCAATATATAAATGTTTAATTTGCGTAAAAGTACCATATTGATTATCTAGCATTTTCTGCATTCTTAGTAACAGTTCTCTAGGATCAAAAGGCTTTATCATATAATCCTCACCGATTGTCAAGCCTTGGAGTTTGCTATCCATATCATTTCGAGCGGATAGAAAAATAACTGGAATATTTAATCCTAGTTTTTTTACTTTCCTTGTAATTTGATAGCCATCTTCACCTGGCAACATAATATCCATTATGACTAAATCTATCTCATGGATAATATCAATAATATTTTTTCCTTCTTTCTTCCAACATACATTGTACCCTTCGCGTTGCAAAATTTTTTGCAATAAATCACCAATCATCAAATCATCTTCAACAATTAAAATGTTATATCCTTTCATCACGTAGACCTTCCATTTTTAAATAACAACTTATTAATTTTTTTCTATTTCGTTATGGATAAAATCCAGGGCAAGATTATAAATCTCATCAGGAGCGTATAAATAAATGCTGTGCGTGCCTTCAATTATTTTTACATCTGCTATTAATAGTCGATCCGCAAACTCCTCATAATCTTTGTTTATTTGTTTTGTATATTTCGAGTTTTTATATTGATTAGCAATCGCATCTATAAATAAAATAGGTGTTTCTTTTGGTATCGGTAGGTTAATTGATTTTTTACCGTTATTGTAACTCTGTAACAGCTCTTGCTCCATATCATCATTAAAAGCTTGTTTATATGATAGTGCTTTATAAACTTCTTTTTCATGTTCAGTTAAAAAAGATTGCTGAATCACTTTGGGGTTATAAGTAGCAGAAGGAACGAGTCGCTGAAAACCAATTTTCGTTAAAATATTCATTCCTTTTATTTTTAATGAATCAACTAGGCTCATTTTATAAGTTACGTACTGCTGAGGTAAACCAATATCTAAAGCAATAATTGCCTTTATTTCACTTGGGTATTTTTGCGCCCAGTAAATCGCTTCTAAACCTGATAAAGAGTGTGGTACTAATATATACGGAGGTTTATTTCCACTTTTAATTAGCGCTTCTCTAGTTTGTTCTAATATTGTATCAATATCTCTATCATCGTGAAAAACATCACTGTATCCATAACCTGCTCTTTCTATTACAGCAATCTTGTTTTCTTTTGAAAACTTGCTATATAGTCCTTTCAGTTCATAAACAGGGACAGCTATCCCAGAACCGGACATAAATACATATGTATCCTCACCGCTGCCTTCATTATATACATTAATTTTTCTGTTATTAAAATCAATTAATGTTCCCTCACTTTTAAATAATGCTGCTTCCTTGCTTAATTGATAGTTATGGTATATAAAAACGGATACTGATACGAGTAAGATAATGGCAATAAATATAACAAATATATGCTTTAATACTTTAAATAATTTTCTCATAGGATTCTCCTTTCAAGTTATATTGAAAGGATACGATATAAAAATAAATTTCTAATTAATTTAATAGTAATTAAATTTTTCTCTGTGTTTTGAGATACAAGCCACTTTTCAACTTCAGATGTTCTTCTTCTTTTGGAAATAAACACCCCTTTGGTAATCATAACCAAAAAAGGGGAGTATCGCAATTTTTTTACGAACATTGCGACTTTAGTTCAAAGCCACAGCTATGATTAGATATATGGAGTTAGTATAGTCATATGAGCATAGTAGTTAAGTCCTTATAACAACGGATGTTAAGGAGGAAATGTCCGTATGATAACGCTTGTATCGAGTCATTTTATGCTATTATTAATATATCGTACACAATAGAAATTCCAGCACTATTTCAATACGTCGAGGGATGGTATAATCGTAAGTGAATGCATAGTAGCATTGATTATAGAACTCCTCAAGCAATAGACGATCTGGCTAAAGAAGTAGCTTAGGTTTAATTTTTTTGTCTATTAAATCCAGTAATTAAAACAGAAAGATTATATTCTAAAGGGGAGAAATTAATGAATAATATAGAAAAAGATAGTAATGCTTTAGATGAAAATATAGTTACGTTATATATTACTAGACATGGTAAAACAATGTTAAATGCTAGTGAGCGTGTGCAAGGTTGGGCAGATTCTCCATTAGTAGAGAAGGGTGTTAAAGTAGCTAAAGATTTAGGAAATGGATTAAAAGGTATTCATTTTGATGATGCTTACAGTAGTGATAGTGGCCGCGCAATTGAAACTGCTAACTTAGTATTAAAATATAGCGGGCAATCAAAGTTAAAACTTGAACAAAGGAAAGATTTACGGGAATTGAATTTTGGGATTTTTGAAGGCGAGAAGAATGAAATTATGTGGAAAGTTATTGGAGATGCTGCTGGAGTTACATCAGTAGATGAACTAATGGAGTTATCTATTGAGAAAATTGTTAATTTCATTGCAGCAGCAGACCATACGAAGCAAGCTGAAGATTGGAATACCTTTTCAACTCGTATAAAAAAGAAATTGATAAAATTAGTGAAGAGACTGCCAAAAATGGTGGAGGTAACGTTTTAGTTATATCTCATGGAATTGCAATCATGGCATTAGTAGACATGCTTGATAGTAGTAAAACAAAACTTGGATTAGAAAATGCAAGTGTAACTAAAATTCTCTATAAGGATGGAGAATATAAAGTCGAATCTGTTGGTGATATGAGTTATGCTGAAAAAGGCAAAGAAAGTGTAAGAGTATAAAAGGATGTCGAAAGTAATAGAATGAGAAAAAAGGCGGATTTCTTACGAGAGTAAGAGACCGCCTTTTTTCTTGGAATCTTAAACACTTTAAAAATGTGAAAAAGTGCTAAAAATTCCCCTGATAACTTTCTTAAGTAATTTTAAATAAAAATTGAAGGGATTTTCACCATTTATATCGAATTTATGTGGTGAAAAATGGAAGTGGAGGGATTTTTATGAAAAGTTTTGTAAAACAGACTGCAAAATGGGTAACAGCTTCGACATTTGTAGGTGGGATATTATTTTCTCCTGGACTTACTATAAGTGCTGCAGAAACGGATTACCCTGTAAAAGGAGCATACCATCCGGCAGTTACATCTCCTGTTCAGCTGAAGACACCATTTCAGTCGCAATTCATGAACAAGCACGGACAAGATATATTTGGTCCAGCCAATCCAGACTATAAAATGAACGTTAACTATGATTCTACCAATCATACTATTCAAGGAGAAATGACTGTCACTTTTAAGAACAATACTCGTACGCAGCTAAACGAACTTTATTTTAACTTGTGGGGAAACGCAGAAACATTTAAAGAAAATGGCGGAAGTATGTCTGTTTCTAATGTAAAAGTAAATGGGAAAACAGCAAAATTTACTGTTGATAGTACTGCAATGCATATTTCATCTGTTCAAATTCCCGATAATCAAAAATCTACTGTATCGATGGATTTTGTAGTTCATGTACCGGAACAACAAGATCGTTTTGGTTGGAATAAAAACACTGTTTCGCTTGGAAACTGGTTTCCCATTCTGGCAGTTTACGATAAAGAGGGCTGGAATGTAGATGCTTATTTTCCATATGGAGAATCTTTTTATTCTTTAACTGGAGATTTTGATGTAACACTTACGACTGATAAAGCTCAGGTCATTGCAACGACAGGAACGGAAGTGGGACAACCAGGTATTTCAGGGAATTTAGCAACACATCGTTATAAAGCTAAACAAGTTCGCGATTTTGCAATAGAAATGGATACGACTTACAAAGTAAAACAAACGAAAGTAAATAATGTAAATATTAATGTGTATTATACAGATGAACAGGCACAATATGCTGATTCTATGGTTGAGGCGGGGTTGAGAGCATCAAGCTGTACAGTGACCGCTTTGGAGAGTATCCATGGCCAGAACTAGATATCGTTGGCATGGAAGGCTGGTTTGGCGGAATGGAATATCCGCAATTAACGATGATTAGTATCGCTGGTAATCCTCCTCAAGAATGGGTCAAACATGTTACTGCACATGAAATTGGGCATCAATGGTTTTATGGCATTATTGGAAATAACGAGAACGATGAACCGTGGCTTGACGAATCATTTGCTAGTTTTGCAGCTGCGCTCTACGGCAAAGAACTTGATCAACTAAATGCGGAACCTGTCGGAGACTATCATCTTTCGTATCCTGTTTCAACATTTACTGAACATGCTGCAGAAGGCGGGATTGGAGCATATTATGGTATGATTTATGGTTACGGTTCAAGAACAGTTAATGATCTTCGTCTTGAACTTGGCGATGAAGTCTTTTACAAAGCGATGAAAGATTACTTTAACGAAAAGAAATTTGGTGTGAGTACGACAAAAGATTTTATTCAAATTATGGAGAAATCAACTGGAAGAGATTTGACAAATTTCTTTGCATCTCATAGGGTATTTGTTTCCGACCAAGAATAAACAGAAAAACCTGCCACGAATCGAATTCGGCAGGTTTTTCTGTTTAACGATAATTATCCCGCTGATAAGTTGCTACTTTCATCATATACACTACTTTGTAGAAAATATTATTATAATATGAGAGGATGAAAATAACGAATTTTCATTCTAATATTGGTACAATTGTAGGTGAGACTATACGGAAAATTGAATTGTTCAAGGTGAAAAATTAAAGGGGGACGAAGAGATGAATCACCATTTAGAAGAAAGAAAATATACCTTTGATGATATTGTCTACGAATATGAAAAAATACGGCCAACTTATCCAAAAGAACTATTTGATGATATTATCAATTATTCAAAAATTGAAAAAGATTCTCCCGTTCTTGAAGTTGGCTGCGGTACAGGAAAAGCGACGGAGGGGTTTGTTCAACTAGGATATAAATGTATTGATTGTGTTGAGCTTGGAGAGCAACTAGCTCAATTTACAGCTGATAAATTCAAATATGAAAAAGACGTCCAAGTGTATCGAAGTGCTTTTGAAGAATGGACTCCGCAGCATTATGAATATTCGTTTGCATTTTCCGCAACTGCATTTCATTTTATTAATCCTGAACTTGGCTATCCGAAAGTGGCGAGTTTGTTACGTAATCATGGGACAATGGCATTCTTTTGGACATATCACATACAACCTAATACAGATGTTTTTCGAGAGATTGGAGCTTGCTATGAAAAATATACACCGCATTTACACCCTAATAAGTTACCAACGCCAGACGAACTAATTGAAGAACGAAAAGGTCTTACAATGCAGCATAATTTGTTTCAAGATTTAGTTGTGAAAACATATACGTGGACTGATACATATACAAGTGACGATTATATTGCACTATTACATACACAATCTGCGCATCGCTTGCTTCAAAAAGATATAAAAGAAAAATTGTTTCATAGTATTCGTAACGTAATCGAAAAACATGGTGGCAAAATTGAAAAACCACAGTTTGTTGCGTTGTATTTAGCACGAAAAAAATAATAAGGGATATCTCGAAATACATTTTCTAACAACGAATCTACATAAGAGAGGGAGTTTTTGGATGAATAATTTCGAATGTAAAATGTTAACGATGTGTATGGTGCAAGATGGGGACAAAGTATTACTAATGAATCGTCCAGATCGTTTGGGGTTTCCTGGGTTCATTGCTCCAGGTGGAAAAGTCGACTTTCCTGAAAGTATTGTAGACGGAGCCATTCGAGAAGTACGTGAAGAAACAGGTTTAATTGTAAAAGACATCATTTTTAAAGGGATATCCGAGTTTTGTGAGCCGAATATGAAATTAAGATATATGGTATTTAATTATCTTGCTACATCTTTTGAAGGAAAGCTACTTGAAGATCCACCAGAAGGAGAATTAGTATGGGTGGATATAAAAGATGCGCTAAATTTACCGATGCAAGATTGGTTCAGAAAAAGGTTTCCTCTATTCTTTGAACCCGGAACATTTGAATGGCACTCGGTGTGGGATAAAGAGCGTGATATTACTTTAAATAGGGTGGAAAAACATTATAAAGAATCAGAGTTTTATAAAGTGTAAATGAAGGTACATTTTGTTATTCAAAAAATAGAAACAGCCAGGGAATTTGACTGTTTCTATTTTTTGAATAAGGGATATTTCGTTATTTTGTTCATAAGATTCATTTTTATAATTCGATAGTGGGCAAGTAGTGCAATACATACCTCCTAGGATTATACCGGCCAATACATCTAAAGGATAATGTACTCCAACCCAAATTCTCGAAAAGGCAATACACATTTCAAACATGACCCACATAAATTTATTTCCTCTACTAGATAGCCAAATCGTTACAGCAATTACTGAAGCAGTTGTAGCATGATCACTTGGGAAAGAAGAATTCGCAAGTGTGATCAACGAATTGTTTAATATGTCGCACGTTAAAATTTCACGTAACGTAATGAAAAAGGATTATTTTTTATTATGTAGAATAAAAACTTGATGGCTATAAGCATTTTTATAAAGATCGTATAGAATAAATCAAATTATAAATCCTATCTTGTTAACAGGAAGTTAAGAGCTAAATATTCAGCACATGCTAGAACAATACAATAAGCTTCATACATATGAATACTCTTATTTCGATTTAAATGAGAAGCTAGGGAAGTGTGGAGGAACTCCAACTAGACAAAGAAAGAATCATAGCATGGGGATTATGTCACTGTATTCTTTCAGCTTGGTGTGACATAGAAAGCAATGAACAAGTGTCTGAAGAAACAATCGCTTGTGCTTGCTGGTTTGATGAATTAAGAGTTAGTTTGAAATACAATTAAGCTGTTTAATAAAAAATATAGATCAATTACATTGAAATTTTAGAAAACCGAGGAGTGATTTTCGGTGTGTAATGTTGAGATAAGAAGACCACGAATTGAGGACATTGAAGAACTAAATCAATTTTTTAGTACAACCATTAAAGATACGTTTGCTAGAGAAGGTTTATCTGAGTTGCTAGATGATATAGAAAAGGAAATTGAAAATAAGAAACAATATTTGAAATGTGACTTTGATAGCAATGGGAGAAATCGATATTTTTTAATAGCTGTAGATAAAAAGTGGAATAAAGTTATTGGTACAATTGAATATGGTCCAGCTAGTGAACTAATTAACATTTGCACAGATAGAGCATTGAAAGAGCTATATGAGGTAGGAACTGTATTTGTACTTCCAGAATATCAAAGGCGTGGTATCGGAACATTACTTTTAAATGTAATGTTTCTCACCCTGTTGAATAGGGATATTAAAGAATTTTGTTTGGATAGTGGATATACAAATGCACAGAAGATATGGAAGAAGAGATTTGGAGAGCCTGATTATTTACTGAAGGATTATTGGGGTGAGGAGTGTGATCATATGATTTGGAAGAGACGCACTGATGATATGTCTATAATATTTAGTAGATGAGTAAAGTGTGCTTTAGGATAGCACCACATCGCCATTAATCTAAGTTTATCCCGCATTAACGAGCAATAAGACCCCCACTGATGGAAGTTTCACTTTATATAAGTTCAATTTTAGATGAGATTATTAATTTCTTCTTAAGACCTAGTTTCTGAGTTTACAAAAAAATAGAATAGATAGGAGTTCAATTACCATTGAAACAAAAACTATATTCTTATTGTTTACAAGGAAATGTTAATAAAGCTTATGAATATCTCCAAAGTATTGATAATAATATTGGTTTGGAAAAGCTTAAAAAGAAATACTACAACCGTTTTTTTGCTGAAAAACAAGTATTTCAATATAAAACAAAAGATGCTTGGATTAGAAGTGTTATTAGAGTATATTACGAATACTTTATATCCGTCTTAACAAATAGAAAAAATAAAGAAGAAGCAGAAAGTATCTTAGCGGAACACCTTATAGAGTTGTTACCAGGAATTGAAACTACAAATGACCTAGATTCTATTGAAGAAATATTAGCTAAAGAGTTTAAAGCAAGAGGATTTTACTTTCTTGGAGGAGTTACTCCACCCTATAGGGAGCCATACATTTGGAGGAAAGAAGAGAAGGCTGAGTATGAAATTATCCTGCCAAATAAATCTAAAAAGGTTGTCGTATATTTCATGTCAGATTTTATTATGCAGAGCTGGTTGCATTTCGCTACCTTTGGTGGGAGAGCAGCAGGAGGATGGGCATCAAAAAATGCCTTATATTGTGTAAAAGAAAGGTATGAAAAAGTTTTAAATAAGCCGGATTTTTTATACTCTTATCTTGCTCATGAAGCGCAACACTTAGCGGACTATGAAGACTTCCCATGTCTTCTTCCCGTAGATTTAGAATATCGAGCAAAATTAGTAGAATTAATTTACCATCCTTTAAATAATAAGGTATTAATGAAAAGGTTTTTATCAGACGCTGATAATAATAGGGAGAATCCACATCCATATTCAAGTTATGTAATTTGTGCTAATTTGTCAAAAGAAATATATAGTGTGGATTATGTGACTGATCCTGAAAGGTGGAGGGAAATCGATTCTAAAATACTTAGTAATGTAGCTCAAGAGTTATTTCGAAAACATACTAACTTATTAACCAATCAGGGGAAAGAAAACGTAGAGAGTGTTATTTAAAAGAGGATTACTTAAAAATATATTGAATGGCTTTAATTAACTTGAAAATAAATGATACTGTATTTTGATAGAAAATTGCGGGGGTTCTGAAAGATGAAAATTTATTTAACGAGACATGGCCAAACAGAATGGAATGTTGAAAATAGAATGCAAGGTTGGAAAGATTCTAAGTTGACTAATGAAGGAATAAATAATGCAATTTCTTTAAGTAAATCATTAAAAGATATAAAGTTTGATACAGTTTATGCGAGTACAAGTAATAGAGCGATAGAAACAGCTAAATTTATTATTGGCCAAAATGATACGAATCTCGTATTACACGAAGATTTAAGAGAAATTAATATGGGTGCCTGGGAAGGGAGAACACATGAAGAAATTAAACAATCTTTCCCTACACAATACAAGAATTTTTGGGAAAATCCAACACAATATGAACCAGCTGCTGGAGAAACGTTTGAGCAATTCGTACATAGGGTCGTGTCTATATTTCATACTATTATTTCAAATCATCAAGATGAAAACATTCTAATTGTTACGCATGCTGTGTTTCTCAAAGCATTACTTATGCATGTCAAAGGTAATTCTATTACAAATTTATGGGACCCTCCTTTTCTACATGGTACAAGTTTAACTGTTTTAGAAATGAAAGATGGAAATTATAATATACAGCTAGAAGGATATACTACCCATTTTGATAAGGTTGTAACAATTTAACGAACTGTTGATAGTAGAGACTCTATTTTCGTTTTTTTGTCACCAATTCGAGAATAGGGTCTTTCTAATCTGGGAATTTAGAGCATCAATACAGTTAGGAATTGACATAAATACTAGAAAGGAATGATACCCATGAATCGAATTGCTATCGTTGCAGCATGGGAACCAGAGCTTGCGTATTTACATAAATATTATCCAAGTTATCGTAAAGAAGAACGAGCGGCTTGGGAATTTCATTTTCATAATATGAACGGGATTGAAGTCGTTTCTGTCATAACCGGAGTCGGTAAAGTCCAATGTGCAAGTTGTGTTCAGCTTCTTATTAGTGAATTTCAACCAGAACGACTATTTATGACAGGAATTTGTGGAAGCTTATCAAATAAGGTGAAAAACGGTGATATTGTTGTCGCCACTAAAGTTATGCAACATGATGTAACAGGTGCGGGAACTGGAGCGGATCCGTTTGATTTATATACGGGCAGAGCAGCGTGTATTCAACCTTCGAAACATTTGATTAAAGAAATGAAAAAGTTGCAATTCGTTTATACCTCTCATTATGGTACCTTCATTTCAGGCGATCAACGTATTCGTAGTTCGGAAACGAGAGAATTACTTCGGACAGTTTACGGAGCGCTTGCGGTCGATCAAGAAGTTGCTGCATTTTCTTACGTTTGTCATGTGAATGGCAAGCCATTTCTTTGCTTAAAAGCTGCTTCAGATCAAGCGAATGATAAAACAGCAGAAGAGCAAAGAGTATTTAAAATGTTAGCTTGTGAGAAAGCGTGCGAATATATAGTTGCATTTTTATTGCATTCTTTTAAAGAAATCAAAGCGTAGGTTTTCTCAACTATTTGTTAATGAATTTTTTAGAAAAGGCATTTTAGGTGATGGAGATGCAAATGAAAAAAGTATACAAACAGTTGGTACGATTTTATTTTTGGTAATCATCTTCATGATTGTTTTAGTTTGGAAAACAGCTACAAGTAATGAAATAAAAAAATCTATTACTAAAACAGATAATAATGCACTTTCTAATGGCATAGATGGTTATATTTTACTTAAGGGAGATACTGTGTTTTTTATTGAAGAGAAACATATAAAAGATGATTACGACAGAAAAAACTTAGAAGAAAGATTAAAAAGGAGATTTCCCGCTGACACTATTTTACACTTTAATAATCCAAATATAGAAAAGGAATTACAAACAGGTGACAAAGTTAGAATAGAATGTAGTGAAATACTTGAATCTTATCCTGCGAAAATACGGGTTACAAAGTTGGAGAAAATTCAGTATTAAGAGATAGAGATGTTTCATTCAATATTTGAGAATATAGATGTGGCTTTGAAATAAAGTTCAATCAAATTATTATTTTAATATTCCCAAAAATAATACATTGGTCATTTTGAAATGAAATGCATTATAATGGATAGGACAGATTCTAGGTAAAGAGGTTATGGAAATGAATAAAGTATACAACGATTTATTGAATATATTAGATGATACTAAAGTTAAAAAAGACGAACCGTTAAAAAAATACACTTTCACTAAAACGGGTGGAAATGCGGATTATTTTGTTTTACCTACTACGTATCAAGAGGTACAAGACGTAATAAAATATGCAAATCAAAATAATATTGATTTTACTATTTTAGGTAATGGTTCAAACATAATTATTAAGGATGGCGGCATTAGAGGGATTGTTCTGAATTTAACTAAATTGACTGATATCTCATTGAAAGATAATAAGATAATTGTTCAAAGTGGGGCAACCATTATTGATACTTCTAGATTTGCATTGAAAAATCATCTAACTGGATTAGAATTTGCTTGTGGAATTCCAGGAACAGTTGGCGGAGCAGTATATATGAATGCAGGAGCATATAGTGGCGAAGTATCACATGTTATTGAAAGTGTATTAGTTATAACTAGAGATGGCGAAATTCTTAATTTAAATAAAAATGATTTAGAATTAGAATACAGAAACAGTTGCATTTCTAGAAAAGGATATCTTGTGTTAGAAGCGACATTTGATTTACAAGAAGGTGAATACAATATAATCAAAGAAAAAATGGATGAATTGACATTTTTGCGTGAATCAAAACAACCATTAGAATATCCTTCTTGTGGTAGTGTTTTTAAACGTCCTCCAGGTATGTTTGCTGGTAAGTTAATTCAAGATAGCGGGCTGCAAGGAAAACAAATAGGAGATGCCCAAGTATCTACTAAGCATGCTGGATTTATCGTAAATGTAGGTGAAGCTACAGCGAGTGATTATGTAAAACTTATCCGATATGTACAGGAAAAGGTAAAATCCAAATTTAACGTAGAATTAGAAACGGAAGTAAAAATTATTGGAGAAGATTTAGTATCTTAATAGTAAGCGCCTCTCGAAATGAGAGGTGTTTTTTATTTGGGATAAATAAGTATAAAGAATTAGACCTGTTGTTAAAAAGTAATCTTGATTGGACAATTGTACGTTTACCATTTGTAGTAGAAGGAGTTGCTACTAGCAGAATAAAAGAGAGTTTGACAGATATACCGGGTATAAAGATTCATAATGGTAATATTGCTGATTTTCTGATTAGACAGATTTCCAGTCCCTTATATGTAAGAAAATGTCCTTTCATTGCTAATTAATAGTTTGTAGTCGATTAATTGTTTACCTATTTCCCTTTATGGTATAAGTACTGTATCAGCAAGAAAGCGAGATTTTCTGAAAAAATTAGGAACCTTTTTTGCACCTTTTAATATCCTTTTATTGTAAAATATTTATAGATAGGAGGAGTGTATATGAAATTTGAAGATAATAGAATACTAGGGATTCAGTTAGGTGCTTTACTAGTGACAGAGAATCATAGATATTTAGTGATAAAGAAAAATGATCATTATTCTCTGCTTAATATTGAAACAATGGAATGCAGTATATTAGAAGTAGCCTTGGAACATATTGAAGAAGTGATGGCAGAGGATTTGCAGGAATCAGTCAAACAAATTATTCCTGCTGAGCATTTGAAACTTGTTGCGAAGAATATTGTATGAAAGGGCGTCTTTTAAATAGATAATACTGAATATTTCGTTATTATCGTTTTAGAATCGTTACAAACGCAATTTGAATCTCTGCTACAAGCAGAGATTCAATGCAATGAGAAGCTTAGATTAATGATAGAGTATTTACCTATTATTGTCGTAGTTGATCAATTTCAGTATTAGATGTATGAAAATCCAAATCATACACATGTGGAAAGAAAGGGAAAGTTTCAAGAACTTGCAAGAACATATGACTTTGACTTTGTAAACTGGAAAGGTTATGAAAGCTGGTTAGCAATAAGACGTTTGTCTATTTTACATATTTTTGAATCTCCTTTTCGCAATTGCACAAATAGGTGCCAGATGTATAAGTAATATAAAGAGAATCCAAAACAAGCCTTAATTAATTATAAAGAAGCGCTATCTTTAGGAAGTACAAAATCAGTAAAAGAAGTGTATGAAGCGGCAGGTATTCGCTTTGATTTTTCAGCGCACACACAATTAAAGAGTTAATGGAGTTTGTGGGGAAAGAACTGCAGTTAATAGATTAGACATAATAAGATTACCTTTGACAAAGGTCCTATTCTTTATCATATAGAGAATGGCCTTTTTCCTATTTTGAATATAGTGTAAGTTTCATAGTATAACTAAAAATAATAAAAATACGTAAAAAAGTGAACCATTTCTTCTTTTAGAGGGAATAAGTAGTGAAAAGAAAGGAGGGTGAAATGTGTCTGAACAAGATTATTTGAATAAAGCTAAGGCTGGAGATCAAGATGCTTTTAATTTGTTAGTAAAACCATACATACTACCTGCGCATCAGATGGCATATATGCTTCTTCGAGATCGAACAGGAGCTGAAGATGCCGTACAGGAAGCTCTTTTGCGTACATACAAATCTTTACATCGATTTAATCCAGAGATAGCTTCATTTAAGACATGGTTTCATAAAATTGTAATCCATGTTACATGGAAGATGGCGCAGCGAAAGCGTCTTTTCTTACCTTTGCAAGATTTTTGGGGAAGATCAAGAGAAGGACAGCCAGAAGGGTTTTATTTGCAAGAAGAAAATGAGCGAGAGTTATACAACTGTATTCGAAAACTTTCTCTCAAACATCAGACAGTGATTGTATTATATTACATGCAAGATTTATCAGTTTCAGAAATTTCCTCAATTCTTACAGTTAGTGAAGGAACGGTAAAATCTAGGCTCTATCATGGTAGAGAGCAATTAAAGAAACAATTACTGTCCTTACCGAAAGATGTTTCACTGAAGGAGGGATGGATATGGAACAAAAATTAAGAAAAATAATGCAAAGTATTCAACAACAGCTTTCATTTCCTGAGGAAGTAGATATTCGTATTGTACTTAGAAAAAAGAAACGATCGCCAAAGAAGAAATTTGTAATGTTTCTTATCACTGCAACATGTCTTTTACTGTTTTTTATTACAGATGTTCCGGCTAGTGTAGCGAATTTGTTTGGAGTAAGTACAGCTCCTCGTCATCCATATAGTCAATATCTTGTGCATAATGCACATTACTATATTCCTGCTGGTGAAAATGTGTCTAAAGAGCAATTAGGAAGAGAACTTGGGAAAGTATCACGTGGCGGAGATTGGCAATTTTTACGAGAAGGTGATACAACAGAATACGTCCCTGGTACCAAATATTACTCGATACAAGGAAAGTCAACGGAAGAAGTAATTGCTGTTGAAAGAATAGGAGGGACAGTTAAGAAGCCTGTTGTAGAGAAATACGAGGTTTTAAAACGTGCAAAACCATTAGAAAAAGTAGATGTAAAACAAATCTTTGGAGGGAAAAATGATCCAAAGGAAGTACAAGCAGCTTATTATAATATACGAGAGGTCATTCCTTTTTTAAAAGTTTTACAATCTCCTGATGTAGAAATGACTTTTATTACGTTACAGAATGATGGGACTCATTATTACACCAAAATGGAGTATAGGCCTACTGCAGAAAGTAAAATAGGACAAACTATTATTTTACCTTATAAATCTACTAGTCATGAGGTAGAGAAAATGATCTTTATACAAGAGTATCAAGAGGAATTTGGAAGAGGAAAAAAGAATTTGAACATTTTACATCTGGTGGTGGAGACTTTCAGTATGATTTGAACAAAAAGGTTTCAACATTTTTTTCAAGTGGTCTAGAGTGGATTGAATATAAACCTGCCTATGTAGAGAAGTACCCTGGACGATTTGAAAATTATGATCACATATATCGTGCGAAAGCTAATGGTATTATGTATGAGGTGTCTAGTCAAGGATGTTCCATAGAAGAAATAAAACAGCTTTTAGAAACGTTTTTACCAGCGGGTAGTTAATAAAAAAACACATTATATAATTATGTTATGTAAACTGTGTGCAGAATGTAAAGAAATAAAAATGCTCTTTACTTAACAATAAGAAGCATGAGGTTAATTGTTTGGAAAGATAGAACTTTTACTTTATTATAGTATTGAAAATACTGAAAATTCGGAGTGGATTATAATGGAGTGTTTAATAGGGAATGTAAAAGTTCATTATGAAATTTATGGTTCAGGAAAACCAATTATCATGCTTCATGGTTTTTCTCCTGACCATAGGTTAATGTCAGGTTGTATGGAACCTATTTTTTTACAAAGAGAAGGCTGGAAACGAATTTATTTGGATTTACCAGGCATGGGACAAACAAAGGGACATGAATCTATTCAAAACTCAGACGACATGTTAGATCTTGTAATAAAATTTATAGATACGATTATTCCAGATGAATCTTTTTTAATCGCAGGTGAATCCTACGGAGGCTACATAACTAGAGGAGTTATATCTAAGAGAAAAGACAAAGTAGATGGAGCAGCATTTATTTGCCCTTTGATTATCCCAGATATAAACAAGAGACAGCTTCCTCTGCATACCGTTATTTACCGAGATGAAAAGTTTTTATCTCAGTTAAGTACGGAAGAACGTGAGAATTTCAGTTTGAAATTTGTAGTACTAAACGAAAATAATTGGCAACGTTATCTTGAAGAGATTATATCAGGTATTAAAATAGCAGATGAGGCGTTTTTAACAAAAATAATGGAGCAATATGCTTTTTCATTTGATGTGGATAGTCAGTTATCCCTCTATGAAAAACCAAGCCTCTTTTTATTGGGAAAACAGGATTCAGTAACAGGCTACAAGGATGCTTGGAAGATTCTTGATAAATTTCCTCGTGCTACTTTTGCTGTTTTAGATAAAGCGGGACATAACTTACAGATTGAGCAGGATGTTTTATTTCATTCGTTAATAAATGAATGGTTAAATAGAGTAGAAGAAAATATGGCAGCTTTTGAATGAAATTTAATAATTTGTAAAAGAGATGATTAAAAATCCTGTTTCATGCAGGATTTTTTCTTAATAAATTAATGTATGTAATTTAGTGAAACCATTAAAAGTGAGTGGTCATTCATTCATTTTTGTGCTAAACTAAAAATACAGAATATTCAAAATTATAGGAGGGGAATATAATTATTAAAACAGGTGATGTTTTTACATGGGAAAGAACTTTTACTGAAGAAGATGTTTTGCAGTTCGGAAGGTTTTCAGGCGACCAAGGTAGGCATCATATTGAACATGATGAAAAGGGTCGTTTAATGGTGCAAGGTTTATTAACTGCAAGTATAGTAACGAAAATTGGTGGTGATGTAAATTACATCGCAAGAGAAATGGTAAGTGAATTTATTCGACCGGTTTTTACTGGAGATACAATTACATGTGAAATAACTCTTACAAATGTTGAACAAATGGAAGGTTTTAAAAAGGTAGAAATAAAGTCAGTATATCGCAATCAAAATGGGAAGGAAGTAATACTAGGATCAAGTCATGGAATCATTCGAGACTGAACATTCTAAAATTGTAAATATGTGTTAATGTAATTTTTTACATAAAAAGTAGTTAGATTCCATGATATATATGATTATAATGTGGGCTAGTAAAGCTAGCCTTTTTTCATTTCATTTAAATGTTTCATACGGATTTACATGATTGTAGAACAAAGGCGTTAATCTTCTGAACTATTAACGTATTCATGTAAACTAGACAATTTTGTAGCAATTGGAGTGACAATCTAGACACTTCTTGATCTTCTAGAGAATTTCACTATTCTTTCCGTAAAAGATGTAGTTGTTAACAGAGTTTCAATCTTCAACGATGTTAAGTCCTTCATTAATCTCTCTACGGACTTCCTCAAAGTGTAGATAATCACATAAAAAATGGTCTTAATTCCTTTCTCCAACTCACATATAGCTTGATAGATAGGGTGCTTGGTATTTCTCGTAAATCGCTTTAAAATTGCTTTCGTTGATGCGGTGCCTAATCGCAAAGCATTCGCAAACTTAATAATTTGCTCAAATTGTTGACGAATAAGATCCCAAGTTAATGTGCTTCCATAAGACGAGCTGCAAGTGAGTGGATTCCTCATTTTGTCCATGCGTGTCGACATAATTTCGATCTATTTACATGTCTGTACAATGCTGAATCCCCCTCCGTCATGACTGCATCCCTTTTCGAATATTAGTAATACTTACTTACAAATTAAAATCTTTAATTTTATTTAATTATAATTTATGAGTATACTTACTGTAATAATATTTCGAATATTCGAAATAGTGATTATTCGAACACTTCCATGTGAGGAAAAGGGGGAATCATTTAATGAGTTATCATTTAGACGAAAATCTGAAAAAAAGTGCAAGTAATTTCCCAGACAGTATCGCTTATATCTATAGAGATAAAAGTGTTACTTATAAAGAACTAAATCAGCAGGTAAATCGATTGGCTGCTGGTTTGTCTGCCCAAGGAATCGGGAAGGGAGATGGAGTAGCTCTTTTATTAGGGAATAGTCCTGAATTTCTTATTACGTACTACGGCATTTTACGACTAGGTGCATTTGTTGTTCCGATGAATCCTATGTATACCAAAGAGGAAATCAACTACATTTTAGACGATAGTCAAGTTAAAGCAGTTATTGCTCACGTATCCGTAGAACCAAAGTTGTCAGAATTAAAGGGACGATTGGAACATCTAAAGCTAGTTATTTATACAGATGCCGAGGATCAGGAGTGGACATGGGAGCATCTGATGGAAACAAGCAATAATGTTTGCCTAAACCCTTTCATTGATCAAGAAGACCTTGCAGTTATTCTATACACATCAGGAACAACAGGGAAACCAAAGGGTGCGATGTTATCTCATCTTAACTTGGCTTCGAATGCAGATGCCATTTCAGAATTAATTGAACTCCATGATAAAGATTGTGTAGTAGCTGTTCTACCAATGTTTCATGTTTTCTGTATGACTATTTGTCTGAATGCGCCAATTGCTTGCGGGGCAACTGTCTTGATTCTACCTAAATTCAGTCCTCTTGATGTTATCAGTACCATTCGAGAAAAAAGGCAACAGTGTTTGCTGGAGTTCCTACAATGTACAATTTTATCTTGCAATTGCCTGAATCTACTGCGGAAGATTTCTTATCCATTCGCGTGTGTATCTCTGGAGGTGCCTCGATTCCGCTCGAGCTATTACAAAAATTTGAAAACAAGTATGACGTTTCTATCATGGAAGGGTATGGCCTTTCGGAAACTTCTCCTCTCGTTGCTATTAATCCTTTACAGGGAACCCGTAAGCCAGGATCTATCGGTCTAGATATACCAGGCGTCAAAAGCAAAGTTGTCAATGAGGACGGAAAAGAAGTGCCGAGAGGAGAAGTCGGAGAATTAGTAGTTCAAGGGCCAAATGTAATGAATGGATACTTAGGGATGCCAGAAGCTACATCAGCTGCCTTAATAGATGGATGGCTTTACACTGGTGATTTAGCAACAATGGATGAAGAAGGATACATCTACATCGTTGATCGCAAGAAGGACATGATTATTGTTGGTGGATACAATGTATATCCTCGTGAAGTAGAGGAAGTTCTGTATCAACATCCTGCTGTTGTAGAGGCGGCCGTAATCGGAGTTTCCGATGGAGAATACGGAGAAAATGTAAAAGCTTATGTCGTAGTCAATGATGAGCAGGTCACCATGAATGACATTATCCGATTCTGTCAGGATAGGCTGGTGAAGTACAAGCTTCCTAGACAAGTGGAATTTTCTAAAGAGTTACCTAAAAACGCAACAGGGAAAATTTTGCGCAGAGAGTTAAGACAATTGATTGAAGTTAAGTAAGAAACTAACTAACTAACCATATTATTGAAGGAGGATTATTTATGTCGTCTATTTTAAAAGAAAAAGTTCAAGGACCAGTAGCGTGGAAAGGTATTGATCTAGCTAAAGATGATTCATGGGTTTATTATTTGTCCGAGAAAATGATCGCATCCCTTGAAAGCGCTTTAATTCATGTTAAACAAAAGGGTTTAAAAGCACCTAATTTTAACAAGGAGGACTTCCTGATTCCGGATCTCTCTGACGAAATTGCGTACTTTGTGGAAGAACTAGAGAATGGGAGAGGGTTCCTATTAATTCGTGGATTACCAATGGAAAGATATACGGATGAAGAAGCGAGCATCATTTATTGGGGGCTCGGACTTCACATGGGCATTCCGGTATCGCAAAACGCAAATGGTGACCTCTTAGGGCACGTCATTGATCAAGGTCTTAGCTTAGAAAATTCAAATGTACGCGGTTATCAAACGAAACTGCATCTTCCTTTTCACGCAGATGGATCTGATGTCGTCGGATTATTAAGCCTTCGAAAAGGGAAATCTGGGGGGTTCAGTAGTATCATAAGTTCAATGGCTGTTTATAATGAAATTCTGGAGAAGTACCCAGAGTATCTTGGAATTCTCTGTCGTCCATTCATCTTTGATCGTCGCGGTGAGGAAGCGCCAGGTGAATCTCCAGTATTTACATCACCAATTTTTAGTTATTATGATGGTAAATTGAGCTGCAGATATGTCCGTACATTTATAGAATCAGCACAAGCGAAAACAGGTATCCATTTGTCAAAAGTTGAAATTGAAGCGTTAGACATACTGGATTCCCTCCTTCATGATGAAAATATGCATTATAATATGATGTTGGAAGAAGGTGATATGCAATTCGTCAATAATTATACAGTTCTGCATTCACGTACTCAATACGAAGACTATGAAGAACCGGAACGCAAACGCCATTTATTAAGATTGTGGCTCACGATGCCAAATGGTCGAGAAATTGCACACGATTTCGCGATGTTTATTGATGAGAAAACAGGTAAAGCGGGTCGCGGCGGTATTCCTGTCCGTGGAAAAACATCTGGCGGTATTATAGAAAACTTGAAGTAATTGGGCTTAAATCCGAAAGACTTACCTTTATATATCGTTTCATAAGAACACCAATTGATTCATGTGATGGGGAGCACCTTTTCAGATGTCATGAAAAGGTTTTCCCTTGATGGTAAAAATAAGGGGGATTTATACGTTGAGCACTCCAAAATATTCTTGGATTATATTATTATTTCTAGTTGCTTCAGGTATGATCAACCAAGTTGATAAAATTGTTATTGGTTTGGTTTCCGTTCCCCTAATGAAAGAGTTACATTTAAGCCCTTCACAATGGGGATTGGTGGGAAGTTCCTTCTTTTGGTTCTTTACCTTTTCCTCTATCATTCTTGGTGGTATGGCCGATTCCAAAAACACGAAAAAAATGTTAACTTGGATGTCACTTACATGGTTGATTGTTCAATTTCTCACACCCTTTGTTTCCAGTCTGTCTCTGCTAGTTTTTACAAGAATGATCTTGGGACTAGGCGAAGGTCCAGCCCCTGCCTTATCAACGGCAATAATGGGAAAATGGTTCCCAAAACATAGACATGGTATAGGCTTTGGCGCTGTTCTGTTAGGAACAACAGGCGGATCGGCGATTGCTTCACCACTATTAATCTCCTTAATCGATCAATATGGATGGAGATCTGCTTTTATAGCCATGGGGATTGTTGGACTTATTGTACTAGTTTTATGGGTCATTTTCGGTAAAGAAAGTCCACAAGAAATTGGATTGCCTTCATTTCATCAAGAGGAGCAACATTCATCAACTCTTTCTAAGGTTTCTTGGCGTCAGTTTCTTCCGCATCTGTTGTCTGAAAATTTCGTTTTTACCGTCTTATGTGGAGGATGTGCCTATTGGCTATTGTCTGTTCAAGCGATATGGTTTCCAGCATACTTTACCAAAGTTCAACATTTTGATGGTCAAACATTAAAACTAGCCGTGTCGTTACCTTTTCTTTTCGCTGCTATTTGCCAAATTGGATTTTCTATGCTATCAGACCGGATTTATCGTAAAACTGGGGATATTCGTAAAGCACGAATAAATCTTGCCGGTTCCATGATGGTGCTATCTGCTCTTTGTGTATATCTAGCAAATGCTGTGAACTCAACTGCTATATCTATCCTGTTTTTCACTCTTGCTCCAGGCTTTGCGTATGTCATTCTTTCACTCGCACCCGCAATATTGATGGATTTTTTTCTCCTAAAAACATCGGGAAAGCACAAGGGACGTTCATTGCTCTTTCAAGTTCAACAAGTATTATTGCCCCGCTCGTATTCGGGTATTTCATCCAATATGCAGCGACTGAAGCAATAGGATATCGTTATGGATTCCAAGTAACTGCTTTGGGTATGTTCGTTATCGGATTATTATTTTGGATCGTTGTTCGCCCCGCAAAGCAAAGCGACACAACAATAAAAGCAGAGGAACAAGTGAGTATTTAAAAAATATACAGCAGATCAAGGTGCAGTTATAACTTCAACGAAGGATCTTCTTAGTTAGTGAATATACCAAATTGAAGTAGAATGACCATAACTATGTTAATTGATTATTTGGTCAATGTATCTATTACTTAGTTTTTTGAAAGGGCTAGTTTGTGAGATTGAATGACGGTATATATTAATAAAACTTAATTATAAATTAAAAATAACAATTTTATTTCATTTATAATTATAAGTATACTAAAGGGAAGAAAATTCAAAATATTCAGTCATAATATTTATGTAAACGCTATTAATGTTTTGGGAGATAGCGAGAGGTCCGGGTCCAAGAACGATTAAGATGTTTCGCTTTTCTTCATTCTTAACGCTAAAAAATTCGGTCATATCAAGTAAGAAAATAACCAAATGAATAAAGGAGGAAGATTTATGTCAGTCATTATAAAGGAAAAAATTCAAGGGCGTTCAGCATGGAAAGGCATTGAACTAGCTAAAGATGACTCATGGATTTATTATTTGTCCGAAAAAACGATTGCTGCTCTTGATAAGGCATTATTACATGTTCAGCAAAAGGGATTAAAAGCACCAGATTTTAAAAAGGAGGATTTCCCGATTCCTGATCTCGCTGACGAAATCAAATACTTTGTCGACGAACTGGAGAATGGGAGAGGGTTTCTATTGATTCGCGGATTGCCAATGGAACGGTATACTGACGAAGAAGCAAGCATCATTTACTGGGGGCTCGGACTTTACTTGGGACTGCCAATCATCCAAAGCAAAACTGGAGACCTCTTAGGGCATATCAAAAACATAGGTAAAGACTTTAATGATAATACAAAAGTAAGAGGTTACCAAACAAATGTGCATCTTGACTATCACACAGATCTTGCTGATGTGGTCGGATTACTATGTCTTCGCAAAGCGAAATCTGGTGGTTTAAGTAGTATCGCTAGTGCAATGTCTATCTATAATGAAATTTTGGAGAAGCACCCAGAGTACCTTGAAATTCTTTTTCATCCATTCGCCCATGATCTTCGTGGGGAAGAAGCACAAGGTCAATCTCCGGTAGTTCAATCACCAATCTTTAGCTATTACGATGGTAAATTGAGCTGCAGATATATGCGCCAATATGTCGAATCAGCACAAATGAAAACAGGTATCTCTATGTCGAAAGAGGAAATCGAAGCATTTGATTTTATAGATTCCCTTACGCATGATAAAAACTTTCATATTGATATGATGATGGAACCAGGTGATATGCAATTTGTTAATAATTATGCGGTTTTTCATTCACGTACATTATTTGAAGATTATGAAGAAGATGACCGCAAACGTCATTTATTAAGATTGTGGCTCATGATGCCAAATGGTCGAAAAATTGCCCCAGATTTCGAGTTTTATATCGGAGGAGCACCTGTAATTAGATAAAAAGCTGGTGGTAATGTTAATCATCAATATCTCTTATATCAAGTTGTATGGTGATTTTATTCATCGAAATAAGGTGAATAAAATCACCATTGTATGTTTTTAATGATGAAGTTCATGCGAAGGTTTCAGGAACGGAATAAAGGTTTAGGAAATATCCGAGTTAATTTTAAAATAAATTGAAGTGAGGATGATGTTTCATGGCAAATTTAGATCCGCAAGCAGAAAAATATTTACAAGCATATAATCAGATGCCGCCTATTCACGAGATGGATCCTAAGGCAGTAAGAGATATGTTGTCCAATGCACCGCGCCCTGCTGTAAAATTAGATCCGGTTTCAACGGTAGAGAACTTGATGATACCGGTAAGCAAAGACGAAGAAATCAAATGTAGGGTATACATACCGGAGGGACAAGGTCCCTTCCCGATATTTATTTACTACCATGGTGGAGGATGGGTTCTAGGAGACATTGAAGTGATGGATGCAAGTTGCCGAATGATAGCAAATAGAACGGCTAGTATTGTTGTATCTGTAAACTATCGTCTTGCTCCAGAGTATAAGTTCCCGACTCCAGTCGAAGACGCATATGCGGCATTGGAATGGGTTTATGAAAAAGGGCCCTCCTTTAACGGAGATGTTACTAGATTGGTAGTCGGAGGGGATAGCTCAGGTGGAAATCTAGCGACAGTAGTAACTATGATGGCGAGAGACAGAAAAGGTCCCGACATCGCTGCACAGGTCTTAATCTACCCTGCGACAAATCTTGAGTTTAATACGGAATCCCATCAAACATTTGCAAAAGGATTTGGTCTGGATCGCGAACAGCTGATTTGGTTCCGGGATCATTATTTAAGGAATGATGAGGACAGGTATAATGAATACGCTGCTCCTTTGGTTGCTGAAGATTTAAGTGGTCTCCCGCCAGCAATAGTGATTACAGCAGAAAATGATGTGCTTCGGGATGAAGGAATGGCTTATGCTGAACGTCTGAAAAAATTTGGTGTGCAAGTTGAATATGCATGTGAACTCGGTATGGTCCACGGCTTTTTTGCACACATGGCTATTTTCTCTAAGAACATTGAATCAACTGTTTCTAAGATTGACAAGTTCTTGAATACCGCTAAATATACAATTGGGTAGATGAAGATTAAAAGTTATAAAAAAACGAGCCTCAGCTTTTAGCGAGGCTCGTTTTTTAAATACACTATTATTGGTAAGCTACGATACAGTTACAATATCGCTCCTAGTTTTTTAGTAAAAAACGGTTTCTCCAATTCCGCCGGTTACTGAAATGACATCACCAGTAATCGATGCCGCCAAAGGTGAAGCTAGGAAGGTAATGACATTAGCAATTTCTTCTACTGTAATCAAGCGGCCGAGTGCATTGAGTGCTGCCATCTGACGCACAGCATCTTCATTAGTGACTCGGTTTCTAAACATTTCCGTATCGACAATCCCTGGATAAACAGCATTGACGTTAATTCCGTGCTTTCCTAATTCTAATGATGCGGATTTTGTTAAATGGACAACAGATGCATTACGTGGACCGGAACTAAAATAATTGCCGCCGATTCTAGCAGCCAGACCACTTATATTTATAATACGTCCCCAATTATTTTCTATCATATAAGGAGCTACAGCTCGCATACAACGAAAATAGCCCATATACTTTTCTTCAAAATCTTTCAAAATAAGTTCATCTTTAATACTATGAAAATCCTCTGGCTCAAAGCCGCCAACACGGGCTCCACTGTTGATTAAAATATCAATGCTTCCCATTGCTGCTGCTGATTTTTCAACTAAATTTAGGATAGAGTCAGGATCAGTTGTATCTGCCACAATTGGATAAATATTTCTGTTTGTTTCTTGAGCTAATTCCTCTGCAGCGATTTTTAGTGAGGATTCGTTTCTTGAACAAATCGTACAATCTACACCTTCTAGAGCCAATTGGCGAGCAGTTGCTTTACCAATCCCTCGGCTTCCTCCAACAATCAGTGCTTTTTTCCAGATAACTTTAAGTCCATAGTTCAACCTCCTGTTTTGATTTAACCGTAAAAGACCAAACTTGAAAGTCTATTTTTGGAATATTAAATCATTTCTATTTTTAATTCTACAGATAAATTATAATTAAATAAAATTAAAAATTTTAATTTGTAATTAAGTATTACTAATATAAAATAAAGAAAACTATTTTGTAAATAAAATAGGCTCGATACCTTAGTAAAATGTATCGGTCTTTTATTTTTCTTATACAATCGAATAGGTTCCTCAAGCTTCCTTAGTACCTCAAAGGCAAGTATTAGAATGATTCTACCTTCATCGGTTGGTAGAGTACCGTGTCCCCGGGAGCGATTAAAAATTTTTAGTCTTAATTCCTTTTCTAAGCTGGAAATGGGTTGACTGCTCGTGGATTGGATCACATGAAGATTCCATGCTGCTATAGTCAGAGAACTGTGTTTTGTGACTTGAACAATATGTTGTAATTGAATATTAGTAATACTTACTTACACATTAAAATTTTTAATTTTATTTAACTGAAAATTATGAATATAATGAATTAAATAACAATTAATACAATCGTAATAGTTGTTATTTAAAGCGCTTTCATATAGGTAAAGGAGGGGACAGCACTTAAAAAGTTATAATTTATCTGACAAAGAATTTGAGAAGGGAGATGGAGTCGCTCTTTTATTAGGAAACAAGCTATCATATTTATGAGAGCACTTTCATCATTAGGAAGGCTTGCAGTAATTCTATACACATTAGGAATAACCGATGAAGCAAAGGCTGTGGTGTTATCTCATCGAAACTTGCACATAAATGACTGATTCTGTCAGGATAAGCTGGTTTAGTACAAGCTTCCTAGATAAGTGGAGTTACTTAAGAAAACAAATGAGAAACTTTAAAAGTTGTATTAGAAAAGGAAGGAGGAGTACCTTTGCCGTCCATTTTAAAGAAAAAAGTTCAAGGACCAGTAGCGTGGAAAGGTATGGATCTAGCTAAAGATGATTCATGGATTTATTATTTGTCCGAGAAAACAATCGAATCTCTTGAAAACGCTTTATTTCTTGTTAAACAAAAGGGTTTAAAAGCACCTAATTTTAACAAGGAGGACTTCCCGATTTCGGATCTCTCTGACGAAATTGCTTACTTTGTTGAAGAGCTAGAGAATGGTAGGGGGTTTCTATTAATTCGTGGATTACCAATG
Organism: Bacillus sp. EA-CB0995; assembly: GCF_055814245.1. NCBI lineage: Bacteria > Bacillati > Bacillota > Bacilli > Caryophanales > Bacillaceae > Bacillus > Bacillus sp. EA-CB0995. The sequence goes on along the minus strand of NZ_CP169269.1, from coordinate 2,712,883 downwards.
GAAAGGTATACGGATGAAGAAGCGAGCATCATTTATTGGGGTCTTGGAGTTCACTTGGGCATCCCGGTAACACAAAACGCAAAAGGTGACCTCTTAGGACATGTCATTGATCAAGGTCTCAACATCAATGATTCAAATGTACGCGGTTACCAAACGAATGCACATCTTCCCTTTCACCCAGATGGATCTGACGTAGTCGGATTATTAAGTCTTCGAAAAGCTAAATCTGGAGGGTTCAGTAGTATCGTAAGTTCTATGGCTGTTTATAATGAAATTCTTGAGAAGTACCCAGAGTATCTTGGAATTCTTTATCGTCCATACTTCTTGGATCGTCGTGGTGAGGAAGCACCAGGAGAATCTCCAGTATATTCATCACCAGTCTTTAGTTATTACGAAGGTAAATTGAACTGCAGATATAATCGTGGATATGTCGAATCAGCACAAGCGAAAACAGGTATCCATTTGTCACAAGTTGAAATTGAAGCATATGACTTAATGGATTCCTCCTTCATGATGAAAACATGCATATTGATATGATGTTGGAACCGGGGGATATGCAATTTGTTAATAATTATACCGTTCTTCATTCACGTACTGTATACGAAGACTACGAAGAACCGGAACGCAAACGTCATTTACTAAGATTGTGGCTCACGATGCCAAACGGCCGAGAAATTGCACCTGATTTTGCGATGTTTATTGATGAGAAGACAGGTAAAGCAGGTCGCGGTGGTATTCCCGTACGTGGAAAAACAGCTGGTGGTATTGTAGAAAACTTAAGGTAAGGGGAGATATTTATATTGAACACCCCAAAATATTCTTGGATAATATTATTATTTCTGGTTGCTTCTGGTATGATCAACCAAGTTGATAAAATTGTCATTGGCTTGGTTTCCGTTCCTGTAATGAAAGAGTTACATTTAAGCCCTTCACAATGGGGATTGGTGGGAAGTTCTTTCTTTTGGTTCTTCACCTTTTCCTCTATCATTATTGGGGGCATGGCTGATTCCAAAAACACGAAAAAAATGTTAACTTGGATGTCACTTACATGGTTGGCTGTTCAATTTGTCACACCTTTTGTTTCCAGTCTGTCTCTGCTAGTGCTTACAAGGATGCTCTTGGGAGCAGGCGAAGGCGCAGCCCCTGCTCTATCAACGGCTATGGTGGGAAAATGGTTCCCAAAACATAGACATGGTATAGGCTTTGGCGCTGTTCTATGTGGAGCAACAATTGGGCCTGCAATTGCTTCACCATTATTAATCTCCTTGATCAATCAATATGGATGGAGATTTGCTTTTATAGCCATGGGGATTGTTGGACTTATCGTGCTAGTTTTATGGGTCATTTTCGGTAAAGAAAGTCCACAAGAAATCGGGTTGCCTTCTTTTCATCAAGAGGAGCAGCATTCATCAACCCTCTCCAAGGTTTCTTGGCGTCAGTTTCTTCCACATCTTTTGTCTAAAAATTTTGTTTTTATCATTTTGTGTGGAGGGTGTGCCTATTGGTTATTGTCTGTTCAAGCGATATGGTTTCCGGCATACTTTACTAAAGTTCAACATTTTGATAATCAAACATTAAAATTAGCCGTGTCGTTACCTTTTCTTTTCGCTGCCATTAGCCAAATTGGATTTTCTATGCTATCAGATCGGATTTATCGCAAAACTGGGGATATTCGTAAAGCACGAGTAAATCTTGCCGGTTCCATGATGGTGCTATCTGCTCTTTGTGTATATTTGGCAAATGCCGTGAATTCAAGTGCTATATCCATCCTGTTCTTCACCCTTGCTCCAGGTTTCGCCTATGTCATTCTTTCACTCGCACCTGCAATATTGATGGACTTTTTTCTCCCAAAAACATCGGAAAAGCACAAGGGGCCTACGTTGCTCTTGCAAGCTCAACAAGTATTATTGCCCCGCTCGTATTCGGGTATTTTATCCAATATGCAGCGACTGAGGCAATGGGATATCGTTATGGGTTTCAAGTAACTTCTTTAGGTATGTTCGTTATCGGATTATTGTTTTTGATTGTTGTACGTCCCGCGAAGCAAAGTCACACAACAATAAAAGCAGAGGAGCAAGTAAGTATTTAAAAATCATTGATGGATCGAGGAGGGAAAGAAATAAGTAAATATGAAAAGGAGGCTGCATAAATGGATTGTTGTGTACATTGTCATGAAGAATTAGCCATTATGGAGCGAAATCGCAGTGAGTGCTGGAATTGTCAAGAGAAGATGTCCGAGACTTACTCTGATGATCATATTGAAGTAGAAGATGAAGTAAAATAGTTTGTATAACTGAATTTCCCCCTTTATGACAGGGGGATAATTTTTCATTATGAAATCAGGAGCAAATGTAATAGCCAAACTTTCAATGATGACTTGTAAAACTCCTTCCATGTTTATAATAATTGTTCAATGTTTATGACTTTTTGAATATTAGTAATACTTATTTACACATTAAAATTTTTAATTTTATTTAATTATAACTTATGAGTATAATCAATAACATGATAAGTTTTAAAAATTTTGAATATTCTTAATACAGGAGGAAATGTAGAATGTCTTCTAAACAATTGTTTGATTTAACAGGACAGACAGCAATGGTTACCGGAGGTGGTAGCGGGTTAGGGCGTGTAATGGCACTGGCGTTGGCTGAGGCCGGAGCAAACGTAGTAGTTTGTTCACGTCGTATAGAGGTTTGCGAAGAAGTTGTGAAAGAAATTGAGGCGTTAGGAAGACAAGCACTTGCCGTATCATTGGATGTAACAGCTCCTGAATCTGTCGTTCAAGGTGTAGAGAAAGCGGTTTCTCATTTTGGGAAAATCGAAATTTTAGTAAACAGTAGCGGAACGGTTTTTGAAACGCCTGCTACGGATATGCCTTTAGAACAATGGCAATCTATGCTCGATACAAATGTGACAGGAACATTTTTAATGTGTCAGGCTGTAGGAAGACATATGATAGACAACGAATACGGAAAAATCATTAACATTTCTTCTTCAATCGGCTTTAAAGGTACTGACCCAGAAGCTGTAGATTCTGTAGGATATACAACAAGTAAGGGTGCAGTTATGACTTTAACGAAGGATCTTGCAGTTAAGTGGGGTCGCCATGGAGTGCATGTGAATTCCATTGCTCCTGGAGTTTTCACTACTGGAATGAATAACCCAGAAATACCGGGAACACTTGTACATAAGGCTGGCCCGATTATCGCCTCCCAAGTTCCAGTGAGAAGGTTAGGTAGAGACAATGATTTAGTAGGAGCAGTCCTTTATTTTGCTTCAGCAGCTTCTGATTATTGTACAGGACAAATATTGACTCTTGATGGGGGACTTGGCGCTAAGTAACTTTTACTCAAATAATTAAAGTTAGTACGTGAATATATCAAGTTGATGGCGTAAATTAATAAAACTTAATTATATGTTAAAAATAATAATTTTACTTAATTGGTAATTATAAATATACTGAAAATAATAAATTCGCAATATTCAATTAATTTATTATTGTAAACGTTATCAATATGCGGATTTCAAAAAAATGAAAGAGGGGATAGAAGTGAGTAACGTAAAAAGTGTAAAAGAGGTAACGGCATTCCATGCCAATAATATTTGTCCAGACGATTTGCCTTGGATTCCTTATTTTGGAGATGCAAAATTTAAATTGCTTAAAGCCAACCCGGTGACAGGACAGACGGTTACGCTATTAAAAGTTCCTGCGGCTATGCAGCTTCCCGCTCATTTTCATCCTGGTACAGTTATTGTTTATACCGTCCAAGGTTCTTGGAGATATCTTGAGGATCCTTGGATCTCTAAAGCTGGTGATGTCGTTTATGAACCAGCTGGCTCCTCACATACACCTCAGGCTGTAGGGGATGAGGAAGTTATTACGCTTAATATTGTTGAAGGAACATTAGACTATCTAGGTGAGAATGGAGAAATTATTGCCAGAGATAATTTTGAGTCATTCCTGAAAAAATACCATGACCATTGCGCAGCTGAAGGAATTGAACCTGTAGATGTGACTAAATTTTAAAAGATAGATTCGTAAAAAAGAGAAGCCCGACGTTCATATGTGAACGTCGGGCTTCTCTTTTTTCATTCTTAACTCTTGATAATTTGGGATTTTAGATAATGAATATATTTGTTGGCAAAAGTGGATAAATGTTTATTCTCTGACCGAACCAATCCTAAAGAAATATTTACAGTCCTATGATTCATCAAATCAACCGCAATGATATCACCATTGATGACAGGGGGATAATTTTTCATTACGAAATCAGGAGCAAATGTAATAGCTAAACTTTCAATGATGGCTTGGAGAACTCCGTCCATATTATTTGACGTAAATAGGATTTTTAAGGGCTTATATTTGTTAAAGAAATCTTGAACAAAATACTGCATAAATTCACCGTTATATGTAACGAGAGTTTGATCAAGTATATCATGCGGAGCTATGGTACCAAGAAACGCTAAGGGAGAATGCTTAGAAACATACACTTTCTGTTGCCCTTCAAATAGTGTTTCAAAAGCTATTCCTTCCATGTTTATGTTCAAATCGGCTGAATATGTAATTAGTCCGATGTCGGTCTTATGCTGTCGAATATCTTCAATCACAGCAGATCCACTTTTTCGGACACCTCCACATTCACATGTGGATACTCTTGTCTAAAAGCGGCTATAGCTTTTACCAGAAACGTCGTCAATCCGGGTAAAGAAGATAATCTTAGTTCCCCCACATCCAAGGAATTGAATGAGTTGGCTGTCTCTTTAATTTCTTCAATTTTTTTCAGTACTTCGTAGGCGAGTTTTAGAATGATTCTACCTTCATCTGTTGGTATAGCACCGTGTCCACGGGAGCGATTAAGAATTTTAATCCCTAACTCCTTTTCTAAGCTGGTAATGGATTGACTGATTGTGGATTGGGTCACATGAAGATTCTGTGCTGCAATAGTCAGAGAACTGTGTTTTGAGACTTCAATAATATATAGTAATTGCTCAATGTTCATGACCGTACCCCTTTTTTTGAATATTAGTAATACTTACTTACAAATTAAAATCTTTAATTTTATTTAATTATAATTTATGAGTATAATCAAAACAATAATAATATTTGGAAATTTTAGAATATTCTCGATATAAAGGAGGGTTTAGAATGTCATCAAAACAATTTTTTGATTTAACAGGACAGGAAGAAATGGTTACTGAAGGTGGTAATAGTTTAGGGCGATTAATGGAAGTTAATGATACTCATGTGGGCAGAAGAAGATGCAAACGTTGTAGTATGTTCACGCCGAATAGAGGGTCACGAGAAAGTTGTGAAAGAAATCGAAGTATTAGGGAGACGAGCACTTGTCCTAGCATTGGCGTAACAGATTCTGAATCTGGCGTTTAAGGTGTGGATAAAGCGCTTTCTTATTTCGTAACTGGACAAATAATACATGGGGAGGAGACAGATGTCAACAGAAACTGTTTTAATTACAGGTGCTACAAAAGGAATCGGTTTGGAATTCGTTAAAATTTTCGCTGGCCATAGCTACAACTTGGTGTTAGTTGCCAGAGATGCAACGTTGCTGGAACAACAAGCCGAGAATTTAAAAAAGGATTATGGTATACAAGTAAATACTTTTGCCGGCGATTTGAGCAGCTTTACAACGGTAGAGAGCTTGCATCGCCATTTGAAAAACGAGGGAATTGACATCAATATTTTGATTAATAATGCTGGAGCTGGCGGGTTCGGGCTCATGACGGAAATGGATATTCAGAAAGAAATGGAATATCTGCAGCTCAATATGATTTCGCTTACGTATTTAACTAGACTTTTTACGGATGACATGGTGAAACGAAAGCAAGGAAAAATTTTAAACGTGGCTTCACTAGCGGCCTTTCAGCCAGTTCCACGGATGTCGATGTATGGAGCAAGCAAATCGTACGTCTTATCCTTTTCGGAAGCGATTGCGGAAGAACTGAAAGGAACCGGGGTTCAAGTTTCCGTATTATGTCCCGGCTTTACCAAAACACCGCTCACGCAGCAATTCGCCGGAGAAGGCACGAAAGTGTTCAATAAGAACATGTTGGATCCGCAAATGGTTGCCAAGTGCGGATTTGAAGGGTTAATGAAGAATAAAAGGGTAATCATCCCGGGCTTTAAAAATAAATTCATGGCTAAATCTGTGGGACTGCTGCCAAGGAAATGGGTAACCATCTATACCCGAAAACTTCTTGAGCAAAAAGTGTAAAAAATAACAGACTATGGTATTGTTGGTGATTTATTTTAGGTGGTTCCACTTCTAACGGAAGAATTCAAAAAAGTACTTGTAAACTCTTAACAAAATCAAGGGAATATCTTTATAAATATATGACAACTAATAAATTATTCAGGTAATAGGAGGAGAAAAGGTGGCCCAAAACTTTAACTTTTATCAAATTTGGAAAGATAATTACTCCCGGTACAGCAACTTTTTGGATGAGCAAGTGACTAAAGAGTTTCCTGCTCAAGGGATAGGACAGATGTTGGAGATGAATCTTCAATTCAAAAAAATGATGAATGACACAACAGAACGTTTTTATGAATTTGTTAATCTACCAACACGAGATGACCTTGCGCATATTTCCTCTCAGATTGTCAATATAGATGCAAAGGTTGATGATTTAGAAGAATTTATACAAGAAACTCAGGATAATCAAGGAGATTCAGCGGAATTGCAACGTGAAATGGCCAATTTAAAAAAGGATATGAAAAGCCTTGATACGAAACTGAATCAAATCATAACCTTATTAAAATCACCAACAGATATGAGTACAAAAGGTACTGTATAAAAGTGATACAGAAAAAACAAATCCATAAGTCTATTATTAATAAATTAATTTTGTAAGGGGTGAAGTCATGAGTGTTCTAATGACAAAAGAATACGAAAAGTTTATCGAAATGATACCTGAGGAGTATCAACAAATGTATAGACGTGTAAAAAGTGCAACTCAAGTGTTAACATTAGATGCCGAGCCAAAAGTAGGTCCAACACCGAAGGAAGTTATTTGGACTAGGAATAAAACGAAGCTCTATCGATATATTTCTGATCAACCAAAAAAACATAAAACTCCAATTTTGTTGATTTATGCACTGATTAATAAACCATATATTATGGATTTAACAAAGGGTAGCAGTTTAGTAGAATATTTAGTTAATCGTAATTTTGATGTCTATCTCCTTGACTGGGGGACACCTGGCCCCGAAGATAAAAATATGAAATTAGATAATTATATTATGGACTACATCCCACGTGCGGTTCGTAAAGTATTGCGAAAGTCTAAAGCTGATGAGGTGTCCATACTTGGTTACTGCATGGGTGGTACTATAACAGCAATATTTTCGGCGCTGCACCCTGAATTGCCGATTCGCAACCTTGTTTTTATGACAACTCCTTTTGATTTTGAAGAAACAGGTCTATACGGTGCTATGCTAGATGAACGGTATTTTGATATTGATAAAGTGGTCGAAACACTCGGTAATATTCCACCTGAAATGATTGACATTGGAAACAAATTACTCAAACCGATGGCAAACTTTTATGGGCCATATGTTAGTCTTTTCGATCGTGCTGAAGATGAAAAATTCGTAAAAAGCTTTAAGCTTTTGCAAAAATGGTTAAACGACGGCATTCCATTTCCAGGTGAAGCCTATCATCAGTGGATTAGCGAATTTTATCAAAAAAACAAACTGATTAAAGGGGAACTGTATATTCGTGGTCGTCAAGTTAAACTTGAGGCAATCACTGCTAATGTGCTTAACTTATCAGGTGAAATTGATATTATTGCTCAACCACATCAAGTAGAAGCATTGATGAATCACATATCAAGTAAAGATAAACAATATATAAATTTACCTGTTGGGCATACATCTATTGCTTTTGGAAGTAAAGCTTCAAAAATAACTTATCCAACGATTGGTGACTGGTTGGAAGAACGGTCCAGCTAATAATGAATCATGTTCGAATAAGATGGTCTGTATTCTCAACTTGAAGAAGTTGTGAAAAGCTAAATTCTTTTAATGAAGAATTTAGTCTATAAATCATAATGAAAGCGTTTTATTTAGGGCAGATAATCTTAAGAAGAAAGTGCACTCCACAAAGTAAAGATTTTTTCATTTTCACTTTGAGAGTAACTGTTACTGTAAAATATTAATGAAGGGGTGAAATTATGTGGGTTTGTACTACACACATGAAAGAAACATTACTATTTTTAGAAACTCCCCATGTTAGCAAAGCTTCGTTTCAAATTAAGTGTTCCCTTTGTGATAATCTTGCTACTGCGAAAGTTTATTACACTCACCGAACTTACCATTTTACTAAAAAACAATTCATGGATTCTTTATCAAAATCTTCCTCTATAAAATCTGGTTAATTAGTTTTAAAAAATACAAATTCACATAAAGTGCAGGTTTTATAATTTTTTTGTGGATATGCATATTTATCTAGAATATGAGCACATTATTTACCAATAAAATGGAGGTGCTAAAGATGAATATTCAAGAACATAATCATACCAATGAAATTCTTATGACAAGCGCAAAGAGCGCGATTGAGCAAATGAAATATGAAATTGCACGTGAATTCGGGATCACACTCGGTCCAAATACAACAGCACGCGCAAACGGAACAGTTGGGGGAGAAATTACAAAACGCTTAGTACGAATGGGCGAAGAAAAGCTAGCTGGACAATATAGAATTCACTAAAATGACGTTTGCTTTCTCTTTTATTATTTTAGGGGAGATAGGCGTACACATATTAAGTTAAGATTTTAAAGTCCCCTCCCTATGTTCTACTTTATTGAAATCCATAATTAAGTAATTATTGTAACGTTATAATTTTTTGAAATCCATTTTTATCAATAAAGTAGTTAAAAGCCTGTTTTGATGATATTCAAAACAGGCTTTTTCTTTTACATACTAACATTTTTCTTCTTCGCTAGCATGAATTTTTCATCTAAAAAGTTTGTACCTAATACACCGAGAATAATCATGACTGCCCCGATGATATGGTAATATGCAAGATCTTCTTGTAAGAAGATTGCACCAGCGAACATCGTAATTAAAGTTGATACATTGCTGAATACACTCATCTTTGATGCTTCCATAATGGATAAAGCGTAATTTGATAGAAATGCTGTTAATAGTGAGGAAAGGATTCCTAAATATAAGATTGAAACTAGAAATAATGGGCTTGTAAAGGGCTGAAAATATAGGTTCATAGTTCCAGCAGCAATATGATTTCCGATAGACAGTGTATTAAAGCAAACAAAACCAATTGCGGTCATCATATACGTTACATCGATTAATCGGAATTGTTTTGTCATTTTTCGTGCTAGGATATTATAACCAGCTGATGATAATGCTGATAAGAGAATGAGTATAACGCCGGTAAAACTAGTGGTATGAGAACCGAATCCTTTCATAACAAAAATATAGATGACACCAGATACAGATAAAAGAAGCGAGAGCTTTTGCCAAATTGTTGTCCGTTCTTTTAAAAAGTAAGAGGCACATACCATTGTGAAGATAGGAATAGTAGCTTGAATAATGCCTGCTTCAGAAGATGATGTATACACTAATCCAAATGCTTGAAAAGTGAAGAATAAAGCTGGATATAGAATTGCTACTGGTAAAATAGTAAGCATGTTTTTCAATGTAATATTTAATTTGATAAAACCGAATATTACTGGAATAGATGCGATAAGAAAAGAAACGGTAAATCGATGAGCTAACGTATCAAGTGGCCCCGTGACTGTAAGAGTTAACTTTACAAACATAAATGAAAAACCAATTATGAATGTATAAAGAACAGCCGCGGCGTATGCTTTTTTTATTTGTGTCATATTTACACCTCATGTAATGAATTTTCTTACTGGCCAGTATACGTAAATGGTAATATTTTCTTGTGGGTGCTACAATACAAATAAATACCATCTGTACCGGTACAAAAATATATAGAGGTGTAAGCGTGTATAAATATTTAATCGTTTTTAATGATTTAGAAAAGTTAATTCAAAATGGAGAATTAAAAGAAGGTGATAAATTACCTTCTATTCGATCTTTAAGTACGTGTTATCAATGTACGAAAAGTACAATTATTCGTGCGCTTCAAGAGTTAGAAAAAAGACATATGATATACTCCGTTTTGAAAAGCGGATACTATGTTGTGAAAAAAACGAACGAAGATCATGCTAGCCATAGTAGTGTAACAGATTTTGCAACATCTGCACCTGATCCAGATGTTTTTCCATATTTAGACTTTCAGCATTGCATTAATAAAGCAATTGATACATACAAAAACGATCTATTTATATATGGGACTCCGAAAGGGTTGCCTTCGTTAATTCGCGTTATTCAAAGGCAATTAACAAACTATCAAGTGTTTTCGAATGAAGAGAATATTTTTATTACATCTGGCGTGCAGCAAGCGCTATCTTTGCTAACTTCTATCCCGTTTCCAAATAAAAAGAAAACGATTTTAATTGAACAACCGAGTTATCATTTATTTATCGAGTATTTAGAAACGCACAACATCCCTGTTAGGGGAATTGAACGAACAGCGGAAGGGATAAATTTAAACGAATTAGAACGTATATTTCAAACAGAAGATATTAAATTTTTTTATACAATGCCGCGGTTTCATAATCCGTTAGGTACATCGTATTCTAAGAAAGAAAAGGAAGCTATTGTCCGTTTAGCGAAGAAATATGATGTGTTTATCGTGGAAGATGATTATTTAGTGGATTTAGAAAGAGATGCTAAAGCGGATCCGATGTATAGTTATGATGATTCCTCTCATGTTATTTATTTGAAGAGTTACTCCAAAATTATTTTTCCTGGACTCCGAGTTGGTGTTGCTGTCATACCTAACTGTTTAACGGAAATTTTCTTTACATATAAAAAATTACTAGATATTGATAGTTCGATGATTTCCCAAGCAGCTTTAGAAGTTTACATAAAAAGCGGGATGTTTGATCGACATAAACAAAAAATTCGCGCTTCCTACTATGGAAGATCAAAGAAGTTAGCTGCTTCTTTGAAAGCATGGAGTAGTACGAACAAACAGTTATTTCAATACTACGATGCAAATTTTCCATGTGTACATACACACATTACGCTAGATAAGAAAGTTATCGTTCAGCCACTTATTCGAAAGCTACTAAAAAATAATGTATTACTAGATTCGATTGATAAAAATTATTTATCTTTTATTCCGAAAGAAAAAATATTGAAATTAAATGTATCAAACGTAAAGGAAGAAATGATTGAAGAGGGGATATGTAAGATTATCGATGAAATGAAACGTTTATAGATTGTTCATTAAGGAAACAGATTGGTAGCATTTACAATGTTAAGGAAATTCAAATAAAAAAGCCGTACTACATATAAAGTGTAGTACGGCTCTTATTTTTTATACTGAAATTAAACGACTTTATTATCTCTATAAGATCCGTTAGCTTACGGATTTCATAAGTCGGCTTAATTCCTAAATGGTTTTCTTTAAGATGCGGATTGAACCAGCAAGTGTCAATCCCGTAATTTATGCCTCCCTGAATATCGGAAGTCAAAGAATCGCCCACAATCAATACTTTAGTTTTATCTGTAATCTGTAGCTTGGAAAACGCAAAATCGAAAATACCTTTTTGGGGTTTCTGGAATCCAGCCTCTTCAGAAATAATAATATGTTCAAACGTATTACAGAAAGGCGAGCTCACAATTCTTGATGTCTGCACAGCTGTGAATCCATTTGTTATAATGGCCAACCGGCAATCGGCAAGATTGTCACATAATTCTACGGCTCCTTGTACAAGGTGTGTTTCCTTGCCCAAATATTTAAGATAAACATTGCTAAACGTATCTGCATTGATTTCAAGCTTATGCGCAAGGAATAACCTCTTAAATCTCTCTACTCCCAATTCTGATAAAGTAGTAAGCCCTTGTTCTAAATCTCTCCACAATATATTGCTAATCTCTTTATATTTAGCTTCATAATCCGCCAATCCCGTAGGCAATCCAAATTCTACAAAAGTTTTATGTAGTGCCTTTCTTTCCGATATACTGAAGTCGAACAGTGTATCATCAACATCGAACAATATGATTTCGTATTTCATAGCTCCTCCATTTATCCATTGCTTATCTAATATTAAGTCGGTATCGAAAGGGATGTGATTCTTATTTTTTGAGATACAAGATCGTAAATGGGATAAATTAATAATCCTTACAGGTATAATTTGCTTATTATTTTTATTTTGTTACATAGTGACCAGAATGTAAAGTAATCTGCGATGTCGGAAAGTAGTATTAGGAGTATCACCCCATGCCCATCAAACTAATATTTTGAAGTACCCCAAAAACAAAAATTTTATCTCCCTACAGTTGTCTATAAGAATTCAGTTTTTTCGTTTTTGGGAACAATGAATTTCTTAACTTGATGGCGATGGGGCGATACCCCAATTAACATTTTTTAGGTTCAACTTGTTGTTTAATTGCAAGTGATCTAGGCTTCATATTCACACAACAGATGCTCACAACAATGAATAAGAGTCCAACAAAAAGACTAAGGGTAATTGCTTCATGTAAAAAAATAGCACTCGCTATAATCGCAATAAGTGGAATGAGAAATGTATAGGCTCCCACTTTGCTTGCCTCTCCTGAGCCGATAAGTGTAAAGTAAGCTAACCAGCCCATTGCAATAACAAAGATAGAGACAAACAGTAATATAGATGTAAATGGCACGTTCCAAACAATACTAGACCAGCTTTCAAATTCTAATCCAAACCCGATTAAGAAAAAGCCACCAATAATCAGTTGAAGTGTAACCATCCAAATTGCGTTTACACGATTACCGGTTTTCTTAATGAACACCGTACCAAGTGCCCAGCCAAGGGAACAGCCTAAAGCGAGTAATATTCCAACGATAGAAATATGACTACTTAAACCACTTGAACTTATAACAGCCACACCGGAAAATCCAAGAATCAAGCCGAAGATTTTTAATCCATACATTGCTTCTTCGAGCCAAATCCAAGAGAAAATACCGAGCAGCACTGGCTGAAGGAAAACGATAGCTGAAAACAGGCCAGCTGGCATATATTCAAGTCCTATAGTCTGAAGTCCATAAAATAATATGTTATTAAGTAAAGCGGAAATAAAGTATAAATGCCATGTTTTCTTAAAGTTCAACTCTTTATATTTTGGCAAGGCAAAAATAAGTAGGATGAATCCGCCTAACACTGTTCTCATTCCCGCAAACAACACTGGTGGCGTATAATGAAGAGCGAATTTTGACAAAGGCCAATTGATTCCCCACATGATGACAAGAAATGTGAGAAGTAAAGCCATTCTTGTTCGCGAAAGTTGTGTCACGTTAAGACCTCCTTGTTGTATTTCATTACACTATGATATGATATTGGACATAATAAATAAAATGAATCTTTTTTATAAGGAGTATAAGTAATTAGTTATGACTATTACACAACTTCAAGTATTTGTAAAAACCGTCGAAATGGGAAGTTTCACGAAAGCTGCTCAAAGTCTGAATATGACACAACCAGCTGTGAGCCACGCTATATCTAGTATTGAATCAGAATTAGGCGTCACACTAATCATTCGTGATAAGAGAAAAGGATTAATTCTTACTGATGTCGGGAAACGCATTCTTATTCATATTCGAGAGATTTTGAATGGGATAGAAAAGGTGGAACAAGAAGTAGCGGCAGAAAAGGGGCATGAAGTAGGGACAATTCGTATTGGAAGTTTTCCGAGTGCTTCCGCATATTTCTTGCCTAAAATCATTAACATCTTTCGGCAGAAATATCCGAACTTAGAGTTGATCCTTTATGAAGGAACACTTAAGGAAGTAGAAGGTTGGTTATTGTCTCGCGTCATCGATATCGGGATAGTTATCCTTCCAAATGAAGAAATGGAAATTATCCCATTGACAAGGGGAAAATGGTTGTGGTACTACGAGATGATCACACCCTATATAAGAAATCAGCTATTACAATACAGGATTTGAATAATGAACCAATCATTATTTTTAAAGGGGGATATGAACCTCCGATTATCGATATGTTTAAACAAGCCGGAGTACCGCTCCGCATTAAATATGCAGTTTCTACCGTAACGACATCACTAAATATGATACAAGAAGGGCTAGGGTTGGCCATCTTAGCTGAGTTATCTTTATCTAATCTACCCCCGAATGTTCGAACTCGAGAGCTAGAACCACAAGTTTGGAGAGAAATTGGTCTAGCCGTCCCTTCAATAAAGGAATCATCGCTTGCAGTCCAATTATTTATTGAAGAGGTGCAAGAGCTGTTTTCTTTTTAAAATAGGCTTATCCCTTATACTGTAAACCTGAGTATTAAGTATATCTAATAAACCTTACAGTATTAATGAAAAACATATAATATTATAGTTTATATAAGTATTGGTACATCATAGACATATAGTGAAGATAATGATAGGGATTTAAACCGTTTTCCTTTGCCGTTTCGACCACACTATACATGATGGGGTTCTGTTGCAAAGTTTTTTAACAGATAGAAATTTAGGGTGAGTACAGCTGGATCTTTTGCAATTGTGAGTAATTGCTGTAATTCATTGTACGTTGAAAAAACGAAGTTTGGCTGCAAACTTCGTTTTCGATTATATATAGCATGAATCGTTTCGATTCCTTTCAAGGTGCGCGAAGATGTAGAGGTTACTAAAAGGTTGAAAGAGTGTGGTGAAATTTTGGGGATAGATGTGATGGATCATATTATTATAGGGCATAATAGATATGTAAGTTTACGTGAAAAAGGTGTAATTTAATATAAAATATTAGCGCTAGAAAATAATTAATATGATAGAATAAATTTAATAATATTGAACGATTTTCAAGAAGCCTTTTGGGTCATATTCAGTATAATACTGTGATCCAAAAGGCTTTTTTATTTTAAGGAGGCGAAAGTATTGAGATTAATTTACACAAGCAAAGGAAAATCCTTTTCGGATTATCAAATAGAACAAATGTTATGTAAGAAAAGAGAAACTGCAAAAATGTTGATGGATAGAAAAGAACTAAAAATAAATAATGCAATAGTTATAGCAATTGTACAAGTGTATATAAAAGAGGGATTTTTAAAAGCAAAAGATGTTGTACTTGAATTTGATAACGAAGAATATTATTTTGACGATAATGGAGTGATTAGTTTACCCTTGTTTATCAACTATTTAAGCCAAGTAATTAGAATAGGGGAGAGCTTGTTAGTACCTTCAAATACTTTAAGACGACAAGAGATACTCTGTTAGTTTTATAAAAGCAGGGGATAAATATTAGTTGCAAACTAATACCTAATCAATAGATATCAATAATAGAGGATTAGAAATTTGTATTTTCTTCAATTTTTTTAGGATTTTACTTGAAATATTGACTGAATATGAGTATATTGCTTTCTAGATAAAAAAATAGTTTTACATATTTGAAGAATAATAGATAGGAAGAATGATCCGAAAGGAGGAAAGCGTGATTAACAGTTTTGTTACATCGATTGATGAACAAGATTCTCCGATAATCCGCAGCATCTGCTCCAGAATCAACATAAATCTTTTCTACTCCTGGTGGTTGTTCCGCATTAGAAAAATGAGAAAAGCTAGTAACTAGGATAACAGGAATTTTAGCATTCGTACCTTCAGAGATAATAATATCTTTTACCGGACAAGCATCTGCATCAACATAAATTTTCATCTTTATCACTCCCATAAATAAGTTCGAGTTGATGATAATGGCAGATTTAGCTTTTGTCAAACGAAGATGCTTTACCTAAAATCATTAAAAAACAGTTATTCCATTAAAGAGCGCTTTAGTGAAAGAAGAGATTGCATAAAACTCCACATTTATTTTGTTTATTTTTTGTAAAAATATTCTGTCATTCACATAAAACATGTAAAGTAATTAAAGAGTTTGTTAAGAATCATGTAATTTCATTGAACTTTAATGGTTTTTCTCTAAGATGGAAAAGGTAATCTATTATTATAGGAGGACTAAAGACTATGAAAAAATGCTTGGCTGTTTTAACCCTTATTGCTTCTGTTTTCATGCTATCTTTTACAAATGTTTTTGCAGCTACCGGGGAAGGCAATTCATCTTTATCTAACCAAGAGACTGTGGTTCCTCTTGCAAAAGCTCACGCACATAATGATTACGAGCATACTCGTCCATTAACAGATGCTCTGGAACATGGATTTACCAGTGTAGAAGCTGATGTTTGGCTTGTTGATGGAGAACTCCTTGTTGCCCATGATAAAGAAGATATTCGACCAGATCGAACATTGAAGTCACTCTATCTTGACCCATTGGAAAAAGAGTGAAAGACAATAATGGAGCCGTTTATCCAGGATACGATAAAGAGTTTACCTTATGGATCGACGTGAAGTCGGAGGATGCCGCGACCTATCAAGTGATCCATGAACAGCTTAAAAAATATCAAAATATGCTTACAAAGTTTTTGCCTTCAGGGGTGAAACCGGGGGCGATTACTGTCTATATTTCAGGGAACCGTCCAAAAGAACTAATGGAGAGCCAGCCCGTTCGCTATGCAGCTTATGATGGACGAATGAGCGACCTTGAATCAGGTAACTCCAATGAGTTTATGCCAATTATTAGTGATAACTGGACCAAATATTTTACATGGATGGGTGAAGGTGAAATGCCAAAAAGTGAAAGGGAGAAACTAAATCATATCGTTTCAACCGCTCATGCTAATGGCCAAAAAGTTCGTTTTTGGGCGACTCCTGACATCGCATCCCCAGCTAGAGATGCTGTATGGAAGGAACTGTTAAATGCTGGTGTTGATTTTATCAATACTGATGATTTAGCTGGGTTGCAGCTTTTCTTAATGAAAAATGATCCTCAGCCTTCTGAACCTAATATTACTTGGGAAACCACTAACAATAATAAATAAACGCTGAGGATTCAGTGTAATCATTTCAGATTATTGTAAAATAATCCTTAGCTAAACCACCACTTGTGTTAATAAGTTTGTCGCTTTTAAATAAAGTCACGGCGTTTATAAAAAAGACGCGACGTTTATAAAAAAGTTGCGATGTTTTTCCCCTTTGGATCTGTTTATCTAAAGGGGTGTTTTTATAGTGAAAAGAAGATCTGAACTGAAAGGCAGATTAAGAAACTGTTGAGTAGCAATAAAGTTACTCCACTAAAGGGCCAGATTGTTGAGGAAGTGTTGCCGATTTTACAGAAGGTAAATTAGTTTAAGGTTAATGGTGGTGAACCGTATCATAAGTAATTGAGTTTTATTGTTCAAGTTTTACCATTTAAATGGCATTCATTATTTAATTTCCATTCAAATACCTCCCGATGTTTTACAAGCAGTCAATCGTATTAAAAGGCCGACATATACTAGTTTGGAGAATCAAACATTGTATATGTCGGCCTTTATTTAATGGTCATTAATGTTTAATCGTTTTCATGATGTATGAATTATCCCCATAGGTACTGTATTTTGACGACCGTTCCCCTTTTGATTCTGGAATGCTGTAAGAACGATCGGCTATCATCCACTCTATAGAATCCTTAGCATTTACGGTTACCTTTACATGTAACTCTTCGGCTTGACCTAGAACGTAATTGAATTCAAATGGCGATTCCTTTGTGAATTCTTTTTGCTTCAACTCCACTTCTTTTCCATTGATGATCAGTTGAGATACATTCATCGTTGAAAAAGACTCCATTAACAATTCTTCAGCATTGCGATTCGTTTTCAATTGGTATTCTATTGTCCGCTTGGTACCTTCAACCTTATCAGATAATACCGTCACACTAGGTGCTTCCATGCTATATAAATCAGCCTGGGTATAACTTGCATCCCAGTTTAAAATAGGAAAAAATTCTGACGTATGGCCTTTCTTCACATTTTCATTAATATAATTCGATGTATATTCATCTAATGGCTGACGGGCCGCCCAATATGCTTTGTTTGAATCTGCATCCATAAAATAAGCAATATCGCTTGCTTGTGGATGTTCTGCTGTCGGCATGTTATTTAGGTTGATACTGTTAGTGATCATGACCAATAATCCTGTAACTAAGAAGATGGATGGTATCACCCAATTGAATTTTATTTTTAAGGTGGTGAAAATAGATACCAGCATGGCACCTAAAAGAGAAACAAGGACCATGAGCACACCAGCCATATGCATGGATATGAGTCCTTCAAAGAGATAAATAACTGGTGATAGAATAAGAAATGCCGGGATGGCAAAACCAGCTGTAACAAGATAACTCTTCCATGAATGCTCATCTAAACGAATCAAAATATTGACGCAGATTAGAGCAAATAATAGTGGCCACGCAAACACATAACTGCCTGCTTGGAGCAGAAAACTCGAGGCAGCTAAAAGGATTAACCAAAGAAATAAGGCACCCATCATTAAGCTGCCTGTTTTGATTTTTTTATGAGCCAACCCATAAAGGATAGTCAAGAAAGCAAAGATAATAATGGAAAAACTGATGAAGTAAAGGGTACCAACCGTCTTATCGGTTCCCATTAACCATTCTTGATCCGTAAAAATAAAGGTGAGTACGGACCATAATCCTGATCCGATGGCAAAAGACCCGATGATGCCAATAATGAAAACAAGAAAACCTGCAAATGTTCCAAGAAGGGATAGTTTCTTAAGCCAATATCCATGTACGGCCGTAACGGCAAAAAGAATAACCGCCAACAGCATAATCGGAATGACAAGTTTGTCTGAGTAGGTAATCATGTTGGAACCCAAAATGTTAAAGAAAACTTGATTCCCTTCATGAGTTTGAGTGAGATCGACGTTTCCAAAATGGGTGACAAGATGTAACATATATTCGCCGTGATGCTGGAGACTTTCTAAACTTAGCTCTTGAAAGTTATCGCTGGTTGTATGATAATGGCTAACCCCATCACCAAAGGCAAAATTTAATCCTTTAAGACCGGCTTCTTTAAACACGCTGAAATCAGTATCATTTGGCATTTGCTTATATAAACTATAAAGGAAGGAATGAGCGGCAGGTGTGTAAGTACCTTGAACGAACTCCTTAACTAGCCAACTATTGTTATCACTTGTTTCAAACATAAAAGAGGGACCTTCGTTTCCCCGTGCCTCAAAGTTTAACACTAATCCGACATCATTTACCCAAGGATGTCCCTCTACAAATGCTTTTGCTCCAAGTAATCCATTTTCTTCTCCGTCTGTTAAGAGTATAATGACATCGTTTTGAAGAGGTGCCATTTCCTTTAAGGCCCTTACTGTTTCTAAGATGGCAGCCACTCCGGCGCCATCATCGGCTGCACCTGGTGATCCTGGTTCAGAATCATAATGTGCAACAAGCATAATCGCTTTTGTAGAGTCCGTTCCTTCTATTTTGGCAACAATGTTTTCCACTGTGCCGCCTACTATCCATCTGCCAATACTATTTAAAGAATTGGCTTTTTGGATTTCAGGATTTAATCCTAACTCTTCTAAACTGTGAACAAGATAGTCTCGAACTCTGTCATGTTCTACCGATCCAAGAGGATGTGGTTTTACAGCAAATTCTTTTAAATGGGAGAGTGCTCTCTCTGCAGAAAACTCATTTGCTGAACCAGTAGCTGGTACAACCTTTGGTGGCTGAAGTTGTAATAAACTCACAAAAATAGTTCCAATAAGAATAGCCACAACAGCAATGAAAATAAGTGCATTTTTTTCGTGTCTTCACGAGCTTGTAGCTTCGTTTGGGTAGATGGCACTGGTTCCAATTAAATTTCCTCCTTAAAGTTGAGAAAAATTTTTTCTAGCGAAGTATAAAGTGTAAACAATCAACCAGGGACGATTTTAGATAAAGCAAGTAAATTCAAGTTTTGGCAGCTTCCTTTTTCATGACTGCCGTATTTCCGTTATTATTCTTGGTAGTATAAGATTGAATTTTGTTCTTTTGGAATAAGCGTGGTGGTTTGTTCTGTTCTTTTCCTTGCTCTTGGTTTGTTGATACCTGCATTATATAGTCTCTATATTTATAATGAGATGATGAAATAAAATATACCTAGTTAAGTATCTTATTTAAGCAATCGGGGGCAATTCTCTAATATGAATTGTGCCTTTTCTTTTGGTATAGGGCGCGATTGTGGAACAAGAAGTACAAGGGTGGTACATATTATACATGACTAATATGTACCACCCTTTATTTTTTAAGACTTTTTACAATTTAGGTCTTGATAAATTACAAAAGTTGCACCGTTTTGAAAAAAGTTTAACCGTTTGCATAAAAGATGAACCGGAATTCCTATCTCTTTAAAGATTGCGAGACCACTTACTATTTTATAGGTGGTCTTTTGAGTTTTTAGGATAATAAAAAAGACATCAAATTATTCAAGAGAGTATAATGGTATGTATTAAAAATAAGGAGTTAAAAATGAATCTATTAGAATTATTTAAAATGTGGGTAAAATCTGTTTTAATATCACAATTATGCTGAAATGAATATTTTTAAAGAACTTTAATGGGAGATACTATTTAAAATGTAGTATCTCCTTTGTCTTTTTGAAAGAAGTATTAAATAACTTAATTATCTCTACACAACAAGATCTTAAATATATATTGTTAAAGGACAATAAGATTGTTAAAAGCAGCTGTCATGTTATTCAGATAAAGTGCTTTTTAGTTGAGCAATCCCTTTTTATAAAATTGGATATCTATGTTAAAGTTTAGATGAGAATGAGAAGTGTTCTCTTAAACTAACGAATAGTTTAATTTAAGAAAGAGTAATTAATGGAGGATTATATTAATAGAAAGGAAATTAGGGGATGGAAAAATTAATAAAAAGTGAATTGATTGGAGTATTTACCTTTAATGAGGCTTGTAAAGCATATCAGCAAAATAAGGGGAAAATACATTGGAATTTGGATATTAGCAATGAAAATGTAGATGTTAATGAAATGATTAAAAGAGCAGAGATACTTTTTTTATGCATAGAACAATTTGATAAAAAGGCTAAAATAGCCATTGCAGAGAAATTGATTGACTACAAAAATGACTTTTGGCCTGAGTATGATGAGAATGCTGAACATTTAAATTGGGATGCAGTAGATGCAGGAGAATATAATGTAACTAAAGAAGAATTTGAAAAAGCAATTACCCTCTATGACATCCAAATTAGAGCAAATGATATATACTGTGAATATCATGATGGAGATTTATTTGGAGGACACAGGATACATACCTCTTTTGACAATGATTACAAGTTATTAAGTGCAGAGGTGTAGTTTTTAATTACATAAAATGTTGTAAGAATGATAACTTTAGGTTTGCACGATACTTTTAATCAAACTTTATTTCAAAACAACAGGTTTTTAGTTACTCTTTGTCATCTTAGAAAAAGGATCTACCACATTATTAAATATACATTAAGCCTTTAGGGGCTTGATAAGAAAAGCCTATATCTTAAATTCTAAGTAATAAAAGATATAGGCTCTTTTTTTGTAATCTGTTCGTAGAGGTCGTTGCTTCCGTTCTGTTATGCTAAAGTAAACCAAATAAAATGGTTTACTTTTTTCATTTATAGCTTAGAAAGAATGTATTTTAATAGTGTACTAAAAGACTTCTATTAATGCTCCAACGAAAACTATAAATCCTTTTAAACAAGTTCGAAATGCCAAAGATCGCAGTATACCACCTTTTGTTATACAAAAAATGGATAGGATAATGAAAAATATGAAAATGAATATTCCTCTAGAATTTCGTACTTATTATTGGTTAATAAGATCATTTCCGAATAGAGGAACTGAGATATTGAGTATGAAAAGGAATTGTTTAAAATCTTTCTATAGTGAATATACGATTAGTGTACCTACTTTTAAACAGAATGGTGGTTATGATGAGCCTGAAACTAAAGCAATTCCAGTTATTTATTCTGGACATGGAAAATTTGTAGTGGAGCTAATTCGGAACCTGCAAGAACAAACAGAATACCTCTTGACGAAATATCCTTTAAGAGAGGGGGACAAAAAGGATTATTTATTCATTGGGAAATATTTTACATTTCGTAATGGTACTGATGGAAATATAGAAGTTAGATATGATAAGCGGTATGAATTCATAAGAAATTTAAGCATTACTGTAATGAATAGATACTTGAAAAATCTTGCTAAGGTTATTGGAGTAGTTGATGAAAATGGAGATTCATACAATGTGACATCCCACCAGTTCAGACATAATGCAGTTACAGATAGAATGTATCAAGTTGGTTACACCATGGAGCAAATAGTTAAGTTAACGGGACATAAAAATATTAACATGCCCTCTCATTACTTACATCAATTAAAAGAGAGACAAAAAGAAGTCCATTTAAATATAGGAAAACTAAAAGGCATAGAAAATAATGCAGTATCATTTAAAGGAAGAATTATGAATCTTGACACCCAAACAATAAACTTCTTATCAAAGGATTTAAACAAATATTTAACATGGGAAGCAAATGGGAAAAAAGGTGTTGGAATATGCGGCGATATATCTGGGTGTAACCCTAAAGGAACTTCTATACTTTTTGAATGCTATGCATGTGAATGGTTTATTCCAAGAGCCGATTATTATGATGATTACAAAAAAGAATATGAATACTGGCAAGCTGTAATAGAAAGGATTGGTACGGATACAAGAAGAGCCTCTCAGTTAGAAAATGCCATACGAAATGTTAGCTATTTAGAACGGATAATTAAGATATGTAAAAAAGGTATAGAGCAGTATCAAACAGATATTGTAGATAAATAAAATATAAAATTTGCTGAAAGATAGAGGGGGATAAAATGAATACAGGTCTTATGCAATATCAAGAGAAAAACGGAAAGAATCCATTGAGAAAGTAAAGTGGGCTATTCAGACTTTAAAAGATTTAGAAGGGGAAGGTGTGATTATTCGACCTGAAAAAATTATAGAAATGACAGGATTAAGTAAAACGGCTATTTATAAACCGCATTTAAGAACGATATGGGATCAGCAGTGGATAGGGCCAGTTTCTCATTCAGATAAAATGATAAGTAAAATGCAACACAATAGAGAAATCATAGAATTAGAAAAAGAGGTGCAGCGCATCAATAAAAGGTTAGAAAAAGCAACAACAAAGATGCTTAATTTACAGGAGAAATTAGAACTGGAAATATCTAGAAGTCGAGTTTTTATAAATGAGTATGAGGAGCAAAAGAAAGAAAATGAAAAACTTTTGTACAAGTATTTAAATTTATTAAGAGTACTTCATGTTCGAGGGATACAGGTTAATGAATTATTAGACGATCAAGTTACTAAATAGATTATTATTAACAAATAAATGAATTGTTTAAATATGTAATTTCAATAGATTTAGTGTAAATTTTGATTACTCTTTTGCTAATATATATACGGTACTTAATAAAGGTGAAAAGTATTTTAAGAACACAACTATTTTATTGTAATGAAAAAGGAGGTCTATATGCGTGATAGAACATTATATGTTTGTTGCGTTTAAAAGTTTAAGGAAATCGATAAAATCGTTATTTAGTAATAAATAGAAAGAACACATGATTACTTGGAATCGAATATTCTGAAGTATAAAGATAAATTAAATTTATTGTCGGTAGGATAACTATTCTAGTAATATCCATTGTTATCCGAATTATTAAGAGTTTATTCCCCTTATTAGAGATGGTATCCTAATTAAAAAGTAAAGTTTTGTTTGAAAATATGCTCCTATAAATATAGGTGATATAAGGCTCGGCATGGTATAAAAAAGGGGATTTTCACTTTGAATATGATAATATTTAATATGTACCTAAGTTTTTTGAGGCGATGTATAAACATTGATATTAAAAAACTTAGAGATAACACAGATAATGTAAGAATTAACTTTAATGATATGTCTACTTTAATTTAGAGAGAATGATGATGGAGAGCCTACGATATTTTAATCAGTTTCATATTTACTAATTTATTTAATACGATTTTTTTGAAAAAACGTAATGAAGTGCAAAGTACAGGAATTGATAAATTAGACATTTTTCTCTAAATATATTACAGGTAGGAGAAAAAAACATTAAATAATTTAAATTGAAAAGTGGGGAATGGAATAATGTCTACACCAGGAATAGGAGATCCATATTGGTATGAATGGTATGTAGGATTAGAACAAATTATAAAAATGATAAATCCAGATAACGGTATTTCCTATGTGATGTTTCAATCGGATGTACATAATACAATAGATGATGTCATTGTTGGATTTGAAAATAAACAGGAAGTTTGTTACCAAGTTAAGCATGAAATAGGGAATGTTGGTAAAAGTAATTTAACCTTTCATAAGCTTATCGAATCAACCCAAAAAGAAAATGTGAGGATAAAGGAGAGCTTAATAACTGCATTAGCTAAGGGCTGGAAAGAGGCAGAGGAGCTTGAAGGAAAAGAAATTATTCCTGTTTTATATACGAATAGAGGGTTGGGAGTAAAGCAGCAAAAAAGGAATTTTGGTAATAAAGAGTATACTGCTATTCCATTAGCTAAATTTATAAAACAAATTCAAACTTTTTTAAATCAAAGCTTGTCTTTGGAAGAGATTGACAAACTAGTTACTGAGGAAAATCTGAAATTGCAATTTATGGAATTTAGAGATGCAATTGGAGAAGATGATTCTCAAGTTTTACGGTTTGTTAAAGCATTACAAATAAGGTCAAATGAAGGCTCTTTAGATGATTTAGAAAAGAATATGTTGGAGTCTCTACAAAAAGCATTTAAGTGTGATTATGTTGTTGCTAAGAATTTATTTGATAAATTATGCTCAAATCTAAGAATATGGACAACTACTAGAAGAGAAAATGTTAAAGTAACTCTGGAAGATGTATTTAATGTAATGTCAATTGAAAATGATCTGGAACATGGTGAACATAAATTACCTTATCCTAATCCTTTTTTTGAAAGTAGGAAAAAATTTTGTGATGATTTAATTTATAATTTAAAAAATACAGATAAACGAGTTGTGTTTATTTCAGGAGAGCCTGGAAGCGGAAAAACTAGTTTAATAAGTTATTTACAGTTAAATCACAATTTATTTACTGCAAGATACCATACTTTTAAACCTATATCACCTGAACAGAAATTTTATAACTCAGATGAAGGTTTATGCACAGCGGAGTCACTATGGAATGACTTATTAATCCAATTAAGAATATACTTTAAAAACCAGCTACATAAATATAATATTCCAGTTGTTAATGCCCTATGTACTGTTGAACAAATGCGTAGTGAAGTACTGCGTTTATCCGAATTACTATATAAAAAACAAATGAAAAAACGATTTTATGTATTGATGGTATAGACCATGCCGCAAGGTCTAGTATGGAAGTGACATTTTTAAACTCTTTATTTAATCCTTCTGAGATTCCAGAAGGAGTTTGCATAGTGATAGTTGGACAACCAGCAGATATGTATGATAAATACCCTTTGTGGATTAAAAATAAAACATCAGGTATTGAACATTATTCAGTATCTCCTTTAACAATAGTAGATATCAAAGATTTGATCCTGGCAAAAAATTTAAATTATAAGGTAAGTATTGATGTCTTAGCAGAATTTATATTTGCAAAAACTAAAGGGAATAACTTATCTGTAGTTTTTGCTATAGAAGAAGCAAGAAATTGCAATAATATCGATGAATTAAGTGGAATTTTAGATGAAAAGCACATCAATAGCAATATTACTAACTATTATACATATATTTGGAAACATGTATCAAAGCGTTTGAATGCAATGGGAACGGGATTTGCTTTTCCAGATACAGTTGTTGCTAGTGCAATTATTTTATTAAATGGAAGATTGGATGCAGCAATGCTAAGTGAAGCGATCAACTTTAATTTTCTTAAAGAAGACTGGGAAGAATTACTAGATTCACTCTACCCATTAATTCAAAAAATTGATAATCAAAATGAATATGCATTATACCATAATGATTTTAGAATATTTTTGATGGCAACTGTTAATAAAGACAGTGCTAAATATAAGAGAATTGCTTTACAATTAGCTGAATATTATATGGCACATAATAAAGGCGTAGATGGTTTAGTCAATTTGATACCAATGTTAGTAAGTGCTGGGCGGGAGGATTTAATTGCAAAAGTATTTGATTCAAAATTTGTAATTCATTCTTTAGCTGAGGGGATATCAAGAAGGAAGCTAAATGAATATGCATCTTTAGCCTATAAATCTTCTTTAGATTCTAAGGATTGGCAACTGTTTCACAGTGTGTATTTAGCAATAAATACATTACAGCAACACCATAAATATTTCGAATATTATGACCGGAAATATGAGGTTCTTGACAAATCGTATTCAAGAGTTTTACAAAGTTACGAGATGAATGTACCTATGTTAACAGAAGAGAATTTATATGAATATCGTGACATGCTAGTATTTTGTGAAGACTTAATAAATTATAAAGATCAAATTTCTTATTTACGTGCAAAATCAACTTTTTATTTATGGATGGAGAATTTAACACCCCCATTTTCATAAGAACTTTGGAACAAAATCAAGAAGAAAGTATGGGTACGTGGGATGCCAATGTAGTTAAAGATATTATGAAAAGATGGGGGAAACTCTCAGTAATTTTTGAACGTGAGTATGTAATTATAAAGTCAGGTGAATATTCAGATGAAGAGATTAATGTTTCAATTGAATTTAATGAAATATACTTTGAATGTCTTTTAAAAAAGAATGAAATAAAAAAAGCCATTGAACTAATTAGGTATGGCGGAGTGTCCTATAAATGTATCGAAGAAAATTTGCAAAATATTTTATTTAAATATGGTACTAGGGAGTTTAATGCGATTTTAAAACCTCTAATTAATGGTAATCTAAATTTGAATAGCAAACTTTTAGCGATGGTTTGTTTGATTGATTCCGGTCAAGTTATTAATCTAGATGATGTAGTTTCTGATACCGATATTAAACCTATTACTTATATAACAAATGAAACAAGTTTAACAGTTATTTTATGGTCAGTTATTAAAGGGTATCAGCACTGGAATATGGATGTATCTATAGTTACAGGAGAAATATATAAGTTAATAGACCCTATTGAAAGACAAAATCGTGATTTTGACTATTTGAAAACTTTAATAAGACAAGGAATAATCTTAGGAAGAGCTAAAAAATGTAATGAAAAAGCAAAACAATTGTTGGACAAGAAATTGATATTTGAAAGTTATGAAAACTTTTTTTAGGGGATATTCAACATGTTAGAACATTTGACTTTAAAGAAGGGTTTATTCTACTCTTGTTTTTATCTTTGAAAGAAGAGTGGGTTAACAAGTGTATTGATATAGATATTTTAATACAATTAGCTGAAGAACATTTGTTTAATAAAAACCAATTAGGGATGTATTATAAAGATGTTATATTAGATTTTTTAGGGAAGAATAATAGAAATGAGACTGTTAGAAATTATATAAGTAAGCTATATGGTCCCCACGGATCTAATCTTTTCCAAGGCAGCGGTTTTGACGATACTCATAATCATTTTATGAAATATGGTGGAATAGTGCTTCCAGAATTAATGAATGAAGTAAGCAATAAGATAAAATGGGATGTAGTGGCGTACGTTGATCATAAAGAATATGCCTTATGGCCTCTTTTAGAATATTATAAAAAAATCTCAATTGTTGATCCTTCCCAATGGGAATCTAGGGGAATTCAATTATATAAATTATCATATGTGGCTGATATGAAGGGAAGTAATAGAGCCTCATTTGAAATTCAGAAAGAGGTAGCTAATTCAGCCGTAAAATGTGGATTCAAAGAAATATGGTCATTCAGACAACAAGATCGTGAATTTAGATTTTCATTAGAATTATTATATTATCAATTACTCACATTAATAAACAGTGCAAAGACGGTAGATGAAATCTTAACTCTTTGGTACCTTAGTTGTGGTATTCTCTCTTGGTATAATCAAGATGATAGAAGAGATATACGAAATATTTATAACACGTGTATCCAAAAATCTAAGGAACTAGGCATTAAAGATATAAATTTAATCTTTGAGAAAAATTCAAAAAATCATAGTTCATTAGCTACTAGTATGGAGGAAATTGGATATAAAGAAAGTTCAGATGATTATTCATTAAGAAGGGAACAAGAAAAAAAGAAATAATAGAAAAATTGAGCGGCCTATCCAATAGTGAATTAATTGAAGTTCTTAAATATGAATCATTTGAATCGTCAAAATGGACTTATATTGATATAGGATGGCAACTTATCTGTGATCGAGAAATGATGTCTGAAGAAATCGCTAATGAATTTTTTGAAATTGTGGTAAATAGTTTGGAGAGTTATGCGTGGGAAAATTCAGGTTGTAGTAAAATAGTTCAGAAGATTATTAGGTATTTAGGGGCTAATATTGCATGGGAATTAGCAGCTCATAATTACATTACCCTAGGAGATAGTGACCAATATTATACTTGTAGTAGCAATATGAATTCTATTCTTCAATGGGTTTTGGAAGAACTAGATATAGATTTACTGCAAACAATCTTTGATAACGAAGTAGAGTGCCATTATTGTTGGATTACGGGATGTGGATATTTATTGGAGGAATTCGATTATTATGAAAAGTCTATTACTAATCTTCCTCAGCCACAAACTATTCAAGAGTTTGCTCTTAATATATTGATGGAACAATTTGAAACACGAAATGCGCATAGGATTGAGATAAGTATACAAGGAATTCAATTGCTCATGGAAAGGTATCCAGAGTTATTTGAATATATTTCAGAAGCATGGTCTACTTATAATTTCAGTCAAAAAGAATTTATTTTAAAACTCTCAGAAAGATGGTCCCAACAAAATATAAAAGGGTTTTATAAATTAGTTCCAATTATTGAACAAGAATATTTAAAGGCAAATGAACTTGATAAAGTAATTCAATTATATTTAATTCTCCAAAATTATAATGCAGTGTTAGAAAAGAGAATAGAAAAAATTAAGTATAATGCAGAAGCTAAAAACTATATAATACCGGATAATATTCCGCCGATATTTAATCAATCAAATATAAGTAATTCAATTAGGAATTTTTTTGTAGTGATGGAAAGAAGTACGTTTGATGACAATGAAGATCTTATTTATTTCCTTAACAATTTGGCTCTTAATATAGATGATGAGATGAAAGGGAATATTGGGGATTTTTCAAGGCCGGGAGACTCCTTTCTTTATCCTTTGAATCATATAAAAGCAGAAGCTGAGGTTTTATACGGTGAAGAGAAAAAAGAGAGATGGAAATATGTACCAGTTTCTATCAAAGCTCAATCTCTTTTACATATGGATGATACCTGGGTTATTTCAGAAATGCCCAAACTATCGAATAGCGAAGTTTGGGATATTGAAGAAGAATTAAAAGGATTGCTAAAGAAAAATGCTCTGTCTACCTCTAAGTCTTTCTTTGAAAAAATAGCACATGAAAATATAGAAGACACAGAAGCGGTTATAGGAGCGTGTTTATGGTATCCAATTGATCGTAAAGACGGGATAATTTATACTGAATCATTGAAAATGATTTCTAATCAGATATTAATAAAAGATAGATCCATAACACGTACTTTGAATCCAGGGAGCATTATGTCAAATATGGACGAATTATTTGAAATAGAATATGAAGATGTTTTTGAAACAGGAGTATGTTTAACGAACGCAATTGTAGGTTCCACTTCTTTTATGTATGGAAATTGTATGATTTATCCATCTGAATATTTCAGAGAGTTATTTGGAATTAAACCTTTAAAAAATAACCCTTTAATTTGGGTTGATAAAGATGATAATGAAGTTATGTATTTTGAGCGATTGGTATACCCTCACAGAAAGTTACTTCAAGAAAGTTACTTCAGACAACCAATTCTATCTAGGTGGGTATGTAACAAGGAGTTAATAAATAAGATTATCAAAAAAACAACTTAACATGTTATTTAGCTAACAATGTTGAGGAAATGCCTAAATTTGGAGTTTAATAATAGTAATATTTAACAATAGTTGTCAAAAACCATAATTAATATTTTATCAAAATTAAAAAAGAAACCATTTTACTTAACTTTTCTTCAAAATGGTTTCTTGGATTATGGGGACTTAGTTTTTTGTCTGGAAAATTTAATGGAAATTTATTGTATAATAAAACTATGTAGAAATACATGGTTTTTTATTTATTGAGGATGGGATCATAGTGAGGGGGAGCAGCTTGCTTAACTATTTATAAAATACAGGGATAAGAACAGAATTAAAGAAGGTATATATTAAAAATAAAATAATTAAGAAGATAAGGTGATGAATAATGAAATTCAGTAATATTACAATAAAGAACTTCAGGAATTTTGAAAAAGTAAATATAAATTTAGATAATAAAAATGTGATTTTCGGGATGAATGATATTGAAAAACAAATTTTTTATATGCATTGAGATTTCTTTTAGATAAAGAGATAAGGAAATTTGGTTTTAATAAATCTGATTATCATAAACATGACACTTCTAAAAAAATTGAAATTATTTTAACACTTGATTTGTCTGATTATGAAAAGGATGAAGATACAAAAAACTTATTTCAGTGGTTAAGGGTGCTAGAACATCGGCAAATGCAGATGTTTTTTATATCGCACTAGAATCTAAATATGATGATAAAGAATTATATGGGAACATAATTTTAAAATGGGGATCGGAACTAGATAATTTAATAGATATACCAGGGAGAGGGAACATAAACGCGTTAGATAATGTATTTAAGGTGATTTATATAAATCCTCTTGTTGATTTAGACAAATTGTTCGCCCAAAATAAAAAATATATTTTTGAAGAGTCACAGGGTAATGAATCAGATGAAGGGATTTTAAATAATATTAAATCTTTAACAGATCAAGTAAATCAACAAATAGGAGAAATGACAATTATTAAAGGTTTCCAGCAAGAGATAACAAGTGAATATAGGTCTTTAAAAAAAGAAGAGGTTTCTATTGAGTTGAAGTCCGAAATGGCAATTAAAGGATTTTTCTCAGATATTATTCCATATATAAAAAAAGACGGTGATTCTAATTATTATCCAACCTCAGGGGATGGTAGAAGAAAAATGCTTTCTTACTCTATATATAACTATCTGGCTAAGAAAAAATATGAGGATAAAATTGTTATTTATTTAATTGAGGAACCAGAAATCAGTCTACATAGGTCAATGCAAATTGCTTTATCAAAACAGTTATTTGAACAATCTACATATAAATATTTTTTCTTATCCACTCACTCTCCTGAACTTCTTTATGAAATGGATAATACAAGATTAATAAGAGTCCATTCAACTGAAAAAGTTGTATGTTCTTCCCACATGTATAATGTGGAAGAAGCCTATGGAAGTGTCAAGAAAAAGCTAAATAAAGCATTATCATCGGCTCTATTTGCTGAAAGAGTACTTTTAATAGAAGGTCCTTCAGAAAAAATATTATTTGAAAAGGTTTTAGACGAAGTAGAACCAGAATATGAATTAAATGGAGGTTTCTTGCTTGAAGTAGGAGGGACGTATTTTAATCATTATGTGTGTACATTAAATGATTTAGGTATAACCCATATAATTAAAACGGATAATGATTTGAAATCAAAAAAAGGAAAAAGGGTGTATACGAATTACTAGGATTAAATAGATGCTTAAACTTGTTAGGACGTGAAAATCTAGATGAGATTACTATTGAAATCCCTGAAGATATAAAGGGTAAAAAGAAAAAAGAGAGACTTAATGAAAGAAAAAAGAGATTTTTAAACAATATACAAATGAAGTAGGGGAATTCTTAGGGGAACGAATATATTTATCGGAAATCGATCTGGAAAATGATCTATATTCTGCAATTGGTGAAAGTATGAAAAGAATTTTTGAAAACGAAGATCCCGTGCACTATTTACAGAAAAGTAAACTATTTAACATGGTCGAGCTAGTAAATAATTTAAGTACTAAAGATTGTTTTGATGTCTTTGAGCACGAAAAATTTGCATGCCTAAAGGAGTTGGTGGGTAGTGATAGAGGATAAAATGTCTAGAGAACAAATAATAAAGGATGGGGGTAATATTCTTGTTACTGCTGGAGCAGGTTCGGGTAAAACAACAATATTAGTTAGTAAAATTGAAGCTGATTTAAAAGGAAATAAAACTCATTACTCAATTGCAGCTGTTACTTTTACAAATAAGGCAGCAAAAGAAATCGAGGGAAGATTAGGATATTCATCAAGAGGGAATTTTATTGGCACTAACGATGGTTTTGTCGAGTCTGAAATTATTAGGCCGTTTATTAAAGATGCATTTGGAAACGATTATCCAGACAATTTCACTGTTGAATATTTTGATAACCAATTTGCTTCATACGATGAGGGACTGCAACTGCTGAAATATCAAAATATATTAGGAACTTATAGTAATCCTAAAAAGAATTTTAAGTTTCAATTGGCTTTAGATATTTTAAAAAGATCACTTGTCGCTAGACAATATATATTTTCAAAATACTTCAAGATATTTATAGACGAGTACCAAGATTCGGATAAGGATATGCATAATTTATTTATGTATTTAAAGGATCGGCTTAAAATTAAGTTATTCATTGTTGGTGACCCTAAACAATCTATTTATATCTGGAGGGGAGCAGAACCTGAAAATTTTAATGGTCTTATAGAAAATTCTACGGATTTTAATAAATATCATTTAACTTCCAACTTTCGATGCTGTCAGGATATTCAAAATTACTCTAATTTATTTAATGAAGAAACTAGAAGTTTAATTAAAGAACAAAATGAGGTTCAAAATGTAATCAGTATAGCAGATGATATGCCAATTTCAGATATTTTATTAAAGTTAACAGAAGCAAAGCAGGTATTAAACATAGATGAGGAATTAGTGATTTTAGTCCGGAGACGTAATCAAGCCGTTGAAATAATGAAAGAACTAAATGAAGAAGGGTTTAATTTTATTTTTATTCCCCAAACTCCATTAGATAGGGCAACTCCAAATGCAACTCTTTTAAAAGAGGTAATTAAATATGTTAAAAATGATAGATATTCAATATATGATTTAGCTGCTGAAATTGTAGGTAATCTAAGCTCACGAGAAATTAAGGAGATACAAAAAATAATTAATGAATTACTTGTTCCTGATATTAATCAGGTACTAATTAATCAGGTATTAATTAATTTATTTGCTAAATTAGAAATTACTTTAGATACTAGAGAAATTACAGCATTTACAGAAGTAATGATGACGAATGAATTTGACATAGCTTTTGATACAAATGAATATTTACATAAAATATTTACTGTACATTCTGCAAAAGGGTTAGAATTTAATCAAGTCATTATTACTGCAAGTGATTACAATGTACACTATAATAGAGATACTAATGAACATTATGTTGCTACAACTAGAGCAAAAGATAAATTAATTGTAATTATGGATAATAAGAAGTACTCAGATTATATTGAGATGCTAATGAAAGAACTTAAAATCAAAAATATTATTAAGTCAATATAAGGGAACTTAAATTTGATATACTAACGATGAAATATAAAAGTTTGTTTTCGTAAATAACCAATGTCACCAAGTTATCAAGACTTAAATTTTAAAAACCTTTAAAAATAAAGACTCTAACATATTAATCATAATTAATATGTTAGAGTCTTTTGTTTTATTTGAAATGGTATTTTCAACTTTATAAGACAGTAAAATGAATGAATATTGTTTTTGTTTAATGATATCTAGACTGCTCAGAATAAATATAAGAAGGTAATTCCTAATAATATTGCGTGTGTAGTTAATAGTTAAAATAATAAATATTTTAAAATAGATGGTATAATTTAGTATGCCATCTGTTTTTATTTTATTAGGAGGTTCAATATGGAGAAAATAGATTCTTTTTTAGTTAATTTAGATACATCAGGTAATGTTAAGCAAAGTTCATTTATTTTATTAAAAATCATTGAAGATATGCCTAAAGAAAATTTATATGTAATTAATTATTCAAGCATAGATATAGAGGGTTTAATAAATCAAACAAAAAATGCAGAAGATAGTATGGATAGTAAAGTTTCTAAAATAGAAATTGTAGATTTACCAGTTAAAAATTTTTCTTATATCAAAGAGTTCAGTGAAAAGTTAAATGAAAATGACTTTATTTTCATAATAGGTGGAGAGAAACTTATAAATTATTCGAAAACGAAATCAATTATAAAAGGAGAGTTTAATGGTTATCAGTCTAAAGTGCATCATTTGGAGTCCGAAAACTGGAATTACTATATAGAAAATTTAGAGGAGATATATGGTGGATTTCAAAAAAAATTAAGCGGTATTTTCTTGAATATATCTGTTAACCAGAAAGTTAAAGATGAATTTTTAAGAATAGCTGAGTATGCAAAAAACTTCTCTATCACCCATATTGAAATGAGTGGACAAACAGATAAATACGAGAATCTTCAGAGAAATATTATAGACCAAATCCCAATAACTTCTTTACAGGAAATCTTAAAAATTATAGATAAGCATAAAAGTGATTTCGATAGTAGTACATATAATTACTTGAAAGTTTTGTCATATATACAACATGGCTCTTATACTGAGGCAATAATTATTTTAGCGGAAAATTATACAAACCTTAGGAATGAAGAGAAACTAACATTAGCTAATTTATATATTCAGCAGGGAAATAACGATAAGGCTAAACCGATCCTAAATGAATTATATGAAAATGATAAATATTTAGATGGTTTACTTCAGGCTATTTTAGCATCTAATATGAATAGTGATCTAGATACTAAGAAAAAGTGGATTGAAATCGCACGTAAAATAGATCCTAAAAATCCTGCTGTACTGGAATTTTATGCAACTTATTTATCAAGAGTGGGAGAAAATCAAGAAGCCGCTAAAATATTTAGAGAATTAAAAGTTCTTGTAAAAGAACAGCGAGACTATTATGAATTAGTCGCAAGAATTAACGATTTAATATGTAATCCTCCATCCGAGAATGCCGCCATTGCGTATATTATGAGCGATTATGAAAATAATGTACTAGTTAATGAAGCTAGATGTAGATTAGCAACATTTTTGTTGGAATATAAAGATAGTTATTATACCGCATACTCAATATTACGAGATGCTAATATTACTTTAGAAGAACCTAGAATTCAAGAAATTACAAAATTTAAATTAGATATATTAAAGGATACTATAAAAGCATCAAAAGCATTGGGGAAATTAAAAGTATTTAAAAAAGATGATCATAAATTATATTTAATCAAAGAGAGAATGAGAGTTATTTTAGAAAGTATACCAATTCTTTCAGATATGAAAAATGGGTATCTTATTTGGAAAAATTTTATTGATGAATCTCAAAATGATTCATCTTGGAGAAAAAAGTGTTTCTAAGGGTTTAGTAGAAGTTGTTGAAATATTGAACAAAGTAGATTTAAAACATTCATTTAATAAATCATATATAAATTTAGTTGAAAAAACCGAACTTGATTACTTTGATATTAATGAAGAACATAAACATTTAATGCAAGCTGTACAAATTAAATTGTTAAGACGTATAAAATCGGGTAAGGTAAATATAGAAGATTATCATGATAGTCTAGAAGATTTTGTCAAGGTGACTCTTAGTATACCTGAAATATTTAATGATGTGGATTCTAAGTTATGGTGTAGATATTATTTATCAATCATTCTTTCTCTTAAAGGTGAAAATCAAAAAGCTAATGATATTGCGATTAGTCTGTTTGAGTACTCTTCGAGTTTGACAGGTGAATATAAATATTTAAGTATATATTTAGGGTTAATAGCATGGGCTAACTCTCAATATAGAATTGGTAGAATTGTTGAGGGAAGTCTTTGTTTAATATCTGCAATTAAATTTAATATTAATAATAATATTAATGAGTTTTATCCTATTTTTGAAGAAGGTATCAATTTAGTATCAAGGTTTATTTCTGATAACAAAAAACTTATTGAGGATGAAGATAAAGAAATCTTGAAATTATTCTCAGAGTCGATTAGCGAATATAATAGTTTATTAAAAGAAACATTAACTCTTATTGGTGATATTTCAGATGAAAGTATCGAGATTCTTGAAAAAGAAGTATCATCTTTAGAGAAGCAAGATATGTATTGGGCTATTAAAATAACAAATTTGATTGGTGTATATATAAAACAAAATTTAAATTTAAAGGCCATATCTTTAATAGAAAAGTTTAGTGAAAAGATAATTAATAATTTGTCTAATAGAATGGATATTCGATATAGAGTTTTATATAATTGGGCGGAATTTTATTACTATCAAAAAAGAATGAAACAAGCGATAGAATTTTTAGAAGTTTCTATATTAGATATTGAAAAATTAAGAGATATAGACCATAAAGAAGAAAGAGCGGGTCTAGCAGAATTTTCTAATGAAATTTACAGATTTTATGTACAAATTTGTAGCCGACTTTATTCTACTAATGATATTTCAGAGGAACACAGAAACATTCTAGAAGAAAAATTATTAAAGATTATTCCTAAGTTATCTCCATTATCCATTATTGAACAAAAAAGGTTCAATAGTAATAAGAATCTCACATCAAAATCGATTCAATTAGAAAAAAATTTAAGTATTTTAAAAGAGGAATATAAAAATTTACTTAAAGAAAATAATCCTATGGATGACTTATTATTAAAAAAGGCTAAAGAAATTGAGGAATTAACATTAGCATTAAAAAAAATACACCCATATTATAAAAGGTTATCTAAATTTAGGGATATAGACCTAAATGATATAAAGAATTCATTAGAGGAAAATGAAATATTTTATCAAGTAATTCTAACACCTCTTTCTGTTTTAACCTTAACAATTACAAAATCAGATTTAATAATAAAATCTGATTTTATAACTAATGAAATTGATTTAGTAGAACAATTATTATATTCATTTAGTAATTTAATTCAAATAAATAATCCGAATAAACATTTAAAGAATATAGTCTTGCAAATATCGGAATTAATAGCAAAAGATTTAATTCAATATGTTTCTAATAATGATGTAAAAAAGGTATATGTAATGTCAGACTTTAAAATGGGTCTCTATCCGATGTTAATATCAGAATATGATGGAACATGTTTGATAGATAAAGTAGACTCAATAATAAATATCATTGATTATGAAGTTATTTTGAATAAAAAAGATACAAATATAGAGTTTTTCAATGTTTTAAATAGAGTATACGGTAAGCCTACAGATACATCTTTAAACTTAATAAATGAGTGGTTAAAAACTTATACTAATCAAAATATGATTATCATAGAGAATGAATCGGATGATGTTACTGAATTATGTCATTTAGCACAAGAACCTTCTAATAATACAGTGGTTTTATATGGGCATGGAGTTGCTGATCCGAATTCTACTTTAGTTGACGGAGCAATAGGAGTTCAAGGTAGAAATAAACTATTACAATTAGATGATATTTTAAGTAGCATGAAAGAAATAAATAATTTTATTTTAATCAGTTGTAGGGGCAGCTCTCCTTATCATATAAATCCTGAGAATTCTTCTGGAACTTGGACGAATTTATTAGAGAACTTTGAAGGGAATATTGTATCTTGTAAGTGGGATGTTCCAACAAAGTCAACAATTTCTATTGTAGAGAATATGTTAGAAGAGATTAAATCGAATAAAACAACTTTAGATGAAGCCTTATTATATTCTCAAAGAAAAATAAAAGCAGATAATGAATACAGTGATTTTGTTTATTGGGCAGGTATGGAATTTTGGTTGAACTAGAATATTTATTTAATTTATAAAGAGTTAATAAAAAAGTGCTGTTTTTTTGTTATATAGGGTAGCATTTAATTTTAACTTTAACTTACCTTTTTATATTTGTATTGTCATAATCATTTCATTAGAAAAGTACTTAGAGAATTTGTAGATACACTTAAATTTACAGAACAAAGACATACTTGTATAAGAAAATTTATATATAGGTTTGAACAAAGCTTTATGATTTTGACTGTGTTTCCATAGATGGATAGTTGCCCCAAGTGGTGAGGAAAAAGGGAGTACTGCAAAAAGATATAATGGGTATTTTGTAGTAGACTTTCTAAAAGTAAAAGATGATTTAGATATTTGTTAAAACACTGGTTTTGGAATTCTGAATTAAATATTCATACGAAATCTAAAGATATATAGTCTGTTTTATTTTATAGGGTATATTCAAAAGAAAATAGATTTTAATTATTCTTATGCTACACCAACAGAATTTAAAGTAGGCTTTGCAGAAGCAACTTTAGTGGTACAAAGCTATATGTTAAATGCTCATGAAACTGTTCATGGAGCGGTTAGTTATGCTTTAGCGGATCACATGCCTTTTCTGTAGCTTGTAACGCTTATGGAAAGACATCACTAGGTCTTTCAACAACCATTCAATTTATTGAATCGGCTAAATTAGGAGATAAACTAGTTGCTCGTGCCACGGAAATAAGACGAAACTATCGTACTGGCTTCTATCGAATTGATATTTTACATGGACAAAATCTCATTGCGACTATGGGGGCAGTTTCATAGAGGGAAAATCATTATTTTGTTAATTTTGATGAGAGTGTATATTTAAATTTATAATAAAGTGATTTAATTTTTATAAGAGCCTTGCTACATGTATATTGTAGCAAGGCTCTTTAAAATTGCTTAATTTGTATTGAATTAATGTACTCATTGATGTGAGTATATTCTTTTGTAACTATTGTTTTTTATTTGAAATCCAAATAGTGTATTAAGATAAAAAAGAACATTGACAACTGAATAGATGAATTCTTTTCTTATTCCACGAACGGGGCAGATTAGTTAAATAAGGTTATTGTGAATAATGCTAATTTTTTCCATATTCGCTATAATACTAATAGTGCAGATTAGATTAAAAGCCTAGGACAGAGATAATATTGGAGGTAGTTAAAATGGGAAAGAGTGAGATGTTTAAAGATTTTAATTTTAAATTAGTGGTAATTGAAGCTTTATTAGATAAAGAGCCACTATTTCTAAAAGAATTAACAGACTTAATAGATAAGTATACGAATAATTTCGATTGGTATTCTGGAGCTGGACCAATTGTTGAAATCAGAGATTATTTAGAAGAGTTAACTTTGGAAATAAGTGATTTGGAAAAGATTGAATCCCTTTGCTTTGATGGGGGGAATGAAATTTATCATATCCTAAAGCCAGATTGGGATGGCGAAGACAGTTTATTTGATGTAATATCTGTTGAAGGATTTCAGAATATAAAAAATTTAAAAACAGTGGAATATATTTCACTGTGTTATCCAAAAGTATTAGAACCATTTAAACAAGCTGGAATTGAAATTGAGGATTAATGAGGAGAAAGTTATGTACTAATGGAAGCGATTCTTCTTAATGAAGGATCGCTTTTTCTTATGCAACTAATGTAGATTTAAAATAAAGTCCGATTATTTATAATAAAGATAGATAATTTGTAATAAAGATTGATAAAAGAACCTGTGTTGATATTATCTTAGGGTCATCCAAATTGCGTGACCTCATTGATAAAAATAAATGAGTTAATCATTAGATACTTTTATTGAAAGGAGAAAGAATTATGTTTTTTATAGCATATTTGCCTATTTTTCTGTACTTATTATTAGAATTTTATAGAAGTTCACCTGTTAAAGAAGAAAAACAAAATCGTGGTTCTAGTTTTTTTATCGGAGTAGTTTTAGCCTTGATGTTAACCATTCCAGAGATTATATATTTCTTTACAATAAATAAGGTTAATTCATTTCTGTTTTTGGTGTTATTGTCGGGCTAATTGGTGTATGGATTAGATTTTCTTCAATGAAAACATTAGGGCGATTTTACAGTAGGAACGTCGGAATGCAGGGGGAACATAAGTTAATTCAAAGCGGTCTGTATAAATATATTCGCCATCCTGGTTATTTAGGTTCTTTTCTGACCTTTTTAGGGTTTGCTATATCTTCATCTTCGTTCATTGCCATTATCATAAATATCTTTTTATTTTTCCTTGCGTATTCGTATCGTATAAAAATTGAAGAGAGAACTCTTGTTACACTATTTGGTGAACAATATAAACAATATCAGTCCAAGACTTGGCGAATTATTCCGTTTCTATACTAGAAATTATAGGAGAAAGTTCAAAATTAGTTACTAAAGTCATTTTTCCTTATTCAGCTAACGGGTGCGTTAGTTCCAGAAAAAATAAGCTGATTCATATCTGTTGTTCTAATTTTCGTTATTCCATTAAAGGGCGCGATTGTTGAACAACATAGGTAGAAATGATCAAACTTTTTTATAAAAACCAAACTTAAATCTGCTGGAGAAGAATCCATTTTGATCAATCTTTTTCAAAATGGATTCTTTTTATTTACCGTAGAATACGGGTTAACACGATATTTTTAATCAAACTTTATTTTAAAGTTACAACTAACGGAGCAGAACTTTTTGGTGAGATACAAAACTACGAAAACGCTTATAAATTATGCTACGTTCGTGGACCATAAGGGCTTATTTTAGAGTTAGCGGAAGAAATTAAATAAATATTGAATGGGTGAATTGATTTCCATCACGTGAATATTAGTAAACATATATCTGACTTTGATGAAGTATTAAAAAAATTCTCAATTCGCATAATGATGATTTAGCGACAAAAAAGTATTTGAGAAATTCAAACAATCCTATAACAAGATGAATTAACTTTATTCTAAAACAACATTATCACCTATAAGTTAGAGTTAGGAATTCAATTTACATAATATAATTATGATATACAAAATTACAATGAATTCTCCTTTATAGTGAGTTTTTAAAAGAAACAATCAATATATGTTTATTTGTTCTCCTCAAGACGAACAGAATTCAAATTACTAGATTAAAGAAATTTATTCTGTATAAGAGAAAAGAAAAAACAGATTATAAAAGAACCCTGTAAAAACCGTTTATTCTTACAGGGTTCTTTTATAATCTGTTTTTTAATAATTAATTAGTAGAATCTAATTTTGTTTAATTAATAAGTAAGTTATTAAAATAATGATGGACTATTATATTTAGAGTTAAATTCTTAATTAGATATGATTCAAACTATTTTTTGAAAAGCATCAACAAAAGAGGAGTGATAAAATAAAATTATCAACTAATTTCAAAGCAGTTAGAATTTAGTTGATAATTATGGTATTGGAGGGAATGAAATGATACTGTGTGCAAAAAGTATTCGTGGAGATGTGGTAAGGGTAAATTTTATGTCTACTAATATTAGGCACCTAAATAACGGTATATTGGAATTGTCTGATGTATTAGGAAAATCCCATCCTATAATTGTAAATACTAAAAGTATTAAAGTTTATACGTTATGCAAAGTTAGTTGATTTTCTCCGGATTTACTCCTATTTTAATATGTAATTTTTACACATTAAAATAGGAGTTATCGTTCATTAATTAATAATGGGTAAGAACTACCCAATTAAAACAAAAACAGCAACTGATTAAAATAGTTATGACAAATTTAGGGGAAAACATTGTGGAATAACTGGTGCGATTTAATTGGATTATAATCAATTAATTTGACTCATTCATTTCCATTCGGTAATATAACTGGGTG
The DNA here is from genome assembly GCF_055814245.1 of Bacillus sp. EA-CB0995. NCBI lineage: Bacteria > Bacillati > Bacillota > Bacilli > Caryophanales > Bacillaceae > Bacillus > Bacillus sp. EA-CB0995. Next base: position 2,671,184 of record NZ_CP169269.1, on the reverse strand, counting down.
GTTATAAAATGTATAGGAATGTGATGAATATGGGCGAGAAAAATTACACCACAAGTTTGTTTGAAGTAATAGCTGAGGAAAACCGTAGAAAAATTATAGATTTTCTCAGAAAACGACCAAGGTCTGTTGGGGAATTAGTTGAGTGTACACAATTAAGCCAGCCAGGAGTTTCTAAACACCTTCGAAAATTAAGGGAGGCTGGGCTAGTGATAATCATTAAGGATTCCCAAAAAAATATTTACCATTTGAATGCGGAGCCCCTTGCAGAAATTGATAACTGGTTAGAACCTTATCGAAAGTACTGGTCAGACAAGTTAGATATGCTAGAACAATTATTAGATGAGGAGGAGTAATGTATGCTAGCAGTTGTAGAGAAGTTTGAGGATGGATATGTAGCCACATATAATCGACCACTACATCATTCAGTTGAAAAGGTTTGGGCCACATTAACTGAAAATGGGCAATTGGAAAAATGGATGCCAAACTTACAAGTTGTAGACCTTCGAAAAGGCGGAATAATTAAGTTCAATATGAACGACGGGACGGGGAAATCTATTGATATTTCGATTATAGATTTCAAAGAACTGGAATATTTGCAATACGAATGGGGAGAAGGTTGGGTTCGATTCGAGTTATTTCCAAAAGATGATGGTTGTTTATTAGTATTAAAAGAATATATTCCTACCTTGAGTGATCATACTTCAAAAGATTTAGCTGGATGGCATGTATGTCTAGATATGTTCAGTACAGTACTGGACGGTCAATATATGGACTTTCCAAAAGGTGAATGGGAAAAATGGCATGAGAAGTATGTAATGGTAACTAAACAATTATAGTGAATTTAATATATAACTAAAGATGGTATATCTGTAATATCCGTGTAGCATAGGTGTCGTAGAACAATCTCCTATTAAAGGGCACCTGCGGACATCGTGAATAAAGACGATACGTTTGAGGACTAAACAATAGATGGCCAGCTATTTTAAGCAATTTAAAAGCTTTTTCAAAACATGAAATCTCTTTACACCAAAACCAATCACAGTATTGTTGTAACAAACTAAACACCACTATTTTCCGAAAGGAGATATGTTTAAATGAAAAATCCGATTACGATACCTGACCTCTCATCGAGACAGTTTAATCTAACAGTTGAACGATTAATGAATTCTTCGCCGGAAGCGCTGTTCAAAGGGTGGACAGAGCAGATTGACCACTGGTTTGCAGCACCTGGGTCAGTACTAATGAAGGCAGAGGTCAATGAAGTCTTTTTCTTTGAGACAATCTACAAATTTGATGTACATAGTGAGGCACAGCGTCATCCCCATTACGGACGATTTTTAAGACTTGAGCAAAACCATCTCGTAGAATTGACATGGGTTACGGGCGCTGAAGGAACAAAAGGAGCTGAAACAGTTGTCACAGTTAAGCTTGAACCTCACGGACATGGCACAAAGCTACATCTTACTCAAGCAGGGTTTCCAGATGAGGAGTCAAGGAATCAAGCCGAACATGCTTGGCCGTTTGTACTTGAGAACCTAGACAATAAGATGATGGATCGTGAATAAACAGAAAGAGAGTTGATTTATTATGAACAACCTTACAAAAATGAAAATATTAAAGCCAGCTAATGAAGTATTTGAAGCATTTGTAGATCCTTCAAAAATCAGGAATTTTTTGGTTCTCGTCGAGTTCTGAAAGATGGGAACAAGGCAAGACGGTTACATTGAGATATGATGAATATGATGCTCAAATGGATATAGAAATAATGGAAGTCGAGATAAATAAGAAAATTGTGTACCAATGGGCGGAAGGACATATTGTTACAATTACGCTAAAAGAATTGGATAACTCGAGTACAATTATTGAAGTTAACGAAGAAGGTTTTAAAGAAAATGATAATGAGTTAATAAGTCAATTGATTGATAATAAAGAGGGTTGGGTTTATATGTTGACCTGTTTAAAGGGATATTTGGAATATGGTGTTAATTTGAGAGCAGCATTAGTTAAATAACTATATGATTAATCTTTTGGCTCTTTTTTGAAAAAAGTTTTAATATTATAAATTCGGAAATTCCTGACGTTATACCTTATAAAGACGCTTCTTTAATGTTCTGAAATAAATAACCAGCTAAAATAAGTTAATCGATCTTTAACAAACGGGCGCAATCCTCTAATAAGGATTGCGCCTAAAAAATATAAAAAAGATAAGGTACATTTTCAACTGGACAACCTACTTCTCTTAAATTCGCGCTTCCTATAATAAAAGATCCAAGAGGCTACCCCTATATAGAATTAGCAAAATGGAACTGTCCCTCTATTTCTATAATATTATTTGTAGGATTTTCTCCTTTTCTGTCGAATTTGTTTGATATAAGGAGGGACAATATATGTTTATCAAAGACTTTTTATTAATCTTTTTATTTTTGTATTCCTAGTTAGTTCAATTATATTCATCCAAGTGTTTGTAATGAAATCCAACCAGTTCATGGAAAAAATATATGGGGCAATCATTGCTGTTATTTTGATGACTTTTTCTTTTAAATACATGGGATTTTACTATGATCTTCGAGCTGTTCCTCTCATTTTTTCGTTTGTTTACTTTGGTCGTACTGCCGGTTGGATTACGGTACTTAGTATTTTTATCATGCGTGTTATGTATATGGATGGATATTATGTACCATATGTCGTCGCATTATTAGGAATAGGCATTATATTTACTATTTTTAAAACATATTTCAAAAACTTACATCCATTTAAAGCTAGCTTCCTTTATCTAATTTGTTATATGGCTATGATTCGATTGGTAGGCGAATTCTTCATTCCGACTGTAATATCTAAAATGCTTCACATTCAAAACTTATTATTTACAAGTATGGGTCTGTTAAGCGGACTTTTTCTGATGGAAGCTTATCAAAAATTATATTCCTTAACACAAGAGTTATTTAGAACGAATCAAAAATTAAAAGGATCGAAGCAAGAACTTAAAGATACTGTCCATGAACTGCAAGGAGGAATTTTTAAATTTATTAAAGTAGATACGCACTTTATACATACGATGTGTGATGGGCAATTTTATTATCAAAATGGATTTCATTCTGAACAAGTGGTAGGAAAAAGTTTACGTACTATCGATTCTTCCATTATTCCTCCCCATCTCGTTCCTCAATTACTGAAGTATTATGTACAAGCATGGGAGGGAAATGAAGTTATATTTGAAATTCCTTGGCCAGATAATGAAACCATTGCTCTAATCGCACTTAGGCCAATTAAGCGAAATGGAAAAGTTATTGAAGTTGTTGGTTCTGCAATTGATATTACAGAGAGAAAAAAGTGGAGTGTGAATTAAAAACGACTAAAGAATTACTGGAGTCATTTGTAAATAACAACATAGATGCGATTGTTATCACTGATCGAGAAGGGCATATTTTACAAGCGAATAAAGCTTTTGAAACGATATTTGGTTGGCCAATACAAGAAGCTATCGGTAAAAAAGTACCTTGTGTACCTGATTTCTTAATGGATGAATCGATAGAAATCATTCAAAATATTCTGTCTGGAAAATCTACAATTACTCGATTAGAGACCATTAGACAACGAAAAAATGGGGATTTAATTGATGTAAGTATAACGATTTCACCTATTCTAGATTTGAGAGGGAATATAATGGCTCTCTCTGCAATATGTAGGGACATTTCTGAAAGAAAACAAGCAGAAAAAGAACGACATCAATTATATCAACAATTGCAAGAAAGTGAATTGAAATATCGTGTACTATTTGAACAGGCAGCGGATGCGGTATACGTAGTAGAATTGGATAAAAATCGAATCCCCGCTCGAATCATTGAAGTAAACGCAATTGGGTGTGAAAGGTTTAATTTAAGCAGGGATGAAATTCTTAGTACTCCATTTTTTGATATTGCTTCTCAGGATTCTCCCCTTTTAAGAAGACTGATAGAAAAAATTAAAGATGGAGAAAATTCTTTTACTTTGCAAGATGAATATGTTTTTCATACAGGAAAGAAAATAGTGTCAGAGTTTAGTATTCGTGTATTCAAGTTGAATGGAAAAGAAGTTTTCTTAAGTATTTCTCGAGATATTACCGAACGAATAAAGACGGAAGAATTATTAAGAAAATCCGAAAAACTTGCTGTTGTAGGTCAATTAGCTGCAGCAATAGCTCATGAAATTAGAAACCCTTTAACTGCAATGAAAGGATTTATGCAATTATTAAAAACAACGGAAAATGAAAATAATCATCCATATATAGATATAGTATCATCAGAAATTGATCGAATTGAAAGCATTACGAATGAATTTATGGCAATCGCCAAACCTCAAGCAGTAAAAATTCAGCCTAATGATATAAGTACGTTAATAAATCAAGTTGTCATGCTACTAGAGCCCCAAGCACTCATGAATAATGTACAAATGAAGACAGAAGTTATGTCTAATATTCCAATGATACATTGTGAAGGGAATCAATTAAAACAAGTATTCATTAATATCTTAAAAAATGCCATTGAATCTATGCCAACGGGAGGAGAAATTGTCATTCAAATTGATAGAGCTGATCATAATCAAATCAATATTCGATTTATTGATCAAGGATGTGGGATTCCTCAAGAACGTATACCATACCTTGGAGAACCATTTTATAGCATTAAAGAGGAGGGGATCGGCTTAGGATTAATGATTTGTTACAAAATTATTGAAATGCATCAAGGCAAAATATGTATTGAAAGTGAAGTGAATAGAGGAACAATAATAGAGGTTACTCTCCTATTTGTAAATTATAAAACAAATGTTGTTAAATTTAAAAATGGATACAAAATTATCTTAGCTTGATAGGTATGCGGTAGTACCGATACTTATGAGGAATTCAGCTTATTTTTTTGTTTTTTGGAACACTAATTTCTTCTCTAGTTGATATAGCTTTGAAAAAAAGTTTGATTAAATTAACTCTATAAACCTTGATAAAATAGTAAATAGAAAAAGCGTGTTTTGAAAAAAAGATTGATCAAAACACGCTTTAAATATATTCAATTAAACCATTCGTTTATAAATAAGTTTGATCATTTCTTGATCCTTGTGCCATTAAAGCGCCCGATTGTGAAATTGGCAAAGGCAGTCTAATTATCGAATAGCCCTCTTCCTCTCAGATTTGCGGAAACTGGCTCGTTTCCTATTTCACGTGCCCATATAGATAACTGGCCGATATGGTGGATTTCGTGGACAATGACATGACGTATGATCTCTCCGTGTGTACATTCAATGACTCGGCGCCTGATTGGTGCGTCTCTAGAGCTAATCGGTTCTTCATTGAAATCAGTTTCTGAAAGTTTCCGAGAATCCATTTCATTTGTCCAAGATGTCACAAATGGCTTCACTTTCTCGTGGTATTGAGCTGAAAGATTTTTCACTTTTTGTAAGCTAGCATAATCTTCAAACAATGGCTCCTCAGGCACTGGTTCACCTCGCAAACCTAAGATCCACATATATTCCACATCTACAATGTGAAATAGGGTATGTAGGATACTGCCGAACCCACCGACCCGTTTCTTTAATAGTTCTTCATCCGGTATGTCTTCGCACAATGTAAACCAATCATCACGAACTTGCCAGTTATATTGAAACAGTTTCAACATCACAACAACCTCCATCTTTTAGATTAACATTTAATATTCACCAAAAGACTTCAAAATCCTTATTTAAATAATAACTCTAAAAAAACCTGTTAAAATCCTCTACAAACTAGCCCTTTAATTGAACATTCCAGATGAAGTTAAAGGGTCAAAAGAAAAACCCTATTATACAGGGTTTTATCAAACTTCGTTTTAAATTATCAATCTTTTTTGTAAATTATCAAAATTTATTATAAATCAACAATTGGGCCATTTAATTGAATATGGCCTATTAGGGTAGCGTCCCGAAATAGAAAATGTATCAATGTGAAAAGAAGAATAATAGAAATGAGGAGAATATTTATGAAACAAGGCAGAATTATTATAATTACTGGTTCACCAGGGACTGGTAAAAGTACAACGGCATCTATTGTTGCTAAAGAGTCTAATTTATCAAAGTCGGTACATATGCACACGGATGATTTTTATCACTATATTCAAAAGGGGGCAATACCTCCATTTTTACCAGAATCACAAGAACAAAACTTAATTGTTATTGAAGCTTTTTTGGAAGCTGCAAAATGTTTTGCACGTGGTGGGTACGATGTGATTATAGATGGAATTGTTGGTCCTTGGTTCTTAAAGTCGTGGTTAAAAGTCGTACAAGATAATTATGAAGTACATTACATTATCTTAAGAGCGACTAAAGAAGAAACAATGAAACGAGCAATCAATCGTACCAAATTGGACGAAGATGCCAACATTGAATTGGTAGAAAAAATGTGGGAGCAATTTAACAATTTGGGTATCTATGAATCCAATATTATTGACACAACAAATCAATCAACCGAACAAAGTGTTTCAACAATAAAAGCTGTGATTGAAAAGAAATCTTCTTTACTCACTATATGATGTGATACAAATGTTAAATAAACGGGCGCGTTAGTGGAATAAGAAAGGACATTACATATTTTATATGACTAATATGTAATGTCCTTTAATTTATCTATCTTTTTTTAATTTAGGTCTTGATAACTTATAAACGCTACATCTTTTTTATAAACAGTACGACTTTATTTATCGCCTCATGCCCATCAAGCTAAGATATGAAAATAACCCAAAAATGAAGAATTTACGCCTTTTCTCTAAAACCAATCTTTTTTCTCATTTATTAATACAACTTTACCATGCTACAATATTAATACTAATGACAGAAAGGATGATGGGTGGACGATGATTAACTAATCTTATTTTTAAATGTTGAAATTGGATATTTCAAATTATAAAAAATAGGATTAGTCTACCCATTTTTCATAAGGAAGTAAAGCTATTTAATAAAATAGCTTATTTGGGTATAAATAATTTAAACGACTAATCCTGCCAAATTTAATTGGGAGGATTTTTTTATTCTCCTTTTAAAGAGAGGAATAGATGGCATGAAGGAACTTTTAAAAATACAAGATGTTTGTTTGGAAATAATGGAAAATACTCTGTTTGAACAAATTAATACTACAGTGAAACAGGGAGATATCATTGGAGTAATTGGAAAAAATGGTGCTGGAAAATCCACTTTGTTACAGTTGATAAATGGAGAAATAGAACCAACAAAAGGGAAACTTCAATGGCAACAGATGAACGTAACAATGGCATATGTTGAACAAGAAAAAGAGGCATATATATCTAATGAAGTAACAGCGATAGAAGCTGAACTTCTTTCAAAATGGGGAGTACCAACAAACGATTTTCATAAGTTAAGTGGTGGAGAAAAGCTTAAAATCCGACTTGCAAAAGGATTTGCGCAAGGTACAAACCTTCTAATGTTAGATGAACCAACGAATCATTTAGATGAGCAGAGTACAGAATTGCTCATTGAACAGATAAAAAGCAAAAGTGGAACAATCATTGTTGTATCACATGATCGATATTTCTTAGATGCTGTTGCAACGAGAATTTGGTCGATAGAAGATACAAAACTAATTGAGCATCAAGGAAATTATACGAGTTATATGAAAGTTCGAGAACAAAAGAGACTCGCTCAGCAGCGCGAATATGAAAAGCAACAAAAAAACATCGAACGTATAGAATCACAAATGAAAGAAATATCATCATGGTCACAAAAAGCACATGCACAGTCGACAAAAAAAGAGGGCATTAAAGAATATTATCGTGTAAAGGCAAAGCGAATGGATGCGCAAGTAAAGTCGAAACAAAAGCGTCTTGAAAAAGAGCTTGAAAAAACGAAGATAGAACGTGTTAAACCAGACCCTGTTGTAGAGTTTTCAATTGAAACAAATAAAAAAGTAGGAAAACGTTTTTTAGAAGTGAAACAATTAAAAAAATGTTTTGAGGAACGAACATTATTTGAGAAAGTTAATTTTACAATTCAGCATGGTGAGAAAATTTCAATAATGGGTCCTAATGGTTGCGGGAAAACAACATTATTGAAAGTGATTATGGGACAGGAAACATTTGAAGGCGAAGTATGGATTTCACCATCTGCAAACATTGGTTATTTAACACAAGAAGTATTTGATTTACCACTTGAAAAAACACCAGAACAGTTATTTTATAAAGAGACTTTTGAAGAAAGAGGAAAAGTACAAAGTTTAATGAATCATTTAGGATTTAAATCTTCTCAATGGACAGAGCCAATCAAGCACATGAGTATGGGTGAGCGTGTAAAGTGCAAGCTAATGGCGTATATACTAGATGAAAAAGATGTGCTTATTTTAGATGAGCCGACAAATCATCTTGATTTACCTTCACGTGAACAGCTTGAAAATACATTAGCACAATATAATGGTACACTGCTTGTTGTATCACATGATCGGTACTTTCTTGAAAAAACGACTAACAGTAGACTGGTGTTTTCAAACAATAGCATACAAAAGCAATTGAAAGAAACATTTCAAAAAAGAGATAATCTCGCTGAATTACGTTTAAAGCTTGAAACAGAAAGACAAGAGGTTTTAGGAAAACTAAGCTTTTTAACTCCTAAAGATGAAGCGTACATGGAACTTGATAAAAGATTCAAAGAACTTACGAAGCAAATAAAGGAGCTATAATCGAAAATACTTGTAGTTAGGGTACTGCCACATTGCCATCAAGTTAAGAATTCAGAATTACCCCAAAACAAAAAAATGAAATTTTCTCAATTTTATCGTTTTGGGGTATTGATTTATTTTAGCTTGATGGGCATGGGGAGTAAGCATATTCTTTGATATCAACATAAACTACATGGAACTAGTTTCATAATTTTACTTATAAATAAACTACGTATTGTTCCAATAAACGATACCATTGTCACATATAGCATGCAATTATTGTAGCATATAAATTCTAATATATTACACTCGTTTTTTTCTTCATCTATACTCAGTATTTGTTACTAAGTTCATTTAAAAACTGATTCAGTTTTTTCTGTAAAGGATAGCAAACGTAAGCATTTGTAATACACAAAAACCTCGAATCATGGACTTTTTTTAATGTCCACGATTCGGGGGACAGTTCATCTTCTGAAGGAACTTTTCTAGGTTTCTAGATAAATTGACTACTGATAAGTGGCGTTATGTAAACCTCACATGTATAGGATATACATAATTTAATTTGAAAGGCTTTATAAGAAATAAGTGATAGGAAAACTTTGGTAAAACATACATTATACTGATTTGTATAAATATACCTATAGTGGGGAGGAATAACGCATGAAAAAATATGTTCGAAAGATTCTAATGTTTGCTATAACATTAGGATTGATGTGTAGTTTTACAGTAATTTCATTTCATGATACAAAAGTTTCTGCTGCAGAAATAATTACAATTCCAGAAACACAACCACAGTCAATTACTTCTTTATCAACATATTCTTTACCTTGGTATTGGTCAGTTTCATTTGATGCAGGTTACTCTGGATCATCAAGATTTATCTTTAAAGGATCAGGTAAACTTTACTTAAAAGTAACTTCATCATCTCCTGGGAGGAATGGTTACTACACCATCAAGGTAAAAAGAGACGATCCCTTTTCTACTGATCCAGTAGTGGGTTCTATAAGGGTTCCTGTAAACGGAAGTACAACAAAGTATATTACTATTAAGGATAGTTGGTGGAGTGATAAGTATTATTTAGTTTTTGTTCCGGATAGTTTTGGTCCAACTATAAAGGCATCTGGAAAAGTTTATAGATAGCCTATGAGCCTATGAACATAAAAATATGTCTCTATTGAAAGATCCTGAACGATAGCATCCCAAAGTGAATTCTAAAAAAGACAAGAACCAGCTTCGAAAGCTGGTTCTTGTTACCTTAAAATTTGGAAAGAATTATTTTTATGAAATAATTAGAGCCAGTATATTATATAAGTGAAATTAAACTTGCATAGTATACAAAGTTTATAGGGGTTTACGTTCTCCTGCCTACAAGACCTGATACAGTCGAATCAGTTAATGTCGCTGTCACAGAGAAGTATCAGGGTCAGGGGATAGGTAAGAAGTTAGTAACCATGCAGTCCAAAATGCCAAATCTCAAGGTTACAAAACAATAGAAATTGGAACTGGTAATTCTGGAATAGGACAGCTTGCTCTCTATCAAAAGTGTGGATTTAGAATTGATAGAGTAGATAGGGATGTTTTCATTAGACACTATCCAGACAAGATGGGATACGCTGCCGTGACATGATTCGCTTATCGCGAAATTTTTGACATACAGCAATAGGCTTATTCAACAATCGGGTCATTTAATAGAATAACACTTCTAAATAAAACTGGATATTAATGTTAATGTAAGTGTGAGATTGTGAAGAGATGTACTTAACTAAAGAGCAGGATGAACACAAGGATGTTTCCTATTTTTAACGAGTAAAGAATTATAAATAAACTTACAAAGTATCAAAAGTGGTGAGATAAATAGGAAAAAAATTAAGTTTAACTGTTTGTAAAAGCGGTTCTGCACACTAGATGACATAAAAACTAAATTAAGACAATATGTCGAATCACCAACTTCTAAAGTAACATATACTTATATATGTATATATTCAAGTTATTAATCAAGGAGGATTTACATGAGAAAAGCGATTCTAACGGTCACTATCGCTATTTTTATTATTGGAATCATTCATATTGCAGTAACTCCGATAATTTACAAATCGTATATACTCGATGCTCTTTGGTTTACGAGTGCCGGTCTTACACTCATTTTTCTTGCTTTTTAAATTATGTTCTTATTAACATCAGGCAAAGGCCGACAAAAGTTTTTGTTGTTTGCCATATAGCAAATATTTTGTGTACTATTTTGGTCGCGTTAATTCTTACAATTGCACTTGCTCCTCATATAATCTTCTTGTTTGTTTTATTAGTATCTGAAACTTTGCTTATCATGAGGTTTCAGTTCTCTTCATAACTGTTATTACAAATAATGATGTTATAAATGTTATCAAGATTTAAAAACGCCAGCAATGTTGTTTAATTAAAGGGCGCAATTCTGTAGCAAGAATTGTGCTCGATCTTTATGTATTGGGCCACTATGTTGAATAAGAGCTGAAAAGCTGGAATAGGTTCGCATTTATGGAATGAAAGTATGAAAAACTGTAAAAATAATTCATTTTGTTAAGGCTTATAGTACATAAAACTAATAGCTTCCGAACATACTAATAAAATGTTTTGGAGGTGGGTTTTATGGATAAAAAAGACTTTCAAAAAATTTATAATGAATACTTACAACAAGGGGAAGATCAAGCTCAATTGGAAGTAGTTGAGGAAGTCGATTCAGGAGTAGAACAAATTGTTGCAGTTCGTAAAAATGATGAGGATGATATTATTGCTTTTAAAACAAGTAGTGGAAGAGAATTAGATTACATTACTGCTCTTGATGAAGCAAAATCAGGAAGTTAGCTCATGTGAACGTATTTCATAAGTATGGCAGGGATATTATACGTAGTGAACCTGATGGTATTAAAGAAAATAACTTAGATAACTTACCTTCTTTTTAAACGGGTAAACCTCAAGAAGAGAATGTTAATTTGGATATTCTCTTCTTTACTTTACTAATTTACTGTAATCTTCGTAAACTTGCTGTAAGAAAACCATCAGTTATTCAATTATAGAGCGTTATTATTGAACAACATAAGTAAAAAATGATCAATCTTTTTTATAAAAACCAATCTTAAATCTACTAGAAAAGCATCCATTTTGATCAATCTTTTTTCAAAATGGATGCTTTTTGTTTACCATAGAAAGCGGATTTGTAAGAAGTTTTTAATCAAACTTTATTCCAAAGCTACATCTCAGTCTCATGTCCTATCTTTACAATATCTTTGCAAAACATTAATCCCATATTTAACTTCATCTGGTAATATTTTCATAGGAAACGTATATATTTCTTCTCACTCTATCTATTAGAAATACAGAAGAACACCCGCCAATCAGTCACAATGTTTCTACTAAATAAAAAGGAGACTAGTGATGACATCGAAATTCACGGGAAATTCAAAAAAATTTGCAACTGTTTTAGTATCGGCAAGTATTTTCGGAAGTATATGGATGGCTCCGGTTGACAGTTCAACCAAGGTTCATGCCGCGGAGCAAACTCTCACACAGGAGAATTTTGACCAAATCGCCAACGGGTTACTGCCTGCCGGCTGGAAGCTTGTACAGGGAGATGCCAAGGTCGTAGACGGCAAGCTAGTATTATCTTCTCCTTCTTCTACCGCCCCTGCCAGAGTAGTGATTCCTTTAGGAGATCAATCAGGGAATTACGTTTTTGAAGCGGATATGACGTTTCAAAGCGCGGTGGAAGACAGCAGATGGGCTTCGTTGATGTATCGTGTACAGCCCAATTCTTATCCGTATTATCAATCCGCTATGCGTAGGGGCACTACGGCGATGAACGGGCTGGAGTTCGCCATTCGGAATGAAAGCAATCAGTGGGTCGTGCCGGAAACGAATTTTTACCCGGAAAATATGGCTCTCAATAAGACATATCATATCAAAGTGATTGCAAGCGGCAATCGTGTTCAGCAGTTCATCGATGGGCAGCTTGTGATTGATACAGATCAAGCCGGGAAATGGGCAAACGGGGATGTTGGCTTTCAAGCGAATGGTACGACGGTTCAATTTGATAATGTAAAGGTGAATGAATATCCGAATGCGCTTCCTCCTTTAGCGAAAACGAACGCTTTTCTTCCGAAAGAAGCGAAAACGAATATCGTGAATCCCCCTACAATCATTTCGCAATCTGTTGCACAAGAAGGCGCATCTTCGGTTCTCCTGCAGGCAAAGCGGAACGTGCAGGGGCAATGGGTTGTTGACGGAGCTCCTATTGAAAAAGCTCTAGAAAACATAAAAGGCAAATTCATTCCGGTTGTTCAGGTGGAAGAACATGCGGATATTGAAGGTCTCGCGAATATCATGAAAGAAACACAGACGCAGGATTTTCAAATTTTATCCAGCAATCCCGCCATCGTGAAAGAAATGCGCGGCTTCATTAAAACGGCTCGCGGTGCCCTTCGTTACACCAAGTCATCCTTCAATAAGGATGATATGGCCGCTTTCGTGCGTGACATTCATGAAAGCGATGCGATGGTTGCGGTAATGCCGCAAAAAATCTGAGCCCTGATGCGGTCCATTATTTACATAGCCGCGCAATTTCCGTTTGGGGAAGCGGCGCAGAGGATGTACAAGCCGCCCATACGCTCATTCATCTTGGAGTGGACGGCATTGTGACAGGGAAACCTGAAGCCTCCATTGAAGCGTTGGGGCAATATCCAGAAAATACACTTGTGCAGCGCCCGGTCGTGGCGGCACATCGTGGCGTACCTTCCCTTGCGCCTGAAAATACGATGGCTTCCTATCGAAAAGCTTATGAATTAGGTGCGGATATGATTGAGACGGACGTGCAGATGACGAAGGACGGAAAGTTGGTAATTATGCATGACTATAATGTGGATCGAACAACGAACGGCACGGGCTATGTAAAGGATTTAACGCTTGAACAGATTCGCACATTGGATGCCGGTATCAAATTCAGTCCCGAATTCCAAGGTGAAAAGGTACCTACCTTTGAAGAGTTTTTGAATGATTTTAAGGGGAAAGATGTGGTTCTGCTTGTCGAGCTTAAGGCGAGCGGCATCGAGAAGCAAGTGATGCAGGAAATTGAGCAAGCTGGAATGATTGATAACGTAGTAATTCAAAGCTTTGATGCCAACCATATCAGAAACGTTCGCAGTCTCAACCGTGAAGTCGGAACCGGCTATCTTTACTCCGCTGGCCCTCCTTCCACACTAGACAGTAAGCTGAAGAAGGCTCAGCAGATGATGCAGTACGGCGCCAGCATGAACGCGACATTGAATGCAAGCTACGGTAGCCTGTATCCGGAATTTATCCAATATATGCGTCAGCGCGGATTTCTGAATATGCGTGGACGTTTAGGGACGAGAATCCGTTTGGAGAAGCCTTGCAGGCCGGCGTTGTCGGACCGATCACGGACTATATGCAGTGGCTGACGGATGCGCCGATTCGTTTGGAAATCCCGAATAAAAAAATAAACCTGAAAGTAGGAAAAACAGCGACTTTACACATAAAATCCAAAGTAAATTATCGCGAGGATAAAAGAGAGAATATTCCAACTACTATCTTTGTGAACAGCGGAGAAGACAAAGTGAAAATTGAAGGCAGTACCATTCAAGCATTGAAGCCCGGAACAGTGAATGTATTTGCGATGCATACTTTCCAAATGCTTGGGAAGGAATGGCATATTGTAGCTGAGCCGATTGAAGTAACTGTTACAGAATGAAAAGTATAGATAACTGCCCCTCTTTCAAACGGAGGGGCAGTTTAGTAGCTATTTGAAGATAAATAAAAACCATAAGCCCTACTTAAAGAACTATAAGGGGTAGCGTCAGGAAAATTTGGATTTACAATGTTAAGGAAATTATAATATTAAAAAGTCCAATTTCTCAGTATTAAAATTGAGAAATTGGACTTTTTCGTTACTCCAAAAAAGCACCCTATAGTTTAAGTGATAGCATTCACAAATTTATATAAAAAAGCCGATCTCCACATTTGGAAAGTCGGCCATATGGATGTATTGAGTGGAGTTGGATCGGTAACTATCATTTTTAAGTATGCACCACCGATAAAGTTGGCTTCAATTTTTTGTCCCAATGGAAAGATTGTGAGACACCGCTCTGGTATCCACTGGAGCGGTGCTACTAATTAAATCTGGTAGTAATCGGAAATTACAATATTTCGATATAACCTTCTGTTCCATGCACGCGAATTCGTTGCCCATCTTTTATCAGTTTGGTAGCATTTTCCACACCAACAACTGCTGGCAAGCCATATTCACGTGCGATAACTGCTCCATGGGTCATCAGTCCACCAACTTCGGTGACCAGGCCTTTTATGGATACAAATAATGGTGTCCAGCTAGGGTCAGTAAAGGAGGTGACTAATATATCTCCATCTTCTAAATCAGCATCTTCCATGTTTAAGATGACACGTGCTCGTCCCTCTATAACTCCGGAAGAAACAGGTAGACCTATAATAGCTTCGGCTGGGAGATTTTCTCGTTTGTACTCACCTACAATGATTTCACCACTAGACGTGATAACACGTGGTGGAGTTAGTTTTTCATATAATTTGTACTCGTCTTTTCGTTTGCTGATAATCTGGTAATCCAGTTTATTTGTGCGTACGACTTCGTGAAGTTCTTCAAAAGTGAGATAGTATATATCTTCTTTTTCATGAATAACGTTGGCTTGTACGAGTTGTTCGGCTTCTTTCAGTAAAGCCTGCTTATAAACGAAGTAGCGATTAACCATGCCGTATTTTGGATATTCTCGATAACCGATGAAATTCCGGATTAGGTCGATCATTCGTTTTGTTTCTTTGGCTTTTTGTTCACCATCCGGTAATTTCTTCAATCGATCTAATAACTCTTGTTCTTTTTTCAAAGCTTCCTGTCGCCCTTGCTCAAATTTCTGATTGCTAGCATTAGGCTCAAAGTTTTTAATATTACTAAGAATCATGGTGACAAGTGTAGTTGGTTTTTCGCTCCAACGAGTTTTAGTAATATCGATTTCTCCGGTACATCGCATTCCGTATTTGCTGAGATAATCATAGATAGCGTCTTGGGTTTCCTGTCCACCATCAAACTTAACCAGTTCATCCAAAAAGTTATCATCTTTTACATGTTGTAAATAATCAATTACTTCTGGATGAGGACGAATCACATCTGCGACATCCAATAGCGCCAGACCCATTTCCGAAGTAATATTGTTTGGTACAGATTGAGAAAGCGTATCTGCTACGTTTTTTTCACCTAACCACTCGTTCATTTTTTCATTGATCCATGTTGAAGCATCCATAGCAGCCATAAATACAGCTGAACTTTGTGGGTCAAATAAAATCTTCTTTAATTCTTTAATATCTTCTAGAATAAAATCAAATAAATCTGATCCTGTTTTCATTTGAATGTTTTGTTTTAACTCTTCTATGGATGTTTGACTACGCTTAATTAAATCAGAAACGATTGATGGATTGTTTTCGATTTGTTCCAGCATATCTGTATTGCCTTTGGTGGGACTCGGTGCTTTATTATCATTTGATAACGATTTTATAAAATCTCCACGCTCAATGATGTTCATAAGGGCATCTTTCATGAGCGGATCGTGTTGTCCCATGGCATTTAATAAAATGTTTCTACTGACAGGTGAAGCAAGTTGATGTGTGACATCAACAAATAACCTTCCACCAGCTTTAAACCTGGGTCCAAAAGATGTTAACTGGAATAAAGACATTCCCAATGGTTTCAAGGGGTCGGTCATCATTTGTTGATGACCAACAGATACATAGACGTGATTTTCTTGATCATTCACTTCAGGGATGGGGTATAAAGTAGTGATTGGACGACTCTGGACAATATAAAATGTATCATCAACCAAACACCATTCGATATCTTGCGGACAGCCAAAATAAGTTTCGATCTGTTTTCCGATGCGTGCCAGTTGTAAAATTTGTTGTTCAGTAAGTGTTTGAGTCTTTTGCTGATCAGGATCGATCTGCTGTGTCTCTGTTCCGCCTTCTTTTAGTCCATAGATAGCCAATTTTTTGGTTGCTATCATCTTATCGACGATTTCCTCTTCCTGTACTTTATAACAATCGGCAGATACCAAGCCAGAGACCAGTGCTTCTCCAAGTCCAAAACTGGCATCGATTGATAGCAGCTTTCGGTTAGAAGTAATCGGATCAGCGGTAAATAAAATCCCTGTAGCCTGTGGGAAAACCATCTTTTGAATGATAACGGATAAATAAACTTGACTGTGGTCAAATCCATTTTGCATACGGTAGATTACCGCGCGATCCGTAAATAAGGAAGCCCAACATTTGCTGATATGCTGCATGATTGCTTCTTTGCCGATGATATTTAAATAGGTGTCTTGTTGACCAGCAAAAGAGGCATGTGGTAAATCTTCAGCAGTCGCGCTAGAACGCACTGCATAAGCATGTTCATCACCAAGCTGGGAGAGATAGTGAGTAACTTCTTTCACAACATCGGAAGGAATCTCTACTTCCATAATGATTTGTCGAATCTTCCTGCTGATTTCACCAATTTGATCTCGATCTTCTACTTTTAGCGTTGTTAGTCGATCCAACAAAGCATGATACGTTTCGTTTTGTTCGATGGCTTTTTGATATCCCACTGTTGTGACACAAAATCCTTCTGGTACTTGTATTTCTTCAATTTTTGATAATTCCCCTAAATTTAACCCTTTTCCGCCAACGAGCAAAAGCTGTGTTTTTTCTATCTCCTGAAAACCGAGAACCAAAGAACTCATTCTACATCTCTCCTAACCATTAATGTTCTATTGATTTTAGCAGTAGTAAATGAGAATAAATAGTCTATATTGACCATTTTTTATATGTTATAATTAAATTAGGAAGAGTTCAAAAAATAGCTAAACCTTACCATACAGTAGTAAACTGATGCCTCGGTTCATCCACTCGAAAGTAGCTCATATGCCTTTTAGCCCACAATGAATATGGTTAAAATCAACTTTCTTCCATTTGTTTTATCAAAATTAAATCACTACATCGAAGTCATTTGATTTAGGAAGAGAGGCTGCTTTTTTCATGAGTTGTTCCCATAATCGAACAGATTTTCTCCATTCCAATGCGGCCTGTCCCTTTTGATACATAGCATCCTCATAACTAAGAGTAAGTTGTTGCATATCAGTTGAGTTGTAAAGCGTATCTATACGAAGTGCGTACTCACGTAATGTTTGGCTTTCGTTGCGGGAATACCTATTCTCGCAAATTGTTTTAAGAGTGCCTCGTAAGCCTTTGGATAAACAGCATCACCTTTTCGGTATTTATAGAGGAGAATCAAGAAAAATGTAAGCCACTTCATTCTAGTAGTAAAGAGAATATAGCTAATTATACTTATTGATATAATAGTGAGGAATAAGTACCACCAAGAAAAGTCTTTTTTAGAATTCGTCATCTTTTTGGTAGAGGATTCTTCGGTATTTTCTATTAGATTTTTGTGTTTCGCTTCATTATTTCGCTGTTGTATTTGTTCATTGTTAGGATTAATCACTTCGCTATTTTGTGAACCGGAAGCTGGACCGTCGTTTGTAAAGTTATACGGGTTGCTGAATCCTTTTGTTGGTTCGAATGGGACCCAGCCGTATCCTGGAAAATATACTTCCACCCAAGAGTGTGCATCATTATTAGTAATTTTATAGACGCTATCACCCTCTAAATCAACTATCGTATCGTCAAGAGTGCCTTCGGTATAACCCTTCACCCAACGCGCGGGAATACCAACAGAACGAAGTAATACAATCATGGACGTTGAAAAATTATTACAGTATCCGCTTTTCGTATCGAAAATGAATTGATCTACGTAATCTTGGTTTTTGCCAGGTACCACAACATGTTCTGTTTCATATACAAAGGAATTGTCTACGAAGTAACTTTCGATAGCTAATACTTTATCATATCGAGTGATTTTATCTTTTGTAAGATGTATTGCCAAGTCTTTTACTCGTTGTGGTAATGATTCGGGAAGTTGTGTATATTTTGCCATGAAATAAGGACTTGTCTCCATACTCTCATCCGTTTTTATAGCTTTCAAGTTTTCTACGGAAAATTGAGGAATTTCATAAGTCACTTTATATTTGTTTAAAGAGGTAGAGGATCCTTCTTTCATTGTATAAATTTTTTCTGAAAACGGATCAACGCTGAATGATACATCTGAAACAGCTTCAACTGACACTAATCCTGCGGGATAAATAAGATGAGGATAACTTTTTTGCATGTTAACTGTTGCTACAGCTGTACTCGTTTTTATATTCGATTCATACCACTTCACTACGTTGTTTTTATTCTTAAAAGAATTTTTTTTGGTGCTTCAGAAACTTCCCAGCCTTTTCCGGTATAAAAGTCTTTTGTTTCTACTCTCCAATATTGACTATTTTGCGTTTGTGCTGTGAAAACAATTGTATCATCTGGCTTAAAAGGGCCACCTAGTTGAGAGTCATCTACACTATATCCGATTTTTGAAAATTCAGCTTTCTTACTTGTTGTAGCTGTATCGAATTTTAAAAAAGTAATAGGATTTGGCCATTGAGGGCCAAACTTTGGAGCAAAATATGCGATGGCTACGGATAATACAATACATATAGCAAGTGGTATATGTAATTTAGATATCAGTTTGGAATACTGTCGTAAGTGCTCATTCGCTTTTATCTGTTCGATATGAAGAAGACTAAGCATAAAAAAACCGATGACAATGGTGCGAATAATTGCATGATTTGCGTTGTATAAGTGTAAGTTATGAAAAGTCGTGATATAAATAATAGTCAATATAAGAAATAACAGTCCATGTTTTTGACGAATCATCCAATAAGAGATGAGAGAACATAAAAACCAGAGCAATAGAAAAAATAAACAGGTGCGAAAAACTGCGGAAAGACCTTGCCAATTTGCTTGAAAGAGAAGAGTGATATTTTGGAAAATATCAGAAAAGAATGATGTCATCCAAGATGGATTAATAAAAGTACCTTTATAATATAGGGAATGAATAATGAATAAAATAACTGCAATTTTTACTGGAATTTGCCATCTTGTTTGTAAAAAGGAGAGAGAGAAGCAAATCCCTATAAATGCTGCAAAAATATCTAATCTCTCCATACTCGTAACACCTATAAGTGGTCTTAACCACTCTAGTAAAATAAGAAACCCACATAAATACATGAGGAATCTACTTATATCCCATTGTTTTTTTGTATGTAGTGTCATCATTTGTTCACCTCAATCAAAAAACACATTTGTATAACGATTATCATAAGCCGCTTTTACAAATATTTTTCGTTTTTGCAGTGCTTCTAATATACTTAGTTCACGATTTGAGAATTGGTTCGCTTTTTCTTTCACGACAAACACTATCAGTCTTCTATTTTTTATTGCCAAACCTTCAGCTGTTTTTAAAATGTCGGGAGAAAGATCACTTGTCACGAGTATAACTGTTACTGGTTGATACATTTTTCTTAATTCCATTTCTACAGTTTGAGAGAGCGGGAATATACTGTCTGCTTGCACCTTTGCTAAATGACGAAAGATTTGTTGCAGCTGCGTATCTCCGTTGTGCAAAGGGAAAACAGTCTGTTCTTTTCCGACAGATACGAATGATGCTGGTGAATGCTGTTTTAAGATAGCTCTGACGAGAGAGGCTGTAAACGTAACAATCGACTCGAATAGGGGAGATGGAGTTCTATCCATAAAAATCATGACATCTTGACTCCGCTGTTGTTCAAATTCTTTCGTCATAATATTATTTTTTCGAGCGGTTGCTTTCCAATCGATCCATGAAAAGCGATCACCGGGTTTATACTGCCGGACACCAACTGAGACTGTAGAATCTTTTGTTAAATTTATGTTTGCTGAGAGCGCTCCTTGTTCGAAATGATTTTCCAATTGTTTATAATTTATATTCATATATTGAGGATAGATTATAAATGTATTAGGAACTGAAAACATGATATCTTTTTCAATAATACCGAATATATCGCCGGTTTTTACACGTACATTTGAAAAAGTGTGTTCTCCCCTCGGGATTGTGTTGATTACATATTGATACGAAATCTTTCGTTTGAATCCTGGAAATAGTATTACTTTGGCAGCCTTTGCTTGTTTATAATTTTTAAATTGTGGAGGAAGTTCATCTTCTATAATTAAATAAAGTAAGGGAAAAGGGATTTTTCTTTCTATTATAATAGTGCTTCGAAATTGTTCTCCGGCTATGTATTCCTTTTGATTTGTTGTGCGTTTTACTTCAGCATCCCGCAAAGCGTAAAAGGGAAGCAGCATTGAATAGAAGCCAAAAGGGAGAGTGCTATAAAATAAAAACCAACTTACAAATCCTCCGTGTATCATGGCATATAAAAATGTTAAGACAAGGAATAAAGGAATTATCAATAACTTTCCAATGTTATAAACTGCTCGTAGTAGCTTCTTCATCAAGGATTTATCGTCCTTTGAGTCGGCACTGAAGTTCGTGCGACAATTTTTGCGATGACTTTTTCTCCTGTTATTCCTTCAAATTTTGCTTCCATTTTTAGAATGAGTCTATGAGCTAAAACATACGGGGCCAAAAATTTAACATCATCCGGAATAACATAATTCCTGTTGTGGATGAACGCATAAGCCTGTGAAGCCTTCATTAAAGCGATGGAACCTCGGGGACTTGCTCCTAACTGTATAGAACTATAATAACGAGTTTGATTGACGAGTTTTACGATGTAATGCTTGATTGCTTTTTCTATATATATTTCTTGTGCGCTTTGCTTTAATTTCAGCAATTCTTCTATTGTAATAATAGCCTGTAAATGGGAGAGTGGATTTGTTTTTTCCATACGGTTTAAAATTTCAAATTCTTCTTCTGCTGTAGGATAACCCATTTTTAGTTTTAATAAGAAACGGTCAAGCTGAGCTTCCGGTAAAGGGTATGTTCCTTCGTATTCGACTGGGTTTTGTGTGGCCATTACAAAAAATGGATTTGGTAGAGGTCTAGTTATACCGTCTATTGTAATATTACCTTCCTCCATACTTTCCAGTAAGGCGGATTGTGTCTTCGGTGATGTACGGTTAATTTCATCAGCAAGTACGAAATTTCCCATAATTGGTCCTGGTTTGAACTCAAATTGTAGCTCTTTCGGATTATAAATAGAAACGCCTGTTACATCTGATGGTAGTAAATCAGGTGTAAATTGAATTCGTTTGTAATCGGCATCGATTGATTTAGCAAGGGTGCGTACCAGCATTGTTTTTCCGACACCTGGAACATCTTCTAATAGCACATGACCTTCAGCTAAAAGAGCTGTCAAGGTAAGAATGGTTTCTTTTCGTTTTCCGACCATCACTTTTTCGATATTGTTGATTATCTTTTCGACAATTGGATGTAACGAATCAAGCTGTGTCATCGTATGCCTCCTAATTTTATGATCTATGTAAATAAGAATTGAATCTTTGGGTATGTTACAGTGGAATTAATCTAAGAGGTGATTGTCTCTTCTAATTACTTTATAACTTCTATACCTTCTAGGAAAATCCTACTCTACATTTTTAAAATATTTTGTGTTGTTTTTAGGTGATATGCACATGAAGTAGGGTTCAATAAGAAAAGGCTGTATAATGAATAATATAGCCTTTTCAATTTGATTAACTTGCAATCTGATTGTTAGAATTATTTGATTTTTCTGCTTGTAAAAAGAGCTTTGTTTCTGTAACAACAATTCCGCTTAATCCAATAAGACCAATTAAATTTGGGATTGCCATTAGTCCGTTTGCAATATCAGAAAACGTCCAAACAAGTCCTAGTTTTAAATTTGCTCCAAACGCGACCATACCAACAAAAATGAAACGGTAGTATCGAACAGCATTACGGCCAAATAAATACTCCACACATTTTTCCCCATAATATGACCAGCCTAACATCGTTGAGTAAGCAAATAAAATAATTGCAATGCCAAGAATCATACTTCCGGCGTTTCCAAATACAGTTTGGAATGCAAATGTCGTCGCTTCAACACCTGTTTTACCAGAATTCCAAGCGCCTGTTGTAATAAGTACTAGACCAGTAATCGTACATACGACAAATGTATCAAGGAACGTACCAGTCATAGATACGAGTGCTTGTTTAGCGGGGGAATCCGTTTTCGCAGCAGCAGCTGCAATTGGTGCACTTCCAAGTCCCGCTTCGTTTGCAAATACACCTCGCGCCATCCCAATTTGAATAGCTGAAGCAACAGTTGCTCCGGCAAAACCGCCAGCAGCTGCAGTGCCGTTAAAAGCACCTGAAAAGATGAGCTGAAATGCTTCCGGAATTTGATCTATATGATAAAAAATAATAATAAGTCCAGCAAGTATATAAAAGAAAGCTTTAATCGGAACAAAGTAACCTGTTACTTTTCCTATTTTTTTGACTCCGCCTAAAATGACTATTGCGATGAAAAGCGCCATTACGATTCCAGTCACAATAGGTGATACGGAAAAATTAATTTTCATGGCCTGAGCAACAGAGTTGGATTGCACCATATTTCCGATTCCAAATGAAGCTGTTGTTCCGAAAATAGCAAATAATATAGCTAGCCATTTCTTTCCTAGTCCGCGTTCTAAGTAATACATTGGGCCACCAGAGTATTCACCGTTAGCTCCATGAATGCGATACTTTACCGCAAGAATCGCTTCCGAATATTTTGTTGCCATTCCAAACAAGGCAGTAATCCACATCCAAAATATTGCGCCAGGTCCCCCAATAGACACTGCTGTTGCAACGCCGGCGATATTCCCCATACCGATTGTGGCTGACATAGCAGTCATCAATGCTTGGAAATGGCTAATGTCTCCTTTAGAAGATTTGTCCTCTGATTTTCCGAATGCTAGTTTATGTGCATATAATAGTTTAACAAATTGCAAGCCTCGTAGGCGTACTGTAAGGAGGATTCCTGTTCCAACAAGCAGTAACAGTGTAGGTAGTCCCCATACGTAATGATTGATTACTTCTAAAACTTGATTTACTGTTTCCATCTTTATTCTCCTTTACAAAAAATAAAAAACCATTTCATATAAACGAAATGGTCTCTGGAGATACAAGGAATAGAAAAATAAACCGATTCGGGAATCGGTATTTTCTGTTGCTTGTCTCTGTCCTTTTACCTGAGAGATTATCCGCTATAATAGCAGATTTGCTCCTTCGGTGCTCTGTTTCCTCCTTTTTGCTATGCAATAGGAGGGAGTCTCTCCAGAGATTCGTCCCCATACAGTTCTACTTGAATACAAGACCTGAGAGTTTCAAAGCTGTCCGACCAGCTTTTTGCCCCATCGGTAGATCAAAAGATCTTCTCCTGTATGGTTCATCCGAATGCTATGAAATTAATATGAGTTATTATAATCATGATTTATATTTTAAGTCAAGAATTAAAAATATATAGATTCATAATTAATATTTATAAACCAATAATTTTTATCTACTTATTTAGGCTGAAAAAGGCTTGTCTTTCGTAATTCATACATCACTCTAGTAAGCACGTCATTATAATTTTCACGCGTTAATTCATACATCTTCATTTCACTATTAGCCTTTATTTTATCTATTTTAGGATGAGAATCATAGTATATTGTTCCTAACACAGTTTGAGAATTTTTCATGAATTGATTGATAGTAAATAGAAATTTTGGAGATGCGATTTGCATAGGACCAATCTCATCTATCACTATAATCTTCTTTGCGTTATTTTGAATAGATTGAATAGCTATCCTTTCAAATTCAAAAACATTTACGCCATATCTGCCTACTCTAATATCACTTTTAGAATTAACATCTGCAATCACTGCTTCTTCTCCGTCAAGAGAGATAATTTTAAAACCAGTTCTATTAGAGTTCTCTACGATTTCTTCGGTATAAAACCCTCCAAAGTTTTCTATTCCAAGTGCATTTATTATTTTCTTTAAAACCGTAGTTTTACCTACTCTCGGCTTGCCAGTTAGAAAAAAATGATTTCCCATAAAGAAATACATCCTCCTGTGTCGTAAGAGTAACTACTTGTTGAATTAGAAATGTTTCATTTCACTATTTTGTATATGAGGACACTTAGCAAGTAAAGTTTGTATGAACAATTCTTCGTTTTCTGGTGATAGTTTGACACTGCCAAATGTAGCATTTGGATAGTGAATTTCTACACCGTGAAATGCAGCTGCTGGGCGAAACCCCATAAGCATATCATCAGTTGGATGAATCCCTGTAATATTTTCATAGGGAACATTGCACCAAAAAGGACCACATCTTGCATATAAACTCTTTTCTCGCAATTCATAGCGAATCCCGAAAATAGTCCATAACATAAATAAATCAAATATCAAAATGAAACTGGGAATGATGAACCAATCCACAGAATTCAATGTTTTATCTAGTAAAAGTGGAAGAGAAAGAAGTGTATTACATAACAGAATGGTTCCAATTATCATATACCAATATCCTCGATCTCGTCGTACTTTCCATCTCATTACATCACCTTCTCCTTTCAGAAATGATGGCTTTTTTTGGGGTATATACAAATATTACCACGTTTTCATTTGTATAATTAGGAAGATGTTACGTTAAGGAATAAAAGTTGAAGTTGAGGTAGTTTTTGTGGAATTTAGATGGCAAAATAAAGAGGAAAGATGTTAGTTTCTTGAAATGAAATATAACTAATATTATGGCAGAGGAGAAACACATGAAACCATTACAAGGAAAAATTGCAGTAGTGGCTGGTGGAACACGTGGTGCCGGACGTGGTATTGCGATGATGCTTGGTGAAGCCGGTGCTACTGTATATGTGACAGGAAGAAGTACAAAAGGAAATTTATCATCAATGGGAAGAACGGAGACAATTGAAGAAACGGCTGAACTTGTAACGAAGCATGGTGGAAAAGGAATTGCAGTTCGCGTTGATCATACGGTGAAAGAAGATGTTGCAGCTTTATTTGCGAAGATTGAAAAAGAGCAGAATGGACAGTTAGATATTTTAGTGAATGATGTATGGGGAGGCGATCCGCTAACAGAATGGAATGTACCATTTTGGGAACATAATTTAGATAATGGAATCCAAATGCAAACAACTGCAGTACATTCTCATATGATTACAAGTCATTACGGCATCCCGCTTATGGTGAAAAATAAGAAAGGGCTCGTTATTGAAATTACAGATGGTGTTGATTATGAGTATCGAGGGAATATGTTTTATAGCCTTGCTAAAATTTCAACAATTCATTTAGCGCAAGCAATGGCAAAAGACTTGGCCCCTTACAACATAACGTCTGTTGCAGTGAGTCCAGGATTTTTACGTTCTGAAGCTATGTTAGATATATTCGGTGTGACAGAAGAAAATTGGCAAGAAGGAGCAAAAACAGATCCGCATTTCATTGCATCAGAAACACCATTTTTTATCGGAAGAGCAATTGCTGCTTTAGCGAGCGATCCGAATGTTCATAAGAAAACAGGAAAAGCACTTAGTTCGTGGGAATTAGCGAGAGAATATAAATTCAAAGATATAGATGGAAGACAACCTGATTGGGGAAAATATTTTGAAGAACATGTACAACATACTTTATAAAGAATTTCCATTGATTTAGGAAAGAATAGATAAAAACTCGTAATCATACGGGTTTTTTATTTATTTCAGTCGTCTTCAATATTCAAATGATTGCTAAAAGGTTTATTAATATTGACATGCAACCATAAGGTGTTATATTCTATGGAAGTGAAACCAAAAGGTTGTATTTTAAAATTAGGAAAGAAGGAAAAGTAATATGAATACGTTACAAGATATTAAACAAACTATCGTGCTAGAAGCACCTATTCAAAAAGTATGGGATACAGTATCAACTGCGGAAGGTATTGCATTATGGTTTATGCCAAATGATTTTCAACCAGAAGTAGGATATGAATTTCATATCCAATCACCTTTTGGTCCATCTCCATGTAAAGTATTAGAAATAGATGCTCCTCATCAACTTTCTTTTGCGTGGGATACAGACGGTTGGATTGTTTCTTTTGTTTTGAAAGACTTAGGAGATAAGACAGAATTTACACTCATTCATGGCGGTTGGAAAGAACCTGACTTTATTCTTCCGAAACCAAGTGAGAAAAGTGCTATTATTCGCGAGAGAATGGCATATGGTTGGACTGGCATTGTTAATGAAAAACTTAAAAAGGTTATTGAAGGTTAAGTGTCTCCATTAGCAGAAACATATGATGTATTTCAAGCGATTGCTGATCCAACTCGCAGAGAGGTACTTCGATTATTGGCAGAAAAAGAATTGCCTATTTCAGAAATAGCATCTCATTTTCCAATTAGTCGTACAGCTGTCACAAAACATCTTCACATTCTTTCAGAAGCAAAGCTAGTGAGTGGAAAAAAGGTAGGGAGAGAAAAAATTTATCAGCTGCAGCCAGAACCTTTACAAGAATTAAAGCAGTGGCTTTCATTTTACGAACAATTTTGGAATAATAAATTATCCATTTTGAAACATGTGGTTGAAAATGGAGAGAACAATGGATTAAAAATTGTTGAAACAAAATTGAATAAACAAGAGGAATAAGATAATTTTCTTCTAAATAAAAAGAGTATGTTTTAAACATACTCTTTTTTATTTCATATACAGAATTAAATTTAGTTTGTGCTACATATTTTTATAAATTCACAGTAACCTTTTTTAAAGAATTTTATTAATGGCAATGCTATATATAAATTTCCATTAAAGGAATGGACTGTAGATGAATATTGTTTTTGAAAGCATCATACTAATCGTTACAGGCATCCTCGGTTTAAAGTTAACGGGGAGTAAAACTCTTAGTCAAATGACGAGAGCTGAAATTATTATCGTTGTATCTATTGGGCGAATTATTGTAGAACCAGTGTTAAATAAGAAAATAGGACCAACTATACTCGCTACATGTATATTTTCTGGGATTTTATTTATAATTCATTATTTAGAAATGAAATCACGAAAGGTGGAACAATTTCTAAATGGTGATAATATCGTTCTTATTAAAGATGGAGAACTTTTAAAGAACAATTTAAAACGTGCCAAAATGACAGAACAGCAATTATTTATGCATCTAAGAGTACAGGGAATTCATGACATTCAAACATTACAGCAAGTAACTGCGGAGCCAAATGGTCGTATCGGATATCAATTAACTGCTCAAGCTCAACCGGTTACTCGTGAAGTGCTAGAAAAGGTACTGCGTCAATACATTTCTAAAGAATAAGGAATATAATTATGCCTATTTTTGGAAATCGAAAATTATCTCACGTAGTTTTTGTAGTCCGACAATTAAATCTTGATCATTTAGCATAGAATAGCTGATACGCATATACTCGTGTTTTGACTCGTGAACAAAGCAAGCTGTTCCTGGTAAAAAAGAAACGTCAACTTCATTTGCTTTTTTAAGTAATGCAAATGAATCCATTGAGCCCGGAAGGGAAATCCATAAGTTAAAGCCACCTTGTGGTATTTGAAAATGAAGTATATCTGTTAAGGGTGCAAGGGTTTTTATCGTAGCATCCCGACGCATTTGTAAGGCAGTCCGTAGTTTTTCTAAATGATTCTTCATTCTTTCTGTCCGCAAAAAAGGTAGAATGGCTTTTTGCGTTATTAGTGGACTACCTATATCCATTAATGCTTTCGCAGCATATAACCAATCAAATACAGGCCCTTCTGCGACTAAGGCTGCAATACGAAGCCCTGGTGCTAACGTTTTACTGAATCCTTTTAAATAAATGACATGACCGTTCTTATCAAAATGTTTAATAGGAGCCGGAAGCTCAATATCATTAAAATAGATCTCACCAAAAGAGTCATCTTCAATAATAAAAAAATGATAAAATTCTGCTAGTTCTATAAGCTCTTTTCTTCTTCGTTCACTCATTAATATTCCAGTCGGATTATGAAAGGCAGGATTCACATATAACAAAACTGGATTATTCTTTTGACACACCTCATCTAATAAATCAGAACGGATGCCTTGTTCATCAAGCTCAACGGGAATAACGTTGATTCCTTTGTTAACAAACACATCAATTGCAGCACCATAGCACGGACTTTCTACTATTACTGTGTCCCCAGGCTTTAATAATGTTTGAGCAATTAAATCAATGCCTTGCTGGGCACCACTTGTAATTAATAAATGAGCAGGATCGGCTGTTAATCTTTGATAGTCTTTTAAATATTTGCTAATTTCCATGCAAAGTTCTTCATCACCTTGTACAGGTCCGTATGTGGCCAAAATCATTTTGTCTTTGTCTAATATTTTTTGCATTTCGCCTGATAGAAACGGATTAGGTAAAAGACGTGGGTAGAGAATGGCCTGAGAAAAATCATAATACTTTTTGTGGCGATTGATAATATATTGAGACCTTATCACATTAACAGCTTTCATATGTTGCCAGTCATAAGGATCATGTATGTTTAGAGGAGTATTTCTTTTTCCTCTTATGTAAACCCCTTTTCCTGGTTGTATGTATACATAACCTTTTGTCTCAAGCTGTTTATATGCTTTCCGAACCGTCAATACACTTATTTTTAAATCATCTGCCATGATACGTAGAGAAGGAAGGGGGTCTCCATCTGCTAACATGCCACCTTGAATACGCTGAACGATTTGCTCGTAGATTTGCTGGTAGAACGGTATATTAGATTCTTTTCGGAGTACAATTTTCATTATCTCACCTAATCTTCTTTTTATTTTCATTTAAACTGAAAAAAACTTTACAATCAACAGAAAATTCATGCAACTGTTATATAGCTTGATGTACTGTTATACACTGTTTCCTCTATACTCATTTCAACAATGAAAGGGAGGAAGCATTATGGTTATTTTTAATTATCTTCTTATTTGTATTATTTTTGGGACGACATTTTTAACGATTAAAATCGGAATCGCAGCAGGGACTCCACCGCTTTTTTCAGCGGGGATTCGTTTCTTTTTTGCCGGTATAATCGTTATCATGTTTTTTATCGTGAAACGGAAACAAGTCATACCATACCTTTTAACAAAAAGAATTATATTTGCTGGCTTTTGTCTTACATTTATGACCTTTGCAACTTTATATTGGGCAGAGCAGTATATCTCATCGGGATTAGCAGCTGTTCTTTCCGCTACAGGTCCAATGATGATTTTATTGCTTCAAGCGAAACGAACGAAAAGAAAATTGAGAAGAGAGCAGCTTTTTGCCCTTATGATTGCTCTTATTGGAGTAGTGTGCATTTCTTTACCGGGGTTACAGCAGCAATTTTCTTATATGTGGAGTGTTGCTTGCCTTGTTATATTAGTAGGAGAATTTTTCTACGGAATGGGTACGATCCGTTCAAAGGAAATTTTATCAGATTTATCAAATGTCTCACCGTTTTTGATTAATGGCATTCAAATGTTGTATGGAGGTCTGTTACTAATTGTTTGTTCTCTCCTATTAGAACATCCGAATCTATCTGTCTTAACTTCATGGAACATTCAATGGCCGATTCTGTATTTAATATTTATAGGTTCGATTGGTGGGCATGGCTTATACTATTGGCTGTTATCTAAAACCAATCCTGTATTTCCATCTACTTGGCTTTATGTATCTCCATTAATTGCTGTCATAACAGGATATATATTTTTAGGTGAACCAATTAAACCAGAAATGGGAATTGGAGCTTGTTTCATTTTGATTGGTGTTTTTATGGCGAATCGATCCACACTTGAGTTGTATTGGAGACAAGGGAAGCTATTGAAAAAAGAGATGTAAGAGTTATTACAAAAGAAATCTAATTCATACGTATTAAAAAAACCTCTCATGTATCGTTAAAACATTGATACATGAGAGGTTTATGTATAAAACGCTAATTTACTTTCTTTATAAATCCTTTGTAGTGGCGTTTCACGAGCTGGCTTTCTAACGTTTTCATTGTTTCTAGTGCCACACCGACAATAATGAGTAAACTTGTCCCGCCGATTTGAGCAGAAGCGGGTAAATCAGAAACTTTTGTAAATATAATTGGTAAAATAGAAATGGTTCCTAAAAAAATTGCCCCAATAAAAGTTAAGCGATATAAGATTTTTGTTACGTATTGCTCTGTCATTTTCCCTGGTCGGATACCTGGAACATATCCATTTTGCTTTTTCAAGTTTTCAGCCATTTGTTCAGGGTTTACTTGAATAAAGGCATAAAAGTATGTAAAAGCAATAATGAGGCCAATGTATAGAAACATTCCAACTGGATGTGTAAAATCCAAGTTTGTATTTATCCATTTGGACACTGCAGAGTTTGGAAATAGCTGTGCAATTGTCCGCGGCGTCATTAAAAATGCTGAAGCAAAGATAACAGGAATGACACCTGCGCTATTTACCTTAAGAGGTAAGTGTGTATTTTTTGCTCCTTGATACGGATTGTTCCCAGTAGAAGCTTTTGCATATTGAATAGGAATTTTCCGATTTGCTTGCTGAATATAGATTACACCAACGATGATTGCTAAAATGACTAAAATAATTAATGCAATTTTTATAATATGCATAAAGAGTTGATCTCCAGCATTTTGAAATTGCTGTACATACACTTGATTCACAACATTTGGAATCGCTGCAATAAGGCCTGCAAAGATAAGAATTGAAATTCCGTTTCCGACTCCATTTGCAGTAATTTGTTCACCTAACCACATTAAAAACGCAGTACCAGCAGTTAATACGGTAGCGATTAATAAATAAGTTTTCCAACCTGGATCAGTTATTAATCGTCCACCTGCTATATTGTTAAAGCCGATAGACATTCCTATCGCCTGAATGAATGCAAGAACAATTGTAAAGTAGCGGGTAAATTGAGCTGATTTTTTACGGCCCATTTCACCTTGCTTTGCCCACTCTGTAAATTTAGGAACGACATCCATCTGTAATAACTGTACGATGATAGAGGCTGTAATATATGGTGTGATGCCAACTGCAAAAATCGAAAAGTTTTTCAGGGCACCTCCGCCAAATATATTGAGCATTCCTAAAATATTAGTTTGATCTTGTACTTTTAATACCTCGGCATTAGTATGAGGAACTGGAATGAATGTGCCAATCCGAAAAACAATTAACATTGCTAAAGTAAAAAGGATCTTCCTTCGTATTTCAGTCACTCTCATAAAGTTTGAAATTGTACGAAACATTATGTCGCCTCCTATATTTTCACCAGTTATTTCAAGTAAAGAAAAACTGGTATTTATATCCTCACGTATAAACTGCAAACCTCCTTCCGAATAAAATTCATTATGACAAATGGATTTTCATACAGTTTATGGATATAAAATAAAGCGATGGTTGTATTTTCGTAACAACTCAATAACCATAATATAACTATAAAATGAGGATTTGTACATAGATAAGGCTGAAAAGAATGGGAAATACAAGAAGTATACTTTTTTATAGCATCTTTATGGAATGTCATTAAAAATGTGGGCTGGGTATAGCGCAAGAGGAGGACTGACTCTTAATCCTTATGGGCCTGGAGAATTTTTTGTAGGTGGATCCAGCTTCGGTTCTGTTGCTGAAGTCGCTGTAATTTACACCCTCACTTCCTCTATTTAATTTTTTGAAAAGGATATATTTTCTTGAATATCATAATACGTTATAGAAAAATGCCGAGAGGGGTGTATGTGATGGGTTTCCCGCCTCAACAACAAAGTAAACCTGGCATTGAATCATTAATGAACCCCAGACCTATATTTGATAACCCCAATTACAAACCAGCCGGTAAGCTTATAAATAAGGTAGCGCTTATAACTGGTGGGGATAGTGGAATTGGGAGAGCCGTCGCTGTAGCCTTTGCGAAAGAGGGTGCAGACATTGCAATCTCATACTTAAATGAACACAGCGATGCAAAAGAAACGGAGTTCTATGTCAAAAAGTACGGCCGTAGTTGCATTACTATTCCAGGTGATATTGGGTATGAGCAGCATTGCCAACAAGCTGTAATGCAAACGATTCACCAGTTTGGTCGTATTGACATTTTGGTGAATAATGCCGGTGTACTATACATAAGGAACAGTCTACTTAATGTAGACTCGAATCAACGAGCAAGCATCTTTCACACAAATGTTTTTTCGCAGTTTATTTTTACGAAAGCTGCTTTACCATACATGAGTTCAGGGAGCTCCATAATAAATACAACATCCCTTAGTGCCTATCAGGGAGATCAAGATGCAATTGACTACTCGGCATCTAAAGGAGCCATTGTTTCATTTACACGTTCGCTATCATTGTCACTGGCATCGCAAGGGATTCGAGTTAATGGTGTGGCCCCAGGACCAATTTGGACTCCATTAATTCCATCTTCCTTACCTCCAGAATGGATTGCCACATTTGGAGACCATGTTCCTATGAAGCGAACCGGCCAACCGTTTGAAGTGGCACCTGCTTATGTATTCTTGGCCTCCGATGATGCATCTTACATATCAGGGCAAATTCTGCACGTGAATGGTGGGGAAATTGTGAACGGCTAAATACTTACAAAACTAATATTAAATGTTATTATTCAAACTGGGTATTTCCCCCACACCAAACAATAAAAAACCATCACCTAAGAGCGTACCTATGTGATGGTTTTTTATTGTAATAATTTTACCCTTTCAATGAAATTAGATAAAATGTTGTAAATGGAAAGGTTGAAAAAATGTACTTGTCCAGTATACTGAATATGTTTCAAACTTTATTAACATAGGTTGTTTCACTATGACCTATAAAGAACAAAATAGAAAAGGTGTTATAAATGAAATCGTATATTGTAGTTGGAGCTGGAATTCTTGGAGCATCTACTGCTTATCATCTTGCAAAGGCGGGAGTACATGTTACATTGATCGATCGCCAAGATTTAGGACAGGCGACTGATGCAGCGGCGGGAATTGTATGTCCTTGGCTCTCGCAGCGACGGAATAAAGCTTGGTATCAAATCGCAAAAGGCGGGGCTCGTTACTATGCTTCTTTAATTCAACAATTAGAAGCGGATGGCGAAACGGATACAGGTTATAAACGTGTAGGTGCAATTAGTCTTCATACAGAAGAGAAAAAATTAGATCAAATGGAAGAGCGGGCATATAAACGACGTGAGGATGCTCCGGAAATCGGTGAAATTACTCGTCTATCAAGTTCCGAGACAAAGAGCTTATTTCCGCCGTTATCAGAAGAATATAGCGCTGTACATATTAGCGGTGCTGCTCGTGTAAACGGTAGAGCACTTCGTCAGTCTCTTGTAAATGCAGCTAAAAAACATGGCGCTGTATGTATCAAGGGAGAGGCATCATTAGTTCATGAAGATAATCGAGTTATTGGCATTGAAGTAAATGGTGAGACTTTAACAGCTGATCAAGTGATCGTAACTGCTGGCGCTTGGGCAAATGAGTTATTGCAGCCGCTTGGTGTTAATTTCTTAGTTACATTCCAAAAAGCGCAAATTGTTCATCTCCATATGCCAGAAATAAATACAGAAAGTTGGCCTGTTGTTATGCCGCCAAATGACCAGTACATTCTTGCGTTTGAAGATGGTCGTGTCGTAGTAGGTGCAACACATGAAAATGATACTGGATTTGATTACCGAGTAACAGCAGGTGGATTACATGAAGTATTTGATAAAGCGTTATCGATTGCTCCAGGTCTATCAAATAGCACGGTACTTGAAACACGAGTCGGATATAGACCATTTACACCAGGATTCCTTCCTGTAATTGGTGCATTACCTAACTTCGAAGGCATACTAGTTGCCAACGGACTTGGTGCTTCTGGATTAACAGCAGGACCTTACTTAGGTTCTGAGCTTGCGAAACTTGCTCTTGGTGAACAGACAGAACTCGATCTTAGTTATTACGATGTAGCTGGGGCAATTGAGCAACCAAAGAATTAGAGAAATAGTATGTATTACATATAGGGGTAGCCTACATGCCCATCAGCCTAAAAAATAAAATAATTCATAACAAAAATTTTCTTTCTCTACAACTATTTATAAGAATTAAGATTCTTTTTTTGTTGTGAAGAGAAAAGGATTTCTTAGCTTGATGGCTATGTTACGGTACCCCTATAAGAAAATAGTAACAGGCTTTTAACTTTAAAATAGCTTAAATTGATGGATGTGATGTTACCTCTAAACGTAATTTCTTACTTACTAGTTAAACTGGACATTTCAACAGATTTTTGAGTACAACGTTTCATAGCTGAAATGATAGCTGTTCTTAAGCCTTTTTCCTCTAATGTTGCTACAGCTTCTATTGTCGTTCCACCTGGAGAACAAACCATATCTTTAAGTGTGCCTGGATGTATTCCTGTTTCAAGTACCATTTTTGCAGAACCTAATACAGCTTGAGCTGCGAATTTATATGCTTGAGCTCTTGGCATACCATCTAGTACAGCAGCATCTGCCATGGCTTCTATAAACATATATACATATGCTGGAGAAGAACCACTTACAGATGTTACAACATCCATTAATTTTTCATTTACTATCTCTGTTTGGCCAAAACTATTAAATATATTTAGTATGTCTTCTAGATCTTTTTCTGTAACCATTTCATTAGCACATAACGCAGACATTCCTTCTCCAACAAGAGCAGGTGTATTAGGCATTACTCTAACAACCTTTAACTTTCTGCCGAAAGCATTCTCAGTACTCTTAATACTTTTTCCCGCAGCAATAGTTACGACTATTACATCGTTTTTTATCTGCTCTTTTATTTGGTTAATTACTGATGAGTATAGGTCTGGTTTGATTGACAAAATTAAAATATCAGCATTGTTAGCTACTTCATTGTTGTCAGTAGTTGTAGTTATGTCATATTTTTCACTAGCATTTTTTAAATTAATGACACTTACATCTGAACAAATTATTTTATCTGAAGAAACTATATTTTTGTTAATCATTCCACCTATCATAGCGATACCCATGTTTCCACATCCGATGAATCCTATTTGTTTGTTCATAATAACTCGCTCTTGCTCCTTTTAGTATAAATTTTATTGGTTTGAAATTATTATTCTAAAAAATTAATGATATCCCGTACAGAAGAAATAAACATTATAAACTATATCGAGATTAGTATAAAAAAACATTTTAAGAGAGTACACTATTTTTTGCAATACAAAAAATATATAGAAATCACTTTTATTCTGCACTAAACAAGTACATTTTCTATAATTTAATATGTTTTGTTATATACCACTCAATAACATTTTAAATAATTTTGGAGAATATAAACGTATCACTATCTTTCCTTATTTTCTAAAATATCTCTTGACATAAAAATGCGTTATATCGCATACTATATAAAAATTAAAGTGGAAATCGTTGAAGGGAACTAGTACATATGTCTTCTTGCGCAAGAGAGTGGAATCCGCGGGCTGAAAGATTCCTCGTATAGAAACTATCGAACCTATCCCTGAGTCTTAAACGAAAGTTTAAGCGTATGCCTGCGTTACAGGCGACAAGCGGATATAGATTTATATCAATGAAGGTGGTACCGCGGAACAATGACCGTTTCGTCCTTTTTAAGGACGGAGCGGTCTTTTTTATTTGGCTCTTTATTGCGAGATAGGCATCATTGGTGAGGGATTTTTTGCTGCAAATTGCACGTGGTAGAAGAATAGTTTGTCTCCATTTGAAAAAAGAAGCAGCACAATTTACAAAAAACTTTTATTTTAGACTAGGGGTACAAAAGTGAAAAAACAACGAATTGTCGTAAAAATCGGAAGCAGTTCCTTGGCAGCGAATCATGGCGGCATCTCTGGCGAACAGCTTTCAGATCACGTTGCCGCCTTGGCGCGACTGAAGCAGGAAGGACATGAAATCGTGCTGATTACATCTGGGGCCGTCGCCGCAGGTTTTCCGCTCTCGGGTATCCCGGCCGACCAGTGACAATTAAAGGGAAGCAGGCTGCCGCCGCTGTTGGGCAAAGTCTGTTGATGCAGGCGTATACGGAGGAATTCCGCAAATATGGGATTGTTACTGCGCAGCTTCTGCTGACAAGAAGCGATTTTTCCAGAAAAGAACAATACAGCAATGCCTACGCCACTTTATCGGAGCTACTAAACCGCTCCGCTCTTCCTATAATCAATGAAAACGATTCTATTTCTTTGGAGGAGCTGACGTTTGGTGATAATGACATGCTGTCAGCTTTAGTAAGCGGGCTTGTCTCGGCGGATATGCTCATGATTTTTACGGATGTGAACGGTTTGTATGACCGGAATCCCCAGAAAAATCCGGACGCGAAAAAGTATTACTTTCTCCCTGCCGTTACGGAAGAAATCGCCTCTCTTGCTGGAGATGCTGGCTCAAAACTTGGTACCGGCGGCATGAAATCGAAAATCGATGCGGCAAAGACGGCACTATCTCTCGGTGTGAGTGTATTCATCGGAACAGGATGTGGACGGGAGAAGTTTTTAGATGTTTTGAAGGGTAAAGGTGATGGAACGTATATCGGTAATACGCCTCAAAAAGTGATCAAGATGAACAAGCAATGGATCGCGCTGCATTCGTTTGTCAGCGGACAAATCGAAGTGGATGCCGGAGCAGCCGCTGCCATCATTCAGCGTGAAAAAGTCTTCTGCCTGCCGGTGTTACCGGTGTGTTTGGGATCTTTCAAGCCGGAGAAGTCGTGGAGGTCATCACGCAACAAGGACGCGTGATAGGGAAAGGACAGTGCAGATATAGCGCAGAAGAATTGCGGGAGCTAAAAGGTATGCAGAGCCAAGACATTCAAGCGCGAGGCGAAAGGCATAGCTATGAGGTCATTCATAGGGATAATTGGGTTTCATTTTAAGAATAGAGAGATGGCTCGTTCAAGTGAAGAACACAGGGTCCTCCGTCATAAAATGCGCTGTTTGTCTTTTCTCGCTCTAAGCGTCCGATTGATTCAACTAACAATTATGCAGGAGAGTCTTGGATGGTAGTGCCTAGTTGACGGAGTTGGACACGTCTCAAATTTTATACTTTTTAATTTTTAAAAGGGGGAAACGAAAATGAATGAAGTGTTGGCAAAGGGACAAAAAGCGAAAAAGATTGCGGGAGAGCTTGTAGCCAAATCGACTAATGAAAAAAATAAGGCACTGGCGGCTGTCGCTGAGCAATTGATAGTAGAGACATCCTATATTTTGGAGGAGAACAAACGGGATATCGAACAAGGTAAAGCGAAAGGAATGTCTGCCTCTCTCATCGACCGCCTCATGCTGAATGAACAGCGCATTATCGATATGACAGAGGGTATCCGGCAGCTGATTGATTTGCGCGATCCTGTCGGAGAATGTGTAGCTGCATGGGAACGGCCGAATGGATTGTCTATTCGGGAGATGCGCGTGCCGCTCGGTGTTGTCGGGATGATTTACGAGGCGCGGCCGAACGTGACGGTAGATGCGGCCACAATTTGCTTGAAAACAGGTAACGCAGTGATCTTGCGTGGTAGTTCTTCCGCCGCTTATTCCAACAAAGCCATCGTCGCTGTCATTCATCGAGCGCTCAAACAAACGAGCTTGCCTCCAGAAAGCGTACAGCTCATTGAAGACAATTCACGAGACAGCGCAAAGCAGCTGTTTACATTGAACGAGTACTTGGATGTTCTTATTCCGAGAGGTGGCAAGCAGTTGATAGATACTGTAGTGAGAGAAGCGTCTGTTCCTGTATTGGAAACAGGTGCGGGAAATTGTCACATTTTCATTGATGAAACAGCGGATAAACAGATGGCATTCGATATTATCGTAAACGCCAAAACACAGCGTCCGTCTGTATGCAATGCTATTGAAACAATTATACTTCATGAGAATTGGGCGCAGCGATTCGGTACCGAGCTGTTTTCTTTCTTGAAGGAAAGAGGAGTAGAGCTGCGTGGAGATAAGAAAGCATTGGCAATTGATTCTTCTCTTGTACCCGCCTCAGAAGAAGACTGGGAAACAGAGTTTTTGTCTCTTACGCTGGCAGTCAAAATCGTTTCCTCTGTTGAAGAAGCGATTCGCCACATCAATGCTTATGGCTCCATGCATTCAGAAGCGATCATTACAGAGAACGAGGAAAACGTCAGTAAGTTTTTCACGTCCGTCGATGCCGCGGCGCTCTACCATAATGCTTCGACCCGCTTTACTGACGGTTTTGAATTT
The DNA here is from genome assembly GCF_055814245.1 of Bacillus sp. EA-CB0995. Classification (NCBI taxonomy): domain Bacteria; kingdom Bacillati; phylum Bacillota; class Bacilli; order Caryophanales; family Bacillaceae; genus Bacillus; species Bacillus sp. EA-CB0995. The sequence continues at coordinate 2,632,380 of NZ_CP169269.1, read as the reverse complement.
GGCTTCGGCGCAGAAATCGGCATCAGCACGCAAAAGCTGCACGCGCGGGGACCGATGGGGCTATCTGCATTGACTTCCACAAAATATGTGATTCGTGGGAATGGACAGATTCGGGGATAAGAAGTAGAAGGACGGATGTAAAGCCCCCTTGTTTTTTCTTCATCTATACCTATTATCATTATTTATTACTATGTTCATTTAAAAACTGATTCAGTTTTTTTCTGTAAGAAGTAGCAAACTTAAGTATTTGTAATACAGAAAAGGATAGATAAGGTTTCTATTTTATCTATCCTTTTTTTATCACATATAATGTGGAATATTTTTTTGTTTTGGGGTATTTAATTTTGTTAGGTTGATGGCAATGGCGTACCGTCCACATTTTAACGAAAATATACGCTAAGTAAAATTCGGCATGAAAAAGTGTTGATTTTACTAATTTAAGAAAATCACCTAATCTCAAAAACGTCGGTAGGTATTTGAGACAAATCCACTTCAACGTAAAATAAGCTAAAAATAGCTTAAATGGTGTCTCAAAACTTATCTTTAAATTAAAATCCCAATTGAAATCATGCTATTGTTTTTCGAAAATCTTTTAGCGTATAAAAACATTAAAATGTACATGCTACACCTTTTTTAATTTCTGTTCAATCTTATCCTGTACTGATTCGATTTTTTCAGGCAACACAAATAAATATTCGATAAGGACTTCTAATAATTCTGTTAATAAAGCTACTGCTTCATCATCAATTTCCTGTTTCAATTCAAGCATCCCATAAAAAGGACTTTCCGGATGAACGAGGTTGCCCACATCTTGAATCGGTTTAGTTAAATCGATATATTTTGGCAATTGCTCAAATTGCTGGGAAAGAGACTGTCCATTACTTTTCTCTCCAAGAAAATGTTTGAGGACACTTTCAAGAACTTGTTTTGACAGTACTGCAGTAGCAGAGTTATCTTTTGACTGACTGACATTTAAAGTAGAGCGATATGCCCTAACAAGGTCTATAGGGATATGTTTATTGCGTTCGAGCTGATCTAAAGGATCTCTTAAATCCGAAGGACTATAAATATACACTTCTACTTCTTTATTTATTTGATCCGGATAATCATTAAACATAATCACAAATTCTGATGTCTTTTGACATTCAAAACAAAGCCCTTCTGCGAATAATCCTCTTTTTGTAACTTGGTAAAAATTCGTTTTTAACGTAAATTCACTTGATTTACCGCATTTAGGACACTGACTTTTGACATTTTTCGGCACCTTTAAATTCCCATACTGGGTATGAGATGAAATGGCCCCTGGTAATATTTTTCTCATTTAAACCTCCTAAAAACTTAACCCTAATCCGTAACTTATATACATATTTCTGGTAACTATTCAGTCACCTCATGAAGATATAAGGTGGTTAGAAACATTTTACTAAAAAAATATGTTTACTTGTTTTATCACAAGATATAGTATATCGCACATGTTTGTGTTGTAGGCAAAAAATAGACCGAATTTCCGCCTATGAAACTCCTAAATTAAAGGTATAGCTGAGTAGTTATTATTTCTGTATTATTGATAATACAAATTTTTTAATTTATACAAAAAGTATAAATTAAAAAATCACAATTACAATCTGTAATATGTGGAAATAATATTTTTTCTTAGTAGAGTGTCACCATACATACCCATCAAGCTAATGTTTTGAGACACTCCCATAACGAAAACTTTACCTTTTTACAGTTATTTATGAGAATTTGGATCATTTTTTTCGTTTTGGGGAACAATTAATTTCTTAACTTGATGGGCATGGGGTAACGCCAGCATTTTGGAAAAAACCCACGCTAAGACATTTTTTGGAAGTAAAAACCTTGATTTTCATACGCTAAGGAATTTCTTACCGCATTAAAAGATAGTAAGTAACCAAAATGGTCTGTATCAAAAATGTAATCAAATAGTTTTGATACAAATTGATTTTGTTACATATTTTTGTTACGCAAAAATCAATAAATCGCTTAGCAATGTACTTCAAATAAAGCGTTGTAACAAAAACGTTCATTATTGTTACGGTACAAATAATCCTTAGCGCGGGTTTTATGTTAGTACGTTGGCTGTACCCCTATATAAGGACAACTGATAATACAATTATTGATTTGTGTATTTCTGAATTTCCGGAAGTATTTGCGATACATGAGGGTTTCAGTGACATTGCGATTAAAAGGATATTAAGCTGAAACTGATTCGTCTTGCAGTGATAGATAGTCAAAATAAACAAGCAAAATAAAAACCCTTCATTTGCTTAACAGCAGACAAAGGGCAATGACATAAATGATCTAGTAAGAAGGGAATCTGACCATTCCCTTCTTCATTTATTGTAACATAGAAGGAAAACAGCAAACAAAGGAGAACTCTCATGAAAGAAATCGAAAAATACATGACACCAGCTGAAGCATCTTTTTATTGGAGGATTCCTCGTGAGACATTGAAGAATAAATACAGCCCGTGTGTAATGAATGAGAAGCAAGTGAAGGATCTAGAACGCATGTTACAAGAAGGCTTAGTTAAGTACTTTTTGCATCCTGAAGGAAAGCGTAAGGAATGGATTATTAGTCGTCAAGCAATGTATGAATGGTTTGGAGAACCAAAAGAATAAGGAGAAAGGATGTTAAGGGGTAGAGTCAGGAAAATGCGCATTTACAACGATAAGCATTTTGATACAAGTCTTATGAGACATTATGAAGTCTAATTTAAAGGTGATTTGATTATGTACCAATAGGTTTTACTCTATTGAGATTGTGAAGTTTTCTACTTAAACTAACGGGGCAGGTTAGTTTAAGTAGGTAATATTTGGATTAAGATAGATATAAGTAGAAAAGTTAATAACAAGGGGTGATTTTTTGGAGAAAAATATTGGGGATGTAGATTTTTTTAAACAAGTAGTAAAAAGACTTTGCAACTAATAAAGTAATAAGGTTTACTTCAGTAAAATAAGGTATATTATATTTGTTGAATAGATTATCTTTAAAGACAAGAAAAGTAGGTGAACAAAGTGGGAAAATATCAATTGGATTACAAAAGTCAGGTAGCTGTGACAAAGTTTCATGAAAAACAGACGCCTGCCAAATTTGATAAAAAGCAGCAACTTGAAAAATTGCGTGCGGAGTATTTGAAAAAGAAGCAAAAACAAACAGATAAATAATATGTTACGTTTTTGATTACGTTTTTCCTAATTTTCTGTATATGGTGCAAACAAACACAAGAAAATAGGTAAGTTATTCATCGTTCAAATATATGCAGGCTATTTTTTCAAACCTCTTACTTATGCAACTAACGCATGTGTTAGTTCATTAAGAATAACTAAAAATGTGGCTTTGAAATAAAGTTGAACTGTTTATGGGGTACCGCCAACAAAACGCGGAAAATATACGATAAGACATTTTGGGAAGTGGAAATTGAATTTTTTATACTCTAAGGGATTTTTTAACCATAAACCTTCGTTTTTGGTGATTTCAAGTGGTACTTTTATTTCTCTTTTCGTATAGCAATTCCGTATACCCAAAACCATAACTAAAAACAAATAACCACAAAAGCGACATTTCAACGTTTTTGGTTACGATTATTTACAATATTTGTCTTAACGTATGTTTAGCGCGTTTTGCTGGTACTACCCCTTTATAAAAAAGTCGCACCGTTTTGAAAAAAGTTTAACCGTTTATAAAAAAGCTGAACCGGAATTTCCTATCTCTTTAAAGAAGGGATTTCGGTTTTTCTTGTGGATTAAGAATCTGTTAAGTGATAATAAAGTTATTCCATTAAAGGGCCAGATTGTGGAATAAATGTTTCGAAACTTTTGCACCAATGAAACGTATAAAAATTGCGAAGGAATGTACTTGAACTACGTAGCAGGTTTGGAAGGTAATTCACAAAAAAGGTGGATAAAAAGTGGATTTATTATCTTGGATAGCTGTTGGGTTCATCATAATCGGATTTGTTGTTCTTGCTTTTATAACAAGAAATATGAAAAGAAAGATCCATCAAAGTTCAGGTACCCAATCCATAGTTTGGAGGATAGTAGGAACCTCAGTTTGGGGGATGGTGAGTATCTTCCTTATTGTGTGGTGGTTACTTCCTAGATTTTTGTGAAGAACTGTACTTAAACAAACGGGCGCTCTACTTGAATAAGAACAACAAAAGAATGCAAAACCAGATACGTAAATTCATGAGTTGTAAAAATGGTCGCTTGTATGTATTCTTGCAAATACTTGTGAAAAATGTTAATCTACATAAGAATTATTTTTGTTCGGTGTAAAGGATAGTATTAGTAAAACTTTTCGTCTTGATGATCACTGAGAGCAAGGATAGTAACACAATGTGTGTTTTTCACACTAGGAGGCAACAAAAATGGAAAATGGTAAAGTAAAATGGTTTAACAGCGATAAAGGCTTCGGATTCATCGAACGTGAAGGTGGAGAAGACGTATTCGTTCATTTCTCAGCTATTCAAGGCGAAGGTTTCAAATCTTTAGAAGAAGGTCAAGCTGTGACTTTCGATGTTGAGCAAGGTCAACGTGGAGCTCAAGCAGCTAACGTGCGTAAAGCTTAATAATAAAACCAAACTCAAGCAGACTCTTTATAGAGTCTGTTTTTTATTTATCTTATAAGCAAGGAACTCCATTCACGAATGAGCAGGGCACATATAAACAGTAAATCAAATGGTAAACAAAGTGTATCGCATAATCACGAATTCTCCTAATTACATTTGAATAAACAATTTGAAGTCCTTTTGTAGAGAGTGGCTAAAATTGTCACTCTTTTTGGGTAATTCAAACGGATGCTTATGTTGAATAAGGATTAAGCAATGATCTTCAACTAACGGGCGCGATTGTTAAAGATAAACAGTAGAAAGTAATCAACCTTTTTTATAAAAATTGTATAACACTTCACAAAGTAGGAGTCCGTTTTGATTAATCTTTTTTTCAAAATGGATTCTTTTTATTTCGAACAAAATGCGGGTTTATGAAATTTTTTGATCAAACTTTATTTTAAAACTACAAAAAAAGTCGATTCCTTGAGATGGAAATCGGCTTTTTTAATAAGTGACATTTCCTTAGCGTTGTAAATCCGCATTTTCCTGAAGCTACCCCGTTAAGAATGAAAGAAGAAACTATTTCATTGTGAGGAGGATTCAAAAATACACTCAGGATGATTGGCTGGTTTTGGATCATAATGCTTTTTATATTTGGAGAAAGCTTGTTACAATAAAAAGAAAAACATAGGGTAAATAAGATAATGAAAAGAGGAAAGAGGCTGAATGAAGTCAACGGGAATCACTAGAAAAGTAGATGAATTGGGGCGTGTAGTTATCCCAAAAGAACTGAGGGATACGCTCGGTATTAAAGAAAAATCACCATTAGAGATCTTTGTAGATGGAGAAAAAATTGTTTTACAGAAGTATCAAGCTGGTGGAGCTTGTGTGATAACTGGTGAGGTTTCAGAACGTAATATGTCATTAGCAAACGGAAAGATTACAATAAGTCCAGAAGGTGCAGAGTACCTGGTTAAAGAGTTGCAACAATACTAAGTTAAATAGAAAAATTAAAGGCTCCGCCATACAGGGAGCTTTTTTATTATCAATATAATAATTTCACATACCGTAATGATTAATAAACAAAACACCCCCAAATAGCAGTCTACATTTATAGCTTGTTTCCCTTTTGGGATGCTATTTCCTTACAAATGTATCTAATTTCCTAGTGGTGTAAATCCGTATTTTCCTGACTCTACCCCATCGCTATCAAGCTAAGCTTATGCAAAGTCAATTTTAGGCGAGATTGTTTCTTTTTTCTAAAGAGCAAGTGTAGGTGTTTGAAAGATTTGCATACGAAATAAACCCTAACGGGTTTCACTTTTTTGAATTAAGCGGCTTGATTATCAGACATGGTACAATTGTAAACGACACCTAATATATCAAAGATCGTTTTTTTATCATATCGATGAGATTTCCGCCCATTTTGCTGTAGGAGATTGAACAGGCGAAGTAACACCTTTGATAGCTCTTGGGTGTTTTTTTGTATAGTTTGGAATAGAAGAAGAAAATAGTCTTTAATCATATATATGGCTTTATACTCACTAAGCTCTCGTTTTTTCTTCATGAGGAGCAATTGGCGCATTTGAAACATGATAGAAGAACAGAGTAGAATGGCAATCAATTGACCATATAAATGGCACTCCAATCGTTCTGGTTTTATCTTTTTACAATGATGGATTTGAAAGAATGACTTCCACGTTTTAAATAAAATTTCGATTTGCCAACGCAAAGAATACCAGTCATGTACCTGTCCCATCGGGACAATATCTGTAGGGGTGTTTGTCATATATACATTGATACCACTGAGCCGTTTACTACGAGGAGAATACTTCATTCCTTTCTTTTTTCTCTTACAGCTTGATCTTGTAATCGTTTTTGTTGCTGTTGTTTTGTTAATCGGTGAACAATTACACGAGCTGGCACTTTATCAATCATTCCTACATAAGCATCAGCTATTTCACATGTTTGTCCTGGTTGAAGGGAGCTCATTAACGTCTCCATATCTATCTGTATATACTCTGTACCTTTCTTAATTCTTCCGTTTTGAAAATAATTAGGGTTAGGATTTTTTTGATAAATACGTGTATTCGACTTGATACGAGAGATATAGTAGGCCTCTTTATCTTGTATATATTGAAGGCCTTTTAAATGAAAATAACCTAAATCTCGGATGCATAAATCATTCGCTGTCACAGTTGGGGCACACAGAGAGCCGTAAGTGCGATCATGTTGTTTACCTGGGCCTGTATGAATATGTAGGAACTGTCCACTTAACAAATCATACTCAAGTTGAATTTTTATCCCAGCTGTATGGCTGCACCCTCCTGCACCTGGATAAACCGATGAAAATACATCTGGGAGTTGAAATGCAGTTGAATCTAAAATACGAATACGCTTGAAAACAGAAGTGTATGGAGAAGAAATCGGCATAGATGCGGCCAATTTTTTGCTTAGTAGTTCGGCTAGTAGGCGTTGTAAAAGTTGGACGGCCGCCTTATTAAATCGTTGATTCAGTCCCTCAGGACTGATAAGTACTTCTGTTGATGCTTCTAAACAGCTAGATAACTGAGTTAAAGAAGTCATAGCTACATTTTGGCTCACCCATACACATAAAGCTACTAAATCTTTTGCTTGGTACTTACTGGTTCGTTGTACAAAACCAACATCTCTAGCAAGATCCCGTAAGGTATTTGGAGATAAAAAACTTTGAATCTCTTGAGCAAATAGTTGTAATTCGTCAGACACAGAAACAGACATAAAAAACGCCATCCTTTCCTATGATTCTACAGAAAGAATAGCGTATTTTGTGAATTATGAGTATAAATTCATCTAAATTTTAACTTTCTAGCTTACTGAAAAAATAATCATAGACTGGAAAAGCTTTTTAATTATAAATACGAACATTTTTTATAGGTAAATTTACACATTCTACAGAAATTTGATACCCTAGCCAACATTGAGCGATATATTCAAATGATGAAACAGAACCTGTTGTAAAAAAGCGATGCTTAGAATTAAGATGCTCAGATAAAATACCTTGATGTTGTAAAATAGTACTTAACTCTATTGCTGTTTCTTCTGCTGAACTAATAATAGAAACATCTTTCCCTAGTTCTTTTATTATATATGATTCTAAAAGTGGATAATGGGTACAACCAAGAATTAAGGTATCTATGTCTTCTTTATTTAATGAAGATAAAGCTTGTTTAACTTGCTGTTCTACATATACTGTATCATCTAATCGATTTTCTACTACTGTAGCTAAAGTTGGACAGGCAAGACTATGTACTTCTAAATTTGTATGAAGTTCCTGTAAAGCTTTTGCATACATATTAGAATTTATGGTACCTATAGTCCCAATTACTCCAATCTTGCCTTTCTTTGTTACTTTAATTGCCGCTCTTGCTCCTGGATGTATAACTCCAATAACCGGAATAGGAAGTGATTCTTTCAATGAGGACAATGCAGCAGCCGCACCAGTATTATAAGCCACAACAAGAGCTTTTAATGGGAATTGTTTGAGGAATTCAACCATTTCAAATGTAAAAGATTTAACTTCTTCTACACTTCTTGGCCCATAAGGACAACGCTTATTATCACCAATATAGTAAATACTCTCTTTTGGCAATTGTCGCATAATTTCTTCGACAACTGTTAATCCTCCAACTCCTGAGTCAAGTACACCTATTACGGAATTTTCATTAGCTAAATTCATATATTTCATCCCTTTCTTAATCTTTTGTCTTATGTTGATAAGGATATTATATTATGGGATTTTAAAAATTTCATAATATAATATCCTTATTTGGAGTATTTTATCTGAACTTCCTAATAAATAAAAATATTATTACCTATGTATATGGCTATGTAATAAATTCTTTTTTCGTTTTTGAGAGGAATGTGTTTCTTAACTTGATAGCGATGTGGTACTACCCCTGTATTTCTAGAATTAATTATATTAAATTACATCCAAACCTCATATAATTTTCATGTTATTCCATTTACAACCATAGATATAAGAGTGGTGAAACAATGAAACGATTCTTTTCATTCTTCATCCGTTCCCATCAAGTGGGAACTTGTCCGCATTGCGGTCATTTAACGTGGTGGGATTCTGACACTTGTGATAACTGTGGCCGAGAGTTTAAGTAAGGAGAGAGGGTGGGAGGTAATACAAATAAAAAAACTGATTATTCGTAGAATTATTTTTAAAAAGGGGGCTTTATGTAAAAGCTGGTCTATCAGTCTAGGCAGTAAAGCAATGACGAGTAGTGCAACTACAAAATAAGGGGTCTGTGTAGCAATAGAACTGGATCACGCAATAAACATTAGCGGACATTGCTTAGAGTAGCATTGGTGAATTATTAACTTGACAAACTTATATAAAGGAGAAGAAAAAATGGCAGATGATTTGATCATTGAAAGCGGTACAACCCTAGCATTAAATGACGCGCCTATTGATAAGATTCAAAGCGCGTTTCAACGCATCCCTGTCGAGACTTTCAAGGACCTTGTTACTGCGGGATATATCAGTTCAGATGAATCGCTCAAACGATTGCTGAGCTCCGCTAAAGAAGCGACAAAGTTTGCTCTAAGTAACAGGGATGTCCAACGATTAAGGGTTGAAGGGACGACGCGCCTCGATCTTGGACGCTATAGTAATTTTTCAATATCGTCGATAAGCACTTCCTCTAGGGAGCAGTCTTCATTCTGGAAGGTCTTCCGGGCTATCGATCCTCACGAAGCCGTCAAAATCGATATTAATGCCAAAATTAGCGACTATATCTTTGATTTCAACAAAGTAATTTTTTCATATTTATTCAAGAATATTATTATAGAACCCAATGCTATATTAGAAATCCGCAATCCGACTAATACATTACGCTGCAATGAGCTTCTCATTCGGAAAACGGGCCGTCTCGTCCTGAAGAAAAGTGGCGTGCATATTCGCGCCTTCTCGATTCAAGGTGAGCAATAAACAAAAAAAGCTAAAACGACATGGAGGGGGATATAAGCATGATAAATATTATCGCAAATGGCATTAATGGCACGAGTGCCCCGAATGGATTGGATGGCCCAACACCTGCCCAAGGGTTGCCTGGACAGGATGCAGATTGCGGCTTTTGGGACGATAACGAACCAACTCGTGGTCAAGATGGAAGCCGGGGAGGGGATGCTCCCGATGCACCTGCTGGAGCAGCAGGCGGCCAAGGCGGGGCAGTCACGATTGAGGTCGATGAGTATCGTGGTGGAATCGAGGCGAGTTGCCGCGGCGGCAATGGTGGTAATGGCGGCAATGGAGGAAATGGTGGCCGGGGCGGTAATGGTGGAGACGGTGGTTGGGGTGGCGATTGTGAAGCCAATGCTTACGGCGGGCGTGGTGGGGATGGAGGAAATGGTGGCCAGGGCGGTAATGGCGGAAACGGCGGCAAAGGCGGTTCATTTATTCTGTACTTTAAAGTTGATACAAGCGGTGGCAATCCACCTATCTGGGATGTCAGTGGTGGGATCGGTGGAATTGGCGGCTTCGGCGGTTTGCCAGGCCAACCCGGCGCATCCGGCGCCACTGGCAAAGGCAAAAGCTCCAGCTACAGTCATTCCGATTATGATCCAGGGAATCCTCCTCCCCCGGCAAACTTCGGATTGCAAGGCCATCCGGGAGGTACAGGCCTTCCGGGTATAGGAGGTATCGGTGAGTTTAGGAAAATCTAATATTTGTTTAAAAAGCAAAGGGTACAAAGTTCTCACTCCTACCCTTGCTTTAATTGGTTATGGTGCTAAAAATCTATCAAACTTGGACATGCTGATACTATGACTCTAAAAAAGGGGTGTCATCGGTATGAAAACGAAAAATTTGTTCAAGTGGAAACATTATCAGTCTGAAATTATCCTTCTTACAGTGAGATGGTACCTACGGTACAATCTGAGTTTTCGTGATTTGGTGGAAATGATGGAAGAGCGTGGTGTACCCATCGTCCACACTACCATTATGCGTCTGAGTTAGACAAACGAATTCGTCGTCACCTCAAGCAAACAAATGACTCCTGGAGAGTTGATGAAACATATATAAAAGTTAAAGGTCAATGGATGTATCTGTACCGAGCTGTCGATTCGAAAGGAAATACGATTGATTTTTATCTAAGCCAAACAAGAGACCACAAGGCTGCAAAGCGCTTTTTCAAGAAAGCTTTGCGGTCTTTTCATGTTTCTAAACCTCGTGTTGTGACCGTTGATAAAAATCCAGCTTATCCTATCGCTATCCAAGAGTTAAAAGAAAAAAGCAGATGCCTGAAGGCATCCAACTAAGGCAAGTGAAATATCTCAATAACATAGTGGAACAAGATCATCGGTTTATTAAAAAGCGAGTTCGTTCGATGTTAGGATTGAAATCCTTTCGCACAGCTACATCCATTATTTCTGGAATAGAAGCTATGCATATGGTAAAAAAAGAGCAACTTGTTTTACTGGACAAGTCTGTCCAAGATCAAGTGAAGTTCATCCATCAACTATTTGGAATTGCTACCTAAGAATAGATTCCACTAGGAAACTTTTCGCCTCTTTATATCTTTCCTAAGTATTTGCACCAGAACCATAAAAAACACATTCACCCTAAAATTATTTTAAATATTAATTATTATTTTAATTAATTAAAAATATTGACAATTCATATCTGCTTAGTATAGTATTAGTCTAAATTAAATATGAATTTATACATTCTTATCAAGAGAGGTGGAGGGACAGGCCCTTTGATACCTCGGCAACAGGTTCTTTCTATAAGAAAACTGTGCCAATTCCTGCAGGTTTTATGAGCTTGAGAGATAAGAAGAGATTACAGACTAAAAAACTCTTCTTATGTTTAAATAAGAAGAGTTTTTTATTGGAGGAATTGTATGGATAGGATTACAAAACTTTGGCAGTACATCGTAGACAATTCAGATCAAGTTATGATATTAACATGGGAACACTTTCAGCTTGTTGGACTTTCTTTATTTATCGCTATCGCCATCGGGGTGCCGATTGGAATTTTCCTTACAACAAATGAAGAGCTGGCAGAATCTGTTCTTCAAATAGCTAATATTATTATGACCATCCCAAGTATTGCGTTATTTGGTCTTATGATGCCACTTTTATCAATCATTAATCAAGGAATCGGCTTTTTACCGGCTATTATTGCATTAGTCCTCTACTCACAGCTTCCTATTATTCGCAATACATACGTAGCCATCAAGAACATCGATCCACACATTCGTGATGCTGCGATTGGAATCGGCATGAATAAATGGGAACGACTACGAATGGTCGAAATTCCAAATGCCCTTCCTATTATTTTAGCTGGTGTTCGAACAGCCGTCGTTTTAAATATCGGAATTGGAGCCATTTCAGCTTTTGTTGGAGCTGGAGGATTAGGAGTCTTAATTAATCAGGGGATTGCTCGAACACACCCTGAGATGATTTTAACCGGTGCATTATTCATTTCTATTCTCGCACTAATTGCAGACAGTTCTCTAGGCTTATTACAGAGAAGATTAACACCTATGAATTTACGAAATAAATAACCATCATCATTTGGAGGTGTACAGTTTGATAGAGTTTAAGGGTGTGTCAAAAACGTATGATTCAGACGTAACAGCCATTCATGATATTAACTTGACTGTTCCTGAGGGGAAAATCGTCGTCTTACTTGGACCATCAGGATGTGGAAAGACCACATTATTAAGAATGGTTAATCGTCTTGTTCCTCTTTCAAATGGGAAGATTTTTATCAACGGAAAAGAAATTCATTCGTTTAATGAAATTGAGCTTCGTCGCAATATTGGATACGTGATTCAGCATAACGGATTGTTCCCTAATATGACTATTGAACAAAATATTACAGTTATTCCTGATTTATTAGGATGGGACAAAAAAGAAAACAAGCCCGATATACGGAATTGATGGAACTCATTGGTTTGAATCCCGAGGAGTACCGAAAACGTTATCCTTACGAATTATCAGGCGGACAGCAACAACGTATCGGAATTGCAAGAGCAATGGCTGTAAACCCACCCGTTATGTTAATGGATGAACCATTTAGCGCACTAGATCCCATTATAAGAGCTCGTTTACAAGATGAATTCTTAAAAATTCAAAAACAAGTTCAAAAAACTATTTTATTTGTGAGCCACGATTTAGATGAAGCCATAAAATTAGGAGATTACATTGCAATTTTAAAGGAGGGAGAATTAGTACAATATGGCACTCCAGCACAATTGCTGGAATCACCTAAGAATGACTTTGTAGCCAACTTTTTAGGGAAAGATCGAACATTAAAACAGCTTAGTCTATATACGGTAAGTGATTTAGCGAAAGCCGGATACCTTCAAGAAACAAGACATCTTTCAGCAGATTTAACAGTTTCAATACATACAGATTTAAGAGAAACTTTATCACGTATGTTGAGCGCAAAATATGAGCAAGTTCTTGTTATAGGAGACAACAATCAGCCTATTGGAATTATACAAAGCACAGACATTAAACAATTTTTACAGCACATTTCAAATGATTCAACAGGAAAGGAACGTAAACATGAAAAAAAGCGATTCTTTTCTAATCTTTTCAAGTGGATTTGTACTCCCTTAGTTATCAGTTTTTTGGGTTGGGCTTATTACAATGGCTATTTTCAGCTTATTGTAGATTATCCGGATGAGTTTCTTGTGCTGCTTACTCAACATTTACAGCTTGTAGGATTGTCTTCTTTGCTTGCTATTTTGATATCTGTTCCAATTGGGATTTTCATAACGAGAGAAAAGTTTCGTAGACTGGAGTGGGTATTTTTAAACATGGCGAACATTGGTCAGACTGTGCCGAGCATTGCCTTTTTGGCCCTTATTATGCTCGCTCTAGGAATCGGCCTTTACTCTGCTGTCATTGCCCTATTCGTGTATTCCATTTTACCGATTTTACGTAATACGGTCGAAGGAATTAAAGTAATTGATCCTCACTTATTAGATTCAGCAAAAGGAATAGGCTTAACATCAAATCAAATTTTATTTCGTATTGAGATTCCAAACGCCCTTCCTATTATCATGGCAGGAATACGCACAGCAGTCGTTCTCAATATTGGAAGCGCCGCGTTAGCTTATTTAATTGGCGGTGGTGGTTTAGGTGATTATATTTTTACTGGGATCGAGATGGTTGATCATACATATCTTCTATCAGGCGCTGTTCCTGTTACAGTCATGGCGGTTATCGCTGATTACGTCCTACGTTTTATTGAGAAATTCATTGTCTCAAAAGGCTTGCGTCAATCAAGATCTACAGCTCTTTAAAAAAATTAACAACCTGGAGGAAATACATTATGAAGAAATTTATTCACTTAGCACTTATTTTTATCCTTACCTTATCTGTCCTTGCTGCATGCGGTAAAAATGAAAAAGCATCAGGAGATGGCAAAAAAGATTTGGATGACACGATTGTAGTCGGTACAAAATATCATACAGAATCTTACATTCTATCTAAAATTACAGCTCTTTACTTACAAGATAAAGGATATAAAGTAGAAGAAGCCGGGCAAATGGGTGGACAACTTTCTCGTAAAGCCCTTGAAAATGACCAAATTGATATTTATTGGGATTATACAGGCACGGCATTAGTAAACTACTTAAAGCAAAAACCCATTTCTGATCCGAAAAAAGCTTACGATAAATTAGCAAAAATGGACAAGGAAAAAAATGATATCATTTGGTTAAAACCTGCAGCCTTTAATAACACATTTTCTCTATTATTAAAAGAAGAGAAAGCAAAAAAAATGGGCATTGAATCAATTAGTGACTTAGCTAATTATTTAAATAAAAATCCTGGTTCTTTAACATTCGCTTCTAACGCAGAATTCACCGGCCGCCCTGATGATGGATTAAAAGCCGTAGAAAAAGCATACGGTTTTGAGTTTGGCGCTAAAAACGTAAAGAAAATGGAAACGGGTTTACCAATTCAAGCGTTAAATGATGGCGAAGTAGATGTAGCTGTTGCCTATTCAACAGATGGAAGAATTAAAGCTTATAATCTTAAAAGCTTAAAAGACGATAAGGTATTCTTCCCCGCTTATAACGGGGTTGTGACAACGCGTCCCGATGTACTAAAACAACATCCAAAACTTGAGGAAGAACTAGAGCCAATTGTTGATAAAATTGATGATCCAACGATTACAGACTTAAACTATCAAGTCGATTTTGAAAAGAAGAGTGTAGACGAAGTAGCAAAAAATTGGCTTGTTCAAAATGGATTTATTAAATCTAAATAACACGTTTATTATATATCAAGGGAGCAGCTATTTAAGTTGCTCCCTTGATATATTAAAGACCTAATCCAATTGAAATTTGATTTGTATACGATGTATAAGCTACAAGTTGATTCAGTTCCACTATTTGCTGCGGGCTATATCCCAACTGCTTTATAGCTTCTATATCATCTTTCTCCACTTTTACTGGTTTGGAAATCAACTTCTCTGCATAACGTAAAATGCTTTTCATTTCATCACTAAAATCTGCTGTTTCATATTGATCCAATTTGTTTAAAATTTCATTATCCCCTGTTATTTCTTGCAAAAGTAAGCTATGACTCTTTGTGCAATATTCACAACCATTTCGTAAAGAGACAAACGTAATCACCATTTCTCTCAATTCGTCGGAAAATGAAGCACTTTTAACAGCTTTTTGAAGTGGAACGAATGCCTTTAGAAGTTCAGGACTGTTGGCTAATAAACGTGTAAATACATCAACAGGATGTTTTAATTCGTTATAAATCTCTTGTTCTTTCATTTCTGCTTGCTTTACCGGATTAATCCAAGGCATTTTTTTCTTCCCCTCTACTAAAAAAATCTAAATATTCCTATTACTAATATAAAGCAAAAACTAAGGGTTCTGGTGCAAAAAGATAATGAAAAGTAAAAAGAATGATTCATTCCTAACGGAATGACTGTTTATGCGGTAAGACCAAAGAGAATATTAATCAGTTGTATCTGCTTTTGAACAGACTTTTCCCCATGGAAAGTGTGTCCTTTTCTAATCATATGCATAGCTTCTATTCCAGCAAGTGTTTTGGTTGCTGTGTGAAAGGATTGAAATCCTAGCATATATCGGACCCGTTTTTTGATAAATCGATGGTCTTGTTCGACAATGTTGTTTAGATATTTCATCTGTCGTAACTTGATTCCCGCGGGTAGGTCTCCTGCTTTATGTGATTGTTTCACGGCTTTTGGATAGGCTGGTTTTTTATCAACTGTGAGGACACGAGGTTTTGAGGTATGACAAGAAGCTAAGGCCTTTTTGAAGAAACGTTTAGCTGATTTCGCTTTTCTATTTTTTCTTAAATAAAAATCAACGGTGTTTCCTCCGGAATCCACAGCACGATACAAGTACATCCATTTTCCTTTCACTTTGATATATGTTTCATCGACACGCCAGGAATCATTTGTTTTCTTCAAATGACGACGAACGCGTTTATCTAGCTCCGATCCATATCGATGAACCCAACGCATAATCGTTGTATGAGAAATGGATAAACCACGCTCCTCCATCATTTCTACCAAATCTCGATAACTTAAACTGTACCGGAGGTACCATCTAACTGCTAATAGAATAATCTCTGGCTCATAATGCTTCCATTTAAAATCCACTGGTTTTTTCATCGTCGTACACGTCCTTTATTTATGAATATTTTCAGTGTACACAATGACAGTATTTTTTGCACCAGAACCCTTTTAGGCCTTACCATACATACCCATCAAGCTAAGAAATCAAGTCGCCCCTATTTATACAAAAGTTAATAAAACTAGGTATTCTATTTAAATTTTCTTAATGGGGTACAGCCACATGCCCATCAAGCTAAGATTTTGAAGTATCCCCAAAACGAAAAAATGAACTAAATTTATCTCAAAAACTATGTCCCTGATACGTACATTTATGAATCATAGTAAATTGGAGTAAAATAATTTTACCAACAAATGTTATAGATAAATATGGTAAAATACACATAGAGCAACAGCTCAAAAAGTAAAATGGTGATTCAAATTGAAAAAGTACTCATTTGGGTGCTTTTTTCTCTGTCTTACATATACAAAAGGGGATTTCATCATGAATATTATCGACTTAGAACTAGTACGAAAGCGAAAAATAAAGGAAAATAAAATGATTACAATACCAATTATTGAACGGGTCTTTGAAGTAAATGGAGAAATTCAGTTTGAAGTAACTGGTGAAAAAGAAATTCCTATTGCTTGGCTAGAAAGGGAATAGATATTTCTGTCCTTTAAATAAACAAGAACCTGTAGTATTCCTACAAGGGGTACTGACGGTAAAACGCGGATTTTATACGCCCAGGATATGTAGGATTTCATGCAGGCTACGAGAACGGTTTGAACTGCAAAATGCTGTTATGACAGAGTTGTATGAAATCATGCATACAGTGGAGGGAACAGAAGGCTGGCAAACTCTTGGTATGAATGGATTTCTGGGATTTGGTTACTGCTGATAATGATACGTTATGTCAACTTTACATGAATATCCTATTCATCCAAATTTGCACAAAGTTGTCCTTACTGATGGTACAATTAGAGCGATGGAGGGATATTATGGGAGATATTATTTTTTATGGAAAACTGTTTCTTATATTCGGCACTGCAATATTCTTATTCTTCAAGTCTGATTCACCAAAAATTAAGGCTAAAAATCTATCATTCATTATGGTGGGTTTAGGAGTGAATCTACTCACATTTCCAATGGCTTTTTTTATAGGTGGGATGGCAACAGCCCCTCCAGATAGTACTGAACTTGATTTTTGGGGAGGATTTCTCTTTATTCAGGGAATACCGCTTCTCATACTACTTGTGGCTTTTTTGAGATTTATCCGCAAGAGCAAAGAAAAAATCAATACATAGAATTTTAAAATGACTTCCGCTAACGCATGTTATATTAACTAAATTAGCTTAAGATTAAATCATTGGAGGAAAAAGTATGAAAAATAAAATACCTCTAATAACATTCATTTTAGCTGCTTTATTTGTAGCTGGAGGTTTTGCATTCTTCTACTGGATCAAAACATTTCCATTCAACTAAAGAAACCTAACTACCAATAACAGGAATTACGTGAACATGAATACCCTCCAAGTTGCTTGCTGGAGGGTATTTTTGTAGACTCCTAGATACATTGAATTCTAATAATTAGACGTTATGTAAATTAGAAATGAATAGTATATACAACGCTCTAAACAAGAAAAGATGTCTAATTTAGACATCTTTTTATTTAGATACTAGATTATCAAGTTTCCAACAGGTATCTAATGGATCAATCTTACTGTCCATATATAAATACATATTATTCAAATCTTTTGGTGGATTTTCCATCATAAATGAAACTTCAAAAGTTAAAGCGTAGCCAACCGGGACATTTTTAAATTTATCTTCGTTTATAGGCATAGGTTGACCTTCATATTTTTTTCCCGTCTTTTCATCTTTAACAAAATACTTTATTTCTGAAAGATCAATTGTTTTTTCATCGTCTCGAACATTATTAATCGTAACACGAGTTGTAATGTTCCCCATTTTATCTACTTTTTTATAATTTGCGTTTTCAACTGTCGCTCTGTAAGATCCACCTTTTGCAAATTCTCCATATAGTAGTATAATTTTTTCCATTCTTTTTTCTTCAGATATTTCTTTCGATTTCTTTGGTTGACTACAAGCTGCCATTAAGCTTGTAAGTATAAATACTGTACATGTTATTTTTATTAAAGATTTCATAGGGCTCCCTTTCTATATCTAAAAAATCAAAACATAAGGATAATTTTACATTAAAAGGTAAGAAAAGGGTGATTTTTTTAGAGAATTTGTTTTTATTCCTAGAATGAGACGTTATGTTAACTTTATATGAATATCCTATTCATCCAAATTTACACAAAATTGTCCTTGCTAATGGTACAATTAGGATAACGGAGGAATATTATGGGATATCTTAGTCAGCTTTATGTAATACTGTATTTTATAATCGGCATTGTAATATTCTCATTTTTCAATTCTGATTCACCAAAAACTAAGGATAAAAATCTAACATTCATAATGGTCAGTTTAGGGGTAAATCTATTCACAATTCCAGTGGCTTTATTTATAGGTGTGATGGCAACAGACTCTCCATATAGTACTGAACTTGATTTTTGGGGAGGGTTTCTCTTTATTCAGGCAATACCGCTCCTTATATTAATAATAGGAATCTTAAAATGGCTTATTGACAGAGGAAAAAATAAATGAGCTTATAAATAGAATTGCTTTATAATTTGTATAGTTGCACAAAATCGAGAAATTTAAGGAGACGGATAAATTTTATGAGAAAATTATCCATATTACTTACTTTAAGTCTAGTATTTGTCAGTGTTATGGCTGCTTGCACACAAGATAAAAAAGATAGTGCAGTTGAAAATGTTTCAATAGAAGAACCAACTGCAAAAAATGAAAATAAAGAATTAGTAAATTTTGAAGAAAAAGAAACTATGAGCCGCTTGGAACAAGGTATTTTATTAGTTGGTGAGGGGATTAAGGGAGGCTATTACTTGACCACCGTTCAAAGTGCATATTTAAATGATAGCAACGATTCTATCGTTGTTAATGTCTCTGTAAAAAATGTACGAGGTCAAATGATTGGACTATCAGAATTAAAATATACCTTAAAAGATGAAAAAGACGGTAAGGCGTATGAAGGAAAGGTGCTTGACCAAAACCCTTCTCCTTATGATATACAAGTTAAACCAAATGAAACGGTAGAATTGAAAATAGCTTTTGAAGTACCAGGTACCGCAGATGAATATATGTTTTATATTGAAAGCTCTTTAGACCCTCTAGAAACACACTGGAAAATTGATAAGCTGCAATCACCAAAAAACTAAGTCTAAATATAATTTGGTAGAAGTGTTCTTTAATATGAATATATTCGAAAAGTAAACAATGCTAACTCCAAGCGAGCGGTTAACTTTTTGGACAAACATAATTTACTTCCGCTAACGATAATTATGTAAATGAGCTGTCCATATGGGCAGCTTATTGTATTTTTTGCTTAGCGTGGTATTTTTCCAAAATGATGGCGATACCCCATCGCTATCAAGTTAAGAAATTCGTTATTTCCTAAAACAACAAATAAACTAGATTCCCATAGACAACTAAGAAGAGATAAAATTTTTGTTTTGGGGATATTTAATTTCGCTAGGTTGATGGGCATGTATAGTGACCCCTATTAGATTATATAGAAAAGAGTTCAAATAATTTACTTGCAAAAAAATAAAAAAAGAGTAGTGCATAAAGTCACTACTCTTTTTTACCCACTTATTTGTGGGTGTAAGTGCTAGCTAATCGTGTGGGGACAAATTCCCTTCAACCAATATCTCATAAGAGCATTTATGGAACGAAAGGACTGAACGATTCGGGGACAATGTAGAAAATCCCTACTTGGAGATATATAAAGGGGCAGGATAGTTCAATAAAACCCGTCCTGTTTCGCTTCTCTGGTCTACAACTTGGATAAGTACTCATCTATGTTAACCAAAATGAATATCTATTATTGAGACTATATTAACTAAGGGGGAATCTTCATGGGATACTTTGTTACTGTAGAGTCAGGTGTGAATTTATATGTAGAAGATATTAACCCGGGAGGAAATAAGACCATCGTATTTTTACATGGCTGGCCGTTAAGCCATAAACAGTTTGAATATCAGTTTAATGTTCTTCCTGCTAGGGGCTATCGCTGTATTGGTATAGACTGGAGGGGCTTTGGCAATTCGGATAAACCAATGAGCGGCTATACTTTTAACAGACTTGCAGATGATATCCGCACAGTAGTTGGTACACTTCAAATAAACAATTTTACTCTTGTGGGTCACTCTACCGGTGGGGCTATCGCAATTCGATATATGTCCCGTCACAATGGTTTTGGGGTATCAAAGCTTGTTCTTATTGATGCGGCCGCTCCAACTGGATTTACCGCAGAAACTGCTAATAACTACCTTAAAGAAACCTTAAATGATCGGCCTAAAATGATGCAGGACGTAACAGACGGCTTTTTCTTTCAGTATATAACCAAACCATTTTCGGACTGGTTTTTGCAAATGGGATTACAAGCGGCAAGTTGGTCGACAGCTGCTATTATAATTACATTAAGAGATGAGAAGCTGCATACGGATCTCCCAAAAATTACTGTCCCTACTTTAATCGTTCACGGCATTCATGACAAAGTTATTCCATTTGCACAAGCTCAAGAACTAAATGAAAAGATAAGAAATTCACAGCTTGTTCCGTTTCAATATAGTGGTCATGGCCTTTTCTGGGAAGAACGTGACAAGTTTAACCAACTATTGACACAATTTATTTAGTTAAAACTTTGACCTAAATTCAAATAAATGGAGAACGAAAGCGTAATAATCGAGTACACTTTACGGACAGTAAAATATTTGCTGCAATTATTAGAGGTACAGCCGAGATACGTGTAAAAACAGGTCATGGTCTTACTTTTATTTCCAAATACGACCTATTGAGCTTATAGGCCTCATCATACATATCCATCAACTTAAGAAAAATAAACGCCCCATCGCCATCAAGTTAAAAAACTAATTATCCCCCAAAACGAAAAAAACGAGCTGAATTCACATAAATAACTGTAGAGAGATAAAAATTCCGTTATGGGGGTACTTTAAGATCTTAGCTTGATGGGCATGTAGCGATACCCCTTGAACAAATCCTATCTCTCTAGCTAATTGCTCCAAATCATATGGTGACATATATCGTTGCAACTCTTTAGAAAACAATTCTAGTTCATCAAAATTCGATAAGTTCATACCAAAAACGCCATCCTTTCCTATGATTCTACAGAAAGAATAGCGTATTTTTTCATTTTAAGGTGGATTTTGTTATGTTAGCTTGATAGGCATATGGCGAGACTCCTAAATAGAATTTTTACTCAACTATTGATAAAGTTTCTCTTGGCAGGTTTATCCATATATGTATAGAAATATAAATAGAAATATAAAAAAGTAAATTTAAATCTGACCAAAGGAGATGAAGAAATTGTTTAAAAAAGGCGGTATAGGAGTACTTTCTACAGCAATTGTATTAAGTGCCAGTATAGGTTTTTCAGGTATTGTATCAGCAGATAGTCCATCTGCAAATGAACAAGTTAGGAATGGAGACTTTGAGGATGGGCTAAATAACTGGATTTTATCTAATCCTAACTCTTCTACCGAGAATATCGGCACTTCTGAAACAGGCAATCATTATCTGAAATTAATACATGCAGACACAGCCTATCAGCTTGTTACGGTAAAGCCGAATACAGAATATACATTAACATTTGATATAGCGGGAAGTATAGTTTCTCCATCAGAAGTAACAGTAGGTAATCTGAATGCCAATCAAGAAATAGTTCCATTAACAAAGAAGCAGTATACAGGATTTAAGCCAGAACATCATGAGATGAAGTTTAAAACAGGGGAAGATGTGTCAAACTTTGCTGTCAAACTTGCTTCTACAGCAAATGGGAGGGTTAAATTTGATAATGTACAATTAAAGGAAAAGGAGAAATCTTATATTATAAATATGGATTTTGACCACAATTCAAGTTTAGAACCTCTTAAACCATATGGCGATATAAATTCCAATATTGAAGATCATGCAGGAGTAAATAATTCTAAAGGACTTCATTTAAGTGGAGGATACGCTGCACTTATGGGGGAAGTAACTTTGAAGCCTAATACTACATACATCATGTCCGCATTTGGAAAAGTAACGACTCCTGGTAAAAGCTTATTTGTAGGAGCACTGTCTCCTGGGGGAAAGACACACCTTATATGGAGTTTACTTCCTCACAGTATGAACAAAAATCGGTTGAATTTACTACTCTAAATACTAATAATCCATATACATTCTTCTTACAAATTAATGGAAGTGTAATCGGTGATGCCTATCTTGATGATATCGTACTAGTTGAAAAGTAAGCAAAATAAACAATATATTTCTATCATTGACACATGAAAACAATTCTAGAAATGAGCCGCCATATGCCTTTCGACTTGAGACTTTGAAATGTATCCAAAACGAAGTTTGTTCTTTCTACATGTATTTATGAGAAGTCAGCTCGTTTTTTCGTTTTGGAGTATTTGCTATTCTGAGGTTGATGGTGATGTGATGCTATCCCTAAAAGTCGCGACTTTATTTAAAGGCGATATTAAAAATATTCTTCAAATCCTGAAAGCATAAGTTGACCAAAACGGCCATCTTATGCTTCTTGTTACAACAATGTCGAATTTTACTACTCTAAGCGAATTAATTTGCGTGCTACCTCTAATAGGGGTAGCGTCAGGAAAATGCGGATTTACAACGCTAAGCCCATTTTCAAGACGATTCCCCTTCATAAAATCAATTTTTTAAAATTTCTATTTTCCGGAAAAAATTACAAAGCGTGAGAATTTTTTTGTTTGTTATAACGTATAATTTCACGTATTATTAAATTCTCTTTAAGGGGGAATGTCATTTCTAATTTTAAATACTGGCTATTTTGGGGGAATTTTAATTGCAAGCATAATTATGTGAAGGGTGGATTTCTAAATTTTTGTCGATAATTCGGTCTGAAAATTTAAACTGTTTGGATTTGAACAACCATAAAAAATAGTTTTGTTTTAATAACAATTTAAAACTAGATAGAGAGGTTGATGTATCTTGACTAGCCATTGGTTACATAAACAAAAGAATGGTTTGAAAAGAATTTCAAAAATATTTACCAAAAAGACACTATCATGTTTAGTTTTATCCGTAGGGATTTCATTGGGAGGAATACCATTAATAAGCAATTCAAGTGCATATGCAGATTCAAATTCGTGGGATTTTCAATACACAGGTAACGTTCAAAGTTTTACTGTTCCTTACACTGGAACATACAAGCTCGAAACTTGGGGTGCACAAGGCGGAAATGATACCGCGATCGTAACCACCACCTACCACCAAGGAGGTCTGGGTGGTTACGCAGAAGGAGAAGTCAGTTTAACCAAAGGCGAAACCATCTATGTCGTCGTCGGAGGACAAGGTGCAAATACTTTTGTTTCCCCAGCCCTAGTTGGCGGCTATAACGGTGGTGGAAACAGTAGGCACGGATCTGCTGGCGGTGGTGCTACCCATATCGCCACGGCGGATGGATTGCTTGCAAGTCTAAGTAATGACAAATCTGCCGTTTTAATAGTAGCTGGTGGCGGTGGCGGTGTAGATTTCGGCGGAAAGCGTGATATGGATGGAGGTTATGCTGGCGGTATTTCTGGCGGACCTTCGTATGGCAACAATAAAACGGCTACTCAAACAAATGGATACAGCTTCGGACAAGGGGAACCTATTTCCGTTCCATTTAATTCAGGTGCTGGTGGTGGCGGTTGGTATGGAGGCTATCATGGTGAAAACGAAAACACATATAGTTATGGTGGCGGTGGATCGAGTTATATTGGTGGGGTTTCCGATGGTGAGACCATTGAAGGAAACCAATCCATGCCTTCTCCATCTGGCGGGAAGGAAACAGGTAAAAGAGGGAGTGGATACGCAAGAATCACCTTTATCAAACTTGATGACACAACTTCACCTGTTACAACCGATAACGCACCAACAGGTTGGGTGAATAAAGATGTTACCGTTGACTTAACTGCAACTGATAATGATGGGGGTTCTGGTGTTGCTTCCACCTATTATCAACTAGATAATGGTTCCACACAGAGTGGAAATACAATCCAGATTTCTGATGAAGGAGTCCACACTCTAACCTATTGGAGCGTAGACAACGCTGGAAATGTAGAGACACAACATACCACTACTGTAAAAATTGACAAGACGGTACCTGTTACAACCGATAACGCACCAACAGATTGGGTGAATAAAGATGTTACCGTTGACTTAACTGCAACTGATAATGATGGGGGTTCTGGTGTTGCTTCCACCTATTATCAACTAGATAATGGTTCCACACAGAGTGGAAATGCAATCACGATTTCTGATGAAGGAGTCCACACTCTAACCTATTGGAGCGTAGACAACGCCGGAAATACCGAACAATTTAATACAAAAACAATTAAACTAGATAAGACAGCTCCTGTGCTAAACATCAGTTTAGACAAAACAACAATATGGCCGCCTAATCATAAAATGGTTCCGATTACAGCTACAATTAATGCTTCTGATGGTACTGGTACATCAGGAATCAATTCAGTAGTGTTAACATCCATTACCAGCAATGAAACACTTCAATCTGATGATATTCAGAATGCAAATTATAATAAACCTATTAGTGGATCCACTGACTCCTTTGAACTTCGTGCAGATAGACTGGGCAGTGGAAATGGACGTATATACACTGTGACATACACTGCTAAGGACAACACAGGGAATGTTACAACCAAAACAGCTACTGTAACGGTTCCTCATGATCAATCAAAATAAATTAAGTAGAAGGGTTCCTATCCTCTACCTCTCATACAACCTTAGATACCGTTCTTATTGGGGTCCCGCCCCATCGCTATCAAGTTAAGAAAATAGAAATATGAAAAAGTAAATTTTAATCTGACCAATATAAGTAATTCTCTTATTGTTATATATTTGTAATTTCCTGTTTAAGAATCCTTGCTGTAAAAGGATTCTTTTTTTGTTCCAAAAGGTACACCTTTAGATACATTTTTTACTTTCATGTATTTAGTGTTAAGTTAATCCCTCGAGTTATCTGTAAAAGTATACCTTTACAGATACATAGAAAACTATAAAAAACCACGTCTGTAAATATCGATTTCTCACTTTACAGACATCTTTTTATTTTATATATCTTTACAGACATAATTGGTATAATTACCAATTAGGTGTAGCATATGAAGCATAAAAAATTTGGATATGTCCGAGTTTCGAGTAAAGATCAAAACGAAGAACGCCAAATTCAGAATATGAAAGATTTAGGAATAGAAGATCGAGATATTTTCATTGATAAAGAATCTGGAAAAAATATGGAGCGAGAGAACTACCAAATGTTAAAACGTCTCGTTCGTACAGGGGATACCATTGTGTTTGATTCCTTAACAAGACTTGGAAGAAATATGAATGATACATTAGAAGAATTTAGATACTATGAAAAGCATAAAGTGAATTTACAATTTATAAAGGAACCGTATATTAACGTCAATTACACTGGTGAAAGTACAAATGACGTCATTCAGAGCGCAATTCAAAAAGCAACACTTACAATACTATCAGCCTTTGCAGAAAAAGAGCGAATCGATATTAAACAACGTCAAGCTGAAGGAATTGCTCTTGCCAGAAAACAAGGTAAACATTTAGGACGTCCTCCTGTCGAAATAACAGAAAAATTTATTGAAGCTTATAAGGAATGGAAATCCGGTTCAATTACAGCAGTAGGAGCTATGAAAAAGTATGACATCAAACGATCTTCATTTTATAAACTTGCCAAACAGTATGAGGAAAGAATGAAAGAATAGAGAGACAAAATTTTAATTTGTTAAGATAGTAATTGAGGTAGCACCAACATTCGTTAAAATGTGGGTGGGACCCCTTTAACAAAACCGGAGTGGAAATGATGAGTATAAATAGTTTTGTGGGATTGATAAAGGACGAATTATTAAAAGAGGTAAGCATAAGAAGTGAGGATGAATTCGAGCCTGTAGTAGTTAAAGATATTCCTAGACTTTGGAAGTGTTTAGGGACAGGTAATTATGCCGCAGTATTTATGCACAAAGAATACAAAGATTGGGTAGTGAAAGTTTACGTGCGAGAAGGAGAAGGAATTGAAAAAGAGTCAGAAGTATACCGAAGAATCGGAAATCATCCTTCTTATTCGAAGCTTATATATAAAGGAGAAAATTTCATAGTATTGAAACGTTTAAAAGAAATTACCTTATACGATGCTATTCATAAGGGGATTAAAATTCCTAAGCAGGTAATCCTTGATATCAATGAAGCTTTAGAGTATGCAAGGGAACAAGGATTAACTCCTTGTGATGTTCACGGGAAAAATGTGATGATGGAAAATGGAAGGGGATATGTAGTCGATGTATCTGATTTCTTAAAAACAAAAGAAGATAGTAAGTGGAGAGACCTAGAAAAGGCATATTTTACATTTTACTTGCCTTTCATTTATAAATTGCCTTTCCCTGTTAAAATACCGTATTTCATGTTAAACATTGTTAGACGTTCATATAGAAAATATAAGAAGCTTAAAAAGAAATTAAAATTGTAAAAGGACCACATACTTATCTTTAGGTTAGATAAGTGAACCACTAGTAAACAAAAGGACCGTACATTTTAGATATGTCTAATATGTACAGTCCTAATTTTATAACTTCATGAAGTAATCAGTAAGCTTTTCATTTTCTGTGGATGCTTCTAAACAGCTAGATAACTGGGCTAAAGAGGTTGTAGCGACATTTTGACTCATCCATATACATAAAGCGATTAAATCTTTTGCTTGGTATTTACTGGTTCGTTGTACGAAACCAACATCTCTAGCAAGATTTCGTAAGGTATTTGGAGATAAAAAGCTTTGAATCTCTTGAGCAAATAGTTGTAATTCATCAGATACAGAAATAGACATGCAAAAACGCCATCCTTTCCTATGATTCTACAGAAAGAATAACGTCTTTTGGGCTTTATGGGTAGTGTAAAACCTTAGTTTGATAGTGATGGGGTAGCACCAACAAAACGCGAATTTCGTACGCTAAGTAATTTCGTACGCTAAGTAATTTCGTCATGAAGAAAGCCGATGATTCCTACACTAAGGAATCATCGGTTTATTATATTTTTTTGCTATATAGTTGTTTAAAATGATACAAGCATGCTGAATCCTTGTGGGATATGTCAGAAAAACGCGGGTCTTCAACGTTAAACTAATTTCAGTTTAAAATAGTCAATTCCCTTAGTTAGTATTCTACTCTTCTACTAACTTCCTCAAATAAGGCAACCTTTAGCTAAACAAGATTTATTTTTCCATACTAATCACATACTCTTTTCAGGATAATAATTTCAGTATGTTGAAGGTTTAGAGATTGATTGCAATTTTTTCGAAGTTTTGCACCAAAATCACTTTTCTGATATTTAAAAAATCTTTTTTGTAAAACCATGTATTTTTTGGTGAGATTCTGTAGTGTTGATTATAAATTAATGAAAGTTCTGGTGTGAAAATTTGAAGACAAGTGAAGGGAGTAGATCTACTGATATCATGTATTGATTTAGAAGGGAATACCAGAGCAGTCAAGTGCTTTTCTAAGAAACTTTAATTTATAAACTAAAGAGGCATTATTCTAAAACAAATATGAAAGCGCTTAAAATTATTTTTATTTTCGGAAAATTTGTTTAATTACCTGTACAAATAATAAAAAGAGACAAAAAGGATCTATATAAGTCCAATTTAAAAATCCGGCATACGGAACAAGTATGATGGTGCAGCCACATTTCTGGATAAAAACTATTTTTTTGCAGGAGGAGCTAGAGCATTCACATGTAGAAGCGTCAGGCCCTTTAAGATGTCAGCTGTACGGTTACATGTTATGGATATTCGTATAAATGAGGAAATACCATTTTCACAGAAAATTTTTACCTGTGTTACATGTGTATATGAGACGAGTTTAGTCGTGCCGGAAAATTAAAATTATTTTATATGGATTAGAGGCTACTAAATTTTAATATGAGGTGATGATATGGAACAATTTTTGTCGGATCTATTGGGATTAACAAATGATTTTCTGTGGTCTAAATTGTTAATTATTATGCTTGTTGCTTGCGGAATTTATTTCACATTTAAATCGAAATTTGTACAGTTTCGAATGTTAAAGGAAATGATCCGTGTGTTAATGGAAGGGAAAGCTGGTTCTAAAGACGAAGTTTCTCCATTTCAAGCGTTCTGTATTGGTATGGCCGCTCGCGTTGGAACGGGAAATATCACAGGAATTGCGATTGCGATTGCATTAGGCGGTCCTGGAGCAGTATTCTGGATGTGGATTATTTCTATTATTAGCTCAGCATCCAGCTTTGTTGAAAGTACGTTAGCGCAAATATATAAAGTAAAAGATAAAAATGGTTTCCGCGGCGGTCCATCTTATTATATGGAAAAAGGATTGAACAAACGTTGGATGGGAGTATTATTCTCCATTTTAATTACGATTACTTTCGGTCTTGTATTCAATTCTGTCCAATCAAATACCGTTACACTTGCTTTTGAGAACTCATTCGGTACAGATCGTTTAACTGTAGGGATTATCATGGCAATTGCTTTCGCTGCGATTATCTTTGGCGGTGTGCAGCGTATTGCAAAAATGGCTGAATACAAGGTAATGTTCCTAGCAGTGTTATACATTGGTGTTGCGTTATTTGTTGTAGTTACGAATATAACAAAAATGCCGGAAGTTCTTTCTCTTATTGTTCAAAACGCATTTGGCTTTAAACAAATAGCGGGCGGTTCAATCGGCGCAGCGCTCATGAATGGAGTTAAACGTGGTTTATTCTCTAATGAAGCTGGTATGGGAAGTGCGCCAAACGTTGCCGCAACGGCAACAACAAGCCATCCGGTGAAACAAGGACTGATTCAAGCATTTGGCGTATTAACGGATACACTGATTATCTGTACAAGCACAGCATTTATTATTTTACTTTCTGATGCATACAAACAACCAGATCTAAATGGTATTGCACTTACACAAGCAGCATTAAGTGAACACATCGGTTCTTGGGCGTCAGGCTGCCTTGCTATCTTTGTTTTCCTATTTGGATTCGGTGCGTTAATTGGTAACTATTATTACGGAGAAACAAATATTCGATTCTTAAACAATAGTAAAGTATGGTTGATGGTATACCGAATAAGCGTATTAGCCATGATTGTATTCGGTTCTGTTGCAAAGATCCAATTTGTATGGGATTTAGCGGATTTATTTATGGGCTTTATGGTTATTATAAATTTAATTGCTATTACATTCCTATCAAAAACAGCCTTTGCTGCGTTACATGATTACATGAAACAGAAAAAGCTGGTAAAGATCCTATTTTTTATAAAGACAGCATTAAAGGAATTGAAAACGTTGAATGTTGGGAGCATTATCAGGATGCTTCAACTTCAGAAAAAGAAAAGTATGTAATAAGAAAGATATTCGGACTGCAATATGTCTGAATATCTTTCTTGGTTCTAGTGCAAAAAAATTGTTAACTAACAGATGCAAAATAGTAAAAGACCTTAATATATTGTAACTATATTAAGATCTTGAAAAGAGGGACCTGAAAAACAGCGAAAGTACTGGTCGATTCCTTTAAAACGATTTCTCAAACATCACAGGTCTATCAAGTGAATATATGCTTAGCTGCTTATATCGATAGAATAAGAAAAAACAGCTGTCTTTGATTTGGCCGCATTGAATTACCCTTGAGAGTAATATAGCTTATAATTGGTTAGGTTATATAAAACTTGAATGTGCTATTACCTATCAATCTATAAAGAAAGGTGACCGTCTTGACAGTGTTTTTTTGCACTTTTTTCTATTCTTTATAAATCTTTTAAAGAAAAATTTATACTATATAAAATTAATAGGACGGGGGAATATGGTTAAATGATAAAGGAGTATAGCGTTCAAGTTGAGAGTCAAAAGAAAGCTTGCTTAGATCAATGGATAGCACATTATCGATCCTATGCTGCTAAAGGACAAAACGTCAGTTATATTCCTGCTTTAGGAAAGATAAATTTATCGCAATTAGGTATTTGTATAGTAGAGCCAGATGGAACAATGATAAAGTCAGGGGATTGGGACGTACCTTTCACCTTACAAAGCATATCAAAAGTAATCGGCTTTATAGCGGCTTGTTTAAGCCGAGGTATTACTTATGTGTTAGAGCGGGTTGATGTAGAACCAACTGGAGATGCTTTCAACTCGATAATTCGTTTAGAGATGCATAAACCAGGAAAGCCGTTTAACCCTATGATTAATGCCGGAGCGATTTCGGTAGCTTCGCTTCTGCCAGGAACGTCGGCACAAGAAAAATTAGAAACTCTTTACGCATTAATCGAAAAAATGATAGGGAAGCGTCCCGTCATTAATGAAAAAGTGTTTCAATCTGAATGGCAAACAGCCCATCGAAATAGAGCTTTAGCACATTATTTAAAGGAGAATGGTTTTTTAGAATCGGATGTGGAGGAAGCACTAGAGGTTTACTTGAAACAATGTTCTATAGAAATAAATACAGAGGATATAGCTTTAATAGGACTCATACTTGCACATGATGGATATCATCCTATTCGTAAAGAACAAGTCCTACCTAAAGAGGTAGCTAGATTAACAAAAGCATTAATGCTCACTTGTGGAATGTACAATGCATCTGGTAAATTTGCTGCTTTCATCGGATTGCCAGCTAAAAGTGGGGTGTCCGGAGGGATTATGACACTCGTCCCCTCAAGGCTAAAGAGCGAACTACCGTTTTCAGATGGATGTGGTATTGGTATTTATGGACCAGCTATTGATGAATATGGGAATAGTTTACCAGGAGTTATGTTATTGAAACGTATTGCAAAAGAATGGGATTTAAGTATTTTCTAAAAAAACATCAAGGATGTTTTGGTGTCAGAACGAACACAAAAATGTTCAGACCGTATAATGTGTCTGAACATTTTTGCGTTACATAGTACCTTCCCATTTTAAAGTTGAAGAATATCGAGAATACGCGCAATCTTTGATTCTTCCGTTTATATCTGATACATAGTTTTTATAAAAAATAGAGTAAGTGTTGTATTAATGTCAACGGGTTTGTATACTGATTGTTAGTCAAAATTGGGAAGTGATAATCTTGAATCTCAGTAATTTAGTAAAAAAAGACATTTATATTCTGGTTCTGATGATATTTACAGTACCTTTAGCAGGTGAAATAAAGTTTTTCCCCTTTAATGAGACGTTTCGAATGAGCTTTGGTGCACCAACATTTTTCTTTTTTTGTTATTATTTCGGCGAATGCCAGCATTTTTACCGGGTTTTTTAACAGGAATGGTAGTTGTAGAATTTCGTATCCTGATAGACCTCATCACACAGGAAAATATGGATTGGATATCTTCTTTTCATATCCAATATCCTAGTTTTTTCTTTTATTTTACTTATTCTTGTCTCTTTTATTTAGCGAAAATCAAACGCTTTCATCACCAACCATTGATGATTGGGTTTATTGGCTTCATCATCGAAATATTATCGGACTGTGTGGAATTAATGATTCAATATTTCGTATTAAAAACAACTATTACACCAGAGGCACTATATGAGATAATCGTTGTCGCATTTTCCCACAGTTTTATAGTTATAAGCTTTTTCAATATGATGAAACTGTATGAAGCACAGTCGAGGGAGAGGCAAATTAAAAAACAAAATGAACACATGCTCATGCTCATTTCCAATTTATATGAAGATGCTGTTCACTTAAAAAAAACGTTGCAAGATGCTGAAAATATAACAAAAAAATCTTATGATTTATATAAAAGTTTAGACTCTTTAGAGAATGGTCAGATGAGCTTTCAGGTTCAGGATTTACGGCAGCATGCATTGAAAATCGCTGGTGAAGTCCATGAAATTAAAAAGGATAACCAACGTATTTTTGCTGGACTTTCAAAGCTGATTTCTGATGAAAGTTTTACTGATTATATGTCCATATATGAATTGGTAAACATCATCGTACGAGCAAACGAGAAATACGCCCGTTTACTAGAGAAAGACATCCAATTTGTGTACAAGATTGATGGTGTGCATCCTCACTATCATATTTACACAATTTTATCAATTATAAACAATATTGTTGCAAACGCTGTAGAAGCTATCCGAGATATGGGAACCATCACAATTGACATTAATAAAGAGCATGATTTGGTTGAATTTCGAATAGGAGATAACGGTCCTGGTATTTCCTCAAAGTATAAAGAGTCAATTTTCGAACCTGGGTTTACTTCTAAATATGATGACGCTGGTAACGCATCGACGGGTATCGGACTATCGTATGTAAAAGAAATGGTCGAACAACTTGAAGGTGATGTTACGTTTGAGGACAGACCCGAAGAGAAAGGATCGATTTTTATAATTAGATTAGGGATTGATCACATAATTGGGAAAGGGTGATTCTATGAATTTTTATGTAGTAGATGATGAGAAAGCGGTTCGCTTAATGTTAGCTCAAATTATCGAGGATGAAGATCTCGGGGAGGTTGTAGGAGAAGCTGAGAATGGCTCATTGGTAGATCAACAAATGCTAATCTTGAAAAATATAGACATTTTATTTATCGATTTGTTAATGCCGATTCAAGATGGAATAAAAACGATTCGTCAAATAAAACCGTCATTCAAAGGGAAAATCATCATGGTTTCTCAAGTAGAAACAAAAGAATTGATTGCTGAAGCGTATTCGCTTGGTGTTGAATACTTTATTATCAAACCGATTAACCGAATTGAAGTATTAGCAGTCGTTCAGAAAGTCATCGAACGAATCCAATTGGAAAAATCGATAAAAAACATTCACGAATCGCTCCATACGGTGCTTAAATTGGATATCTATCAAAGTCCGCAGGAAAAATACCTTAATGAAAAACATATAAGTACTTCCAGCCATTTTCGAAATTCCATTCATTTTCTACTATCCGAATTAGGGATAGCTACTGAAAGCGGAAGTAAAGATTTAATGGACATGTTGGATTATTTATATAAATATGAACAAGATAAAACGTTTGAAAAAGGTTTTCCCTCTCTAAGAGAGATTTTTATGAATTTAGCTCAAACAAAACTTGGAGAATCAATCGAAGAGGCCGAATTAAAAAGATCCATTGAAGCCTCCAAACAACGGATCCGGAGGGCAATTTACCAATCATTAAACCATTTAGCATCCCTTGGACTTACTGATTTTTTAAACCCGAAGTTTGAAAATTATGCTTCTAGGTTTTTTGATTTTACAATCGTAAGGAGAAAGATGACAGAATTGAATAATGAACCAACATTACCTACTCGTATCGATATGAAAAGATTTATTCAAGTTCTTTATTTTGAAGCGAAGCAGATACATTTGGAATTGCAATGACGAACTCTTACTTATTTATTCTTAATCTCAAATGATGGATTCGCGGATGCTTATTGGACTAGTTATTGTAGCTTTATAATAAAGATTGATAATTTGTAATAAAGTTTGATAAAAATCACCTCTTTAGTTATTCTTTGAGGTGATTTTTTTGTTGGATATTTATGTTAAAATGGGTTTGTGTAGTTACTTAACTAACTGACAGGTTATTTGAAGAAAAGTATTTTTTTCCTTATCTATGGAACAGGTCGATAAACTCTAAAACATCTCCTCTCCCTAATACCAAAGAGCCGTAAAACATAAAAATCATAGCTACGAAAATACTAGGCACCTAAATGAGTTTGATAATAAAAGAGAAGTCCTTATTGGATTTTAGCAGAAGGGATGGATGAAAATAGATATTAGGAAAATGCGATATTTCATAATGGTGGCAGAAGAATTGAATTTTAGTCGTGCAGCAGAACGTCTTAGGATGGCACAACCTCCTCTAAGCCAAGAAATTCGTAAATTAGAAGAAGAATTGGGAGTTCAACTTTTTCATCGAACAAAAAGAATGGTTGAACTTACGGATGCTGGGAAGATATTTTTAGAAGGATCCCAACAAACACTGTTTCAATTAGAAAGAGCCATAAAAGAAACACAACTTGCAGCTGAAGGGAAAATAGGGAACTTAATAATCGGTTTTGTCGATTCCACAGAAATCGTTATAGAAGTTCTTAATAAATTTCGAGAACGCTTTCCTAAAATCCATCTTATATTACGTGAAATGACAACGGAGCAGCAACTAAAAGCACTCTATGAGAAACGAATTCATATTGGGTTTATTCGTTCTAAACAGAACAACGAGATACTATCTTCTGAAGTTTGTTCTGAAGAATCTTTAAGATTGGTTTTACATCAAGATCACCCTTTCGCCTCATTACCCGAAATTCCACTCCAATTGTTAATTGATGAACCATTTATTTTGTTTCCGCGTCATTTGGGTCCAAATTTTTATGATTTAATTGTTAGCTACTTTTGGGATTATGGTGTAAGTTTAAATGTTGTTCAAGAAGCTATTCAAATGCAAACTATTGTTAATTTAGTTGCAACAGGAATGGGTGTTTCTGTCGTTCCATCGTCGGTGGAAAGTTATAAACGTCCTGGGGTTATCTATAAAAAAATCCAAGAGACTACACCAAAAGTAAATCTATATGTTGCATGGAGACAAGATGAAAAATCTACAGTAGTAGATCATTTCTTAACAGTTGTTAGAGAGGTGTATTCGATTTTACAACTTGATCACCAAGAATAAAATCCCATCCTGATGGGATGGGTAGTAAAATATTACAAAGGAAGAATTCTAATTTAACTTACGTTTTAAAGTAAGACTACAAAGATTTTGTATATATTTCTGGTTAAGTCACGTGCAAAAACTTAACCTGTTTTACTCGGATCGTACTCAACGAAACCTTCTAGTACTTTGTCAATCTGATTCATTATTTCAGTTTCCAGTTTGACACCAGAAGCGAACGCATTCTCTCTTACCTGTTCCGGGCTCGAGGCACCGATAATTGCTGAGGAAACATTCTGGTTTTGTAGTACCCAAGCTACTGCGAGTTGAGCGAGGGTAAGATCAATCTCTTGTGCGATGGGTTTGAGCTTCTGGATAGCAGTGAGCACATTGTCGTTCATCCAACGTTGTGCAAGATTATAAAAAAATGGTTTGCCAGCAGGAGAATTAGCACGTGATTGAGTTGGTACTGGTTTTTGGGGTTGATATTTTCCAGTGAGAACACCTTGTGCGAGAGGCGACCATATTACTTGCCCAAGTCCCTCACGTTGACAGGTTGGTATCACATCGGTTTCGATAACTCTCCACAACATTGAATACTGGGGTTGGCTAGCGATGAGCGGAATATTCAATTCCCGTGAAAGTGCTGCACCACGGGTGATTTGTTCTGCTGTCCACTCACTTACACCGATATAAAGCACTTTACCTTGTCTTACAAGATCTGCGAAAGCTAACATCGTTTCTTCAAGAGGAGTAGTTGGGTCAAATCTGTGCGCATAATAGACATCAATATAGTCGGTCTGTAACCGACGTAAAGATGCATTACAATTTTCTAGAATATGTTTTCGTGATAAACCTTTATCGTTTTGCCCATTCCCAGTCGGATGGCACACCTTTGTACATAGTTCAATGCTCTCCCGTCGTATACCTTGTAAAGACCGACCGAGTACTTCTTCAGCTTTAGTGTCTGAATAAACATCAGCAGTATCGAATGTTGTTATACCGACATCTAGTGCTGCTTTAACACACTCTTTTGCAGTATCCTCATCTACTTTACCCCCATGATTTATCCAGTTTCCGTATGCAATCTTGCTTATTGTTAATCCGCTATTGCCAAGTTTACTAAAATCCATTCTAGTTCCTCCTTTTAAAAGTGATATCTTCATTATAAAGACCATATTTTAATATGGATAATATCTTATTAATAATGAATTAATATAAAGTTTATATAAGACTACAGTGCCCTTCTGTGTACTCGGAAGTTTGCAAGGCTGTTGGGTATTACCACATCGCTATCAAGCTAATAATGGTGCCTATCTAGGTTGATTTGACATGCCCATTTTGTTTTTGTTCTTAAGTTGATGGGCATGTATGGATTTAAAATAAAGTTGCGATGTTTAAAATAAAGTCGCGACGTTTATAAAAATGTTACGATGCTCTACCCCTTTGGATATGGTAATCTAAAGGGGTGTTTTTATGGTGAAAAGGAAAGAACATCTGATTTTGAGTGACAATAAATTGTTCCGTTAAAGAGCAGGTTTGTTTAATAACATCAGTAACTTTATTCAGAAGTAAATGCTGTAAATAATGAAAATATAAAAAACTAGGCGGGAGAAACAATATCTAAATGATTAAAGGGAGGAAGAATTATGTCCAATAACGTAAGAGCAAGAAGAATAATTTTAGATTTAGCAGTTACTTTAGATGGTTTTATTGAAGGGAAAAATGGGGAAGTTGATTGGTGCATCATGGACTCTGAGATGGGGTTTATTAATTTCTTAAATCAAATTGATACTATTTTATATGGAAGAAAAAGCTACGATTTATGGGGACAATTTACTCCAGAAATTGAAGATACTGAAAAAGAAATTTGGGAATTAGTTCATAGTAAAGAAAAATATGTGTTTTCCAGAACACAAAAAGGAACTGATAATAAAGCAATATTCATAAATGATAATATTCTTGAAGAAGTAAATAAATTAAAGAATAAGCCTGGTAAAGACATCTGGTTATATGGTGGAGCAAGTCTTATTACAACTTTTATCAATTTAGGGCTTGTTGATGAATTTAGATTATCTGTTCACCCTGTTGTTTTGGGAGAAGGAAAACCGTTGTTTATTGATATAAAGCAGAGGTTGAATTTAAAAATGGTTAATACAAGAACGTTCTCCTCTGGCGTTGTGCAACTAATCTATCATTTGAATGGGAATTAATAATATTGCACATTCAAATGATAAAATACAATAAATATCATTAGGAAATACTCAATAGTAATTGTCACTTCTTCAACAATAAGGCGTGATTCTTGAATAACATAGGTAGAAAATAATCAGACTTTTTTATAAAAATCCAAACATAAATCTGATAAGGAAGAATCCATTTTGATTAATCTTTTTTCAAAATGGATTCTTCTTATTTATCGTAAAATAAGGGTTTGCGAGGGATTTTTGCTCAAACTTTATTTCAAAGCTACAGTTATTTATATGTTATATGGAAAAAATAAAAGTAATTTAGCTAAAAATATAACTAAATAGTTAGTTAAAGTAAAAAAAGATGCTAGATAGCATCTTTTTTTACTTTAAGAGGTATCATTACATACTTATATTATTTTTAATAACAGCTACTTGTTAGCTTGCAAACGCAAAGTAGAGGAGGTGAAGCAAAGCAAAAACGTTATGTGAACGTTTCTGAGACCTGAGATTCTATTCATCAAATAATTCGTGAGTTTTCATTGAAAAGAGAGAGCCCTTTGTTCAGCCCACATATATAATATATACATGGGATAACATTATAATGGTTTTTTTACATAATTGTGATACTATTTTCCTTTATAACAAAAAAGGACGTGACTTATAGTGATTAAAATTGAGATACCAACTCCAGACGTTACGATTACAGAGCGTAAGCAAGTAATAAAAGGTGATGAACCAAGAATAACTCCGATTAGCGGGTTTATTGATTTTCATTTAATTCCGAGAGATAAGGGCGGCATTTTTATGTTTTATAATATTAATGACGAGCTCTTATTCGTTGGAAAAGCACGTAAATTAAGACAAAGAATTAAAAAGCATTTTGAAGATACTGTTTCACCAATCAAAGCACATAGAGACGAAGTATATCGAATTGATGCATGTATCGTAGAAGATCCAATGGAAAGAGAAATTTACGAAACATATATTATTAATGAACTTCAAGCGAAATATAATGTAGATAAAGTATTTTTTAAATAAAAAGTTCTGTGAAAAATGACCTCGGTATTGCGCCGAGGTCATTTTAGTTGGGGCCTCTTAGTAGTACTTATATTTTATATGCCTTTTTACGACTTAGGTCTTGATAATAAAACAAAGATTAATAAAAATGTTCAGTATAGAGAAAAGATGTTGCTGAGTAAGCTAATCTAAGGTGAAGATTTGAATAAAAAGCATTTTAAGGAGAGAAGCGTGTGCGGATATTCCATGTAAGTGAAGAGAGCCACATTCAAGTATTTCAGCCCCGAATCCCTACTCGAACGGACTTAGATCCAACGAAAGGGCTTGTATGGGCAATAGATGATAAATGCTTACCTAACTTTTTGACGCCCAGAAATTGTCCACGTGTTTGCTATCATATTGGACCAAATACATCTGAAATCGACAAGCAAACATATATATCATCAAAATCATGTTCACATGTAGTAGTTATTGAAAACAAATGGTTTGAAACGATGAAAAATACGAAATTATACTTGTATGAATTTGATACAAAGCAATTCACACTTCAAGACGAGAATGCTGGCTATTATATAAGTGAAACAACACAAATTCCAATTGCCAAATTGGAATTTGTTGATTTATTTCAAGAACTGTTTAAACGTAATGTTGAATTACGTTTAGTAAATAATTTGTGGGATATTTGTGATGAAATTCAAAAAACAACATTTAATTGGTCAATGTGTAGAATGAGCTTTGCACAGCCAAGGTTTGATGAATAATTTGTAATTCGGCAAATTTTTATAGAAAACGTGAGAAACTTACCTGCAAAGTTAGGTATAATAATACTATTTGATACAAAGTTAAAGGATTTTAGAGTTAGAGAAGCAATCTATGTATAATCAAATAAATGAACAATTGTAATTATGTAAATGTAAAAAGATATGTAAAATAAGTATGTAAATATTTATTTTTATAAGGAGTAATACTATGGAAGATAAAAAGCATTATGTTTTAAAGTCATTTTCGACAAGAGCAACTTTTCAACAGGATATGACAGCAGAAGAAAGAACGGTCATGCAACAGCACATTGCTTATTGGGCAGACAAGGCTGAAAAGGGAATCGCCATTGTGTTCGGACCCGTTTTTGACCCCAAAGGCGGGTATGGGCTGGGAATTATTGAAGTAGAGGAAGAAGACCAAGTTCATGCTCTTATCAAAGACGACCCTGCTGTTAAATCAGGGTTACTAAAGACGGAGTTCTATTCAATGCGTGCGGTGCTTCCTAAATGGTGGCAGACGATTCGGAAATAATACATAATATTCTAAAAATGCGGATTAAGGGGACTTTTTAATGAGTTCCCTTAATTCATGGTATATCATCAACACTGTTCTTTAACAGAGCCTTTTATAAAAACTAAATTTAGATTTCTAATAAAAGAATCCATTTTGATTAATCTTTTTTCAAAATGGATTCTTTTGTTTTGGCTTAATTTGAGTGTTTTAGAAGTAGTTTTGAATGAATGTTATTTCACAACTACATTTTTGCAAGATTCAATTGCCAAGAAACACCATACTTATCTTGGACCCAACCAAATTTTGCACTCCAAGGATAATCAGTTAACGGCATTAATACCGCACCATCCTGAGATAACTTATTAAAAACTCGATCAATTTCTTCTTCTGTATCACAAGAGACATACAATGACATAGCAGGAGTAAATTGATGTACATCTTTATTGCTATTATCAATACACATAAATAGTTGTCCTTTTAATGAAAATGTAGCATGTAGTATTTTTCCCTCTTCAGCAGCTTCGTTCGCTCCATAACGAGAAATACTTATTATTTCTGATTGATCAAATATAGAAGTGTAATGTTTCATTGCCTCCTCGGCTGTTCCAGGGAACATTAAGAAGGTAGTAATTTTTTGATTTGAGATTTCCATTTTCTATTCACTCCTTTTATTAAATACAAAGAATTGTTCATTTTTACAAAACGAACATATATTCTTATCTATGCATTTATATTATCTTTATGGGTTCTTCATTGTCAATTGTTATCACTTTGCTTTCTAAATCACATTATTTTCATTTGGTATAAGAATCTATTAAAAACGAGTAACTTTACATAACTAAAAAAGTACAAACATATACTGGTACAAGCAAACTTGAAAGGAGACAATCATGAATTGGTTAGAAGCCTTTATCCTAGGAATTATTCAAGGTTTAACAGAGTTTTTACCAATTAGCAGTACCGGTCATTTGTATTTAGGAAGGCACCTTTTTGGCTTAGATGAGGCAGGGCTCTTTTTAGATACGATGCTTCACATAGGGACGTTAGTAGCAGTTTTTATTTACTATAAAAAAGAATTTCTCTATTTAATAAAAAATCCATTCTCAAAATTAACGTACTTATTGATTATTGGAACAATTCCTGCGGTTGTAATTGGTTTACTATTTAAAGATTTCTTTGAAGAGATTTCAAAAACAGGTATAACGATTGGATGGGAATTTTTAGTGACAGGTTTATTCTTATATATGGCAGAGAAACAAAAAAGCGGACGGAAGAAGATGGACAATATAACATATAAAGACGCATTTATTATTGGTTCGTTTCAAGCATTTGCTATTTTTCCAGCGATATCTCGTTCAGGCATGACAATCGTCGCAGCACTTTGGAGAAAATTAGATCGTGAAACAGCAGCCTATTTCTCATTTTTGTTATCAACACCTGCAATTGTTGGGGCAATTATTTTACAGTTAGTCGATGTTTTTCAAGGTAAAGCAGAAGCAATCTCTAACACGTCACTTATTGTTGGTACACTATCTGCAGCATTCTTTGGATATATTGCCGTCTCATGGATGATTCAATATTTAAAACATCATTCTTTAAAAACATTTGCGTATTATGTATGGGCTCTTGGACTTCTCATTCTTACCTTACAATTTACTGGTGTATTTTAAGGGAGGAGGAACATGAAAAAATATGAGGAAATGGTAAGGTTATTTTATGGGGGATTCTTTATGTTAGGTTTAGCAGGTGGAATGTTATTAGAAAAGCCTAACATCGGAATTTTTATTGGGATTGCTTGTGGATTATTTGCGCATGCGATTCTTGTTATGAAAAGTAAAGATGAATGAAATATCACTAGAAATTAAAATCCTGTATTAATATTATGATACAGGATTTTTAAATCCGTTATGTCCCATTGAGAGGTTTTAAAGTAGT
Organism: Bacillus sp. EA-CB0995; assembly: GCF_055814245.1. Lineage (NCBI taxonomy): Bacteria > Bacillati > Bacillota > Bacilli > Caryophanales > Bacillaceae > Bacillus > Bacillus sp. EA-CB0995. Next base: position 2,590,998 of record NZ_CP169269.1, on the reverse strand, counting down.
AAAATTGATAGAGAAATAGTGAAAAGGTAGATAGGGGGCAACATATTGGAGAATGCGATTGTAATTGGAGGCAGCATTGCTGGGAAACTTGCTGCAAAGGCTTTATCTCATTCTTTTCAGAAAGTAATAATTTTAGAAATAGGTGAAGAATGGACGGAAAAGACTCCTAGAAAGAGAGTGCCGCAAAGTTATCATCCACATGTTTTATTAAAAGGCGGAGAAGAAGCAATTGAGGAATTATTTCCTCAAATTATTTCGCAATTAATTGAGGATCAAAGTATTGTAAGTAATTTTACACAAGATGTGAAGTGGCATCATTTTGGTTGTTGGAAACCACAATTTACAGGAGATTTAACCATGGTTCAACAAAGCCGTCCTATGTTTGAGTGGCATTTAAAAAGACGAATTGATCAAGTAGCTAATATTGTAACTAGATATAGAATGATGGTTGAACAAATTTTGATAGATGAAGAGCATAATAAAGTATATGGAGTACGAGTGAAAAATCTTGAAACAGGTACAGAAGAAGAAATTCATGCAAATGTAGTTGTGGATGCAAGCGGGTTTGGGTCAAAGAGTGTAGAGTGGTTACAAACACATGGTATACAGGTTAAAGAGGAAAAAGTATGGATTCAACTATTTTATGCTACTAGAGTATTTCGTTTAAAAACAAAAGAACGGCTAGATTGGTGTAATCTTCTTGTTTCTCCTAGTTTTCCTGAAAACCCTTATGGTGCTCTTATTCAAACAATTGAAGACGATCGTTTTTATGTAACTTTTAGCGGCTACGCAAATGAGCGTGCTCCGCAAACTGATGAAGAATTTTTTGCTTATGCTCAGAAATTACCGGTCCCTGATGTGCGAAGTTTTCTTGAAATAGCAGAGCCTCTTTCGGATATAAGAATACATAAAATTCCTTATCAAGTGCGTCGCCGCTTTGACTTAATAAGACATGTTCCGGAAGGTTTTTTAGTAATTGGAGATGCTCATTGCCGTTTTGATCCCGTTTTTGGACAAGGGATTTCAGTCGCTGCAATGGAAGCTTTAGAGTTGGAAAGATGTCTCCGGGAAAATAAACATCTCGAAAAAGATTTCACCTACAAATTTCATAAGAGTATTTCGGAGTTGATAGCAACGCCGTGGGAAATGACTACAACAGAAGCATTTCGCGTTTCGAACATTAAAGGGGACAGACCTCTTATGCAACCATTTAAACAGTGGTACACCAAAAAGGTATATCGTCTTTCTGCTTTTAATCCGGAAATTTATATTCGATTGGTTAACGTTATGAACTTAATTCGTAGTCCCATACATCTTTTTCATCCAAAAGTACTATTTGCTATATTTACGAGTCGAGGAAAGTAGCCTTTTTCAGCAGGATTTTGTGACGAAATAGCAAATGTATATAGTTGATTGATGTTGAAAAGGAATGGTTATCGAATGGAAGTCTACATAGAAAAGTTAAAGGAACAAGATGCAGAAGAATTGTTTGCTTTTGAATGTAGTAACCGATCTTTTTTCGAAAAGATGTTGCCTAGTCGTGGTGAAGATTACTATCCATATGAAACGTTTCAAAAGATATTTTATGAATTATTAAAAGAACAACTTGAAGGTATTTCATATTTTCACCTCATAAGAAATCAGGCAGGAACAATTGTCGGGAGAATCAATTTAGTAGATATTGAGAAAGATAAAGAATTCGGGTATCTTGGCTATCGATTAGGAGAAAAATATGTTGGAAGAGGTATTGCAACTAAAGCTGTAAAACTCCTCTTAGATGAAGCAACAAACTATCATGTTACTAAAATTCATGCGAAAACAACAAATAATAATTTTGCTTCTCAAAAAGTATTAGAAAAGAACCTTTTTTCACGCATCTCAATTGATGAAAATACAGCAGAGTTACACGGCCAAAAAATTGATTTTATCCATTATATTTGGAGACATTCTAATTAAAACAAAGAAGGGGAGCAATACAACTATGGACTTACGTTATCCAATCGGTCATTTCACTTATGAAGAGAACATTACACAAGATACAATAGAGAATTGGATAGAACAAATTGAAAATCTTCCTATTGAATTAACACAAGCAGTAAAAGACTTAGATAAAAATCAGCTTGATACGCCGTATCGTCCTGGTGGATGGACAGTGCGCCAAGTCGTTCATCATATTGCAGATAGTCATATGAATAGTTATATTCGGTTTAAATTGGCACTGACGGAAAATAATCCAACGATTAAACCGTATATGGAAGAAAAATGGGCAGAGCTTCCTGATTCTACATTACCAATAGACGTATCTCTATTACTTTTAGAATCATTACATACGAGATGGGTTTCTTTACTACGATCTATGAAACATAATGATTTTGAAAAAACGTTTAATCATCCTGAATCAGGATCTAATAAATTAGGTGTAACGATTGGGCTTTACGTATGGCATGGTCGTCATCATATTGCACATATTACTTCTCTTCGTGATCGATTAGGATGGTAACAGTTCTATAGATAATAAATTAAGCAGTTGAACTGCAAGGGGGACAGTTTATATGGGGATATCTAATAAATGGACTGAGGTAGATCGCTACATAACAGATTTACTAGTTCCGTCTGATCCTGTACTTGATACGGTACTCCAAGTTAACGCAGATTCTGGCTTACCCGCGCGCGATGTCTCCCCGAATCAAGGGAAATTCCTGCAATTACTTGCGCAAATTCAAGGAGCACGCACTATATTAGAAATTGGCACGTTAGGTGGTTATAGTACTATTTGGCTGGCGCGGGCATTACCTAAAGATGGTCGTCTTCTTACGTTAGAAGCAGACCCAAAGCATGCAGAAGTGGCTCGTTCTAACATTAAGTTTGCTAATTTGAGTGATATAGTGGAGGTGCGTCTTGGGCCAGCGCTAAATACACTACAGCAGCTTGTTGATGAAAAACATGAGCCATTTGATTTCATCTTTATTGATGCTGACAAACGGAATAATCCGTATTATTTAGCATGGGCACTGAAACTTTCTCGTCCAGGTACTTTAATTATTGGAGATAATGTTGTACGTGATGGTGCAGTGCTAGAAAATTCAGGTGATGATCAGAGTGTAAAAGGGATACGACAATTCTATGAGTTGCTCGCTACTGAGCCACGCGTGAGTGCAACTGCAATTCAAACTGTTGGTTCCAAAGGATATGACGGCTTTGCACTTGCTGTGGTTACGTTTATTTGAAATAAATTTTAACTTTAATGGTTGGAGCGGAATTTAAGGATGTTTTATGACATTTAGTAATGGAACTTGATAGGATAGTTAAAATATATTTAAAAATAATTTTTAACGTTCTAATGTATCACCCTGAGAAGGGGGAAGTACATGATATTTTATGAGGTTATTTGTTTTTGTTGTAAAAATGTATTTCGGGTATATGAAGGAACTGAAAAATATAAGAAATTCAAGGAAAATCCGAAAGGGAAATATTGCTGTGACGAATGTAATCATAAAATACAACTTGAAGCAATAAAACATTTTTTTAGATAGTGATAATATCTACTACTCATTTTTGCTATTATATAATGTCCAATCCTAGAATGATTAAACTTTTTTATAAAAATCACATCTATATCAAAACTGTAGAATCCATTTTGAGCGATCTTTTTTCAAAATGGATTCTTTTTTGTTTGCTATCTAATAAAGATTAGCTGTGTCCTTTGTATCAAACTTTATTACAAAGCTACAATGGCTTCAAAATGACTTTTATGCAATTGTCTTCACGATTATTAAAAATTTGATAACCATAACTTGCTTCTTCAAGAGGTATTTTATGTGTAATAATTTCTCTTGGATCAAACTCATTATTCGTTATTTTTTCAAACAGTTCCGGCATAAGATGAATGACAGGAGCTTGTCCTATTTTAATATTTATATTTCTTGTCTAAAATGCCCCTAAAGGAAATGCAATGTAGTTTCCTCCATACACGCCCGTTATTTGTCCAGTTCCACATTTCCGAACGGCTTTCGTAGCAATTTGAATAGGACCAAGAGTGCCACCTTGTAGTTTTAATTTTTGTTCAAGATATTTAAGAGGTGATTTTTTTCGTCCATACCAACGTAATCAGCGCCTCCATGAGTAATCTCTTTTAAATGCCCTCTGTGACATGAAATTTTTGATTAAACGGCGTGTTTGGAAATTGCTTTTACATAGTCTTAACTTAATGACGATGGATTGTAATCTTGTAACAAATAATAAATTTGAATGTGTTGGAAATTATATAAACTAAAAGCTAGTGAACTTTAATAAAGCTTTTCAAATTACAGGATACAGATTTTAAAAAGGAGGATATTCATTTTGAGCACAGCAGAAAATACACTATCCATTTTTGCTTTAGGCGGCATAAATGAAATAGGGAAAAATATGTATGTTATACAGTATGCAAATGACATTGTGATAATTGATTGTGGTTCGAAGTTTCCTGATGAAAGTTTATTAGGAATTGATTTGATTATTCCTGATATCACATACTTAAAGGAAAATCAAGATAAGATTCGGGCTTTAGTTGTTACACACGGACATGAAGATCATATTGGAGGCATTCCATATATATTAAAACAATTGAATGTGCCAATTTATGCAACACGTTTAACGTTGGGTTTAATTGACGTTAAATTAAAAGAACATAAACTTCAAAATGTAACAGATCTATTTGTTATTGACTCTGAATCGTTAATTGAATTTGGACAAATAAGTTTAAGTTTTTTCAAAACGAATCATAGCATTCCTGACTGTCTTGGCATTTCTTTTCATACGCCAGAAGGCACAGTAGTACATACAGGTGACTTCAAGTTTGATTTGACTCCTGTAAATAATCAATATCCAGATATTCATAAAATGGCTAAAATCGGAAGTAATGGTGTTTTAGCTTTACTCTCTGAAAGCACAAATGCGGAACGTTCTGGATTTACTCCGTCAGAACGATTTGTAGGTGAACATATTGAAGAAGCATTTCTGAAAGCGCGTAGAAAAGTTATTCTTTCCACTTTTGCTTCTAATGTGAATCGCTTACAGCAAGTGGTAGATGCTGCGTGTAAAACAAATCGAAAACTCGCTTTGCTTGGAAGGAGTATGGTAAATGTAGTATCTGTTGCATTGGAGCAAGGATACTTAAATATTCCAGAGGGAATGTTAATTGAAGCACATGAAATCAATCAAATGGAACCAGAAAAGGTAGCGATTCTTTGTACTGGCAGTCAAGGTGAGCCTATGGCTGCGTTAGCTCGTTTAGCTAGTGGAAACTATAGACAGGTAGATATACTGCCGGAAGATACCGTTATATTAGCTGCAACTCCTATACCAGGGAATGAACGAAATGTTTCGCGTATTGTAGACAACTTATTTTTATTAGGAGCTAATGTAATTTATGGATCGGGAAGTTCAACAGGGATGCACGTTTCTGGACATGCTTATCAAGAAGAATTAAAATTAATGCTCACTTTAATGAAGCCAAAATATTTCATTCCGATTCATGGGGAATTCAGAATGTTACATCATCATCGTCTTTTAGCAGAGTCCGTTGGTGTTGAAAAAGATAATATTTTTGTAATGAATAACGGTGATGTTGTTGATATAAATTACCAAGTTGCTTATCAAACTAGACGAATACCTGCAGGAAATGTATATGTAGACGGATTGGGTATTGGTGATGTTGGAAATATTATTTTACGTGACCGTAAACAGCTTGCAGAGGATGGTATGCTTGTTATAGTCATAACTCTTAGTAAAACTGATAGGAAAATGATTTCTGGTCCAGACACAATTTCTCGTGGATTTGTATATGTGCGCGATTCAGAAGATTTTTTAAAGAAAATTAATCAACTGGTTGTAACAACTGTTAATAATTCACAAAAAGCGAATATTAGCCAATGGAATGTTCTTAAAAAAAACATAAAAGAAGCACTTGGACAATTTACATATGAACATACAAAAAGAAAGCCAATGATTCTTCCTATAATAATTGAAGTTTAAAATGGCCACTTTCATACACTAATTAACTCAAAGTGAAGTAAAAAAATTATAAAAGTCTAATTTCAAAAAAACATGTTACAGGTGATAGATAATATGTCGGAATACAAAAAGACTATCTCTATTGAAAGATAGTCTTTTTTTGTATTTTTAATCAAAATTAATGTATGTTGTTCCAAAATATACGGGGTATACACTTTTATTTTTGTATAAAAATACAATATTATTATTTTGTTGTGTAGGCTACAAGTGCTTTTTGAATGCTGTAAATACTATCGTCTTTTCTAAATTCTCTCGTAATTGGATCGTGCATACCTGATATCCAAATTTTTAATTCAGCCTCCAAGTCAAAGTGACCAGCTGTTTCTATGCTAAATTGTGTAATACTTTTATATGGAATAGAATGGTATTCTGTTTTTTTACCAGTCATACCTTGTTTGTCTACTAAAATCATTCGGCGATTTGTAAATACAATTAAATCACGAATTAACTTATAAGCGTGTTCTACTTGCTCATCGTCTAACATAATCGCTTGTAGATCACGTTCTACGCTACTTATATCTGCATCAGATGCATTTCCTAAAATGCCACTAAATAAACCCATTATGAAGTCCTCCTTTATGTATAGAATGAGTTTCTTTTATTGTAACATGAAACGGAAAAGCAGATTCTTACTTTTCGATATAAGAATTCATTTTCGATTGCAATGAAACATTTTAATACTTCATCATAATATCTTATGCTAATATATTTGTGTAAGAACTTTTTATACACTACGAATTTGAAATATGATAGAGGGATAATATATGAACAATATCGGATTAGTTTTAGAAGGCGGAGGAATGAAAGGACTTTATACAGCAGGAGTATTAGAATTTTTCATGGAAAAAGATCTGTATTTTCCTTATGTAATAGGTGTTTCAGCAGGGGCTTGTATGGCTGCTACGTATTTATCTCGTCAAAAAGGAAGAAATAAGAAAGTAAACACAGAACTTGTAAGCGATCCACGTTACATATCATTTCGAAATTTTTTACGAAAACGTGAATTGTTTGGCATGGATTTTTTATTTGATGAAGTACCTAACAAAATTGTTCCATTTGATTTTCACACATTCCAAAACGGGGCAGAACAGTTTGTTATTGGCACAACTGATTGTGAGACAGGAGAAGCTGTGTATTACAATAAACATGAACACGGAAATGATATTTTAAAAATTATTCGTGCATCAAGCTCTGTACCATTTATTGCTCCGGCAGTTGAATATGATGATAAACAGTTACTAGATGGAGGGATTACAGACCCCATTCCGATTCAGAAAGCGCAGGCTGATGGATTTCAAAAAAATGTGGTTATTATGACGAAACCAGCAGGATTTGAAAAACAACGGAATAAGCTATCGTCTATTGCGAAATGGTTGTATCGACATTATCCTAATGTGGCAAATCGTCTTGTTGAGCATTTTGAAATCTATAATAATACTATATCTTATCTCTATTCAGAAAAACAAAAAGAGAATTTCTTTGTTATACAACCAAGTGTTCAGCTACCTGCAAGTGGATTGGAACGGAATAAAGAAAGATTAGTTCATTTATATGAACTTGGTTATAACGATGCTCAGAATCAATTTGAGCAGCTAAAACAATGGATTAAGTAAACTAATATTTTGTTAGATGGAGAAAGTTGAAATCGCGGTCATGATTAGGTGATTTTAATGAAAAGCATAAGAGCGTAATGAAATTAGATTGAACGATTTACGTTCAATCTAATTTCATTTACCGTATTTTTACAACAAAAAAACCAAATAGTTTTAACGATGTCATCTATATTCAACCGGCAAAGGAATTTGACTTCTTACATTAGAATTTAATATCTGATGAGTAAATAAGGAGGACCAAAGTATGAGAACTCACTTTCACCATATTGTCAGGGGTGTACTTATAAAAGACGGAAAGCTTTTGGTAGCACATTTTAAGGGGCATCATTCTTTTTTACCAGGAGGACATATTGAATTAGGTGAGTCAGTCGAAAATGCACTTATACGAGAGTGGGAAGAAGAAATAGGTGCAGCTTGTTCAATCGAAAAATTCCTTGGCGTAATTGAAAATCAGTGGAAAGATGGAGACACACTACATTATGAAATTAATCATGTCTTTAAAGTTAACAGTGATAAATTAAACACGGAAACACCTCCTAAATCTAGAGAATCTCATCTGGATTTTTATTGGATTATACCTACTGAAGAAAATTTAAAAAGATATAAAGTCATGCCGGATGCTGCCGTACAAACACTTATGAAAAAAATTCAAGAGCATGACATAGAAACATGTTGGGTTAGTACACTTTAAATTCTTGAAACTGGATTTATGTTAAAAAAGGTGTTTTCACGTCTAGAAAACACCTTTTTAGTTTGTAAAGTTTTTATAGTCGAATACTTTATTCTATTTAGTCTTAAATATAAAATTTGTTCACAAAAAATACACTATATCCATAGTAAATAACAAGGAAACAACCCACTTATTACTGAAATAAGTATTGAGTTGAACAGAGGAAAGGAGGCAAAAAATGAAGAAACTAATGAGTCCAATTATGCATGATTTGGCGAAGCGATTAAATCAAGGGAATCCTGCTGCTGTTACATCTTGTTACATATATTTGGTTAGGTGATTGAACAAACCGAAAATGCATATGTATTTGGCAGTTTTCCTGAGTGGGATTTGACGGCCAATGAAATGAATAAGCTTTTACATACAAACATATGGTTTAAAACATTTCGAACAAAAGATAATCTTGCTTCGACGTATTATTTTTCAATTAATGATGACTTTGAACAAGATTGGGTAAAACGAAGTGAAAATTATAAGCGTGATCCATTGAATTCTAAAATATTTGGGCATAAAGCAGGACTAATATCTGTTTTCGAGTTAGGCCTATCGTCACAAATTGATAAAACTAAGCAACAAACTCATATTCCAAAAGGAAAAGTAGAAACACATCAGTTTCATAGTTCTATATTAAAGAATGAACGACAACTTTGGATATATACTCCGCATAATTACTCACCTGAACAAGCTCCTTATGACCTTCTTATCATGTTTGATGGCAGTTCTATGCTGCAGACGTTATCAGCAGCTGCAACACTAGATCATCTTATACATACAAAGGAAATTCCACTGTGTATTCTAATTGGCATTGATCATGTAGATCGATTTACAGAACTCACATTTTACGAGGAAATGAATATGTTTTTAACAAAAGAGCTACTTCCGTGGCTCCAACAAAGATATCATGTTAATACAAATCCGGATAATACAACAATTGGCGGATTCAGTCTCGGTGGTTTAGCAGCTTTTTATACAGCATTGCGATATCCAGATCTCTTTGGAAACGTTTTATCAATGTCTGGTTCTGCACATTGGAAAAACGAAGATTACGCAGAATCACACCCTTGGATCGAAAATCAATTTAAAAGAAGCAGCACATTACCATTACAAATTTATATGAGTGCTGGGGAGTTGGAAAATAAACCATTGTTAGAAGCAAATAGGAAGTTATCACAAGTACTTAAAGAAAAAGAATATCAAAGCACATATGTTGAATTCCCTGGTGGTCACGATGAATTGTGGTGGCATAAACAGTTTTCTCAAGGATTAGTATCCTTACAACAATTTAAAATAACTATGAAATAATAAAAAGGGAGGAGAAAACATATGAAAGATAGAGAAAAAGAAATAGATAAGGCATTAAAGAAACAAGAAATTTTAGTGAAAGATGAGAAAGTTTGGTCATATACGTACGAAGATCATATTAGTTCTATTATTAAACGTTCTCAAAAAAGAAGGCGTATTTGATGATTTAGTAGGAAAAGGAAAGCCGCTACAAATTGATAAAAATCTCTCTTATAATCCAGAAAAACAACTATATAAGACAATGAAAGATAATCATATATTACCGAGGTGGATTGAACTTTCGAAAGAAATTGATGCGTTAAAGGAAAAATTGCATACATGCATGGAGAAGGAAGAGTTTGCTGCAATGGTTGAAATCATTAATAAAAAAATTTACGAGCACAATTTAACTTGTCCACCATCAGCACAAAAAATGAAAATAAGTAAACCAAGTTAATATTGGATGATCGTTAGCTCAGTTAACAAAAATTTGTGACTTACTTGAAATTTATGATAGAGGTGATTCACATGCCTGAGCTTTCGTTTGCAGATCTTCCGCAAATTTTAGAAGAAAATCAAAAGATAAAGTCTGAAGTAGAAAATTTAATGAAAAAGTATTTACAGCATTATCACCCAAGAGGCTGGACAATGATTGAAGGTGCGAAAAAATATATTTCTACACAACATTTTTTCATTGAAGCACCAATTCAAGATCAGTCTTTGGGTGGTTTTATTCGTTCTACAAATACGGATAAGTATATTTGCTATGTGAATACGTATCAATCTCGAATTTATCAAAATTTTAGTCTGCTTCATGAACTGTATCATCTTATTTCATTTCAATAGCTTAAGCAGCAATTACATATTATTCATGTAGGCCTTGATAAAAATCAATCTGAACAAAAAGCTGATTATTTTGCATAGGTTCTATTAATTGATGAACATGAGTTAAATGCTTTTTATACGGATACAGAAAATGAATTTGAAATTACATTAACAAAGATTCTTCTTTGTATGAGCCGTTTTCAGGCGCCGTACAAAGCAACTCTTATTCGTCTCTATAAATTATACCTAATTGATGAAAAAACATTGGAAACATATTTTGATAAAACAATTGATTATCATAAAGAATTTGAAGCTCTTGGGTTAGATCCTTATATGATTGAACGAAGTAATGTTGTGAACTTTGGAAAACTAGAAAAGTTAATGAATCAGTATACTTTACCTTATGCAGCACAACAAGCTAACCAACAAGTTCTTGAAGAAGTTATTGGGTATTTCCATAACATGAGGGGAGAGGCAGCAGAGTGACATCTTCAGAACTAAAAAGTTTTATCCAACAATAAATACACTTCATTACAGACATTGAAGAGAGTATAGATAGTATTTTAAAGAAAGGCCATGTGTTCTTATATGATACGTCAGTTATTTCTTCTTATGAGAAAGCTTTTTATCAGCATAAAGCAACGTTATTTCTTGAACATACGAAAGATATTCCTATCTTAGTCACAGATGTAATCGCAAAAGAAATGCGTCTTACAGAGGATTTAGAAGGGTGATATTTAGCTTATTTATCAAAATTTGATACAGTTCTTTATGTAGAAGAGCGTGATTTATATGAATTACTTAAAGTAGAATATGCAGCAGCACAAGCGAAACAAAAGTTTTTAATTGCAAATGAAAAAGCATTTTCCTGCATACAACCATTGCGAGAAAGTAAGAAATATATTTCAAATTGCTGAAAAGATTGTATTTGACGACTATGAGGCGTTTTTTGTGAATTGTAATCATAAAAATCATGGAGAATTGTCATTATTAAGGACAGCCAGTATATTGAATCAAATCCTTAGCAAGCAAACCATCACATTTGTTGGAGTTTATCAAGACTTATATACATACGTAGAGTAATGCTATTTTCTTGTTGGAAATAAACAGAGCGTGACAAATAATCTTCATGTGATTTACATTATTTGTAATGATGTCTTGCTACAAAGTTATTACGTACAACAAGGTGATGTTGATACACTGGGAATACTGGTGCAAATATATCGAAATGAAGAACGTAAAGTTATTTATCATAATCGAAAAAGTGGCATTTTACATTTAGTTCGTCAAACAGAAAAGATAGTAAATACGGATTTTGTAGAAAAAATTATATCTAATAGAATATAAGTTATTTATTAAAATTCTTCCTAAAATAAAATAATAAGGGAGGATTTTTCTATTTTATAAATATATTATGTTAACTGAAAACGATTAAATTTGAGTAAAGGAAAAATAGGTTAGAGTTGGAATTATGATACATTTTTATATAAAACATATTTCTGTATATATTTAGAAAATAAGATATCAATATTAAATGTATAATTGAAACTAAGCTAGAAAATAAACTTTTAAGTGCAATATAAATATAAATTATGACTCTGATCATTTGGCATGAAATTTCTCCAGCTGTGTGTTGTGATGAATTTTACTGAATGAAATCATAATGGTTCATTTGAAATATGGAGTTTCAAATGATTATTTGAACATGCTACAGATTGTTTCAAAAATCTCTATTTCGTCTCAAAATATATAGTTTACTTGTATTTAGAGATATGAAACCACTCTCGTTTTACAACTTCCTATAATTTATATTATGTTAACTGTAAAAAATAAATTAACTATAATTAAGTAAGTTTTATTTTTGATTTCGTCTTCCCTTCTGAGGTTTAAGAGTGAACAATGAAATACAAAAAAGATTAGTGCGTTTGCTATATTGCTCTATAAACGCGCTAATCTTTTTTGTTGTTTAGTATCAATCATTGAACTTTGTTGAGTATTTCGGTCAGGTGCTCAAATTGGTTTTTAAATTCTAAATCGGTTTTTATCCAACTTTGAAATGTTGTTTTCTTGATTCCGATACTTTCACAGGATTTGCTAATCGAATTGTGTTGTTGATATTCAATAAGAAAATCTTTTTTCTTTTAGTAACAGCAGTTTTGGTTCTTTTTAGTTTTCTATCTTGTAATAGTTCTAATTTTAGTGTTTCTTGTTGAAACACTTCGTATTTTCTTAGTAAAAATAATTCTTTATCTTTATAAATCCATTCAGAAAACTGTTTAATAGTTCTTCTACCGCTTAAAATTACACGATAGTGTTTTCCTTTACCGATAAAATTTGGATGGAAGTTTTGGTCACATAAGATTTGATGTAGAGATTTCATAAAACTGTGAGAACCACCTACAAAGCTTACAGTATATTTTTGATAATTCACATACCCATCTCCATCAAAATATCCTCTAATAAAATGATGTAAGTATTCTTCCGGAACATACGGAAATTGTACATCATATGATTTGCAAGGAGTAATGCCGTGCAAATCTATTAGATCATTTTTCATGATTTTGCTATTTAAATTCAACATATATACACCGGTATTTCTGTTTTTATATAATGGATGGTTAGAATTTATTTCTTTTTTCATATCTTCCAAAATTTCTTTTTCTTTTTGAGAAATACTAACTGTGTGAGTGTTTTTGGCTATTACACCGTCAGCAACGAAAAAACCTAAAATATATGCCATGTTGTTAGACCAAATTTTAAAATAATCTTCATTTAAATCATATTTACGCTTCCAGCTTCCACGCGCTCTCTTTTCAATATTGTTATCTGTTAGGACCATGCGAACGTATCTAGAAGAAACATTAGCTAAATTTGCGATGTCTGATGTGCTAGAACCTTTTAAATATAACTTAATCATTTCTGCCTTTTCCATCGTGCATTTAGATTTCCTTTCGCTCTTTCTACACATTAAGAGTATCCCCTTTCAACAGATATGAAAATTGAGTATATCTTCTTCTATATCATATGAAAGAACAAATGTTCTGTCTACCGTTAATAAAAAGATAATCAATAAAATAACGACTTTAGCAACTATAAGAAAGATGCTAAAGTCGTTATTTTTACTTAACTTAAATGATAAAAATAACGATTTTACATCACTAATTTATTATATTGATATGATTATATATCCAATAAATTCATTTGAGAAAATAAACTCATGATTGACGGCATACAAAAATAAAAATTAGAGATCTAATCTTTATTTTCATGCAGGATAAATAAGAAAAGCTGCGGGAATAACCGCAGCTTTTTATCACTTCCACCAACCATCAAATATAGTTACAGGAAGTTGTCGTTTATGTTCTGTAGCTAAATATCGTTTTTCAATCGCTTCTGCTACTTCTTTTGCTACTTTCTTACCTTCTAAATAATCATCCAATTCATCATAAGTAACTCCTAGCTCGGTTTCATCTGCTTGTTGTGGTTTATTATCTAATAAATCAGCTGTTGGAACTTTTAAATACAATCTTTCTGAAGCGTCTAAAGCTTTCAATAGTTCTCTTCCTTGTCTTTTTGTTAATCCAGCCAACGGAAGAATGTCCGCACCACCATCGCCGTATTTAGTAAAGAAACCTGTTACAGCTTCTGCAGCGTGGTCTGTACCAATTACAAGAAGGCCATTTTGACCACCTACTGCATATTGCGTAATCATTCGAACTCGAGCTTTCACATTTCCTTTATTGAAATCTGTAAGTTGCTCTTTTGCATCCTTTTTATATTGCTCTGCAAAAGCGTCAACTGTAGTTTTGATATCAAATGCAAGTTCTTGATCTGCTTGAATGAATTGTAATGCTGCTTGTGCATCAGCTTCATCTTTTTGAACTCCGTAAGGTAGGCGAATAGCTACGAATTTTACATTATGCCCTTCGGCTCTCAGTTCTTCTACTGCTAGTTGAGCGAGTCTTCCAGCTAATGTTGAATCTTGACCACCGCTAATTCCTAAAACGAAGCCTTTTGCTCTTGTTTTAAGTGCATACTCCTTTAAAAAATCGACTCTTTTACGAATTTCTTGAGTAGGATCAATTATTGCTGAAACATTTAGGTCCGACATGATTTTTTGTTGTAAACTTGTCATTTTAAAATCTTCCCTTTCACTTTTTAGCGTTTTATATGAAATGTAATCCCTATTATTGATACAAACCTTTTTCTTTGATGTAATAGTAGCAGCTATCCGGGAGAAGGTAACGCGGTTCGCCGCCTTTAGAAAATTCTTCGCGTATATATGTAGAACTAATTTCCATAGCTAATCCTTTATCGATTAATTGAAATCTACCATCGTCATAATTACGAAGGAGAGCGGATCGACTAATCGTTTGGAGCATATCGATACCATTGCGAGCCATAATGATAAAATTATTTTCACTTATTAATTCTTCAGCCATCTTCCATTTTCCATCAGCGATATCTACTAAAAGGTCTGCACCCATGATAAAGAACAATTCGGCTTCTTTTAATATAGTCCTAAAATGCTTCATTGTATAGTATGTATAATGTTTGCCTGGTAATACGTTTAATTCATGAGTGTCCAGAATGAACTTTGGGTTATCTTGTATGGCTAAACTAATCATTTTAGCACGGTGATCACCGGTCATTTGTATTTTCTTATCGATGCGCTTGTTTGTAGAAGGTAAAAAGATAATATAATCTAGTTTTTTACGATGTGCCACAGTAGAAGCGGTCCACAAATGAACATTTGTGATTGGGTCGAATGATGAACCATATATCCCAATTCGTCTCCCTTTTTTAAATAGTCCGCTAATATCTTTTTCTGGATTCAATTCTTGAAGGTACTCCATATTTTTAGTTGATTCGATTTCATTTATTTTCATTTTCCAATCATCTCCGCAACTTTTTGTTTTACTTCTTCAATATGCTTCAGTTTGTTGTCCCAACACTTAAATGACAAAAATCTATCAAGTTAAAATAAAGCAAAAACCCCTTCTTTTTTGGTTTTCGAAGAGGTTTTTGCATATATGGATTATGTTACTTGAAGCTATTGTTTATTTCTCAAAAATCTTTTTAGTCAAAACAAACCAGACATTATTTACGCCTTGCCCATTTATATCACCGACCTGCGTATCTTTAAAATAGTAATAAAGAGGATGGCCTTTATACGTTGTTTGCTTCTGTCCATCTTCTCTTGTGATGGTTCCAAAATCACCTTTGTTAAATCCACTAGGAGCCACTATATTTTCCGCATGGAATGTAGGCCAAATTTCAGAACATTTACCTTTACAATTACTTATTCCTGGTTCATCCTTTGTGAAGTAATAAAGTGTCATTCCTTGATCATCTGCTAAATATTTTCCGATTCCGTCCGATTCCAACACCTGAAGCTTGTATTTGTTTGACTTATCACTGATCGTATCGGTGATGGATAAGTCTTTTACATTCACACGGGAAATGGAGAGATCACGATTAAGGACATAAGCGCGTTCTCCATCCCGGCTAAAGACAATTGCTTGACGGGGTTCTGTGAAACCATTGATTGTCTTAATCACATGGTTATCAGAGACGTTGATTACATCGATAGTATTGTCCGCCTTGTTGCTTGCAAAAAGCAATTTACCATCGGGTGACAAGGCTGCACCGTATGGCTCATGTCCAACTTTTACCTCGTTGACGATTTGTCCCAGAGAGATGTCCACCATGGAAATGCTGTCACGACCGCTGTTTGCGGCATACAATGTATGACCATCGGCACTCACGGAGATTCCACGAATCATAGAGAAACCAGTAATCTCACGTATGATGTTCTTAGTGGCTGTATCAACTACGGACACCTTATCTCCTTTAAAGTTTGTTACAAACACATATTTTCCGTCCGGAGAGACTGTAATACCTTGGCGTGGTTGGGCGAAACCAGTGATGACCGCAGTCGGTTTACGTTTCTCAAGGTCCACGACAGTTACAGTACTGTGTGCCTGATTGTTCACATACAGCGTCTTTCCATCAGGGCTGACGGCGGTGCCGAATGCACCTGGACCGACCACGACTTCATCCTTTAAGGTTAGACTTTTTGTGTTGTAGAAGCGCAAAGTGCCGAGCGTACTGTCCGAGACGACGAACTCTGAGCCGTTGTTAACGAATACGATGTTTCTCGGTGTGACAAAGCCATCGATTTCCTTACGTAAAGTACCTTTAGCAAGGTCATAGATACGGATAGATTGTTCGCGACTATCTGAAACAATCGCAATCTGCTCATCGGGACTTATAGCGAGGGAATTGTTAGTGATGTTGCCATCGAAGCTCTCCTCTGCCATAGGGCTTTTCTTTTCAGTAACTGAGGCAAAAATGGCAGTCGGAAGAATAATAACAAACATCAAAGCTACAACCAATACACTTTTAAATTTCATTTTTTTTAACATTTCTTCACCTCGTTAAAAAATTTTTGCATGATAAATCTTCAAGACACCTACACGTTTTTTGATTCCCTCCTTTTGTAATCGTGTCTGAATTTTTATCCCTTCGTTCTATGTAAACGTACAGATGGACAAATTGGTTTGAACATTATAAAAGAAAATATCGATTTTTAAAAATATTTTTAAAGAAGCCCAACGAATCAAGTGGTTTAGTTAGGTTTTTCAATTTTAGCTATTTTATTTTCCGCTCAAATAATAAATCATACATAATATCTATTATGTACTGTCTAGAAAACTAGAAAAAACTCGTTGACCAACAAATAGGTATTTGCAATGACATTCTACCCCCTCCTATACCATGAATATTTTAAATTTTATAAATATTATTACCGTTTTGATTATACTTATAAATTATAATTAAATAAAATTAAAGATTTTAATTTGTAAGTAAGTGCTACTAATATTCGAAAAGGGATGCAGCCATTAATGTTTAATAATTACTATATTGTTGAAGGTACAAAACACGGTTCTCTGACTATAGCTGCACGGAATCTTCATGTGACTCAATCCACAATCAGCCAGCCTATTGCCAGCTTAGACATCCCCCCTCTCTTTAGCTTCTCTTTTTAAATTTGTAGCATAGTTCATTCATAGTTTAGGTGTTTTTGTATTTTACTTCTATAACTCCCCTTTTTGCTGAAGAAAATGTTTGTAAAAATTAAGGACATTGGAGTTTTGAATTGTTAGAAGGACTTTAAAATTTTAAATCGAAAATATATCAATTAGTACATATTGATTGGAGCGATAAAAATAATGAATATGAAAAACTCTTTGAAAACAGAGGTAAATAAAGTTGTTGAGTATTATTCTACCTTTGATGAGTGGGGACGTCTTGATCGTGAACCATTAGAATTTCAGGTTAATTGGCACTATATACAAAAATATTTACCTAAAACAGGGAAAGTACTAGATAATGGAGCTGGACCTGGTAAATATGCTATGAAATTGGCTGAACAAGGATATAGAGTTACATTAACTGATCTTGTGCCTAGATTAGTTGAGGTTGGTGAAAATAAAGCAAGAGAACTAGGTTTATCTGACCGGTTTGATGGTTTTCATGTTGCAGATGCAAGAAGTCTTACTTTATTGGAAAACGAGCAGTTCGATGCTTCTCTTATGATGGGACCTATGTATCATTTACAATCAGAGCAAGACCGTGATTTAGCAATTAAAGAATTATATAGAGTCACAAAGAACGATGGGATTGTTTACGTAGCTTTTATGCCAAGAATTAAGCATGTTCTTTCATCGCTGCTATATCCTCAGACGTGGAAACCGAATGATAACATGGACTCCATTCAGCAATTTATCCGTACGGGTGAATTTAATCATAGTGACGAAGGACGATTTACAGGAGCTTATTACTTTAATATTGAAGACATAAAACCTTTTATGGAGTCTTATGGGTTTGAGACATTAAATCTTATCGGTTCATCTAACATAGGTACTCTTTTATCAAAAGAGCAATGGGAATACTGGCAAAATCGTGGAAAAGATGAGTTCACTCAACTTATTGAATTATTAAAAGAAACAGCAACCAATCCTCACGTTTTAGGAGTATCTTCTCACTTACTTTACATCGGAAAAAAGAAAGATAACTAAGTGTTTTATTAAAAAACAAATATAGCAGTGAGTGTTGACAGATATCTGGTATAAATAAAAAGAAGATGAATGTCTACAATAAGACTCATCTTCTTTATTTATTAACAATTCGAATCTCGGGTTCCTCTTCTAGGATAATACTTTGCTGCCGTTACTATAAAAAACTATATATTTCGCACCTTTTATTAATCATAAAGATCCTGAATCGCTTGTTTTGTCTTTTTTAATTGTTTTACTGTAAATTCATATTGAGAAGAGGCATATGTAAAAAATACTACATCTACTACAAATAATTGTGCAAAACGAGAACTTGTTGCACCGCTACGAAGCTCAGCTTCTGGAGCACGGGCTGTAAATAAAGAAACATCAACCATTTGTGAAAGTTTATTATTTCCTATACGAGAAAGACCAATGGTTTTCATCCCAAATTCTTTTGCGCTTTTCACTAACTGAATCACTTCTCTTGTCTCTCCACTGTAAGAAATTCCCCAGAATACTGCGCTTTCTGATTGTGTTGCCATTGTCATTACCAATACATGAGGATCTGAAATAGCATATGCTTTTTTCCTACGCGATTCCACTTCTGTGCAGCATCTTCAGCGACAAGGAATGATGCTCCTACTCCGTAAATATAGATAACATCTGCATTATGTAATATATCTACTGCTTTTTCAATAGATTCTGGTTCTAGTTGACTAGCAGTGTCATGAAATGTTTGTACCGTATTAGAGACTGTTTTCTCAATAATTGATTGCACTTCTTCGTTTGATTCAATATCTAAATATCCTACATGTCGAATGTGTTCTACTTCTGCAGATAAACGCATTTTTAAAGCTGGGAATCCTGATATTCCTAAAGAACGACAAAAGCGAATAACAGCTGCGCTACTTGCTTCTGCCGCTTTTGCTAATTCATGTATAGTCATATTTGTGACGTCTTTAGCATGTAGCAGAATGTATTCTCCTACCTTTTTTTCTGATACAGGTAACTCATTCAAAACTAACTCAATTTGAGATTGAATACTGCTCACTTTCACTCTGTCAGCCCCTTTTCATTTGTTCTTATTATACAAAAAAAGTACGATTGACCTAAAGTCTAATCGTACTTTTTAAGATATATTATTCTTGTTCCGTCATCGCTTCCTTTGGTACACCAAAGAAATAGGTTACGATAAACCCACCGATGTAACCTGCAAATAATCCAATGACGTATTTCCACCATACTCCACCAGCAATTAAAGGAATTAATGCTACACCAGATGGTCCGATAGCAATTGCACCAACGTTACCAAGTAATGCGATGACTGCTCCTCCAATACCTCCACCGATACATGCCGTGATAAAAGGACGGCCTAATGGTAATGTAACACCGTAAATTAAAGGTTCCCCGATTCCGAGAATTCCTACTGGGAGTGCGCCTTTGATTACATTTCTTAAAGATTTATTTTTACGACAGCGAATCCATAATGCGATTGCTGCACCAACTTGCCCAGCCCCTGCCATCGCAAGAATAGGAAGTAATTGTGTCATACCTGTTGTATTAATCATTTCAATATGAATTGGTATTAATATTTGGTGTAATCCTAACATAACAAGTGGTAAGAATGATGCACCAAGTACAAATCCTGCAAATGCACCACCGCGTGATAATACCCAATTGATAGCACCAATTAAGTTATCTGAAATGAAACCTGCAAATGGCATAATCAAGAAAATGGTTACAAGTCCTACTATTAATAATGCGATTGTAGGTGTCACAATAATATCAATTGCATCGGGAATCACTTTACGTAATTTCTTTTCTACAAATGCTAAGATCCAAACAGCCAATAGTACGCCAATAACTCCACCTTGTCCTGGTGATAACGGCTGACCTGTAAAGACATTAAGAATTGGATTTTCTGGCGTCATGCCATTTAAAAGGGTAATACCACCGATTACTCCACCAAGTGCTGGTGTTGCATCGAATTCTTTTGCTGCATTAATGCCGACATAAATTACTAAATAACTAAAAAGTGCATTT
Source organism: Bacillus sp. EA-CB0995 (assembly GCF_055814245.1). Classification (NCBI taxonomy): domain Bacteria; kingdom Bacillati; phylum Bacillota; class Bacilli; order Caryophanales; family Bacillaceae; genus Bacillus; species Bacillus sp. EA-CB0995. The sequence continues at coordinate 2,570,389 of NZ_CP169269.1, read as the reverse complement.
TTAATTACATTTAAAACTGTTACGTATTGTCCCCAAGTTTCTTTGTCTAAATTGCCTGCAGTAATATTATTTAATAGAATAGAAGCAATACCAGCGATTAACCCAGCTCCAACGAATGCTGGTATAAGGGGAATGAAAATGTTTCCAATTTTTCTTAAAAAATTTTTAAAAGGTGTATTATTCTTTTTCTTTAATTCTGCCTTGATGTCTGCACCTTTTGCTTGTAGTTCTTCTGCAGAGGAAACTTTTGAAGAAACACCTTTTCCTTTTTTCTCTGCTAACACAATGCCGAACTGTTCTGCTACTTTTGTTACAACACCTGGTCCAAGGATAATTTGGTATGTTTCATCATCAACAGTACCAAGAACCCCGTCAATCTTTTTTATTGCTTCTTCATTAATTAAATCACGATCTATAGGTGTAACACGAAGACGTGTCATACAGTTTGTATATGTTGAAACATTTGCACTACCACCAACCGCATCTAAAATTTGAGATGCCATGCTATGATATTTGTTCATCATGTCTCCTCTTTTCGGTTATTTTAATGCTTGTCTAACAAATCCTTGTGTTTTTTCTAATTTTTTTATTGCTTCTTCTTTTGAAAGTCCTGTCAAAATCATTATAATCGCGATTTTGGGCTTATTATCTGCTTTTACTAAGTAGGTTTCAGCTGTTTCATAATCGCAAGATGTTGCTTCCATCACGATACGCTTTGCGCGCTCTACTAACTTTTCATTTGTTAGTTGAACATCAACCATTAAATTCCCGTACACTTTCCCGATTCCTACCATAGAGGCTGTTGAAAGCATATTGCAAATTAATTTTTGTGATGTGCCCGCTTTTAAGCGAGTTGAACCAGTTAATACTTCTGGTCCGTTTACTACTTCAATGGCAATGTTTGCGACTTTTCCTACTGCTGATCCTTTGTTACAGCATACTGCGACTGTTTGTGTACCTATTGAATTTGCATATTCTAATCCGCCAATAACGTATGGAGTTCGGCCGCTTGCTGCAATTCCTACTACAATATCTTTGTTTGTTAGATTAATATTTTTTAAATCTTGAATACCTAATTTTTTACTGTCTTCTGCACCTTCTACTGCTTTAATAAAGGCTTTTTCACCACCAGCGATTAATCCAATTACTTCTTCTGGATCTGTTCCGAATGTTGGAGGACATTCAACCGCATCTAACAAACCAATACGTCCGCTAGTTCCAGCACCCATATATACTAAGCGGCCGCCTTTTCTTTTTGCTGTAACAATCGCTTCAACTGCTTTTGCGATTTGTGGAAGTTCTTGTTTCACTGCTTCTGCGACTTGTGCATCTTCTGCATTCATGATTGTTAAAAGATCAATTGTTGACATTTCGTCTAAATTCATTGTTTTTTTATTACGTGATTCGGTTGTTAAATTTTCTAGCATAATTCTCACCCTCATTTATTTATTGAAACCGCTTTCTTTTATTGGTTACAGCATAACACCATTGAAATATAATTTCAATATTTTATTTTTATTATGAAATTTAATTTCGGAATATGTGAGATAGTATTCATGCACTCGATGATGTTTCATCTTCTTCATGGATGCTATTTATATTAAGGCTCGGCTTTACATACAATGAGTGAAAATTTTTATTGGATTTAAATCTTAGAAAGAGACGATTGGGGAATTTGAGTAGAACTTGAATTAAAAACAATAAGATGTTTTTTATACTTCTCTTGTAATTTAAACACGTAGACTTCTTCACTCTCTCGGTATACGTTTATTTATACATTCTTATAATGTACGTCCTCTTTTTATGATTATTTTAAGCTCTTCATTCAATTTATATGGCTTTCTTGTGAACTGACTGTTCCCTTTATACATTGGTACATGAATCCGATATAATAAGGGATGTATAACTAAAAACTAACGGAATGGATGGACATAATGAAGATTTTAGTAATTGAAGATGATCAGCCTCTTCTAGAAGGAGTTGTGGCAGTTTTACAAGAAGAAGGATATGAAATTGATTGCGCTGTAGCCGGTGATGAAGGGTTATTCATGGCTAAACAAAGTATTTACGATGCTATTATTTTAGATATTATGCTGCCAGAACTTAACGGATTTGAAATTGTGAAAGAATTACGAACTGCTTCTGTTAAAACTCCTATTCTTCTTCTTACTGCTAAAGATAGTGTAGAAGACCGTGTAAAAGGTTTAGATGTTGGCGCAGATGATTATTTGATTAAGCCGTTTGCAGTACCAGAGCTGCTTGCAAGAATACGTGTACTGTTACGAGAAAAAGGAACGATTGGAGAACATAATTTTTCCTATGGTCCTATCCAATTACACATACAAGAACATGATGGGTATATAGATGGCAATAAATTATACTTGACTACTAAGGAATATGAACTACTTGAATATTTTATACGAAATAAAGAACAAATCTTAATCCGCGATCAAATTTTCAGTCGTATTTGGGGTTTAGATTCTGATGTAGGGCTCGGTGTTGTAGATGTATATGTGCATCATCTGAGAAAGAAATTAAACGCATTTCATGATGAATCGTTTATTCATACCGTACGTGGTGTCGGTTTTATATTCAAAGGAAATGAACAAGATGTTTAAAAAAACAAAGATGCAACTTGTTACCTTAAATACGGTTGTTTTTTCATTGATTTTATGTGTATTCGGTGTTGTTTTGTATGTATACATGAATCATTTTATTTATACGGAGATTGATTCTAAGCTTGCTAGCGTGTCTGAAGAAATACAGCAAGAAGGCATGAAACATGTTTTGAAAGAACATGAATCCAAACGAGAATCAGAACGGAAAACTGTGTACTTAGTTTGGGATGAAAACGGGCATTTTATTAAAAGTATACCTGAAAATGCTGTCTTTTCTAACGATATTAATGATTTCTCCCCTTCTCGATTTCAGGACAACAAACTATGGACACAAACAATCAATAAGCATAGTTATCGTATCCTTAAGTTTGAACCACCATCCAGTTATTTGGAGGATATTGGGATGAAATCGGCTCATACGGTTGAGATTGTCTTAAATATAGATTCTGAGGTGACTATACTGCAAAACTTGCTTATATTGACTATAGGAGGCTGCCTTGCGGGGGTAATTATTTCTTTCTTTATAGGATGGTTTTTAGCAAATCGTTCACTTGTGCCGATTCAAAAATCTTGGGAAAAACAAACTCAGTTCGCAGCGGATGCTTCCCACGAACTTCGAACACCGTTGTCTGTTATCCAGACACACTTAGAATTATTATTTCGTCATCCGCAATATACAATTGAACAAGAAAGCATGACAATTTATAAAGTACTGCAAGAAGTAAAGAGAATGAATAAACTTGTATCAGATCTGCTTACTCTCGCAAAAACAGATTCGAATCAGCTACTTATTCAAAAGAAGGAATTTGCAATAGGTGAATTAGTCAGTACAATCATTCATCAATTTGAACCAATTGCAGAGCTGCAAAATATCGTAATCATTGAAGATGTCGACAAGCAACTAATATATAATGGAGATAAAGAACGGATACATCAGTTGCTCGTTATATTGATGGATAATGCCATGAAGTATAATGTTGAGAATGGACAAATCAAAGTTACATGCAACAAGGATGGGAATTTCGCCACTATTATAATAGAAGATACAGGTATTGGTATTTCAAGCGAAGAACTCCCTCATATCTTTGATCGATTCTATCGCAGTGATAAGAGTAGAACACGTTCTGAAGGCGGGACAGGTTTAGGTCTGTCCATAGCTAAGTGGATTACGGACGCTCATAATGGAGAAATAAAAATACGGAGTGAACGGCATAAAGGGACATGTGTTACCATTAAATTTCCGGTATAACTAATAAAGGGTGTCAAAAGGACCTACTTCCTATAACTTGACACCCTTTATTGATATAGAACTGAGTATTTAAAAATACGGATATGATCAGTTTGTAAGCTTAAATAGCTGGTGAAGCTGATGATGCACGTGTTGTTTTTTTGTTTTTAGAAATTTTCAATGCTTTCCATCCATTTGCAATCAATATGCCTACTAATAGAAAAATTAACCCTTCAAACATCATATAAGAAACTATACTTGCTATTGCTGTAATAATCCCGAATATAACTTGATCTTTATACTTTCCTAGAGAAGTCGGTGGATCAGTAAGCATAAAGAATGCTAAGAATAAGGTTGAATTTATATAAGGGACCCTTAGCATATCCCCCACATTTGCAGTTCCTGTAATTCCTAAAATCAAAAGTATAAGAAAATAAACACCTAAAAATGAAAAAACTTGTGGGAATTTATTTACTTTCTGTGTTACAAAAAATCCTGTGATACATACAAACATAATGCACCAAGTAGGGAGCATAGATAGTCCTCCCCACCAACTCTGTCCGCTTGAAAATAAAACAGCTGTAACAAGTAATCCGAAGGCAGCAGGATTAAATATAGGTTTTTTCTTAACTGTAAATAGATGTTTCGATGCAATTGCAATCGCTGCCGTTAATGCTGAAATATACGAGGAAACCATTGGACTTAATACGAGTGCAACAATCAAGCCTGTTATAGCAGCTCCATCAGGAAGTGCGAGTTTTCGTTTTTTTAGCACAGCAATTAAAGTATCTATGAACATTGCAGTTGCAGCCGAAATTCCTGCATGAACAAGACCGGTATAATTGGCCATATTTACCTGAGCTATTAACATTAATAAAAGCAGCATAACTAAGACGAGTCTTTTAGGAGTCATAAAGGGTTTATGGCTTCGCTTTTGTTGCCGGCTTTCTCTTGTTTCGTCCACGATCAAATATCCTTTTGGTGTACGAATATATTTTTGTCCCGTCCTGCTCATTACTTTTTTATCCACGCTCATACAAATATTCCCTCCATTCCTTGTGTCATATTTATGTCTAAAGAGGATGTAATCCATATACCTTCAAGATCAACATTTTTCAGCAGTGTAGCTCCTTCTTTTCTGCCTAATAGAAAAGCTGCTGTTGAAAAAGCATCTGCCATCATCGTAAAAGGCGCGATTACAGTGCAGCTTACGATATTAGAATGAGACGTTCCTAAATGTGGGTGTATGAGATGATGCTCATTCATATGAACAGGACTCTTTCGTTCATAGCTGCCAGAGGTACAAACTGCCTTATCGGTTAGCTGAACTTTACAAATTGTTTTTTCCTTTTGGAAAGGATGTTGAATACCAATGACCCATGGTTCTCCCTTTTCATTTGTACCACTAGCAAAAAGATCTCCACCAGCATCGATGACAAAGCCTTCAAAATCGCGTAGTTCTTGAACAGCTAAGTCAACTGCCAAGCCTTTTGCAACAGCACCTAAATCTAACAAAAGCGGTTTTTTCAGCAAAATAGTCCGTTTTTCTTCATCTAGAATCACATCTTGATAATTAGCAGTAACTACTGCAGATGAAACAAGTTCTTCACCTGTTAAATAATGACGGTTAAATCCGTACTCCTCAAGTGTATACCCTAACGCTAGATCGAATGTTCCTTGCGTTAAATCAGCTACTTGCCATGCAAAGCGAACAGCCTCAAAAAGGATATGACTGACTTGGATTGCTTTACCGCTTTGAGTGCATAGGCGTCGAAGTTCACTCTGATGATTGAAACGGCTGCATACTTCTTCTACAGCGTAAAATGCTTGAAATGCCTTTTCCACTTTTTCTTTTATATATCTTTCTGTGTGTGATGTGACTACTTTGATATGGATAATTGTTCCCATGTAAAGAGCGGATTGTTCATATGTTTTTCTTATTCGATTACGCATTCCCTGTCACACTTCCTGTATTTTGTGTTTTATAAGATACATTGGCCTGCTTTGCCTGTAATAAAGCATTCTGAACTGCTTCTTGAAAATCTTCGGTACTTCTTGTTGCGCCGGAAACTACATCTACATCTGCACTTTGTCGATCCACGACTTGTTGAGGCAAGTCGTCAATGTAAGATTGAGAATAAGAAGTGGTGCAATCTGTAATTTGCACAGATGTAATTTTATCTTTTTGAATGGTAACTGCTACAGCTACTGAACCGATGCGATTTGCACCCTGACCATAATATGTCCCATCTTTATACGTACTTTTAACCTTTTTAGTTGTTATATCGGAAGTGCTAGAAGGTACCTTAGGTTGCGGTGTAGATTCCGTTATATTTTGGGAAGCTTGTTCAACTTCTTCTTTTGGAGATTCCGTAGTAATATATCCTGCTGTATAAATCATTCCTACAGCAACTGTGCATAATGTAATCATTTTGTTTCCCATTTTAGCCATATTCATGACCCCCTGCATCATTGTTATAAAGTATTTGAATATCTATTTTTCATTTTACAGAGCGATTTTTAAAAAGTTTTAAAAACCTTTTTCTCTAGTAAAAGATTATTGTTTTTCTTTTTTACCTTACATATTGAATCTATATACAAATTCAAAGCATTCATAAAAAAGAACAGCCTTTTCCCGATTAAATATTGAGAAAAGGCTGTTCTTTTTTATCTTTCTTGGTTAACTATGAAGAATATACGTGCTGTTCTAGTTAACTGTTAAATTTTTGATCTAGTTGGATTGTTGTGGTTCCTGCTACGTTGATTTCGGCTATTATCACGATAACAGGTCTAAAGCTCAGCCCACAAATCATATATATGATGATTAATGGTACAATCACCATCGAAAATTGGGGGAGATTTGTTCCCTTTTTATCCTGGCTGCCTTGGGGAATATCACTAGGGATAGCAACTCTGGCCTATTATTTAAGAAGACGCGGTCGATGTAAGCATTGTGGTAAACTTTAGTACTCATCGTTTTTCTGCCGGGACTCTATGAAGCGTTAATATAGATAACACCAAAAGAGTGAATTTAGATTACTATAAATCTTAGAATAATTACTATTTTGAGTGTAATCTATTTACATCAACACTTTGTGAAGGTTTATTGCTTGATGATCTTTTCATTTTCTACATGGATATTATTTTGTTTACACTGCTATGCTAAATACACAAAAAAAGAGTCTTAATAATTAAGACTCTTTTTTGATAAACAATTTGTATTTCTTTTTATTGGTTATTTTTTATCCCAGAAATATATTTACTAAATTGATTAGAGGTCAATGACCTTTTTAGATCCTTTTATCCACTTAATTGAGCAAATACATTTGTTAATCACTTAGACGTAGACTCAAAGTGAGCGGCAATAGATAATGCATCTTGGATAGCGCCGCTTGTTTCTATCCCATATAAAGTATTTCCATTTTGCCAATATACACGGTTTTGTTTCTGTCTTGTATCCACTTCTATAACTGCGTAAGAGTCTGGAGTTGGTAGTGGCTCTTTCTCTAATTGTTTCACTATGGATTTTGCTACAGGTATATTGTCATCTTTATTTGCCGATGGACTTTTTACGAAAATTGCCCAATGATCCTTAACAGCATTCAAATACATCGTTCCTGCTGCCCCATCGGTAAAACCTTTGACTCCATATCCTAAATCTATTCCGCTAGGATCATCATTGCTTGGTATACCTTTATCGTAATCAGGATTTAATGCAAACGTTGAACATAAACTTTTACCCGCTTCTTCCTTTGTCTCATACTGTTGGACAAAAAGTTTTGCAATTTGCTTAGCTTGATTAGAATCCGAAAGTGCAGCGGAATCGACAGGTAATGGGCTATTGCTTTCAAAAAATGTAACAGTGTAATTTTTATCTTGACCTTCTGTGTATGCAGATAAAAACTTGTTTTCATTAGACAGAGGGATTTCTGTTGGTAAGAATATATTCATTTTTGTCTTTGCTGTTAAAGCTGTTCGAGTGGCTGCAAATACATCTTTTTGTTTTGATGCATGAGACTCTTGTTGTTTTTCTGTTTGTTTCGATGTATGGGATTCTTGTTGCTTTTCAGTTTGTTTCTTAGATGTATTCGTTTCTTTTTGTTCACATGCCCCTAGTAAGAGTAGGGAAATACACATGAATGCTGAAAGTTTTTTCATTTTTTCTACCTCAATTTTATTAATTTTATGAGAACTAACATTATGACCCTAATAATAAAGTATCTTCAAAGTAATACATTTAGAGGTCTAAATACACGACTTTGCTAAAGCATTCCCAATACCTATCCCTTTGTGCTCGGATAATCTGATCCAACCATGTTTTAAAATCGCACCGAAGTAGCCCGATATAGTAGTTATTCAATCTTACTTATAAAAGATATAACACTATGAGAGTAACACTTGCTAACGGAATCCAACATTTTTCTATACTAAAATTTCTTCAATTCTTTCAAAGTTTCCAACACAGCAATCGTAAACCCAGAGTTTGCTTCTTTCTCTAAAGCTCGGAAATACAAGCTTCTTAAGAATGATTTAATGTTTTGTACTAAGATATCATTTCGAGGAGCTGGGGCTTCTTCAATTACCGTAAAGCTGTGAAGCCAGTTTTTCCATTCTTCTTGGGCCAATATACCTTGGTTTCGTAAAGACATTACTGCTGTCACTAATCTTTCATCCTCAAAGTTTATGTACAAGTAATCGTGCAGACGAATCTTATGACGAACAGCAGCAAGAATTGCGTGCGAAAATTCGCGATTTCGTATCGTACGGGCTAAAGCGTCTAGTGCATCTGCAGCATGCGCTGTGGAATGCGCCCATCCTTTCCCTTCTACGTATCCTCTTACATCTTGTTCGAGGTACACATATTCAAGAACTTGTTCTGCGACGCTATACAGCTGTTCTTCAGATAATAACAGTTCTTTTTCATGAACAGATAAAATAAGTGGTGGAATTAGAATAGAAAATGCACGCTTAAAAACAGAATCTGTTTCCTTTTCACCGATTTTGTAAAATAAATAATCAGGACTTAGTGCCTGCAGTAGGAGTCCGCGTAGCTCTTTTTGTCTAAATACTTCACTTGTAATCCAGCGTTCTAGCGTACTGTAAATTAGTTCATCACGCAACTCGGCATCAGGTGATCCGATATAGTCAAGCATCCATTGTGCATATGGATATGCGTCCACATCGTCTGGGACGGAGTAATTGTTATTTTTAATATGTTGTAGCTCTTGCTTTAGTTCGTATTGATCCATCATAATATTTTTTGTCCTCTCTTAAAGTTTTTATGTCTTATTTTTTATACTACCTTATATTTCTCTTTATATGCTATCCTCTATTTATAATTTCATAACATTATATAAGAAACGTGCCAATTGTTCGCTTGTAACAGCATCTCTAAAACCAAATTTAATCTATTTGTTTACTAAATCTATAATTGCTGGATACGCCTAATGAATACTTCATAAAGATGCCATTATTAATGAAGTAGCTGATGCAAATTTTGAAAGATACGTCTTTTTGAGCGTAATAATGAAATTACAGAAGTTTATTTTTGCGTATATCAACGCGGATCAGGTCCTAGCTTAGATCTTTATGTAGAGAAAAGGGTGGTAAAGTTAAGATCTAGAGAGTATGCGAATTCACATTAATCAAATTTAAAAATCATATGTATTTAGAAGTATGAATGAAGAAGAGAGATTTGCTTTTCTAATGAAAAGTAAACCCCTCTTCTTTTGTCCTTAAACCTTGAATGAGTCTCTTTTTAAAATGTAATAAAAATGAAACATGCTCACGCTGTTTCGCGATAAATTTTTTGTTGTTCCTTTTGCTGATTAGGTGGCCGAATTAAAATAGAGATGATAAATGACACAATACATAATGCGCCAATTACCATAAAAGTGGGCTTAAATCCACCTAGAAGTGCACCAATAAAGGCACCTGCGAGTGCTCCGAAACCAAAACCTTGATACACGATACCGTAGTTTTTACTATGATTTTTTAGACCAAAGAAATCACCAACAATGGCTGGAAAAATAGTGATATTTCCACCGAAGCAAAAAGCAACGCTTGCTACACAGGCGAAATAGATACCATAATTTAAGTTCACAAAACTGAGAACAAAAACAGACATACCTATAACGACAAAAGTTGCCGAAACAATTTTTAAACGGCCGATTTTATCTGATAACGGCCCCAAAATGATTCGACCAACCGTATTAAAGATAGCGACCATAGCAACCGCATTAGCTGCTGTTGCCGCGCTAAGCCCTACAAGTTGAACACCAATATCCTTTACCATGCTAATTAAATATAAGCCACTCATACATGATGTAAATAGCATGATAAATAACATATAAACTTCTTTTGTACGTAGCATTTCCCTTGTTGTATAATCATGGCTCATTGTTTCCTGAACTGTATCATGTTCAGCGGCTTTATGTATAAAACACGCGCCTATTACTACCAAAATTGCAACAATTAAGCCCCAATAGAAAAACGCTTGTGATACGCCAACTGAATCAATTAGCTTTCCATTAATGTATTTAAAAATTAAGCTGCCCGTGCCGTATGAAGAGACAGAAATACCAGCAATTAAACCTTTACGCTCTGGAAACCACTTTATTAAATTGGATAGTGAAGTGATATAGGCTGTACCATCTGCGTAACCTACAACAACACCTGCTAGCACATAAAGCATTGGTAATGAGGAAACCTGTGAGCTAAGCATCAAGCCAATTCCTAGAGCTAATCCGGCTATAATAGTGAGTTTGCGAATTCCCAATTTCTCTTGTAATTTACTCGCAAACAAAGTTGAAAATGATAAAGAAAAGCTAGTGATTGAGAAGGTTATAGCAACAGCGTTAAGATTCCAACCAAATTTATTCACTAAAGGCTGATTGAATAAGCTCCATGTATAAATCGTTCCAAGGCCTATTTGTACAATGATTGTACCGAAGACAACAAGCCATGGATTAACAGATGAATGTTTCATACCATCCTTCCCTCTCTTTTCTTACTTCAATTCTTTTCAATAATTGTCTAACGATGTTTATTATAACCACAATGATGCGCGAGATACGGATATTGAAATTAAAATAAAAATTAATACGGATTAATACCTTTCAAATAAAAATGACTTTATTGTTCTTTAGCAGCAAAAAGACACTTCATTGGTAAGTGTCTTTTTGCTGCTTAGATATATACGATTTTATTGCAGTTAAGCCGTGTTAAGGATACTTTTTACTTATCGTAATAGTTTGTATGAACAAATGGTTTAGTGAGCAAATGTATCGGCCACTAAATTGCTAAAGTCTCTTAAATATTGAAGATAGTTGCTTCCTCCATAGTTATATCTTTTGTTATACATTTTGGCGACAACGACATTATATTCAGGAATAACTAAAATTGTTGGTCCTGTCACACCTAATATTTGATAAGATCCTTTTGGAACTCTTTCACCTATTTCACTTTGCAGTGCTGGTGTATGTTGAACATACCAAAATAATCCGTTCTGCGGTAAATTTTTATTTTTATAATCAGGACTTTGAATTTCTGTTGCTAATGCAATGACTTCTTTCGGTACGATTTGTTTTCCATTCATATATCCTTTATTTAAGTGAAGGTTTCCCCAATAAGCAAATTCCCTAGCGGAGATAAAAAGATTCGTTTCTGTTCCATCATCTGATAGCCCTATCTTACATACAGCTTCTTCATTTGGATTTATGACCACTTTTACTAAATTTGCATGATCTGTTGTTTGCCAGGCTGTTTCCTTAAAATCTGCAGGTATAAAGACTCGTTCTCTCAGCAATTTTGGAAAACTTTTATTGTATAATTTGCTGATTAGATGTGTCATCATTTCGATGTTAACGCCTCTATAAGCCCATTCTTCTCCTGGTTCAAACTCTCGATAAATGATTCCGTTGTCACTCATATGTAAACCGTGAGAATGTGTTACTAAATGTCTTAAAGTTGTCTTACCGAGTAAAGTTTTATCATATTCTTCGAAGTAATCTATAGCATAATCATCTAGACACCTAATTTTTTTCTCATAAATTGCATAGGCAATCGCAAGTCCTAAATAACTCTTTCTTGCAGAAGCAACATTAAACTGTGAAGTTGCTGTAATAGGAGGGCTATTTTTTGTATTAGAATGAGTTCCGCTATAATGCTCCAATACAACTTTATTGTCTTTCATAATAAAAAGTGCTGCTGCGGAGCTATGGTTTCGTTCTTTTATATGTTCTACCCATGAAATTAATTGCTCGCATTTTTTCATTTTTTATCCCTTTCTTTATTGGATATATACCAAATTTCAATTTCGACAAAAAATGAAGAACACCTTTCTTTAATACTTCGAGTACTGACCATAAGAGCGAAATGCCTTTTTCACAACTAAAAGCAAAAAAGCAGGGATTGTTTTCCTGCTTTTTAACTGCCACTTTGGATGTCTCATTCATTTGAACTCTCTTCAATTGAGCCGTGATTCATATTTTTTCCATAAAATATTTCATCCATTTCCACTTTTAATTTCTTTGTAATTTCCTCTTGTTCGTTTATAGATAATGTTTCCTGTGTATATCCAAACAAATAGTTGTTTAGGTCAAATTCTTTTAGTTTACATTTCGTATGAAAAATATGCTCTTGATATACGTTAACATCAATCATGTCATATAAATTTTTTACATTCTCTGGGATGTAATTTTGGATTGAGCTTATTTCGTGGTCAATAAATAATTTATTACCTGTTATATCTCTTGTGAATCCCCGCACTCGGTAATCAATTGTCATAATATCCGTATCAAATGAGTGAATAAGATAATTTAATGCTTTAAGTGGTGAAATTTCTCCGCATGTAGACACATCGATATCGGCCCTAAACGTACTAATCCCCTCATTGGGATGATATTCAGGATACGTATGAACCGTGATGTGGCTCTTATCTAACTGCATGACGACCGATCCAGGAAGAGGTCCGGGTGATTCGTTAAATGATTCAGTTGGAACTTCTACAATTGGGCCTTCTGAAACTAGAATTGTTACACTTGCTCCTTGTGGAACATAGTCTTGTTTGGCTACATTTAATACGTGTGCACCTATAATGTCAGATACGTTTTTTAAAATCTTTGTTAATCTATCTGCATTATATTGTTCATCTATGTATTCTATATAGGCTTCTCTTTCTTCTCTTGTTTTTGTATAGCAAATATCATACATATTAAAACTTAATGATTTAGTAAGATTATTAAATCCATGCAATTGAATACGCTGTTCTGGTGTTAGTTTCATGGTGAAATTCCCTCTTTCTTTTATATTCAATAATGATTTACACATCCTTCATGAAATATGGTTTGTGTATTCTTTTTCTTTATGTATTTAATTGTTTTTATTTTTTACCAAAATACGGTAAATGAAATTTGTTCTATTTTATAATAAGTATGACTGAATTTTTGTTATATGAAAAAGCTTGGATCTGATTAAATCCAAGCTTTTTACATATCTAATAGTTCAAACCATTACTTATTTAAATCTTTTTTCGTTACTTCGCTTCTAATATTTACATCTTTGGAGAATTCAGTATCGTTTTTTAAGTTGTTAGGATATTTGTTTTTACGTTCTCGATTATCATTTCGGTTCGTCATAAATTATCCTCCTTTTTTTAGTTTGTACCTATTTTGTACGAAAGGAACAATTTGATACAGATAAAATTGTTCCTTTCTTTCTAAGTAAATTCACTATGAATTGATGAGATGTACAACTCTTGTTTCCACTTTTTGTGAACTTTCTTTTAGGCAAAATACATACTTGTTAGCACATACTATTCTTATTGGAGGTGACAATCATGGGACACAATCAAGACCCGTTCACAACAAAGAAACGTAATGCCAATGGACAATACGATAAGGAAGCACACAGCATCGACAGCCATGGGAATTATGTACCTAACACCCCAACAAATGATGCGATACTTCGTGCTGAAAGACCCAAAAAATGACTACCATGAGGGATGAGATATTAGAATTAGTACCAGAGACGGTAAAGAAGTTGCTCCAAAAGAAATTCAACATGGAAAAAGATGTGTCATTGATTTGGTTGTCGATGATGCAACTACTTATGAATTTGAGCCAAAGCAAGTAATCCCTTGTATTATGGCGGCTTATTATGTATACGAATCCACAGCATATCCTGATGAAATGGATGAGGAGTGGGAACTAAGCCTAGTTTTTCATGCTGCTTATCGTTCGGCGATGAAGCTTTTGTCTTACGGTAAGTATAAAGCGGAACGATCTGAGAGTGGTTGGATGAGGTATACAAATTTATAAAATTTTATTTGAAATTTGCTAATTAAACCACATTAATAAGTTTATTTTCACGTAAAAAAGTCCGATTTTAACCGTATTAAGGTTATATCGGACTTATAACAAACGTAATTTTTGAAGAAATAGAATCATTTGAGCAGTGTATCAATATCCTAAAATCCCCAAATTTCTTTATTATTTTTTTATATTTAATAACGCGTTATTAATATTTGCCTCACCAGCTCCAAATAAAGCATCTTGTCCTGGTTTACCGTAATCTTTTGCTGTTTGCTTGATTAAGTTTGCGACTTGTGCAGGAGAATATGTTGGATGAGCTGCTTTAATAACCCCTGCAATTCCTGCTACTTTTGGCGAAGCCATTGATGTCCCATGAAGTAAAGCGTAGCTATGCAGATTTGAAGTGAAATATGGAGCCAAATATGTTGGCCATGTACTTAATGCACGATAATGGAAATCACGCTGGTTTAAATCTCCCGTCTCAGCATATGTAGGACCATTATCACCGCCTGGTGCCGCTACATCAATAAAGCTGTTTCCATAGTTAGAGTAGAATGCAATTTTATCTTTTGACCATTGATTAGAAGAAGATACAGTGATGACACCCGGAATTTGACCAGGAGTTTCAACAGATGGACCTTTAAAGATAACGTCAGCTGAGCCATATTCCTTATTTAAGTAATCTGTTACCATTTTCTTATCATTCATATTCAATGATTCGTTTCCAGCTGCAGCCACGACTGTTACATTTTTTTGTACAGCATACTCAATTGCACGCTTCCAAAGAAGAACATCAGCAATATCGCTATTTTTTTGTCCATTATTATAGTATTTCAAGCTATCAAATCCGCCAATAGACATATTAATAACGTCTACTTTATCATTTGCAGCTGCAACAATAGCGTCTACAATCCAAGCTGTTGGCGCACTTCCTGATTCAGGGAAAACGCGATATGAACGAATTTTAAGATCTGGTCCAACCCCTTTTAGTTTACCGTTCGCTGCAATTGAACCTGCTACATGCGTTCCATGTCCCCCGCGATCCATTACATCAGCAGGATCGCCTGTTTCAGTTTCGTCCTCGCCAGCTGGTACAAAGTTCTGACCGCCGGTATAGTTTTTTATTAAATCAGGATGATTAGCGTCGATGCCGCTGTCGATTACACCGACTGTTGCTCCTTTTCCTGTCCCTCCATTAATCTTATAGGATGCACCATCATTTGTTATATTTTTTATATCCCACTGATATTTCCAATAGCTGTCTATATTTTCTGGCTGTGGAATATCAGTTACTGGTTTTCCGTCCGCTGCCGTTGGACGTATTTCTTCTTTATCTAAAGTATGGACAATCTCTTGATTCGCAGCTTGGATAGAAGAAACTCCTTTCAAATTATCTAAAAAGGAAGCATTGCTCGATTTTACTTCTAAAGCACCGATGGCAGGAATGGCGCGGATAACTTGTCCACCTGCATTCGAAATAATAGATTGATAATTACTTGGCAGATCCTTCTTAAAGGCAATCAAGTAATTTTTTTCTGTTTGAATTGAGCCGGTTGTTGTTTTTGTTTGTGCTGACACATTGTTTCCTGCAAGAGCGCCAAATGCTAAGGCTGTAGCTAATGTTACAGAGGCTAACTTAAAATTCATTACAATTCCCCTAAAAAATTAGTAATGTATGGATAAGATTTTATTCCACATAACAGATGATAAAACCTCCAATAAATTACCTATGTAAAGATGATTTTTTTGCCTGTCCCTATCCTTATGAACTAAGTAACTTCTGAACAGCAAACCATCTAAGAAGCATTGTTGTTGTTCTTCATTTTAAGGGGGTAGCCTATATAGTGCTTTTTTACTCTAGATTATTTCCCCAATCATTTCCTTACAGCGCACATTATTTTTGATAAATAGATAACATGTCCAATCAAGAGGATATACCTTTAAATAGAATGGTATGAGAACTACCTTCAAAGATGCAATTAAACAGATAGCCAACATATCTTGCGTTTTTCTATTCATTTTTGTTCTTATAAACGCTACTTTATGTGTCTATCTACATAGGAATTATGGGTTATTTGGAAAGGAGAGGTCTACAATAGCTTATTCATTCGAACAATGCATGAATATATGCTTAGAAATTTTAATTGCTCCAGAGACAGAAATAGAGCTTTCTATAAGTGACTACGATACATGTTCACCAGGGGTTTCAATTGATGGTAACGTAATCATCATTTCGTTACCGTTAGTTGCATGTGTAGAAATTACAATTAACGATGATTTTAGCATTTCAGTTGAACTCATTGGTTCATTAGTCTTTCTTTCTCTTCCGCCTGATAATCAGGAATAACACCAAAAAGCTGTCATCTAATATGATTATTGGAGGACAGCCACATCACGATCAAGCTAAGCTTATGTAAGGAAAGTTTAACGAGTTTCACTTTTTTTAAATTAAGGTGCTTAATCGTCAAACTTGATACAAATTTAAATGACATCTAATATATCAAAGACTGTCTTTTTCCCATACCTATGAGATTTTCATCGGTTTTTCTGTAGGAGAGTGAACAGGCGGACTAATCCCTTTGATCAATCTTGAGTGTTTTTTATATGGCTTGGAATAAAAGAAGAGATGCCTTTATAAGGCTAACTCTTTTTTTAACAAGGTAAGATTATAATCATGAAATTTTTTCATTGCTTTTGGATAATTATATTTTTTTATGAGGGCGTATGTTTCTTCTTGTTTGTCTTCTAGTAGTAACTGTTTAACTTGTGAAATATAATCAATTGATTCGGATATTCTCTTTTTCATCTCTGTTTTATCATTTGTAAATCCGCCATGTCCCGGTATTAAGATGTTAATGTCATATTTCTCTATTATAGATTCGAATTTTTTTAAAGTTGCTAAATAGTCATCACTGCTATGATAAATATACGGAAACTCTACATTAGATAAGTAGTCTCCAGCTATTACTATGCCGAATGGTTCGAGAACTGTAATAATGCCATCTTCAGTATGACCTGGAGCCTGATAAAAATAAAATTTTATGTCTCCTATTTCTAATTCCTCATATTCTTTGCTAATTGAAATATCTACATTTGGAAACTTTATTTCATATCTTCTTGTTAAGTAATAGGAACCATCAAAATCTTTAATACTATTGATAATTGATTGCTTGTCGGGGTTATCTTTTAATTTCTTACTTGCAATTACTTTGATGTGAGAAAACGCACCATAACCTAAAATATGATCAAAATCGGAATGTGTAAAAAGTAAGTAAACGTCTTTATGTTTTTTATTTTTATAAACATAGTTCTGAATCTCATTTACTTCATTAGGTAACCAAGTAGGATCTATTACTAATACTAATTTATCAGTTTCTATAATAACTGAGTTTGTTTGATAAAGAGCGCTTTGAAAGATGGTTATGTGATTATCTTTATACTGAATCATAGTTCTATGTCCCCCGCTTTAAAATTTTTCGTTTGTTTTAAAGATATTTAGATACATTTCTCTTTAAAATCAAAAAATAAAAGGAAATTATTACAAATACTCTACGGATAGAATATCATTCTTTTTGTTTGTAAGCTATGAAGTCTTTTAGCTTGACGGGGATGTGAAGGTACCCCTTATTGAATTATCACTATCTGTTGAGTAGCTTAAAAATAAGAAAATTCTCTTTTAAGTGAACAGTACATTGAAAAAGAAACCGAAACAATATCGTTTCGGTTTCTTTTTGCTAATTGATTAATATTCTATTTCATCATAATCTTTCGGCTGTGGTACTGGCTGCATATTACTTGCATCTTTTGGATCGCTGTAAATAGCATTTTCTTCAGTATTTAATTTTCTAATGTTTGATTTTTTATTATAATTAGGCTGTTTTTTCATTTGAATCATCTCCTTAACATCTTTTCAAATGTAATTATGTCCTATACTACTCTTTTCTACTCTATTTGAATGATTAGGAGTTAATCCACATGTTTATTTTTTTGTTTTTTATTAATTGTAAAAATACGGTAAATGAAATTAGCCATTGATTTTTATTATTCAATTGTTTTATCCCGCACTAACGGACAGTAGAATTCCTGCATCAATTAACAACTTTCATGTTAATTTTGTTTTGCTTTATAACGTCTTTCTTCATATAACTGATATGCCCAGATTGAAGCAGTAAGCCACGATCCGCTAGCTAGATAACCTCCCAGTACATCACTTGGATAATGAACTCCTAAGTATATACGACTTACGCCAATAGCAAGAATCATTGTTGCGCTAATTAAAATTAAAATAACACGACCAAATGAACTTTTGATATGCCGCCACAGCAAAAAAGTGACGATTCCGTACAAACTAAATGCCGCCATCGAATGACCACTAGGGAAACTGAATCCATTCGCATCAACAATGCGATGAATAGTCGGTCTGGCACGATGAAATATCATCTTTAATATCCAATTTAGAAGTGCCGATCCAATAACAACCCACACGAATAAAATCAATTCTCTTCGATGGTGCAAAACCTTATATAAAAAAAGGATTATAGCTAACGTAAGAAAAACAACGGGTAATCCCGACCCGATAAAAGTAAAGAACTTCATGATACTTGTAAGTGTTGGAGATTCCAGTCCTTGAATAAAAGAAATGACAGCATTGTCAAATCCAACAATTTTTTGGTCACTTATAAGCAGTGCAATGAGCCCAAATGCAATAGCGCACAAAAGACTAATAAAAAACGCGCGAGTTAGTTGTAATTTCAATTTCATTTCGTTAAAACAATCCTCCTTAAATACACATGCCTATCATCAATAATGTAGCAATTACAATATGTTAAATGCAGGCAACCATAGACCTAAATATCTACCATGATGCATCAGAGAAATAACCAAACGTAAAAAGTGTAGAAATTAAAGAAACCAAATAAAACGATGATTTAGATTTCTAAAATCTATCCTCACTATTATTTTTTAGTCTCACTACTTTATTCATTCATAGAGGAAACAGGTAAAAGTAATTCCACATCTGTTCCTTTTCCTTCTTCGCTTCGTATCTTGATTTCTCCCTTATGCTGTTTCATAATATTTTTTGCGATAGCTAGTCCTAATCCTGTTCCTCCTGTCTCTCGACTTCTTGCTTTATCTACCCGGTAAAATCGTTCAAAAATATGCTCTATTTCTTCCTTCGGTATACCGATACCGTAATCGCTTACTCGTATCACAGCATGATTTTCATTCTTGTCCAAGAAAATTTCAATTTTGTCAGAACTATACTTAATAGCGTTATCGAGCAATATGATGATGACTTGTTTTATTTTCAGCTCATCCATTTTAACCATGATAGGTGCTTGATCGTAATGGAGTGTAATTTCTCTTCTATAAACATCTTTAAATTGCTGTAGAATGCTATGACATAGTGATACTAAATCAGATGATTTTATTTCTAAAACAGTTTCTTTTTCTGATGCCGCTAAATCCAGTAACGCTTCCGTCATTCTTTGCATTCGAGTTGCTTCTGAATGGATTGCCTCAATCGCTTCTATTGTCATTTCTTCATTTTGGATGCCTCGTCTTCTTATTAAATTGGCATAACTTCTAATGACTGTAAGAGGAGTCTTTAGTTCATGAGAGGCATCTGAAATAAATTGTTTTTGTTTTTCAGAGTTTTCTTGTAGCCTCTTAATCATATGATTAAACGCTGTAGCCAGTTTTTCAAGTTCATCCTTTGTTTGTTTATGAATAGCTATTGTTTTTGGAACACCGCTTTGTTCAATATCTTCCATCGTTTTAATCATATTGGAAATGGGTCGCATAATAATATTTGACAACCATCTTCCACTGAGAAGAGACAATATAATGGCGATAGCGGAACAAGCAATAAGAATAGATAATAAAATGTCTTTTCTCATTTCAAGTCCGGTTAATCGCTCGCCAATCTCCAATGTACCCACAACATGATTATCCGAAGTAATGGGAACGCGAGTGATTAAGATTTGCTCCTCTCGAATTTTGTATAGCTGCGACTCAGATTTTTTAGAGAATTTAGCATCTATATTAGATAAATGTTTATCATCCGTGACTTGGCTGATCACATGAGAATCAGGATTTATAATCCGAATGAAGGAATGCTCGACTAAATATGATTTTAATTTGTCTTCTGTTAGCGTCGTTGTATTTTGTTTATGAAGTTCTTGTATAATATCGTTCGCTTTTTCAAACAGCACTTCTTCTTCCATATTTACAGTCGTTTTCATAAAAGCAAAAAATACAACAACGTTTATAATGAGTAATATACAAAATAGCCAAGCTGTCGTTAACAAATTAATTTTTGTTGTGATCTTCATCTTATTTCTCCCTTATGGAATACCCTATTCCCGGATCGTATGAATTAACGGAGAAGAAAACTCCTCGTCTATCTTCTTTCTAAGATGACGAATATACACGTCGATTACGTTCGTTTCTCCTTCGTATTCATATCCCCAAACATGAGTAAGAATACCTTCACGTGTTACAATCTTGTTTTTATTTGTAAGTAAATATACTAATAAATCATACTCTTTTGGAGTTAGTGAAATGGATTTCCCGTTCCTTGTCACTTCTCTCGTATCCATATTTACCGACAAATCAACAATGGATAAAAGAGGTGTTTGTTCATTTAACGGAACACCAGCTGTAATCATGGTGTTCGAACGAATGCTTGAACGTACCCGCGCAAGAAGTTCTTCCATTTCAAACGGTTTTGTAACATAATCATTTGCCCCTTGATCTAAGCCCATGACTTTATCTAATGTTGTATTTCGAGCTGTTAAAAGGATTACTGGTACATGGATACCAGCCTTTCTTAATCGTCGTAACACTTCTATACCGCTCAATTCTGGCAACATTACATCCAGCAAGATTAGATCTAAATTTTCGTGTAAGGCTACTTCTAATCCTGATTTCCCATCATATTTTACTAATACTTCGTACCCTTCATACTCCAGTTCTAACTGTAGTACCCTTGCTATTTGCACTTCATCTTCTACAACTAAAATCCGTTTGTTCATAATCTCCTCTTCTTTCTACATTCATTGTCTGTCATATTCCTGTATGCACTGAATATTAAATTTGCTTATTTACGATAAGGCGAAACATCTCAAATAGCAAGAAATTCAAGAACATCCACACCGCACCATATACATATCCACCCACGATATCGCTTGGAAGTATATGAGAATACCCAATGTTTGCAATTGCTATACATAGTAAAAGCAAGATACCCAGAAGAGGGAGAACAAATTGTATATATTTATTCTTCATATGACGTACCATTAGAAATAAGCAGGTGCCATACACAATAATGGTAATTGTTGCTTTTTCATCCGGAAAAGTAGAAGAACGAGTTGCCGCTTCTTTTCCAATAAAATGAAAATAAGACAGTGTGTGTGTGACCGCATTATGGTACATATGCGCTCCAAGTATGGAAACGATAAGTAAGAGGCCTTCAAGCCATCTATTCCTTCCTTTTCTCCAAATGGCTAAAATCGTAATAATAATGAGAATACTAAATGCGATAGGTGACTGCAACGATAGGAATCTGCTCATGCTATTTGTCCAACCTGTTTGAAGTATAGAATGAACAATATATATAGTAACCTCATTAAACTGAGTAAACTCATTATATAAATAATCCTGTGCCATTCCCAACATTAAGGTTATCATTCCTAATAAGACTAGTGTAAGACTGATAAGGAACACTTCCGTTGCTCGAATGGTTCGAAAGTAAGAAATAAGCCGATTAAGCAGTCGTACGAAAAAGTTTTTGATTTGTTTTTTGTAAAATTTATAAACTAGTAACCCTCCGATAACGATAGCGAGTACAAGGACAATGTAGATGAGATATTGTCCGGCCAATTTATGAAAATCCTGCCAGCGCGGTCCTAAAATTTTACCTAGTGTAATAAAGCTAATTGCCCATAAGCTTGCCCCTATATATGCTGGAACAAAAAAGGTTCGATACGGCATTCTTGAAATACCAGATACGTATCCTGTGAAGTGCCGAACCCCAGTAATGAAATAAGCAACTACCAACAATTTACTTCCTGATCGTTCCATCCAGGCAGCTACTTTTTTGTAGTTCTTAGGTCCAAGGTGAATATACCGTCCATACTTCTCAATCAGTTTATAGCCTCCTAACCTTCCGATCCAGTATGTAACTGTAATTCCGACTCCTCCAGCAGCAATAGCTGTCAGAATGGCCAAAGTGTAATCCATTTTTCCTTGAAACACAAAATATCCGGCAAAACTCATAAAGAATTCAGCCGAAATCGGAATCGCAAGCAGTTCAATCAAAATAACAGTGAATAAAATAATATAACTGTGCTGTTCAAATAATGATATAAAATGTTCCATGTCGTTCCTCCGAGCCTCATTCTTTTTTTGTTTTTATTTTCATTTATAAACCACTATAGCACTAAACTCTAGGTGCTTTTTCATTTTTAATCCATTTTTAATGTAATTTTCATAGGATGTTCAGTTTCCCACGATACACTCAGAATACACGTTTTTGGTGAGCCTGCGTTTTTATCTTTCTACATAAGACACCAAAAACCTATAAATAAGGAGCTGAACAATATGAACTATGAAATATTTCAATGGATTAACGATTTGGCCGGTCGCTCCTCTTTTCTAGATAGAGGTATGATATTCATCACTAATAGCGTCCC
The DNA here is from genome assembly GCF_055814245.1 of Bacillus sp. EA-CB0995. Classification (NCBI taxonomy): domain Bacteria; kingdom Bacillati; phylum Bacillota; class Bacilli; order Caryophanales; family Bacillaceae; genus Bacillus; species Bacillus sp. EA-CB0995. The sequence continues at coordinate 2,547,534 of NZ_CP169269.1, read as the reverse complement.
TTATGTCGTAATCGTATTTATGTTATTTCTATGGTTTACTGCAAACAAAGAAAAAAGAGCAGAGAAACAGTATACAGCTATATACATTGTCTTTTCTTGCTTACTTGGATTGTCCATAAACGCAATCCTTCACCTTGTCTACTACCATCCACGTCCATTTGTGGCACATCATGTTCATCAATTAATACCGCATCCTGCTGACTCTTCATTTGTAAGTGATCATTCGGTATTAGTATTTTCTATAGCATGTACGCTGTTGCTACGAAACGATTCGTGGAAATATCCCGTATTAGTATGGGCTATCATTGTTGGCATTTCCCGTATATTCGTCGGAGTCCATTATCCTGCAGATGTGATTGGCGGTGCTCTTGTCTCATATGGGACAAGCATATTGGTTATGCAGTTCTCCAAAAAATTGGAGCCTTTAGTACAATTAGTGTTCTACATGTATAAGAGATTAACGGAACATATCCCCTTTTTAGCTAAGTATAGCTATAAAGGCCTAAGCTAAGAAAAAATGAGAAAAATAGGCTGAAATAGATACTCTGATTACTAGAGCAATGTTATATTTTCTATTTTTGTCACTTGTGATTGATTCTATTTACATGAATGAAACGAGGAGGTAAGAAAATGAAAAGGATTGTTGAGGGAGCGATGCAACGAGGCATATTAATGATTGTTTGTGCTCTCATTATATTGGCTTGGGAGGCATTTCCGCTTTCCAAATGCAACGCGACTACTTACCAGGAATTAACAACACCACTCTTACAGTAAGTATGCGTGTTCCTGCAGAGCAAGCAGATCAAATCAAGAAAGAGATTACAGACCCGCTTGCGAGTGCTGCACAAACTGTAGACGGATTAGCGAACGTAGAGACAACCTCATATGACGGTGGTTTGTTTATGAGTTTGTATTTCCCTATGAATTTTGACATGAAGAAAGCAGAAGACGAAGTAAACAAAGCGTTGGCAAATGCACAGTTACCGCCTACTGTTACAGCGAAACCAACTGTTACGAGAGTAACTACAAGTTCATTTCCTGTTTTAACGTATAGCTTAACAAGCTCTAAATTTAATGAACAAGAACTGCGCTCTACCGTACAACAAGACATTGTAAAACAAATCAAATCCGTACCAGGCGTTGCAGATGTGAGCGTCTTTGGCGGAGCAAAAGATGGATTTGTATTAAACGTACGCACGAAGGATTTAGAAAAAACGGACTAACACTGGATGATGTAAATAAATCATTATCTACATCTCTTCCAAGTTTGCCAAAAGGAACAATGCAAAATAATCAATTATCCATTCCAGTAAGCTTTGATGGATTAACACTAGATGAACAACAACTTAAAAATGTACCTATTAAAAACGCACAAGGAAAAACTGTACCTTTATCAGCAGTTGCGGATATCTCTCGTTCCTTAAATGATGTGAAGACCGTGTCTAGAACAAATGGTCAGCCTAGCGTAGTGCTAAACGTCATTAAAACACCTTCTGCTAATATTACAGACGTAGCAGCACAAGTAAAAGATCGAGTACAAAATCTTGCACCCGTTAAAAATGGTGACGTTTCAATGCAAACCTTATTGGATCGCGAACAGGAGTTAAACAGTTCCTTATTCGGATTAGTTCGAGAAGGATTACTCGGCTGTGTATTCTCTATGATCTGTGTATTTTTCTTTTTCCGTAATGTTCGATCTACTTTGCTCATTGCAATCTCATTGCCGATTTCCTTATTGGCAACAACTGCGATATTAAAATCTATGGGTATCACGTTAAATATTTTAACGGTTTCCGGTTTGATTGTAGCGATGGGACGAATTGTGGATGATTCGATTGTCATTTTGGATAACATGTACCGTAAAAAAGAAGAATCAAAAGAGAAATCTTTACTCTCAATACTAGGATCTGCGGTAACGGAAATGTTACCTGCGATTCTCGCATCCACTTTAACAACTATTGCAGTATTTATACCAATCACCATGGTAGGAGGTATGATCAGTGCATCTTACAGTGGATTTGCTTGGTCAGTAGTCATTGCGCTTATTACTTCATTCTTTGTTGCGATGTGCGTCATCCCAGCTTTAGCATTCATGGGTTGGAAAGGTGCCCCATCCAATAAAAAATCAGTAAGCATAGAGCCGATGATGAAGCCAGTTTTACAATCTGCTTTAAAACATAAAAAAACAATGGTGTTTGGGTCTGTTATTATCTTTGTGTTCGCAGCCATTTATGCTGCCTTCCTTCCTATTAACTTTTTGCCAAGCGCCAAATCTGGTCAAATTGCCGTTAAGGTAGAATTACCAAAAGGAAGTACATTGCCAGAGGTAGATGCAGAAGTTCAAAAAGTGGAACAAACTTTAAAAGAAGATCCGAAGGTGAAATCGTATTCGTCTAGCTTTGGTTCCACTATGACTCCTCAAAGTGATGATGTGTTTGACCAAGGAGGAGGATTTATTCAAAGTCCAACTGTCGCGAATCTCTCTGTTACATTGAAAAATGACAAGGATGCAAATTCTGTTATTCAAAATTTACAATCTCAATTGCCGCATCTTTCCGATAAAGTAGCCTATACCGTAACTAGTCAAAATATCTCCGGTGATGATTCACAAATGAAACTATTGCTGACTGGTGCAGACCAAGTTACACTCGATCAAACGGCTCAAAAGGTAAGAACGGAGTTAGCAAAAATACCTGGATTGAGCGTAGATGGAAAAGTAGATTTAACAAATGGATTACCAAAATATAAAGTAACTTTAAATCGTTCAGCTATTGAACAACAAGGTGTAAATGTTGCCGACATCCTAAAAGTAGCAAACAGATATATGGCACAGGCGAAGGATGCAACGATTACCATTGATCACAAGAACCTTCCAGTGGACGTATATCTAGATCAAATTGCTTCTGGACAGGATTCCAAGGTTCAGATCAATGCTTCGCCAAGTGATGTAATGGCTTCATTAGGAGCTGAAACGTTCCAAACGAAAGACGGAAATAGTGTAAGATTTGACCAGCTAGCAACGATTACAAAAGATACATCTCCGTCTACAATCAGTGAACGAAATGGCCAACCATTTTCTGCCGTTACAGCTCAAATTACTTCAAATGACATTAACAAAGTTTCAGGTCAAGTGGATCAAACACTGCAAAACATGAAGCTTCCAAAAGGTGTAAGTTATTCTATTGGAGGTATATCAGAACAAGTCAAACAAATGATTTTTGATATGTCCATTGCTATATCGTTCTCCATTCTGTTAGTGTTACTGATTATTTCATCAGTATTTAAAGGTTGGAGAGCTCCGTTAGCTGTACTCCTTAGCATTCCGCTTGCCTTAAGTGGTGTAGTGATTGCACTAATGCTATTCGGCGGGGAGTGGAACTTAGCAGCCTTAATTGGCGTACTTATGTTGACGGGAATCGTGGTAACGAATGGAATTGTATTAATCGACAAAATCGAACGAAATCGAAAAGAAGGAATGCCTATTAAAGAGGCTGTATTGAATGGTAGTCTTTCAAGGATTAGACCAATCTTAATGACAGCAGCAGCAACAATCCTTACTTTGTTACCACTTGCATTTTCTCATAGTACCGATACGGTTATTTCTCAAACATTAGGTATCGTGGTTATAGGAGGAATGATTACATCAACAATTAACAGTTTTATTATCATTCCAATTATTTATGAGTGGCTTCATAAGAAGTACGCTCACAGTAAAATTGAAGTAACAAAGAATGCTAAACACCTATCCTAATCGTTGTTAGAAATACTGCCGATAAAATAAATATTGCAAACAAAAGTCTCAAAAACTGTAGTTTTTGAGACTTTTTTATTTTAAGAAAGTTATCTTATGTGATTTTCCTTTTTATTTCTTGTAGTCCTTTTATAAGTATTTCACTATTTATTCTCGATGTTTTTAGTGTAGATACTCCTTATAAACTAGGTTATTTTTAATTTATAACTATTTAACTATGCAAACTCCCTTTCAACCAAGGACGTTGACGATGGAAACCAATTGGGATCTGGATTAGGCTCGTTTTTCTTCTGAACCTAGCTCGTAAATTTCATCACATAAGTTGGCATCGAATCCAAGAAGCGGGTGTCCTCCTAGCCCCAGGGCAGAAGCTGCTAACAATAATTTTTGCACAAGGATGCCTGCTTCCATCTGTTGAATGCGATATCCTCTATAGCCAAGTGCTGTTTTGAGATGAGTTCTATCCCCTACTACATGTATACAAAGTGGTACTTGGAATAAATTCACATTGTGAAATGTCATCCCACTTTGCAATAAGAGTCGATGATCTCCAAGATGTACTTGTCGTAATGTATGAACATTATTATCATAATGATAAGCGCCACTTTGAATACCTTCAACGCCAAATAAACATACGTATAGGGAAACACGCGATGCGAGTTCTTCATGCTTTGTATCCAAATCGTTTTGATAGGCAAAGGAAGCAGTTGCTTCATATAATAACTTAGTCAATTGGTCTTGACTCATTTTCCTAAAAGTAAAATCCATTTCCGGTGAAAATCGATTTTGGCACGCTGATGCTAAGTCGTACGACATTCGCTTTATACGGGGAAGAACTAGCGCTTGACCATCACGCATTTTATTCGTTTCACTCTTGATTTTTTGAAACGATCGTGTAGATTCAAGCATAGATGCTTCATTCATTTGAATCAGCATCGGATACTCTGCAATCTTTCGTGATCGGACATAGTGATTATGATGAATAACTGGTAATTCTTCGCATAATTGAGTAGCAGAGACTTCTGTATTCGCAGTATCATCTTCATTATTAAACGGTGGGGGTATAGAATTTACCGATAGAGGTATAACTGCATACGCACTCTCCTCTTTTTCGGATAACCCAAGTAAATGATTGATGGCCCGGTCTAGAAATTGAAAATGTACGCTTGATGTGAACTGAAATCGGTTTGCTACTTCTAGCAATTGCCCTATTAACACGCCTGCATCCAATCCTTGCAGACGATAAGAAAAGTTATGGTATTTAAAGAAATTTTTCCAAAACATTGTCGATACAAAAACAACACCAAAACAAGTGGATATGTCACAACTATTCCCAAGAGCCCGCGCTACATATGAATCAAAATGACCTTCTCTTAATAACACTAAGCGGTGGTGCGCTACATCATAGTGATAAATTCCAACAGGCACATTTTCTGTCTTTAAATATATATACAATTCATTTGGATATAAGCCTCCGCCCGAGGGAACAAATCTCCGATACGACTGCATAAAATTTATTTCTGGTGTTGGTAAGGTTGACTGACAGAATTGAGTAATCCCAAATACGTACCAGAGAAAGTGACCGATTTCGCGAAGATTAGGTTCTGTTGATACTTCGAGATTTTCAAGTGACAGTGTTACTTCTGAAGATAATGGAATTCCCGGTAAGTCCCGATAAAGCTTATATGAAAGTGGACCGTCTTCCCAATCCACTTCCCAAGTCGAAGATGCTGATTCGTTGGTATTAAAATGTAAATTGTTCAAAAATGTCTCTAAACCCATCCTTCTCCCTCCTAATCATCGCTTACGCAAACGGATGCGGATGTGGATTGAGTTGTTCAAACGTTAGCGCTTGCTTCGTATACCCAAGTTCCATTGGTACCCGTAATACTCTCTCTAGACCTGTTAAGCGTGTAAGATGGTGCCCAAATGTCATTGGCAACATTCCTGGAATGAGTACTTTCACACAATGTAATCCATTTCGCATTATTTCTGGTGTTGTCTGATCTACTACAATCACATCGAAATTTAACTGGTGCAACATCTGAAGCATTTCTCTTAAATCATCTGTCAAATCCGCATGTCTTGTTTTCTGTTTGAATGCCTCGGTAAATGTTTGTAACGGGCAATTCTTATCTAGCAAAAACTGAAACCGTTCTTCCGCTTCTGGTAAACCGCATACCATAGGATGGTCAGGCATTTGCTTCACGAGGGAAGGATTATGGAACATCTGTACATATTTCTTGCGATTCGCCTCAAATTCCTTATCAAGCGTTAACATCATGCCAGCTAATTCATATATTGCACTTTTCGTTGCCCGTACCGGATCTAAATGAGCTCCAGCTGCACAGATAATATTTATTCCCTTCTCCTTTCTGTTTTTTGCCAGTGCCCAGACGCTTGGAATTCCGTGCTCCATGGTCGAGTTAAATAAATGTATATCATATCCCCCTACTGCATGCACTCGTTCGATCATCAACTGCAACTCTTGATCATTGACAGAAGAAAGATCAAGACGCGGGAGAGGAAGCTGAGCATACCAAGTTAGCAAAAATGAATCGCGCTCAATCACTTCCAAAATGCCATAAAAAATCGCTTCCTCTAAACTGCCACCCAATGCGCAACCATTGGAAGTCTCATAAACAAAACCATCTCTACCGCCTAAACTATAATAAGCAAGTAGTTCTGGAACTAAAATTGGACGTTCTTGCAAAAATGAATAACCCCATACCCAATTCATTGGACGATCTGGATGAAACGGTTTAAATGGAAAATTAGGCTGCATATATTGTTCTCTTGCATGTACACCCACTTCAAGGGGATTAAGTGCTTGATGAGCTAAATTGCGGAATGTGTCCTGAATAACTGTACGTTTCCCTCGAGGTTCTAGACCGCAATATCGTTCTAATCCTTCTAAAATAGCGGTTAATTCACTAGCTGCATATGAATGGGTACGGCCAGCTGTTACTTCATTTCCAAAGAGAAACGGAAGATTTACAGTTACCTCGGCAAATGGAGGTGTAAGGTTATACATTTTATCATTTAAAAACCCAGTTTCATAATCTAGATAATCCTTGGCTAATACGTTACTCAGTTCAGAGATTGAACGACAACGATAATCATTTATGTTAATCTTTGGGCTTGATTGTAATGAAATCTCGGCTAAATTTGATGAATCATTACGCATTTGACTACAATTTGAGCATAAAGGATGAGGTAGAAAAAAATGATATGAGCTTTTCAATGTTTGTAAATTAACGAAAAACATGTGTCCTTCTAATCGTGCATGATCATCTTGTAAAATGCACCGCACTTCTTCTAGCAAAATATGCGTCATCTGTAATAATCCATTCCTTGATGCCCATGTGTCTCGAGGCATTTCCTTTTTTGTTGTTAGGATCTGCAATATCTTCCACATCTCTTTAGAATCATTTCCTGCGAAAGTACGGCGTATATCTGCACATTGGGAACATCCTGGTGTGCCAGGCCGAACTAGTGGACCGATTATTCCTTCTCCGAATGAAACGAAGGCTCGCAGCCAAGGAATATTCGTTGATTGAAGTATACTTTCTGCTTCTTTATGAAAAGAAGGATTCCAAGTATCGTGTAATACGAGAACTAAATCAGTTGTTGCGGGTATTTTTAGATTAAAATCAGTGTGTTGATTGATTTCATATTGGACAGATAATTCTTCATATACGTGATTTGCCAATAGTCCCTCTCCAATAATTAAAATGGAGGTGCTCATTGGGATTCCTCCTCTCCCAATAATACTCCAAATATTCCTGCCAATTCCTCCTTCCAGACTGCTTCTAGCGCTATTTCAAATACACAGAGCCGTTTTCCGTTCTGTTTTAGTATCTGTTCAGCAGATTGTAATATTTCTAATTGTGTCTTGTCTTCATAAGAAGAAATAACGAAATGTAATGGCGTTTTATCTGGTAATAAAACTGATGAAGACTCTAATGCTTGTGATGTAAGACAAGCATCACAATTTTGTGCTTCTATAAGTGCCTGCTGTAATGCATTTCGTAATGCTATTGTTATATCGAATCCTACACTTCCGTACCAACGATTATTCGTGCCGACCCATATAACAGGAAAATCGAAAATGGGTTCTCCAAAAGCGATTGTAGGTGTTCCTTGCAGAGTGGTAAGTGCTTGCAAATAAAAGCGACAGCGCTCATCGTCTATGACATCTAACTCTATTCGAGAAACGGCAATATTTTGGCGCTGCTGTCTCTTATAAAATTCTTTATTTAAACACTTTTGTAATCCTCGTAAAACACATTCTTCGATTGTTTTCCCTGTTCCAATTCCTACATATTCCTGAGAATCTATCATACCGTTCTTTATTTGTTGATGTTCGGGAAGTTTTGAAACAAGTAAGCTAGCCATTTGTGACATATAAGTCTCAACTCCAGCTAATCCAGCTTCGTATCTTGCTTCCACATGTGTTAAACCTGTACAAATCATATCGGGTAATAATTCAGCAGGTCCTTCCGACAGCGGATCAACTGTTTGAATACGACATTGAGCCAATGGCAGTTGTTTTAAGTCCCCTGCTTCCCAAATATGAAAAATCCCTGCTTCTTTTGATACAAGGTAATTCAAGTCCAGAGTAGATTCATTCAATTCATTTTTATTTGCGTTCTGTTTGATTCTTGTATTAAAATCTTTTATCCATTCGATTTCCGCTTTTTCAGTTACTAAGGGATGAGGCAGAAATGAATGCCAGTTTCCTTCTAATGTTTCTGAATTTAACAGAAAAAATTGATTCGTTTTCGTGGACTTTGTTGCATCTGTAACCTTTTTAAACAGTTCAAATACAATTACATTTGCTAACATTGCTTCTGGTGTAGAAGAAAAAGTGTGTTCTTGAGAATTTTTAGAAAATGCAGACTTGTGTATGCGTCGCCAAGCTGATTCCCAGCAAGCATCACTTTCTGGGTGAACGAGTGGCCCGGCTAATCCGACTCCTTGCGTATATATGGCAGGGATGAATATCTTTTTTCTTCTTTACAAATGGAATGAAGAATTTTTAATTCCTCTATGTCTTCTTCTTGTGATACATACAAAATTGTATGAAATGGTTGCAAAGCCCTTTTTAAAATATTTATTTTTTCTTTTTGTGGAAAAATTTCTTCGACCCTCACCTCGGGGTCTGTTTTTTGGGCATGTTCTATTAATTCTTTTATTCGTTTTTGATTGGTTGATACTCGGTCAGTAATCATCATATGAAATTTCGGTAACCCAGATTCAAGTAATGCGGAAATAAGAGAAACAAAAAAAGAACCAGAGCCAACAACTAATACTTTCGTTTGGCGATAAGATTGAAAACGATATGCACCTGAAACACCGAAGTTATCTAAAAATTCAATCTGAGATGCATACTTTTGGAGAATGTTTTCTGGTAATTGGTGTGGATGATCTTGACTTATGTCTGTTGCAAATTCATTTTGGTACAGTATTTCTGCTATTTCAAATACTCGCTTTCGATATGGCTCAGATAAGCCATTTGTCAAATTTCCTAATGTGTATTCTCCATTGAACATTGGTATCAGTTTTTCAATCCATTGGTTGATAGACGTCCCTTCCATTCGGAATGAACTGGCATTATTTCTAAAATACACTTCTCCTTTTGGATCAGAGAGAAAAAAGTATCTCTTTTCATTTTCAAACGTGTAGAGGCGTTTAATTTTGTCATTGTACTCCTCCTTCTCTGTTCATTGTTCTTGAATGAGCAGGATAACTTCCGTCATAACAATTTTATGTATCCTATTTTTTCTTATGTCAAATGGAAAAGTGAAGAACGGTTCAAGAAAAGTGTTTCTACAACAAAAATCATGTGGCAACACTTTTCTTGAAGTAAAATTTCCGTTAACAAATCAGTATTAAATAAACCAGAACAACGAGCATCCGAAGCAACCACCGCATCCACCGCATCCACCGCATCCAAAGCATCCAAAGCATCCAAATCCTCCGCAACGACCGAATCCTCCGCAACGGCCACATCCTCCGCAACGGCCACATCCTCCGCAACGACGAGTATAGTCCTCATCAATATAGTATGGAGAAGGAATTTGGCTATCCCAGTATACGACATTTCCAGTTTGATAATCATTCAGATTTAACGCTTGTAATTCATGTTGAAAATTATTCATTTCATAACCCCCATGTAAATAACTAGTAAGCCATAATAAAGATACGTCCCGCAATAAGTAAGACGATAGATTATTGTGAATGCACTCTTCAACAAAGTATGACCTATAATTAGGTATTGTAACTTGTTCAAATGCCTAATTTGGGGTTATATAAAAATAATTCTAAGAGTGTGAATATAAAAAATTCCTGAGGTAAAATAAGGAATATAAATATATCAATATCGAGAAACGAGTATACAGCAAATCGTTTGGAATATTAGAGAGAGATTATGAAGGAATAAATATGTTTCCCTTGTCCGTACTTTTTCGAAAAACAAGAAAACACAGCTTATGTGTGTTCTCAAGTCTATAATTTCATTAACAATGTTTTTATATCATATTGCTTTAAGCACCAATTATATTTATCTATAATCTGTTTAGGGACCGCAGCTAAATCTACTACTTCTTGAAATCCATGTTTACTATAAAAAGGTTTTAAATGTTCATATGGAATGCAATATACATTTTGAATTTGAAGTTTCAATTAAAAGCATACTCCGTCCACGCAGAATCCGCCGCCACAACCGCCACATCCTCCACAACCGCCGCAACCGCCACATCCAAATCCAAATCCAATGCATCCAAAGCATCCAAAGCAACGGCCAAACCCTCCGCAACGACCAAACCCTCCGCAACGACCGAATCCTCCGCAACGACCACATCCTCCACAACGACGAGTATAGTCCTCATCAATATAGTATGGATAAGGAATTTGGCTATCCCAGTACACGACATTTCCAGTTTGATAATCATTCAGATTTAACGCTTGTAATTCATGTTGAAAATTACTCATTTCATAACCCCCATGTATTTTTTTAGCGAGCCATAATGAAAATACGTCCCGCAATAAGTAAGACGATAGATTATTGTGAATGCACTCTTCAACAAAGTATGACCTATAATTAGGTATTGTAACTTGTTCAAATGCCTAATTTGGGGTTATATAAAAATAATTCTAAGAGTGTGAATATAAAAATTTTCCGAAATAAAATAAGGGATATAAATATATCAATATCGAGAAACGAGTATACAGCAAATCGTTTGGAATATTAGAGAGAGATTATGAAGGAATAAATATGTTTTCCTTGTCCGTACTTTTTCGAAAAACAAAAAAACACAGCTTATGTGTGTTCTCAAGTCTATAATTTCATTAACAATGTTTTTATATCATATTGCTTTAAGCACCAATTATATTTATCTATAATTTGTTTAGGAACCGCAGCTAAATCTACTACTTCTTGAAATCCATGTTTACTATAAAAAGGTTTTAAATGTTCATATGGAATGCAATATACATTTTGAATTTGAAGTTTCCGAGCTTCTTTAATAAGAAATGCAACGATACTATCAGCAATTTTCTTTCCTCTATAGTCTTCTAACGTATATATTCCACCTATTTCAAAGTTATTTTTATCAATTTTTACTAGCCTTCCTAAGCCGGCTTTTTGGCCATTTAAATATGCAATTCCAATCTTTTCATTTTCTAAATGTGACGGTACAAAGTCAGCCTTTTTATATTGAAAATTAACCCACTGCATATCATCTAGGTTAGCTTTTTGTATATATAACATTTTCTTTCCCTCCTTGATATAAAATAAAACTTCCATCAGTGATTCCCCACTAATGGAAAGCTCGCCAAATCGAGATTTTATGGGATCTTACTTCCCCCGAAAATGGGATAAAATAATTGTTTTTCCTTCTTTTTTACAGCCCCACAAGTTTATTGAAAACTTGTGGGGCATTTTTTACTCTACATTTCGATTCGTTGAATGATGTATTTCAACGCCTGCTTTAACACCATTAATCGGTAAAAACGTTCCGATACATGCAATACATGCGCAGCCAGCAAAGACAAATGGTAATGTATTAACGGTTAAAAATGATAGTGTTCCGAAAATAGCAAGATCTAATATCGAATCTAGAATAGATAGTAACGAAATCGTTGTTGCTCGTACATGAGATGGAATAATGTCATTACTAAGCTGCGAATAAATCGGATATCGAATGGCACGTACAAACCGTAAAATAAAGAACGCTCCTAATACGACCCACAGTGTATTTCCATAAAACGTTGATAAAAGCAGCCCTAAAACAGCTAAACCACCTGTTACATTCATTAAAACTATACGTGAGAATTTGCTAGTAAGCCATCCGATCGATATTGAAGAAAAGTATCCAAGGATGGCAGCTAAAGCATACATAATACCAATTGCAAATACAGGAAGGCCTGCATTCGTGAACAATGGTTGGTTAAATGTATCATAAACTGCACTTGCCGGAATGAATACAAGAGAGACATTTAAAAACATAACAAGTAATTGTGGTGCTTCACGAATAACCTTTATTCCTTCGATTACTTGTGAAAAAGACTCTTCTCGGTAAGATGACAGTTTCTTTGGGCTTTTAATAAAAAGTAATAAAACAAGTTCTATCAGATGAAATAATATTCCGAGTACAATTAAAAATGCAAATTGTTCTTCACGTAAATCTTTAGCGAAATACGAACCGAAGATTACTGCGATTAACATTGAAATGAAGCCTGCTGATTGGATCTTCCCCATGGCTTTATCCATTAAATGATGTTCATTTGTTTCCTTTAATGACTCATAAATTAATGCTTCGTCTGCGCCAGAGAAAAATGTAACCGAAAAACCGTTCAATAAACTATATAGACAAAATAGCCATAGATTATCTGCAAATAATAAGATAGAAATACTAATCGTTTTTATGATAGATCCTGTCAAAAATGATAATTTTGCACCGAATCGATCAGCAAAAATACCTGTTGGTAATTCTCCAACAAGTACGGCCCCACTCCAACACATGAGTACAACAAATATATTTGCTGCCGTTAATCCTCTTTCCATATAAAAAAGTGTCATTACCGGCTGCAAAAAACTTATCGTTCCAAAAAACTGTACCCAAAATAAAATTCCAATGTTATGTGACGCGATAGTTTGTTTCTTCAATTGTTCTCCTACTTTCTACCATTCGTTTTTTATGATGATTTTGGAAGTAGGAGTGTTATCTTGCGTTAGTTGATATTCACTCCTCTTCCTTCATTTGAAAATGTTTTTAGTGTTTTTTGCATGTTAATTCCTCCTTCAATATAGATAACTTTATTATATCAATATTCTTAATATTAAATAAACTCCTTTTTAATATTGGGAAGATTGTACGAATATGTAAAGTGGTATATAATAGAAAACAATAAATGATTATTTTAGGTATTCCTAAAATAAAGGAGCGATACATATGAAAATTACTATTTATTTTGGAAGCCATGAAGATCAAGATGTACGTACAATGGATTGTCATTTAGACGTCGAAGATGCAGAAGAAATTGTCTCTATTTCTTAATATAAATATACATAATTCATAAGGGGTGATTACTCGCCCCTTTTCTTAACTTAGATGCCTTCTTGAGGCATCTTTTTATTTATCCCGCATTAACGGGCAGTAAGACCCCCATCTCAAGATTCAAGATAGGTGGGGATAACTGCCCGTAAAAGCTCGATTGGTTCAACTAACCATCAGTGGGAAAAAACCCCCACTGATGGAAGTTTCACTTTATTTTTAAAGATTAAACATTTACTTTTTAACCAGTAAATAGTACAATATTAACATAAGAACAAATGTTCGTTTTATACTCCCTCTCCCCTATCGGATGGGTATTAGGAAGGATGGATTACATTGGCTCAAAATAAACGCAGAGGAAGAAAAAAGCATACTCCTACCATTTCAAATACAGGCTTTATTGGCTCTGTGTTTATCGATACATTGGAATTACAAAAAAAATCATATTATTTTTCCCGTAAACGACTACATATTGCGCATCATGTATTAGATGGTCTTGTACAAGCAACAAGTTCTCTTTTTGCTGAACATAATGTTGCTGCTTACTTATCATGCGTGTATTTACATAAACAAAAGAAAATCGGTTTCGTTCTTTCTACGAAACTTTTTAAAGAGTCTGAAGGCGTTGCTTATTTTAAAAATTACTTAATTGAAAAGAATTTTTACAATGGAAAGATAGAAGAGGAAGATTACCAAGAAATTTTTAATACTGGTTTTATTGGGGTTGTTTTTGCAGATTTATCTAGCATTGATCGTTTTAATTTTGAATTTGAAATGAATCTTTTATCAAAGTTAATGAAAGACATGATTATTCCAGTTAAAGAGTTATTTTTACGTAATAAAATCCCCGCCTATATTTCTACGGTTGAATTGGAAGAACAACATAAAATGGGATTTGTTTTATCAGTGAAGCCATACGATGAGCGTGCTGAAGCTGATTTGTATTTTGAAATGTATTTGAAAGAACGTGGTTTATATATTGGTGATGAAGAAGAGGACATTGACAAGATTGTGATTCGAAAAAAAGTTGAGATATTATAGTAAAAAAGGATGGCTAATATACTGTTAGCCATCCTTTTTACTATAAACTATTTAAAGTTTTCATTTTCTAATATCACAACATCTTCATTTGTTAGTTTTCCGGCTTGTTTCGTATATTCTACAAGCCTGATAATATTATTACAAGCTTGTTTTGCGCCGAAAACTAATAATGGTACACCAATAAAATCGATTTTTAATCTTCTTGAAAATAAACCACCAAATGTCATAGCGATTGGAACAGTTGGTGATGTATTAGAGAACACAATTTTTTCATGGTTTTGATATTTATCTTGTAATAGTACACTTAAATTTTTTAAAGCTGGAACGACAACTTTAGATGCACCGTGGCCAACCGTATAAACAGGATCTCCATTTTCATCGCGTCCATGAAAAATGATTTTCCCCATATCAGATGTTTTTAATTTATTAAAATAATCAACGTTTAATATTTCATCTTTTGTAAGTTTTCGATCAGTCGGTAGCTTTTTCAGATGGTACGCTGCTGCTAGTGAAGTTGTATGTGTTCCGCCATAGTCCGTATAGATATAAATCATACTATCATCCTTTAAATTAATGTACAGTATTACTATTATCACCATTTATCTGTATTCTAATCTATAAATAGGACATATTATATTGATAGGCGGTGAACACTTCAAGTTGTGTGATTATACTTAGATAGCAATGGGATTCGTTTTGTTACTTTAGCATAAATCTGGAATATTAGATGTGCTAAAGGTTCTATTTTACTTGTATATTTGATGACTAAAGCGCTTGTTACGAAAGATAAAACGGCTCCTCCTATAATATCTGCTGGGTAATGAACACCAACATATATACGTGAAATCCCGACCAATATAGCCCAAAGTAAAGCGATATTTCTCCAAGCTTCTCCACGTAAAAGCATTGTAAATGCGATAGAAAATACAAGTACAGCATGATCACTTACAAACGAAGAATCATTAGCGTGTGGTACTAATTGGTGTACATGGTATGTGATAAATGGTCGTGGATGATAATATACTAAGTGAATCACAGCATTTAAAAGTAATGCTATACCAAGAGAAAGAACCGTATACAAAGCTGTATATTGCTTACGAATAGCGGCTTCTTTTTGTTTGTTGCTAAACCATAAAGAAAGCATGAAAATAATTGCAATATAGGGTGCGCTCTTTGTAATGAATATCATCCCTTTATCTAGAAAAGCAGACGATCCTGCCCAACTATTGATCCAGTGAAATATTGTGTAATTCATATCAGTCTCTCCTTAATTAATTAAACATGTTATCAATTATTGTTGATTTACACAGTATACACGAGCTATATGAAATACTCTTTAAATTTTTCTCATCTTTTTCTCATTTTTCTTCTGTATCTTAAAAATTTCTATGCTAGTCTCCTTATAACAAAAGCGGAAGATATCGTATATATCTTCCGCTTTTGTTATATATTTTTTACACAATAAAACGATAAAGTAACCTTTGTTCCTTCTTGTTCTTTGCTGTCTATCATGATACGTCCATTGTATTTTTCTGTAAGGCGCTTAGCAATGGAAAGTCCTAATCCATTGCCACCTTGTTTCCGGCTTCTTGCTTTATCGACTCGATAAAAACGATTGAGTACATATGGTAGGTCAGATTCAGGTATTCCGACTCCATGATCTACAATGGTGATTTTAATTTTATCTTCTACTACCTCGCTTTGCAAACAAATGTATTTTTCATGTTCTTTTGTATATTTTATAGCATTATCTAGTATGATAACTAAAATTTGTTCGAGATAAGAAGAAGGAATAGAGACATATGTCTGATTCGCATGTAGCTGTCTAGCGAATTGAAAGTCAGCATGCAACAATTCAAAATTTTGTGTGACTTGTTCTATTACTGAATTTACATGTACAGGCTCGGCTGCAGCAGGATATATTTGTTCTGATTCTGCTCGGGATAATTCTAATAACTCTGATACAAGCTTATTGAGACGATCCACTTCTTTTAAACTCGAATTCAGAGACTTTTGCAAGACATCAGGATCGTCTTTTCCCCAACGATTTAACATAGAGAGATGTCCTTGTATAATCGCAAGTGGTGTGCGTAATTCATGGGATGCATCTTCAACAAATTGTTTTTGTTGCATGAAGGAAGTTTCTAAATTGTCCATCAGCTCATTAAAAAGTAATCCAAGCTTGGCAAATTCATCGTTATTTTCGTGAATCGGCACTCTTTCTTTTAAACCATTTGTCTTTATTTTATTCATCGTATCTGTAATAGCTTGAACACTTAATAAAAGTTGCTTTGCAAGAATTGTACCGCCTAAAAAGCTAAGTAATAATCCGCCGATACCAGCAGCTACCATAACGAGAAAAATCAGCTTCATTAAATGATCGAAAGCTTCGAAATTTTGCCCAACTTCAATTGTGCCAGTAAATGTACGCGTTGTAATAGGCATACGCTGCACAAGTACCTTATCTTCAAGATGCCTTGTCATAGAAGTTTCTGATTGATCGACATTCTTTGGAACAACCCAGTTCGGATTAAAGTCCCGTGAAACAGTGACAAGCGCTTTTCCTTTTGCATCCAAAATTCGAATCATTTGATTTTTATCATTTATACTTGCAAGAAACTCTTTGCTATTTTCAATCGTATTTGCTGTGTGATTTGTATTCTCGTTATTGAAATAGGCTTCTATTTCTTTTACTTGCCTATCAATTTGTTTTTTTTCATAATTTAGCGTCCAATGGTCAATGATAACAAACTGTAAAATATTATATAAAAAGAACAAGATAAATAATAATGCACTTGACCATAGTGTTAATTTCCATTTTACAGGAAGATTTCGGATGTGTTTTTTTAATTGCTTCATCATCGCATCACATACCCTACGCCTCTGACAGTTTGAATGTAATCTTCCTTGTCTTGACTACTCAATTTATTACGTAAATAACGAACATATACGTCTACTATATTTGTCTCTACCACTGCATTGTATCCCCAGACTTGCTCCAAAAGCATATCTCTCGTCAATACACGATTAATATTTTTCATAAACATCATAAGCAACTCGAATTCTTTATTTGTTAATTCAATGATCTCTTCTATTTTGTGCAAAGTTCGAGATTCTACATCGAGCTCTAAATCTTTAAATCTTAAAAGGAGTTTATTTTTATGTTCTTCTTTTTGATTCCGTCTCAAAATTACACGCATTCTTGCTAATAATTCTTCGATGGCAAAAGGTTTTGGTAAATAATCATCTGCACCGCTATCTAATCCGGTTACACGATCCATGATACTATCACGAGCTGTTAGCATAATAATAGGTGTTTCTTTTGTTGCACGCAATCGGCGGCATACTTCTATCCCGTTCAGATTAGGAAGCATTAAATCAAGAAGAATGATGTCATAATTATGATTAAGAGCAGTTTCTAATCCTTTTCGTCCATCATATACAACATCTACTGCATATCCTTCATATTTTAGTTCTAACTCTAAAAATTCTGCTAAACTTTCTTCATCTTCGATAATTAAAATACGTTGCAATACTATCACTCCTATACGTTAAGGTGAATGAGTAATCCAATTCCAAATATAATGGCAACAATTTGATGAGCTTTTCGATACTTTATATATTTTTTCTTATCTTTTAGTTTGTGTAATAGAATCCCTACTATCGCAACAAGAACTAATCCTATCAAGGTGAAAATTCCACTATAAATCCGAATCATATGACTGCTGCCTACCATTAAAAAATATATACCATGACAAGTAGCAACTGAAAAAACTGCATATCCGATAAACGTATGATATTGCTTTAATAACATGTAAAGTTCTTTTGTGTATTTTGCAACCGTTATTTTCCTTTTATGAAAATATAACCAAATATTACGAAATAACCATAAAGAACCTGCTGCAATCGCTCCATATTCTGCAAGAGAACCAAGATTTTTATTCAGTCCTTTTAATACTATTCGATCTCCTACCATGAAATCCAACACTAACATTGTAACACTAAATGCAATAATACAAGACCCTATAATTTTTATAGATAAATGAAAAATTTGATTGAATAGACTTCTTGACATTTTCATTCCCTTCTCCCTGTGATTATGTAAAGTAATTGTTGATTTATATTTTAACCACAAAAAAAGAAAAGACCATGAAAGAAAGATTAAAATTAAATGAGAAAGTGGATAATTGATTTTTAAAGTAGATATAGAAATAAGAAAATTTCTGTTTGTCTTTTCCAAATAGACGTTTCACTTTATTGGAATTTCATTTAACTTGATGTCTAGATAAAGTACATTTATAAACTTGAGACTATATATGTTAGTTACTTTGTAGCTGTTGAAAATTTATAAGTAAGTTGTTTTAAAATAATGCTCTGTTAAATAGTGTTGTTGCATTTCTTGTTAAATTAACTGACAAGTTAGCTTAGCAAGGAAGATTTAAATCTCTCGTTTTTGCTAAATTATTAACATTATCTATCGTTTAACAGAGTCAAAAGTAAAAACATAGAGATGAAGAAATCTCTATGTTTTTATTATTAGATTTATAATAGGAATCATACCATTCTCCCTAAAGACTATTTATATGGAAATTTAGAACGTTCAACAAATGATCGGAAATCATCTGTATTAGCGATAATTTCACCCCACTGCATAAAATCTTCGTCAGATAATTTCCATGTGTGTTTCTCCGTATCATGGCGTACGACAGCAAAATTATGTTTATCAGTAGAATAGATTTTAAAACCATTCTTTTTACAGCTGTCTATAAAAAAATAATCTTCAGCTCTATTTACTTTTTCAAATTGAACTTTTTTGAATACTTCTTTTTCGAAGATTAGAGTAGCTCCTGCCACAGAATCAGTAAAGGCTTTTTCTGTATTTGATACCAACATCAAAGCTTTTTTATTCTTAAAATAAACATAATAAGAGCTTTTACCTAAAACAGAGATTTCTTTATTTTTAAATTCGGGCATTGCATGAGCTAAGTAGTATGCACCATAGTAATCATCATCATCAAATTTGGCTATATAATTATATTTAGATTTTTCTACTCCAAAATTTAAACAATCGCCTAACGTTGCCTGTTCATGTAGTTGATATACACGAACATTTTGAAAGTTACCAGCCTTTTTTTCCATTTATCTAGATTCATAGTATCCTTATTTAAAATAATAATTAATTCTTTATCTCTCCATACTTGCTGTTCATAGTTTCTGAAAACGTTCTCTATATACTCCTCTCTTATTGTACAAGTAATAATTGAAACCATTTATGCTCCCACTCCTAACATAATGTAGATAACTTAGACAAAGAAAGTGTATAAAATAACGATTAAAACTTTGCGATTTATTTTAGGGAACCCTCTCTATTGCGATTTTTTCCAAAAATTTTCTCTACGACATAAACCAAATTGCTATACTTTCTTAGTTTTTTTATTTTATTGATATCCGATAGAAGCTCATTTTTCTGCTCTAAGTCAAAACCTGCTGCTTCTAATATATTTATATGTCGAATATCAATCTTTAACAAAAGTACAATAGTCTCTAGAATCTCAGTGAACTTTTTTTGAAAAGATAGTGAATCATTTGGGTGATTTTGAACGAGTAACTTATACTCGCCTAATACTTTGTTCATCATTAATAAATCTGTAATTCGGGCAAGCTCTAGACCTAGGATAAGAACATCCACGTCAGGATGTTTTAGCGTGAATAAGTGGTAATTTCCCATCGCTTCTTTCCATCTGCTTTCTCCGACAGGATGCTCTTGATGATAAGTCGTAACAGTATTACTAACTAAATATTTAGCTCCAGCCTTATACAAGCGATATCCTAACTCCCAGTCCTCATAACCATAATTTATAAACTCTTTGTCGAATGGCCCCACTTGTTCAATTAATTTTTTACGTACGGAAACATTTCCGGTTAAAAAGGCCATCCACGGAAAATGAAATCCATTTAATTGTGCATCAAAATTTTCTTGTATTGTATTATACCAATTTACTGAAGGCGTCTTAACCTTTAATTCTCTATAAAGCTTAGTATCAATATCTTTTCTTTCTAATAGCGGATAAGGAGCAGAAATGTTGGAATGCTTATAGTTTTCAATTCGGTCGTAGAGCACTCGGTCGTTTTTTTGCCATAGTGTATATTTCTTTTATTTGTTCTTGACTAAATTCCGAAAATATACAAGAATATACCGCGTTATAATACATAGCTCCTGATAAAACCAAGTTATCCATTGATTGATGATGATTAAAATGATTTTCAACAAATTCAGGCTCTGCAATCATTTCTGCATCTAAAAATATAAGAACTTTCCCTCTTGAATATTTCATTCCAATGTTTCGAACTTTCGCTCTGCCAAGATTTCGTGGGCATTTAATATACTTAAAATGATAAGAAAAATGATGCTTTCGTACCATTTGTAAGGTTTGATCAGTTGAAGCATCATCGATGAAGAGGACTTCCATTTTCGAAAGGTCAAATGTTTGGTTATTTAAAGAATATAAAGTTAATAAATTTAGCGGGTATTTATTATAGGAAGGAATAATAATGCTTACTTCTATATCATAATCTTTATTCCGTTCGTTTTTATTTTGATTAGGGATATTCAGATTTTTTTCATCCGTAGGCTTATATAATTTAGGCTTAAATTCTCTGTTCTCCATCTTTATTCTCTCCTCTCTCCTTTCCAAGCTACTACTAATTAATGCAAAAAAGGGGAAAAAGATTGGACAACATCACTAGGTAAAAGCGTTTTTTAGCCAAAGACTTTTCGATTGTAGTAATAAGAATCCTCGAAGTAATACGTCATTTTTGAGTACACTTACATAATAAGTACTTCTTCTTTATATATCCGCTTCTTGTCTATTAATTAATATTTGGATTTCTAAAACCTTGTATAATTTCTTATTGCAATAATCGAAAAAACAATATATTGGCATGACATCTAAAAGGAACACCATACCACAAAATGATAGCATAATCACTCGAAGTTCTATTTACATACAAAATAAGAGTAAAAGAATTTACCAAATAAAAGATTCTTTTACTCTTATATTGCAGATTTATTTTAAATAAATGAATTGAAATATTTTCACTTTGTTGCGTTATCCGTTTAATATGTCTGCAAATTGAAGCAACAAAAATATATCTTATATTAAACAGGTTGAGAAATTGGTAAATAAATTTCCACCGATGTCCCTACTCCAACTTTACTTGCTATATGAATTCTTCCTTGATGACTTTCAATAATTTTATAACTAATCATTAGACCAAGACCTGTCCCTTTTTCTTTCGTACTATAAAAAGGTTCTCCGAGTTTTATAATTCTTTCTTCCGGAATCCCTATTCCCTCATCTGAAATACAAATAACTACCTCATTGTCGTTCATTTTTTTAGCAGTAATTATGATTTCCCCTCCATATGGCATTGCTTCAATAGAGTTTTGTAAAATATTGATAAATACTTGCTTTAATTGATTTTCGCAGCAATCAATATACAAGAAGTCAGGATTTGATTGGCATGCAATATGAATATTTGTCATAATTGCCTTTGTGTTAATTAATGACACAACATTTTTTAATATAAAACAAAGGTTCTTCCTTTCGAAAGAAGTAATCTCAGGTTTAGCGATCGATAAAAATTCATGGATGATAGATTCGATTCGCTCAATTTCAGAAATCATGAGTCGAAAAAATTCTGTATCATGTCTTTCTCGAGTTTGTAATAATTGTATAAATCCTTTAATGACAGTTAGAGGGTTTCGTACTTCATGCGCAACTCCTGCAGCAAGTTGACCAACCGCGGCTAATGTATCTGATTTATTTAATAATTCCGCTGTCTTTTTCTTCTCTGTAATATCACGAACCATAACCATAACTTTATCTGTTAAAAGTGGCAAACATCTTGCCTCAAAAAATAAGTACTATCATGCATTGGTAAGGAATACTCTACAATTTCCATAGAATGTTTCTGTTGTATTTTTGCAATTGCTTCGTTCAGCTGCTCGGCGACATCTGAAGGTAAAACATCTTTAAATTTTTTCCCCATAAATTGTTCGATAGGTACATAAAACTTTGAGGGGCAGCCTGCTTTATAATCAACGATTGTTCCATCAAAATTTGTTAAAAAACATAAATCTGGAAGTGCTTTAAAAATTAATTCTAATTCTGAGGATTTTTGTATGAGCTCCTCTTCCATCTGTTTTCGATGTGTAATATCAACACCAACTGCCCAATAGCTATATCCAGGAACAGGAAATTCCTCCGATATGTTTGACCACATAATCGTTTTCTTATCACCATTTTTACAAGTAAGTGTCATTTCCCAGTCTCGAAAATTTTTGCCCCGTATGGAAAATTCATGTTGCATTTGTTTTCGATATACTTCATCCGGATAGAGTAACTCTAACGCGCGAGGATTTTTAACAATTTCAGCTGCACTATAACCTGTTACTAGTTCGCATTCTCTGTTCCATACAACAAAAGTTCCTTCTTCATCAATGTATCCACCATAACAGGCATGTTTTGTAAAATGGTATATATATTTTTAGCAGGTATCGACTGATTTTCCTCAAGTTGCTGCAATTTATTCATTCCGATATCGGTCATAAACGCTGCAAGGGATTTGAAATATGTTGTGCAAGGCTCAACTTTATTTTTAGGAGCAAAAATGATGAAATCTCCAATGGTGTGTTCATTTATTATAATTGGGACATGAATTTCTATATGTAAATTTAAATCGATGGATTGTATGCCGTAATGAAAGAATGCCTCTCCATTACAATCAAGAAGCTGATGTGAAATATGTGTTAAAAGATAAAATTGTTCTGCTATTGTTTGTATTTCCTCAATATTAATAAGTTCCCTAAGCCGGTACATATACTCCCACCTCTACCTCTATATATGTAATTTAAATGTATTTATATTAATTTTTTAATTATGTCTAATTTTTAATTTATTTAGCTTTTTTATTATACGAATTATATTCATCAAGGTACATAGAAAAAGAAGAGTTATTTAGAAATTTTTTGTTTTTTAATAGAATTGAGGAGGAAAGTGGATAAAAACAAAAAAAGAGAACAAATTCCAACAAAATTTGCTCTCTTTTTCGTCATTAACTATTTATATTATTTAAGACATAGCGTCGAAGGGCATAAGCAACACCGTGGTCATCATTTGAAAGTGTTTTGTAACGACAAATTGCCTGGATTTCTTCTACTGCATTGCCCATTGCGATAGATATGCTGGCTTTCTCCATCATAGACATATCGTTTAAACCATCACCAATTGCAACAGTATGTTCTCTTAATATACCAAGATGGTTAGCTAGCGTATATAAGCCATTTCCTTTTTGAGCATGGATATGATTGATTTCAAGATTGTGCCAGTAAGATGCAGTAATTAATAATTCCTTATTATTGATGAATTGATCTTTTAATAACTTTAAATTGTCCTTCTGATACGAGAATGGTAGTATTTTATGAATATGAATTTGTTTTGAAAATAGTGGTTTGCAACTTGCAATTTTTTTGATTTCAGTATGCTGTAAATATAAAGCTGCTATATGTTTCAGTTCTTCTTTATCAGCATGTGAATCAGATTCTATTATAAAATCCATCTCAAATTGAACGCTTTCTTCGCCATATTCTGGAACGTATACACCTTGATCTGTATACAATTGATAAAATATATTTCTTTCTTCTAGATAATCAACAATTTCTTTCGCATGTTCAGTTACGATTGGATATCGTTGCAACATTTTGTTATTTGAATACAAAATTGCACCGTTTTCGGCAATGATTGGACATTTTATATTTGCTTCTTGCAAGAGTTTTTGGACATCTATTATAGAGCGCCCTGTACAAATAGTCACAACATGCCCTTTTTCCTGACATTCCTTAATTGCGGTAGCATTTTCTTCACTAATTATCTTCTTTGATGTAAGAAGAGTTCCGTCTAAGTCAATGGCGATAAGTTTCATTCTATTCCCTGCTTTCGTTTCTGTATAACGAGTGATATCGTTTTCATATATGAGTATATTTTTGTTCGTATTCAACAATATCTTAGTTATAATTTATGAAACGCATTTCAGGTCAAGGATTAAATGTTTTTTTCTTATAATAAAATTATCAATATATACTAAACACATATAACGCCATGATTTGAGTGACGTTATAAAGGATATTTCACTTGATTATCAAAAAATAATCCGTGCCTGTTTTGTAAAAATGAGATTTATTTAGGGATATAAATTCTCTTATTCATCTATTTTTACAAAATCGAATGGAACAATTTATATGAGAAGCGAGTCCTTTTAGTTGACCTCTTTAATTTTCTTTAAATAAAAAAAATGTATAAAAACATGAATGAAAATGATATTTATTATCGATAATATGAATAATAAAAGGGTAACCTACATGGTGGTTACCCCTAGAAAATTAAACTTCTGGTATAAATGTTTTACAATCTGTTTCTTTACTTTCAGATGCTTGTTTACCTGTATGACTTACTACATAAATAGATTCTGCATTGCACTTATTTCCATTTCCCCAGTACTGGCAGTTATTCACTTCACAAAGAACATCTTGAGCCATAGTATGACACCTCCTTATTTGTTTAGTATTAACAGCGTGGAGGAGTGTCATACTATTTCATCTATATTCAGTTAGAAAGATAATGGTAATTCTTCTAATGATCGCATTAAATAATTACCACTCCACTTTATATCCTCTCTTCTTCCTTTTATTTTAAGGCCAGGCATCCGATATAATAAGGTAGAAATTGCAATTTTCGCTTCTAAACGAGCGAGCGGCGCACCAAGGCAGAAATGAATGCCATGTCCAAAAGAAAGATGACGGTTATTTTTTCTTGTAATATCAAAAACATCAGCGTTTGGAAATATCTTTTCATCGCGATTGGCAGAAGCTAATGAAATGATAATCGCATCTTTTGGCTGAATGTTTTGACCATGTAATGTAAATGGTTCCGTTGCCCAGCGCATAGTCGTTAATTCAACAGGACTGTAAAAACGTAATGATTCTTCAATTGCTGAATCAATTAAATCAGGATTTTGTCGCAGAAGCTGCAACTGATCAGGATGCTCAAGCAACGCTAACATCATGTTTGTAATTAAATTAACAGTTGTTTCGTGTCCAGCAACGATAAGCAGCATAATCATCGAACTTAATTCTGGAGCACTTAATTTTGTTCCTCCGCTTTCTACTTGTATTAATGCACTTACTAAATCATCTGAAGGATTTTCTCGTTTTTTATCTATTAAATATTGTAAATAGTGAAGGAATTCACCTAGTTTTTTATCGACTTCAAGAATAGCTTCTGGCGTCTCTGGAGAATCGATAACCGCATGTGACCATACTCTAAATTTATCTCGATCTTCTTGTGGGATACCAAGCATCTCGCTAATCACAATAATTGGCAGCGGGAAAGCATAATCGTTTACGAGGTTTATAGTGTGCTGGTGTTCTACTTTATCTAGTAAAGTATCAGCAATGGATTGAATACTATCTTTCAGCTGTAAAATCATCTGCGGAGTAAAAGCTTTTTGAACAAGGGACCTTAAGCGACTATGGTCAGGTGGATCAGAGTTCAGCATCTGTTTTCTCAAAAATTCTCCATTTTTTAGTGTAAAAGAGGCTTCAAATTCTTCTTTACTAAACACACTTTCAGCATTTTTCAGTAATCGTGCATCTTTCAAAAGACTCACTGCATCTTCATATCTTGTAATAAGCCAATTTTGAGGATATACCGAATAGACAGGATGAGATGCACGTAACTCTTTGTAAATGTCATATGCTTCATGCTTAAATTTTGATGAAGTTAATTGTATCTCAGGCAATGTGTTGCGATTCATTTCATTGTTTGAAGACATACTTCCAACCTCCATCTTTAGAAATATTTGGTGACCATAGCACCTAATGACCATTATAACGCATTGAATTTTATAAAAGTTGAGAAAATTGCGACTGAATATTGCTTTTTATGTGGAAATAAAAAAAGAGATGTTCATATGCACACCCCTTGCTTTTTAATTTATATAATTTACTACTCTAACTTTACTATGTTAGGTACATCTTCCCTATCATATTTTTTTGTGTATGTATTTCCATCTGGAGTAACAAATAGTAAAGTAATTTTGCCACAAACACTGGAGTAAAATTGAAACTCTCCTTGTGAATTTGTAACAGTTCGTTCCTGATTAGTGATTGAATTTTCATAAACTTTCACGTTAGATACAGGTTTATTCTTATCATCTACCGCAACAGCTTTGATCTGAACAGCATTAGCTCTACAATCTAAATCGTTTTCATTATTAATTTTATTAAATACAGCAATCACTATTCCAAAAGCAATTATTACAATACATGTAAAAAAGGCTATTACTCTTCTTTTCTTCAAGACGGATCGCCTCTTTTGTTTAGTATTCATACATACTTTTAGCTATCATAGTTATGGTAAGAAGAACTATTACTTTTTTGGATTTTGATTTGTTTTAGTTGTGCCACAATCATAATGCTGATGACAACGAGTAAAAACCATGAACTAATTTTCCCAATGTGAACGAGTTTCCATGTTCCATGTTGATTTGGATATTGCCACGCTCCAAAAAAAGTTGCGATATTTTCTGCAATCCAAATGAAAAAACCAATCAATAAAAACGAAAGAACAAGCGGCATTTTATATGTAATTTCCTGCACAGAGAAATGCACATAAGTGTGAAAAAAGACCACAAATAATAAGGCCGTTAGAATCCAGCGGAAATCATACATAAAGTGGTGTGTGAAAAAGTTGAAATAAATCATTGCTCCCAGTGGTATCGTCCATATCGCTTTTGGCCATCCTTCTACTTGCAAGTGTAGCCTGCGCCATGCTTGACATATATAACTAGCAACACTCGCATACATAAAACCACTATAAAGTGGCACTCCCATTACCTTTGTCCATGCTTGTTCTGGATAGGACCAAGAACCATGATGTACTTTATATATTTCTAATGCTAACCCAATGAAGTGGAAAACGGTAATCACTTTGAGTTCGTCTTTTGTTTCTAGCCCGGTCTTATACATTCCATATTGAATAAGAAGGCAGACGAGTAAGATAAAATCATAACGGTATAGACCGGGAATATGGATAAACTTCGAAAGAGCTAGCGTCAAAAAAATCAGTACAGGAAAAATGCAGGAAAGAGCTTGTTGATAACCAAAATAAAATAACTGTCGTAAATATACCATTATTCTTCTCCTCAAATCGTGTAGCAGCTGTTTGATAACTATCATTCATTTCATTATTGAAGATCTCTTTACAACCTTCAATAATGAAATATTTGGTAAACGTAGTAGCATTTAATCATCATTATAACGCATTTAATTTTATAAAAGTTTAGAAAATTGCAATCGTATATTACTTTTTATATGAAAATAATAAAAGGAGATTTTCACATATATATCCTTTTATTCGCTTTCATTTTTCTGGCTGTGCTAATCGTACGCTATAAGACCTCATGGAATGTAAAGACCCTGTCATATGAAAAATCCCTTTTTGTATTAATGATTTCAGGCGATATTCAATAAAAGCATCACCTACGCATTGCTCAAAATGTCCTAAAACTTCTCCGACTAATCGAGAAGCTTTATAAAATTGATCTGTAAAACCATCAATTTCTAAACTTTTTGCACATTGTACGATGAAATGATCGATATAATCTTCTGAAACAGAAACAACACGATTATTCTCCCAAATACGTAAAACTTCGTAATCTTCGCGTAATGCTTTCCATTCATTTTCAAGTACTTGTCGCTCTTCTTTTATTAAAGGAGATTGCTCTTTATATGCTTCGCGTATTGCCATTAACCTGTTAGGAGCAAGTTCTGCGGTATGGCGTACTGTATAATCCAAATTTGGTGTGCGGAATAACTGATCAAAACCATCAGCTGTATTCACGACATATATATCATGAGTAGCCTCTTTTAGAAAAAATAAAACAAAAATAAGTCCTACATGTTCATATGCATTGTTCCCTGTCCAAATTGTAATCGGAATATGAGACGGAATCGCATATAATTTCTCTAAAGTTAC
The DNA here is from genome assembly GCF_055814245.1 of Bacillus sp. EA-CB0995. Lineage (NCBI taxonomy): Bacteria > Bacillati > Bacillota > Bacilli > Caryophanales > Bacillaceae > Bacillus > Bacillus sp. EA-CB0995. Next base: position 2,519,086 of record NZ_CP169269.1, on the reverse strand, counting down.
TTTCATTTCTTGCAAATATTCTTCATACAAGTAGCCTTCTATCGGTAATTTCTCCTGAAGCCATTGCTGACGCGCCACTTGCCCTGCCTCTTGATCTAAGTGAAAAAGAGGACCAACAGAAAAAGCATCGGAAAATAACAAAACATACTCTTCTTGAATGTTAGCTTCTTTTAGAGCGTGTTTTAAAGAACCTGCTGCTGAATCACCAAAAGCGATATGAACATGCTTACTTTTCGTAATATCAGTCTTTTGTATGTACTGTTGAATTAGTTCTTTTGGTGTATTTGTAAGTGAAGTTAATGTTTCTTTATTAAAATGTGTTTCTAGTGAGTGAAGTTGTGTGAGTAAATTAAAGAGCACCTCTTTTGCTTCTTCTTCAGTTAAATGTTCGATTGTTTTTTGTAAGTGTTTGAGCATAGTTTCTCCTTTATGAGTGTATTTTCATTACCATTTCTCTAAGTATGTAATTAGTGGAAACTTTACTTTATTCAAGTACCTCTTCAAATAAAGGGATTTTATGAGTAATATATTTGATATATTAATTATTATATAGTAAAAACCCGCAATGCCCCATCGATTGTATGAAGGGAAATTGCGGGTTTTATATTTGTACAAACATGGTCTCTATGCATTATAACGATTTTTTCTTCGTTCCATTCTCGTTTGTCCATGTATTGTTCCAGTATTGTTATGTTGTTCTGTTTGTGTTGTATGGTAAGTTGGTGTTCTCTCTTCATAGTTTCGTTCATACGGACGAGTTTCTCTTTGTTTGGAAGATTTTTTACCGAACTTAAACATTTTAAATTTAATTCTTGGTAAACTCGGAATACGAATTTTAAATGTAGGTCTCATTCGCTTCTTTTTTTGTTTAAATGCGCTTGTTTTGTCTTGTCCGTTACGACTGTTATCACGATATAGTGCATTTGCAAGTAATCCGCCAATTAAAAATCCTGCTACTAGAATAAGTAAATACAATCGTTCTGTTGTGAGTAGATTCATCATCCGCCCTAGAACGGCTAATGAATGTACTTGTTTTATATCCCATAACATTGCGCCCCATAATGCGAGTAATCCTAGTGTAATGGCATATGTACGAAATCGGAATAAAAACGGGATCACAGCAATACATGCAGCAATTTTTGCGTTTGCTACTAAGGAGCTGGTTGTTACGAATTGATTCCAAATAGTCAGCAAGAGTGTGATAAATGCTGTATAAGCTACCCAACTAAATATTCGTGAATGCATTCGTTTTGCATGATAACTTCCAAAACTAGTTAAAAACAATAATCCTCCCATAAATAATGATAATTGTAGAGGAATTTGTTTCATTATACCTGCAACTGGGAACAGGACGCTGAGCACCATTAACAGTACATCAAGTTTCTTCACAATTCTCAATTCCTTTCAGCTTTCTTTCTAGCTTCTATATAATACTGGTATTTTTCTGTTTTGTATATGTACAATCAGCTAAACAATAACATGCTTACAAAACATCTTAAGCCTTCTCATGCCAAAAAGTAAACAAAAAACTCAATAATAATTGACAATAGATTACTATTTTTATATTAGGAAATGACAAATCCCACTCCTTCCAAATAAGCGGGATTTGTATATAATCGTATGTAAGGTTACATAATATCTTTTCGATATAGATTGATTACATCTTTTAAAGCTGCTGCTGCAGCTCCTCGTGGATTGGAAGCTCCGCCGATGGAAGAAACTGTCCCCATCGTATCCGTGTAAAAGGTAATTCCTTTTTCAGTTCCTATAACACTTGCTAGTGAGTGGTTCGGGTCTACTGCATATGGTTGTACTTCAAGCCGCACTTCTCCATCATCATCTGTATATGCTCTCGCTATTAGTTTCATTTGTTTTCCTTGTTCTTTTGCTTTTTGTATATCCTGTTTTGATAGATTTTCTATTCCTTTAACAGTAATATCTTCAAGTGAATATTCTGTATGCAGTAAACTATTCGCTAGTAGCAATAATTTACAAGCGCTATCCATGCCGCTTACATCTAATGAAGGATTTGTTTCAGCAATTCCTTTTTGCTGTGCTTGTTGCAACGCTTCTTCGTACGAAGTGTTATCTTCATGCATTTTCGTCAAAATATAATTTGTTGTCCCGTTTAAAACTCCTTCGATGCGTTCAATCTTGCATCCCGCTAAGCTGAATTGACCTATATCTAATGTAGGAAGTGCTGCGGCTGTTGCTCCGCTATAGCGGATGCGTACATTTGCTAATCTAGCTGATTCGTTTATTTCTTTCCAAGACGTGACAAGTGCTCCTTTGGAAATAGAAACAATATCCATGCCGCTTTCAATAGCTTGTAACATATATTGTTTTCCTGGTTCGCCATTTTCGAGATTGGTTGGTGTAGATTCAACTAAAACATGACCATTCATTTTTTCATTATGAACCGAATGTTGTTCTATGTATTTGTGTAAAGCTACTGATCCCCCGCCTAGTGTAAGCAAAGTATCGATACAAAGTCCCTCTGGATGATATAATTTTAAATCACGTCCAATAATACCAACAAGGATTAACTCTAAACCGAATTCTTTTCGAATAAAGGGTGCTTTTTCATGAATGAGTTTTACAAATTCTTTTCCAACAGTGCCGTAACCGGCAAGTATTAGTTTTATCTGCATAGTATCCTCCGTAAACAACTTCAATAGTTTTTGCTTTGTTATTAAAATTTCTTTATAAATAAGGAGGGTATACACTCTCACATCATACGCATAATCCTCTCATTATTATAGTATAGTTAATTTATCTTGTGTCTTTTGAAGTTTTCTTTTCCAATGATAAGTATAAAACAAATTGCGGTCCAATTGGTCCCATTCTACGATGGCCTCTATCTTCAAATCCAACTTTTACATATAATTTTTGAGCGGGAATATTTCTTTCATTGACTGCCAACACAATTTCTTCTATGTTCGGAAAATATGAATCTACATAATGTGGTAACTGATATAACGCTTGTTTTGCATATCCTTTCCCTTGTTCTGTGTAATCGATTGAAAATGAAACAAGCAGTAAAGAATTTTCTTTATTTGTATATTCTTGTACACGACTTCCCGATTGCAACGCAAAAATACCGACTGGCTTGTTATCAGCTAAAATAACAATAGGATTTCGAGTTGGATCTTGTTCTACTTTTTTGAGCAATTCCATTGGATGGCCTGTAAATTGCACTTGTTCTTCAGGTAAAGTAAATGTTTGCAAAGATTCTTTAAATTTTTCCGTATATGGAACGAGTTGAATAGATCCATTTATTTGCATGACGTATATTCCTCCACTTACAAAAACGTATGTTTTCTTTTATACAAAATCATATAATATTTTTATGAATAAATAAAATATTCGATTTTTTCCCAAGGAATAATCCCCGTGCTATATAACACGGGGATTATTTTTATCGTTTTAAATTTTGATTGGATTGATCAACTTGTTCTTGTTTTAGTTCACTTTGTTCGCCTTTTTGTAATTGTTGATCGTTTTCTTTAGTTGGATTGATCTGTTTCTTTTCAAATACATCATTTGGTACTTGCGGCATTACACGCCCGACAATTGCTGCGAGTTCATCGAGAATTCCTTTTCCTGCGTTTCCTTCCTTTATTTGTTTGCCCATTTCTTTTAAGCGCTGATACGTATCGATATCTGCTACAACAACTGCATTTGCTCCGAGTGGATCATGTTTTAAACTCTCTGCTACTGAATATTTGATTGTCTCTACTCGAGAGCGATCTAGTTTTGCGTCAACATCAATTCCGACAACTGCATATCTTCCAAGTACAACTGCTGTTGCATCGTTTACACCCGGTACGCTCGATGCTAATTTTGCTAAGTGATCCGCCACTTTTTCATCTGATTTATATGTAACATCTTGATTTGTTTCGTTTTTTGTTGAAATCAATTTAGCATTCGAAGTTGGACTTGGACTTGCTGCATTATTGTTCTTTTTTGTATTACAGCTCGCTAATAGAAGCAAACAGATACAAAAATAAAAGATTTTTCTCAAAGGTGTCACTCCTATTCATTAATCATAAACTTGTTCTACACTTTGTAGTTTTTTCACCTTTTCTTCCGTGCCATTATTGGCATTAATAAAGATTTGATATGTGTCTTTGCCAAGTGTTCCTAAAAATTCATAACATAGTACTTCTTTATGCAAGTCATTTACAATAACTGCTTCACGCTCTTCCATAACTTTCAAATTCGGATTGATTTTCTTTCGTGCATCCGAAGCCGATAGTGTTGGTTTTGGAATTTTTATATCTTTACGAGAAGCTAAATAGTCTTTTGCCGAAAAGCCGACAATCGAACCGTCATCGAGTGCGATTTTCATTTGAATGGACTCTGGATATATACGTACGTTGTCCCGATTAGTTACGAATGTGAAAACGCCGACAGAGTCGTATTGTGAACTTTCATATAACTCCATATTTTTGAATTTATTTTGTTTTAAAAAGGAAAGTCCCTTTTCTCCTGCTTCATTTAAGCTCATTTTTTGTTCTTTAATTTCCCGATTGCTCATGACCCAAATTGGATAGCCACCTTGTTCAGTAATGTCCATATTCGTTTCACTATTTGTCTTTGGATCTTTCACAGTAATGCTATAAAATTTTTGTTTTGCTCCCTTGCTGCTTTTTTCAACAGAAATCTTTTCATCTCCCTTTAAGCTAAGAAAAGATTTTGCAATATTTATTGCTTGGTCTTCTGAAATTTTTGGACCAGATATGTGCGTCTCGCCTTTTTTTCTTTTTCCAAACTTGTAAACGTTGGTCCAAAATGGCTTTGTGAGTAAGATTGACTGTTTTTTTCCACTGTTTTAAATCCATCGATAATCGTGTTATCAGCTGGGTTATTATTAGAAGCAAGGGCTAGTTCAACATCCATCCAACGTAAGTTATTTTTTAAGGCCAGATGCTGTACTTTGCGCAGTTCATCTTGAATATTTGCAGCATTATTGTATAGCTGCTGGAGTGTATTATATTCTTGGTCATTTAATGGTTCTTTATCTAAATCGCGTATAGCTGTACGATAACTAAAATCTCCGATATTTGCTAGAAATTCTTCTGTTTTATTAAACGGGAGCAATGTAAGTGGTAATTGGCCAATATCAGAATGCGCCTGAGATGTGATACGCCACACGTCAGCTAATGCAGGTGATAATGATGATCGTGAATTCATTGCTAATGTTGTCCCAATTTTATCGTGTAATAAATCAACTTGATACGCTAAATCATGAAAAGCCCGCTGGTAGTTGTTTTCAGCGTGAATTAAAACGGCATTTTTTCTTGATGCTCTTTATATCCCCAATATCCTGTACCTACAACTCCAATTGTTAATAAAACGATAATGAAACCTCTAAACATATCTCATCCACCTCCTAACGACAAAAAATGTGTCTTCCAATTTTTTTGATTTGCGGACGACTCCAAATCCATTGGCTTGTTGCTGTATCTGGATTAAAGTAATAAATCGCGCCATCAGATGGATCCCATCCGTTAATTGCATCAAGTACAGCTTTTTTTGCTGTTTCATTTGGTGTTAAATTAATTTGTCCATCCGCAACAGCAGTAAAGGCACGCGGCTCATAAATCACACCTGCCACTGTATTTGGAAAAGACGGGCTGCTGACGCGATTTAAAATAACAGCTGCTACGGCAACTTGTCCGATATAAGGTTCACCGCGAGATTCTCCGTATACAGCATTTGACAATATTTTAATGTCATTTTGTGAATATCCATTTGGAACATTTGTACCTTTATTTGGCGCCGGTTTGTTATTTTGTTTATTTGCTGTGTTATTTGGTTGTTTTTCATATTTTGTAGCTTTAACGAGTTTTTGTTTTGTAGCTGTACCTGCAAGTCCGTCAACCGGTAACCCAAACTTTTCTTGAAAATTCCGAAGTGCCCAATATGTACCCCATCCAAAGACACCATCTACTTTTCCATTGTAAAATCCAATATACTTGAGCCTTGATTGTAGTTCGATTACATCTTCTCCAGAGGCTCCTTTTTGAATGACTTGATTAGAAAAAGCCCCTACTTCCTTCTCATGAACACTACTTACTAACAAAGCGGCCGCAAATGTAACGAGTAAAAGCGGTACTTTGAAGAAAGCTTTACGATGCATAGTTCAACCTCCTTGAATATGACGATGATTTCAAGGTTATTTTTTGTAAATGATGCGGTTTTATGTAAGGAAGACAAAAAAGGCAAATTCATATGAATTCGCTTAAGTGTAAACACTATAGAAAATGCTATAAAATGAAACTTCCATCAGTGAGGGCTTTGCTTTATACCCTACTGATGGTTAGTTGAACCAATCGTGCTCTTACGGGCAGTATTCCTCCACCTATTTTCTTTCCCTTTCTCTGCATCTTGAGGTGGAGTCTTACTGCCCAAAAGTAGCGGGATAAAGGAGCTTAATATGAAACTTTTATATACTCGTTTAATTATATGTATCGGACTTGCTACAATAGTTTTATTTATATACAGACCGTTCTCAATCATTCATGCACAGCCTCCATACGCAAAATGGGGAAAGCTTGCAGTGCAAAAAACGAAAGAAAAATACCCACAAGCTGATATTATCGATTATCTTCACATAGGAAGAAAACCGAAAACGGCAAATATATCAGTTGAAAAATTTAAGTTGTGGTTGCGAGAGAAGAACGGAAAAGAATTTGGAGTATTTGTTGATGTAGAGTTTGAAACAAAAACAGAAACATTTTTAAATATTCTTTTTAAAGAAACACCGAGATAAGAAAAAACAAAATACCGCAATAGAAGAACAAGCATTATGTAGAGTGAGTCTACAAATGAACTGATGTTATTTTAAAAATTCATGTTTAGAACGAATAATTACAGAAGTGTGTATTCTTAGCATTGCGGAACGTTGGCAGAATACACTAAAACAAAAACATTACTCATGCAATCAAATGTATCAAAAAACATGGACTTACAATCGTGTGTAAGCATTGTACAAGTTCTGTAAGTAGATTTGTCGTTTTACAATGCAATTTGTATAAAAAGGTTAGAATTTCTTTAAATATATATAAGGGCAGTTAATTACCGAAAAATAAAGCCTGTATCTTTGATTACTTAGTAATCAAAGATACAGGCTATTTTTATTGTGTACTCCTTCTTAAACTAAAGCACCCGTTTGTTGAATATGAAATGTTTGTAGTAAAAGGTTTTATATTATTTAGTACTTTTTCATTCCTCTTTGTGAAGAATGTAATGATAATATTGTTGGTCTTCAATCTCTATATTTCCATTAAAACGAAAACCACATTTTTGAATTACTTTATTCGAGCTTACATTATGAGGAAGAACAATGGTATTTAGTAGTTCAACATCTGTATTCTCAAACAAATATTTTACCAATCCTTTTACTGCTTTTGTTGTGTATCCCCGATTTCTGTAATGTTTTGAAATAGCAAAAGTGATTTCTCGGTTTGGTTCACTCAGCTCTTCTTTGATACCTGTATTGCAGAAACCAATAAATTTGCCAGTTTCCTTTAATACAATTCCTAACTTCAAATAATTTTGACCACCGATATTAGGTACGGCTGACAAAAACTCTTTATTGGATGGTACCTCATAATTTGTAACCCAGTTTAATCGTTGTTCTCTTGTTGAACGCCAATCCGGCAAAAATTCATAAACTTCAGGTTGTGAAGTAAGTTCATAAATAGCATCAACATCTTCAATTCTAAACTCTCTTAGTAATATTTCACTACAGTCTATTGTAAATAAATTGTTCATATCCATCCCCCAACTTATCCTTTGCAAACATTCATTCTGTACTAAGTTAATTTAGTACGTTTCTTGTAAATGCTTTATAAACAGTTTAAGCGGTACTAAGCCCCGCTTCGGCATTTGACTACTAATGACTGCAACTAACTCTAATTGAGGAACAATGATAATATATTGTCCGCCATATCCCATCGCAAAATATGTATGGTAGGGCATGTCGAAATTGTTTTGATCTAATACCCACCAATGATAACCGTATGCCCCAATATGTTCATATGTTGTAAATCTTTCTTGATGGGATTGCTCAATCCAGCTCGAAGATACAAGTTGCTGTCCGTTCCAATATCCATTTTGTAGACATAATAAGCCAATTTTCAGCATGTCTTCTGCTTTCATTTTCATGCCAAAGCCACCAACAAAAATTCCCTGTGGATCTTGCTGCCATTCATAGTCGGTAATATGTAAAGGATCGAATAGCTGTACCTTTGCAAATTGTTCCGTCGTCATGTTAGTTGCCTTTTGTACAATATAACTTAATAGATGCGAAGACCCTGAATTATAATTCATTTTTGTTCCAGGCCGATTTATCATTGGTTTCTTTAAAATATAATCTATCCAATGATCAGACTCGACAAAATCATTTGGGAAAACAACACCGTTTCCAAACTCCTGCCACTCCTCACCTGTTGTCATCGTTAATAAATGATATATAGTCAGGTCTTGCTTTTCTTTTGGTATATTTTGAATCCATTCTATTATGGGACTATGTATACCATTTATAAAACCTTTATCAATGGCGATTCCAATGAGAGTAGATACGATACTTTTTGTAATAGAATTGATTTTGTATAAGTTATGTGCGCATTGTTCTGTTTTATAGTACTTTGTAGTGAGTTCACCACGTTGGTGAATTAAAAATGAATGTACTTTCTTTTTTTGAGCATATTTTCTAATGCGTAAAAATCCAATATACGTTCCTCCGAATAAAGACTTTTTTACTAGTCTTTACTATACCATGAAATAATTATTAAAAAGAAAAGTCGGTAACTGATAATAGCTACCGACTTTTCTTTTACAATTTTGTCCGGATATTCCAAAGCTCTGGGAAGAAGGATTGATCCAACACACGTTTTAAATAAGAAACGCCTGAAGAACCGCCAGTTCCCATTTTATGTCCGATAATACGTTCTACAGTTTTCATATGACGGAAACGCCACTGCTGCAGCCAATCTTCGATATCGATTAGCTTTTCAGCTAATTGATATAAGTCCCAATATTTCTTTACATCTGAGTAGACTTCTAACCACGCTGCTTCTACTGTTGCATCTACTTCATATGGTTGCGTAATATCACGCTGAAGCACATTTGGGTTAATTGGAAATCCTTCTTTTGCAAGGGTTTGAATCGCAACGTCATATAAACTCGGTGTATGAAGCGCCTTATGTAGACGAGCGTGCAATTCTTCATCTTTTTCATAGATTTTAAGAACATGTGGTGTTTTATAGCCAAGCGCAAATTCAATCATTCGATATTGATAAGATTGAAATCCGGATGCTTGACCAAGTGAATCGCGGAATTCAATATACTCAGCTGGTGTGAGCGTGGCAAGAATATCCCATGATTGAATAATTTGCGATTGAATTTTTGAAACACGTGCAAGCATCTTAAAAGCAGGTGCAAGCTTTTCGTTTTTGATTGATTCGATAGCTGCTTCTAATTCATGTAAAATTAATTTCATCCAAAGCTCACTTGCTTGGTGAATCACGATGAATAACATTTCGTCATGATGATCAGAGAGTCGTTTTTGGCTAGATAGTAAACTATCTAATTGTAAATATTCCCCGTATGTCATGTTATTACGAAAATCTGTATGAATCCCCTTCTCCATAATTACTTTTTCATTTTCTTTCATATGTGTACATCCTCTCTATGCAGTATAGGCTATTTTTATAATGGTTTTATTACAGCACGAACCGGGCTACCGTCTGCATCTGTTAGCGAAAGCGGCAGGGCAATAAGTTCGTAGTCTCCGTCTTGTACATTTTCTAGAACAACATTTTCTAAAATATGAATACCGTGTTTAAATAACTCATGATGTGCTGCTAGCTCTTTATCATCAAGCGGATCAACAGATGGGACATCTACACCGATTAAGCGCACTCCCTTTTCATGCAGATAAGGTGCAAGATCAGCACGTAAATACGGAATTGTTTCAGGAAATACGTGCGGATTTGTTTTTGATGAGGTCCGTAATAATAATCTACTTACTCCTTCTAAATCATGCGTTTTTAACTCTTTTGCTCCGATGCTTTTATAACCTGTCACATCAATAATTCGAGCAGGACCAAGGTAGACGTTAATATCAAGATCACTTACTTTTTTACCATCATTATCAAAATGAAACGGCGCATCAATATGTGTTCCAGTGTGAATACTCATTGAAATTTTACCAACATTAACAGATCCACTTTGTTCTTTTGTCCATGACACTTCATAGGAAAAAGGCGTATCGCCCGGCCAAGTGGCAATATCATTGTTTAGAGGTTGAGAAATATCAATCCACTTGTTTTCTTTCATCCTTATGCCACAACCTCTCGTTTATTTTCAAATTGTTTATACTGCTCTTCCACCATAATCTTCTTCAAAATTTGTACGGCTTTCCATACTTCTTCATACGTGTTGTATAAAGCGACAGGAGCTAAACGAATACCATTTGGTGCGCGAAAATCAGGAATAATTCCATTCGCTTTTAGTGCCTTACAAATACGTGCTGCTTCTTCATGTTCTAAATAAATATGTCCGCCTCTTTTTTCATCTTCTAACGGATTACCAAGTGTAAAGCCCATATCTGTTAATTCATGATGTATTAGGTTTATCATATAGCGTGTAATATGAAGAGATTTCTGTCGTAATCGCTCTATGCCCGCTTCTTTAAAAATTTCTAAAGAACCGATAAGCGGTGCAACACTTAACACGTGTGGTGTTCCAATTTGATATGCACCGGCATGATCAGCTGGCGTAAGTTCGTGTTCCATATCAAACTGTTTATCTTTTCGGGAACTAAACCAGCCTGCTAATCCTGGTAAACGATTGAAATGCTTTTTATTAACGTACAGGCCACCAACTCCACCTGGACCGGCATTTAAATATTTATAATTACACCAAACTGCAAAATCGACATCCCATTCTTGAAAGTGATGCGGAATAGAACCGATGGAGTGACAAAGATCAAAGCCAATATGAATACCGCGTTTATGTGCTTCTTTCGTAAGAAGCTTCATATCTAAAATTTGCCCGCTTCGATATAACACTGCCGGAAGTACAATGAGCGCAATATCTTCTGTCATTGCTGCAATGATATCTTCTTCATTTAACATTCTTCCATCTCTGCTTTTCACTTGAACAAGGTGTTCAGCAGGATCTAGCCCTTTTAAACGAATTTGGCTTTGCAATGCGTAAATATCGGATGGGAATGTTAATTCATCAGCAAGGATTTTTGTTTTCCCTTCCTTTGGTTCATAAAACGTAGCGACAACTTGATGTAAATTTGTTGTCGTAGAACCGGTTACAATTACTTCTTCAGGTGAAGCACCGATAAGTGGAGCGCTTAATTCTCCTAATTGCTCGGATAAGAAATACCATGGATGCTGTCCTTCTGTCCAACCATCAATGCCGAATTGTTTCCATGAATCTAGCAATGTTAATAAAGATTGTTCAGCTCGTTTTGATAAAAGCCCAAGTGAGTTTCCATCTAAATAAATTGTTCCTTCTTTTTTATAAAACTCATGTTGAAACGATGCAAGCTCATCATAAATGTCACATTGACGAGCATGCTCGTAAGATGGTTCAAATGGTTTTGAATACATTCTATCACCTTCTATTTAATTTTCTTTCAATTCTAATTAGTTAAAATATATCACCAAAACTGACATAGCGTCAATGACATAATGTCAGTTGACATTTAATAAATGTTTCACCTAGAATAAAGTTAAATTTTCTGATATTTCAGCACAAAGGTGTGGTACATATGAGCAAAGATGTTTTCTCAGCTAGAAAACAACGTTCACTTGAAACAAAAAAGAAACTATTATTTGCTGGCCGTGAAGTCTTTATTGAACATGGATTTCAAAAAACAACAATTTCTCAGATTATCAAAAAGGCAGAAACTGGATACGGGACAGCATACGTATACTTTAAAAATAAAGATGATTTACTTATTGTATTAATGGATGATGTGATGAATCAATTTTATACAATCGCAGAATGTGTCTTTCAGCCAGTAACGAAGCAAGAAGCTCGTAGTATGATTCAGCAGCAAGTACACGCCTTTTTACAAATGGCGGAAATGGAAAGACAACTATTACAAGTGGTTGAAGAAGCAATCGGTGCTTCTGACGAAGTTCAGTACAGATGGAGCGCTATTCGAGAACGGTTTATTGAGCGGATTGTTCAAGATATTACGTATTCACAAAACAGCGGTTTAGCACGTAAAGATTTGAACTGTTTTTTAGTAGCGAGAAGTTGGTTCTTTGCGAATGAAATGTTTTTGTGGGAAATTGTTCGAAATGAACGAGATTTCTCTCTTGAAGATATTGTACATACATTAACGGAAATGTATATGGGCGGGCTTTATTCATAAAAACTAGTTTGTCTATACTGTTTAGATTATTTTAGGGAATAAAAACACTTTAGTATTATTTCCCTGGTAAGCGCATATTCCGACATAAAAAGTGAATTCCTTTGAAATCTACTTTTTACCAAAAATACAAATGTGTGTATTTGTCTATTTACTAAGCTATTGAATTTCTCCTTATCCTTTCGATATGATGAAATTAAACTTAATTTTAATAGAAAGAGAGAAACAAATGACAGAAAAAATCGTGATTATTACAGGTTCATCAAGTGGATTTGGACTCCTCACTTCATTAGAGTTTGCTAAAAATGGCTATCTTGTAATTGCTACGATGCGAAATGTTGAAAAACAAACAGAGTTGATTGAAAAAGCTACATCGTTGCATATAGAACAAAATATAAAAATTCATCCGTTAGATGTAACTTCCGAAGAATCTATTGGGAAATTTACAGCTTTTATAAACAATCTTGGACGGATAGATATTCTTATTAACAATGCGGGCTACGCAAGCGGTGGTTTTGCGGAGGAAATTCCAATTGAAGAATACCGTAAACAATTTGAGACAAACGTGTTCGGAGCTATCGCAGTAACACAGGCTATTCTTCCAATTATGAGAAGACAAAAACGAGGGAAAATTATTAATGTTAGTAGCATCAGTGGAAAAATGGGTTTCCCTGGCCTCTCCCCTTACGTTGCTTCAAAATATGCACTTGAAGGTTGGAGTGAGTCCCTTCGTTTAGAAGTAAAACCGTTTGGGATCGACGTTTCATTAATTGAGCCGGGATCATATAACACAAATATTTGGGAAATCGGACAAAAACTCGCGGAAGCTACTTCCGAATCTGAGTCCCCCTACAAAGAATACATGAAGAAAATTGAACAACATATTCATAATGGGAGTGAAACTTTAGGAAATCCGAAAGATGTCGCTGAGAAAATAGTAGCTATTGCTGAATCGCAGCATCCAACTTTACGTTATCCAATTGGAAAAGGAGTAAAGTTAATGATTCTATTAAAAAATCTACTGCCGTGGAAATGGTGGGAGTTTCTCGTTTTAAGACGATTTAAATAGTGTGAAAAAAGATAGCTCATAGGCTGTCTTTTTTCACGCTACTCCTTATAGGTTCTGTTAAATTCCATTGTTGATTTTGATAACCATAAAAAAAGACCGAAACTTACGGTCTTTTTACTAAACATTCAAATCTCTTTTTTTATAATAAACATAGGTTACGACCAAAAGTGATAGAATCAATATTAGTGAAATTACTACAAAGATTACATCTAAACCACCGCCATACATTACATTTTTCGCTTCAAAATATTTAAATGGTGTAAAATATCTTAAGCCTTTCATATTCTCATTCAAATCAATAATGATTGATAACATATACGTAAGTAATAGGATTCCAGTAGCTACTGATGCAGCTGTTTTTGGTTTCTTTTTACAGCAGCGAGTGCGCTGCCGATAACCATAAATAAGACCTGCAAAATGAACATTGCCGCCATTAAGATTGCGATTTCACCATTAACCGCCTCACCATCGCTGTATTTCCCTAAAAGAATAATGGACGAAACGAATGTTACGAGATTAAAGATTACGATATTTGTGAATGCTGCCAATAGCTTTGCTGTAATAACTTTACTTCTAGATACTGGTTTTACGAATAAAAACTCAGATGTTTTATCCCGTTCTTCTTTGGCAATAATGGTTGCTCCGAGCATTACTGCATGAATGGTTGCCATTAATAATAAATAGAGAAAAAGCATACCATAGTAGCCGCTGGCCTTCGTTAAATCTAAATCACTGAAACCTAATACAGCCCGCAGCGATTTTGGAATATCTGCCATCAAATCATTTATCGATTGGCCCGACGACGAATACGCTTCGTATTTAGTCATTCCTGATGCCACCATAAGGAAGACACCGATGCTCCAAAATATGAGCGATTTTCGATGAGACTTCAATTCTTTTAAAAATATATTCATGACCGAACCCCTCCATTTAGCTTTCCACAAGCAAAGCTAGCATTCTTAAACAGCATGGATATCCTTCTTGATATAGACAACATAACTAGCTGCAATAGCAAGAATAATAATAACTGCACCAACAATCAAAAATGTTGTTTCATAGCTGGAATGTTTAATGATATAGGCGGTGTCGAAATATTTAAACGGCGAAAAATAACGTTTCACTTCATCACCTGTCGTATCACTGAACATTCCCACAAAGTAGAATGCAAAGACGGTAGCAAGCGAGACGGTCAGCACGGATTTGATCTTTTGGACAATAACGGAAATGATAATTCCTAAGGATAGGAATATCAGCTGAATGAAGAAAATTGTAAGTGAAAGTAAAAAGAAAGTTTTCAAGCTAAAATCATCAGTTTTAACTTGTAATGCCACAAAGCTGGCTGCAGCGAAATAAAAGATATTCGTCATGATAATCGAAACCAGCGCTGCCAATAACTTGGCTGTCAAAATTTTTGTACGGGTAACAGGCTTCGTTAGCAAAAAGTCCGCTGTTTTTTCACGGACTTCCTTATTGACAATGGAAGTGCCGAGATTCATCGCCTGAATTGCTGCGCAAAGAGTAATAAACGATAAAGGGAAGCTATAGAATCCTAAAATAGTAAAGAAATTTTCTTGATTAAACCCGATTGCATTTCTTATCGCCTCTGGATAATTTTCTAATATTTTCATAAAACCCTTTGCATCCTCAGCAAATGAAGAATACATCGACATAAAAATAATAATGATTACAATTAACGATAGCGACCATATAATTGTAGACTTTCGATAAGCCTTCAATTCATGCATAAAGATATTCATAGTTTCTTAGGCCTCCTTTTCGTAATAATGTATAAAGATCTCCTCAAGGTCCGGCTCTTCAATCCACAAATTCGCGATTTCAATTTCAGCGATTTTTTTCATCACCGTATTGATATTACCTTTAAATAAAAAGCTAGTTACGTTATTGTGAACCTCTAATTTATTGACCCCGTCGATTTGGAAGTAATTCTTGTCTAGGGCTGATTTCGTCTCAACTTTAAACTTTTTATAGTTATTCTCTTGTAACGTACTAATCTTTTCTACAGTTACGATTTTACCTTCTTTAATGATGGCAACACGATTACATAATCTTTGAACCTCATTGAGGATGTGCGACGAAAATAAAATCGTAGCACCTTTTTTATTCTCTTCCTCTAATAGTTCAAAGAATTTTTGCTGCATTAATGGGTCAAGCCCGCTCGTCGGTTCATCCAAAATAATGAGTTTAGGCTCATGGAGCAGCCCTTGAACAATCCCAACCTTCTTTTTGTTTCCTAAAGAAAGGTCATCAATTTTTTTATTGAGATCCAAGTCCATAATTTCTGCTAACTCTTTGATTCTCTTACTGCAATCCTTTTTATAAAAGCTGGCTGAGTATTTTAATAGGTCCTTTACTTTCATATTGTCATAGTAAAAAATTTCTGATGGTAAATAGCCAATTTCCTTTTTTATTTCTGGAGCAAATTGAATACAGTCTTTCCCAAAAATCGTGGCGCTGCCACTCGTTGGATAAATGAGCGATAATAATGTGCGAATCGTTGTCGACTTCCCAGCACCATTAGGTCCAATAAACCCGAAAATTTCACCCTGTTCAACATTAAAACTAATATCGGATATTCCTCTCGCCTTGCCATAAGTTTTGGTTAGATTTTTAATTTCTATTACGTTCATTTATAAAACCTCCCTTTTTCTCCTCAATCAGTTATGCGAAATGACCAATTTTGTATATAATTGATCACCTCCTTATTCGTATAAAGAATTTCTTAGTATTTTCAAGTATTCTTCCATTTCTGCCATTGTCTCCTCGCTATCGATTTGCTCCCAGGATAGGGACAATGCTTTTTCTTGCATTTGATAGGCGAACCCTTCCAATGTCCAATTAATAATGTTGATCGCCTTTTTGATATCAATCCCTTTTTTAAATTTAGAAAGATCAATATCGGAAAATAATTTATTAAAGGAACTTTCGAACAATTCCTTCGCCCTGCGGTTTATATCAATTTTCACTGCGGGGAGGAGTCTTTATAGATCGACTTAGCGAAACTTAACATTTCGGGATAAATTTGATATATTTCAATTTTCAGCAATGCGATTTGCCGATAGCGGACAAAAATGTCTTTTTCATCCCAATTTATTTTTTCCGTAATTTTTTCCATTAGAATATCGACCATATGTTCATACAAGAATAAATACAATTGCTTTTTATTTTGGAAATAATGGAATAATAACCCCTTTGATATCCCCGCTTCCTTGACGATTTCATTAGTCGATGCCTTATCATATCCCTTCTGGGCAAATTCCTTTATCGCAGCATTTATTATGCGGTCTTGTTTTTCCTTATCCAGGTTCAAAAATTTTGAATACATAGGGGCAGCCCTCTTTTCTTTCATTCTAAAAATTGCAGTTGACCACATCAGTCAATCACATTGTACTCCCGTTGACCTCCATGGTCAATGGTGTTCAAGCTATATTTTTTACAAAAAAATGAATTTTTTGAATTTGTAGCTTTGAAATAGTATTTGATCAAATTCATACTAATAACCTTGATAAACGAGCAAAAAGAAAGAGCGTGTTTTAAAAAAATTGATTAAAACACGCTCTGAATATTTTTAACGTATTTCCGAAAGAAGTCCCCATCTTCAAGCGTGTGACGGACAAGAGCCCATCGGTAAGGTGGGGATGAATTTTGGTTAGACATAGCCTAACTCACTTGTAAGAACAACCAATTGTTATTGTGGTGGATACATTCCATATCTGATATATTTACCTGCTTATAAGATTTAGATGGGTTTTGTATATATTGTCCGTTGATATCTTGTACGTACACCATTTTCCCTGTAAATCCTGTCACAAATCCTACTTGTCCAAATCCTTTCACCTTATCACCTAAATAGATTCCATTTACATTCGGTTTGCATTTCTATTTTTCATTTTTCTTCCTTTTCTTTGCAGTTGCTTCATGGAGGGAACGTTTTTTCTTTCTAAATTGTTTGATGCGAAATTCACCACGTTTGTCATATTCTTGTAACTGTTTCGGTTTTGTAATCGCAATGGCGTCATTTACATGTGTTTTTGATAAACATAACTCTTTTCGTATCGGCGTTGTGTAACTGCCATACGTAATCTCACAATTTAAACGCCTCATGATTTGCAAACGAAGTATATTCATAAAGGCCGTCTCTTTATATTGTTTTGGTTTCTTGAAATTGTGCTCGATTTTCCCCTGATGGAACTTTTGATGGCATTCTTCATGTACGGTTACAAGATTATCTGCCATATCCGAACCGCCGCTGCATCGTTCGATGATATGATGCGTATGCAAGATACCACCTTTTTTCTTACAAATTTGACAGGTATATTGATCTCTCGCAAACACGTAATATCTTGTATTCCAAAAGCCAAAAGCATCTCCTTGTTGATATTCTGTTCCTTGTATGTCAGGATTTTTTAGCTTTTGTGCATCAAATTTTCCTACTTCGACAATGACTTTTGGAGATGGTAAGAGAGATTTGAATTTCTCTATCCAATGAATAACATTGTCGATTCGACTTTGAATGGAGGGTGGGAGCCAGCTTTCTTTCTTTTTTCGGTTCAGAAAACGTACTTTTCGGTAGCGGGTTTTACGTTGTCTTCTACCTCTGCGTAATGTAGCTCTCAGTGTAAGATTTTCTTTGACATCTTGACGTAACTCAATAGTTCCTTTTGCAAGTACTTTTTCTCTGTTGTAATTGCAATACCTACATACTTTGCACCACTATCAACACCGATTGTAACAGGTTGTATAGTTTCACCAGTAGGGTATAGCAGTTGAATGGTAAATGGTGTGTATTTCACAATCTTTGCTTTTCCTTGTTTGAGAAGAAGACGTGCCTTACGAGGACTGCAAGGCATAAGCGGTTCTCCTCTTAAATTCTTGACAAATACACGCATGTTTTGTCCCTCCTAAGAGTTTGTTTCCCTTCGCCAATGTTTGTAGGTGTCAGCAACTTCTTATCCAAGAAGGCTTGTGGTTGACCGTTTCTTCCCAATCAGAACTGTTACAGAGCCACCATAGAGCCAAGAACTAGGGAATCATTCTTGGGTATGCAACCTACGAACGGAGTCTATAAAAGACTAAGGCTAGACAACCAGGGCTTTTTACAAGCCCCCACTTCAAAATGCGTTAGCGTTTAAGTGGTGGGTAGTTGACTTCAATCCATCTTTTATAAAAAGAGTTTAATCATTTTTAACTATTATTGACGGTACAAATTAACTTTTCTAATACTTGAGCTACACCGTCTTCATCATTAGACTTAGTAACAAAATATGCAATTGCTTTTAGTTCACGTATTGCATTTTCCATAGCGATCGGAAAACCACACGCATGAAAAAGCTCTAAATCATTCCAATCATCACCGAATGCCATTATGCTGTTCATCGGAATATGATTTTGAACACAAAGATCCATTATAGCCTGTTTCTTAGAAACGCCTTTGGCCATAATTTGAATTAAAGTTCCTGAATCGGTGCACACCGTGTTTACTTTATGTTCAAATTGCTTGTGTAAATTCTCGTAATACGGATATTCTGAGATTAATAATTTTGAAGCATTGATTCTTTTAAATTCATGTAAAGAAACTACGATTGGGTTTACAATTGTATTCATAGATTTACTATAATCTAATGACCTATTACTGTACCACGTATCTTCTGATTCAATAGACAGACACGCATCCGAATGATGAGTGATCACATATTCAATAATTTCATTTGTAATAGCTGATTCAATCGGATAATGTTGTCTGTACTCTGATGTGTTATCAATAATTAAAGCACCGTTGTAATACACGATGGCTGCTATCTCTTGAAGTTCCTGAGGAAGAAAAGCTTTCACCGAACGCGGGGGTCTTGCTGTTGCAAAAATAACAGTTATTCCTTTTCTATAACATTCGAGTATAGCTTGTAAATTTCTTTTGGATACTTCTTTTTGCGAATTCAATAAAGTACCATCTAAATCTAAAACAATCGCTGCAACATTTGATGTAAGATCCACAGGAACAACTCCTTATTTAAAATATCTTTTTATATTCTTTATACAATTTTGAACTCCTCCTCTCTATTTGATTGAATCTAATAATAAGATCAATTTGGAGTATTGACAAAAATATTCATTTATGTTATGATTGAATATTTATTTATTGACTTAGGTTTTTGGGGTGTGATAAATAATATATGTAGGAGTTAATAATAATCCAAACACACCTATTAAGGGGATTTAATCCATGAAGATTTCAAATGGAGTATCAATGCTTGAATTAAAAATACAAGGTTTCGTTTTGCATCCTACACTTATGTGGGACGAAGAAACAGCTGTTTTGATCGATACTGGTATGCCTGGACAGTTAGATCAAATCCGTACTGCTATGAATGATGTGGGGGTCCCTTTTGAAAAATTAAAAGCGGTCATTGTAACACACCAAGATTTAGATCACATTGGAAGCCTTCCTGAAATATTACAAGCAGCTACTCATCAAATCGATGTGTATGCGCATGAACTTGATAAGCCATATATCGAAGGAATATTCCCACTTATGAAAACAGATCCTGAACGTATGAGCAAAGAAGCGTGGGCATCTCTTCCTAAGGAAATGCAATTCTTGTATACGAATCCTCCTAAATCGAAAGTAGATCAGACTTTAAAAGATGGACAAGAACTTCCCTATTGTGGAGGGATTCAAATAATTTATACACCTGGACATACACCTGGACATATTAGCCTTTATTTAAAGCAAAGTAAAACTCTTGTTGCCGGTGATGCTATGATATGTGTAGATGGTTCTTTACAAGGACCTGTCGAGAAAACAACATTAGATATGAATAAGGCTCTTTCTTCTCTGGAGAAATATTTAGATTTAGATATTGAATCAGTAATTTGTTATCACGGAGGTATATGTACAAATACTCCAAAAGAACAAATTCAAAATCTTATAGATCAAGTTGGGATATAAAATATTAGATTAGATGTGCGATTTATAATACTTACAGAACGTAATAAAGTAGATTTTTAGATACAATACCTTCAAAAGAAAAGCCTCTTTAAGATTTTTCTAAAGAGGCTTTTTATATCCAATTAAACTTTCATATAACTTTTCTAAAAGGGGGCTTTTGTTTGCTTATTGAGGAGCTTTTGCTTGAAGTAACTTCAGCCCCATGCCGATAAAAATGATTCCTGTTATTTTGTTCAGAACAGTTCCTACCTTTTCGTTTCCTCTTAGTTTTTTTGTAATATAGGAAGAAAAATAAGCAATAAATAGACACCACAATAATCCAGTGATTGTAAAAGTAAGTCCTAAAATAATAAAAGGTATAGGGCTAGAAGCTTTTGTATCTATAAATTGCGGGAGAAATGCAATGAAAAATAAAGCAACTTTGGGATTCGTAAGACTAGTTAAAAGTCCCTGTACATATATCTTTCTAACGTTCAGTTTACTAGTTGCAGTAGAATGAAAATTTACATTCGTTTTATCAATAATCATTCTAATTCCTAAGTATATTAAATAGATCACACCAATAATTTTAATGGCATTAAATAGTATAATAGATTTTGTAAGTATGATTGATAATCCGAAAGCAACTAACAAGGTATGAACGAGAGAGCCAGTGATAATACCAAAAACAGAATAAACACCTGCTTTTCTACCTTGTGAAATACTTCTTCCCACTATATACATTGTGTCTGCACCAGGAATTAGATTTAAAAGAATTCCTGTAATTAAAAATACCTCATAATTTATTATTCCATACATTTTGACACCTCTTTCTATTTTTTGGTGCCCTTATTTATACTAAAACAAATTTTATAAAAACAACAGATTTTTACACTGTATTTTATTCCTTTTCTTCCGCTATGATTCATAATGCCGTTACACGAATGTCATCGGTAGTCAATTTTCTTAACATATATTCTTACTAATTATAATAAAATGTACCATAACCTTATATAAAGGGAGGCATTATCTTTATGAATAGAGAATTTTCAGGTAGGGGGAAACAGAGAACGGAAAATACATCTAGGACGGAGAATATACCTAGAACGGAGAATATACCTAGAACGGAAAATATAAAAACGAATAATGAAAACGTAACAGAACCAGCTATAGTATCTGCAGGAAAAGCACCAGATACGGTTCAGACACATGTACATGAATTTGTTGCTAGTACTAAACTGGCAGAAGAAGGAAACGAAAGGCATAATCATCGTTTTGCTGGATTTACAAGTGAAGTAATTCCAAAAGGAGATAGTCATGTACATATAATAATGGTTAATACTGACTTTTTTGATCATCATCATAAGGTTGCAATAGAAACAGGTCCTGCCATCCCAGTTGGCGACGGAAAACATGTACACTATGTTAAAGGAACTACTACATTAGACGACGGACATGTCCATGAAATAGAATTTGCTACTTTAATTCAAAAACCTCTTATATAAAAAAAACGCTGATGATAAAAAGTCAGCGTTTTTTTATGTATCCATTATACATGTAATATCAACATAACGCGTGTTATTGGAAATAAACATGGTTGCTCAATTAGCACTCGTTAACTTAATAACATCATCCATTCCCTTCATTGAACGGATAGTTTTTTAATAAACCCTATTTAAATTTCAATACAGGATTTCGAACAATCTTTTTGTTTATTTTTTAGATCTCTTTAACACAATTTCCTGTTATTGAAACCAACGATAAAACTTCCATATAAGAATCATGAATATTGTGTATCCGAAAAAAGAATAAGAATGATGCCATGCTTCGCTATGAGTGAACCATCCTAACTGCTCCGCAAACCGTTCGGAAATACTCATACAAAGTCCAATCAAAGTGATAAATAGGATTTTAAAAAATGAAGGTAACATTCTTGCAATCCGTAAAAAGAACATAGTAAAGACTGGTAATATCAATAATGTAAACGCGACATTGATTGTAAATATATGTGGGAATGGTCTTGTTGGAAAGGCATACATTTGTTTACTGACAAACAGTAGGTCTAAATATGTTCCGATCAAACTAGAGAAAATGATAGTGGCTACAAAAGCCTGAGAGTTATTCCTCCCCTTCTTCTTCTCGGAGCAAGACATTTTTTTTGACCAGAATGGCAAATTCAATTTTTTCAAGCGTTTTGCAGTATTCATTATAAATCTTTCCATCTGCCATTTCTCCCTTATCGATTAAATAGTCCATGATGCGCCAGTCTTCAAACCAGTCTTCACTTTCCGCTTCTTCATGATGAAGATCTTTCCATGCGTATATTAGTCGCGGGCTATATAAACGATTTGCATCTTTTCTTAATTGGCAGTTCTTTATTCGACGTTCATAAAATGCACGAGAGAATGATTCATTTACATCATAAAATAAATGCGGCCAGTAGTCTTTTCGTGAACCAGTATGCGGATGATCATGAGCCCAATTTACTACTCTTTGTAAAACGTTCTCATGTCGAAACAGTAGTGAGTATAATCGTTTTCCGAGTAAAATCCGCTCATGCAGGGAGGTGAAATGTTTCATTGTATCGCCGAAAAGCAATATTTTTTGTTTAGTCTCATCTTTGTAGAGTGGAAAAAGGATATGATTAAAGCGGAAAAAATCATAAAATTTGAATCCAACACTACTTAGTACGGTCTTTTTAAAATGGGAATTTTGAACAACTCTTTTTTCTAAATAGCTTTGTTCATTAATAACGGTGGCAATGGCTAACGTATAGCGGTCACCTGTGCTCCAGAAATGGTTCCATATCGTTTCCATAAACGTTGATACATGGAAAAAAGGCAGAAGATAAAACAGCCTTTCGGATCTTTTTACACTTTGTTCGTACAATAAAAATTGCGGATATACATCCTGGAATATTA
The DNA here is from genome assembly GCF_055814245.1 of Bacillus sp. EA-CB0995. Lineage (NCBI taxonomy): Bacteria > Bacillati > Bacillota > Bacilli > Caryophanales > Bacillaceae > Bacillus > Bacillus sp. EA-CB0995. The sequence goes on along the minus strand of NZ_CP169269.1, from coordinate 2,495,744 downwards.
ACCAGTTGCCTCGTTCTAAAAAAGAAAAGAAGGTGACTTGATCCTTTTCTGACAATAGCCTTGTATATAACTCCCCTTTTAAATCTGTCATATTCCAACCACCATTACGCGATACCATATGTCCAAGCAACGCCCAGTGTATTTCTGGGTATTGGAGGTAAAAACGATAATAAGCATGTGTTCGCGTCACATTATTTTTGTTGTGTTGTCTTGTTTGCTCTTTAATCTGGTGAATTAGCATTGTCTCTTCTTTTGTTAATTTCCATGTTTTAACGAAAAGTTGCTTTTTTTCACTTTTTTCTTTAATTCATTTTTTACATCTAAAAGAGAGTACGGAATTGTCTTGGAAAAGTTGTTCCATTTCCTTTTCCGGTTGTTATGGTGCATTCCTTTTCCTCCCATTACCATGAATGTCCTTCTACTATTTTATTACGAACGTTAGGAATAAATGATGATTGTTTTTTCATACAAGAGGTAGCCGCTAGCAAAGAAAGAGATACCTCAAAGCAAAAAAATATCTTTCTACAATTAATTATGAGAATTAAATTTTTTCGTTTTGGAAGTTTTCCGTTTCTCTAATTTGCTAGCAATGCAATAATAGGCGAATAATGATTGATAGAGGTTTATCCCGCATTAACGGGCAGTAAGACCCCCACCTCAAGATTCAGAGAAAAGCGAAGTAACTAGGCGGGGGATAACTGCCCGTAAAAGCCCGATTGGTTCAACTAGCCATCAGTGGGGATGAAGAAAACCCCCACTGATGGAAGTTTCACTTTATTATCGTAAAAAACTTAAATGAAGGTTGTTACTTCTCTAAGAAAAGCATAAACTAAGTAAATGTAATTTTGTCTATATCATTTATAATCTTCTTGAAGAATACTATATATTTCTAAATCGACGACTCCTTTCCGGACCATAAAGTAGCTTGTCTTAATAAACCTTCTTTTATAAATCCATTCTTTAGAAGCACTTTCTTTGATATCTCATTTGCCGGCATAACTTCAGCTTGAATTCTATTTATATGAACGTCTTCAAATAAAAATTTTACGATTGCATGAACCGCTTCAGGTGCAATACCTTTTCCCCAATACTTTTCTGCTAAAAAGTATCCGATTGTAACTATATTGACCTTTCGATTAAAATCCATTGCTTCAATGATTCCAACTAATGTATCACTTTCATTCTTTCGAAAAATCCCCCATTTAATTCTACTCTGTTTAATATAGTCCCTCTCAAAGTGTTGGATCATCTTACTTACCGTCTTCATATTATGTTTCGGTATAATTCCGCAGTATTCAAACACTTTATCGTTATTGTAGATTGCATATACGTCCCGTAAATGAACATCTTCAATTTTCTTTAATACTAGATTCATAGATTCTAAAACTGGAAATTCTTCAAAAACTATTTCTATTTTCATGTTAATCCCCTTCTTAACAAGTTCTTTCTATCAAATTACACTACTTGGTGTATATGTACCTTTCGTGTTTCTTACAAATAAAACTGTTTTGATTATGAGGAAACATACATAGAATTCGTTATTTTAAAATTTGTACTAACTTATCTAACGGTAATGCGTGCACTTGTCTTTGTTTTTGTCCTGTTATGGTTTCTGCCATACACATAGAATTAATAATTGCTTCTTGAACAGATTCAATTGCCGCTTCAAAAATAAAATCTAGCTGTTCTGATGGAAACATATCGACAGGATAAGCTTTTTCATTATCATAAGAATAGCAATTCCCAGTTGAAAAAGTCAGGAAAAAATCTCCACTACCTTCTTCTCCAATAGCTCCTAACCTAGCCATTGCTAGCGATGCTCTTTTTGATATTCTTCCACATTGTGAAGGCAATAATGGAGCATCCGTTGCTAATGTAACGAGAAGTGAGCCTGCATTTTCTGGAGTCCCCCATGGTAATGGTACTTCCATGTCATTTAATATGCTTCCAACAGGTTTATAATTAATAATAAGATCTTCTCTTCTACCAAAATTAGTTTGTACAAGAGCTCCAACTGTATAAGTACCTGATTCACACTCAACAATTCGGGAAGCGGTACCGATTCCGCCTTTAAATTCAAAACAGATCATTCCTGTACCGCCACCAACATTTCCTTCTTCAACTACACCAGATTTGGCATGTATAATCGCTTCTTCTAAATCTTCATATGTCATGGAGGTTTTTTCTAAATCACTTAACCAACCATCCCAAGTCTCTGCCACTATTCCATTTGAAAAAGGTTCTAAATTTTCGATTCTTCTTGTAGCACGCGAAAGAAAATGATGCGCTAAACCGAGTAAATGACTGCCGGTAAAAACAATAGGAGTTACTAAAGTACCTGTTTCATCAATCCAATGGCTTCCAGTAAATTCTCCAGTTCCATTAAAAGAAAAGAATCCTGCTGGAAAATGCGACCCAGCTAGATTTCCGTTGTTAGGTAGAATAACAGTAAGTCCTGAACAAACATCTGTGTGTAAAATTGTTTTGTGACCGACGATTACGCCTTCTACATCGGTAATTGCATTAAATGTTCCTGGTTTCAATTTTCCGATATTAATATCTAAATCTCTTAATCTTTTCCTTTGCATTACAATCCCCTTAAATAATATGTATTTTATATATCAACATTGAAGAATATATAATATTTTCATTTTATTCCATTAATTGAGAAGATTCAATTTAAAAAAGAGGTTATTGAACGATAATGTTCAAACAACCCCTTTTCAGTATTAACCAATAATTCCGTCTACAATACCGTAAGTTTTTGCCTCTTCTGCGCTCATAAAATAATCCCGTTCCGTATCATTCGCTATCTTTTCAATAGGCTGCCCAGTTTTATCGGCAATGATTTGATTAATATGTTCTTTTAACTTCAAAATCCGTCTTGCAGAAATTTCAATTTCAGTTGCTTGCCCTTGCGTTCCGCCAAGTGGCTGATGAATCATAATTTCGCTATTTGGTAAAGCGAATCGTTTCCTTCTGCCCCTGCCAGTAGCAATAATGCTCCGAACGAAGCCGCTAAGCCAATACAAATGGTTTGTACATCCGGTTTAATATAATTCATCGTATCTAAAATCGCAAAACCTGCAGAGGTAGAACCGCCAGGACTGTTTATATAAATGGATATGTCTTTCTCTGCATCTTCCGCTGCGAGGAATAATAACTGCGCAACAACACTGCTGGCGACTTGTTCATTAATTTCTTGACCAATCATAATGATTCTATCCTTTAATAATCTTGAATAAATATCATACGAACGTTCTCCAAGTTTTGTTTGCTCTATAACATAAGGAATCGTATTCATGAAAAACCCCTCCACCATTTTAGTTTAAGCAGCACATGAGAAACAGTTGTAAGAAGATTTTTGGTGTAATAAAAGTAATGGTTGTTGTAGCGAAATTCGTGAGAAATGTAGCGTTGGTACAAGTTTTACCAATAATTCAGGAGTTTGTTGCTGAATTGCTTTTACAAGTATTTCAGTTTCTTCTTCCATGTCTTTTGAAGGTACAAAACGTTCCTCTTCTTTTATCGTTTTCAATTTATTCCGTGTTCGAAACAATGAAGCTTTTACTGCTCCTTCTGACATAGAAGTAATGGCCGCGATATCAGCTAAGCTATATTCAAACACATCTTTTAATAAGAAAATGACAGTTTGCATTTCATTTAAACAAGATAGTATTGTTTCAATTAAAGCATATAATTCAGCAACGTTTGCATGCGGTTCATAAGAAGCTTCTTGAGTATTTTCTCTTTCACAAGTTTTTATTCGCATTTGATCCAGCCATTGATTACGAGCCACTTTGTATAACAACGTTAAACAAATACTTTGGCTCCATTCCGCATTCGTATATTTCTTCAATACTTTACATATCGTTTCTTGTGCAAGATCTTCTCCGTCCCATGTGCTTTGCGTTAAAAATGTACAATAACGCTTTAGTTCCGCATAATGTTTAACAATAATAGATTTATTTGATTGTTGAACATCCGAATCGGATTGTAAAATCAGCTTTCTTTTCGTATTCAAAGTGATCACTCCTTTTAAGCGCGCTTACTTAATAAACGATTTAACAAAGAAAAAAGTTACGGCATCTACGAATTTTTCAAAGAAATTTTTTCACTAATGAAACGTTATATAGTCTTATGTTTACCTTATACATGGCAAGGTGATAATTATGTTATTAACATTTTATACAAGGAGGAGATAAAATGCCAAAAATAACTGTTCCAGGAACTGGAACTTTTGAAGTGGAAACCGGAACAAAATTAGTATTAGCACTGGAAGATAACGGTGTAAATATTCTTCACCGCTGCGGCGGAAAGGCAAAATGTACAACTTGCCGAGTGGAAATATTAGATGGTGATTTTTGTGAACCTAACAAAGTTGAAAAACATGCATTTGCGGAAAAAGGTGTAGAAGATTACTTGCGTTTATCGTGCCAGGTGTATGTAAATGCAGATATGACAGTACGCCCTGTCTTAACAGTGGAGACTTCCGGAATGGATGCGGGGCCAAGGCCAACTGAATAATTGTACGTTGAGGAGGTACTATGTTAGATACAAAGCGCTTAGCTGGTGAATACGCTGTTGATTTCATAAAAGAAGGTATGACAATTGGACTTGGTACGGGTTCAACTGTATATTGGACAATACAAAAATTAGGAGAACTTGTAAGAGAAGGTCTATTAATACGCGGTGTACCTACTTCTAAACAAACAGAACAACTTGCGAAAGAGTTACAAATTCCTTTAGTGTCTTTATCTGAAGTAGATGAACTTGATTTGACTATTGATGGAGCAGATGAAATAAGTGATGATTTACAATTAACAAAAGGTGGCGGCGGTGCACTTCTTCGCGAAAAGTTAGTCGCAACTGCATCAAAACAGCTTATTATTGTGGCAGATGAATCTAAATTAGTATCCCGTTTAGGGAAATTTCCGTTGCCTGTTGAAGTTGTTCCTTTTGCAGCAGAGCATACAGCACAGAGAATCTGCACATTATTAGGCTGTACAACTACTTTACGTCTTCAAAATAATAAGCCTTACATAACAGACAATGGAAATTTTATTATAGATTGTGCTTTTCCTGAGTTCATAGCAAACCCAATTGAAACACATCAATTTTTGAAAACATTAACAGGTGTGGTTGAGACAGGATTATTCATTAACATGGCTCATATAGTTGTTATTGGTAAAAGTAATGGTGTGAAAAAATTAATATCTCAAAACAAATAGATGTAGCCCTAAAGGTACTAGTATAAAGTACTTTTTGGGTCTACATCTTTTTAATTTCTGTTCTAGTTTGATTGAACATCTATCCTTTCTTCATACAAATCTTTTGGAATCTGTTGAATTAAAGGTGAACATGCTTCTGAATAAAAAACCCACAAGTCATGTAGCGATCGAGTACATCCGACATAAAGCAATTTAGCATCTTGTTTTGTTTGTTTATAATGAGTTGCATCTACATCGATAAGTAGTACTGCGTCGAATTCTAATCCTTTTGCCAAATAAACAGGAACGACTGAAATACCACCTTCATATTTGGTTTGATTCGCTTCTATTATATTTGTAGAAATACCAACTTCTTTGAACTTCCCATGTATCTCACGGCACTCTTCTTCTGTTCGTCCAATGATAGCAATCGTTTTTACATGTTGTTCTTGCATAGTCTTCACAGTAGATAAAACAGATTGAAATTGATCATTTGTCGAGATAATTTTTACACTTTCACCGCTGCGAAAAACAGGATTAGCAAGGCCTACTGGAATATTGGCATTTTGAATAACTTCATTTGCAAAGTGAATAATTTCCTTTGTTGAGCGGTAGCTTCTCGTTAATTCGTAGTACTGGGCATTTTGATAAAATACATCTTGAAACTGTTGCCAATCGTGAATACCTTGATATTCGTGAATGGCTTGTGATAAATCACCTAAAATAGTAAAGGAATTTCCAAGTGTTATTTCTTTTAAGATGGAAAGTTGAAACGGTGAAAAATCTTGCGCTTCATCAATAACAACATGATGAAATTTTTGCCCAGGTTTTATTCCCTCTAAATAGTGATGAATATAGATGAGCGGTGCTAAATCTTCTAGAGTAACCTCTTTTTTCGGCAATTTTTTGCTGTTTCTTGTACAAGTTCAGCTGGCAATACACTTAAAATATCTTCTTGTTTCATTAACATACTGTAAAAGGATAGCGCATTCATCTTCGGCCAAAATTTTAAATAGCTATTAAGTCTTTGCGTTGCTTGTTTTTTTAGTTGCTTCCTTTTATTTGTGTCTGAGATCATCTTGAGTTCCATCTCAATCCAACGTTTCATGCGAGCAACAATCCGTTCTCGTCGCTTTCCTAACGGATAGTGTTTATATTCTGTTTCAAACCACTGCTGAATTACCTCTCCTTGTAATACTGAATAGTCCCAAGGCTCAAAATCTTTCGTTAGCACGATACTTTTTTCGTAGTTTGACAAACTCTGATTGATAAACACTTGAAACTCCATGGATCCTTTTAATTTACCAGCTGCTATCTCATCTTTGTCCTTATGAATAGAGAATGCTTGTTGTAATTGTTTATCAGTACTCTGTACAGAAACACTATTTTCTAACGTATGTAATGCCCAATCTTGAAATGTAGTTTGATGAATATCACCAACACCAAGCTCTGGTAATACGCTGGATATATAATCAAGAAATATACTGTTAGGTGCAAAAACGATCATTTTCTCAGCGCGAAGCTGCTCACGATATTGATAAATTAAAAAGCAAGACGATGCAAGGCAATTGTTGTTTTTCCACTACCTGCAACACCTTGAATAATGAGGGGAACATTTTTTTCCGCACGAATAATTTCGTTTTGTTCAGATTGAATCGTTGAAACAATATCTTTTAACTTGTTATCTTTATTTTCCCCTAAACGATAGAGAAGAAAATCATCCGCTAGTGATAGATCATCACTTCCTCTTACATATGTATCTACAACTCGCTCTAATGTTTGCTTCCGAATAGCAATGTTTCGTTTTAAATGAACAAGCCCTTCAACGATTCCTTCTGGAGAATCATAAAAAGCTACATCCTCTCCTCCAGTAAATGAATAAAACATACTTGCAACAGGCGCTCGCCAATCAACGACAATTGGCTGCTGCGTTTCTTCATCAGAAGCACCAACTTTACCAATATAAACGGGTTGGGGCTGCAGCTCTCCTTCTTCTTGAAAATCTAAGCGTCCAAAATAAGGTTCCTGACTGGCGATTCGAAGTCTTTGCCGGCTAGATTCTCGCATAGTTTCAAGCACTTGTTCTGTAAAGTTCTCTCCATGATAAACTGGAATATTCTCTAGCTTATGCAGTTGCTGATTAATTTGCGAAAGCGTGTTATTTAATTTGTCTAACTCTAGTTCAAATATTTCCTTCATGTTCGTAATTCCCTCCTATTCGTTGAAATTTTCAGTCGAATATTAATTCTATTAAAAATGAAGCCTGTAAGTCAAGTGTTTAGAGGGAATTTTCTAAGGGAAATCTATATGCAAAATCAAAAGGAGCTATCTCTTCTGAGAATAACTCCTTTTGAAAGTCATCAAATTATTTTTTTGAATTTTGTTAGTTCTTTATTCCCGCGTGTTCAATAATGCGCTTCATCGCTTGAATTTGTCCTAAGTGATTTGCTTCATGCATTAATGAAAGGCCGGCTAATTCTCCAAAGGTTTCAAGTCCCATAAATGGTTTTTCCAGCGATTCATTTAACTGTTCAGCAGGAATTTGTTGAAGACGAACTAACTGATCTTTCAACTCTACAATGAGTTTATCTACGGTAGGTACATCTCCCTTCCAATTAGCCGGCTTTGTACCGTTTCCAAATAATTCGATATAATTTACAGGAAGATTCGTCGTTTTATGTGGAAAACCGAGCATAAACTGTTCAGTAACCGTTAATACGTGGCCAATATGCCATTGGATCGTATTGTTAAAACCGTCTGGCTGTACATTTGTTATTTCCTTCGAAAATGATTCTACGTTTTTAATAAAATAACTTCTTGTCATCGCAAATTGTTTAAATATTAGTTTATTCATACCTTACGCCCCTTTCAAATTTCTCTCATTCATTAGCGTATTAAAAATCTTGATAAATTAGAAGTGACATGAAATAAAGATCGATTATATTCTATACGAATCATTCATATCATGTAAAGCGGAATGACTTCATACAAATTATCATTTGTTCATTTGTATATAAGCACAAATCATAAAATAACTACACTAACTGTTTAATCCATTCTGGTTAAGGCATTTGTTTTTTAAGATGTTCTGATTAAATCATCGGTATGCTTTCTCTATCTTTCTGTATATATTTATGAAAAAAGGAGAGGGTTCTCCCTCTCCTTCCATTATCTATCCTTATATAATAATTTGCGATAGGATACCCAATCACCTTCTACAATCTGATGCTGCAGCATATCTTGCTTTTGTGCTATATATACATAAGCTTCTAATATCTTTTCGTTTATATAGATAGCTTGTGTAATTCGGTTGTATAGATCTTGTTCAGAGTTCCCTGTATATTCTTCTAATTTATCCAAATCTCTTAATACAGCATCTGATACTCTATATACTTCCCCATATACTTTCTTATCCTTTGAATGAATCATCGCTGGATACCCTTCATTCGTATCAAATAATGAACCGTATGTCCAAGATTCGTTTGCAATACATATGGAATCTTGTAAAAAATGAGCGTTTGCTTCATTTTTTCGCAGCGTTCCATATACAAAAACATAATGCATATTCTCATCCCTCGCTATCACTCTGTTATTTGTTCATTTGTAAATAAGCACGAATCATAAAATAACTAATATTATCAGGAAGCTGTTCTTTAATAGCTTTTAATCCACCTTCAGCTTGCTCTACTGCAGATGCAATCATAGATTCATACTCTTTCGGAACAAAGCTTGACCAATCTACTTCCATTCCTTCTTCAAAACAACGAATTAAATGATTTTCTACAGTTTGCATGGACAGCTCGCGTACTTCAGCGATATGAGAAAGTTTATCTCCCTGTTTATACATTTCATATGTAACATGATGAGAATTTTTCACTGCCTTTTTCGATTGCTTTCGTTCTGTTATAACTTCTGTCGTAATCATCGCATCTATATCGGGATGCTGTTCAAGGAAGTTCGTGATAACTTGTAAAAATACATCCCCATATTTATCCAACTTATGTTCACCTATTCCTTTTACTTGCAGCATTTCTCCAGTAGTTTTTGGTAATTTTGCACACATATCTTGCAATGTTTGATCAGAGAAAATAACAAACGGTGGCACTCCTTCTCCTTGTGCAATTTCTTTACGCACATGACGTAACTCCTCGAATAGTGGATGATCTTTCACAATTTGTTTTGTTTCTACTCGTTCTTTTTGGAAAATAAGCTGGTTACCAAGTAGAACGTCTTTCCCTTTTGTTGTTACTTTTAATGTAGGATACGTCCCATGCTCAACTGAAATGAGTTCCTCTGATATTAAAAACTCAATAAATTCACTAACGTCTTTCATGCTTCTGTTTGATAACAATCCATATGTCGGTAACGTATGGAAATTAAATTCGATTACCTTTTTATTTTTTGATCCAGTTAATACTTGCGCAATCATTTGCTTACCGAAACGCTGATTTGTTCGAATCATACATGATAGTACCATTTGTGCTTCTTTTGTAACATCGACACTATTCCGATCGTCTGTGCAATTGCCGCAGCGACCGCAATCTTGTTTTGGCTCTTCGCCAAAATATTGTAAAATAAATGATTGTAAACAATTTTCTGTATGGCAGTAATCTGTCATATGTTGCAGTTTCTCTAGTTCATTAGAAAATCGAGAAGCTCCTGTTGACTGGTCAATTAAATATCGCTGTACCTGCACATCTTGCGGAGAATAAAGTAGGATACATTCACTATCTAAGCCATCACGTCCAGCACGTCCAGCTTCTTGATAGTAACTTTCCATGTTTTTCGGAAGTTGATAATGAATCACGTATCGAATATTAGATTTATCAATTCCCATTCCAAATGCAGATGTTGCAATCATTACATTTACTTCATCTCGTAAAAAACGTTCTTGCTGTTCATTACGATCGTTATCATTCATACCAGCATGATAACGCGCTACAGAAACATCTTCTTTATTTAATTTTTCATAAAGTTGATCGACAACTTTACGTGTTGCTGCATAAATAATACCCGCTTCTTTTTTGTTCTGACGAATGTAATCTGATAAGAAAGCATCACGATCTTGTCCCTTTATAACGGAAAAAGATAAGTTTTCCCGCTCGAAAGTTGTCATAATCGTATTATGTTCTGCTATTCCTAAAGTACTGCAAATATCTTGTCGTACTTGCGGCGTTGCTGTTGCAGTCAATGCAAGTACGATTGGCTGTACTGGAAGATAATCAAGTACTCGATGAATATGTAAATAACTCGGACGAAAATCATGCCCCCACTGCGAAATACAGTGTGCTTCATCAATTGCAATTAACGGAATCTTCATATCGATAAGTTGGTCGATAAAATCAATAGAATCAAGACGCTCCGGTGCAATATATAACAACTTATAATGTCCTTGTTTCGCCAGCTGAATCCGTTGATTTGCTTCAGTAATTGAAATAGAGCTATTAATATATGTAGCGGAAATACCATTTTGCGTTAAAGTATCAACCTGATCCTTCATCAGTGAAATAAGCGGAGAAATAACTAATGTTGTTCCCTCTAATACGAGTGCTGGAATTTGATAACATAAAGATTTTCCGCCACCTGTTGGCATAATACAAACCGTATCTTTTCCATCCAATATATTTTTAATTGTTTCATCCTGCCCTCTACGGAATGATGAGTAGCCAAAATAGGAAGCTAAAAGTTCTTGTGCTTTTGTAAACAAAAAAATTCACCTGCTTTTCTTAGTCTTTCATCTATTAGTATTATACCATTAGTCAAAAGTCATTGTACTCTCTACTTCTCTCCAACACTTCGCATGCTTACGAATAATTATTAACAACTCATGTAAAGCTAGAGAAAACCATTTTTAGCAATAATATTAATAAAAAAATGACTAATATCAAAATTATCATTCGCTATTTGATATGATTATTTCCATTGTTATCTAAATCCACCTTATCCCTTTACATTTAACATATATCGATATATTTTATTAGTATCTTTTTTTATACCGTATTAATAGGCAGTAAGACCCCCACCTCAAAATTCAGCAAAGGCAAAGAAATTAGTTGGGAGATGTGCTGCCCGTAATGAGGGCTGATTAAAGTTTCACTTTATATTTATAGGAGGCAACATATTGATTAACGCAATAGGTATCGCTTTTATTCTTTCTAATAAGCCTAAAAAGAAGAAAAAAGTTTATCTTAATGATAGATTTGCACTAATAGACATTATTGAATCTAAAGATGTATATGATTCTGAAGGTAATCCACTAGTAGAGCTAACATGTAAATATAGCATTTATTTGGATGAAAAATACTATTGTAAATCTCTCGAAGACTACACTGGACAAGTATTTCCTTTCCTAAAGGAAAAAATCGGAAAAGGTCTTGTTAGAAATTTAAATTATTATTTTTCACGTATTGATATATACGATAAAAAACCACCGGTTAAAGAGATAAGAAATCTTATGAAGCAAGTCATAAACTATAACTAACATTTAAAACTTAAAACCGCTCTTCTTTTTATGGGAGGGCGTGAGCGACTAGCTGTGCATAGGAGCGGTCAGGGCCTTTTTCTGCCACATGCCATGTTTTAAACAAAAGGAGCAAGCGAGTGCAGGGCATATTGTGTTTTGTATAGCAGTGACATATGTATTGGAACATTAAAATAGATTTATATAGTTATGATCTTAATGAAAATTCTCTTTAAAATAAAGGGGTATCCCTAATGCCCCCTTATTTTTCAATAACTAATTATTAATCTTCCTCTCGATATGTTAATTCAGCTAAAAATCCTTCTAGCTTTTCGCCTTATAAGCCTATATTTCTAACAATACACAACACCCTTATGTACAAACTTTTATTGAATCTCGTTATGATTTTCAACTGCCTTCTTCAACTTCTGCAACATATATCCAATCCCTTTACAGCCTTCTAATGGATAAGAAATGATCTCTTCTGGATATAACTTTGTCACTACTTTTTTATGCTTCTTGCCTGCAAGCAGAACAATTTCATCAAAGTCTAGCAAGTCTTTATCCATCATCTGTTTTTTTAGTTGTTCTATATTAATAATCTCACTACTTTTCGAATTAAAAGCAAGATCATAGTTTTCTTTTACTATATCGGTTGGCAGTAAAAATCCATGCTTTGCGGATAAAATAACCCAGTGTGTAAAAAATTGAGAAGCATACGCTTGGCACGCTTTTCCGAATGGACTAATGTACACTTCTCTTGCTTCTGTCGGCCCCTCATCAGGGTACTTATCCCAAATCTTCTTTTTCCCACATGGAATGATGCATAATCTTTTCATTGTTACCTTCTTACCTCTTTTCTCTTTCAATCCTATATAATCTGCTTCATTTTTTCATTATTACTTTTAAAATATGAAATAATAATTTGCAATAAAATCATAGCATTTTTCATTCGCAGATGAAAACATCAGGTTTTTCTCTTCTTCCTACCCAATTTTCATCTTTCCAATATGAAACATTAAAGTAACAGACCTTAATATCCGAATTTTTATGCTTCATAAAGACAAAAAAAGAACAAGCAGACTGTATATCAGCTTGTTCTTTCCTTTTCGTCCAAAGCTTCTCTTATAGAGTTTGGAATGTTTCTGTTAAAACAGGAACGATTTGTTTTTTACGAGACACAACGCCTTTTAAAGTAGCCGTGTTGTTTTCTAATGTTACGTTGTATGCTTTCTCAACAACTTGTGCTGCTTTACCAATTGCAAGGCCAACAGAATCATTTGTTAAGATATCTGTTACAACGAATAAGAATAGGTCTAAACCTTTCTCTTCTACTACTGCAGAGATTACTTTTTCTAATTCTGCTTGGTGTACAAGAACGTCGTTTGTGTCAACAGCATTTACTTGTGCAATTTCAACTTTTGCATCGCCCATTTGGAACTCTTTCGCATCAAGGGAAATTAATTGCTCCATTGTTTTACCACTTAAATCTGCACCAGCTTTTAACATTTCTAAGCCGTATGTTTCAGCATCAACATCAGCGATTTCTGCTAGTTCACGAGCTGCTGCTACGTCTTGATCTGTGCAAGTTGGAGATTTAAATAATAAAGAATCTGAAATGATTGCAGATAACATTAACCCTGCAACTTCTTTACGAATTGCAACGCCGTTTTCTTTGTACATTTTATTTAAAATTGTAGCTGTACAACCAACAGGCTCACAACGGTAGTATAAAGGATCACTTGTTTCAAAGTTAGCAATACGGTGATGATCGATTACTTCTAATACACGAACAGATTCGATATCATTAGCACTTTGTTGACGCTCGTTATGGTCAACTAAAATAACTTTGTCCACTTCGTTTGCTACTGTCTCAACAAAACGTGGTCCTTCTACTTTAAAATGATCTAAAGCAAATTGTGTTTCACCGCTAATTTCGCCTAAACGAACAGGCTCAACATTCATTCCTAATTCTTTTTTTAGTTCTGCATATGCAATAGCAGAACAAATTGCATCTGTATCTGGGTTTTTATGCCCGAAAATAAGTACTTTTTCCATGATTTCACCTCTCTACAAAAGGATATCTTAAAGGACAGAATATGACAATATTTTAGGCGAATTTTTTTATAAATAATCAAGCTTTCTTTTGAATTTACATGTAAATTCAAGATTTCTGTGCCAATGTGTAAAATTATTCTGTTCAAATACCAAAAATGATATTGAATTATCATAAGAAGATTTGAATACATAACTGAAATAAAGCATATTTTTGAATATATAAACTTATTTTTTCTGTGAAAAGGAGGTTTATGTACATGCCTTATATAAAACTTGATAATGATGTGAATATATATTATGAAGATCAAGGTCAAGGAACGCCGATTATATTCATACATGGTGTTTGGATGAGCAGTCGCTTTTTCCATAAACAACTTCCTTATTTTAGTGAAAACTACCGCGCGATTTCACTGGACTTGCGAAGTCATGGCCGTTCTTCTCACGCTCAATCTGGGCATACCATTGCAAACTATGCTCGTGATTTACATGCTTTTATTGAAAAATTATCTCTTGAGAATGTTGTATTAGTTGGCTGGTCTATGGGAGCATTTGTTGTTTGGGAATATTTGAAACAATTTGGAGAAAGTAATGTGAAAGCTTCTGTTATCATAGATGAACTAGCTTCAGATTTTAAATGGCCTGATTTTTCAATTGGAGCATTCGATTTCTCTGCTCTTATTCATATAATGCGAGAAATTCAAATGGATCGAGTTGGTTTTTTGAAAGGATTTGTACCATTAATGTTCAAAAACCCTCTTTCTGAAGAAGCTTTTGATTGGATGTTAAAAGAAGTGACAACTATTCCAGAGTCTATTGCAAGTGCTGTTTTATTTGACCAATCTGTTGTGGACTATCGAGACTACTTAGATCAAATTACCACTCCAACTCTACTTTGTTTCGGGAGAGAAGAAAAACTTATTCCTGTTGCAGCAGGTGAACATTTGCACAAACATATTAAAAACTCTCAGCTTATCATTTTCGAAGATAGCTGTCATTGCCCTTTTTTAGAGGAAGTAAACCATTTTAATAAAGTATTAGATACTTTTATTCAGTCACTAGATAAGAATAATGCATCATAACTAACATGTTCCTGTGATTCGTTTTCATGAATGAACAAAAAACTCCTTCGTCATGAAGGAGTTTTTTAGTCTTTCAATGCTTCTGTCGCTGTAATTTTTCCACACTATTACGTATATTTTCTCTTGCAAGCATAAAAAAATAGCTGCTGAGAATCGTTACATCTCAACAGCTATTTTTATATTACTCATATGAATGATTTAAATTCGCCAAAGCGATAATGCCTTCTTCATCATGTAATTCGAGCTGTAATCTTGCTGCAAACGGATTAATATGATATTCCATATCAAGCCATAGGCGAAGTGCCTCGATTAAATTTGCCTGAATTAAAATTTGTTGACGCCCATTTACTTCTACTTCAGCTGAGAAGCCGTAATCGTCATCATACATCAGTTCCACAAGAACTTGTTCCGGAACAACTTGACGTTTTTGTGCAATATATACACAGAGTGCATTGATCAACTCTTGTTCGGAAATTTTTATCGTTTCCATGCTGCTTCTTCCACCTGTTTCTTACGTTGATTTTTAAAATATTTGAATGCGCGAACCGCTAACATTACAATACTAGCCATTACAAACATATTAATCATAAATGCTAATACAGAACCAAGAGCTCCCATGTTAGCAAATAAGCTACCCATTAATAAACCACCAATACCACCAACTAAAAGACCTTTCATAAAGCTTCCTTTATTGCTTTTTGGTGCTGTATTTGTTGCTTTTGTTTTGGAATCTGTCGTTTTATTTGCATTTACATTAGAATCTTTTTTCTTTAAATCCACTGTTGATTTTTGTGTTTGGCCTGAACTTGGAGTATAAGATTTTTGACCAGATTTGTAAGTTTTTGCATAAGCGCTATCTACTGAAATGAAACTACTAGCGGCGAAGACAAACATAAATGCAGTCAATAGTGTAACGATTTTCTTTAACATATAATATTCATTCTCCTTCTACTATAAGTATATATAATTATCTATCCTTCTCTTAAACTATGAAAAAGATAGATAAATTTTAAAGTTAATAGAAAAGTTCTTATGAACTTATTATATGAACTTTTATAAAAATAATCAAGAGTTATTTCTTATGATTATTAACTTATTTGACTACAGAAAAAATCATAAGAATACAATTGACTTTATATAAAACAATACATAATATAAGTTCATAAGAACTTTTATATTATCGGAGGTGAAAAGATGGAAACATTTCATCTCACACGAAACGAAATGGCAATGCTCCTCCTTTCTCTTAGAGGATGGAATACAAAAAAGCCTCTTGCAATTTTACAAGAAGCTTGGACAAAGTCGCATAAAGAAGATATTGCGAGTGGTCAAAGTGTTACGGCCTTTCTTACAACTGCACTAGCACCTATTTTTGAAAAGCTTATTAAAATAGAAGAAATTGATATTGGATTCTCTTTGAATGAAATCGTTGCACTTGGAAATCAAATTGAAAATACTAATTTTTCTATTACGGCACTGCAAAACTGGGTGAAACGCGATATAAAAGAGATGATTGGTTCTCCGCAAAAAGGAAAAAATATTCAATTGAACAAGCGGCCTTATTATTTATTGTAGAAGATTTAAAAACAGCACTCGATTTTGAGTCCATTCGAAAATTGTTAAAGCTTATCGTGAATGATCCTGCAGATCGCACTGATGATTTAATTAACCCTATTCAATTATATGTTTTTTACTCTTCTTTATTTGAAGAGCTGAATCAAAAAGGTTACGTTCAATTCAATACAACGAATACGATTCGTACTATTGAACAAACGATTAAAGAAAAAGCTGATCAGTTAGCAGCTAAAATTGAACATATAAACAAAGAACAACGCGAAGCAATTCGAAATGCAATTATAATTGCAACATTATCTGTCCATACTGCTTATGTACAAAGATTAGCGAAGCGCTACGTATCAGCTACTTTGTTTTTACAGCATTTAAATTTGAATTAATCCTTTTCAAACCACATACAACCGAAAACAAATGTTATCGGTTGTATGTGGTTTCGCTGTTTGTTCGCCAAATTATGATACCGCTTATCATATATAGAATTGAAGCGACATAAAAAATAGTTCCAATGGTTAAAAAATCAACTAAATATCCTGTTACAATAATAGCTATTGCTGCTCCTAAGGATGTCCATATGTGATATTTTCCAATTTCATAACCAGCATCTTGACGTTCTACCTTTCGTACAAGCGATGTTTTTTCTGTATTTTTCTGCACAGCTCCTAAACACCCCATCATAATTTGCAAAATATATACATGCCAAACATCTGTAGCAATTGGAAAACATAGCATCAAAACAGCCATTGACCAAGAATATATGATTAAGAGCTTTCTATCACCGAATCGATCGGAGATTCTACCAATCAGAGGGTACACAAGTGCTGATGTTAACGCAAATAAACCGTATGCCCAGCCAAATTGTGAAAAGCTGTTTCCTACGTTTCTTAATAGTAATACATAAAAAGGAAATACCATACTTCCTGCCATCATAATGAGACTTTGTGAAACTACAAATCTTGTATATGTCATTGACCATACTCCTTGTAAAATAGATTAACAAACCGTTCTTGTGGGTCGTATTCCCTCTTTTTTTGAAAAAATTCATTTGTACGTGAGTAAGCTTTTTGCAATTGCTGTTTTTCTGTATAAGGATAATATGGCAAATAATAGCTTCCATCATGTTGTAAAGTAACATTCACCATTTTCTGTATCACTTTTTTTGTTTTTTCTATTTCTTCTTCAGATCGTCCCTGGTTGATAAGAAGTACAAGAGCAAACATATCCTCTTTCGCGTATGACAAAACTGCACTATCATTTTTTGTCACATATCGAATAGTAACGTTAAGAAGATTTAATTCTTCTTGTTCTAATACTTTTCGCATATCATCTATATACGAAGAAAAGTGATTAACAGGAATAAAGTACTCTTGTAAAATTTCTGTATGATTCGGATTTTCATACTCCATGAATGCACTATCTGATCGCATTACATTATTACGAGTTTCATAAGATCCATCCGTACGTTCAAAATATTTTTTTTGGATATTCCAAAACATCGTTTTTCCCCAGTCGCTGTATCTAGATAATCCAAGAAAAAATTTCGGAAATGCAACATTTGTTTCTTCTTTTAAAGTACTATATTGTTCTCGATTCTCTTGATTCGTAGCGAGAACGTAATTTGTCACATACATCTCACGTAAAAATGAATCTGGCGCGACAGAAATACGAGCTAAATGCATCCTCACTTGTTCATCACCCTCAACATGCTCCTTGAAATAAGAAGTATATTGGTGATAATCTAACGTTTTAGTTCGTATTTGGTACAGTTCATCTTCTGTTAACTTTAGTGTTACATCTAGAATGACTCCAAATAGACCGTATCCACCTATTACTAAAGAGAATAGTTCTGCATTTTCATTTCTACTTACATTTTTAATTACGCCGTCTGCCATTAATAAACGAAATGAATCAACTGTATCTATAAGTGCATCATGCCGAATATCCCTTCCGTGTACATTTGCACTTAAAGAACCACCGATGGTGAAGATATTTTGTGATTGCATAACTTGAATTGCAAGGCCGTATGGATTAATAATTTTTTGAATGTCATTCCACGTTGCACCGCTCTGCACTCTTATTCTTTTTTGCTTCGGATTGAACTCCAATATTTTATTATAACTTTTCATATCTAAAACAGTGCCATTTGGATAATATGTATGGCCGCCTTGACTATACTGCATCCCAGCAATAGAGAGTTTTTCATTTGAAGTATTTGCATCTCGAACCAATTGTTGCAGCTTTTTTCATCGTCAACACTCTCTATTCGTTTAACCTTTGTCGGAAGTAATCGTCCTGAATCTGTTATAACAGGCTGAGTAAGTTGTTGCTTATACGTATGTACTGATACAGTTAGTAAGGTAGTGTATATGGCTACAGAAATTATTATTTTACCTCTTTTCAATTTATCTTCTCCTTCAATTAAAGTGTAATATTACACTTTAATTGAGATTATACCATTTAATTTCAAGCTTATAAATAAAAAAATCAGTACTTTATTATAAAGTGCTGATTTTTCCTAAAAATTCAATTCTTTATTCAAGGATTTAAATCCTTTTCCATACTGTCCCTCTTTTTTCATACTCTAGTCTTCTTTCGACTGAATAAGCTACTTCAGAATTTACAAAGCGTTCAATGAGCCATATAGCTAAATCGACACCTGAAGTTACTCCTCTTGCTGTAATAATATCATGATCATCAACAATTCTAGCACTTAGCACTTCACATCCGTATGATGCCATTTCGTTTTTAGCAAGATGATGCATAGTAGTTTTCCGTCCTGCTGTAATTCCTGAAACAGCCATTAACATTCCGCCCGTACAGACACCAGCGATAACAGCCCCTTGCTGATAAAATTTAGCGATGAATTCAGGTAATATACCTTTATCCGCTTCTATTCTTGCTCCCTTTTCTCCTCGATGATTCCACCCACCACCAGGTACAATTAAAATATCTGGACAATTGTCTTCACTAAGAAAATCATTCACTTCGACTGTTAAGCCATAAAACCCAGTCACCGAATTCAAATTTAATGTAACCATTTTCACATCGAAATTTGCTCCGAACTCATTAGCACGTTTTAATACCTCATATGGTCCTATGGCATCTAGTTCATCAAAACCATCAAATAATACAATTTGAATATTCATCGTTTGCCCCCTAACTGTAAGCATCTGCACAATATATATTAAATGAGTTAACAGAATAATAACATAATGTTTTCTTTATCAATATTTATAAAAAAATGTTATTTACTCTTTTACCGCAAAGATTTGTAACAACAGCGATTAACTATTTTTGTCGGACCTTCATACAGGATTTTAGTCAATCAATATTGAATTTCTAAAGGGCTTTATCTTTGTTAAGGAGGAATTTATCGTGGTGAACTATTTTTCTACAATTGGTGATTTAGTTTTTATAGATCGCAAATACTTGTTTACGGAAACAGACATTATGCTGTATCATCCCGGTCATTTCCCCGAATTAAACGAACTTATTGCAAAACATTGCTCTCAAGAAATTGTAAAACATATTTTCATTCCTTCTATTTTTAATACATTTCTACAAGCAAATGAATTTGAATATCATAGAGAAATACTAATTCAATTAGGTGTTCCTCATGAGAAAATCCAACCGATTATAGGAGAATTTTCTAATGTAGAAGGTGTAATAAAAAGTGCGTTTAACATAATCAATAATCAAGAAATAACGAATGTATTACTTGCTGGAAAAAGTTTTTTCTGTCGAAGATTTTTATTACTTGCTTCACTATATGCTGCGGAAGATAAAATATTAGATGTTCTTCCACTGCAAGATTCACGACAAATTAATCGCGATACTTGGCACACAAGTGAAAAAGGAAGACAAAGAATCACAAACGAAATTAAACAATATCACGAAAGTATAGAAAGACATTCTTTGCTTTTCCACTCGAAATTCTAATACATAAAATTATTATGTAAACTATATACGAAAAAACGGACCCTAAATATATCCAAATGCATTTAAGAGTCCTATGAATCTTTATATAAACTTCTATACATTACAGGACTCATAATATTCTTCTCTATATAAAATCCTCTTACAATAGAATCTGAAAGGCCGTTTTTTAGATAGTTTGGATATTTTTGTATATTAAAAGACTTATCTAAATGATAAGTCTTTTAATATTTCATTATATACCGATCCAATTTTTCTCGAATTGCTGAAGTAATAAACTCCTCTATTGAAATCTTTTCTTCATTTACAATATTTGAGATAGACTGATACTCAGATGAAGATAATACTATGCTTTTCGTAACACTATTGCTGTCTAAGTAAATACTATTATTTAGACGTTTTGCTAATTTTCCTTCTATTATATATGGCATAAGAGAGTCGATCCACTCTTGTTGAAACTGCATAGGAACTTGAATGAGTGATTGGCGAATTTCAATGATCCAAAAATTGTGTTCTTCGGAAATTCGAAGATTTCGTGGAGATACATATTGCAATAAGTAATCAATTTGCTGAAAAATATCATTTCGTAAATGATGTGTTTTTAGAAAACGAAACTTTACAAATTTTTGATGATGACTCCTCGGTTTATCTGATAATTGATATGCTGGAAAAAAGCCACTTTCTTTCGCCTCTTGCAGTGTCATATCATTTCCAAATTCATCTGTTACTATAATATTTCCTCTTTTAGGAATAGACGTTATACGAGCAATTGTATTTCCTTGTATAAATTTTTGAAATAAAACAACATTATATTTTCGAGAATATGTATAAAGAGCATTGGCGTCATCTAATCTTTCAGCTAATTGTTTTATCTCTTCCTCTTGTACAAATTTTGTTTCTTTATTTCGATGTATTTGAATTGTATAGGATAACTCCCCTTCTTCGATCCATTTACATAATTGATACATACTAACATGAAACTGTTTACTTGCTTGGTTTAATGTGATTCCTTCTGTATGTAACTGTGATTGTAATACAGTAACCTCTTCTCTTTGAAACAAAAAACTTCCATCTAATCGCCAAGTATCTTTATTAATTGGAGTTAATTTATTTTCTTTCATTAATTTTTTAAATGTGAAATTTGTAATACGTAAATACTCTTTTACCTCATTTGTATCCATATATTGTTCATATGTATGCTCGTACATGCAAATAAATCCTTTCTATTTAAATCTAAATATATTTTATATAAAAATATAATTTAAAATAATAACGAAATAAAATGTAATTTCATTATAACATAACTCAATACAAAATTATAATTATATTATAAACAAATATAATTTCTTTTGATTTTAAAAATAAAATGTATATTGTTTTAATTCAACTCACGAAAAATAAAATTTATAAATCGATTTCAAATCATAGAAAATGTGTGATTTTCTATAGTTTACAATTAATATTGTATTTTATATAAATGCACTTTAAAATAAATTATAGGTACACTTTAGTTTGTTTTATTAAAACTATATAAGAAATACATAAGGATTTGATATGACATGAAATTTAATTTATTACCAATTTATAATCATAATTCGTTATTACACAATAAAAATAGTAAAGAAAAATTCGGAAATACGATTGCAATATGGAATGAAGATTTCTTAAAACAAGCTGAGGATCGAAAAGAGCAGAATGAACGTGAACATACATATTCATATGCGGGTTTTTCTGATGAAGAAATTTTATATTATTATTTGAATCGACAAACACATTTTGATAAAAATAAACGAGTAAAAGACACATCTCGTCTTCTCTATTCTAGAGATTTATCACAGTTTTATTTTTTTATTCGAGAACATATAGAATTTTTACAAATGGATGTGGAGAATTTCAATGTGGGTAAAGTATGGATAAATTTAAGAAAACGACATATTCGTAATTATCAAAAGTGGCTTGCTGAAGATGCAATCTCCTATCAATCTAACGAAGCATATAAACCAGCAACGATAAGTCGAAAGCTACGAATTACTCGGTCCTTCTTAAAATGGTTATATGAAATTGAATACATTAAAGAGCCTCTATATATTGACATACTAAGTACAACGATAACGAAAAAACATAAACCAAGAAGAGAATTATCTTATGAAGAAGTAAAACAATTGCTGTCATATTATAAAAATAATCCTATCAATTATGCTCTGCTTTCAATATTAGCAACAACTGGACTACGTATTGCGGAAGTTGCACATGCGAAGTGGGAAGATTTAGAGTATGATACATTGCGTGATCGTTATTATTTATATGTAAATACGAAAGGTGATTCTGAACGAATTGTACCAATTAACAAAGTTGTATTTGAACGGATAATCGCTTTTCGAATCCGTCGCCGTTTGCCAACTGAGTTAGGTATTAAGCATGGTGGTACCATTTTTCAAACAAAAAATCATACAGCATATAAAGAAAATTATTTGTCTCAATATATCACCAAAATCATAAAAGAAACTAATTTATCATTTACAAAAAATGAAAAAATAACTCCTCATTTCTTTCGACATTTTTATGTTCAATATTTATATGATTATAAACAAGTACCACCACATATCATTGCAGCAGCTGTTGGTCATAAAGATGATCGTACAACAAAAGAAAATTATTTGAAGCAGCGATTAATGAAAGACCATGATGCAGGGAATTTAATTCATGAGGATGAATTTTAACTATAAAACAGGAAGAGCATATTTTGTGAGCCCTTCCTGTTTTATAGTTTACAATAATCTTTTTATATTAAACTATATCTATTTTGTTTACGCCCTTTTCCACTCTCTTTGATTATATAAGATTTCCTAACAAGTGTTGTTAAAGAGTCTACTAATGTTTTATATGATAAATTCGATAAAACAAGTAAATCATTCGTATATAATATTCTATGTTTTTCTAATAGTAATAAAATAAGTCGTTCTGATGGTTTTAATGCCTCATCGCTTTCAAGAATAAAATCAATATTTTTCATGAACATACACCCTTAAAATAAAATTTAAACGTTATTATATTAATATTTATTATGTTAAAATTATATAATAAATTCAATGTTTTGTCGTGATATTTATTGTTTAGTAGATGATTTGGTTATAATTACTTTTCAATGAAATAATTATAATATTTTATTTTGTTTGTATACTTGTTAATTTTTTCATCAATTTATCTATTTTCCAGAGGTGATTCTGGAGTATTTTACAAAATATAATATTTTATTTTGTATTTTTATATGTGCATTCTACTGACTTTGTGCTCTTTGGGTGCAATACATCAAATCCACAATTATTAATTCTAATTATGCTCCCTTTTTCTTGCTGTAAAGAGAATGTGTTCATTTCTTTAATAAGTTGCTTTCCTTTCCAAAGAAAAGAAATAGAACCATTCGTTCTCAACGAATAAGTAGTATCAACTTTCATTATTAGCTCGATTGTTTGGAGCAAATTGGAAATAAGTAAAAACATCACGGCACATACCATGAAAAAATTTTCAAGATTTCCCCATCCTTACATAAAATATAATTAACATATAAGAGTTTGGAAATTAGTGATTTTTCATAATAAAAAAGAAAATGCCTCTTATTTTAAGAGACATTTTCTTTTTTACACTTCATTTAAGAAAAATATAGCTAATGTTCCCGGACCAGCATGAGCTCCAACAGCTGCACCAATTGAATTTACTACAAATACTTTACATCCAAATTTTTGAGTAATCATTTCTGTTAGTATGTTTACACTTTCTAAATCATCACCGTGTGAAATTCCAATTGTTTGATCTTTAAGATCTTTCCCTCTTGTTTCCATAATATCTACTATACGTTGAAACACTTTCTTCCGGCCACGTATTTTTTCAAGTGGAATGAGTTTTCCACCTTCTACATTTAAAATAGGTTTAATATTTAACAAGCCACCTATAAATCCTGCTACTTTGCTTAATCGTCCACCACGAACTAAATATTGTAAGTCTGCAACAGTAAATATGTGTTCCATATGTTCCGTCATGAAATCGATACGGTTTAAAATTTCCTCTTTTGTTGCTCCGTTTTGTGCCATTTTTGCTGCTTCTAATACTACAAGTCCTTGGCCAGTTGACGCACATTTTGTATCAATAATGTCTAAAGAAAAATTAGGGTAGGCTTCTTTTACTTCTTCTCCTACAAGAACAGAAGATTGATACGTACCAGAAAGTTCAGAAGTAAAAGCTAAATAAATGCATGTTACATCTTGTTTTGCGTATGTAGTGAATACTTTTTGAATTGTTTCTAAAGAAGGTAATGATGTTCTATATACTTTCCCTTCTTTCATATTTCGAAGCAAGTCTATTGGATCTAGTGTTACTCCATCTAAAAATTCATTCTCTTGTTCATCATATACACGAAGCGGAATTACCTCTATATCATAAGTATGAAGCAACTCTTTTGGTAAATCTGCCGCACTATCTGTAATGATTTTTATTGTCATTGTTCGTTAAACCTCAATTCTTTTATAAATATACATAAATTCGATTAGTCCCTCTTAAATTATATATGCAATACATGGATTAAGAAAGCGAAAAATCTTATATAAAACATTTCTGTTATATTGTATTCATGAAGGAAAACAGCAATGAATTTTTTCTAATATAAATAAAAAAAACGTTTTTTCATTTATGGCCATATTACTATTTCATGTTTTTCAAAAAAAACGTTATAATAATATATAGCCTCTTAGATTAAGAAATAAAGGAGAATAAAACATGGCAAAAATTAAAGTATATCAACCAAGAGAAGAGCATGTAGATGCAGTAAAAAATATAATTGATGTTGAGGAATTAAACCCAACAGCTACTGATTTACAAAATTTATATGCATGTGTATTAGAAACTGAAGATATGTCTTTACCTGAAACCTACATTGAAGAAGATATTTTAATCGACTCTGTTGAAGGAATGGTAAATGCTTCAGCAAATAAAGTGAAAAATTTAGGAACATATGATGTAATCGAAGTACATAATAAAGGTAAGAAGTTACAAATTTTATTATTAGCAGATGAAGAATACGAGATTATTGAAGAATAATTTCAGTTTAGGTTACTGAATCATTAAAATAAAAGCACTCTCTTCATATGAAGGGAGTGCTTTTCATCAATTTCATTAAAATTCCCTTTAAATCTTGAGGTAAGACGCGGAAAAAAATAGCTCTTAAATCAAGTTTTTCAATATACCACTATATTTGTTTATATTCTTTTACAATTGATTGATCTGCATTTTTGTAACTTTCGTGATATTCTACCACACCGATTTCACACTTTGGACCAATCGTAACATTGTTACCTCGAACAACATCAGCTTTTGTATATTCAAGATAAATTTCATCTCCCTCGATTATATTGCCATGAAGATATCCTCCGTGTTTCGAGAAAGGAAAGAACGATGATTTTTTTCGAACTGTAATTTTCTCTCCTCCTATTTCTTTTACATTGCTGTGCTCATATCTTAGAGTGATATTAATATTTCCAGCATTCAGCATACCTGTAATTGTAAAACCTCCATTTAATATGAAATTCTCTGCTTCTAAGTTACCTTTCACATTTATTCCACCCGTTACATCGACCTCTTCACCAGTAAAATTTTCACCAATGTCAAACATCCCTCGTACTTTTGTGCGTTTCACTTCTGTCGGACCACCAACTTCAAGATTACCGTTAACTTTCACATTTTCTGAATCCAAATCTCCACGAATTTTCGTTTCTCCAAACACAGTAATCATGTGTGCTTTTACATTTCCTTGCACTTCACTCGTTCCATACGTCTTAAACACATCGCAATCAATATCATCCAAAATTGTTCCTTCTCCGCGAATTTTGACATTTTTGTAGATACCACCTGATGAATTACCAGAACCATTTAAACTAAGGTTATACTGTTCTTTCATGCTATCTTTCCCTTTCTGTTAAAAATTTAAATTTTTCGACTTTCTTTTACGTTAGCGTTTTTATCGATTTGACAAACCCCTGTATATTCAATAAGATTAATTTCACAATTTGGTCCAACCGTAACATTGTTACCTCGAATCGTGTTCGTGTTTGTATACTCAACTATAATATTGTCCCCTTCTATTAACTCTGTTTCCATTCGAGTAATAAACATTGTTTCGAAGAGCCAACTTAAAGCAGATTTCCTATATTTTATGTTAATCGTTTGACCGCCTATTTCTTTTGCTTTACATTCACCGTGCATATCAATAAAAATATCATCTGCACTCAATAAGCCACCCACGATAAATTGTCCTTCTGATTTGAATGTATCTACTTCACAATTCCCATCAATGATTGCTTTACCGTGAATATTCATATCCTCACCAGATACATTTCCTCCGACTGTTCCTTTACCGGAAATTTTTATTTTCTTTACAACCGCATCCTGTTGTATACTGCCGCTGCCTTCAATGCTCATTTGTAGAGCATCTACTTTTCCATTTATCTTTCCGGAACCACTTATTTTTACTGTCTCAGCTTTTATATCTCCATTTACATGACCAGAACCGTTACATTCGAAATCCACACATTCTAAATCCCCATTTACAGTCCCTCTTCCGTTTAATTGTACATTGCGAAACTGCCCTCCGTTCGACGTTCCATGTCCATTAATTAATAAGTCATCAGTTTTCACTACTTTTCCTCCATCATAACAACTTTGTTTTTAATTCTTCTGTACAAATCACTAAAGGTAAACGTATAACAATTTTAGTACCCTGATCAAAATATAAATCCTCTACACTCGAAAGTAAGAAACATGTTGAAATACCTAACTTTCGAATAAAAATAAGTTCACCATGTTTGTTCTTCATCGTTTCATAGTGCTCATTTAAAACATGTAACATCAATTTTCCTTCTTCAAGACTTATCTCGCCAGATTGAAGTACCTTTTCTAAAATATAAATAAAAAGGATTTTTGCAAAACGAAATTTAGTCATTTCTTGATTTTGCTCTATAAAAAAATTGACCACTGATTCTGAGGCAACTCCACGTTGTATAATGTCTTCCTTTGTTAAACAAATCTCATTCACATTTGGTGAGAACATGTCCGCCAAATCATCAAGAGACAAATTTTCTTTCATCGTCTGAATTTTTTCGATTCTATCTAAAATCTTTTCCTTAGGAAAAAACGTCTCCTGCCCTGTAAACGTTGATTTTCGCACAAACCAATCTTCTGGTATTAAGTTTTTTCTTTTCCACCTATATAGCTGACCATAGGAGATTCCAGTAAGATCTAACAAATCTTTTTTCGAAATTAAGTCCTGACTCAAAATTTTGCTCTCCCTTCTTTTTATTCAATGTAACATAACATTGTTACGCTGTAAATATACATTTTCCCATTTTTATAAAAAATAGACTAAGATCATCGCTATGCTTCGTATAGCTTTATCCGCTCTATCTATAAAGAATAAACCCATCATTTCATCGCATGAAGGTCGAAGAAATGATGGGTATGTGCACGTTGTTTTACTACTTTGTTACGTTATGTGTATGTTTAAACCATATATGACAAAAATTAATCCAGCCCTGAGAGTTAATTGCTACATTTTGTATGGTTTCATGCGTATGTATCGTCATATAATTTCGATACAAAGGAATTATATGACGATACTCTAGCAGTTCTTCTTCTGTTTCCCCTAACAACTGCATACGTACACTCCGATTTTGTTCCTTAAATACACATTTCAATTTCTCATTTAAATTGAAAGAACTATGCTGATGAAGAAAACTATTTGTCGTTAGCAGTAAATATAGATAACTTAATTCAGCGTGTTCGCTTATTGTAGCACTATCATGAATCAAGTCCGCTTCTTGTATTGTTCGAAGTGTAAGAAGTTCATGTGCATCTAAAAAAGATAGTTCTATCTTAATTCCATACTTGGCACATTCCCTTTGAATCCAATGTGAATCCTCAACATGATCTTGATCCTGAAAGGTATATAAATATAATGTTTCTCCTTTATACCCACTAATTCCTAGTAACTCTTTAATTGAACTTTCTTTATTTATTTCGATTGTTTTTCCTAATAACAGATTCGTTGCTACTTCTCCACGTTCACCTTTTAAATCATTTAATATTTGCATGCCGTTGATGATTTGTTTTAAAGCTTGCCGAAAGGCTATATGTTGCATTGGACCTTGCTTTTGTGTATTGAGTGTAATGTATGTTACGTTCGCTTCTAATTGAGACGTTTCTTTTTTAACGCTCTTTCTATCATGGTGTAAAGAACCTAACAATACTTCATAACCACTATGACTACTTATATCTTGGAAATACCAAAGTTCAATACGATCAAGAAATGGACGCTCGCGAAAATACAAATGATTTACTTCTAAAATAAGTAATGCATCATCATTTTTAAGAAGTTTGAATGGACCTGTTCCGTTTAATATGTATTGATCATTCTCCTGTAATTCAGGAACAATAGAACAATGTTCTCCACCTAAAATATGTAAAAATAATTCGTTTTCTGTTTGTAAATGAATTTCAATTGTATATTCATCTACAATATGTATTTTTTCAATATCTTGCAACATCCAGAGATGAGGGTTGTCTTTTGTACTTAAAAAACGTTTGAACGTATACTTGACATCGTGTGCAGTAAACGGTTTTTGATTATGAAAATGCACTCCTTTACGAAGATAAAATGTCCATATTTTATGTATATGATTGTATTCCCAATAAAAAGCGAGACGAGGTTCTATTTCATTTGTCATTTCATTGTAATGAACGAGCGTATCACAGACGTGCTTAACAATATGACATTCAGAGCGAAGCGTAACATACATAGGATCTAGACATGTAATTGGGTTTATACGCATGTTTAATCGTAAAACATCTATTCTTCCTTTAGGTGACTGTTCAATATGGTATCCAAAAAGTGTGTCAATCCATGTTTGAAATTGTTCTAATATGTACGGAAAATACTCTGCATATGTTTGAATGAAGGCTTTTCCATTTTTAACTTCTCCTTGTTTTACAAGCTTTTTTCCTCTTTCGTAAATAAGTGCTGCAGGTTCTTGTAGAAAAGCAAGCTTAGACCGATTTCCCCTTCCGCGTCCTGGAGACCAACTAATCCATTGCATTTCTTCTAGTTTTTTTATTGTGAATTTACTATTTCGATCTGTACAATATAATGATTTTGAAATGTCTTGCAGAGATATTTCTATGTTTTCACCAAGTTCTTTTCCTTTGGCATGCTGCAGCCAAAGCCGTATGTAATGATCCAAAATTATCATACATGCCCCCCTAAAAGATGAAAAATTTCTTTGCTTCATTCTACTCTTTTTCCTCTTTCCTTTCCATCATAGAATTTCTATATAGAAAGGAGAGAATGAAATGATGACATTCGTAAAACGTTATAGTAAACCTATATGGATTCGGTTATTTGGAGAACTGCTAACGAGTACAACTGGAGCAATGCTCGCACTTGTTTTTATTATATATATAAACAAAGCATTAAACGGAAACGCCTTGTTTACTATGTTACTTTTTGGATTACAACCGCTTAGCGAAATTGTCTTTACACTTTTTGGCGGTAGCATTACTGATCGATTTGGACGAAAAATAATTATTCTAATTGGACTACTTTTACAAGCATGCGCTATGGTTGGCTTCATTTTTGCGGAATCCGCTATACCTTTTGCTCTCTTCTACATTATGAATGGTCTAGGCCGTTCTCTTTATATCCCTGCACAACGAGCACAAATTGTTGATGTGACAGAGAAAGAAAAGCAAGCTGAAGTATTTGCTCTCATTCAAACAGTTGGAGCTGTCGGAGCCATCATTGGTCCGGTGATTGGATATCTCTTCTACAAAGATGATCCGACCATTCTTTTTATCTTAGAGGCTGCTGCCTTATTTCTCTATTCGTTTATTGTATGGACACAGCTCCCAGAGACAGCTCCACTTCTTCAACATGATGAATCAAAAAACACGCCTGTGAAATGGAAACGCTTTCTTTCACAACATTATAGCGTGTTTGGACTTATGGTTTTTATGCTGCCTATTAGTTTTTTCTACGCACAAATGGAAACGAATTATCGTCTTTATGCTGAAAAGGAATTATTCACTAATTTTATGTTTGTTTTTACCTTTATGGCTACATGTAAAGGGATTATGGAGATCGTTTTGCAAGTAGGAGTCGTAAAATGGGCGGAGAAATTTTCTATGCAAAAAATTATTGTTATTTCTTATATTTGCTATACGATTTCTGCGATTGGTTACGGCTACTCCCATACACTATGGTTACTATTTTTCACACTACTAATTTTAACAACTGGAGAAAGTATAGCTTTAAATCATTTGTTACGTTTTGTTTCAGAATTAGCACCGCAACATATGCGAGGGATTTATTTCTCTATTTACGGTACGCATTGGGATATTTCACGAATGCTTGGTCCCGCAGCTGGAGCGTTATTATTACAACATTTTAGCGGGAGTTTCTTATTTAATATTTGTGCCGTATTTCTTATTATTGGTGGCACCGGCCAATATTTCTTTATAAATTATATTCTTAAACAAGACAAAACAAAAAGGCTGTCCGCATAAGGAACAGCCTTTGTTATGTAATTAAGCTTCAATCTCTTTTCCATCTTCTACAATATGATACAGCAAGTGCGCTAAATGATGAATTGGACCGTATTCTTCCTCTTCTTCATCTGTTTCACCTTGGAATTCAAGATCATTTAAATACAGTGCTACAAATTCATAAAATATCTTTAAATCGAAACCGTAGCAAGCGATTGGTTCTTCTTGATCACCTTCATATTGGAGCGTTAAATATTGCTCATTACCTTCTGCATCTTCTGCATCAAAGAATACAAAAAAGCCAACATTTGTATCTAAATCAAACAGATGACGAGTTCCGCCTTCTGTTGCTTTGTTAAAGTCATCTTCATTTAACTTATAAACAGTTGTTGCTTGTGCATTATCTTCTTGATGAAAATTAACTGTAAATTTTTTCATGTTGACACCTCCAAATGGTATATCCCTAGCATAACAGATTTATTAACATTACACAAAATTAACGAAAAAGGACTGTTTACGAAAGTAAACAATCCTTTTGTTTTATTTTTTTATCATGCGAAGTATAAAGCTAGCGATAAAGATAAGTATAAGAGCACCAATTAAAGCTGGTACAATGTAAAAACCACCAATAACTGGACCAAATTTTCCAAATAAAGCTGTACCAATCCAAGAGCCGATGATGCCGGCAATTATATTACCAATAATACCACCAGGGATATCTTTTCCAATAAGTAAGCCACCAAACCATCCTAAAATGCCACCAACAATTAATGACCATATGAATGACATGAAGTTATTTCCTCCTTATAACAGTAAATATAGTTATACATGATACAAATGCGGAATTATTTATCATTAGTTATGCTACATTCTTATAGAACTATGCACTGAAGTCGCTATTTCTTTACGAAATTACATAGTTAGTATATTGACTTTTGAACATACTTTTTGGAACGAAAACTCTGTTTTAAATCATTATTAATGACATTCCGTTACTCCCTGTGGAAACGAGAATACATTTAACGGATCATATTTCTCTTTCACTTTCCGTAATTTCTTAGCATTGCTGCCATAGTAAGCTTCTTCATAATCTTTCAAACCACTATAAGGGAAGTTCACAAATGATCCTTCTGTTATTGATTCTATATATTTAAAACTCTGTTCCATCCATTTGATATTATCTTTTGCAAATTTTGCATCCTCCCATATAGTTTGAATCCCCATTATATACTTGGCATCTCGATAATAAAATGCTGTTGCTTCTTTAGGCACCTCTTTTACTTTTCCACCAAGTGCATATAGACTTACTGCTGCAAAAATACTTCCTGCTGCTCTCTCTTGAATGAGGTCAACAATGGCATTAATCTCCTGTTCATCATAATCCTGATACACAAATCTTCCTGTAGACTTAAACATCTCTGATTCCGGATAAGATGATTGTAACTTTGTAATAGCTTCAAAAAATGTTATATATTCTAAATTCATTCTTACGCCGTCTATGTTGATTAACATTTGTAAAATTTCTTCTGCTTCTTCTGGCTTACCATAAAATATTCCTCGTCCATAAATCGCCATTTCCTCAGTTTCTGAATTATATATACTGGCACCAAGCGTAATTCTGTTATCTAGATTAATTATCCACTCTTGCCATTTATACAGAAATTCTCTGTGCGTTTCTAATAAAGCATCTGGCCAATATATTTCAACTAAAGTTACCTTATCTATTTTTGCTGGAAGTTTAAATGTCATGGATACAACAACACCAAAGTTCCCACCACCAGCTCCGCAGCCTGCCCAAAATAAATCTTTATGAGACTTTTCGTTTGCAATAATCAATCTCCCTGTATAATCTATTAATTCCAGTTCTAGTAAACTATCACATCCAAGTCCAAGGTATCTGCTCAAATATCCCCATCCGCCTCCTAATGTGTACCCACTTATCCCTACAGTCGGACAAGTCCCCCCAGGAAATGGATACCCTTTCGCAGAAATAAAATCATAGACTTGCTTATTCTTTACTCCGCCTTGCACTTTTAACGTATGCTTATTCTCATTCAATTGCATGCGATGCATTCTACTTATATCAATAACAAGAACACGATTTCCAATAGAATATCCTTCATAATGATGTCCACCTGATCGAATCCGGATTTCTATGCAATTTTTTCTTGCCCAAATAATCGCATTACTCACATCCCATTTTGTATAACAATACACAATAACTAAAGGGAATTTTTGAATTGCTTGATTCCACTCTTGTCTAGCTTCTTCATATTCTCGATCATATCTTGTAATTACTTCACCTGTTAACCCTTGGTAACTCATTTCAAGCATGATAAACATCCTTTACCTATTCCAAACAGAAGTTGTTTTCTTTTCAAAATAATATATGTCTTTTATGCATTCTGTGTTCGTTTTATTTGTTTCATTAAAAAAATGTTTTAAACTATAGAAAAAGTATTAGGCTGCTAAAAAATAGTTGTAGACTGAAAAGGTGTTGTCTGTACATGAAAGCACTTTTTGCTAACATAAAGTATCGTAAAATCTTCAAAAGTAATGAAGGAACTTTCCATTCACATAATCAGCGTTATTTGTAGTGACTTCTCGCTAGGAAATCACACATGGGGGTAGCGTCAGAAAAATGCGGATTTACAACGCTAAGCAAATTACAGCATAGAAAAAAATCGATTCCTTTTATGTTTAGGAACCGATTTTTTAATTTGGCTTATTAAGCTAACGCCCCCGTTAGTTTAAGTGAAAAAATTCACAATTTTTCCTCTCTGTAGCTGTACCTCTGCTAAATTTATATTTTCCATCACATTCTTCATACCCGCTTTTTATACGCCCTCATTGCAAAGATATAAGCCACTATCATAATCCCAATGCACCACGCAAGAGTAATCCATATATCATTACCCACTGGCTGACTTGACAACAACGCACGAATGGATTCCACTATCGAGGTTACCGGTTGCTTCTCTGCAAAGGCGCGAACGACAGTCGGCATCGACTCGGTCGGCACAAACGCCGAGCTGATAAACGGCAGGAAGATAATCGGGTAGGAAAAGGCGCTTGCGCCATCCACCGATTTTGCGGAGAGTCCGGCAATCGCCGCGACCCAAGTTAATGCCAGCGTAAACAGCGCGAGTATGCCGACTACTGCAAGCCATGGCAGTGGCCCCGCCGACGAATGAAAACCCATAATTAATGCTACGAAAATGATGACGACAACCGATATGGCGTTGGATACCAGCGATGTCAGCCAAGCCCCCACAGTAAAGTGGAACGTGAAATCGGCATGGTGTGAAACCGCTCCAATATGCCCCGTTGCACATCGGTAAATAGGCGGAAAGCCGTGTAGGATACACAACAACATACCACCGAAGGTTAGAAAATCATTGGAATACTAGCGATGTAACGTACCACTCCATTATGGTTATAAATCAATTCATCTGGATCAATCGCCAATTTTAAATCTGGGAAGCGTCTAAGCAAAGTACCAAAGGCAACTTTTGCTTCCAATCTTGCAAGCGGTGCACCCAAACAGTGATGAATACCATTGCCGAAGGCAAGATGATCGTTTTCTCTTCTCGTAATATCGAATACTTCAGGATTGGAAAACTGTTTTGGATCAAGATTCGCAGTGCCAAGAGAGAATAGAACCATTTCACCTTTTCGGATGTTTTTCCCATGCATCGTTATATCTTCACTTGCAAAACGCCAGCTGATCATGAGCGGTCCAGCATAGCGAAGTAGCTCTTCGATAGCATTCGGTAGCAAAGAAGGATTACTACGCAACAAAGCTAATTGTTCGGGATGTTTCTGCAAAGCAACCATACCATTTCCAATCAAATTTGTTGTGGTCTCATGTCCAGCAGTAATGAGTAATTGGACAGTAGCGAGCAGTTCGGGTTCACTCAGTTTATCCTCTTGATCGTGTGCGTGTATCAGGGAGCTGATCACACCTTCCGTTGGATGTTTTCGTTTTTCTTCCAATGTTGCTCGGATGCATGAGTAATACTCTTTGATCCACGCATGATGGTCTTGATTAGGATCTGCCTTTATGCTCACCCACAAATCATAAATTTTCTCTTGATACAAAACAGGTATTCCTAACATCTCAGCAATAACCCGAAATGGAAGTGGAAAAGCAAAATCTGCAATAAGATCCATCTTCCCTTTTTTCTGTACTGCATCCAATAATTCATCTGTAATCTGTTGAATACGAGGTTCTAG
Organism: Bacillus sp. EA-CB0995; assembly: GCF_055814245.1. Classification (NCBI taxonomy): domain Bacteria; kingdom Bacillati; phylum Bacillota; class Bacilli; order Caryophanales; family Bacillaceae; genus Bacillus; species Bacillus sp. EA-CB0995. The sequence goes on along the minus strand of NZ_CP169269.1, from coordinate 2,460,612 downwards.
ATTCGCGATCATTTGAGGGGTAAAAGCTTTGGCTGTTAACCTGCGCAAACGAGTATGATCAGGTGGATCAGACTCCAGCATATTTGGGAAATTTATACTCCATTCCCACTTCTCAGATCGATCTTCTAAATCTGGTTGATCTTGTGTAGGCTGTAGCTTTCGCACATCTCGAATAAACCGAGGATCTTTGAGAATAGCTACTGTATCCTCACGGTGAATCGCAAGCCAGGCTGGTCCCATTCCATAATAATCATCTAGACGGATAAGCGGCTCTTGTTGTTCCGTTAGTTTTTTATAAAAGCCAACAACATCCTTCATATTTTCTGACGAACTAAAATCTTCTGTTGTAATCTTTTTCATTTGGTTTCCCTCTCTTTTTTGTTACTCATGCTTTAAAGCCCTTTGTCAAAAAGGTGTATTCGACGCATCAAAGAGACTGAATATTGGCAATTAAAATATGACTCACCTCCTGTCCTGGTAATCAGAATCGAGATATGTCCTGCTGCTTCCTTGTTTTTTCTCTTATTAGTAAGTTAGCTAGATGCTTGCGTGCTGTTTCCATCGGCCCCATGGTAAAGTAACCTAACCATAAAGTAGCAAAGAGTAACTGCAGCAAACAGATTAATATCCAAACAGAAATGACCGTAAACGAGTTGGGGTTTCCACCAAACCCCAAGCCCCAACCATAAAACAGAACTGAACACAAAATATTTTGTAATACATAGCAGCTCAAGGACATCTTACCTGCTCTTTCTAGGAAGCTCCATAATGAAAAGGAATGGAATTTTTCAACCAACAAGCTGATTGCCCCCATGTATCCAATCGACAGAATCGGAGCAAATACATACCTTACTGGAAAATCAAAATAACCTCCGGGAATAAACAGCAATAAGTTTAGAGGTAAACCAAGAGACAGTCCGATCTTCATCATCTTTTTGCGAATGTTCCGTCCATTATCATCGTTCGCAAAAGCTCCTTTCCTCATCAGCAGAACACCTGTTAAAAATAGAAAAATATTAAAGGGAATAACAAAGATTGCTTCTGTCCGCAAATCCCAAAAATGGCTAAGTCGATATTGAACCTGTTCCAACCAAGATCCACTTTGATAAAGCTTAGTGACTTCTTGAGGTACTGCAAATGACTCACTATTTACTTGATGTCCCAGTACACCTAAGCAAACAATTAATATAAAGAAGGCATGAATCACTGCAGCACTGATCATCGTTATTCGCATCGTTTTTTCTCCTACTTTGACGATAAGAGAGACAATAATCGCGGTCATTGCATAAGACATCAAAATGTCGTATTCCAGCACCAAGGTAAAGTGCAGAAATCCTTCGAGAAGTAGAATTAAGGAGATCCATATGTATATTCCTGGCCAAGGACGGTTCAACCGTTGCGATTGCTGGTATTTTAATTCCAACCCAATGCCAAACATGATGGCTAATAAGCCAAGCAATTTGCCATTAATTAAAGCTAAAAATAAAGTTCGTAAAAAGGCGTCACCTGATAACCACCACTTGTTATGAGTAAAGGTAAATATATAATTCAAATCTCCTAAATGTGCAAAGATCCAAATATTTGTTCCTAAGGTCCCTAAAATTGCTAATCCTCGTAAAATATCTAGACTTCAAATTCGTTTACTGCTTTTCATGTTTCACTCTCCGCTTTCTTAATTTTTTCATTATTAATCACACATTTACTTTATTTGTAAAAAATACCATATATACCATAATTATATAAGGAGCAATTAAAGATTTTATTTATATAACGTCTACATGTGAAGTTGGCATAACATGAGTTATCGGCAGTCAATGTAACTAGAAGCTTATAAAAATGCCCTCCAGCTAAGCGGTCTGGAGGGGGGCTTGTTCACATAATCAAGCTTATAGGTGGTTCTTTGTAAGTTCAATCGTCCTTATTGCCCGTATAAAAATCGTATATCTACTATTTAGTCTAGTACTTTATTTTAATAAAAAAATAGGGAAATCAAATTAGACCAACGCTGCTCAGTCTAAACCATTTTTATAACAGGTCAGTATTTACACATGAACATGTTGCATTTATGCTCTCATGGGCTATTCATCAAGTTAATAAGCTATAAGTATAGTTTTTCTCTTTCTCATGCAAAATAAAATAACCAATCCTAAATTGGCTTGGTTATTTTGTAGTCTATTATTTTATTTGTTCTTTTTGCTTATATGTTAAATACGCTAAAACACTCTTGCTATTTGTATACTTCGGATTATTTCCTTTCCGTGGTTCACGAGAATGTGTTTTTTCATATCCAGGTACCTCAGGCATATCTTTTAAAAATTGCATAACTTCAGCTTCTGTTCCTTCAATACGTACACGAATCATCATTGTTGCTCCTTACTATATATGTTTTACTCTACCAAGTATATCGACTACTACAAATCCCGCAAGTATGAATTATCTTTTTAAGGTAGATGATTTTCTAGCAACGAACAAAGTCATTTCTGTATAAAAAGACTGTATTTCATTCTTTTCTATCGTGATATGAAACCATTCTTGTATTTCTTTAGGAGCTTTTATCATATAGTGTGTTAATTCATCTCTTTCATTTTTAGGAACATTCATCATATCACACCACCATTCAAACTTAAATTCTTTATCAAAAGTGGTATATGATTGTACCTGTAAACCATTTCGTTCTAATAACGATATCCATTCTGTCTTTTTATAAGCACGTTGGTGACTTGGATCACGCTTTTTCTCTAAAAAATTATAAAAAACATCGTATTCTTCAACTTCTGGAGCAACATTATCAATAAGGAGAAACAGACCATGTTTTTCTAATGTTCGATGTACTTCCGTAACGAATCGATCAATGTTGGTAAAATGATGTGCAGCAATGCGGCACGTAATGGTATCAAACGATTCATTTGGAAATGGTAATTTTTCTGCGTTCCCTTGTACAAATGAAACATTTGTATGTCCATTTGAACGAATAAATTGTTCTGCTTTCTCTAGCATGTTCTCCGTCAAATCAAATGCAACGACATCTTGAAATAAAGAAGCTAATGCATTTACAACGTGTCCTCCACCGGTCGCAATATCAAGAAGGCGATCATTCTTATTGTTTCTAACGTTTTCAATGAGAAATTGTAAATCCGTTCCCTTTGCATGAATTTGACTCGTTACATATTTCGCAGCATTTTGACCAAATTGGTTCACAACTAACTTTTCATTATTCATTTACATCAGCCCCTTTAATCCCCTTTTCCTTCATAAAGTTATATGAACAGTTTTAAAGTCCTGCAGAAACTAATTTTTATTTATCACATCTAGTCCTCCCATGTATACATTCATCGTATTTATATACGCCTTTATATCCTTATTTCCCTGTTAGTTTTATATATTAATAGTTAAATAAATCTATTTTAATCTGTCCATTTGTAACGAAAAATTTATAAATCAAAAAATTTGAAATTCTTCTTTCAAACCCTTAATATATACCCTAACTCAAAATATACAGTTATAAGATGAAATGGAAAAAGGAGGTTTTATATACGAGTTTCACTACTATTAAAGACTGAGAGGTTATTCTATGTGGCGTAATAAAAACGTATGGATAGTTCTAACTGGTGAATTTATTGCTGGGGTAGGTTTATGGCTTGGAATTCTAGGTAACCTAGAATTCATGCAAAAGCATGTTCCATCTGATTTTATGAAATCCGTTATTATGTTTATTGGATTATTAGCCGGAGTCCTTGTTGGTCCCATGGCAGGAAGGTTTATTGACCAATATTCTAAGAAAAAAGTACTTCTATATGCAGGATTTGGTCGTGTATTAAGTGTTATTTTTATGTTTTTCGCTATTCATTACGAGAGTATTTTATTTATGATTTTATTTATGATCGCCATTCAAATTTCTGCAGCCTTTTATTTCCCTGCACTACAATCTGTTATCCCACTTATTGTTCAGGAACATGAATTATTACAAATGAATGGAATTCATATGAACATCGGAACAATCGCTCGTATTGTCGGTACCTCGCTGGGCGGAGTCCTTCTTGTTGTAATGAGTTTAAAATATATGTATGCTTTTTCAATGGCTGCTTACGCACTATTATTCTTTTTTACTTTTTTATTAAACTTTGAAGATACGAAAACAGATATAACGAATGAAAAGAAATCACAAAATACAAGTTTTATAGAAGTGTTTCACATCTTGAAAGAAGTCCCTATTGCATTTCGCGCTCTAATTTTAAGTATTATTCCGCTATTATTTATCGGTGGCTTTAATTTAATGGTTATTAATATTAGTGAAATGCAGCATGATACAACAATTAAAGGATTTATTTATACAATTGAAGGTTTATCGTTTATGCTTGGTGCATTTGTAATTAAACGTTTATCAGAACACGTTTCATCATATAAGTTACTGTATATCTTTTCATTTTGTATTGCTTTCTCTCACTTATCTCTCTTTTTTAGTGATATAAAATGGATGACACTTGTATCTTTCGGTATGTTTGGATTTAGTGTTGGCTGCTTCTTTCCTGTTATGTCAACGATTTTCCAGACGAAAATTGATAAAAGCTACCATGGGCGTATATTTTCATTCCGTAATATGTTTGAGCGTGTAATGTTCCAAATTGTCTTACTCGGAACGGGTTTCTTCTTAGATACAATCGGATTGCAATATATGGTACTTATTTTCGGTGTCATTTCTCTACTTATTATTTTAGTTTCATTATCACAGCAAAAACAACCGAGTAAAAATACTTCACAAACAACAAATATGTAAGAGCCATCTCATGTTAGAGATGGCTTTCATTATTATGAAAGTAGTTCACCAAAGTCACCTGTCTTAATATCACCACTGTTCGCTTCATCCGTATCAATATGCATATCTAGTGCAAATGTATCTTTCACACGAACTAATACTTGATCAAAAATTAGTGCTCGATCTCCACCTACTTTAATACTCACATATTGCCCATCTTTCACTCGAAAATGTTCCGCATCTTCTGATGTCATATGAACGTGCCGCTCAGCAACAATTACCCCTTTATCAATTTGAATTTTACCATTCGGACCGATTACGGTAATACCAGGTGTTCCATCGATATTTCCTGATGAACGAATGGGAGCATTAATTCCAAGCTTCCGTGCATCTGTTTTTGAAATCTCCACTTGTGTAAATTTGCGAACTGGCCCAAGAATTCGTACTTTCGCAATTTCTGATTTCTCAGTTTTGACGGTAACTGTTTCTGCTGCGGCGAATTCTCCTGGCTGAGAAAGTTCTTTTGCTACTGTTAACTCATAGCCATTTCCAAAAAGTTTTTCCAAGTCTTCCTTTGTCACATGAATATGCCGATTTGATACACCAATAGGAATTTGCTTCATGTTTATTTCTCCTTTTGTGAATATACATTTTCTATTGTTTCCTGATTTGTGAAATTTAGTTATTAGGAGTAATGAATGTTATGAAAAAATTGTAATAGGTGTGTTTAATGATTTTTTTGAAGTGACCTTACTTTTTGAATTTTATATCCAAATAAGGAATCCACATTCTAGTGTAAATTTTAAAGGGGTTATATTATTATTTTTATTATTATTTATAAAAATAATACAGTGAATGAAATTTAGTTTTAATTGCTAGTTTTGTATTTTCGTAAAAAAATGTTAAAATGTAAATATGTGTGTTTTCAGAAAAGTAAAAGAATATGAATACTAAAAACAAAGTTTAATGAAAACAGTAGTATTTTTTAGGAGGGGTTATACATGAAGTACACGCTAGCAACAAGAATGAAAGCATTCCAATCCTCAATTTTTAGTGAATTAGCAGCCTATAAAAAAGAAAAAATTGCAGAAGGTCATGAAATTATTGATTTAAGTATCGGAAATCCAGATATGCCTCCGGCTGATATTGTACGAGAAGCACTAGTAAGTGCAACAAATGAAAAAAAGAATTATGGATATACATTGACAGGTACACAAGAATTTCACAATGCTGTGACAGAATATTATGAGATTAATCACCATGTCGCTTTAAATGCTGATAACGAAGTATTATTATTAATGGGATCACAAGACGGACTTGTTCATTTACCGATGGCTTTTGCTAATCCAGATGATATTATCCTTGTTCCAGATCCAGGTTATACGGCATATGCAACAGGACTTGCAATGGCAGGTGCAACTCCGTATTTTATGCCATTAAAAAAAGAAAATGCTTTTCTTCCTGATTTACATACGATTCCGAAAGAAGTTGCCGAAAAAGCAAAAATGATGATATTAAACTTTCCTGGTAATCCTGTACCGGCAATGGCAACAGAATCATTTTTTACTGATGTTATTGCTTTTGCAAAAGAATACAATATTATCGTCGTTCATGACTTTGCTTACTCTGAATTTTATTATGATGGACAAAAGCCTATTAGCTTCCTATCCGTTCCGGATTCAAAAGATGTTGGTGTCGAAATCAACTCTCTATCTAAAAGTTATAGCTTAGCTGGTAGTCGTATTGGCTATATGATTGGAAATAAAGAGATTGTAGAAACACTTAAGCAATTTAAATCAAACATCGATTACGGTGTCTTTCTTCCGATTCAAAAAGCTGCAACTGTTGCTTTGCGAGAAGGTGCTTCATATTGCGCAACAAACCGGGCGATCTATCAAAAACGAAGAGATACATTTATTGATGGCCTAGCCGAAGCAGGCTGGCATGTTGAAAAACCGGCTGGAAGTATGTTCATATGGGCAGAAATTCCAAAAGGATGGACTTCTTTAGAATTTGCATACGCATTAATTGATCGTGCCAATGTCGTTGTTACACCTGGTCATGCATTTGGCCCGCATGGAGAAGGCTTTGTTCGCATTGCCCTTGTTCAAAATGAAGAAAAGTTAAAACAAGTAGTTAACAACATTAAAAATAGTGGTATTTTTTCTAGTGAGGGTGCAGCCGATTTAGTAAGAAATTAATTACCTTCCCTGCTCTTTTTTAAAAGCAGGGGTTTATTTTTTATAAAATAAAAGAACACATGCCATAACTGATACAGTTCCCCCTCTTATGTTTACTTAAAAACTGCAATTATAATATATAATCAGGAGGTAACGCATGAACAAAGTTAACATTCAAAGTGTACTGCCGCACCGATATCCTTTTTTAATGGTTGATCATATCGTTGAAATGGAATCTGGCAAGTGGGTAAAAGGTTATAAAAATGTAAGTTGCAATGAATGGTTTATAACAGAATCACAAACGATAATGCCACACATGTTAATTATTGAAGCAATTGCACAACTCGGAGCATTTGTCAGCCTGGAAAATACTGTTGGGTTAGGATTTCTCTCATCACTAGAAGGAGTAGAATTTTTAGGATCTGCTCAGCCTGGTGATCGATTAGACCTATATTATGAAGTTATTCGAAATAAACGTGGATTTATTCTCGGAAAAGGTCATGCCGCTGTAAATGGAACGACAATTGTCAACGTAGATAAATTGTTAGTGTATATGGAGTCTGAGTAACAATAGAGCCAAAATCCCGATTTACAAAAGTTAGAACAGTGATGTTTAAACTCACTGTTCTTTTCTGTTTTTTAAAACTTATTTTTAACATATTTCAAAAGAATATCCCCTCTTCAATCAGACTGTAAAGCCGATAAGGAGGAAGAATTTACGACCCTTTTGCACCATAATTCTGAATAGTTAATTTTACGCTGTATTTGATTGGAACCTCACTAAATGTTTCATCCCAATCTTTTTTAACTTTTTCCCATGTTTTAGGATACTCAATTCTTAATCTGTTGCCGAAGCCGGCAACGTCAACTTGATATTCCTTTTGAATTTTTTCTAATGTATGCTTCACTAGCCGATCTACTTCTTGCTCAGCAGCTTTCTCTGCCCTTTTTAGAAACTCATTTTTAAAAGGATTCCCTGAAACGACCCAGTTTTCAGATATTCGTCCCTCTGATTCCATTTTTACATCAAAAGAAATTTTGTTTCCTTTAACGTGAGGGGTAATCGTACTTTTCATAGCCGCGACCTCATACATGATCACTTGTCCTGTCTTTTTATCAACGCCTTTCACCAAACCACCTTTCCCCTTCCCAGATATCCATGTTAAGCCTTCCAATTCCTTTTCACTCAAAAAGCCGCGCAGTTTTTTTGTCTTTCCTTTGATTATCGCAGCTCCTGAAAATTTTACTTCCCCATCTGACGAAAGCACATTTTGCAAAAGAAAACTGGATTCGGATTGCATCTTGCCTGGTAATTTAGCAAGCGGAACAGCAGGTAAAATTCTTGATGTCCTATATTGATTATCTGCAATTCCAAATAAACGAAACGCCGGAATTTCTCCTGGTTCATCTGTTTCTAGCGTCTTGCTAGCTCGCCCCTTGCTAATTAACATGAGGCAGCTTGGTCGAATCTCATTATCACGAAGATAAACATCAAGTAACTTTTTCAAACTATACGTGCGTGCGAGATCTGCACTAATAACAATCACTTTCGTGTGGTGAAAAATTATAGGACGATCTCTTCTTAATGAAACTTCACGAATCATTTGGTGGAGAGAATCTCCGGTTTCAGAAACATTCTTGTAAGCTTTTTGTTGCGATGAGCCGCCCTTTCCTCCTCCACTTGATGATTGCGGTTCAACAAATTGATAGGTCGATGTTATAATATTCTTCTTTGCATACCCTCCGCCTTGTTTTTGAAATTTTTTCTCGACAGTCGACTCCTTTCCTTTATCAAATGCCAAACCTACCTCGAAGCCCAACTCTTCAATTTCATGGCTGCTCCAGCATCCTGTAAGAGACAGAAGTAAAAGAACCAAGGGTAAAATCAGGAGGAACCGCACATGATTAAGACTTTGTTTCATTCTTTCTCTTCCTCCATCTGAAGATTATAAGAAGAAGCAATGGCAATACACCGAATAATACCAAAGCAGCATTACCAATCATATCCCCGAATTTAAATAGATCATTGGTATTTTTGGGAGTTATGGAAATGATGTAAACAAACGGAAGTAACCCATACATAAACGAATGAATGTTCTTTTTAAAGAGTTGAGCCAGCCCCAAAGCAGCAGCATAATAGCAGATTGTAAAGGTTGAAAAGATTTGCATAATCCATATTACAAGTAATAAAGATTCAAAACGTTCAAATATTAAGCCAGGGATTTCAAAACTTCGCATGAGATCAATCGTTGGCCATGTTCTCGTTATCACTCCATCCAGGGAAAACGCTCCGATAACCATCACAACGGTAATAACATAAAAAATTAAGGGAATGAGAGTTCCGACTAAAACAACCTTTCCGGCCTTGTTTGGCTCATGCATGAACGCCAAAAGGAGCAACATAATCTCAAATCCTGAATATGCAAGAGTTGTTGTTTTTATCCCTTTTAGAACTGGCATAATTCCTAATCCTAATACCGGACGAAGATTATCTATCTCAAATATTCCAATACTCATGAAGGCAGTCAGCAAAAAAAGGAAGACCGTAATGGGGAATATAATTTCAAACAGACGAGCCATTGGGTTTATGCCGCCCAACATCAAATATAGACTCACCCACATAAATGTCATGATAATAACCCAGCCAGGGGTGCCTTCCAGTAAAAAAACTCGTTACTTCTTCTAGCACTCTAACTTCAAATGAGGAAAGGCTAAAAAAGTAACCTATTATAAATAGACTCAATAACCCGCCGACCCATTTCCCTACAATGTCTTGACTGTATTGATAAAATGTTTTTTCGGGAAACTGTTGGCTTAATTTCACCATTATCAATCCTGCAACCATCGCAATCATCCCGCCTAAAATAACAGTTATCCAAACATCTGGTGTCTTCACTTTCTCCCCAGCTGCTCTAGGTAAGGTGAGAATGCCTGCTGCAAGTATATAATTGATAAGAATAACAGCTGCTTGTGACGTCTTAATTTGATCTTTAGGTTTAGTAATCATCACTGGTCACTTCCTTTTTAAAGTAAGCTATCCTTTTCGTATTGGGTCTTTCGGATTTAGCATCTTCGGACGACGTTTCATCATTTGAAATGGCATGCGAACCAAAAAGTCTTTCCAATCACTTACTCGATAAGGAACAGCGGGACTGACATAGGGTACACCAAAACTCTTCAGCTTCACCAAATGACTGCATAAGAAAAGGAAAAACAGAATGACCCCGTACAATCCAAAAATGGCAGCACAAAACATGCCTACAAAGCGAAGAAAGCGCAGCGGAATCGCTGTACTATAAGGTGTGAGAGCAAATGAGGAAATGGCAGTTGCAGCTACTACGATTACCATCATGGGACTAACAATCCCTGCCTCTACGGCAGCCTGTCCAATGATTAGTCCGCCGACGATCCCCATCGCCGAGCCAATTGGTTTTGGTAAACGCAGTCCGGCTTCCCGTAAAATTTCGATGGCTACTTCCATAAGCAATGCTTCTATAATTGCAGGAAACGGCACACCTTCCCGTCCTCCTATGATGGAAACGGCTAGCTTGGTCGGAATCAATCCAGGGTGAAACGAGATAAAGGAAATATACAAGGCAGGTGTAAAAAGAGAAATGATTGCTGCTCCAAAACGTAATAGGCGGATGAGCGTGCCGGGAATCCAACGTTCATAATAATCTTCGGGCGATTGCATCATCATACTAAATGTAACTGGAACGATCAGAACAAAAGGTGTCCCGTCCAATAAAATCGCAACCCGACCTTCCATTAGTGCGGCGATGACGCGATCAGGACGCTCCGTAGTCTGCGCTTGCGCAAAAGGACTGAAATAATTATCTTCGATGAGCTGCTCTACATAGCCTGATTCCAGTACATTATCAATATCAATTTTCTGAATTTTCCTCTTAACTTCTTCTACTAATGCCGAGTCAGCAATTTCTTTCATATAAACAACGGCTAGTTCTTTTTTTGCCCGCTTTCCTACTTGGAACTTTATTAATGATAGGCCTTCATTTTCACCATGACGTCGCAAAAGAGCGGTATTATCGCTTAAAATTTCTGTGAAACCTACTCGTGGACCTCTAACCGATACTTCTGATATCGGTTCTTCGATATTCCGCGTTCTCCCTTTTATTGTATCAAGAATTAATACACCTAATGATCCATCAATCAAAAGTGCCGTTGAACCTGTCAACACTTTTGACATTAAATCTTTTATATCATGAACTTCTTTTACTTCACTAATGGGAAGGATTTGTTCTTTAATAAACTTTTTTGAAACTGTACCTTTCATATAAGATGAATCCTGTTTGTATTCTTCATAAAAATCAAGCATCAATGATTTCATAATGTGTGTGTCGATAAGCTCTTTGTCCGACAGACCGTCCACAAAAATGATTGCCGCCTGAATACCTGTACGCCCAATGTTAAACTCACGAAAGTGTACATCTGAGTTATAACTAATTTCTTTCTTTACAAGTTCCAAATCTGCGGTGAAATCGCCTGTAAAATGTTCTGTTGAGTCCTGAAAAGACCTAACTTCCTGCTTATCTTCATATGTATTGGTTGTTTTCTTCATTTGTTTGATCTTTGATTTCTGCTCACTCATTCCCATCACTCTTTCTCTTTGAAAACTTAATGTACATCCAGCAACCTAGTACCATGCTTTCTATAGTATTCAATCGTGTAAATTAAACAGTTCACAACTATAATCATTTCCTAAAAAAAGAAATTTATGTTATTACATATAATCAATTCTTCATTGGATAAAAGCTATTGCAATAGCGAAGTCAAGTTCAAGCTAGAAGAAATGTCTATGTTTTTACGAAGATTGATAAACGCGTTCATTTAATTAATTGAGTTAAGCGTTTAAAAATATCTAATATTTGGAGTATCCGTTTGGATTAAAATCTTCGCAGGAGAATAGATTAGAAGAATAGATTAGGAGAAGATATTGAAATTGGTATAAAAGTTGCTCTTATTTCTATTGATGGTGGAAGAAATGAGGATGGTAACGCTCGCTTTAAGCACATCTAAAATCATATTCATCAAAACAAAAAATTAGCGACACAGATAAAGTTCAACTAATCGGGCTCATGACAGCAGTTATTCCCATCTATCTATTTTTTTCTTAGAATCTTATATCGGGATCTTACTTCTCGTTAATGCGGGGTAAAAAATTGGGCTATTTCATTCTTTCAACTCAAACTAGATATATATAAATAAAGGAGATCATTTTATGAATTTAATGAATGAAATCAATCACTGCCCTATTCCAGGTGAAACTTTACGGCCACATACTCCTTCTTCCTTACAAATTGACACCCTTAATGGATATGCTTGGTTAGGAGTGGCTGTATTTGTTATGGAGGGAGTGTATCCTCGTGAATTTCCATATGTAGCATTGTTGTCTAAATTTCCAGAAATCAATGTATGTACATACGTTCAATACGATGATAAACCCGATTGTTGATATGGAAGGTTAGGCCTCATATACAATAGCGAGGACATGGTTTGATTTTCCATATCACTCCGTACAAATTTATTTTTCAAAAAGAAGGACAAATTTTTCATTGCAAAAGTATTCACTACATCTGATATTTGCTCTTCAATATAACAATCCATTTCATTCCTCATCCTCTAACGAATGAATCCAACTAAAAATTTTTGAAATTACATACGGAATGAAAAATACGATAAAAGCTTGCCCGAAAACTTTCCACTCTGGAAGATAGGAAACAATCATTTTCCACATTTTAATCATCCTATACCAGCAGTTGACACCGCGATTTTTTACTCTAATCGGAATTTCTTACCTATTATTATGTCTTATGTGCGGAAATTTAATCCAACAAAAACACGCCATTTGTTATGAATGAAACACAATGTAACTGTTCCGCTGTCATATAAAGTGAAACTTCCATCAGTGGGGTTTTTTTATCCCCCACTGATGGTTAGTTGAACCAATCGGTCTTTTACGGACAGTTATCCCCCACCTACCTTCCTCGTTTATCTTTGCATCTTGAAGTGGGGGTCTTACTGCCCGTTAATGCGGGATAAAAATGGAAGCTAAACAGAGATCATGCTATAAATCATGACCTCTGTTTATGTGGTTTATTTATCTTGCGTATAAGTATTTGCCTCAACTGTTGATAAAAACGGGCTTATTTCATTTATATAATAAATATATAACTCGTGCATAGCACGTGTACAAGCTGTATAGAAAAGTTTACGTTCACTTTCTTTTCTATATTGTTTATATGAAGCGTTGTAAATAATAACCGCATCAAACTCTACACCTTTCGCTAAATAAGAAGGTACAATAAGTATCCCTGAATCAAACGAAGCTGTTTCTTTTTCGATAAGGTAAATTTGTATATATTGCTGCAGTATGTCATATGCTGCTTTACTTTCTTGAGCAGTTTTACAAATAACTGCTATCGTTTTGTGACCATTTTCTTTCAAATATTTAATGCGATTTACAATTTTCTGATGCAGTTCCTCTTCGGTGTCTACTACTGTTATAACTGGTTTGCTTCCCTCACGTTGAAAAGGTTCAATAGAATCTCCGCCTGAAATAAGTTGCCGCGTAAATTCAATAATTTGTTTCGTCGAACGATAACTACGTGTAAGTTCAATGCGTTCACTTTTTTCTTCTCCATATAAAGCATATAATTGCGAAAATCCATTTTCAGTCGCATGTGCATGTATTGTTTGATTAAAATCACCAAGTATCGTCATTTTACTATGTGGAAATAATTGCTTTAAAAAGGTAAATTGAAAATCTGAATAATCTTGAGCTTCATCAATAAATATATGCTCTACAGATGTACTTCTTTGTAAATCCTCCAGCTGATCTTTTATATATAAATAAGGTGTCGCATCCTCATATGCCATATAAAAGCGCTGTATGCATTCTACCGTTTCTTCACATATTTCTTTCCAATTTGGTGGTAGGCTATTACTATCTGTAAATTGCTTTGCAAACAACGAATCTGTAAACAACTGTAAATAAATTGCAGGCGTATTAATGAATTGAAGTCTCTTCACACGTTTACGAAGTGGTTTAAAGCGGGCGTTCACAATCATTGCAGCTAACATTTGTTGTTCACGTTCAAAATCATCAAATGTATTATCACCATACTGTTTTTCTTGTTGAAGTTTCTTATGAACTTTAGCATACATTTCTTTATCTAACAGTTGTATTTCTTCTTCAACCCAAAGTTCTTTTCGTTCTAGCCGCTCTCTTTTCTTTAGTTCTTTTAATAACCACTCAGAAATTAACTTTATTCGATTAGGAATTCTCATAGAAACAGGAAAAGAATAAAATTTCTCTTTTATTGCTTCCTTCGACATTAATAAGTTTCCGCGAAATTTAACATCTTTAAAAATCATTCCATCTTGTCTCAAATACGTCACATAGTTATCTACAACCTTCACGAAAAGTGCACTTGCTTTATATCGAATTCCTTGCATACGTACTGAGTATTCTCGTTCTTCTATCTCTGAAAGTACATATTCCATTTGTGTGAACGGATCTTCTACATCAAAACTCTTATCTATATGCTCCTCTAAATATTCTTGAAATGTTGTCTGTTTCATATTTTCTTCTCCTAATTCAGGAAGAACAGTCGAAATATAACTATTAAACATTGAATTAGGAGAAAAAAGAATAATTTGATCCGCATGTAATGTATTTCGATATCGATATAGTAAATAAGCCACACGCTGCAATGCAGCAGATGTTTTTCCGCTTCCTGCTGCTCCTTGCACAATAAGTAAACGACTCGTTTCGTTACGAATAATTAGATTTTGTTCTTTCTGAATCGTAGCAACGATACTTTTCATTTGTGTATTCGCATTCTTCCCTAGCACTTCTTGTAATAATGCATCACCAATCGTTACTCCTGTATCAAACATACTCTCCATTTGACTGTTACGAATGATGAATTGTCTCTTTAAAGTGATTTCTCCTGTAATAATTTCATTTTGCACCTTATACACGGCCGCTCCCAACGAGTAATCATAATATAGACTGGATATAGGTGCTCTCCAATCATAAACAAGAAATTGTTCTGTGCTTTCATCAAAAAAAGAATGAATCCCAAGATAAATCTGATCAGTACTTCTTTCACCTTCTTCTAAAAATCAATTCTCCCAAAATACGGAGATTGCTCTAGCCGTTTTAGCATCGTAAGCTGCTTATCTGCATGATGATGACTGCGCTCTCTTTCAGATAACAACTCTGCTTGTTGCTTTATACTTGCTGCAGTTTCCACGGCCTCTTCAGCATTATCAAAGTTAACGGTTACATCACTCCAAAAGTTTTTCCGAATACTAACTACCTCTTTTTTTCCGCTACTCACATATTGCTGAAGAACATCTATCTCCTCTTTAATTTTCTTTATTACTTCCTCTACTCGTTGCTGTTCTCTCTTCCATTCTTGTTCATACTGTTCCATATTGTCACTCCTTATCGACAAAAATAATTTGACCAAAAGTTTGACAAACACAGTTGTTTTTTGATAAAATTATATTGGGTAATTATAGAAATAAAACCAATATTCCCCTGTGGTCATTTTTTCATTTTAACATATACATCTTTCTTAGTTCAACGAAAATAGATAAAGTTATCAAACAATTCCACTCTCTATGAGGGAACTAAAGAAGCATCTGTCTTGATGGACAGATGCTTCTTTAGTTTGGTATAAAATCTTACTCGTGAAGCTAATCTCCACACCCTTTAACATAGTTATGACATCTACATTGCGTTGCAAAGTTTCTGTCTTCCAATTGATTCCTATAGTAGCCATGCAATTTTTATACGGTAAATCAGAACAATTCTGAGAAAACATACGTAATAAAACAAGAAGGTATATATTCTTGCATAAAGCTTTTAAAAGAGAAAAAGGTCTAATCCTTGTTGAATATAGAATTAGTCTCTGTGTTTACTGCGTATAATGTTACGTTATGTTAACTTTACATGAATATCCTATTCATCCAAATTTGTACAAAAACGTCCTTGCTGATGGTACAATTAAAGTCATGGAGGGATATTATGGGATATATTATGGGTTATATTGAATTTTATGGAATACTGTTTCTTATATTCGGCACTGCAATATTCGTAATTATCAAGGCTGATTCACCAAAAATTAAGGCTAAAAATCTGTCATTCGTAATGATCGGTTTAGGGATAAATATACTTGCAAGTCCAATGGCTTTTTTTATAGGTGGAATGGCAACAGATCCCCCAGATAGTACTGAACTTGATTTTTTGAAAGGATTTTTCTTTATTCAGGCAATACCGCTCCTCATACTACTTCTATCTTTGGTGTGGTGGTTTATTCGCAAGAACAAGAAAAAAGTCCACATGTAGAATTTTAAAATGACTTCCAATAACGCTGATTATGTGAACGGAAAGTCCCTTCAGTAACTTCTGAAAGGACTTTTAAAGGTTTTGCGGTATTTCGGTTTTATGTTAGCAAAAAGTGCTTTCATGTACAGAAAACACCTTTTCAGTCTAATACTTTTTTCTATAGTCTAAAACATTTTTTAATGAGACAGTAAATAGATTATAATGTTAATTCGAATTGCTTGGCGTACAGGTTTGCATACACCCCATTGTTTGCAAGTAACTCATCGTGTGTACCTTGTTCCACAATGCCATCCTTCGTTACTACGATAATTCGTTGGGCATTTCGAATAGTGGAAAGACGATGGGCAATTACGATCGTTGTACGCCCTTTTGCTAACAGTTCAAGCGATGCCTTGATGATGTTTTCGCTCTCATTATCTAGTGCGCTTGTTGCCTCATCTAAAATGAGGATTGGTGGATTCTTTAAAAAACTCGAGCTATGCTTACCCTTTGTTTTTGACCGCCAGAAAGTTTAACACCTCGTTGTCCAATCTCGGAATGGTAGCCGTTTGGCAAGTTCATGATAAAGTCATGGGCATTTGCATGCTTGGCTGCATTCATTATTTCTTCATCACTGGCTGCTGGATTGCCGTATCGAATATTTTCCATTACCGTTCCTGCGAAGAGATAAACATCTTGCTGTACTATTCCAATACTTTTTCTTAAGGACTGTAGGTCGATATGGCGAACGTTAATACCGTCTACTAACACATCCCCCTCCGTCACATCATAAAAGCGAGGGATGAGTGAGCATAACGTCGTTTTCCCCATGCCGGACGGACCAACTATCGCCACGAACTCCCCTGGGTGTATTTGAAGTGACATATTTACCAGGACATCGGTCAAATGGTCTTCGTAACGGAAGGAAACCTGCTTAAACTCAACTTCACCGTGAACTGCTTGCAGAGTCACTGCATTCGGATTACTTTCGATTGCCGGCTTCAAATTCATGATTTCCATAAAGCGCTGAAAACCGGTGATTCCTTCTTGAAATAGCGTATTCATTTGAGTCAGTTTTTGAATTGGCTCGATCATAAAATTTACATACAGTAGAAACGTAATCAAATCCGCTAAATCTAACGTATTGTTGACGATTTTGGCACTTCCAAAAATGACCACTGTAATTGTAATCAGTTGGATAAAAGTTTGTACTCCGTTGTAAAAGTTCGCTTCTGTCTTGTAGAATTTTTTCTACTATCAAGGAACCGTTTATTTTCCCGGTTAAACTTTTCGATTTCAACGTGCTCGTTGGCGAACGATTTTACTACGCGGATTCCTGCTAGACTATCCTCTACCTGTGCGTTTATATATCCTATTCGTTCTTTGTTTCTTCTTAATGCCCTATTCTCGAGCCTGTTAAAATATAAAGAAAAGACACCTAACACTGGCAAAAAGCAGAAAACGACAATCGTTAATGGAGCGTTAATAAAGAATAAAATGAAAAACGCTCCTACAAAGCGAACTATATATTTCACATAATCTTCAGGACCGTGATGATAAAGTTCAGAAATCATTAGCAGGTCGTTTGTTATCCGAGACATGAGCTGGCCTGTCTTTTCCTTGTCGTAAAAACTAAAAGAAAGCTTTTGCATGTGTGCAAACAGCTCACTACGCATATCACTTTCCATCCGCGCACCTACTTCATGACCTTTATAGTCCACAAAGTAGTTCCCTATGTTTTGAACTGCGACCAAGACAAGCATTAGCCCGCCGATCCATAACACTTTACTTAGCGCGGTTGACAAGTCCCCTTCAAGAACGTCCTTCGTAATATACCGAACAAGCAAAGGAAACACCAAGGACACTGAAGATACGATTAAGGCGCATGCCAATATAGTTAAAAACAGCTTTAAATACGGTTTGTAGTAGGAGAAAAATTTTTTAACTGGAAAACTCATAATTTACCCCTTTTTAGTGTTTTTGGAACGACACATATAAGGGAGTACGGCGTTTACATTTAAGAAAGTGTTTCACCCTTATATGTTTGTACGGTTTGAATCCTCACGTTTTTCATGTAAATTACCTCCTTGTTCTTTGATATTATCATTGTAAATTGTTTACTAATTATTGAACAGAATATTTTATTAATTTTCCATAATTGGAATAAATAAGAATACAAAAAAAGATAAGCCACTTCCGATAACACTTGATTATGTGAATATGAATACCATCCAGAATTGATCTGGATGGTATTTTTGTGGATTCTTAGATATATGGACTACTGATAAGTGATGTTATGATTACTAAATCAAATACAAAATGTATATAGAACATTATCTTTTTTTCTATTTTATTTAGTGGAGTAAAAAGTATCTCTTAATTCAACAATTGGGCCAGATTGTTGAAAACCCTGTGTTTAAGTTTTGACCTTTCACTTGAAAAAGGAACGACAGGGGGCACAGCTTTTTGACTAAAGTGTACTTCAAGAAAAATAAGAAAAAACCCCCAGATATCTGTACGTCAAGGAGGAGAAGATATCTGGGGGAGAGGATACAATTTTAGGTAGAACCAATAACCGTGTGCCCAAGCGCAATCTACTCACAGAAATGACTTTTGCAGATTGCAGATGAGCAAGACTATACGGAGAGCTCATTTTTATTGATTGAAGCAACGACTAAGTTTTTAATTCTCATGGTACTACCCCTTAGAAAGTCGTTAACTACTGTGATTATCTTCATGTCTTCTCTCTTCCGAAAACAGGACGTTTAAAGAACGCGATTAGACGTCCCTGATAAGGAACAACTGACGTTAGTTCCCAGTTATTGCGTCCCCAAAGAGAAAGAGCATGATCAAACATTCCCTCGCTCATTTCGGGGTTATCGATTTCAAGATAATCCCCCAATCCGACCTCAACACTGTACTCCCAACCATGGTCCTTTTGTTCGCCGTTGTCAATTTTTTCTGTTAAAAATGTACCAGTAAATTCGTTATATTTGGTGATGCGGGTGGAAGCGCGCGAAAGTGCCTCGATAATCTCGCTTCTTTCCGTCTTCTCAAGTGCTATAATATCCGGTGAACGGGGTATACGAAACTGAGTATGATCGTGAAAGACACGGGTGACCAAGCTTCCCATCAGAGTACCGTCGGCTTTTTTGCAAACATGCCACATGCACCGTTCCCGTTCTTCCGGCGGCCCCCAATACTCTACGGAAGAAGCCAAATGGTCCGACTCCAAGACAAACCCTTCACGCTCAATTTCTTTGATCAAGGGTCCGAACAACTTACGTCCGAAGACACCGTAAGCAAATTCCCCTGACTTATCAAATGCATCCTGAAACTCCAATTGATTTTCCTGCAATACGGATTTCCAATTATTACGGGTATATTGGTTCATGTAATTTGCAAGCGTATGAATCGTAATCTCTTTTTCTTGCGTAAGAACTTCTTTCAGTGAATTCATAAAAAACACCTTTCAGTTTATTTTCCCACTCATATAAGACATTTCCGCGCCTAACGACTACAAATTATTTGCTTGCATTGAATTGGTATTGTTTTTATATAATATATTAAATAGGTTTCTTATCTCGTTTTATAAATATCTTATCTCGTGAGATAAAATATTATATGCGGAGGTTTATTAAAATGTCACTAGAAAATCTGTCGAGGGAACAATTATTTGAATTGTTTAATGAGGAATTACGAAACTTCAGCACGGAAACGATTATGTTCCATCAAAACATGGCTGAAAAACTGGGATTGAATTCAACGGATCACAAATGCCTGGATGTTATTTTACGGAACTATCCTATGACTGCCGGCAAGCTGGCCGAAATGACTGGATTTACGACGGGGACCGTTACTGGTGTAATTGACAGGCTTGAAAAAACTAATTATGTGTACAGAGATAAAGATTTGAACGACCGCAGACGTGTCATCATTCATGTAAATCTTGAAAAAGTGGAGAAAGAGATTCTTCCTCTCTTCACTTCTTTTAGCCAATCCATGAGAGAACTTTTCAAAAAATATAATGACCAGGAGATTAAATTTCTTATTGATTTTGTAGTCCTCAGCCAAGCTATACTTCACGAAGAATCAAAGAAATTAAGATAATATGGAAATCATTTAACTGGTAAGCTTACAGATCAAATCAGAGTAGGCATACCATACATTTGGGAAGACATGTGGGTAATCCAAAATAGCTAAAAACAGACTGTAGAGAAACTTTTCTCCACAGTCTGAAAAAATACCTTTTATACCTTGTTCCCACTATACTAATAGATAATAAGATTTTCCACTTATGCACATTTTACTTTCACTGAATTTCAATTACTCTGCTATTTCCGTTCTTTGCAATTTGCACTTTTGCATACATCCCCTCCCCTTTTACAAGGGTAATAGGAACTTCACGTGTACTTCCTATCGTAACATACCCATAGTTCATATATCCTTTTATCCAGATACCTTTTTCTTTCGGGTAGTTATTAAGCTTTATTTTATCTATTCGATAACTCTCTCCCTGTCCTTTTTTCAATTTTATAAACACAGGTGTTTTTGTTTCTTTTTGTATTTCACGATTCAGCATCATTTCGTTTGCTTCCGCTTCTATTTTGAAAGAAAACCAGGCTTTTTTCACATTTCCTAATTCCTTAACTGGATTTTCTAATTCTAGTAACACGGTATTACCGTTATAATAGTTCCATTCTTGCTGTGTAACAGTACCTAATAAAATAAAAGTAGAAAGTATACCTACTAACCATACATATTTTTTCTTGTATGTTATGTTATATTTTACAATGTTCTCTTGTTTTTGCTGTTTTTTCGTTTGTAACAATACAACCCCTGCAAGAAATAACATCCAACTCAATCCATAGTTTCCAATATAATTTGTTTCATACATAATAAGATTCGTAAACAAATAAATAACGATACCAATCCGTTTAATTACAGAATCCTTTACATATAGCATGCCTAACACAAGAAGTAATGTATATCCACCATGTACGATTACAATAAACCAAGAATCTGCACCTTCGTATTTCTCTAACAAATAGAAAAATACATACATCATTCCAAACCCAATACTATTTCGTAATAGAAATTCATTTTTTCGTACAATCGCAAAAATAAAAAATCCGATATGAATAAGTACAAGATAACCCATACTTGTTGAAAAGTCCGCACCTCTCATACATTCACTAAATATAATTCCTTCCAATAACCACCATAAACTATGTTGTTCTGCCTTATGTTTTGCGAACATCCAATACGAAAAAATACAACTAGCATATAACACTCCCCATATGTAATGGTGATCTGTTACAAGTGTTGTAATTCCCGCCATGATAGCGAAAACAAATAAAAAAACACGTAAAAATTTTGCTGTTATTTTTTTATATCCCCATATTCCAAGCACACTGAGCGTAGCGCTTACAATCATGATTACGCTACTTCCTCTTAATGTTTCCCATAAAATAAAATAGAGACTTGCAAGGAAAAGAACACTTCCTATTGAGCTTACTAAAACATACAGCACATATTCTCCGATTTTTCGAGGATTTGTTTGTGTTTGATTCTTTTTTCTTGCCAAGTAAAAAATTGTTGTGAAATTACGACAAACAAACCGACAAGTCCCATTAATATATAAGAGATATTCATAGTTAAATTTGTAAATAAATTGGTTATGTCTATCAATGCATATAATGACCACGCCGTTAAGATTGCACCAGCTGTTATTTTATATACATTTCCTTCTTTTATCTTTTTAAATATAATAAAGTACATGACCGTCATGAGGATTGCGCACACTATTTTGACCCAATAGTTAGGCTCTCCTCCTTCGTATAAATTTTCAAGGTACACCATCCATAATCCTAATAAACTAGTTGTGTAAAATAAATAACGCCCCGGCATTTTCAATTCAATTCGGTACCATATTAGCGAAGCGATAGTTATTATAATAGATTGCCATTTATCTGAAACAGCAAACCACGTTATTTCGTCTATCGTTGATAAAAAGAAAAGTAATGCTCCACCTCCAAGCACATACCATTCTGCTTTCTTGTCGGTTACATAAAGATATAATGCTGGAAGTAACCAACTAACAGAGAGCCATACTTCTTCGTTTTCTACACCGTAAATATTTCGAAGCATCCAACATGACCACGCATAAGCGAGATATAAGGTTACACGCATTCCTCTTATAAACAACGTGTTTGCAAACATTAAATTTCTTATCGCAAAATACCACACTATTCCAATGACAGGTACACCTATTACAGCTAAACTTTGATACAGCGTAGACCATGAGTAGCGTATAGTCATCGTTAAAATGATATAAGCACCAAGTAGCGACCATACTCCAAGTATTTTAAAAACGTCATCTTTCCAACCTTTCATCCCCATCCCTCCTTCTACAAGTGTATTCTTTTATACATATTTTTTACTTACAATTTATATTTTTCCAATTATTCACTTTTGTCTTAGGCAAGAAAAGGTTACTATTATTAAAATGTTAAAAGTAGTTGTTCCATCCCTCCTCACACTAATAGTTCGTTATACACCACAACATCTCCCTTAGAAATTGTGCAATTTCATTAAAATTCAAAACTTTTACCCTATTTTTACATTTTAAGGTTTACAAAAGTTACCTAATTGTATATACTTACTTAAGTAAGAAAAAATTTCCAAAGGAGGTCGAATGAAATGATGAAAATAAGTGTTTATGTCGCATCTGTCTCACAATTAAATAAATATTCGACCACCCATATGGAGAATTGAAAATCGCCTTTATTATGATTTAAATAATTCTGCCACAGGAGGTCGAATGCTTTCCTGTGGCTTTTTCACGCCTTGCCGCAGGAGCACTTTGTCTTCCTGTGGCTTTTTTGTGCGATTTTCGCCTTCTTACAAATTTATACACTTGAGAGGAGTAAACAGTATATGACATTTCATATATTCTTTTTAACGATTACGATTCAAAAAACCCGTCTATCTAAAGAAGAACTTGAACATGAACAATGTGTTCAAAAGATCATGGACGAAGTAAAAGATCGTCAAATTTCGTTTTATAACCACCTTTAATTTTTTAATAACAAATAACGATGAAAGGAGATGTTTGTAATGATTTTGTCAAAGCAGCGAATTATGGTTTGGATTGTGGAGATAGACTCTGCATAACAAATCATAATCTTGTGTGAGAATGTTAAATAAACGAAGATAAGTATTTAAAAGAATTTCATTATGGGTAGAGATATAGTCATGAAAGCTATGAAAAAAGTCAAAAAATTTATTAGATGGATGAGTCTTTTCAAATCTCCCCCGAACGTTTAAAACCAATGTTAGAGGTACGGTGTGAATATTTAGATGAGATTTACAATGAAATTATAGAAAAATACGGCACTATTGAAAATTATCTTTGTCAAGTTTGTAACATACAGCAAAATAGTTTGCAAAATCTACTACTGGAATAAAATCATACTATTGGTACTAAAACATGAAAAGACCAGCTACAATACGTAACTGGTCTTTTTTCTACTTCTTATTTTTTTCAATTGAAAAAGCCTTACCATATTTAAAACGACTGTTTTCGTCACAGCATATGATGGTACAGCTAAAATCATCCCGATAATTCCTGCAAAATTTCCGACACCAAGAATCAACACGATAACCGTTAACGGATGAATGTTTAATTTTTCGCTCATGATTCGCGGTGATAGAATATTACTTTCAAATTGCTGAACAATCGTTACGATAACAATAACCCATAACGCTTGCATCGGTGATACAAATAGTCCAACAATAACCGCAGGTGCCGCCCCAATAAACGGACCTAAGTTTGGAATGATATTCGTAACTGCTGCCACAACTCCTAAAACAAAAGCATATGGCATCCCGATAATTAAATAACCGACAAATGTGAAAGCCCCAACAAATAAACAAACCATCGATTGACCTTGAATGTATGCAGCAAGGGTTTCATTCATTTCTTTTAAAACATGACGTCCTTCTTCATGATACGCTTCTGGCAAAAAACGAACTGCTGCTCCAGGAAATTTATGTCCATCTTTAAACATATAAAACAAAATAAATGGAACTGTGAAAATAATTAATGCAACGTTTGTAATAATACCAAATAATACCGTCGCACTCGATGTAAGCGTATTTGGTATCTCTTTCAAATAATGAAGAGCATTCTTTTCTATCACATCTAGTGAAACATAATCTTGTGTTGTAATCCATTGAAATAACCTATGATGTGATAAATCTGTTATGTATTCTGTCGCCTCCTTAATATAAATCGGCATATTTGTTACTAAATCCATAAGCTGCTGAGAAAGAGTTGGAACCACAACACCAATCCCCACAGCTATTAATGCAATAATGAACACATACAGTAGCAAAATTGCTAAATTACGCGGCACCTTTTTGTTCTCTAAAAAAACAAGAACTGGATTAAACATAAAATAAAGAAATAAAGCAATTAAAATAGGGAAAAACAATGTGGAGATAAAAATGCCGATTGGCTGAAATAAAAACGAAATTTTTGTACAGATAAAAATAATCGTTACAACCATCAGCACTTCTAATGTCCAAAAATGAGCTTTCGATTTCAAAAAAAAGCCTCCTTTAAAATTTCTCCTCTCATTGTAACAAATCAAAACAAAATTTTACATGCTATTTCTTCGTTCTTTATTCCAAAACATAAATAAATACACTAAAATAAAGACATATAAAAATTTATAACTAAAAGGTGATAGGTATGACGGTATGTAGTATATGTAGAGAAAAAGAAAAACAATGTATAGAACAATATGTTATTCCAGAAATGTTATGTGGATATTACTATATCGATACAGTGTGTGAAACATGTCATGAAAGAATAGTAACAAATGTAGATCGTCCATTAATTAGCCATAAATTAATACAGTATAAAATTGATCAACTTAAACATCAAATTGATTCCCCTCTTCTAGATATATATGATGAAGAATATACAAATGATGAAACTGATACCGACGAATTTCAATTTTCAAATTCCCTTATTATGAAACTATGTCAAAGACATGATATCTCACTTCATGATGAAATATGGAAAGAAGAACGAGTAAAAAAAGTTTCCGGTTCCATTCAACGCGAATTACTGCTTGATAATCGCAAATATAAAATGAGTTTATTGAAAATGGCTTATTTATTTGCTGTACATACAATAGATGGCTATTTTCATGATTCAGATGCAGTTGCCATTTCTAATATTTTATTTAATGTAGATTTTATCGAATTAAAAGATAGAAATATTGTACGAGATTTAAGCAAAAGTTCATTGTGGAACACATTAAATACCGATTGCGAAAATCATTATTTTATTTTATTAAGCGACAAAGATGGATTATTCTGTTTTATTCGCTTCTTTGATGTATTCGATGTCGTTGTTCACCTTTCTGAAAAAACATATGATCTTCCATCGCCAATTGTTGGTGTAAATGATACAATCAATCAAGAGTTTTACAAAAAGAGTTTAAAAGAATATATGAATGGATTATTTAAAACAACAAGCGGAATTCAATCTTAAAAAACAAGCGATATGATTACAAAAATAAGAACATACGGTCTCCTTTCTTACATAAACAGGATTATGCTATAATAACAATGAAAAGAGCGATACAATCACATAAATAAATCAAATTAGCATATGAATAGAAAAAGACTAGTGTGCGGCAACACACTAGTCTCATATAACTCAGCAGAGTGGATTATTCATTATCCTATTTGTTTCTTATGAATTGAACAACCCACCTTCTATTGGCGTAGAGTGGGTTGTTATTTTTTGAGCTTGTCAATTAATAACACAACAAACGTCAACAATGCAATGAGAAAGAGACCACCTTGCAAAAGTAACGAAAGTTCGCTCAAATTATCACCTCCCTTCATTAGAGAAGTGATAATGGAACAACCACCCTGACCATGAGTTACCCTTTCATTTTATCATATTTTTCTAATTTTTACGACGAAAACCGGTAAGCTTTATACTTATCGGTTTTTAATTGTGTTGAAAAATAACAAATGTGACATACTATGAAAAAAGAAGGTATTCATATGCAAAGACGGATAAAAAAGGGAATAAAACGAATAAGTCTCGTACTCCTCATTGTCCTAGCAGGAGGAGTGATTTGGTTGTACAGTACAAGCGCTGGCCATAAACTTCGGGAAATGATCGGAGGATCTATTCTGTCATCACAACACCCCCAATTTGCAAGATTGCTTTTGTCAAAAAATGAAATTCAGCAATTGAACACTGCTCTTTATGCACCGTCCACCCAAAAATCAAAACTTCCCAATTTTTCGTTGTCGCGTAAAAAACACCCTTTATCTGTAACTGTTGAAACGCTCGAAGATCCACATTTCACAGCAAAAATAATGAAGGTTAACGATCCGACTACCATTCATTTAGTAAGTTCCAAATATCATAACCAGGGACAACCATTATCTGAGCTCATTGAACAAAATGGAGCTATTGGAGGTATCAACGCAGGTGGATTTAAAGATCCAGGAGGTGTTGGGCGCGGCGGAGAAGTCATAGGGATTGCAATTTCTGATGGCGTTATTCGTTCGGAGCCTGGATTTAGTCGAGATGCACGTAATGTTGTTTGTGGATTCACAAACAAAGGACAATTCATTACAGGAACATACTCCATTAATGAGTTAAAACATATGAACGTAACACAAGCTGTCACATTCGGACCGCAACTAGTTGTGGACGGAAAAGATATGGTGACGGATCAAGTTGAAGAAGCATATGGCTGGGCACCTCGAACAGGAATCGGACAAGATTCACAAGGGAATGTAATAATGATTGTAACAGACGGAAGATTTTATTGGAACAAGAATCATCGTGGTGCTTCTATGAGAGATATGGTATCCCTGTTCAAAAAATATGGATGTATAGATGCATTTGCCTTAGACGGTGGAGGTTCTTCAACGATGATTTATAAAGGGGAATTACAGCTTAAACCCGCAACTGAAACTTCCGTGGGAATGCGATATCTTCCAAATGCATTTGTAATCATTCCGAAATAAACAGCACTCTTAAAGGACGCTGTTTATTCAGTGTTCTTAACTACCGACTGAATGTTGCACCTTTCGGCCGGTAGTTATTTACTTGTAATTCTACCATTTTATTTAAAGGTTTCATTTAACCGCTCTTTATAAAATGTAATTGCTTTTGCATATGTTTTTACATTTTCTGTTTTCACCACCACATCTAGCAGGAGTTTCATCGCCTCTTCGTGAGATTGTATATTATACTTTGCCATCGATAAAAACACTTTCATGGCATCATCATCTGGATAACGTTCTATTCCCGACTCTAATGTAGCAATCGCTTGATCATATTCCCCAATACACCGATATGTACTTCCTAAACCGATATATGCACCTCGCAAACTTTCTCCTTCTAGTCCTAGTTCAATAGCTCTCTCGTAATATGGAGCTGCTTCCGTTTCCATTCCCATCGCATCATGCGTCCATGCACATTGATACAAAACTTCCGGATTTTGCGTAAAGTTTATTAAACTCAACAATATCTCTCTGGACTGAACAAACTTCTTCTCATTGCGCAGTTGGATTGCTTTTTTAATAAATTTTCCATCCTCTCGTCCTCTCATTTTGCTCAATATACGCTATAGCATTTTTTCATAACATATACATATGTTCCTACTTATCCATCAATAATGAATGAGCGCTTCTTCTTTTTCAGAATGCATCAGTGCAATTTTATGAATAAGACTTCTTGCTGTATCTGTTTTATCGTTACACACTTGCACTTCACCATCTTTGGAAATAATGTAGTGATTCGTTTCATAGGTATATAGCGCATCCGAAGCATTCGCAACCATGAAATCTGCTTGTGAACCTTTCATTCGAGCTTGTGCTCTATTTACTAATTCTTGTTGATTTACACCGCTTTCTAATTTAAATCCAGCTAATACAACATTTGGATCCCATTGTTTAATTTGTGCTAATACCTTTGGAGCTTTCTTAAAATGAATAACTGGCGGCATATCGCTTGATAACTTACCTATTTCATTCATTACATTTCCGTCTCGATCGACAATTTTATCAACAATCCAGTCTGAGCCAGCCGCTGCCATAATCACAATATCTATTTTTTCACTTGTAATTATTTGTTTCATTTTATCTTGTAAATCAACAATCCCTTCAAAAGAATAGGATGAAAGTTTATCATTCGCTTCAGGTTTTTCTGCAAAATAGCCGTGTAAATATATAACCGAAGCCCCTGCTTTCAAAGCTTCTTCTGCAAGAACTCTTCCCATTCTTCCTGTCGATAAATTCGTATGTCCTCGTACCTCATCCCACTTTTCTAAACAGCCGCCACTTGTAATTAGTACCTTTTTTCCCTTCATGTTCTCCATCCTTTACTTATATATTTTCTTCTTTTTCTTTTGCTCTAAAAACCACCCTGTTCCAAAATCGACGACTTTTCGTTGTCTCATTAATTTACATGATGCATTTCCAATCGTTCCATATGTAACCGCTCCTGTTTCATCAAATGCCTTTCCTAGCGGCTCAAAGTCATCAGAATCATATTCGAATTCCTCATACTCTTTCCATATACGAACTCCATTTTCAATAATCGGTGCCCCAATTTGTACTTTATCTCGATATTGCGCATGAACTTCAGATAAATGAAACGATGTATTTGAATCATGATCCACCCCAATTAGCAATATATATCCATCTAAATCATACATTTTTTGCAAAGGTGACTGTTCTCCAAAACTAGGAGAAAGCTTGTGATTTTCGGTAATTTGTTCGGCATTCTTTCCCCACGCTGCAAAACTATGTAAAGGATGATTACTTCTCTTTGTATTTGGATAAGTACGAAAACATTCCACTACTTTCCCCATACTTCGCGTTGGTGTTGTCTCTGGATGAAACGGGGGTACATTGTCACGAATAATTTCCCACCAACTTTCTGGAACAGGTGGTCTTTGCCAATTTTTCGGATCAGATAAATCACTCGTTTGCGTTGGCATAATAATTGTTCCTTCTTCTGTAACAACCTCCATTAAAGCTTCTACTACAGCCAAAGCCCCTCCGCTTACCCAGCCAATTGAGCTAAGAGATGAGTGTACAATAACTGTCATTCCTTCTGTAACACCTAACTTTCGCAAACCATTTGCAATTGTATGAATTGTATTTGGTATTTTTGTTTTTGCAATTATGTCGTCTATATTCATAAAAAACCTCCATAGTATATAGAAAATATAATTTTTTTATATTCCATTTCTATATTATCACACTTTTTTTAATATTTAATAAAAACTAAAAGAACAACTCAAAATACAAAGAGACTATATATGATAACAATCATTCATACTCTCTTTTATGCAATATAAAAAAGATGATCATATAAGATCATCCTCTCATGCTGTTATTTTTTCCTCTTTTTTCTCCATAACTGCCACATAACTATTTAAAATCATCCCAACTACAACAAGCCTCATTCCCACCCAAGACATAGTTGACGGAAATGAGGTTGATAATAATAATTTTCTTATAATCCTTCTTTCATTACCAAAAGGAAGGAGAAGCCCCCTCCCTACACAATATCCCAATTTATATTCATTATATATTATTTATCACGATCATGGTCGTTTGCTATAGCTAAAGCACTAAAAGACAGTGGTCCGACAACAGCTGCTGTTGTATTATTAGTAATATTCTCAACAATTACACGATACATATGAGAACCAGGTTTTAGATTCTTGTCTATAGCTTGAAATGTTACGATATAAAATTGTTCTGAGTCATTAGATTCTATCCCTTGTTGAGCCACAAAGATTTCTTGATCATCACGAAAAATTCTAAACACAACTTGAGCGATACCAGTAATCCCTTTTATACCAACAGTGAAAATCAGTTCCACATGATTTTCGCGCACATGTTTTCGCGGAATATGAACACGTAGTTCTGCTAATTTAACTTTTTTGGAGATTGTGGAATATTAAAAGCTTTTGTTTCATCTATCTTACGAAGCGGCTCTGTTGCTTGGTAATCAATAATTCGAACTATTCTAGTCACCTCCTCTACCTCTATTTTAAAATATGTGATAGAGATAGAGTTTACTTGGATATCTATCATTCTTCCAATTTTTTAATATTATAAAAACATTAGCTGAGCCAATTGAATCTACTTCACTTTTTTATGTATATTTCTTATAAAAATAACACCATATATTCTTCATCCCGATATATTTCACCAATTTTCAATGCCTTTTTTCTACACCATACGTTTCAAATCCAATTGAATGATATAATTTTTTAGCCCCAATATTGTCAGAAACAACCGATAAACCAATTTGTTCTATATTTAGAGTCTTTGCCTTTTTCACGATTTCGTGTATTAGATTACGTGCATACCCTCTTCCTCTGCTTTGAGAACTTACATACATCCCTACGATGTGTCCTTTATGGCGGAGTGCTGCTCTTGATTCTGTTAATAGTGTTACAATCCCCACTAAGTTATTCTCTTCATCAAAGGCCCCGAACGTATAGTTATCTTCTGCTCGTAAATTTTGTGCCGCTTGCTTGATTGGTTCTTTCTTTTGAACGGCTTCTTCATATGTAGTAACGTATGCCTCTGAGTTTTTCTGCAATGCTTCTAAACGTAAATTCCAATACTTTTCCGCATCAGTTTCAGTTAAGATTCTAATCATTATGCTACTTCCTTTCTTTTATGCAAAATTAGATATTTTCCTTTTATGTCATTAAAAATTTAAAGTTTACATAATATTATTATATGTATTTTGTATTATAACTCTAATCCATAGCTTTCTATAACAACTCCCATGTTTAACTTTCTTATCATGAATTTCTCTGGTTCTGTAATTTTCTCAAATCCATACTGCTCGTATAACGTATGAGCATCTTGTGTAACTAACATAAAGCGGGTGCCTTTCAGCTTTGGATGTTTTACAATTACCTCTATTAACCACTTGCTTAATCCTTTTCCTCTATATGCAGGTAAAATAAAGACATCTGCTAACCAAGAAAAGCGAACAAAATCTGTGATGACTCTTGCAAAACCTACTTGTTGATTCGTTTCGCTATCATATACACCATAACAAAGCGGCGAGTTTCTAATCGCTTCTACAACTAATTCTTTATGCATTCCTTTTGCCCAATAGGAATCATTACTGAGAAAACTATGAATTATATCAATCTGCAACAAATCTTTATTTGTTGAAATAAAATAACCATTATTTTTCTCTACATTTAAAGTAGTTCCCTTCATTTCAAGTTCCTCCTTATTCTACAAAGATAAAGGTAAATGTAAATGTTTCGGAATAGAGTCTAGAAATTCTGGTGTATGTTTCAATGTAATAGAATACGAATATTTTTTAAAATGTAATGTATCTGGCCATGTATTTATTACTTCAATAGATACTTTATTATTTTTGATAGTATATACTGTTATCACTCCGTAGCATTTCCATAAACTCCTCTTTCAGCATACTAAAACGATAACGATCAATAAATTCTCCTCGTCTCAGTCGATCTTTTCTCATTAATCCTTCACATACAAATCCAGCTCTTTCATAACTTTTCATTGCTTTCGTATTGTCTGCATCTACTCGCAGCCAAATTTTTTCTAATTTGAATTGTTCAAAGCCAACTTGCAGCATTTGATATAATGCTACTATCCCATATCCTTGTCCCCAATATCGCTTATCTCCAATCGCAATTCCTAGTTCTGCATTTTTATTTGCTTTATCAAAATTTTTTAAGTCTACCCAGCCAATATGCACACCTTCCTCAGAACAAATCGCTCTTTGTTCATACCCATTTGTTCGATTGATACACATTTCAATCCATCTTCTTGTATCTTCACATGTGAATGATGGATATTGATCTGGAACTACTAAATATCTCGTTACCTCTTTATCTAATGACCATTGATAGCGGTCTTCTATATCATCTAATGTTAATTCCCTTAATTGAATATTCGGTAAATTCATTGTGTAATTGCTCCTCACTTTTCAACCTTCCCAATACAAAAACCATCAAAGAGCCTTCCTCCATACATGTCTAAAATACCATTCACAAATACAATCACTTGCTCTTTCTCGCCTGTTTTATAAAATTGTTCAAACACTGCTACAAACTCTTCGGCAAACTGTTCATCATATTTCTTCAATGTCTTCATAAACCACTTCGATTGTCCCATCCAACAATTATTCATTCGTAAAATAAACTCATGAAGGAGAGTGGCAAGATGACTTACGATAAACAATTCATCTTCTCGTTTTGCTGCACCAATAAGGTCGTCTAACACATCTGTAATAAAATAACGTTTCTGCTGTATCATTTCTTTTGTCCAAGGTTTGGGCCCCTTTTCCAATAGGTACTGCGCCTCTTTTTTTATAGCTGGTATGATGCTCTTTGTATCTTTTAACACAATCCCTTCCACAACAAGCTGTGGCAAAGAAGGAAGACCACGTTTACAATCACTCGCAAAAAAATCTTTATAAGATGTAAAGTTGTGCACAAACACCTCAATAGGCCACCCGTGAGCTATGAAAGATTCACGATATGCAGACGGAAGCTTGCCATCAAAAATAATAATATCTAGATCCGAAGTTTTCGTTCCCTCTCCCCTTGCAATGCTTCCTCCTAAAAGAGCTGCATCACATGTTGGAAATTGAGATGCTAGAACTTGTTTAGCTGACTCCATTGGCCCCATTTTCATATATATCCCTCATATTTCGTTTTTATTTTTTGGCTCTCTCTGGCTTTTATCTAACACTTACGATATATTCGACGTCTATTTCTTTTTTTCCTATTTTTTATAAAAAAATATGGTATGTGAAATTATAAAAAATATGTACCCAAAATGTTACTCCTCTTAATCATTGTTTAGGCAGTAAAATTCCTCTTGGTACAGCCAACCATTAATAAAAGAATGACAAATTTCCCACTGATTGCAACTAAATCTTCATTTTGAAATTATCACATTTGTATAGGTACATCTTAAGTTACCTCGGACAAACTCTTAATGATCCTATACAGCTTGCTGTCTACTAAAACTATATTTTATTAGACTACGGTGGCATGCACTCTTCCCTCTCTTTAACCGCTCAGTTTAGCTGAAGGTTTTCATTTTAGTTGTAGAAAGATTTATGATATGTTAGTATACCTATTTCTGAAATTTAATTTACATATTTTTTATGGTACGTGAAATTATATAGGTTTGATTTAATAAAATATGTGGAAAAGAAATATGAATGAATTAACAACACAAGGTTTTTATTAGAGATTAAAAGACAATGTAAACTTTTTATTAATAGTTTACTTTCATTTTCGATAATACAACTCTATAAATGTTAATATATGTTATATATAGTAAAGATTAACTTTATGAAAAGGGGTGAGTATTATGACTGAAACAAACGAATCTTCAGGAGTCGATTTTAAAAAAGATGTGAAGTTTTCTATTATAATCCCTGCACACAATGAAGAAAAGTACATTAGAAAATGTTTGGATTCAATTGCAAAAGCATCAGAGGCATATAAAGATCAAACTGAAGTCATAGTTGTTTTAAATCGTTGCACAGATAAAACAGAGGAAATAGCAAAGTCGTATAACTGTATTACATTAAAAAATAACGATAAAAACTTATCCAAAATCCGAAATGCAGGGGCCGAAATAGCTAGCGGAGAAATAATCATTACTATAGACGCTGATACTCAAATGACAGAGTCTATGTTGTCTAATACAGACAAATATTTAGCTTCAGGTAAATACATTGGCGGCGGAGTAACTGGAAAGTTTGAAAGAATATCTTTAGGAATATTCGTTTCCGCAATATTAATAATAATCCCCTTGCTTTTTAAGTATGGAGCTATATCTGTAGGGATTTTTTGGTGCTATAGAAAAGACTTTATGGCAATCAACGGATTTAATGAAAACATGCTTATGGCAGAAGATGCAGATTTCGCTAAACGGTTAAAAAAATGGGGAAAGCAAAATAATAAGAAATTCGGTACAATTAAAAATGGAATGATAACTTCATGCAGAAGATTTGATAAATATGGAGACTGGGCTTTACTTAAAAATCCAAAAATAATCCTAGCCTATCTAAAAGGAAATGATAAAAAATACGCAGATAAAACATATTATGATAACCAAGAAAGATAACTGTGAAGATTCCTAAACAAATCATCATCAAATAAACTAGTGAAACAAGATAAATAAAATTTTAAAATAACTAAAAGAATCTTATTTATTTAGGATTCTTTTAGTTATTTTGAATGTAAACTTTTACATAGAAGTTTACACTCATTCCCTTAATTTTATTGAATTTATCGCAACTTACTCATTTTTCTCAAAGACAACTAGAAAAGTATACATTCAAAACGGAATAAATAAAGAAATCATATTAGTATTCTTCTTTGTTCCTCTACTATGTACAAAATGCGTCAACTACTCCTCATCAAGAAGAAACGAAAGCTAATTGAATATAAAACGGTCTATACCATCAAAAATTACTACCTACTTATATATCAATCTCTAAAACAAAATCCCCAAGAACTATCAAAGATCTTCCTTTGTTTGTTCAATCTCTTGCATAAAAATGGACGAAAGTCTCATCGTTACGAGAATAAAACCGTCTTTGATATCTTGGGGGTCATATATAACTATTCCGTATTTCGTAATAATGTGGCTTAAATAAAAAGATCGAAACCCGATAGGATTTATTTGTATGCAAATTTTTAAATAGTTTATATTAATTATTTAGAAAGCGAAAAAAAATCTAGTTGAATTTATTCTTAATTAAGCTTAGCTTAATGGGCAAAGAGCGAAGTATTGGCGTATAACGATGAGGCGCCGCCAGAGTGCACAAATAGGATGTTATCGTCCGGCTTAAAGATGCCTATTTGTATTAAATCAATGAGTCCCGCTGCTGCTTTACCTGTATATACCGGATCGATCAAAATCCCTTCTGTTCTTGCCATGAGCTTGACAGCTTCCACCATTTCAGGCGTAGGCAAAGCATAACCTGGTCCTACATACTCATCAAAACACGTAACAGCCTCACGAGGGATTGAATTTGGTATGCCAATGTGTGCTGAAGTTTCTTTAACAAGCTGAAAAACTTTCTCTTCTTGTTCCTCTTTTCCTCTGCTTACATTTATTCCGATTACCGGTATTTTACTTTGATTTCCATAAAAGCCAGTTACCAAACCTGCATGCATTCCCTCGCTACCGCTTACACAAACGACAGCATTCATATTAACTCCTTGATCAAAGGACTGTGCCAAAATCTCCTGAGCGCAAGCAACATATCCCGTTGCACCAATGACATTCGACCCCCCAACCGGAATTATATAAGGTTTATATCCCTCTTCCGTTACCTCTTTAGCTACTTTCTCCATTTCTTTCATCAAGTCCGTCCCATTAGGCACAACCTTGACTTTTTCAGCACCCAGTAAATGGTACAGGAAATAGTTACCATTAAAATTCGGCTCAGAATTTGTTAAAAGCCCCTCTTCCAATACAAGTATGCACTTCATTTTCTCTTTAACAGCAGCAGCCAGTGTTAAACGGCAATGATTTGATTGAATGCCTCCACATGTAATTAACGTATCCGCACCTTTTTCCAATGCATCGGCAACAAGAAACTCTAGTTTTCTTGTTTTATTTCCACCAGCTGTCAGTCCAAGTGAATCATCTCGTTTCATATAAATGGAAGGACCCCCAAGCACTTCAGAAAAATGATGTAATTTCTCAATGGGTGTATATGTTGGTGTATATCTCCGTCTAGGAAATTGTGCTAAATTCATATTAAATCTCCTCCTGTATTCTCTGTTTAAGACTAGCCATATATAAATTAAAGAAAAGAGAATATCAATCTGACGTTCTCTTTTCAATTATCATAATTAAATCATAGCAACCGCTTCGATTTCAATTAAAGCATCTTTAGGTAAACGAGCAACTTCAATCGCGCTTCTAGCCGGATAATTCTCGAAAAAAATTCTCCATATACTTGATTCATCACGGCAAAATGATTCATATCACTTAAAAAAACCGTTGTTTTTATTACCTGCTGTAAGTTTGCTCCCGCCGCTTCTATAACTTGCTTGAGATTCTCCAATGACATCCTTGTTTGCTCCTCGATCGTATCAGGCATTTCTCCGGTTTCAGGATGAATCGGTAGCTGTCCTGAAGTATACACTGCATTTCCTGCTTTAATACCTTGTGAATAAGGACCGATAGCCTTGGGAGCTTCTTTGGTTACGATTGATTCTTTTACCATGTAAACCACCTCTTTTTTTAATATAATCTCATTTAAACGGAATTTTGTTTCATGTTCCTCTGAAAATAAGCGCTGTACATTACACACAGCTTTCCCTAAGATTCTTTACGTTCAAAATCACATTCCATAAGAGGAACCACTTTTGTTTTCTTAATGATTTTATAACCAAGCCAGAGAAGTAAGAAAATAGGAAGACCAATAT
Organism: Bacillus sp. EA-CB0995; assembly: GCF_055814245.1. NCBI lineage: Bacteria > Bacillati > Bacillota > Bacilli > Caryophanales > Bacillaceae > Bacillus > Bacillus sp. EA-CB0995. The sequence continues at coordinate 2,423,784 of NZ_CP169269.1, read as the reverse complement.
ACGTCGCCAGAATTTCTGCCCAGCTAATTTGATGTCCGGAAAAAAGATTCTGTCCCAAAATAAAAACTACAAAAAATAACAGCGTGATAACCGGGCCTAACGGGTACCATTTGGCTTTGAACGGCAATTCATTTAAATCTCTTCCTTGTGCCACATATGCCTTACGAAAACGGTAATGACTGACAGCAATACCGAACCATTTGATAAATCCGGTAAGAGCAGAAGCATTTACCAGCCAAATAAAAACCGAACCATTTCCAAAAAGGGAAGCCAAAAAGGAGACAAGTCCTAAAATCGCCGTCGTGCATAAAGCCCACATGGGAATTCCCTTCCGGTTAAGCTGCGCAAAGATGCGTGGTGCCTTTCCTTCTTTTGCCAACGCCCATAGCATACGTGAAGACGCATACATTGCTGAATTCGCTGCTGATAAAACAGACGTAAGGAGCACGGCATTCATGATGGAAGCAGCAAATGCCAACCCAGCTCTTTGAAGAACGAGTGTAAATGGGCTAATAGAAACATTTTGAACGCCCGATTTAAGTAAGTTCGGATCTGTATAAGGGATAATCAAGCCGATAACAAAAATCGTCAACACATAGAAGATGAGGATTCGCCAAAAGATTGAACGAATCGCTTTTGGTACGTTTTTCGATGGATTATCAGTTTCACCAGCGGCCGTCGCAATCACTTCGGTTCCCTGAAATGCAAAACCGGCAATAAGCACTACACTAAAGATAGATATAACCCCGCCATGGAAAGGAGCATCTCCTTGTGTAAAGTTACTGAACCCGACCGCATGTCCTCCCATAATCCCAAAAATCATGGCAACCCCAATAACGAGAAACACGATGATCGAGATGACCTTAATACTGGCAAACCAGTATTCACTTTCCCCAAATGCCTTGACTGATAAAACATTTAAGATTAGCAACAACCCCAGAAATAGCGCGCTCCACAAAAGAGAAGATACGTTTGGAAACCAATACTTCATAATAAGGGTAGAGGCCACCAAATCCGCAGGAACCGTAATCGCGGTTGTATACCAATAGTTCCAACCTAACGCAAAGCCTAACGCAGGATCAACATACTTTGAGGCATAGATGTCAAAGGCCCCTGGGACCGGTAAGAAAGCCGATAGCTCTCCCAAACTATTCATGACAAAATAAACCATGATTCCGACCAGAATGAATGCAACAAGCGCTCCTCCCGGCCCTGCAGTGCTAATCGTTGATCCGCTGGATACAAACAATCCCGTTCCAATAGCGCCGCCAATAGCCATCATCGTTAAATGTCTAGACTTCAGCTTCCGTTGTAATGATCCGTCTGAATTTCGCTTTTCTAGAACGTTACTTAACTCTGCTTCTAATTTCCCCATAGCATGACCCCCTATTTACTCATAGTTCAAATACAATTTGTATGCTGGCGTATCTGGCTGTTTATCTCTCTTGTTTAATTTTTGGAAATTTCAGTTATTTAAAAAGATGTCTCTCCTTCTTTTGTCCTCACCCCTCTCTAAAAATACAGGCGAGAAAATGATATAAGCACTCTCCCTCTTGAATTTCAATTAACTTTTAATCAAGAAAAATAGTTATCTTTTTAATGAAGTTAACATAATTTATATTTTTCCAACTTGCGATAAAGAGTAGACAGGCTAATCTGTAGTTCCCGAGCAATTTGTTCTTTATCATTTCGATATTTTTCAGCTAGGAAGTAGCTCTGGATTACGTCTTTTTCATATTCTGAAATCATTTGTTCTAAACTCAATCCCCTACTCTCGACTGAGAGATGATCCTTTTGAAATACATAGTCAGGTAAATCATGGAAGCCGATAATATCTGATTCGGCCATATTGACCATATATTCTACAGCGTTTTCTAGCTGCCGTATATTCCCCGGCCAGTCATAGTGTATAAGCCATTGCTCCAGCATGGGATCAAGTCTCAGTGGATACCTTTGCATGATCTTGCAATGTTTATGAATGAAATGTTCGAGATACAAGGTGATATCATCACGCCGCTCTCGCAAGGGTTTAGTATGGAGGGGGATGACATTGAGACGATAGTATAAATCCTCGCGAAAAGTTCCGTTCTGCACCATTTCTTCCAGGTTTCGGTGAGTGGCCGCAATCACCCGTACATTAATCCCGATTGCTTTTTTCCACCGATTCTTTCAATCTCTCTTTCCTGTAAAACCCGCAATAATTTTGGTTGCATGAAAAGGGGCATATCCCCAATTTCATCAAGAAAAATGGTTCCATTGTGCGCTAATTCGAATTTCCCTATTTTTCCATTCCGTCTTGAGCCGGTAAATGATCCCCCCTCATAACCAAACAACTCACTTTCCAACAAACTTTCAGGTATGGCGGCGCAATTGACAGCTACAAATGAATGCATTCGGCGCTTGCTTTCAAAATGTATCGCTTTGGCTAATAATTCCTTCCCCGTACCACTATCTCCCCTAATCAGGACAGTAGATGGACTGTTTATAATCCGTCTTGCTTTTTTAATCACATCTTGAAGCCCAGAATCTTTACCAAGAATGTTTTCAAAAGAAATGGCTTTCGGAGGGGTCGGGATATCCTCTTGAATTTTACAACCCGTTTCTTTATTAAGGTCCAGCATTGCTAATTTATTGACTAACAATATACTGACATTGCTTAAAAACTGTATCAGCTTCTCTGCTTCTATAAGCATTTTTTCCTTTTGTTCATGGGAAAAACCAATCATGCCGATGACGCCAACTGTTTTTTCTTGCTTTACAATAGGAAAACCGATGGTAGCGAGTTCTTTGCATTGATTCACGAATTTACAACTCATGCATTGCGACTCATCTTTTTTTACATCATAGATCACTCCAGGCTCTCCTGTTTCTAATATCATTCTGAAAAAGGAGCCTTCCGGAGCCGCTCTGCCAATGAGCTCTTTATAATAGCCAGTCCCGCTAATGCGAACGCCCTTTTCATCAAGCACAGTTATATCCAAACCAAGGATTTCTGCCGTGTTCTCAGCGTAGTCTTGAATAAATTGCTGTATGCCAATAAAGCCTGCCATATTATCCTCCTTTGCTATAGCGTTATATGGAATAATAAAACCATTTTATCATGAAATAACTTACTAAGCCTTGCACAAAGAAGCGACAGCTTTTTCTATTTCACCCAGCGCATTTTTTAACATCGAACGCGGGCAAGCAATATTGAGCCTCATAAATCCTTCACCTTCCATACCGAAGATGTATCCTTCATTCATTGCAACTCGTGCTCTACGTAACATAAATTCATCCAATTCTTTAACTGAAAAACACAATTCCCGGCAATCCAGCCATACAAGGTATGTGCCTTCTGGCTGGATGACGTTGATTTGCGGAATATTGTTGCTGAAGTAACTCAGAGTGTACTCCAAATTCCCCTGCAAATATTCAAGGAGTTGATCCAGCCATTCTTCTCCGTAGCGGTAAGCAGCCTCTAACGCAACAACGCCAAATATGTTTGGCGAACCCATGGATAATGTATGAAGTTCTTGATCGTACCTATCGCGCAGCTGCTGATTTGGAATAATAATACTTGCCGTCTGCACACCCATCAGGTTAAAAGTTTTACTTGGCGCAATGCAGGTAAGGGAGTGATTCGCAAACTCTTCTGCAATAGACGCAAAAGGAATGTGAGTATGTGGCTTATAAACAAAATCAAAATGAATTTCATCTGCTACAACAAGAATGCTATGCTTCATACAAAGCTGTCCCAATCTCGTCAATTCTTCTTTGCTCCATACCCTTCCGATTGGGTTATGAGGACTACATAGAATCAACATTTTTACCGTTGAATCTATCTTTGCCTCTAAATCTTCAAAATCCATGGAATAACGCCCATTTTCAAGCATAAGCGGGTTGTTTACAATTTCACGGCCGTTCGCTTCGATTACACGGGCAAAATGATGGTATACAGGCGGTTGGATAATAATTTTGTCCCCTGGTTTCGTAAAAGACTGAATCGCCAACGATAAGGCCGGAATCACGCCTGGGCTGTGAGTAATCCATTCTTTTTCAACGGACCATCGATGTCTTCTTTCTAACCAGCCAGCAATGGATTCCATATACGAGTCTGATCTAAGTGCGTAGCCATATACACCGTGCTCCACCCGCTGTTTTAACGCTTCGATAACAGGCTGCGGAGACTGGAAATCCATATCGGCCACCCACATTGGAATAACATCCTTTACACCAAATTTATTTTCAAGACTATCCCATTTCTCGCAGTCAGTGCCCAATCGACAGATTTCTTGGTCAAAGTTATATTTCATCCAGTATCTCTCCTTCTCATGTTTGCTTATGCATCCTACTTCTTTACGTAATTTATATAAGCAATTATCATGCCAACTTATTTCCCTTATAAAATCGCCTTATTTTTATAGAATTTCTTGATTGAATTCCGAATACTGCGATGCTAATTTTGAAAACCCTTTCATTTCAAGTGTTAGCAAATTTGCAATCATGGTAAATATTTTCGCATGTATGATAAAATCCAAAGATTGCATTTAAGCATCTCTAGTGGATAGCATCTTCTTCTGTTTCATCCATTCCTCATAACCGCCCACAAGGCTTTGTACTTCTTTAAAACCATGAACTTGCAGAAGGCTTGCAGCGATAGCAGATCTTCCGCCAGTTTTGCAATAAACTAAAATTGGTTTATCATGCGGAATGTTATGTGCCTGTTCCTGCAGATGACCGAGCATCACATGCTTCGCTTGCGGAATATGGCCTTCCTCCCACTCGCCCATGCTTCGGACATCAAGTACATATATGCGTTCTGTATGAAGAACGCCAGCTATCTTGTCCATTGTCACTTCTTCATACTTCATCACATGAGAATCAGCCTCGTCTGCCTGCTCAATGACATTTGGTTCCATCGTTGCAACAATGCGATCCAATCCAATAGACTGGAGATCATTCACAATATCTCCCACATCACCATTGCTTGCTAGAAGATATATAGGCTGATTATAATCCAACAGCCATCCCGCCCAAGTTACAAATGATTTATTATAAGGGATATTAATCACGCCCCGTATATGCTTAGCGGCAAATTCACTGGCTGGACGCGTATCAATGACAATTCCCTGTTTCGTCCATTCTTGTACAATATCTATCGAAACCTTCATACGAAACGGTACCTCTATTCTTTGGATTTGCTGCGTCCCCTCTTTATTCAAGCGCTTCATCATTGAAAAATAAGGGGGCGCCTCCGGCTGTCCAACCAACAGCGCTTCTATAAAAAGATCCTCATTATCATATTGCAATGCCCAATTTGTCTGTTTTTCATAGCCGATGGTTGACGATGGGATTGCTCCTAACGCTTTTCCACAGGCACTGCCCGCTCCATGTCCCGGCCATACTTGCAGGTAGTCAGGAAGGTTTTTAAGCTGCTGTAAAGACCGATACATCATACGTGCCATTTTTTCTGAGGAACCGTGTACCCCTGCGGCTTTTTCTAATAAATCAGGACGCCCCACGTCACCGACAAACACAAAATCTCCGGTAAATATGCCAATCGGTTCCTTGGTAGATGCACCGCCATCTGTTACGAGCAGTGATATATGTTCAGGAGTGTGTCCTGGTGTATGCATCACCTCAAAATTGATATTTCCAATGGCAAACACATCTCCATTTCTCAAAAAACAGTGTTTATACCCAGATGCATACTCGTACCTCCAGTTCGCTCCTCCTTCATCAGACAAATACAATGTAGCTCCAAGCCTTGAAGCTAGCTCCTGCGAACCAGACAAAAAGTCCGCGTGGATGTGTGTTTCCGTTACACCCACAATCCGCACGCCATGAGCTCTTGCCGTTTTTATGTAAGGTTCTATATTACGCGACGGATCAACAATGATCGCTTCGCCGGTATCCTGACACCCCACAAGGTATGAAGCTTGAGCTAGTTTCTCATCATAAAAGTATTTGAGTAGCATAAGTCATCCTCCTTTTAAGTGCTAGCTTACTTTGATTTTGTTTTGTTATGACCATCAGAAACATGATCACATCATACCTTTAAGCATCCCCTCCAATACATAATGGGAAGGAAGTTTCTCTTCAACACATACATACTGAACCTCTCGCGTGACTGATTAATAGGGAAGGTTTCTTGCGGCTGTAAATCATAATTGAATTCAGCCAGTATAAGCCGTCCATATCCGGTAACAAGCGGACAAGATGTATAGCCGTCATATTTATGAACCATTGGTTTGGCACGCATCCGATGAAGTAAATTTTGCACAAGCACGGGCGCTTGTTTACGAATCGCAGCCCCGTTTTCGACGTAGGCAGGTTGGTGCAGTCCCCAATGCCAAATACATTGTCAAAGCATTGATGTTGCAGCGTATATTGGTCTACATTCAACCAACCATTACTTGCCGCAAGCGGGCTGTTCTTGATAAAATCAGGGGCGCTCATCGGTGGTACCACATGAATCATGTCATATTGCATATTTACAAGCTCTTTTGTGTTCAAATTTTCGAATGTCGCTCGTTTTTTTCATCATCAATTTCAATGAGATGGTGCATAAACCATGTCTCGATTTCTTTTCGTTCAATTATTTTGTTTAATGCTTGTTCATATTTTTTCACATTGAATATGGATGGGTTGCCTGAAACAAAAATAACTGAAGATTGTGGGCGCACTCCTGATTTTCTGAAATAATCTTCCGCCAAATACATGATTTTTTGAGGGGCTCCACCACATTTCACCGGAGTGTTCGGATTGGTAAAGATAGAAGTTCCCCCTTTGAAGGTGCGAATTGCTTCCCATGTGCTATCAACATAATCATAGGAATAATTACTACATACCCCATTCTTTCCAATACTTTCTTTTAACCCTTTGATTTTATGCCAGTCAATTTGAATCCCAGCCGCAACAACTAAATACTCATAGTGCAGTTTCTTTCCAGATGCTGTTATAACAGCATTTTCATCTGGCTGAAATGTGGTAACCGCATCCTGCACCCACACCGCTCCGCTCGGAATAACGGACGCTTCCTCCTTTGCGTGACAGTTTTATCAACTTCGCCAGCTCCGACAAGCGTCCATAACGGCTGATAATAATGTTTCGTCGCCGGATCAATGATAGCAATGTTTCCACTCAGGAGGCGTGATTCACGCAGAAAACGGGCTGCAACCGTAATTCCGGCACTCCCACCGCCCACAATCAAAATCTTGTAATGTGTCTTATTCTTCACATTTTCTATTCGAATCACCTCATCTCAATTTTAGTAAAACAGCTCATAAATCTAAGACTTCGGCATTAATAATCAGCATGTAGATGGCGACCAACATAACCACACCGGAAAATACATAATGGAGTATGCGCTGCTGTTTACTTAAGCGCACCGCCAGCCAGGCACCCACCAGCCCGCCGCCAACTCCACCTCCAACAAACGCGAACATAATCCACCAGTTTACAAGCCCGGATAAGCTGTAGCTTACGGCTGTTGTAAGTCCAAATGTACCGACCGACACCAGGGAAGATCCAATTGCAGAAATCATCGGCATTTTCGCTGCAAAGATCAAACCGGGAACAATCAAAAATCCACCGCCAATCCCGAAAAAACCGGATAACAGTCCCACCAGAATAGCCATGATGATCAGCTGTGGCATTTTTACTTGATTTTTAAGATCGTCTGCTTGACTCCTCGTTTTCTTTGGCATAGCCATTTTTACAGCCATAACAATCATCAGAATGGCAAAAAGAAACAACAACTGTTTACCAGGTATCAGCTTTCCGATAGTTGATCCCGCATAGGCACCAAGAGCACCAGAGACGGCAAAAACAATCGCCTCTTTCCACTGCACGTGGCCGGCCCGTGCATGTGGAATAAGATTTACATAGGCATTTATGGCAACGGCTGACGCTGTCGTGCCAATTACCACATGAGGATCATTTATACCAACAACGTAAAGCAAAAGAGGAACAGCAAGAATTGATCCACCTCCGCCGAGCAAACCAAGTACGAATCCGACAATAGTTCCTGACACAATGGAGAGGAGCACTTGAATTGTTGTCATTCTTTTCTGAGACTCTCACCAACAAAGCAGAGTAGTTGACGATTCATCTCCTCCCTCCTTTCTCTGTTTACTCATCATTTATATAAAGCAAAAACCGTGCCAACTAAATTCCCCTGTAAAACCGCTTGATTTGCACACTGCACTCTTTGTAAATTCCCAATTTTGCTATCATTCATATTAAAAAAGCCTTTATCATCAAGCTTAAAGCCTTCCTAGAACTAGGAACTATTTTTGCATCTGTGATAAAGTGAAACTTCCATCAGTGGGGTTTTTTATCCCCCATCAATCTCCCTCGCTTCTCCCTGAATCTTGAGGTGGGGGTCTTACTGCCCGCAAATAGCGGGATAACTCCTCTGGAATCGGCTTTCCGATCAGATCTTGATAGTAACCAATTTCACTAATCCTTATTCCATGCTCATCCAGTAATGTCACATCCAAGCCTAATACTTCTGCTAAATCCTTGGCGCATGAGTCAACGAACTTCTGGATATGGGTTGAACTCGCCATTTTCCACTCCTGTTTCGTAGCAAAAATTCTTTCAAGGTATTATTTATATTACAAGAGAAGTTATTTAAAGAGATTAATTTCCATTTATTAAATACTTTATAGACTTAGATTGGCTTAGGAGTATACCCTACATAGTGATCGCGGGCTGAAAAAATGCCTTCTTTTTGTAAAGATTCAAATACCCGAAACTTGCGGAGTTGTTTTCCATAAACATGGATGGTTATCGCCGTTTGATCGCCCTCAGTTTCAAGGATGTGACAATCCGCTGGGGGCAGGAGTTTTCCAGTCATTTGCTGATTTACAATCAATGTATCAGTTTGTTTAAGTTTTACTAAATTTTCTGAAACCTCCTCCACTCGAAGATAGTTCGTCACCTTGATCTGTCCAGTCACAACCCCTTCGACTCCCCACGTGCCATCGTGATCATGGAGTGAAGTTTTCTGCCCCGGTTTCCAGACAAATGCCATGATCTCAAAACGATTCTGCGGATCGCAGTATAGGGAATAGCGGGCATAACCTTCCGAGCTGGGCTTGCGCTTTTCTGGAGGGAGCCAGGATGTGGTACGAAGCAGCTCACCGAGTAAATGTTCTGCCTCTTCCACCCGCACGGCATCGCTCTCAGTTCTCTCGATTACCCATGTCATATCTCGAATAAAATCGATCAGTGTATATTCCTTCGTTTGATTTGTCATGATACATGGTCCTCCTATGATGGATAATTTCTTTAATGTTTTTACTTTCATATAACTATTTATCAAAAAACATGCCACCGATAAAAAAACACAGGAATGCTCACTATATTCCACTCTTTTACCTGATATTATTGAAATCTTGAGATAAATCTTTTCCATAACCACTATCGATACCTTGGTTAATTCTTTAATATGAGAAATCTTTATCTCAGGTTTAAAAAACAATTCCGCTAATATCAAGAAAGAAAAATGACATTATGCAAGGGTCTCTATTACAATATGGATTCAATTCTTTACATGACTGATAGATAAGTTCAAAAAGTTGGTCCAGATCAGTTACTTTAGTAGAGCTATCTTTATTGCCACAGCCATTATGATAATGGAAAAGAGGAAAAAATTGTTTGCTTGTGTAGAAGTTTTCCAATATTAGAAGCAAAAAAGTTATATCATTCTTCTCTACTAAATGTACAAAGGATAGGGGTGATTCTATCCCTAAAGGCTGTATAGTGCCTATGCAAAAAACTAGTTGATAGAATTGGTGATTTTGAATATATTGCCAATAAATATTGAGTGACTACTCAATATTTATTGGCTTCAGATTAATGCGGGTGATACAGATTGTTGTAACCATGATTATCGTTAAATATAAATGTCAAAGTAGAGCGGCTCTATTTGAGTTTCAGTTTTAGATGTGTTTGGAAGCAGTGCCGAAATCTTTTTAGATAGGCGTCCTCCCAATTAAATACTAGTAAATGATTATCTATACTAATTTTCCACTTGCCTCTACGATTTGATTGAAAAACTGTTCAACCTCTTCCTGGCTTTTTCCGAGTTTACTTACAAAGCGATTAAGTTCCTTCCCTTCTTGAAAAGCAATAAAGCTTGGGATTCCGTACACATCTAGCTTCTCTAATAGTTCCGGAAAATGATCTCGATTTACTGCGATCATATCTATTTTTTCTTTATACGCTTCTTCCACAATTGGCATGAATAAATCGGTATGCTGACAGTCTGGGCACCATTCAACATAAAATTTAGCAACAACTGGTTTTGCTGATAAAATCGCCTCATCAAACTCTTGTCTTGTTTTGATCTCTTTCATAATTACATTCCTCCCTATATTTTGTTTTCAATGTTATACTGATTGTCTTCACTACTTGATCGCTCTCTTGCATCAAGATATCTTTCGCAATCCAGAGCAGCCATACAGCCACTTCCTGCAGCAGTAATTGCTTGGCGGTATTTATGATCTTGAATATCCCCGCATGCAAATACACCGGGAATATTTGTTTCTGTTGTACCAGGATTCACGATGATATATCCCATATCGTCCGTTTTGATTTGATTGCCTAAAAAAGACGTGTTCGGTTTATGCCCAATTGCTATGAAAATACCATCAGATTCCAGAATTTCATTTTTTCCGGTTTCGCTGTTTTTTACTTTCAAGCCAGTAACGTGTCGTTCTCCTGCAATAACTTCTTCAGGAATGTAATTTAAACTCCAAGTAATTTTCGGATTATTTTTGGCGCGATCTTGCATAATTTTGGAAGCACGAAGCTCTTTTCTGCGATGAACAACACGAACCTCCGAAGCAAACTTCGTTAAAAAATTTGCTTCTTCCATAGCTGAATCTCCGCCGCCTACAACGATAATTTTCTTTCCCTAAAGAAAAATCCATCACACGTTGCACAGGTGCTTACCCCACGCCCAATATTTTCCCTTTCTCCTGGAATATCCAAAAGTTTCGCAGAAGCACCCGTTGCAATGATCAAAGATTGCGTTTTGAGCTCCCCTATCCCTTCCACCGTTAAGGTAAAAGGGTTATTTGAAAAGTCGACTTTTCTAACCCACCCCCTTTTAAACTTTGCTCCAAAACATTCAGCTTGCTTACGCATGTTCTGCATCAACTCTCGCCCCATAATCCCTTCAGGAAAACCAGGGAAATTCTCAACATCTGTCGTCAAAGTTAATTGCCCCCCTGGTTCAGGCCCTTCAATGACTAAAGGACTTATGTTAGCACGTGCTAGATAGATTGCTGCGGTCAACCCAGCAGGGCCAGTCCCTAGAATAACGGTTTTATACATCACTTACCTCCTCGTTATACTAATCTCTTATTCATGAATATTTATTAGCAATTTCCATGCCGATTTTTAATATTCTGTAAAATTACTATTTTCACAACCGTTATATAGGTTAATCAGTCCCATTTCCTATCACGATTGAGAAAAATCTTTTCAAGATTAAGAAAAACATCTTAAGACAATTTCATCAAAATTTGAATTTAAGTTATTTGAAATTCCCTTCCAAAACATGTATCATTTCATTTTTTCTTAAACAGCGACCACCAATGTTAAACAGCAATGGTTTGATTGATTGGCTCCGCATGTAATGAGTTATTCTATCTATTTTGTTTGTGTATCGGTAACAAGAATTCCATTTTGGTGCTTTATTTCCTTTAATTAAGGACTTACTGCCTGTCCTATATTAAAGGGCCGTAGCATATAAAATGAGCAATTATGACTGCTAATAAACCGATTAAGTATTGAATGAAAATCAAAGGGAGAATCCATTTCGCTCACTTTATCCAAGGCATTCCTGCAATTGCCAATCCGGCCATCAGTGTACCACCTGTCGGAAAAATTATATTTCCAAGACCATCCGCAAATGAAAAGGATAATACTACTGTTTGGCGTGTAATGGCACTAAATCTGCAAGCAGTGCCATAATAGGCGCACTCATGACACCGGGTACGGCAAAAATGATTGCCACTTTCCACTGCACATTGTGCCAGCTCGTACGTGTGGAATAAGATTTGCATAGGCATTTATGGCAACAGCTGACACTGTCGTGCCAATTACCACATGCGGATCTTTCGTGCCAACAACGTAAAGCAAAAGAGGAACAACAAGAATTGATTCACCTCCGCCGAGCAAACCAAGTACGAATCCGACAATGATTCCTGAAACAATAGAGAGGAACACTTGAATCATTATTATTCTTTCCTGAGACTCTCACCACCAAAGGAGAGTAGTCGGTGATTTATTTCCTTCCTCCTTTCTCTGTTTACTCATCATTTATATAAAGCAAAAACCATGCCAACTAATTTCTCCTGTAAAACCGCTTGGTTTGCACACTTCATTATTTGGAAATTCCTAATTTTGCTATCGTTCATATTGAAAAAGCCCTTATCATCAAGCTTAAGGTCTTCCTAGGACTAGGAACTATTTTTGCATCTATGATAAACACATCAAGCTATTTCTATAAGGTGATTCTCTAACATATTAGTTAACAAGAATTTTTCTTAGATTTCATATAACTGAACATTGTTAATGCGCTACCTCTAATAGGTGTAGCGCCATTATTTCGCAGATTTTGTACGCAAATGCTCCCCCTTGTTACATAAAGAACCTGTAGTATGAGTACCAAAGACAGACGTTTATAGTACTTTATATGTTTCTACCAAAATAGAATGAAATATAGTTAAAAGGTACAATTTATATTTTAGTATGAGTAAAAAGAGAGGATGTTCGTCTCTATATTGAGCGAACAATCCTCTCTTCATGAAAAAGTAATTAACGTACGAAATTCGAACAATTGAACCTCTCCCCTCCGATACATTAATTCATTTCCGCTTTTCAACATCTCCTATATTTAGGCCGTCGTTAATAGTATGATATTTTTTCAAAATCACTAAATTCTTATTTATAAACATTTTTCAGGATCAATTTCAATAAACTCCCATTGTCCTTGAGTATTCTTTTTATATTGTGCTGTCAAAATATCTGTATGATTTGTTAGCTGAAAAAAACAAATCGATATTTATTCCCATCAGTTCCAATGACATCAATTTGTTTCGCATAACCTTCTTGCTTTGTCGGAAGTCTTTCTTTCACAAGTTTACACCAGTTCCCGTATTCAGCGTCAACAACCGCTTCAGCATTATGTTGCCAAAGATGATAAGCTGCGCATAAAAAGTCTTCACCGTACAATGTTATATCAGCAATTTTGTAAGAATTTTTTCCTTTTCAATATAAATATAACCATAATAATAAGCAAAATATGTTACCCCTTTAGCTGAACCTTCAATTGTTTCAATTTCAATAAAATAACGTTTTTTATTCGGATAGTTTTTATCTTTATGTAAGCTTGCTAGTTTTATCAAATTAATATGTCCGATTCCTTCGAATGAACGAAAATATCTGTTATAAGAAATTCTTTCTTGATATTTACTTGTAAAAAAATTATAAGCAATTGGATACGGTATTTTTGACATTCCAACAGTTCCGCACCCTCCACTTTTATCTTTTGTAAGATTTTCAGCTTCTCGTAAAACACTGAAATAATTAATAATTGTATTTTCTGGTGAATTCATAAACAACGGAGAAAGAACGATTTGATTATATTTTTTGTCAAAGAAAGAATCAAAAAATTGATAGTCAAACCGATTGTTAAGAACAGCAAAACATGATGGACGAAAGTATTTTTCGATATTTTCATCACTTTGCATTCTTTCATCACTTTGCTCGTTTCCTTCTCTACATTTTTGTTTTTGAAGGATCCCCCATAACCATTGCACATTTATTTGAGTTTTGGTCTTTTACAAATCGTCGAAAAAAGGAAATTTATTACCCTTTATATTTAATAACTTCATAATCCCCCTCCATTCCAACCTTTTGTAGATTCTAAAAAATAATATATGATTTTACTATCCCATTATTGAACTACCCTCACCTAAAATCCTAACGAATTTTTGAGGAAGGGATTCCCAAAAGGGACAACTAAGACAAAATGCTTAGTAGACCATACCCATTCAACAAGGTATGGTTTTTCTGCTTCCAAACTTAGACAAACCTTTTACTTCCAAGTCTGTAAGAGCCCCTGGAGGAAAAAGTTCGTTCACAGAACGAATCTTGTTATGGTTCGAAAGCTCCATCTGATAGAATGTGTGAACACGCAAATCAGACAGGATGCCAGACAGCCACTTCCATTGCGCCCAATGATGCAGACCTACCATCTTCTCCGGTAATAGTGAATGCAAAATTGGTGGAAGTTTTTCTTTAAATCCCATTGCTCTTCTAGCAATGACATAAGAAGCTGTTTGGTGAATGCTGATACCAAAACGTTTCATATATTTGATTTTACCAATTTGAGAAGTGTATGCTGGATTTACCTCAAATACTGCTACACCCATCTTCTCAGCACGGCTTTTAATAGCTAAAATCATCTTTTTATAAGCAAACATGCTCATCATCATATTTGCTTTTTTGTTGCCATAAGGATTCTTAACCTTTGCTTTTGTTGTGTTTAATTTTTCTACAACAATCGGTTTGTTTGCTTTTACAGCAATATCAACTAATGCAATAGCCTCTGCCTCAATAATTTTAGTAATTTGTTCTGATGTTTTACCTAAAATATCAAAGGATAATACACCCGTTTTTATGAGTTGTCCTTGTTTATTGATGTTTGCCCAAGCAAAGTGGTCAAAATTACAGTCTACTCCAATGACACCATCGGATTTGCTGAAGTTTTTATTTTGTTTCTCTTCAATATCTATTAAACATTTAAAAATGTAGTAATCCCCGTGATCTTCAATTGCCCAACTGATTGGTTTTCCTGCATTCTTTTTATCTTTACAATTCCATTGGTTTTGGACAGCTGCATTCACTTGTTCTTGTCCATACGGAAATGTAAGGTTCGGAATCTCAACTGCAACACCGTTTGGTGTTGTAAAGTGTAAAAATTGTGATTCTGTATTGTATGTAAATACAAAGTTTCCTGATTTCGCGTCTTTTCGACCTGAAATCAACATTTGACTGTAACGAGCCTGTTCAAAATCCTGAACCCAAAGTGTATGATTTTGAACATAAGTATCTACAGTATGTTGTGCTTTGAATCGTTTTTTACTCCCAAACACAACAGAAGAAACATTGTTTTTTAAACTATGAAGTAGTTTTTGTAGTCTATCCAACCGAAATTCAAGGCTACCTAAACGAGAACGAAGTGTTTGAATACGTACATTTAAATATTCATGCTCAAATTGATAGGCATGATAGTAAATATCCGTTCTCTTTTTAAATTGCACAACAAAATATCGTCCCATTTGTTGTTCTTTGGACGTTTTATTGAACTTTGGCTTCCCTTTGATAAAAGATGTTTTCATTTTATTCAGCACTGTCAAATCTGACTTGGTTTTCTTAATCTTCTTTTTTACAGCTTTAATCTGTTCATTTTTATTTTCAATATACAATTTCTTCAATTCTGTCTGAGAAGAAAACAGCGCATTTGCCTCCTGCACAGCACTATTTGCATAATAGTCATTCAGACTAAATCGCGATTTTACAGTAATTTGCATACTATCAGAACGTCTGGAGGTACCAGAACGTTTTTCTAACACTTGCGTTTGAAAAGTGAAATGCTTCGCACGATTAAATACGAAAAGAGCATGTCCAATCGCTTCAACATACTTCGGATTCAGTGCATTCTTGTAGATACGAATGGAAAAATATGCTTTTTTCATTGGACACGCTCCTTTCTTGTTTTGTATACACAAAGTATATCAAAAAGGAACATACGTTTCTATTTATATACTTAAAAAAACAAAAAAAAAGCGATTCATCCCCCACCTATCTGCTTCGCGCTTGAGGTGGGGGTCTTCTCGCCAGATATGATAAAAACCAAAAAAATCTCACATACAATCCATAAATCCCTTTCATGTATGTAAACATATTTTTTTACAACACTATACATAAAATTACTAATATAATAGAATGGAATGGAATGGAATTATAGAAATAGAAAGAAGGACATGTATGCGTAGCAAACCATCTCTTGTAACCTTATTTAAAAGAGCTTTTATTATGTGCGTAGGAATTTCGTGCATATATGGAGTATCCGGAGGAGCAAAATACATTGTAAATGCGAGTACAGAAGATTCCTCACAATCAGTTCAGCTAGTAAGTGAAATACAAACTTCACTGGCTCCAAAGCAAGCACCCGAACAATATAATGGTCAAGTTAGAAAAGTTGCTTATATTACTTTTGACGATGGACCAGGAAAGTACACAGCTCAATTATTGGATATACTAAAACAAAACGATGCGAAAGCTACTTTTTTCCTGGTTGGTTCCAATGTTAAAGCATATCCCGATTTAGTAAAACGTGAAATATCAGAAGGACACTATGTTGGGATGCACAGTATGTCTCATGACTATAATAAATTGTACAAACAAGGCGGTTACGTAAATGAAATGAAAGAGGATCAAGCATTAATTGCCAATATTATTGGATATGCACCAAAATTAACACGTCCACCATACGGTTCAATGCCAGGTCTTACTGAAGCCGAACGAAATCAAGTCGTTGAAAAT
This sequence comes from Bacillus sp. EA-CB0995, assembly GCF_055814245.1. Taxonomy (NCBI): domain Bacteria; kingdom Bacillati; phylum Bacillota; class Bacilli; order Caryophanales; family Bacillaceae; genus Bacillus; species Bacillus sp. EA-CB0995. The sequence continues at coordinate 2,407,170 of NZ_CP169269.1, read as the reverse complement.
GATTTGCGAGTATGGGACTGGACAATTGATTCTTTAGATTGGAAATATAATAAAATACCAGTGGATGCGGCTTCTGCTCAAATTGTACAACATGTACTTGATGGTGCAAAATCAAACAATGAAATCATTCTTTTACACGATATTCATCCGCAATCCATTTCTGCTGTACCTGCTATTATTAAAGGGTTAAAGGAAAAAGGTTATGAGCTTGATAGTTATAATGAAAATGAACATTTCCCATTAAATTTTTGGCACGATAAACGAATTTAACATAGTAAAAGGCTTACATTCTATTATAAAGAATGTAAGCCTTTTATATTTTCATAATAAAGTGAAACTTTCATCAATAGAGGACTTATTGCTCTTTAATACGGATAAAATTATATTTTTCATACAGTATGTGAAATTAAATCATATCCAGTTCGCAAAGCAAATGAACCATCATTAACAATTCCTAGTAATATAATTCCTTTCTTAACTAGCTGAATGCGTATCAATATGCAAATGTCTTAACTTATCAGGATTTAAAATAATATAAATGGATTTAATTTTATTTCTTTCAAATTCAAAACTCAGTACTGCCTGTATTCCTATATGATTTCTTATTACAATTCCACTCCAACCATTTACTTCTGTTTGCATCATAGAGTAGTCTTCTTGATTCGTAAGAAATTTAGTTGCTAAAGAAATAAGAAGTTGTTTTACACGCACTGCACCGTATATAGGTTTTACTGCAGCTTTTACTTTTCCGCCGCCATCTGCATAGTAAGCAACATCTTCCCGAAGAACTTCCATAACTTGATTTGTATTTCCCTGCTGAATAGCATTTATAAAACATGTGATAACTTGTTCATGATTTACCTTTACATTTTCAACCTCAATGTGCTTTTCAAGTTCTGGAAGCATTTTTTTCATTCTACTTAAAATCTTACGGCAATTCACTTCCTTTTTTTGTACAATTTCAGCAATTGTTTCATAGTCATATTCCAAAATTTCACGGAGTATAAAGATTGCTCTTTCAATTGGATTCAATTGTTCAAATAATACAAGCAAAGCGTATGAAATATCATTTTTCATCATTATTTCTTGTAATGGATCTGTTTCTATTACAGCGATTGGTTCCGGTAGCCATGTCCCAACATACAGCTCTCTTTTTTCTTAGAAGATTTCAATAAGTCTAAACAGCGGTTCGTAACCAATTTACACAGAAACGCTTTTACATTTGATGTGTGCTTCATTTCATATTCATTCAGCTTTATAAATACATCTTGAATAATGTCTTCTGCATCAGCAATACTACCCGTCATTTTATAAGCAAGTGAGAAAAGAAGAGGTTTATACTCAATATATAGTTGGCTTAATTCAGCATTTTCCATAGAAAAAAATCCCCGCTTTCTATTCCATTATGCATAATTAAGTAAACTCGCCTGATCCCATGTTCGTTCTCGAATACGAGCACCAATCTTTCCTGATAAAACAAAATCAAGTCCCCATTTTTGAGCCCATACAAAGCCATTATTAGGTCCGAGACTAATACAATATAATTTGACCGGATACGCTTTGTGTGTAATAGAATTAGATATTCCGTATATCTCATTCTTTAAAATTTCACTTAATCTCATTGCCTGAGGAATCGCTTCTTTACATGTCATTCCATCCACTTGATTCGTCTTCTTATCAACAATTCTCGCACAGTCTCCAATCGCATATATATGTGAATGCCCTTTTATACAGTACGTATCAGTAACTAATATTTGATTCTCATTTGACAAAGGAAGGTGAAATGTTTGGATAATAGGATTCACTTTAACACCTGGTGTCCAAATACATTCTCCCGCTGTATATGTTGTTCCATTTGTACAAAGTAATTTACCATTTTCAAATTGTTTCACTCTCTTTTTAGACACAAATTTTATCCCGATTTTTTTGAGTTCATAAACTAATCTCTCACTTACCTTTACTGGTACCCCTTGTAATAAATGTTCTTTTGAATCAAACAAGATGACCTCTACCTCAGCTGGATTAAGCCCGGCTTTTTGAACTTCTTCTTTAAACCAAACACATATTTCTGCAGAAGTCTCAATACCTGTAATCCCTCCGCCAACAATAGCGATTCGTAATAATTCCCGTCTTACTTCTCTATTTTCTTCACCTTTAGCTAATTGAATTAAAGAAAGTAGTTTTTGTCTTACTTCTAAAGCACTCTTCACACTTCTTAATGTTGTCCCGCCTAGCGTATTAGGAATTTCCTGGATAACACTTCCTAGAGCTAAAACGAGATAGTCATATTGCATTGTTCTTATTTGTTCATTTTCTATTTTTATAGCAATCTCTTTCTCAAAGTGATTACATGCTATCGCTTCTCCTTTTATATATTCCATTCCATCTGTACAATACCTTTTTAGTGGAACTTTTAAGTCTGCATCTTCAACAATTGATTTAAACAACAAAACTTTTCGGAAATGAAACGAATTTTTATCCACTAAAGTAATTTTCACTTCTTTTCCTAGAGAAGAACCTAATTCTTTTTTTAATCCGTTTAACAAATTAATACCAGCAAAGCCTCCACCTAAAATAACAATATGTTTCATTTTAATTCCCCCTTTACCCTTAAAACGATTTGACCTCCTGACTTGTGACATATTAAAAAGGGAAATTAAGAAAAAAACTACCTGTTCCTCCAGTGAATTTAGAAACAGGTAGTTTTTTTAAAAATATGCATTTCATTTTAATGGTCACTTTATACAAATTACTTGACCCTTTGTCATTTGTACTAGTTCATCAGGTGTTAAACGAAATATTGCTTTCGGGTGCCCTGCAGCAACCCAAATCACATCATACTGTAAAAAATCTTCATCAATGAATGTCATAATAGGCTCTGTATGTCCTAACGGCGGAACACCTCCGATTACAAATCCAGTATGTTTACGTACAAAATCAGCATCAGCTTTTCCTAATGTATCATCTAGCTGTTTCGTAATTTGCTTTTCATTAATTCGATTTATTCCACTCGCAACAACTAACAGTGGTTTATCGATTGTTTTGAGCCTAAAAATAATCGATTTACCAATTTGCGCAACTTTACAGCCAATTGCTTCTGCCGCTTCTTGAGCAGTTCTTGCACTTTCTGGTAATTCTATTACTTGATTTGCATATCCTAGCTCTAACAATTTATTTTGTACCCGTTGTGCACTTTCTTTCAAATCTTTCATGCATTTCATTCCCTTCAACTTTCTAAAATATTTACTATCTATTCTTTTTAAAAAGCAAAGACTCCTCTTATTATGCAGCATCAATTTTACCTATTCCATAAAACATAAAAAAGCATCCCCTCCATATAAGGGGATGCTAGCATTTATTTTGCTTCTTTATACATCTCTGCTACTTGTTTTTGAAGCTCTTCGTTCTCTAAATACTCATCATATGTCGTTTGTTTATCAACAACACCGCTTGGCGTTACTTCAATAATTCGGTTCGCAATCGTTTGAACGAACTGATGATCATGAGATGTAAATAGAATTGTACCTTTAAATGCCATTAAACCGTTGTTTAATGCTGTGATAGACTCAAGGTCTAAATGGTTCGTAGGATCATCTAATGTTAATACGTTTGCACCACTTAACATCATTTTAGAAAGCATACAACGCACTTTCTCTCCTCCAGATAAAACAGACACATTTTTCTTTACTTCTTCACCAGAGAATAGCATACGACCTAAGAAGCCGCGTAAGAAACTTTCAGACTCGTCTTGTGGTGAGAATTGACGCAACCACTCTACTAAGTTATACTCACTATTTTTGAAGAACTCAGAATTATCTCGTGGGAAGTATGCTTGAGATGTTGTTACACCCCATTTAAATGAACCGCTATCCGGCTCCATTTCACCCATCAAGATTTTGAATAATGTTGTCATCGCAATATCATTGCGGCCGATAAATGCAACTTTATCACCTTTATTTAAAGTGAAGTACACGTTATCTAATACTTTTTCACCGTCAATAGTTTTTGAGATGCCTTCTACTGTTAATAAATCATTACCTACTTCACGTTCTGGTGTAAAGCCAACGAATGGATAACGACGAGAAGATGGTTTAATATCATCTAATGTGATTTTATCTAATAATTTCTTACGAGAAGTTGCTTGCTTCGCTTTTGAAGCGTTCGAGCTGAAACGCGCAATAAAGTTTTGTAATTCTTTTACTTTCTCTTCTTTTTTCTTATTAGCATCTTGTGTTAACCTTAATGCTAATTGACTAGACTCGTACCAGAAGTCGTAGTTACCAACATAAAGTTGAATTTTACCAAAGTCAAGATCCGCCATATGCGTACATACTTTGTTTAAGAAGTGACGGTCATGGGATACAACGATAACTGTGTTTTCAAAGTTCATTAAGAAGTTTTCTAACCACTGAATCGCTTTTAAGTCTAAGTGGTTGGTAGGCTCATCTAGTAATAAGATATCTGGCTGACCAAATAATGCTTGTGCAAGTAATACTTTTACTTTCTCTGCCCCTGTTAACTCAGACATTTTTTTTGCATGAAGGTCTTCCCCAATGCCTAATCCTTTTAAAAGAATTGCAGCTTCTGATTCTGCTTCCCAACCGTTTAACTCAGCAAATTCGCCTTCTAACTCAGCTGCACGCATGCCATCTTCATCACTGAAATCTTCTTTCATGTAAATCGCATTCTTCTCTTGCATTACTTCATAAAGACGTGTATGTCCCATAATAACTGTTTCTAAAACTGGGAATTCTTCGTATTCAAAGTGGTTCTGTTTTAAAACAGCTAAACGCTCACCTGGTGTAATATGAACATCTCCTGTTGATTGATCAATTTCACCGGATAGAATTTTTAAGAATGTAGATTTACCAGCACCGTTTGCTCCAATTAAACCGTAACAGTTACCTGGTGTAAATTTTATATTAACATCTTCAAAAAGCTTACGATCTGCAAAACGTAAACTTACGTTACTTACTGTAATCATGTAGTTCCTCCTAGTAATACCGCTGTTTTCAGCGTTTTCTCGCCAATTGCCTTAAAAGTCGCAGCTTACGACTCACTTATTTTAGACTATTGCTATTATATAGTAGAACTTGAATGAATAGCAACGATAGATTCATTTTCTGTAAGGAAATCAAAGAGCTTTCTGCAGCAATTCCTCGTCTTTCTCTCATAAATTTTACTTCACTATCCTATATATTAAATGTCGTCTAAATACGATTCTCTTCCTACAAATGTATATTACTATTCTGAAAGAAGCTCAAGAAGCATAACTTTTTGTTCAAAACGCGTAGACAATACCATCAAAGGAGATGTTAATGTATGAGCTATCATAACAATCAAAATGGTTCCAATGGTTTAAAAATACGACGCAAAACTTCCAATTTTGATGCCTGGAAATATGAGTCTATTTATAAATATTCTCCTCTATTTTCATATAAAAAACTTTTCAAAGCTTTTTTTCATATCTTTTCCACAAAAACAAAAAATTAAAAGCTAAAGTTATCAATAAAAGGACGCGTTTATAAAGTAACTAAATCCTAATTTCTCAGTTTTGTAAGCGAGAAATTAGGATTTTTTATATTCGAATTTCCTTAACGTTATAAATCCGCATTTCCCTGACGTTACCACATTGTATGGTGAATATTCATTTTCTCATTTTTCGTTTTAAGTAAAACAAAAGATAGTCCAGCCGAAATACAAATAAGTATAGCTCCAAATATATAAACCGTTCTGATACCCAAGTATTCAGCTATAAGGGCAATTATAAAAATAGAAAGACTCGAAATCGTTGATAGCAGCACGCTACGAGATGCATATACTTTTGGAAGTAATGCCACATCTATATTTGTTTGAAATGCAGTTTGCTGTGCTACATCCCGTATTTGATATGCCGGCCCCATGGCAATACAGAGTATAAGTGATAAGACAGGAATACTACTAAGCCCATATAACAAAGTAAGAATGCTAAATAAAAAAGATCCTGCTACCATACTGAGTATAAGATTTTTTTGAATCTTTTTCGCTAGATATATTGTTATAAACCCTCCTACAATTGTACCGATATAATAACTAGCGTTAATGTAACCCCACCATTGCTCTCCTTTGTGAAGTACTTCCTTTACATAAACCAATGTAATCGCACCAACCCATATTTGACCTGCAATCCCTTCAATTACATCCATTAACGTAACCAATCGCAAGGTTGAGTTACTCCAAAGGTGAATCCACCCTTCCTTCATAAGGGTCCATTTGGATGCCTCATGATTTTGTGTTATCTGATCATAAAAAGAGCGAATTGCTATATACAAACAAACGATAGAAATCCATAACAAGACAGCCGTTATTAGTAAAGTAGGAATATGTCCTATTTTTACGACAATAAGCCCTGTCAGAGTATAACCGCCAATTTGTACCGCTTGATTGGAAATACTTAACAAGCTATTAGCTTTCACGAGCTCTTCCTTTAAAACAATTTGGGGAACTATAGAATTTAATAAAGGACTCCCCCATCCTTCTACGAAAGAAAGTATCAATATGTAAGCGAATAAAATATAAATATGAGAAGTTAAGAATGTAAATCCTAATAGTAATAAAGTGATCAAAATGGTTTTAGTAATTTGTAAGTTTACAAGTGCTTTTGACATAGAAGTATTTTGTAGGATTAGTGGTGCTGACAAGCCAGCTATTAATCTTGTAAGGGCCTTAAAAAAGGAAATAAAGAAGCGAATAATACAGATTCTGTTTTCTGATAAATATAAGTCGTAATGACCATGATGTATACGACATCAGCTAATGAAATGCTTGTTTGAGCTATCCAAAATGAATAAAATCTATAATTTTTCATCGCCACCTCCCAATAAGAAATACAATTTAATTAAAATTATTATAAAATAAACATTATTAAAAATAAATAAAAATTGAACGGGCGCTATATATATTCAGAATACAAACTGAAGATATGAGTACATAGCATTTTTTTTAAATGAACTGTAAACAATTGAATGCTCTTATCGATGGAGTAAAAGTGAAATAACCACTTCCTGAAGGTAGAAATTACAAACAAGAAAAAGAACCTTTACAATCCTAATTAAATTTCACCTGCACATTTCAAACAAACAAATGAATATACTATTTCATACATGATCCATTGGAGTGAACTTATTATGAACCTCTTTCCAACAAGGGTTGTTACTGGTACTCCTGTAGTAACCCCTTCCGTTCACGTTGCCGCTATTCATACGGCAAGTCCTGTTGTAGGAATTGTAACGCCATTCATCTGGCCATATCCACCCATCCACTTATCGGTAACACATCCACAAGTCATCTATCATTTCCATCACATTCCTTCAATATATAGAAAATATTGATGAACTGCTTAATTTTAAGAACATAAAAAGCGCTACTTTCACATAGCACTTTTTATGTTCTTTATCTATTTACAACAATTAAAAGAAATCATAAATAAATGGTTGCTGGGAAGGAATCAAGTTTTCAAGCTGCTTTATGTCTTCTTCTGTCCCTGAAATGGTACCTATTTGATATAATTCCCATGGATTTTTATAGCCGAAAAGAGTTGTAGACAAAGCGTTAATATTTAGTTGTACGCCTCTTTCTTTCAATGTTTCAGCTTCTTCTTTGCTTACCATAATTACTTCTTTATCCCGTAATAAGACTGTCTGATTATTCCAAGAAGCAAATGAATCAGAGATATGTAAAATAAGCTCTTCCTCGTTATGTTCCCAAGCAAATGGATATTGCTTAATAAAACGCTCAACATCTACGATTCTAACCATAAAATAAGGCTTTATTTCTGCTTTAATGCGAGGCTCTTGCAGTGAAAAGAGCAATGGTTCTTTTTCATGAACAATCATCTCAAGCTCTTGAATCATCGAATCATGCTGACAAATGAAATTCCACAAACCATTTCTAGCCTCACTGTTTAATGGCACAAATTCTTCTACTTTCATCTTAGAACTCTCTATTTTATAAAGTATATAACCTGTAGGTTCATCAACTTGATTATAATAAACAGCTGCATGCAGATCACCATAAACAAAATCCAACCAGAAATCCTGATTACGAACTAGCATACCAGAATACCTTTTTGCAAATTGCTCATATACGATTTCAATCTCTTTCAAATGTGATTCCTTATTAAAACGTTTTATACTTCCTGGTACGTGTTCTTTCATGATTAAATCAGCTTTTGATAATGAGCAAACAAGGCGATTCGCAAACAATTCCCATCCATACTTCCTATAAAAAGAAACAGAAAATGGATGCAGCATTGAAACGCTATAACCATCTTGTTTCATCGTCTCTAATACATATTTTAACAGTTTTTTCACATACCCGTTTCGTCTAAACTCTGGATATGTAGCTACTCCTGCAATTCCACCCATTTTGAACTTTTCTTCACCTAAAAAGATTTCAAACGGAATTAGGTGTAATTTTGCGGCAAGCTCTTTTCCTTCTAATATCCCAAATATTTGATGATACTTTTTAAAAAGCTGAAGACGTTTTTCAATTTGATCTTCTGGTACTTTATATTGAAAGGCGTATTCAGATAGTCTGACTGCCTCTCGATGTTGTTCTTCTAATAATTGAGTTACTTCCATGCTCCCACTCTCCCTCCATCGTATTACTAACTGCACATGCACAATAAAATATAACACAATAATCAGAAAACATAAATTTCGCAAATGAAAACCCGATAGATTTTATATCAATCTACCGGGTTTCTAACTTCAATTTCTCAATCTCTTCAAAAAATCTAGGATATGATACTCCAACTGCTTCCGCATCCTGGATTAATGTCTCTCCTTCTGCAATGCAGGCAGCTACTGCAAGCATCATTCCAATCCGATGATCACCATGACTATTTACGGTATTTCCCTTTAATGATGTTTTCCCATAAATAATCATACCATCGTTCGTTGCTTCTATACGCGCCCCTAATTTTGTTAGTTCTTCTACAACGGTATCAATTCGATTTGTTTCCTTCACTTTTAATTCATGTGCATCTTTGATAATTGTAATACCTTCTGCTTGCGTTGCTGCAAGAGCGATAATTGGAATTTCATCAATTAATCTTGGAATCATATCGCCGCCAATCTCAATTCCTTTTAACTTTGATGTTTCAATTATAAGATTAGCAGCAGGTTCTGCAGCATCTGTATCATATTGTTCAATTTCTAACTTTGCTCCCATTTTTGTAAGAGCATCGATAATTCCCGTTCTTGTTGGATTGATTCCAACATTTTTTAATGTAAGTTTGCTATTCGGAGTGATGGCACCGCCTACTAGGAAAAACGCAGCCGATGAAATGTCTCCTGGTACATGAATGTTCGTACCTTTTAGCTGTTGCCCACCTTCTATTGAAACTTTTGTTTCATCTCGTTTTACTTGTACACCAAATGCTTGAAGCATTCTTTCCGTATGATCTCGTGATATATGAGGTTCTGTAACACTTGTCACACCCTGCGCTCCAAGGCCTGCTAATAAAATAGCAGATTTCACTTGAGCGCTTGCAACAGGTGAAATATAATCAATCGCTTGAAGATTTCCTCCTCGTATCGTTAGCGGTGTATACGTTCCGTCTTCTCTTCCATCAATTGTTGCTCCCATTAGACTAAGCGGTTTTGTAACGCGTTTCATTGGTCGTTTTCCAATTGAAGCATCACCTTGCAAACAAAAATGAAGATTTGTATTCGCTAATATTCCAAGCAATAAACGAATCGTTGTACCAGAATTTCCAACATCAAGTACGCGCTCTGCTTCTTGTAAACCTTCAATTCCTGCTCCAATTATCTCTACTTCATCTCCGTTTTGCGTTATCGATACACCCATCTCACGAAAACAAGAAATAGTGCTTAAACAGTCTGCTCCTGGTAAAAAACCTTTAATCGTTGTTTTTCCGTGGGCGATTGCGCCAAACATGACAGAACGATGCGAAATTGATTTATCACCTGGAATAACAATCTTTCCTTGCAAACCTTCTATAGCTGTTTGTACAGTTTTCATATTTGTTACGACACCTTCTTTCTTTATATATTTTCATATGTTTGATACTGTTCATGCTGTAAAGATTGCGTTGCTCTCATGCGATCTTCTTCTGTTTGAAAGCTAATACGTAACACCCCGAGTAATCCTTCACGCGCTTCTAGTATTTGCAAGTTCGTAATACTAATCTCTTGCCTTGCAAGTATGCTTGTAATATGCGCTAACGCCCCTATTTTATCTAAAACATCAACGTATAGATCATGATAAGCAGGAATCGCACCGCTTTTACGAACAGGCATGGAATCACGGTATTCTTTTGCATTCGCAAAGTAAGTGTGTAGTACTTCTGCATCTCCTTCTGCGACTGTATGCTGCAATTGCTTCATTTCCGTAATCCATTCCTCTAATAACTGTAATAAATGAGTACGATTTTGTCTTACAATATCACTCCACATTTTCGGACTACTAGAAGCGATGCGGGTAATATCTTTAAAACCGCCAGCTGCCAGCATATGAATCAATGGATTGTCACCCGCATGTTTTTCTACTTGCTTAACTAATCCTGCAGCAATTAAATGTGGAAAATGACTCACAACACCTGTTACATAATCATGTTCCTCTGTATTTAACACAAGAAAATGCGAACGCGTTCCCTTTAACCAATCTTTTAATTGTTCGACTTTCTCCGTCTGAACAATATTCATTGGCGTTAAAATGTAGTATGCATTTTCAAATAAATGTGCCTTCGCACTTTCTACACCCGTTTTATGAGATCCTGCCATCGGATGCCCACCAATAAACGTAACACCGTTTTCTAGTAACGTCTCAGCTTCATTCATAATTGTTCCTTTTGTACTCCCGACATCCGTAACGATAACATCTTCACGCAATTGATATGAAGCAAGTTTTCTAAGCAACTTTGTTGTTTCTTCGACAGGGATGCAAAGATAATTAAATGTGCTTCTTCACACATTGTCTTTAAGTCCACTCCCACTTCATCGATTACATTCAATCGTTTTGCACGTTTTACTTGTTCACTTTGAATGTCATAACCAGTAATGGTCACACTATGTTCTCGCTTAATTGCTAAAGCAAGTGAACCGCCAATTAGTCCTGTTCCAATTAATACAACTTTTTTACACATGCGCCTCATCTCGAGACCTACTATTATTAAAATGTTGTGTTAACACTGCAATCACTCCTTCATTTTGCTCACTCGTGCCAATCGTGATCCGAACACCATTCGGAAACGGACGAATGATATACCCAGCGTGTGCACAAAGTTCATAAACTGTTTGTGCATCTTCTAACGGTAGAAAGATAAAATTTGTTTGAGACGAATAAAACGAAATTTCATTTTCTTTGCAAAATCTTTCATATTGCTCCAAGCCTTCTCGATTTGCACGAATTGTCTTTTGTAAAAACTGTTCATCGTTCCATGCAAGCACTGCCGCTTTTTGTGCAAGTGCTGACACATTAAATGGAAGGCGAACGACATTCAATTTCTCAATTATTGCTTCATTCCCAATTGCATAACCAACTCGAAATGCAGCTAATCCATACGCTTTTGAAAATGTTCTTAATATAAGAAGGTTCTTATACTCTTTTAGTAATGAAATTGTATCTGGAAGATCACTCGCTGTGACATATTCATAATATGCTTCATCAATCACAACCAATGTTTCTTTATGAACTTCCCTCATAAATTCACGTAATTTTCGGTCATTTACATATGTTCCTGTTGGATTATTCGGGTTACAAATCCAAACAATCTTTGTTTTCCCATCGATTGCTGACGCAATTTCATCTAAGTTATAAGTTCCATTCTGCAACGGAACTTCCTTCACCTCACACCCCTCGATTACTGCGTGATGACGATATTGCGGAAATGTTTCTCCAGCCGTAACGACATTATCTCCTTGACAAAGCATCGTTCGGCTAATGATTTGAATCACTTCATCAAGCCCACTTCCACATAAAATTTCTTCCTTTTTAACATGTAGTTTTTCCGCAATTGTTTGACGGAGTTCAACCGCTCCCCTGTCTGGGTATAAAGCATGTTCATTCCACTCTTCTTGTAACCCTTCCATAACACGAGGTGAACAGCCAAATGGATTTTCATTTGAAGCTAATTTTACAAATGAATGAAAACCATAATCTTCTTGCATTTGTTTTGCCGATTTACCCGGTTTATATGGTTGCAGTGTTCCTAATTGTTCTTTTACTTTCACGAAAATCCCTCCTTTTTAAAATTCTTTTGCGTACTTGTTATGCTGAGCAATATTTTGTTTAATAAGATCCATACGATCTTTCCCAAACTGTTCTACTAATGCAGTTGCCAGCTCCCACGCAACAACTGCTTCTGCTACTACACTTGCTGCTGGTACTGCACAGCTATCTGAACGTTCAATACTTGCTTGAAACGTTTCCTTTGTGTCAATATCTACACTTGCCAGTGGTTTATATAATGTAGGAATTGGTTTCATAACACCTCTCACAACAATTGGCATACCTGTTGTCATCCCGCCTTCTAACCCGCCAGCGTTATTCGTTTTTCGTGTGTAACCCGTTTCTTCATCCCATAAAATTTCATCATGAACAGCACTCCCTGGTTGCCAGGATGCCTCAAAACCAATGCCAATTTCAGCACCTTTAAACGCATTAATACTCATGATGGCTGCAGCTAATTTTGCATCTAATTTCCGGTCATAATGAACGTAACTCCCAACACCAATCGGCATTCCTTCAGCAATTACCTCAACGATTCCGCCAATGGAATCTCCATTACTTTTCGCTGTATCAATCGCTTCCATCATCGCTTGCTCTGCTTCTTGATCTAAGCAGCGAACAGGTGAGTTTTCTGAAATAACCTGCAGCTCTGCTAATGATACATGTGGAACTTGCTTGGCTTTCACACCACCAATTTCAAGCACATGCCCTGCGATAGTTACTCCTAATTCTATTAAAATCTTTTTTGCAATAGCTCCTGCCGCTACTCTCACAGTTGTCTCTCTTGCTGAAGAACGCTCCAATACATTACGTATATCACGATGACCATATTTAATTGCTCCATTTAAATCAGCATGTCCTGGACGTGGTTTTGTAATCGTTCGTTTCATTTCTTTACTTTCTTGTTCAGAAATTGGTTCAGCGCTCATTACTTTTGTCCAATGCTTGAAATCATCATTTTTCACAACTAATGTAATTGGCGAACCAAGCGTATAACCATGACGCACACCACTTACAATTTCAACAGTATCCGTTTCAATTTGCATACGTCTTCCGCGGCCGTGACCTTTTTGTCGTCTTAATAACTCTATATTTATATCTTCCGCAGTTAAAGAAAGACCAGAAGGAACACCCTCCAAAATAACTGTCAACTGCGGACCATGTGATTCTCCAGCTGTTATATATCTCATCTTTGTTTCCCCTTTACGATTTTATCCTGCTACTTTTAGACAGCGAAAGCTTATATGTAGCCTCTCCACTACTGGAAGTTCACCCTATAAAAAAGCCCCTACTGATTCAGCTCAGTAGGGGCGATGATATCGCGGTACCACCCTAGTTATAGACAAGTATGTCTATCTCTTTTTATTGTTAACGATCATATTGACCGTCTTTCCCTTCATAAAGACTTCCATCTTTACTACGAAAAAGATGCTCCAGGGCTGTAATTCACATTTACCTTTGTACTGATTTCCACCAACCATCAGCTCTCTGTAACAAGGAGATAAATGCTACTGTTTTCCTTTCAACGCAATATCTATTTAATTATGATAACTTATTTTTAAATCCTTTTAACTCTTCCATGAATGCATGGAACTGTGGAATATCCATTTGCTGTGCGGAATCTGATAATGCAACCGCTGGGTCTGGATGCACTTCTGCCATAACTGCATCTGCACCGATTGCTAGTGCTGCTTTCGCAGTTGGAAGAAGTAAGTCTTTTCGCCCTGTTGAATGTGTTACATCCACAACAACCGGTAAATGTGTTTCTTTCTTTAAAATTGGTACTGCTGAAATATCAAGTGTATTACGCGTTGCTTTTTCGTATGTGCGAATACCACGCTCACATAAAATAATTTGATCGTTTCCTTGTGCAATAATGTATTCTGCTGCATGGACGAACTCATCAATTGTCGCTGCTAAACCACGTTTTAATAATACTGGTTTATTTACTTTTCCAACGGCTCTTAATAAATCAAAGTTTTGCATATTACGAGCGCCCACTTGAATCACATCAACATAATCAAGCGCCATTTCTACATCATTTGGATTTAAGATTTCACTAATGATTGCTAAATCAAACTCGTCTGCTACTTGGCGTAAAATTTGCAATCCTTCTAATCCTAATCCTTGGAAATCGTAAGGGATGTTCTCGGTTTGAAGGCACCACCGCGCATTAATTTTATTCCTTGTTCTTTCATCGCCTGAGCAACTTGGCGAACTTGGTCTAAACTTTCAACTGCGCAAGGTCCCATAATAAATGTTTGTGCGCCGCTACCTAACAATTCACCTTTTACATCAACAATCGTATTTTCTTGTTTCTTTTTACGCGAAACTAATAATGCTTTACGATTATCATCTTCTTGTAATTCTAAGCTTGCTTTAAAAATTGTTTTGAAAATATGTTGCACTGTAGATGTTTCAAATGGCCCTTCATTCTGCTCTGCAATCATATCAAGCACTTCACGCTCACGAACAGGATCGAAGCGTTTCGTACCTTGCAGTTTCTTTTGCTGACCAATTTCTTGAACAACCTTTGCACGCTTATTTAATAAATGCAGAAGTTGTAAGTTAATTTCATCCACCTGTTTACGTAATTGTTCTAATTCATGATTTCCCATTGAAAATTCCTCCTTTTATCTTTGAAAATATATAATAAGGGATTGAAAATTCCCTATTTTCTGAACTTGAAATTTGTAACAAAACCAGATTGGTAACGATTTCTCATATGAAATATACAAAAAATCCCTACTGATTCAATCAGTAGGGACGATTATTATCGCGGTACCACCCTAGTTGTAGACAAGTTTGTCTACCTCTTTCCATTGTTAACGATCATATTGACCGTCTTTCCCTTCATAAAGACACATCTGCCTTTACTACGAAAAAGATGCTCCAGGATTGTAATTCATGCTTGTTTATGTACTGGTTCACACCAACCACCAGCTCTCTGCTACAGGGAAACAACCACTACTCTTTTTCCTATCATCGCGCTTATTATTTTATTGTCATATAGGTCCGCATATATGCAAAAAGTCCCTACTGATCCAATCAGTAGGGACGATTATTATCGCGGTACCACCCTAGTTGTAGACAAATTTGTCTACCTCTCTTCTTTGTTAACGATCATATTGACCGTCTTTCCCTTCATAAAGACACATCTGCCTTTACTACGAAAAAGATGCTCCAGGACTGTAATTCACGTTTACCTTTGTACTGATTTCCACCAACCATCAGCTCTCTATAACAGGGAGATAAACACTACTCTGTTCCCTTCAATGCTTTATTTTTATTAAGTATTGATTTGTATTATAAAGTGTTATTTTTAACCATGTCAACACTTTTTCATTATTTTTTAAAAATTCTACTCACACTGCATCGTATGTTTCATAATAACAAATGTGAATCATTTGCATTTCGATTGATCAATCCGATGCGCATCATCTCATTTTGAATACATTCAAATAGTGTATTTTCAAGCTTTGTTTCATCAAATATTTTCTGAAGATTAATGATTTCATTTTCAATACACTCTGCATCATTTAGCTTTGTTAATAAAACAAAAAATAAATTTGCATACACTTTAGGATTTTGATGAATTAGCTCATTTTTTTCCAACATCTGTTTGAACAAATATTTCACTTCTTGTTTCTCTTTATGCAGTGAAGATATAGAAAAATACGATAAAACAGCTTCAATCCCTTTTTCAGCAATAGCTTCCATGTGTAACACAAACCGTAGAAAGATGATATATTCTTCCCCTGATATTATACTCATTTTAGGGCGTTCTACTAAAAAATCCGCAAGCCAGTCTTGCCAAAACTTTTGTTGTTCTTTTATACTCAATGTTTTTACATAATAAGATACATTTCCGACAAACTTTACTTTTTCTAGCTCTTCTCCCTGTATAAAAAGAGTGTATAACCAGTCTATTTGCTCATCCCAATATAAAATACACTTTAGAAAGACCAGACTCAGCCACTTCATAAATACTTCTTGTGTATGTTCATTCAACAAATGTAAATGGCGAACAGCAAAAGCAATATATTTCTTTGTTTGTATGAATAAAGGCAAATTAATTTGAGTATTTACAAACCCAGCCCAGGCATACTTTGTTTCCTCTTCATTTTTCTGCAAATCTAAATAAGGAATCATATGCTTTCTACACCATTGCTTCTCGATATGATAGAGAAATGTTAAATCTGCTGTGAGCCTAGCGATCATAACATTTACGTAGTATGATTTTTTTCGCATCTGCTCTTCAAATACATACAAATAAGCATGTATATTTCGATCATATAAATGTTCATATGCAAGAAGCTTTAATAAAACTGCTGTTATTTTCCCTACCGGATGCTGAACAGCCTCATTGTAGTAATCCGTTTGCTCTTTTCTTCCTCCTTGCTCACCTTTCATGACATGAGGAAACAACGAAAAAGCAAGCTGCTTTACTGCTCGAATTGTGTCTTCTTGAAATTCCTCTAACCGATTGCTCTTTTCATACAGAAAACTACTAATGAGCCAATGATAAGTAGCATGTCGTACAAATTGATGCAACAGCGGTAAAATCTCTTGTATTTGCTCATTTGTTAATTTTCGATTATTGCGCCACTCCCTCATTAATACAAACCATACTTCTTTACTCACTTCTTTATATCTAACTAATTGATATGCAAGAGAAATACTCCATTGTGCATTTGTTTTACAAGCCTTGGAAAGCATTTCTAAAAAATGATGTTTCTCAAACAATCCTTCATGTGAATATTGAAGAACTTGCCATACCATTTCTTCCTCTCTCATATGCAACAAACCATCTGCTGTTAAATTGCATGTAATCGGCTGTAACGTCCGCTCTTCTTGTAAATCCGGATACTTTCTCGATAAAAAATGAGGGAATTTCTGTTTCATAAATTCATATGTTTGTTTCGTAGACTCGTTATCTGGAGCGCACATGTAAAGCCAATCTATTAAGTTACAAGCCGCGTAACAAGTTTTTACTTCAAAGTGTTTCATTACGTTTTTTAACACTTTTTGTTTTGAAGATTCAGATGCATGTTCATAATGATTCTTTAACAGTTGAAACACCTCATGCTTGCAAGAGTCTTCAATAAGCAATTTATGTTGTAATAACCATTCAATTTTTTCATTTTGCGTTCGGAACACAGTATGGTTCATACTATGCACTGCAATTCTCTTTTGCAGTGTGTTTCCATATTCAAGCATATAAGCAATATAAAAATTTGCTTTGTTTTCATCATGTGCACAAATATAATTCATACAATCTCTAACAATATTAATTAAAAAAGAAAATTCACGCGGCTGGCTATCTTGCTCATGCGGTTCGATTGCACTTCGTGATTCACTGATTGTATCATGGATTTGAAGGGTCTTTTGTTTTAGAGCTAATCTCTGTAATTTTTCTAATCCAATCTGCAAAATTGGTATAGCAAAATAAGAAAGATGCGGCTTTATTTTCACTTCCCATATGTGCTGCATTTTTGAAAAAGTTGCAGCTGACAGGTGATTTGTTTCCGCTAACTCTACAACATCTTGCGTCTCTTGTTCCCATTGCCGAAGTCGCTTCAATTTCAGTTTTCCATCTAATATACAAGTTAGTAAAAGAACCATAATTTCTTTATGCTCCGGGTACGTACATTTATGAAGTAAAGAAGGCAAATTGCCAATAAAAAATTCTTTTGTTTTCGCCTTTTCTAACAATAATAGAAGCCATTTTGCAAAGGAAATCGTATGTATCGGTTGTTCCATATCTACTAAAAACGTGCATATCGTATTCCATAACAAGGCCGATATCTTCGTATTATTTTTATACATTAACTGAAATAATTCATTTTGATGACTTAATAAAAAATGATCAACAATCCACTGTGCAAGCAACTGATCTTTCTCAGAAGTATCAGCTTCTTCTGAAAATAAATTCCGTAACTGCCCCTCTTTTTCTAGCCATTCCACCCATTCGTAGTCTCTTGCAAACTCTACAAAATATCGAAGTGTTTCAATCTTTTTTACAGATTGTTTAATATAAGACAGTTGCTCCTGCTCTAAAGATGGTGGAACCGTTACGATATCACGAATCCGTGTTCTTTTTGTAATATAATTATCACCCATTAGCTCTGCCCATCGCTGTACTGCTTTTGCTAATGACTGATGATTTTGCATCTTATTCGGATATACAATCGGCTTAATCCCTAAATGCTCCCAGTGATATGTATTTTCTCCATGAGCAACAAAGGCATACCTTCTCGTACTAGGTGGTAATCCAGTTGCTAAATACTTCATAACAGGGTCATTATGACTATAACCAATAAATAAAACGGTATAATTAGAAAATAGGTCTACTAAAAACCGCCTTGCCCATCCTTCTGTTAAGTAAGCCCTTCCAAAATCACCATCTGTCAAGATTAAATTTTCTTTTTCTTGTTCCACATTACCATGAATGTATGCCAATCCTTTAAAAGCTCTTCCAGTTGGAAGTGCCGGAGCAAAATATATATTTACTTTACGCTTCGATTCCTCGAGTAAAGTTGTAAAATGTTGATCAAAATTTGTAGTTACAATACGAACATTTTCATCAGCTGCAAATAATTGTAAAATAGAATCATGCAATGGATTTGGCTTTGAATACGCTACATGAACAAGATTCTTAGCAATCTGATGAACATCTTTCGTTTTCGAAATTTTTCCAAGATAATAATCGTGCGGTTCATTTTCCTCACGCTTTTCTACATATAGAGCGTTCGCAATATAATCAACTAAGTCATCAAAATTCGGTAAGTTTGAATTACCTTTCATAGATACTCCAGCTCCAACAAATACCACCAATTTCCCTTGTTCGAGTTTATCAAATAGTTCATCTGGAATTTCTACCTCTGAAGTAATCCACATCTCTATCCCTCCTTACCTAAAAATGTTAATTTCCTCTTTTTAATATAACATTTTTTGTGTTTTTTTAACATTCAGATAAATGAAAGGTGATAAAAATTTTTACTTTTAAAAATCAGTTCTACCTTTGAGAATAATATTTCATTTTCCTTTCAGTTCATTCAAAAATCCTTCAACTTAAAGTTAAACAGCAGTTCAAATCACTAAATTCATTTAGACAAAATATATTTGAACAAAAGCCCAACCAATATTGATAAAGCTGAATATAAAATTACCCAATAGAGAAATGTTTCATTTGCATACATAATCATAAAGACTATTGAAAGCAGAAAAATGATTAAGGGCATAACAAATAAATTTTTTAACCCTACATAAGCGATTGCACTTAAAATTACCGTAACAACCGGAAACAGAATGAATACTAAGAACATCGGATTGATTAATAATTGAGTCATTATCTTCCTCCTATTTAGGTATTTGAATTAGGTGTTTATCTTTTTTACAATGATACATTGTTAATTTAACTCCACCTTACAATTTGAACTTTAAATTTCCATGCATAAACTTCCTATTTTCATTCAAACTAAATAGAAAAAGAGAGGTTCAGATGATGAATCATATTACTATTCTGCTTATAAAGTTTGTATCCTGCATAATTGCTTTTGCAATTGGCTTGGATTTTTTCTTTGATGCAACATTTGTTGACATCTTTTCCTTCAGTCTATTTATTACGATTGCCTCGTATATGTTAGGAGATCTGATCTTCTTACCACGGGTGGGAAATACCGCTGCAATCATGGTTGATTTTCTTTTCACTTATATGAGTGTATGGATTTTCGGCAGCGTACTTTTAGATAATTATATGCAAATTGCTTGGGGAAGTATTTTATCAGCAATAGTAGTTACAGTAGCAGAAGTCTTTGTTCATAGTTATTTACTCAGTCGTATTTCTACTCAGCAAACAAGCAATAGAAAAGATATTAATTTCCACCGATCGCTAGCTTATGGAACAGAGTTTGCTGAAGAACAGAATGTTACAGATGCGAAAAAACGGAAATGATACAACCTCTTTGCATCTCGTTCTCTACATTCATACAATATATGACCGCATATACAACAACAGCATCTGCTATATTGTTATGATATATTTCGCACAGCTAGTTACGATAATACTTTATCAGTGGGGGATTTTCTTCATCCCCCACTGATGGTTAGTTGAACCAATCGGGCATTAATGGGCAGTTATCCCCCACCTATCTTCTTCGCTTCTCTCAATCTTGAGGTGTGGAGATCTTACTGTCCCGTTAATGCGGGATAAATTATCATCGTCAGTAGTTACTAACCTTAATTCCAATTGGAAAAATCCTGAGAACCATTATTTCTCAGGATTTTTTATCATTTTGAGGAAATTGTTTATCGAGCTAAGATTTTAATGTTATCAACGCCCAGCACTCCACATGATTCGGATGAGGAAACTGATAATGAACCAATTGCAATAATGAGGTATTATCAAAGCAACATTAAAAAAACTTTTATTTCAACGTTAGGCGTTTTCTCCAATAACCTCTATCTTTATGATACAAAATAAGAGCAATCACTAAAATTCCTGATGCAATCCAAATAGATTTGATCCCTATATGAGTGGTGGAAAAAGTCCCTAACAGCACACCAAATATAAAAGAAAAAATGATAACAAGAAATTCTTTAAATCGTTTTTTCTCTTCCTGATCATGTTCTTTGAATGCTAAATATGCTGCCTGCGTTGCAATTCGAAGATTACCTGTTGTCATCGTTGAATTGTAGGCCCACTTGTCTAGTTTATTAAAAGTAGAGATCTGTAAAGATGATACAAACGAAATACATACTGTTACCACTATGTTAGGTATACTTTTTGGCAAGATACCTACAATGATTAAAACAACACATTCTAGTATAAGAATAGAGCGTCTATAACTATGTAATAAATGCCTTATATGAGGAATCTTTACTACTTCTGATATTAAAACACCTAACATAAAAGCTAAAATAGGCGGGATATAAAGCAAAGCACTTCTCCATTCCCCATTAGCTGCTCTTATAGCGAGTAGTACTACATTTCCTGTCTGTGCATTGGCGAACACTCCGTCTCTACTAATGAAAGTATAAGCGTCTAAAAAACCTCCAACTACAGCTAGCAAAACACCCAAATAAACAGAGTTTGAAGATAATGAGGGGATCGTACTTAGTTTGTCTTTCATATTATTATCTCCTTGTATCTTATATTAAAAATATTCATTTATAGTTAATATTCTATTTATACGAAAACAACGTTCCTTTAAAATCCTACAAAGTAGATTAGCAATCCTTATCTTAATTTCGCTTCCCTTTTCTTTTTCCCATATTAGCTATAACAATGTATAACCATACCAAGTTTTTTTACTATAATCAACACAATTTTTTTAACATATTTTACTCGTTTCATTTCGTTCATATTCAAAGCTATTACCAACATGAAAGCAGAGCACGTACAGACCGGCGATAGCCCTTTATCAAAAATAACCCCAAAAGTTTTCTTACACAGAATCACTTTTGGGGTTACCTTAAGTTATAGTCATCAATACTTATTAATTTAAATTTCAATTAGGAAAATTACGTCTATACCTATCTTAGTTAACGCTTCCTCCCTATACGCTACTTCAAGTTCCACTCAAACCATCTACCATGCCCATCTGTTTCTCCGATCGTTTGATTATATTCTATACCATTTAAAAAATAATCAAGATGAAGTTTTCTATCCCACATGTTGTTGTAAAGATGAAAAACATCTCGTTTACTTCCAATCGTTTTTATTTTTTCTATTAGTTCATGCTTAGAATCTTCTGGTATTTGATTTGCAACGTGAGTATGAAAAATACAAATAGCAGTATCCTTTGGAAGTTTTTCTACAACATTTGTGAGTAATGCCACTCCATCTCCTTCTATTAGTTTTACTGGATTCTCGATAAAGCATTTTGCTGCACTTTCAAACAGCGCTAACCTTTCTTCATGTTCAGGCCAAATAAGCGATTTTAACCATAAATAGTCTTCTGAATTGTTTAAGTCACTAATATGTAAGTCTAATCCTACCTTTGAAGCTACCGGAGGACTAGTTAGAAAGAATGATGGCATATTCTCTCCTTTTACTTTAGCTGTTATATGAACAGGTGAGTCGTTATCACCATAAATTTCATTTGTTCCATATGAATAACTATACTTGTCCCATAACAATTGCAGGCCAGCACTCGTTCCAATTTCTATTAGTGATAAAGGTTTCTTTACAACGTTGTAAAGATAGCAAAAAATAGGATATAAATAAGCAGCGCGTCTTACTTCATTCGTCTGTACTAACTTGCTTTTTAAGATAGAAATAATTTCTTCTCTATACAATTGACAAAAATCCTTGAAATGAATAAAGGAACCTTCTATTTCCCTTGGATTCTTAGTCATACTTGGATAATACTCCTTTAAAACATGTTCTTTTCCTTTTAACAGAAGATAATGGACAGCCCCTAACAATAAATTAGGTACTGGTTGCCCTTCTTGGGAATTTGCACTTAACTCTATCAATTCATCATCTTCTGAAATTTTTATAGATAAATACTCATAAAGTTCACTTGAATTCCTACACTCATTTTTCGCAAAGTTCTTAAATCGTTCAGATAATTGGACTTTATCCAAAACCCCCGCCTCCTGTTGATTTTAATTTTCTGATTTTACACACTATTTTATTATAATTGAAAATAATGATATGATACATCGTTATTATTACAATTTATGGAATTGCATGAAACCATAAAGAAACTTCCATCTGTCAGCCCTTACTACCCGTTAACGAAAAATAAAAAAGTACACCACCTTAAACTAGTGATGTACTAATGAATAAATTTAAAATAGAATATTTAACTACCGATAAAAAACGATTACAAATTTCATCCTTTTTGATAGTATTCTTCCATAATATGAGGCGGAACCATCCCTCCACCTGTTCCCCACATGATATGCGTTGCATGCATCATTTTTTCTTGCAGATGATTTTCTTGTATATATTGCTGTTGTTTGAACAATTGAACAGGTCCGTATACACTTGCCAATGCTGACGGCTCTAATTTGATTCCTTCTGTATCGACAAAAGCTTTTAATAGTCTATATAATTCTTGATCACTTACTGTGTAACATCCACTTAGCAACGGTTCAATTACTTTTCCAACAAATCCAGATGCTCTTCCTACCGCAAGGCCATCAGCTTCCGTCACATTATCAATACCAAAGTCTTGCACAGAAATTTCATCGTGAAGACCTGTCAATAAACCAATTAACATACATGGAGAATGAGTTGGTTCCGCAAAGAAGCAATGTACATGATCACCAAACAATAATTTCAAACCAAATGCCACGCCGCCAGGACCTCCGCCGACACCACATGGTAAATAAACAAATAACGGATGGTCAGCATCAACAACAATATTTTGATCCTGCAATTGTTTTTGCAAGCGAGAAGCAGCTACAGCGTATCCAAGGAAAAGATTTTTTGAATTCTCATCATCAACGAAATAACACATAGGATCCGCTTCTGCTTGTCTTCTTCCTTCTTCTACTGCTTTACTATAATCCGCTGCATATTCAATAACTGTGACATTTTTACTTCGAAGTAAATCTTTTTCCACTGCTTTGCATCAGCCGACATATGAACTGTCACATTAAATCCTAATTTTGCACTCATAATGCCAATACTAAGCCCCAAATTCCCGGTTGAACCTACTGCGATTGAATATTGTGAGAAGAATGTGCGGAATTGATCACTATCTAAAATTGAATAATCATCTTCTTTATTTAATAAGTGATGTTCCAGAGCTAAATCTTCCGCATGTTTAAGAACTTCATAAATTCCGCCTCTTGCTTTAATAGATCCTGATATAGGAAGCTGACTATCACATTTTAGTAATAAATTACCTACTATATGTTGCTCATACTCTTGTTCTAAATGTTGTTTCATAGAAGGCGTTGCCACTAAAGGAGATTCAATTATCCCATTCGTATCTTTTGTTTCTGGGAAAGCTTTCGCAATATACGGGGCAAAACGTTTTAATCTTTCCTCTGCATCTTTTACATCATCTGTAGTAAGAGGTGCTTTTTTTATTCCGGTTTCAAAATCTTCTTTATTAGGATTGACCCAAAATACTTCCTCCGTCAAAACGAGTTGATTTAGTAAAGGGTGCTTTTCTTTTAAAATTTGTATAGATGCGCTATCATACTTCTTCATTTGTGAATTCTCCTTTCTTTATCCTTATTTAATTAATGTTAGATGTTAGCATTTTAAAATTTAATTTTATTTATTATAATTAAACTAAATTTAACACACAAACGAAATTAATTAAATATATATTAATAAATTTAAATTAAATTTAATTAAAATCTTTAATAATTCATATACAAGGAGAATCAACATGAATGATATAAATGTCGGACAAAGAATAGCAGAATACCGAAAAGTACAAGGCTTGAGCAGTCGAGAACTGGCAACACTCGTCAATGTCACACCTTCTATGTTAAGTCAAATCGAAAAAGGATCTGCAAACCCATCCCTGCAAACCCTTAAATTAATATCTAACGCATTAAATATTCCTATGTTTAATTTCTTTTTGGAAGATACAAGTGCACAAAGCTTAGTTGTAAGAGCTGACCAACGAAAAAAGATTAGTTTTCCTGAAAGTGAACATTTGTCATATGAATTACTATCTCCAGATTTAACTGGAGCCCTTGAACTTGCTCTTATGACTTTATTACCTCAAGCCTCTTCTTCCGAAAAACTAATAGAGCATAAAGGTGAAGAAATCGCCTTTGTTTTAGAGGGAACTGTTACTCTATATTTAAATCAAGAAACATTAACTTTATACACAGGTGATAGTGTAAAAATCCCATCTTATATGAAGCATAAATGGGAAAATCCGTATAAAGAGAAAGCAGTAGTAGTTTTTGCAATCACTCCTCCGACTTTTTAACTCTGCATGACATTGACTAATTTCGGCGAGAAAAACTGTGTAAGAACTTAATGAAAAACTAAATTTACTCATAAATAAGCCATCATTTCTAGGGATTTATGTAGCTTGGAAAAAAAGGTTGATCAAAAATACCTCGCAATCCCAAATTTTATGATAAATAAAAAGAATCCATTTTGAAAAAAGATTGATCAAGATGGATTCTTCTAAGCAGATTTAAGTTTGGTTTTTTAAAAAAAGTTTGATCATTTCTACCTAAGTTGTTCAACAATCGCGCCCGATTATTGAAGATCGTCGCTTAAATCTTATTCAAGATAAGCACTCAGTTAGTGCAATAAGATTTTTGTCCAGCCACCTTTTTTTGTCACTGCTTCAGCAGGAGTAAATGCTTCGTATTGGTTATAGTTTGTCACTATTTGGGTTATAAACCAGTCCTTGTACCTGTATCTGGATTCTCCCCTAAAGTAATGACCTTTTCTCCTTTTCCATAGTTTCGGATCAAGTCGAAATCTCTAAAGATCGCGTACGTTCCAAACTATCTCGCCGCGCTCGTCCCACGTGCTGTGGTGCCGCTCAAATCCTATCTTTTCTAGCACTCGGAAGGACGCAACATTCCAAGCTCCTACAGTCGACCAAAGCCTGTTGCGCCCGGTAGCAATCGCAGCGTCCAGGACCACGGATGCTGCCTCAGTCGCATAGCCTTTACGGTGAACGCTGCGGAACAACTCATATGCGATCTCCGGCTCTTCAAGTGTGGAACGACCGATAATCAAACCACAGTATCCGATGAAATCGCCTTCGTCTCGGCGGCGAATAGTGAGAAGGGAAATGCCATTTTCGACTGCTCTCTTGCGCATCTCGATAATCCGGCTACGGGCGGCGTCAAGAGTCGGCATGTCCACACCACGTTCACCAATTAGTTTTCTCAGCCAGGCTGCATCGGATTCCTCCCACATACTCAGGTCAAGTCGTTCGGTTTTCAGCTGGAACGCCATAGGTTTAAAAAAACCGTCATAGTGGAAACCTCCTAGTTATTTATGAAATATTTCTCTCTACATACTATGTTTCTAATTTAACTTTAAATCTTGTACATTTACTATATTCGCAAACCAGCCTAACACTTTATTGTGATGCTGAATGATATCTTCTGCACATAATTGCTCTGAATCAAACGTACTATGTGCACCATGAATGAGTGTTACTTTATACCCTTCACTAAAGGCACGGCGAACGGTTGTATCTACGCAATATTCGGTTTGCAGTCCACAAATATAAAGATGTTCGATTCCTTTTTCTTGCAAAACTTCCCG
This sequence comes from Bacillus sp. EA-CB0995, assembly GCF_055814245.1. Lineage (NCBI taxonomy): Bacteria > Bacillati > Bacillota > Bacilli > Caryophanales > Bacillaceae > Bacillus > Bacillus sp. EA-CB0995. The sequence continues at coordinate 2,380,715 of NZ_CP169269.1, read as the reverse complement.
AAGATTCGTTTCATGAAAAGAATCAGGTGTTTCTTTTTCCACTACAACCTCATTTGACATCGGAGTAATTTTAGAATGAATGTGCCAACCTGCTGTTCCTTTTTCTAATGGATGACCCTTAGATCCATTATGTTGCACATAAATAACAGGAATATCATGAGCACGAAATGTTTGAATTACCTCCTGCAAATTTTGTAATAAGCTAGAGCCATTATGTACAGGGATACCTACTGTATACATTCCTTCTTGCACATCAATTACTACAAGTGCTTGTTTCATCAGCAAATTCTCCCTTCATTTTTATACTCCATCATCCAACAATCTTCCAATACTCCTTCATGTAATTCATGTTCTTTCAACAATTTCACTTTTTGAAAACCACACTTTTCATAGCAACGAATTGCTCGTTCATTTCTTACCCTTGGATCCATCGCAATTGCGACTGCACCTAATTTGTTACTGATATATGTAATTACAGCTTGCACAAGCTCTGTACCAATTCCTCGGTTCCAGTATGCTGTTTCTCCGATAAATTGGTCCATTCCCCATACATTCTCTTTCTTACCATATCCATATAACGCTTTCCACTCTGCATCTAAAGGATACATTTGTACATAGCCAATAGCTCGGTCTTTATATTCCACAATACACTTTTTCTCTTTATCTTCAAAACTACTTATATAACGCTCTCGAACTTGTTCTGGTAATTGTGGTTTGTCTCGCCCTTCATAAAAACGTAAAACTTCAGGATTTGATAACCAGTTTGATAATGTTTGAACATCATCTTCCGTTATGTATCGAATAGATAACTCTCCTTGTTGAAATAACATATGATTACTCCTCTCTTGCAACATTACTGTATTCGACTTTTAACGAAACAACCCTTCCTTATGAAAGAAAGGGCTGTTAAGAACTTTATATTCCACTACGTTCAAATAAAAGGTTACAACAGGTAAATATCGAATCCTTTATAAAAAGTATTTTTTAGGTAGGTGTTTATAATGGGAATTGAAAAAGAGTATTTACGCTGTGTATTAAAAACATTTCAGTCTATGAAAAAGTTAGGCGAAGATGCTATCGATCAATTAAGTTATGAAGAACTCCATATATATCCGAATGAAGAATCTAATAGTATCGCCATTATCGTCAAACACATGTGGGGAAACATGCTTTCTAGATGGACTGATTTTTTAACAACAGATGGGGAAAAGATAACTAGAAATCGTGATGATGAATTTACTGGGCAATTCCCTCCAAAGCAGCCTTATATCAGGCGTGGAATCAGGGATGGAAAGTTTTATTTACAACATTGAATAATTTGAATGAAAACGATTTAGAAAAGACAATTCATATACGCGGAGAGGCTCATTCCGTTATTGAAGCCATTGAAAGGCAAATATCACATTATTCCTATCATATTGGCCAAATTGTATATGTAGGGAAGTTACTTAAAAATGAGAAATGGAAATGCCTTTCTGTTCCTAGAGGAAAATCGATTGAATATACCGAGAAATTCATGAGCAAACATAAAAATCTAGAGAATAAATGAAAATCATACTTTTTGGACAATCAAAGGTAAAAATGGTGATAAAATATTGTCCGTTTTTATGATAGGCTCTGTTAAAGTATAGTGTTGATATTTAATACATTCCCGAATCCTTAGTATAATTGTTATAAGAACAAACATTCGCGGAGGAAGCAAGAATGAGCAAAGCATTTAGTAATCTACTAAAGCACATTGATAAATTACCACATACCCAAAAAGAACAAGTATATCAGTGGAGGATTTAACTACAATGGTTGACAATAATACAATAATGGAATCTGGTAAATGTATTGAATGTGGAGCAAATGAAATAGATGGACTTTCCTGTTACGAGATGTTTCAATTCCCACTGGTTTGGGAGCATAACGACTCTAAATTATATGATTTACATTTTTGGCTTGTTTCTTGTTATATGATTCAACACCCATCTAACTATACTAAAGATGGATATAATCATTTGATAAACTTATTCACTGGAGCTTATGATAATAATTGGGATACTGGTTATATTCTTAGAAAAAATAGGGAACTCGTTTCAAAAGTAGGTAAAATAACCAATCCACTGCCAAACCACAAAAGAAAACGTATATATAGAAGATGGTCAATGACAATTGAAGATTTATATAGTGGTGGAGAAAAAAATGCAATAAACAACATCAATAAATGGAAAGAAACAATTAGAAAGGATTTAAAAAAATAATGTAATGCGTATATTCAACTAACGGATTACGTTAGTTGAATAATGACTGTAAAATTTAGACAGTCATTATTCATATTCACTTATCAACATTTTAGTTTAACAGCACCTTATGATAAGAAATAAAAGGGGCTACATCTGCTCCTTTTGTTTCTATATCTAGCCCCTTTTTCAGTCTACAACTATTTTTCCCTTTGGACAGCAATCATTCTTGTAATTCTACTTCACTCGCATCGGGGCTCCTTTCTCAAAGCTTTCACTCTATATTCTCTCGATTTTCAAAAAAGTTTCATTTTTATTTCATAAAAAAGAGCAACCATATTCGGCTGCTCTTCATGTAAAAATATTCATCATTATAATTAATTTTTCTTTTAAAACACACTATTAAAAATTATATTTTTCAATGTTATCCTTTGTAAACACAACCCGTTCTGGCAATACAATAATTCCATTTCCTTCTGCTTCATAATCATATCCTTGAATTGAGTTTGGTTCCACTTTCACTTTTCCAATACCAGGAACTTCAAAGCTGTCACCGACTTTTAACTTTTTACCTTTTACAACCATTTCATTTGCAACATAGGTTGCAAGTGCACCTTGTTGTTTTACATCCCACAAGCCAAACTGTTGAACTGTCCCGCGTTTTACGTAATCACGCATGACATTAGGTGTTGAAAAACCAGTAATAACAACTTTCTTATCCACTTTTAAATTTTCTGCAGCTTGTGCCATTGCTGGTAATGCAGTTGCATCAGGGCAAATGACCGCATTAATATCTGGATATGTTTTCAAAATACTTTCACCTACGGCTAGTGATTTTTGAGCATTGTTTTCCCCATACTGGGTCGTCACAATTTCCCAATTCGGATATTTTTCTTTTATAATTGCTTTCGCTTTTGTAACCCATTGATTCTGATCTGTTACTGTTGGACTAGAATAGAAGAATGCTACTTTTCCTTTATCACCAATTTGTGAAGCAGTCATTTGAATAAGCAAATTGGCCAATTGTTCTGGTGTTCCTTGACTTATATAGAAAGAGCGATCTTTCGGATTAACGTCAGAATCCCATGTTAATACGGTAATCCCCTTTTTCTTTGCACGTTGCAAAGCTTGTGATAAACCGTCGACAGAAGTAGATGAAACCATAATCGCATCATAGTTTTGATTAATAAAGTTATTAATATATTTTACCTGCCCTGATACACTTGCCTCAGAAGGTCCATCGTATTTTAAATTTACACCGAGCTTATCCGCCATTTCTTTTGCGCCTTCTCCGCCCGATGTAAAGAAACCGACTCCAGTTAATTTAGGAATAAAGGCAAATTTCACATCTTTTGATTTATTCCCATATGATTTTGTATTTGTACATGCCATCATAGAAACAACAAACACCAATAAAATGATGAATACACTTATCTTCTTTTTCATGTTGTTTCCTCCCTATGTGAAACAATTTTTTTGATAAAGAAATATCTTATCTTGGAATGGCGTACCATAACAGAAAGAATTAAAATAATACCAATTACAACATTAGATTGCTCATTTGTTAATCCTGTCATCTGTAGCCCATATTGCATAATTCCAATAACAATACTTGCAAGAACAGTTCCTACAATACTTCCTTTTCCACCAGTAATAAGAGCACCGCCTAATACAACTGCTGTAATGACTGGTAAAATTGCTTCGTTTCCTAAATCCGCTCGAGCTGAACCAAAGTAAGCCGTTAGAAATATTCCACCTAATCCACCGCCTAGACCAGAAAGCATATATGCTAAAATAACAACTCGCTTCGTTTGAATTCCAGAATATTTAGCTGCTTTTTCATTCATTCCTATTAAAATTACATATCGACCATATTTTGTATAGCGCAGCAGAATAGAGAATAAAACAGTCATGATAAGGAGTAACCAAAATAAATTAGGAACCCCCAAAAATATCCCATTTGCAAACTGAACATATGAATCTGGCAATCCGCTTATCCCTTCATATCCAGTTGCTTTAGAACCACCCGAAATTACAAGAGCGATACCCGAATATAAAAACATTGTTCCTAAAGTTACAACTAGCGGTTCAACAGATGTCATTTGAATAATAACACCGTTCAAAAAACCAGCTAATACGCTTATGATAAGAGCAATCATTACAGCAATAACAATAGATACCCCATTTATCCACAATACACCGATAAGAATAGATGTAAGCCCCATAACTGCCCCAACTGAAACATCGATTCCTCCCGTAATAATGACAAATGTCATCGGTATCGCGGCTATTGTAATAAAAATAAAATCATTAATACTAAACAATAAATTCCCTATATTTAAAAAATCTGCATTTAATAAGCTAAAAGCGGTAAACTCTATACATAACAAAAGGAGGAGTGCTCCCTCCCAGCGAAAGAGCCAGTGATTAGACTTCATATTTCCACCTGCCTCTGTTTCCTCCATTTCTGTACTACACTATCTAGAATAATAATAAGTAATAATAAAAATCCTGAAATTGCGTTGTTCCAAAAGGCTGGGATTTTTAAGTATACTAATGAACTACTAATCACCTCTAAAAACAATGCTCCTAAAGCTGCACCAAAAACTGATCCCGTACCACCTTTTAAACTAATACCACCAAGCACCGCAGCAGCGATTACTTGCAGTTCAATTCCTGTTCCTGTTTGATTCGGTACAAACCCAATATTCATAACAAATAGACATCCAGCAATTGCAGCAGTAATGCCCGAAATCATAAAGGCTAAAATTTGCACAAACGATACCGGAATCCCAATCAGTCTTGCACCTTCTTTATTATCTCCTACCGCATAAAAATATCTTCCGAACGACATCTTTGTTAGGAAAAGATAAGCAGCTATTAATAATAGTCCGATGAACCAAACTGTTATCGGAATCTCTAACCATGTTACGGAAGACAATTTTTTATAGTCATTTGGAATATCTTCGATCCATTTTCCTTCTGTATATATAATCATCAAACCTCGAATAATACCAAGCATCCCTAGCGTCATAATAATTGCTGGAACATGAAACTTTGTTACACCTACGCCATTTACAATTCCAATAAACGCACCGAGCAAAAATGTAAGTATAATTGCACTAAAAGGATTATTTCCACTCGTCAAAAACATTCCACAAAAAGCAGCACATAAACCCATTATCGATCCTACCGAGACATCAATATTTTTAGTGAATAACACGAATGATTGACCAATTGCGAGAACAATTAAAATAAGACTTGATTTTAAAATAATCGAAAAAGAATCCAATTGAAAAAAATCTTTGTTCATTACACTAACAAAGATAATATAAAGAAATAACAGCCCTACAATAGAGGTTTCACGCATTTTCAATATATATGTAACATATTTCATCCATTTGAAACCTCCTCTCCCCCATAAGCAGAACGTGTAATGCAATCCAATGAAATGTCTTCCTGTTCTAAATGTGAAACGATATTACCATTTCGCATTACATACACACGATTTGCTAAATTCATGATTTCTTCTAAATCTGAGGAAATTAACAATACCGCTAAACCATTTTCTCTTAGTTCTTTAATTGTTTCATATATTTCGAATCTCGCTTTTGCATCTATACCACGTGTTGGTTCATCTAAAATAATAAGCTTAGGCTGACAAGCAAGATATTTCCCTAACACTACTTTTTGTTGATTTCCTCCCGATAAAGACTCTATGCTTTGATTTGTATCGTGAACCATAATTCGAAAATTTTTAATATACCCATCCGTTAAAGCGCTTTCTTTTTCTTGATTTAAAAAAATGCACTTAAACGATACAAGAGAACAGAGGTCATATTTTGTTGTACAGAAGCAATTGAAAAAATCCCATGCCTCGCTCGGTCTTCAGGTACATATATAATTCCTGCATCAATTCTCTTTTTTGTTGACCACGTTGTAATTTCATTCCCATCTAATAGAACGTTTCCTTCGGTTGCAGATGTAATACCATATAATACTTCAGCTAATTCCGTTCTTCCCGCTCCCACAACACCAGCAATTCCAACAATCTCTCCTGCTTTTACTTCTAATGAAATATCTCGAAATCTATGACTAAATAAATGATTTACTTGTAATACTTGCTTTAACGACGCTGTCTCGTTATATAAACTCTCTCTCTTTTGAATTTGCTGATAATCTTCTGGTAGTAGTCCCTGTAATAGGATATCGTAAGTAAATTCATTTACATTACCTTGGTTAGAAATTACGCCGTCTCGTAAAATAGCTACTTGATCCGCAATTGCAAAAATCTCTGGAAACCTATGAGTAATATAAATCATGCCAATTCCTTGTTCTTTCAAATTTTTCATCACAACAAATAGACTCTTAATTTCATTTTCTGTTAACGTCGATGTAGGTTCATCTAAAATAAGAATCTCTGCCTCTCTTATTAATCCTCTAACTATTTCTACTAATTGCTGCTGTGCAATAGACAACAATAAAGCACGCTCACCCAGCTTTAGATTCCAGCCAAGTTGCCTCATGAGTACATCTAATTTCGTCCGAAGCTCTCTTTTACTTTGCCTCATGCCTAATAAAATATTTTCTTCAATAGTCATATTAGGAAAAATAAGCGGTTCTTGCGGAACTAAATAAATACCGTTTCGATGAGCCTCAGATGGATTGGAAAATGTAACAGATCTCCCTTTTATTTTGATTTCTCCTTCATCATAAGTGTACAACCCTGTCAATATCTTCATTAACGTTGACTTTCCAGCCCCGTTACCACCTACTAATGCGAAAATATCCCCTTTCTTTACTGTTAAATTGATTCCTTTTAGCACAGGTTGCTGTAAGAATGCTTTTTTTACATTTTTAACTTCCAATAAAGGAACTTGTTCCAAGCTTCTTTCACCTACCTTTAACAGGAAACAATTTTTCAACCGTTAATTTTTTGCTCTACTTGTTTTGTAGCATTGTATATCCTTTTCCTCATATCTAGAACTTATTTTTCTCAAGTAAACCTCCTATTACAGACGGTATAAATAAAAATATACTTACATATGTTTAAACATCGGTCATTTGTTGAAAGGATGAAAAGCATGACACAGCTGAACTTTGAAGAAAATTTGTTAACAAAAGCTGCTTGGTATTATTACAAAGATCACCTTACCCAACAAGAAATCGCCTCATTACTACATATATCCCGGAACAAAGTTGTCCGTTTATTAGAAAAAGCACGGACTGAAGGAATCGTTACATTTCATATTAAAGGCACTGGTTTACATTGTTTAAGTATAGAAAGAGAACTTGTAAAAGCATTTCAACTAATAGATGCTTTCATTATTCCAACGCCAAAAGATAATCTTTCTGATTCACTCGGAAAAGCAGCAGCACAATATTTAGAAACGCATTTGCAAAACGGCGACCTACTTGGTATTGGCTGGGGAGAAACAATCTCAAAAACATTAGAAAATATCAATTTCGATTCATCTATGAATATTTCTATTGTTACGCTAACTGGAGGAGTAAATTATTACCTCCCTAAAAAACAAAATTATCTCAATCAAGTACATGGACACCTTCATATTATCCCTTCGCCATTTTTAGCTTCTACGAACGAAATGGCGAACAGTATACTTTCAGAACCATCTGTGAAAGACATATTACATGTTGCATCATTTGCAAATACTGCAATTGTTGGAATCGGTGGACTATCTCCTGATGCGACAATTTTGAAAGAAGAAAAAATGACTCTTCGTGAAATGACATGCATTCGGAATCAAAATGGTGTTGGCGACATTCTTGGGCAATTCTACAACATTCATGGAGACATTCTAAATTTATCTCATCATAAACGACTCATCGGTACGCCTCTTTCTATACTTCGAAATATGAAACACGTCGTTGGAGTAGCTGGTGGTAAACAAAAAGTTGATGCGATCTACGGGGCATTGAAAGGCAGGTACATTCATACATTGATTATCGATGAAGAAACTGCCCTTTCTTTATTGGAAAAGGAGAGTGGAATATAATGGCTGCTCTATTAGCTTATGATGCCGGAACTGGTAGTATCCGAGCTGTTTTATTTGATTTACAAGGTAATCAACTTGCTGTTAGTCAACGAGAATGGGTTCACATAGAAAACCCACGATACCCAGGTTCAATGGATTTTGACGTAAAGAAAAATTGGAAAATTATTCAAGAATGTACAAAAGATGTACTACAAACAAGTGGTATTCCTCCTTCTTCTATTCAAGGAATTAGTGCAACAAGTATGCGCGAAGGATTTGTTTTATATGACAAAGATGGCACTGAAATTTGGGCGTGTGCAAATGTTGATAACCGTGCTGTTGCTGAAGTTACACAACTTAAACAAATACACCCTCACATTGAACATAATCTATATACGGTATCAGGGCAAACGTTCGCTCTAGGTGCATTACCAAGGTTACGATGGATTGCGAAACACCAACCAGAGATTTATAAGAAAGTACATTCTATTACCATGTTAAATGACTGGATTTTATATAAACTGTGCGGCGTATTACAAGTTGACCCTTCCAATGGATGTACAACGGGAATTTTCAATTTACAAAATAGAAATTGGGCTCCAGAATTAGTGGCCCAATGCAAACTTTCCTCTGTGCTCTCACCACAAATAAATGAAGCCGGAACTCTTATTGGAAACGTAACAAAACAAAGCGCAGCAGAAACTGGATTATTCGAGGGAACGCCTGTTGTTACTGGAGGTGGAGATGCGCAAATGGCTTCTCTCGGTTCTGGAGTTGTCAAAAGCGGGCAAACATTCATTTGCGGAGGAAGTTTTTGGCAACAAGAAGTGAATGTAAACAATCCTGTACCAGATCCAAACGCTCGCATTCGTGTAAATTGTCACGTTCTTCCTACTCTTTGGCAATACGAAACAATTGCCTTTTTCCCGGCCTTGTTATGCGCTGGTTTCGGGACGCTTTCTGTCAAGAAGAAAAACAACGAGCAAAAGAACTAGGTATCGATGCTTACGAATTATTAGAGGAACAAGCAAAGCATGTCCCAGTTGGATCACACGGTATCATTCCGATTTTTTCTAATGTCATGAACTATATTTCTTGGCGCCATACATCTCCCTCTTTTATAAATTTAAGCTTAGATTCTGAACAATGCGGGAAGAAAGAACTGTTTCGATCAATTGAAGAAAATGCTGCTTTTGTAACATATGGAAATTTAAAATTAATTGAAGAATTAACAGGACATTTCCCAAGAGAAGTAGTTTTTGCTGGGGGGCTTCAAAAGGAAAGCTATGGTGTCAAATTGTAGCTGATGTATTAGGTGTTCCTGTAAAAGTACCAGTAGTAAAAGAAGCTGCTGCTTTGGGAACAGCAATAGTTGCAGGAGTTGGTGCTGGTATTTATCATTCAATGGAAACCGTTTCTGAACAATTTGTAAAATGGGAGACAACGTATATACCAAATATCGAAAACCATCAACAGTATCAAGAATTATATCAAAACTGGAAAATTGTATATCAGCAGCAACTACAATTAGCTGATCAAGGATTTACTTCTCATATGTGGATTGCACCTGGCGCTCTGTAAATTGTTACATAAAGGAGTGAAAAGCATGATAAAAGTAAATGAAGAAGATTTTTCTTATCGCTTCGGTGATAATGGACCAAAATATTTACTGAAGGGACCTAATATTGATATAGGTGTTGTCGTCATTAAACCAGGGCAAGATTTTCAAAACCATTATCATACAACTTGTGAAGAAATTTTCTACGCATTAGAAGGTGAAATAGATTTCTATATTAATCATGTAAAAGTTCCTATTAAACAAGGCGATGTCTTACAAGTTCGTCCTCATGAATCCCACTATCTCATCAATCGTTCTTCTCAAAATTTTAAAGCGCTCTTTATTAAATCGCCTCACTTGCAAGAAAAAGATACTGTACAAACAGAAAATCCAAAATGTAATTAAGGAGTGATATCCTATGACTTGGGGATTTCAAAATCGCTTAAATACTATTTTACCTAACGGAAAAGCAGTTATGTTGGCAGTTGATCATGGATACTTTTTGGGACCAATTCACGGATTAGAACAGCCTCATGAAACAGTAAAAAGCTTACTCCCATACACAGACTCCCTCTTTTTAACTCGAGGTGTCCTTAGCTCTTGTATACCGGAAAATTGTAAAACTCCTATGGTCCTTCGTGTGTCAGGTGGGGCCACTGTAGTTGGGAAAGATCTTGCTAATGAAACAATTGTTACTCCAATAAAAGAGGCACTGCGTCATAACGTAGCTGGGGTTGGTGTATCTGTCTTTGTTGGATCTGATTATGAAACTCAAACTGTAACAAATCTTGCCAATATTGTATCCGAAGCACATGATTACGGTTTGCCCGTACTAGGAATTACTGCAGTAGCAAAAGAACTTCAAAAACGAGAAGCACGTTTTTTAGCACTAGCTTCACGTGTATGTGTTGAAATGGGCGCTGATATTATTAAAACGTATTACTGTGAAGGCTTTGAGAAAATCACAAGTACATGTCCTGCCCCAGTCGTTATTGCTGGAGGACCAAAATTAGACACAATAGAAGCAGTGCTAACAATTACATACAACGCACTGCAAGAAGGAGCAATCGGTGTAGATATGGGACGGAATATTTGGCAATCTGAACATCCGGTTGCTATGATTCAATCTATTCATGGCATCGTAAAAAATGGATTGAATGTAAAAGAAGCTCTAGAACTATATAATACTATTATAAATTAAATACTCAGATAGCATTTATGTTCGATATATTTGTGATTATTAAGAACAAGAAACATGGTTTATCCATATTTCTTGTTCTTTTCTAAATTTAAGATTTTCTTTCACTTGTATAATTGAAAATATTAATTTTTTTCTTTCTCCTCTAACATCCCAATAATTTTATCCAATTTCTTTTCAATTTCAACTAAAGAAGCTCTTTGACCAGATTGATTGACGAGTCGAGATCGTATAAACGCTCCAAGTGAAACAAAAAATAATATGATTAAACCGAAAAAGAGAATACTAAAAATGATATTTATGATTGAAAAATGATTTACCATCCTATCTATCCCCCTGTTTCTTCTTTATTTTTAGGATTTGTTAATTTTTATTGTTAATATTCTACTTAAAAGATTGTTAAATTAAGAGGTTATTCCCTTACAAAACTTTAATGTTGAATCTAATTTAATCGAATTAATGTAAATAGTTTTATCTTTTTAATAACACCATTCAATATAAATGCAAAAGCACCATCTACAATTGCGTTGAGTAATATAAACAGTTTGAAATTTCCATATGTCCATCTTAATATCCACATAGAACCTACCAAAAACGGACCAATATTAAAAGGAAATCCCCCTAATTCCCCGGCCCTAATTTGATACTAATAGAACAGTTCTAATCATATTCTTATAAAAGAAAACAATAAGAAGGAGTGTAAAATTAGTTGATAAAAGTTAAGGTTCGTTTACGACCCATTGTAAGTAAGATAAATTTACCCACTGTTTTGAAAACAACTATACTTCCGGGTGACTCAATTGAAAGATTATTTATTGCAACCCAGGTAGGAGAGATCTTTTACATAGGAGACGGAGTTATCAAGACTTTTTAGATATTCGCCCGCGAATCATAAAATTAGGTAATTCTGAACAAGGTGTTTCTGGTAGTGGATATGATGAACGAGGATTGCTAGGGCTAGCGTTTCATCCAGAATTTTATTATAACGGTTTGTTTTATCTTCATTATTCAGTAGCTGGAACACAAGGTCCAGGGGCTCTTTCTGAACATTTTAAGCCTAACCCGTGTGATCCCAGTACTTTAAACCTAAGGTGGACAAATAGAGAAACCCAATATGATCATATTGATACAGTTGAAGAATGGATTTTACAATCAAATGGTCAACCTCAAAAACGACGGACATTACTTAACATAAGAAGACCATTTTTTAATCATAATGGTGTCAATAGCTTAAACTTTTCACCTGAAACCGGAAAACTTGTTTTAACAACTGGTGATGGTGGAGCAGGCTATGATCCATTTAATTTAAGCCAGGACGATATGGAAATAGCCGGTAAAATCATTGAAATTGATGTAGTTAAGAATACATTTATCAATAATCCACTCGTAGTCACACGTTTTAATGAACTTCCCTCACCTATTCAGGAAACGCTTACGGTAATTGCCAAAGGGGTTCGTAATATAACAGGCATTTCATTTCAAAGGTCTTATAATCAGTATATCAAATATGTAGGGATTGTCGGACAGGATTTGGTAGAGTCGATTTTTTCATTCGTATATTATAAACCAATACCGGTTACTCAGCTTATTCAAGCTTCTTTAATGGGATCTAACCCTGATCCAGACGGACTTATTAATTTTGGTTGGCGGGGGTGGGAAGGTGCTTTTCCTACTGCGTTTATAAGTGGATGTTCTGCGAATCCGACTTTGAATGAAAAAACAATTGCTTATTACAATGAAACAGTAAAAACTTCAGTGAGTCGTCTACAACCTTTAACTAGTTATTTTCATAAAGATCCCAGACCCGACAAGTTTGGAGGAACTGCACTTACAGGAGTCCAGCCATATATGGGGAATGGAATCCCCAATTTAACGGGAAGCGTTGTGTTTACAGATCTTGCCCAGAAAGAAGAATCTCGACCTCCGGTTAGAGGGGTTTTAGCTTATACTAGCTTAAGTACAGATTGTAAACTAAATGATTTTAGTGTTATTGAAACCGATTATAATTTTGGGTCTCAATCATCTTATTATGTTAGTTTGGGAACGAATCTGGACCAAACCAGACTATATTTAGGGGTTTACGGCTCTATGAAAGTGACTGATTTTAACCAAGGTACTGTTTTTGAAATTGTTCCGTAATTTATAACTATAAAATTCGACGGCTGGAGTATTTGTCATACATTTACTACATTCATGACGATAAAGACAAAGAAGGAGAAAATTTCAAAATAGAGAGAATTGTAGCTTTGAAATAAAGTTTGTTCAAAAACACCTCGCAAACCCACATTTTATGATAAATAAAAAGAAAACATTTTGAAAAAAGATTGATCAAAATGTTTTCTTCTTCAGCAGACTTTAGTTTGGTTTTTATAAAAAAGTTTAATCATTTTCTACCTGTATTGTTCAACAATCGTGCCCGATTGTTGAACAGATTTAAAAAAATTGAATGGTCCATAGACAAAGCAAAGTTGCCTGACTGATCTAACTCAAAAACCAAAAGCACACCCGTAAAATGATGGGCTTCTTTGGGATTCCTGCGCAAAAAGATCACATTTCGTATCACAACGCTTATTTAAACTGTATAAGCCTTCTTCAAAAGTTCAATAACTTCTTCTATTGTAAGACCAAAGGATTTGTAGTATGAAATGTCGCTAGCCATTTGCTTTATGACCATTTCGTTGCGTATTCGCAGTATCTCATCGGATGAGAGTTCAGCTACAAAGCATCCTTTACCCGTTATTGTATTTATCAAACCGCATCGTTCGAGTTCTTCCCAAGCTTTCTTTACGGTGATGATACTAACACGAAGTTCCTTGGCTGCTTGTCGAATTGGTGTTAAACAATAGCCGCCTTCTAATTCGCCTTTCAAAATTTGGGCGCTGATTTGTTCGAAAAGCTGCTGATAAATTGGCTTTTCAGATGTGTTTGAAATTGCTATGTTCATTGTATCTCCACTTGTAGGAATCGCTTATACGCAATTCGATAAGCAATCATGGTGAATGAAATAAATATCACGATTCCTGCGATCAGGATGAATATTTGAAGCGTCATATTGTCAGCACCGCTACCATTGAAAATGTCAGACACAAAAGAATTTTGGATTCCGAGCCATTGTGCAACTCCGGCAAAAACCATGGCGGCTGTAACAGATGCGAAGGTTGCTTCACCATATTTATACGCTGTCTTGTAATACATAGAAATAAAGAAGATGTTGAAGATCGCGAGCATGACAAAACATAGTCCCCAGAAACCCATGTGCGGTGCGAAGAAATAGTAAATTTGATTCGGATATAAGCGAATATTAAACATTCCAAAGATAATTGCACTAACAATATGCAATAATTCCAGAATGACAATAACGAACACCCTTGCCTTCACCATGTCTTTTCTGATTACAGGCATCATAGTGGTAAATATTAAATCGTTCTGAATTCTATATCCTGCAAACATAATCGGTATCGTTATCCAGCAAAAATACAGAATGACAATAAAATATAACCAACCGGGAACAAGCATTAATGCACCTGTCAAAACAGGTAATACAAAAAACATGGGATTTATACCTAATTTTAAATCCTTCATCACTAAGTTATACATACATATCCTCCTTTCTTGAGAAGTAAATCATGATTTCTTCGAGACTCGGCGTGGTTGCTTTAATATCGGAGGAGGGATCGAAGTCTTTGGAGTGAATCAATCCCGTAAAGCCAAATGAATTTATTTTGTAGGAAATCAACTTTTCTTTCACCTGATTTAGCTGGTTTCCGTTACCATTTAGTAGGCGATATGAGGCAATAAATTCATCTTTCTCAGAACTGTTGATAATTTGACCGTTTTCGATAAAGGTAATAAAATCCGCGCATTTCTCCAAGTCGGATGTAATATGAGTAGAGAAAATAATGCTGATCTCGCCATCTATCACGAGCTCTTGAAAAATATCCAACAGATCATCTCTTGCGGCTGGATCGAGTCCGCTTGTCGGTTCGTCTAGGATGAGAAGCTTCGCCCCATGGGATAAGGCAAGGGCCAAACTGTACTTTACCTTCATCCCCGTCGACAATTCAACGATTTTTTTGTTTTCATCCAATTTAAATCTTCGTAAATAGTTGTAATAGGTTTCATCATCCCAATTCGTGTAGAACTTCTTAATCACATTGGTCAACGTCTTCATTTTGCTTCGAGTATAAAAGTCAATGCCGCTAAATGCGTATCCGATTTCCTGCTTCAATTCAATCTCGTGTTCGGCAATGTTCTTGCCTAAAATACGTACCTCGCCGCTATCAAGATGAATCATGTTCAAGATCGATTTAATGGTGGTTGTTTTTCCTGCGCCATTGGCACCGATAAAGCCCATAATATAACCCTTTTCCAGTTGAAACGATACATCCTTTAACTCGAAATTTTGATATTTCTTATTTAAATTTCTAATGTCTAATGCCAGCATACAGAACCTCCTTATTAATTGTGTATACCGTATATGTACAATATATGCCAGAGTACTTATAAAGTTAACTATCAAATTTTCCAATATGCACCCATTTTTCATACATCACAATAGTAGGTCAAGGATTAATAGATAGAGACTTACTAAAGAATGGTGAACATAAGCAAGCAGTTATGATAAACAAAAACATATATAAAGAGTATATAATCTTTAGGAAAAACGCTCTTAGGGTCATGGTAATCGGAAAACTAGAAGAAATATATGTAGGTGATAAAACATTTAAGAAAGCAGAAATCGGAGATATATTCGAAGTCATTAAGTACAAGGATAAAATTGAAGTTAACCCTAAGTACGACTATAACGAGTAATATGTGTAGAGTGTTGTTTTGGAATAAAGGTTGTTCAAAAATGTTTTGCAGACCCTTATTTAGTGAGAATCAAAAAGAAACCATTTTGAAATACTATGGTCTTTAATATTACATAGTAAATCAAAATGGATTCTTATCCAGCAGGTTTAAGTTTCGGTTTTATAAAAAAATTTGATTATTTTCTGCCTGTGTTACTCCACAATTGCGCCCTTTAGTTGAATAAGTCATATTAAGTTTATAATATCACTCCAGCAAAGTTTCCTCTCAATACTTGTTTCTCATTCTGATTTGTGCATAAGAAAGATGCCATAATGGCCGTTCTATTATTATCTTGTTTTTCAAACTTCTCAATTGTTACTTCGCAAAATATTGTATCTCCCGTAAAAACAGGTCTTAAAAACTCAAAATTCATACTACGAGCCAGTACGTTAACATGAAGATGTTATATCGACGATAGTTACCTTGAGAACATGACAAATAATTAAAGCACGGAAAATTTTTCCGTGCTTTTCCAAACATATATTTTATTTCGGAAGATTTAGTTGCCACGAGACACCGAACCGATGGTGTACTTATCCTAACTGGCGTTTAAATGCTTTATTGGCGAAGAAGTAAGCGATGACCATGATGCCGACACACCAAGCAAGTGCGATCCAGATACCGTTGCCAACAGACCCTTCATACAAGAGGGCACGAATCGCATTCACGATTGAAGTCACGGGCTGGTTCTCAGCGAACGCACGGACAATTTTAGGCATGGTTTCGGTGGGGACGAAGGCCGAACTGATAAACGGCAGGAAAATCAGCGGGTACGAGTAGGCTGTCGCTCCTTCCATAGATCTCGCTGTCAATCCGGGAATGACAGCCAGCCATGTCAGCGCCAGCGTAAACAGCCCGAGTATCCCAGCTACCGCGAGCCAATCCAAGATATCAGCGCTGGAACGGAAGCCCATCAAGAGCGCAACGAGGATAACCACCACGATAGTAAGCGCATTGGAAACAAGCGAGGTCAATACGTGAGCCCACAATACCGATGAGCGCTTGATGGGCATGGTAATGAAACGCGCCATTAGCCCGCTCTTTACATCCGTAAACAGCCGCACGGAAGTGTAAGCGACGCCGGATGCGATAGCCATCAACAAGATTCCCGGCAATAAATAATTGACGTAGTTGTCCGTGCCTGTCTTTATGGCGCCGCCAAATACGTAGACAAACAGCAGCATCATCAAAATCGGCGTAATCGCCACCGTGATAATCGTATCCGGGCTGCGCATGATGTTGCGCATTAAACGCCCTAGTAATACCCCTGTTTTGCTTTTCATTTACATCTCCTCCTTTTTGCCGATGATCGCGAGGAAAATTTCCTCCAATGTCGGCTGCTTCTCGATGTACTCCACTTTCGCTGGCGGGAACATCTCTTTGAGTTCGGTAAGGGTACCGGTCGTGATGATTTTTCCGCCATGCAGGATGGCGATACGGTCCGCCAGTTGTTCGGCTTCCTCCAGGTACTGGGTTGTCAGCAAGATGGTTGTGCCGCCACCGGCAAGCTCCTTGACGGTATCCCAGACTTCAATCCGCGCTTCGGGATCAAGCCCTGTCGTCGGTTCGTCGAGAAAAATGACTGCTGGCGTCCCGATCAAGCTCATGGCGATGTCAAGCCGGCGCTTCATCCCGCCGGAATACTGGTCTGCCCGGCGGTTGGCCGCATCGGTCAGGCTGAATCTTGCAAGCAGATTGTCGGCGACTTGAGCGGGATTGGAAACTCCACGCAACTTGGCGATCATCATCAGGTTTTCCCGCCCGGTGAGCATGCCGTCTAAAGCTGCGAACTGCCCTGTCAGACTGATGCTTTGGCGAACATGATCCGGTTGACGCTGGACGTCAAAGCCGCAAATACCTACTTCGCCGCCATCGGGCTTCATCAGCGTCGAGAGGATGTTGATCGTCGTCGTCTTGCCCGCTCCATTTGAGCCCAGCAGTGCGAAAATTTCGCCACGCCGTACCTCAAAATCCACCCCCTTTAAGACTTCCTTGTCTTTAAAAGATTTTTTTAACCCTTTTACAGAAATCGCTGCATTGCTCATACTTTTTTCCTCCTTATAAAAAGCGCTTTGCGGAGCTAGATTGCCTATACTCTTCTATTTAGTCTGACTGATAATCTGTATTACTTAGTACCGGGTTAAAAATATAACTGAATAGCGATGGCAGCAATTCACATTTGTAACCAGCTAATCAGTCGGTACTATTTATTAAATTTATTCTTTTCTCAATCGCTTCATGATACTCTGATTCAAATCTTCACGATACTTGGCGACATAGGTTTTAGCGTTTGCCACTAGTTCGTCAGCAAAGGACGCCACGTCGTCCCCAGTGATTTCCAGCACTTGTCTACCTTCCGCCGCACCGGCTTCGAACAAATCGATTAATTCATACTGTATGTGTAGCATATCCATCCCGTTGCCCGCTGAGAAATTCCACATGTAGCTTTGAATTTTCTTAAATACAAACTGGTAGTCCTCTGACAGGGCTCCAACCCGTGCCATCATCATTTTGTACTCTTTTTTATCACCAATCATTTTTTTGAACATTTCCATCATGTTATTTTTCCTCCTTTTTTATAAAGCTGAATAAGACACCCCAAAAATATCGGACAGAATATCTTATGAAGCTAGATTGACTTTAAGACGTTTATTTTCGATGATACAAAATCCCATTTTTTCCAAAACAATTCAAGTTCCTGGCGGCCAGCCTCATTAAGTGAGTAAAACTTACGGGGCGGCCCCATATCTGACGGTTTCTTTTCTATATTCACAAGTTTTTTCTTTTCTAATCGCACAAGGATGGTATAGACCGTCCCTTCCACGACTTCGGTAAACCCAAGCTCGTTCAGGTGGCGGGTAATCTCGTAGCCATAGGTTTCATGGCGGCTGATGATTTCCAGCACACAACCTTCCAGCGAACCCTTCAGCATTTCGGTTAAATTTTCCATGTTCAGATCCTCCTTTACCTCCTCTATTCTGTCTGACTTATATTCAGTATTACAGAGTACTAAGGGGAATTTTTACTGAATAGCTTTTGAGAAAATACGCTATTCAGTATTACTTATCACAAGTATATTGTATCACCGAGTAGCTGGAGTGTCAACTGGATTTTCTAAATATTTTTAAAGCCAGCTATCCCCATTAGATACAGCCGATTTTCTTTATGGAGCTTTTACTTCCTCCTATGCTTCTTTCACAATGGCATCACTTCGTACTACTATATAGTATTACAAAGTAGTTAATGTGTGAAATATTTTTTTAAAAGTTATAATTAAACGAACTAAATTGTTAAATATATATAAGGGCAATTAGAACCAAATTAAAAAGCCTATCTAAATGATTATTTGGTGTTGCGCTTAAAATTTATCATGACCTAAATCGTAAAGATTCATAAAGAATAAGGGGTGGTAGATATTAGTCAGGTATAATATCTACCACCCATTTTACTTCTTTTTCCACATATCCAGAAAGTTACCAGTGTTGAAAATCAAAATAATTCTGAAATGAAAAAGTCAGCTTTTAAACAAGGACTCTTCTCAAATGTACTCAATCCCAAGGTTGCAATGTTCTTCTTAACATTTTTACGCCCATTTATAAAAACAAGAGCAGCGGCAACACAACAACTTATTATAATGGGTGTTATTTATACAGTGCTATCTATCACTTGGTTTTTTGTTTACGTCTTTTTCATTAACTATTTGCGTGAATGGCTTATGTTTCCGAAGGTCCAAGTCCAATTAGGTGTAAAATGACAATAAAGTTTTTTAATTTTAAAAGCTCAAACAAGCATAACCCCGTTCTAAATTTAGGACGGGGTTAAAAATATAGTTGTTTAATTTTTGATGTAAGATACTTCACTACACTAAAAAATATAACAATAAAGTCGTTTAAAAATCTAAGTTTTATTCAAAAAATAGCGCCCTTTTCTGGAATAAAGGAATAGATGTATTTATACAAAGATTGAATATTTTACAGGATTTCCGAATCCTAATTTTCCAGCTAATTTCTCTCGAAATCATAACAGCTGGAGTGACCTCCAAGTCAATGGTATTTATAAAGTTATGATCTAAATTCTCCTTCACCCTTCTGCCTGTTGGTTCATTAACTTCAACAAAAAGAGTGTCAATCCTTCTTGGATCAACACCCCAATACTAAGCTAATTTTTAACATCTTACATATTTACGTTTGAAACCAAGCCTCCCTCTATCAATTTCTTTATGAATACTTTCGTAAGCATTTAGGAAACTGCTTTTTTTCTTGTCCCGTTTTACTTCTACTGTACCTACTTCCTTTGCGGTCTCGACTACCTTTTCATGTAGCGGCAAATATGAAATCCCCACGGTGTATAGAAAATTATTCATAGCGGATTTCGTTCGTTCTGGCGAATCATGAATCGTATTTTTCACAATTTCAAGCATATTGGAAATCTTGCTTTCGGAAAATTCATTGTCTAGGCGATTCCCTAAAAGCCAGCAGTAGCAACTCCAGCCCGCTGACATTCTCAGCTCGTCACCGCTTGCAATCCATTTATCAGCAACGTCTTGTGCAAAATCTGACTCTGATAAAGTTACTGCCACCACAAAATCAGACAGCATATAAAAATACGCCCCATCCATCCAACGATCAAAATCCGACTCACTCATAGCTTTTGGATTTGCAATAATGCCTGCAAAGTACATTGCATCGTAGTTACCTGTGGAATAAAGCTCTTCAGCTAAACGTTGATTTATTTTTATTTTCTTTGCGATTGGTTTCATAGCACCTGTAGCTACGCCAAAAAGCGGCTCGTGCGCACCATTGGATATGTACATTTTTTTAGTTCGTTCCTTACCGAGGGCTTCAAGCTCCTGCATAACTGTTTCGAAATCCATAGTTTTGCACTTCCTTCCTTAATATTAAGACCCTTTTAATTGTAACCAACTAGTTTATATTCTTTATCAAGTCTTCCATACTTCTCAATTTTACCATTAATCTTATTCAAGTAGGATGTCTACTGTCTATAATTCCTCAACAATTCGGCCCGATTGTTGAATAGAATGACTCGCATTTTTTAAAACAACTTTATTATTTTTTAAACGACTTTATTGTAAATTAAACAACTTTTTTGTCACTTTACATTAAGATAAGACAGCAGGTCTTATCCTAATTGGATTTGGACTAAAGCTAGCATTAGATAAACAACATTAAACAAATTAAAAAACATTGAGATACCGGTTCTGATGCAAAAAGATAATGAAGAGTAAAAAGAATGATTCATTCCTAACGGAATGACTGTTTATGCGGTAAGACCAAAGAGAATATTGATCAGTTGTATCTGCTTTTGGACAGACTTTTCCCCATGGAAAGTGTGTCCTTTTCTAATCATATGCATAGCTTCTATTCCAGCAAGTGTTTTGGTTGCTGTGTGAAAGGATTGAAATCCTAGCATATATCGGACCCGTTTTTTGATAAATCGATGGTCTTGTTCGACAATGTTATTTAGATATTTCATCTGTCGTAACTTGATTCCTGCTGGTAGGTCTCCTGCTTTTTGTGATTGTTTCACGGCTTTTGGATAGGCTGGGTTTTTATCAACTGTGAGGACACGAGGTTTTGAGGTATGACAAGAAGCTAAGGCCTTTTTGAAGAAACGTTTAGCTGATTTCGCTTTTCTATTTTTACTTAAATAAAAATCAACGGTGTTTCCTCCGGAATCCACAGCACGATACAAGTACATCCATTTTCCTTTCACTTTGATATATGTTTCATCGACACGCCAGGAATCATTTGTTTTCTTCAAATGACGACGAACGCGTTTATCTAACTCCGATCCATATCGATGAACCCAACGCATAATCGTTGTATGAGAAATGGATAAACCACGTTCCTCCATCATTTCTACCAAATCTCGATAACTTAAACTGTACCGGAGGTACCATCTCACTGCTAATAGAATAATCTCCGGCTCATAATGCTTCCATTTAAAATCCACTGTTTTTTTCATCGTCGTACACGTCCTTTATTTATAAATATTTTCAGTGTACACAATGACAGTATTTTTTGCACCAGAACCAATACAAAAGAAAGAGCACAATTCTTATTAGAGAATTGCGCCCAATTGTTGAAGATCAATTAATTCATTTTTTTAAAACTTCCCCCTATTAAATTTCAATAAGTATAGGAACAATCATTGGCTTTTTCTTAGTATGTGTATATACATATTGTCGTATTGATTTTTTTATTTGTTTTTTCATTACATTCCATTGGTTTCTATTTGCTTCTTGTAGCTCGTTAACAGTTTTTGTAGTAAGTCGATTAACGTCTCTTCGGAGTTCCGAGAAATCTCTATCCACAAATCCACGAGAAATGGTATCGGGTTCAGAAATCAGTTTTCCTTCCGCTTTGCTCATAGCTAAAACAATCATGAGCATCCCATCCTCTGAAAGTTGTTTGCGGTCTCGTAACACAAATTCCCCAATATTATCGACATCCCCCCCGTCTACGTAGGTATTCCCAACCGGTATTTTCCGGGTCTGACGGGCAATGGTATGTTCAATATCGACGACATCGCCATTATTGATGATAAACGTGTTTCCTTGCTCTACTCCAACGGATTCACCTAACAAACGGTGATGGTGTAGCATTCTAAATTCACCGTGAATGGGAATAAAATATTTTGGTTTCATTAATGTAAGCATTAGTTTTAAATCTTCTTGATAACCATGGCCAGAAACATGCATTCCGGATGTACTTCCTGATCCATAAATCACTTTGGCTCCAAGTGCAAATAAGTTGTCGACGATACTCGTGACATTTCGTTCATTCCCGGGTATTGGACCTGCTGCAAAGATAACCGTATCTTCAGGTAAAATGTCGACACCGCGAAAGTTTCCAGTGGACAGGCGAGCAAGAGCAGCCAATGGTTCTCCTTGACTCCCCGTGCATAAAATAGCCACCCTTTCAGGAGCCATTTCATTGATTTCATGTGGGTCAATTAACATTCCATCTGGAACTGTTAAATAACCACGTTCCATAGCAACCGCTACGACCTTAACCATACTTCGTCCAAGCAACGCAAGTTTTCGATTTGTTTTTGCGCTGCATTCACGACTTGCTGAACGCGACTAATATTTGAAGCAAAGGTAGAAAGAATAACTTTGCGTTTGGCTTTCATGAAAGTTGCTTCCACATGTTCACCTACCATTTGTTCCGATGGGGTCAAACCAGGACGTTCTGCATTGGTACTCTCAGACAATAGAAGCAAGACCCCTTCTTTGCCGATTTCAGCCATTTTATGAATATCCGAACTCTCATTATTCGCAGGGGTTAAATCGAACTTGAAGTCCCCCGTATGTACAATATTACCCTCTGGTGTATGAAAGACCATTCCCAAGCAATCAGGAATACTATGGGTCACTTTGAAAAAGCTTACACTCATTTCTCCGATTGTCAAGTTTGAGTTTGAGTTGATTTCAACAAGTTCGCTTTCTCTTAGAAGTTTATGTTCTTTTAATTTGATTTCAATTAATCCTAGTGTGAAGCGTGTGGCATAAACGGGTACATTCAATTTTTTTAAGAAGAACGGGATCCCCCCGATATGATCTTCATGTCCATGTGTGACAATTAAAGCCCTGACTTTATCTTTATTTTCTACTAAGTAAGCTATATCAGGGATAATCAAATCAATTCCTAATAAACTTTCATCTGGAAACTTATTGCCACAGTCGATAATCACGATATCGTTTGAATATTCGATTGCATACATATTTTTCCCGATTTCATTCAAGCCGCCTAAGGCGAAGATAGATAATGCATTCTCTATTGTACTCAAATTTATATCCTCCCACTTTAAATATAATCTTAGTATGCCCTTTGGGTTTCCCTTTATCAGTGGGTTGAATGCTCGAGCTTCCTATAAAAAGGGAACTCTAGACTTGTTTTTTGTTCCATTAAAAAAATGTTTTAGACTATAGAAAAAAGTATTAGACAGTTAAAAGAAAGTATAAGACTGAAGAGGAGTGATTTTATCGTTAATTTGATAAAAATCAGTTCTTAGTCTAATACTTTCTTTTATTTTTTTAGACAACAGTTCATGTTATCGTAGCTAGTCTATAACAATTATTGTGAAATTTTACGTCCCTAGGTTGATAAAAAGCTGATGTAACAATAACATGAGTCTAAAACATTTTTTAATCAAACACAATCTGTTGCTTTTAAATAAAGTTACGGTGTTTATAAAAAAGACGCGATGTTTTGAATAAAGTCGCGACGTTTATAAAAAAGTTGCGATGTTTTGCCCCTTTGGATCTGTTTATCTAAAGGGGCGTTTTTATAGTGAAAAGAAGATCTGAACTGAAAGGCGGATTAAGGAACTGTTGAGTAGCAATAAAGTTACTCCACTAAAGGGCGCTTTAATGGAAGAAGGATCATAGAAATGATCAAACTTTTTTATAAAAGAAAGGTTTAATTGATTATATTAAGAGCGTGTTTTGATCAACCTTTTTTCAGAAACACGCCCTTTTTTATCCTTTATCAAGGTTATTAGGGGTAGAGGTAGCATCTAACGATTTTACCGCCATCTGTCCAATAAATGGAAATTACATTCGGGATATCAGGGTTATTTCCCATTGATTCGAATCAGAAGTGTTCAATAACATAAAATATCAGTTAATAACTGAACGTTGATTTTATTATGAGTTATTTGACACTTAAATTGCCATTAAAAGCTGATAATATCATATGATTGAGTGTGTTCAGAAAGTTATTGTCTTCTGAACACGTGGCGGCAAAATTAGAGTATACTACCTCTACCCCTTAATGACTATCAAACAAAGGGAGAACTAATTCAAGCAATTGAAACATACATCTATCATTATAACTACAAACGATTCCAAAAACGACTCAATCATCGAGCTCCGATCGAATATCGAATTTCGATGGCTGCATAGTCTTTTTTTACAGTTGTCTACTTGACGCGGATAAGTCCAAAAAGTCTGTCCAAAAGCAGATACAACTGATTAATATTCTCTTTGGTCTTACCGCATAAACAGTCATTCCGTTAGGAATGACTCATTCTTTTACTCTTCATTATCTTCTTGCACCAGAACCTTATATTCTGTCATGATATTATTGATAATTGTTTTGACTGGTAGTATTTCCTTAATTTCATGCACTCTTGCTCCAGCAAAAACAAGACCATTCTCACAATCACCATCCATTGATGTTATCAAAGAATCTAGCGTACAAAAACGATAAGAACAATTTTTTAGGCAATTAATGCACTTCTTTATTTTTATCTTTTTATCATCAGCTATCAGTTCAGTGAAGTTATTCTTAATTGCACGACCTTGAAGACCTACAGTTGTTTTCAGCAGCATAGTATCTTTCGTTCGAGCATGTACATATTTTTCTTTAAATGATAAGGGTGCGTCACACTCATCACTTGCAACAAATCTCGTCCCCATTTGTACTCCAGAGGCCCCCATACTTAAGGCACGAGCAAGATCTTTTCCAGTCATAATTCCTCCAGCAGCAATTACGGGAATTTTAACCGCTGCAACTACTTCAGGTAATATATCGAATAAAGGTCTTTCGGTTCCGAGGTGTCCTCCGGCTTCATGACCTTCTACAACAACTGCAGATGCACCCAGGCGTTCAGATAATTTAGCAAGCTTCGCTGAAGAAACAATTGAAATAACTGGTATACCGGCCTTTTTGCCCCAAGTATACATATCTCTTGAAATCCCAGCACCTGATATGATGAAATCAACTTTTTCTTCAATGGCCGCTTTCATTTTTTCAGCAAAATCATTCATCGCGAAAAGAACGTTTACTCCAATATAGCCGGCATTCTGTACCTTTTCCTTCGCCGTCCTTATATGTAGTCTCATTTCGTCGATGGAAATTCCAGTTCCTGATATAATTCCAATTCCTCCAGCATTTGCAACAGCAGATGCAAGGTTGCTTAATGAAATACCTACGCCCATACCTCCCTGCATAATTGGAACCTTTGGCATCATATGACCGATTTTTAACTGTGGAAAGTTCAAGTAAATCCCCCATTTCATTACTGTTTTTAGAATGGACCGTTAAAACTCCCTTAGTGTAACATAGCGTTTCGAATGGACGCCAGGAAATTAATACCTACTCCTAGTAGTTTGTGGTGTTTTTTTGTTGTTTTTCACAAAATGTTCGAATAATATTCTATAAATCTTGGACTTTAAAATTATGACCTAGTTTTACACGTTATCTTAACTAAGAAAATTAAAAAACGAATTTAAAAGGGCCCTTACGTTGAATACATGTACTCAACGTAAGGGCGGATTATGTAAAATGACAATAAAGTTATTTAATTTTAAAACCTAAAACACGTATAACCCCGTTCTGATTTTAAGACGGGGTTAAAATAAAGTTGTTTAATTTTTGATGTGAAATACTTCACTGCACTTAAAAATACAACAATAAAGTCGTTTAAATCTAAGTGTTATTACACAATCGCGCCCGTTTCTGGAAGATAGCCATTTATGAATAATTATTTCCTTTCTTGCTATAAATTTCATAAGCAAAAAATCCAAATAGATAGCCTATTCCAGCTCCTAAACTAATTGTAAATACTAGAGAAATCGAGAAAAATATGCCGAAAATTACACCGATAGCACAACCAAAAAGCATTCCCATTGGTATTAAACTATCTAATAAATCTTGAGTTCCTTTTGATTTTTTCTTACCTAGGTTGCCTTGGTTATATTTATGTTTAAGCCTTTCAATTACATATACTACAATTCCTCCCATTATTACAACAGGCGCGATCGCCATGACTAACCCCATGTTAGAATCTCCTTTCACTTTTTAATCAAATTATACCAGCTACTTAAAATTTCATTCCATTAAATGGCCCTTTAACGGAATAACATGACTGGCGTTTTTAAACATTTTTATTGTAAATGTAACGATTTTATTGTTACTCAGCAGATTATCCTTCATAAATCTTACCTCGCAGGTGCATCAGTTCTTTTTTTACCTTTTATTTTCATCTTCCAATTGTTTGATACGTTTGTTTTTAGCGGCAAGCAATATGTCTTTATTCATATCTGTTATTTCATGTTTAACTTGTTTAGGAGAAGGTAATTTCTTTTGCTGCTCACGAAGTTTATCTATACGCTCACGAATATCTAGATGATTATATAGATACGATTTTGACACTCCAGCTGTTATTGAAACACTGTTAAAGTTAATTTTTTCTTTATTTTTTATTAACATTTGAATTGCTTGATCGACTTTACTTAAGGTTAACTCACTTTTGAGTTTGGCGTAATTTTTAATACCTTCGGTATTTTTATAGTTATTTGTGTTCATGTTCACTGAAGTCCTCCCGGCTATAAATAATGAAGATAGTGACTCTTCTCCTCCGGATACACCGCTTCCGACCTTGCCGCCTCGGCCTTTTGTGCTAATATCCTCCATTTTGCCGCGATGTCCTTTTTTGCGCGCCTTTATATATAAGTAATAGCGCATTTCACCGTGCTTATTTGTGTCCATATCCCACTCTACCTTACCCTCAAAGGGAAATTGTACCATTAAAAATGAAAAGTAAACAAAAAAAGACCAATGCACCCATTGGTCTTCCCTTACTTCCCTATTCACAAACAAGAATTTGCCGAGAAAAGTTTCCTTTTCTTGTTACGCAGCGGTCTGTAATTTCAAATCCAATTTCTTCGATCATGTGATCCATTGTTTCGCTTGTTACAACTACTACTTTTTTGCAATACGGCGCGCATGTTTTAAAATCGAGAATTGATCTTCTGGTGTTGCGCACGTAAATAGATTGTACGGCATATCGATAATTGCTACATCGTAGTTTGTCTGAATGTCTTCGATAGGTCCTACCGTTACATCTCCTTCAAAACCAAAATGCGCGATGTTTTCTCTTGATCCGATTACGACAAGCGGGTTAATATCACGGCCAACGATGTCAATGCCCATAGAGAGTGCTTCTACCACTACCGTTCCAATACCACAGCATGGATCGATCGCTTTGACTCCATCAGGATTTGGCACAGCGATATTCGCAACAGCTCTCGCTACACGTGTGCTTAGTGACGTAGAATAGCTGCGTGGTTTTTTCACGTGATGGAACCAAACAGCCTCGCTTTCCATATATGTTCCGAAGTACCAACGTCCGCCAATGATTACAATGCCAAATACACGCTCTGGATGATGCACATCGGCTTCACCTTCAATATGCATGCCGATATCTCGCTCAATAAGGCGGCGTTCTCCGTATTCTACTTTTTTCGATTTATCAAGATCATTAATTTTAACGAAGATGACTTTGAACGTGGATCCAGACAAATCAATCTGTTCGACCTGCTTCAAAATATCTGGCAGTTCATCTCCTTCATACATTACGTCAATCCGTTCTTTAATAAACGGGCTTCGGCTCGGATCAATTTTGATTGTGCTTTTCAATATATTAGAGTGCGATTCCGTTCCAAAAAGTGAGCGCATCTCCATATAACATAAAGAACGTTCCTCTTCGCGAAATGCATACGTATATATATACGCCGGTGTTTGGCTATGATTATCCAATCTATTCCCATCCTTTATCGTATCAAATTGTTCTTTCTCTCAAATGATATCCGTATCATTGTGCAACGTAACGTTGCAAGCGGTAAAAAAGGACTAATAAGCCGAGGCAAAGTTGTCTCATTTTATTAGTCCTTTTTATGAGCTTTTACTTATTTAAAGAACACTTTGTCTACATTATATTTCGACTTTTGTTTATTAGCGATATATATTTCATAAATTTCTCTTTCCATCGCGTTTTCTACAAGACAAACATCAATTTTGATTACTTCATCTCTATGGTCTTTGATTACTGATACAGTATCTTCAAAATGTTTTTTTATTCTTGGTCTTAACTTTCTTGCCTTACCAACAAACATTAGTTCATTCTTGTTGTTATAAAACATAAAGATTCCACCTTTATCTCTAGGAATTAGGTGAAAATCAGTAAACCCATACATATTACTTAATTCCGGATCTTTCTGTTTCGTAATTGTAATATCGGGTCTAGACGCTTTAATTGCAATCACGATTGCTCACGTCCTCTTTCTATATAAAGTAAAATGATATCACAGGCTTCAAGTAAAATCTATTGTAGCTTCCCTCTTCATTGTTGGCAGGACCCCTTATTAATCATTACAGTATGTGAAATTATTATATTAATAATAAAAAAGCTCCCTGTATGGCGGAGCCTTTAATTTCTCTATTTAACTTAGTATTGTTGCAACTCTTTAACCAGGTACTCTGCACCTTCTGGACTTATTGTAATCTTTCCATTTGCTAATGACATATTACGTTCTGAAACCTGACCAGTTATCACACAAGCCCCACCAGCTTGATACTTCTGTAAAACAATTTTTTCTCCATCTACAAAGATCTCTAATGGTGATTTTTCTTTAATACCGAGCGTATCCCTCAGTTCTTTTGGGATAACTACACGCCCCAATTCATCTACTTTTCTAGTGATTCCCGTTGACTTCATTCAGCCTCTTTCCTCTTTTCATTATCTTATTTACCCTATGTTTTTCTTTTTATTGTAACAAACTTTCTCCAAATATAAAAAGCATTATGATCCAAAACCAGACAATCATCCTGAGTGTATTTTTGAATCCTCCCCACAATGAAATAGTTTCTTCTTTCATTCTTAACATCCTTTCTCCTTATTCTTTTGGTTCTCCAAACCATTCATACATTGCTTGACGACTAATAATCCATTCCTTACGCTTTCCTTCAGGATGCAAAAAGTACTTAACTAAGCCTTCTTGTAACATGCGTTCTAGATCCTTCACTTGCTTCTCATTCATTACAGACGGGCTGTATTTATTCTTCAATGTCTCACGAGGAATCCTCCAATAAAAAGATACTTCAGCTGGTGTTGTTGGTGTGAAATAAAGTTTGATCAAAAATCCCAGGTAACCCTACATTCTACTACAAACAAAAAGAATCCATTTTGAAAAAAGATTGATCAAAATGGATTCCACTTTTGAGATTAATTATTGGGGTACCGCCACATCGCCATCAAGTTAAGAAATTCATTGTTCCCCAAAACGAAAAAAATGAACTGAATTCTCATTGACAACTGTGGTGAGATAATTTTTTTTGTTTTGGGGGTACTTCAAAAGCTTAGCTTGATGGACATGGGGTTATTCCACAATCTGGCCCGATTATTGAACAAAGAAATACTCTATATTGTCTTTGAGTTAGGAAACAATGTATTTATAAAATTTTTTGTCCACTTGCATGATAGGAAAATTGGTAGGTAACTTGTTAAGTTCTATATTTTCGAAACGATGTTTTTCATAAAACCTATGGGCTGCTACAAATTGCAATGTCGTTCCTAAATATATTTCTTTCACTTCTTTTGTTTTTGCCCATGCAATTGCATTATGTAATAAAAGACTGGCCGTTTGAAATGTCTTTCCTCTAAAGTCCTTTTTTACAAACATTTTTCTTAATGCTACTTGATGATTGCCAATATCTAAAAGAGCGATAGTACCTACAACTTTTCTTTGATAAAGTGCGATCCAAAAGTTACCGCTTCCGGATTGGTAAACACTTTCTATACTAACTAAATCAGGTTGGTCCTCTTTTGAAATAGGAATATTATATTCATCTTGTTGGATGGAGAGAATTAAATCTAAAATTTGAGATTGATAATCAGAAGAATATTCTTTCAAGGTAAGGTTATCGTTCATATATAACACCGTCCAATATAGTTGTTGATTTAAAATAAAGTTCGATAATTTATAAAAAAGTCTGATCATTTATAATAAAGATTGATAATTTGTAAAAATTTTGATAAAAAGATATATTTTGTAAGACCTAAAACTAAAGGTTTAGGTCTTATATTGTCTTTATTCATATTCATGTAATTAACGTACTTTTTGAAGTAATGTTGCCCATTCTTCCTGCAGCAACGAATACATAATCGCATCGTGCGCGACATCATTTTGAATCATATATTTTCGAAGCAACCCTTCTTCCGTAAATCCTACTTTTTGTAATAATTTACGAGATGATTCATTTTCCGGGTATACAACAGCTGAAATCCGCTTAAAGTAAAGTGTTTCAAACCCATATGTAAGAATAGCTTGTAATGCTTCTGTCGCATATCCCTTTCCCCAATATGTTTCATCTAATTCATATCCGATTTCAGCACGTTTATGCTTGTGATTAATTAAATGAAATCCGCACGAGCCAATTAATTGATCTGTTCCTTTTAATACGATCCCCCAACGAAATGCAGATCCCTCTTCATATCTTTCTCTAAAATTCCGAATCACGTTTTTTACTTCTTCTATATTTTGAAACGAATCCATTCCAAAATAACGAATAACAGGTTCTTTCGTAAAATAATGAAACATCGCATCTACATCTACCAAAGTTAATTCCCTTAATTGCAAACGATCTGTTTCTAAAATAGGAAACTTTCTCATTCTCTCCCGCTCCTTTAGTCTAATGAACTGCAAATTTCAATATAATTTCCATCCGGATCAGAAACGTAGGAAACTGTTTGTCCCCATGGTTTTGTAACCGGCTCTGCTAACACCTTTACTCCGCGTTCTTTTAAGTTATGTATTGTTTCTGTAACATCATCGACAACAAATCCAATCTCAAATGTAGATGATTCCGATAACGTCTTCGGAATTGATAAACCAGTTAACTCTTGAACATCACTTCTACTATTGATTGCCAAAATTGTAGAACCTGTATCAAATTCAACATATGTACCGTGCTCACTCTTTATCGGTAGCTGTAATATGTCACGATAAAAACGAATACATTCCTCATATTGCTGTGCATATAAAATGATGTATTTCATTTGAAGTTTCACATTCTTCTCCTCCCTTACATTCTTACTATTTTGACAAAAAATGCAGAAATCCTTTATAGAGTTTTTCCTTATGAATAAACTCCGCCATATCAACAAATGCTAACAATGGAGGTGTGTTGATATGGAACCAATGCTTTGTCCAAATTGTAGAACAAACCGAACAAGATTTAATATCATTGAGCAAACAGCAAAACCAGTAAAATTAAATCCACAAACTGGTCAAATCGAGGAAGAATATACAAATGAAAATATGAGTGCATTTCATATGGCCTACCAAGGTCCTACATATCGCGTACAATGCGCTGCGTGCGGATTACTCGAAAACCCGGAACAATTTATTAAACCAGCGCAAAATCAATCTTTTTAGTTTTTAAAACGAAAAAGTTGCTTGTAAAATAAGCAACTTTTTTCATTTTCGAAGAAGTTCGCTTTATCCCGCTATTCGTGGGCAGTACCCCCCTAATACTCTGGAACAAAGTTTGATCAAACATACTAATTGAACGAGGCTTTTACAATAAACAAAAAGGAATCCATTTTGAAAAAAAGATTGGTCAAAATGAATTCCTCACATCACACTATGATGTATTATTTATAAAAAAGTTTGATTAAAACTCCTAGCTGCAATTGCTGGAAAAACACGCGCTATTTGGCTATTTATTGACCATACAGCTATCATGCGTTGTATACGACATAGTGTTCTTTGTCCAAAATCATATTTTCCAATACTATTAAAATACCAGAAAGACTAGAACAGTTATGCTCCCACTAGGTCTAAAGCTCCTAAATCAACAATAAGTTTTAACACTACAGTTAATTATGTTTCTATTAAAAGCCTTCGTTTTTCCTAACCCGTAAGGATGTTTCAATAATCATATCCAATAGCTTACTATAGGTGATTCCCACCGCATGAGCGCTTTTTGGCAGTAAGCTATTTTTTGTCATCCCCGGCAATGTATTCACTTCCATCACATATGGGATTCCATCTTTTATAATCATATCAACTCTAGCATAAACACTGCATTTTAATGCTCTATAGCACGCCATTGCAGCCTCAGCGACACGCTTTTGCGTTGTGACCGGAAGTTCTACAATCTCTTCAATCGTAGCCGCATCATCATATTTCGCATGATAGTCAAAGAACTCGGACGTATGTTGAATTGAAATAATCGGTAAAAGTTTTCCATCCAAAATGGAACATGTAATTTCTTCGCCCTTTATATATTTTTCAATTACGATTTCAGAATCCCATTTCAATACATCCTCAAGCGAGGATAGTAAAGAATCCTTATCGTATACGATCTTTACCCCTACACTGGAACCACCCGAATTAGGTTTTATCACTAACGGATACCCCATTTTTTCGATTTCATCAAGCTGAAGTTCTTCCATATTCGAAAGATGAATCCAATCCGG
Organism: Bacillus sp. EA-CB0995; assembly: GCF_055814245.1. NCBI lineage: Bacteria > Bacillati > Bacillota > Bacilli > Caryophanales > Bacillaceae > Bacillus > Bacillus sp. EA-CB0995. The sequence goes on along the minus strand of NZ_CP169269.1, from coordinate 2,347,595 downwards.
GGTTTGAATTCCTTCATAACGAATCAATTTTTTCGACATATTTTTATCCATACAAATACCGCTTGATAACATGACACTTCCGGTATATGGAACGCCGAGCGTTTCCAGTGTACCTTGAATCGTACCATCCTCCCCATATTCTCCGTGAAGCGCTAACAAGGCAATATCGATATTCCTTACCTTTTCAATAAGCTCTTTTTTGTCATTTAGTTGAATAGGCACAATTTCGTACTTACTTTTATCCAAATGTGCAATCATTTCTTCCCCAGTCATAAGGGATACTTGTTTTTCGGAGGACACGCCTCCCATAATTACGCCAACTCTCACTTTTTTCAACTCCCGCTTTCATTTTTCAGTGTATCTCCAATTATCTTAATTCCCTTAAGAATATCCGCTTCTTTTAATCGAGAGAATCCTAATCGAAACGTATTACTTCCTCTTCCATCCGTGTAAAAGACGTCCCCAGGAGAAAAAACGACTCCCTCTTGATAGCATTTTTTCAAAAGTGTACGCGAATTCATTCCTTTTTCTAACTCTATAAAAAGATGGAGTCCCCCATCTCCAGTCATTCTTTGAAAAGGAATGTATTGATGACAAGCATGAACAGCTAGTTCATATTTTTTCTTATAAACTGACTTGGCCTTTTTTAAATATTTTTCGAAATAACCATCATGCAAATATTGATAAAGCACTGCCTGATCCAGTGTAGATGTATGAATCGTTCTTGCCCTTTTCACACTTTCCAAGCAATGAATTAATTCTTTATCTGCTAAAATCCAACCAACACGTAATCCTGGAAAAAGAATTTTTGAAAAGCTGCTGATATAGATAACATTGTTGCCGGACCCGGCGAATGTTAATAGGGGTGCTAGATGAGAACCCGAATAACGCAATTCCTCATTAAATCCATCCTCCACGATAGGGATCCCATATTTCGAAAAAAGGTTCATGATTTCAGTCCTTTTTTCTGAGGATGTGACAATTCCAGTCGGATTATGATAAGACGGGATTAGATATGCGAAATCAAAATCCATTTCGGATAAACTTTTCTCAACTTGATCAATATCAATACCATCATCCTTCATTTCAATCCCATGCACATCAAGTCCATGTAATCGAAACAGTTTTAAGGCAGCATGATGGGTCGGATTTTCACATATAATACGACCGGATTTTTTCGCTAAAGAAGACAATAAAATATCCAGCCCTTCGGTGAAACCATTCGTAATCAAAATATCCTTATTGGAAATATCTACCCCTTTCATTTCCATATAGTGAAGAAGGTAATCAATGAGAGGTTTATAACCTTTTGCATATCCGTAGTTCAAAACGATATCCCCTTCAATAGACATTCGATTCAGAAAAGCTCTTTTAAAATTTTCAACATCAAAAAGCTTTTCGTCTGGGGCAATACTATTGAATGAAATCATGCCTTTTTCCCAGCGAACACCATGCTTCATTAAATCCAATTCATCAGCTAACAAGGTAACTTCATTGACTTTTTCTTTCCAGTTTAGTTCGATGGATGGAGTTTTGGATGTTTTAACTTTTCCTATAAAATTTCCTTTTCCCTTTATTGCATAGATTAAACCTTCTTGTTCTAAATCTGCGTAAGCAGTGAGAACAGTATTTCTGCTGACCGATAATAATTTACTAAGTTCTCGGGTAGATGGAAGTTTCTGGTGTTCCAGCAGATGTCCTTTCATAATCATTTTTTTCAAATAATCCTTTAATTGAATATAAAACGGACGATCATCCACAAGTTTAAAATCATTAAACACTCCCTTGACCCCCTTGCTATCATTTTTGCATAACTATATCTATCCTAAAAGGTCCACAACATATGTATTTTCTTTAACCAGCGGTATGGTTTTAGGCACCATTCATACAACTTTGAGATGAAGAATGTTGCAAATTCAAATTCACTTCACCCTCTTATCCAATAATAATTAAGCTTTTTTAATGTAGTGTAGTGCTATCCTAAGGAGAAGTAAAAAATTCCTCTTAGTAATAGTACTATTTTTATACCGTAAACAGTTGTTTTATATCTTTTAAAACACTTACAGGAAATTAGTATTTTTTAAGTCTTAATGTAGCTTTGAAATAAAATTTGATTGAAATAATTGTTGCTTTAAAATAAAGTTTGTTCAAAAATACCTCATAAACCAGCATTTTAGGATAAATAAAAGAATCCATTTTGAAAAAAGATTGATCAAAATGGATTCTTCTCTTACAGATTTATGTTTAGTTTTTATAAAAAAGTTTGATCATTTTTGTGCTATACTCTTCAACTAAAGCCTGTTTACTTTAAGTACAATCTCTCACAATCTGAAGAGAAGCTGCCAATATGACAGCTCCGTTCCGTTCTTTAATTCTTGCATTTGAGGGCTGAATAAAGGTAGGCTTATATGTGATTTTTTAATCTCTTTTCCATCAGTTCTGCCATTTGTTTCGAATTTGGATTTCCTTCATTTTGTAATTTATCAATGATGTTAATATAATCTGTTTCATTTCGGTTCTGACTTAATTTATATGCAGCCTGAATTTCTCCCACCTTAATCTTAAATCCAACTATACCTTTCAGTTCGCTTTCTAAGAGATGAGGAGAAAGTTTATCCCATAAAACAGGATTTTCACGATTTTCTTCATATTTTTCCAGCATTATTGTTAATTCTTCTATTAATTCATCTTTCTCTAAAATGCTTGCTTTACCATATACATGGACGGCTTGATAATTCCATGTTGGAACTTCCTCATGCCCATACCAAGAAGAAGAAATGTAAGCGTTCGGTCCCTGAAACATAACAAGCACATCTTCACAAGTTTCAAATGTTCTCCACTGAGGATTTCCATAAGCCATATGCCCAGTAATATAGTAATCATCACCTTTTTTATTTAACCCCAAAGGCATATGAGTGGCAATTGGTTTCCCTTGTTCTGTTGTGACAATCGTGCCAAAAGAGTTTTTTTGAACAAAATCCCAAATTTCATCAACATTTATGACCTTAAAATATTTTGGAATATACATAATAATCCACCTTTCAAAAAAGTTATATGAGTGTTTTGATCATTATAAAGTCCATTTGTTCTTCATCACCCATATAAAAAGAGTGAACTCCAGTTTGAACAAACCTCATTTTCTTATAAAAAGCAATAGCATTTTCATTTTTTTCCCATACGCCTAGCCAGATTTTCTTTTTATTACGTTCCATCGCAATTTCCATAGCTCTATTTAGCAAATATTTGCCAAGCCCATGTTTTTGAAATTTGTTCTTTATATAAATCCTCTCGATTTCAAGTGATTCATCACCCATTTCTTCAGACTGAGCATCATTGGTATTGACCTTTAAATATCCAGCGACTTCATTATTAAAATAAACAAAAAAGAATTGTGAAGAAATATTGGATAATTCTTTTTCTAATTGTTTTAAGTTAAATGCCCTTTCCAAATAGGCATTCATATTTTCGGGTGAATTCTGATGCTTAAATGTCTCATTAAATGTTTCATAACTAATTTCTTGAAGTTTGCGTGAATCTTCAAGGGTGCAATTTTTTATATTTATAGTCATTTAAATATATCGCTCCTTTATATAATCAATAATTTCTCTTGTTTCCCTTTTTACAAATTCCCATTCTTTTTCTATATTTTTTCTTACTCTTTGAAGAAGATTGAAAATGTTTTCTACTTCTCTTTCGGAAAATCCCTCTAATGCAACGATATTTGAATAATCATTTTCTCTTTTTATAAAAGGATAAACATTTTCCCCTTTCCTTGTTGGAAAGAGTTTTTTAATTTTTTTGTTATGCTTATCTTCCTTCTTTTCAATAAATCCATTAATTTCAAGTTTTTTTATAGCACGAGCTGCTGTTGTTCGATCTACTTTTATCATCTCAGATAACTTTTCTTGAATGATTCCTGGGTTTTCACATATTCGCACAAGGTACAAATATTGCCCCTTTGTAAGGTCATATTCTTTAAATTCTATATTACTTATAGAATCTAATGCCCTTGCTATCATTCCAATTTCACGAAGAATTTCCTTCATAATTAACTCCTTAGTATATATTTTTGTTGCAAATGCAACAAAGCTAGGTTAAATTTAACATATATCATTTTTGTTGCATTTGCAACAAAAAAATAATAATAAAGAGGTCGAGTAAAGTGAAATATGTTTTTTATGTATTAGGAATCTTAATATTAACCCTTGGTATTTCTTTCACTATACAATCAGACCTTGGAACTTCACCTTTTGATGCACTTTTGGTAGGACTGTCCATAAATGTGGGGCTTACTGTAGGAAGTTGGGAAATAATAATAGCTTTAATATTGATATGTTGTAATTCATTTTTAAAAAGACAAAGACCAGAAGTTTTGGGGTTGTTAACAGCATTTATAACGGGTATTGGTATTGATATGCGGCTTTTTTATTGCACAATTTGATAACGCCTGAACTATGGTACAGCAAAGTTGTTTGTTTTGGAATTGGCTTAGTTGTTATAGGATTAGGAACTGCAACATATTTACACACAAATTTTGCACCGATTCCAGTTGACCGATTAACATTAATCATACAAGAATTAACTAGAACAAATATATTTTTTTCGCGAACATTCATTTACATCGTATTCTTGATAATGGCAATGATTTTAAATGGACCAATTGGCGTTGGAACTTTATTAACCGTTTGTTTAGGGGGCTAATACTTAATTACTTTATGTCATTTACTAAAAAAGTATTAGACCGTATATTAACACACTCTAGTACATCACCAAATTATGATAAAGATAAAAACCATTTAATATAGAATGGTTTTTATCTTTCTTGTTCAACTAACCTGCCCTATAGTTAAAGAAAAAAACCTGCAAAAACAGGATTTTTAATCAAACTTTATTATAAATTATCAATCTTTGTTTTTAATGATCAATCTTTTTTATAAAACTACAATTTTGCTGTTTATTGGTTTACAAGCGCTTAAAAAAGATTTTATTTAAAATTGAGGTTTTTTCAATAAATAATAAATGAATTTGCTATAGAAATAGAGTCCTATATTAGGACTCTATTTCTATGATTGGATTCGATTTTAACTATTAAGCATATCCCACACTTTCCGGTATTCTGTAATTTATATCCTATATAGTTCAGATAGGCGTATCGCCAGCATTTTGGAAAAAACCCACGCTAAGCAAAAAATACAATAAGCTGCCCATATGGACAGCTCATTTACATAATTATTGTTTTCGGAAGTCAATGTATTTATTACTCTATGGGGTAGCACCACATGCCCATCAAGCTAAAAATAACGATTTATCCCAAAACGAGAAAAATGTAAAAATTTTTCGTTCTGGGGTAGTTTCTGAATCATGCGGCTTTAGATGCTACCATTCACAGGATTATTATCGATATCTGAATTAATATGCCGTGCCTTGGCTATTTTCACAAAAGAAAGCGGCGGATAAAATGATCCGCCGCAACAAAAGAATGATACTAAAATACTAGAAAAAGTCACTGTATTTTTTTACCATTAGCCTTGTCCAAGCATCTTATTTCTTGGGAGCCGGATAGGCTTTTGGCAGCTTGTAACCGTGTTTCTCCATTACACTGCGCAGCAGGTCCGGGTAATCAGTGATTATCCCATCAACCCCATCATCCATCAGCTTTTCCATCGTAGGCTCGTCATCGACCGTCCACGGAATGACCTTCATGCCGTACTTGTGGGCTTCCTCGACCATTTGCTTCGTCACGTAAGGCTTGTAGTTCGGATCGGTGACCTTGCCGTTCTGAGGATCACCATGTACTGGGGAAATAGCACTTGCGCCGAACGAGTGGGCTGCAGCGACAAAATCGCCTCCGAAGTCATCGATGTCGATTCCGCCCAGCCATGGTGATGCGCCAGGCTGACCAGGCTGCAGGAACTGATCACCGTTAGTCAATGCGACAAGCGGCAAGCGTGGCTCGACTTGGTGCATGCGCATGAGTGATCCCCAGTCGAAGCTTTCGATCGTTACGCGGTTAATCATTCCAGCTTCACGAACCTCGCGAGCAACTATCTGTACAAACTCTTCACGGGGGGCCGTTTCATTCGGTGCTCCGGCTTCCACTTTGGTCTCGATATTCATGTGTACATTGTTGGCGTGGTAAAGCTTGACAAGATCGAACACCTCGCTCAAAAGCGGCATGCGGGCGCCAGGATCCAGCTGCTGGCCAGGGAATGACGCCTGCTTCAGCGAGCCGCAGTCCAATGTACGCACCTCGTCCAAGGTGAGGTCCTTTATGTACTTGCCGACATATGGGTACATGGGATCACCAGGAAACGCCGGCCCCGTGTCACGACACTTGGAACCCTGAACCTGACGATCGTGGGTAATTACAGCCTGATGATCCTTCGTGATTTGCACGTCCATCTCAAGGGTGCTGACACCCACTTCGAGGGCCTTTGAAAAAGATGCAAGCGTGGACTCGACGGTAAGCCCGATACCTCCTCGGTGCGCCTGCAGATCGAACTCTTTCGGACTGCCCGCAGTGTAAGACTTTGGCGCAATTTCTGCAGCCGATACAGGTGTTACGGCCACTTGGATGGCAGCTGAACCCGCCATAAGGGCCGTCATGGCTGCAACGATCAATTTCTTCTTCTTCTTTTTCATTTCCTCTACTCCCCACTTCTCTCTTAATCTATTAATCTATTACTTCTATGAGTATAGAGGAAGAATGTAAATGAATGATTAATCCTATAATAAGAAAAAGTAAAGAAAAATGAGAAGATTTTTACGGTTCTTTTAGGGGTAGCACCACATAACTATCAAGCTAAGATTTTGAAGAATCCCCAAAACGAAAATTTTCTCTCTTCCTAGTTGCCTATGGGAATCCAGTTTATTTATTGTTTTGGGAAACAATGAATTTTTTGACTTGATAGCGATGGGGTGGTACCCCTATAGGCATATGTTAAGGCAAATCCAATATAAAAAACCCAATTTCTCAGTATTAAAATTTGAGAAATTGGGTTTTTATATTGGTAGGACCCAAAGTTGTTTAAACCTATTACTTTGTATTAAAAGAAATTTTGATTTTTCATCGTAAAATAATAAACAAGAGTTAAAAGAGCTAAAATCGAAAAGTTATAAAAGCTAAACCTTATAAGGTACATTTTACTTTTTTGTGGATCTCTCTTAATAAAAAGTTTAAATGAAATTACACTTGCGAGGGAGGCGACAATCGTACCAAGTCCACCTAAATTCACACCTACTAATAAAGGCTGCCAATCCACGGAGAATTTTGATAAAAAAATCGCAGCTGGTACATTACTTATCAGTTGGCTTAAAATTATGGAACTGAAAAAGATAGATGTGGGACTTTTGAGATTTTCGCTTGCAAATGTGTGAACTACCTTTAATTCCGATATGTTTCCTATAAATATAAAAAAACATATAAAAGTAATAAGCAATAAATAATCAATTTTCTTCAATAATTTTATATCAAGTATACATGCGGTTCCCAATGCGATGATGAACGCAAGTTTGTAGTCTAAAACCCCTAGTATGGATGCAGATATGATGCCAAATAGTATTCCCCATACTGTTGCCTTTTTTTACTTTTTATAGGAATATACGGAAGTTCCATTTCCAATGTTTTACTATTCAATCTTTGATTAAGAAAGAATAACAGAATAATTCCAAGAACCACTAATAGAAGGATTGTTGTAAAAAATTGTATAGGCTTTATTCCATAGTTAGTAAATATGAAAAGATTTTGAGGATTTCCCATAGGAGTTAGGCTGCTTCCGATGTTAGCCGCAATTGTCTCTAGTATAATAGTATCTAACATAGAAGTTTGTATAAACTTACTAATTATAAGTGTTAATGGTACAAATGTTATTAATGCCACATCATTCGTTACAAGCATGGAACTAAAAAAGCATAATAAAATTAGGATTGCTGAAACACTTTTACTAGTATGACATTTACTTAGTAGAGCAATGGCGAACTTATCCAATAGTTTAAGATCTTCCAGAGCCTTAACTACGAGCATAAGATTAAATAAACTGACTAATACTTTAAAATTAATATATTCTATTTTTGGTGCATGGAATAAACAGCTTACGATTGCTAATAAGAGTGATATGGTCAATACAATGTCTTTTTTTAAAATTCCAAATTTCAAGTTCACTTTTTTTCGTTTTTCGTATAAATATATTCTTTCATCAATCCCCCTCCAGTACTATCTATTCTACTACATACCCCTGTTTCTTGCATTTGAAACCTCAATGCACTTAAAAAATACCATTATTTACATTAAATTACAGAAAAGATGGCGTTTTTTCGTTATAGGGATAATGATTTGTCTTGGTTTGATGGGCATGGGGTCCCACCCCATCGCCATCAAGCTAAAAAATTGTATCCATAAAACGAAAAAAACGCTATTCTTTTTGTAGAAATATACAGAAAGGGTGGCGTTTTTGGTATGAATTTATCAATTTCTGATGAATTACAATTGTTTTCTAAAGAATTACAGCAACATATGTCACCACATGCTCTGGATCAGTTAGCTAGAAAAGTAGGATTTGTTCAACGAAAAAGTAAATATCGTGCACAAGATTTAGTAGCTCTGTGTGTTTGGTTAAGACAAAATATAGCTCATACTTCATTGGCACAATTATGTAGTCGATTAGAAGCTAACACAGGTATTTCTATGAGTCCAGAAGGACTCAATCAACGCTTCAATTCTCAGGCTGTACAGTTTTTACAACAAATACTAGCATATTTACTTCATCAAAAATTTTGTTCCACTAACAAAATTACAACTCTGTATACAAACTATTTTCGTCGTATTCGTATATTAGATTCTACACACTTTCAGGTTCCAGATAAATTCACTTCTACTTATCAAGGTTCAGGTGGTAGTGGTCAAAATGCTGGTGTGAAAATTCAACTAGAGTATGATTTACTAAGTGGTCAATTTCTACATATTCATGTAGGATCAGGAAAGCACAATGATAAAACTTATGGATCTACTTGTTTGACGTCTCTTCAATCGAACGATGTGTGTATACGAGATTTAGGATACTTCGACTTAAAAGACCTATATACTATAGACAAGTATAATGCTTATTTTATTTCAAGATTAAAGCTCAATACACGGATATATCAGAAGAATAAAGAGCCCGAATACTTTCAAAATGGAACAATAAAAAAGTACTCTGAGTACATCCAATTAGATATGGAGCAATTTATTGACCAATTACAGTCAGGTGAAACATATGAAATTCCTGAGATTTATCTTGGAATGTATCAAAAGCTTCCTGTAAGACTCATTCTGTATAAATTAACTGAAACGCAAATGAAACGTAGACAAAAGGATTTAGCATCTAAAGAACATAAGAAGCAAATTACCTATAAAGAACGCAGTAAGCGGCTTAGTGCAATTAACTTTTATATTACAAATATTCCTTTGGAATATCTACCAAAGGAACAAGTATACGATTTTTACTCCTTACGATGGCAAATTGAACTTATCTTTAAAACATGGAAATCATTTTTTCGTATTCATCACTGTAATTCTGTAAAATTAGAACGACTGGAATGTCATTTATATGGACAATTAATTAGCATTCTTCTTTGTTCCTCCACCATGTTTCAAATGCGCCAATTACTCCTCATCAAGAAAAAACGAGAATTAAGCGAATATAAAGCAATTTATATCATAAAAGATTATTTTCTACTTATTTATCAATCTTTACAAAAAGACACCCAAGAATTAACAAAGATATTGTTTCGTCTGTTCAATCTCTTACAGAAAAACGGACGAAAATCCCATAGGTATGAGAAGAAAACAGTCTTTGATATCTTAGGCGTCGTATATAACTTTTCTATGTCTCACAATCATGTGGCGTAATCCAAAAAGTTGAAACCCGATAGGGTTTATTTGGTATGCAAACCTTTAAGAAATTACACTGGATCTTTAGAAAAAGAAAAAATCTTACGTGAAATTAAACTTAAATAAGCTAAGCTTGATGGGCATGTGGCGAGACCCCAATAAACCATTTACTTTTTATCCAATTTTAACATCTATTTCTTCTGTATCTATATTATCTCCAAACCAATCTTTCAATTTATCTTTGGCTTGATTTTTATATCCTGATCAATATACATAGCAACTTGAACCAAAGCTATGCCTAACGCTCCTAAATCATCTGCATACCCAACCATAGGCGTTACATCAGGTAGTAAATCCAACGGAAAAATAAAATAACCTAATGCTGCAACTATCGTAGCCTTCGCTCGAACTGGAACATCATCTTTTTGAAGTGTGAAATATAATAACAAGACTGCGTAAATAACAGAAGATCCTGCTTTTTTAGCATATTTCTTTAATTTGTCCCAAAACTTTTCATCTGAAAAATGTTTACTTGAACTTTGAAGTTCTTTCTCTAAATCTTTAGGTGAAATCGACATAGTAAAAATCCCCTTTCGTATATACAAAAATAATAATATCAGGTTACTAAATAAAAAGTATAGTAAATAACTAAAAACATCCACAAAAGAAACGAACCCCAGAAAGCATAATAGAAATATGTATTGGCAGAGTGGACAAAACTATAAATTAACCCGTATTTAGCGTAATTAATCCATTGTTTCTTTCTTCTGTCAGCTCATATAGACGCTCCGCTGCACCTGGAACGATTGACTGTACAAACTCTATGTATAATTCCTTCTGCTCTGTATTTCGACTGATAGCATGGTTAAAAAGCAACGCTAAAGTAGACAGCCCTGTTTGTCGTTGGCTGCCTTTACCGATTACATGGATATAGATTTGTTGGGATTTCTTTAATGGGGTAGTACCAGCCAAACGCAGTAAACATACGTTAAGACAAATATTGTAAATAGACTTAACCCAAAACGTTTAAGTATTGCTGTTTTGGTAATTTGTTTTTGGTTTGGCTTTTGGATATACGGAATCGCTATACGAAAAGGAAAATAAAAGTACCATTTAAAATCACCAAAAATGAAGGTTTATGGTCCTTAAAATAACTTAATTTCAATATAAAAAAACAATCTCTTATGTTGTGTGATTCTCGATCCAACAACCGTTTCAATGACCTTAAAGTAAAATATTTGGACCTGAGAAAGTCTCCCACGATTTTCGTAGAAGTTTCCTCAGGTCCGTTATACTTCCTGCGGTTAGTCCTTCAGTTTAATTAGTAAAGAAGATGGAAGATGCCTCATCGTTCCAAGTTGACCCGACATAGCTGACATTGATACCGGATTGCACCCAGAATCTTTTCCCTTGGTAGCCAATATCCCAACACATAACTGTCCAGTTATGATTATAACCCGCCTTCAACGAAGAAATTCTGTCGTTCCAATATGAGCCCACTCGATAAATATTACTGGAAGCTCCAAAAGAATTCCCTCTAAAATAAGAATGTTCATAAAAATACGAATTGTAGTAAACAGCTTGGGCTGTAACCGTATTGCTCTTAGTATCCTTTTCACGTTCAACAACAGCACTCTGCAAATGAGCATTTAAATGGTCTTGATTTGTAAACCCATAGACTACTCCATTTGCCTTTGCTGAGTCATCGAAAACAAACTGGGTTACGTTCTTTACATGCGGATCGTCTTGTGTATATTTAACACCATCAATCATAACGGGCAAGTCTTTTAATTGGACCATATTCTGTGTTGAAGGCGTTTGTTTTGAAACTGAGGTTGGTGTCGTAGCAGCCTCCGCTTTAGATTGCGGAAAAAATGCAAAAACCATTGAAAAACATAAAATAAACGGTAACAACCATTTTTTTATAATTCCTTGAGATAACGTCATTCAACCATCTCCTTTATAAGTGTTAATTTTTTTAATACCAACTAGTCAGTATTAATCAATTTATTATATGATGAAGAATGTGTTAAAATTAATAAAATATTCAGTTTATTAAAAAGGAGGTTTCTATGGGAATTTATCATCAGAAACAATCAGAAAACACCATCAACAAATTAATGCAATCAGGAATTGAATTGTTTTCTAAACAAGGCTATTCTAGGACAAGCGTTGATCAGATTGTAAAACATGCGGGTTACTCTAAAGGTGCTTTCTATGTTCATTTTTCCAATAAAGAAGAATTTTTGTTGAAACTAATAAAAGAAGGAATTGATTTTTATTTTGAAGATTTAAAGGAAATTCTTAATCAAAAAGAGTGTGATATGCTAAATAAATTTAAAGAATACTCTATGCGTTTGGTAAATGAAGCTTATGAAAAAGGATCTTCTCCCATGCTTCTCCAAGGATGTATGATATCTAATCAATTACCTCTAATAAAAGAAAGGCTTATTCTCCAGATGGAAGAATGGAGATCATTCCTTACACATTTTTTTCAGAGAATGAAAGACGAAGGTATAATCGGAAGTCCATTAGATGCCAGAACTTTAGCAACAGCAGGCATGGCTATTTTTAATGGATTTAATTTGCAACATTTTGTAGACAATCGAATTCCAATACAGGACATGCTAAATGTTTTTGTTGAACTCCTTCAAATCCAAGAACCGAATAAAAAAGATGAATAAGAGGGTTCTGTTGCAAAGTTTCTCAAGAGATAAACAGAGGCATGAATATATGAGGAAATATTATGAGACTACTAGTAATTGCTGTAATTCATGATATACCGAAAAGGCGGAGTCTGTTTGAAGACTTCGCCTTTGTTTGTATAGGGCATGAACGGTTTCGATTCCTTTTATCGTACGTGAAGCATAACGAATACTTTGAAATCCTGTGGATTTGGCAAAACAACGCTTCACCTGTCGATGATCCTGTTCTATAAGATTGTTCAGGTATTTAATTGTACAATGAGTAGTGTGTTTACAGAAGCCTTTTTCCCGTAATTTCTTAAACGCACAAAGTAATGCGGGCGCCTTATCTGTAGTGAGAACCGTTGGTTCTCCAAACATTTTCACTAGTCTTTTCATAAAAGCATAAGCGGCCTGATGATCTCGCTTTTTACAAAGTTGAATATCCAATGTGTGCCCTTCTATATCAATCGCACGATATAAATAACACCATTTCCCTTTGACTTTTATATAGGTTTCATCTAGTTTCCAAGACAAGTGGGTGTTTTTCGTTTTCTTCTTCCAAATTTGATAAATCAAGCTCCCATATTCATGAACCCAACGCATAATGGTTGTGGGATGAACCGAAACACCACGTTCTTTCAGAATTTCAGAGACATCACGATAGCTTAAAGCAAAACGGCAATAGTAGCCGACGGCTACCAAAATAATATCTCGTTTGAACTGTTTCCCTTTAAAATATCGCATTTGTGATTCTCCTCGTTCCTTTTTTCAAGAGTGTAGCTTCATTTAGAAAACTTTGCAACAGAACCATAAATGCTTCTATGGTGTACTTTTTACTTTCTTTTGCTAGTTGTATTTTCTCTCTATATTTCTCTTGTATTTCTTTCTTTTTATCCTCTGATTTCATATGAACTCCTTAAGAAATGATTGATTCATAGCAAACCCCTCCCTATCAAAAAGATTGGTATAGTGGTCTTAAAATAATGTATAGGAGGTAAAGTCCAAGAAGAACGGGAGTAATCACACGTGATGTTGCCGCCAATCTTTGGTTCTCGTACAACTTATTCAAGAAAAAGAAGAACAGGACTATCCAAATTCCCTTTGAAAAAAACGCATACAGTATATTGAATATAGCATCAAAAACTTGCATGAGAATATTCATTGAGCCTCCCCTTTTTTTGTTTGCTATCTTTTAAAAGTTTAATAATCTGTTCATTCTGTTTAACCTGTTGCTCGGAGTTATTTCTAATCAGCCGAAGATTATCCCAAATCAAGATGAGAAAAATAAGTGGAACCATTGTAATCAATATAGAAAGCATAACATCTCTCCCCTTCCCCTTGATTGTACCATTGAGAATAAGTAATTTGTTACAAAAATTGGATGTATATTCTATTCATATGAGGTTAACATAACGTAACATTATCGGGATTCAATGTATTTAGAAGACTATTAAAAGTCCTCCAGATTGTTTAACTGGAGGACTTTCGTTTTCACATAATTATCGTTAGCGGAAGTCATTTTAAAATTCTATGTGTGGACTTGAATGATTTGTATGTATTGTTGTAAGTTACTATATTATTCCGCATGTTCTTTCATTAATTTATCAAGTGCTTTACCATAAGCATCTTTGTTTTCCTTACCTAACTCATAAATTGCTTTATTCCAATGTTCTCCATCTACACCTGATAAATGTGGAGTACTTTTTAGTACAGCTTCTTGCATATTCGGTTTATCCTCTTTACTAGCGTCTTTAATAAACTTTGTTGCTTTTCTTGCATCTGTTACCCCTACTTGTATGTCTTTGTGAATGTCTTTGTATTTATTAGGAACTTTTATATATTCCATATTGTCTAAAATCTTATCCATCTCGTTTGCTGTTTTTAAAATATCTTTTTCTTTTTCCTTGTCTTTCATAGCTTTCCCTGAGTTTACTAATAATAAATCCTTCCTGTATTGAAACTCTACTAATTGTTCACAAATATAATAGGGATACTGTTTCTCTGATATTACTGTTTTCATTGTTGATTTGCTTGACTGCTCAGTCTTAGGAGTAGACTCTTTATCTCCTACCGCACAACCTACTAATAATAGAATAGGTATTGCTAATGATACGAGTTTCGTTGCTTTCATTATGTATCCTCCTTTTAGAAAGTATTGTAATTAATTAACATATTGTACCATAACGTAAATTATAAATATTAGATATATAAAATTCCTATCATTTGAAAGAAGTGATTTGTCATAAAAATTGGATGTATATTCCATACATGTCAGGTTGACATAACGCATCATTATCGTTAGCAAGAAAAAAGCGGATTCCTACTCTCACAAGGAATCCACTTTTTCTTTTTCTATAACTCTATTCATTTTTTATACATTCCTATCCTGGCGTGGGTTTTAGGTTACTGGATTAGCAGAAAAACTGTATAAAATCTTGCATGCTCTTAGCGTGGGGTTTTTCCGAAATGCTGGCGTTACCCCTTTTATAAAAAAGTTTCATTAAAATTTATGTAGAAGTCTCATTTTTATGTACATAAAATATTTATACTTTACGTTCTTTGAAAAAGTTAGATGCAATGCAACAAGCTGTTCCAACAATAAGAACACTAAATGATAATGCTTTATTTGTATTTTCAAACTGTATAATATCTGTAATCACATTAAGCATAATTAGTCCCCAAACAAATAAAATCGTTCCAAAAACAATTAATGTTTTTCCTATTCGTGAACGTTTTCTCATAACCTCCCCGCCTTTCCTATATATATAAATTCTATCACAATTTTAATTGTTAATTCCTGGTTTTTAGGATATTTTTTCAAGTGTTGATAAGATTATTTCGGTTCATCTTTTTTATAAATGGTTGGGGTAGAGTCAGGAAAATGAGGATTTACAACGCTAGGAAATTAGATACATTTGTAAGGAAATAGCATCCCAAAAAAGAAACAAGCTATAAATGTAGACTGCTGTTTGGGGGTTGTCTTGTTTATTAATCATTACGGTATGTGAAATTATTATATCGGTAATAAAAAAGCTCCCTGTATGACGGAGCCTTTAATTTCTCTATTTAACTTGGTATTGTTGCAACTCTTTAACCAGGTACTCTGCACCTTCTGGACTTATTGTAATCTTTCCATTTGCTAATGACATATTACGTTCTGAAACCTCACCAGTTATCACACAAGCCCCACCAGCTTGATACTTCTGTAAAACAATTTTTTCTCCATCTACAAAGATCTCTAATGGTGATTTTTCTTTAATACCGAGCGTATCTCTCAGTTCTTTTGGGATAACTACACGCCCCAATTCATCTACTTTTCTAGTGATTCCCGTTGACTTCATTCAGCCTCTTTCCTCTTTCCATTATCTTATTTACCCTATGTTTTTCTTTTTATTGTAACAAGCTTTCTCCAAATATAAAAAGCATTATGATCCAAAACCAGCCAATCATCCTGAGTGTATTTTTGAATCCTCCCCACAATGAAATAGTTTCTTCTTTCATGCGTTCTAGATCCTTCACTTGCTTCTCATTCATTACAGACGGGCTGTATTTATTCTTCAATGTCTCACGAGGAATCCTCCAATAAAAAAATGCTTCAGCTGGTGTTGTAAAATGACAATAAAGTTGTTTAATTTTAAATCTAAAACACGTATAATCCCGTTCTGATTTTAAGACGGGGTTAAAATAAAGTTGTTTAATTTTTGATGTGAAATACTTCACTGCATTAAAAAATACAACAATAAAGTCGTTTAAATCTAATTGTTATTGTACAATCGCGCCCGATTACGGAAGATCAAGATATGATTATGATTGCTACCTTTAGCTTGTTTTACTAACGCCCCCTTTAGTGTAAGTACATCTTTTCACATTTAATCTAAATCAAACTCAAACTTAAAACCTGCAAGTTTAGCTTATCAAATACGTTTCATGTAGTCCTTTTTCGTTGGGCACATGAAACTGGACATATTTTAAAGAATCCAGTTGCAACAATATATTATGTCTTCTAGTTTGAATACCCTCTTTTTAACTTTAGTAATGAAAATAAGCCGATATTATGCAACTCTGTATAAAAAGCTGCATAATATCGGCTCTAAGGATTTTATACGTTATAGAAGATTAACTTTTCGTTACATTAACAGAGCCTTTCTAATTAAAAATTATAGGAAAAGTAAATGTAACGAAAGCTGCCCAAAGTCCGTAGACCGGCAAATACTTAGTAACGGCATCTTGGATAGTTGAAGGTCCGGATTTGTTTTGTAGAAAACGCATATAGGAGAGCATAATCCAAATCAGATTTGCCCAGATAAGTATGTTTACTCCTAAAACAGCAAGTCTATTAGGCGTAATCCCATAAGAAGAAAGTCTGAACACGATGGCTGACAAAGCCACACTGTCAATGATAAGCGCAAGAACAATTAAGGCAAAATTTATATAATCTGAAATGTTCTTTTTCTCGTCTGAGTCGCTCTCGATAATGGAAAATATGGTAACGGCCAATACACCAAGGAGTATTCCGTTGAAGGCTATCAGGAAATTGCGGTCCAAGAATGGATTTTTTCCGACCCATATAACCGTTATAAGATAGATCAACAATGTGACCAGGACAAGAGGACTAAAAATTTTAGCTATATATGGTGTAATATTCTTAGCAAGTTTAAGATTCATTGATACCAGGTATGCAGCCACAATAGCGAGAGCGGCAGCACCAAATAAAACGACATTACTAAAATAGAAGTCTTCTATATCCAAGTCAACAAATCTAAATAACTGCATGGTTAATGCTGCTAGTACCATTCCGCTAACTGCCATGCTGGCGTAGAGAATACAATATTCCAAATTAAATTTAATATAGGCTAATCTTGTACTGCCTTTTGAATATTCATTTCCTGTAAATGCAAGCCCTACCAATACCCATAAGAATATGGGAAGGTGTAAATAAGCAAGGATAATACTGTCTTTATAATTTAATGGTAGCATATTAAGATAAAACCCGGAAATTAGGAACAACGCTGCAAGGGAATAAATAATACTTTTTTCGGAGTATTATTGTAAACAAAAAAGGCAGCAATAAAGGGAATTATACCAAAAGCCAGGTTAATTGGAGCAATTGCTTCCTGTTCGACAAAATGGAAAATGATCCTGGTGCTTATCCCGGCCAGAATGGCTAAAATGCCCATGAATAAGAAACCTTTTTGAAGCAAGGAAGTTTTTTCTGTATTTGCCGTCTCCTTGAAATGCAATCTTTCATACCAAACACCAAGAACCTGAGAATCAGGATTTTGTTCCCATGCGTGTGAGAATGACTTTTTAAAAGCTTTTGGGTCTTTTCTATACATTCTCTCCAGCTCATGAGGGTTAGCAATATTTTCAATAATCAAATTGTTAATGTCCATAGTTATACCTTCCCTAATAATTGTTATATTAAGTTTCCTCCACAATGTTTAACTGTCTTCGTCACTTTTGTATTCTAAAATATCTCCAGGCTGACATTCTAAAGCCTTACAAATTGCCTCTAAAGTGGATAATCGAATCGCTTTTGCCTTTCCATTTTTCAATATAGAAAGGTTCGCCATTGTTATTCCAACCTTCTCCGAAAGTTCTGTTACGCTCATTTTCCTTTTTGCTAACATCACATCAATATTAATTATAATTGCCATTGTTATTCACCTCAGACCGTTAAATCATTTTCTGATTTGATATTAATTGCATCTTGTAAAAGTTTTTGGAGAACAGCCGCAAAGACTGCGATAACCATCGAAGCAAAAGGAACAACCAATCCGACAAAGATAACTCCTGGTGCGTCGTCTACTTCCGCAAAGATATAGAAGAGCGGCCAAACTAGCACATGCAAAATACTGATTGTGATGGCACAGTATTTGATTTTCTTTAAAGCTTTTACAGATAAATCGGAGAAAGCTTTATTTTTGTCAATATAGCATAAGAGTTTGAAAGCCTGATACAAAGCAAAGTAAAAAGGTATAGCCGATGCATCAAAAGCGATGAAAACGAGATATTTTATAAAAGCAAACTGTGGAAGCAATTTTGCTGCAAGATTCGCCATCTCAGGCACCAAAAAGATGCACAGAGCAAGAACTGGGACTCCTAAAAGAATAACAGTTATTTTTAAAAACAACGTTGTTACTTTTTCCATAAAAAGCACCTCACTTATTTATTCTGATTTTGATTTTAATATATATTTTATCGTTTTACAATAAATTTTTATTAATTTAAATAATATTTTTATTGTATATTTTTATTTTGAGCAAAAATAAAAAGCATTCCTCATTTAAAGAAATGCTCTATAACTTTAAACCATTAAATTTATAACTTGTACAGCTAACCTGCCCCGTTACTTAAAGTACATTCCTTCACAATCTGGCCCTTTAACGGAATAACCTGACTGGCGTTTTTAAACATCTTTATTGTAAATGTAACGATTTTATTTAAAATTAAACAACTTTATTGTTTCTCAACAGGTGTCATGTATTTTTCAATTTCTTTCATGAGAGTCCTCCTTTGTTTGCTGTTTTCCTTCTATGTTACAATAAATGAAGAAGGAAATGGTCAGATTCCCTTCTTACTAGATCATTTATGTCATTGCCCTTTGTCTGCTGTTAAGCAAACGAAGGGTTTTTATTTTGCTTGTTTATTTTGACTATCTATCACTGCAAGACGTGTAGCTTTGAAATAAAGTTTGTTCAAAAATGCCTCGCAATCCCAAGTTTTACGATAAATAAAAAGAATCCATTTTGAAAAAAAATTGATCAAAATGGATTCTTCTCTTACAGATTTATGTTTAGTTTTTATAAAAAAATTTGATCATTTCTACCTATGTTGTTCAACAATCGCGCCCGTTTGTTGAAGATCACTGAAGCTTCTATTAGCTAGTTAGTTTAAGCAGAAAGCTTCACACTCTTTTGTTCTATTCCCGTCATTTCACTTATTTCCTCACTGTTTAAATTCGACAAAAGAAATTCTAGCTATTTCTTCCCTTGTTAAAGGAAACAAGAAGGGAACTGAGAAATCTATTCCCTTCTTGTCTGCATACCAAGCCCTATTTAGTGAATTTTGGTTTAAGATCACCTTTATAAGGTTCATGTTCAACGAATATAGTTATGTCCTTGCCATCTACGTCTTTACCAGTTCTTTTATACGTAAATTTATTATTATTAAGTTCGGTAAGTTCAAGGGCGGCGCCATACTTATTATTTCCAATTGAAACATGGGCTCTTATCTTATTTCCGTGTACAACATCGAAGTAGCCATAATCACCGCGGCTTTTGCCTGTTTCAGCATTGAAAAACTCATATTTATTAGTCTTATCATTAAATTTTGCCAGACTTATAAAATTTGAATTATATTTTGTTACATCATTGCCGTTTTCATCTAATACCTTTGTTCCGTTCCAAAGGGTGCTACCTAAAATTTTATCTCCATCAACGTTTTTAACAATATCTCCTGTAGTAGTGTCCAACTGCTTGTCCGGATCAGTAAAAGACAGCTCTTTTTCTTTATATGGAACATGTTCAACGAATACCTCTACGTCGTTGCCATTAGCATCTTTTCCCATTCTTTTATAAGTAAAAACATCTTTATTTAGTTTTGTCATGTCAACAACAGCTTGGTAATTCATTGATTCTGAAATTAATATTCTCTTCTTCCCATCATTGGTGATAAAGAATGTTCCTTTATCGCCACGACTTTTACCTGTCATAGCATCAAAAAATTCATATCTTCCTGATTTCACATCATATTTCGCAAGACCAATGAAGTTTGCATTCTCTTTTGTTAAGTCATTATTATCTTTGTCATACACTCTTGTACCTTGCCAATCTGTGCTACTAAGAATGTTAGCCATTTCCTGACCTTTGGTTAACTTATTTTCCTCTTTAGTCTCTTTAACAGCTTGTTCTTGCTTCTGTTTACTATGATATTCTTGGGCGTTAGCACCAGCACTGCACCCTATTAAAACTAATGTGAATCCGAGTAGTATTGATGATATTGCTTTTGCTTTTTTGTTCATTTTTATCGTCTCCTCATTTTATGATTGTAGTGAATTTACATTATTGTCTATTATTTATAGTAGTAATACAGATCGCTTGTACTGATTGGAATCTTATACAATCCGGCTATTTTGCTCCTGCTTTTAACAAAATTTTTTCAATCTCTTTAAAGCCTTTCTCACGTGCATGTTGTAAAGGAGTCACCTTATTATTGTCTGGAATGTTCACATCCGCACCATGTTCAATCAGCAATTGCACCGTTTGCTGCTGCTTATCGTCTCCATCATTCAAAATAATCGCTTCTAATAAAGCTGTCCAACCAAGATTATTGACATGATTCACATCAATATCCGTATGGATGAGAAGTTCTTTTATTACATCCATATATCCATGTTCTGAGGCAGGGATTAAAGCTGTTCCTCCATACCGGTTTGTAATCGCCGGGTCGGCCCCTGCTTCAATCGTAAGTTTTAGAATATCTATATATCCTTCTGCACCAGCATACAGGAAGGGATTGTTTTTCATATCATCCTTGATGTTCACATCCGCACCTGCCTTGATAAGTACTTTTGCGGTTTCTACATCATTGTTATATGTCGCAATCATAGTGGCAGTCCGTCCTTTTGAGTCCTGTGTGTTGATGTTCGCACCTTTCTTAATGAGTTTGCTTATGGTGTCTGCCTCTCTATGTTCTGCTGCTTGAAGCAACTGTTTATTTAATTCTTCGCTCACGATTTCCTTCTCCTTTTCTTGTTTTTTCGGTTCTCCACTAATGTTAGAAATACAACCTTGAAGCAAGAGAATACATCCTATAAATGCCATCATCCACTTCCACATAAAATATTCTCCTCTATTCTAATATTGTTTTTGCTCTGCTCTTTTTACCTGAGGAGTGAAATTTTTTATATTCTGCGGCTTTTTCTCTCGGAAAACACGTTCCGTTAAATATATAATTTATTTATTCCTTTCTTTCCAAAGAGCAAAAGGATTCTTTTCATGATGATTTTTATTGAGCTTTAATAATTTAATGTCTCGTTGTTCCTTTGGAAGAGCTATTTGCTGATAAACGTATTTTGTTCCTAGTCCAATTTCTTCTTCCTCTTGTGCAGTATATGAATAATAAACATGTTTAAGGTTCGCCCAGTAAATGGCACTTAAACACATCGGACAAGGCTCCCCGCTTGCGTATAGTATACAGTCGGAAAGATCAGATGTACCAAGAGTGCGACAAGCCTGACGGATAGCTAGAAGTTCAGCATGCGCAGTGGGGTCGTGTGTTTTAAGAACATCATTTACTCCCTTTGCAACAATCTCACCATCTTTAACAAGCACTGCACCAAATGGTTTTCCTTTTTTGTTTTTGGTATTGTCGTAAGCTAACTCGATTGCCAATTTCATGAATTCTTCGTGATTCATTTAAAAACACTCCTTTAAAAATTAAATATTAAATATGATTTTTTTCACTCATGTTTTTTTGTTTTCCATAGTTGTTCTATCACAATTACGATGATCGTACCAACAATGAGACCATTGCTTAAAATATATTGGAGAATAGTAGGCAGATCATGAAATATTCCTTTAGGAAGAAACATTAATCCAATACCGATTAGCAATGTGATTCCTAATATAGTTAGTCGACGTTGATCTAATTCGTCTTTCAAAAGGGATTGAAACGAGATCCCAATCATTTGGACAAAGGATGCTAAACTTGCGGCACAAGCAATAGGGCCGGGAAGCATAGCTAAGAAGTTGACGATTGCCGGAACAAAGGCTATACCTGCTAAGGCTAAACTTGCTATTAGGAAAGGCATTATTCGTTTTTGCTCGGTTATTCGGATAAAACCCGCCGATACTGGCAATGGCACAATTCCAATTGTCGAAAAAAGAGCTGATATAACATGTGTAATACCGCCTGCGCAACTGGCGCGATTAATGGTTTGTTTTTCGGATTCTCCTGATTCTGGAACCACTTGTTTAACAGCCGTAACGGCCGCTATCGTATTAGAGACTAAAATAAACGTAAATATAATTGAGGTTATAACCATTCCAGCATTTAACTTCGGAGTCCCCCATGCAAAAATGTCTGGTAATTTAATGAAGGAAGCCGGTGTGGAAATCGTATTGGGGGTTTTTCCTAATAAGAAATATAGTAACCACCCAAATAAAATTCCTAACAGTACGGAGTAACTTTTCATCCATCCTTTTCCTTTAATTGATAACACTATCACTAGAACAAATACGCCAAATGAAATCGCTACTATTTGATAATCTAGGTTGGACTGTCCTTGTATTCCGAGCATTCCCTCTAAAAAAACACCACTAAGTTGAAGACTCAGAATCAAAAGAAAAGAACCAGTAACTAAAGGAGTGAACAAAAACAGCAGCCGATTAACCAGGCCGGTTATGCCAAGAATAACTAGTAAAAATCCTGTAACCAGCAAACCACCTTCTAAAAGTTGTAATGTTTCTTTCGTACTTTCCCCCTGCTGAATCGCCATACCCGCTAAAATAACAAATACACTGACCCATGAACCTGCAGGTCCGTCAGCGATCGGATAGCGATGTCCGAGCCATCCTTGTATAAAAGAGCTAATGCCCACCACAAAAAAAGTTCGTTGCATCAAATCGGATATTTCCTCAGTCGATAAATGAAATACTCCCCCGATTACGATTGGTAATGCAACAGAAGTAGCCAGCAGGAAAAAGAACCATTGAAATATGCTTAAAGCGCCGTAAAAACGTTGTTTCTTCATATTGTTTCACCTTTATATT
The DNA here is from genome assembly GCF_055814245.1 of Bacillus sp. EA-CB0995. NCBI lineage: Bacteria > Bacillati > Bacillota > Bacilli > Caryophanales > Bacillaceae > Bacillus > Bacillus sp. EA-CB0995. The sequence goes on along the minus strand of NZ_CP169269.1, from coordinate 2,324,265 downwards.
AAAATGTTTATTTTTTCCAAGTACCAATAGAAATTAGTTCTAATTGGCTTAAAAATAAAGATTTCCCGCAAGAAAAGCTTTTATTAACCTATCTCGATGTTCTAGCTAACATCTGCAAAATTTTTTTACTTAAAAATGCATCGCGGTTTAAAGCCATTGCAGGAAATTTCTTTTCATCTAAAATTATGATATCTTAGAATGTAGTATATGAAAAATATAAAAAAGATTAATTTTACTTAAGTTTTTCATATAGGAAGGGAGTTTTTTCCACTGATGGATATTAGACAACTGCGATATTTCATAGCAATTGTAGAAGAAAGAAAAATTTCTGCTGCCGCTGAAAGACTTCATATCTCCCAGCCTCCGCTAAGCCAGCACCTGAAAACAATGGAAGATGAATTAGGAACGAAATTAATAGAGAGAAGTGGGAAATTTTTAGAAGTGACGGAAGCAGGAAAATCCTTATATAAGTATGCGCTACAAATGACTCAGTTAATGGAAGAAGCCAGAATGGAGGTAAAGGAAGTCGGAAACGGGGTAAGTGGAAGACTGACGATAGGTATCAATACTTTTTCGGTAGGCGGATTACCTGAGTTACTTCACCAATTTCACAAAAAATATCCTAAGGTTACATATAAAGTTCATCAAAATGAGTCATCTCATCTTTGTCAATTAGTGAGAGACAGGATTGTAGAGCTGGCGATTATACGATTACCGCTCGAGTTAGATGATTTTTCAGCTATCCATCTTTATACAGAACCTTTTTACTTTATTACTTCAAATAAAAAGCAGCCTTTTAATCATCAGGTTATGCTTGCTGACATTCAAAACCACCCTCTGATATTACCGAGTACAGAAGGATTGGGAGTTCATTATATGATCTTGGAAGCATTTTCGAAAGCTCAACTACATCCGAACATTATTGCCGAGTGCTCTGACATCTCCCTTTTATTAGATTTAGTCGCTTGTAAATTTGGAGAGGCCATTGTTCCGGAAACCGTCATTAAACAATACAAAAACTACAATATCCAGGCTTTCAAAATTACAGATACAGAGCTATCTGCATCTATGGGCTTAATATGGCTGAAGAATCATTATCTATCAAAAACCGCTCAAAACTTTACAAAACTGATAACAGGGTACCTCCAGCAAAACACGGATTTACAGCGTTAAGGATATTCCAGCATTCAAAATCCCAATCTCTCAGTGTCATAATTGAGAAATTGGGATTTATTTATTCAACTATATGGCCCGATTGTTGAATACAATGATTGGTATTTTTTAAACAACTTTATTATTTTTTAAATGACTTTATTGCCATTTCACAGTCACATATTAGTTATATGTAATATGTGACATCCTTTATTTTTGATAACTTTTTACGATTTAGGTCTTGATAGCCATTTGTTGCTACTCAACAGTTCCTTAATCCGCCTTTCAGTTTAGATCTTCTTTTCACTTTTCACTATAAAAACGCCCCTTTAGATAAACAGATCCAAAGGGGCAAAACATCGCAACTTTTTTATAAACATCGTGTCTTTTTTATAAACACCGTGACTTTATTTAAAAGACTACGGAAATTATCGAACTTTATTTAAATGATATAATCATTATATATAGAAAGAGGTGATTGTAATGCCAACATTACTAGATACAGTAAAAAACTTACTCCATGAAAACGAAACAATCCTTTTTTACGCACAATGTTCCTTATCATTATTTTTACATAGAGGACCATCAATGCCAGGGATACTACTGACAACAAATAAAAGATTACTGTTTGTATATAAAGAAAAAAACGAGCCTACTCCTGAGCGATATGAAGAATACTTTTACGAACAAATCGAAGAAGTAAAAGAGCATCCTCACTTTTTCAGCTCTCACATATCTATTTACTACAACGATGATTGGGTACGTTTTGAAAGAATATACGATCAGAATATAAGAAAAAAACTTTGTTCAATCATACAACAGCAAATTGTAAGTAGCTCGTTAACATAGGGCTATTTATTTATTTACTTTATCAGAACATCTACGCACATGCTTAACATTGCATTATAACGAAAAATAATTTTATTTTTTAGAAAATTTTGTTAAAATTAAGAGAAAAAGACTTGTAAGAAAGGAAGAAACAAATGATACATAAGTTAAAAGAAAACATCTCTTCTGTATTTGTCGGAAAAGAAAATGTAATTGACCTTCTCTTAGTTTCATTATTAGCAGATGGGCACGTCTTATTAGAAGATGTCCCTGGGACAGGAAAAACATTGTTGGCAAAGACGATTGCTAAAAGTATTGGCGGCCAATTTTCCCGCGTACAGTTTACACCTGATGTACTGCCTAGTGATGTAACAGGTATTGAATACTTCAATCCAAAAACAAGTGAATTTGAACTGCGCCTCGGTCCTGTTATGACAAATTTATTATTAGCAGATGAAATTAACCGTGCCATGCCACGTACACAATCGAGCTTATTAGAAGCGATGGAAGAACGACAAGTGACACTTGAAAAACAATCCACACCTCTTCCAAAACCATTTTTCGTAATTGCAACGCAAAATCCAATCGAATCACAAGGAACATTTCCACTTCCAGATGCACAGCTTGACCGTTTTTTAATGACCATTTCGATTGGTTATCCTACTCCGGAAGAAGAGCTTCAAATGATGAGACGTTTTCGAAAGGATAAACCATTAAACGAGCTTCAGCCTGTCATCTCACTAGATGACATTATTCAAGTACAAAATAAAGTAAAAGATGTTTATGTATCAGAACCTTTAGAAGACTACATAATCAAACTTGCTAATGCAACTCGTAATCATGATTTTATCGCAAACGGAATTAGTCCACGCGGAACACTCGCTTTAGTAAGAAGTATTCAAGCTCTTTCCTTTTTAAGGAATCGAGAATTTTGTACACCAGAAGACGTGCAATTACTACTTCCTTACATTTGGAAACACCGCATTATTTTATCCATGGAAGGCGCTCTTCGTACGACAAAACAAGAGATTATAGAAGCGATTTTGAAAGAAGTTGATGTACCAGTGGAGATTGAACAAACATGAATGGGCAACGTCTCGTCTCCGTCCCATTATTATTTCAAAATCATACCATAAAATTAACAATTCCGATTGCACTGTTGTTCACATTTTTCTTACCGCAGCCATATATCGTATATCCGCTTCTGTTTTATTATATATTTTCTTTTTTTATTTATCGGTATATCACTTACATAGAGAAGCACTTTCAAATTATAAATAAAAAACAAACAACAAGATTGTTTCCTAAAGAGAACGGACAACTATCCATTATGTTACAAAATGAAGCAAAAGTACCGTTGGTGAATGGAAAATGTTTTTTTCATATACATCCATCACTCGATATTCATCCAAGCATAGGACTAGAACAAATATCAAAAAATCTCTTTTCTTTTCCATTTTCACAGCCTGCTCGTTCACAGCAAAAGTTAGATTTAACTTTCACAGCGACAAAACGAGGGGTTTTTCAAATTGAACAGTTTGAATGCATCATTGGTGATCCTTTTAATATCATTCAAGTACATTTACCAATTATGCATAAATTAAAAACAGAAATTATTGTCTATCCTACTCCGAAGCAAGTTGCTGGAATACAAGAAATACAGCAACTATTACTGGGCTCTTATAGAACAAATTTTTCTTTTTTTCATGATGAAACGTCAATTGTCGGAGTAAAACAGTATGAAAGAGAATCATTTCGTTCCATCCATTGGAAAGCATCCGCAAAAATGCAAAGCTTACAAGCCAAGAAATATGAAGCAGTAAAAAATTATAGCTGGACAATTTGCATATGCCTTGCCTCAGATCGAGGAATTGGATGGAAAGAAAATATAGAAGACTTGATCTCCTATGCAACATACATTTGTCAAATTGCAACGGAAAGAAAAATTCCCTTTGAATTATTTATTAGCATTTTAACAGAAGATGGGCCTATGCACTTGACGCTGAATGAAGGCTCTATGCATTATGCAAAAGCATTGGAAGAACTTGCACGTATTTCAGAAGATAGCACATTACTGCCGCGAGAGAGTTTTCTGCATTATATGATGCGAAAAAGAGTGAGGTCGTCTACACTATTTTTCCTTGGCGTCCCTAAACATAATATACCTTATACAACACAGCCAACATATATTGTTCACAATGAAGGAGTGGTGGAACAGCTTGAATACATGGCTACGGTACGTTAATGATTTTATTCTTCTCCTCCTTCTTTCTTTATTAACTGAAAAAGGAGAAGTTGTACACATTGTTTTGTTTCTTCTAGTCAGTCATATTTGCTTGCTGCCTATTATGAAAATTAGTAAAAAGAAAAAAACATGGTTTGTAGCACTATTCATTCTACAAGTCATAGTTTGCTATTCTTTGGCGTTATTTTCTACTATAAGTTCCGTATTATTACCGTTTTTCTTTTTTCTTGTGTACGCAAAAGATGATGTTTCACCCTTTCATAAATTATTAGGAGCCGTTCTATGGTCTTTTGGTTCCATTTTTCTCCATATGCAGCTTCCTTCCATATGGGAATTAGAATTACTCATTTTGCATACACTCCTAACATTATGGATGACAAGTTTTAATCGAAATCAACAAATAATGCGATTACTATCAGTTACAGCTATTGGGATTACTAGTTTTTTATTCATACCTTTCCTTTCTTACGTACGAACTGGCATCACTTATGTCATTCAATGGATTGCTTTAGGATTAGGATATATTTTAAACCCACTATTTCTAGCAGCTGAACTGAAGCAAACTGACCGTTCTTTAAATAGTAATTTGATGCAAGGTAATTCGCCGCCTCCACAGGTTCTAGGAAAAGAATATGATCCGTTCGTTTTACAATGTATTACAATTCTTATCATTGTAGTTGCTGCCATTTATGTGATTTGGAAACTATTTAAAAGGCGTCATGAAATCAACTTTGGGCGTATGTCTTCCTATGAACCTATCATTGTTGGTCTAGAACAACGAAATATACAAAAGCGAAACCGAAAGTTACGCCCACCAAACAATGCAATTCGCAAAGAAATTTTTAATTTGGAAAAGAAACTAAAACCACCATTAAATCGGCTACGCGGTGAAACAGTTGAACAATGGATGGAAAGACTTCATAGAGAAGAAAAGATCTCCATTCAATTTGATGTGATTATCGATGCATATAACGCTACAAGGTATGCAAATCGTGATGATACTGAACTTCTCCAGAAATTTAAAAGAGAAGTTCATACATTATACAAATATCGAAATCAGTGAAAGAAAAGAAAAATAAGCTTGAATCTCAATACAAGCTAAAAACCTCGACTTCTCCTACTGGAGTCATCGAGGTTCTTAGTAATATGATAAGGGTAATATAAATTCGGTTCCCCCTATCATGCTATTCTCTTATATTTTTTGCTTACATAATAAAAGAAGAACACCTTATGTGCTCTTCTTTTATTATTCATATTAATGTAGCAAGATGCTGCTTTGCATCGTATTCCTCTAAACTTTCCCCATGTTTAACACGATGAACAAAATCCGGATTAGAAATCAATGGTCTACCAAATGCCGCTACATCAATTGTACCTTCTTGTAGTGCTTCTTCTGCCTCTTTTGGATTTAAATTCCCAACTCCTACAATTATACCATCCCAATATTTACGAACTAATTGATGTAAGTTTTTTCCGTCAGCTATAACTTGCGTATAATTCATTGTTGAAGGATGAATCATCGTTAATCCTACTTCATAGAACATATCTACGAAAGTTTGAATTGCTACTTCAGGATTTTCCCACATGTAGCTAGGGTTATCACCTTTAAATGCCGAAAAACGAATAAGCGTTTTATCTGCACCAATCGCACTTATAACGGCTTGCAATACTTCTTTCATAAATGTTAACCTTTGTTTTAAATCTCCGCCATATTGATCATTTCGATGATTCGCAAATTCATAAGCAAATTGATCAATTAAATACCCATGTGCCCCATGAATTTCTACCCCATCGAAGCCTGCTTCTATCGCATTCCTAGCAGCTTGTGCATACTGTTCGATAGTCTCTTGAATTTCTTCTATTGTCATCGCTTCTGGTGTATCAAAAGGCTTCCGAAAACGTGGGACATTTCCTTGTGCCGCAATAGCTGAAGGTGCTTGTGGTAAGAATCCACCTGTTAGTTCATGATGGCTCATACGTCCTACATGCCATATTTGCGCAATAATTGTTCCACCTTCTTCATGTACTGCATCTGTTACTGACTTCCAAGAATCAATTTGCTCCTCGGTATAAATACCTGGGACACCTGGATTCCCCTTCGCTCTTGGGCTAATTACTATTCCTTCTGTAATAATTAGACCCACACCATCTGCCGCACGTTTCCGGTAATACTCGGCTACATCAGCTCCAACTACCCCTGTCTCATCATTAGCAAAACAACGCGTCATCGGTGCCATTGCCACACGATTACGAAGAGACCAAGCTCCAATTTGAATCGGATCAAATAACTTTGTTTCTTCCACGTTTTGAAATGTTCCCCAATTGCTTATATTCGTGCCTTCATAGATACTGGCTATTTTATTATTTGAATTTGTCATCTTTCTTCCCCCTTAATTAAAAATTCCACTTACATTTCATTGAAACGATGGAAACTGTCTATAACCGTATCATAATTTTTCACAAACTAGTGCGTCAATTTATACGCTCTCCTTGTTATTACCCTTGTAATGGTTTTCCATCAAAAGCTTTTATATCTAATGGTGCAACTAGAAATTGATTTGCTTTTCCAACAAACGAAGTGAAATGCTCACTCTTATTGTGATTAGCAACTACTTCGGCATTTTCCCATACCTCTACCATCGTATAGACATTTTCTTTTTCGGTATCCTTGTACAAATCATAAGACATATTTCCACTTTCTTTTCTTGAACCACTAATTAGCGGCTGAATCTCATCTAAAAATGCTTGTTGTTTTTCTGGATTCACATGAAATTTAGCATGGATAATAATCATGGTACGGTCCCCTCTCACTTTTCTACTTGTATTTATATCTATGAAAAAGTCAATCACGCAAATTATGAAATCTTATGCTCTTCTACAATTACTTCCACTGAGCAATTTTATCAATTGGAAGGCGAACGGATTTGTAACCACTGTCAGCTGCTTTCCCAATTGAAATTAACATAACTGGCACATAACGCTCTTTATCTAAACCAAACGCTTCTGCAATTTTATCTTTTTCATATCCACCAATTGGACATGTATCGTATCCGTGAGCACGAGCTGTAAGCATAAGTTGCATCGCTACAAGACCACCATCAATTAAAACTGTGTCTTTCATTACTTCCGGCGAAACTGTTGAGAAATAAGCTGTAAGCTTCTCCATTTGACTTTCTTTGACTTCTGAAGGCATATATCCAAGTTCAACTGCTTTACCGTAAATTTCTTCGGCATTTTCAAAATTATTCAAATCACCAAAAACAGCAATCATTGCTGCTGATGTTTCTACTTGAAGTTGATTAAATTTAGCAAGTGGCGCAAGCTTTGCTTTTCCTTCAGCACTATCAATTACTAAGAAGCGCCATGGTTGCATATTCACAGAAGATGGTGCAAGCGTTGCTTCTGTAAGGATCTCTGTCATTTCTTCTTTACTAATTTTTACAGACGGGTCATACTTTCGAATAGAACGACGACCTGTCATAATTTCTGTAAAATTATTTGTTTCTTGTATGCTAATCATAGATGAATTCTCCCTTTTTCTGTCTAATGGTTACATTAGAATTCTTTTATATTTTTTTGAATGCGATTTAACATATTTAGAAGCTCATCACGTTCTTCTTCGTTAAAATCCTTTAACACAGAAGTGGCAAATCGCTCTTTTTCCTCTTGAAAGGAGTGAATTTTATTCCGACCAGCATCTGTTAAACTAACAAGGGTTATTCGATTATCATTCGGATTTTTACGTCTTGTAATCATTTCGTTAGCTTCAAGTTGCTTTAAATGCCGGGTAATTGCTGCATTGTCAATATTGATTTCTTTTTGAAGTGCTTTTTGACTCATTTCATCTACTAGATAAAGTTGATGTAAAAGTTCAAGTCTAGACTGGCTAATCCCCGTACAGCCTTCGAATTTCGAACTAATGTCTTTATTGAGGAAATGTAATTTATATAAAATAATTGCTTCTTTTGAACATGAATCGCTCAAATTACCACCCCTTTTTTAGGCTGTCTAAAAATTTGATATATCAATAATTGATATATCAAACAATATATGAATTTCATTTAAAAAGCAATAATTTTGTTTTTATCCTCTTTTTAATGGGCAGTTATCCCTTCTACTGCTCAAAATTATATTTACTATTCCCTCTGCTCACCAGAATTATTATTCAACTATATTTCCATATGTACAGCTTAGAATCGGATGTCTTTTATGCTAGACAAAACCTAATTCACTCTTCTTATTCTCCTCTAACCTATATCCAATTTTTAAAAGATAGGATTTCACAAAAAGAGACTGCCCCAAAAGGCACATATGTGCCTTTTGGGGCAGTCTCTTTTTATTTGAAATTATACATAACCTTAACGGTACAGAGCTGTCTTTCTTTTAATTTGTCACAATATGTTCTACACACTGCGGTAAATGATCTAGCTTTGTTTTTAAAAAGGCCGGTTGCGTATTAAAATGATGAATCTCCTCTAGTGGAACCCATTGAAACTCAAATTCTCGTCCGCCATCTTCTCTTATAAAAGAACCTGTTTTTGGAATAACACAATTCTCTAAATGCGTTTCATAGTAAAAACCTATTTCATGAAACTCATGATTATCATAAGTAAAAAACTTTTCAACAATCCATATTAATCGTTTTACATTTGCATCCACTTCTAACTCTTCTTTCATCTCTCGTTTAAGAGCAGACTCACTACTTTCAAGCATTTGAACTCGTCCTCCAGGTAGACACCAAAAGTTATCTCCCTTCCCGCGATGAAGAAGAACCTTTCCATTCTCTATACATACAGCTGCTACGCGATAATTAAAACGTTTCCCATTCTCTGTAAAAACAATATCCATCCTGATTCCCCCACTTATCTGATAAATAAAAACCCACAAATTCCATTATAAGAAATTTGTGGGTTTTTTTCTAATTATTCAAAAAAGCCTTTCGCAACTTCTCTCGCGTGTGCCATTGCTTTTTCTTTAATACTCTCTGCCTCATCTGGCGTTTGATTCATACCTTCTACAATAATAGATTGTACATCATCAATTCCAACAAAGCCCATAATCGCTCGAAGATAACGATCTCCAAACTCTTTTTCTATTGCTGGGCCTTCTGAATATATACCACCGCGCGCTTGAATATGAACGGCCCTTTTACCAGATAACAAGCCAACAGGACCTTCTTCTGTATACTTAAATGTTTTTCCTGCCATACAAATTGTATCAATGTATGCTTTCATAAGCGGCGGAAAGCTAAAATTCCACATCGGTGTTACAAATATATATTTATCTGCTTCTACAAACTGATCTGTTAATTTATTAATTGCAGCGATCTTACTTTGCTCTTCTGCAGAAAGATTTTCAAACGCTGTCCCTTTTTGTAGCTTTCCCCATCCATTAAGTACATCTGCATCAATATATGGAATATTGGTTTTGTACAAATCAAGATCAATAATTTCATCATCCGGAGCCCCGTGACGATATGCTTCTAAAAAGCTTGTCCAACTGAAAGTCCATATGATTGATCAGTTGGTTTCGGATTTACGGTAATGTATAGAACTTTACTCAATTGCTATCCTTCCTTTCGAAATATAAATTCAACCCTCCTTATATTGCCTTTTATCTTGATTTTTATTAAAAATTTTGTATCTGTTCGAAAGAATCCTCTTTAGCTTATCATGACACATACCGTAAAGTGCGATTATTTACTGCAAATTCGACTTCAAACTACATTGGTATTATATTTTTCAAGTGCTATCATGAATAATGTTGCTTTGCAAAAAAGTTAAACCGTTTATAAAAATGATGAACTGAAATATTTTATTATGATTAGAACAGACATTTCAGTTTATCTTCTCGAACTAACGAAGCAAGATTCTTAAGGAAAGTACAGTTATAAAAAAGCAGTATAACAATTTTATATCGTTTTGCTGCTTACATCATTTATGAAAACTCCCGCCACTTATCTCCTTCGGATCTTGAAGTGGGGGTTTCTCGTGTATCACCTTCAAGAGATGCTTAACACGAGTGGAGTTGACACAGCTGCCTGATGGCACAACCCCTCTATTCCATCGGCAAACGCCTTTGGAACTGCTTTTTTAAAATGTTATAGGAACCATTCACATCTGCGTTTAACAGAAGATTCTCTTTTGTACGATACAAGCCACGTGTAATCCGTTTTCCACTGAATATAGGAATATCTTCCTCACCGTAAGTGGGGATATCATCATTGTCTAAAAAGGATGCTTTACTTGTATACGATTCTTCCACTACTTGTACAGTAATCCCTTTTCGTTTTGCCTTATAGGTGATCATTTCAATAAGTAGATTGTGTGGGATATGGCAAAAAGATTGATTCTGTCGTTTTCCCATATCACTGTTTTGTTTCCATGATGTATTTTTTCCAATCACAATCATAGAGATCTCATGTTGAACTGCGAAATGAACAATGTGGTAACTGATTTTGTGAAAGAAATCTTTTATCTTGAGAAACCGTTTCTCATGAAGCCTCTCTAAGCGGTTTGATGTGTGTGGTCCTTCTTTTGGTTCTTTTCCATGACGAAGAATACCCAATAAATAAGCCTTTTTCTTGTTGTAGTATTGATTAATGCTTTTAATCACATTGCCCTTTACTAACACAGGAATGGCCCCTGCATTCGTTGTGATAGTTGCAATGTTATTGATCCCTAAGTCAATACTCATATAACGGTTGTTGTCAACATCCTCAGGTGCTGGTTCGGACTGTTCTGTCACAATTTCCACCTTAAACTTTCCATAAGCAGGACACACACGTACCTCTTTTAGATTGCCAATCCGCCCAAATAATTTACCAATATTTAATTTCATGCTTGTTTTCGGAAAACGAATGTACTTATCTTGGAGCTTACATACTTGATTTGTGAATACAATTTCTTTCATAGAAGATTTGATATAGTTTGGAATGCGAGGTCTGCCAGTAAAAGTGGAAGGATGTTTCTGATATGCTTTCATAGAAGCGAAGAATGATTTCCAGTTTTGATATAACTTCTTCATGATTGCTTGATTCGTTTGCGCTGGCAAGTTCATATAATCTTGTTGTTTCATTGTTTTAAACAAGCAATCTAGAAAGTTATACGATAGGAATGATTTCTCTTTTGTAGGGAATGCAAACAAATTACATTTGATTTCTTTACGTTCTTCTATAGGTTTTTCTTTCTGTTTTTGCACACGTTTTTGGTATGCACGAAGTTGATTTTCATTCATAGTTTCAATGTACACTTGTAATGTATGGAGAACTTCTTGTTGAAGTGGATGTAATGGTTTACCAACACGTAAGGCCGTATACACTTGGCGAACGTAGAAGTTTGTTGTATTGTAGAGATTTTTTGCACTTTGACACATTTCTAGGAAGTATGCGTACAATTTATGACCTTTCTTAATCCAAATTTGATAGGTTGCATATTCTTTTGTCATAATTTTCACCTCCTTCTTTCATGATACTACAAAACCCCAAGAAAGAACATACATTCGTATTTATATAAAAATATTTTTACGAATGCAATGACAATTCATCCCCACCTTAAACTGGGCAATGCCTTACACGTTTTGAAGGTGAGGTTTTCTTGCCAATTTTCCTATAAATGTTTTATAAATAACACTCGACTTCCACCCTGTCCATCATAATTTGTATGTACAGATATCCCCTCTATTTCACTATCTCCTTTTTCAATATCAAACCCTACATCACGATGAAATCGAATGGACTTTTGATTAACAGGAGATGTTACTGCTTTTACAACATGACGACCATGGAACCGAACGGCATCAAAAAAGGAGGAATACAGTGCTGACGCAATCCCTTGTCTTCTATATTTTGGATTCACACCGATGAAATGAACGTATGCTTCATCTGCAAAGGTTTGCGAAAAAAAGCCACATAAAAACCCTGCAATTTCATTATCCTTTTCAATAATAAAACTCGTTTCTTGAAAATGAACAAAAAAAGCTGTGGCAGCATGTCTGCCATCTGTCTCCCGCCCCACCAATCATTAATAACAGAATGAATTGTAATATAATCCTCAGGCTTTATTTTTCTAATATGCATATGTCATGTCCTCTCATTTCTCATTTATATGTATGTTATTAGCCATTGAGATTCACTTTCCTTTATAACTTAGAAATTCATTTTTGGTAAATTCGTATCATCATATGAGATAATACAATAATAATGAATGAAATTAGGTGAAAGATATGCACATGAAACCTTCTTTTGGCGAGAAAAAGCGGCATATAGAATACACCTCACGCCCGAGCTCTTATGCAATTATTTTTAAAGAAGGTACGAGTAAAATAGCCATTATCCAAAAAGGAGTAAGATATTTTTTACCTGGCAGTGAAATAGAAAATAGTGAAACAAAAGAAGCGTGCTTGCAACGTGAATTATTAGAGGAATTAGGCTGGGAAATTGAGGCGCACCACTATATTGGAAATGCTGAGCGTTACTTTTATGCCGAAAAAGAAGGTATTTATTATTTAAATGATGGCCATTTTTACATATGTAGCAAAATACGAGAACATCATGTTCCTACAGAAGATGTTTACATTTTACATTGGGTATCTTCTTCTGAAGCACAGCAGTTGCTTGTTCACGATCATCAGCAATGGGCCGTAAAGCAAGCAATCTTATTATGTAAACAAAAATGACCACTCCTCTTAGGACGTGGTCATTTTCATACTAACTTACCTTTTTTAAATTGAGCGCTGGCTTTTTCACTGTTCCTTTTTTCACAACGTATAACCCAGCAAAAATAACAAACCCACCAAACAATTGCATGATGTTCACCTGTTCGCCTATCGTTACAGCTGCAAATATAACCGCGAATAATGGAACAAGATACATATACACCATTACTTTTGTTGAACCAATTTTACTAATTCCAACGTACCACATTGCAAGTCCAAAAATCGTTGCAAATACAATAGAATATCCTAACGACCCCCAACTTAGCATATCACTCGGCCATGTTAAGGAGTCTACATTCATAATGCAGTATAAAACAAGCGGAACAATTCCTAATAACGTTGACCAAGCGGTTACTCGCATCGCAGAATATTTCGTAATAAGCGGCTGAGCAAGAATTGGATACCAGCCCCATGCAATCGACGCAACCAATCCAATTATATTTCCAAGCCATGCGTATTCATATGTAGACTGATTCGTATGCCCTGTTAATAGCACAAGCGCTGCCCCGCCAAAAGAAAGCATAGATCCGATTTGTATTTTCAGAGAAAAACGTTCTTGTTTATGCAATACAGCTAAAATCCCTGTAAAGATTGGAGACATTGCAATTAATAATGAAGCATTCGTCGCAGAGGTATATTTTACTGAAAGCATAAACAGCGTTTGATATAAAGTTGTCCCTACAATACCAACCACCAAAAGTCTCAGCCAGTCTTTCCTCTCTATACGTAATGAACGTTCCATAATAAAAGTAATAAGTAGTAATATTGGTGATGCAATTAAAAAGCGCATACTATTAAATTGAATGGATGACATATATGTCACTCCGTATTTTCCTATCGTATAGTTTGCTCCCCATACTAAAGCAACTGACATCAGGAGCCATTCCATTTGCCTTCGTTTCATCCAAATCTCCCCTTCCCTCATTTAGCATAGTAAAATTGGCACAATGCAACACCATCCAATTGGCTGTTTTTTCACCCAGCCAATTTGCTATAATAGTGATAATGAAGGAACAAGGAGACGTTACAAATGAAATGGAAGTTAGATTTAGATAGTAAAATCCCAATCTATCAACAAGTTGTTGATTATATTGAAAGGCGTATTATGTATGGAGAGCTTCCACCAGGAAGTTTTCTCCCTTCAGAGCGCAAGCTAGCAGAGCAGCTTCAAGTAAATCGAAGTACAATTACAACAGCCTATAATGAACTACGTGCAATGGGAATTGTTGAAAGTACAACTGGAAAAGGCACAAGGGTCAGTACACAGATGTGGGGTGTATCGCCGAAATTCGCACCGAATTGGAGCGGTTTTGTGGAAGGTGGGACATTTTTGCCTAACTTACCACTCCTTCGCTACATTCGTGAGCAAGTGCAGCAAAATGAAAATATCATTGATTTTGCAAACGGTGAACTTGGATGTGATTTGTTTCCGCATCAGCAATTACAAGCAATTTTACGCGAACAACCGTTAACACAATCATTAAGCTATGATCATCCACAAGGCTACCTTCCTTTACGAAAAATTGTAGCTAAATATATGAAGGAGCATTTACAAATTGATGCAACTGAACAATCAATTATGATTACTTCCGGTGCGCAGCAAGCACTGCACCTTATTGTGCAATGTTTATTAAATCCAGGCGATGCAGTCGCATTTGAAAGTCCGTCGCATTGCTATTCCTTGCCCCTTTTCCAATCGGCAGGCATTCGTATTTTTCCATTACCTGTTGATAAACATGGCATTCATCCAGACGATGTATACGAACTTTATCGAAAGCACCGGATTAAAATGATTTTCTTAAATCCCAATTATCAAAATCCAACAGGGACACTCCTTCATCCCAAAAGAAGGGAAACACTTCTATCTTTATGTGCCGATTTACGAATTCCAATTGTTGAAGATGACCCTTCTAGCTTATTAACATTAGAAAATAAAGAACAAACATGTTCAACTTTAAAATCAATTGATACAAACGGAACAGTCATTTATGTTCATTCTCTGTCTAAAATGATAGCACCAGGATTACGAATCGGCTGGCTCGTTGCTCCGCAGTCTGTTGTTGAACGATTATCAGATGCACGGCATCAAATGGAATTAGGTTTAAGTATTTTTCCGCAATGGCTTATACAACAATTTTTTGAAACAGTTCCATTTGAAACACATTTACAACAGTTACGCTATGAACTATTACAAAAAAGAAATATATTAGCAGACGCACTGCAATGCTCACTTCAGAAAGAACTCTCATTTTCTATACCAACAGGCGGAATTTACATATGGGGAAAATTAAAACAACCTATTCAAGAGAAACAACTTATTATGCAAAGTTTAAAACAACAAGTGGCCTTTATGCCCGGCAGTATTTTTGGTGCAAAAGATGATTATATTCGTCTATCATATGGAAAAGTAGATATAAATTATATTACTGAAGGGATCTTTCGACTTCAAAAAGCAATCAACTTTTGTTATTCGTAAAGGCTTCCAATATTACGATTGGAAGCCTTTCGATTTATACCAAAATTTTGTTTGGACAATTGCCGGCCAATTTGTATGCTCTGCTAATTGCTTTATTACTTCGTTCACCTTGATTCCTCTTAAAATATGTACATACCATTCGATATCTGATATACACTCGTATTCTCCTTGTCTCCTTGAAACTCTACAGCAAATGGTACCTCCCCGCAGTTCTGTAATTGATTCTGAACTACTCCATTCCCTATTGGTTCACAAAGTTGAATTGTTATTTTCCCAAGAGAAAAACTTCGAAATACCGCATTCCACTCTTTATTTATTTTTGGTGTACTCATTTCTATTTGCAATAACTCTTCCCATAGTTTGCTTGTTTCATTTACATTATTAACAGTATAAAACACTGTTTTCATTCCAATTACATGATTGTCATGAAATGAAATCGCTCCTTTTTTCTGTAAATCTGCTCTTCTTTTTTCATCCGATTCACCCCACTCAATAAAAAACGGGAATCTAGGACCGCCATCTTCCTGTTCAATGAATAGCATTTTCCAGCTTAATAAAGTACCATCATCTCTTAAACGGTTTCCCTCCAGCGGACCATTTATATGAAACCCCTTTTCCAACAATTGCTTAGCAAGTTCTTCTATATGTTCTGTACGCAGTGCAACTTGAAGCATCCCTTCCCCCATTTGCAACTTACGAACAGTTTGCTGAATGAGAGGGTTCTCTGCTCTGTTTGCAGCTTCTTTGTTCTGAACTGCTAAAAACTCAATATATGCCAAATCAAAATAACATAAGCTATTATATGTTCCCCAATTCGTATGCTCTCCTCCTTGAACTGTATGAAATCCGAGTATCTTCATTTGTTTTATTGCTTCAGCTGGAGAGCATTGAATTACGTGAACAAGATGATCAAACTGTAACATCTCCTCACCATCCTTACCTTTATCCTTTTTAGTGTATTACTTTTCGTTTATTTCTGGCAATTCAAAATTTTATTTAAAACATAGTTGATTTATATGATTAATATGTATTATAATAAAAAAAATTAGAATATGATAAAGCTGATTGGAAAACCAAAGGCTCTTTTCTCACTAGAGAAAGGAGCCTTTTTATTTTATCCCGCTACTTTTGGGCAGCAAGACCCCACCTTAAGATTCTGAGAAGTCAAAGGAGATAGGTGGGAGATAATTGTCCGTAAGAGCCCGATTGATTCAATTAACCATCAGTCCTTGATGGTAATTTCACTTTATTATAAACGGGGGTATTAAACATGCAAAAGTTAGTTGTCTTTGCTATCATTGGTTTCTTTGCTCAACTCATTGATGGAGCTTTAGGAATGGCTTATGGGGTAACATCTTCTTCATTATTACTCATGTTTGGAATAGCACCAGCTGTTGCTTCAGCATCTGTTCATTTAGCCGAAGTTGTTACAACTGCCGCATCTGGCATTTCACATATCCGCTTTGGAAATGTCGATAAATATACCGTTTCAAGACTGACATTACCAGGTGCCATTGGCGCTTTTGTAGGTGCTTGCTTTTTAAGTAACTTACCAGGAAATTTAATTAAACCATATATTTCAGTATTTTTATTCGTATTAGGTGTATATATCTTATTAAGATTTATTTTACAAAAACAAGTTGTTCAAACAAATAATAAACGCCTGTCTGGTAGGCAGTTAATCCCACTTGGCCTTTTTGCAGGTTTTGTAGATTCAACAGGCGGTGGCGGTTGGGGCCCAATTACTACTCCTGTTTTACTTGCACGCGGTAATGAAGCAAGAAAAGTTGTCGGTTCTGTAGATACGAGTGAATTTCCTGTTTCATTAGCTGCCACACTTGGATTTTTCATTTCTCTTGGCTGGGAACAAGTCAGTTGGTTTTGGGTGTTTGCTCTTATGCTTGGTGGTATCATTGCAGCACCAATTGCTGCGTGGCTAGTACGAATTGTTCCTTCTCATTTACTTGGAGTACTTGTCGGAGGACTTATTATTTTCACCAATATCCGTACGCTATTAACAACTTTTAAAGTAAATCAAAATATAATATTTCTTGCTTACATTGTGACAGGTCTTGTCGTTACAATTGCACTGATTATTACGACTCGTAATCAATCACAACAGACAAACAAAAAAATTGTATATAACAAACAAAAACAAGTTTCCCCATAAAGGGAAGCTTGTTTTCTTTTAGTCTCCTCTTCTACAATATATTTTGTCGAAATTTATTTGTCTCAATTTTCTGTAAATTTTAAAGGATTTTTGAACCATAATGCGAAACTATTGTATAACCTTTTTCATCAAGAGGTTACTTATTACATATTTTTTAGGATCGGGACGAATTTTGAAAGCGCTTTTCTAAAATAGCCGTTCTTTTTTCTCTTTTTTTCTACAAAAAAGTCCTTGCAATATTCTCAGAAACTCATTACAATTGCGATATATTAAAAATCATAGCAATAGAAAAAATCCTCATCAATCCGATGAGGTAGAGGTTGCGGCTTTTATTAGTAATCCGGACGAGACACAGAGAACGTCAATAACTCCGAATGAAAGGAAAAGCTGCCGAAGTTTATACTTCTTCTCTGGAAGTATATGCTGGGGCTGTTTTCGAATAGGAACAGAACTGTCACGTTTACAAAGTTACCGTGTAAACGTGGGGCGCTATCTTAACGGAAGGTATGATGGGGTGGCTATTTTTGAAATGCTCCGCTAAAGTCCTTTGGCGGTTTTTTTAATTCCCCCGCTCCTTCCTATCTTACAAGAAAAGGAGTGTTGAAAATGAACAGCGCAACTACAAAAGTTACCTCTACGTCTACAAATCAATCTGCACAAACAAATAGCGAACTAAAACGCGGATTGAAATCTCGCCATCTTACAATGATTTCACTTGGTGGTACAATTGGAACAGGTTTATTCCTAGCAAGCGGTGGTGTTGTCCACACAGCTGGTCCTGGCGGTGCTCTCGTCGCCTATGCTGCAATTGGTATTATGGTATATTTTTTAATGACAAGTTTAGCAGAATTAGCATCATACATGCCTGTAGCAGGATCATTTAGCACATACGCAACAAGATTTGTCGATCCAGCTCTTGGATTTGCATTAGGTTGGAACTACTGGTATAACTGGGCCATCACGATTGCGGCTGAACTCTCTGCAGTTACATTAATTATGAAGTTTTGGTTTCCAAATACACCTTCCCTTATTTGGAGTGCTATTTGTTTAGCTATTATGTTTCTTTTAAATTATTTATCTGTTAAAGGATTTGGGGAAGCTGAATATTGGTTTGCACTTATAAAAGTTGTAACTGTTATCGCCTTTTTAATTGTCGGTTTTCTTATGATTTTCGGTATTATGGGTGGAGAGCCTGTTGGTTTTAAAAACTTTACAGTTGCAGATGCACCGTTTAACGGCGGCTTCATGGCAATCATCGGTGTATTTATGGCAGCTGGATTCTCATTCCAAGGAACAGAATTATTAGGAGTTGCGGCTGGTGAAACTGAAGACCCACAACGCAATATTCCAAAAGCAATTCGCAGCATCTTTTGGCGAATTCTACTGTTCTATATTTTAGCAATTCTTGTAATTGGTTTACTCATTCCATATACAGACAAAAGCCTTGCAGCAAGTGATGTAACAGTAAGTCCATTTACACTTGTATTCGCTAAAGCAGGTGTTGCCTTTGCGGCATCAGTAATGAACGCAGTTATTTTAACAGCTGTTCTGTCTGCTGGTAACTCTGGTATGTATGCAGCATCACGTATGCTTTGGGATTTAGCAAACCAAGGTAAAGCACCTAAATTTTTAGGAAAACTAAATAATCGTGGTATACCTGTAAATGCATTGATTGCAACATCATTAGTTGGATGTGTTGCTTTCTTAGCTTCTTTTTCGGTGATGGTGTGGTCTATGTATGGCTCTTAAATGCTTCTGGTATGTCAGGCTTCATCGCTTGGATCGGAATTGCAATTAGTCACTACCGTTTCCGCAAGGCATACACTGCACAAGGAAAAGACTTAAATGACTTACCATATAAAGCAAAATGGTTCCCATTCGGTCCAATCTTTGCATTTGTATTATGTTTAATCGTTATTCTTGGTCAAAACTACGGTGCATTTATGGGAAAATCTATTGATTGGAACGGTGTACTCGTTTCATATATTGGTTTACCTCTTTTCTTAATACTTTGGTTAGGTTATAAATTTACAAAGAAAACAAAAGTCATTCCATTAGATAAATGTGAGCTTTAAAAATAACAACCTATCAACGAAAGTTGATAGGTTTTCTTATGTGCCCGAGTAGCCGGTTCATTATATTTTTGCCATAATAGAATAAGAGTTTAAGAAAAGGAAGGGATTACATGAATATTCGTGTTACAAATAAAGCAAAAGAAAAACTGCAACAATTACAAAATGAAGGTAAAACAATTATTAGAGTAAAAGGAACTATAGGCAATACCTGTACTGTCTATGTGAATATCGATTTAATTGTCGATGAATATCATGCAAATGATGTCGTATTTGAAGATGGACAGCTTGTCATTCAAATCGATGACTTTACAAAAGATTATATCGGAAACACAATGACGCTAGATTACAATACAGGCTTTAAAATTACAACACCAAGTGAAACGATTGTTTATGGTTTATCACTGAAAAAATAATATAAAGTGAAACTTCCATCAGTAGGTTTTTTTCATCTCCCACTGATGGCTAGTTGAACCAATCGGACTTTTACGGGATAAAAAACTCGATTTTCATAATAAGCAACTCTCTTATTGTATATTGATTCCTAAATAAAAGAACAAGTAACGCATGGATAAAAGAAACAACCATGCGTTACTTGTTACTGCTTCTTATTCTCTTAGGTTAATACATTCGCTAGTTAGGCACTATATATCCCTTTAAAACCACTTTGGCATAAACTTCTTTAGCTTTAGTTTCATTTACTCTGCTTTGTCTGCTCCACCTGCTAAAAATCCATCCACAAATTCTCCTATTGTTTCATGAAACGTATAATCAAAATACGGTTCTTGTCCTGTTCGCTCGTCATTAATAAGGATCGTCGTTGCCCCTATCTCTCGTTTCGCTATTTGCGGGAATGACGCTACAGGCTGTACTTTTAATGATGTTCCCATAACAAGTAATACATCTGTTTCATACAAGCGTTCAACGGCTGTTTGAAATTGAGGCAATGTGTCTCCATATAACACAACATCAGGATTTAAAATGAAATTACACTTCTCACAACGCGGCACTTCATGTTCAATCATATATTGTAAGTTATATTTCGTACGACACTTTGGACAATGAGCAGATTGCAGTGTACCATGTAAATCAATGACACGTTTACTCCCGCCCAGTTGATGAAGTCCATCAATATTTTGTGTTAAAACAACAACATCTTTTCCGTTTTCTTCTAACTGCGCAATAAACGTATGTCCTTTGTTCGGTTTATATTGATGAAATGTTTCAATTTGAAAGATTGCTTTATAATGTTTCCAAAAATCTTTCGGGTTTCGATTATAATATCCTCTTGATAAATACATTTCTACATTTGCATCCGCATACAAACCGTTTGCTGATCGAAAGTCTGGTATCCCACTTTCTGTACTTGCACCCGCTCCAGTTAACACCGTAATTTTCTTAGCATTGTCAATGATAGAACGCACTTCTCCATAATGCTGCACAACATTCACCTCTATGTATATTTCTTCTTTCATTATAACAGGCATATGCAGCAACTTGGAAATTTTCTCTTAATGCGTTGTACCTTCTGCTACTACTATATCTATTTCTACTTCCAAAGCTGTTTGTATTAAAAGCTCTATTCCTTTTGTAATGTTAGAAAGCGACATGCTCGGTTGTCCAGGATATGCACTCGCCTGTTCTGGTAAAAACGGAATATGTACAAAACCACCAGAAATACGATCTTTCTGTTTTGCTAATATGTGCATAAGTCCGTAAAAAAGATGATTACAGACAAACGTCCCTGCTGTTTGGGAAACAGATGCTGGAATTCCCCCTTCACGAAGTTGCTTCACAATTGCTTTTATGGGAAGTGTTGACCAATACGCCACTGGACCATCCTCAATCACTGGTATATCAATCGGCTGATTTCCTTTATTATCAGGAATTCTTGCATCATCTACATTAATTGCAACGCGCTCCACTGTAATATCGGAACGTCCTCCTGCTTGTCCAATACACACCACAAGAGCTGGATCTACTTCATCAATATAAAATTCTAACATTTGTAAGGATGTGTGAAAAACTGTAGGAATTTGTTTACTAACGATTGTATATTCTCCTATTCTCTTTTGATCAAGTTGTTTAGCAACTTCCCAAGCAGGATTGATTTTTTCTCCTCCAAATGGTTCAAATCCTGTTAATAAAATTTTTTCATCAATCCTCCCTCCTTTAAAATCGATATACAAGTACGTACATAACAAGCATGTTAATTATAAAAATAGTCACGGCAACTGGCGCTTGCGCTTTAATAACAGCATTTTTATCTTTAAGCTCTAACAACATTGCCGGAACAATGTTAAAGTTAGCAGCCATCGGCGTTAACAATGTACCGCAATAACCAGCAAACATACCAAGCGCTGCCATAATTGCTGGGTTTCCTCCGTGCATTTGAACAATAAGAGGCAAACCAATCCCCCTGTAATAACAGCAAAAGCAGCGAACGCATTTCCCATTACCATTGTAAATAACATCATTCCTAAGCAATATGCCATGACAGCCACGAATGGATATTCAGTCGGCAATACTTGTCCAACTAAATCCGCCACTACCTGTCCAACTCCAGACTTAGCAAATATACCGCCAAGAGCAGCAAGCATTTGTGGTAAAATAACGGCCCATCCGACCGCTTGTAGTAAACGGCTCCCTTCTTGTACTGGCTCTGTCACTTTTGCTTTTGTAATAGCCATCGCAAAAGCAAGGGCAACTAATGCACCTAATGCTAGTGCAATTAGTGTTACTTTTTCAGGATCCACAACAAATATATCTCCAAACTTGAGTTTCCCAAGAGTGAGCGTTCCGATAATAGTAAACAAAGGGATTAATATAGCTGGCATGAAAATTTTATTTCCTAATTTTGCTGCATGTTTTACACGCTCTTCTACTGGTGCTTCTTGTTCATTTGATTTTGTTACTTTATTTAATGATGCTAAAATAACCATAACTAAAACGAGACAACCGACATAAAACGAGGGCATAATATTTCCAAATAAAAATGTAATAGCAAACAACGCCCAAAACAAACTAGAACCAAAACGGTTCGGATGTTGACGATCAAAAGCAACACGAATTGCAATAAAAGCAACAATAATACCAAGTAGATAATAAATTGTATCAAGTGTAATTAATTTCATGCTACATCGCCTCCTTATTTTGATTCGCTTCTTGTTTCATAACGTCGTCTATATGTCTATCAATTTGACGAAAACGAATCCAACTTACAATAAATGCAGAAATTGCTGTTGGAATTCCCCAAAGTGCCATATCCCACACACCAACATGCATGCCGACAGAATCAAAAAATCCTTTCATTAATAAAATAGCACCTGTTGCAATAAAAATATCTTCTCCAAAGAACCACGCTGTATTTTCTGCAGCCGCTGCGGACGCTTTAATTTTTTCTCTTAACTTCTCTGGAAGTTTTCCGTAACGAGCCTGCGCTGCCCCTTCCGCCATCGGTGCAACAAGTGGTCTTACTGCTTGCGCATGTCCTCCAATGTTAAGCCCAATCGCTGCAGTTGCTTCGCGAATAGTAAAATACGATAGAAGAACGCGTCCCGTCGTTGCTCCTTTTGATTTTGTAATGAGTGCTTCCGCTCGTTCTTTCAATCCGTAACGCTCTAAAATTCCAATAACCGGAAGTGTCAATAAAATTGGCATGGACATATATCGATTTTCTATAAAGAATTTTCCAAATAAACTTATCACTTCGTGAAATGACATACCGGATACCATCCCTGTTACAATTCCAGCTACCATAACAACTAACAATGTATTAAATCGAAATAAAAAACCAACTGCTACAAGTAAAATTCCAATCAATTTCACCATATATAACCCCCTATCTTTTTTACGTGTTACGGTGCACAAATGTTAATTTGTGCTTGCTGCAGTGCATTGTAAATGCTTTTCGCATAATCAACAGCATGCACGCCATCCCCATGAATACAAACTGTATGCGCTGCAATTGAAACGATAGTCCCATCAACAGCTTGAACATTACCTTTCTGTACCATTTGCAATACTTGTCTTATCGCATCTTCTTTATTTGTAATCAATGCATTCGATTCTGCACGATTTGTTAAGGTCCCATTACTTTGATATGTTCGATCTGCAAATACCTCTTGTACAACACGAAGATTATATTTTTCTCCTGCACACAAAAATTCACTACTTGCTAATCCAAATAAAAGAAGATCTGGATTTACTTTATAAATAGCTTTTGCAATAGCATCTGCGATTTCTGAATTTACTGCTGCCAGATTATAGAGCGCACCGTGCGGTTTAACATGATTCATTTTTCCACCCAATGCACGAATAAATCCATCTAATGCCCCGATCTGATAAATCATATAATCGTGCACTTCATCTGGTGAAACATGCATCATTCTTCTTCCAAAACCAATAAGGTCTGGTAAGCCTGGATGTGCACCTATTGAAACATTGTGTTCTAGCGCTTTTGCAACAGTACTACGCATAACTGAAGGATCACCAGCATGAAATCCACAAGCAATGTTTACCGATGAAACATAAGGTAGAATTGCATCATCATTTCCTATGTTATATACTCCAAAACTTTCTCCTAAATCACAATTTAAATCCACTATATTCATGCTTTTTCTCCTTTCAGCTTAATGAACATTTTTAAAAGATACATTGTTTGTTCTTGTTTTATATATAGCTGCTGTGCTTCTAATACTGAAATTTTTGAAAACGAAAGATAATCTCCTGGCTTTAATTGTGCAAGCAGCGGTATATCAATTGAAATTACATTGGCAATTCGCGGATATCCACCTGTCGTTTGACGATCTGCCATTAATATAATAGGCTGTCCTTCAGGTGGTACTTGGATTGTTCCATGCGTCACAGTATCTGATAGCAACTCTAATTTTCCCTCTACCGTTACCTGCTCCCCGTCTATGCGATACCCCATTCGATCTGCATAATTGGAAACTTTAAATTGCTTTGTAAAAAAGAATGACGACTCTCTTCCGTAAACTTTTCAAACTCTAATCCTTCCACGACACGAATCTTCGGACAATGATGATAGTTTGGTAAACAACTATAATTTACTCCCCACATCGTTGTATCTCGTTTTTCATTTACAAGCTGCTGTATAACACGTTTTGCCCAAAGAGAAGGTGAACCTATTTGCAATTGATCACCCTTTTGTAAAGCACGCCCTTCCAATCCGCCTAAATTAGCTCGCATATACGTACTTTTGCTCTTCATTACATCAGGAACATGAATTCCACCAGCAAATGCTACATATGCTCTACATCCTGACTGAATTTTCTTAAAACAAAGCATACTTCCTTCTTTTACTAATACCGGGCGCCACAATGGAACTCGTTTTCCATTTAAAAGTGGTTCCATATTCGCACCGCCAATTGCAATTAATGTCGTCTGCTTAATTAACAGTTTCGGTCCAATAATCGTAACTTCTAATCCAGCTTCCCCTTCTGCATTTCCAACTAACATATTTGCAATTCTAAGTGCAACTGTGTCCATCGCTCCGCCAACTGGTACACCGTATTGTTGATATGTATGTCTTCCTAAATCTTGTACAGTTGTCAGCATTCCTTGTTGTAGCACCTCTATGCTCATACATTCTCATCCTCCCATTGTTGAAACTCTGTTTCTGTTATGGGGATGAAACGTAAATACATACCACTTTGTAAATAAGTAGGCGGTACTTTTTGAGGACGAAATAAAGAAAGCGGTGTGCGTCCGATTATATTCCATCCGCCTGGTGTTTCAAGTGGATATATACCCGTTTGGCTTCCACCGATTCCAACAGATCCAGCTGGAATCTTTAATCGCGGTGTATGCTTTCGTGGAGTTGCAATCCGTTGCGGCATACCTCCTAAATAAGGAAATCCTGGTGTGAAACCGAGCATATAAACAAAATAAGTGGATTCACTATGAATTCGAATTACATCTTCTATTGTTAACCCATGATACTTTGCTACTTCTTCCAAATCAGGACCGTATTCCCCTCCGTAACAAACTGGAATGGATATATATTCATATTCTTTTATTTTCTTATCATTCTCAGTTTCTAAAAGGGACTGCACATGATAACAAACATAGTCATACGGCGAATCATTTATCTTTTTCTCCCTATACAATGTGTAGGGGTCATAATAAATTGTCACAGATGTATAAGAAGGAACACATTCTAGCATCCCAACAAACGGTGCATTTTGTAATGCCTCAAATAAAGATTGTACTTGTTCATAAATTTCCATATTGATTTTCTGTCCAAATGTAACGACAATCGCTTGATCACCTAGTGCTGAAAATTTCATTATTCCCCTACCTTCTTTTCTTTCCATCCTAATTCTATTGATACTTGTTTCGTTGTTTGAGTAAGATTTTCAATCCATTTTATAATTACTGGTTCATCATATTCAGCTTCTAGTCCTGAAATACTCATACCACCAACTACCATACCATCACTTCCAAAAATCGGAGCAGCTATCGCCGCTGTATGATTTTCAAGTTCTGAATAACTAATGGTATAACCGTTATTCTTTGCAGTTTGTAGCATATCACGTAGTTCATTTTCATCTGTAACCGTGCCCTTTGCAAGTGCAGCAAATGTTGTATTTTTTATATAATTTTCTTGTTCTTCTTTTGAAAAATATGTAAGTAAAATACGTGGACACGCTCCAGCATACAGCGGAGCTCGTCGTCCAATTGCTGTATATACACGTACAGGTTGATCCCCGTCAATTTTTTCAATATAAATGGCTTCATCACCATCTTGAATAATTAAATTAACTGCTTGTCCAATTTCTTTTTGTAATTTCTCCATATAAGGCTTCGCAATTTTCCGTAAAGATAACCGCTCTGAAACAAGCTGACCAAATCGTAAAAAAACAAACCCTAACTTATATGCACCATCTATTGTTTTTTGCAACAAACCCATTTCTTCAAGAGATCCAATAAGACGGTATACTGATGTTTTAGGCATACCGGTCAATCTCACCATCTCAGCTAATGTTAACGTGTCATACTCATAAAATAATTCTAAAATGTTCATTGTTTTCACTGCTGTTTTGTTATAGCTCATGAAGTCCCCCTCCGTTCCGTATTTCAGAACGCCTATTCCGATTTTCGAAATGAAATATCTGTTTTAAATTATAAAATATTCTTTCAATTCAAACAATACATTTTTTATCTTTATTATTAATAAAAATAAAAAAAGCAACCAAACTCGAAATGAGTTTAGTTGCTTTTTTTAAACTACTACAATGCTCTAGCATGCTGCAGTGGCCAAAATACCACTGAACCTTTCCCAACAATTTGTTTTTCAGAAACAAAACCAAATGCTCGGCTATCCTTAGATACTTGACGGTTATCTCCCAGTACAAATACATAACCTTCAGGAACTGTTTTCTTTCCAGTTATCTCTTCTAACGTAAAGTCAGGAGTTAGCTCCCCTCCAGATAGTTGCTTTTTATATTCATCTAAATATGGTTCAGCAACTGGTTTACCATTTACATATAAAACATCATGTTTATACTCAATTGTATCTCCAGGTAAACCAATTACTCGTTTTACTAAATCATGACCTTCATTCCCGTGAAAGACAATGATATTAAAACGATCTACTCCTTGTAGACTATATCCAATTTTATTTACAACCATTCTCTCATTATTTTCTAGCGTTGGCATCATGGATTCTCCCTGTACAAGCGACGGTGTAAATAAAAATGCACGACAAACAAATGCAATAACCAAAGCTAGAGCTATACTTTTAACCCATGACACGATCTCATTCTTTTTCATCTAGATATCTCCTTTAACAACTAGTCAGTTTTACAATTTCTTGTACATTTTGAACGATAACTTCACCAAAACACGATTTTCCTTCTCTCACCGCTGTACCAACATGAGCTTGTGTAATTCCAGTATCGTGTAGCAATTGCTGCACATTCTCTTTCGTTACACCACTGCCAACAACGATTTGTATTTCTCCCTCACTTGCTTGATTCATATCGCGTAAAACAGAAATGTTATCTTCTATTTTCCCTTGTCCACCAGATGTCAAAATATGTGTAATCTTATTAAATTTCCGCAATATTTTTACGCTTTCTACTAAATCCGTCATTTCATCAATTGCTCGGTGAAACGTCACATTCATTTCATCTACTACTTCTAACAACTGTCCTAATTTTTCTTCATCAATTTTATTATTTTCATTCAAAACACCTAAAACAACACCAGTTGCGCCAAATTGTTTTGCGATGCGAATATCCTCTTTCATTAACTCAATTTCCTCTTTAGAATATACGAAAGATTTTGCATGTGGACGAATCATGACATGTACAGGAATGGTAACTGCTTCTATTACATTTTTTATTAATGCATAGCTTGGTGTAAGCCCGCCTTCTGTAAATGCTGTAATTAACTCTATCCGTTCTCCACCACCACGTTCAATTCGTTTTGCATCTTCTAAACATGTTGCGATGACTTCTAGCATATGTATTCTCCTTTTCATACATCACTTGCCCTTATTATATACGAAAAGGAAAAACAGTGCCTATTTTTCAGTTTCAAAATCTTGCAAGGCATGTTGCGCTAATAGTGAAATTGTCGCATCATCCATCGGAGGATTATGAAGTCCAGCACGTACGTGTAAATAATAGCGATGTAATGGATTTTTCTCAGATAAACTTCTGGCTCCGACAATACGCATCGCTTTATCTACAATAGAAATTGCCGTATTTGTCGCAGTATACTTCACCGCGGCCATCTCTGCTTGCAAACTTTCTTTACTTCCTTCTTCATACTGCTTTGCAACACTATATAAGAAAGAACGAGCTTGCATCATTTCTAATTCCATTTCTCCTATTAATCTTTGAACATTTGGCACCGTTGCTATAGGTGCTTGTAAACTATTCGGTTGATACGTTGCTGCAAATTGCATGGCATACCGACGTGCAGCTTGTGCAATGCCAAGATAACAAGCTGGAATATGCAGCAGCCATCCTCTTCTCTTTGCCATCCTACGCGAAGAAATAATCTCTACAAAGTATTTATGTGGAACCACTACTTGTTCTAAAATTAGATCATGACTTGCTGTCCCACGCATAGCTACACTATCCCACGTTTCTTCAATTGAAACACCCTCTGTATTACGCGGGACAAGAAACTCCCCCACTTCCTCTGTCCCTTCTATAGATGCTGAAACGAGAAAGTAATCTAATACCGGTGCCATTGTTGTGAATGTTTTTCTACCAGAAATAATCCAAGTATTTCCCTTTTTGACAGCTGTTGTCTCTGGTTTTCCTCCTCGTGTTGGACTGCCCGTATTTCGTTCCGTTGCTGCTCGGTTTACAAGTGCGCCGTCTTTCACTTTCTCACAAAGCCAAGAAAACAACTTCTTATTCCATGAGCGATTTTCCGAAAGTTCTTGTATAATTCCAAGATGCCAGCCCATACATAATGCTGTTGAACCATCACCTTGTGCAATATATTCCTGAAATAGTAAAAAATCATACAGAGATATGCCTGCCCCGCCTTCGTCGTACGGAACAGTCCATGCTGTATATCCAATCCCTTTTAAATCTTCTATATTTTCAAAAGGAAATGAATGCAATTCATCTAACTGCTGTTCTCTATTTGAGAATAGAGTGATATATGGTTGTAATTTACTTAATCGCTCTCGTTGCTTTTTCGTTCTTATAAACCCCATTTCATCAGCCCCCTCTATTTCATGCTAAAATTATATGCACACTGTTCTCTTTAGCTACTTTAGTTATCCCACACTAATGAACTGTAAAGACCTTACTAATGGATGTTTCGTTATATACATTCTATTCCTTAAACATATTAATCTACATTTCAATTGTTGCACTATTCCGATGAAAAAACAATGTTTTAAGCACAAAAAAGATTTCCTAAAAACATTAGGAAATCTTCCTTTTTTAATCGCCTTTAAAAAAACGAACAGGCAAAGATGCAACATATCCAAGATAAGAACATAACTCTTTGAAAAAGAATGGTAACTCTGTGTCTAGACTACGATAAGCAGACGTTGGTGTTGGCGAAGAATATGCATCCATACCAAGATGCTTTGCAATTTGCATTGCTCGCTTCATATGAAGTGGATCACTTACAAGTGTATACGTTTGTAAGCCATGTTCTTTTCCAATTTGCAGAGCATTTTTTAAATTCTCTTCTGTATAACGTGATTCCGTTTCAATTAAAATATCTTCCTCTTTTACATTATGCTTTAATGCATATATTTTCGCAGTACGCGCTTCTTCTAATTCCGTTTCAAATTTCGTACCACCTGTAAAAATTATTTTTTTAACGCTTCCATTCTGATAAAGAGAAATGGCATGATTAATTCTCTCACGAAATACTGGAGACGGTTTTCCATTCCACGACGCGGCTCCTAATACAATCGCAGCATCCGTATCAACTTGATCTGTCTTAGAACGATAATGCCAAATATCATACGCCGCATAGCTCACAAATACAATAATTAAACCAAGTATAAATAAGAGTGCCTGTACCACCCTTATTTTTATACTTCTTTTTTCTTCATAACATTACAGCCCCCGTATTTCATACATACTTTATATAAAAATTCGTTAAATCGAATGTTCGTTCAATTTGTTATTTGAATTGATTTGAAAGAAGGTGTTTTTCCTCATAGCAGTTTTATAAAAGGCTTTTCAATAAAAAAGAGGTTTTATATTTCACACTTACATTCGTGGTCTACTTATAATAATAACAACTTATATTTCTCTCAAATTCTCATACTTCTATATTGTAGCGAATTTTTTTACAGAATGGAACGCTGAAACAAAAGTATATAAAATACGTAATAGTTTTGTAAGAAAAAATGCCTTCTAACACGTTTAAACGTACTATAATAATCAGAGAATATTATATCTATTATGAAGGCAAATATCCTCTTTTTTCTTACATTATATATCACATAACAAGTGATTAAAAAATAGTATAAGATGTATATTATGTTTAGGGAATGTACGTTTGTTCAAGAGGTTAGAGGACTTAGCCTACAGAGGGAGGATATTTTATAAAGCTGGTCGAATATCCTCCTTGTCCATATAAAAAAATTCAACTCTTTTTCCTTTAGGAGATGACAGATCTATTATTAAATAGAGAATGATAAATTTTAAAAAAGATGAGGGTGAAATATTGAATATTTCAGTTTTAGGTTGTGGACGTTGGGGAACCTTTTTGGCTTGGTATGCTAATAAAGTTAGACACAATGTTATGCTATGGGGAGAGAAAACTCCCAAAATTTCATTGGGTTAAAAGAGACCAGAAGAAATGATTATCTTTCATTACCAGAAGATGTAGAATTAACAAACTCATTAGAAAAAGCCATATTACATGCTGAAATAATAATTATTTCCATTAGTGCTCAAGAATTACGTTCCTTTGCAAATCAATTAAGCTCATTAAATGCAATACAAGGTAAAACTTTTATTTTATGTATGAAAGGATTAGAGGCTAATAGTGGTAAAAGACTTTCACAAGTATTTGGGGAAGAGGTTGGAAAAAATATAAATACAGCAGTATGGGTAGGACCTGGACACGTGCAAGATTTCGTGAATAATATACCAAATTGTATGGTTATAGGTTCTGAAAATATTGAAATAACCAAAAAAATTGTACAAGAGTTGAATAGTGATTTAATTAGATTCTACTATGGGCAAGACCTTATTGGAAATGAGATTGGGGCTGCTACCAAAAATGTTATGGGTATAGCAGCAGGAATGTTAGATGGATTAAATTATAGCAGTTTAAAAGGTTCACTTATGGCAAGGGGGACAAGGGAAATCTCTCGTCTAGTTAGAGCAATGGGTGGAAATGATGTAACTGTATACGGATTGAGTCATCTAGGAGACTTTGAAGCAACATTATTCTCGGATAATAGTCATAATAGAAAATATGGACAGGCATTAGTTGAAGGAAAAAAGTTTGGAAAATTAGCAGAAGGTATTGCAACTATAAAAGCATTAAGGGTATTATCCATTCATTATGACGTTCAACTCCCGATTTGTAATGCCTTATATGAGATAATATTTGAGAGTAAGAATGCAGAAGAAACATTAAAAGATTTATTTTTAAGACCTGTAAAATTTGAGTTTTAATCAATTTGCCATATCTTCTTCTTATGAAACCAAGGTTCCAGTATTAAGCATGGTAGAATATGAATGCTTATTTTTATCAGAAAAAGCAAGATTGTGAATAGTTGTACTTAAACTATCGGGGGCTTTAATTGAATAAAGGACAATACATATTAGTCATATACAATATGTGTTGTCCTTTATTTATTGGGATTTTTTAATTTAGGTCTTGATAATTCCTTTAGAAGGTATTTTTTCTTAAACTACTATTTCAAAATCCAATATTTCATATGTTCTTCCTGTAATACACAACAAAAACCTGATTTCTCTAACACTCTTGCAGAAGCAGTGTTACTTGTTAAACATTCCGCTTTAATCGTCGTTACATTTTGCTGGTTTAATAACCATTGTACAAGGTCTTTTGTCATTTCTGTAGCATAGCCTTTTCCTTGGTAATCTGGGACAATGCTATATCCAATTTCAACGATCCCATTCACATCCGGACTACCTTTACAGCCCATATCTCCAATAATTTTCTGATCTTCTTTATGAATAATAAGACCACTCCATCGACTATTATCTGGATTTTCACGTAATCGTTCTACTATCCACGGTAAAATCTCCGCATAATCAGGCATTGGCCATTGACTAGCAACTTGGTAAGGTATGATTTTTGAAATCTCCTCAGTCCCTTTTATTGTAGCCTCTACTAATTCTAATGTGAAAGATATCATTTTTAAACGTTCTGTTTCTATATATGGCATCTGTTTCCTCCTACTTACATTTTACACTCATTAATTTATTTTCTAATTGTTCTTTTACACTTGGCCAATCTTCTGAGATAATACTATGCACAACAGCATCCCTCACATATCCATTTGGAAGTTGGCGTTCATTTCACAGAATTCCTTCTTTACTGCACCTAATCTTTCAATAGTCCGCTGTGAATTTTCATTCCGAGCATCTGTTTTAATGTATGCACGTAATTTGTTATTAAATATGTCCAAATATCTAGGTGTTTTTCAATAATGGAATACAATGAACATGCATCTTTTACAGATAATAATTGTAATATCGCTCGGTTATGTACAATTTTCACAGGACAGTCCTCATTTCTTTTTATCTCAACTATATAATAATATTAATCTTACGAATTTTCAAAATAACAATCATCGAAAATAACCCCAGACAATTTTTCGTCTGAGGAATTCTCGTTTAATCTTATTCTAATAATGATTCTTCAATAATAATTTTATATTTTTATATCTAAAAATCCTTTTAATACTCCAATTGTTTGCGGAGCTTGTAGCCTCGCTGCAATATATGGAAATTCTGGACTACCATCAAATATCATATGAGCTGTTAATGGAGCACCTACCCACATTATTTCATCGTCAATGATAATGAATGGCATCACTTTGTTTTGACGACGCGCTTGTACGTTTTTTATCGGAATTGCACCTTCTGTATATAGGATAACACTTGCTTCTGCATGTGCTAATGCTTGCCAAACCCTCTTATCCATGCGGCTTGAATTCGGAATGGATACAATAATTTTCTTTTTTGCTGAAACAATGTCTTTTAATAATGCCTTCGGTTCTTCGGCACTCGTTTGTACAACCCAACGTAATCTTTTTGTAATCTTCCGCTCTAGAAACGCTCTTGATGTTGTACGATCATACACATTTCCTTGCTTTTGTAAGTGCTGTGTTAAATAAGATAAGGCTTGTTTTCGTGAAAGATTTTGCTTCATATATTGGCAATCTGATAACTGAATAAATTTCCCTCTTGCTCTCGTTACTGCAACATTAACGAGTCGATGGTTTTTTTGATCAAAGAATAATACACCTGGTCGTTCTTGCGGATAACTATCAACTGTATCGAATAAAATCATATCACGTTCAGACCCTTGAAATTTATGAACTGTCGCCGCTAGTACAGGTGCATTTTTGAACTTTGTTTTTTGAAGAAATTCTCGGATACACGTTGATAAAAAACGTGCCTGAGCACGGTATGGTGTAACGATACCAATTGACGATATTCCATCCACTAAACCAATTAACGCAAGTTGCATCGCTAATAGTCCAGAAAAAATATTATAACGTGAGCTAGATGCAACATCTTTTAATGAATAAGCACCGATACTACTTGTATCCATTAAAACTGCCGCTTCCCTCATGAAAGGCTGTAAATTTGCAATATCGTTTCGCGCTGCAACAGATGGATGGTCGAACACTTCATTTTTATAAATAAACTCATTTGTAAAACTTGAAATATGCGGATGCATGCGACGCTGCTCTTGCAGCATGTATAAATTCGGATGATTTTTGTGCTCGTTTACAGATTCTACTATACCTGCATGATAAAACATATCTTCTTTTAACCATTTATTCACAAGCTCATGATTTGATAAAGCAATCGGTGGTAATTGTAGAAAGTCTCCGCAAACGACAATTCGCTTTCCTAAAGAAGCTGCCAATGCTATTTGCGGAACATATGCCATACTTACTTCATCGACGACCACAAGATCAAATGTTCTTTCATAAACAAGTGAATCGATTGCACATTTCGATAATGTCGCCCCAATGACTCTTGCATTTTCAATATACTCTTTTTCAACTTCTTTCACTTTTGCTTTTTGCTTCCGAAGTTCTCCTTCTATTTCTTGCATTCTTCGTTTTTCGGAAGAAGTTGCTTTATAAGAGAGGATTTTTTGTCTTAATTCTTGTCTTAATTCTTCTAAATACAGCCGCTCTTCTTCCCAATCTTCATTTGTTGATTCAACTAATCGCGTAGTAAGTAACGTTTCATGATTCCGGATTTGTTCATTTTGACTAAAACCATAACGAATAACGTCTCCTGGTACCCATTTCTCTTTTTCTCAATTTGCTTTGTTACTTCACTCATTAATACATCAACCGCCGCATTACTATGAGCTAATACAAGAACAGATTTTCCACTTTGATAATGGGCTGCAATAATTCGCGATAAATTATATGATTTTCCTGTACCCGGAGGTCCCCAAACGTACGTTGTTGCATTATAAAAAGCACGATATGCAAGTTCATTTTTCATTTTTTTCATTTTCACAATATGCTTTGGCTCACTATCACCCCGTAATAACCGTTTCACGCGCTGACGTCTTTGTTTATCCTTTCTTACCTCTTTTAAACGCTCTTGCAACTGTTCTAACAGTTGCCACGGTTCACTATATAACACCGCTTCTTGTATATGTTGCTGTATATAACAATTGAGTTTCACTTCAATGTCTAGCCCTTGAACAGATAATACTTCTCCAGTTGCTTCCTCACCGTCAAATTCAATTCGAATTGGTGTTCCGTCTGGTAAACTTACTTCAGAAATAAGCTGAAATACATATACACTACTTTCATAGTCTGTATATAAAAAACGTCCATTTATAATGGATAGTTTACTTCCACCAATTGTTTTCCAATGTTTAATTTCATATGTTAACGCTTGATGCCACTCTTTCATCGTCTCTGTTAATGAAGGAGTTTGCGCAGATGTAATCATGTTTATATCTCCTTCCCCTACTGCAAACATACTTTCTCACTATACCATACATTTAGCCTATATTAATGAAATTATCATCGCTGTTTCATTAACAGCTTTATCCTTTAATTTTAAATAAGATATAATAAAAAGAACTTCTTAACATCCTCAATGAAAAAGGTGATATTATGAGAATTAGTGAAACAAATAATTATAAAATAATCGCAAAACTAAATGAACCGGTACAAAACATACATGCATCCCTATTTCCTCAACATTTTCATCCTTATCATTATGATGCTGTAAAAGATTTTTTCAAAATGTGATTAGTAATCCTAATTTTATTTTTTTACTATTAGAAGAGTCTAATCAATCTCTCGGCTATGCATGGATTGAAATTAAAAATTATCCAGGAAATGCTTTCAAAAAACCGTATACTTCTATATACATACATCAAATCAGTATACTAGAAACATATAGAAATAAAGGATATGGCTCACAATTACTAGATTACATTTACAAAATCGCAAATAACAAAAACATAAACATGATAGAACTAGACTACTGGCTTGCTAATACTACAGCAAAACAATTTTACGCAAAAAATGGATTTGAACTATATCGTGAATTCATTTATAAAAAAATATAATATTATGATTTTTCAAATCCTCTGTATCTAGAATTAACAATACATAATATTTTTATCCAAATACCCCTTATCAAAATCCGGAATTTTCATTATTTTTATTACACGTGGATATATACAAAAGTAAAAAAGGAGCACAATTTTTAGTTTGAATCAATGGAATCATCTTGAAGCTTTTTTATTAGATGGTCACTTAGAAATCGATAACAACAGAAGTGAACGTTCTATTAAACCGTTTGTAATTGGGAGAAAAAATTGGATGTTCTCAAATACACCGCGAGGTGCTAGAGGCAGTGCCATCATGTATAGTGTGGTTGAAACCGCAAAAGAGAATAATTTAGGTCCCTATCATTATCTTCTTTATTTGTTTGAAGTCGATGAAAATGGTAAATATACCATAATTGCTACTCCTAAATATGATGATTTAGATAACTCTTACTTTTACGGTGATTATGAAGCCAAAAAAATTAAGGAATAGAATAGATTATTAAGTCGAGTTACCATAAGAGGAGTATTATAAGAAGGCTAAAAAAGTATTTGTATTATTTTGTTGTATTAATATTTTCATTTATTTATGGAATATTTAATAAATAGCTTTTATTGAACTAACGCATGCTTTAGTTCAATAAGAATTCAAAAGGACTGTCTAAATTTGACAGTCCTTTTTCAATGATTAAATATCAACATTTTACTTTAACGCTTAATCTTTCATGGTCCTTTTATTAAACTATCCATTTTATAGAGTACAGTTCATTTTACTACCAACTTAATTTTTCCGTGTTTATTACACGTCTGTACAAATGTTAGGAGCTTACTGCCTATTCATACGGAATAAAATTTTGTTTTCGAGTTTTCCTTTTTCAATTACACAAATAAAATATTTCTTTGCGCTCCTTCAAGAACACCTTCCTGAATTTGTTTTACAAATCGATAAATCATTTGTTCTTTTTGTAAAGAAGCTATTTCTTGCTCGTTTATATAAGCTGCATAGTAGTATTTCCATAATAAGATAATCATCTCAATTTTATTTTCTTTTTTAACCAACGAATTTTTTTGATATACTCTACAAATGAGTTTGCATTCGTTACATATTCAATTTGCATTTGTGTAAAAATATTGGCGAATCTCTTTTTAGAATTATACCGAACTGTGCCTTCTTGCTTCATTTCTTTTACTATGCTCTTAAATATTTCATCTGTCACTTTGCTTTTTTCACCAAAATAGTGCATCCATTCTTTACATGTACGTCTTTTGTTATTTTGTATACATAATATAAGTTGATTCACGTATACACGATTTGTACCTTGATTATTTCTTATTTCTATTTCATCATTTTGATTTAACTGTACATAGCCCTTTTCAAGTAATTCAATGAATAATATTCCTATCGTGTACAATGGCAAACTAAATGTATAACGACTGTTTATTGTCATTGGTTGCTCTGCCAAAGAGCTACTAATAAAACCTTTTGTCATCTTCCCCATTTCTTGCATATATAATCCCTCCCCTATATAACTATCTCCTAATCCAATTGTGTTAATTTAGAATAAAGCGATTACTTCCGCTCTACATCTTTCATTATATATGTAGTATAAAAACGCGAGAAGAATGCACCTTTTTGATAGAAAGTATCCTCTAGGATACCGAATGGAAGGTGAAAAGCATGGAGCAAGATTTACGTCATGAGGTATTACATAAAATACAAAATAAAGAATTTAATTGTGCGAAAGAATTAACGTTATCCATCATTAGTGGAAAATGGAAAATTGTCATTTTATATCGATTAGGTATAAATGGTCCAATGCGCTTTAGTACCATTCAACATTTATTTCCCAAAATTACACATAAAGTATTAACGAAACAATTACGCGAATTAGAAGATGATGGTGTAATCGCAAGAAAAGTTTATCCAGAAATCCCGCCTAAAGTAGAGTATTCTTTAACAGATCTCGGCGAAAGCTTACAGCCCATTTTACAAATGATGTACGACTGGGGAGAAAAGAGAATTCAGCAATTACAAAAAGAATCATAATTGAATACCCTTACAGGATAAACATAATACTTTTTCATCTATATAAAAATGGAGCCTTAATACATACAGCTCCATTTTCCATATACCATTAAATCTTTTATACGAAATAGCCGATTAAGTTTAGCGACCTGCTCATCTAAATTAAAATGCCTTATTGGGATCTCGCCAAATCTCTATCAATTTAAGAAACACACTCTTCTCCAAAACGATAAAAATGAACTTCGGTGCTATAAAAACACAAAATTTCCATTTAGATGGTGCTTTAAAATCTTAGCTTGATAGGTATGTGGTGGTACCCCTATCGTATAGAGCAACCTAAATAAAAGGAGCCTATATCGAAAGTTACTTAGTAATTTTCGATATAGGCTTTTAATTATAATACTTAATTGTAGTTATATACCTTTAACCTCATAGCTCCTTTTTTGTTGTTAACTAAGTGTGTAATGCACTGCTAAATTGTACACTTAGTTATTATTTGTATCTTCAAATCAAAATCATTACATAATTTGTAGAATCTTTTACGCTTTCGGAAGCTGAATTGTAAACGTGGTACCTTCTCCTTTTATACTATGTACAGTAATAGTGCCTTCATGAAGATCAACAATTTTTTTCACAATCGAAAGGCCTAACCCACTTCCTTCAATTGTTCTATTTCGCGCTTCATCAGCTTTGTAGAACCGCTCAAAAATCTTTTCTATCTCCTCTTCACTCATACCTAGCCCTGTGTCAGAGATAGTAAAATGCAATTCCGTTTCTTTCTCTTCCCCGTAAAATGAAATGGTCCCGCCACTTTCTGTAAATTTAATGCTATTCGTCAATAAATTTGTCCACACTTGATGGAGCAAATTTTCATCTCCATACACTTGTATACTTGGAACATCCAATTCAATCGCGACATCTTTTTCACGCCATTGCCACTCTAACATAAAAATAACATCTCTTATTTGTTTTCCAGCATCAAACATTTTCTTATCCAAAACTTGTTCTTCTTTATCTAGAGATGCAAGCGTTAATAATTGTTTACACAAACTAGACATACGTCTACTTTCTGATTCAATAATTTTCAAATAACGCTTACGTTCTGATTCACTCATATCATTTGTTTGTAAGGTCTTCGAAAATCCTTGAATTGACGCAAGAGGTGATTGAAATTCATGCGAAACGTTTGAAACAAACTCTTGCCGCATCCGATCTAAGTCCTTTAAGCTTTTTGCCATTTTACGAAAACTGACAGCCAGTGTTCCAATTTCATCTTTTCGATATTCTGGCAGGGCTATTTCATACTCTCCATTTGCAATTTTCTTAGTTGCACTCGTAAAAAGTTGAATAGGACGTACAATAAACCGTGCTGCAATTACAATACAAATAATACTTATTACAACGGTTAAACATATTAATGCAGCAAAGAAAATGCGCATTTCTCCAAATTGCTGTTGAATATCAGGACGAATAAAGAGCGCATAGTTTGTCCCATCATGTTGAATCGGAATCCCAATACTATTTAAAAGCTCATTATCAAAAAAACCTGTTATAAATAACCGTGCAGGGTACGTTGAAATACCATTATATGTGTGCCCGTTTAATACACTCTCTATTGTTTCTTTACTCACATTAATTTTTCGAAATGCATTCCCATATCGCTTCCCCTGTTTTTGATCATCTACAACATAAATTTCAAAACCAAGATTAGAAATAGATTGTAAATACTCCTCTCGACTATGTTCATCAGACTTTTCATATAAATGTTTAACTTCTTGGGCGTATTTTAAAATCTTTTCACTGTTATATGGTTTCAAATAAATATGATAATACACATTAGATAATAAAAAACCAACTACACTACTGGCTAACATAATAACGATAGAAATCATAACAAATCGTGAATACAATGATCGCATTTTATTTCAACTCCAATTTATATCCAAGACCACGCACCGTCTTAATTTGAAAATCATCTGTCCGTTTAGAAAAACGATCACGCAATCGCTTAATATGTACATCTACGGTACGTTCATCTCCCGCAAAATCAACTCCCCATACAAGTTCAATCAATTCTTCCCGAGAAAAAATTCGTCCTGGATAACTTGCAAGCTGTGATAGTAACTCAAATTCTTTTAGCGGTAATAAAATAGTTTGTTCTTGACAACGTACTTCATAGCTTTTCCGATCGATTGTCGTTCCATGTAATTGAATAATATCTGCATTTAACATTTGATAACGACGTAACAATGCTTTCATTCGAAATAATACTTCCGCCGGTTCAAACGGTTTTACAATATAATCATCCGTTCCAACAGAAAAGCCCTTTTCCTTATCTATTAACTGATCTTTTGCCGTTAACATAATAACTGGTATATCATAATATTTTCTAATTTCTTCACAAAGTGTATAACCATCCATATGCGGCATCATAATGTCAACAATCGCCAAATGAATTGTTTCTTTCTCTAATATAGACTGTGCTACTTTTCCATCTTCAGCTTCCCACACTGTATAACCTTCTTTTTGAAGGTGATAACGTAGAAGTTCTCTTATATGTAAATCATCATCAGCCAATAAAATATGTATCATATATCTCGAGTCCTTTCCTTCAGTTAGTACGACTTTACATTATAAGATTGATACAAAATATGCAAGAAAAAAGAGAAAGCAATCTGCCCCTCTTCTACTCTAACGAATGAATAAATAAACCGCTGCGAAGCTTCGGTTCAAACCACGTTGACTTTGGCGGCATAACTTCTCCTGCATCCGCAATATCCAGTAAATCTTCCATTGTTGTTGGATACATGGAAAAAGCAACAGTCCACCCTTCCTCATCAACCATTCTTTCTAGCTCTTTCAGTCCGCGTATTCCTCCTACAAAATCAATTCTGTCATTTGTACGAGGATCGTCAATATGTAAAATCGTATGTAACAATTGTTCTTGTAAAATCGATACATCTAATCTTTTTACAACATCATTTGCATCAAACATATTTGGTTTTGCAGTCAGCTTATACCATACTTTATTCAAATACATCCCAAATGTATGACGCTCTGCTGGTTTATATGGTACTATATTTGCTTTTTCTACATAAAAAGATTGAGATATTTCTTGTAAGAATTGTTCTTCTGATAACCCGTTTATATCCTTTACAATGCGATTATAATCCCAAATCGATAATTCATCTTTCGGGAAAAGTACAGATAAAAAGTAATTAAATTCTTCTTCACCTGTATAACTAGAATATGCTTCGCGGCGCATCATTCCAACTTTCACAGCAGATGCTGAGCGATGATGGCCATCAGCAATATATAAAGAAGGTATTTCCTCAAACTGCTCTATTAATGTAGTAATGACTCTTTCTTCATGAATTATCCACGCTTTATGCCTAATTGCATCATCTGCTGTAAATTCATAAACCGGGCTATGCGTTGCTTTCCAATTCGCAATTACATTTGCAATTTCACTTTTCCCGCGATATGTTACAAAGATTGGTCCTGTATGAGCATTACATACATCAACATGACGAATGCGATCTTTTTCTTTTTCAGCTCTCGTCCGCTCATGTTTCTTAATGGTGTCGTTCATATATTCATCAATCGATGTACAAACAACAAGTCCAGTTTGAGAACGACCATTCATTGTAAGTTCATAAATATAAAAACATGCTTTCTCTTCTTGTATAAGCACACCTGTTTCAACCATATGTTGTAAATTTTTCTTTGCTTTCTCATACACATCGTTATCATAAGGAGAAATAGATAAACTTAAGTCAATTTCAGCCTTATCAATATGCAAAAATGAATAAGGATTATTTTTTGCAATTTCTCTTGCTTCACTACTATTGAGTACATCATATGGAAGAGCAGCCACTTCTTTTGCGCGCTCTTGTACAGGGCGAATTGCCCGAAATGGTTTAATTGTTGCCAATGAAATCTCTCCTTTATCCCGCTATTCGCGGGCAGTAAGCCCCGCCACCTCAAGATTCAGAGGGAAGCGAAGAAGATAGGTGGGGGATAACTGCCCGTAAAAGCCTGATTGGTTCAACAAACCATTAGTAGGGGATGAAGCCCCCACTGATGGAAGTTTCACTTTATACAATCATCCGTACTGCTACGACACCTGTAATGTTTCTAATAGTTGCAACAACATCTTCTTTAATAATATCATCTATACCATTATCAATATCAATCATTGTATATGCAAAAGAGCCTTTACTACGGTTGACCATATCTGCAATATTAATATGATGCTCTGCCAAACACGCTGTAATTTGGCCCATCATGTTCGGAATATTTTGATGCGCAATTGTAATTCGTTTCTTTCCGATATAAGGAAGTTCTACATTTGGATAATTAACCGAATTACGAATATTACCAGTTTCTAAAAAGTCTCGCAGCTGCCGAGATGCCATAACCGCACAATTTTCTTCTGACTCATTGGTAGATGCTCCGAGATGCGGTGTTGCAATGACATTTTTCATTTGTAGCACACGCTCATTTGGAAAATCTGTTATATAATGCTTTACAATGCCCGCCTCAAGTGCTTGTTCTAATGCTGTTTCATCAACAAGCTCTCCACGAGAGAAATTTAAAATACGAACTCCCTTTTTCATTACTTGAAATGCATGTTTCATTTATTATGTCTCGCGTTTGTTCAACTAATGGAACGTGTAAGGTAATATAGTCACATGTTGCAAAAATTTCATCTAAACTGAATGCTCGCTGCACTTGTCTAGATAACCGCCAAGCTGTTTCAACAGAAACATATGGATCATAACCAACAACATCCATCCCTAGTGATAGAGCATCGTTTGCAACAAGAGCTCCAATCGCTCCTAGTCCAATAACGCCAAGTCGCTTTCCTGCAATCTCTGAACCAACATATTGCTTTTTCCCTTTCTCGACAAGCTGTGGTACCTCTTCCCCTTGCAAATCTTTTGTCCACACAATCCCATCTACAAGATTACGAGATGACATAATTAAACTTGCAAGTATAAGTTCTTTTACCGCATTCGCATTAGCCCCTGGTGTATTAAAAACAACAATTCCTTTCTCTGTACAGCGCTCAACTGGTATGTTATTTACACCTGCTCCTGCCCTGGCAATGGCCTTTAACTGTTCTGAAAACTCCTCATGATGCAATGAATAGCTGCGCAGCAAAATACCATCAGGCTGCTCAATTGTTTCTCCTACACTATATGTATCTGTTGAAAAAGTAGCAATCCCTTTTTCAGCAATTTGATTCAACGTTTGAATATGAAACATTTCTTCATCCCCTTATTTGTGTTTCTTTTCAAATATATGCATAAAATCCACAAGCGCTTGTACGCCCTCTACTGGCATTGCGTTATAAATACTAGCACGCATACCGCCAACAGAACGATGCCCTTTTAATGTTTCAAAACCAAGCTTTTTTGCTTCTTGTATAAACAATGCATCCCGTTCATTTGAAGATGTTGTAAATGGAATATTCATTAAAGATCGATACGTAG
Organism: Bacillus sp. EA-CB0995; assembly: GCF_055814245.1. NCBI lineage: Bacteria > Bacillati > Bacillota > Bacilli > Caryophanales > Bacillaceae > Bacillus > Bacillus sp. EA-CB0995. Next base: position 2,280,817 of record NZ_CP169269.1, on the reverse strand, counting down.
CATTTACTGGTGAAGTGAATAAACTTGACTCATCTAAAAAGTTGTATAAAATTGCTGCTTTTTCGTGATTTCTTTTCTCTATTGCCTGCACACCGCCTTGCGCTTTCAGCCATTGTAAAACTAACTTTGTTACATAAATGCTAAAGGATGGTGGAGTATTATAAAGTGAATTATGTTTACTGTAAGTTTCATAGTTTAACATCGTCGGACAAGCAGAATTTGCAGAGCCAATTAAATCTTTACGAACGATAACAACTGTTAATCCTGCAGGCCCTAAATTTTTCTGTGCTCCGGCATAAATAAGGCCGAATTTTGTTATATCATACTCTTCGGATAAAATATTTGAAGACATATCAGCAACAAGTGGGATTTCTCCTGTTTCAGGAATATTGACATAACGTGTACCTTCAATTGTATTGTTCGTTGTAATATGCACATAATCTATTTCTCGTGAGAAAAGTGTGCTATTTATCTCTGGAATGGATTTAAATTGATCATTTTCTGAAGATGCAACAACCGAAACAGTTCCGATTTTTTCCGCTTCTTGAATCGCCTTTTTTGACCAAGAACCTGTATGTACATATGCCGCTTGCTTATATCGGTGCATTAAATTTAGTGGAATCATGGAGAATTGTAAAGATGCGCCTCCTTGTATAAAAAGCACTTCATAATTTTCAGGGATATTCATTAATTCACAAAGTAGATCTTTCGTTTCGTCTATAATGTCCTGAAATGCTGTAGATCTATGGCTCATTTCCATTATAGACATACCTGTTTCATGATAGTTCAATAGTTCTTTTTGTACCTGCTCTAAAACGGGTATTGGAAGTATAGATGGTCCAGCTGAAAAATTGTATACTCGATGCATCTCATTCTCCTCTTTCTTTTATATTTATAAATTTTTAAACTTTCTGAATTATAACGCATATAAAATACTCGGTCAAACTGTTTTTCTCATTTTATTCTAAGACGTATTGGAACCGTTCGCACAAGTAATTTTTCATAAAGTGAAACTTCCATCAGCAGAGAGTTTTCCTCATCCTCCACCGATAGAAAATCCATCCAATTGGACTCTCACAGCTGTTATCTCTCACTTATCTCCTTTTTCTTCAGATGGGAGCCTTACTCCCCGTTAATGCGAGATAACGCAAAATTCTCCACTAACACTCAGTTGAATCCATCAAACCACACGATCCCCCCATCTTCTATCCTTCTAAACATTGAAGAAATCGAATGAAAATACAAAAAGTGTTAAGCACGTCTGCTTAACACTTTAAATAATAGTTGTATAATTGCTAATTACTTGCAAAAAAACGGTCGTAAATTTGGTACAGAGCAGAAAGACCAAATAGCCAATAAACAGTGTCAACAAGTGCTGATACAGAACCAAAAAGTTTTTCTACGAGATTAAAATCTAGCGCAACAAATAACCAATTCAAACCGCCAATAATCACCAGAATTGCTGTAAGGTAAGACAAAAATTTCATTATGATTGCCCCCTCGGTGAAAAATGGTGAAAGGCCTTTCGCTATATTATATGTGGTATATTCTTAAATTTGCACATTTTTTCTAAAAACATTTTTAAATATTAAAACAGAAATAGAAAGTTCTTCGCAAGACCTCTTTATTTTACCTTTCCTTCAAATACTATTTTTCGTCCACACGGCTCTACAACAGTTTTCCCCTCTCTTTTTACCTCATGAAAAATAGGCTCTTCCATTCGACGGGAAGGTGTATATCCTTCTTTTTCCATTCTCTCTAAACACTGTGCAATTGTTTCATCTGGTAATACTTCAAATTTTTTCTTTTTTAATTGTTTTGTCATTGTTTTACCTACTTTCTACTTTCCTTACCATTGATTGACTTCTCATATATGTCATATAAATAATCGATATAACTGCCATGACGATCATAACAGCAAGAAAAAAGCTTGTATACTGTATTTTCTCTATAAACAGTCCACCTAATACAGGACCTGTGATGCTTCCGACACTAAAAGCAATTCCGCACAAAATGTTTCCTGCTGGTAGTAAGTGCCTTGGTAATAAATCTGTCATATAACCGAGCCCAAGTGAAAAACATGATCCAATGACCATACCCCCAATTAACATAAACGCAAATACAAACCCATAATACTCATCAAATACAGCTGCTAATAGAAAAATCAATGTACTAATGCTAAACGACCATGTTAGAATACGCTCCCTTCCAAATCGATCGCTAAGCATACCAAGTGGAATTTGCGTAACAATTCCACCAATAGCAAACGCTGGTAATAAAAATGAAATTTGTTCAACTGACCAACCTTTCCGCATTGCGTATACAGGCAAATTACTATTAAGCATCGCTTCCAATGCTCCATAAGCTAATGGTGCAAGCAGTGCAATCCAGCCAATCATCAACACTTTTTTATAGCGCTGCAAAGAAGATTCACTTTCTTGATTCACTTCACCTTGATCCGGGAATGTATTTTGCGTCGGAATCAATAATAACCAGCCTATTAAACAAAGAACTGTCGATACAATAAACGGAGTTGTAATACCATATTGTACTGTACTTGCTAGGTATGGTCCGATTGCAAAACCGATACCGAAAAATGCTCCGTAAATGGAAACTTGTTTTCCTACTTTATGCGGACTTGCAGTCGTTGTAATCCATGTTTGCGTCCCAACATGAAGCATATGATCTCCTACTCCAACTAAAAAACGAAGAACAAACCACACCCAAAAAGAAAATGTTTGTGTAAATAAAAATAGTGCTCCAACAACAATAAAGCCCCCAATTACTATAAGAGGCTTCATCCCAAACTTTTGCATCGGTTTCTCAAGCCAAGGTGAAATAACAAGAATACCAATATATAATGCCGTAGCATGAATACCATTAAAACTTGAGCTAATTCCTTCCTTCTCAAAAATCATTGCAATTGCCGGCAACAACATTCCTTGTGAAAGTCCAGATATTGCAACAATTCCAATCATAACCCAAAATGTATACCTTCTCCCCATTTTATTACGCTCCCTCTTTGAACTCACATCCTTTATTATAGCTGTTTTATCCATAAATCGTATACTCTCAATTTTCACAAAAATTAAGCTAGAAGTCCAAACTTCTAGCTCTCAGCCGTCCCATGTTTGAGCTTTCACATATTTCTGCATATGATTTGAAATTGATTTCAAATTTGGGATATACACAGCGGGTTGCTGCACAACTACACCTTGTACTGGATTCGAATAGATTACATAATACTTCGTTCCATATACTGGAGGGAATGTTTGAAAATATAATTTCTGAATATGCATATTAGTTCCATTTAACAAAGGCTGCATATGCACAGCTCCATAACGAATAGATGAGTAAACAGTTGCTCTTGGAACATTTGGCGATATAAATATAACTGGTTCAATATAAAAAACATCCATAATACTTCTCCTTTTAGAAACCGTAACTCTACATTATATGTTATTTATTCATAAAAGGAAGTGGATAGGAACCATTTACTACCTTTCCAAAAACGTAATCGTTTCATTTATAAATATCCCTAGACAATCAATAAAAGGAGAATGTCCACAATCTTTTAGCACGACTAATTTTGCATTTGGCAGATGCTTTGCTAGCTCTTCACCAACCGCTTTTGGAACAACATAATCACGATCACCTTGGAGAACTAATGTTGGTACTTGAATGCGATTAATATTCCCATTCCCAGCTACAACTCCATTATGCTCATCTGATATATTGAATGTTACAAGCGCATAATTTACATCAACAAAATTACGCTGCGTTAACATATCATCAAGATATTTTTCATACCGCTCTGGATCAGGTTGATGCTTAGTGTAGATAAGCAAATTCCATATAGTGCGATAATATTGCTTATTCATTTGTTTTAAAGCTTCCACAACAGGTACAATTTGAACAGGATCTTGCGAAATTTCTTCTTTTGTTTTCAATAAGTTTGAAACAATTGGCTGACCGTTTATATCCTTCTTAAAAATCGGATATCCTTTCATCCCTACAGATTCAACTAGTATGAGTTTTTTCACATCCATCGGATAAGAAGCAGCAAACTGCATTGCAACTCCTCCACCCATTGACCATCCTACCAATGAAAAATCTTTCAATTGCAATTCATCCACAAACAGCTTTACATCTTGCGCAAAATCGTTTAATGAATCTATAGGCTGATGGTAAGTTGAAAAGCCAAAACCACGTAAATCAAGAGCAAAAATATGATAAGAATCTTGTAACTGTTCGATAACTAAATCCCAATGCTGTGAAGATGTCATATTCCCGTGAATAAGCACTAATACTTCTGTTCCACTTCCCACTTCTTGATAGGCAATTGTTTCGCCATTTGATAATACTACTGACTTCATAATTGTAGGTTTAATCATCCTCTTTCCCCCTCAAAATTATCAATTACACATAATTTAAAAGACAGAAAATTCTCAACTTTATAATACCATACGGAATATACGTTCTCAATCTAAAAATTAACGTACTTTTAACATAAGCGTGGCGCACAGACTACTAGACAATTCAGAAAAAAGGGATATAGTTAGCTAGGCAACTAATTAGGAAGGAAGAAATATATGGACGAAAAACAACATTTTTTTCACGTCGTCAGTCAAACTTCTCGGAAATTTTCCAAAAAGTTTAATGAACGTGTTTCTCCAACTGGTTTATACAGTGCACAGTGGGCTGTAATCTTCAGATTGCATCAGACTGGACCTTGCACACAAACTGAACTATGCCAATATTTAAACGTTGAATCACCAACAATGACTCGCACTTTAACACGCATGGAATCGATGGGCTGGATCACTAGAAAAGAAGGAACGGATCGACGCGAGAAGCTCATTTCTTTATCAGAAACAGCACTAGCAATGATTCCAATGTGGCAGGAAGAGGTAGACTCATTTGAGGAAAAAGCACTGCAAGATATTAACGATGAAGAACTTCGTCGTGCTTTTCACGTACTACAAAAAGTAATTCGTAATCTAGATTAGAAATTGGAGGGATGACTATGAAAAGTCAAAGACTTTGGGCGAAAGACTTCATCGGAACATGTTTGAGTAGTCTATTTCTCTTTTTAACATTTTATATGCTCATGACAACCTTACCCATATATGTCATCGACGGACTAAAAGGAAAACCTGAAGAAATGGGTCTTGTTGCAACAGTGTTTCTAATTTCTTCTGTACTATGCCGACCATTTACAGGTAAATGGCTCGATGATTTAGGAAGAAAGAAAATTTTATTTATCTCTCTTTCACTCTTTTTAGCTGCAACAGTAATGTATTTCGGTGCTCAAAGTTTATTTTTATTACTCGCTTTGCGCTTCTTACATGGTATCGGATTTGGGATGGCAACAACAGCTACTGGTACAATCGTAACAGATGTAGCCCCGGCCCATCGACGCGGTGAAGCACTTGGTTATTATGGAGTATTTATGAGTTTACCAATGGTTATTGGTCCTTTTTTAGGATTAACTATCATTTCTAAATTTTCGTTTACAGTTTTATTCATTGTTTGTTCTATATTTTCTATGCTTGCTTTTCTATGCGGACTACTAGTAAATATTCCTGACGAAAAAACAACTGTAAAGAAAGAAAAGAAACATATGCAATGGAAAGATTTAATCGAGCCTTCAACAATTCCAATTGCTATCACAGGCTGCGTGCTTTCCTTTTCCTATAGCGGTATCCTTTCATTTATCCCGGTTTATGCAAAGGAACTTGGCATGGCTGATATTGCAAGTTATTTCTTTGTCGTATATGCAATTGTAGTTGTTATTTCTCGTCCTTTTTCAGGTAAAATATTTGATCGATTCGGAGAAAATGTTCTCATTTATCCCTCTATTATGATATTTATGATTGGAATGTTCACTTTAAGTCAAGCGCAAACGCCATTTTGGTTACTTGCTGCCGGTGTACTTATCGGTATAGGATACGGAACCTTAATTCCGAGCTTCCAAACAATTGCAGTTAGTGTCGCTCCGCACCATCGACGCGGATCTGCAACAGCTACTTATTTCTCATTTTTTGATACAGGTATGGGTATCGGATCTTTCGTACTAGGTATTATCGCAGCACATTCAAGCTATCATAATATGTATTTTATCTCTTCTATTATCGTTGCATTTACATTACTTATTTATTATTTTCTTCACGGACGAAAACAAAAGTTCAAAAAGCAAACAACACAAGGAAAATTATCTGCTTAATGATATAAGAGAGAGTAAACTTCTATGTTTACTCTCTTTTTTTGCTCATTAAGAAACTTATCCTTATAATGAAAGCATAAGGAGGCTTGTTATGAAATTCAAAAAATCCCCTCTAATTTTAATCGTTTTTATTTTTTTATTTATATTAACCGGTATGAGTTTTACGTTATTCAAACAAAATAAAGGGTTTTCCTCAAAACAAACAGTAACGAAAAAAACTGGTTAAATGATCCATATCTTCGTTGGTCGTATTCACATATGCGAGAATTTGCTTCCACAAAAGTTGTCGCTAAAAATCAAAATTATGTATCTTCTCTTCCAACTAACTTGGAAAATTTAGATGATTTACATATTACAGATGAAAATAATGATAATACGACCGTTCTTCAATTATTAGAAAAATACAAAACAGATGCTTTCATTGTCCTGCACGATGATAAGGTTGTATATGAACGATATTTTGATGGATATAAAGAAAATGAACCACACGGTATGGCTTCGTTATCAAAAGTATTTACAGGGTTTCTCATTAGCACACTCATTGAAGAAGGAAAGCTACAGCCCGATATAACTGCAGAAACTTACGTAAAAGAATTACAAGGAACACCATTTGGAAAGGCAACAATTCAGCAACTACTAGATATGCAGGTTTCAGTAAAATACCCAACTCATGGCTTTAAACAAGCTGGATTAGCTAATCAAGATGCACAATTATATTTAGCGAGTAATCTTCTTCCTCGCGGCAAAAACTATGATGGACCGTTAAAAATTTATGACATGTTACTAGAAGCAAACGAAACTGCTGCTCCTGGAGAGAATTTTTCATATGATAACGGTTCCGCCGAAACGCTTGGATGGGTGATTCGTACTGTGACAGGAAAATCCCTAGCAGACATGGTAAGTGAACATTTTTGGTCACAAATTGGAGCAGAAGAGGATGCTTATTATGTTGTTGATGAAACAGGGGTAGAACAAGCCAGCGCAGGATTAAATGCAACCGCTCGAGATATGGCAAGGTTCGGAAAAATGATTGTGGACAATGGCGTATATGACGGAAAGCAAATTATTTCTTCTTCTATCATTGATGAAATTAAGAATATTAAAAAATACGAACTTCCAGTTGGAGATGGTGAAGCATATTCTTATCATAATCAATGGTGGATTCCCCATAATGAACATGATGCCTTCGAAGTACTTGGGAGTTATGGACAATGCTTATATATTGATCCAACTGCAAATATGGTTATCGTTCATTTTTCATCAAATGCTAATCATAACGGAGAAATACAATCCGCATATAGTGATATGTATTTACAAATTGCAAAACACTTACAAAAAAGAACCTCCAATTAGGCTTTAACTTTCGAAGTTTTTGTTACAAAAAGAGCTGTCTTATGGCAGCTCTTTCTCTATGATCGTAATTACATTTTCCCATTGTTCTTCTGAGAAACACAAAGGTTCTAACTGAAATACCATCGAACACAAGTCTTCTATATAATAGACGTTTGCCTGTAAAAATTCCCATCGAAGCAACTTAGGTATATACAAATCTGCAACTTGTTGGTTTTGTTCTACTAAAATGTCTACTTCTCTCTCACAAATACCTCTTATAAGATACTCTTCCCGCACTTCTTGTTTAACTTTAGAAAATTGCTTGCTATTCTCTTTTATCCTAAATAAACAAGAAAGATAAGAATAAAACAAATCATCTTCTCTTTTACATACACTCATAATTTTATAAATCTGTTCCTTATTTTTCATAATTTTGCCGCCTTCTCATATATCTTTTGCAGCCATTTCTCTCTTTTTTCTTGTTTACTATTTTTCACAGATTGAAATACAGAACGCTTTATGTTACGTATCCCACAAAAGTATAATATTCCTTTCTTCATTACAATCCATTCAGCTGATCGGTATAAAAGTGCAGCGTACCATAAAGGAGAATCTAGTGTATAAATCACCCATGCTTGTTTTCCTGTAAGTAATCCTTTAGGCATTATCCCTTCATATTTGTAAGCAAAACCTGAAACAAATACTCGGTCAATAAATCCCTTTAATATCGCCGGCATACTCCACCACCAAACTGGGTAAATAAAAATGAAGTAATCTGCCTCTGCAACTAATTCCCTATATTCCCCTGTTTCTTCCTCATGCACTAAATCTCTTCTCTTTTTTGTCTCGTTAAAGGTTAGAACAGGATTAAATTGTTCCTTATACAAATCAAGAACGGCTACAGAGTGACTTGTTTTTTGTAATCCTTGTTCCACATGTTTCAAAATAGCAGCGTTGAAACTTGACGGGTTTGGATGCGCGTATACAATCAATATGTTCATTGTAAACAACACCTTTCCTTAAATTTCCTTTTGACTTTTATTGGATTCACATGCTATTCTAATATATGTCAAAGGGCAAGCCCCTTTTACAAAAGCAATGACACCTATTCGGCGATGGTGTCTTTTTTATTTGTTAGCCGAGAACGCCCATCTTTCGGGGCACATTTAATTTTTGAACACTACACACTCAGCACCATTTCCTTGTAAAAAGACTGCATAGTACAGTCTTTTTATCTACATACCTCAAAAGTGAGTGAATTTTCAAATAAATTATAACATAAAAAAAGAGAGATCAACTCCCTCTTCTCTCTTTTACTATGTAGTAAATCCCCTTATCATCTATATATTTGTGTGGCTCTGCTAAAGTAATTTTCCCATCCAGTTTTAATTCATCAAGTAACCGTAATAAATAAAATTGCTGAAGCATCTTTTTCGCAAATTTCCCTTTATGTTCAGAAGCAATATACTCTTGAATATCCAATAACGTAATCGGCTCTTCTTGTTCTTCCATATATTCGTAAATTGCACTTCGCAATGTAATATATTTCTCGATTGTCACAGCTATGTCCACTCCTTTCTTCTCGTTGTCCATCTTTCATTATCGGTTTTTTTGCAATAAAAAACCTCTTCGATAAGAAGAAGCGGAACATATCTCTTCCTTCTTATCTTTCAGAACAAAAATGTTCTGCTGGAATTAGCACCTGCATTGCGGTTGCTGGGTTTCATCGGGCCAGTCCCTCCACCTCTCTGGATAAGAAAATATTCACTTTAACCCTCACTATAACGAATATAACCAAAAAAGTCAATTCTTATAAGAATTATCAGGATTCATTTTTTGAAAACTATTATATTTTGTTTCGTTTTGCTCATACTACAAATGTATAGACCAAAGGAGGTGCAATCATGCAAAAAAATGCACGTGGTCATGTTCAAGATTCTTGCCAAGCTTTACATGAAGCAAAAAACTGTTTACAAAGCGCCTTGCAAACAGTCGAGAAATCAGATAATCGTCAACGTATTGAACAATCTTTACAAGCTGTCCAACATGCGCTGCAACAGTGCGATAGTACGGCAAATATTTTATCTCAAGAATAAAGTGAAATTTCCATCAGTGGGGGTTTTTTCATCCTCCACTGATGGTTAGTTGAACCAATCGGGCTTTTACGGGCAGTTATCCCCCACCTACTTTCTTCAATCTTCTCAAAATCTTGAGGTGGGGGACTTACTGCCCGTTAATGCGAGATAAACAATTCCTAACAATAAAAAGTAAGCACGTATGAATCATGCTTACTTTTTATTCATTAATTTAATATCAACCCTTAAATTGAAATAATACTGTAGTAGCAATGAAAAAATAAACTGAATTGACGATTTCCCACACACCAACTTTTAAAACAGTTACTTTTTTACCATATAACACAATAGCGCGAATGCAACTTGGAATAAACGCAATGACAAACCAAGGAGACACAATGAACGTACCAACTACAAGTGATAAATGGTATCCCCATGAAATCCAACGATATGTTGGATTTTTCTTTTCTCGAATCATCGTTTTCACATAGAACGTGCTTCCCAGAAAGTATAAAAATGAAACAAGTGCGATTAGCCATGCTGTTTCATCAATTGTTTTCATTGTGAAATAATAACTGATCATTCCGCCAATACAAAAAACGATAATAGCACTAACATCATTCAGTAGTGCTCGCTCATTCTTTTGACACGCAAAAAAAATGTTTACAAAAAATAATGGAAGCATATATATTGCAAAAAAAGAATACGCCATTCGTATGTAAGTGGAACTATACCAAACAAAATAGCAAGACTAAAATAAATGAGCGTCCAGTGTAAATAGCGTTTTTGTCGCTTTTGTTTCATATACATCAAAAAGGGATATGTTGCTAGATAGACAAATAGCCATGCTAAAAAAAGTGGTATGTGCTGCCATGTCGCTTTGCCAATTAAAGCACTAAGCAAAAATGGGATAAGAAGCATCGCCCATGCACCATGTTGTTTTGGAATCACTGGCTTTATCATATAGACACCTCAACTTCGAAAATCATTCTCAATGTTTATTATATATAATCAATCCTGCTGTTTCTGAGGAAACTTTGTCTATAATTAAACATTTTGTGGGTTAAACATGCTAAAGAAAGGATCAACCCTATTGAACTCGCCAATTGATTCATAGAAAAGTAATTTTATAACACCGTAGCTCCATATTTTTAAATTCTACACCATTAGAATTTTGTTTTTAAACGTTTCGATTAGCAACTTCTTTTTCCCACTCACTTAAGTATGGTACATATCCAAGGTCATTTGGTTCATCTGATAATAAAGAAATAAACTCCAGCTTATTTCCATCATAATCGAGAAAGTAAACACTCGCTGCCGGCATCCAGCTTTGGACAATGGGTTCTTGATTCCCTTTTCCTTGGCTTCCAATCACTTCTATCCCTCTCTCTTCCAGCCATATTTTGGACTGTTTTAAGAAATTCAATTCTACCTCGAAAGCGAAATGATTGAGCTGAATATAAGCATCTGTTGGCACTTCCCATAATCCCAGCATTTGTCGTCTATCTTCTCCTATCCAAAAAAAGGCCACTTTCCTTTCAGGTGATTTTCTCGCTAGCTTTAATCCAAGTTTATTTTGGTAAAAATCAACTGCTCTCTCTAAATCCCTTACATGTAAATGTGTTTCATATATACTCTTTATCATGTTTTACATCCCTTCTTCGTACTAATGCAATAAATTCCAACTGCTGGAAATGGGCGTTTTCCCCATACGTTAATTAGTTGCAGCGATTATGCCAAGCCAACAGTTATCACGCATCTCCCACCTTGTTTTTACTCAATTTTCCGATAGGGAATTTATATACAAAAGGGGAAATCTGAAATATCACTCTCTTTATCACTACCAGTATATAGATATATCATTATTGCAACATCCATCTGTTGTATCATCTTTCTATCTATGAGTGTAGTACCATAGTATGAGAAACAAAGTATGAATTGGATTCTAATACCTAAATAGTTAATTAGAAATACACTTACTTATAAATAAAAAAGACACCCCTTACATCATGTAAGAAGTGTCTCAAAAGGCGAACGAATATGTAAGTCGCGATCCTACAGTATATATTTATGCCTTATAAAAAAATTTATTCTCTATTTACTTGAGAAAACGTATATTGCATTCTCTTATTCTAATATACCGTACTTCTTCTTAAAGCGTGCCAATATTTTAATCCAAGATGTGCTAAACACCAAAAGAAAAAATACATTTGAAAGCGCATGTGCAAGATCAAAATAAAAACTTGTAATGTATGCCTTTATAAAAGTATCCCATGTTAGTTCTTTCAAAAAACCAATAAGAAACCATAAATTCATAATCCAGTTAAAAGCAAATCCTGCAATAAATCCAAAAAGAACTCTTCCCCATAATGTTTTCATCATCCACGTATGACGCAGCAGTCCTGCTGAAAAACCCATCATACCCCAGCAAAACATTTGCCATGGGGTCCAAGGTCCTTGTCCTAGGAATATATTAGAAACTAACGCAGCTGTTGCACCGATAAGAAAACCTGTCTCACTACCAAATACAATTGCTGATACAATAATAACAAACGAAGTTGGTTGTACACTCGGAATGATAGAAAATGGAACGCGGCTAATCGCAGCAATTGCCGCTAGGACAGCTACAAGTACAATTTCACGCGAAACAAAAGCTTTTTTCTCAAAACGCACATAAAATGGCAACATAATCACAATTAAAAGGAACAGACTGCACCATATATAATATTGATCCGTCACAAAAGACGTAAATATAAGTGTAATAATCAACACTAAAAAAACGACTACAACTATACCAGCATATCTTTTGGACACGCCTCAAACACATCCTCCCATGTTAAAGCATACGGCAGTTGTTTACGAATAAAACGATTAACAGATGTTGTATAAAAAAGTTCTCACTAAAAAAACGTGCCGGTGTGTCTTCCATAATAATTTTCCCATCAAATAACATGATACAGTTATCTACATATTTCGCTGCAAATTCAATATCATGCGTCGCCATAACAATCGTCGTTCCTTCTCTTTGTAATTGCTGAAACAACTTGCCCAGCTGTTCTTTCTTCCCTGGATCTAATCCCTTTGTCGGTTCGTCTAGTAATAATAGATTTGGCTTTGACAATAACACTGTACAAAGAGCAATTAATTGCTGTTCTCCGCCGCTACAATCATGCGGATGGCGATTACGAATATGCAAGATTGAAAACTTCCGAAGCATTTCTTCTACTTTTTCATTCGCTTCTCTTTTATATAATTGTTGCGCACGGATAAAAAGCTCGTCCCAAACAGTATCATGTGTAAAATGGTAGTAAGGGTGCTGCGAAACATAACCGATTTTTTAAAGCGCTCTTTCACTTCCGTTTTATGAATGGGCTTTCCTTCCCAAACTACTTTTCCTCTGCGACACTTATGTAATCCTGCTAAAAGCGTTAATAACGTTGATTTCCCAGTACCATTTTTCCCAACAAGCGCTGTCCATTGTCCCTGTTTAACCGTCAGCATCAAATCCTGCAAAATAAACGGTCCATGCTTTTCATATTGAAATGAAACGTGTTTTGCTTGTAATAATACATGTACCTTTTCTGTATGCTGCGATGGTATATCATACTGAAATTCATTTAAAATAGAGGAAATTTGTTTCTGTGCATCACGTACTGTAAACGGAACGTGTTCAGCCTTCCATTCTAAAAACAAACGTGGAATTTGCGGGATATATGGACGAAACTCTTCTACTTTCCACATTTCTAGAATTACTTCACTTGGATTTCCATCATAAACAATTGTACCTTCATCCATAAAAACGATTCGGTCTGCCAGAGGAACCACTTCGTCTAAACGATGTTCACTCATAATGATTGTAATTCCTAATTCTTCATGAATTCGTTTCAATAGTCCTAAAAAATCTTTTGCTGCAATTGGATCTAGCTGTGCTGTCGGTTCATCTAATAGCAACAATTTAGGCTGTAAAACAAGTACAGCAGCTAAATTTACAAGCTGCTTTTGCCCTCCAGATAACGTATGTACAGATTGATGCAACATATCTTGAAACCCTAAAAAACTGATTAATTCAGCAATTCTTTTTGAATGACCGTTGTTTCATAGCCGACATTCTCAAGAGAAAATGCAAGTTCTTGAATAACAGTATCCATCACAAGCTGATTCTCTGGGTTTTGAAACACCATGCCAATTTCTTGAGCCGATAATAAGTCTGGTATTGTATGTAAAGATTCTCCATCATAATACATGCTGCCTTCTCTCATTCCAATTGGGAGAAGTTCTTTTTTGAAATGTTTTAATAACGTCGTCTTGCCGCAACCAGAACGTCCTGCTAACACGACAAATTCTCCATGGGAAACCGATAAAGATACATTACATAAAGCGGCAGACTCCTCGTCTGAATATGTAAATGAAAGTTGTTTTATTTCTGCATGCGCCACCATAACCACTCCCTCCCTTCTACTAAAATTGGTAGACTTATATACATTAGAAATGGAATAAACAAAAACAGATCATTTTGTTGCAAAAGGAGTGATTCTACTTTTGGATAAATCGTTAAAACACCATATCCTATACTTACTCCGAAAAGGCAATATACAAATAAAATTACTAACAAAGTAAGGACAAGCCAATCTCTATGTTCCATACGGTATCGAATATATGTACTTCGTTTTGTCACTCCAAATCCTCGTGCCTGCATAGAATCAGCGGTTTGAAGGGCTTCTTCTAATGAACAAACTAATAATACTTGCAAAAGCTTCATGCCGTTCTGTGCCCTTTCTTTCAGAGAACCCGCATCCACTTGAACTCCTTTTGTCTTTTGCACAAGTGTAATATTGGTGAGACGTCTCATAAATAAAGGTACGAAGCGAACTGTAATCATTGTAAGCAATGCTACTTTCGGAGAAATACGGGAAAATAAATATAAAAACTTATGACTCGATATCATTTCATTATAAGAAGTAAACGTAAACATAATACCAACCAACGATAACGCCATTGTGCATCCATATGTTACAGCTTCTAATGTAATTGGATTATAACCAATATAAAATAAAATCGTACTGCCTCGATGTGTTAATAACGGATTAGCTATCATAATAATAAAAGCGAATAGAAGTATACTAGGCAACATTTTTCTCAATTTTTCTCCATTACCTTGTATAATATTTAATATAAGAATCATACAAATTGCACCAATTAAAAAAACAGGGTGAAGACATACCATACATAGTATAATCACCCCTACATAATACAAAAAATTGACAAGTGGATGCATAGAAGAAAACGCTAATCTCATTACTTGTTACCGATTTTCCTTCCTATAATCTAACGCATAAAACCATTCAATTTTATCTCCTTGTTTCACTTTATACTTGCCCGCACTTATATTGGCATTAACTCCATTTACACTATACATCCAACCACTTAGGTCGCCTTTATCTTTTTCATATAAGTTATTTATCCCGCGAACATATACGCTACTTCCAGATCCACTAGCTTCCATTTGAATCCCTTTTTGCTTCATTGTACGAGCTAATACCTTAAAAACAGTATCTCCCTCTTGAAGTTCTACTTCCGTTCCCCCTAAGATCGTACTTTGATCATCACGTACGGATATCGTAACCGTCTTTACCTCTTGTTGTGGTTGTGATTCCGTTTTTGGCTCTGGAGCAGGTTGTACCGGTGAAGGAGTCCCTTCAGAATGACCCTGTACAGACTGTTGGTTTTCAGCTGTTTGTTGTACATTTTCCTGCTTCGGCGTTTCTTTCGGCTCATTTACAACTTTAGATTTTTCTTGAGACTGTGCTTTTTGCTCTTGATTTTGTGATTGTTCTACGTTTTGTTTTTGCGCTGGATTTTGTTCGATAGATTTTGAATCTGCAGCTTTTTCTTCTTGAGATTTCTCTTCTTGTTTCTGTTCTTGTTTCTGTTCTTCTGAAGATTGCTGTTCCTGTTTCTTTTCATCTTTTTGCTCTGTTTGTTTTGCGTCTGTCTTTTTATCTGTCTTTACCTCATTTTGACTACACCCAGTGATTAAACTAAATGAGAAAACAAACAACACAAGCCATTTCAGCATTTTCATAATTTCTCACACCTTTCGCAATAAAATTAGGAGCAAATATTTGCTCCTAATTTTGTCAAGCCGCTTTTCTTCTCCATAATACATATGCAGCGCCAATGCACAGTACGCCAAATGCAACTGGCATAGCAGTATTTAATCGAGACATACCTGTTTCTGGTAAACTATGTTTTTCTACTTTCGCTTCCTTTTGTTCAGCTTGATCTTCTACAGCTACAATTGACTGTTTATCCGCTTGTTTTTGAGGTTCCTCTGTTACAGATTGCTCATCACCAGTTGGTTGCTTCGGCTCTTCCGTTGAGTTATCCCCTTCATTGGTTGGTGTTGAAGCGTTTGTCCAATCGAAAATAGACCCTTTACCATTTAAATAGTTCTTATACTGAACAAGTGCTAACATCGCTTGCTCAGTTGCCATACTATCTTCCTCAGTATCGTTTGCCAACCATTTAAATCCACCATTCTCTAATTGATAAGATAGTAAATTTTGAACCGCATTATGATTATTTTTTGTATATGTAGTACTTGTTGGATCTATGCCAGCTGCTGTAAGCCCAAGAACAACTTCTGCTACACTGTTGGCATTTTCTACACCGCCGGATGTAAATCCACCTTTATCGGTCTGTATACTCGCTAAATATTGCTTCGCTTTATCTAATGCTTGCTTTACTTCCGCTTGATCTTGATATGGTGCTAATGCTGAGAAAACCATGCCAGTTACATCAGCATCACTTGGTTCCTCTAATTTCCCCATATACGCCCAGCCGCCATCTGTATGCTGTGATTTTAAAATTGCATTTACTAATGTATCGCGGTTCCATTTCGCATCAGCTGGCACGTCATATTTTTTTGTATCTAATGCAAGTAAACTAAAAGTATATCCTGTAATAGAATCTATTTTCTCAAGGTTATATAATTTTGAAATTAAGTTATTATTAGCAATATTTGTTGGATCACCTTCTACCGCTGAAACTGCTAAAATTGTACGTGCTAACTCAGTGGAAGAAAAGTTATTTTCCTTCTCTTTAATACGCTCTGTTAATGATTGTAAATAGTTTGATTTTATCTCTTTAGAAACTTCTTGACCTGATTGAGCTAGACCAATCACTACCCAGTCACTATCTATACCATCTTTCATCATCTTTTGAGCAGTTTTTACAATTGCTTCATCAACTTTCTTCGTTACATCACCTGTTGTAGGTTCTTGCGGTTTTGTTGCATCAGGTTTGTCTGTACCTGGTTTGTCTGTATCAGGCTGTTTCTTACATGTACCAAGTTCATCTAACACTTGCTGCAAAGTTTGTTGACTCATATTGTTCCAGTCTAAAACAAAACGATAAGCTACAACATCTCCAGCTTCTAGCTTATAGCTATCTGCCCCAACCATCGGTGATTTGTTATTCACTTCATAAGACCAACCGCTCGTTTCACTAGCCATTAATCCATCAATGCCTTTAACGTATACACCATACTTCGTGTTTTCTGCGGTTACTTTACTCCCCATTTCTTTTTGCAGTAAACTATAGGCTGTTTCTCCCTCTTGAATTGCAACTTCTTTTGGACATAGCATAATCCCTTTTTGTGAATCTCCAACAATTGCTAACGTTGCTGTTTTGCCTTCAGCAAAGGCAATATGTACGGTATTTGCAAAAGACAAGAAAACGAATGCAATCGTCATGAATGACATGAATAACCATTTTTTCATGTTTGCCATACTATTTATTCCTCCCTTTCCTAAAAATCGCATAAAAAAATACCCTCAAAGGGGCGCGCATAAACACGCTTCAAACAAGCGTTCAACGGATGCACAGCACCTCTATCTCCATAGGTTATTGTATTTGCATAGGCAAGGTACCCCGTTTATGAAACAATGACTTTTTACATTTTCCGGAAAAAACGCAAAAAGTCTTCTCATTTACAGTAGCGGAATAACATTGAAACTCCGCCGAATTTCCTCTTTTTTACCTAGTGAAACACTATGCTCCTATACAATTCACAATATTACAAAATTCTGTACTATTTTACTATTTTTATATTTTTTTGTCTATCATTTCTCGTATTTGCTTTTTAAGAATACCAATATTCTTGTAACGCTCTTTTTAAAGCCTTATATTGATGTGCATTTGTATCTGAAAATATTTCTATCATTATTTACATTCGAATTTCCTTTTCTTCACATCATGACTCATGGTGAATTTCTTTTTACTTAGAATCACACCATCTTCATCAACATAGACATAATCTCCTGGAATCCAAGAAACCCCTCCAAAGGACACAGGAATATTTGTTTCTCCATTCCCTTCTTTCACGCTTCGCTTTGGCATCGTTGTAATCGCTAAAATACCAAGCTCAATTTTACTAAGCTCTACACAATCACGAACACAGCCATATATAATAATACCTGCTAAATTTCGTTCCTTTGCAATGTTTGCTAAATTATCACCAAGTAACGCACAATTTGTTGAGCCTTCTCCGTCCACAACTAATACTGTACCCTCAGGTAACGTTTCTAGCGCTTGCTTCACAAGTACATTATCATCTTTTACTTTCACCGTTGCAATTTTTCCATGAAACTGCTTTTTCTTTCCATATGATTGAAACAGAGGCTTACATACTTCCACTTCAGTTTCATATGCATCATAAAGATCAGTTGTTCTCCACATCTTTTTCCCTCTTTCCTTTTCAAAATATATGTTACATATTCTTGTCCTTTCTCATTTTCCCTGTCTTATTTTGCAAAATTTTGTATACTAAAAATAAGAACCAAAAAAGGAAGTGTGGAAAATGAGTAGTAAAACAAACGCTTGTCGTTTATTAGATAAGCATAAAACTCCATATACAATACATGAATATGAGTGGGACGAAGAGAATTTAGATGCAAAACATGTTGCTGAGCAAGTTGATTTACAATTAGAACAAGTCTTCAAAACACTTGTCCTTCGAGGAGATAAAACTGGGGTAATTATGGCTTGTATACCTTCACATAAAGAACTCAACTTAAAAGCATTAGCGTCTGCAAGTAAAAATAAAAAAGTAGAGATGGTTCCAATGAAGGAAATACTAGGATTAACAGGATACATACGTGGCGGCGTTTCACCGCTTGGTGTGAAAAAAATTACCCGCTCTTTATTGACGAATCTGCTGCAAATTTAAATCCAATCAGTATTAGCGCTGGAAAAAGAGGATTACAAATCTTTATTGATGGTGCAGACTTTATTAAAATAAGTAATGGAACACTTACATCGATTACTTCATGAAAAACCTGTCTCATACATGAGGCAGGTTTTTCATCCTCACTAAACTTTTCCATACCTCAAACTTTAAAAAAGTGTAGCTTTTATCAGCAGAGAGCTTAATGCCCTTAAGTAACAGGTTAAAAAATATTTGATAATTCAAATTAATTTTGGTATGATATAAAAAAATTTAAGGAGAGATTGCTTATGTTAAAACGTAATACTTCTTTCCAACTTCATCATCATATATAACGCCTTGTATCCGAAGAATTTTTCTTCGTGGGTACAGGGCTATTCCTGTTACCCACGAAGCGACTATAAAGCTATGTGGGTATTTTTATACCTACATAGCTTTTTTTATTTCAAAAAGGAGTGATAAACATGAACTTACAAAACGTAAAAGGAACAAAAGACTATTTACCAGAAGAACAAGTACTGCGTAATACAATTAAGCGGACTTGTGAAGAAACATTTGAAGCTTACGGCTGTAAGCCATTAGAAACACCTATTTTGAATATGTACGATTTAATGGCTTATAAATATGGAGGAGGTGCTGAAATTTTAAAGGAAATGTATACCCTTCGTGATCAAGGCAATCGTGAACTTGCACTGCGTTATGATTTAACAATTCCTTTCGCAAAAGTTGTAGCTATGAATCCAGAAATCCGTCTTCCGTTTAAACGTTATGAAATCGGGAAGGTATTTCGTAATGGTCCAATTAAACAAGGAAGATTTCGAGAATTTGTACAGTGCGATGTAGATATTGTTGGAGTTGAATCCGTTATAGCGGAAGCTGAATTAATGGTAATGGCACTCGATATATTTAACAAATTAAACCTAGATGTAACTATTCAATATAACAACCGTAAGCTATTAACAGGAATATTACAAGCTATTCAAATCCCTCAATCACAAATACAAGATGTTATTTTATCTGTAGATAAACTTGAGAAAATCGGCATTGAAGGTGTAAGAAATGATTTAGTAAATCGAGGATTACAAAACGAAACAATTGATATATTATGTAAGACGTTGGAAACATGTATATCCATGCAGCTCTCTGAATTTGATAAAACATTCTCTGATCCACTTGTAAAGGAAGGCGTTACTGAACTCCAAGAACTTAAGCAATACTTAATTGAACTTGGGATTGAATCTAATACAGTATTTTCTCCTTTTCTCGCAAGAGGTCTCACAATGTATACCGGAACGATTTATGAAATCTTTTTAACGGATGGTAGTATTGCCTCTAGCATTGGTAGCGGTGGTCGCTATGATCATATTATTGGTGCATTTCGAAGCGATAATAAATCTTATCCGACAGTTGGAATTTCCTTTGGTTTAGACGTCATTTATACTACTCTTATACAAAAAGAACGTGCCTCCTCTTCTGTCGATATCTTTGTCATTCCACTCGGAACGCAGGCAAAATGTTTAAAAATTGCACACACATTGCGAACAAATGAAAATTTAAAAGTAGAACTTGAACTAACAAATCGTAAATTAAAACGTGCCCTTAACTATGCAAACAAAGAAAACATTCCCCATGTACTTATTGTCGGTGAAGAAGAAATAAATAACAATGTAGCGGTTTTACGAAATATGAAGGAAGGAACTGAACAAAATATACCTCTTGCTTGTATTGAAAATGGTACGTTAAAACAATATTTATATCGTTAATCGCACCAATCTCTCACATACCATATTTTTTATTAAAAAGTTGTGTTATGTATTTGTTGCAACTAATCATAAAAGGAGAAACGTACACATCTGCTACGTTTCTCCTTTTATTACAAAGGCTATATATAAGATAAGATTTAATTTCATCTTCATTTTTTATTAAAGCTTATTCAAAAATTGATTTAAATCTTGCTTTGTTTTCGTAGTTAACGTTTTTAACTTTTTTAAATCCTGCTTTTGTTTTTCCATTTCAACAATTAGTGGGTATAAATTTTGTTCGATTGTTTTATAATCGGATGGATGTTTTGTTTCAACTTCCTTCTCAACTACATCCCATTTATCAGCAATCTGCTTTCCTAGTTTATTTACAGTTTCTTGTTTCGGATTTGCTTTCAATTGCTTGTCCACTTCTTCTATTAACTGTACAACTTCTGTTACTCCACTTTTCATACTAGCATTTTGCTTTGCATTTGTTGATTTTGTTTCTTTTGTTCCGTTTTTCTCATTTTTCGTTTGTTCTGTATTCGTTGATGTCGCTTCAGTTTTCCCATCTGCACTTGTTGTTTTTGAGTCCTTCTCCTCATTTTTACTCGTATTTGTTTGGTCTGCACTTGTTGTTTTCGCTTCTTCTTGAGCGTTTGTTTGTTCCTTTTTACTTTGATTTGCTTGATCTTTTTCTGTCGAGGTACCGCAAGCTGTAATGGAGAGCATCGCTCCAATCGCCAATGAAGCAATCGATATTTTTTTCAAATTCATAATAAGCCTCCTAAAATTACAATTTCACCTCCCAAATAGTTTTCTATATTCTTACAAAAATTCCTTTTTATTATTTATTACAAACACAAATTTCTCAATAAAGTGAAACTTCCATCAGTGGCGGTTTTTTCATCCCCCACTGATGGTTAGTTGAACCAATCGGGCTTTTACGGACAGTTAACCCCCACCTATCTTCTTCGCTTTTTTCTTCATCTTGAGGTGGGGGTCTTACTGTCCGTTAATGCGGGATAAAATCCTCCTGTCGAATGAATAACCTGCCCCGTTACCCATGCTGCTTCTTCACTTACTAAAAAAGCAATCAACTGAGCTGCATCCTTCGGCTCCCCAACTCTTCCTGTTGGAAACCTTGTTGCAAGATATTGTTTCATTTCTTCATTCATCCACCCTGTATTGGTTGGTCCTGGATTAACCGCATTTACTGTAATCCCCTTTTTCGCAGCAGCAGGTGCAACTGAAGCTGTAAATGTTTCGATAGCCCCCTTTGTTACGGCATATGCAAGTTCATCTGGCATCGGCGCTAATGATTGCCCCGACGTAAGGTTAATAATTCTTCCGCCTTTTTCTTTTGTAAAGTACTTCATAAATAGTGTACTTAACAAAATCGGCGCTCTTATATTTACTGTATAATGCGAATCTAACTTTTCCACATCGATTGAATCATAATTTGCATTTATAGAATACGCAGCATTATTTACTAAAATTGTCGGCTCTCCGAAATGTTCTGATACCCTATATAACAAACGGTTCGGTGCATAAGACTGCGCCAAATTAATCTCAGCCATATCACAACGTACGCCAAAACTTTCAACTTCTTCTTTTAATAAAAACGGTTCATCTCTTTCCATCCCCCAAGGCATTGTTTTATCATAGCGAGGCCAATAAGCAAAAAAGATATCTGTCCCTTTCTGAGCTAATTCTTTGCAAACCGCTGCTCCAATACCATTTAACCGAGTTGCACCTGTGACAATTGCAATTTTCCTCATAGCGACTTCTTCCCCTCATATAATAAATCCTCTGTATAGTAACAGAGGATTTACAATTTATTTAATATTTGCTAGGATACGTTCAGCACCCAGTTGTAAACTACGAGATACAATAACATTTACAATAGTAAAAATAACTAGGATACTTAAAAACATACCCCACATTCCAATTCCTAATAAGAAAAATAACGCACATACTCCACCAACAGTAATACCAACTAATAATACATTAACAAGCCAATTCCAAAGCGTAGTATAACGACCTTTAAACATTTTTTGTTCAGAATCCCAATGAATATCAGCTGTTTGTGCATCCCAGCGTGTGCCAATTAAATTGTTTAACCATAACCCATTTGCACAAAGCAAGAACCAAAGTAAGATAAATACTGGCGACACACCACCTATAATGATAAGCACAAGACCAAAGATAGCTAAAATAGTGGTATTAATGAGCCAAGCTGTAAATACTTTCGCAAAGAAAATGCCGTCTGCCTTGACTGGTAAATAGCGATTGATAAACCAAGTGCGACCTTCTCTTGAAAAAGATGTTGTCGCAATAACGTTTGATCCCATTAAAAACATACCTGCACAAAAAGCAAGACCAAGCGCAAGACTTGCCGTTTCACTATCTTTTGCAAATTTATTTAACCAAGCTAAGTTGCCGTCTTGCACAAAAATAATAAAGAAAAACATAATTGGCATAACAAATGTTTGCACAATACAGTTAATAAAGAATTGTGGCGTGCGAAACAAAATACGAAACTCTTTTTTCACATATGCTTTCCAATGTGAATTTTGTATAGTAGCTTTATTAAAATTCTCAAAAGAAATCACTTCTTTTTTCGCAGTACTATTCGAAAGTCCAATAACTCCTTTTAAATATGTACGCTCCGCAACATAGAAAAACAGTACATAAAACGCGAATGAAATGGCAGCGAAAAGAAGTAAATATAAAATTCCTTTCCACGAAACACTTTCTATTAACGCCATTGCCCCAAAATATGTTGTCGGAAAATAGTTTGTCATTTCTACTAGAAACGAAGATTGATTATTTACAAAATAGTCTGCTGTCATTTGTCCGGAAGCAGCACTTCTATTTTTCCATTGAATAAATACATTAATGCCTACAATCATCAACAAAGTAAATAAACCCATTAACATATTACTTCGATCTTTATTTTTTGCGATATTTGTATAACGCATAATTACTGTCATGAGAAGCGAAGCGAGAACTAACGGAATAATTGGGAAAAATATGTAAACAATTAGAGCGTATACATAATATGTAATAAAAGCATTACTTTGCAACCCATACACAATAAAGATTGGAAATAAAACAAAAGAAGCCATCACATATTGTGTAATTAAAACCGTAATAAACTTTGCAGTAATAATATGGGATGGCTGAAGTGGTAATGGTAATAACATTTCAACGTCATCATTATAATAAAATACTGTTAAAATGGTCGTAATACTAACCACAAACACCCATATACTTCCAATCGCTAACCCCATGCCAATAAGTAAGTTTTCCTGACCAACTTGTTTTAATCCCTCATACATTCCATATGCAAGCGGACCTATAAACAAAAATCCAACACACATAAGGCCCAAAAATGAAAACAAATATACAGCACGCTTCTTCTTATCGGTTAACATGTCGGCATAATTCATTTTTAATAATATTTTTGTTAACATCCAAATCTTATTCATTTTCCGTCATCTCCAAGAACATTTTTTCAAGAGATTCATTAGATTCAAAATGCTCTCGCATTTCTGCTAAATTCCCTCGAAATTGAAGTGTTCCTTTATTAATAATCGCAACTTGATCACATAACTTTTCAGCCACTTCTAGCACGTGCGTCGAAAAAAATACCGTTTTCCCTTTATCGGCATGTTCACGCATCATTTGTTTTAATATAAATGCTGACTTGGGATCTAATCCTGTCATCGGTTCGTCTAATACCCATATGTCTGGATCATGCAAAAGAACTCCGATAATAATAATTTTTTGACGCATTCCATGTGAATAACTTTGAATTTGATCGGACAATGCTTCGTATAAACTAAAACGTTCTGCTAGTGTTCGAATCTTTTCTTGCCGCACATCTTTCGGAACATCGTACATATCCGCCATAAAATTTAAATATTCAATCCCTTTTAAGCGTAAAAACATATCGGGACTATCAGGAACATACCCAAATAACTTTTTCGCTTCAAGCGGCTCTTTTGTAATGTCTTTTCCATTTACAGAAATCGTCCCGCTATCAAGAGAGTGAACACCCGTTATCATCTTAATTGTCGTTGATTTTCCCGCACCGTTTGGGCCTAAAAACCAAATATCTCTCCACTCGGCACTGTTAAATCCAAATTTTTTACCGCAAATTTACTACCATTATAGCTCTTTGATACATTAACAATTTCAATCATCAATATCCATTCCTTCCCTGGTTTTCCAATAATCACTACCTAATTATAGCATAATACATTTTTAGATTTTTATAACTTTTTAGATTTATTAATTATTAATATCCTAGACTTTTCATTTTTAACTTACATACTTTATCCTCATTAAAGGGCAGTAACCCCCCACTGATGGAAGTTTCACTTTATTAAAAATGATAAAAAACGAAGAGGATTATCTCTAAAAAATCCCCATCAAAAACAAAAAAGAGAGTGCTTATATGTTGCACTCTCTTTTCTTTATTTTTTCTACTACACCGTATTTTTCATCCATAAAAATATATATACGAAGCTACTCCAACTACTAAAATGACCCCTAAACAAAGATAAATGATAGAAAGTCTCGTTATATTTCCTTTTGTCGAAGTTCCATAATCTTCTTGCTCAGTTTTCCCAACCATTACCGTTCCAATAACCGTTAATCCTACTATTATTAATATTACTAATATCCATAGTAGCATGTCCCTATCCCCTCCCTTAGTTACAGATTTTATACTATTTATAGTGTTAACAACGTGAATATATTTGTAAATGTTTTGACAATTCTTAAAATAACTACAAATACTATGATTTAGCATCTTTTTTCATAGCAATCGGTTTTGTTTGTATCCATTGCACAATCAATCTCGTAAAAATGTGAGTGCGCAAAATTTCTTCGTCCTCATTTCCAGAAAGCCCATACCTATCTTCTTCAACTTCCTAAAATCCTGAGATGAGAGTCTTATAACATAAAGCATACTCTGTCTACAAGTGAAGAAAAAAAGAGAGCGATTCTAAAAATCGATTTCATCGTTCTTTAGACCCTCTCCCTTAAATTTTCTCTTTCTTCTAACTTGTCTTTCGTAAATCCAATCCCTTGTTCAGCATATTGCTCCACAGAACCATAAATAATGTTAATTTCATTAACGACTGCTTGTAAATACTCCACTCTTATCTCAAACATTGCACCTAAAGAGAAAAGATTGCTTGTATATTTGCAAAAGACGTGCACGGCGTCCCTCGAAATACATAAGTAATTTGTTCATCCCCAAAATCTTGATATACAACTGTACCTCTTTGTGGATGCGTATAATATTCACAATTTCCAATCTTTTGCGGGGAACTATAGTTTCTGATCCATGAGGATGCAGGACGATAACTATAATTTGTATGCCGACATGCCCATAGCGCATATAACTGCTCTTTTGTATCCCAGTATATATACTGTGTTTCACGATTACCAAAACCAACAGACTCTAGCTTCCATGAACTCGGAACTAGAAGCGGTAATGATACAAATTCTTTTTCTTCTGGAGAACACCATATAGAACAACGATTAATTTCGCCTACACTATCTTCTATATGAGCCTGAAAGCTTAGACGGTGAAATGGTAATTTCATTTGTCGTTTTGCTGCCTCTAATTCAAATGGCTGTAATCCATACAAAAATTCCTCCATCTGATGTTGTTCTATAACTCCATTATCAATAGAAATTTCAATTTGCATTTTCCACTTAGAAGTTACATAACTATCATTTCCTTTATAATTTATACCACGCCAATATGTTAGTGTGTTATATCGAAAACATTCTCCCTGCGCTTGGCACAGGCAACTATCAGGAAAAGTTGGTTCCATAATATCCAGAAAAAACTGTTTCACACGAAACATTCCTGTGGGTGTTATCACCTGAAACCAAAGCGTTTCCCACTTCCCGCTCTCCTGCCGTTGTGATATGTGTTCTATATGCCAGTCTGGAAATAAAAATTCAGGATATAAAGGAATTATTCTTTTAAATGTTTGTTTTAACATACAATTCCTCCCCTAAACTTATTTCTTTAGTACTTCGAAGGGGAGCTCTATTTATCCTTTTCTAATCACCCTTGTATATTTCTCTATCTTCCCTAACTGTATACAGTTGTTGTTAGAAAACACTCGTTTCATGGTATCGTTCATTTCGTCAGTGCTACCTACATAATATGAGGCACCAATTTCTTTTAAAATGTATAATGCTTTTTCATGAAGCTTTGTCCCGTATCGTTTACCACGCATATTCGGGACAATACCAAGATAGAACAATCTCCCTTCTTCTACCGTACCTGGCTCTACATGCGGCAGAATAACACCTACTGGATCTTTTCCTTGAAAGGCGACTAAACAATGTTCGTTCCATCTGCCGCCAATTTCTGTTTGAAAAGCATATAATAATTGATCTATAGATAACGTTTCTTTCGTATTTAAAGAAAACTGCATAGATTCCAGCCAAATTGTTTTAAATATGTCTTCTCCTACTTCATCTATTGTTTTCAGCGTAAACGGAACTTCCACATCTGTAACATCAGATAAATCTTTCAGTACCATAACACAACTTTTTTGATGCTGAAATTGTAAACACTGAAACACCTCTTGATAATGTGTATAATTTGGACTTTTTGATGAAATAACGAAATGTAAATGTAAAACTCCTTTATCCGATGCTTTTTTTATCCAATCTTGTACAACCTCTGTAACTTGTTCCTTTGTAAAGGAAACTGTATTATTTTCTTCAATCGTAATATAGTGCGGTTCTCCTACTAATACTTTAAAATCTCGTTCCATATTAACCAATTGGTTCATTCTTTAACCTCTTTCTGTAAAATTTTTAAAATAGCATGTTTTCTATTGCATGAGCAGGAGTTTTTATGAATATGTAGAATATTAGACATTTAATGTTTATAACATAAAGATTCCATTAATAAAGAATTTCTTCATCCGTCATCAATGATTAACCTAAACAATTAGGTTCTTATAAAGTGAAACTTCCATCAGTAGGTTTTTTCACCCCTACTGATGGAAATTCCACCCAATCGGGCACATGCCAGCAGTTATCCCCCACCTATCTTTCTCGTCTCTTTTTGAACCTTGAGGTAGGGGTCTTACTGCCCGTTAATGCGGGATAGACACTAGAGTGTCTTATCGATAAAGCTATAACGAGGGGGAGCACCATTGAATACCATTATGTTGCTGCAATTACTAGAAACCATTCAGAAAAACGGATATTTACTACCTCAAAATATAGATTTAAATCAATTAAGCTTACATATGCTAGAGCATATCGGAACATTAGACGGATACTTACGTGATCAACTGATTTACTCTACCTTTTCTCACCTTATTTCACGTGATTATTTTCATGAGGCTCAATTAGAAAAGTTACTTATGCTAACTTTAGAAGAACAATATTTATATTGTGGCATCACTTCTGATAACACGAATAGTGTGTTTACACGTTCTTTTACAACATTATTAATTGCGTTGATATTATGTGCAGATAATAAAACAAACTTTTTAACACAAGAAACTATTCTTACTGTAAAAGAAAAATTAGTAGACTATATGAACCAGGAAATTGATTTGCGAGGGTATGTACAACCTTATGGGTGGGCACATAGCATCGCTCATGCGTCAGATGCTTTCGATGCCCTTATTCATAATCCAAAATTACCGCCACAATATTACGAAGAACTAACCCATTGCCTTTTAAATAAAATATTCGTTTATTCCATTGTATATCATTCTGATGAGGATGAGCGCATTATTACCCCTCTTCTTTCTATGATATCCCTCGGTTTCTCGCAAAAGCAGCTATTCGATACAATTGGCATCAAACTAAACTTGCTGCCAATATATAAAGCGAGACTTCCAATCAATGAATATTGTAATCTATGCTCAAATATAAAAAATTTCTTGCGTAGTTTATATTTTAGATCAGTACATAATATTCAGCTGGCTTATACAGCATCGCAAGCAGAGGTGATGTTAAAAGAACTACCAACATTTTATTAATATACGGAGGTTTACTCCATACGAAACATACTTACAATTTGCGCGTATGTAATATAAACAAAGGAAAAGGTGTATATATGGGATATGTCGAAGAAATGCGCAGCTTAGTTGGAAATCGTCCACTCATTTTAATAGGTTCACATGTGATTATATTAAACGAAAACAATGAAGTACTCCTTCAGCTTCGCAGTGATTTCAATTGTTGGGGCATAATTGGTGGTGCACTTGAATGCGGTGAAACGCTAGAAGAAGCCGCTAAACGAGAAGTCTATGAAGAAACTGGTTTACTTGTTAAACATTTAGAACTATTTCAGAATTTTTCTGGGAAAGAATTCTTCAATGTTTACCCAAATGGAGATCAAGTATATGGTGTTCTTGCTACATATATTTGTCGTGATTTTGAAGGAACATTACGTATCGATCACGAGGAATCAAAAGATTTACGATTCTTCCCTATTCATAATCTTCCTACCAATTTGGGATCATTACATAAATTAATTTTAGACACTTTTTTTAAAAGTATATAGATAAAAGGTGTTCAGTTAAAAAAATGTTTTAAACTGAACATCGCTGGTCTAATTGGATTTCTTTATTTTCTTAATTTAAATAAAATAAAGATTTAGACTGGTGAGTAATGGATATTTCATTATTTTTGATTTTCGATAATGATGCGTTATGTAACTCTACATCATTTTCATGAGATTTAAATGATACCGGATCCCCAAAAATCAAATGTAAAAACTGGAGGTTATCATTCATGTCTCAAGTAAGTTTGAAAAAAATAACTTCTGAAAACTGGCGAGAGGCTCTTGGGCTTTCTGTAAATATTGAGCAACAAGAATTTGTTGCTGCAGTTACACCTCCTGTTGCTATTGCTCTTGCTAAGGCATACATTAGACCAGACGATAGAATTATCGAACCTTATGGGATCTACAATCAGCAGAAAATAGTAGGTTTCTTTAATCTACACTATACACCTGATAGCAAAGAAGACTTTTGGCTTTTTCATTTTTTCATCGATAAAAGATTTCAAAGAAAGGGATTAGGGTCCTCTGCGCTAGAAGTGTTGATTAAGCATATCAAAGATACGCATCCTTCTTGCCATTGTATTCGTTTAACTGTACACCCTAAAAATGATGCAGGTAAGAAATTCTACACAGAGTTTGGATTTACCGATGATCATATACTTACATACGGGGAGCTGACATATTCCTTGTATATTTAGAAAATTATCAATCAGGCATGACAACTACCGATAACCTTGATTATGTGAATGAAGGTTCTTCAGATCTTCTGAAGGGACTTTTAAAGGTTTTGCGATACATTGATTTTATGTTAACAAAAGGTGCTTTCATGTACAGAAAACACCTTTTCGGTCTACAACTATTTTTTAATAAGACAAAAGAAACTAAATCTTTTCCTTTTCACATTAACACCCAATCCGTTTTTTTATTTCCACTAAATTCTTCTTAGCAATTTCTCTTGCACGTTCTGCTCCTTTTTTGATTGCTTCCTGAAGCAACTGTGGTTCATTCATGTACATTTCATATTTCTTTCTTGGCTCCTCTAACTCCCGATTAATAACTCGAAGTAGCTCTTTTTTACATCACCCCAGCCGATGCCCGTCGCATATTGTTCTTTCATTAATGTAACTTCCTCTGCTGTAGCAAACTCTTTATACAACATAAATAATGTTTCAAGTTCCTTCGGTTCACTTGGTAAAGATGAATCCGTTTTAATCTTGAAAATAAGCTTTTTCAACTTTTCTGGCTCTTCAAATAGCGGAATAACATTTCCATAACTTTTACTCATTTTCCGTCCGTCAAGACCTGGTACAATTGCTCCTTCTTCTTGAATGATATACTCTGGCAATACAAATACTTCACCAAACGTGTTATTAAAATACGTAGCGATATCTCTCGCAATTTCTACATGCTGAATTTGATCTTTTCCGACTGGAACATAGTTTGATTGAAATAATAAAATATCAGCAGCCATTAAAATAGGATACGTATATAATCCCATGTTTACACCAGTATCTACATCTACTCCCGCTTCTATATTTTGATCGACCTTTGCCTTATACGCATGCGCCCGGTTCATTAAACCTTTTGGAGTAAGACAAGCTAAAATCCAGTACAATTCTAGAATTTCAGGTACATCTGATTGACGATAAAAAATTACATGCTCATCTAAGCCTAATGATAACCACGTCGCTGCTACTTCCTTCGTATATTCACGAAATTTCATTGGATCTTGCACTGCATTTAATGCGTGATAATCAGCAATAAAATATAATGCCTCTCCTTCTCTTTGTTTAGAAAGCTGCAAGGCTGGTTTAATTGCTCCAATATAATTTCCAAGATGCGGATGTCCAGTTGGTTTAATCCCTGTTAACATAACATTTTTATTCATAACTACTCCTCCTTTATCACGCAAAAAAGTCCCTCAATCCTAAAAAGGACGAGGGACTCCCGCGGTACCACCTTTATTAGCTACAATTACATAGCTCTCTTTACGATTCGAATAACGTCGAAACAACCGTCATAGCCTACTCAGTTCAGCATGAAGCTCCAGAGTCCATTCCATATTTTTCTCTTACTGATTCCCACCAACCATCAGCTCTCTGTGAAGTTCCAAATATGTACTCTTCTCTATCGTCGCTTTTTCTTTTGAATTTTCCTTATTATACCACAGCAATTTTTCACACAAAAGAGAACTTTCTGTCTTATTGTGCAGGAATTTTCCTTTTTTTATCTAATTAGATAAAGGTTTACGGAAAGGATTCATACAACTACGGAGGATTAATTATGGTAAAATACATTTCAATTCTTGGATCAACTGGCTCGATTGGGACATCAGCACTAGATGTAGTTGCTGCTCACCCAGAACACTTTCAAATTATCGGTCTAAGCGCAAATAAAAATATTGATATGCTAGAACAACAAATACATACATTTCAGCCGCGTATTGTAAGTGTGAGTACGAAAGAATTAGCACATACACTGCGCTCACGAATTTCTACTAGAACAAAAGTTGTATATGGAGAAGAAGGCTTGATTGAAGTTGCTACGCACCCCGATAGTAATCTTGTCTTAACTTCTGTCGTTGGCGTAGCAGGGCTTCTTCCAACAATTGAAGCTTTAAAAGCAAAAAAAGATATTGCAATTGCTAATAAGGAAACATTAGTAGCGGCTGGACATATTGTTACGGAATTAGCAAAAGAAAATCATTGTCGCCTTATTCCGGTAGATAGTGAACATTCAGCTATTTTTCAATGTTTAAATGGTGAAAATAATAAAGAGATTGAAAAATTAATTGTAACTGCTTCTGGCGGTGCATTCAGAGATAAAACACGCGAAGAAATGGCACTGCTCAAAGCGAAAGATGCACTAAAACATCCAAATTGGCTAATGGGAGCAAAATTAACGATTGACTCTGCAACATTATTAAATAAAGGCTTTGAAGTAATGGAAGCACGCTGGTTATTTGATATTCCTTATGAAAAAATCGATGTTATGATTCATAAAGAAAGCATTATTCACTCTCTTGTAGAATTTGTAGATGGTTCTATTATCGCTCAGCTCGGGGCACCTGATATGCGTATGCCTATTCAATATGCATTCCACTATCCATCACGTTTACCATCTTCCTTCAAAAAGTTAAATTTATTAGAAGTTGGCAGCTTGCATTTTGAAAAACCTGATTTAGAGAAATTCCCTTGCCTCCACTACGCTTACGAGGCTGGGAAAGTTGGTGGTACAAAACCAGCTGTACTAAATGCTGCGAATGAAATTGCAAATGCTTTATATTTACAAGACAAGATTTCATTTTTTGACATTGAAAAAACAATTTATTCTGCATTAGAATCTCACCATAATATTGCTAATCCTTCATTAGAAGAGATATTAGAAGCTGATCACTGGGCACGTCAATATGCCAATGAATTGCTTGTAAAAAATTAGAACTAGTTATACGAAAGAGTGAGAATCCTATATTCTCACTCTTTTCATAAAGGGAGCCTCCACTTGATACGAAAATTATCTCCTTCTTCTATTGAAGAAGCTGCAGAAATTTTGGAAGTTCAAATTTCCGCATATAAAATTGAAGCACAGTATATTCAAAACAATTCAATTCCTCGATTGTATGACACTATTTTTGATATTCAAAATTGTAATGAAATCTTTTATGGATACTTTATTGATGATAATTTAGCTGGGTTTATTTCATTTCTATATGAGGATGATGTTGTTGATATTCATCGCCTCGTTGTTTCACCTACATATTTTCATAGAGGAATTGCAACGGAACTATTGCAACATCTATTTCAACTCCATGAAGAAACAACACCTTATATTGTACAAACTGGTAAAAAAAATACACCTGCTATTGCTTTATATAAGAAACATAATTTTATAGAAACAAAAGAAATTACATTACCAGATGGACTCGTTCTTGTACAGTTGAAAAAACCATAGCATACTGTTCAACTTAGAAAGCAAGAGAATAGCCGAAGCTTTGCAGCACTGCAAGCTTCGGCTATTTGATATAACTTGAACTTGCTTTTCTCTTCGCACGATGTCTCTTCACTTTTGCAATTGTTCCGCAAGCTCTTCCCCCTTCTCCTTCAGCGTACATGCCGCACCAACGTTTACTACCGTTACGAGATTGATCGTAAAACACCCACTTACAATCCGGACAAGCTTTCAATCTTCCCCACTGTTTATTTACAATCGCAGAAGCAATAATCCGCAATAAAAATGTATATAAATTTTCCTCACCAATTGCTTGATATGTAATCCCATCTTCTCCATCCACAGTCATTACTTGTAATGGATATTTCTCGAACAACGGCTTTAACGACTTCTGCCGTTCAACCGCCTCTCGAATAGTGCCGCGGAAACTTTTTACTTCCTCCACTGAACCAAAAGGTAACTCTTCATTCCATTGTTCATTCATAAACAAATATACATTTTCTTCTGTTTCAAAAAAATCAACCGGTTTTCTCGTTTCATTTGGGATTCTCCATGTATTTAAAAACGCTCTTATACTTTCTAACATCTCTGGTGCAGTTTGGTTGCTACTCAAAATCACCACCAACTTTCCATCGTTTACTTTTTTCTTATTTTCAGTATAATCATAACATAAAAATGTTAACCATTAAAATAAATAAGAGGTTAACAAAAAGAGGTGGATATTTTGAAATCTTTTTCATTACCTATTCGTTTTGTATTATTTTCTACTTTTTTTATGACGCTTGGTCATTTTGCAGTAATGGCTTTTCTAGCTATCTATTTATCTAATTCTTTACATTTTTCTGCTATGCAAGTTGGCACAATTTTAACAGCGCTTACAATTACCTCTCGAATATTTCCGTTATTTACAGGAATACTTGCAGATCGGGTTGGTTATATCATCATGATGATAACCGGAACCATTTTACGAGGTATTGGCTTTCTTTCTCTAGGGATATTTTCTGGATTTTATACTATTATGCTTGCAACAATATTCATTGGATTTGGAACGGCTTTCTATGAACCATCTGCACGTGCTATTTTTGGTTCTCAGCCTGCTCATATAAGAAAGGATACATTTACATACTTAAATCTCTTCCTTAATGGCGGAGCAATCATTGGACCAATTGCAGGTAGTGTATTGCTTCATTTGGATCCACTATATCCATTCTTATTTACTGGATTACTCATGTTATTTTTAGCATTCCTATTCTTTCTTCTTAGATCTCACTTTCATGTTACTGTACACGAAACACAACTTTTAACGGGAATAAAAGTGGCTATGCAAAACAAGCTCTTTCTATCTTTTTCACTCATTATGGTGTTTTTTTATACGATGTTTACACAACTTACGGTTGCATTACCGCTTCATATGAACAATATAAGCCGCGACCAAGACTTAGTAGGACTCGTCATTACAATAAACGCCATTACAGGTTTTTTATTTATGATTGCATTTAAATATCTCTTCAAAAAATATCATGTACTTTCTCTTGTAAAGTATGGTGTATTACTAATGGGACTTTCTTTCCTTCTCATTCCAATCTCTTTTCATCCATATTGGCTATTGGTGTGTGTCATCTTATTTACTATCGGAGAAACACTCGTACTACCTAATGCGGATATTGCTGTAGCAAACTTTAGTAACGAACAATACACAGCAACCTATTTTGGTTTCTTTCAACTATCGCTTGCCCTAGGATTTACTATTGGAAACTATACAGGGACTTTCTTTACGAAATATTGGAAAGATATGAGTTTTCCTTGGATTATTTTTGGTCTTTTAGGCGTGGTTGGATTTTCACTCCTTCATTTTTTGAAACCAAATGTTAAAAGGAATGAAGATCCATTGAATATAAAACAGAGTATGTAATGTTCTTACATACTCTGTTTTCATCTTCACATGTTTTAAATTAATCTACCATAAACCCAAAAATAACCTTTTTTTCATATATTTGTTATAATATAAAAATAGAATACTTACTCTAAATGAATAATGTAGGAGCTATTCACAACTGCTGACGTTCTCAACTTTAGGATACTATTCTATAACCCTCTTAATTTTACGAACGATCTTGAAAGGAATGAAACATATTATGACAAAAGAAACAAACAAATCTCGTATTATTTTCATGACTTTGGTTTCCGCATTGCTCTTCTCTTCTTTGTTGGTTACAGCTTCACTTTCCCCACTCGCTAATTCCGGACCTAGTGCTAATAAATTTGGCACGATGGGTATGTGGACAGCGATAGGCATGGCTCTTGCCACCTATCTCCTCCCTTTAATTCTATATATAGTAGGATTGAATGTAATGAAATTCGTTATGGCAGTCTTTTGTGGATTAGGACTGCTTATAAACTCCGTAATACTCATAGTCGTTTTAACAATGGGTGGCTTTCCTATTTTACTAGGACTTTGCATAGCTACATTAATCGTTAATGTTATGTGGTATTTTGTAGCTTTTCGTTCGCCATCAAAGCTTAATCACCAAAAGCGTTTTATCTAATATGACGAATTGTTTAAAATAAAAATTAAGATTCACCATTATATGTCATGAATAGGTAATGATTGCACTAAAATAAAGCATTAGACTAAATAGCAGATATGCGATTTTTATACGAGAAATAAGGACAATTCAGAGAAATCATACTTACTAAACCAAATATGTATACATTCTTGTATAAAGCTTTCAAAAGAGAAAAGGCTTAATTCTTAATGAATAAGGGATTAGCCTCTTTGTTTAACATGAATATCACTGATTATGTAGTCTGCGCTATGATTCTTAAATAACAAAGAGGCTTGGAGACATAAGATCTCCAAGCCTTTTTCTAACCATTATTCAATGAAATACATCTTCCCGTTTACCTCAAGAGACACTGATGATTGCTTCATCTCTTCTTTTAGGGATTTCGCATATGCTACCACTTCATTAATCGTCTTCTTATTTAAGTTTTCGGCAAAACGCCTATATTGCGCACTAATATATTTTCTGGAAGTTAGAACCTCAATTTTCTAAAGCTTAGGGTTTTTTGAGCAATAACGAGGGTTTATGGCGATTCCAAACAGATGATTTATTTATCGTTCTTTGGATGAATTTTATATATCCAAAAGTCAAACCAAAAACAAATCATCGAAACAAAGCCTTAAACTACTAATGATGAACTAGCCATAAAAAATAGTATATAAAAAAGGCGAAGCTGCTCTCAGCCTCGCCTTTATCTTATGATGCCTGATCATCTTTTTCTTCATTAACGCACGTTTTTTCATCGCTTTTGTTAAATATCCGCCCTTGAATGAGCGAATTTCGTAAGAAGCCATAAATGCTTTCGGTGCGATTTCATTAATAATCTCTACCAACTCTTTTTCACGCGAACGTTTTGCTACAATATCTAAACGATAGCGCTCAGAATTAATTCCTTCTCCGATGAAGACTGTCACACCAAATCCTGCATGTCTTAGTGCGGTCACAAGTTCTTCGCAACGCTCTAGTAAGCTAACATTATACGTAATATATCCAATCGCTAATTTATTTTCAATATAACCGCCGAGCAGCAACCCAGCACTAAACCCAAGGACATAAGCTACAATATTCATCATGTTTGATAAGTCTTGAAATACAATTCCTAAACTAACAATATAGATGACTCCTTCTAACAACCCAACACCAGCAGCGGACTTTGTTTGATTCTTTACAAGCAGAATTGTACGGATTGTCAAAATTGGCACGTAAATAATTTGCAGTAAGAAAATAAGTAACGCTTGTAACATATGTATCCACCTCTTCCTAAAGTCTGTTGTCATAATAACATACAGAGTCGTAAGAAAGCGATGAATTTTATTTATTTTCTTTCTATTTTAGTTCAAAAACTTCAAAAATAACAAAGAAAAAGAATCCTAGATTTAGGATTCAATCTAATAATCAGTTCTTGAAATCATAAAATTTCTCAAAAGGCATAAAAAACATGCATCATCTCTGGCACAGGTGTATTTGTGTTAACCTGCCATTCACATGTATTGCAAGGACTGCTACAGTTGTGTTGTGGTGTTGAACTAACACACCTGACAACATGATATTGCTGTTATATAAAGTTTCAGCCTTCCTCGAGTAATATTCAAAATCATTCTGTCCACAATCTCTTTATATCAATTAATTGTTCGTCATTAAATTCCATCTTGTATACATCCGGTTTTGATGTCTGCATTAAAAATTCAAATCCATATTGACTATCAAAATATCCCATCATTAAAGTCATGACAAGTCCATGAGTACCAATTACAATTTTATGACCTTTAAAATTCTTTAATATATCTTTCAATACTGCCACAGATCGGCTCTGACAATCTGCATTTGATTCTCCTCCGAGTAATGAAAAATCTGGATTGGAAAACATCTTCTTTACGAGTGGATACAATTCCTTATCTGATATTATCTTATCTTCACTTGAAAACATACATTCTCTAAGGTTTTCGTATATTAATATTTCTTTACCATAAAAATGAGCTAAATTCTCTATCGTCAACACAGCTCGGCTATATGGACTTGAAATAAACGTGTCTACTCCTTCATCTTTCAATAATTCACTTACTCTATACGTATCAAGCCTCCCCTTCTCAGTTAATCCACGCGTTCTTTCGTCCTCTTCTATTTTAGGTGATTCACCATGTCTAACCATGTAAATATATGTATACATAATTCCCCCTGAAAATACTTACAAATAATAGATTACTGTGACTTTATATAACAATTAATATCCGCTATACCATGCTTCGTTGTAAGACTATTATTCTATGGCTACATGACCTAAGATTTAACTTGAAGAAAGCTTACAAGACAATAGTTTTTTTCCGGATTCTTACATTCTTAGAATTCCTTTTTCTTTGCCTTTATAATTAAAAAACTCGGTTGTTTCATTAACTTTTCATAAGATGATGGATAATTTCTTTTCAATTCTTCCGTCGGAATAGGCTCTACAATTTTTTCAATTTCAAAATGACGAAGCGTTTCATTTATAATGTCTTGTAGTGGCCGGCGATAAAAATACATATCAACATATTTACCGCTTTTCTTCCATTTATCATGAAGCAATTCGCGCTTAAAATATTCTTTTTTCTCTGACAGGTGAATATCCATTGCCGGATGATGAACGGAGAACAAAAATGTTCCATTTGGCTTTAATATTCTCACAAATTCAGCAAATGTTCGTTCCCAATCTGCAATATAGTGAAGAGCTAAAGAGCTAACAATGCTATCATATGTACAATCTGCAAAAGGTAACGTATTTTCAAAGTCTAATCGATAAACCTCAGCTTTCTCTCCTACTCTTCGCTTCGTAGCAGCAACCATCTCTGAACTTACATCAATCGCGGTTACATCTGCTCCCCGATTAAGAAACTGTTCTGTATACCACCCTGCCGCACAGCCAGCATCAAGTACCCTCATTCCTCTCATATTATCAGGAAACTGATTCATCATAGCTGGTCGTTCATAATCTGTATTATACGGACTGTCATAATCGACACTTTGTTCATAATGGCCGGCAAGTATATCGTACGCATCAATGATTTGTTGTTTATTCATATCCATCCTCCTCTAACTTCAAAAGACGTAATTTTCATTCTATCACATATCCAAATAATTAAGAATATTAAATCATTTAAACAAAAATCAATTGATCTCTCAAACTTTGAGACACATAAAAAAGCAGCAACTATACAGTTGCTACTTCTTCTTGTTGTAAATCTATTTTACGAATTTCAATACGCTTAATTTGATGCGCGTCTTTTTCTAGAACTTTAAATTCATATCCTTCTGCTGTAACAAATTGTCCTTCTTGAATTTCGTGATTTTGCGTCATCACCCAACCGCCAATTGTATCAACTTCTACTTCGTCAATGTGTAATCCAAATAAATCTTGAATCTCACTAATTAATACTTTTCCGTCGACAATTTTATGGTTCTCATCAACATGATGAATCGGAGGATGCTCATCTTCATCATATTCATCACGAATTTCACCAACAATTTCTTCTAATATATCTTCAAGCGTCACAATTCCCGCTGTACCGCCGTATTCATCATACAAAACAGCCATTGGAATTCGTTTTTTCTGCATTTGCAGAAGTAAATCATGAATTGGGATTGTCTCCATTACTTCAATGATAGGACGCATAAACGTTCGGATAGATGAAAGATCTTCTTTATCATTTTTCATATAACGAATAAAGAAATCTTTTACATTCACCATACCGATAATATCATCTTTATCTTCTCCAAAGATTGGGTAACGTGTATACTTTTCACTTCGGATAATTTTCATATGATCTTCTACTGAATCTTCAAGATAGAAACCAACGATTTCTGTACGCGGCACCATAATCTCTTTCGCAAGACGATTATCAAATTCAAAAATATTGTTTACATACTTATACTCCGCCTGGTTAATTTCACCGTTTTCATAGCTCTCTGAAAGTATTAAACGTAATTCTTCTTCCGAGTGTGCTACTTCATGCTCAGATGCTGGTTTTAATCCAAATAAACCAGTTACAAGACGAGCTGATTTATTTAACATCCAGATAAACGGGAACATAATTTTATAAAATATAATAAGCGGTGCTGCAAACAACATTGTAATTGCCTCTGCTTTTTGAATTGCTACTGTTTTCGGTGCTAGCTCACCAACTACAACATGTAAAAAGGTAACTGTTGCAAACGCAAGAATGTACGATACTGAATTCGCAACCGTTTCTGGGAAATGTAGATTTTGAAATAACGGCTGTAATAAACGATGAACCGTAGGCTCTCCAAGCGATCCGAGCGCAAGAGCTGTAATGGTAATTCCTAACTGACACGCCGATAAATACTCATCTAAATTTGTTGTTACCTTTTTGGCTGCTAATGCACCCCGTTTTCCTTCCGCAACAAGTTGGTCAATACGGCTTGAACGCACCTTAACCATAGCAAACTCTGCTGCCACGAAAAATCCAGTAAACGCGATTAAAATCGCAATCATAACTAAATTAAATATTTCCAAAGAATCCCCCTTAGTTCGAAAACTAAGGTGTCCACCTCCTGTATGAATAATTGCTTTCTTTTACTCTCTAAATTTAGAAAATAAAGCGCTATACAGAAATTAAAAGGGTGGATAGTTCTACCTACTATAAAAGTAAGATAAGAGATTGTATTAAAGCTGTCGTCTGAGTTGATAAATGTTTCGTTAGTTTTTCGCGCTGTGAATCTGTTAACCCATCTAATAACGGTTTTAATTCAATTAATTCCGTCTCCAAACGGTGGATACGCTCTGTTACATCATTTACTTGTTCCGAAACGTTTTCATTAACACCGAGCAGCTTTTTTCTCCTCGATCCTATCCTTAATTTCAGAAAGCGGTATATGCATTTCTTTACATCTCTCAATAAAACGTAAAGTTTCAATTGCTGCTTCGTCATAGTAGCGATAATTAGATTGAGATCGCTCCGCTTTCAAAATACCTAGATTCGTATAATAATCAATCGTTCGTTTCGAAACATGAGCCATGTGAGCCAACTGTCCGATTCGGTACACCTTCCCAACGACCTTCCCTCCCTACATATGTTAAAAACATCATACAATACATAAACTGTACAGTCAAACGTTATGGTTAAGAATAACACTTTATAAAAATATTAAGAATTATTTTCACTCAAACAAAAATAAAAAAGAAGCTACTGCTCTACATACCGTAGAGTAGCTTCTTTTTCCTATTACATTCTACGTAATAAAAACTCTTCTGTTTCTATTACTTTCGCAAACATATTATCTAAAGCACTCATAAATGCCGCATGCACGTGTTTGGCCCGAATCGTTTCATTGTGAAATATAAGATTCCTTGTCGTACAAGCATCTTCAATTACTGTACATCCAAACTCTAGATCACTGGCAGCTCTAACCGTTGTATCAATACACATATGCGTCATCATTCCGCATATCACCAAGTGTTCAATCCCTTCTTGCTGAAGTAACTCTAGTAAATTTGTTTCCCGAAAACTGTTTGGATAATTTTTTTGTACAACATATTCACTTTCAAGAGGTGCTACATGAGGATGAATTTTTACACCATCTGTATTCGGAAGAAAAAAGTAGCCCCTTCTTTTACCGAAATATGTTGTACATGAAATACAGGTAAATTCATTTTTCTAAAGAAATCTAACACTTTCTTTGCATTTCCTGCTGCTTTTAATGGTTCATGTAATTCAAATCTTCCACCTGGAAAATAATCATTCTGAATATCAATTAATACAAGTCCTGTCTTCATTATTAGCCCTCCAATATTTTGAAAATTAAGTTATAATCTTATTATAAATCTTTATTGAATTCGCGATAACATTCTCATGAAAGACATTAACGTCATATGATTTCACCATGAAAGGGTTTGAAACCATGATTGATTCAACAGATTTACAAATACTTGATTTACTAAAGAAAAATTCACGAATGCAGTGGAAGGATATTGGAAAAAGCATTCATATGACAGGTCAAGCCGTTGGAAACCGTATTAGAAAAATGGAGGATGAGGGATTGATAAAAGCATATACTATTTTAGTAGATCATCTAAAATTAGGTGTGCAGTATACTGCTTTTATTACTGTTT
Source organism: Bacillus sp. EA-CB0995 (assembly GCF_055814245.1). Classification (NCBI taxonomy): domain Bacteria; kingdom Bacillati; phylum Bacillota; class Bacilli; order Caryophanales; family Bacillaceae; genus Bacillus; species Bacillus sp. EA-CB0995. The sequence goes on along the minus strand of NZ_CP169269.1, from coordinate 2,239,029 downwards.
TCATGAAGACAAATCAACACGCAAAATTCACTTCCTTCATCACAAATAAAGATTCCATTGTAGAAGCCCATAAAATAAGTGGTGAAGGATGTTATTTACTTAAAGTACAAATAGACTCCCAAGAAAACTTACACAATTTATTAAATGAAATTTTAATCTTCGGCAACTATCGTTTAAATTTGTCAATTCATCAAGTAAAAGAAACTTACTAAGGATAGAAAGGAGAATAGCGATGTTTTACAACAACTTATTCGAAAATGATCAGCCAGTAATCCGTCTCTAAGACGGGCATAATAAATCTTCTAGATTAAAATGCTTCGTCTTAAGGATAACTATCTCTAATCCTAAAAATAGACGGAGGTCATATGATATGAAACATTCATTATTTGGTGCATTTTGTTTATCGCTTGCTGCAAGCATTTGGGGAGGTATGTATGTTGTCAGTAAATATGTACTAGACTTTGTTCCCCCGCTCACGCTTGTTTGGTTACGTTTCGTTATTGCTTTTGCGATTTTATTTATGATTTTACAAATAACACAGCAAAAACAGAAAACAAAAATTCCGATTGGGAAAAAGATTGGTTATTATTTGCCTGGATCGGTTTTATCGGTTATTTTGTCTCCATTACATTTCAGTTTATTGGGACAAAATTGTCTGATGCACATACAGGTTCTTTAGTAACATCCGCAACACCAGCCTTTATGATCATTTTTGCAAGAATAATAGTAAAAGAGCCTATTACCATTCGCAAATTCATTTCCGTACTCTTAGCAACTTTAGGTGTTATCATTGTCATCGGATGGGATATAAAAATTGGAACGTATTTCACCGGAGCAATCATCTTAGTCGGGGCTGCTATTACGTGGGCATTATTATCTATTTACGTCAAAATCGCCTCGCAACGTTTTTCTTCCTTAATCATTACAACGTATGCGATATTTTTTGCGATTTTGTTTATTACACCTTGCATGATATGGGAATTACAATCTAACAGCATACAAAGTCTTAACACATTTATAGTTTTAGGGATTTTATACCTTGGCATCATTTCAACTGCTGGTGCATTTTTTCTTTGGAACAAAGGTATGGAATTAATGGATGCGGGAATTGGCTCACTCTTTTTCTTTTTCCAACCTATTGTTGGAGCGTTTCTCGGATGGTTACTACTGCACGAACAGCTAAAAACTACATTTTTCATTGGAGCTTTACTCATTGTAGTAAGTGTTCTTATCGTTACAATCGATAAAAGAGAGACATCTTCTAATTAGAGATATGATTATGAAAGTTATTTTACTATGTAAGGAGGCATCCCATGGCACTAGAAATGAAAACAAACTGTCAAACTTGTAATACTTCTCTGCAAGGAGATTCAGAAGCATACATTTGTGTGTATGAATGTACTTTTTGCCTACCTTGTACAGAGGATACTAATCATATCTGTCCAAATTGTGGAGGCGAATTAGTACGGAGACCAAAAAGAAAGAAATAAAGGTTCTCTTTCACATAGTAAAAGCGCAAAATCTATAAGATTTTGCGCTTTACTTTTGTTTTTTTACACTTGATTTCTTTTTTCTTTTCAATAATCACTTCTGCTAAATATTTATATCCACACTCTCTAAAAAGCTTATCATTTGGAAAATAGATTAAGAGTCTTTTTATTTATGTATTAATTTCCCTTCAAGTGCGTCAATATACCTTTTCGCTGATTTTTGGACAGCTTCATTTGCTTTTCCCTTCACGATTCCATGAAATGCATTATGTAAACGATTAAACTTTAATTTTTTTACTCTTTCAGCCATCTCTTTCACCTTACTTGCTGGCAATGGAATGAGATTCGGATAACTATACATAAAACTTACCCATCTTGAATCAGCAACAACTTGAATGATATCTCCAGTTAATAAAATTCCTCTTCCTTCATCTCCAGTTTCCCAATGTAAAACAGCACCACCATTAAAATGCCCACCTAAACGATACAATGTAATACCTTCGGAAAGTTTTAAAGATTCTCCAGACCAGAATATAATACGATTACTTGGGCGCATCACCCATTCTTTATCATCTTCATGAATGTATATAGGAACATCAAAGCGTTCCGCCCATTCTACTTGTGTAGAATAATAATGTGGATGCGATAAAGCAATCGCATGAATTCCCCCTAACTCATTTATTCTTGCTACAGTCTCTTCATCAATATACGTAATGCAATCCCATAACACATTATACTTATTAGCTTGAACTAAATAAGCATTTTGACCAATTGCAAACTTTGGATTTGTTGTTATGCTATATAAATTTTCTACTTCTTTTACAATCTCATTCTTAAATGATTTACTTTTCTGTATGCTCTCTAAAGTTGTCCATGATTGCCCCAAAGGGTTTACATATTGACGTTCCTCATTACAAATTACACAGTTTACAGGCGGTTCTTTATAAAGTGGATATTGTACACCACACGTTGTACAAACATAATGCTTCATTCTATTTCTCCCTTTCTCATTTCATTGAATACAAATTAATCCAAAATATCATGAACAATATGTAAAATTAAACCCCCACTATTTAACAATTTGACATTTGAGTAACAAAATACCTCTCCAAACGCTTATTTCTATCCATACTATTACAAAATTTACCTTTTATTCTATATTTTCTGAATAATACACTCTTGATTTTATTGAATATTTAATTTATTATTTTATTTGTTATATAAAAATAATAACATCCATAAAATATCATATGACACACCACCGAAAGAAAGCGCTTAATAATTGTAATTAATTAAATTTTCTATATAATAAAAATAACGGACAAAATAAATTTACGAAAAATTCATTTTTGTCTTGCATAATAATTTATTTTTGTTATCATCGTTAATGATTCGACAAAAAATGACTTTGTATTGTATCTTTGTGTAAAAAATTCAAAATATTTAAATTTGGAGGTTTTTTCGTGACAAAAAAAGTGCAAACTTCACATATTTTTGTGATTGGGCTTATGCTTTTTGCTCTCTTCTTCGGAGCAGGTAATTTAATTTTCCCTGCTATGTTAGGGCAAACAGCCGGAAGTAACGTATGGATTGCAACTGCAGGATTTTTAATTACAGGAGTTGGCGTACCACTACTTGGTGTATTAGCACTTGGTGTTTCAGGTAGTGACGACTTACAAGCAATGGCAAGTCGTGTACACCCATTGTTTGCGAGTGTATACACATTTATTCTTTATTTAGCAATTGGTCCTCTTTTTGCTTTACCTAGAGCAGGAAGCGTATCTTTTGAAATAGGTATAAAACCATTTGTAGGAGAAAATAGTGGTCATTTACCTTTAATTATTTTCACTATTCTGTTTTTCGGGATTACTTGTGTACTCTCTTTAAATCCTACAAAGATTGTTGATGTTGTCGGGAAGTTTTTAACTCCAATTAAATTGACATTTATTGGTATTTTAGTTGTTACCGCTGTCATAAAGCCAATCGGTGACATTCAAGCACCAACACAAGAATTTGTTACAAATTCTTTCTTCAAAGGCTTTCAGCAAGGCTATTTAACAATGGACACTCTCGCAGCTTTCGTATTTGGTATTATCATTATTAATTCCATCAAAGAGAAAGGTGTAAGTGACAAAAAAGAGATTATAAGTGTATGTATAAAAGCAGCCATCATTGCCGCTGTTGTATTAATTGCTGTTTACACTTCACTTGCATACATGGGTGCTTCTAGTGTTTCTAAATTAGGACATTTAGAAAACGGCGGGGAAGTTTTATCAAAAGTAGCAAATTACTACTTCGGTTCTTTAGGAAATTTATTATTAGGATTGATGATCACTATAGCTTGTTTAACGACGAGTGTTGGACTTACTACAGCATGTTCATCTTACTTCCATAAAGTATTTCCACAAATATCATACAAAACATTTGCTGTTATTTTAGCTACTTTCAGTGCTCTTATTGCTAATCTTGGCTTAACAGAGCTGATTACCGTATCTGTACCTGTATTAACAGCAATATATCCTTTAGCGATTATGCTAATTGTATTAACGTTTCTACACCGATTGTTTAAAGGGAGATCAGAAGTATATCAAGTAAGTTTACTATTCACTTTTATTGTAAGTATCTTTGATGGACTGAATGCAGCAAATCTGAAAGTTGATGCGATAAACTCTTTATTCTCTCACTTACCTTTATATGATGCTGGATTAGGATGGATCGTTCCAGCACTCATCGGAGCTTTACTAGGCTATGGAATTAGTTTATTACGAACGAAGGATAATTCTAATGTAAATAATTCTCATGATCTTGCACGTAAAAAAACATCCTAAACTGAACAATTTTATTTAGATTCAAGAAATTTGAATCAATCTTTGTTTCAACAAGAATAAATATATAATGTTACACATTATATATGAATAAAAGAAGAGGATAGACACAAGCAGAATAATTCTGTGTGTTCTATCCTTTTTTTGTACCACAAATGACCTCATTTACCACAACATTTGTACTGACTATTCTCAAATAGTGGAAAAAGCTCTCTTCATTACGACAATCCTTATAAGGGATACCGCCCCATGTCCCCATCAAGTTATAAGATCTCATAATACCCACATAACGAAAATTTTGTGCATTTTGCTCGTTTTTATTGTTTTGGGGTAACTCGTTTTTTAGCTTGATGGGTATGTGGCGGTACCCCATCACCATCAAGCTAAGATTTCAAAGTACCCACATAACGAAAATTTTATATCTTTGCGGATATATATGAGAATTAAGTGTTGGTGTGAAATAAAGTTTGATCAAAAATCCCAGGTGACCCTACATTCTACTGCAAACAAAAAGAATCCATTTTGAAAAAAGATTAATCAAAATGGATTCCACTTTTGAGATTAATTATTTAGCTTTTATAAAAAAGTTTGATCATTTTCTGTCTGTGTTGTTCAACAATCGCGCCCTATAATGGAATAACGAAATTACTTTATTAATTTTTAACCGAAACCCTTTTCATTAATCGCTTTAATTTATTTTCTGTATCCGTTTCCTCTACTGGTGTATAGATACTGCACCGTAAATCCATATCACCTTGAACCTGAAGAGAAGTTAAATTAAACAACATTTTGCCTGCTTTAGCATGTCTGAATTCAATTATCATTTCTGGAGCCTTACTTACTTGACTTTCTTGCCATAAATCCTGAAATTCTGAATGTGAATAACTCATTTCTTTAATAAATTGGTTGTACCATTCATCGCCTAAATAGTGTCCGTAATAGGTACGGAAAATAGCAAGAAAACCTTTAGCAAAATGTTCCCAATTGACGGCCAATGTTTTAAATTCTTTTCTTGTGAACACTAAACGAATCAAATTTCTTTGATCATTCGGTATTTGTTCAAAATCTAAAAAAACATGAGCAGCTGCAGGATTCCAGCCCACTATATGGCAATGTCGATCTGTAATGATAGTCGGACAATATGTTAATTCAGTTAGTATTCGCTTTAAAGAAGGGCTAAGCTCTGATTGATTCTTTTTTGATTTGTAATTTCTGATTTTGTCTCTAATGCCAGGTCATATAAGTAGTCTCTTTCATCATTATTTAATTGTAGAGCTGTAGAAATACAATCAAGTACGATTGAAGAAACTTTAATATCTCTTCCTTGCTCTAGCCATGTATACCAAGTGGTACTTACACCTGCTAATTGTGCAACTTCTTCTCTTCGTAATCCAGGTGTCCTTCTCCGGGTTCCGGCAGGTAAACCAATAGACTCAGGCTTAATTTGGGCACGCTTAGCTTTTAAGAATGTCGACAAAGCTTCAATCCTAGTTTTATCATTCACTTTTAAAACTCCTCATCATATCAATTTAACCTAGTAGTAATTATACCAGGATAAACTATCCCTTGTAATAGGATAAAAAAGATGTAAAATACTAGTAAATTATTGATTTGGAGGGATGAAAAGTGGAACGAGTTGTGATTACTGGTATGGGGGTAGTTTCCCCTATAGGAAACAATATCCAAACATTTTGGAACAATTTGATTAACGGGAAATCTGGTATATCCACTATTGATACATTTGATGTTACTAATCACAAGACAAAAATTGCAGGTATTGCCAAAGATTTTGATGCAGATGAAGTTTTAGGAAAGAACGAAGCTAGACGTTTAGATCGTTTTTCTCAATTTGCTTTGGCTGCAGCTGAACAAGCTTGGGTAGATTCTAAGTTAGACCTCGATCGTATAGATGTAGAAAGGTTAGGCGTATATGTAGGTTCAGGTATAGGGGGAATTGAAACCTTGATTGAAAATATTGATGTGCTTAGACAAAAGGGGCCTAGAAGAGTTAGCCCGACCCTAGTACCTGCCATGATTTCTAATGCTGCTGCAGCACAAATTAGTATCAAGTGGAACGCAATGGGACCTTCTTTGTCGCCCGTTTCTGCTTGTGCAATTGGAAATACAGCTATTGGTGAAGCCTTTAGACTAATTCGTTCTGGAGAAGTTGACGTTGTGTTCGCAGGTGGAACAGAGGCAGCTATAACAGACTTATCAATAGCAAGCTTTGGTAATGCTACAGCATTATCAAGAAGAAACGATGATCCCACTAAAGCTAGTCGTCCATTTGATGAAAATCGAGATGGATTTGTCATGTCAGAAGGAGCTGGAATTCTAATCTTAGAATCTTTATCTCATGCTTTACGTAGAGAGGCAAAGATTTATGCAGAAGTCATTGGATATGGTGCAAGTTCAGACGCACACCATATCGTAGCTACGCATCCGGAAGGTAAAGGGGCCTATCTTGCAATGAAATCAGCTTTAAAAAATGCAAATATATCGCCTGAAGAAATTGATGTTATTAGTGCCCATGCAACAAGTACAAAAGTGGGAGACATCTCCGAAACGATGGCTATTAAGCAGCTGTTTGGTAAACAAGCTTATCAGATTCCAGTAACAGCTAATAAATCTATGCTCGGTCATATGTTAGGGGCAGCAGGCGGGGTTGAAGCAATTGCTTTAGCAATGAGTTTAAAGGAAGGTATAATTCCTCCAACAATTAACTTAGGAAATCCTGATCCATTATGTGATCTCGATTATGTACCATCTATTGCTCGCCAAGTGAAAATAAATACGGGTCTGTCTAACTCATTCGGTTTCGGAGGTCATAATGCGGCTATTGTTTTAAGGAAATACAAGTGAATAAACTTTCTCTCGTAAATCTAACCGTTTCTTAAGGAAACGGTTAGATTTATTCCGTTAAATGGTCCAATAAAAGAAGACGCCTTCTTACTTAAGAATGGCGCCCTATTCTTGAATAAAGCGGTTCAATTATTCAGGTTAATAATGGCTAAGACCTGATGGTCTTCCCATTTTCCATTAATCTTTACATTTTTTATTGCTATACCTTCTTTATGAAATCCTGATTTTTCTAATACTCGAATTGAGCCAAGGTTATGAGGCATTACACCAGCTTCTATACGATGTAAATTTAAATTTGCGAATGCAAATTCTACGATCAATTTAACAGCTTCGGTCGCATACCCTTTTCCGTTATTCTCTTTGTCTATAAAGTATCCAATGAATGCACTTTGAAGAGAACCTCTGATAACCTGAAATAGATTAATTGTACCAATCAATTTTTTATCAGCAGTCGTAAAGATTCCAAAGTTATATTCTTGATCCTTTTTAAATTTCTCATCATACTTTTCAATCAACTTTCGTTGACCTTCGACTGTATAAAAATTACCTTTTCGGGCCATAGAGTATATTTCAAAAAAATTACGGTTTTCCGTTTGTAGCTTTAATCTTGCTTCTACATCCTCTAGAGTAAACGGTCTTATAAAAATCTCTTCGCTCGTGAACATAAAACCTTCCAAGTGCTATCACTCCCTGTTTTCCAACCTATTACATTTGTCGTAATACATTTCGTTTTGCTAAAAAATAAATCCTTCTTTTATTCAACAATTTGACCCTTTAATTGAACAATACAGCTGGAGTTTAAGGGGGCTATTTGGAGGAAGTAAATAAAGATTATAAAAAATATCACTATAGAGGATTTAGCAAAATGTATAGGTTGGTTAAGGAGCCCATATTCCAGCAGCAAAGTAACTCCGTTACAACAAACTAAAGCAAAAAAACCGAGAAAACAGTGAATCTTACTATAACTGTAGTTACTAACTTTTATGATTATTTTTATCGAAATCAAGAAATACAAAATGACATAATAGAAAAGCTGATGAAGCAAGTATTTACTGGAGGTCGTACAAGGTATAAGGATTTTCTCTATCATAACTGCAAGAGACAACTTTCAGTTATTAATGGTTGATACCAGTTATATGAGCTTGCCCATCCTTGAAAAACAAGGCTTCTTATTTAGCCAAATCGACTCCCTGCATGTCACCAAGCTTCGAGTAACTATTAAAGGGTGTTAGGCACCAGAAAAGGACATTTGTCCCTAACGGTGCCTGACACCCTTTATTAATATTCCGCCTTATTAATTGAGGTTTTCCAAATTTCGAATGGTATCGTGTAATTTTCTGGCCGTACTTGTTTCATTGGTATCGCTCGCTCCTCGAATCGTAACGCAAGTTGTTCGTAAATAAACTGATCGTCAAATCCAATTCCAGCAGCTTCTGTTTTTGTACACGCATAATAGATTGATGTTAGTCTCGCCCAATAGATTGCTCCGAAACACATCGGGCAAGGCTCGCAGCTCGTATAAATCTCACAATCTGTCAATTGGTAACTATTTAATTCTTTACAGGCTGCGCGAATCGCCTGCATCTCAGCATGTGCGGTCGGATCGTTCGTTGCTGTCACTTCATTACGGCCAATCCCAATGATCTTGCCTTTTCGCACAATAATGGCTCCAAACGGGCCACCGTGTTCTGTCATAACATTTTCAAGGGCAATGTCTACTGCCATCTTCATAAATCTTTCTTCTCTCACAAACTCCCCCTGTTCATAAAACATCCTTGCTGTCGCTCTTACGAAATATCTACTTTTCAACAAACGTCCACTCGAGGCGTACAAAATGAACGTTTTGTCCACGAACGGTATCAGGCACCGGAAATGGCATTGGAAATGGATTTTACTGCTCGAAGGATTCCCCCATATCCCGTGCAGCGGCATAGATTACCAGACAGTCCTTCTAGGATTTGTTCCTGGGTTGGGTGAGGATGTTTTTCTAACAATACTTTTGTTGCTAAAATCATCCCAGGTGTACAATACCCACATTGAAAGCCGCCCTCTTCCATAAAAGCTTTCTGTATCGGATCGAGTTCTTCTTCACCGTCAAGTCCTTCTATCGTTACGATTTCAACATGATTTAATTGAAACGCCATCACTAAACAAGAGTTAACCATTTGACCATTCATTAAGACAGTACATGCACCGCAGCGGCCGATCCCGCAGGAGATTTTGGTTCCAGTCATTTCAAGATCCTCGCGAAGAATATCGTTCAGACGGCGTAAAGGTGGGACCCCAAGATTTACCGATTGATCATTTACTTTAAACTGAACCTCAATGATTACGTCCAAATTCTCCCCTCCTTTTCCACTGCCTGTAAAATTTCCTCCCGTGAAACAGGAATTCGGTTACACCAATACCCAATCGCATCATGAATCGCTTTGGCAATCGCCGGGGCAACCGCTACTGTTCCAATTTCTCCAATCCCCTTTGGTCCGAATGTGTCTCCTGACTGGACAGTTTCAATGGCGTACACGTTCATATCGGGAGGAACATCGCAAATCGTCGGAATTAAATATGTGTCAAAATTCTCAGTTACGTATTTTCCTTTTTCCATTGGACAATCCTCCGTTAGCGTGTAACCAATGGACATCACCCCGCTTCCTTCAATTTGACCGAGATACCCCATTGGACTAACGACCGGGCCTGCAGCGATCGCTTGGTCCAAACCAAGAACAGTAACCTTCCCTGTTAATAGGTCAACTTCAACTTCAGCTGCAACAGCTGCAAAAGAATAAAGGTAGCGTCCTTTTTGCACGGTATCATTGGATTGTGGATAAGGGAATTCAACCGATACCTCGATAGGTTCATTTAATTGACCTGCTAAATTAACATAAGAGACGATCAGCTTCGACTCCCTCCATATTCCACCTGGACCTAGACACAACTGCTGTTTTGGAAGTCCCGTCATTTGTGATGCACGCTGAAGAATTTGACTTTCAAAGGATTCCCTCATCTTCTCAATGGCTAACCAAATCATGGTTGTTGCCCTTGATGCCGTTGTCGAACCGGAATGTGGAACCTTCTCCGTGTCCCCGATTATAATATTGAGATCATCACTTCCACATTTAAAGGCTTTCATAAGTAAGGTTTCAATGACAGCCAATACCCCTTGACCCACCTCTTCTACACCAAAAGCTGCTTCAATTTTGCCATCCTTACTGATTGACATGCACCCTGCCCCTGGGTCCGGAATCCCGTGACCCAATCCTTGGCCGAGAATGGTTATCGCAATCCCTGCACCTCTCCTTTTCCATTTACCATTATCCGTTTTTTTCATCCGTAAAATGTTAGACTGTTTGATGGCATCTAAGACTTCTTTTGCTCCATCCGTTGGTGCAATGGTTTGATCAAGAGCACCTAATCCGTCTAATCTCTTAATATTTTTTTCTCTCAATTCAATAGGGTCCATCTTTAATTTTTCAGCTAACCGATCAAGCTGCCCTTCGAGTGCAAAAACAACTTGGTTGCTGCCAAACCCTCTAAATTCTCCTGATACACCGTTATTCGTATAAACAGATACGCCATCAATATTGATATTTGGAATCAAATAAGGTCCGACTGTATTTTCAACCGCACACTCTAATACTGCAAGGCCGAGTGTCGCATATGCTCCCGTATCAGCAATGATAGTAGCTTCATGCGCTAAAATATTTCCATCACGATCCACACCTGTTTTCATCTTAATCCGCATCGGGTGCCGCTTTATTCCTGACTGTATCGACTCCCTCCGATTTTGATGGATTTTTACAGGATAGCCCGTGTGAAGCGCGAGCAACGCCCCATATGACTGAACATTTAATTCATCTTTTCCTCCAAAGGAGCCGCCCATCGGACTTGAGACAACCCGTATTTTGGTTTCATCGAGATTTAAAATTCTCGAAAGCTGAAAGCGGTCGCAGTAGCCATGTTGCGTCCCCATGTAGACGATGATCCCGCCATCCTTATCAGGAACTACCACTCCTCCTTCCGTTTCCATATAAGCATGGATTTGCCTTGGAGTATCATACGTTTCTTCAATAATAAACTCGCAATTTTTAAAGCCTTCATCCAAATCTCCTTTTTTAAAGGATGAACGGTGGAGGATGTTTCCCTTTTATGAATTTGAGGTGCTGACGGTAACAGCGATAGCTCTGGGTCATCGACTACCGGGAAAACTTCATACTCCACTTCAATTAACTTTAAGGCTTGTTCGGCTATCTCTTTGGATTCAGCGGCTACAGCCGCGACAGCATCACCGATAAACCGAACCTTATCATGGCATAGGACAGGCTGATCCGGGTCGAGAATACCAAACCCATTTAACCCAGGTATATCCTTATAGGTTAAAACCCCATGGACTCCCTTCAGTTTTTTCGCCTTTTCTGTATGAATGGCTATAATCCTTGCATGTGGATAGTGGCTGCGCATAATCTTTCCAAATAACATAGTTGGAAACGTTAAATCAGTAAGATACTTTAAGGTTCCTGTTACTTTTTCTACTCCATCAGGTCTTACCCGCCAGTTTTCGCCTGATGATTCACGATTAAGATGCAAAGCACTCCCCCTTAAGATAACGATTCGGTTAGACCGGCAATTAATAGATTAGCAGCAACTAATTTAAGATAGTGAGAGGAAGCAAAACGGTCTGTTAGCGGCTGGAATTCTTGGAGGATTTGTGCATGTGCTTTTTGCCATAACTCTTCATTTGGCACTTGATTTTGGAGCATGCTTTCACATGTTAGTAAACGGGAAGGAACGATGACTCCTCCACCAACCGCAAGTCGAACATATTCTATTTTATTTCGTTCATTCATTGAGAGTGTACCGGCAACCGTCAAAAGGGAAGGTGTAAAGGCTTCACGCCGGCCAATTTTTTTATAAAAGGTTTTTGTTTTTGGGGATTTTGGTAAATGAATTTCCGTTACAATTTTGGCTGAGGAATTCTTTAAAAAATTGCCTGCCTCATCGGTTATATAGTCGGATCCATCAAACCAAGTAATAGTTGCACCCAACACCAGCAGGGCTGGAATGATATCTCCAAAGCCGCATGCGATATTCCCGCCTATCGTACCTTGATTTCGTACCGCTGGAGATGCGACATTTCGAGCGGCTTCTGCTAAAATCGGCCAGTACTTCTGGATATCAGGGCGGCTGCGGCAGGCTGCTAAGGTGGTGAATGTACCAATACTTAAGGTTTGGTCAGCTGACAGCTGAACCTTATTTAATGCATCGATTTTTCCAAGATGAATGATATGATTGGGAAGCTTCTCCCCGATTCCCAGCGAAGCTGAATCCATGTTCCTCCAGCTATAAAAATGGCCTCTTGGCCAAGTTCTTGTTTTAATTTCCATGCTTCTTCAATCTGTTTTGGAATCCAAATCTTTGGTGAAAAAGTGATCTTAGTGTGCCCGTCCAACTTGACATCACCTCTTCCAGACATTTTCCTATAACATAAAATATTAACCAAGTTTTAAAAAAAGAACAACTTACTTTCTGGGAATCTTCATTTTCTAGTTAATAGCAAGAACAAAATCGCTAACGCGACTTAAATCACGTCCCAAGTGAAGATTATTCACTTGGGTCTTTTCTCTCTCTTCGCATTGTGCCATTACAAAAAGGTCATACAGAGGTCTATAAAATTAAAAAGTCCACCACTTTCAATAAGCGATGTACCAATATTTATATAATATGTAACATTATATAAATCCTCTTGTTTTTGTAAGAAAGGATAGCTATTGTCATTTCTTTATTTTACAGAGTAGTTTAGGATGTTTTTGTTTTCAGTTTTCTTCTGTCCATTTTTTCAATCGGTGTATTTCTTCGCTGGAACTTATTTTCCGCCCATAACGTACCTGCTCGTAAATAGATATAATTTCATCGCCTCTCTTTATACGAGATAACCATCGTTGAATCGTTTCAAACGGACGCCTCTTCTTTTCCTACAATCACTTGCGAGACATTTTCTCGAATTCTTTCTAGAATTGACATACCTTTTCATCCTCCCCTACACATAATTATTATCTGTTTTTTTCGATATTTATTTGCGATATATCAAAATCCAAATATTCACTTCTTTTTTTGAGATTTTTTGTAAAATAAGTCTCCTTTTCACATATGATATATATAAAATACATGTTGCGAAGCCCTAGTCATCTACAGCAATAGTACAAACAAAGAAAAATTCCAAAAAAAGTCACAATTTATTCAAAAACAGATTTGCAAAAACAATTTAAATATTGTATATTATGAATCAATATACTATATGCTATAAAAAAAGCTACGAAAAGGACACGAGATATTCTTTACGGTTTTACAGAGAAGGAAGAGTTGCTGAGATCTTCCTAACGCAGGAGAATAACTTACCACCTTAGAGCTGTATTGGGGAATTGTAGTATCCAATGCCGTAGACGCTACGTTACAGCGCATGGAGCCATCGGTGCTTTTTATAAAGTACGATGGGAATCTGGGTGGAACCACGGGTATTAACGCACTCGTCCCTGTTTTAGGGATGAGTGCGTTTTTTATTTTTCAATTCCATATAACAATTGGCAATGAAAAGGACACGAGGTATTCTTACGGTTTTACAGAGAAGGAAGAATTGCTGAGATCTTCCTAAACGCAGGAGAATAACTTACCACCTTGGAGCTGTATTGGGGAAACATAGTATCCAATACCGTAGACGCTACGTTACAGCGCATGGAGCCATCGACTTTTTATAAAGCGCGATGGGAATCTGGGTGGAACCACGGGTATTAACGCACTCGTCCCTGTTTTAGGGATGAGTGCGTTTTTTTATATTCATAAAATGGAGTGATAATGATGAGTGAAAAAATGATTAAAATTCGTTTTCCAAATGGTCGTGAACAGGAATACGTTAAAGGAATTACGCTAGAAGCAATTGCAGAATCTATTAGCCCTAACTTAAGAAAAAAGCTATTGTAGGAAAAGTGAATCATCAACTATTTGATTTACGTAGAAACGTACAGGAAGATGCAGAAATTGAAATTTTAACTTTAGAATCAAAAGAAGGATTAGACGTATTACGACATACAGCAGCCCATATACTAGCACAAGCTATTAAAAGAATGTATGGTCAAATCAATTTAGGAGTTGGTCCTGTTATTGAAAATGGTTTTTATTATGATATGGATTTCCCGAATAGTATTGCAGTTGAAGAGTTAGTTCATATTGAACAAGAAATGCAAAAAATTATTGCTGAAAATTTAGAAATTCAACGAATAGAAGTGAACCGCGATGAAGCAAAGCAAATATTTGAAGAGCTCGGTGACCATTTAAAACTAGAGCTATTACAAGATATTCCTGCCGATCAAAACATAACTCTCTACAAACAAGGTGAATTTCTCGACTTATGCCGCGGACCACATTTACCGTCTACTGGCTTTATGAAAGCTTTTAAATTAACAAACGTTTCAGGAGCATATTGGCGCGGTGACAGTAATAACCAAGTCCTTCAAAGAATATATGGGGTTGCCTTCCCTTCTAAAAAGAAACTAGATGAGTATGTAATCTTTTTAGAGGAAGCTGCAAAACGTAATCATCGTAAATTGGGCAATGAATTAGAATTGTTTATGTTCTCTGAAGAAGCTCCAGGAATGCCATTTTATTTACCAAAGGGGCAAATCATACGAAATGAAATGGAAGCTTTTTAAGAGGGATTCAGCAAAAGCGTAATTATCAAGAAGTCCGCACTCCTTTTATCATGAATCAAAAGCTATGGGAAAACTCTGGTCACTGGGACCATTATAAAGAGAATATGTATTTCACAGAAGTTGATCATGGAAAATTTGCCTTAAAGCCGATGAACTGCCCTGGCCATATGCTGATGTTTAGAAATAAACTGCACTCTTATCGTGATTTACCAGTTCGAATAGCTGAATTCGGCCAAGTCCATCGCCATGAATTTAGCGGTGCTCTAAATGGACTTCTCAGAGTTCGTACATTCTGTCAGGATGATGCACATATTTTTGTAACACCTCAACAAATTGAAAATGAAATAAAAGAAGTAATTGATTTAATCGATTACGTATATCGTACATTCGGTTTTGAATATGACGTTGAGCTCTCTACAAGACCTGAAAATTCAATGGGAGATGACGAGCTATGGAACAAGGCGGAAGGCGCTCTGCAAAATGTACTAGAACAACTAAATTTCCGCTATAGAATCAACGAAGGTGACGGCGCATTTTACGGTCCGAAGATTGACTTCCACATTAAAGATGCTTTAAACAGAAGTCACCAATGCGCAACTGTACAGCTTGACTTCCAAATGCCAGAAAAATTTAATTTAAGCTACATTAACGAAAAAATGAAAAACAACGTCCTGTTGTGATTCACCGTGCTGTATTCGGTTCACTTGATCGATTCTTCGGAATCTTAATTGAACATTTTGCCGGAGCATTTCCAACATGGCTAGCTCCCGTGCAAGCAAAGATTATTCCTGTATCAGTTGAAGCACATGAACAATACGCAAAAGAAATAGAAGAAAAGCTAAAACATGCTGGCATACGAGTTGAACTCGATCTTCGCAATGAGAAACTCGGTTATAAAATGCGAGAAGCGCAAGTTCAAAAAATCCCATACGTCCTTGTTGTTGGCGATCAAGAAGCTGAGCGCAACGAAGTAAACATTCGAAAATATGGAGAACAACAATCTGCAGCTGCACCATTTGACGAATTCTCTGCAAATATTCAGCACGAAATTCAAAGTAGAAGTTTATAATACAAAAGAAATTACAAGTTAGCCAAAACATGTTTTATCCTACACCATGATGTTGTTGTATCAATGTTTCTACTACAACGCAAAACGAAGAAAAGGATAGATAAAGCAGATAATCTAAATTCAAAAAAACTTAAAATATAAAGGTCCTAACATATTATATATGACTAATATGTTAGGATCTTTTATTTTTGGTAATGAGTTTTGAAACTGAATTTGTTGGCGATCCCCCTCCTATTAAACTAACAAGACAGGGCCTAAGATATTCAACGAAAAAGAATGTTCCTTACTATACATACGTAGAAGGATATACTATTACTCATTCTTTTGTTAACAAAGTATTGGCACTTGCAAAAAAGGAATCGAGTGATTTTACAAAATACCATACTTTATAAATGTATGGTATCTTTTTTGTAGTTACTTAAATTATCCAATTTTTATAGAGATAAATTAGGCAGGTGAAACCATGGGGAAATATTTCGGAGTAATTTCAATAGTAGTATCTTTAATTGTATGTTGTCTTTTGACGAGCATTGATTGGAAACTTGGGATTTTAGGAATTGTAGTTGGGGTTATTCTGACAATGAAAGTACCAATGGGGATATTAAAGTTTGTTTCTTATGTAATTGTAGCGCTTTGTATACTGGTGTTTTTGTATTTATGTGTTATGGTTTTTTTAATGGGGGCTTAGTTGATTTAGAAGATACTAGGAATTTGTCGTAGTCAATACATATAAATTTTTTCTTTCCTTCCAATAGACATACTTCAAATTAATGTTTAATAGTTTGAATGTCCTCCAGAAAGTATACAAAATGAATACGTTGAAAAAGTGCTATCATATGAGATAGCACAAATTAATTCATTTCGTGCCATCCAATACGATATATATATCGTTGAGAACAAAATGCTAAATATATTTCAATCCACTCTATAAGATATGTTACGGAGAATCTAAATTTTTCAATCCACATACCATAACTATAATTTTGATAGGTCTATAATGTTTTTAGTCATTATTCAATGTCTTCTTTTTGCCCATGCTCTATCCAAATACCATGTGCAATACTGACAGACAATAAATAAGGTGCTAATTCATCTAAGAAACTCTTTGCTTCTGGAACTCCTAATTTAGTAAATAAAACCCAACTAATAAAAAAATTGCAATTTCTTTTACGTTTCCTAGGTGAGCGTAAAGAATTTAATCTTCCTCAAAACTTATTGGTCATCTCTGATACAGGAATGGGCGAATGGTACTGCCTAGATTTTAACCAATGTAATATCGAGGGCGAGCCACTTGTAATTGTATATAACTCTGGTTTTGAACCAGATGAGCAAGAGTGTGAAGTTGTCACTAATGACTTTGGCGGCTTTCTGTTATCACTAGTCAAAGAAGAATTGGATTATTAAACTACCATGTAAGAACGTAATTCCCTTACTTATTCTGTGGTGAAGCTATGCTTCATAGTTGGCTAACGGGCAGGTTAGATTAATAAACTCTTGGGACGGTATTTTTTTACTGAATGTATTTATAATTGGTAAATCGCCTGTTGAGTTGACCAGGTAGCACTGCTGAATGCCTGATAATTTGTAACTGCTGCTTGAAAGTCCTTATCACTTATAGTGGCAGTGGCATCATAAACAACAGCTGTTTGGAATCCATTTTCGATTAAGTCTCTCATATGTGATTCCACACAAACGTTTGATAGGACACCTGCCAAAATGACCTTTTCTTTCCTTTGCTGACGTAATTGGTAAACTAAATCATTTGTCTGTGGGCTGGCAATTTTATGGGCGGTCGCAATGATTGTTCGATTATCTAAAATGTAAGGCGTAAGTGATGGAACCCAGTCAGCTCCTACAGTAGGAGAAGTATAAGCATTTTGTTTTTGATATACCTGAAGCTTTAATAGCATTTTTTGTTCAGCTCCAGTAAATTGCCAACTATAATCATGCGGATAAATATAATGGGGGAAATAAAAAGTTGATATCCTTTACTCATGGCTGTACGCATTAGAAGTTCAAGGTTACCTAGTGTGTTGTACTGCTCAATAATATTTTTTGTTAAATGGTACCCTTTACCTCCAGGGGACAGAAAGTCATTTTGTGGGTCCGTTATGACAATTGCTGTATTAGCAGGATTAGGTTTAAACATTCTTTTTCCTCCAATTTACATAATTATATATCCTGTCTTTCATATTCAACTATTGTTCTTTCATGAATATATATTAATGGAGGCTTGGACACATACTATTTTTTCATGGAGCTTTGGTATTAATACAGTTACCTTCCAAGATCGTTACAGAGTAATAATAAAACAGTAAATCAAAAAAGATGTAATATTCATGAAACAAACTCCTTTTCAAGTTTCTCTCATTGAATTATTACATCGATTGTTTAAGTCGCTATAGTACAAAATTGCACATCTATCTTATTTGATTTTTCAACCCTGTTAAAAGCTATACTACATATTTTTATAAATGATTAAAGAATTATGCCTGAGAAACTTCCTTTTAATACTTCTTTTTCAAGTTGATTCATACATGTAAACGCCGCAGTAATTTTTGTGCGATTTTTTTCATCCAGTTCAAATTGTTCAATAATTACATCACAACGGATCGTATCACCACTAAAAACTGGGCGTAAGAATTCAAAATCCATCTTACGAGCCAATACATTATAATCACCGCCAACTTTCGTAGGGAGTGTTGATGTTAAAAGTCCTTGTACAACAAATCGCCCTTGTTCATCTGGTGTCACATGATGAACACCTTCATCCTTTGATACCTTCGTAAATAATACAACATCTTCTTTTGTAAATGTTCGCTCAAAGGTGATTTTTTCGCCTACTTGTAATCCCATCAATATCCCTCCTCAAAAACATTTCATGATTCACTTAATTTCACTGTTCGAATACACAGTTAACTAATATCAGATTATTCTTATATTTATTATACAGAGACATGATAAAAGAAGATACGAAATGTTAAATTCAAACCACCTTATTCAATATTTGTAGGTCTGAAATAAAGTTTAATCAAAAATATTTTGAGAATTCTTATTTAGCGAGAAACAAAATTTGACGCTTACTTTCCTAGTGTATCAAGTTTTGTTTCGATCCTTGTTAGCCCAACTAATAGCTCTTTAAAATCGTCATGTTTAACTTGTTCAGCCATTGGTTTCCCCCTTTTTTATAAAAAGAGAAGTAGTACCCCTTCTTTTAAGATAAATACTGTATTTTTTAAATGGAATTATATAAATTGTACATTTTAATGTATTTTTCCTTTTGCAAACATGGGATCTTTCAATTTCTTATCATAAGTAGTTGCTATGTAAATATACAATAGATGGATTAAAGTAAGATTTTTTCTGTATATCCTACTTGTTCAGGTTCATTGATACTCTTGAATCAAGATTATGTTTAAACCGTTTTTTCGAAATATTCGTTTTTTGAGATATAATAATAGAATAAAATACTTTATTTATGGGCCTAAGGGGGAAATCTAGTGAAAAGGTCATTATTAACGACTGGATTATTAATTATGATGTTGGCAGCATGTAGTGAAAAAAATGTTATTCAAAAGGAAACGAATCAAAAAGAGTCGGTGACATCAAAGGGAGAAGAAATGGGTAAAGTTGTAGAAGGGAGAGAATATACGGTTACAGCCATTAAAGAAGACGTATTGTATCTCGAAGATTCTAATCAAAATAAAAAAGAAAACGCTGCAGAAATCAATTATTCTGAAATTAGTGGTACTACATGGAGGAACAATAAAAGAAACGGCATAATTGATGTTAGTGATCACGTATGCTTCGAGAAAACCAGCGATGGAAAGTATAAAGCAATAATCGTTAAGGATGTTGTAGGAAAAATAAAATACGACGGCACAATTCAATATAAAATTATTGAGGTAACTGACAAATCAATAAAATGGTTACCGTTACATGGTGAAAATAATGGGGGATATGTACCACCAGAAATGATAAAAATCACTAACGGCAACAAGATAAAGGTTGGAAATATCGTAACGATTAAGGATGTTCAGCCTCCTGAATCAAACTCGTTTGATGGAATCTATGAATTAACAATTGTAGAATAACCAATACTGTGCATTTTTCGAAAGTTTGTTATTTTAAGTGTTCCTTAATTCATTTTAAATTCCGTTAAATTAGTTATTGTTTAGCAATATATGCCGTATTTCTGTGACATCTGATACAACTGCAATTGGAGTATGTGCAGTAGTTTGGGAAAGGGCCTTTGGATTAACCCAAATGGCGTCCATCCCTGTTTCTATGGGCCCGACTATGTCATGGGCCCAAGAATCACCAATAAAAAGAGTCTCCTCCGGTTTCTTACCAAAGTGTTCCAATACTGCCGAATAAATTTCTGGATCTGGTTTTCTATAGCCTAATTGCTCAGCATGGAATATTGTGTCGTCACTAAATACCTTCGACAGTCCCATTTGGAGAATTTTTAATCGCGGATCATACAATCCATTGCTAACTATTCCAAGATCATAATGTGTTTTTAATTTATGTAATAAACTCGTAATTGAATTATTTATGCCAACGCAAGACATACCTGTTTTAAAAAACAGTGCATCAAGCTCATCAATAAGTTCTACATCAGGTAACACGTTAAAATGAGAAAAAGCATGCTTCCACCTAGCCCTTCTAAATTCCGCTGGAGTTAGTTCTCGATTTTTAAATCGCTCCAATAAGGACTTGGGGATATGTAATTTTTTCTCAAGGAATATCGATGCGTCAAGGTTTCTTGTTATAGGATGCATTTCAAGAGTCTTAATTAGTCCAACATTAAACCAAGTAGAATCAAGAAGTGTGTCGTCCAAATCGAATAAGAGTAAACTGTATTTATTCAATTCGCTCCCCCTTTATTTCTATTAATAGAAATATATTTTTCTTGAAAATTAGAAGCAAAGCCTCCTACTTGAACATCTGTAATATTACCAAGGTTAGTAGATACATTTACAACAACCTCTGAAGGTTTATTCGTTACATACCCTTGCTCAAAGGTAAAGGTACTATATTTTTCAAATTTTTTATTTTGTTTTATTAAATAACATGCTAGTGCTGCATTTGATGTACCAGTAGCACTTTCTTCTGGAATATCAAACAGAGGTGCAAAGTTTCTGCAATGAGCTGTAGAATTATGTAAGGTTTCCAATGTAAATACATGATAGCCAGTTACATTATATTTTTTACTTATTTCAGTAATTCTTTTCATATCAGGAGTAATCTTTAACAGGTCTGAAAGTCCTCTTACAGGTATAATAATATCGAGTAAGCCTGTAGATACAATTTGAATGGGCATATCAGGTGTTAGTTTTTCTTCATCTAAATTTAAAGATTTAGTAATCTCTTCACAGGGAAGTGTTTTAAGAAAATCAGGGAGATTTTGTTGTAAAGATATCATCTTATTATTATGCATCTGTACACTTAGTATCCCTGCTTTCGTCTTTATTGTGTACATCTTTTTCTTTATTGCTCTAATCTGAGCTAATAAGGAAAAAGTAGCGATTGTAGCATGTCCACATACAGCAACTTCTTCATTGGGTGTAAAGTATCTGATCTCGTAATCTGAAGTTACAGAAGGAAACACAAAGGCGGTTTCGGAAAAATTTAGTTTGTTTGCAATAGCTTGCATAGCTTCTGTTGTAAGACCCTTTGTGTCTAAAACAACCCCAGCTGGATTCCCACCTTTTTCATCTTTAGTGAAGGCATTTAACATATATGTTTTAATCTTCAATCCAGTCCCTCTCTCCCCCGATTTTATCATGCTATAGATGTAGAAAGTGACATGTATATTCCATACAAACCCAGTTCATATAAGATATATCCATAGTAAATAAAGAGGTTCATCCCTTATTCTTCAAGGATTAAGCCTTTTCGATAATTTTATACAAAAATGTATAAAGTATACTTACTCAGAATTGTTCCTATATCTATCTACGACCTAATCTAATTCATTAAAAAAAACAAATAAGGTGCTAATAATCTATTACTCTATATGCGCTTCATACAATTGAACAATTTCCAAGGAATTATCCAACTCTTGCACCCTTTTCACTAAACTTTCTACACCAAATATTTCTGTAAATGTATGGCTACCTACAATAAGGTTAATATTTTTAAACTGCGCATATTGAACTGTATATAACGTCTTTTCTCCTGTGATGTATGTATCACAGCCACTGTCCAACGCTGCTTGAATATGGTCAGTGGAGTGTCCTGCCCCTGTTAAAATACCAACTCGTTTTACTTGCTTATTATTATTTTTCCACGCCTTGACCTTTTCACCAAGCTTACTCTCTACTCTTTCGACTAACTTCGAAAATGGGATTGGATCTGTATATTCGCCAACGCCGGGTAATTCTTCATCATTACAAGAAGAATACGTTATAATTTCATCAATTTCGATTGTATGAAACAACGACGTACACGTTCCAAATTCAACGAAATCTAATGGTGAGTGTATCCAGAAGTGATTGATATTGTATTCTTTCAATTTTCTTATACAAGCTTCTTCCATTCCATATAAGAACTCCCATGCAGCGTGGTGTGTAATCATCATATCTACATTCTCTTTCTTTGCTTCTTCAATTGTTTCGAGCGTTAAATTTGTTGCATAACCTATCTTATGAAAATTTTCATTGCTTACATTTGTTATACCAAACTGATCTCCGTACTTATGTAAATGTTCTCCAAATATTTCTTCAATATGCTGTTTGAATTGATGTATGTGCATGTTTTTTCCTCATCCTTATACCTTTAGTGTGTTTTAATCATATACAGATTCTTCACTATTCTTGAAAAACCTTCCTTTAGTTCTCATGTTTCATATTTTTAAAACTATTCGAAATTTATTGAAAATAAAATTCGAAAAATATAGAATAAATTAAAAAGGAGGATGAACAATGAAAGTTATGAACCTAAATGCGACAAGAGAAACTTATTCTGTTCAAATTAAACATTCGATTTTATTCGAAATGGGACTAGGTATTGCGGCTGGTACGTATTACGATTTTCACCATACTTTTGAAAAGCCTATAGATTATTGGAAGGACATTGAGAAAAAATTATCTGCTGCCGTTCAAAAAGAACTACAATACACACACAAACACAATACATGGTTCGCTTTACTACAATTACTTCACTCCTGTTCTTTTGATTCTCTTGAAAGTTTTTTTCATTTTCTTGACGAACTTACTGAAGAGGAATTACGTTGGCGTTGTTTGCCTTATATCGGATTGCAGCATGAAGACAATCGGAGAAAAGCATCCCATAAAGAAGAAACAGCTATAGCTTCCTTCATAAAAGCTTGTCAACATCACAAATTTTTCCCGGCATACATTAAACATATTTCATCTATTGATACTTCCGTACTTAAACGGCACTTGAAAATCATCTCTGAAGGTTGGTACGAAACAGCGATACAACCTAACTACATAGAGTTTACTAGCATGCTTGAGCGCGATGCCCAGCAAAAACGTGTACTTCAATCAACTTATCACCCAGAAGAACTTGTCAAATATATAACGGGTAGTACATATCAACCAGAGCCTTCCATTCATCAAGTCATACTTATCCCGCAATATGTATACCGTCCTTGGAACGTAGAAACGACTTTACCAGGAATTAAAGTATTTTATTATCCCATTTCAGACGATAATGTGAGTTTAGTAGAAGATCCTTATTCCCCTCCGTCTACATTAGTTCATAGTTATAAAGCACTTGGAGATGAAACACGATTAAAAATTATAAAATTACTAACTGAAAGAGATCATTCACTTCAAGAGTTAACCGAAAAGCTCAAAACTCCCAAAACAACGCTTCATCATCATTTATCTTTACTTCGGGCAGCTCGGATCATTAACGGCAAAGGTTCTCGGTATTATATACAGCTTGACCACTTAACTTCCCTTCAAGAGAAATTACAGCGTTTTCTTGGAAAGAGGTGAAGAGATGGAGAAAAGTCAACACGTATTTACCAATCGTTCCTTTTTATGTTTATGGCTTGGGGAAACCATTTCTGAACTTGGAGGATCGATAGGAGCTCTATGCAACTCGTTATTGTTGTACGAAATCACCGGATCAAAATCGGCTATGGGGACGCTATGGTTAACGTATTTTATCCCGTCTTTAATTCTTCAACTCTTTATTGGCCCTTTCATTGACCGAATAAGCCGTAAATATATTATGTTATGTTCTCAAATTTTAAGAGGAATTGTGTTCTTCTTACCTGCTCTTCTTATGTTCTTGGGGCAGATTGAGATATGGAGTTTGTTTATCATTCAAGTGGTACTTGGCATTCTGCAGCCTCTTTATGTTCCAGCTGCATCGGCCCTGCTTCCTACCATTGTACAACACGAAAAATTAACACAAGCCAACGCCTGGATTGACGGAACAATGCGTACTATGAGTTTCTTAGCTCCTACATTAGGAGGACTCATAATAGCTTACATAGGAACTTTGTCTACTTACATAGTGGTAGGAATTTTATTTCTTATTAGTGCAGGTAGCCTTTCTTATCTCCATGAGCCTACGGTTATACACGATAGTAAAAAGGCTACTTGGTTAAAACAAATCATTTCCGGATATCAATACTTTTTCAAACAACGTCCGCTCATATGGCTTGGTTTCTTTACTTCTTTAGTCCAATTTAGCGTCGGGGTAACGATGGTAATCAATGTTCCTTATATAATAGAAGAATTTAAAGGAACATCTTTTTCATACGGCCTTTTTATAGGAAGTTTTCCTTTAGGGTATGTGGTCGGTTCTTTCTTAGTAGGTAAATGGAGAAATAAGTGGTCGCTAAGATATATTATGCTTTCAGGTCTTTTCATGGGTGGATTATCCTTTTTCTTACTTGGCTTTGTAACATCCTTTCCTCTTGCTGTTTTGTGCGAAATTTTCGGAGGTATTTGTTTTCCATTTTTCAACATTCATCAAACGAGTCTCCTTCAAAAAACTGTTCCTTCTCACCTTATGGGACAAGTATTTTCTGTTCGTCTCTTTTTAATTCGAGCTACTATGCCTTTGGGTATTCTTTTTGCAGGACAAATTGTTGAAATATCAGGTATCCGTCTTTTGTATATCATGATTGGTAGCTTCATTCTCATTCCTGCTTTATTCGGTATGTTCTTGCCCTTCTTTTCCTTTTTAGATGAAGAAAAAGATGATGTTATTAATATTTAATTTTCTTTACAATATAAACAAAGGCTGAGAAATTTTTGGCCTTTGTTTATATTTCCTTATCAGAAGTTATTTTCTTATTAAAAAATGTTTTAGACTATATAAACAAGTATTAGACTATTAAAAAATAGTTGTTTAATCCCTTAGAACTGCACCTTATATTTTCTTATAAGAGTAACAATAAAGACGTTTAAAAAACTCTACCTTATTAAACTAAAGCACTCGTTAGTACAGTAATACCAAACGCTACAGTAAAGACTATTCATTTCTCATACCCTCAATGTACTGGAAAGCTGTCGGGGGTGGACCATCATCGAGTCGCTGGCGGATCAAGTTAGCACACTCTTCAGGATTGAGCACTGAGGTATCGACTTCTAAATCATAGATACCAGGTACATGGACAAGCTGCTGCCATAAACTAACTGGTCTTGGCACCATGCCATCAGCAGTGTAACCAACATGCCAAGTGTTAAGCCGTCGCTCTATGACAATCTCGATTGGGCAATGAACGCCCACGAACAAAACAGGGAGCCCACTCAGTATCCGAGCACAATTTGGGAGAATCCCCGAGGAACAGAATATCCGTCATGGTGTCCGACATCCACCACAACGTTTAGTCCTAAGCGACTGTATAAAGCAATTGTCTCATACATGGCTTGATACATAATCATAACGAGAGGCTCGAGGTCAGGGCATTCACCTCCAGGTCGCAACCCAATCCCAGGCTGATATCGTTCGGGGGTCATCTGCATGAACCGATCAACCCCTAAGTTCATCCACACACCTTCAAACTCATTCTGGATCACAGCAGTAATACTGGACTTCCCAGATCTTGGAGTACCGTTAAGAATTACAATCTTTCCGGGTTTATCTACTTGTAACATGTAGTTCCCCCTTCAAAATTTCGTTATCACACTATTGAGCTATCTTGTACCTATAGTTAAACAAGAATATTAAGTAGCATTATTATTTTTTAAACGCTTTTATTGTAAATTAAATGTAGTGTAGCGCTTTAAGAAAGAAGACAAATTCTTTCACGAAAACAAATCCCAATTTTCTACAAAAATAGTTGGGATTTATTGATTTTTAATAGACTTAGGGAAATGAAAAAATACACCCTTTAGTTTATAATTATTGTACTTGTTCTAAAAATTGTTGAACTTCTTTTGGTGATTTTAAGATAATAACTTTTGTATCTCTAGATAATTGATCAAGTCTTTTTAAAATTACAGGTCTTTTGGTTGTTGGATATTCCCATATCCATTTAAAAAACTCTAAGTCAAATCTTTCTTCGCATCCTTCACCCATATCTGGTCTTGTTCTATTTCGATATTGTACTATTCTTTTGAAAACACGATAGACACATATTGTTCTTTGAATATCAAGAAAGATTATTGTATCAGCTGCGTTAAGTCTTATTTCCATTGTCCCACCATAGTTTCCATCAATAATCCATTCTTCTTCTTTTATTAAATCATTTTGTACTTTTCTTTGTTCATCTTTTGGAACACCTACCCAATTAGGTTTCCAAAATAATGCATCAAGATGATAAACATTTATTTTTAGCTTTTCGCCTAAATGCCTTGCTAATGTGGATTTTCCTGAACCACCCGAACCAATAAGTACAATCTTTTTCATAAAACCCTCCTTATTAATACCCCAAAAGGTAGTAATCCTTATTAAACAATCATGCCTCTAGTTTAAATAACACATTTTCTTACTTATCTTTTAACTCGTATATTTCGTCTCACCCTATTCCACAAGCTGCCGTAAATATTTTAGAACCGTATTTCTACCTACTTTTTAAATTTGTATAGATTAAATTTGCAATTTCAACACAAAGATTACCAATTACCTTTTTTCTTTATATTACATACTTCTAATTGTATTATTTTTAAACTTTTCAAAAAAGTACCTCATATTCATTGAAAGTATCACAATAAATCTTTTATATTTAATTTAGAGAACAATAGATTATTGAAACAATAATAAAAAATTTATAAAATGGCTTAGAAAACACCTTTAAAATCACTTTTAATATCTTAATCTAGAGAACTGTTCGTTAATAATAAAAAATAGTTTGAGGAGAAATTTACATATGCTATTTAAACGCAATCGATTATTATACGCAATGATGACCTTCATTGTAATTATATTAGGGCTATACTCAAGAAAGATAGCTTATGTGTTACCACATATTTTGAATACATACTTAGGAGATGCACTGTGGGCGTTAATGATTTTTGTTGGTTTTGGATTTATTTTTAAAAGAGCTCATACAAAAACCGTTGCGTTACTGGCTATATCATTTTGTTATATTATTGAATTTAGCCAACTATACCATGCTAGTTGGATCGATCATATTCGAGGAACAACTTTAGGCGGATTGATATTAGGTTATGGCTTTTTATGGAGCGACTTATTAGCTTATGCGATAGGCATTGGAATAGGTGTTGGAAGTGAACTGTTATTTGTAATGATTCGCAAACCTAGTAATCTTACATAAACTAACCTCTTATGTTCTACCTTAATTTTCGATTTTATCTTTTGAGCATCAGCAGTCCTTTTTCATTAATCAACCATGCAGGAAGTTACTGATTCATAACGAAATAAGTGATAAAAGGAGGCTATATATATGTACATTTATCATAATGGACTCATTATTCGCGAAGGAACGAAAGGAATACCAGCTTCTGCTGTGAAGAGTTTGTTTCAAGATGCTGGTTGGGTTGGAAGTCATACTCCTACATGGCAAGATGAACGCTTCACTTTAATATTCGAAAACTCTACTTGGGCCTTTACAGTATGGGACCATGAGGAAATGATTGCGATGATACGAGTTATATCAGATCAAATTATGGCTGCTATGATAATGGATGTAGTCGTAAAAAGTGACTATAGAGGACAAGGGATCGGTAAAAAGCTTGTAGAGTTATGTGTACAAAAACTCCCCCACGGTGATTGGTTTGCGAATACTTCAGCAAATAACTTTAACTTTTATGAAAAATGCGGATTTGAAGTAAAAGATCTTTCTCAAAACGGTGCTTGTGCATACTATGGATTTACAGAAGCAAGAAGACAAGGACACAGATGAAAATGAGAGGAATCAAAATGTTACATACCGTACACTTTTGATTCCTCTCATTCTCTACTTATCTCTTACTTACAATTCCCAAAATAACTTTAAATTCATTACGATTCTTTTTCATTTTCTTAAACCCTTCTTTTGTATCTATAATGAAACAAATTTTTCCTACCCAGCACCTCATATACGCTGATTCAAAATGAATGGGTTTCACAATGCCACGCTGCTCCGTTTCAGTTCCATCCTCATATTCTATTTCCGTTCTGACAAACCACTTATTTCCGATCCCAAACTCAATATACTTCAATTGCACTTCTCCCTGTTAAAATGTTTATAAGTTTATAGATTAACATAATTATATTATGTTAACTTTCCGTTTCTTATATTCTCTCTTAGACATACTACTTGTTCTATGGATGAAATGTAGAATCCTTCTTTTATTACTCATTCACAAACCATAACAGTTCTATTTAGGAAACTGACTACTAGCAAAACTATCAATGCATTGTCACAAAGCTCCTTTTATGACAAGATATAAATAACAAAAAATACAGAATAATGAACATTTTAAAGTTAACTTCAAATATTTTAAGGAGAAAAAATTATGCAGCACTCTATTATTAAAGAAATACTAAAAAAACTTGAAAATAAAGGAATTATTGAACCTGGCGGCCACTATAAAAGCCTAAATGGCGGAAGCAGCAGTACAGTTGGCATTATTACATATGATGATACTCCCTTATATGTAGTGAAAATGAACGAGCCTAATGTCCTACAAGCTGAATCAGAGTTTCTGAATCGCTACCGATACCAACATTTGTTTCCACAGCTCATGTATGTAGATCCTAATTACCGCTACATAGTTTATGAATATATGGCTGGTACAATAAATAATCGAAAAAGCGATAAACGCACTGTACTCTCTTTCCTTTCGTCACACATTATAAACACTTATCATCCAGTGTATAATGCAAATAAATGGGGCTGGATTGAAGAGCCAAAATTATCATGGGAATTATTTCTATATACTCGCGTTATCGAAGCTTACGAAACCATTCAATTTCATTTAAACAATGAAGATCATCAACTGATTCGTCGCATTGTAACAAAAATGCTGAAAAGAAATGATAGTGATACGCCTTACCTTATACACGGGGATTTTGGTTTTCATAATTTCCTTTTTAGTGATGAACAATTAGTTGGTGTTATTGACCCTACTCCAATTATAGGACCTCCCATTTATGACCTTGTATACGCATTTTGTTCAACACCAAACGATTTAGCATTGCACACCCTTCAACCAGCTGTTTCTCTTCTAAACAATCGGAAACCTCAAAGTGAAATAGCTTTATATGAAGAGATATTATTAGGGTTATATTGTCGCATCGCTGCTTCCATTCGACATCATCCAGAGGATTTACCACAATACATTGTAGCGTGGCATAGATGGAAGGCTTATATTGCTTGGAAATAAAGTCAAATAGCAATTGAATGTGCATTTATGACAAAAGAATCCATTTTGAAAAAGAGCAGTCAAAACGGATTCTTCCTCTTCAACAACTTCTTTATAACAAACTAGCTCTGCTTCTATGTAAAGTATAAAGTATAAATTACAATTTCAATTAAAGAAGCCTATACACCCCATCACAATTAGTACCTGACCAAGTTATAGCATAAATACAAGTGTTAGTTAGTGTCCTTCCATCTGCCGATAAATCTTCATTCTTTAGTATTCCTTCTAACTCA
This sequence comes from Bacillus sp. EA-CB0995, assembly GCF_055814245.1. NCBI lineage: Bacteria > Bacillati > Bacillota > Bacilli > Caryophanales > Bacillaceae > Bacillus > Bacillus sp. EA-CB0995. The sequence goes on along the minus strand of NZ_CP169269.1, from coordinate 2,209,045 downwards.
AATCCTAATTTTTCAGGGATAGAGCGACTTTTAAGGTTTGTGGATTCACACCTAATTTCAATTCTTTTAAATTGAATTTGGTTTAACCCAAAGTTGGTTAATTCTTTTACTGCTTCTACCATATATCCATTTCCACTAAACGGTGTGTTAATCCAGTAACCAATTTCACATTTAGGAATGTCCCAGTCTATTCCTTGAATGCTTGCTATTCCAATAAAATCATTAGTATCTTTATGAAAAATAAGAAAGCGAAAACTCTCTCTTTTAAAAACTTAATATGCGCTTCTCTCAAGTTTATTTCTGTTTCTTCAACTGCAGGAATGTTCTGTGCAAAGGGTAACCAAGCTTTTAATTCATTAAAGGAATTTTTTATTGCTGCATTTACAATACTTCCGTCCCCAGATTGTAAGGGCGCTCGTAGTAATAGTCTTTCTGTTTCTATTTGAGATGGAACATCTAATAATATTGGATTCATTACAATACCCTCTCCTTTTATAAACTGTCTCTCTAATTTTGATTAAAATTTAAACAATAAAAAACTCCCACCCCCAAGATTATGAATCTTGAGGACGAGAGTTGTGCTCATCGTGGTACCACCTCAGTTTATCGATATGTCACCATATCAACCTCTTCGGGTACGGCAAATTGCGTATACCCTATCTCTATAACGGGAGAACCCGTCGCATTATCCCTAATCATCTTAGTTCTGTACGAAGCTCCAAGTCTTTTTTCATTAAGAACGCTATCTCTCCTTCTCAGCTACCAGAGTTCTCTGTCACATAGCATTTTCTTAATTACTCTTCTCTTCATCGCTATTACTATTTCCAATTATTAATTGTATTAATAATAGTCAGAAAATTGATTATTGTCAAATATTATTGGTTATTATTAGTAACAAGTTTCATCGTTTCGTCAGTCGCATATTGAAGTTGAATAGTAAACGAGTGTAGGTTACTTTTTATTCTGCATAGCAGGGATTTAGATGTCGAAAAATTAAAATGGATTTATATAGGTACAACAACGTACGAAATCCTCCTCTTATACTAGAGGAGGATTTCATCAAAAATATAAAGTGAAACTTTAATCAGTGGGGTCCTTCATCCCCCACTGATTATTAGTTGAACCAAAAGGTGGCATTACTCCGAACAATTATGTAATGCTTTCATAATCTTATCTGCCGTATTCTTTCCATTCCCTATGCAAGCTCCAATGCCTACACCATAATATGAAGCACCAGCTAAGTAAACATTTGGAAAAGCAGCTGACAATTTCTCATTCAAAGATTGAACTGCCTGATTATGTTCTAAATGATAATTTGGCATTAAGTCTTTCCAGTTTGTAACTTCAACAATCTGCGGCTCACCCTGAATTCCAAGACTTTTTTTAATATCAGATAAAGCAACTTGAATGAATTCTTCTTTACTATTATTTTTAATCTTTTCATACGCTGGATTTGAACTTTTATAAAACATTCTTACTAATAAGTTTTGTTTATTTGATGTATGCTTCCATTTCCTACTTGTCCATGTACAAGCATCACAATATAAATTACCATTTTCTGAAACAATAAAGCCTGTCCCATCTGCCGGTAATTGATTATCAGGTATTTCAAATCCTAAATAAATACTAATAAGAGATGAATTTTTGAATTTATTGAAATCACTGTTTAATTCGGCAGAATTTAGTACTGCTTGTGCAATATCGTGAGGAGCAGCTAAAACAATGTAATCCGCCTTTAGTTTCTCTTGATTCGAAAAAGAAACTTCATACCCATTACCGAATCTACTTACATTTGTCGTTGTTACTCCTTTTCGTATTTCCGTCTCAGTCAACACCTCTTCTAACCGATTAACAATCGTAGAGAGTCCTCCTTTGAACGATAAAAACTTTTTATTTCCAGCTGCCTGGAATTGTTTTTTGTTCACTTCAAACCCTTTAATAATACTGCCGTATTTATTTTTATAGTCAAGTAAATATGGTAATGTAGATGCCATTGTAAGTTCATTTAATTTACCGGAATATACCCCTGAAAGGACAGGAGAAATTTGCTTCTCAACTAATTCTTTTCCTAAAAAGCTTTCTAAAAATAAAGCAAGCGATGTATCTTTCGTAAAGCCTTTGTTTTTAGTAATAAAATCTTTCAGTGCAATAATTTTCCCTTTCGTTGAGACTAACGTACTGTTAAACAACGACTCTACACTTGTAGGGATTCCAAATACTGTATCAGCAGGAATAGGATGTAACGTATTCTCTGAATAAATGTAAGAAATACCAGTTTCGTTATATACCATATCATCTTCTAGATTCAGTTCTTTTACAAGGGGCATCACATTTTCATTTCGAGCAACAATTGAATCTGCTCCTGTTTCCATGATAAAATCATTTTCTTTTACACTGTGAATTTTCCCGCCTAAATATTCCTCTTTTTCTACAAGGATCAATTTTAAATCTATATTGTAATCCTTTTTTAATCTTTCTAAGTAAAACATAGTAGAGAGTCCCGTAATACCTCCACCTACGACAACAACTGTTTTCATACCTACTGAGCTCCTAACCGATACTATAAATTGATAAATTTCTTTATTATTATACCCAAAAGTTAGCTTTCTCGACTAGCAGCTTACACAGTCTGTAAGAAATTAGACAATATATACGAACACATTTCAGGTTGATTATGATGTACTGGGTGATTAGGCAAAAGGAATAACTGCAATATGACAACTCTTAACTTATAAAACTTCTAAAGCATCTCTTATATTACTCACACAATTATTGAGTGAATAATCTTTATCATCTTATACAAAATCCAGTAAATCATTAAAACAAGTAAAAAGTCCAGTTATGTATAAAACATAACCGGACTTATCACTTAAAATAGGTAACTCCTTTAATCATTTTTTACTAGGGTAGTACTCTTTAACTCTCTTTTTAATACCTTTCCTAAAGCATTTTTTGGTAATTCCTCAACGAATATTACTTCTGGTATTTTATAGCTCGCTAATTTTAGCTTACAGTGCTGAATAATATTTTCTTCTGATAATGATGTGTGAATGTCTTTCACGATATAAGCTCTTGGAATTTCTCCCCAAAAATCATCTGGAATTCCAACTACTGCAACTTCTAACACACCACTTATTTCATGAATTACTTCTTCTACTTGATCTGGATATACATTATCGCCACCATGTACAATCACATCTTTGTATCTTCCCATTATATATAAGCATCCGTCTTCATCCAGCATCCCGGCATCACCCATGTAAAACCAATTATTCTTTACTACTTTTCTTGTTGCCTGTTCGTTATTCCAATAACCTTTAAACATATATGGACTTTTTACAATAATTTCTCCCACTTCATTCGCAGGTAATTCCTCTCCTGTCTCTGGATGAATAATCTTTACCTCTACATGTTTAATAGGTTTTCCTACAGAAGAAATTTTTTCTTTCCCCATATCTGGTCTCCATGAACTTACGATCCAACCTTCTGTACTTCCATATCCTTGTACCATAAAGATTCCTTTCTCCGCATACTTTTGTATAAGAGTTTCAGGTACTTTTGTTCCACCACTTTGTGCTACTTTGAAAGAAGGAATATTCCGTTCTTTTTTATTTAATTCATCAAGCATATAACTGTACACAGCTGGAAACGCAAGTATAGTTGTAATCTTCTCTTTTTCAATCGTATCCCAAATGAGACTAGGATTTGAGTCAGATAGAAAAATCATCGTGATACCGTAATAAATACAATTTAATATAGAAAGTACACCACTCATATGAAAAAGTGGATGTACGGAAAGAAAACGTCCGCCTACTGGAACCTCCCTTTGGCCTGCAATTTCCGTAAAATAATAATGTAAATTTCTATGACCAATGACACATGCTTTCGCATTTCCGGTTGTTCCAGAAGTAAATAAGAAAATCGCATCGTCATCTTCATGAACTTCTACCATTGGTTCCGTCTTCGGCTGGTCTTGTAATCGTAATTCAAATGAATTTGATACTTCCATACTTTTTCCAGTTTCTAGTACATGTTGAATTTCTTTTACTGCTTCAACTTTAGATAAAACTTCGTTAAATTCAGCATCATAAAATAATACCTTTAGCTTCGCTTCTTTTACAATCGTTTCTAATTCATAAACAGTAAGTTGATGATTAAAAGGTATGAGTACGGCACCGATTTTTAAGCTTGCCATCATAATCGTTGGAAACGGATGATTATTTTTGCATAAAACACCGATACGATCTCCTTTTTGCACACCGCTGTTTAACAAGTAATGCGCAAGCTGATTTACTCGTTCGTTATATTCTTTAAATGAATAACTTGCCCCTCCACCAACAAGTGCTTCAATACTTGGTGATTGTGTTGCTCGTTTTTGTAATAATTGTTGCATTGTACGCAAGAAAAACACCCCTTTTTATTTTCAGAACTTTATTTTACTATATTAATTATTAATTTACTAAAGATTAAATTTAGTGAATTTAATTTAATCAAAAAAATATCCCTTTACCTAGTAGATATATTGATATCGTTATATCATAATGCCCCTTCGTTTTTAGGAACAATAATTTCTTAAGTTGATGGATGTGGGATCCCGCCCTATCCCCATCAAGCTAACAAATAAAAATACCCCAAAACAAAAAAGAACTCACTATGTAAATATATACATAGTGAGTTCTTTTTTATTATTCTTTCATTTTTTCTGCGATCGCCAAATTACGTAAATAATCCAATAAAGGTTGCACTTCCTGCGGAGCTGTTACATCGGTAAATGAAAAGGATTTTGGCTCTTTTCCATCTTCTATCCTTAGCTGATAAGAAAAAGCATCTGCCCCTTTGGTTGTAACAACCTCTAATTCACTTGGTTTAAGATTTAAAATATTAGCTTGCTTGATTAAATCAAGTAATTCCTTAGCTATTTCCTTTGGTAACTCGACCGTATTTGTCTGAAAGGTTAAATGGAGATTAGCGATTCCCCCGATACAGCTAAATTGGATATGCATATTAATATTAAGCCTCCAATTCATGATAAAGAATATGTCTAAGAAGGTATTCCCACCGTTTTAAAAGCAGATTCTACTGTTTTTGCAGCCGTTTTAGGAACTTCTCTACTATCAACAAGTTTTTGCGCTGCTTTAATTACGATTTGTGCAAATTGATTGAAGTTTGTAGTTGTAAATAAATTTTGTATTGCATTATACCATATCAAAGCTGCCTTATCTGTTCCAATCTCCATAGATACAAGATAAAACACCTTGTTTGGTATGCCACTATTGATATGAACACCATGGTGATCAAGATCTCCTTGATAATAGTTTTTCATATGATCAGGTTGCATATCCTTACCCATTAGTTGGTTATCAAATGCAGTACCAGGTGCTTTCATTGAACGAAGTGCTTGTCCTTTTAGTGTTGGTCCCATTATATCAGCACCAATTAGCCAATCCGCATCTCGTGCTGTTTCCTTTAAATAAGATTGCTTAATTGCTATTCCGAACACGTCCGAAATATGTTCATTCAAAGCTCCGGGTTGTCCTTCATACTCTAATCCGTTAGTAAATTGAGTAATACCATGTGTAAGTTCGTGCCCAATAACATCGAGTGAATTTGAAAAACTTGTGAAAATAATTCCATCTCCATCACCAAACACCATTTCATCACCGTCCCAATAGGCATTTTGAAAGTTGTGCCCATAGTGAACATTCAGAATGATATCTAGCCCATTGTCATCAATAGAATTACGGTGGAACACATTCTTAAAATAGTCACGCACAATTCCAGCATAATCGTACGCATGGTTAACCACAGTATCCCCACTTGATCTGTCTCCTTCTTTTTCTAACCTCATTCACTCTAAGGTTTGTCCTCCCTTTGCAATCGTATACATGGCGAGCAGACTCACCTCGCGTTCCTGTTCCAACATCAGTTAAGGCGACAACACCATCAATATCATATTCTTTCAAAATTCTACGCTTTCGAACTTTTAGACTTTTCTCTAAAGTAATTCGTGCTGCTTCTACTTCATTTTGTGCTAAATTCTCCAAAATATAGTTAGGTACAATAAAACATTTGCAATTATTATGCGTACACCGTTTTGTATGCAAGTTTTACACCCCTTCCTAATAGTAGTAAAAACAACTCGATTAGCTTTCTCTTATTACATTAAGTTGAAACACTTTTTAGTAGAGCTTTTCTAATATCCTAATCTTGCTTGTATATAATTCTTCTACTATTTATATAGTGATTCCTTGTTTCTTTCCTATTTTATATAAACATCGTGACTTTATTTCAAACCCATAAAACCGAAATCTGTATTCCCACGAACAACTATGAAGAGATGAAATTTTCATTTTGGGAAACAGGAAATTTCTTAACTTGATAGCGATAGGGTCCCGCCCACATTTTAATGAAAATATATGCTAAGTAAATTTCGATATGAAAACTCCCGCCACTTATCTTCTTCGGATCTTGAAGTGGGGTTTCCCGTGTATCACCTTCAAGAGATGCTTAACACGAGTGGAGTTGACACAGCTGCCTGATGGCACAGCCCCTCTATTCCATCAGCAAACGCCTTTGGAACTGCTTTTTTTAGGATGTTATTGGAACCATCCACATCTGCGTTTAGTAGAAAATTCCCTTTCGTACGATACAATCCACGTTTGATCCGTTTCCCACTGAACTCAGGAATGTTTTCCTCACCGTAAGTTGGGATTTCATCATTGTCTAGAAAGGAGGCCTTGCTTGTATACGATTCTTCTACGACTTGTACAGTAATACTTTTTCGTTTTGCTTTATAGGTGATCATTTCAATGAGTAGATTATGCGGGATGTTCCCTGTATTCGTTGCGATAGTTGCAATGTTATTGATCTCCCTAAGTCAATACTCATATAACGATTGTTGTCAACATACTCAGGTGCTGGCTCGGACTGTTCTGTCACAATTTCCACTTTAAATTTTCCGTAAGCAGGGGAAACACGTACCTCTTTGAGATTTTCGATAGATCCGAACAATTTACCGACATTTAATCTTATGCTTGTTTTTGGAAAACGAATGTACTTATCTTGGAGTTTACATACTTGATTCGTGAATACAATTTCTTTCATAGATGATTTGATATATTTGGGAATGCGAGGTCTACCCGTAAAAGTGGAAGGATGTTTCATATATGCCTTGATGGATGCAAAAAATGATTTCCAGTTTTGATACAACTTCTTCATAACTGCTTGATTCGTTTGCGCTGGCAAATTCATATAATCTTGTTGTTTCATTGTTTTAAACAAGCAATCTAAGAAATGATACGATAGGAACGATTTCTCTTGTGTCGGGAATGTAAACAAGTTACATTTCATTTCGTTTTGCTCTTTAACAGGTTTTTCTTTCTGTTTTTGCACGCGTTTTTGGTACGCATGGAATTGATTTTCATTCATGACTTCAATATGTGTTTGTAATGTATGGAGAACTTCTTGTTGAAGTGGATGTAATGATTTACCAGCACGTAAGGCCGTATACACTTGGCGAATATAGAAGTTTGTTGTATTGTAGAGATTTTTTGCGTTTTGACACATTTCTAGGAAGTAAGAGTATAACTTATGACCTTTCTTGATCCAAATTTGATAGGTTGCCTATTCTTTTTCTTTCGTCATGATTTTCACCTCCCTCTCCTCTTTCCTTCATGATACTACAAAACGCCCAAAAAGGGAACATATATTCGTATCAATGCCAAAATTTTTTTATGAATGTAATGGCAATTCATCCCCACCTTAAACCGGGCTATGCCCTGCGCGTTTTGAAGGTGGGGTTTTCTTGCTCATTTTCCGATAAAACGAGCCGATTTTTCACTCTAAGAAAGTTCATATGCTCCAATCCCAGTGGTGAAAATATGTTTTAGCAATTCCTCATTGAAATCATACTTACTCTTTAATATTTCTATTGCCTTACTCAAATAAAGTGAAACTTCCATCAGTGGGGGTTTTCTTCATCCCCCACTGATGGAGATCTCTCACCAATCGGGCTTTTACGGGCAGTTATCCCCCATCTATCTTCTTCACTTCTCTCTCAATTTTGAGGTGGGAGATCTTACTGCCCGTTAATGCGGGATAAACGATATTCCATAAAGGCTTGATGGCAATGGAGCGGGACCCAAATTAAAGTTTTTTAAACCTAATTGGACTTACCATTAAGAGAGCAAGGATTAAGGTAATCCATGCATTACTATATGAAAACAAACTCATACCGGCCAATGGTAATCCAGCAGCTGGGATAGGTAATCCCTTAAAATATCCAATGGTTGGTTTAACACTAAATTTAGCTAATCTTAAAGCACCCATCATTGGAAAAAGGATAAATGCCAAAGAAGTTAAAATAGATGGTGCTGCTATCGAATGAAATAGAAGTGCAGGAGCAACCCCAAAACTAACAATATCAGCTAAGGAATCCAATTCTACGCCAAGTTCACTATTCACTTTTAATTTTCTCGCAATCCTTCCATCAAGAAAATCTAAAACAGCCGAAAAGAAAATAAAAATGGAAGCCACTTCCAAAAAGCCACTCATATTCAAGGTAATTGAAAAAACACCGCACAATAAATTTCCGAGCGTAAATAAATTAGGTACAGCTTTTACTATCCGATTGAACAAGGTTGTCCCCCCTAAGTTAATCAAACTTCCTATTTATGTAGCATTTTCTATATATTCTTCCGTTATTCTTATTGAACTACCCCCACCTAAAATCCTAACGAATTTTTGAGAAAGGAGATTCCCAAAAGGGACAACTAAGACAAAATGCTTAGCAGACCATACCCATTCAACAAGGTATGGTTTTTCTGCTTTCAAACTTAGACAAACCTTTTACTTCCAAGTCTGTAAGAGCCCCTGGAGGAAAAAGTTCGTTCGCAGAACGAATCTTGTTATGGTTCGAAAGCTCCATCTGATAGAATGTGTGAACACGCAAATCAGACAGGATGCCAGACAGCCACTTCCATTGCACCCAATGATGCAGACCTACCATCTTCTCCGGTAATAGTGAATACAAAATTGGTGGAAGTTTTTCTTTAAATCCCATTGCTCTTCTAGCAATGACATAAGAAGCTGTTTGGTGAATGCTGATACCAAAACGTTTCATATATTTGATTTTACCAATTTGAGAAGTGTACGCTGGATTTACCTCAAATACTGCTATACCCATCTTCTCAGCACGGCTTTTAATAGCTGAAATCATCTTTTTGTAAGCAAACATGCTCATCATCATGTTTGCTTTTTTGTTGCCATAAGGGTTCTTAACCTTTGCTTTTGTTGTGTTTAATTTTTCTACAACAATCGGTTTGTTTGCTTTTACAGCAATATCAACTAATGCAATAGCTTCTGCTTCCATAATTTTAGTAATTTGTTCTGATGTTTTACCTAAAATATCAAAGGATAATACACCCGTTTTTATGAGTTGTCCTTGTTTATTGATGTTTGACCAAGCAAAGTGGTCAAAATTACAGTCTACTCCAATGACACCATCAGATTTGCTGAAGTTTTTATTTTGGTTCTCTTCAATATCTATTAAACATTTAAAAATGTAGTAATCCCCGTGATCTTCAATTGCCCAACTGATTGGTTTTCCTGCATTCTTTTTATCTTTGCAATTCCATTGGTTTTGAACAGCTGCATTCACTTGTTCTTGTCCATACGGAAATGTAAGGTTCGGAATTTCAACTACAACACCGTTTGGTGTTGTAAAGTGTAAAGATTGTGATTCTGTATTGTATGTAAATACAAAGTTTCCTGATTTCGCGTCTTTTCGACCTGAAATCAACATTTGATTGTAACGAGCCTGTTCAAAATCCTGAACCCAAAGTGTATGATTTTGAACATAAGTATCTACAGTATGTTGTGCTTTGAATCGTTTTTTACTCCCAAATACAACAGAAGAAACATTGTTTTTTAAACTATGAAGTAGTTTTTGTAGTCTATCCAACCGAAATTCAAGGCTACCTAAACGAGAACGAAGTGTTTGAATACGCACATTTAAATATTCATGCTCAAATTGATAGGCATGATAGTAAATATCCGTTCTCTTTTTAAATTGCACAACAAAATATCGTCCCATTTGTTGTTCTTTGGACGTTTTATTGAACTTTGGCTTTCCTTTGATAAAAGATGTTTTCATTTTATTCAGCACTGTCAAATCTGACTTGGTTTTCTTAATCTTCTTTTTTACAGCTTTAATCTGTTCATTTTTATTTTCGATATACAATTTCTTCAATTCTGTCTGAGAAGAAAACCGTGCATTGGCTTCCTGTACAGCACTATTTGCATAATAGTCATTCAGACTAAATCGTGATTTTACAGTAATTTGCATACTATCAGAACGTCTGGAGGTGCCAGAACGTTTTTCTAACACTTGCGTTTGAAAAGCGAAATGCTTCGCACGATTAAATACGAAAAGAGCATGTCCAATCGCTTCAACATACTTCGGATTCAGTGCATTCTTATAGATACGAATTGAAAAATATGCTTTTTTCATTGGACACACTCCTTTCTTGTTTTGTATACAAAAAGTATACCAAAAAGGAACGTACGTTTCTATTTATATACTTAAAAAAACAAAAAAGCGATTCATCCTCCACCTACCGCTTCGCGCTTGAGGTGGGGTCTTCTCGCCAAATATGATAAATACATGACCACTGTACGCTAAGCAAATTTCGACAAGAAAAAAGCCGATTTCCTGTACGTTAAGGAAAATCGGCTTTTCATTATTCTAAAGGAAGATCGTACTTATTTCATTTTTTATCGTATTTTCATCATTAATAAAAATCATCTTACTCTACTCACAGCTTCCCTTACAAACATATGTTTAATTTTGTTTATAAACATCTGCCGCCAACTCTTCCAGTAAAGGCTCGTCTATTACTTCAAAATAACTTCCCTTCTTTTCTAACGCTCCTTTATCACAAAGAGTATTTAATGTTCGCAGTAAATGTCGATAACTCGTCCCTAATAGCTCCGATACTTCAGTTAAATTCCCTTGAAATATCATTGTTTTTTCTCTATCCTCAACCTTTTCACACGTCGCAAGAATGTAACTCGCTAATCGGCTCTCAAGTGGATAAAGTAAATTAATAGAGCTATTTTGAGCAAGTCTAGCTAGTTTATGGGCTAAAGAATCACAAATAAATCTTAAAAAAGTTGCGTCATGAAGTAAACGCACTCTAATTTTTTCCAGTGGGATTCCAATGCAATATGAGTCCTCTATCAGTTGAACATTTGAAAAAGTTTTTTGAGAACGGACCAATTCTACATCTCCGATTACTTCAAATCGATTATAAAAAGTTAATAATAAAGATTTACCGTTACTTAAAGTCGTATATACCTTCGCTTTTCCTTCTACAAAGAAGTAAAGGTAAGAAAGCGTTTCATTTTCTCTACATATGTATTCATTCTTTTTAAATAACAACAATTCCATAACAGATTTTATATCGCTACTGAAAAATCCCTCAATATTATTCTTTTGAATATACTCATCTAACTTATGCGGATCATATATTTTTTTCATAAATTCTCCAAATCCCCTCTTTACTATGACATATGTCATAATACCCCTTAATCCAATCATGATAAATTATGATTAAAATTGCAAGGGGGAAACGCTATGTACAAATTACTTTCCGCACTTATTGGTGCTTTTATCGCACTTATGCTTCCATTAAACGGCATCTTAGCAGAAGTTATAGGAAACTATAACGCCAGCGTTCTTATTCATATTGTTGGATTAATTGCGGTTATTATCATTTTACTAGTTGGTAAATTTAAAATTAAGATTCACAAAGGAATCCCGCTCTACTTATATAGCGCAGGAGCTATCGGAGTGTTCACCGTACTATTTAATAATATTAGCTTTTCGGAACTTGGTGTATCCTTAACAATCGCTTTAGGCTTACTCGGTCAATCGATTACTTCTATTATCATCGATCATTTCGGATTATTAGGAATGAAAGTTGTGAAGTTTGAAAAAAAGAAAATGGTCGGCCTACTACTTGTTGCTTCTGGAATTTTTGTCATGAATATTTTTTAACGGAGGGTAAATGATGTTATATATATGTATTGCCATTTTAGCTGGATGCTCCATTGTAATCGCAAGAGTAATTAATGCAAACTTAGCAACTCAAATTGGAATTTTCCAAGGTACTTTTTTCAACTATATCACTGGTCTAGCTTTTTCTTTTCTATTTTTAGTTTTTAGTAATGAATCTTTTAATATGTCCTACACGACATTGCAATCCATACCGTTTTTCGCTTATTTAGGAGGATTAGTAGGTGTTATCGTAATTGGATTATCAAACTATATTATCCCTAAAATATCTTCCTTCTATTTGACATTACTCATTTTTATTGGTCAATTAAGTATGGGAATTATCATTGATTTTTTCAATTCACATGAACTATCGGTTGGTAAGATCGCTGGAGGTTTATTAGTATTAATGGGACTCACATATAATTTAATCATTGATCGAACAGATATACCTGTTCAAAATAAGAAACAAGCCTACTGAGGCTTGTTTTTTATTTTCATATTTACTCTGTCTTATTTAATAACTTCTTTTCCACCCATGTATGAGCGCAATACTTCCGGAATCATAACTGACCCATCTTCTTGTTGGTGATTCTCTAAAATCGTTGCTACTGTGTGCCCTACCGTAATCCAGAATCATTTCATGTATGCACAAATTCTGGCTTTGTTCCTTGTGTACGACCAAAACGAATACCTGCACGGCAAGCTTGGAAATCTTCACAGTTTGAACAAGAAGAAATTTCTCGATATGTTCCATAGCTCGGTAACCATACTTCAATATCATATATTTTTGCAGATGGAAATGCCATATTGGCTGTACATAATGTAATTACTCGATAAGGTAATTGCAGCAATTGTAATACTTTTTCCGCATTAGCTGTTAATTTTTCTAATTCGTCGTATGATTCTTTTGGTTTTGTATATTTGGCCATTTCAACTTTTCTTCGATAAATATTTTTATTTTTCAGAATTTTAATTTTAAGTCTTGTTCAAGGAATTAACAGCATCTAAAACAAGTGGTGTCAGCTACGCTGATACTACCCCATATACTTAGCGTATATTTTCGTTAAAATGTTTTCGGTACGCCAAAGAGATATTCAATTAATGCAAGTATTAAGAGAAATACAAGATAGCAAGCGCCTAATAGCAGCTTCAGAACAGAAGAAATCACTTTGGAGTCGTCTATTTGGTAAATAAATTAGAATTTAATGATAGAAAGAAAAGCTCACTTCTTATTTGAAAAAAGATAAGAAGTGAGCTTTTTTACTACCTATAATGCGGCGTTATGTTAACTTCACATGTATAGGATAAACATAAATACATTTTGTCGAAATTATTAAAAAGGGGAATTTTTCTATTTGAAGAACTAATAATTGTTTGCCAATATGTATTAGAAATCTCAATCTAAACTAAAGGAGAACAAAATGGGACAAAACAATAAAGGATTTTCCGAAACAGGGTTGCGCAAAATGCGCAATGTACTGGCGCAGCATGTCGATTCTGGAAAGATTCCTGGGCTCGTCGCCTTAGTCAGCCGAAACGGCGAGACGCACGTTGAAGCGCTTGGAACAATGAGGCATGATGGTGGCGCACCAATGCGTCGGGACACGATCTTTCGATTGGCGTCCACTAGCAAGCCGATCGCAGTTTCACCGGTAATGGTTCTGCTCGACGAGTGCAAACTGCATTTGGACGAGCCAGTAGACAAATGGCTGCCCGAACTCGCCGACCGGCAGGTGTTGAAACGGCCCGATGGTCCGCTGGAAGAGACCGTCCCAGCACGGCGTCCTATCACTGTACGAGACCTGTTGACCTCCACATTTGGGCTCGGAGTGGATCTCACGTTGATGAGTTCTCCGATCATGAACGCGTTCTTCGAGAGTGGGATATTCGACACGCCAGGGCAGGATATGCCCGATCCAGATGAGTTTATGCGTCGCCTAGGTGCACTTCCGCTAAGCTACCAGCCCGGAGAGCGGTGGCAGTATCATATCAGTATCGAAGTGCTCGGCGTGCTTGTTGCCAGGGTCACGGGTCAGACATTCGAGTCGTTCCTGCGCGAACGTATCCTCGATCCACTGGGGATGAAGGACACTGGCTTCTACGTGCCTGAGCGCAAGATTGACCGGCTTCCACCTGCCTTCAACCCCGATCCGCAGACAGGTGAGTTCATCGTGTGGGATGAGGGTGCAGGCGGACGTTACAGCAAACCTCCAGCATTCCAAGCAGGCGGCGGTGGGCTGCTCGCAACCGTCGACGATTATCACGCGTATTTGCAGATGCTGTTGAACAAAGGGATGCACGGAACCAAACGGATCCTGTCCCGACCTGCAGTCCAGCTGATGACCACCAACCGTCTCACTCCTGAACAACAAGTATACCGAGACGATTTGGCCAAAAACAACGTCCATTTATCGTTTGGACAAGGGATACAAGGCGGCTGGGGCTTTGGGATGGCGGTACGTACCTATCTTGGAGACTACGCGTCTATCGGTCAGTTCGGCTGGGATGGCGGAACCGGAACTGCAGCTTACGCTGATCCAGACAAACAGTTTACTGGAATCCTGTTCACCCAGGTTGGGATGTCCACTCCGGACTCATCGCATCTTATCCAAGACTTCTGGACCACTGTCTACCAAGCAATCGAAGACTGAAACCGAACTTAGGTATTGTTTAAAGGAAAACGCCAAGACGGATGCATAATCATAGGCTTGGCGTATATTTTTTAATGTTATATTATAATATTATTTTCATATATATCCATCTATTTTGAGGATGATGCCCTCAACCATCTGAGAAAAACTGCTTTTATTAATAGATATTAGGGGTCCTACCACATGCCCATCAAGCTAAGAATTTAGAACTACCCCCAAACGATAATTCTGTACAAATTGCTCAATTTTATCGTTTGGGGGTAGTTCATTTGTGTTAAGTTGATGGCGATGAGGGAATACCCCTATATTAACAGGAATAAGTATGGTTATGATTTCCAAATCATTTAACATTTAAAAGGAGGTAAAAACATGAGTGAACAGATACTGAAAGTAAATAAAGTAAATAAAGTAGATATATGTACAGAAAGTTTTGGAAACCCTAAGGATCCTGCTGTGCTTTTAATCATGGGAGCGATGTCTTCATTAGACTGGTGGGATGAGGACTTCTGCCTCCGCCTTGCAGATCAGGGGAGATTTGTCATTCGGTACGATCATCGTGATTTGGGACGATCCGTCACTTATGAACCTGGGACTTCTAACTATACAATAACGGACATGGCTGACGATGCGGTTGGAGTCCTGGATGCTTATTCCATAGAGCGGGCCCATATCGTTGGAATGTCCCTGGGCGGTTTGATCGGTCAGATTCTTGCCCTGAGATATCCAGAACGCATATTTACGCTTACCCTAATTGCATCAAGTGTGTTCGGGACTGAGATGGAAAAACTGCCTCCAATGGATCAAAGCATACTGGATTACCATGCGAAAAGTGCTTCCATAGATTGGTCAAATCGTGAGGAGGTCATTTCCTATCTGGCGGGTGGATGGAAAACTTTATGTGGTTCCAAACCTTACGAGGAGGTAAGAATATATAAACTGGCGGAAAGAGAGGCTGCCCGAGCTAAACAGCTGCCGAGCAGATTCAATCATGCCATGCTGCAAGGCGGAGGCGAGTATTACGATAGAATGGGTGAGATCAACGTACCTGTCCTCATTATTCATGGCACAGAAGATCCAGCTCTCCCATACGAGCATGGACTTGCTCTTGCGAAAGCTATTCCCCATGCTGAATTAGTGGCTCTTGATGGATCAGGTCATGAGATTCATAGTGAAGACTGGGACCAAATTATAGACTCAGTTGTAAGTCTTAGTTCGCGATAAAAAATTAGTGATTTCACTTTTTATATTAAAAGATGCCTTATTAAATTTTATACCTGTTGTATACTAGCTAATCTATATGAAGTGAGCAAAAACACCAATCCCTTACGGTTCAAGGGATTGGTGTTTATTCATATTTTATCGTTTATACAGTTTTATACATTGTAGATGAATCAACGTTTTTGGTTTTTTCAGAATCCTGTTAGCATGAAAAAGTCAGGTTTTATGTGATCTCTTATTCAATATTATGGCCCTTTAACGGAACAACTCTATTATCACTCAACAGTTTCTTAATTAACCATAAAAACGGTTTAACTTTTATAAACAGTTCATCTTTTTCAAAACGGTTCAACGTTATTTCAAAGATACAACTGCAACATGATTATTCCGGTCTTAAAGTACGTAATGGTAGTTTAATAAGCAAATATATTAACGAATTCTAGCCTTACGGAAGCCATCAAATACACCGATTACTGTAAATGAAATAAAGATGAAAATTCCACCGCCAACTACCCATGTTTTAAATTGATTAGCTGTTATGGTAAATAAATCAGCCATAAACGTAATAAAATCTTGGGTCATCACATTCGGATTTATTACTATAACAATGAACACAATGGTTGCGATAAGCTGGAGTGCAGCATTACAAATTGCAATTCCTTTTGTCCATTGCCCCTTTAATAATTTATAAAGAGCTAATGCTATTTCGAAACCAATTACAACAAGAACGATTGGCCAATATCCAAGTAAAACTTCCTGATTAAAAGTTGGGGTCACAAATTCAAGTCCGTCTCTACCGCGTTCATATACACCTACAAGATGATTCGCATAAAAATAAAGAGTTGACCAAATCGCAGTCCACATTAAACTTGCAAATACTTCGCCCTTTGAAATCGCTTTTTTCTTAGGGACATAAGAGATATTTTTCAAATCATCAGGAGTCCATTTTTTTAAGCTTGCTGTTAATGGCTGCTCATCTCTTCCTTTATCTGCTCTTTCTAAAATAGCAAACACAAGTGTTAGCCAAAAGAATACGTGGATCCCTACTTCAATGATGCTCCCTATTCCTTTGCCTATAAGACTAAAAACAATATTTATAACTGCTTGTTCTCCACTATACCCAATAAAATGTATGGCAATCATCGAAATTAACGAAATGACAGCGGCAATCGGTAAAATCATTTTTAGTAGCGTCACATATACATCAAAATAGCGTGGACCAATTAAGTGCATTGGCCAATCTCGATAACCACTAGCCATTGTGACTGGACTCCCCAATTTTTCAAGAACCGCCTTTACATCTTCTTCACTGTAATCATCAGGCAGCATATCCCCTATGGTTGACCGTAACTCTAGAGCAATATCCTCACGATTTTTTTCAGGCAGCCTCCGAGTAACTTCGTGTATATAAATATCAATCAGATTCATCGTCTTCCTCCCTTTTTAATAAGCTATAGAGCTCTTTCGAATTCTTAAGCCATTCCCTTTTTAACTGCAAAAAGATCTCTAACCCATATTCACTTAAAACATAAAACTTACGGGGTCTACTCTCAGATGTATCCCAGCTACTCGTCACTAATTCCTGTTTTTCTAGTCGGCGAAGCAATGGATATAAGGTACTTTGTTCAATGGTAATGCCCGATTCCTCCAATAACTGAACAAGTGAATATCCATACTGGGGTGTTCGTAATTGACTTAAAACGGCTAATGTCAACGTTCCTCTCCTAAGCTCTGTCGTTAATGAATTCAATAATGTACTCATTCACCCACCTCATTTTTTATATACTATATGTCATACAGTGTATACTTTATGCTATGCATCATACAGTATTATTGTTACAACATTATTTGAAATAAAATGACCTTTTAAGAAATAACAAGACAAATTGTAAGAAAAGTACATAAAAAACAACGTTTGTATTCAAACGTTGTTTTCTCTATCATTTCATTATTTTAGTTTACTTTATCAGAAGGCTATATTACTTTTTTCTTTGTTCCATTTAAACAAAGAAGTCACCTCATTCATTCGCTTTTAGATAAATGAAAAAAAGCATAAACAAATAAATCCTCATCATATTTTCAAAAAATATGATGAGGATTTGAATGTAGCCTATACCTTTTTCTTGCTTAGTCTATGACTTTATTGTAATTACACAATAATCACGCTTGCATAACCAGACCATTTGGACGAAGGCGACTCATCATAATTTCATCAATAAATTTACCGTTTGCTTTTAAACTCCCCTTCTTTGTTCCTTCTTCTATAAATCCAAATTTTTCATACAACGCTTGTGCACCAGGATTTGTTTCGAGAACGCCAAGTTCTACCCTTTCAAGCATTAGCCAATTGTCCGTAAGATCGAGAATTTTTTGTGAGTAATGCTTTCCCAATTCCTTTTTTATGATATTCACTATCTACACCGATAAATATATCTCCCGAATGCGATCTTCGTCCTTGTCCTTGCGTTAAACCTACAAATCCAACAACATTACCATCAAACTCCGCAACAAATTCAAATTGATTATGTCCTAAGTTACGAATTCTATTTTCCATAGCATCCACTCGCATACTTGGCATAAAAACCATATATGGTAAAACCGAATCTTGTATACAAATATGATGAATTGCGCTAGCATCCTGTATCTGAACGGGACGAATAGTTACTTCCATTACAACATCTCCTTTACAACATAAAAAATAAGATTGTTTTGGAATATTCTATACACTATGTAAAGATTCCTATCTAAAGCTATGAAAACAAATTGTACATTAGTTATATCTTTAACTATTATTATCTTTCCTTTTTTTAAAGGAGTACCCCTTATTAAATAGAATCTATCTATTGATTATTAAGCAAATAACCAATCAATCTTAATGGATACTTAAACAATAAAGAAGCTGAATCAAATGTCGTTGAAAAACGACTTTTCGAATCAGTTTTTTTACTCTTGTTTTTTTTATTGTTCATCAAAATTCTAGAAAACTTGAGAAATAAATTATTTGAATTTTCAGTATTCTAATAATAGAAACTTAATGCTACCATTAAGCTACTCTCTTTTAAAAATTTTTGTTAGGGGGAAAAAATGATGAAGAAAAAGAGTCTAGCACTTGTGTTAGCAGCTGGAATGGCAGTGACAACATTTGGAGGGACAAGCTCTGCGTTTGCAGATTCAAAGAACGTACTTTCCACAAAGAAATATAATGAGACGGTACAGTCTCCAGAGTTTGTATCGGGCAATCTAACAAGTGCATCAGGAAAGAAGGCAGAATCTGTTGTATTTGATTATTTAAACACTGCTAAAAAAGATTATAAACTAGGCGAAAAAAGTGCAGAAGAATCCTTTAAAGTACAAAAGATTATAAAAGACCCTGTTGGAGAAGCAACAGTTATCCGTTTACAGCAAATATATGAAGGTGTACCAGTATGGGGATCTACTCAAGTAGCTCATGTTGGGAAAGATGGTGTATTAAAGGTTGTATCAGGAACAGTTGCACCTGATTTAGATAAGAAAGAGAAATTGAAGAACAAAAATAAAATTGAAGGAAAAAAAGCGATTGCAATCGCACAAAAAGATTTAGGATTTACCCCAAAATATGAAGTAGAGCCGTCTGCGGACTTATATGTATATCAAAATGGTGAGGAAACAACATATGCATATGTTGTAAAATTGAATTTCTTAGATCCAGAGCCAGGAAACTATTATTATTTCATTGAAGCTGATAGCGGTAAAGTTTTAAACAAATATAATACAATCCACAATGCAACAAATGACAATACGGCTCCAAGTAAACCTGTAACAGGTACAAGTACAGTAGGAACCGGTAAAGGGGTATTAGGCGATACAAAGTCTATTAATACAACACTCTCTGGATCTAGTTATTATTTACAAGATAATACACACGGTGCAACAATTTACACATACAATGGAAATAACCGAACAAGATTGCCGGGAACGTTATGGGCAGATACAGATAACGTCTTTAATGCTAAATCCGATGCAGCGGCAGTGGATGCACATTATTATGCAGGTGTAACATATAATTATTACAAAAACACCTTTAACCGCAATTCTTATAACGATGCTGGTGCACCGTTAAAATCTACGGTTCACTATGGCAAAAATTATAACAATGCCTTCTGGAATGGATCGCAAATGGTCTATGGTGATGGAGATGGATCTACATTTATTGCATTTTCCGGTGGTATCGATGTTGTCGGACATGAGTTAACACATGCCGTGACAGAATATAGTTCAAACCTCATTTATCAAAGTGAGTCTGGTGCGTTAAATGAAGCATTCTCTGACATCTTTGGAACATTAATAGAATACTATGATAACCGTAATCCAGATTGGGAAGTTGGTGAAGATATTTATACACCTGGTAAAGCTGGGGATGCGCTTCGTTCTATGAGCGATCCAACAAAATATGGTGACCCAGATCATTACTCTAAACGTTATACTGGAACGAGCGATAATGGCGGCGTTCATACAAATAGCGGTATTATCAATAAAGCTGCTTACTTATTAGCAAATGGCGGTACACATTATGGTGTAACAGTGAATGGCGTTGGTAAAGATAAAGTAGGTGCAATTTACTATCGTGCAAATACACTATACTTAACTGAATCTGCAACTTTTAGTCAAGCGCGTGCTGCCTTAGTACAAGCAGCAGCTGATTTATACGGCGCAAACTCTGCAGAAGTGGCAGCCGTGAAGCAGTCATATGATGCAGTTGGTGTAAAATAGGTTCCACTCCCTTTATATAGTGAAAGAGGCTGTCCCAAGAGTAAAACTTTTGGGCAGCCTCTTCCTTTGTATATAAATCGCCTTTTTCTGATATAATCAAGTCACCACAACCAAACCAATCAAAAGGAACGATTCTCTTATGTTTGCAACAAAATCCCTATGTATCCTACTCTTTTATCAATAATAAAACCTTTTCTCGATTTTATTTGGTACCTTCAAATGCATAAAAAGCCAGTGTTTTATTACTATCAGAATTTATTTTTAGCCTCTCAAATAAGGACGGCATCAATTCCTTTACTGATTCACTATTTGCCCACCTTACTTCAACAATATCATTATCAGGATCATTAATGTTTATTTCACCATCAATAATCTTTGCATGAAAAGTAATGATTAAAGCATGATGACCTCTTTCTTCGAAGAACATTTCTCTAACGGAACTCAACCCGGTAACAACAACGTTAAATCCCGTTTCTTCTTTTACTTCACGGATTATAGCCTGTTCTAAGGTTTCTTCTCCTTCAACTGCTCCGCCCGGAAGACTCCAATAAAAAGAATCACCCTTTATGTTTTTTACTATTAATATATTCTCATTATCATCATAAATTAAAGCTGAAACCACGTTAACTCTTTCCAAAACCAACTCCCCCTTTTGAAATTATTTCCTACTGATAACTATATCAATTATACTAAAATCAAAGTAAAGAATGCATTAATAGACTCGATTAATTCTTTAAAAAGGAGGACTTAAAAGGAGCAAGCACATGTTACAAGATATAAAACTAGTACTCTTTGACTTGGATAATACCCTATCTTCGTTTGTCATCTATTATACGCAAGCCACCAAATATTCATTTAATGCTCATAAAGGATACCAAAACGAATAAAAAATTGTGAGTTTCAAATAAATAGCAATAATCAAAATGCAAATCCCAATAAGAATAGCCATATAATCAAGAGGCTGCATTTTCGTCCTATAGTACCATGTTCGCTTCTCCTTTTTTCCAAAACCGCGTAAATCCATAGCATTCGAAACAGTATCAATTCGATCCAATGAATGTATCACAAGCGGCCAAAAAATCGTCATTCGATTTTTAATGCGTTGAAAAAGAGTTGCTTCTCCTTTATGAAATGGAATTCCCTTGCTTCCTGTGCATGTTTAATGAGTTCGTATTCCGTTTGTATATTCGGAATGTAGCGCAGTGCAATATTAACTGCATAAGCAATTTTATAAGGCAGTCCAATTTTGTTTAAGCTGCTTGCAAATTGACCCGGGTGTGTTGTGTAAATAAAGATAAGTGTAAATGGTAATAAGGTAAAATATTTTAATGATAGTGTCATTGCATAAAAAAGAGTTTCTAGTGTAATAGTTGCATAGCCAATATGGAGAAGTGACGTATATGTACCGGTTAGCTCCGATCCATGTGTTGGGGTAATGAGTAAAATCATGATGGAATTCAAAATACTAAATGTGAAAATAACACTAAAAATAATCAACATGCTGCGCGTTGGAATTTTTGCGATGCCTAGTAGTATGCATCCGATTAGAAATAAGCATAATAAAATACGAAAATCAAAGAATAGGAATGTGAGAATCATCCATATAATAAATAGGATTAGTTTTACAGCGCCATCCATACGATGGAAATATGATTTGCCTTCTATATATAGTGTCCCCATCTTACTCATGAATGATCCCCCCTCCTTGCTTCCATATAAGATTGAACAAATAGCTGTGGAATTGGTATATTCCCATGTTTCGCTAAGCCAGTAAGTGAGCTCTCACGGAGGTTTGCCTGCTTTAAAATACGCTCGTTTGCCAACACGGTAGTTACTGCATCATCTGCAATGATTTCTCCGTTATGTAGTACAATCGCCCGATTTGCGTATTCTAGCGCTAAGTTCATGTCATGTGTAATGAATAAAAAAGCTATTCCACGTTTCGCTAATTTTTGTATAAACATCATAAACTCTTTGTAGTGAAAATAATCTTGTCCTGCAGTTGGTTCGTCTAAAATAATAAGTTTGGGATTTGTAACAAGAATTGAGGCTATCGTTAAACGCTTTTTTTGTCCATAACTTAATGCTTGTACCGGCCATTTTCGAAATGGATATAAACCACAAATTTGTAATACATTTTCTACTGTTTTCTGCATTTCTTCTGAAGCATTCTTCAGTTTTAAAGCAAATGCAGCTTCTTCCCAAACAGTTGCTTGTGTAATCATGTGATTAGGATTTTGCATCACATAAGCGATGGCCTCTCCCGCTTCCGGATTGACCATGTTGTAATATCAGTTCCTTCTAAAAGAATTTTACCTTGATGTTTTTTTCATTCCCGTCATGATATGAGCAAATGTTGATTTTCCAGCACCGTTGTTTCCTAAAAGAGCGAGTACTTCACCTTTGTATATAGACATAGATACATCCTTCAATGCAAAATTACTGTTTGGATATACAAACGAGATATTTTCTATTTTACATATACATTCTTTTTCGGACATTGCTGTATGTATTGGGTTTTGTAACATCCATTTTGATAACGTTTCATGTAATATACGAGAATTAATATTTTCTATTGGATAAACTTCTTCATTCAAGAATGGATATTCCAATGTTTTTAATGCTTCTATGTATACAGGCTCCCTTAGCCCTACTTTTTGTAAAACATTTGTTTGTAATAGATCAGTCGGTGCTTCGATTGCTACGATACGGCCATTTTCCAAAAGAATAATTTTATCTAAATCGAGATCGAGCATTTCTTCAATGCGATGCTCAATAATGATAATCGTTTTATTCGTTTGTCTATGAATCTTTTTCATAAGTTGGATTGCTTTTTGGCTGCTTACAGAATCTAAATTCGCTAAAGGTTCATCAAATAACAAAATCTCAGTGTTTGTAGCTAGTATGCCCGCTAGAGAAACTGACTGTTTTTGTCCCCCTGATAAATCGTGAGGGCTATGTGAATGAAACTTGATCATGTCTACTTCTTTAAGTGAACGTTCTACAATTTGTTTTATTTCCCCTTGCTCCGCACAATTATTTTCCATTGCAAACGCAACGTCTTCTTCAACTGTTAATCCGATAAATTGGGAATCTTGGTCTTGTAGAATCGTTCCTACACGTTGACTTAACTCGAATATACTCGTATGTCTAGGGTCAATACCACATACAGAAAGACTTCCTGTACTTGTCCCTTCATAAGAAAAAGGAATGAGCCCATTGATACAATGAGCTAATGTAGATTTTCCTGATCCGCTTCGCCCAGCGATTAACACTTTTTCGCCAGGATAAATATGAAAGGTAATATCCTGTATCGTCGGTTCAGCTACGTTTTTATATTGGAATGTGAAATCTTCAAAAGAAATAATCGGTTTCATATGTATATTCCTACTTCTCAATCTTTAATTGAGTATTCTTTTTATTCGCTTTCACAAGTCCTAACACAATTGGTAAACCGAGGATGAAAAACACGAGAACATCTGCGATAATCGCACCGCCTACTTGGATAGCAATCTTATCGAACGGCTCGCCCATAATGAGAATGTCAAATACACCTGCAAAGACGATTCCTAAAAGAATACCAATTACACCTGTAATAGAAAGGTGGATAATATCCCCTTTACCGTATCTTCCATTTTTCACACTAAATGTAGAGCGCTTTTGGACAAATCCCATAAATAAACCAATAATTCCTGAGCTTAACACCCAGCCCCACCAAATGCCCCAGCCAGCAATGGCATCTGTGATTGTATGACCAATTAGTCCAATTAATAAAGCTGCAATTGGTCCAAAGATAGCACCGAAAATCGTTAATAAAGCAAGCGCTGGTTTAATGAAAGTATTCGGTGCAATGGAAAATCCCCATAATCCTAATACACCGTATATTGCTGAACCGATTCCAATTGCAACAACTAATTTTGTAGAAAGCGTTTTATTCATTTATACTCCCCCTCTCGTTATATAAATTTACTTGGAATAACTTCTATGATTTTCATAGACGCTATTAAATTTATATGATGCAGCAGCGTGAATTATGCTCACCATACATACCGTTTGAAAAAATGAGAATCAATTCGAAATTCATATGTTACATTTTTTATTGTACATTTTGAATCCGACGTTCTAAATCTCCTTTTTGTTCGATGAAACATGAGCATGTATAGCTATGGTTTGTTACGTGTTCAAGCTTAAAATACGCTGAACTTCACTTTCTGGTATACATCATCTTTCGATACACTTATGATTTTCGTAGCTATTTTTAATTCATTAAAAATCAACAAATACAAAAAAATGAAAAAACCAATTCACATCGGTTTTTTCATTCAAAATAAAGCATGATAATTTATCTGACACTAGTAACAGATGTTGGGGTTTTTTTCAAACACTCTCCCCTACAACCCAGCCGATCTCTGTAACCTTCTCACAATTTCAAAGAAATCTTCCTGTGATATCCCTGGGGCAAATTCTTCTGGCAATTCATCTAAGTCTGGAATTGGCGCACCTTGTGGGGAGCCATCGATAACTTGAAGCGGCTGCCCATCTTCCGGGTGCTTTCCTTTCCAAATTTTATTTAAGTCTGTGTAATCATTATCACTAAAACGGTACAGTTTTAAGTGGGCACCTTGATCTTCAAAGCGTCTTGCCACATCGAATACTTTGTTAGATAAGTTTGGAATTGGGAGCATTTTTGCCACATCAACACCTGTTGCTACTTCTAACGCTTTGGCGTATGCCAAAACATGAACGCCACCGCGGACAAGTAAATACCCAATTGCTTCTTTCGCTGTTGGATGATCTGTCATTTCATAAACACGCATTTTGTTTGTCCGTGCTCCGCATTCTAGGAAAAAGTTATGCAATAAGTCTAGTATTAAATTTCCACTATTAAACACATAATCTCCACTCCATGCTTTTCCCATTGAATCACCGACAAGAGTAGTTTGTGCGGTTGAAATAAAGTGCTGCGTATTACGTTTATCTTTCGCAGCTTTCATTGTTCCAATATCAGGATCTCCCGCATGCGTTGTTCCAGTTAAGCAAAGATTAATTGCATTTGAAATCAATTCAACATGTGCAAATTCTTCCGCTGTTATATTGGCAATTAAATCATAAAATGGTTTTAATTTTTTCTTACCGCGAAAGTTAAAAGATTGAAACATATAGTTATTTAGTGTCGACATCTCACCAAAACGGCCGCCTAACAATTCTTGCACCGCAGCCGCTGCGTTTGCATCAGCATACTTCGGGTCGGGGAGTGGGATAATCAACTTGTCAATTCGTTTTATCATCAGTATGAAGCCCCCTTATCTTCATCATTTCCATCATTACTGATGTATGAAAGATAAAGGTTGTTTCATGTGTATTATTATTCCGGCATTACCCAAACAATTTGCTGCATGCGAATAAAGAAAGGTGTATCCTTTTCTTCAATTACAATATGATCTGGTTTGACAGCTTTTAATACCCCATGCACGCTACCACGCATTGTATCCACAACAACATTTTTCCCAACAATCATTTGTAAAGTTTGCACAACATACGGATCAACATTAGAAATCACTTCTCCGTTCAATTGATAACCATTTCGAAAGTCTCCATGCACATCTTCATGTGAATAATCCATGATTATTACCTCCTCTTTCTACAATTCGCTTGTATTGTATGAGAGGGATTAGATAAATGTGCCTATCTAACAAAAAACGAGATGCCATAATTGCAGCATCTCGTTATGTATCATAAGCTAGAAAATTTATTTTTTCTAGCTTATGATTCCCATTTATACGTCCAAAATTGTTCACCTTGTAACCATTTTAATGTCGCTGGGTCTTGTTTTTTTAGCTTTGCTTCCATCTCTTCTAACATCGCTTCTGTTTGCGAACGATGCGCACGAAGCGCCGCTAACTTTTGTTCTAACACGTCGCTTATATTGTTAATTACATCTGGCTTTCCTAATACTTCTTCACGGTTTTTCGTAATCGCCACTGCATGAATAACTGGACGTTCTTCTTTTGGCATACGTTCTACCGCACGAACAGCTGCGCGTCCAAATGCGTTATGATCTGGATGTACACCGTGCTCTGGATAGAATGTGATGATTAAGGAAGGATTCACATCACGAATCACTTCTTCAATTTTATCTGCTACAAAGTCAACATCTTCAAATTCTAATGTTTTATCATGGAATCCAAGTAAACGTAAGTCTTCAATGCCCATTGCCTGGCAAGCTTCTTCTAATTCCTGCTTTCGAATGCTTGGAATCGTTTCGCGATTTGCAAATACATTTTTCCCCATATTACGTCCCATTTGCCCAAGTGTTCCGCAAGCATACGTAACAGGTATTCCATTATTTCGATATTGACGAATTGTTCCTCCCGCTGCAAATGATTCATCATCTGGATGCGGAAATACTACAAGTACGTGTCTTTCCATAATCTCACTCCTTATGCAAATGGCGTTAAACTTAATTGCAGCGCAACTGCTAGACGCCCTTTTTCATCATGACCTGCTAATAACAGACGATTTTTCTCATCTATTTCCCAATGTGTCACACCTTCTGCATATACCCAGCCGTGCTCCATTTTTAAACCAATACGGTATGGATTCGTTCCCGTAATTTTACCGCGTTCAAAGCGAATTACTGCATTACGCACAAATGCCCCAACTGTCATCGTTTTTTCATTTACATGCGAAGCATATGCACCGTTCGTTGTTTCTAAATGAAGGTATACATCATTATTTAGAAAACGTTCAATCTCGTTTTGTACGACAGAAGTATCTGTAATTATTTCCATCGGATTTCACCTCTTTTAATCAGTTTACGAAAAAATAATGTAAATTGCTATCTCTTATAATAGAGGACAATGATTACTTTGCCTATTTTTTTGCTTTTTATTTTTTATTTTTAATACGGTATGTGAAATTACATATCTTTTTTTGTGTGTTCTGTATTTTCATTTCTTTCTGTATGCGAATTTGCTACAATGAAATTTATGCAGAGGAATGTATTTCGACAATTTTATACACAACTATGTATAGGATATTAAAAAAGAAGGTGAACACATTGGAACATTCAGCACATGAAGTTGCAAACTGGCAATATTACTTTGCCATTGCTGTATTTTTAGTAACATACGGCTTTATTATCTCAGAAAAAATTAACCGTGCTGTCATTGCTTTGCTTGGGGCTGCCATTATGGTTATTATGGGAATTGTAGATTTACATACTGCCTTTACTACACATATTCAATGGGAAACCATTACTCTATTAATTGGGATGATGATTCTCGTACATATTACAAGTCAATCTGGGGTCTTTGAATATGTGGCTATTAAAGCTGCAAAAGCAGCCGGCGGAAAACCAATTCGAATTTTACTGCTCCTATCCCTTTTAACCGCAGTTGGTTCTGCCTTTTTAGATAATGTAACAACCGTTTTATTAGTCGTACCAGTTACATTATCGATTACACGTATTTTAAAGGTAGCTCCTGTTCCGTATTTAATTTCAGAAGTATTATTCTCTAACATCGGCGGAACAGCGACACTTATTGGTGATCCTCCAAACATTATGATTGGATCTGCTAATAAGCATCTTGATTTTAATGCGTTTTTACTGAATTTAGCACCGATTGTTGCCATTATTGCTGCCGTTACATTACTTATTTTATATGTTATGTATCGCAACAAATTAAAAACAACAGACGAACAAATTCAGAAACTGATGTCTTTAAATGAAAAAGACTACATTCGTGATCGCAGCTTACTCGTTAAGTCCTTATCAATTTTAGCATTAACAATACTTGGATTCATTCTTCATTCTATTATTCATGTTGATGCTGCTGTAATTGCGATGACTGGTGCTGTCCTTTTAATGCTAATCGGTGTAAAAGAACACGAGATAGAAGATGTATTTGCTCATATTGAATGGGTAACAATTTTCTTCTTTGCAGGTTTATTCGTTCTTGTCGGTGCACTTGTTGATATCGGACTTATTTCCTCACTTGCACAGAAAGTATTGGATGTAACAAACGGAGATATTGGCTATGCATCCATCTTAATTTTATGGGTATCTGGTGCTGCTTCTGCCACAATTGATAACATTCCGTTTGTAGCAACAATGATTCCGCTTATTCAAAACTTAGCAAGCGGACTTGGACTTTCACCGGATTCTCCGCAAATTGAAGTACTATGGTGGGCTTTATCTCTTGGAGCTTGCTTAGGAGGAAATGGCACGCTAATTGGTGCCTCTGCCAATGTCGTTGTAGCAGGAATTGCAAAACGTGAAGGATATGGTTTCTCTTACATGGAATTCTTAAAAATCGGGTTACCATTAACCATTGTTGCCCTACTTTTATCACACGTGTATATTTATTTACGTTATTTAATGTAGAAAAGGTTTGCAGCATGAGCTGCAAACCTTTCTTTTTCACCAAAAGATACCTATAACTGCAAGAGCGCCTAAAATTAAACCTCCAACTTGACCAATCATCGATGGTGTCCATTCCATCCCCTTTTTCATTTGTACAACTGGTCTTTCATGCCGCAGTTGCTGCACTTCTACTTGCAGTTGATGGATGGAACCGTGCAATTCTTTCACAAGCTCTTTCAGTTCTGCTATTTCTTCTTCACCTGACTTCTTTTTTCTAAATTCATTTTCAATACCCCTTTTAGATCAATAAATTGAATAATGTTGGATTGTGATTGATTTCCATATAACGTACGTCCTGTTCCTCCATTCGTCTAATAAGAGGCTCATAATCTTCTTTTCGCTGAAGTTCAATTCCAACTAGAGCCGGACCATTATCTTTATTGTTCTTCTTCGTGTACTCAAAACGAGTGATATCATCATTAGGACCGAGAACGTTATCTAAAAACTCACGCAAAGCACGGGGACGCTGCGGAAAATTAATAATAAAATAATGCTTCAGTCCCTCATAAATTAACGATCTCTCTTTCGTTTCCTGCATCCGATCAATATCGTTATTGCCACCGCTCACGATACAAACAACCGTCTTCCCCCGAATTTCATCTTTATATAAATCAAGTGCTGCAATTGGCAGGGCACCAGACGGCTCTGCAACAATTGCATTTTTATTATAAAGTTCAAGTAATGTCGTACACACTTTCCCCTCTGGTACAGCGACAATGTCATCTAGTACACGTTTACAAACTTCATATGTAAGATAACCAACTTGTTTGACCGCTGTTCCGTCCACAAACGAATCAATATGCGGAAGCTTAACAACCTCTCCTTGCGCAAACGCCTCTTTCATAGAAGCAGCACCTTCTGGTTCAACCCCAACAATTTTCGTTAAAGGACT
Source organism: Bacillus sp. EA-CB0995 (assembly GCF_055814245.1). Lineage (NCBI taxonomy): Bacteria > Bacillati > Bacillota > Bacilli > Caryophanales > Bacillaceae > Bacillus > Bacillus sp. EA-CB0995. The sequence continues at coordinate 2,179,052 of NZ_CP169269.1, read as the reverse complement.
AATTCCTTTTACGTATGTTCCAACTCCAGCTGCTAAGCCTCCTCCGCCAATTCCCATAAACATGTAATCAATCGTACAATCCGTATCATGTAGAATTTCTACACCAATCGTCCCTTGTCCTGCGATCACATGTGGATCATCAAACGGATGAATAAATGTTAATTCCTGCTCTTCACAATATTTTACTGCTTCCCCATAAGAACTATCAAATGTATCTCCTTGCAGCATCACCTCTACGTAATCTCCTCCAAAAAAGCGCACTTGTGATACTTTTTGACTTGGTGTTGTATTTGGCATAAAAATCTTTGCTGGAATTTGTAATTTATGACATGTATAAGCTACACCTTGTGCATGATTACCCGCACTAGCACATACAACTCCTTTTTTCAACTCTTCCATCGGTAAATTGCTAATACAGTTATAGGCACCCCGTATTTTAAAAGAACGAACAACTTGTAAGTCCTCTCGTTTTAAATATACGTTACATTGATATTTCTCTGATAGAATAGGATCTCGCTCTAAAGATGTATTTCGAATCACATCTTTTAACGTATTATACGCAACGAGAATATCTTCAATTTTGATCATTTCTTTCACATTCTTCATATCTTTGACCGCCTCACTGTAGGATTTAAAAAGTTTTGTTTTACATTATACAGAATAATCTAAAAATTTCAAATGAAGTTCAAATAAAAAATGAATCAACACAGTGCATGTGTTGATTCATCATTTCATGATGGCGTTTCCACTTTAAATATTTGGCCTTTGACATGTACCAAATTTATTATTTTAATTTTATAAAAAAAACATTAATCAACCTCTTGTCCAGAAATAGCTTTCCATCCGGTAGCTGTAACGCCTGCTTCTAAACTAAGACCATTCACTACTTTTTCAATAAAAGCTGTTTTCTTAGCATCACAATGTAAAACTGCTCGAATCATTATTTTTTTACCTTCTTCAATCTCTTCACTATATAGTTCTCTTAACTCAATTCCTTCTGTATTTAGCATTTGCATTAGCAACAACCTAATATGCACTTCATCTTTATTAGAGCACGTTACAGATAACACATAATTCATTTTCTCTGGCATTTTATCAGTTGATTTTTTATTCATAAATAATGCAACTGGACGAAGGAAAATATTAGCTAATAAAACTCCAAACGCCCCTAGTATAGCTACTGTTAGAAAACCTGCTCCGACAAGAGTCCCAACAGCTGCAGAACACCATAATGTTGCAGCAGTATTTAAGCCACGAATACTAAAGCCGTCTCTAATAATGACGCCCCCGCCTAAAAAGCCAATTCCACTAACAACTTGAGCTGCAATCCGGGTTGGACTAGATTCCCCTGTCACAATAACTGACAATAAAACAAACAAGCATGCTCCTAATGAAACCAAAGCATTCGTTCTTAATCCTGCCATACGATGAAGCCACTGGCGTTCTGTTCCAATAAGTGCTCCTGCCAATATAGCTACAAATATACGAAGTGCCATCTCTTGCAGCATCATCTTTTTTCACCTCTATCTATGTATAAAGGAGAATTCTATATAAAATCCTCCTCCATATATTGTACCTTAATTCTCATTAACATCAATTTCATAAAGCTAGCTACTATTTATTCTTCTATAAGTTTCCTGCACATTTAACCTTACACGTACAATCAAACTAAAAAGTTCCCAATATTGTATATAAAACTTTCAATTATTTTTTCGCCTTGTTAAAATGATAAAGCTAAGCATTGCACCGATATGACAACAAACAATTGTAATTCCCATCGGTACAGCTGTCTGTTCTCCTTGAATACCAACTAAAGGTGCTACTACAGCGCCAGATATAAAAGGTAAAAGTCCTAATAAAGCTGCGGCGCTTCCTGCTGCTTTCTGCTGATTCTGCATCGCTAACGTAAATCCAGTCGTCCCAACAATCCCTACGCTAGAAACAATAATAAAGAAGCAGATTAACACTCCTATTAAAGAAGGTGCCAGCAAAATAATAAGAAGAAGAGTGATGCCTCCTAGCAATGCAAAGAGAAGTCCAGCTACTAATAAAGTACGTTCTTTAATCCGCCCTGCCAGGCGCCCTGTAACTTGAGATGCAATAATAATACCAAAACCATTAATCGCAAAAAATAAGCTATATAATTGCGGCGAAGCACCAAAAATATTCTGAATAACAAATGGTGATCCTGAAATATAAGCAAACATGGCTGCTGTGATAAACCCTTGAGAAAGTGCATATCCCATAAATACGCGATCTTGTAATAAACGTTTATAATGAGATAAACTCTCTCCCCATCCGCCTGCTGTTCTTTTCTCTTCATGTAACGTTTCTGGCAAAATAAAAATAACACTTAATAACATAAGTCCACTTAATACACCTAACACAATGAACACCCAGTGCCAAGAAGCAAAGTTTAAAATTTGTCCGCCCATAATAGGCGCAAAAATCGGAGCTGCTCCATTTACTAGCATTAAAGCAGAAAAGAATTTTGTAAGCTCAGATCCCGTGTACAAATCCCTCACAATAGCACGAGAAAGTACAATTCCTGCTGAACCGGCTGCACCTTGAATAAAGCGTAATACAATGAGCAACCATACAGACGGTGTCAACGCACATAAGAAGGAAGCAGCTGCATAAATAACAAGACCAATTACAATCGGTTTTTTCCTCCCTTGACGGTCACTCCATGCACCAACCCACAATTGACCTAACGCAATTCCTAACAAACATGCAGTTAAACTTAACTGCGTAAGTGCGCTTGTCGCATGCAAATCGTTTGTTAAAGCTGGAAAAGCCGGAAGGTACATATCAATAGAAAGCGGACCAATCGCAGATAAGCTTCCAAGAATAATCGCTAGGATGATTCGCTTATCTTTTGCGACTTGTACTTTCATTTGTAATTCTGTTTGCAATCATATAACCCCCTTTTTTATCTTCCCACTAACACGCGGGATAAAGAAAAAACCCTATTAAATAGAAGTTTCACTTTATGTTTCAAATTGCTTATACCTTGTTCAATTACTTCAATAAATTAGAGTATAGAATAACAGACAAGATGTAACTATATTAGTTACACAATTGTTTTTTGTCAACACATTTATCCGATATTTTTCCAATTCAACAATATCAAAAAGGATATCAACAAATGTCGATATCCTTTTATCTTCTAGAATTCCATTCAAATTCCCTCTGCATTTGTCAGCGGCTTCTCATACGTATCACTATGACAAGTATACATTGTTGTCTTATCTTCTATTACAATGCGCTCTTTGTTAACAATAAAATTCTGCTTCACTGAAAACAACATGACCTAATTAGACAAAACACTTCTGACAATTCCTAATTCGTACTGATGCCCCGCGCCGTCCAAATACGATCAATTTCCGTGCCGTGCTGTCCTCCGTAAAGAAGAGCATCCGCTTGTTTAATCGCTCTCGCACCGTCACGGAACGTAGCGTTAGGAGTAAGGGACCAATGCGATTGCAAAATGATTTTTGTCGCAATATCGCGGCCAAAAGCTTGCGCCATATCATACTCACCTTGCGACCAAATTTCGCCGTCCGCATGAACTTCATTTACAATGTCTTTTGGATACACTTTATTATCGTCCAATCTGCGAAGACAAGTTGGGTTCGTATTTGAATAAGAAGTCGAATCCCATTCTCCGATACACGCTTTTCCATAACTTGTACTTGATACAGCATCTTCATAAGTAGCTCCCAAGAAATCCCCAAAGCCTTCTCCCATGGCTCCGCCTTCTGAAGAATTTCCAAACCCAGGAACTTGATTATCTTGAATGGAATGACCATATTCATGACCAATAACCCCTGCATCTTCCGCATCATCAACTCCGCCGGAACCAAATGTCAGCGCCTTAGTCGAAGGGGAATAAAAAGAATTATCGGCTTTATATGTATTCACATTCGCTTTAATAGAACGATTGTTAATATTATTAAAGCCTAGCTGTTGTATATACCGTTGCAAAGTATCAATGTGATAATATGCCATAACATCCTCAAATCTATCATTTGAACGTGTGTAATTATATTGAAGAGAGGCAGAATACGTTTTTACTTTCGACGTAATCGTCACATAGTCTCCAATCAAATATCCTGATCCATTAAGTCCTTTTAAAGTGACCGTTTTTAGTTGATTATTTAATGCAGTAGAGTCTGCATCATTATTGTCAGCCAGCCCAACCAAACTTCCACTCGTTGCTACAGGATTTGGCAGGAACACTTTTCCTTGCCCTTCTGCTTTTCGGTTTAAGTCTTTTTTCTTAAGCAGCTTTCCGTTTTCCGCGTCAATAAATGTTTCCCATGCACCGAACGGCTTTTGGGAGTGAATGACAATCCGATACACTGGAATTGCTACACCTTCTTCGACCATATATCCGAATTCACGCGTAGTCGGAGCCCATATATTTGGATCGTCAGCTTCAATATACTGACTAGATTTTCCTTCTGCTTCCTTTTCACTCAATTTCTGCTTAATTTGCTTGACGCTCTGTACAGGAAGATAATCTGAAACTGCTAGTATACCTTGTCCTCCTTTATTGAGCGTAACGGTTACTTGCCTAGAAAACACAGGAGATCCATTTACTGTTTGTTGAAATCTAACATAAGATGCCACCTGTGTATCTGTCGTAGAAACATATTGCAAATCTGATAAATCCGCCTTTAAAGAATACTGAGCAGCGTTCGCTTTTAAATATTCGGTTGCCTGTACTTGAGGCGAAACTGCCTGTACCTTTACTTGTGTTTCCTCTACTGCAGAAGCAGTGGACATAATACCAAAAACCAACGGAATTGCCGTTGCAACCGCGACAACTTTTTTCAACAAAACGATCACTCTCCTCTTCTAGAGTTATTTCGAATGTACGAATAATTCTAGAAGAGATAATATTTTACCTTTCTAATTTCTATAAACCTAATGAAAGTAAGATTTTCTCAATAATTTTATATAAAACAGGGAATATTTTAAAATCTGTTATTCATAATAATAAATTGAAACAATAGTACCTATAGTATGTATTCCTTTCTTAGATCATTTTTTGATAACGGTAATAATGAGCAATAAGGCATTACTTACAATGCTTGCTACACCTATCCAAAATAGCCAATTTGTTGCGGTTAGCCAAGAAGCGGCGATGATGAGTAGCGCAATAGCAATTGATACACAATTGCCAACCCAGTTTAGTTTCTTATTGCGATGAAATTTATGCTTGGCCTGAGAAATAGATTGCCGGACTTTATTCTTAACATAATAGGTTTTTTCTTTAATCTTATTCTCAGTATCTTTTGCTTTCTGATGAAGAATATTACTAATATAGGATTCACTCACATTCTGCACCCCCATATCGACGTTTTGAAAACTCCGCCAAAACTTTTTCCTGATAACTATCTGAGTTTAACTGTGCCTGCTCTTCAACTTCAAGATTTGCATTTTCTTCAAAACCGTCTTGTTCTTCGCCGTCGAAGCGATAGAGCTTTTGTAATAATCTCCAAAATGTTTTAATTTCGTCAGTTGTGAAATCGTGAAACATATCCGCTAAAAAATAGGTAGACTTTTCCGAACAAGCAATTAACGCTTTTTTTCCTTCGGGGGTAATCTCGATATTGATAGAACGTTTATCCATTTTACTCGGCATAGTTTTAACATAACCTTTTTTCACAAGGCTTGTAGTCAACTTGTTAGCGGTTTGCTTTGTTGTACCTAGCTTTTTAGCGATATTAATAAGTGTAGTGCTTTCACTTGGTAAATGTGCAATAGCAATCAGAGCCATGTGTTGTCGGGCAGTTAATATCTCCATGTATTCGTCCCCTCGAGTTTGAACCTTATTGACAACCGAAAACAAAGTTGCGTAACTTTGCTGCATAAAATGTAGTTCTTTCATTAAAAAGTTGATATCCATATTTAGCTCCCCTTTAAATTAGTCACCATGTTTACAATTATAGAATACCATGTTTTCTAAAAATATGTCAACATGGTGACTAATAGGGACTACTTTAATAATAATTTTCATTAATTAGGTAAAGGTTTTAATAAATAGCAGGAGGTAATTTTTTATATTTAAATTGTGAAGAATTTCACTTGAACTAACAGATGCTTTTCTTGAATAAGCAACGATTTTTTATTCATTTCCCTAAGTCCATTAAAATGCCAAAAATCCCCACTATTTGTTTCGGAAGTAGAGATTTCTTTTGTTTAAAGATTTTTCTTTTTTCTCAAAGCACTACACTATTTTTTAAATTTTTTATCAAAGATTGCACTAAAAACTTAACGAATGTAGTGTAGTGCTATCCTAAGAGGAAGTAAAAAATCCCTCTTGATAATAGCACTATTTTTATACCGTAAACAGTTGTTTTTTATCTCTTAAAATACTTACAGAAAATTAGTTTTTTAAGTCTTAATGCAGCATTGAAATAAAGTTGAACCGTTTTGAAAAAATTGAAGTCTTGATATTTAAAATTTAATTAAGACCATAGCTGTATTGGAAAATACTTCCTGAGGCTATGTTAGCAACTGAAGTTTTTATATAAACTTAAATTAATAACCGAGAAGTAAGGGATTGAAAATGTCCTTAGTGATCTGCCTTCATTGTTGATTATCGTAAAGGAATTATAGTAAAAGCAAAAAGGTTGGTAACAATCTTGAAAAATAAAATGAGGTGACTCATTAATGATTAATTTCAATGGAGAAGAAGTTACCAAGGTGGACAGTAAAACCAAGGTTGTTCAATCGAATATTAAAGCGTGGTTTGCAATTGGAGCAAGTTCTATCACACTATTCGCAATTATATTGAAATCCTTTTTACCTGAAGCACCGGATTACACAATGGGATTTGCTCCAGTAGGAATTACGGTATTTGCTTCAATCTTAGGAATGATTGCACTAGCACTATCTATTAACTGGCAGCGTGAAAGTTTAACGCCACGTTTTCTTTTGCTAATTAGCACATGGGGAGCTTGTTTTATGTTAGTCTGGTCATCAGGCGGTATTGTGTTTGACATATTACGAACAGCTGCTGTACTTGGAATCCCCGGTTTGCCCCCTGTTGTGGATTGGCCAGGATTTGCAACCAGAACCATTAGCCTCATAGCTGCCATACTGCTTGCTACAGCAACTCTCTCTTTTCAACGTATATCCCGAGGAGCATGCATTGTATGTGGTCAAGGGCCTTCAGTGAAAACCCAATCTGACCGTATTTGGTTCGGCTATGCTGCGTTTGTACTATCTTTTCCATATCCATTATTGAAACTTTATTGGTCCTTCGGTGGCACCCTAGGGGGTGGCCAAAATTTCAGTCAACATTCTGCTTATGGAGAAATGCTAGTATTTGGCGCTTGTGCATTGCTTTGTCTTGCTCTTGTACAAAAATGGGGGCGTATTTTTCCTAAGTGGGTACCGTTTGTTGCTGGGAAAAAGTTCCTCGATTCATTCTAATCACCGGAGGCTGGGTTGCTGCATCTATGACAGTTTCAATGGGATTTTTGGCAATATTGGGATCTCTTTTGGAGGTATTAGGTCTTTCGAATGGACCAATGTCTTTCGATGACGAAGGTTTGTTGGTATCTATAGTATATGGAGGATGGTTGTTGCTGGGTATCGCGATCACTGGAGCTACCTGGAATTATCAGAAGCAAACCAGAGGTAAATGTGTAAAATGTGGGAAATTTTAAATAATGATTTATAGATATTATAAAAGGATCTTCAAATGAAGATCCTTTTTCATTGCTGATAACATCGCTTATGTTGACTACATACCCATTTGAGGCCTTCTTTAACTAAACCAGCTAATAGAAACAAGTCGTTATTTAATTAAAGGGCGATTTAATGGAGGAAAGATCATAGAAATGATCAAACTTTTTTATAAAAGAATCATTTAATTGAAAATATAAAGAGCGTGTTTTAATCAATCTTTTTTCAAAAACACGCTCTTTCTTTTTGTTCGTTTATCAAGGCTATTAATTTCAATTTGATCAAACTTTATTCCAAGGCTACACCTCGATGATTCACATCTGCGGATACGTCTCCCGCTATGGGCTATGTCCTCCTCCAAAACCAATTAACCCCTTATATAATTCCTCGGTTTTATACCCTTTCGCGTATAGTATGTAGTCTTTTCTTTTTAACTAATTTATTCTGAAAAGACTACGGAAATATAAAAAGGTACTAAATACATTTATAATAAAAAACCGTTGTATGTAATTCTCCGTTTGCCGATTCAGCATAGCGAGGAATCTTCCCCGCTTCAACAAAGCCTAATGATGTATATAGTTTATTAGAAGGGTCTCCTTCTCTTGTATCTAATACTAACAAAGATCTATTTTCTTGATTCGCTCTTTCTTCTGCTTTTTGCATCAGTGCACGTCCAATTCCATTACGCCTAAACTTAGAATGAGTCATTAATTTTCCAATTTCAGCCCGATGACTTCCGTTTTGCTTCGTACTTAAATGCAATTGTACGCTGCCTGCTACCTCCTTGTTTATCCTTGCAATAAATAGTATAACCTCAGGACTTAACACGGTTTCCCAATACTTTATCGCTTCTTCTTGTTTCATTGGCGGTAAAAAACCTATTGATGCCCCGTCATCCACTACTACTCTCAAAAGTTCTGAAAGCTCTTCAATATCTTCATCAATTATTTTCACATCTTCTATTTCCAGTTGATGAACCAATTTACAATTCCCCTTTTCATATATAAAGTAACTTATTTGTTTTTACCAAGAATATCTTTAGCCACCCAGCCGACTACACCATCTTTTTTTATCAAGTTATATCCTGTACAGCTATCATCGACTATTGATACACTATCTCCTTTACTTACACTTATTTGCGCGCAGGAAACATCTGTTTTTGCAGTGAAATGACCCGTTTCATTTTGATGAATATATTCATTTTTAACGTAAATTAGTTGCTTTGTTTCTAGCTGTTTGCATAGAGTAAAGTGTTCACCTTTTTCGACTGGAACAATATCGTATCGTGGATATGTAATAGAACCAACCATCATACGTTCCGCACTAAAATTCTCCAACAATTTACATTTTGGAAAACGATCAACATATGTATATGAAAATATATCTCCACTAGATGATGTATGAATAATAAATGCATTTAATTGACCCGTTTCTTTGACTGCATTTCCACCGTCGATTGCAATTATTTTTTTGGTTTGATCTATAATCGGATTATCAACTGGCACATCTGAAGAATAATTAACTACTGGCCAATGTCCCACTATTACATATTTGTTCGCACGATGTGACTTATGTAAAAATGCTGGCAGTGTAATAGCAACATCTCGATCTGTATCTTTCCAATTCTCTATGTCCTCTAGTCCTGCGTGAACAAAAATATAGTTTTCTGTTTCAATAGCAGTTGGTAATTCTGTAAGCCACTTCATTTCTTTTGAAAAATGACTTGTTAATATTCCCTTTATCTCTCGGATGTTTGTATCTTCGCTCACAGAATACCCTAAGCACTCAAGCCAATCATTCAATATAGAATGCCGCTGCGTACATAAATAGTTTACTAACTGGGGATTTTCATTTAAAAGCTCTTCAACTAAAGTATCACAATTCCCTTCTATCACATGAACCTTTGGATTCTTAGCTGAAAGTTCCATTACATAGCTTACAACACCTTTACTGTTACTGCCTTTCTCACAAAGATCACCATTAATGATTAAGTAATCCTCTGTGCTAAAATTAACTTTTTCTAATAACGCTTTGAAAAGTTCTAATTCTCCATGAATATCGGAAATAACAATGACTCTTACGTTATTTGGAATTGATAATTTTTTTATTTTGTCCAATGTAAATACTCCTTTTTTAGCTACAACGTCTACTGTAATACGCATTAACTTTTTTCAATTCATTATTTTACGAAAACTCATTCGACAAAATACCTTATTATTCCTCTTTTTGTAACCAGTCTGCTCTTTAACACATAAAGTGAAACTTCCATCAGTGGAGGGTTTTTTATCCCCCACCTACCCTCCTCGTTTCTCTCTGAATCTTAAGGTGGGGGGCTTACTGCCCGTTAATACGGGATAAAAAAGACGCTACTTCTCTAGGAATTCGCGCCTTACTAAATTTCTTTTATATCACGTTAATCAAATACAAAAGATTACCACATATAGAATTAACCGGACAGATATAAAGATGAATCTTTATACTTAAAATAAAAAAGATAAGGTAGAAACCTTATCTCATAGTACATTTACTATCTTTTAGGATTATGAGAGTCCATATAATAGGAACTTTTTTGTAATGATCTGATCCTTTACATATTCCCTTTCCAACCGTATCCTTTTATTTAGAACCTGGAAGAGAATAGCCTTAATTCCCAATCACTTACTTGCCTAATATATTTATCCCATTCTGATCTTTTAATTTTAATAAATTCCTCCCAAATTGATCTTCCAATAGTTTCAGCCAAAATTGTGTCTTCTGCTAAATGGCCTACTGCTTGATTTAAGTTTCTCGGTCCCCAGGAAATTCCTCTTTCTTTTAATTCAATATCATCTAACTTACTTATATCCACATCCATCGGTTCACCTGGATCCATTCTGTTTTGAATACCATGTAGGCCTGAAGCTACTAAACAGGCTGCAAGTAAATACGGATTGCACGTTCCATCAGCACCTCGAAATTCAAATCTTCTTGCCCTTGCTTTGTCAGGGATCCTTACTAATACCGAACGATTTCTGGCTCCATAGCAGATGTGGGCTGGTGCCCAAGATCCTGACTGCATCCGTTTATACGAATTAATACTAGGGGCACCGATTGCAATTAAAGATGCTCCATGTTTTAGAAGCCCCCTATAAAATGATACGCTTTTTCAGACATATCCAACCCTCTTGAATCTGTGGCATCCTGGAAGATATTCTCACCAATTTTATCAAATATACTAATATGAACATGCAGTCCATTGCCCGGTAAGTGTTGAAATGGTTTAGGCATTAATGTGCCGACCATCCCCTTGTCCCTAGCAATCTGTTTAAATAAATGCATAAATGTTACTTGATCATCCGCCGCTTTCAAAGCAGGAGCGTATTTCAAATTTATCTCTAATTGCCCAGGGCCATACTCACTGGAAATTTGTTCTGTTTGAACACCCATCTTTTCCAAGGAATAAACAAAATCTTGAACAAAATCTTCTTGAATGTCTATGCCGTCTGTAGAAAAACAATGGCTTTTATCTGCCGGCTCAAGCTTCCCATCTATTTCTTTCAGTAAATAAGCTTCCTGTTCAAATGCCATATACATTTTTCCGCCTAAGAGTGTTTCCGCTTCTGAAAGCAGGCGTTTCAATGCGCTTCTTGGACATCCCTCCCATGGTTCTCCGTTTTCATCGACTAAATCACAAAGCATTCTTGCTGTATTTTTCCGATAAGGAAGGATAGCGAAGGTACTTGGATCAGGTACCGCAAAGAAATCTCCATCGTTTGCTCCATACGTAGGGTTGGGAATATATTCATCAAAACAATCGAAACTCATAATTGCTGTACTAAAGTTAATTCCTTTTTCCATTGCGCTGTTAAGTTGAGAGGTACGGATTGTTCTTCCTCTTGTCATACCAGCATAGTCTAAAAATTCCACTCGAATAAATTCAATATTTTCTTGTTCGACGATTTTTAAAACGTTTTCTTTTGTTAACATGTTGATTGTCCCCCTTCTAGTAATCTTCTTAGTACACTATAAGTAAAGATCTTAACGCCAACCGCAATAATCTGATCATCAAATTGAAACTCAGGATGATGTAAATCATAACAAGGCTGATCTGTTTGTTTAATACCTAATCGGAAATAGGTGCTCGGAACCTTTACAGCAAATGCGCCAAAGTCATCTGCACCCATTGAGGGATCTTTCAATACATAAACTGCATTCGCACCTAATAATTCCTTTATTCCTTCTTCAATGCTATGAGTTAATGCTTCGTCATTTATCACCGGCGGATGGCTATATGTATATGTAACATTGGCTTTGGCTCCATACGAATTCACTATACCTTCAACCAGTTGAATAATTTGTGATTTTATCTTCTGTCTTGTTTCCATAGTTATGGTTCTTGTTGTGCCTTCTAGTACTACCTGATCAGCAACTACATTACTTGCCGTCCCGCCTTGAATTTTCCCGACATGAACCACTACCGGCTCAATAGGATTATGACTTTTCGTGACAAGAAGAGAAAGGGCCTGAAGAACATTAGCGCTAATGGCTATTGCGTCAATACCTTGGTGCGGACGTGCACTATGTCCCCCTTTTCCCACTATTTCAATCATGAAATTATCACAAGAGGCCGTAATTGCACCGTATTTGATACCAACTGTTCCGAATGGTAAATGAGGCCATAAATGAAGGGCAATCATTTCATCGATCAAAGGATTTTCCATCACTCCTTTTTGTATCATTTCTTCTGCGGCGCCATCCGCTTCTTCACCCGGTTGAAAAATACAACGGACTCGTCCACTAAATCTATGTTTGAATTGAAATAACTGATAGACTGTTCCTAATAAAATAGCGGTGTGACCATCATGCCCGCAAGCATGCATGACTCCATGATTTTGAGAAGAAAAAGAAAGACCCGTTTTTTCTTCAATCGGCAACGCATCGATATCTGCCCGCACCCCAATATGCAATCCCTCTCCCATTTCTCCGATAATATCAACGACAATTCCTGTTTCTCCAACTTTTTCGTACGGAATCTTCCATTCTTGTAAGCACGAAATGATATACTCGCACGTAGCGTATTCCTGAAAAGAAAGTTCTGGATATTGGTGAATATGCCTTCGAATACGAGTCAACTGTTCTGTCATTTCCTTACTCAATTCTATGTCTTGTTTTTCAATGGTTTTCAATGTGTTCAGCCCCCCTTTTTCAATTTCTATCTTCCCTGCTTTCACTTTTTGAAGCACAAACATATATATAGCCCCTATAAGAAGCCAAACAGATCCGATTTCAATCGCAAGCCGATCCATTCCATACACTACATAACTGATAATAATTAACCCAAAAAGAGGAAATACAAGGTGTTGAATAAATTTTTTTGATTTTTGACGAATGATATAATGATTAATTACTGAAATATGCAATATAAGAAAACCAATCAACGCTCCAAAATTAACAATATTCGTTAACATCCCAATGTTATTTTCAAACGCCATTCCTACAGAAAAAGAAACAATAGCCACTAGAAAAGTACTCATATATGGTGTTTGAAATCTCGGATGAACTTTTGCGAATATAGAAGGCAATTTACGATCCCGCCCCATGGAATAAAGAAGTCGGGAGATGGCTGCCTGAGATGCAAGTGCACTGGCGATTCCCCAAGAAAATACTGTCGCAATGAGTGTCAAATTCTTTAACCAAATACCCCCAGCCAATTCAGCAGCTTGATAGAAAGCTGTATCTAAATTTTCAACTTTCAATCCACGGATAAGATCACTTGCGACCCAGGTTTGAGATATAAACAATACGCCTGCAATCAACAAAGTAAGAACTGTAGCTCTACCTACAATTTTGTTGCCTCCTTTTACCTCTTCGGAAAGTGTGGAAATAGCATCAAAACCTAAAAAAGATAGCACCGCTATTGAAACTGCTCCCATAACCATGTGTAGATTAAACTTGCTAGAATCATATATAGGTTTGATTGTTAAGCTAGTACCGCCTACTCCTTTATATAAAGCGATCAGCCCGAATATAAGAAAAATAGATAAAACCATAAATTGTAAAACCAAAATAATTTTATTTGCTTTTGCGGTAAATTCTACCCCGCGAATATTAATGAAGGTATTAAAGGAAATAAAGAGAACCAACCAAAACCAAACCGGCACTTCTGGTACCATTCCCGCTAATGAAACTGCGCTGACAACATAAGTTAAAGCAGGTACAAGAATGTAATCTAGCAAGATTCCCCAACCAGCAAGAAAACCAACATACTCATTAATCCCTCTTTGTGCATAAGTATAAACGGAACCTGCCATCGGAAAAGCCTGGGACATTTTAGCGTAGCTCAAGGCCGTAAAAATCATTCCGATCATACCAATGATATAAGTTAGGGCGACCATACCCTTCGAAGTGTCTGAGATATAGCCAAAAACACCAAATGGAGCAATAGGAACCAAAAAATCAGCCCATAAAATACAAGATCCCAAAATGTTAATGTCCTCTTTAATTCCTGTTTATAACCGAATTGTTCGATTGACATCTCTAGCTCCTCCTTCAATCACAGGTTAAATTGCAGGTTCTTTTTGTAAACCCTTTCAAAATTTCTAAACAAAACCATTTCGCCAATCCATTGGGCTGTTTCCACATTCATATAATCAGAGTCAATCCAAGTATTTAAAACTGTCTCGAAACATTCCTTAAATAAATGCACTCCTAACCAATTCATTTCAGGTACAGTAAAAGCATCTGACCCATACATAACTTTATCGAAAGGAGCAAATTCAAACACTTGAGAAAGAATTCGTTGAACTCCATGACCTGCGAAAGGATTTTGCAGCGAAATATCCATATAAACGTTTGGGAGAATGCTTACAATAAAAGCAGCTTCCTCAACCCAGGGATATCCTCCATGAACAAGGTGAACCTTAGTATCGATGTATTTTTTATCCCTAAGCATGTTTATTAGAAAACTCGGACTCGCTTTCGGTAAAACAACTTCTCCATCTCCAATACCAGTATGAATATGCATAACCTTGTCGGCAGCTGTACATTCTTCCATCGCTATATGAAGACAATAATCACGAAATGCTTTCACCTCTGCCCTGTCGTTCGTTTGAAATTCTCGGTATTGATCCCGAGCCATTTGTTCACTCATTTCTGAGATTTCCAATCCACTTCTATAAGCAATAATCGATTTTAAACCGATAACATCAGACTTCTGCAAAGCTTGTCTTAAATCAATACGATACCTTTCACTAAATTCCTCAAAACGGTCACATTCTTTGCATAAATGAACCATAACAGGTTCAATTCTATGAATTTCCCATATTTTTGATCCACATAGATCTGCAAACTCATCTTTACTTAACATCGGCATTGGATATCCAAAGTCAGTTACAACTCCAGTAATCTTAGCGTCTTGAAACAAATTCCTTGTATACCCTCTAAAATCACCTGCATATTTATTTCTGTTATCTACTACATCCATCAAGTTAGGCTCACATGAAAAATATTTTGCAAGTCGTTGAATCAAAATCTGAACCCACATATTAATTCCTGGAAAAGGTTGATTCTTATTTTGTATATAGTTGTTTATAGAGCGGGGTGGTATAACAGATAAAGATAGCTTCCTAACGAATTCCTCTACTGTGTAAGGTTCTTGATTAGCAACAAAAGGATGAGCATGTACATCAATAGCATGAATATGTTGTAAAGATACTTTATTCATAAATAACCTCCTCTAATCTTTTTAGTTATTCTCTATGCAACATTCATGCCAAATAAAAAATACTAATTATATCAAGGTTTCTTCGAATTTTATAAAATATAAATATGAAAAATATCCTCCAAATGAAAAAAATTCATAGAAAAATATTTTTCTATGACCTCCAGCAAAAAATTTATACGAATCGTTTTAATCAGATCATTACCTTTGGTATAATTAAAAATATTCTGATTATTTATATTTTCTCTGTTTCATTGAATATTTATAAAGGTGGTGAACACAATGAGTGATTTTTCCGTTCTTCCCTTACATAAGGTTTGGAATTCCAATTTTGATAGTATGATTCTTACTGGTGAACAAGGAGAAATCCATTCTTTAAACAGATCTGCTGCACGTTTATTTTCATCAAGTCCAAGTAACATAATCGGAACTTCTATCTATGAAATTTTCCCTTCAGAGGAATTTAAAAAAGTTTTCAATTCAAAAAAGATAAAACAGGCATCGCACTTTCTCTTGGTACCCGGCAGTTAATTGTAAATATTTCAGTTATCCAAATCGATTCTGAAACTGTCTACTACCTTCTTAATCTCAAAGACAATACCCAGATCCAACAATTGCAATATCAACTTCAACAAATGAATGAAACTAAGCATTTATACGAAGTAATATTAGATCAACTTGAAGAAGGCATCACCGCAATCGATCAACAAGGAAAAATTATATTTTACAATCGAAAAATGGGGGAAATTGATACCGTTGAACCTGCATCAGTACGAAATAAAAGAATTGTGGATACCTGGCCAATAGAAGAAAATTCCAGCACTCTTCTTACGGCCTTGAACACAGGGAAGACACTCAGCCAACGAGAAAATCATTTTACTACCAATGGCAAATCGGTCACAACTCTTTCAAAAACTGTTCCTTTATTTCTAGGAAATAAAAAGGTGGGAGCTTTAGAGATTGCAACAGATATTACAAAACAAAAACAGCTAACTGAAACCATTTTTCAATTACAAAAACAAACAAAAAGAAGTTCTGCTCCTTCCAATTCTATGTTAGCTCGAAAAAACAATACAAGATTCCAATTTGATAATATTATATTTTCAAGCAAACAATTGAGGCAGACGGCTGAACAAGCCCGAAGAGCTGCACGGTCTAATTCGAACGTCTTAATCTTCGGTGAGACTGGTACGGGAAAAGAATTATTCGCTCAAAGCATCCATAATGAAAGCCCACGAAAAAACAAGCCCTTTATAGCTCAAAATTGTGCAGCATTACCTGAGTCATTGCTTGAAGGACTGTTATTTGGAACCAGTGTAGGGAGTTTTACCGGAGCGACAGATAGAGCAGGATTATTTGAAGAAGCGCATGGAGGAACTTTATTGCTTGATGAGATTAATTCTATGGGAACGAACCTTCAAGCAAAGTTACTTCGTGTTTTACAGGAAAGAAAACTTCAACGCTTAGGTTCATCTAAAGTTTTAGATATTGATGTTCGAGTTATTACTACGATTAATGAGGATCCTCTTGAGGCTATAGCCAATGGCAAACTACGGGAAGATCTTTATTATCGGTTAGCGGTAGTAAATATTGTCATCCCCCCATTACGAAATAGAAAAGAAGATATCCCTACTTTAATAGAGTATTTTATCAACAAACATTCGACTGCCTTAGGTGTTAATGTTACAGGGATTGATGAAGATGTTTATCAATTTTTCATGAACTACCAATGGCCAGGTAATGTCAGACAATTGGAGCATTCGTTGGAAGGAGCTTTGAACCTGATTTACGATGAAAGTGCCATTTCATTTGAACATCTTTCTCCTACTTTTAAAAACAAAATGATCCAGCAAGCCAATCAATCATCTATTCAAGAGCATACTATTTTTTCCAAAAGTCTGCCGGAACAAATCGAGAATCTTGAACGGATTATGATTGAACAAGCAATATATGATTCCCAAGGAAATATTACAAAAGCAAGTGAACAATTAGGAATTCCAAGACAAAATCTAAATTACAAAATCAAAAAATATAAGATTACCTATCTCAAAGGATCATTTCATTGAACTACTCCCATCAAAAATCCTAATGGATTTTTGATGAAGGGATTCCCAAAAGGGACAACTAAGACAAAATGCTTAGCAGACCATACCCATTCAACAAGGTATGGTTTTTCTGCTTTCAAACTTAGACAAACCTTTTACTTCCAAGTCTGTAAGAGCCCCTGGAGGAAAAAGTTCGTTCACAGAACGAATCTTGTTATGGTTCGAAAGCTCCATCTGATAGAATGTGTGAACACGTAAATCAGACAGGATACCAGACAGCCACTTCCATTGCGCCCAATGATGCAGACCTACCATCTTCTCCGGTAATAGTGAATACAAAATTGGTGGAAGTTTTTCTTTAAATCCCATTTCTCTTCTAGCAATGACATAAGAAGCCGTTTGGTGAATGCTGATACCAAAACGTTTCATATATTTGATTTTACCAATTTGAGAAGTGTACGCTGGATTTACCTCAAATACTGCTATACCCATCTTCTCAGCACGGCTTTTAATAGCTGAAATCATCTTTTTGTAAGCAAACATGCTCATCATCATGTTTGCTTTTTTGTTACCATAAGGGTTCTTAACCTTTGCTTTTGTTGTGTTTAATTTTTCTACAACAATCGGTTTGTTTGCTTTTACAGCAATATCAACTAATGCAATGGCTTCTGCTTCCATGATTTTAGTAATTTGTTCTGATGTTTTACCTAAAATATCAAAGGATAATATACCCGTTTTTATGAGTTGTCCTTGTTTATTGATGTTTGACCAAGCAAAGTGGTCAAAATTACAGTCTACTCCAATGACACCATCGGATTTGCTGAAGTTTTTATTTTGGTTCTCTTCAATATCTATTAAACATTTAAAAATGTAGTAATCCCCGTGGTCTTCAATTGCACAACTAATCGGTTTTCCTGCATTCTTTTTATCTTTGCAATTCCATTGGTTTTGAACAGCTGCATTCACTTGTTCTTGTCCATACGGAAATGTAAGGTTCGGAATTTCAACTGCAACACCGTTTGGTGTTGTAAAGTGTAAAGATTGTGATTCTATATTGTATGTAAATACAAAGTTTCCTGATTTCGCGTCTTTTCGACCTGAAATCAACATTTGACTGTAACGAGCCTGTTCAAAATCCTGAGCCCAAAGTGTATGATTTTGAACATAAGTATCTACAGTATGTTGTGCTTTGAATCGTTTTTTACTCCCAAATACAACAGAAGAAACATTGTTTTTTAAACTATGAAGTAATTTTTGTAGTCTATCCAACCGAAATTCAAGGTTACCTAAACGAGAACGAAGTGTTTGAATACGCACATTTAAATATTCATGCTCAAATTGATAGGCGTGATAGTAAATATCCGTTCTCTCTTTAAATTGCACAACAAAATATCGTCCCATTTGTTGTTCTTTGGACGTTTTATTGAACTTTGGCTTTCCTTTGATAAAAGATGTTTTCATTTTATTCAGCACTGTCAAATCTGACTTGGTTTTCTTAATCTTCTTTTTTACAGCTTTAATCTGTTCATTTTTATTTTCGATATACAATTTCTTCAATTCTGTCTGAGAAGAAAACAGCGCATTGGCCTCCTGCACAGCACTATTTGCATAATAGTCATTCAGACTAAATCGTGATTTTACAGTAATTTGCATACTATCAGAATTTCTGGAGGTACCAGAACGTTTTTCTAACACTTGCGTTTGAAAAGCGAAATGCTTCGCACGATTAAATACGAAAAGAGCATGTCCAATAGCTTCAACATACTTCGGATTCAGTGCATTCTTATAGATACGAATTGAAAAATATGCTTTTTTCATTGGACAAGCTCCTTTCTTATTTTGTATACACAAAGTATACCAAAAAGGAACATACGTTTCCATCTATATACTTAAAAAAACAAAAAAGGTGCTTGCATAAGAAGCACCTTTTTTGTTTTTTATTACAACCCGTTATTTTTCTTTATTCAAATTCCTTCGACTCACACTTTTTAAAGGAATGACCTACTACATTTATCCCGCATTAACGGGCAGTAAGACCCCCACCTCAAGATTCAGAGAAAAACGAAGAAGATAGGTAGGGGATAACTGCCCGTAAAAGCTCGATTGGTTCAACTAACCATCAGTGGGGAATGAAGAAAACCCCCACTGATGGAAGTTTCACTTTATCTTACAGCACGTACCTCTGCGATTAATTTCTGACCTTCTATGTACATCACAAGCTTAACTGGAGTTTCATTTGGATTTTCAAATACTAAATCTAAATAAGGATACGCAATCGTTGCATCTCTACCTTTAGGTACATAGCCTACTTGTTTGGAATGTGTTGATCTCTCTACCATTGTTAACCCTGCTTGATCTGCAGCATTAAACAGTGTAGAAGAAGTTTGACATACACCACCGCCATATCCATCTACTAATTTACCATCTATAATCTCTTTTCCTAATTGGTACCCTTTATCAGGTGTTGTATCACCTATTAAAGCATTGAAGGAAAATCTATCTCCCTTTCCTAATACAACTCCATTGACAGTGCTTGCAGACAAACGAATATTTTCTATTCTACCACCAGTAGAACCTCCTAAATTCGTTTCATATCTTCCTAAAACTGCTCCATTGCCAGTTGCATCTTCTGGTTTTGCTACAGGCTTTTTCTCTACAATCGGCAGCTGATAAGAAGAATCCCACAATCCTACATTCATCAATTGATCTATTAACTCTTTTTCCATTAATTCATAAGAGGGTTTCCCTTCTATCCATTTACCATCACTTGTCATACGAGAAGGAACCATCTTTGTATCGATACTCTTTCCAAGTTCGCTAACAACCTTAGTAACTTCCTTTTTAAATTTATTCTCATCTTCAAAATAACCTAAACTTGCTAAATCTAGTTTTTTTACTTCTTTTCCACTTCTTCCATCTACTAAACTTATACTTTTATTTACTTCTTCCTTCGCTTGTGCAACATTCTCACCTGCACCACTCACTAATGTGACCTCACTAGCCTTCGGACTACATCCGCTAACTACGCCTATACATAGTGCCCCTATCATCAAACCTCGAACCTTTTTTAACAATCTACTCTCTCCTTTTATTCTCTATCTTTTTCTATTTCTAATTCAAACAAGTCTATGTATGATCACATTATTTCACAATATTACTTTTATTACATTATCATTACATTTCCATCATACTTTAAATTACTCTTTTCTTTCTTAAATGTCTACATATATTTACTAAAAAATCTTTAACTTTGTTAAAAATTTTATCTCACCCTTTTTATCCATTATATACCAACAAGCTCATTAGAAACAATTTTTTATCGATCAATATTTTACTATGTTTATAATACGTATATTTATAATAAATAATGACTCATTTTAAGGCTAACTGTTTAATGGCCATACAAAAAGAAAAGGTGACCTATCATAATGTCAGCCATCCACTCCCGCACATACAGTATGATAAATTCAATCAATTTATAGAATGGAGGTTGTCTATGTATCCTTACAATCCATATAATCCTTATATCCCACAACAATACGATATACAACTACAATATGAACAATATATAGAACCTATGCAGCAATACGATCCATACGACCCAAATCGTCAATTTCCAATTCCTATCTCATTTCCAGGCAGTGGCAGCCGTGAGCTAGAACGTCGTGTAAATGAGATAGAGAAAAGAGTAAACCAACTTCAACAAGTTGTAGAACGCCAATCACGCCGCTTAAATAGACTAAATCAACGTCTACGCGTTGTTGAAAACAAATTAAACATCCCACTTACACCATACGAAGATGGATTTTAATATGTAAAACAAAAAATATGAAAGGAAGGGCTTCCCCTTCCTTTCTTAAATTGACGAATGTTTTCTCCATCTCTATACTGAAAAGAGTTAATGAAACGAAACAAGGTGATAATCATGGATTTTGAAATCAATTTTCTTTCCTTTTACGTCGTACAAGTAGACGGACAAGGTGAACAAGCAGATAAACGTTATAAACATTTTCAAACGTTAGATGCACAAGAATATGAGGACAGTTCACTAAAAGACTTTCTAGACGGCGAATTATTAAAAATCTCAAAACGAAAAGTAGACCGTCATCCCAAAAGTGAACAAGTCCCAACAAAAATAGGCCGCTTTATCGTTGAAGTTGGGCACGAATTAGATTCGAATCCGAACTACAACCTATTTAACCGCATTCGCTTTGCAGAAACGAAAGAAACATTTAAGGATGTAAATGAACCGCTCGTTTATACATATATTGATACAAGCGCTGTACGCGGCGGTGTATTTCTCGTTGCCCAAGCAAAGCTTCGCAAATACTTCGACGATCCGTTCGTCTTTGTAATGAAATGTGACTTCGAACCAAAAGTCGCTTCTATTTCTGATGAAGCAACACTAATCCGAAACGTCGAAATGGCAATCACAACGAAAAACATGAAGTCGATTCAATATCCATACATGCCAGAAGAAGGCATCGTGGAAGTTGGCGAACTAAAAATCCACCAAGCATCTCACGCCCGCTACTTCGAAGACTTCTTAAAATTCGTTGAGTACGAGCGTTCCATGCCAGAAATTATGAAAACACAAGTTATGGATATGGTATACGACCAAATTGAAGACGTGTTTGAAGAAGGTACAGAGGAACGGGAAC
Source organism: Bacillus sp. EA-CB0995 (assembly GCF_055814245.1). Lineage (NCBI taxonomy): Bacteria > Bacillati > Bacillota > Bacilli > Caryophanales > Bacillaceae > Bacillus > Bacillus sp. EA-CB0995. The sequence continues at coordinate 2,156,943 of NZ_CP169269.1, read as the reverse complement.
ACTTCGACCAAGCGATGGAAGTATGGGCTGCAAGTCCTAAGCGTGAAATTATGGAGCATTTCACAACAGAAGAAGTAATGGAAGCTACCGCACAAATTGTGGAGCATACCCCTGAGATTGAATTAAAGCTAAAGGCAGACCATATTTCTGTGAAGGCCTTACTTGCGGATTTTGGAGACCAGATTCATATTGCGAAGGTTAATGATAAATATGTACTGATGATTGAGGCGGATTCACTTACGTTTGAAAAAGGTTTCTCCCCTATTGAGTTTTTGAAACCTGATGAGTTAGAGAAGGTAGTAGAGCGGATTGCAAGGAAGTCGTGAAATAAAGGACATTTTAGTGATACTAAAATGTCTTTTGTATTTGGCAATCTAGAAATACACCCTTATAGTTATTAAGAATCTCAGCCTTTCTCATTCAATTACATTGTAATAGAAAAGTTGAAGTTTTTCATATAGTATCTTTAACAGATACTTACCATTAGCCGAATTGACCCCGATGCCTCATGGCAAAAGCTCTCTATTCCATTAGCAAAAGTATTTATAACTAATATTTTCACATTCTTGATTCAGAATAATTCTCCTTCATAGATTGAGTCATCATCTTTCTATGAAGGCATTCCATACAGATTCTGCATATCGCTCATAAAAGAGTGATAGATTTTTTCTACCTTTGAGACCATCACATCTTGAGTTAGATGTTGTCGTGAATAGGCCTGAGCCTCTCTTCCTAATCGTTCACGAAGACCCTTATTGCTTAAAAGCAATTTAAGAGCATCGGAAAGTTGTTGCACATTGCCTGGGTCACAAATGATCCCTGTTTTTCCGTGTTGAATCATTTCTGGTATGCCACCGCAATTTGTTGTAATAATAGCTTGACGAGAAAACATAGCTTCAATAACTGAAATAGGAAAATTATCGTTAATGGTAGGTAAAACATAGATTGCAGAAGAGGAAAGAATTTCTGGTATATCTATTCTTCTACCAAAGAACCTAATATTATCGAGACCCAGTTGTAGCACTTGGTTTTCTAATCTTTCTCTCATAACACCATCACCAACAATCCATACCTCTACATTAGACAAATCTTGTTGAATTTGCGAGAGCGCTTTCAAAAAGATGTCATGGCCTTTTCTAGGAGAAAGACGAGAAACACAGGAAATTACAAGATTATCATTACACTTCTGTTTAGATATAGAATTTTGATGAAAAGGTATACCTGTATGAACAGTAATCAATTGTTCTGCCTTTGCCCCGTATTCTTTTAAAGGAGAATGAAAGGAATTGCTGATCGTTATGATTTGATCGGATGCTCTTATTCCCTGTTTTTCAATTTCACTAAAATACGCTTCTTCAATTGATCCTTTTTTTATTTTATCGAATTTTAATCGACTTTCTGTAAAATGCCCATGCGGTGTAAAAAAAGAGGTTTCTTATATTCTAGATTTAGTTGTCCTAATAAAAAGACAGCAAATAAATCTTGCGCATGAAACACATCATATTGTTCTAGCTTTTTTTCCCTTAAGAAAGACTTAAACACGTTCAAAAAGCTCGTGTTTTTTATAATTTTTTCATTAGCTGTACCATATCGTTGTAACATAAAATCCCTTGCATGTTTAGCAGCCTGCGGAATGTCTTGTTCTAGATGAACTGCTGTCATTTGAGTAGGAGAGATGACATCTACGTCATGACCATACTTCTCAAAACCTGTTTTTAAGGAAGTAATATAGTTTGATAATCCCCCTGTATTGGGATATTTTAAAAATGTTACATAAAGAATTTTTAAATTTTTCGTTTTACTTGGTATACTATCTTTTTTGATTCCAAACGTCTGAAACGGTTTGATTACATAATTTTTTTTACTATCTATTTGATAATATTCATCCATAACTTTTAGCAGGCTCGCATGGAAGGGACAAATACATTCATTTTGCTCTTCCTGTGTTGTGTTCAGAAGTATCTCCCCCTAACTCAGCTAATGATGAAAGTTTTATATATGTTATAAGCCTAATTCTCTTCCCCAGGTCGAAATTTTTTCAAGGTGATACGGCAATAACTCACCGCCGCGATTATCAAATATTCTTCGTAGCTGGGTATGCAGTCCTTTTTCTAATGTTCTCTGCAAATATGCCATTTTATAAAGGTCCATTGGAGCGGTTTTAAATTTAATACCCTTCTTCTTCATTTCTTTTGCATAGAATTCCACACAATGTGTACGAATTTCTTCTGCATGGCCCTGCCAATCTTTTCTAAAACCTAATAATATTTCAACTAAAACAACCATATCAAACCAGACGGGTGCATATTTAACTGACTCCCAATCAATAAATTGAATATTCCATGGTGCATTTAGTGTCACATTGTTGCTACAAATATTTTGCATATGAAGATCACCATGTGTTATCGATGAACCATTTTTAAATAGTTCCGGGAAAAATCCGGTCCCTTATTACATATTTTTACTAGAGATTTATAATAAGGTTTAATGATCTCCCTTAACCGGTCGTCTTTCATCGCATCATCAAGAAAATTAATCGTCTTTCCAATGTATTTTGTTCGATCATTTCTCATTTGGCTCGATTCATAAATGGGGAGCCAAGATTCCCAAACATCTTTATGCTTTTTAATCTTGTCTTCAAATGTGTGTGCGTGAAGTTTGGCAACAGTAGGGATAATGTAGTCAAAATGCTTCGGAGAGAAGGTAATCTGACCGCGTACTTGGCGTACAAATTCCATGAATATCCAAGTTTCATTTCCATTTTGTTCAATATGATATATTTTAGGAAGAAATTCTTTCAATATAGGATAAGCTCTATCATATATATTAATCTCTATTTCATTTTTGTAATCTGCTGAATTATATATTTTTAAAATGATAGGATAGTAATCAGCTTTTGTTCGAATAAATAATTTGTATATGCTACTTCTTCTTGTTGATTTTAAACACTCTATTTTATCGGAATCTATTACAACTCTCTTATCCATTGAATAAGAGAGTTTTTCTACAATTTTTAACTTTTCAAAATGATAGGATAATGTTTTTGCCTCGTACAATGTTTTCATTCCTTTCGCTTTCGTTTCCAGGCGTTTATCAAATGAGACCATGTGCTTCTAATGAATGGCATTGGATCATCCCATGCAAACAAAGCAAACTCTTTTTTGCCTCGTAACCCTTCATAAAAATCTTTAAACGTCATTTCAGCTCTTTTTTCTTATGGCGGAATGTTAAATAATACCGCACAAGATAGATCCATTTGATACCATCTATTTGTTTAAGTCTCGGCGCTGGATTTTGCTTGGTTAAATATAAATAATACATGTAAACAAAATCGATACCGGCAGGCCCTGTCAGACTATGCGTTAACCAAAAGCGAGGGTTTATTTCAATAAACTTATAAACACCATCGCGAGGGTCCTTTTTAAACTCTGCCATAGCAATACCTTTAAGGTTAATATTTTCAAAAAAGGTAAGCATATATCCACTAATTCTGGAACTTGTTTACTAACGATGTGAGCCCCTGTTCCAAATTCAGCTGGAAATTGATGATTCTTTTGTAAAGAAAATAACGCTAGTAACTCCATGTTGTCGTCATAAAATGTGGCAACTTTATAAAAACATTGATTGTCGCCAGGAATGATTTCCTGAAGGATGAGTTTTCCATGCTGTCGATACAATTTATACTCATTTCTAAGTTGGTCTGGATTCTGTATGAGAATGGCCTTTTGATTTATCTTTTTTCGAAACTCATGCCCCAAAACCGGCTTTAATATACATGGGAAGTCGAGGCTCAATATTGCTTCTTCCAATTGTTCTTGCTTCTTAATCACATACGTTTTAGGACATGGAATATTATGTTTGACTGCCAGTTCATACATTTTATGTTTATTCAGTGTTTCTTCAATCAACGAATGTTCAGGGAACAAAAATAAATAGTAGTTAGACAGCTCTATTCGATATTTTGAAATGAATACCACATAATCATCCGCACCTGTATACAAAATGGGTTTCAATTTAAATTCTTTAGCTAAGTTGATTAGAAAAGTGAGTAATTCCTTTTCTTCAGATAAAGGGCTTGGGCATACTCCACATGAAGCGAGGCGTGATTTTCCTATTTTATAAGGTTTCTCTACATCAAATGCATAAACCTTGATTCCTTTTCTCGCTAAGCTTCTAATAATTCCAATTCCATTAGCGCTTAAATCTAGTACAACCGCTGCATGTTCATGATTCATAGAGTTCTTCCTCACCTAAATACTTTTTGTAGATTTTTTCGATATTCGCTACCATTGTCTCTCTAGTTAAATGCTTCTTAGCGAACTCTCTTGCATTTTTACCCAACTGCTCTCGAGCTTTTTGATTTTCAATGGCGAACTTTAATGCGCGTGCCAATTTATTTGTATCTCCTGCATCGACAAGGATACCTGTCTTAGAGTGGTTAATCAGTTCAGGTATACCTCCTAATGGTGTGGAAATGACACAAACCCCACTATGCATAGCCTCAATAATAGAAACAGGCAGGCTGTCATTTAAAGTTGGAAGTACAAAAATATCAGTTTTACTTAAAATGTCTGGCACATCATCTCTTGCCCCTAAAAACTCCACCATGGAAAGATTCGAATCATCGACTTGTTCCTCTAACTTGTCTCTCATCTCACCATCTCCGACAATGAGTACTTTAACGTTGTCAGTATATTTGCTTCCCATTTGTGAAAGAGCGTCAAGTAATATATTATGGCCTTTTCTTGGGCCTAATCTAGCGACACATGTAATAACGAGTTTCTTATGCGCTGATGTATTTTTTGTATGATACTTATCAGGATAATCAATGCCCGTCAACACAGTTGTCATGTTCTCTCGCTTTGCCCCCAACTGCATTAATGGACGCCGAAATGAATCACTGAGAATAATAAGGTGATTGGCAAATTCAATGGCCTTTCTTTCTAATACTGTATAATAGACTTCTTCCAGCGAACCTTTTTGAAATATGCCAAACCTCAGCCGGTTAAAAGTATACATTCCATGGGGGTAAATAATAATTTTTTCCCATAGTACTCGTTAATTCTTCCTAATATATTAGCTGTAAACAAATCTTGCGCATGGAGGATATCATATTTTTTAAAGTTAATATTATCAAGTAACATTTTTTCATAGATATACATATTTCTTTGATTTCTAACAATTGTGCTATTATAATTTTCATAACGTGTTTTAAAAAAATTTTTTAATTCGGGAACAACCGATTCACGCATCTTTTCTACTCGGCTTTGAGAAAATTGATTAGGAGAGATAATGTCGACATGATGTCCCTGTTGTCTTAAACCTTCACTAAGTGCCGTAATATAATTAGATAATCCTCCAGTATGAGGATAGTCCCAAAACGTAGCAATTAATATGGAAAGATTTTTCTTTTTAGACCTCTTCGACTCTGTATTTGTATAACGTTCTTGCATTGTACTCTTCTTTTTTTGTGTTGAAAATGATCGAATTCCAAAATATTTATCCAATGATTTGATTACATAGGGATACGGAAACTCAAGTTTCATTTTCATTCCCAGACCCTCCTTACTACTTCGAACGCTTCGGCGTATGGTACACCAATCGTCATTCCCCTAACTCTTCCTAAATATTGAATTCCTTCGTATGAACGAGGATGAGGAAAATCTCTCATTTCTACATCGTAATGCTTGAGTGCCGCAATCTTTGAATCCATTTGATTTGTAATGTTGACAAAATAATTAGGTTTGAAAGATTTATCATTCGTGTGGATATTCCACTCACTAGAGGAAACGGTTTCAAATGTAATTAATTCTATCGGTTGTTGGTTTGGTAGAGGTCGAGTCGCAGTTAAAACCGCTTGAAAAGTAATATAATGGTCAATATTGAGATCTCCATAATGATGTGTGAAGATTTTGTTCGGTTTATAAATCTGTATTAAGTGTTCTATTTCTTTCGTTAATTGATGCAGTGGAATTAATTCCAATTCTAAATTAGCATTCTGGAGGAATATCACTTCTTCAATACCTATCGCCTTATTTGCACACCGACCTAGGTGCTGTATGTGATGAGCTTCCTCTTTTCTTCCTAGAGCAGTAATAATTGAAATTACCCGATGTCCTTCATCTACTAATCTTTTTAAAGTTCCGCCAGATCCTAATAACTCATCGTCAGGATGTGCGCCAATGACTAAAATACACTCTTTCATTAGTATTCTCACTCCTTGTACTTCTTAATTTATGATTAATACCGCAAAAAGAAACCGTCATTAGCGGAAAACCCGCTTTTATTTATTACTAACAAGCAATATTCAAGCCTTATAATCTATTGAGATTTATATGCTTCTGCCTTATATGATAAAGAAAATTTCCCATCACTGAAGGTTCCTTTAATCCTCGCTGATGGAAAACTCTTGCCAACCAAGCACATATTAGTAATTATTCCCCGTACCTATCCTTTAATGGCATTCTTACCAACTGAAAATTCTGAAAAACGAAAACATAGCGGTGGTTTTAATATTCAAAAACAATAATATATCATCCAAGACACTTCGTTTTACTGATAATCCATCCATTTATTATAAATCGATGGTCGTATATTCCTCACATGCTTTAAAAAATCCTGTGCTAGTCCAATTTTTTTAAACCCCTCTAATAACTTAGTAGGAGCCTTACTATTTGAAGTAAAAGCTCTCTTATGGTCAATGACCTTTAACTGACCTTCTTCATTTATTAAAACATGTCTCACTTCCGTGTCCCATCTAGTAAATCCTAGGTTTTTTAATTCATTTAACATTATTAATATTTTTCTGGCTAATTCTTCTGTGATTTTTTTCTTTTTTCAAGTGACGTGCAAGTGAAATTCCATGTATATACTCCATAACAATATAATTTTCTCCATATTCATAAAGTCGTGGAATAATAGGTGATGATTGTCCAATTTCCAAAGCTTTCAACTCTTTTTTTTGAGTTTCTTCCAGAAAAAATATTTTCACGCATTTATCATTGGTTAATTGATATACTTCCCCATCCTTCCCATCCCCAATGAGCTTATATTTTTCCACATCCCGTCTACTTACTCTTCTTTTGTTAAAGTATGCTTTCATTTTATTGTCCCTTCATTAAGATTTCGTAAATTTATATATCATCTCACATTCTATGATTCATCACTTACATATGTAACCTAGACCAATATATTATTTTTATAAATTGATTCCATTCATATATTCTTTTAGTAGATATTATTTTAAAATACATGAAAAAATAATATAGCAAAAATTAAAAAGGTCATTCATTTTAAATAAATAGGAAGATTTCTTCGCTTTCACTCCATTCATTTATTTACTGGGCCATTTTCGTTATTTATTCAATTGCTGCGTTCATTGAATGGAGATTTTCTACAGTTCATAGTATGGATGAGTATTTTACAGCTTATCATTTGTGGGTTATTCTTAGATCCAAGAAGGAGCAACTTTTCATTATCGAAGATAACAATAGGAGTTGTTATCTTCACAAATTTACATTTCTATCCTTTTGTATCGATATGAAAAATCTGTATGGTGGGGATGTATTAGGTTTTTCTTGTCCTTTGGTCTTAATGTGCATGTTTATCTCGCATTAACGGGGGGAAAAATTCCTTCTATAGCAAATCATAATGCCATTTCTTTTACCGTCGCCTTCACGGGAATACTATCCCAGAATTCCCGCTCTTCTTATAAATTCTATTATGTTTTATTCCCTTGATTATTATTATTCATTGCAGCCAATACTTGAAGTTGCTGTTTAGCTTTCTTCAAAGCAGTATTGAAGTAATTTTGTAACAGTAGTAAGGTCGTACGATTGAAATGATATTGATCAGATACATTCTCCCATGTCTTACTATTTATGAATGTATCCCATGTCAAGTGAGAATTTCCGTTTTTCTTTACCTCTTTAAATACCCATCTTTTCATTTTCTTTTTACCCTTATCAGTTAAAGAGCCATTTTTTACGAGTATGAGTTCCACATTTCTCTTGTATCGTTTATGAATATCCTTTTGCTTAGCCGCTGTGAGAAATATATTCGCGGTGTTCTTGGCATCCGAGAAGGCACGGTGCTGTTTTCCTTCCCATTCTAAAGCCAATTGTGCCACTGCAAGTTTCAAACTTGGTGGATTTAGGAATAATTCTTTATAGGCATGAAATACAAATCTCTGTAAATCAAATCTTCTTTCCTTCCCAAGATCAAGGCACTCCACATTGTATCGTACACAATCTTCCGTTAGAAATCCGTAATCTTCTTTCCCCCACGTTACAAACATATAATCTTCTCCAACAAACTCACGAAATCTCTCGATTACCTTAGGAAATTTTTCTACACCTTTTACATCTTGCTTTGTAATTCCTGTTAATTTTGTTGTATGACGAGATATAGATGCCGATGGTTTCACTAACGAAGAGAAAAACTCGATAATGCTCATTGTACTTGCTTCAATCTTAATAGCTCCAATATCAACAATTTCCGTTGGAGCATCTGATTGGTAAGGTCTAAAATTCCGCTCAATATCAAATACAATATAATATTTTGGTTCATACATACTACATACCTCTTCCTTATCTCTTCTTAACATTATATCCCCAATCTCTAATATGTATTAACAATACAATATCGCAAATATTCTCTATTTTAGGGTACTAAAAAAAGAGAAGGGGATTCCCTTCTCTTTCATTTCAATTACTTTTTAGTTACGTTAGTAGCTTGTGGTCCACGGTTACCTTGTTCAACTTCGAAAGTAACTTCTTGACCTTCTTCTAAAGTCTTGAAGCCGTCGCCTTGGATAGCTGAGAAGTGAACGAATACGTCTTCTCCACCTTCAACTTCGATGAAACCGAAACCTTTGTCAGCGTTAAACCATTTTACTTTACCGTTTTGCATGAAAAAATCCTCCTAAAATATGTACCTTTACGTACATGTCCATTTTCAACCACTTTACAAATAATAATTAGACATTAAAAAACTGCAACCCAGAGAAGATTTAACATTGCTATCCCCTCTTAAGTTACAGCTTATTTAAATCTCTATGGTATTAAAAGTAAAATGGTTTAACATCACTATACACCTTTATTAGAATAAAAGCAAATGTTTATTTCATGTTTTTTCGTAACCTCATCAATTGGCTGGTTTAATACCTTTCACTTCTTTATTTTTTCTATTGAATTATCTTACATGTCTTTGTTCCTGCCCTCCCACCACATAATGCTCATTCTTGTTATTAACGTTCCAGCCGTTCACTATTTTTTCATTCAGTCGCTATTAATCTGACCGTTTTCATTGTAATTTAACGATATACATTCATATTTACCTCTTGTCAAATTATTCATATCATTCTATTGTAAATAAACAAATCAAATAAAAAAACGAATTTCTCATACAAAAAACTAAGGAATGAATTATATAAGAGGAGTTTTCAGAATGAAAAAACATCTAACAAAAGTGATAAAGGTATCTTCCATGTTATTACTTATTTTCATTTTAATTGGTGCTGGTATTTTGTTTGGTACTCCGTATGGACATAAATTGCGTGTAATTGCTGCGGAAAGTATTCTAACTTCGCAACACCGCAATTTAGCAAAATTTACCTTTTTATCACAACAAGAACTGGATGATATTTCAAATTCCATTAATAATCCAAAGTGGAAAAACAGCCAATCTCTTGGTTTTCAGAAACTTTCAAAACAGCAATTAGAAGCGAAAAAACATATACCGCTTCATATAAAAATCGAAACCATTCAAAAAAAATATGCGGATCATTATTTTGAAGGTAAGCTCATGACAATTAGCAATCCTCTTAATGTAAAACTTGTAACACAGCAAGGTACACAAGGTAGCGATGTTGGTGAAAAAATTTACGTGATGGCGAAGCGAAATCACGCAATTACTGCAGTAAATGCAAGTGGATTTTCAGATGAAACGGGACATGGGGGCGGTAAAGAGGGGCTAGGCATTGTTATCGAGAACGGACAAGTTATCCATACACCAAAAGATATAAATTCACCGACTATTATTACCGGCTTAACAAAATATGGACAAATGGTAACAGGTGATTACTCTGCACAGCAATTGCTGAATAAAAATGTTGTTTCTGCAGCTGGTTTTATGCCCCAACTTATCGTAAATGGCGAAAAAATGCTTACGAATGATGGAGGCTGGGGATATGGTCCACGAAGCATTATGGCTCAAAAAAAGATGGCTCAATTATGTTTCTTATCGTAGATGGTAGACAACCTCACAGCATTGGCGCTTCTTTAAAAGATTGTCAGGATCTTTTATATGACGAGGGCGCTGAAAACGCGATGGCTATGGATGGTGGTTCTTCTGCAACTATGTATGCCTTAGGAGATATATTAAACATCCCTTCCACTTTATCTCATAAGTCTCGTTATCTTCCGAACTGCTGGGTTGTAACTGCCAATAACAATCAAAAAGTGGATGTAACAATTGATGGTCACGTAGCTGAAGCTTCAAAGATTGCGGAAGTTACAGGAACATCCGCTGTTGCTTCTAACGAAGCAAAAAGCAGTTAAGTATCTTATAGATACTTAACTGCTTTTTTCTGTTTCATTCATGCTGCTATGTTTTATTTTTGAAGATACCAAATGGCTTACCAACAGGTAATACAACTTTTCCGAAGTGCGTATTTAATACTGCAGCTGCTGATCCATAGAATGAAAGCAGTGAAATAAGCATTTCAGAAATTGCTGCTAATTTATGCATCGCATGTGGCATAACACCTAAAGTACTAAATGAAAGACCAATAAATAAGAAATCAATAAGTACAAAAATCATAAATAATACTTTATGTGTTTCCATTGCGCCAATTGTCATAAATAAGCTAAAAATTAAGTAACCAACAAATGCTACTCCAAGTTGCTTTGGATCCACAGTTGCTGCTAATTTTTCACCAAATACTCCAAGTTGAATTAACCATGAAGTCCCAACGCCAAACCAAAACAATGCAAATCCACCAAACGCAGTTGTTCCGAATGTATTGTTATGCTTTGCATCGTTAATGCATGCAAATAATTGAGCAAAACCTCCTAAAAAGATTGCCCATGGCACTACAAATGAGATGCCACTTGTTAAGCCAAGTTTTTGTGAGGACGCAACAAGTGTAACCATTGCAAGCCCAAATAAGCCAAGTGCAGACGGATCTGCTGTTGTCATTTTCACATGATGTGTAGTTTGCTTTTCCATAAAACCCTCCTGATTTAAACACATACTTGAATACAATACTGAAATCAGAAGGCACTGTCAATCTTTTTATTGATACACATAAATTATGAATTTTCATAGATGTATTTTTACGAGTGCGATGGCAAAAAAAACTAGACAAAATTGTCTAGTATCCTTAAATTATGATAAAGAAGATAATAAAAAACCAAAGCGCATTGCATGCTCTATTTCATCTGTCATCGCCCGAAAGAAAACATCTCGAACGGCTAAGTTTTGCGTTAATAAATAAGCATTTCGATAATCTTCATACGCTTCTAGTTCATCTTCATATGCACGTTCTAATCCTTCTTTATAAGAAGAATATTGAGTTTGCACCACTTGATACGTTGGCTGCTGTCCAGTTAGTGTTGTAAACAATTGTATAAATTGTTGTAAATGTACTTTTTCGTCTTCTAATGCATGTAAAATATCTTTTTTATGTCTTGCATTTGGTGCTTCCTTTACAAGCCGACTATAAAAATCAATCGCAGCAGCTTCGCCTTTAATAGCTTCTAAAATAGCTTGTGACACTTGGTTATACGTTCCCTCATATACCCGATATAGATGATTATATGAGTTAGGGGTTACATAGTACATACCTACTCCTCCTCGAAATAATACATTACTCTATTGTATGTAGACGCATTAATTCCGTTCAGTTTAGTTTATCCCGCATTAACGGGCAGTAAGACCCCCACCTCAAGATTGAGAGAGAGGCAAAGAAGATAGGTGGGGGATAACTGCTGGCATGCGCCCGATTGGTTCAACTAACCATCAGTGGGGATGAACCCCCCACTGATGGAAGTTTCACTTTATTTTCGCGTATTAAAAAAGAATGTCTTATACTATTACATATATAATGAAAGGAGATTTAGATATATGCGTTATGTAATATTAACAGGAACTTCCCGAGGATTAGGTGAAGCAATTGCTACACAATTATTAGAACAAGAAACGAAACTCATCTCTATATCACGTAAACAAAACGAACAACTTATTGAACAAGCACAACATCTTAATATTCCGTTTGATTTTTATTCGTTTGATCTACAAGAGATTCATCAAATTGAATCATTGATGGAAAATATCTTTTCGAACATTGATGTAAAAACTGTTTCTTCTATTCACCTTATTAATAACGCCGGTATGTTAGCACCAATGAAACCAATTGAGCGGTCAGAAAGTGAGCAATTAATTGCAAATGTCCATGTAAATTTAGTAGCTCCCATGTTACTTTCTTCAGCCTTTATGCAACATACGAAAGACTGGAATATAGACAAACGTATCATTAACATCTCTTCTGGTGCTGGACAAAAACCATACTTTGGCTGGGGAGCATACTGCACCGCCAAAGCTGGTATTAATATGTTCACAAAATGTATTGCAGCAGAAGAAACTGATAAAGGCTATCCTGTAAAAATTATTTCTTTTGCGCCAGGTGTTGTAGATACAGAGATGCAAACAGAAATTAGACAAACATCAAAAGAAGACTTTATTAATGTAGACCGTTTCTTAGCCTTGAAAGAAGATGACCATTTACTTTCACCAAATTATGTAGCAAAAGCCGTTATTGATTTATTAGAAACAGATAACTTTCAGCAAGGCGGCATTGTACGCATTGATGAAAATTAAAAAACTCGCTAGTAGCGAGTTTTTCTATTGTTTAGATTTTAAAAATAATAGAACTGACTCCATAATTAGTTCATAACCAATTTCTTGATATATTTTGTTAGATGTAGGATTAGCTAGATCAGTATATAATGAGGTCGTCGCATACCCATTGTCTAACATATATTGACTGAGTGCTGATACACAGTTTAAAGCATAACCTTTTTTCCGTTCTATCTTCGGAGTATATACAAAATTAATTGTGACATTACGTTTCGTTGGTCTTGTAATAGCTGCCATCGAAACTAACTGTCCTTTCATCTCCCATCCGAACAAGCGCTGACTTTCAATTAATTCAGCAGCAGTATGCACCGCTTCTTCCCTTGTAATTGCTAAATTTACTTCTTCACAAAAGCAATATACCCAATCTTCAATCAAACCTTGTTCTTTTAATTCTATTCGACGGAAAACCCCATTATTTCCGGCTCTCTTCTTTACATACTTTAACCCATATACCCCTTGCTTCATTTTGATTTGAATCGATTTATTTTGAAAATCCGCAAGTTGTTCTGCTAAACACTCTACCATCTGTTTTTCTCCAATTAATCCGGGCACATCAGGATATGCAATCGCTAGTTGTTGTGCAATTTCTCTTATATCATCCTTTTCTAAAGGCACAGACTTTGCTACAATGGCTTGCTGATGATGCGTTTGAAGCATAACGAATACAAGCTCTCTCTCTTTTGTAGCCGTTGCCATAAATAAGGGAAGCTGCGAGGACCGTAACACACCTAATATTAAATTATTCTCTTGCTCATACGTTTCCAAAAAAGGCAGAATATCATTTTTAAATTGTACAAAATTCGTATATACATTTAGTTGTATCACTATAATCTCTTCTTTCTTTCGAAATATATAGTGATATATTAGCGATTTACAAGTTAAATCCTTCTTTATTTCATGAATGAATGATAGTTGCAATAAGTTTATTGACTTGTTTTTCAGCTTTAGCAAGTTGTTCCTTCACATTCTCTAGCCGCTCTTCCTGCTTTGAAACATTTTCTTTTCTCTCTTTAATCATTCGCTGCATTTGCAGTAGGCTCGGTCCACCGTATACATTTCGCTTTGCAACAAACGAATGCGGTGAAATTATTTCACTCCACTCCTCTTTTGTTAATACAACCTGTAATTCCTTTTGTAAATACATATTAATATCAACAATATTTAGTTCGTGTAAATCTTTTTTCTGTTCTTCTGAAAGTTTAGCTATATAGCTTGCTGTATAATGAGCACGGCGAAATGGAACATCATACTGCCGAGTTAGTGTATCCGCTAATTCAGTTATTGTAATTGCATGCTTTTTTGCACGACTTTGTAATATCTCCTTTTCAATTGTCATCGTGCGCACTACCGCATTCATTACACAAATAACTCGAAGTGCTTTCTCAAACCCTTCATATAAATGGGGCTGTAAATCATCTTCTGTATCGACAATATCTCCAAACGGTGTATTATGAATCATTTGAAAAACAGTAAATGCCTCTCCCCAAGCGCTACTTGCAAGAGACCTTGCATGTTCAATTGATACTGGATTGCGTTTTTGCGGCATAATACTACTAATTTGTACATAGGGATTTGCAACTGTAATACCGTTGTACTCTTTCGTAGCTAATAATAAAAAGTCTTGAAGCCATCTACTTATATTTGTCATCATTATCATAAGCGCGCTGCTTGTTTCTAATAAATAATCTGTACTTGCAATCGCGTCGTATGAATTTTCAATTACCTTCGAAAAACCAAGAAGATCCGCAACGCGCTTTCGATTAATCGGAAAACTAGTTGTAGCAAGCGCCGCTGCTCCTAAAGGAGATTGATTTACAATATGATAAGCGTTCCATAATCGCTCCGTATCACGTTGCATCACATCATAAATAGCAAGCAGATAATGACCAAATGTTGTTGGCTGTGCTGGTTGTGTATGTGTATATGCCGGCATAATCGTTTCCATGTGCTCCTCAGCTCGCTCTAGAATACTCTCTTGCAGTAGCATAAAATGCTCGATGTATTGTAGGAGATAACGTCGTAAGCTCATACGATACATCGCCACCCCCATATCATTTCGGCTTCGCCCAATGTGCATATTGCTAACAATATCACTGTCTGCTTCTTGTTGAATCAAATGCTCAACTAAAAAAAGAGATCTTCATACTCTTTGCTGTATACTAGATCGTCTAATGGGACAGTTTTTACTTTTTCTACCGCCGCTACAATCTGCTTAGCATTTTGTTTTTGTAGCAAACCTTCCTCTTGCAACATAATGACATGTGCATGGTGAATACGAAACATGTCATCCAATAAATAATTCCGCTGAAAACAGAATATATGTTGTAATATATAATCAGCATATGTTCTCCCTGGAAAGACTACACCTTCTCGCTGTAAAAACTCCTCGCTTCCCTCCCGCATTTTAAATAGCTCCCCTCACTTATTGATTATTAATCATCATACCCAGCTACCCAAAAAATGTGTTTATCCAAAGAAAAAAACCGATGCATACACATCGGTTTTACTTAATAACAGTTGCTTTATATTTATCACTTTGCAATATTTGAAAATGCAAATTAAGTAAATGTTTACGTAATTCAGCACTGTCTTCCTCATTTACATTATTCGCCAAAAAGACAATTTCTGTGCAGTTTCCATGTTTGTCTGTTGCATATACAGCTTTAGACAAAGACCATGGCGTATACCCATTTTTTTGACCTGCATGTCGAAAATATTGACGATACTTTTTCCCTTGCATATCTGATTCCACAAGTTGTGACCATTCTTTTTCTTCCTCTTTTGTGAAACCTTTTTGATGGTTTGCTTTCTCTAATAAAATCATATAGTCATTTGCAGAAGCAGCCGGGAGTCTATCTGACCAAATTTTGTCGTACTTTTCTCCCAAGAAAAGCGGAATTTCATTTTGCAGCTGCGGACCTTTTTGTTTTAAACGCTCATGTATTAACATCGCATAACGACAATATTCTTCTTGCGGCATCGTTCTTAATGTATGCGCTAATTGTTGCTTTGGAACATGTAATTCTTTGTATAAATAGCCTGGAATATATAAAGATGAAACAATTGGGAATAATGGCTGGTGTGATGGTAATCCTAATTTATTTATATTTTCATTAATATTCTCTATACCAAGGCGCTCCATTAAATACTCTGTATTTGCATTTGAACTAAATTTCATCATTCCTCTTGCTACTTGTTCTAACGTAACTGCATTTTCTTCAATAAGTCCTTTTTTCATTAAAACATTTTGCCATCTCTCATGAGCACCGCCATCCGTCTTTGGAACGTAATAACGATTAATATCGTCCATCGACACAAGCTCATTTGGATCAATTTTCCCTTCCCCTACTTGTTTTGTAAACTCCAACGCTACAATGAGCTTCATCGTACTCGCTACAGGTAATACAACATTAGGGTTTATAGAATATACCAATTTATCATTTCGTTTCACTAGCAATGCGCTGTTTTTTTGATCTTTATTTTCTTCTACAAATGACGCAACATATTGTGCATCATCATAGTTTGAACTCCATACTTTTTTCACAAAAAAATTACCTGAGATAATAAATATGAATAAACAAAGTATTGCTATACATAATCCTATTTTCCTCAAATGGAATTCCTCTCCTAAACTTTGTCTTGTAATCTATTATATATAATTCATTCGCAAAACAATAGAGGCGATCTATGAAAAGATCGCCTCTATTGTAACTTGTAAACTTGCATACTGTCTACGTCATAACCCGAATAAAATCTTCAAGAAATTTTTTATAATGTAACTTCCAGCCAATCCTCACCCATTTTTTCATCGCTTCTGCCCTTGGCTGTGGTCTAAAGTCGGCAATACTTTCACCTTTTGCAAGACCATCAACATCAACTTGAACACGACGATATACATATTCTATCAAGGAAGGATTAACAACAGCCATCATTGTTACAACATCATGAATCGGACTTCCAGCTATGTTCGGATTTAATTTTTTATAGGCTTTATAGTAATAATTAAAAATTGGTTCGATTAATGTATTAAAATTTGTTTTTGTATTCTTTGTAATATATGTAACAGTATCAGGAGTAATGACTGCTTCATTTGTTACGTTCAGCGGAATTAACGAAACGTTCTCAGCATATTGCATTACTAAATTTGAAGCAATCGCATCTCCGTGAAAATTTGCTTCTGCAACAGGGGTAACATTTCCTGGAACAAGAAATGCCCCACCCATTATGTAATACTCTTTTACGCTTTTCATCAATTCTTTCTCTAAAATAAAAGCCGTTGCTAAGCTTGTTGAACGGCCCGCATCAACAATAATAAGCTCTCCTTTATATCTTTTAATAATCTCAAATATCTCACAAAACGGTTTCACATTCGCTTTAATCGTTTCAGGTGGACGAATAGGACCTAAGCCTTCTGGTCCATGTATTTCTGGATAATATGTTATAAATCCTCCTGAAAAAGGAATTTTTGCCCCATTAATAATTGGAATATCTTCTCTTCCAGCTATTTGCAATAAATAAGCAGCATTATTTGTCGCCTGCTCTTGAGTAACGTTGCCATATCCTGTTACAACACCAACAATATCAATATCAGGGTGTAATAACCCATACATGATTGCTAACGAATCATCAATACCAGGATCTCCAAGAAACAGTACTTTTTTCAAAGCATTCAACTCCATCCTATCAACTGCTATTACTATATGACTGAAAAAAAGTGCACAGAAGTAAAATATAAACGATTTTTTATCCCATACAAAAAAGGGCATAAACAAAATATGATTTTTTTAACAAAATTTATTTTAGTAGCAGGTTATAACAACGTTGGACATATTGTGCTAGACGATTATTTTTTCCAAAAACTATTTCATGAAAAAGAACGTGAAATGGACGATAACAACAAAGTTGCCATCATTGCTTCTTTACAACGTCGCATTAAGATGTTAGAAGGCGAAAACAAGCAGTTGCGAGAGCAATTAAAGGTGGATTACGCAGACGTTTATAGGCACATATAATATAAAGTGCCAAATCTTATTTTAGTGTTATTTCTTCAACTAACACATATTATTTTATCAAGTGGAAAGGCTACCTGATGAAATAAGGAGGTAGCCTAATAGTATGAAATACAGTTTCATCGCCTTTATGATAACATTGTCAGTTTTAGGATTAATCTTACCGAATCAAGGAAGCACTGAAACCGAGAAAATCAGTGTCGAAGAAAAACATACTGATTTTTATGATGCTTTTTTAGTATTGTTAGACCCTTATGCCAGAGAAGCGATTAATAAAAAATTCCCAAATCGTAGTTATGGATTATGGAATGCAGAAATATTAGAGGTTACACGAAGAAAAGGTGGATTTTCTCAATTTGATTTTATAGTGAAAGTTAAATACGACACTTATACAGGTCCACATAATCCACCAGAAGGTCCTGTTACTATAACTTTTGATGTAAATATTGAAGGAGTTACTGTAGCTGAAATCAAAGGTTAATTTCTGAGTTTATTATTCAATGTAGTGTAGTGTTTGCAAAATAAACTATAATCATTAAAATGCCAATAATCCCTGATTTCGATCAAAAAGCAGGTTTTTTGGAATTTTAATGGATTTAGGAAATGAATAACCTATTGTTGCTTATTCAAGAAAAGCCCCCGTTTGATTAAGTACAATTATTTACATTCTTGTTTTTATATAAAAGCTGTAAAAGTAACTTACTTTCTTACATTAGTACCCAAATGAAAAAAGGATAATACCTAATCATAGTATTCTTGTTTGTTACTTTCCAACCTGCCCCATTAGCACAAAAAAAGCTGTCAATTGATAGCTTTGATTTACAACTATGCACTAATTTTTTATTTTTTTGAGTTTTAATTGTGAAAAATACACCAGTAACTTGATGATTTAGGTCTCTCTCTTCCATATCGTCTTATTTTCTGCCTCCTTCGTCTATTTGATAACTACCGGCCAAAAAATCATCCTTTATTTTCTATTCCACCAAATATAGTGAATCCAATAGAATCAAAGAACAGCTAAACCTTGCGATCCGAAATAAGGAAAGTTAGTCCAAGCAGCAACCTGCAATCTAACAAGACTACCATCATCTTGGATATGAAATACTGAGACTGTACCCTGATTCCCGTTCAGTGTGTAAAAATAGCGGCCATCTTTACTCACTCCAGCATCTATCGGCAGACCTGTAGCTGTACCTGCTGGTGTACTGGTAATATGCCTTACCACCGCCAGTGTTCCATTGGGATCGATTCGGTAGGTGGAAATGGTGCCGCTTAAGGTGTTGGTAGTGTATGCAAAACGTTCATCCCTCGTTGTTACAACCCAACAAGCGGTCTTATATCCGTTTGGTACAGAGCCGCTAATCACATGAAGAATACCATCGTTAGTCAATGAATAAGAGGACAGCGCATTTGAAACTGCTTCTGTAACTAAGAGGATTCCAGACGATAGAAAATAGGCGCCCAATGGTCCTTGACCATAAGAATCATTAACGATTGGTCCTGTAATCGTACCATTTTTATTTACATGGAATATGCTAAGATGGTTTGATGTAAGCTCGGAGACAAGAATTTTACTGCCATCTGGAGTGAAGAGAACCTGCGCCGGCTGAGCATTGAAAGTACTAAGAGAATGGCTTGATCCGGGAATAGGAGTAAGGCGTCCGTTATCATCTATACGAAAACCAGTGATATTGGATGCAAAATTGTTAGCGGCATTACCTACATTGGAAACATAGAGAAGATTACCAAATACAGCTACGCTATTGGGCTGAGCACCTCCTGATGGCTTCACATCCACGAGAACGGGTGCTCCGCTGTCGGTGATGATGAAACTACTAATACTATTGCCGCCTGCGTTAACTGCAAGTAGGAAACGTCCATCACGGGACAGAGTCAGGGAACCTTGTGACGCAAGGGGATCGACGCCATCGTTTGCTGTTGCAGTGGAGACTTCCTTTGTACCAGTACCTCTGCCATAAGTTGGGTAGGAACCCACAAAGGTGAGCATACCATTCATGTCCCTGTAAAAGGCAATGATTTGATTCATTACTTCATTATTGGTCATAATATAAACCATACTCGCACGAAAATTTTTATTCATTATCTGCATTTTATGACTCTCCTCCTTTCATAACTTTATATGGTTCTTTTGCCATTTCAATTCCCAGAATTGATGTACATCGGTTTAAAAGATAGGTGGATTTTCATCTCCCACTAACCTGCTCCGTTAGTTCAATAACACAGGCTCTTGTTTTTCTTCTAATTTATATACTTCACCCCACTCTATTCCACAAGCAGCAGCATGTAATTGAGGATCGTATTTCTGACCACTTTTAAAAATTGTATAAAATAAATTTGCAATTCTAACACAAAGATGACCAATTTCCTGTTTCTTTATCATTCCTTCTTCTACTTTATGATCATGGTATGCTTTAAAGACAGTAGGCTAACGTTTCCCATTTGCTAACATCATCTCTTTAAGGACTACAGAAACTAACGGATGCTTTAATTTAATAAAAAGGACAATACATATTAGTTATATAAAATATGTATTGTCCTTTATTTATTGTTTTTTTATTTATTTAGGTCTTGATAAGACACAACTCTTGCTCTTTTTATGTAAAGATTTTAAATTTGTTGCAGCTTACGTGAAAACAACGTGCTTCCTATAATATAGGCAATAAGTGCTAAACATACTGGAAATACAACTGTATGAACACCAAAAGGATTTGGAAGAAACAAATGAAATCCCATATAAGAGCCAACTCCAACAACAATAGAAGCAAGTGCCCCGGCAGCATTCCCCCTTCTCCAATACAACCCGAGCACAAGCGGCCAAATGAACGCCGCCTCTAAACCACCAAAGGAAAATAAATTTAACCAAATTAAAAAATCAGGCGGTTTAATCGCTGCAGCATAAACAAGTAATCCAACAATCGCTGTAATCCATAGCGTTCCTCTTTTTATTGTTTGAGCAGCAGCATTTTCGTTTATGTAATTTACATAAATATCTTTAATGATGGAAGAACTCACAAGCAATAACAATGCGTTAACTGTCGACATAATAGCTGCCATTGGTGCTGCTAAGAAAACACCAGCAAGCCAAGGAGGCAATACTTTCATCGCAAGCAATGGCATTACTTTATCAGGCACACTCACTCCCGGTAAAACAACACGGGCAAATACACCGGTTAAATGCATACCAATCATAATTGTACCGACGACAACAGTACCGATAATTAAAGCTTGATGCATCGCTTTTGAATTTTTATAAGACATGGCACGTACACTAATTTGCGGTAAACCTACCACTCCAACGCCAATCAAGATCCAATATGAAGACACATATACCTTTGTCAAACTCCCATCTGCTCCAAATGGCGTAATTAAATTCGGATTGATCTGTACAAGTTCTTGTATAATATTTGAAATACCACCACCTGCAATAATCGTACCAATTAAAATAATTGTCGTGCCGAGCAGCATAATAAGACCCAGTATTGTATCTGAAAGCGCAACAGCACGAAATCCGCCAATCAAAACATAAACAAGTACAAAAAACGTAAAAAGAAATAAAGACGTTGTATAAGAAAGACCTGTTAACGATTCAATTAATCTTCCACCGCCAACCCACTGCGCAACAGTTGCCGAAAACAAGAAAATAATAATACATAATGCCGATAAAATAACAACAGCTTTATTGTTATATCTTCCTTTCAAGTAATCAATTAACGTAATAGCTTCCATTTTTCTTGCAGTAATCGCAAATTTCTTTCCAAGTACAGTTAGTACAATGTAACCCGTTACAACTTGAATAGCCGACAACAATACCCAGCCAAGCCCCATGTTGTATGCAATTCCAGGCCCACCGATAAAGCTACTTGCGCTACCATACGTCGCAATCATCGTCATCGCTAATAACAATCCACCAAGTTCGCGTCCGCCCAGAAAATATTCTTGCAAAAATTTGTTATGCGCGGTCGTTTGAACACGTCTCGACGCATATATACCAATTAAAAACACAACAATAAAACATAAAATCATTGGAATAATTACATACCAGTTCATTTTCATTCCTCACTCTTTTCTTCCTCATCAAACGAAACATCTTGAAATACAAAACGGACAACAAATACAATAAGTAAAACCATTACAATAAACCCTACTATACAACTATAAAAGAACCAGGCTGGAAACCCTAGTACATATGTATATTCTTTTGGATTGCCACTACCTAATCCATATGCGAAACCGTACCATAATAGAAAGTTGATAACAGCAAGTCCAATTCCGATCCACGCTTCACGATGTGCGATGCGAAAACGCGGATCATCATGATGTTGATTCATTTCTTCCCCCTCCTTTCACGATGTATTATTGTACCATTGTTTGTATCGTTTTTCCTATAAAAAAAGCAAAATGAATATCTCTTGTGCATAATATTAGACTTACATCACAAAATTACATATTTTTAACAATTGTAACATAAATAAGATTGAAATTTCTGATTTTTTAAGTTACGATTGAAATTGGATGTCCTTCACCTAGTTTATCCCGCACTAACGGGCAGTAAAACTCCCATCTCAAGATTTTGAGAGAACAAAAAAGATAGATGGGAGATAGCTACTGGCATGTGCCCGATTGGTGAGAGCTTTCCATCAGTGGGAAATAAAGAAAAACCTCTACTGATAGAAGCTTCGCTTTATCCGGCAACTCCTCTTTTATTTGGAATAAATGCAGTATTTTACTGCGTTTACATTATATATTTTTAAGGGGGTTATATAATGAGTCAACTAGCTGTGAATCTCCATGAAAAAGTAGAGAAATTTTTACAAGGAACAAAGAAACTATATGTAAATGGGGCCTTTATTGAAAGCGCTTCCGGAAAAACATTTAAAACACCAAACCCAGCAACTGGTGATACGTTAGCTGTTGTATATGAAGGCGGACGTGAAGATATTCATAAAGCTGTCGTAGCAGCACGTCAAGCGTTTGATGAAGGACCATGGTCACGCATGAGCGGTGCTGAACGTAGCCGTTTCATGTACAAGCTTGCTGATTTAATGGAAAAACATAAAGATGAGCTTGCACAGCTTGAAACATTAGACAACGGAAAACCAATTCAAGAAACAACAACTGCAGATATTCCTCTTGCAATTGAACATATGCGTTATTATGCTGGATGGGCAACAAAATTAGTTGGTCAAACAATTCCTGTTTCAGGAGATTATTTTAATTATACACGCCATGAACCCGTTGGTGTTGTTGGTCAAATTATCCCATGGAACTTCCCGCTTTTAATGGCGATGTGGAAGCTGGGAGCAGCACTAGCAACTGGATGTACCGTCGTACTAAAACCAGCAGAACAAACTCCTCTTTCCGCACTATATTTAGCTGAACTGATAGAAGAAGCTGGCTTCCCAAAAGGTGTTATTAACATTATACCTGGATACGGTGAAACGGCTGGTCAAGCTCTTGTCAGTCATCCTCTCGTTGATAAAATTGCTTTCACAGGCTCAACTGAAGTTGGGAAACACATTATGAAAGAAGCATCCCAATCATTAAAACGCGTAACATTAGAGCTTGGTGGTAAATCACCAAATATTATTCTACCTGATGCCGATTTATCTCGTGCAATTCCAGCAGCACTTTCTGGTGTTATGTTTAACCAAGGACAAGTATGTTGTGCTGGATCTCGCTTGTTCATTCCAAAGAAAATGTATGATAATGTTGTTGCAGATCTTGCCTTATATTCAAAGAGCTTAACGCAAGGATCTGGATTAGATCCACAAACAAACATTGGTCCCCTCGTATCAGAAGAACAACAAAATCGAGTGATGGGCTATATTGAAAAAGGAAAAAATGAAGGAGCAGAAATATTAGTTGGCGGAAATAAACCTTACGAACACGGTTATTATGTTGCTCCAACAATTTTCGCAGCTGTACAAGATGAAATGACGATTGCGAAAGAAGAAATTTTTGGTCCTGTCGTTGCTGCAATGCCATTTGATGACATTGATGAGGTTATTGAACGCGCTAACAAATCAGCATATGGATTAGCTGCCGGTTTGTGGACAGAAAACTTGAAGAATGCGCATTATGTTGCAAGTAAATTACGAGCTGGAACAGTATGGGTAAACTGTTATAACGTCTTTGATGCAGCATCTCCATTTGGAGGTTATAAACAGTCAGGTCTTGGACGTGAAATGGGCTCTTACGCGTTAAATAACTATACAGAAGTAAAAAGCGTTTGGATTAACTTAAACTAAAAAAAGGTCTTGCCAATCGGCAAGACCTTTTCCCTGTTCTAACAAACTGGCAGCCTTACTCCTTTTTATCCCGCATTAATGGGCAGTTATCCCCCACTGATGGAAGTTTCACTTTATACTTGTAACCCCCCACTTACATTTAGCACTTCCCCAGTAATGTAAGAAGCAAAATCTGATGCTAGAAAGGCAGCTGCATGTGCAATATCTTGCGGCGCTCCAATTCGCCCAGCTGGAATGGCTGCGATCATCTTTTCCTTTACTTTATCCGGTATGGCTTGCGTCATATCGGTATCCATAAATCCAGGACAAATTGCATTACATGTAATACCAAATCCAGCTGCTTCTTTTGATGCTGTTTTTGTAAGCCCAATTACACCCGCTTTCGCAGCTGCATAGTTTGCTTGACCGATATTTCCTTGCCAGCTAATGGAAGAAATATTAATAATGCGTCCATATTGTTGTTTACGCATATGCAAAAGCGCTGGCTGCATACAGTTAAATACACCCGTTACATTTACTTGCAATACTTGCTCCCATGCTGTTTTTTCCATTTTATGCAACATTGCATCTCGTGTAATCCCAGCATTATTTACTAAAATATGCAATGCACCATATGTTTGAATTGCATACTCAATTAGCGATTTTGCATCTGTATGACTGCTTACATCACAAACATACGCCCTTACATCATATCCTTCTTGCAATAACTGTGTTGTCGTACTGTTTAAAGCTTCTTGATTAATATCACTTAGTAATACTTTCGCTCCTAAAGTGCCAAATACACGTGCAATTTCTTTTCCAATCCCTTGTGCTGCACCTGTAACAACAGCTGTTTTCCCCTCTAAAAAATTCATCCTTCTCCCTCGCTTTTTCTATGTATTTTCTATATATTTCGTCTTATGTATTTCATTCTCCTTTTTTGCATAAAAAAGTCTATTTGTGTCACACTATAATTGAAACTTAGCAAAACACAAGGAGATTGTGTGAGATGAAAAATAAGAATTCACAGCAAAACAAAGTGTCTGATGGCATTGATGTTGAGTTTTCTCAAGAACTCGCTGACCAAGATGACTTAGAAGCTCAAGCTCGTGCAGATGCTGCAGATGCACGTCAAAAACACCAACCAAACAAAAAATAAACCGAGGACATATTCTCGGTTTATTTTTTGTATTTTTTCACATAATGCGCAAAGGTAAGTAAGGGAAATAAGCGATGATAGCTATGATAACGAATATAAAATTCCCCAGGCAATCCTGCTCCAGTCGGATATTCAATATGTTCTAAAGAATGCTCTAACAAATAATTGATTCCCTTTTGAATACATGCTGTTTCCGTATCATGTACAGCGATTAGGGCATCTAAAGCCCATGCCGTTTGAGAAGGTGTACTAAAAGGTATTGAAATAAACCGCTTTTCTTTACTACTTCTACACGATTCTCCCCAGCCTCCATCATGATGTTGAATCATTTCTAACCACCGTGCTGCTTTTTCCAGTGCCGGGTGATTCCCTGACAGACCATTTGCTCGCAGACCTGTTACAGCAGCCCATGTACCATATATATAACAAACTCCCCATTTTCCATACCAAGAACCATTTTGTTCTTGAGTATGGAGGAGCCATTGCATTGCCCGGTGTAAATCATTTGCACTTATTTTATTTGGCGCATAAGTTCCAAAAAACTCAAGCACTCTCCCTGTTAAATCTGCTGTAGACGGATCAAGAATCATATCTTCTGCACTATCGAGAGGAACATACGCAAACATATGCTTATCAACATCCTTCTCAAACGCTCCCCAGCCTCCATCTTTATTCTGCATTCCAAGAATCCACTGTATCCCTTTATTCCAAGCTTGTTTTACTTTCTTATCTTTCTTCGCAATGTAAGTAAGTGAACGTAGCACCGCTGTTGTATCATCACAATCTGGCACAATGGTATTCGAATCGGTAAATCCCCATCCGCCAGGAGGTAAAGAAGGTGCATGAACATGCCAATCCCCATAAGAAGTATGCTGTTTCTTTAATAAATAGCGATTTGCTCGTTCAATCATCGCATCATCTTCTGAAACATTTGCTTCTTGCAAAGCATAACTTAAAAGAGCAGTATCCCACACTGTTGAAGGTGTGTTTTGCAAATGGGCACCATTTTTTGTATTCCATATGTACGACTGTATCCCTGATACAGCTTTCTCAATAATAGGAGAATGTATAGAATGACCGAGAGCAAGGAGAGCGTAAATCATATAAAAGGTAGCGCTCGCATAAGTGTAAAGTGTTCCATTTCCTTCTATACGTTCTAGCATAAAACGTTCCGCTGCTTTATATCCTTTTTGATGAAGAGAATATGGATAAGAAATTAGCTTTTTCCCTTCTGATAAAATTGTTTGCAAAACAGAAGAGCGTTTATTATGAAACCAATTTGATTTATTCGCACCCACTATGTAACTAAGATTAGGAATAATATTTTCTTCTATTACAAATTTCTTATTCATACAAATGAGCGTAGGAACGAAATGAATACGTGCAGTATTACTCAATTCATACATACTAAACGAGGAATGATCTGGTAGAAAGAAAAAAGACATGGGAAAATAAAACAATGCAGGGTAATCGTATTGCCCATGTAAGGCTAACATAAACTTCGTCATAAAGTGAGCGTTTGTAATGCCACCTTGTTCAAGAATAAATTGTTCTGCACGGCGCATCATATGGTCTTCTTTCTTAAATTTCCTAGAAGCTAACAATGCAGTATACACTTGAATTGTAGCTGAAAGATTTCCATTCAGCTCATCTTCATACAATTTCCATGTCCCTTCATTTGCTTGTAAAGAAATTAGTCTTGTCACAAATGGCTCTATTTCTTTTTCTCTTCGTAACGTACGTAATAATAGAATCATATGACAATCAGTTAATGGGGATCCCTCAAAGCAAAAACGCCATGTTCCATCTCTTTGCTGCATCGTACGTAACGCTGTAATTTGTTTCTCCATTTCCTGTTTTACTTTGTCATGCAGCAGCATAGATGTCCCCCTCTTTATTGAATCCATATACAATATTCAATAATATACGTAAATATGTGTAAAACAAAAAAGCAAAGTGAAGTTGATTCCTCACTTTGCTTACGAACAATACCAAATCGCAACAACAATTCCTAAAATCGCCCCGACAATGACTTGATATGGCGTATGACCGACAAGCTCATTCAATTTTTTATAATCCGTTTGTCTTCCATGAAAAAAGTCATTTAAAATTTTTGCTTGTTTACTTACAGCAAGCCTCACTCCGGATGCGTCATACATGACAATAATCGCAAAAATCGTTGCAATTGCAAATACGGAGCTCGTAATTCCTTCTTCAATCCCAATTGCTATTGCTAATGCTGTGACAGTAGAAGAATGAGAACTCGGCATTCCACCAGAAGCAAAAAACTGTGCAAAATCAAATTCTCTCTTTTTTACTAAAGTGATTATAACTTTTGTAAGTTGTGCTAAGAACCAAGCAATCACTGCAGACATTAATGGATTGTTATGTAAAATTGTTTCCATAATTTGCACCTCACCGCTTATAATGGAATATCCTTACTTACATTATAAAGAAAACGGCATACATAATACTATGCCGTTTTACGAAACTTTTGCAGATTTATTTTTTATAAATTTCGGCTGCTTATTTAACATAAATTTCGTTTTCGCTATCGAAAATGTAAATAACGCAATCCAAATAAAGAAAAATGCTATCATATGAGTCCCTGTAAAATGTTCATGAAAGACAAAAATTCCTAATACAAGACTGATTGTCGGTGCAATATATTGCAAAAATCCGACCATTGATAACGGAATAAGCTTTGTACCTTTTGCAAAATATAAAAGCGGTAATGCAGTAATAATACCAGCACCAGCTAAAAGTAACGTCGACGTAATCGAAACTGATCCAAACGAACCAATTCCTTGAACACCTAACATTCCTAAATATACAAGAGCAATCGGCATTACAAGCATCGTTTCCATCGTAAGCCCAATCATTGAATCATAATCTAATAATTTCTTTGATAAACCATATAAACCAAATGTACATGCTAACGAAATCGCAATCCACGGAATGGATCCAAAGTGAACTGTTAAAATTACAACCCCAAATGCCGCTAACCCTACGGCAACATATTGCCAAAAATTGAGTTTTTCTTTTAAAACGAGCGTGCCAAGTAAAATACTAACAAGCGGATTAATATAATAACCTAGACTTGCTTCAATTACATGATTATGATTAACAGCCCATATGTACACAAACCAGTTCCCGCTAATTAATATAGAAGCAGCAGTTAATGACATGAATAATTTAGGACGTTTAAAAAGTTGTACAAGCTCATTCATAAATTGACCAAAACGTCTGCAAATCAATAAAACAAGTAACATAAAAGCGAATGCCCAAACGATGCGATGAGCTAAAATTTCTTCTGCAGGAACTTCATCTATCAGTTTCCAATAAAGCGGCAGAACTCCCCACATCATATATGCACTTGCCGCATATATGATCCCCTTTTTTGCGCTTCCATTTGACTCTCCTCTTTTCTTTTTCTTCATTATAAAATGTCCATCTACCTTTTTACAATTTTCCGCTACATAACTTTTTCACACGGACCTTACTATAATATCCAAAAGATATATGCTCCCGCAGCCGCAAGGAATGGAATACCAAACACAAACTTATTTTTATGTGTCTTATGATGAAACATATACATCCCAATCCAAGCTCCAATTCCTCCCCCTGCTGCTGCAACTAAAAACAACGTACTCTCCGGCGTACGCCACTGCTTCTTCTTTGCTTTTCTTTTATCTAGTCCCATCATCATAAAAGCGAGAACATTAATAATTACAAAATAACCCCATTTCAGCATATTATTAAACCTCTTTCATACATTTTTCCAATCAATTATTTATCCCGTACTAACGGGCAGTAAGCCTCCACTGATAGGAGGTTCAATTTATTATACACTCATTTTATTTTTTAGTTTTATAAATATGTAACAATGATTTTATCTAATCAAACAAAAAATATTGACTATGATAATTATTTTGTGATATTATAAATAATTTTACTTATTATCTTATATATGATAAACTTAGAAAGGTTACCATATGGAGGTGGATTATTTGTTTCAAATTGGCGATAAAATTGTTTATCCAATGCACGGAGCAGGTGTGATTGAAGCCATAGAAGAAAAAGAAATCCTAGGAGAAAAACAAAAATATTATGTAATAAAAATACCAATTAGTAATATGGAAGTAATGATTCCGATGAAAAAAATGATACAATTACGTATACGATTAATTGCCGATAAGCTTACATTAGAAAATGTATTACTTATTTTTCAGTACGGCGAATCAGATGATTCACTTTCATGGAAGCAAAGATATACCCAAAACATGGAGAAAATGAAGACGGGTGAAATACAAGAAGGTGCTGAAGTAGTTCGCGACTTAATACGTAGGAATAAAGTAAGGGCGCTTAATACAAGTGAAAAACAAATGTTAGACAACGCACAAAAAATTTTAATTAGTGAATTAAGTTTAATTAAAGGAATTACTGAAAATCAGGCAATTGATTTGTTAAATACGAAAGTCGGCTAGGTAAAGAAATCCTTTTAAAACCGTTTTGAACTTGATTTAAAATTATATAAGATACCTAAAACGACAAAATAGCCTACATCTATTTTGTTTTTTTTTGCTTTATGTACCTCAATATGATATGATTACAAATACGATTTGATTATAGGAACATTACCCTCTAAGAAAAAATTCTTTTTCCTCTAAATGAATTATTCTCACCACTTTTTATTCTCATACTTCTAAGTATACGATGAGGTTCATTTATCCAAGCATTGTTTTTGGATATCCCGATTCATACTGGCACGGTCATCGGAGCCGTAAGGACGAAAGAGAGGTAGGGCTTTCGTTGTTTTGAGGTTTCAAAAACGATAATGAACATTTACTGTTCTTATCTTCCATTTTAACGTAAAAATGATAACAGATTTAAATATATGCTTATATTTGCTCGGTTCATATAAATAGGAAACACATCTTTAGTAATATTTTAAAAGTTTTTTATATGAAAACAATCAAGACAGTAAAATGGTTTAATAGTGAAAAAGGATTTGAATGTACGAAGTACCAAATGATAGTAATGTTACAGTAAATTGCATTCAAACAAGTTAACAGAGGTCAAAACCTAAGAATGTTGTAAAACTATATGAAAACGAAAAGAACATGCAACAGTTTGCTGCATGTTCTTTATTATTCTTCTCCAGTTTCTCTTTCATCTCCACTGATACATTCATGAATTGATTGACTCTCTTTCTCCTCCATACAAATCATCGCATGATAAATTTCTGAATATAGACCAAACACTTGATACACACTTCCAAGAAATGGCATAAGAATCCCTCTTTTCCAAATAATAAATTCCAAAGTTAAGGATTCCCTATCTTTTCTTAAACATTCGCATTTGTATCTTCCTCTTCTATTTGAACGTTAAGAAGATGTAACCATTTCTTATACGGGGCACTGTTTGGATCTACAAATTCTTTTGCATATGAGCGATTCCATAGTTGCTTTACAAATAAAGTCGCTTCTTTTTTTGCTGCTACTTCCGCTCCAGTCCCGTAATAAGCTTTAAAATATTGTTCAATTTCATCAACAAGTAATCGTAACAGTTCATCAGATGTTTCTTCTAACGTCGGATCATATTTCGCTTCCTTATCGTACATCAAGATAACATCTAAGATATTATGAACATGTTCTTTTCGAAGCCATCTTATATCTTGCGCACCTAATACAAATGAATGTGTATATAAATGTCCTCCGTGCTGCAATGCTTTTCCCTGTTCTTCTTCAAAACGAGAAATAATATTTTCATATATAAATGGATTATGAAGCAATGCACGGTGCAATTTATATCCTTCATTTGTTACATTTTTCCCCATCGATTGAATAAGAGAACTTCGGCCCACTCCGTTATATTGGTAAACGAACTGACCATCCACAGCAGCAAGACTAATCCAACGATATATATATGCATACAATAAAGCACGATTACACTTATCATAATCCAGCTTCGTTTGTGTTACATTTAAGTCTGGCATAAAAGCAGGTAAGTGCCAATACTTATCAAGATGCGGTGTTAAATTCGATTTACGAACGTTTAATTTATTTACGCGGCGATAATAAGACTGAAAGTAATCTCCCTTCTCGTTCACATAACCGTTTGCAATATGCCCAGACGATAATTTTGGGAAATCTTGCAGCGACAATCCGTAATGCGCACGGTAACATACAATTTCATACGGTGAAAAAGCTTCATCAACTGTTTCTTTTTCCTGGAACATCTCTTGTAGCGTCTCTTCATTTAACTCTTGATGAACAAGCGGATGAATACCCCAATATTGCAATTCACGATGATGCGCAACTTTCGGTATAAATGGACTTGCAAGATGCAGCAAATCTTCAATTTTCTCACTTACATACTCTGTCATATCACGCTTTTGAATAGCCGCTTCTTTTCGCAGTGCTTCAATAATATTTAATTCTAATTTATCTCGGTAGCGATCTTGCAATTCCTGCTCACAATACGTTAAAATATGTTTCCGATAAAAATCTTCTACTTTTTGTGATTGTCCTTCCTCTGCCTGCGCTCCTCTGCAATATTCACGATATAAACTCATATAAATTTCAGCAGATATCTCTTTTGGCAGCACACCATTGTTTACATGGTGATGAATATCGTTCCACATTTCTTCCTGCATTCGCTCATCTGCTAATACGTATACATTTGTTGGATTTGTTTTTCCCTCAAATTCTTTACTACGTTTTTGAATGTCTAATAATAAATTTTCACGAGTTTCTTGTAAATTATCAAAGAAACGCTCCCAATATTGAATCATTTTATCTACAGCCTGATATAAAGATTGATAAACAAGCTCTAATAACATTTCTTTTCGATATTCATTTAATTTGTGTACATATTGAGTTGCAATATCTTGAAATTCTTTTCGAAATACACGCTGTTCGTTGTGAAACATTTTTCCAAACCAACCTTGTTGCTGTGTCAGTTCAACACGTCTAACAGCTGTTACCGTTCCTTCAATATTGCTCACATTAAATTTTTTATCATAATTTTGGATAAGACTTCGTTTCTGTTCATTATTTTCATGCAGACGATTCATTTTTTCGGTTAACAATTTACGAATTTCATATAACATGTAACGTGCAGCGACAGGATGAACAGGATCTGTTTTCTTTAAAAACCATGTATTCAACTGATATGACTGGCCTTCTGAACCACTTGGTGTAAATCGATCAGTTTCAACCATATCATATATCAATGTTGTTACATGCTCATGTACACGGCTTGGTATCGCATACGCATATAAGCGTACAGCGTGGTCCACCCGTGCTACTTCACCTTTCATTTGTTCAGCAATTTTCAGCTTTGCAGCTGAAATTTTACACTCTCGCTGCAAGCGATTTAGCTCTTCATCTTTTTGTACCGTACGCTGCACATAATTTTCCACCGCTTCTAAAAATAATTTTGATTTTGATATACCAATTTTTCCGCCTTCTGCTCCTTCGCGCGTTTCATAATACATTTGCTTATAAAACACATGCGCCTGTTCTGGACGAGTCGCCAAATGTTCTAAATCTTCTAAGAAACTTTTTCCTCGCTCGGGTTTTTCACGCTGCATACCGCGGCGAACATCTTGCTCATACCGGCTTTTCTTATCTTGAAAAAGTCGATCTAAATGAAGCCACGATTCATCTAGCCCTTGCACTGCCCATTTTAAAGCGCAGTAACGAAGAACATTTTCGTATGGATAAATAAGTTTTGCAGCTCCTGCTCCGCAATAACGAGCTTTACCATTTGAATCAGCAAGTTGTTGAATTTGATTATCTTCTTGCGCAAAATGACTCGTTGACATCGGACTAAATAATTGTAAATAAATTGTATTTGTCATTTGTTCCATATAATCAGACAAACTATGCAAATGGTGACCATGTAAATTTTCATAATCATATAAGAAGCAATAATTGTATGGTAAATGATGCTGCATAATGGTGTGATTTGTGCGTCCGTCTTCATCTACTTGATCCGGACGATATTCTAACTCAATTGTAACGCCCCCGCGACGTGATAATTCTCCTGTAGATCCTAAAGTAATTGCGTGTAATTCTTTTAATGATGCATATCCGTTTGCCTGCACCGTTTCAAATTCTTTTCCGCTTATTGTGCGTGTTTTGACGAGAACATCAGGAAGTAAAAAAGCACCGCGAATTAAAATGTTGTGATGTTGCAACTTTTTCCGAAGCATTTCTCGTAAATATAGAGCGATTTGCAAAAACATACCGGAACCTGTGCCACCTGCTAATGACGTAACAATAATAACGCGCACACCGTATTCTGTTGTATCACTTGTTACCGGAAAAATCTTCTCAATTTCTTGCCAAAAAGCTGTTAATTTATCTTCCTTCATCGCTGCGCGAAGTGCTAGGCGAGAAATAACCCGAAGTTGACCAGCACCTTCTGTTAATGGTTTATCTAGTACAGTCGGGTCAATCGGAAACCAATCTGGAATCGTTGGATCTTCCGCCATATATTCGCGCGGTGTTTTACTAGAGCTCGTTTGTGTCACAAATTTACGAATATGCTGAAAGTGACTTAACGTATTAATATCTGTATCAAATACGTGCATCGCTACTTTTTTACGCCGTTCTTTCGGGAGCTTTCGGTAAATATCATGCGTAACTGTACTTCCAATTCCCCCGAGTCCAATTAAAATTGTTGGCACTTGAAAATCCATGTGAACCACCTTCCTATTTATTCACATTCATATCTATATACTTCTTTTCCATAACCGCGATCAATAACAACCATTTCGTTCGGATATAACGTTTTATACTCGCGTCCCGCTTCTTCATCTGTTAGGACCATACCATCAATCACCATGCCTGGTACTTGAGAATCTTTCGTAACAAATATAGATTTTGAGCCTTTTTTTGCAATAAACGTAACAGATTGCACTGTTTTCCGCTCCGCTCGAAATGGAATACCAAAATAATGATTCCACCATTTCGTTCGCAGTGGCTCTGGTTCAGATTTATATAACCAATCTTCCGCAATAGATTGGTCCCATTCATAATACATAAGAGCTTTCCTATGAAAACGCGGGCGAACTATCCATCCAACAATAAGAATTGTAATAATGAATAAGATTATACTAAATGGTAAAACGAACTGAAAAATGGTCGCATAACGCTCTAAAAAAGGAACGTCAATAATAGACAACGAAATTTGTTTACTAACTTTTTGCGATTGTGAATCTCGTAATGTGATGGTAGCTTCTATGATGCCGGTGTCTGTAAAATTAAATGTGTTGGAGTAATAAGGACGAGGATATACATATATTTGATTTCTATTTTGCTTTAACTCATAGTTGATAGATTTATGAAATGTAATAGTTACTGTTTTCAACAATTCCCTTACTTCTGCCTCTGACATTGATTCTTCATTTAATAGTGGTTGTATAATAAATGGTGCGCTATGCTCTAAATTTGTTACTTTTTCTTTATAATTCGTTGTAACAACTTTTAATGATAGTTTTGGTTTTGGAACGGATTGAATGCGAAATTCTTTCGTTTGGCGATAAAACCCTTTTATATTCATGTGCACATTTCCATGCACAGCGTCTCTCCCTATCTTCGTTTCATAGTAGAAGACTTTTCGTTTCCCATCCCATTGCATCGAATACATTTGACCATTTATTTCTATTTGAGCATTAAAATATGAAGCATCTACCGGTACATTTGTTGGTTTTGCTTCTATAATTGCTGTTTGATTTTCATAGATTTGTTCTGTTTCTTTTTTCGGGTCCTTTCCTTTTTCATATATGGAAACGGTATAATCTAACGCTGGTTCTACTAGTACTTTCATATTTTCCTTTGTCACTGCTTGATCAATTTCTACCATATATGTTCCTGGTTCCATTACAGCATTGTTTTTAGGCATAATATGAGTAATTCCACCATATAATCCCATTCCCGCCGGTGCTTGAATCGAAAATCTTGATTGTAAATTGAGTGATCCTTGTATATTTTGGACACGATACGGTATGTTTTGAGAAGATTGACCAACAAGCGTAATTCGTTTTAACGGAAATGGTGTTTTAACTTCAATCTTGTTTCCTACTATATTTGTTTTTACCGCTTCTTCTACTGATGAAAATGGATCACGATTCGCTATTAAAGCAGCGGCTTGGTTGACGCTGTGGATAACACCATCTTCTCCACTTGTGGGGAATACGATTCCATTTATCTGGTGTTTCCAAATATCTTTAAAGACGTTCATTTGTGCTTGTTCTTGCGCCCCTAAATTTTCTTCCATTGTAATTAATACTGCATGTAAAGAAATGTTTTTGGCTTCCATTTCTTTTTTAAAAGTACTGAGCGTTTCTGAAATCCTTTTTTTCCACTATCATCTTGTTTTTCTAGCTCATTAAACGCTCCATCTGTTAGAATAATAAGCCAAAATTCACGATTGGCATTTTCCTGAGCTTGCCTCTTAATAGATTGCATAGCTGTTTCCACTGATTGAAAAGGTGTGTTAACATGTTCATTCCATGTTTGAATCTTTTCAATTTCCTCTTGCCGTTTGTTATTCGCTAGAGAAACGGTTATTTCTTGCGATGGATGACTCATTGGTACATAAGAAAACGTATCTTTTTCATCTAACAATGCAATCAAACTTTGCAATGCATAATTTGCATACTTCCAGCGATCATTATTACGCATACTACCAGAATCATCATACACAAGTGAAACAACACGCTGCCTCGCTTCTTCTCCTTTCGCTAAACTAGAAAAAGGACAAATACATATAAGTAGTAAAAACAAAATAGATGTGGCTATGATTCGAATATGCATGTTGAAGCTTCGCCACCTTTGTAGACAAATTCCTATGTTTAAACTTATGAGAAGAAATACAAGATATGACTTGTATTTCGAAAAACGAACGAGAATATAATATTATTATGTAAACTATTATTTAATAAAAAATTGCTCATTGCAGTTTTTTATTTTCTTCTAATTTTCATCATAATTTGCTTTCTCACCCAATATTTTTGCCACTTCTCATTAAAGTACATTTCAACTTCCTATGCCATATATATCCGGTTTTAATTATATCGGTTTCTATAGAGTAATGAAAAACTGACATTTATACTTTAGAGTTTGTATGTAATAGTAATAACCAAAGCTCCGCTCTATAATTTATATTAGTTTACATAATTAAATTATTTTAACCTTAGTATATTTTTTAGATTTTCATAAGATATCGCCTCTAATTTTCTATTTCCTCTACCTTCTATCGTTTCTGCCATACATAAAGCATTCCAAATTGCCTCTTCTACAGCTTCAATTGTCATTGCAAATAAATGAGAAATTTCTTTCCCATCTTCACGCAAAAATTGATACTGCAATGATTCTGTAGTCGGCGTATGAGAAATACGATGTGCTGTTGAAAAGGCAATAACAATATCCCCGCTCCCATGCGCTCCGTAAGAACCCGCCTTTGCAAGTCCAAAAGTTGCTCGCTTTGCTATGCGATGTAATTGTCTATCACTTAACGGCGCATCGGTTGCGATAACAATCATGATAGAGCCATCTGGCAAAGTTTCTTCGTTCTCTTTTTGAATATATAAATCTTCTTTTCTCCCAAAATTCGTAACAACTAAAACACCCACCGTATACGTATCTTTTGTAAAAGTTATTATGCGTGAACTTGTACCAATTCCGCCTTTATATCCAAAACAAGCCATTCCTGTACCAGCTCCCACACACCCTTCTTCCACTGGGCCATTCTTTGCGTTTGTAATGGCCTCAATTGCGTGCTTGGGTCTTACATAAAGCGTTCGAATGTCATGTAAATGTCCATCATTACACTCTCCAACAACAATATTTACAGTTCCAGTTGTATCACCAATTTCTTCATTCTGCTCTAGCATATATCGTAATGTCCCTTCTAATACCGGAGCAACTGCAAATGTATTGGACAGCATAATCGGACTTTCAAGTACACCTAGTTCTTGTATTTGAATCGTTCCAATCGTTTTTCCAAAGCCATTAATAACATAAGAACTAGCGAATACTTTTTCACGAAATATATTTCCATCATGCGGTAAAATCGCCGTGACACCAGTACGAATATGCATTTCTTCCTTCAAAGTAACATGACCCACTAAGACACCTTCTACATCAGTAATGGCATTCCATTTTCCCACATCATATTTTCCAATTTTGACTCCTAGTTCACGTAACCGCACTCGCTTCATACTTTCACCTTTTTCTTAATTTTCTATCTTTTATTATAACAAAAATGAGAGTGCAATCTACAAGCACTCTCATTGTTTTACGTATACTTCTACAACTGGATTTTCTTTGTGATCAGCATGAAGACGAATGTTACTTTCTTTTACATTGTAGATATCCGCCAATAGTAATACTGTTAATATGTTAGGAAATTTGCTATCTGTGCCATATTTTCGTTCAAGTGCTTCCTTATATTCAAACGCAAGATCTCCTTGTATATATGTATACACTTCAAATCCATCTTGTAAATCACAGACAATGGTATCAATAATATCAGCTCCTACTTGACGTGTCATCTCTTTTCGAAGTGCATCCGTTAATGCATTCCATGACACTTCATACGTTTGAAATGTATCTGAATGATTCATTTTTTCTCTCCTTTTTATCTCACTCTAACAGGGAGTAACATTTTTCATTACTAGAAAACAGTCCTTCCTTATCATTCCCGTTTTTCACTGCAATTATGATGGAATAGACAAACGTACAAGCCGCTCTTGTCCCTTTATCATATCGTAATATTGGAAAGAGAAAGGGGCGAAATTATATGAGTTCTCATAAACATTTTCAGACATGTCGGCGTTATTATGGGCGAGTCGTACGTATTGAAGATTATAAAGGCAATATCCATATTGGAAGAATTGTTGATGTAACGGATGAATCAGTATGGATTGAACCCGTTCATCGCAAGCGATTTGACCACGGGTTTGGATTTGGTGGTAGCTTCGGCTGTGATTTCTGCGGTGGTTTAGGTGAATGTAACCATTGTGGATTTGGATTTGATGAATGTAGATCTGGTAGATCTCGTAGATCTCGTAGATGTGATAGATGTGGATTTGATGAATGTAGATGTGGATTTGGTGGAGGATTTGGTGGAGGATTTGGTGGAGGATTTGGTGGAGGATTTGGAGCCGTTGAACTTGGTCTTGGATTTATTTTCGGTATTTCATTAGCTGCTTTATTTTTCATTTAAAGAAAAGCCAACATATTGTTGGCTTTTTTAATAAAGTGAAACCTCCATCAGTGGGGTTCTTCATCCACCGCTGATGGAAAGCTCGCCCAATCGGACTTTTACGGAGAATGAAGTTCACCATTAATCAAAATTCCACTTTATTTTTGACAAATAAAAATTCGGTGCCCTAATATATGCTTGTATTGATGTAAAATATGTTCATGCGCAATCCATGCATGATACAAATCTTGCGAAATAAAATCCGATATATCCCACTCTGGTTCTTCTACATGTGCAGAAATCGTTGTTGCAATGGTTCCGCCTCCAAATACACGTACTGTTGTAAAATTTGCTTGTTCAAAGAGTACAATCCATTCTTGCGCTGTTAACAGCTGCTCCATTCCATATAAAGTTAATATATTTTTTCCTCATGCATTGGTAAGTGTTGCTCGATTACCAATTCAATAACAAGCAGCGTCCCGCCATATTGTAATACACGATAACATTCATCTATCGCTTTTCTTTTATTTGTAAACGCAAGAACGGATTCTCCTAATACAATATGAAACACTTCATCACGAAATGGCAGTTCTTCTGCGTTTCCTGCAATGAGTTCAATATTCACTCCATCCTTGTACCATCTTTTCTTTGCTTTTTCAATCATCGTTTCGTTCATTTCAACTGCACTTACACTTGAGCCATATTGTTTTACAATATAGGAAGCTGTCTTGCCCGTTCCACAACCAATCTCTAATAATTTTGTATGCTGGTCTAATGAAAGCTGTGTTAATAATTGCTTTGTTAGCGTAAAACCTCCTGGATGTGCACTGCCAATACCAAACGCTGCAAGGAAATCTAAATAAGAATATTGTTTCATATACATCTCCTCTATCTCATATTTAACGGGCATATTGAAAAAAGAGATACAGATAGAAGATTCCTGCCCGTAAAGACCATATGAATGGGATTTAATACAATAAACAAAAATATCAATTAATGAATGTTCCCATTTATTGTAGTACTGCATGTGTATTCATCACACTTCAAAATGTGCACATAGAGAAAGAGGATACGTTACCGCATCCTCTTTTTAAATAATTATTTATCTTCTTTTTCAGTGATATATGTCCACTTGTAGCTGAAATCACCACCAACATTATGCTTAACAATGTTGTGTACAGTTGGACGTTGTAAGTAAGAAGTTCCACGTTGGTACAGCGGTGCAATTGCAGCATCATCAAGTAACATCTTCTCAGCTTTCGCAAGTTGTTCCCAACGAGTTTTCTCTTGTGTTAATAAATCTGTTTTACCTTTTTTAACAATGTCATCGTACTCTTTATTTGAGTAACTCATTTGGTTATGAGAGTTTGTTGTTTCAAACATATCGATGTATGTCATTGGATCTGCATAGTCAGGACCCCAACCAGCGTAAGAGATATCAAAGTCTTGATCTGTTTCTAGTTTTAGTTTTTGCTTAAATGGTTGGTTTTTCAAGTTAATTTTTAAGCCTGGTAAGTTTTTCTCTAATTGCTCTTTTAAGTACTCACCAATTTTCTTCGCATTATCAGTATCGTAGTTTAATAATTCAAGTGTTACTTCGTCTTTACCTAACTCTTTCTTCGCTTCATCCCAAAGTTTTTTCGCTTCTTTCGGATCATATGATACAGATTTTACATTTCCATTAATTGTACGGAAATCTTTATCATCTGGACCTTTTACGAAGTCAGCTGGTACAAGATAGTCAGCTGGTTTAGAACCATCATTTAAGATTACGTTCGCCAACGCTTTCTTATCGTATGATTTTGCGATTGCTTGACGAAGTTTCTCATTTTTAAGCGGTGTGTCTTGTTGTTTCAGGCGTTTTTCGTTTAATCGTAAGAAGAATGTAGATGGCTCTAAATAGCTTCCAAATTCATCTTTCTTCGATTTATATTTATCAACATATTCAGCACTTAAAGCAACGCGATCAGCTTGGCCGCTTTCATATAAGTTAACACGAGTAGATAATTCTTTTACAACGTTAAAGTTGATTTCGTCTAACTTAACTGTGTTCTTGTCCCAATATTGATCATTTTTCTTCAGCTTCCAACCTTGCTCGTGTTTCCACTCTGTCATAGCAAATGGACCGTTGTATACTAAGTTCTCTGCTTCTAAACCGTATTTATCGCCTTTTTCTTTTACAACCTTTTCATTTAACGGATAGAAAGAACCGAATGTTGTTAATTCAATAAAATATGGAACTGGGTTGTCTAATTGCACTTCTAATGTATTGTCATCAACAGCTTTTACACCTAAAGAATCAACTGGTGCTTTGCCTTCGTTGATTGCCTGTGCATTTTTCACATCATACATAATAAATGCGTATTCAGCAGCTGTTTTTGGATCTAATAAACGTTGCCATGCAAATACGAAATCTTTCGCTGTTACAGGATCACCATTTGACCATTTCGCATCTTTGCGAAGCTTAAACGTATATGTTTTTCCATCATCGCTCTTTTTATACGATTCCGCCATACCTGGAGTTGGTTTTTGGTCTTTATCCAGGCGATATAATCCTTCCATTACGTTATTTAAAGCAAGGAAAGACACTGCATCTGTTGCTTTAGAAGAGTCCATAGACGGAATTTCTTGCGTTTCTAGTAAGTTTAACACTTGTTTTGATGCTAACTTACCTTCTGTTTTTTCTCTTCATTTTTTGGCTCTGTGCTTGCTTTTTTGTCCCCTGACCCTGAACATGCTGTTAAAGCCACGCTCATTGCTAACACTGGCGCTACTACAGCTGAGATTTTTTTAATCTTTTTCATTTTGTACCCTCCCTAATTTTATGTACGATACTACTTGTGAGAAACTTTTTTGATAACTTTATGTTTCTATATAGTTATCAGAAAATTTCTATTAATTAATATTCTACTAATTTTTTCGATTTTGTAAAGTGGTATTATTAAAAAAATTAAAAAAATTATTTTATTACAGTAATATTTATAATCATTCTGTAAAATAACTCAAGAAAAAAGGCATCCTCTTACTATGTGGATGCTTAAACCCTTTTATTTATTACTATTTATTACTATTTTTTTAAAAAACATATAAAACAATCATTTACAATATATTGCATTCTTATACATATCCTCTTTATGATTCTTTCATTTTATTCTCTTGTATTTCCAGCAAAACTTTCTCATGTTTTGTCTGACAATTTTATTTTTACTCTTCGTAACAATAACAACACTCTTTTTATTTCTCACACTATATAATTACGGACTTCTAACATAAAGTGAAACTTCCATCAGTGGAGGTTTTCTTCATCCCCCACTGATGGTTAGTTGAACCAATCGGGCTTTTATGGGATAAAGCGATCGATACTAAACAAAAACGCTAATCCTTTTTACAAAATAACTTCCAGTGTGGAAAATCCATCGCCATTAACTGTTACTGCATCCTTTCATTTTCTTTATTAAAATTTTGGCTTTGTTAAAGAACATTATTG
Source organism: Bacillus sp. EA-CB0995 (assembly GCF_055814245.1). Classification (NCBI taxonomy): domain Bacteria; kingdom Bacillati; phylum Bacillota; class Bacilli; order Caryophanales; family Bacillaceae; genus Bacillus; species Bacillus sp. EA-CB0995. The sequence goes on along the minus strand of NZ_CP169269.1, from coordinate 2,114,901 downwards.
ATTTTTCTTATTGAACAAACGAAGCAGGATAGTTAGAAGAAGGATTAGGACATTAAGTATGGAATAAGTTTTTTAAACACCAAATAAAGGAGCGTATGTAATGCATACAAACGAATATGAATGGGTCAAACAGACTCGATCCGTACTTCTTGACTTTTGTAAAGAACTAGAACCAAATGACTTTACTCGCCAAATGGGGTTCGGTTGGCAAAGCGTGCGAGATACAATGGTACACATAGCAGACTGTTATAACGCTTGGCTTGGCTCATTTGTTTTATTAAAAACGAAGAAACCGCTCACTTCAAAGGAAGACCTGCAACAACTCAGTTTGAACGAAATAAAAGTACGCTTTGAACATATAGATTCTCTTGTAAATGAAGTATTTGAAGTACTTGCCCATCACATGGATGAGCCGATTCAGAGGGAAATCCCTTGGAGAGAAGAAGGAGAAACGTTATCAATTACACCTGGTAAATTGATAACGCATGCAATCACTCACGAATTCCATCACAAGGGACAGATTTCAGCTATGATACGCCAGATGGGGTATGAACCTCCAAACACAGATGTGTTAGGAACTAGTGATTAGAGAGAATACGTGTGTTGCTTCATTTATTGAAAACAGAAAGTAAAAAGCATGGCACCAACATATGTGAGGTTGTTTTAAGCAGCCTTTTTTATTTTTGATAAAATAGAGAGTAAATTTCCCTCGGATTCATCACGCCCAGCGTATCCAAAAGATATTTTGCGGAACTAGACGATGCAGTATTTTTTGTTTTTCATATATGAAAAAACCGATGAATCCGTCTACTTCTTTTTATACCAAATTAATAATAAAGTGAAGCTTCCATCAGTGGGGGTTTCACTTTATTAGATCTTTATCGGAAAATTGGCAAGAAAACCCCATCTTCAAAACGCGCGGGGCATAGCCCAGTTTAAGGTGGAGATGAATTGCCATCGCATTTGTAAAGATATTTTCGTAGCATGGCGAATGTATGTTCTTTTCGACTGTTTTGTAGTATCATAAAAGAAAGAAGGAGGTGAAAATCATGACGAAAGAAAAAGAATATGCAACCTATCAAATTTGGATCAAGAAAGGTCACAAATTGCACGCCTACTTCATGGAAATGTGTCAAAACGCCAAAAATCTCTACAATACAACAAACTTCTATATTCGCCAAGTGTATACGGCCTTACGTACTGATCAATCGTTACATCCTCTTCAACAAGAAGGCCTCCATACATTACAAGCACATATTGAAATCATGAATGAAAATCAACTTCATGCATACCAAAAACGTGTGCAAAAGCAGAAAGAAAAACCTGTTAAAGAACAAAAAGAAATGAAATGTAACTTGTTTACATTACCGACAAAAGAGAAATCATTTCTATCCTATAACTTTCTAGTTTGCCGATGGAATAGAGGGGTTGTGCCATCAGGCAGCTGTGTCAACTCCACTCGTGTTAAGCATCTCTTGAAGGTGATACACGAGAAACCCCCACTTCAAAATCCGAAGGAGATAAGTGGCGGGGGTTTTCATAAAGGCAAATCTCTTCTCTTAAAAACAATAACAGAAATTATAAAAATAATAATAGCTGCTATAAGTAAACCAATACTTGTCGGCCATATATTATAGGTTCCATCAACAATTTCCTGCGGGCGATACAAGCTAAATATAGATAGATTTCTCATCCACTCCAATTTCTCGCTCAATTTCCCTACCATATCTAATCCATAAAAAATGACCGTTATACTTGTAGAAACACTTAACGCTTTCTTTTCATCATCAAACAAACAAGAAAAGAAAAATGAATATGCACAAATAACAAGAAATACAAGCCCACCGAGAAAATTGAGTTTAAAAAATAATACTTTATCAAGAGATACTTTTTCAATTAACCATTCTGCCCCGACTAAACCGCCAAGATAAGTAGCTATAACGATCGTAAATAACCCTATGATTAAGACAGATGCTTGTGTCAAAATTACCTTAGTACGCGAAACAGATGTAGATAATAAATAGGCCATTGATCCTCTATCAACTAGATGGGCAACTAGTTGTGTCGATGCTAAAATACTATATACCATCAATAATAAAACAAAGATCAAACCATAATATTCTCCAGCTAAAAAATCATTCAATTGTTCAATCCCTTTTTCAAATCCTACTGCTTTTAATACCCCTTGAGGCATAGCTTTCAGTATTTCATCTAATCCCTTTGCAGATGAGATCGATGGAAAGATCCAAATTAGTAGCCATAAATAAAGAACGGAGCCAATAGCATAGTTCAAAATCATTTTGGCATTTGCTTTTAAACTAGCAACAAATAACGCTTTACTCATAACCGATTTTCTCCTTCCTCATCATAGTAATGCATAAAGATATTTTCTAAATCCATTGTTCTCATCTGAAAACCAATTACATCATGTTGTGCTAAAGTTTGAAGAAGTTCATTATAGTTTCCCTGTACAATAATCGAAGCTGTATTCCCTTGCACACTATCAATTTGTAGTGCTGTTTTCTTTAATGCTTGCAATTGTTCTTGTGAAGATACTGTCACATCAAGAACTTGCCGTTGTTTTGCTCTCAAGTCATGAATATTTTCTACTGTAAGTAACTTTCCGTCTTTAATAATCCCTACACGATCGCATGTCCGTTCAATTTCCGTAAAAATATGAGACGACATAAAAATTGTTTTTCCTCTTTGTTTTTCTTCTAATATAAGATCAACAAATAACTGCTGCATAAGCGGATCTAAACCTGAAGTTGGTTCATCTAAAATGAGCACTTCTGGATCGTGCATAAAGGCTGCTACAATCCCTACTTTTTGCTTCATTCCTTTAGACATTTTTCGAATGGGTGTTTTCACATCAAACTGAAAGCGCTCAATTAATTCATCACGTCGGCCATTACTTTTCATACCACGCATTCCTTGCATAAGTTGCAAAAATCCCAATCCATTCATTCCTTCTATAAAAGAAATCTCTCCTGGTAAATATCCAACCCTTTTTTGAATATCAGCCGCATCCTTCCAGCAATCCAATCCAAACATCGTCGCTGTTCCAGAAGTAGGTTGTATAAATCCCATTAAATTACGAATTGTTGTTGATTTTCCTGCTCCGTTTGGTCCTAAATAACCAAATACTTCCCCTTCTTTTACTTGAAATGAAACATCGAATAAGCCTTTTCCGTTTGAAAATTGTTTCGTGACGTTTTGAACAATTAACATAAGATCACCTCTTTTTGAAATATTTTATATACCATATTTCAAAATTATTATACTCCTCTGTTATAAGAGAATCAACATTTTTTGAAATTTTATAAAGCCTATATTTCAAAAATATTGTTTCCTTTCTTATCATCTTGTATATTTAAGTGGAGGTGATTCATATGAACGGTTTTGAAAAGGTGAAAGAGAAGAAAAAGCAGGCTATTAAAGCCGCTGCACTAGAACTGTTTTCTAAATTCGGATTTAAAGATGTAAAAATAGAAGATATTGCAAAACAAGCAAGCGTTTCACAAGTTACAATATATAATCATTTCGGAAGTAAAGATGCTTTATTTCGCGAACTCATTCAAGAGTTTACCATTCAAGAGGTTCATTATTATGAAGAACTGTTAACGAGCGACTTATCTTTTCAAGAAAAAATACATCGTATTATGACTCGAAAATTACAAAGTGTGAACCGTTTACATCCTGAAATGATTGAACAAGCAATGCAAACAGATGAAGAATTGCGTAATTTTCTATTTACATATCAAAAAGATAAAGCGCTTCCCCTTTTTCTTCACTTTATAGAAGAAGCACAACAGAAAAAAGAAATTAACCCCAATCTTTCAAAAGATATGATTTTGTTATATATCAATACGTTTTCTAAAATGAGTGATCAATTCGTTGCACACTTAGTTGGTGAACATCGTGAACAACAAACAAAAGAAATCCTCACAATGTTTTTCTATGGACTTTCTAATCCAAACTAAAAAAACCCGGCCTCTGCCGGGTTTTTTCATTATTTACTTACTTCTCCGTCTTGTCTTCCTGGATATTTCGCACCCTCATACTTATAAATATAAACTTTAGCAAATTTGTTATCACCTTTATCATCGAAAGCTACTTTCGTAACAACGCCATCATATTCTTTTATAGCACGAACTGCATCGCGTACTTGTTCACGCGTTGGATACTTACCGTCATTTTTCTTAATGGCATCTTTAATTCCTTGTAAAATAACACCAGCTGAATCATATCCATATGCAGAGTATGCCTCCACATCTTTTTTGAACTTCTCTTTATATTCTGTCACAAATGCTTTCCCTTTCTCTGTTACTGTTGGTGCTGTCGCTACTGTTGTATAATACGTATCTTTTAATCCATCTTTTGCAACCTCTGCCATTGTTGGAGAGTCGATACCGTCACCACCCATAATTGGTGCTGTAACCCCTTTTTCACGTGCTTGTTTTACTAAAACGGAGCCTTCTGAATACATACCACCAAAATAAACAAGATCTGGCTTTTTCGCGACAACTTGGTTTAACACACCACTAAAATCTTTCTCACCAACTGTAATCCCTTCATAACCGACAATTTTTGCTCCTAGCTTTTCTGCTTCTTTTTAAATGCATCAGCTAACCCTGTACCGTAAGCTGTTTTATCTTGAATTACAAAAATATTTTTTGCCTTTACTGTTTCAAGAGCATATTTCGCTGCCGCCGGACCTTGGAAATCATCTCTTGCAACAAGGCGTGCAACAGTCTTTAATCCACGTTCTGTTAATTCAACTGCCGTACTCGATGGCGATACCATAACAAGATTTGCTTTCTCATATGTTTCAGAAGCGGCAATAGATACACCTGACATTAAATGTCCTACAACGCCCAATACTTCTTTATCAGCTGCGACAGACTGAGCATTAGCAACCCCTTTTTCGGGTCACCTTGATCATCTTGCGGAACAAATTGCAATTCAAAACCTAGTTTTTTAAACTCTTCTTTTTGTTTATCTACTGCAAGCTGCGTTCCAAGCTTAATGGCTTCTCCAAAAGCAGCTGATCCACCAGAAAGAGGGGATTCAGAAGCAATTTTAATTACTTTACTTTCCTTTGTTTCAGTTTTAGTAGAAGCTGAATTCGCATTACATCCCGCCATCATTCCCGCTAATAAAACACCTGATAACAAAAGCGATATCTTTTTCTTCACAGTACTCCCCCTAAATTTATAATATTTCTAATATTTAAAATATTAATCTATACATAAAGGTTGTACAATAAAAATCGTTAGCGTTTTCTCGTAAAATTCCGACATGATTTGCTAACATACAAAAAGAGTCAGCGCATGCACTGACTCTACCATTTCACTATCATTCCTTGCTGACTACTTTGTAAACAAGCTGTAATAACACGAATCACATTTAGGGCTTCCTCAGCAGTAACAGGTGGCATTCCTTGTTTCATTATCGCATCTCGGACACCTTTATAATAGTTCTCATAACACCCTATTTCTGTTGGAACACGAATTTCTTGTTCCTCTGTGGAAAGAATAGCATACATATGCATAGCATCTTCTCCATAGCCTACATCACCAGGTTTCTTACCAGTCTTTAATTGCTCCTCTTGGGAATCCATTCCATATTTAACAATCGAGCCTTTTTTACCGTGAATGCTAAAATGAGGACCTGCATATTTAACGTGACTACTGCTATGAAGAATAACACGCATTTCTTCATAATGAAGAATAATATGAAAATAATCATCTATTTGCGACCCTGGGCGCTGATTGATAACATCTGCATAAACTGCTTCCGGCATACCAAATAAATGTAACGCTTGATCAATAAGATGTGAGCCTAAATCAAATAACATCCCTGATCCTGGTAATTTATGTTCACGCCAACGATCACGAACATGCGGACGAAATCTATCAAAATGAGCTTCATACGTATAAACTTTACCAATTTTATCATCTTGTAATAGTTTTTGAATCGTTCTGAAATCGTTATCCAAGCGGCGGTTATGATATACACTTAACACAACACCATACTGCTTCGCTAGCGCTATTAACTCTTCCCCTTCTTCAACAGTAACAACAAAAGGCTTTTCAACAACAACATGTTTACCGTGAAGAATTGCCTTTTTTACATATTCAAAGTGCGTTGTATTAGGAGATGTAATAATGATAAGATCTATGCTCTCTTGCATAACAAGCTCATCGATTGTTGTCACAACTTCTACATGTGGAAATGATGCTTTTACTTTCTCTTCTTGTGAAGAAACAACCGCACGAATTTCGTAGTCTTCAATTGTTTGTAGCAATGGAATATGGAAGGTTGTACTAGAAAAGCCGTAACCTACAATACCAACACCTATTTTGTTCATAAAACCCCTCCCAATTATGTATGGAATATGATGAACTTTTATTATATCAACTTATCTTTTTTCTACATAATATTTTGCTTTTTTATAAATTACGCTTTAGTAATAACGGTAACATAGATTAACATGACAAAGAGCCACCCTACTTAGGGTAGCCCTCATATTATGCTAAATACGCTTCTTTCACAAATTCATTATGCATCAATGATTTTCCTTCTCCTACCATTTTAATTTCCCCTGTCTGAATCACATATCCACGATGTGCAATTTGCAACGCTTGATACGCATTTTGTTCAACAAGTAGAATCGTCATTCCTTCTTTATTAAGCTCTGAAATAATTTCAAAGATTTGCTCAACAATAATTGGCGCTAGTCCCATTGAAGGTTCATCTAACATAAGTATGTGAGGCTGGCTCATGAGCGCACGTCCAATTGCAAGCATTTGCTGTTCACCACCACTCATCGTACCGCCCTTTTGTTCTAGCCGTTCTTTTAACTTTGGAAAATAGTGAAAGGTACGCTCCATCCGTTCCTTCACTATTCTTTTATCCTTTACTGAAAATGCTCCCATCTCTAGGTTCTCTTTTACTGTTAGACGTGAAAAAATACGTCTCCCCTCTGGTACATGAGCGATTCCAGATAAAGCTGTTACGTGCGGGGATTGTTTCGTAATTTGTTTCCCCTCAAATGAAATTTCTCCTGACTTCGGTATAACAAGACCACTAATCGTCTTTAATGTCGTTGATTTTCCAGCTCCGTTGCATCCAATAAGCGTTACAATTTCGCCTTTTCCTACAGAAATATTAATTCCTTTTAACGCGTGAATGCCACCATAATACGCATTAATATTTGTAAGCTCTAGCAAAATACTTCCCTCCTTTTTATTTTTTCAAGCGATTTTGGCTTTGTCCCGCATTAACGGGCAGTAAGGCCCCCACTGATGAAAGTTTCACTTTATCCCGCATTACTTCTCTAACACTGCGCTTTTCCCTAAATACGCTTCAATAACTTTTGGATTGTTACGAATATCTTCCGGTCTTCCTTCTGCAATTTTTTCACCATGATCTAGCACAATGATATGCTCAGATATCTCCATGACAAGTTTCATATCGTGTTCAATTAATACAATTGTTACGTCCAGCTCTTCACGCATACGATAAATAAGTGCTGTTAACTCCTTCGTTTCCTTTGGATTCATCCCAGCTGCTGGCTCATCCAATAATAAGACTTGCGGTTTTGCCGCGAGCGCCCTAGCAATTTCAAGGCGCCTCTGTGCCCCGTACGATAAATTTTGCGCTTCTTCATTTAACAAATGAGCTAACCCAACATATTCTAAAAGCTCATACGCTTTTTGCTGCGCTTGTTCTTCTTCTCTCTTTACTCCTGGAAAATGCAACAAAATTCCCAAAAGATTACTTTTCAAATGATTGTGAAGTCCTACCATCACATTTTCAAGTACCGTCATATTGTTAAAAAGACGAATATTTTGAAACGTACGAGCAATACCATGCTTTGAAATATCATGCGGCTTCAAACCAGTTATCTTTTTTCACCAAGTAGAATGTCCCCTTCATCGGGCTTATACACGCCTGTTACCATATTAAAGAACGTCGTTTTCCCTGCTCCATTCGGTCCAATTACAGCTGTAATCGATCCTTTTTTACTTTCATATCAACACTTTTCACTGCAACAAGCCCGTCAAACCGTTTTGTAATATTTCGAACTGTTAAAATCGTCATATTCTCACCCCTAGGCTCCAAATACGTTCTCTTTTTGTGTTTGCGATTCGATTTGTTCTATCCTACCTTTTTTCAGCTGCTCTTCATTAAATTTTCGATTTTTTGCAGGTATGAGTCCTTGCGGGCGATACAAAGCAAATAAGATTAAAATCCCCCAAAGATGAAGCGCTGCATCTTTGCTGGAGAAAGTGCATCTGGGATCGCAATCGTTCCACTTAAGTTCAATTGATTTAGCCAGTTTGTTACTTCAGTAAGTACTTGTAAATTTAAAATCGTCATAACTGCTGCGCCTAAAATAACTCCTGGTACACTCCCCATACCACCAAGTAATACCATAACAAGAATCGTAATCGACTCTAGTAACGTAAAACTTGTTGGATCGACGAAAGTTTGTTTTGCTGCAAAGACAACACCCATCATTCCAGAAAATGACGCACCAATTGCAAACGCTAGCAGCTTTGTTTTCACAAGCGGAATTCCCATCGCTTGAGCGGCAATTTCATTTTCACGAACTGCCTTCCAAGAACGGCCTATTTTCGAAAACTCTAGTCGTTTTACAATAAAAATCACGAGTAGTAAAATACCGAGCACAATATAATACACTTGACTCGATTGCAAAAATGTAAACCCAAATAAAGAAGGTGGCTTTACAGAAGATAAACCCATTGCACCGTTTGTAATATTGATTGGTTTATCTAAATTATTAAAAATAATACGAATAATCTCTCCAAATCCAAGTGTCACGATCGCTAAATAATCGCCTTTCACACGTAAAACCGGGATACCAAGTAAAACTCCAAATACTGCTGCAATAAAACCGCCTAGTAAAATAAAAATCCAAAAGCTTTCTCCTGACAATGGATATTGACCAAATGGCATAAAGTTATTTGCTTGAGCTGTTGCAAAAATACCGTATGTGTAAGCTCCTATTGCAAAAAAAGCGACAAATCCTAAATCTAGCAATCCCGCAAAGCCGACAACAATATTTAATCCTAGCGCCATTGCTATATAAATCCCAACTAATGTCGCCACTTCCATATAAGACTGATAGGCTGGCCCGCCGCTTGCTGTGAATGGAAGCAATATGACTAATACAAATAACCCTATCAACCATTTCCATTTACCGTTCAAATTTGTGTAATACAATAATAAAAGAGACAATAATAATAGTAAAAATGCCGTTACTGACTTTTGTGCAAAATATAAACTTGCAGCCGTTATACCAATATAAAGGACTAATAATATAAGTTGCAGCTTCGTATTTTTCCTTATCATTTCTAACCATTTTGTCATTATGATCACCTACACTTTCTCGGCAACTGCTTTGCCGAAAATGCCTTCTGGTTTAAAAATTAAAACGAGAATTAAAATTCCAAAGGCAAATACATCCTTATATTCAGCTCCCAATATTCCAGAAGATAAAATGGATAAATTTGTAGCCGCGAACATTTCTAGAAGTCCAAGCAATATACCGCCAACCATTGCACCTCGAATATTACCAATTCCACCTAAAACAGCTGCTGTAAAAGCTTTTAACCCTAAAATAAAGCCAATGTACGGATCTATTGTTCCATATTGCACAGCAAACAGTACACCTGTTGCTCCGCCAAGTGCGGAACCAATAAAAAACGTAAGGAAATCACTTTATTCACATTTACTGACATTAATGAAGCAGTATCACGATCTTGCGCAACAGCACGCATCGCCATTCCCCACTTTGTTTTATTGACGAAAAAGTCTAAAGAGAGCATCATAATAACCGCAAGAACGAGTAAAATAAGTGAAGATGTTTTAAGTTGAGCGTTATTAAAAGAAGACATAATTGCCGAAGTCTGTACTGTAATTTGATCATTGAATAAGGTAGGACCTGTTATGATGTAATTTCCTTTTTTAATTCAGCAATAAAACGAACGATATCTTGCAGCAGAAAAGAAACACCAATTGCTGTGATTAACGTAATAAGTTTCGGTGCTTTTCGAAGTGGTCGATACGCAACCCTCTCAATCCCCATCCCAAGAAAACCTGTTATAAGAGATGTTGCAACTAAAACAAGTAACAATGCTAGCAGAGCTGGCATAACCGTCATCCAACCAAATCCCATAAAAACAAGAAAAATTGTTGTGCCAATAAAAGCACCTGTCATAAAAATTTCTCCATGAGCAAAATTGATAAGTTCTAATATCCCATATACCATCGTATATCCTAACGCAATAACTGCGTACACTGCACCAAGTGTTAATCCGTCAATTAGCACTTGAGGAAGTGTATGCATTATTTCTCCAAACATAGAAATTCCTCCCCTTTTATTTTTCTCTAAAAAAGGTACGGAACATAAGCACCCGTACCCATATCACCTTACTTTTTCTCTACTTCTCCTTCTTGTCTTCCTGGATATTTTTGCTCTGCAAATTTGTAAATATATACTTTTGCAAATTTATTATCACCCTTGCTATCAAACCCTATGTTTGTTACCGCTCCTTCAAAATTATTTGTTTTCCGAACAGTATCGCGTACTTGTTCTCGAGTTGGCATTTTGTTGTTATTTGCTTTAATCGCATCTTTCACTCCTTGCAGGAGTACACCCGCAACATCATACCCATAAGCCGAATATCCTTCTACCTCTTTATTAAATTTGCTCTTATAATCATCCGCAAATTTCTTTCCTTTTTCCGTTGTTTTCGGGTCAGCAGCGATAGAAGTGTAATACGTGTTCTCAATAGAGTTACCTGCAATTTCTACCATCGTTGCTGAATCCATACCATCACCGCCCATAAACGGGATTGTAAGGCCTTTTTCACGTGCTTGCTTCACTAACAGTCCACCTTCTGCATATAGACCACCAAAGTAAATTAAATCAGGTTTTTTCGCGAGTACTTTATTTAACACACCGTTAAAATCTTTTTCTCCGACCGTAATAGATTCATAACCTGCAATTGTTCCACCTAATTTTTCAACTTCTGTTTTAAATGCTTTAGCTAAACCTGTTCCATAAGCTGTTTTATCATCAATAATAAAAACGTTTTTTGCCTTCAGTGTTTTCAACGCAAACTCTGCCCCGGCAGGGCCTTGAAAATCATCTCTTGTACATATACGATTTACTACTTTCAAATTACGATCCGTTACTTCAATAGCAGTATTTGTAGGTGATACCATAACAACATTGTTTTTCTCATACACTTCAGAAGATGGAATTGCAACTCCTGAATTCATATGTCCAACGACACCAAGTATTTCTTTATCCGCACCAATAATCTGTGCGTTCGCAACACCTTTTTCGGATCAGCTTGATCATCATATGGCACAAATTTTAGTTCATATCCTAATTTTTTAAACTCTTCTTTTTGTTCTTCTATTTTCAGTTGTGCACCAAGTTTAATTGCTTCCCTTGCGTTGCAGAACCACCAGAGAGCGGTGATTGAGTCGCAATTTTTATGACCTTTCCACCTCCACCTCCCGTACTTGCTGTATCAGCATTACCATTTGTTTTATCACTGCATCCTGCTAATAAGCCAAACACACACACTGCAGAAAGAACAAAAGCAAAATTTTTCTTTTTTATCACCCATGTACCCCCATTCTGATTTTTTCTAAATATTTTAAATATTTAGTTAAATAATAATGGAAGTGTTTTATTTGTACAACTACTATTCTTCAGACAAATTTAGACAAAAACGCCCGACTCATATAATGAGTCGGGCGTTTTCTTACTTTTCTTTTTTCTGCGGCCACGTTTCTACAACAAGACCGACATCACTTACGTCTATTAATAAACTTCCGTTACTGTAACGATCCTTATTACGAAGTGTATTCGGATCAATTTCTTCTATTATCTGCTTTTCTGTTCGCATACAAACAACTTCATCTGCTCGAACAACTTCTACACCGACGATACGGTATGGATTCTTTTTCAATTCTTTAAAGATAACGAGTCCTCGTTTTGCTCTCGTCGATTTTTCAATTTCTGTTGCTTTTAATCGTTTTACTGCGCCTCGTTGCGTAATGAGAACAAGCTGATCTTTCTCAGAGTTTATAGGAAGACCGCATACAACATAGTCATCTTCCTTCACATTCATTCCTTTTACACCAGCTGCCCGCACGCCGACTGGACTCACTTCTTCTTCATTGAAAACAAGTGCATATGCACCGTGTGTTGCAAGAAGAATATCTTGCGTTCCATCTGTAACAAAAATATCAACGACTTCATCATCTTTCTTTAAATTAACCGCGACAAATGCACGTGAATAGCGTTGCACCTTATATTGATTCAGTTCTGTCTTCTTAATCATTCCATTTTTCGTAATAAACGTAATAAATCGCTTCTCTTCGTCAAAATTCGGAACAACAGTTGCAAAGACGAGCGTTTCATCTCGGTCAAGCGAAACAATATTTGCAACGTGCTGACCTAGATCTTTCCAACGAATATCTGGCATTTCGTATACCGGAAGATAAATATAGTTTCCTTTACTTGTAAATAAAAGAATTGTCGCGGTTGTATTTGTATCGAAGCGTTCGAGTAAGATGTCGCCCTCTTTCATACCGAAGTCTTTTCCGTTCGATGCATTATGCGAGCGCCAACCAGTTCGCTTTACATATCCTTCTTTCGTTACAGTAACGATGACATCTTCATGTGGAATCATCACTTCCACATCAATTTTAATTTCTTCAATCTCTTCTTCAATTACAGCACGACGATTATCACTATACGTTTTCTTTACTCTCTTTAAGTCCGATTTAATCACTTGAAGAAGTCTTTTTTCACTTTGTAAAATCGCTTGTAATTCTGTAATTTTCGTTTGTAGCTCTTCGGCCTCTTTTTCTAATGCTGTAATATCTGTATTTGTTAAACGGTACAATTGCAGTGATACAATTGCTTCTGATTGTGCTTCTGTAAAAGAGAATCTTGCACTTAAATTATTTTTCGCATCACGTTTATCTTTAGAAGCACGAATTGTTTCAATGACTTTATCTAAGATTGATAAAGCTTTCATCAAACCTTCCACGATATGCTGACGATTTTCCGCTTTTCGTAATTCATATTGCGAACGACGTGTTACAACTTCTTTTTGATGCCCAATATATGCATCTAAAATCTTTGGTAATGTCATTAATGTAGGGCGGCGATTATGAATTGCTACCATATTGAAGTTATATGGTATTTGCAAATCTGTATTTTTATATAAATAATTTAAAATACCTTCTCCATTTGCATCTTTTTTCAATTCGACAACAATACGAAGACCTGTACGATCCGTTTCATCACGAACTTCAGCAATTCCATCTAGCTTCTTATCTAAACGTAGCTCATCCATTTTCTTTACAAGATTTGCTTTGTTTACTTCGTAAGGAATTTCTGTAATTACGATTTGCTGCTTCCCACCACGAATCGTCTCAACTTCCGCTTTTCCGCGGATGATAATTTTTCCTTTTCCTGTTTCATACGCCTTCTTAATCCCATCAAGCCCTTGGATAATCCCCCTGTCGGGAAGTCTGGCCCTTTAATCAGCGTTAATAAATCGTCTACAGTACTGTTTGGTTTATCAATTCGCAGCATTGTTGCATCGATAACTTCTCCAAGATGATGTGGTGGAATTTCTGTTGCATAACCAGCTGAAATTCCCGTAGATCCGTTCACTAAAAGATTTGGAAACATAGCTGGTAATACAACTGGCTCTTCACTTGTATCATCAAAGTTTGAAACAAATTCCACTGTTTCTTTATCAATATCACGTAATAACTCAGAAGCAATTGGTGATAAACGAGCCTCTGTATAACGCATCGCCGCTGCCGGATCACCATCGACACTACCATTATTCCCATGCATTTCAACTAATACATTTCGTACTTTCCAATCTTGACTTAAACGTACCATCGCTTCATACACGGACGAATCACCATGCGGATGATAGTTACCAATTACGTTACCAACTGTTTTGGCAGACTTACGAAACGGCTTATCATTTATATTTCCTTCTACATACATAGAATATAAAATACGACGTTGTACTGGTTTTAAACCGTCGCGTGCATCTGGAAGCGCACGGTCTTGAATAATATATTTACTATAACGTGCAAAGCGGTCACCAAGCACATCTTCAAGCGGGAGGTCATGAAACTTCTCTGCTTGCATGTTATTCCACCTCCGTTGCTATAATCATTTCATTTTCTAAAATATTTCCTTCTTCTTGCATACCAAATTGAACATTGCGCTCAATCCATTTACGGCGCGGTTCTACTTTATCCCCCATCAATGTAGCAACCCGACGATCTGCTCGTGAAGCATCATCAATTTTAACGCGAATTAACGTGCGCGTCTCTGGATTCATCGTTGTTTCCCATAATTGATCCGCATTCATTTCACCAAGACCTTTATAACGCTGTAGAATATAACCTTTTCCGACCTTTTTCGTGACACCATCAAGCTCTTCATCAGACCAAGCGTATTCAATGACTTCACTTTTCCCCTTTCCTTTACTCACTTTATATAAAGGAGGAAGTGCAATAAATACTTTACCTGCCTCAATTAGCGGCTTCATATAACGATAGAAGAATGTCAATAGCAGTACTTGAATATGCGCACCATCTGTATCGGCATCCGTCATAATAACAATTTTGTCATAATTGATATCTTCAACCGAGAATTCCGCTCCAACACCGCCGCCAATCGCATAAATAATCGTGTTAATTTCTTCATTTTTAAAAATGTCAGCAAGCTTTGCCTTTTCTGTATTAATAACTTTACCACGCAGTGGAAGAACAGCCTGGAAGCGACGATCACGGCCTTGCTTTGCAGAACCGCCTGCAGAATCACCCTCTACTAAATATAGCTCGTTCTTTTGTGGATTACGTGATTGTGCTGGTGTCAGCTTTCCGCTCAATGTTCCTTCTGAACGTTTTTTCTTTTTGCCGCTGCGCGCTTCTTCACGCGCCTTTCGCGCTGCCTCGCGAGCTTGCGCTGCTTTAATTGCTTTTTTCACAAGAAGCGTTGCCACATCCGGATTTTCCTCTAAAAAATACGCTAAATGCTCTGACACAACAGCATCAACAGCTGAACGCCCTTCACTTGTTCCAAGCTTTCCTTTCGTTTGCCCTTCAAATTGAAGCAACTCTTCTGGAACACGAATGGAAACAATTGCAGCTAATCCTTCACGAATATCCGTTCCTTCTAAATTTTTATCTTTCTCTTTTAACAAAGAAACTTTACGTGCATATTCGTTAAATACGCGTGTCATCGCTGTTTTAAATCCAGCTTCGTGCGTACCGCCATCTTTCGTACGTACATTATTCACAAAGGAAAGAATGTTCTCAGAATACCCATCATTAAATTGAAAAGCTAATTCTGCTTCAATTCCGTTTTGCTCTCCAGTAAAATATACAACTGGGTGTAAAGAGTCTTTCTCTTCATTTAAATATGAAACAAACGCTTCAATCCCCGTTTCATAATGAAAAACATCTTCCAAATCGTTACGTTTATCCTGAAGTACAATTTTCATACCTTTTAATAAAAATGCTGATTCACGTAATCTCTCGCATAACGTTTCATAATTATAGTTCGTTGTACTAAAAATTGTTCGATCTGGTTTAAAATGAATTGTTGTCCCTGTATCTTTCGCTTTTCCAATTTTCTCAAGCGTTGTAACTGGAACACCGCCATTTTCAAAGCGTTGTTCATATACGTAACCATCTCGTTTAATTGTAACAATAAGCCATTCAGACAGTGCGTTTACAACTGAGGCACCAACACCGTGCAAACCACCGCTCGTTTTATAACCGCCTTGTCCAAATTTACCGCCAGCATGAAGTACAGTTAAAATGACTTCTGGTGTCGGTTTTCCAAGCTTATGCATTCCTGTCGGCATACCGCGCCCTTTATCTACTACACTTATACTGTTATCTTTATGTATTACGACTTTAATTTCATCGCCAAATCCCGCTAACGCTTCATCAACGGAGTTATCTACGATCTCATATACTAAATGATGCAATCCGCGGCTATCCGTACTCCCGATATACATACCCGGGCGTTTCCGAACGGCTTCAAGACCCTCTAGCACTTGAATTGCATTTTCATCATATTGAAACTGACGCTTAGCCAAACTCCTTGCCCCTTTCCTACCAAAAAATCAGAACATATGTTTTCTATTATAGAATAACGCCTTTTACTCACTTTTGGCAAGTTACGTTATTTCTTTTATATACTATTTTCATAAGAAAAATCCTTGCTTGTCACAAGGATTCCTCTACGCTACTATTTCAGAAAAGTAATCGTTTGTCAACGAAACATGGATATGTATTCCAAAAACAACTACATACTCCACCATTTTATAATCAACAAAATGATAATAATCCAAAATGGAGTGACAAGCAACAATCCCCAAAAACAACCTTTAAAAAACTTCACGATGAACACCTCGTCCATCTGCTCCTCCCTAATGAATAGGAGCCCAATAAACTTCACAAATACGATCTATCCCGCTATTCTTGAGCAGTATCCCCCGAAGCGAGGAAGATAGGCGGGGAATAACTCCCCGTAAAAGCCCGATTGGTGAGAGCTTTCCATCATTGGGAAGCGAACCGCCCCCAATGATGGAAGTTTCACTTTACCTTGTCATTGCATGTTCAACTTTAATGCAACGATCCATAATGACAGTATAGCCTTTTTCTTTCAAAAAATGATACGTTTCTTCGTCTTGTATACCTAATTGTGCCCAAAATATATCCGCTTCAATCTCAGCAAACTCTTTGGCAACATCCATTAAAAACTCAGAACGACGGAATACATTGACGATATCAACATGCTCTTTTATTTCAGCCAATGATTTTACCGCTTTTTCTCCTAATACTTCACTAACCTTTGGATTAACAGGAATAATACGGTACCCTGCATCTTGCATCGCTTTTGACACCATGTAAGAAGTACGATCTGGATTATCAGATAATCCGACAACTGCAATAGTCTTACTATTCTTTAAAATCTCTCCAATTTCCGCACGAGTTGGATTTTCAATTGTCATATGTAATCCCTCCTGTTAATTTAGTATAGCCGATAAAGAAAGTCTCTTTCAACATGAAAGAGACTTTCTTTATTAATTCGTTCCACTTTTATCAGCTAATGTTACTGTTTTCTTGATTTTCTCACCATTTCGATATGCTGTCACTTCTATTTTATCGCCAACTTTTTCTTCTCGTATAAATATTTACGGAATTCAACTGCATTATCTATTTTTTGGTCATCCAAGCCAACAACAACATCATATTGCTGCAATCCTGCTTTTTCTGCCGGTGATGCTGGATCAACTTGTCTTAACAGAACTCCATTTGTTACATCTTTTGGTAATTTAAATTGTAATAATGCATAACTTGGGATTTCATCAAGACTCATTACTTGAACACCCATAACAGGTCGTTTTACCTCACCATATTTTTCAAGAGAGTCAAGTACTGGTTTTGCTACATTAATTGGAATCGCAAAGCCAATTCCTTCTACTTCTTGCTGTGCAATTTTACTAGAGTTAATACCGATTACTTCACCGTTTTGATTGAATAGGGCACCACCGCTATTCCCTGGGTTAATCGCAGCATCCGTTTGAATAACTTGTGCTTGCCAATCAGCACGGTTGTCCCCGTTAATATCAACTGGGATTTCACGATTTTTGCTACTGATAATACCTTCTGTTACACTTCCATCGAAGCCAAGCGGATTACCAATTGCAATCGCAGGTTCTCCCGCACGAAGTTTATCTGAATCTCCAAGAGTTGCAACTTTATTAATATTCTTTCCATCAATCTCAACGACAGCTAAATCTAACCATGGATCTTTTCCTACTAGCCTTGCGTCAACCTTCGTTCCATCACTTAACTTCACTTCTAATTTATTTGCACCCTCTACAACGTGGTTATTCGTTACAATAAGTGCTTTATCTCCAACTTTTTTATAAATAACACCTGATCCTGAACCTGCTTCAGCTTCTTGTCCGCCTGCTTGAGGCGAAAATGGATCTACATTTTTTTGGAAATTAATTACACCTACAACTACATCTTTTGCTCCTTCAACCATACCTGCAAGGTCTGTTTCACCCTTTGCTTTATTAGAAACAGGAACTGCTGTTCCCTCTACTTTTGATTGTGAAACCACGCTGTTATTTATCCAAGGCATATACGGTACTGCAAAACTAATCGTAACTGCACCAATAACAGCACCGACAACTCCTGTAAAAAAGTATCCTTTTTTGCTGCGTGATTTTACTGTTTCTGTATAGGCTTCATTCATCTCTTTTTGATCATAGTATCCCATATTTACTTATCCCCTCTCTGCTTAAATCGTATTTTTAGTATAATCACGGTTTGTGTTCTTTCTGTGAACTTATCGTGAAATCCAAACAAAAAAATACTATTTTATTTCATAATTGTCAAGTACAGAAAAATTGTACATATAATTATAAAGATGTATAAATAGGCACAAACATTTACTCTTCAAACTTGTATCCTACACGAATAACTGTACCAATATGTGTTGCTTTATCCCCTAATTTATTACGAAGTTTTTTAATATGAGTGTCTACTGTACGATCATCTCCGAAGTAATCATATCCCCAAAGTTGATCTAATAAATGTTGACGAGATAATACAATCCCTTTATTCTCCATTAAATAAACAAGCAGCTCAAATTCTTTATGCGTTAACGTAATCTCTTCATCGTCTACCATTACAGTACGCGACAAACGATTCACATCGATACCAGCAAGGGAAAGTATATTCTCTTCAGCTTGACCTAACGCACCGTCCGCACGTTTTAATAATGTTTTGGCACGTGCAACTAAAATTTTTGGACTAAACGGTTTTGTTACATATTCGTCTGCTCCTAATTCAAATCCAAGTAAAGTATCATCCTCATCAGAACGAGCTGTTAACATAATGATCGGTACTGCTGATTCTTTTCTTACACGTCTACATACAGACCAGCCGTCAATTTCTGGTAGCATAATATCTAATATAATTAAATCCACTGTATGCTCAGCAAAACGTTCTAATGCTTGCTTTCCATCTTCAGCTTCAATCACTTCAAAGCCCTCATTACGAAAATAATCACTAACAATTTCTCGCAATCTTCTTTCATCTTCAACAAGTAAAACTGTTTTATTCAATTCTATCCCGTCCTTTTACTCCTTCAATCGAATAATACGTTGATTTGAACTTCCGCGAAACGGTAGTGTAAGATCTCGTTTCTCTAGCTCAAACCTTCCATCTACTAATACATCTGCATACTGCAGCAATTCTATCATATCATTATTTCGTGAATTTTGTATCTCCTCTAATGTATAACCTGTATAAATCCATAAATTTTTTTTCATTTTTTTCACCGCTTTTGCTATTACTTTTACTTCAGCAGCTTGAAAAAATGGATCTCCACCTGAAAATGTTACATCCGTAAGAGGATTTTTTTCAATCTCTTTTATTATTTCCTCTTTTGTAACCTCAGTTCCATTATTAATATTCCAAGACTGTGGATTATGGCAGCCAAAACAACGATGCGGACAGCCCGCAAAAAATACGACTGTCCGCAATCCTTCCCCATCTACAACACTATCATGAATGATATTCATTACTCTCATTTATGTTTCACCCGATCCGCTTCTTCACTACGCTTCGCACTGTTCCACTTTGACATATCCCCTACAAGGTATCCTGTAATACGGCGAATCCTTTCCAAATCACGTTCATTTTCATTCCCACAGCTTGGACATTCATTCCCAATTATCCCGTGATAACCGCAACATTTACAGCGATCGACTGGGTGATTAATAGATCCATATCCTACGCCATACTGCGCCATCGCCTTCACAATTTGCTGTAATGCTTTTTGATTATGAACAACCGCTCCGTCCAATTCAATATACGTAATATGACCACCATTACAAAGCGCGTGAAACGGTCCTTCTAAACGAATTTTATCAATGGCTTGAATAGGATAATAAACAGGAATATGAAATGAATTTGTATAATAGTTATGATCTGTTACACCTGTAATTGTTCCAAATTCAGCTCGATCTTTCTTAATAAATTTCCCTGATAATCCTTCTGCAGGAGTTGCAATTAATGAAAAATTCAACTGATGTTCTTCCGTTGCTTGATCCATCTTCTTTCTCATACATTCAATAATTTCATATCCGAGCTTCCATGATTTTTCGTCTTCCCCATGATGTTTTCCCGTTAAAGCAACTAAACATTCTGCAAGGCCAATAAAACCAATACTTAATGTACCTTGCTTTAAAATTTCAGCAACAGAATCCTCAGGCTGAAGTTTTTCACCACCACGCCATACTCCTTGTGAATATAAGAATTGGAAATTTCTTGCCTTTTTCGTCGATTGATAAGAGAATCTTTCCAATAATTGACGAATGCCAAGGTCAACATAGTAATTTAAAGCTTCAAAAAATGCTTCTTTTGATCCACTCATACACGCTAATTTCACTAAGTTAATAGATGTAAACGATAAATTCCCTCTTCCAATCGCTGTTTCTTCCCCATGAATATTGGACATAACACGAGTACGGCATCCCATATAACACACTTCACTTTCGGGACGACCATCATAATGCATAGCATTAAATGGGGCATCTAAAAATGAAAAGTTGGGAAACAGTCGTTTTGCTGTCGTTTCTAATGCTAGTTCAAATAAATCATAGTTCGGATCTTTTTCTTCAAAATTCACACCTTTTTTTAATTTAAATATTTGGATAGGAAAAATGGGTGTTTCTCCTTTTCCTAATCCAGCTTGCGTCGCTCGTAACAATTGCTTAATTAATAATCTTCCTTCTTTTGATGTATCCGTTCCGTAATTAATTGAAATAAATGGAACTTGTCCACCGCCCCTGCTATGCATGCTATTCGAATTATGAATAAATGCTTCACATGCTTGATACGTATCATTTTCTGTTTCTTTCCACGCAAACTCTTCTACTTGCTTAACTGTTAATGGATATGTAGCTAAACGTTTTTTATTTCTTTCAAACGTTCTTCTCACATACGGTGCTAAATCTATATCAAACAGCGCAAATGATTGACCACCATGCTGCATATTTTGATTCGCTTGAAAAATAATAGAAGAAAGTGCCAACGCACTTTTAATATCTTGCGGCTGTCGCATATATCCGTGTCCTGTATGAAACCCATTTTCAAGCATTTGAGCTAATGGGATTTGCGAACAAGTTGTCGTACCTGTTGCATAAAAATCTAAATCATGCGGATATAAAATATTTTGATTAATTGCTTTTTTCACTTCTTCAGAAAGTAATTGTTCGACCGCATAATACTTTGCACTCTCAGATGCAAATTTCCCCATCACTCCCATCGGAGACCGACCGTCAACATTCGCATTTTCTTGCATTAAATCTTGTTCATTTGCATAAACGATTTTCGTAAAAATGTCCTTTAGATTCTCTTCATATTCATTGTTCTTTTCCATTACTTGCTTCATTTCTTAACCCCCAACAACATCTTGTTAATCCACTATCAAAATGATACTACATATAGTAAGGGCGGGTATGTGAAAAATGTAACATTCTGTGAAAATTTTTTAAACATTCATCGAACCTTTTATTTATCCCTCAACTTATGAATAAATAAGAGCTTCATTAGTGAATGTTTTCTATCAGTGAGAAATGAGAAACCCACCATTAATAGAAATTTCACTTTATCCCGCATTAACGGGCAGTAATACCCCCACCTCAAGATTGAGAGAAGCGAAGAAGATAGGTGGGAGATAACTGCCCATAAAAGCCCGATTGGTGAGAGCTTTCCATCAGTGGGGATGAAGCCCTCCCACTGATGGAAGTTTCACTTTATAAAAAAGAAATGTGCTCTTTACAAATGTATGGTACAATATACGGGAAAACTCTTTTTACCCTTTATCAACACATTTGAATAAAGGAGACTGAACTTATGCTTACATATCTTTTATTGATCGTTGCCTATTTACTTGGCTCGATTCCATCTGGACTTGTCGTTGGAAAGATTGGTTATGGAATCGATATTCGCGAGCATGGCAGCGGAAATTTAGGAGGAACGAATACATTTCGTACGTTAGGGAAAAAAGCGGGTTTCATTGTTACAATTGCTGATATTCTAAAAGGAACATTAGCTACAGCTCTACCGATAATTTTCGGTTTACATATCCATCCTCTATGGTTCGGATTAGCTGCAGTACTTGGTCATGTATACCCAATCTTCGCAAAGTTCCGCGGTGGAAAAGCAGTTGCTACTTCTGCTGGCGTACTATTATGCTACGCGCCAATTACCTTTGTGGTACTAGCTGTTATCTTTTTCACCCTACTATTTACGACGAGATACGTTTCACTTTCTTCTATGTTAACAGCTGTCGTCGCTGTTATTGCAGCAATTATAAACGGGAATAAAATCTTCATTGTTGCGATGTGTTTATTAGCTGGTATGGTTATTTATCGACATCGTGCAAATATTGGACGAATTATAAATAAAACAGAACCAAAAGCAAATTTAACAAAGAAACAACAAAAACAAAAGTAAGATTGTAACCCACATAACGCAAAAAGAAAACGCAAAGCATATAAATGGCGTCTTTTTGCGTTATTTTTTATACTAAAAGAAAAAGTAATTATGTTGGAGGAACACTAGATGAACATTTCAGTATCAAAAGAAGCAGTAAGCTGGTACAAAAACGAACTTGGTTTACAAACAGGCGATGCCCTTCGCTTTTTCGTACAATATGGTGGATGTAGCACTGTTCAAAAAGGTCTTTCATTAGGAATTCGTAAAGATGAGCCAGCTACTCCTGCTGTACAAATTCAAGAAGATGGTATTACTTTCTTTATTGAAGGCGATGATGAATGGTTCTTTGACGGACATGATTTATCTGTTACATTCAGTAATGATGATGATTTCCCGCAATTTAATTACGAAAAATAAAAAAACGTGGCCTAAGCCACGTTTTTTCATTGTTTTTTAATCTTCTCGTATGTCTCATACCACTCTGGGTACAATTTTTTAAACGATACCGGACGAAAGCCTTCTTTTTTTGCACAAATATTCGTTGTAGATGCTGTAATACAACGTTCGCCGTTTCCATTATAAATTTCATAGCCGTACACAACGCGTAGTGGACTCACAGACTCCACCCACGTTTTCACAATTGCTTTTTCTCCATAGCGCATTGCTTTTCGATATGTAATTTGCAAATCAAGCACAGGAGATACAATCCCATCATTCTCCATTTCAACATATGAAAACCCTAAATCTTGAATTAATTTCGTACGTCCAAGTTCTAGCCATACTAAATAATTTGCATGGTACACGACACCCATTTGATCTGTCTCTGCATAACGGATGTCAATTTCGTGTTCTGCTACAAACATAGTTTTGTCTCCTTCTCGCTTGCATTTCTTTCTACACCTTTAATCATAATACAGAGAAACTGAAAATAAAATAGAAGCGGCGGATCTTTTTCCTTAAAGGAGTGAGCATATGCTACAAATTATAACTGTACAAAGCGGTGATAATGTATATAAATTAGCACAGAAGTACGGAACCACACCAGAAACAATTGTAAAAGATAATGGATTAAATCCAGCTCAAACACTCGTCATCGGGCAAGCATTGATCGTGAATACGGAAGGAAATACTTATTATGTACAGCCTGGCGATAGCTTATATAAAATTGCCTTAACTTACAATGTACCTCTCGCCAGCTTAGCAAAAGTGAATCATTTATCATTAAAATCCGCACTCCAAGTCGGACAGCAGCTATATGTACCAAAAGGGACAAAAAAATTATTGAATCTATTGCCTACTTACAGCCATCTACAATTCCGATTAAAGAAAGCTTAGTTACTTCCACCAAAGCTATCAATCCATATTTAACCTACTTGGCCTACTTTAGCTTTGAGGCAAAGCGTGACGGAACACTGAAAGAACCTACACAAGTATCTGAAATCGTCACAATTGCAAAACAAGGGCAAACGATTCCGATGCTCGTTATTACAAATCTTGAAAATGGAAGTTTCAGCTCTGAATTAGCAAGCATTTTTTTACGCAATGAGACAATTCAAAATACGCTCATTACAAATATTTTACAAACAGCACAAAAATATGGAATGCGTGACATTCATTTTGATTTTGAGAACCTTGCACCAGGAGACCGCGAAGTATATAATCAATTTTTACGCAAAGTAAAAACACGTCTACCAAAAGGATATACGCTCAGTACAACTCTCCCCCAAAAACAAGTTCAACTCAAAAAGGTGCAGCTGCAGCTCAGGACTATAAGGCACAAGGTGAAATTGTTGATTTCGTTATCATTATGACATACGACTGGGGATGGCAAGGTGGACCACCCCTCGCAGTTTCTCCAATTGGTCCTGTAAAACAAGTCATTCAATACGCAAAATCGCAAATGCCACCACGTAAAATTATGATGGGACAAAACTTATACGGATTTGATTGGATTCTTCCATTCAAAGAAGGAAATCCTCCTGCAAAAGCAGTTAGCTCTGTTGCTGCTGTTGCGCTTGCCCGGAAATATAATGTCCCAATTCAATACGATTTCACTTCCCAAGCTCCGCATTTCAATTATTACGATGAAAACGGAGTGAAGCATGAAGTATGGTTTGAAGATGCTAGGTCTGTTCAAAGTAAGTTTAATTTAATAAAAGAACAAGGAATTCGCGGTATCAGTTATTGGAAAATCGGCTTACCTTTCCCGCAAAATTGGCGACTCCTTTCAGAAAACTTTTCCATTACAAAAAAAGGCTGACAATTGTCAGCCTTTTCTTACTTATTACGATATGCAGCTTCCTCTTTAATTTCTTTTCGCATTCCTTCAATACTTTCCATGCGGCGCTCATTTTTCGCTTCGATTGCTGCGCGGTCTTTCTCATTAGAAAACTCTGCAGCTTCCCTTGCTTCGTTCATATTTTCAATTGTGTTATATACCGCCTCTTGTAATTTCTCAACGTTATCACTACGATCATCTGGATTTGCTTTGTTTTGTTCTGGCATGCTGTCTTCCTCCTTTATTGAAAATACATACAACATTAGTTTGTAAAAAATGTCTTTAATTATGTATACAAAAAAGAAGGAGAATGCTTCCATTCTCCCTCTCTTTAACCGTTATCAACAATCGGTTGTTTCCCTGATTTGTCTTGCATTTGTTTTCCTTTATTACTGCCAGCTGCTCTCGATTGTGTTCCAAGCTGGTTTGGAGCAAAATCTTGTGGATGTTTCTTTGGATTACCCATAATATCGCCTCCTTACAACTAGTATCATACTAGCTGTAAGAATTATTCAGCCTGCTTGAAAATACGCGTTTCAAATCGCTTCTCTAATTTTTCTTCAATCCGTTCAATTGCATCACGATCATTAAGTAGCTGCCGCTTATTTTCCATCACAAGTTCTTCAAACGTTCTCCGTCGATTTCTTCTCATACTGTTCACCCTTTCTCTTTCGTATTACTAGTATGAACAGTTAAAAAACTCCCTAATCAGATTTATGAGAAAATTTTATTTTTTAGCATAGTTAATCCATTTAACTACAATACAAACTTCCGCAAGTGTGGAAGTTTCACTTTATGAGTACTGCATAGTTTGCACTCCCTCCTCATACGCGGCAAGAATGAGGACTTCAAAAGCAATCAAATCCTCAGGCTGATCAATCATGATTCTTGTAACACCCCATTCACTTTTCGTAGCAGTTTCACATGTAACAGTCGGATACACAGCTACTATCTCCTCTTGTCCTTTATTCGTTAATACGTATTTTTTCTTCCCTTTAGCTTAATTCTTACAAATGAATAAAGTGCTTTGATATCCAGATAATTGCCGACACAAACATGACGAATAACTGTTGTATCTTTGTTATGCTTTTCCAATATTTCTTTTACGATCTCATAGGCTCTTTCTTCTTCCTTTGTTAGACTTTGAGAAGTCACCTTCTTCCCTTTTCCGTTCTTCTCTTCTACACATTTTTGATATACGGCTGCACAAGTGAAACAATCATCTAATGCATTGTGAGAGCGTACTTGAATATGTAAAAATCGTTTCAGTGTTTCTAATTTATGGTTTGGTACATGTTTTATATATCGTTTTGCTAAACTAAGTGTATCCAGCACTATATTTTTTGGTGTACCGAGTCCTAATCGTTCCATATTACTCTTTAAAAACCTCATATCAAAAGAAGCATTATGAGCAATGATCGTATCTTCTCCAATAAATGCAATAAATTCCGGTAATACTATATCAATTGTCGGAGCACTTGCAACATCAAAATTCTGAATACCTGTCAACATTGTAATGCGGCTCGGAATCATCTTTTCTGGATTCACATACGAAACAAATTGATCGGTACATATATGATTTCGATACCGAATCGCAGCCATTTGAATAATATTATCTTGATAAGGATTAAATCCTGTTGTTTCAAAATCGATTACAACATAATCTCCTGTGAAATTTCTCATAACTTTCTCCTCAACTTTTTATTTATATCAAAAGAATCTATACCTATACTTCATTATAACTCAACATAATTATAAAAAAATTTTTCCCTATCAAAAGAAAATAGGAATAG
This sequence comes from Bacillus sp. EA-CB0995, assembly GCF_055814245.1. Taxonomy (NCBI): domain Bacteria; kingdom Bacillati; phylum Bacillota; class Bacilli; order Caryophanales; family Bacillaceae; genus Bacillus; species Bacillus sp. EA-CB0995. The sequence goes on along the minus strand of NZ_CP169269.1, from coordinate 2,088,198 downwards.
AGTGTACTCCATTCCTATCCAGCCCTTCATTTTAGTTTCGCGACTCTTTTCTCCATTTCCTTCACTGTCATCGGTCCGATAAATTTATCCTGGATAACTCCTTTTGTATCAATAAAATATGATGTTGGAATTGTAATGACTTTATAAGTAGTCGTTACTTTTATATCTGTATCAAGAAGAATTGGAAAAGTAAGCCCTTTCTCTTCGGCAAATTTCCGGACCTTCTCTTTTCCTTCAGCCCCTTCTGACACTGTATAATTCACAGCTAATACTTCTACATCTTTCTGATACTTATTATAAAATGCTTGTATATCTGGCATTTCTTGCTGACATGGGCCACACCACGTTGCCCAAAAATTCAAAATAACCTTCTTACCTTTTAAATCAGAAAGTTTCACCTTTGTACCATCAAGCTTGGACAATTCAAAATCAGGCGCTATTTTTCCAATTTCAATACCATTTTGTGCAATTGCTTCTTTTACATCCTCTGTACTTTGCTTTTGATTATCTGTTACTTGTACTTTCTCTTTTCCAAACTGCTCATAAATTGCATAACCAGCTAAACATAATAACACAACAACAATCGATATTTTTCGCCACATATGCACCATTCCTTATATTTTATCTTTGTCTCCATGGTTCTCACTGATGAAAGTTTTACTTTATTTTAGCTTATACGGACAAAGATGGAAATATTCTCTATGGAAAAGAAAGTATATTATACAAAAAAATTAAGATTACAATCCTCACAATAAGAAAAAGCAGATGTTTTCTAGTTCTACTCAATCAAATACCGCACTTCATTACATACGAATACTTATTTCTAAAACAATGTCATACATATTAATAAATCTAGAAAGTATGAGGAGTGAACCATATGGAAGAGCATCCAATTACTAAAGAATTACGAATAATAAGGGTATGTCTCGTTATACTCATCATCGTTACATTATTTTCGGGTGGAGTCAAAGTGATTAAGACTTCTTCAAACCATCAAGACGTTCCACCTACAAATAATGAAGTATATGACAGAAACAATATGATCCAAATTGGAGAGAATACATTCGCTGTTAGAAACACCGATCCTAAAAGCGGCGGTTACAATACGGTTAAAATTTTTACATACAATCCAAAAACAAACAAAATAACCCAAGTAAAAGAGTTCAACTTTGAAAACTCCTTCAAATATGTATATCAATTAAGTCAAAGTGAATAGAAGTATAAAAAAAGAGATCGAGTAAGGATCTCTTTTTTAAAGACGTAAATCTAAGATAAACATTACAAGCTACGACTCACTTAAATCCTTCCCAATGAAATGAGCACTAGCTAAAATAAAAACAACAGATAACGTCCAACCAATAATCCCTGAATAAGGAAGGATGCCTTTTAATAAGAAACTACTTAGTGCCGCACAGCTGCTCAGCAATAAACAACTTACACCAATTTTTCTATTTGTCGACATACCGCTTTCTCCCTCTCCCGTTTATAAAATTATGTACTTGCTCCCTTTTAAAGCAAGTTCTATAATCTATCAAAAACAGATTCGTTTTACCCGAATTCATTAAAAATCTTTCCTAACCTTGACTTTGTCCAATACCGGGCAAATCAATCATATGCACTTGGTAAGAATCTTTTACAGAATCAGCTATATGCATTCCTATATCACCTGACCAACCTGTTCCTGGCAGAAAGATAATTGGTTGACCATTTCCCACAACCCTTACAAAATGTTCATGCATCATAATTTGCTCCCTTAGCAGTTCTATATTACAAATTATACAATATATTACCATAAATGAGTGAATATTCATTTTATTCTTTCGTATTTACTCATATTTCAATACATGATTAGAGCAGGAAAGATTATCCCATCTATCGAATACATTTTTTGTAAAATGAGAGTCGCTTTCAAGAAACCTGTACAAATTACTTCGAACCATGATGTTCATTAATGCAATAGCAATCGTTACATATGTGACATATACCCAAAAGGAGTGATTCCCATTTCAGAAATCACACAAATACTGATTACTTGGGCTGGATTCTTCGCTCTTATATTTCTCGTAATAAGAACTGTAAGAGTTTTACAATATCGCAACTGAAGAACATTTATGACAGTACATTTCGGAAAAGATTTTATTATTACTATAAATACATGGATTATCTTACTTTGGATTTTTTACGCAAACTTTCCAGGCCAATTTACTTACATATTAGATTTCTACTACAGAGACTCCATTCTCTTTATCGCCCTGGAATCATTGTTTATTGGAATGATTTGCGGAGCAGCTACCTACTTCTTTACTAAAAATAAATACGGCAGTATTCTTTTAAGCGTCCCATTTAGTGCATTGTATCTTTTTGTTATGTATCATTACTCATTTCACATCTTCTTAATGGTTATTGAAATAAGTATGCAATATCTATTCGTCAATTGGATTGAAAAGATATACAAATAAGTACATTAGGCTTTAGGATTCCCATAATATGAGAGACTATGGAGATGGTGAGCATAGAAAATAATAGTATGATCCAAGATTTATTTACTTGCTATTGGAGGGATTTCCTAATGGTTGATAATATTCAACAACTTATTCAAGAGCATAGACAATTTTTCCATAATGATTATACAAGAAGTCTTCAATTCCGTCTTGAACAGTTAGAAAAATTAAAAAATTCTATTCGAAAATATGAAAATCAAGTGCTGAGCGCATTATATCAAGATTTACACAAAAGCGAGTTTGAAGCATATGCTGCAGAAATTGGTTTCGCATTTAACAGTATCAATTTTATTATGAAATACCTAAAACAATGGATGAAACCTCAAAAAGTAAAAACACCTATTCATTTTGCACCTTCCAAAAGTTACATAATAAAAGAGCCATATGGTACCGTGCTAATTATTGGACCTTTTAATTATCCATTCCAATCATTAATGGAACCTCTTATTGGGGCAATTGCGGCAGGAAATTGTGTAGTCCTCAAACCTTCAGAAAATGCGCCAAACGTTTCAGCTGTAATTAACAAAATAATAAGTGAAACGTTTGATAAGCAATATATTCGTGTAATTGAAGGAGACATCGAAACAACTTCTTTATTAATTCATGCGCCATTTGACTATATCTTTTTTACTGGTAGCGTTCCAGTTGGAAAAATTGTCATGGAAGCTGCGGCGAAAAATCTTATACCAGTAACATTAGAACTTGGTGGAAAAGGACCAGCTATTGTCGATAAAACAGCTAACCTCGATATAGCAGCCAAACGTATTATCTGGGGAAAATTCATAAATGCTGGGCAATCCTGTATTGCACCTGATTATGTTATCGCACACAAATCTATTAAGGGAAAACTGATTTCAAAAATGAAAGAAATCATCACAAGCTTTTATGGATCAGATGTATCAAAAAGCAATGACTATGGTCGAATTGTCAATGAGAGACAATTCGATAGACTTATTTCTATAGTAGAACAAGGTCAAAATTATATAGTATTTGGTGGAAATTCATCTAGAAGTCATTTATATATTGAACCAACACTTCTTGAAGTAAAATCATGGGATGATGCAGCTATGAAAGAAGAAATTTTCGGACCGATTTTACCAATTATGGAGTACAATGATTTAGATGAGGTCATTCATATGGTTAACAGCCATCCCAAACCGTTAGCTTTGTATGTGTTTACTGAAAATAAAAATGTTGAAAAACAGGTATTAGGACGAATTTCTTTTGGAGGCGGATGCGTCAATGATACAATGTCACATATGGCTAATCTCCACTTGCCTTTTGGTGGAGTAGGAAATGCAGGGTTCGGTGCTTATCATGGAAAACATAGTTTTGATACTTTTACACATCGTAAAAGCATTTTAAAGAAAAGCTCAAAGATAGACTTAGGGCTTGTATTTCCACCGTATAAGAACAAAATTAAAATTTTGCGAAAGATTTTTAAATAATAAGAAAGAAACTGTTTACTGAACATAGGGTATGGCAACCAAAAGTAAAATAGGAGTGGAATACCTAATTTAACTATTGCCATTATTATTTATGAAATCTGTCCCCACATTCTTAATACTAAAAAAGGCATCCACTGAGAAGCAGCAGATGCCTTTTGTGGTTTTAGCGTATTCGATTTTTTATGTAGGTTTTTAATGACTTCTTCATTGTCCTAATGTTTGTCCTCATTCGTTGTTGGATTAGATTAAAGTTTGATTAAAACTCATTTAGACTCCTTTAATCAAAAGGGAGAAAAACGGTGCAACTTTTTTCAAAACGATTTAAGTTTATTTCAACCTACACATACGGATTACCATCAATAATTGGATTGATGGTGATATTGGGTTATATAAAAGTATTGGTACTCAAAAATCAATAATAAAGTTGTTTAATTCTTATTGAGCTAAAGCACCCGTTACTCTATTTAGTTAGATAAGTTATTTATTAGAAAGATTGTCAATCACTTGAATAGCTAGTTTCAACGCTTTTATTCTTCTTTCTAAAAGCGTTCTTTGGGGACTACCAGCCTTTGACTTAACATAAATGTTCTCAATTGATGGAAGCAAACCAGTAAGAACATTGCGAGCTTCTGTTAAATCTTCCTGGGTGTAATGATGGGGTCTTTGATTCCAAACGTTTTCTAGCATTGCTAAGCCGATGCAAACAGCTTTGAGTCGTTTCTTTACTAAGGTAGTATTTGCGCCTTTCTGAGTCATCTGTGACAAGGCATTTTCGAGTTTACTGATTGTCGATTGTAAAGATTTTATTGACTCCAATTTATCTACATTTGATATGTTTTCCATGTTAGTACTGTCCCTTCTTCGTTTCTGAATTATTTTGCTTGATACTTGATAAAATCGTTAAGAACCTGATTTCACTCGCAATATTTCAACATAAATAACCAACTCGCTTTGAGCGAGATTCTCAACAAACTGGCCCAATTGTTGAACACAAGTTAACTAACACTCTTCAACTAACCTGCCTGTTAGTCCAATAGGAATTAAACAACTTTATTATTTTTTAAGCGACTTTATTGTAAATTAAACAACTTTTTGTCACTTAACATAATGTTCCTTATTCCACTAACACACCATCTCAAATTGCTATTTTTCCCACAATTAGTTATTCAAGAATTTGTCCCGATACATAAAGAATAAGCACAATTCTTGCTACAGAATTGCGCCCGAGTGCGGAAGTTACTTTTTTTTAGGAGGAATTGTTTAACCCCTTAAGCTCATCGAAATCTGCCGGTCTACAAACCCAAATTCTAAATATAATTTCCAATCACACCTCATGAACTGACCTAGGTTCTCCAATCAGCTAGTTTTCTTTACCTGCTTGGTGAAAGCTGCTCTCCAGGAATCTCCTGTAATTTTTCAGTATGAACGAACATATTCGCTGCAGGCATTTGTACTTGATTCTCATGGAATATAGACATTAGTTCAAACCTTACTTGCCTGGAGGTTTCAAAATACTCCTCAGGTTTAACCAAACCTACAATACAAAATTCATACCCAACATATTTAAGATTTGGATTTAAGTCTGTAACACCAACATATTGAAATGATTCAACAGCCTCATCCTCTATCCTATATAGGCTTTGTTCCAATTTTTCATTGCAGATAACACATACTTTTTCTAACAATTCCTTTATTCTTGTAGGATCTTCCTGATAACTTACCGTAATCCGTTCAAGAACCCGCATCCAGCCTTTGTTAAAATTTTGTATCGTTCTAATCTCTCCATGTGGGATGGTAAGGAGTTTTCCCGACCATTCACGAATTTGCATAAAGCGAATACCGATTTCCTCAATGGTACCTGAACTTGTTCCGTTAAAAGTAACAAAATCGCCGACACGAAACTCTTTGTCCGTTAATCTTGCGAACCCTAATATAACATCTTTTAGCATCTGTTGTGCAGCAAAACCGATGACAACTCCGGCAATCCCTGCACCTGCAAGAATACCTTTTATATCTACAAATTGACTAATTAGAAAAAAACAAGACTGATTAAAATTCCATACCTTAAAATTGAACGAATTACACTTTGAATCGTCTGTTCTACTTCTTCATCAAAAAAGCTTGACTTCCTAAAGAACCAATCAATAATACGGTTTATGACAAAGGACAAAGTCATGAGGACCAAAGCAAATAGTATAAATCTTAAAAGTAAAAACTCCCTTACATAATTAAAAAATTCCTCAGTAACAGTTAATAAATTCATCCATCCACTTCCTTAACTATGTATTTTGATTTTTATTCACAGTTCATCTTCAACAATATGAACCTTTAACGAAACAACTTATTGTCACTCAACAGTTCCTTAATCGATCTTTCAATTCCAGATGTTCTTTTCCTTTTTACTATAAATATACCCCTTTAGATTATCTAAAGGGGTATAAAGGTGCAATTTTTTATAAACGGTACGACTTTATTTCAAATCCACATAAGTAATATTTACTCTTGGTAGATATCTAATTAAATCTATTAGTAACAAGGAATCAACAAAAAACGAGGACACTTTAATAATTCATATAGGATAAAACAAGGTTTACAATCCATACGAAAACAATTAGCCAAATGATAATAATAAGAAATCCTGTTATCCAATTCTTAGGTTTATTCATAGATGATTGTCCTTCTATCTTCCTTTTACAATCCTCTAATACTTCTTCAGGGATAAGCTTTAACGCCAAGTAAACGCCTAAAGGAACAAGAATGAGATCGTCAAGATACCCTAAGATTGGAATGAAATCCGGAATTAAGTCAATAGGGCTGAAAGCATAAGCAACAACAAGTATTGTAAATAACTTAGCATACCAAGGAACCCTTTCATCTCGATATGCTAAATACAGCACAAAAAGTTGTTTCTTTAAATCTTTAGCCCATTTTTTCATTTTCTGTATGGTTGATAGCCCTTTTTCTTTTTGTACTCGTTTATTTTGATTCAAAATATCTCCTCTTATTTTCATTTTTTGTGGTTTTCTATTCTCTGAGAAGGAATAATATTAGAGATAACATGTTACCTCTTCAAGTGAAACAATACCATATATATATATATATGGTTTATATCGATTAAACTTAAACGACCGGTTTCTAGAATTGGGAATGTCATTGAAATTCCCCTTTATTCTATTTTTAAATGCAATGCCATTATAATATTATCTGCATATTGTCCGTTCTCAAATTTAATATGCTTTTTCTCTCTACCTTCTTCTTTGAAACCTATTTTTTCATATACCTTTATCGCTCGTTTATTTGTTGATAAAACACCTAAACAAATTTTTTCTATGCCATCTTGTGTTTTTGCCCAATCTACTAATTGTAAAAGCATTTTTGTTCCTACACCTTGATTGCGATAATCAGCAAAAATCCCCATTCCAAATGAGCCAGTATGATTTAAGCGCTTCATTGTGTTTCTGTTAAATGTTAAAAAACCGACAATACGTCCACTATCTTCCGCAACGAATGTTACACCGCCCTGCTGACTATTTGTAATTGTTTTCTTTCGCTGCATTTCAGTATCTACATGAAATTCTTCACTTGTAGGAATAAAAAACTCCTTTTGAGAGATAATGCTTTTTCGAATAAATAAAATGCCCTCTGCGTCTTTTTCTGTTGCCTCTCTTATGAACAATCCAATCCCTCCAATACATTTTATCTACATGTTCAATTTAGCTTTTTTGTATTTCTCTGTACCTTTGCTGTATTAAACTCTTTGGAATGTATTCATTTTGGACAACAACTCTTGTAAATCATCAATTAAATCTAATTATATAAAAAATAAAAGGTAATAGATATAATACATAAATAATATCTATTACCCTTTTACTCTTGTTATCAGTTTTAATATCTTTAGTACCACTTCTCCCATTTTTCTGGTCCAGTGTATTTTTCACCTATAATGAATAACTTCCCTTTCACTAATGTAATAGGATTAGGATAATTCGTTCTATACCTATGTATGACTAAATAATCCAATATTCATCCCCTCTTTCTTATTTCTAAGCCGCTGCATAAAAAGAAGCAAATTGTATCCACAGTTAATTCAAGAATCATTATTTTGACTCTTTCACTTTCACAGGCATACTTCCAATCACATTCGCTCCATTTTTTAAAGTTATTTTTACATTTCCTGCTTCTTTAAACGTATAAGGAGACAACTCATGAAAACTCCCGCCACTTATCTCCTTCGGATCTTGAAGTGGGGGTTTCTCGTGTATCACCTTCAAGAGATGCTTAACACGAGTGGAGTTGACACAGCTGCCTGATGGCACAACCCCTCTATTCCATCGGCAAACGCCTTTGGAACTGCTTTTTTTAAGATATTATAGGAACCATTCACATCTGCGTTCAGTAGTTTGTTCTCTTTCGTACGATACAAGCCACGTTTGATACGTTTTCCACTGAATACAGAGATGTCTTTCTCACCGTAAGTGGGGATATCATCATTGTCTAGAAAGGAGGCCTTGCTTGTATACGATTCTTCCACGACTTGTACAGTAATACCCTGTCGATGCGCCTTATATGTGATCATTTCAATGAGTAGATTATGCGGGATATGGCAAAAGGATTGATTTTGTCTTTTTCCCATATCACTGTTTTGTTTCCATGATGTATTTTTCCCTATCATGATCATAGAGATCTCATGTTGAGCTGCGAAATGAACAATGTGGTAACTGATTTTGTGAAAGAAGTCTTTGATTTTGAGAAACCGTTTTTCATGAAGCCTCTCTAAACGGTTTGATGTGTGTGGTCCTTCTTTTGGTTCTTTTCCTTGACGAAGAATTCCTAGTAAATAGGCCTTTTGTTTGTTGTAGTATTGATTGATACTTTTAATTACATTGCCCTTTACTAACACAGGAGTAGCCCCTGTATTCGTTATGATGGTTGCAACGTTATTGATACCTAAATCAATGCTCATATAGCGATGATTGTCGACATGCTCAGGTGCTGGCTCAGATTTTTCTGTTACAATTTCTACTTTAAACTTTCCGTAAGCAGGAGAAACACGTACCTCTTTCAGATTTTCGATATGCCCAAACAATTTACCGATATTTAATTTTATGCTTGTTTTTGGAAAACGAATGTATTTATCCTGGAGTTTACATACTTGATTCGTGAATACAATTTCTTTCATAGATGATTTGATATATTTTGGAATGCGAGGTCTGCCAGTAAAGGTGGAAGGATGTTTCTTGTATGCCTTGATGGAAGTGAAGAATGATTTCCAGTTTTGATATAACTTCTTCATAACTGCTTGATTCGTTTGCGCTGGCAAATTCATATAATCTTGTTGTTTCATCGTTTTAAACAAACAATCTAGGAAGTTATACGATAAGAACGATTTCTCTTTTGTCGGGAATGTAAACAAGTTACATTTCATTTCTTTCTGTTCTTTCACAGGTTTTTCTTTTTGTTTTTGTACACGTTTTTGATACGCATGAAGTTGATTTTGATTCATGGTTTCAATATGTGTTTGTAATGTATGGAGAACTTCTTGTTGAAGTGGCTGTAAAGTTTTTTCTATACGTAAAGCCGTATACACTTGGCGAATGTAGAAGTTTGTTGTATTGTAGAGATTTTTTGCATTTTGACACATTTCCATGAAGTAGGCGTGCAATTTGTGACCTTTCTTAATCCAAATTTGATAGGTTGCATATTCTTTTTCTTTCATCAATGATTTTCACCTCCTCTCTTCTTTCCTTCATGATACTACAAAACAACCAAAAAGAACATATATTCGCCGTGCTACAAAAATATTTTTACAAATGCGATGACATTTCATCTCCACCTTAAACTGGGCTATGCCCTGCACGTTTTGAAGATGGAGTTTTCTTGCCAATTTTTCGATAAATTTCTTTTATTTTAAATTCCTGATTCAAGTCTTGTATAGATTCAGCCGTAAGCGAAGACATTTTAGGTTCCCAAACTTCTTCTTTTCCAGATGGATACGTGATGAACATTCGAACATCTGCTGGGTGAATATCTTTCCAAAGTATTATATACATTTGCATTTCTTGCCCTTTTTTAATCAATGTATCCGAATAATACCCTAACTCTCCAATGTTTCCAAAAACAGTATATTTCTCATTATTTACTGTAATATCAATATACGGGAGTTTATACGTCATTTTATGATATATTCCGTAAGCTGTACAAAAGATAGAAATAATCGTAAGTCCTAGAAGAAATTTTTTCAGTTGTTTCCCTTGAAAACTTACCATCATAGCTGAATTTGGAGCGAATTTTTCTGCTAATAAAAAAACAAGGATCACAATTAAAATTCCAATCCCGATAAAAATATACATACAATTCCCTCCCGCTTGATATATGTAAATTGCACCCCTTATAACGCTCTTTCTCACCGCCCCCTTGTTTTCCTTCCTTACTACCATAAAAATTTTGAAAGTGAAGAAACTCACTCTTCTACAGTGATTAAATATTACTTATAAGGTGTTTTCTCTAAAATAATATACATATGAGCGACCCTATAAAATTAGAAAAGAACAGACCGTTTATTTTCGGAAAAGATAAACATAATAAATTTTTATCCATGTAAAAATGGAGCCGTAATACATACAGCTCCATTTTCCATATATCACTATTCATTTATAGTTTCAAAATGTTTCTAATACGATTTTCCCAACCGTACTTCCTGTTTCAATCATCGCATGCGCTTTTCTAATATTAGCAGCGTGAATTGGCGATAACGTCTTGTTTAATGTCGTCTTAATCGTATTTTGCTCAAGCAATTCACTAACATGATTTAATAAAAGGTGTTGATTAATCATATCTTCTGTATGGTACATAGGTCGTGTAAACATGAATTCCCAAACAAATGTAGCACTTTTACTTTTTAATAAACCTAATGCTAATGGTTTCTCATTTTCTACAATAGAACAAATCCCACCTTGTGGTTTGATTACTTCTGCCATGCCATTCCAATGTTGATCTGTATTATTTAAGCAAAAAATGTAATCGACTTCTGCTATTTCAATCTGTGACAATTGTTCTTTAAATGATTTATGGTGATTGATCACATAATCAGCACCTAGGCTTTTCACCCAATCTTTCGTTTCAGTTCGAGAGGCTGTTGTAATGACGTTAAGACCCGCCCATTTCGCTAATTGTATCGCAATAGAACCAACACCACCTGCACCGCCAATGATTAAAATATTTTTGGATTTATTCTTTTCCTTATTATTAAAATCAATTGCTAAACGTTCAAATATTCCTTCCCATGCTGTAATAGCTGTTAAAGGTACAGCAGCTGATTGTGCGTGAGTTAAATTTTTCGGTTTTGTTCCAACAATTCTTTCATCTACTACATGATATTCACTATATGTACCAGGTCTTGTAATACTCCCTGCATAGAAAACTTCATCACCCGGTTGAAATAATGTACAATCTTCCCCGACTTCTACAACAATGCCACTGGCATCCCATCCAAGTATTTTCGGCTCTTCTTCTTTCTTATCTTTTGGCGCTCGAACTTTTGTATCAACGGGATTAACAGAAATGGCATGGATTTTAACTAGTAAGTCCCTTCCTTTCGGTATAGGTCTTGGTAATTCAATATCAATCAAACTGTTCTCATTTTCGATCGGTAAATATTCTAATAAACCAATTGCTTTCATGTTCATTTCCTCCACTTCAGAAAATCTGTCTTCCCTTTCAATTATAGATAACAAAATTAAATTATGTAAGAAGGCACATTCATGTAGTATAGTATCATTAGTGTTACCATCAATATAAATATTACTATGGAGTGCTATATTTATGAGGAATAGAAAAAGCGGTTATGGTTGCCAGGAGGGTTGTCCTGTTGAAATAACACTAGATGTTATCGGCGGAAAATGGAAAGGTGTTATTTTGTATCATCTATTAGATGAAAAAAGCGTTTCAATGAGTTGCGAAGATTAATCCCCGGCATTACACAACGAATGTTATCTTTACAATTAAGCGAACTAGAAAATGACGGAATTGTACATAGAAAAGTTTATCCAGAGGTTCCCCCTAAAGTAGAGTATTCTTTAACTGATTTCGGAAGAACGCTAGAGCCGATTATTGTCCAAATGAGGAATTGGGGAAAAACATATCAATCGAGATTAATGGAGAAATCAGAAAAATTGAAATAGGAAGCTGAATTATATCAGCTTCCTATTTTTTAATACAAAATGGGTATTTATCAAATAACTTTGTCACAGTTCCCTAGTAACAATATTAACTATGGATAATAACTCTTTTAAATCATCGATTACATGTTCATCTGTAAACGGATTTCCCCAAAATACATCCTTCTTCCATATTGCATGCATTCCCACATTCCGAGCTCCTATTACATCATTCTCTGGATGATCGCCTACGTACACACTTTCTTCAGGAGTGACACCTAATTTTTCTAAAGCTCTTATGAAGATTTCAGCTTGAGGTTTTTTAAGTCCTTCTTGCTCTGAAACTAATATGACATCCATATACTTATCAATCCCTAGAGCACGAATATTCAGTAGCTGGAATTCAGTGAATCCATTTGTGATCATACCTAATAATATCCCGCTATTTTTAAGCTCTTGTAATACGTACTCCATGTTAGAAAAAGGAATACAGTGATGTTGAAAGTTGCTTATGTAATCCTCTAACAGCTGCTCCCAAGTTAAACTAGAGATAACATATTCTTGGAGTAATCGCTCATATACTTTGTCTTTCCAAACATAGCCCTTATTATCTAATTCAATAAATCGATTTACATATAGCTCTTCAGGTACATGTTTTAGTTCATTGATGTACCTCTTATATTGATCTTTAATAAAGAGTTTAAGAGAACTATCTCTATCTAATAGAGTTCCATCTAAATCGAAAATAACAGCTTTAACCATTCTTTCGTCCCCTTACTTAAGCGATTGTTACGCATCTGATTTTTGAGGAATCCATCCCGTATTTTGACTCCATTTATCCGCTTTTCTAAGAATCTCCCAAATTAGAGGATCTTTTGCTTCCGTATACATACCTCGATCATTTACGTATTCTTTAGCTAGTTTATATTTTAAGTCTTCATATCGTTTACAGTCTTCTGGATGATTGCGCATATAATCTCTAAATAAGAGCGCAAGTTGCTCAGGCCAACTCCCTTCGCGTCTCACATGTATATGCGTTCTCTTGTTACCAGGAGCTTCACGAAAATAACGTTTAGAACGATCTGAATTATCCGCCCTATGAATGAACCTTAAACTTTCTAGAGGTTCCCTAAAAGAATCCAATAATTCTAATGTTCTTACAGAAATTTGTACATCAATAATTGGTTTTGCCGCTAAACCAGGTATTGATGTAGAACCAATATGGTCAATTCTTATCGCAACGTCCTCTAAAACAGCTCTTAGCGAATCACCTAGATCTTGAAATTCTCTTGTCCATTCACTTTTATAAGGTACTACAATAATTTTATCTGACATTCAAATCCCTCCCCAAACCCGCTATCAGATTCTTATTATGTATCTCCTATTACATATCAATATTTTACTATAGATAATCCTAATAATATGAATTTCAAAGGAGTAAAAAATACATTTCTATCATACCTAAAGGATTTTAACTGTAAATTGAAGTATAGAAATATGCATGTCATTGAAAGAGGCTGGAGAATGGAGATTAATTGGATACAATTGATGTTTTGGCCTTTTATGATTGCCTCAATTATTTTTTCACTGATTGGGATATCTTTTAGAAAATCAAGCATACACCAATACAAAATTAAATTGAAATAGGAAGCTGCATTATATCAGCTTCCTATTTTTAATGCAAAATGGATATTTATCAAATAACTTTGTCACAGTATATTTATGTTTAGTGAAAATAATTACGTATATTTTATTGTAGCTTTGCGACACACTCCTTATCCATTAGAAAAGTGTAACTATGAATACTGAAAACTTTCATGTAATTCTAAAAAATATATTTAAGATTAGCTCCCCACATGTTTTTGTGACGAAATTGAAGGCTGACTAGAATTGTCTTGTTTTGTGATGGGAGATACGAAGATTGGATTTCTTTTAAATAACACACTGACTGCATATGCAACGATTCCATTTAATAGAAGAGCAATAAGGCCGATATTTATATTGTAAATACTAATTTTCCCTATACTCATTCCAAGTACCGCCACATCTCCGACAAGAATACCTGCGGCAATTCCAATTGGAGTAAGTTTACGGATAAAGAAAACACCGATAAATCCTGGAAGAATCTGTCCAAATCCATAATAAGCTGTATTAACAAGAGATATCATTAAGCTAGGGGCAAAAATCGTTATGGCCATAGATAGCAGTAAGTATAAGATGACTACAGCTTTAATTGATTTTAGCTGTGCTTGTTCCGATATATTCTTTATAAGATTACGGGAAACTAAAGCACCAATGACGAGACTAATCATAGATAGCACTACAATACCTGATAACACTGCTCCTGCTGCAATGACGCCAATTAACCATGGAGGCAGCAGAGAAATTGCCGTAGCCATAAATGCACTGTTAGGTTTGTCTAGATTTGGTATTGTAGCTAGAGCAAAATACGAGATGATGATTAAAAACGGAAACATGAACATATAGAGCGGCATGACAATCTGTGCTTTTTTTACCGCTCGTTCAGAACGACCAGTAAAAAACACACCTGTAACATGAGGAACTGCATAAAATGCAAATGCTTGAAAAATGATAGTTGAAATGGCAAAGTTCATATCCATTGGTTTGTCAACTTTGACTAAAGCCCCCTGTTGTTTCGCCATTTCAAATAGGTGGGACACACTGCCAACCTTGTGTAAAACTGCTCCGCCTACAATCACAATAGCAAGAAACATCAGGATATCTTTTACGATAGAAATAATAGCCGGTGCTTTGACACCTGATACCGATATGTATATATAAGCCATAACTCCAGCGATAATAGTCGCTACAGGAGCTGATAAGTGAAACCCCAGTGCATTTAAAGAAACAACCAACCCTTCGAATTGTAATTGAGCCCATGGAATCAAAAAAATAAGGGCTGTTATGGTAACAGTCAATTCCAGACCTCGGTGCGAGTAATGACTTTTAAAAATATCCGCTATGGTCATAGCACCGTACTGCTTACCTGCCCTCCAAATTAAAGGTGCAAAGAAATAGCCGACAGCATAAGCCAATAAAATATACCCTAAAAACCATATTCCATAACTTGGCCCTTTTGCATATACACCACCTGGAAATCCTAAAATCGTACCTACACCGTAGATTTCACCCACAGCTAAGAAAAATAGCAATATAGCGTTAAATTGTCGGCCTCCTACTAAATATTGCTCTACGCTGATTTGCTCACTCTTCTGTCTTGAATATACAGCATACAGAATAGTAGAAAGTATGATAACAGAAAAAATAATAAGTGACATACGGTATCCCCTTTTCTATAAATCCCCCTTCAGATTATGACGATCATACAACATCCAAGATAACCAAAGACAAAGCGAGGTAAGCGGCAGCCATAGAAAAATCCAAAAATAAATGATTGGGAACCCCATGATGCTTATATCAGATGATGCAATAAATGGTAAAACACCAACAATAGCTGCAAACGGAATAATCATTCCAATAAGAATACTGCCGAACTTCATAGTGTACACCTCCTTTCAAAATAATATGACAATTTATAGAATTATCATTTTCTACATAAAATGGTAATTTCCTTTTTTGATTCAAAATTAATAACAATGAATATAGACCAAAACATATAAAAACACGGCCGACAAGTAAAATCGGCCGTGCTATTTGTAAAGTCATAACTTATCTTACACGATTTTGGTGATATCGAAACATAAAAAGCCAAGTGATGCTAAAAATAGGAAAAATAGCACATTAGTGCGAATTAAGATCATAGGGGCCTCGTCCATCCCATCTTGATAGATAAATTGAACTACCCCCACCTACCGTTTCGCGCTTGAGATGGGGGTCTGCTCGCCAGATATGATAAATAAGCAGTTTTCTTCATTTTGAATTCTAAAACCTATGTTTCTTATTTTTTTACCACTCCAAAAGTAATTTTCATACTTGGAGCGTAGATTAAAGAGGAATGAATATTAAATACTTTAGAAAATCGTAGTTCTGCTTCATACTGATCCTGTGCTTCGGTAAATGTAGCCCCTCGATTGATTAGATGCTCAATAAATTCTTTCCTTTCAGTAGGAGCTGTACCTAATCCTTCTTCTTTAAGTGAATCATATAATCTCTGTTTATCTGTTTCATTTATATTAGAATCAAGAAAATTAACCTTATCACTAACTCGGCAATCAATATTTTTTACACCTAATTCGCTCATATAGGTCGGTAACTTAATCCCGATGTTTCCATCTTTTCCATTTCGTTTTGTATCTTCTTCAAACAGTTTTTGAAGAAAACCAAGCTGAATAATTTCTGATTGGTCGTGTTTGTTAAGGTTGTACGAAGACATATTGGAAATCCAGTGCGGTTCAAAACATATGATATTACCTTCATCAATGACTGAATGAATCATTTTCTGCAGCATTTTTATCGGATCGGCCATATGTAATAAAAATGCATGACACACTGCTATGTCATACTTACTCTCTAATTCAATTTCAGTCACATCGGCTACAATAAATTCAGCTTCATATGGAAGGTCCTGAAACAGACTCTTTGCTGTATGAATCAATTGCTGTCCTTTATCAATGCCTGTATATCTTGAACCTAGCGGTAACAGAGGCAACAGTTTTAGTCCTAAATATCCATACCCGCATCCAAAATCAATAATATGTACAGGTTTGGAAATTTTCCAAACTGAATTCACTAAAAATCCTAAATAGTCATCGTTATAATATAAATCTCTTGTACTCCTTAAATAATCCAACCTTTTATCCCAATAATAATCTTCCAATATAACAAACTCCTTTCTTCATGTTTAGTTAGTATTTTGAGTTAACTTAAGTCACAAAAGCAGAAATTAATTTCAGTGAAGCTTTATCCTTCATCTACGAATGGTTATGTTCTCTTGAAATTCCCTTTCCATTCTCCTGTTGAATATCGAAAACAATATACCAAGACAGAAAGAACCTATAAAAGATGAGAGAACTCAATCATCCACGCCCTTATCAAAAAGTAAGATTAAATAGAAGAGATTTTAGTTGTATGCTATATATTCAATTAACACAACCTACCATTTTACGTATAATTAAATGGTATATTTCGGAAACCACACAAATTGTAATATAAAAAATGGGTTAAAAGAATAGGAGGAGTATTATGACTCGTTGTACAAATTGTAAGGCGAAATGGAAAGCAAAAGATGTATGGTCTCTTTTTTTCAAAATGATGGTAAGGATTGTCCGTATTGTAATCAAAGACAATATATTTCAGCTGAAACCTTTCGTTTTTCAAGTGAAATTTTACGTTGCCTCTTTTTATTACTTTTTCCTTTCTTCGTTGAACTAAGCAATAAGAGCCCTTTAGAAGACTTTAAGAAAAAATAGTATAGATTTACCCTGTTTTATCTCCCCTTCTCTTTTAATAAAAAAGATTAACCAAAACATGCTCTTATTTAGTAAGAAAAAACGTATCTTTAATTTCACTAAAAACGAGAGATTATGGTAAAAAAATCCTAAGTGTAAGAAAATCAATAATTCCATTTCCAGTAAATGTCTTAACGTAGAAAATGTAATATTTAGTTGAATGTACCTCTAATATAAGACTAAACAAAAAATGAGAGTATGTATAACAACTCTCTCATCTGAAAACAAGTTCTATTCAGCTGTCTTGTTACGAAACTTTCGTATATCTTTCATGATAAAAAGGACGGATAGGAAAACAACAGCATCACAGAGAAGCATAAAAAACATATTAAACATCGAGTTCCCTCTTGTTGATGCTATGGCACCTCCCAATCCAAAAAAGAGAAGCAAAGAGTTAGACGGATATAGATAATTCCTACGTATGATAACAAATAAAACACTAAATATGACTAATATATATGTAACGTATTTCAACACTTCTACCAGCACTTCCATTACTTACTCACCCCCATTATATTCCATTTTATCATGTAATACACAGAAAAAATATATTGTATTCATGTGAAATTAACATAACAGCTCATTATATTACTCCCTCATTTTGTAAACAATCATTTACAATAAACAGAAGAAAACGTTTATTTTACCGAAAAATAGTAATATAATATTTACTAAATTGATGGAGGAAGAACAATGATGGGCGATAAAGATTTATTAAACGAATACTTGAATCTGTTGATGAATATGTTTGGAACTTTCAAGTTATTATCCGAAAAATCATCAGAATTTACGCATATAGAACAACATGTAGTTGAGTATGTTTCCCAGCAAAGTAAGCCCGTAAATTTGAAAACGATAGCTCATGATTTAAATATACCTAAGCAACAACTCAGTGTAACAGTACGTAACTTGGAGAAAGATGGCTATATAACTAAGAAACAAGATGATTCAGATAAACGAGCAATTTTAATTTCGCTAACGAAAAAAGCAGAAGATGTGCAACATGAACGATGGAAACAGATATATAACAATTTCACGGATAATCTTGAAAAACTTTCGGATGAAGATCGGCGTGACTTGTTGTACGGATTACATAAAACAAATAGAATGCTAGCAAAAATGGTCGAGGATAATTAATCATGAAGTAAAGAGAACGTGTTTCGATTAATGGAATTGGACACAAAATCCCTTACGTAAGAATAGGCTGAATTTATTTTCACAAATAACACTATTATTGATTTATCTTCTAGTACAACAGGAGTTCTGATACAGCAGTTTGAAACGGAGGATTTTTATGGAAAAAATGATAGATTTACAATCAGTTCAAGGCACAATGCTCATCCCCCTATGGGGACGTGCCATTGGCAGTGAGAAAAATCCAGAAATTTTGGATGACAAGGAAGCTATTAACATTATCAAAAGATCTGATTTTGATTTTACAGATATAGCCAAAACCTTTGGTGAATACGGCGGGATAACCTACATCGTTCGTGCTCGTAAAATTGATGACACAATCCGAAACTTTATCACTAAGCACCCCCGGGCTACCATTGTGAACATCGGCTCTGGGTTAGATACCACTTTTCCAAGAATCGACAACGGTACGATCAATTGGTATAATCTCGATTTGCCCGATGCAATAGCTTTTCGTAAGACCTTAATTGCAGATTCCCCGAGAAATATCAGTATTGCCAAATCTTTTTTTGATATTTCGTGGTTTGACGATATTAAGTTTAATGAGAATGATGGAATACTCTTCGTCTCAGCAGGAGTTTTTTATTACTTTCAGGAAAATCAACTTAAAGAAATGTTTTCCACCATGGCACAGCGCTTTCCTGGCGGCGAGTTATATTTCGACGCGGAATCAAAATTTGCACTGGAACTTTCAAACCGCACAGTTCAAAAGTCTGGCAACAAAGGCGCCATGATGTACTTTTACGTCAATAATCCAAAATCTCTGGAAAAATGGTCACCAAAGATAAAGGTATTAAGCTGTGAATCATTCTTTAAAGGAATACCTACAAAAAAACAATGGGAAGGCAGCACACGTGTAATGGTACGAATCGTTGATTTTATAAAGATGCTGAAATTCGTCCATCTACGCTTTGAGGACAGATGAAAGTAACACTGAAGACCTAATAAGATTACAAAGTATGAAAAATGCCAGTATACATTGATGGAATATTGATAATGGAAATAATGAAAAACATGGCTCTTTGTCATAAATATCTTTTAGGGATATCGATTTGTCTAATTGAATATATATTATGGAATCATTCACCAAAAAGGGGATATATGATGACATTATCAAAACTGATTCAAACCTTGTCATTATTAAGTGCTGTAGCTGTTCTTATTGTCTCTGTTTATGGTTTTATCACCGAATCAATCAGCTCCAATATTTTAATGATTCTACTATTTGTAATGACCGTACTTCAAGCAGTGAGAGCTTATCAAATAAAACAAAAAGCTACATTTATGCTTACCTTTTGGGTGGCTATATTTATGCTCCTTCTATTAGGAAAAATATACTTCTTATGATACAAAAATGAAGCCTTTAGTAAAGGCTTCATTTTTATTGAGTTAGAATTTTCAATTATAATCATCGTATATATTTGAAAGAAAAGAATGAATCTATTCTGCCCCTTTTCTTATTTATACAAAGAATCCCACGATTTTTAAATTAGGCAGCGATGAGGTGAAATAAAAATGAAGACATGTCCTAAATGCCGTAAAAAAAATAGAGAAGAAAATCCTCTTTTTACGAAACAACTCCTATAAGCTTGTTTGTACACACTGCAATACAACATTACATGTAACAAAAAAATCTTTTCTGATATACTTTCTTGTTTATGTACTAATTTTTTTTTAATTTTTATGAGTTCCATTGAAACCGCTAATAAATTTGTTATGTTTGGCGTATGGGGTTTGATTTCAAATTTTATAATTCAACCGATTGCTTTTTTCTATGAAGAAACATAACAAACTTCTTTAGCATATAAATCCGCAGTGAGAATTACGCACTAAACACCACAAAAAAGCTTTCGATAAATTTAACTGCAAACTTTTTTAAATGCCTTTACTATTAAATTCAGCACTCGATAGTTGAATAACTGTTACCCCATAAGATGAGATAAAAAATATCGAAAACCATAAGCACCTAAAGAACTAATACCTGTAACTAAAACTGCAATTGCTAAATATGGATTATAGCCAGATTGTTTTCTCGAACGATATAAATAAAGAATAGATAGACATAAACTAATGATAAAAAAGACGATCCATACAGAGTTGGGAGCAAAAACTTCGAAATTAGTAAAATAAATTACTATATAGCAAACATTAGCCAAGAGTAGTAGCACTAAGATAAATTTCTTCAAAATTACACCTTCCTTTTACCAGGTTAACCAACCGAGTTTTGGTATATAAGTAAATTGATGCAAATTGTTTTGAATAGAAAATTCTACACTCTCTTTTTATTCAACTTAAATTCTCTTATTACCTTTTAACCCATATAAAAAGTATTTTCAAAACTCTCACACTATGATAAGTAGATCCGAATAAACAGTTCCCATTAATCCTTCACCTACATATTTTCGAATTATCTCTTCGAATGGAACAATTAACTTATCTTCTTTTTCTTTCCTTTAATAAATAGGGCCTTTCTCTGCTTTTAATGCTTTTCTTACTGTATTTCTTGAGACATTTAATAATTTGATAATAGATCGAATAGAATGTCCTTCTTGTTTTAGTGCTCGAATGGTCGCCCCCTTGCTTAAACTCCTCTCATTTCGTTATAAGAGAATTGTATTTTTTATTTTAGGGATGGGTCACTTTTCATTGTAAATCTACACAGTATGTCCAAGTTTGTTAGATTCCTTGCACCAGACCTAAAAAGTATTGAATAATTCTTTATATTCAGTATAATTAACTTGTAACTATAATAACGTTTTTAGTTACTATGGGTATACCACTTGATTTCTAATAGAAGATTCCCCGTAAATCAAGTAGTAGCAAAAATTTTTTATACATTTTTGCATTCGGTATCCCCCACAAAAATGTTTCTTTCAAATAAACAGGAAGAGCAATTTGCCTATTATCGCAAATATGATCGATGAGAAACTAGAGGACGCTCAAGAACAATACACCAATCTAAGACATAATAATTTAAATATTGGCATGAGTTGTACAATGATAATAATGCGGTTTTACAAGAGAATAAGGGGGTTTAAGAATGCCAGACATCGTATTTCTTCATGGCGAGGTTATTACGGTAGATGAACAGAATCGAATAGTAGAAGCGATTGCGGTAAAAAGGAACCGGATCATCGCCGTCGGTACCTCAGAGGAGATTAAGCGTCTTATCGGTCCGCAGACAACGGTAATTGATTTGAAAGGGAAAAGCCTCTTGCCGGGATTTATCGACTCACATTTGCACATTTCCTCGTATGGCATAGACAAGCTGGGGGTAAGCTGCAAAGCTACACATATTCATTCCCTACAGGATATTTTTCAGGATTTACGTAAAAAAGCGTCCGGGCTCCCGGCAGAAAAATGGGTGCGGGCTTGGGGTTTCAATGAGACCAAAGTCGCGGAACAGCGGTATCCGACTAGAGAAGAATTAGATCAGATTTCAAGGGAACACCCGATTATCATTATACGCGCGTGTAACCATATTTCGGTGGTCAATTCAAAAGCACTGGAAATCCTCGGTATTCACAAGGATACGCCCAATCCTAAAGGTGGGATGATTGAACACAGCGCCGAGGGAGAGCTTACAGGTCGTTTAATTGAAACGGCTCATTTCCAAATTGCCAATAAAGTAACCTACTCCGAAGAAGAAATAGCCCAAGCCTTGGCGTTAGCGTCTGCCGATTTTGTAGCGGCTGGGATTACCAGTATCCATGATGCAGGTTGCAATGACTCCGAGGGGTTTCGAGCGATACATGAGGCGGTTCGTCAAGACTTGGTCAAAGTGCGCATTTATGCGATGGTCTGCGCATTAGACAACCCCGAATTATTTTTGGAAAGCATGATTAACGCCGGAATGGTAACAGGCCTAGGGAATGACCGGTTTAAAATCGGACCGGCAAAGCTGTTCACGGATGGCAGCAGCAGCGGACCGACCATTGCTACCCGTAAGCCGTATACAAGTAACCCAGAGGATTACGGTATTTTGTACTATACACAGGAAGAACTAAACCGACGATTAATAGAGGCTCATAAGAAAGGATTCCAGATTACAGCCCATGCGCAGGGAGATCGTGCAATTGAAATGGTATTGAATTGTATAGAGGCCGCCCTAAAGGAATATCCTCGTCCAGATGCCCGACCACGTATTGAACATGCAGGGATTTCAGAACCGGATCTAATTGAACGGATGAAACAGCTTGGTGTCATCCCGATACCTAACCCTGCTTTCTTCTATGAATATGGAAATGGATACGTCCATAACTACGGAGAGCGGGTGAATCAAATGTATCCACTTCGTGACTTTTTTAAAAATAACATTATTGCAGCTGCGGGCTCCGATAGCCCAGTGACCGATTATCGTCCGCTATTCGGAATTCAAGCGGCGGTGAACCGGAAGAGCAAGCAGGGACAGGAGATTGGAAGAAACCAAACTGTTTCCGTAACAGAGGCGATCCGGGCTTACACATGGAATGGAGCTTACGCGAGCTTTGACGAACAACACAAAGGGAGCATCGAAGTTGGAAAACTGGCCGATCTAGTAATCCTGGACGGAAGCATTTTGCAAGCTGATCCTGCCGATATCGCTGATCTTCCAGTTCACATGACGATCATTGATGGAGAGATCGTCTATCAAGCTGGATAGTCCCAAGGCAATAAAGTATTAGGTGTAAAAGTAAATGTTTATCTTGTTCAATCGATAGTTGATCGGACAGGGTAAACATTTTTATCTGTCTCTGGTGAACCAAGTATCCTTATACTATACTCATCGATGTATTGTTTGTTCAGGAGATATATCCAACTATCATAAAAATGCAAGCAAACAACCAGGTGCCAGAATTGGAAGGATGAATCAAAACAGCTACCACGGGACTTTTACCCGGATAACTGTTTTGATTTAGTGGTGAAGAATATATCGGTCGAGGGGGATTCCAGTTCAAAATTGTTTTTATACGCCCTATTGATGTAATGCAAAATCTCTCATTTGCACGGGAGGCCTTCCGGGAACGTGACCGGCGTGTTGTGTTTGATCAGATTGACAGTATATCGAACCGTGACGTGTACCTACGAAGATGACGTGATTAACCTCGCATTCTCGAACGATATGCAATGCCAAATTGGCTCAAAAAAGGATCCTACGTTATGGAGTAGTCGAGTTAAGTGCCTTTTCGGACAGGAAGTTGTGCTGTATCATGGAAGATATGTACCTTTCCATTTTTAATTGGGCGTTTGGTTGCTTCCATCCTGCTAAAAAAAGGTGTTATGTGGCAATAAGGGAAATGTCCCAATAGAGAATATGGCACAGACACAGACGAGGGTTAAAAATAATTTTCAAGGTGCGAAAGTTGAGTAACTTAGTTTAGATAACCTTTTCAACAAATTTCTAATTTAAGGAGTACTAGGAATGAGAGAACGCATTATAAAAGCTTTTATTGAAGAGATTCATGATAAGGGCATGAAGTTTACAATGGATGATTTAGCAAACCGTATTGGTGTAAACAAGCGATACCTCTATCAACATTTTTCTTCGAAAACTGAAATTTTAGAATTAATCATTGACCAAACATTATCTGAAGTAAACGAAAAAACAGAACAAATCATGGAAGACACATCTTTAAGCCTAATTGAGAAAATCAGAGGGGTTTGTACTGCAATGCCTTCCCATTTTGAATTTTATGACTTTAAAGTATTAGAACAAATGAAACGGTATTACCCCGAACAATGGACAAAAGTGAATGCTGCTTTGAACGAGTGGGAAGCTCTGCGTTTATTAATCGAAGAAGGGATTCAACAAGGTGAACTCAATGAAATCAATACAGCACTCGCCATAAAGTTGATTATAGATGCTACAAATTCAATCTTTGATCAACGTTTTTACATGGAAAATAATATTACCTTACCGGAAGCACTCTCTTCTATTGTAGACGTATTACTGTTCGGCTTAGTCAAAAATAAATCATAATAATGGTCTAATTTAAAAACGGGAAAGGAACGTTTGTTCCAACCCGTTTTTTTGTCTTTATAAGGGGGCCTTCTTGCATTCTAAATCATCTTGAAAAACGATAGCTCCATCAACCATCTTTAAGATTTCGGAACCAATGGCTGCGATCTTAATATTAATAATGGCGATATAAGTAGGGATGGACTAATCCGCAAGGGCCTGTAAAAACAGCATTACTCGAGATAACAATGTCGGCTTTTTGATTTAAATTCATTAGCAAATAACTTCATATTGTTTAAATATTCTGAATTTTAATCACATAAAGTAAGCAGCAAACTCATATGACATATGATCGGATAACGGTGCTGTGTACCATAAACCACAAATATTTAGGCAAAGTATACGGCTGTAATGATTGGATGCGCTCCTAATTGCACATTATTTCAAAATAATCTCATGGTTCATTTTATAATTCTTTTTCAAAAATTCTGGGCAATCCCATTCACAGACAAGATCTTTAGCCAAAGAAACGACCCAGTCCTTTGTAATATGATACGTTTCTCCATCAACAGTAATAAACACCTCACCGTCTGTCACATAGAAAACTTCCTGCTCTTCTACATGCCAAGTTCCTTTATTAGGTTCGCCTACCCATGCTTCCCAAGTGTCAACACCTAATTGTTGTGCTTCTTCTGCTGTAAGTTTTTTTGCAAAAAACATGGTGATCATCTCCCTTTCTTATAGATAATTTTGAAGGAATAGGTTCTATAAACGTACTGTCTTAACATTCGTATCTTTTAAACGTTTGAACTCTTTTTTCATGAAGTATATGGCAATAAGAACGCCTGGAATTTCAGCAGCAGGACCTGCGTACCATATACCTTCTACACCCCAGAATTTCGGGAAAATAAATAGAAATGGGAACAAGAACAACAGCATTTTGCTAACATTAATAAACGTTGCGGTCCAGTTTCTCTCTTGGGATTCGAAATAACCGGATATAAGCAAGCTGACTGCATTAAGCATAAACAAAGAGTTGAATACAACAGTCGTCCAAATACCCAATTTCTGCAATTCAGGATTACCGCCGGAAAAAAATGATACAATCGGATCTGCAAAAATGATTAGTAAAGCAGTCGCAATCAAAAAGAAAGCAACCGTAAAAATGAGTCCAATCTTAATTGCTTGTTTAACACGATCAAGATTGCCCGCACCGTAATTATAACTAATGATCGGTTGAAGTCCCGTCATCCCACCGAGTGCTGCTAAGGCGAGCAGATTTGTAATATAACCGTTTTGAATCGTGAAAGCGGCAACGTGCAGCCCACCACCGTAGCTTTGCAGTAAGTTATTGAAGATAATAATGGCAAAAAACATCATGAACTGACTCGAAAAAGATGCAAAGCCTGTCCAAGCCACCTCACCAATTGTCTTAAGATTAATCATCATATCTTTTATTTTTGGCTTAAGCTTTGTTTTACCGAACCAAAAATAAAAGATGAGTAAAACAGGGATCGATTGTGAAATTGTATTCGCCCACGAAGAACCCATCATCCCCATGTCATATTTCACTACCATAATCCATTCTGTAATTCCGGCAACAACCGCTGCAACTAACCAACTGTTCATTGATAATACAGGTTTTTCATCGATATTGGTAAAAATACTTAGTACAACCGCCAATATCGTTATTGGCAATGAAATCCACAATAGTCGGCTATATTTCACCGCATATGGAAGTGCATCCTGACTTGCTCCGAATAAAGTCATGATTTGATTTTCAAAGATCAATCCAAGTACAGCTAGCAAAGTGGAGATGAAAAGAGTAAACCATAAAGTTTGTCCCATAATACTCCTAGCTTCTTCGATTTTCCCTTTTCCAAGCCGAAGCGAAATGACTGCTCCGGCTCCTATACCAAAAAGAACGCCAAGCATACGGGTAATAACCATGATTGTAAATCCAATTCCGATTCCTTCCACTTCCAGCTCCTGAAAGCCGCTGACGAAATAGCCATCGACAATCGATACCACTCCAAGAATCGCATTCGCCATAATTCCTGCCAAAGCAAACCGTAAATATAGTAAAGGAATACTTTTGGTTCCCAGTGCTGAATCATTTACTGACTTATTCATAATTTCTGCTGTTTCTTTCTTCGGTGAGGGACGGTTTCCTGCTATTTCCATGCTCATGCCCTCCTAAAAATAGTTTATACAGCAAGTTAAGCCAAATTAATTCGCATACCACCCTACAGGCTTAGCATGTTGGTGGATATTGATTTGCTTCATTTCCATAAAGTGCTCCAGCCCAACAGCACCTAACGCTCTGCCGATTCCACTTTGCTTATATCCCCCCCAAGGCCCTTCAACATAAGCAAGGTGATAACTATTAATCCAAGTAATTCCCGCACGCAATTTACTAATGACACGCTTTGCCCGATCCATGTCTTCAGTAAATACAGCACCAGCTAATCCATAAATGGAATCATTCGCTTTTTGAATTGCATCTTCCTCATCTTTAAATTTCTGTACAACAAGGACTGGACCAAAAATCTCTTCCTTAACAATACGCATATTCGTGTTTACATCAGCAAAGATCGTTGGTGCAATAAAAAATCCTCGATCAAGCCCATTTGCTGTTAAGCGCTTACCACCACAAACTAATTTTGCACCTTCTTCGATTCCACTCTTGATGTAATGTAAAACGTCATTCATATGAGCCTCATTTGTAAGCGCTCCCATTTCAATGTTCTCGCTTTCCCCGTTGCCAACTGCAATTTTGCTTGCACGGTCGGCCAATCTTTCAACAAACTTATCGTAAATTGTCTCTTGTACAAGCAGACGGGATGCAGCTGAACAAACTTGCCCAGCATTGTGGAAAATACCGAACATCGCATTCTCGACTGCAGTTTCAAAATCCACATCGGCGAACACAATAAGTGGAGATTTACCTCCCAGTTCAAGTGTCATTTTTTTCATATTTCCCGCTGCTGCGCGCATAATACTTTGGCCTGTTTTTGTTCCGCCGGTAAAGGCAATCTTATCAACATCATGGCTCTCGGCAAGCTCATTCCCAACTTTTGATCCAGGTCCCAATACTAAGTTTGCCACTCCGGACGGAAGCCCGACTTCCTCAATAATTTCAAATAATTTGAATACGCTTAGAGGAGTGACCTCCGCAGGCTTAATTACAATTGTATTTCCAGCAGCGAGTGCAGGAGCAATTTGCCAAACAGCTAACATAAGTGGGAAGTTCCAAGGGACAATAAGCCCACAAACACCAATCGGCTCATGAATAATAATTGTTTCCGAAGAATCAGCACGCGTGTAAGATTCTTTTTTCATGCCTTTGATCAAGTCAGCATAATAGCGGAAGCATTGAATTGACACCGGAATATCCACATAGGTTGTTGCACGTATAACCTTACCGTTATTTGCAGTTTCCAAACGTGCAATTTCAGCCGCCTTCTCTTCAAGACGATCTGCAATCTTATAGAGGTATTCTGCTCTTTCATCAGCCGATAAATCCGACCAAATCCCGCTGTCAAACGCTTTGCGAGCCGCCTTGATTGCCACCTTTGCATCGTCTTCTGACCCATCAGCAGACGATGCGATCACCTCTCCAGTTGCTGGATTCATAACGTTTCTTCTAGCACCGGATAACGCTTCTACCCATTTCCCATCAATGAACATGTTAATTTTCACAAGTACCTCTCCTTTACGCAAAAATATCATGCAGTTTGAAACCAATATGCGCTAGATTTACAAGCATAGTTTTCTGATTATGGAACGGAAATGATTTTAGGCGTTCCTTTTCAAATCGATATCCGCCTGCACTCCCCGTAACAATCCATTGTGCCAATAACTTACCAAACAATGTCGAGAGAGAAGCGCCGTGGCCCGTATAACCCGTTGCGAAATATGCGCCTTCTTTGGATCTGCCGATAACCGGGAATGTATCAATTGTAACCCCAATAAATCCACCCCAACGGTATTCAATTTTGCTTCCTGCCAGTTTTGGCATCAAGCTTACCATCGCATCGTAAACTTTTTGATACACACCGTCATCTAAGTTTGGACGAATATCGCCACCGCCAAATACGATTCGATTATCTGGTGTACGACGGAAATAGTAAAGGAAACTACTCGTATCAAAAACCATGCGATCTTTAGGAATAACAATATTCAACAATGACTCTGGAAGCTGTTCAGTTGCAATAATACGCGCCGAAATTGGCAGTACGCCTTTGTTCAGTTCATTCATGATTTTTCCAGAGTAACCATCTGTCGCCACAATAATGTCTTTCGCAATAACAGAACCCTTTTCTGTTTCAACTTTCACACTATTTTGACCGTACTCGATGGATAATGCTTTAGAATGCTCAAAGATTCTTGCACCGATCGATTTAGCTGCTTCTCCCAAACCAATTGCATAATTCAGCGGCTGGAACGAGTAGCTCAAGTCGTCGACTAAGCAACCATAATAAACTGGGGAATCGATTTCTTGATACATTTGACTTCGATCAAGCACTCTTGATTCGTACCCGAAATTTTTGTTTAAGTATTCGCTTTCAAGTTTCAATTCTTCAAAATGCTTGGCTTTGTAAGCCGCTACAATGTGACCCGTATTTCTAAAGTCGCAGTTGATTTGATGTTCGTCAATAATGTTTTTTACCAGTTCAATACCAAACAAGGAGAGATCGTTTAGCTGTCTAGCCTCGTCGGGACCATACTTTTTGGCAAGCTGCTGCATCGTTGGCTTATAGCCTGGCAATACCATTCCACCGTTACGACCGCTGGCGCCGTATCCGATCGTTTCTTGCTCTAGGACAATGACATTCTTTCCTAACTTTTGCAAATGATAAGCAGAGGAAAGACCTGTGAAACCAGCGCCAATAATAACAACATCAGCCTCTTCATTTCCTTCTAGAGTTTTTCCTTTCTCATAGCTGTTTGCAGTCGCCGTCCATAGAGAGAGTGTATTCATTTGATTCATCTTATCACTTCCTTCTTCCTGTTTATTTAAAAGAAACATTTTAGTGAGGGATACCGAATGCAAAGGTGTACAAAAATTTTTTCTACTACTTGATTTATGGGGAATCTTCTATTAGAAATTAAGCGGTATAACCCTTGTAACTAAAAACGTTATTATAGTTACAAGTTAATTATACTGAATATACTGAATTATTCAACATTTTTTTGTAACAATATAGTATGGCTAAGGATGCCGTTCAACTTCTTAATAGCTTCGATCATTCCATTCGGGCTTAGTCACAGTGTTGCTGCTTTAAAGCGAATAATTGACTCTTCCATGTT
The DNA here is from genome assembly GCF_055814245.1 of Bacillus sp. EA-CB0995. Taxonomy (NCBI): domain Bacteria; kingdom Bacillati; phylum Bacillota; class Bacilli; order Caryophanales; family Bacillaceae; genus Bacillus; species Bacillus sp. EA-CB0995. The sequence goes on along the minus strand of NZ_CP169269.1, from coordinate 2,058,219 downwards.
CTGTTTTATGTCCATACACAGTATCTACTGACACAATGGTGTTGATTTCACTCTCATCATAATCCCAACCAACTGATGCTGAAAGATTAATAAGTTTAAGAATATCTCCCTTATATAGATTTCCGTTATGAAAGCAATTCTATTTTATATTGAAATTAACGTTATAACTAACCTATAAACAAACTATAATGCACTACACATTTGTAATAAAATGTAAAAAATATTTATATAATAGGATTTTAGGGGGGATGACAATGAATAATATAGAAGTGATGGTATGGCTTTTTCCAATACTTTTTATTTTTCACGATTTTGAAGAAATAATTTTCATACAACCATGGATAAGGAAAAACAGACGCTATTTATGTGAAAGATTTCCTACGTTATCAAAAAGGCTATTACCTCATTTTGATAATATTACAACATCATCTTTCGCCCTTGGAGTGGCAGAAGAATTTATTTTAATTAGTATAATTACAATTGTTTCCTATGTGATGAATTGGTATAGCCTATGGGTAGGTTTGTTTATTGCATTTACTTTACATCTAGTAATACATTGCTTTCAAACATTAATCATAAGAAAATATGTCCCTGCTATTATTACAAGCATTATTTGTTTACCTATCTGTATTTATATCATTAAGCATATAGTACAGTTATTCCCATTAGATACAATTGTCTTGTATTCAATTTTAGGCTTTATAATTATGGTGGTCAATTTAGCTATCATTCACAAGGTTATGGATATATTCAATAAATGGTTAGCTCAATATGAACAGTAAAACGAATGAGCATAATCTAAATTTTAGATCGAATATTTTAGAAACCGCACAAAGTGCAGAGAATAAGAGGAGTGTTGTGACTCGTTGTACAAATTGTAAGACGAGATGGAAATCAAAAGATGTATGGTCTCTTTTTTTCAAAAATGATGGAAAAGATTTTCAGTATTGTAATCAAAAACAATATTTTTCAGCCGAAACCTTTCGTTTTTTAAGTGAAATTTTACGTTGCCTCTTTTTATTACTTTTTCCTTTCTTCGTTGAACTAAGCGATGGGAACCCTTTAAAAGACTTTAAGAAAAAACAATAAGAAGAACGCATTATAAATTTTATGAATGAAACAAAAAATTACAGTTTGAGAGGAGAAATAAAAATGAGTATTATAGTTAAGTATCAAGAGAGAGTGAAACAAGATTTAGAACACAACGAGCAGATTGTTGATGTCATTTCAGGAAGAACCTCCCCTACTAATTGGGTTATGAAACTTCTTCCTGAAATTTCTTGGCTTACAAAAGAGAATATGCCAATAGTTTTAGCGATAACAAACAAAAAATTACTTGTATATAAACAACAAATAAATTCGAAAATTCAGCTCGCTATTGGAATTCACCGTTCCGATATAACAGAATGCAAAGAAGTAAACGGTGTGCTAAATGGATCAATTCAAGTTTCACTAAAGGACAATCAATCCTTCAAGTTTGTTTTTAAAAAAGAACGTGTACAAGATATCCTGATAGAGCTCAATAAATAATTGCAAATAAGGAGACAACGAAACCGCTTTGCCATAAATCAAAGCGGTTATCATCTATTATAACTTCCTATTTTTTATGGACTCGATTGTACTAAACATTCGTGAGTAAGTATCCTTAATATTCGGTTCGTTTACCTTATCATTGTATAGTCCATAACCCCAACTTTGAATATCTTCGCCAGATTGAAAATACCATGCCGCATATTCACCTGATTCCACTTCAGGGAAATCTTCGTATGATATTTTCTCATCAATGTGAACTAAAATTAACGCCTGATTTTCTAACAGACACAAATTTCATTCTAAATTTCTATTGTTTCGCTCTGTTAAAGATTATTGTTGATATTCCATAAAAAAGAACCAATTTTTTGGTCCTCTTGTATGTCTTCTTGAACTTACGCACCCTCTAGTTCAATTTTCGATTCGGCTTTCCATATCTCACTAAAACGTGCCACAATAGTTTTAATTCCTGAAGCACCTCCCTATAAGTTCCGCGATCGCTCCAAGATACTGGATTGCGTTTCAAGTCCATTACAGTAGATCCAATTATGTTCGCATCGATAAAATTATTTCGTGCAATGCGTCTTGCCAAGGAAGGCATTGTTGGACCTCTAAAATCTGCAGGAACCTCGTCTACCATAAGTACAAAGCCCATGTGCCAATAAAGATCAATGGAATACTTAAGGCATATTTGTTCCAAGGTTCTCCCTACATGAGTGTCCTTGAATGAAGGATCTGCAACAAGCATTTCCACGTCTTCTTTAAGAGAAATATCCCCATGAACCTGGGCTTCAATATAGTGGTTAAGATTGCGGTTTGGCTCTTTGTTTGCTAGGTCCGTAAACGGCCTTTCCAGATTAACCAGCAAGTGATTGATTAATCTTGCTGGCGTCAGGTTTCTTTCACCAATAGCAAAATCTCTTAAGAACACCTCTTCCAAGAGAGCAGCCAAAATGATGTCAAATTCTTCATAAGTACCCTTTTCTTTTGGGTCTTGATGCGAATCCAAATACGTGTATGTGGAACGATAAGAGGCCTCAGGAGATAGAAGAAAATAGCATGATCCAAAACGCGGAGCAGGCCCATCTGGATGTAACATCAAATTTAGTGCCCCATATTTAGGCCGTTGGTTATTGGTTACGCCCTCCAGTTGATATGCTCCTCCAAAAATTCTCTTCTCCCAAAGGTCGCGTTCACCACCAGGGTAAGCGGATACGCTGCCATTAGATAAAAATGTTTCAAACTGGCTCTTATATATTCCCTGCTCAAGCAGTGCTTCAGCAACGCTTTTCATAGTCGAATCTGGTCTATCTGGATGAAAATGTAGACCAACCTTTGCGTGAGACTTTAAATTTACAACAGCATTTTCAAATATTTTATCCGAGATATTAGACATTTTAAGTATGTGATTAATTGTTGCTTTAGCCTCATGTTTATGGTTCCTTGCATACTTTGCAATATGCTCTAAAGCCAATAGTTGAGACCTTGATAATTCCATGAACAGATCTCTCCTTTCATTGAAATTGACCCTAATAATTTCAATTCAAAGTTTGTTTTTTCCTTCTTGTTCAACTAACCTGCTTCGTTGAACAAGAAAAAGGCAAAAATCAACATTGTGCTTTAACAGAGCTTATTGTTTAGATATCGCTACAATAGAGAAATAAAATTAGGATATCAGCATATAAGACCATAAACATATCGCTCGAAACATGATTTGCAAACATAAGAAAAGGGAAGGCGAAATGCGCCTTCCCTATCTCGATATATACAACTTATGAAACCAATAAGTCCAACAATTGTGAAAAGAATCGAATTCTTATTGTTGTATGTTTTATAATTTGAGTTAAATCAAAGATAACTACATCCGTTCTTCTTTTCTTTTTACAGGCACTGCATTACATTTCACAATGACTACATACATAACAATGCTTCCTATCATTAGACAATAGGTAATATTTTGCGCAATACCAACAACGTCACTCCAGCTACTTTTACCGTTTACAAATAATTGTAAGATTACCCCTACAACTAAAGGTAGTAGGCATACGATATTTTTTTCATAAAAAATCCTAAAATACCGCCATGACACTCCATACCAAGTCACATATACAACTGCTTGTTCTTGAAATGATATCATTACTGGCACGTCCTGATAAAAATAGCCAATCACAAATTGAACTACCCCCACCTAAAATCCTAACGGATTTTTGAGGAAGGGATTCCCGAAAGGGACAACTAAGACAAAATGCTTAGCAGACCATACCCATTCAACAAGGTATGGTTTTTCTGCTTTCAAACTTAGACAAACCTTTTACTTCCAGGTCTGTAAGAGCCCCTGAAGGAAAAAGTTCGTTCGCAGAACGAATCTTGTTATGGTTCGAAAGCTCCATCTGATAGAATGTGTGAACACGCAAATCAGACAGAATGCCAGACAGCCACTTCCATTGCGCCCAATGATGCAGACCTACCATCTTCTCCGGTAATAGTGAATACAAAACTGGTGGAAGTTTTTCTTTAAATCCCATTGCTCTTCTAGCAATGACATAAGAAGCTGTTTGGTGAATGCTGATACCAAAACGTTTCATATATTTGATTTTACCAATTTGAGAAGTGTACGCTGGATTTACCTCAAATACTGCTACACCCATCTTCTCAGCACGGCTTTTAATAGCTGAAATCATCTTTTTGTAAGCAAACATGCTCATCATCATGTTTGCTTTTTTGTTACCATAAGGATTCTTAACCTTTGCTTTTGTTGTGTTTAATTTTTCTACAACAATCGGTTTGTTTGCTTTTACAGCAATATCAACCAATGCAATGGCTTCTGCTTCCATAATTTTAGTAATTTGTTCTGATGTTTTACCTAAAATATCAAAAGATAATACACCCGTTTTTATGAGTTGTCCTTGTTTATTGATGTTTGACCAAGCAAAGTGGTCAAAATTACAGTCTACTCCAATGACACCATCGGATTTACTGAAGTTTTTATTTTGGTTCTCTTCAATATCTATTAAACACTTAAAAATGTAGTAATCCCCATGATCTTCAATTGCCCAACTGATTGGTTTTCCTGCATTCTTTTTATCTTTGCAATTCCATTGGTTTTGAACAGCTGCATTCACTTGTTCTTGTCCATACGGAAATGCAAGGTTCGGAATTTCAACTACAACACCGTTTGGTGTTGTAAAGTGTAAAGATTGTGATTCTGTATTGTATGTAAATACAAAGTTTCCTGATTTCGCGTCTTTTCGACCTGAAATCAACATTTGATTATAACGAGCCTTTTCAAAATCTTGAACCCAAAGTGTATGATTTTGAGCATAAGTATCTACAGTATGTTGTGCTTTAAATAGTTTTTTACTTCCAAATACAACGGAAGAAACATTGTTTTTTAAACTATGAAGTAGTTTTTGTAGTCTATCCAACCGAAATTCAAGGCTACCTAAACGAGAACGAAGTGTTTGAATACGCACATTTAAATATTCATGCTCAAATTGATAGGCATGATAGTAAATATCCGTTCTCTTTTTAAATTGCACAACAAAATATCGTCCCATTTGTTGTTCTTTGGACGTTTTATTGAACTTTGGCTTCCCTTTGATAAAAGATGTTTTCATTTTATTCAGCACTGTCAAATCTGACTTGGTTTTCTTAATCTTCTTTTTTACAGCTTTAATCTGTTCATTTTTATTTTCGATATACAATTTCTTCAATTCTGTCTGAGAAGAAAACAGCGCATTGGCTTCCTGCACAGCACTATTTGCATAATAGTCATTCAGACTAAATCGTGATTTTACAGTAATTTGCATACTCTCAGAACGTCTGGAAGTGCCAGAACGTTTTTCTAACACTTGCGTTTGAAAAGCGAAATGTTTCGCACGATTAAATACGAAAAGAGCATGTCCAATAGCTTCAACATACTTCGGATTCAGTGCATTCTTATGGATACGAATTGAAAAATATGCTTTTTTCATTGGACACGCTCCTTTCTTGTTTTGTATACACAAAGTATACCAAAAAAGAACATACGTTTCTATTTATATACCTGAAAAAAACAAAAAAAGCGATTCATCCCCCACCTACCGCTTCGCGCTTGAGGTGGGTATCTTCTCGCCAGATATGATAAAATGTAATGGCAGTGATTGTATAGAGGGCGCCAAGTAATACAGCATTTTGAACGAATGAGAATTTTCTTATCACGACAAACGATGGGAAATTGGTTATTATATGGGGCCGATCGTTGGTTAGTGGCTTTGTATGAAAGGATGCATGGACATCTACTTACTCGAACCATCCTTCATGCAGACGAAACAACCTTCCAAGTCTTACGCGAACCTGGGCGGGCGGCAACAACCAAGTCCTATCTGTGGTTATACCGTACAGGACGAGAGGACATCCCTATCGTTCTACCTCCAAGAGCAGGGGAACATCCGAAACGTTTTTTAACTAGTTTTCAAGGGTATTTACAAGCAGATGGATATAGTGGTTATCATCAAGTACCAGATGTTACCCTTATGGGATGTTGGGCACATGCCAGACGGAAGTTTGATGAAGCCTTAAAGGCTTTACCTGATTCACAGAAGGAAAAAAGTGAAGTAAACAAAAAATAACTCCAAAATCAACTTTTATTGTATATTTTGGAGTTACTTTACGTTTACTTTTAGAATGTAATAAAAATTTAAAATGCTTACGCTACACTGCGATAATTTTCTTGTTTTTCTTTTTGCTGATTAGGTGGTTGAATGAAAATCGCGATAATAAATGACACGACACACAATACGCCAATCACCATAAAAGTTGGTTTAAATCCACCTAGAATTACACCGATAAAGGAACCTGCAAGTGCTCCAAGACCAAAGCCTTGATACACGATTCCGTAGTTTTTACTATGATTTTTTAGACCGAAGAAATCACCAACAATGGCTGGGAAAATAGTGATATTTCCACCAAAACAAAAAGCAACACTTGCTACACAGGCTAAATAAATGCCATAATTTAAATCCACAAAACTAAGAACAAAGACAGACGTAGCTATAACGACAAACGTTGCGGTAACAATTTTTAAACGACCGATTTTATCTGACAATGGTCCCAAAATGATTCGGCCAACCGTATTAAAGATCGCAACTATAGCGACAGCATTAGCTGCTGTTGCTGCGCTAAGCCCTACGAGTTGAACCCCAATATCCTTTACCATGCCAATTAAATATAAGCCACTCATACATGATGTAAATAGCATGATAAATAACAGATAAACTTGTTTTGTACCTAGCATTTCTCTTGTTGTATAGTCACGACTTTTTGTTTCATGAACTGTACCTTGTTCAGCGGCTTGATGGATAAGACAAGCGCCTACCACTATCATAACTGTAACAATTAAGCCCCAATATAAAAACGCTTGTGATACACCAACTGAATCAATGAACTTTGCGTTAATGTATTTAAAAATTAGGCTACCCGTGCCATATGCGGAGACAGATATACCAGCAATTAAACCTTTACGCTCTGGAAACCATTTCAGTAAATTGGATAGTGAAGTAATATAGGCTGTTCCATCTGCGTAACCTACAACAACTCCTGCTAGTATATAAAGCATTAGTAATGAGGAAACTTGCGAACTAAGCATCAAGCCAATTCCTAAGGCTAATCCGGCTATCATAATGAGTTTACGAAGTCCCAATTTCTCTTGTAATTTACCTGCAAACAAAGTTGAAAATGCTAAAGAAAAGCTAGTAATTGAGAAGGTTATAGCAACAGCGTTAAGACCCCAACCGTATTTGCTCACTAAAGGCTGATTGAATAAGCTCCATGTATATATCGTTCCAAGTCCCATTTGTACAATGACTGTACCGAGGACAACAAGCCACGGATTAACAGATGATTTTTTCATACCATCCTTGCACCTCTTTCGATTTGATAGCTTTATTGTATAGGATGTAAACGATTCCGTAAGCACTTACAACACAGAGCGTCAAATATATGAAATCAGTTACAGAAAAAGAAGGATGAAATGCAAAAAGCTGCTCGTTAAATACGAAGCAGCTTCTTTAATTCTTTTGCATAAGTACGGCTTACAGGTACTTTTGAATCCTCTTTCATAATTAAATTATACGTAGAGTTAAACCACGGCTGGATTTCAGAAATATGATTTACATTTACGATAAAACTGCGATGCACACGCAGAAAATTCATTTGTGGCAATTTCTTTTCTAATATGGCAAGCGTATCGTACGTCACATACGTATCACAAATCGTTTTCACAATTACTTTTCCGTCCAACAATCCAGCATATACGATATCTTCTATATTCACTAATACAATCGATTCATCAATCGGCAGCGCTAATTTTTTCATTCTACTAGATACATCTGACGCATGTACTTCTTGTTTCTCCTCCATTTCATGCTGTTTTCGTTTTTTAAATTTCTTAATCGCTTGGACAATGCGCTCTTCGTCAAACGGCTTTAAAATATAATCTAAAGCATCTACTTCAAATGCCTGAATGGCATATTGATCATAGGCCGTTGCAAATACAATAGCAGGTGGATTTTTCATCTTCTTTAGTATATTAGCAATCTCAAATCCATTATCATCCGACAACTGAATATCTAAAAAAACAAGATCCGGTTTACTTTCCATCAACTTCTCTAACGCTTCTTCTACACTGTCTGCCTCATCAATTATATCGACCTCTTTCGTTCGATATAATAAATATTTTAATTCGTCCCGCGCCAACATTTCATCATCGACTACTAATATTTTCAATATCGCTGCCTCCTTTTCTTTGAATTGGAATCGTGAAGGAAATCTCCGTCCCTGTTTCCAGTTCACTGACAATATGAAGCGTTGTACCTTTTCCAAACAGCCCCATTAACCGTTCATTAATATTATATAATGCTGTTCCCGTTCCTTTTTTTGACGATACAATTGCTTTTCCTAACTGCTCTAATCGCTCCGGTTCAATCCCTTGACCGTTATCTTTTACTTTGAAATGTACGCTGTTTTTCTTGGCATAAACATGAATTTCAACTTGGCATAGAGGCTGTTTTTTAGGAAATGCATGACGAAGAGCATTTTCCACTAATAGTTGCAACACAAACGGTGGAAGCAAAATATTATGCAGCTCGTCTTCAATGTACATTTTCACCTCATATTTGTTCGGAAATCTTGCTTGTTCTAACGACAAATACGCATGCACATGATTCAATTCTTGTTCTAACGGAATGAGAAGCTGCCTTGCACCTTGTAAATTGCAGCGAAAATACACGCTTAGCTGTAACAATAATTTCCTTGCTTTCTCTACATCTGTACGACATAAAGCAGAAACTGTATTAATCGCATTAAAGAGAAAATGCGGGTTAATTTGTGCTTGCAGCGCCTTTATTTCCGCATCTTGCAACAATTTACTTTGCAGTTCTGCTTCTCCAAGTTCAAGCTGCGTTGAAAAGATTTTCGCTAATCCTTCTGCCAGCTCTTCCTCTACGGGGCTTAATGAATTAGGATCTTTAAAATAAAGCTTTAGCGTACCAATGGTCTTTCCACGAGATGTGAGCGGAATCACGATTGCCGCTTGTAATAAACACTCTTCATGCTGGCAATTAATCTCTTCGCGCGACTTTGCTTTCATAATTTTCCCGGTCTTTAACACCTCTTTTGACAATTCAGTAATTAAGCTATGAGAAGGAATATGATGATCAGATCCTAATCCAACATGTGCTAATATTTTTTCTGTATCTGTTAAAGATACTGCATCTGTTCCTGTAAAGCGGTGGATAATTTGTGCCACATGCGTACATGATTCTTCCGTTAATCCTTGGCGGAAATACGGAAGCGTTTTATCAGCAATGCGCAATACTTTATGCGTTTGTAATGCCTTCGCATGTTCTTCTTGTCGTAAAATGGACTGAATCATTGACAATAGAATAAAACTTCCAAAACCATTTACGATAATCATTGGGAGTGCAATTGTTTTCACAATACTCCAGCCATCATCGATCATGAAAAGAATCATAATCATTTCCAGCGATACCATACAGATGCTAAGCACCGCAGAAAACTTAGGGGTTACAACGCGATTCCGTTTTTGATATAAATAGCCAATATAACCTGTCACAACCCCAGCTAAAATAGAAGAGATTGCACAGCTCAATGCAGTCGTTCCTCCTAGCACATAACGATGAATGCCGGCTATCAATCCTACTCCTATTCCAACAATTGGACCTCCAAGTAACCCGCTAATCCCAATTCCCATAATACGCGTATTCGCAATCGTACTAGAAGAAGAGACGCCCCGCAGCCAGTTATCATTCATAATCGTATTACCAGAAATCTCAATCCCTGTGTAGTTGCTTACAATTGTAAATAATGAAAATATGCCAATTAACATAAAGCTACCTTTATAGCTATCTTGCTTATACAGTAGCCAACGGAACGCCTTAATATGCGAAAGTAAATATCCTAAAATAACGATTAAACCAACGCGTTCAATCATCATCAATAATAAATCTCCCATTTTATGTCCATCCTTCATGTATTAACTTCATTTCATTCAATATATTACATCATTATGTCTATACCGTAAATGTTAATAGAATCCAAAAATACCATAGAGATTGATTTTAGAGTTACCTTTTGTTTACTTCACTTTTTTCGGCCTTTGCAACTAGATGGTAAATCCATTGACTACAGCAAGACTTTATCAATTTCCTCTTTATTATTTAAATCGATATTGGGGAGCGTTTCAAACAAATAACGAAGATAATGATAGGAACTTAAATTGGTCTCTTTTGCGGTTTCAACCACACTCGAACTTCATTCCCAAATTGCGATAAAAAAGAATTGTATTCGCATATTGTCCGTTAGCAGAAGTTAACTTATCGTTTATTTAAAATCATTAATGAATCCCACAACCCCAAAAAATCCAGCCGAAATTACATAAATATAGACTAAAATTTGTTCAAAAAACTCACCAAGAGACAAAATTCCGATATCGGCATATGAAATCACAAACCATCTAAGGGCATCTGATGATCACAAACACATTGCTCGAAACATGATTTGCAAACATAAGAAAAGGAAAGGCGAAATGTGCCTTCCCTTTCTCGATATATACAACTTATGAAACCAATAAGTCCAACAATTGTGAAAAGAATCGAATTCTTATTGTTGTATGTTTTATAATTTGAGTTAAATCAAAGATAACTACATCCGTTCTTCTTTTCTTTTTACAGACACTGCATTACATTTCACAATGACTACATACATAACAATGCTTCCTATCATTAGACAATAGGTAATATTATTTATTCATTTTGAGCCTCCGTTCGCCCAATTGCTACTTACAATACTTGATATTCTTTCTTAATATACTTGGTCCCAATTTTTTAGTTTTTGAATTAGAAAGACGCACCTGTACTTCCACATCCTCCATTTGAGATGTAATTTCATCAAATCTTCCAGCCCAAGTTGGACTATCTTTTTCTGGAGAAGGATACAGTCGAAAACGCCAACTAATTTTTTCTGGGATAAAAGCAAAACCTTCATAACTATCGTAATTTCCATAAGAAGATGGCTGCGGGAGATGTACACCAAGAATACTTACACTAGTTCGTGCAAAACTTGGTGGACGTAGCTGCACTTTATAAACCAATGCGGTTCCCTTTGCATTCGTAAGGTTCTTATCAATTGGCTCTAAAACCATACTACAAGGCATAGTTATTGCTTTTGAATATGAGGGACAAATCATGAGAAATGAGATAAGAAATATACCCAAAATAGCTTGTTTCATATAACACCTCTTACAATTCTTTTGGTTAATTTACCCTCATTATGACCCTTCAATTACAAACTATTATTTATTATCTTCTGTTAATTCTAAAAGAACAAGCTTTTATGGATTGCTCTATCGATAACAGTTCATTTTGGGATTGATTTGTTCTCTAAAAATTAGATTGTCATGCACTTCTACCCCTAAAGCTGTAAAAAAGGAGCGCCTCTCACATAACTTCAGTGCTACGGAACAGTTTAGCACAAGAAGGATAATGAGTAAAAATATCTAATTTTTAAAGAGAGTGGTAAAATTTCAAAAAATATCATAGAGAATTTAGGTGCTAAACTTATTGAAAATGTTATTTGGTATATTTCTCTATCTATTAGGATCTTTTTTGATTGGTTTAACAATTAATAGTATTGGAGACATAGGTAACACCCTAATGAAGATAATAGGAATAGTATGTGTTGCGTTGGGTATCAGAACAGTAATAAAAAAAGAATAAAGAATAAAGAATAAAAAATAAAACTAAACTTAATTTCTCAAGAACAAAGTTGTCAATAGACGGTCTATTTTTATGCTTTAAGTATCGTAGCTTAATAGTATTGACAGAAAAGATAAGAAATGATTTATGGTATAACTGAAAGAAGATCTGACGGAATTTCAGATTTTTTATTATTTCGATATCGATATATGGAATCACGAGCCATCTAAGGATATCCATTGATCACGAATATATCGCTTGAAATATGATTTTCAAGCATAAAAAAGGAGGATGACGAAAGTCATCTTCCTTTTTTATGCTGTAAATTAACTTTTATACACTTTAATGAATTACAATGTTAAACTAGCACTTCATTCCAGTATACTTAATTTTGTCACAGTATAATACCATAAAAAACTCGTAATTGAATGGTATCTTAATACAAAGGTCTTCTTCTTATCCATTGCGTCGCAACCCATTTTTCACCTTTGATAACAGGTGCACTGCTATGTAAAGTGAGCTTGTTTAATGATGCATCCTGATAAAAATATTCGAAATATACCGCCATTCCTTTTTCGGAGATACAGAAACGTTGAGTTTTGGAAAGAAAGTCTCTCCGCCTTCTTCTACATGATTTAAATACATAACAAGGGTACTAATACGATTGTTATTTGCTGCCGCACTGTTTTCTGCAAAAAAATCATAATGCGCTTTATATTCTTGGCCAACTGTATACTTTAAAATATGTAACCCTTCTCCATGTTCAACAGGAACATTCATGATCGAAGCGATTCGTCTTTCGATTCTAGTAGCGGCCTCACTTTCTTCTAAAAACGTACCACTACTCGTCCGAATGTCATTTATTTTGCGCGAAACACCAATTTTAGAACGTTTCATTTTACTTTTAGATATTTCAATTAACGTTTCACACTCTTCATCGCTTAATACATTCGCTAACACAACAATAAGAGGCTCTTCTAATCTTGAAATAATTTGGATTTCTCTATCTTCTGTTACAATTGTGTTTCCAATGTGGTTAAAAATTGTTAATTCCTTATTTTCAACTGTTTGATTTTCCTTTGTCATGTTCCCCATCTCCCTTAAAAATGATTGGATATTATGAATATATCATACTTTTACCTCTATTCACTTTATTCCGAAAATAATAACGAGAACTTTTCCGTTGTATGTTTTAACATGGGAAAAAAGATCGACTCAAACGGGAGCCGATCTTTCTTTTACTAAGAAACGAACAATTTGGAGTACTAGGAAACTGGCAGTTACACATAATATGCCCATAGCTAAGAATGTCTGTCCCCCCACCAATAGCCAGGATGCACTTGCAGATGCAAACATCATTCCCATATACATCGCTTGAAATAGAATTTACAATCATAAGAAAAAAGAAGATGACGAAAGTCATCTTCTTTTTTTGGTAAAAATCAATTTTTATACAAAATATTGTTCATTTAGAACTAATAAATTTGCAACTTAGTTAGATACCTTAGACTCTTCTAATTTCTCACGAAGAACCATTTGTAAGATACCGCCGTGACGGTAGTAGTCGATTTCTACTTCACTGTCGAAGCGTGCTACTACTTCAAATTGTTTTTCGTTTCCTTCTGAGTCAGTCGCAACAACTTTTACAAGGTCGCGTGGTTTTACTGTTTTATCAATTTGAATTTCAAATGACTCTTGACCAGTAAGACCTAGTGTTTCTGCACTTTCACCATCTTTAAATTGTAGTGGTAATACACCCATTAACACAAGGTTACTGCGGTGAATACGCTCGAAGCTTTCTGCGATAACTGCTTTAATACCTAATAAGTTCGTACCTTTTGCAGCCCAGTCACGTGAGCTTCCCATACCGTAATCTTTACCTGCGATAACAAGAAGACCTGTTCCGTCTTGTTTGTATTTCATTGCAGCATCATAGATAGATGTCACTTCGCCTGTTGGCCAGTACGTTGTGAATCCGCCTTCTGTACCTGGTGCGATTTGGTTTTTAATACGGATGTTCGCAAATGTACCACGCATCATTACTTCATGGTTACCACGGCGAGAACCGTAAGAGTTGAAGTCAACTGGCTGCACACCATTTTCTAATAAGTAACGGCCTGCTGGTGTGTTTTTACCGATAGATCCTGCTGGTGAAATGTGGTCTGTTGTTACAGAGTCGCCAAATTTACCAACTACGCGCAGTCCTGAAAGTGTTTCCACTTCACCTGGCTCTTTTGCTAACCCTTCGAAGAACGGTGGGTTTTGGATATATGTTGAATCATTATCCCAAGTATATAAAGCTTCATTTGAAGTTTGGATTTCATTCCAGCGTTCGTTGCTGTTAAATACTTGTGCATATTCTTTCTTAAATAGTTCAGATGTTACAACATTTTGTACAACTTCTTCGATTTCTGCCGCTGTTGGCCAAATGTCGTTAAAGTAAATTGGGTTACCATTTACATCGTTACCGATTGCATCGTTTTTCAAGTCGATATCAACTGTACCAGCAAGTGCATACGCCACAACTAGTGGTGGAGATGCTAAATAGTTTGCTTTTACAAGCGGATGAATACGACCTTCAAAGTTACGGTTACCAGATAATACTGATGTTACTAATAAGTCATTTGCAGCAATTGATTCTTCTAATTCTGGTGCTAGTGGACCAGAGTTACCGATACAAGTTGTACAGCCGTAACCTACCGTTTGGAAACCTAATTGATCTAAATACGTTGTTAATCCGGACTTATCTAAGTATTCTGTAACAACTTTAGATCCTGGTGCTAATGATGTTTTTACGTAACTAGGTACTTTAAGGCCTTTTTCGATTGCTTTTTTCGCAACTAAACCTGCACCAATTAACACATATGGGTTAGATGTATTTGTACAGCTTGTAATTGCAGCAATTGCAATTGCACCTGTTTTCATCGTTACTTCTTGATCTTGTAATACTACTTTCATTTCTTTATCAAATTCTTGCTCTGAGAAGCCAAATCCTTGGTTACCAACCGGCGCTAAAACAGCTTTACGGAACTCATCTCTCATGTTAGAAAGAGGAATTAAGTCTTGTGGACGTTTCGGACCAGAAAGGTTAGACTCAATTGTATTTAAATCAATTTCAACAAGATCTGTATAAATTGGATCTTGACTATCAGCTGTATAGAATAAGCCGTTTGCTTTACAATATTCTTCAACGATGCGAATTTGTTCTTCGCTTCTTCCTGTTAAACGTAAGTAATCTAATGAAATATCATCGATTGGGAAGAATCCACAAGTTGCACCGTACTCTGGTGCCATGTTAGAAATTGTTGCACGGTCAGCTAATGGCATGCTTTGTAAACCACTGCCGAAGAACTCAACAAATTTTCCAACTACACCTTTTTGACGTAATACTTGTGTTACTTTTAATGCAATGTCTGTTGCTGTTGTACCACTTGGAAGTGTACCCGTTAATTTCACACCGATTACTTCTGGTACTGGGAAGTATGAAGGCTGTCCAAGCATTCCAGCTTCTGCTTCAATACCACCAACGCCCCATCCAAGAACACCGATTCCGTTAATCATTGTTGTATGAGAATCCGTTCCTACTAATGAATCTGGGTATGCAACAAGTTCACCTTCAGCATTTTTCACTGCATGAACAACTGGCGCTAAATACTCAAGGTTTACTTGGTGAACGATACCTGTTGCTGGTGGAACTGCACGGTAGTTATCAAATGATTTTTGTGCCCAGCTTAAGAATTTATAACGTTCTTCATTACGTTTAAACTCCAAGTCCATGTTAAATTGAAGCGCATCTGATGTACCCGCTCTATCAACCTGTACAGAGTGGTCAATAACAAGATCAACTGTAATTTCTGGATTGATTTTATCAGGATTTCCGCCCATATCTGCCATTGCTTTGCGAAGAGAAGCTAAATCAACAACTGCTGGAACCCCTGTAAAGTCTTGTAAGATAACGCGAGATGGTTTAAACGGTACATCGATATCTTGAATATCTTTCGTTCCCCATTTCGCTAAATTTTCAACATGTTCTTCTTTAATAACGCGGCCATCAACTTGACGAAGTACTGATTCAAGCAATACTTTAATTGAATAAGGTAACTTAGAAACATTACCTACCCCTGCATCTTCAAGCGCTTTCAAACGATAATAATGATACGTGTTTCCATCTACTTCAAATGTTGTACGAGCGTGAAATGGATTGTGTTTTACCATTATGGTTACCCCCTGTTAAACGTGACTGAAATTGTCTGAATATAAAATGTAGACAAACTTTTCAATACCTTACGATAATATATTATTACAACTTAAAGGATAAGTAAATAAGAAGAAACTTATAGTTTTTCATAAGTTTTCTTTATAGCTTCGTTACTGCATAGTAAATTACTCGTTAACAGATACTATTTCTATAAAGTGAAACTGCTTTTTAGAAAGCGTTTTTCTTTATAAAAAGTAAATGGAACTCTTCAGGCTCTTATAGTCAATTAGGGGGTATAATCATGGGAAAACGTAAAGCCAATCATGTCATTCCAGGAATGAACGCAGCCTCTGCACAAGGACAAGGTACAGGGTATAATGAAGAATTTTCAAATGAGCCATTAACAGCGGCTCAGCGTCAAAATAATAAAAAACGTAAAAAGAATCAATAATACAAAATCCCAAAAGATAATCTTTTGGGATTTTTCAATGCTTGTACTTTAATAACTCTGACACTTTCACGAATCGATACCCTTGCTTTTGCAAGGCTGGTAAAATCTCTTTTAGAGCTTCGACAGTTTGGCTTCTATCGCTTCCTCCATCGTGCAATAAGACAATATCACCACTTTTCGCGTTTTTTAGAACGTGATTTACAATCTTATCCTTTCCAGGATTAGACCAATCTCTCGGGTCTTGATGCCAAGACCATAACACGATTTGATATCCTGCTTCTGTTGCCGTTTTAAACACCGATTCATTAATATACCCACCAGGCGGACGAAAAAGGAGGGGCTTATCTATCCATTTTTGTAAATACCGTTTCCCATCTAGAATATCATTTTCGAGTTTTTGTCCAGCTTCACTGCGTGCGTACAAATGATTCATTGTATGATTACCAATTTCATGTCCTTCCTTTAACACCTGTTCAATTAAATATGGATTACCCTGAATTCGGAATCCAATCATAAAAAAGGTTGCCTCAGCATTATATTGATGTAATATCTTTAAAATTTGAGGTGTATATGTAGGATCCGGGCCATCATCGAAAGTGATTGCCATTATTTTTTCATTAGTTGGTACTTCCCATGTTACATAGCCAGTTGGTTCTAGCTCTTTTCTCATTAACATTTTTGCATCAACATGTTCAATTCCTATCATACTTAACATAACAATAAAACAACTAATTATAATACATTTTTTCTTAATCATCATTAGCTTGTCTTATGTGAAAAGGCTGCTGAGACTACTCAACAACCTATTAATCACGTACTTCCTCCACATTTTGCATAATATGTTGTAAATTTTGTTCATATTGTTGCAATTGCTTTCGCTGTGTTTCAGAAGCAACTTCTAATGCATTTTGGATTTGTTCATATGCTTCATGCACTTCTTGACGTAAATGTTTTAAATCCTGTGCATAATTTGGATCGTTTTTTACAATGTTGTTATATACATTTTCTGCATCCGTCGTTCCTTGCTGTGCAGCTTGAAATGCTTGTTGCTTATCTTTGTGATACGGCATAACCATTCCCCTTTCTTTTATTACTCTCCATTATCTTTTACCTTTACCTCAAAAAACATTCTCGTATAAATTTATGAAGTTTTCTCATCCTAATATAGAGCGAAACTTTAGACTAGGTACTTTCCTTCAGCTAATTCATTTCGCTAATCGAGCTCTACCGTTCATTTGAATAACCGCTAGAGCACAAGAAAAAGAGGGGTATTATAATGGAGAAAAACAACAGCAAATCCATTCGTAAAAATTCTCCGCAAGGGCAAGTTTCTGGTGGTCAACCAGAACCGTTAAGCGGATCACACAAAGTAAAAAACCAAAAACATACACGTCAAAAAAATCATGCTCACCACGATATGTAACAAAGCAGACAGTGCATGCGCACTGTCTTTTTATCATATATTTATCATATATTTCTAAAATCTTCTCTTCTTTTTAAGCACATTTCCTCTTTCTTTTTCACCTCTATTTTCAAAGTGAATATCGTAATATGAATGAATTTTTATGGAGGTTTTCTTACAATGGGCAATAAAAAGAAAAAAGACTGCCTTTTTCATGTTGATGGCTTTGAAGAATGGATGAATCAATTTTGCTCCGATTTATACGCAAATTCCCCTCTCAAAACGATATTCACGTTGACCTTTTTGAAACAGAACAAGAATATATTTTAGAAGCCGACATTCCGAACATAGTAGAGCGAAATATTCTAATTAAAAAGATGGAGACAGGCCTACAAATTAACGTATCTTATAATAATTCTGCCTTACAACATATGATTTTTTTACCAACCAATATCATATATAAAAAAATGGGAGCCTCTCTTGAAAATGGTCTTCTTACTATTCACATTTCTAAAACAGAAACAGCACAATTAACAGAACAAACTGTCCTCTTTACAGAATAGTCATATGCAAATCTAACACATGATATAAGACATATCCTTTCTGCAAAATAAAGTGAAACTTCCATCAGTGGGATATTACTACCCACGAATGGCGTGATAAAGCAGAAAGTAACGGAAGATTTGAAAGCAATTAACACCTTTGAACTACTATTGCACTGGCAATAATACAAGGAGGCTGATTCTTAAAATGATCAGCCTCCTTTATTCATAAAACCTTATTTCGTACATACGCGTATTACATTTGTGCTTCCCATTTTTCTTCTATCGTTCTTTTACGTAGCAAATTCCTTGTCAACAACAAAATTGGAAATGCAAGCATTGAAAGCACCGCCAAAATTGTAAAAATCGTAAAACCATTATGATAACCGTAATAATCTAACAGGAATCCGCCAAACCATGGCCCAATAACAGCTCCGATTCCTGAGAATCCCATTGCCCCGAAATATGTTCCCTTTAAATTTGCAACAGCAATTTGATCAATAAACACATCTGTCATGGAAAACATTAATACTTCTCCAATTGTAAATATGATCGTACAAACGAAAACAGTCCACATTGATCCAGCAAATCCAAATCCACATAATCCTACACTAACAAGTAATGTACCAATCATAATGGATACGAGCGGTGTATACTTTTTACAAATTTGAATGAGTGGGTACTGAACGATTACTACAGTAATTGCGTTTAATGTTAATGCATAAGAAAACAATTTCACTCCATTTTCAAATAGATGGGAGTTCGCAAAATATTGAGAAAGCGTTGATGAAAACTGTGCATATCCTGCTGTACTAATGATAATTCCAATTAACGCAACTAAAAAGACAATGTCTTTTCTTATAATGCGCAGGGAATCCATAAAATTAACTCGTTCTGTCTCTTCTGTTTTTTCTTCTCCAATGCGATACTTTCGAAATTGTAATGCGAGCACAATTGTATAAAGAGCATACATAATAGCGGCTATAAAAAATGGTGTTGTTGATTCAGCGCTGCCAATCTGAAGACCAACAAGTGGCCCAATCGCAACACCAACATTAATAGCACCGTAACGTAAGTTAAACACCATTAAACGATGCTCCGGCTTTGTTAAATCAGATAATAAAGCACGAGACGTTGGCTCAAAAAATGAACGACACATCCCATTTAGTGCATTTAGCAGAAAAAATGCAACGACATGCTCTGCAAATCCAAATCCAATAAATACAAGAATCCAAACAATAATAGAAGATAGCATAATCTTTTTTCGCCCAAAACGATCTGATAAATTCCCGCCAATAAAACTTGCAAATACACCCACTAATGCGCTCGTTCCAATAATGGCTCCTGTAACTCCTGCTGATATTCCTTTTGCATTCGTCAAGTAAATTGCTAAAAATGGAATGCTCATCGATGTTGCAAATCTTGCAAATAATGTTCCAATAATAATATTCATCCCTATAGGATGAATGTGTTGTAACTTCCCCTTCATCTCTTTCACCTTCTCTATCTACAAATGCAATGCAAAGAAAAAGAAAGCTGAAAAGCAGCTTCCTTTGAAAACATGATTTTCATTTTCCTAAACACGAGCTGTTCGTTTCAGCTCCATGTCAATGCCATATGTAAACTGTAATTCTTTTAATACTGCCTCTAATACAATGTCTACATTATGTTTACTGTTAAATTCAGCCACCCAACTCTCTACTTCTTCATGTGTGTAGCTATATTCTCCAGCTATCCAACTTTTCATATCAAAACATTCATTAATACAAATTTGAATAAGTAGCTGATCATACATAGAGACTACATCTTCTTTCTTCCATAGCAATTCTTTCACATATAACCGATCAAACGTGACACTTTCTTGGTTACATTCTGTTAAGTGACGGGTCATTTCATGCAATTCTCGGTATAGCTCAGATATATTTGTACTTAGATGAATCAGTTTACTTACCCCATTTTCATATAACATATCATCCACCCCCGTTATGTTACCTTTCCCTTATTATAGCAAGAAAATTCTAAAAAAGAGAACTTTTCTTGTGAAATATTAGGAAAGTGATACGTATTGTTCTACAATGAAAATAGTTACATTTGAAAGGAGTATAGACGTGAACCAAAAACTGTATTACAAAGACGCATACTTACAAACATTCACAGCTCAAATTACAAAACAAGCACGCGACAACGATGGTAATATATATGTTGTATTAACAGAAACAGCTTTTTACCCAACGGGCGGTGGTCAGCCACATGATACAGGACAATTAAATCAAATTCCTGTTATAAATGTGGAGGAAATAGATGGAGAAATTCGTCATTACATTACGGAAGAGATACATGTAAATGAAATAACAGGATATGTTTCTTGGAAACGTCGTTTTGATCATATGCAGCAACACGCTGGACAACATATTTTGTCTGCCATATTTTGGGATCACTTTAATATTCCAACAATTGGTTTTCACCTAGGAAGAGAGATCGTAACAATTGATTTAGAAACTTCCGACCTTTCTTTGGAAACAGCCGAAGAAGCTGTTTACCTTGCTAATCAAATTGTATTTGAAAATCGTCCCATTACAGTTCAATGGGTAAACCAAGAAGAAGCAAAACAGTTTCCCCTTCGCAAGGAACCGACTGTAACAGAAAACATTCGTGTTGTGATTATTGAAAATCTTGATTATAACGGCTGTGGCGGTACACATCCAAAACAAACTGGTGAAGTTGGTCCGATTCAAATTATCGATTGGGAGCGTCATAAAGGAAATATTCGCCTTACATTCGTTTGCGGCTGGCGTACAATCGAACTTATGAAGCGCAATCAAGCTCTCGTAAAAAGCGCAGCCCAGCAATTACATAGTAAAGAAGACGCTATTCCAAACAAAATAAATCAGCTTCTTTCCTCTCAAAAAGAAAATGAAAAAGCGCTGCAAATAGCGAACGAAAAACTACTCACTGTGGAAGCAAATGAATTACTGCAGCAAGCAGAGAAAACTTCGTTTGGAAAACAAATTGCGGTGAACTTTACAGACCGTTCTATGCAGGAATTGGCTAAATTAGCAGCTATAATTACAGAGCAAGACGTACATATCATTACATATTTTGTTACACAAAACGGTGAAAATTTACAATGCATTTGCGTATGCGGTAAAGCCGTTGAGCAAGACATGAACACTCTTTTAAAAACAGCTCTTCCTCTTATAGAAGGAAAAGGTGGAGGTAATCAAAAAAGCGCACGCGGTGGTGGAAAAGCAACTGTTACAGGCGAAGCATTTTTAAATCATCTCATTCACATACAAAAAGAAACGCAAAAAGCATAAATAGCTTCTTGCGTTTCTTTTCTTCTCTCTCAGAATATGAAGTAACTGATGATACAAATGAACATAATAATCCGCATCTTGAATCGTTAAGTTTAAAAAGCATATGTTGTGATTCCTAGCTTTCCACCTTTTCAAATAAAAGCGCAAGTCCAATTCCTCCGCCAATGCCTAACGTTGCAATCACGTATTTCACCCGTTCTCTTTGTACTTGATGAAATAATCTTGTCATGAGCATTGCTCCCGATGCACCGTACGGATGTCCAAGAGCAATTGCTCCGCCGTTTACATTTAATTTTTCATAAGGAATATTTAACTCTTGCGCGCACGCAACTATTTTAGAAGCAAACGCTTCATTCATTTCAATACAATCAATGTCCTCCATTGTAAGATTCGTCTGTTGTAATAGCTTTTGCACTGCAAATATCGGGCCACTGCCTGGAAAATGAGGGTCTATACCAGCAACGGCACTATGCACAAATCGTAGCACCGGTTTATAACCAAGCTTTTCAGCTTGTCTTTCATTCATAATAAGAAGTGCACACGCTCCGTCGTTCACTCCACATGAATTACCTGCCGTCACTGTCCCCTCTTGTAAAAAGGCAGGGCGTGTTCGTTTTATAATCCTTTCATAATTCATACCATGTTTAATCGTTTCATCTACTGTAATGTGAGAAACTGGTACAATTTCTTCTTGTAAATACCCTTTTTCTAATGCCCCTAACGTTCGTTTATAGCTCAAACACGCATACGCATCTTGCATCTCCCTTGTAATTCCGTAACGCTTTGCTACATACTCTGCAGCAACTCCCATATCAGGATCACCAATATGTTCAGGTGAGAAGCGTGCTCTTTTCTCGAATAGTGAAGTGCTTACACTTTCGGCTCCACCTGCAATGTAACAAGTTCCAGCTCCGCCCTGAATCAGATAGCATGCTATACGAATTGCTTCCAGTCCAGCTCCGCACTGACGATCAATCGTCACGCCTGATACTATATATGGAAGGCCCGCCTCCAACGCTGACAACCGAGCCACATTTCCACCAGGCCCGACAACATTTCCGAATATAACATCATCGATTTCTTTTTCGATACCTTTACTTATATATGTAAGTAAAGGGGCCGCTAATTTTTCAACAGAATAATCTTTAAATATCCCATTTACCTTTCCAATCGGAGTGCGTTTTGCTTCAACAATTACTGCTCTATTCATACATAAACTCCTGCTTTTCAACGATTTCTTTCGCTTCTGCCCGTGCAACTTTTCCACTGCTTGTATGAGGAATTGCATCTACAAAATACCATTCTGTCGGAATTTTATAAGAAGATAACTTTCCTAAACAAAGTTGCTTCAGCTCTTGTTTTGATACCGCTCCTTTAACCAGCACTACCGGTTTTTCTCCCCAATACACATCTTTCTTACCAACCACCACTGCTTCATCAATATTTGGATGCATCTGCAATACACGTTCAATTTCTTCAGGAAAGATGTTAATTCCACCATAAATAATCATATTTTTTTCTCGTCCTACAATATATAAAAATCCATCTTCATCAACATAACCGACATCATGAACTGTCATCCATCCATCACTCGTTACGTGACAAACTGGTGCATCATCTATTATATACCCCATAAAAAACTGTTCACTCTTCACATAAATTGTACCGACTATTCCTTGCCCTACTTCTTGTCCGTCCCCATTACGAATACTAATCTTTACATTATGACATGGTCTTCCAACTGAAGATGGTTTATTTTCATTATCATGATGTGATAGTGCTGTAACAAAGCTTAATTCAGACGCCCCATAAAATTCATATCGCTTTGCCTTTGGAAAGATCTGTTTTATTTTTTGCTTTGCTTCAGCTTCCCATTTTGCACCTGATGAAATAATCTTTATCTCTCGTTCTATAACTCTTTTTTCTTTGTATAGGGATTCTAGCATCGTTGGAACTGTATACATAACAGAAATAGATTCCTTCTCTAATATTGAAAGAACACGGTTTGGAATAAACTTTTCTGTCATGTGTATCGTTTGTCCTAAAAATAAAGCACTCATTGCACCGTATAAAAAAGAGAATGAACAAATGTTCCTGCGAGCAATACTGCCTCCTCTTTTTCCATATGAAAATCATGAACATTACAAGCAAAGCTTTCTACCCATGATTGTTGTGAACGAAGAAACGCTTTTGCTTTTCCGGTTGATCCTGATGTGAATCCCATATAAAAAGGTAACTCTCCTACCTTTTCTACACAATTTGCTGTAATCGAAGCATTTGTTATTCTTTCAGACCACGTACTGATAGAAAATACTTTACTATTTGTTTGAGGCAACTGGTTACGTTTATGCTGCGCTACAACTATAATAGAAGGCTGTACGATTTGTAGTCGTTCCTCAAGTTCATAACTATTCCACTTTGGATCAAGTGGTACACAAATCCATCCTGCCATAGCAGACCCAGCAAAAATTTGTAAAAATTCCACACTATTATCAAGCAAAATCGCAATCTTTTTATTACTTGATTCTTCCTCGTGAAGCCAATTTGCAACTTGGCAAACAGACCGATACCATTCTTTATATGTAACGGTTCTATCTTTTGTTTTTATTGCAGTTTTGTTCGGACGGTAATGAGCATGTGCTGCATAAGATTTTGTAATTCCCACCTATCCCACTTCCTTTTCTATAACAAAAAGAAACACGTTTTAACGTGTTTCATAATTTGTACTATAAATTGTTCGTTTCAATGAACGTTGTAGTCTCGTAACAAGAATTGCCGCAAATACAGCTTTCAATATATCTCCCGGTAAGAACACAACACTTAATTCTGCTGCTTTTACTACACTTATATCCATCACAAAGGCTTGTACGATAACACCAAAGAAATATACAACGAGAATACCACCAATAATATTAATTAAAAATACTTTCAGAAATGATACGTTGCGAAGACGTTCTGCGAAATATCCAATAACAAATGCTCCGATTACATATCCCATTAAATAACCGGCACTTGGTCCCACAAAAACTGAAAATCCACCGCGTCCTCCAGCTAACAGCGGCGCACCCGCTGCTACAACAAGTAAAAATACCAATTGGCTAAGAGCCCCTAGACGAGATCCTAACAAACCGCCTGAAAGCATGACACCAAGTGATTGTAATGTAATCGGTACAGGTGTAAATGATAAAGCAATTGGTGGTATAAATCCTAAAACTGCCATAATGGCACTAAATAAAGCTACAAAAACTAAATTTCTTGTATTCATATTATGTTTTCTCCTGTTTGTAAACTATAAATCAAAATAAGGTAACATATCATATGTGATATGTTACCCCGCTCTTTTTATATTGTCAACTAAAATATAATTATAGTTAACATTCACTTTCAATCTTCTATATAATATTGCTTCAATTCTTTTCGAAGTGCTTGCTTTAAAAACTTTCCGACTGAAGTTTTCGGAATTTCTTTCATAAAGACAATCTCATCTGGTAGCCACCATTTTGCAAATTGTGGTTTTAAAAAGTCATATAATTCTTCTTTTGTAACAGATTGATCTTGTTTTACAACAACGCATGCAACAGGACGTTCTTGCCACTGTTTATGCGGTACTGCAACAACAGCTGCTTCAAATATTGCTTCATGCGCCATCAAAGCATTTTCTAAGTCAACAGATGAAATCCATTCTCCCCCGCTTTTAATCACATCTTTCGTTCGATCCACAATTTTAATACATCCTTCTTCATCAACCGTAACGACATCTCCTGTATATAACCACCCATCTCGAAATCCCTCTACTGTTCGTTCATCTTTATAATAACTTGCCGCAATCCACGGAGCACGCAGGCATAGCTCACCCATTTCTTGTCCGTCCCATGCTACATCCCCGTTTTCTCCAATAACTTTCATTTCAACACCAGGTACTAAATAGCCTTGCTTAGCACGAATCGTAAGTTGTTCCTCATATGGCAATTCACATTCATAACTTTTCAAACGCGCAAGTGTGACTAGTGGACTTGTTTCTGTCATCCCATACGCATGCACAAATGGGACATTATATTTTTGTTCAAATGCAGCAATGACACTTTTCGGTGCAGCTGCACCGCCGCATAAAATTCGTTTTATATTTGATAGATCATAACGATTCTTTTCTAATTCTTGCAGAACACCAAGCCAAATTGTTGGGACACCAGCTGCTATTGTTACTTTTTCTTCCTGCATCATTTCTAATAAAATCTTCGGTGTAAACATCGGTCCAGGAAGAACTTGCTTTGATCCAAACCATGTTGCTGCAAACGGTAATCCCCAAGCGTTTACATGAAACATAGGAACAACCGGCATAGCAGCATCACTTTCAGAAAGTGCCGTTGTATCTGCAAGTCCAAGCGACATACTATGCAAAACAGTACTGCGATGTGTATAAACGACGCCTTTCGGATTGCCTGTTGTAGCTGATGTATAGCACATACCAGCTGGCATATTTTCATCGATATCTTTTAAAAACGGAAAATTAGGATTTCCTTCTTCAAGAAGTTGTTCATAGTGGTATACAGGTTGAAGTGAAGTTTCTGGAAGCTCTTTTTTATCGGTCATGATGATATAAGCTTGTACGGTTGATAATTCCTCTTGAATACTCTCAACAAGCGGTACAATATCTTCATCAATAAGCAAAATACGATCTTCTGCATGTTGAATAATATAAGAAATATGTTGAGAAGATAAGCGAATGTTAATTGTGTGCAGTACAGCACCAATACCCGGAATCGCAAAATATGATTCTACATGACGATGATGATTCCACGCGAGTGTGCCCACTCGTTCCCCTTGCTTCACACCTAGCTTTCGCAATGCACTAGACAAGCGTCTCGTTCGCTCACCTAGCTCTTTATACGTTAACCGTGTAATTGTACTATGTGTACGAGAAATAATTTCTTTCTTTGCAAATAACTTCTCTGCCCTTTCCAGCATCGAGCTAATTGTTAACGGTACATCCATCATCATGTTTCTTTCCCCCTTATAAAAGCGCTTTCATTATTAAGTATTACAAAAAGACTTATTGACAGTTCAATACATTCATACAAGCTGCCATAAGTATAAAAATTGAAAGTGTTTTTGTCAATATTTTTAGAAAATTTAGATAAATATTTATACACTTTTAGGCACTATAAAACGTTAATGTTGATATTGACTCAAAAATAAAAGAACCAATTCATGGTTCTTCTATTTACTTTAGAAATCTATCCCCCCATTTTTTTACACTTACCATACACTCATTCGTGTTCTACCATCATTTTCATCTGTTATATATTCAACGTTCTCATATCCCATCTCTAGTGCGTTTTTATATAATTTTCTAGTATCTTCTTTATCCTTACAATATATCGTTGTATAAGAACAATCAGCTATCAATACAATTAGTTCGCAATCACTATTCACAAATTCTTCATACGTCGTTATTTCAGATACATTTTTCTCTTTTGGAAACCCCTTTACGTCTACAAATATTAAGTAATAACTTTCACTATTTATCAAATTATGCATTGTTGAACCATCAATAACCTCTTGCTCATCAGGAAAAAAAGGAATATCTAGTTGGTTTTTAGAAACTAAATATGATTCTTCAGATTCAACAAGCCATTTTAAAGTAGTAATCTCAACGGGTTTTAATATATCTGCAAGATGCTGTCCATAGTCGTTTGGAATCTGAAATGTAATACCTCTTATCATTCCTCTTCACTCCCCCTAACTTATTCACTTACATTTTATATATAATAAGTTGTTTTTGAAAAACAAAAAGAAGAGTAAATTACTCTATTACTCTCCCTTTTATATATCATATTCCTCTCGCGAAATCGCATATATTTTCGTATCTCGATATGCTCCCTTCACAAACATATCTTTTCGCAACGTTCCCTCATATTGCATTCCTAAACGTTTCATCACTCGTTCTGATTGTACATTACTAGCATGACACCTTGCTTCAATACGGTTTAACTGTAATGTTTCAAAGCCATAACGGATACATGCTTTTGCTGCTTCCGTCGCAATGCCTTGCCCCCAATAGTTTGGTGATAATGCATACGCCAGTTCGGCCTTATGGTGATTCTCGTCATATTCGATAAAACCGCACGTCCCTATGATCTTTTTTTCGTTTTTCAGTTCTATTCCGTAAGCCGCCATTTCTCCTTTTTCATATTGATCTAGGATTGACTGTACGAATATTTGTGAGTCCTGTAATATTTCATGCGGATACCAAACTGTATACGTCGCAATTTCTGGATCTGAAGCATATTCAAATATATCTGGAGCATCTTGTATTGTTAACGGTCTTAAACGTAATCGCTCAGTAGAGAGTGTTGGATATTTTTCCGTAATATTTTTATATTCCATTCATATTATTTCCTTTCCACATTGCTACCTAAAGTGCTGAATAATTACTCCTTTACCAGCTTCCACTTCAATTTCTGCAAATGCTCCATTTATAAATGTAATTTGCGGAGGCATATGACCACAGTCTATATCATAAATAATTGGAATTTGAAGCTCATCAGTAAGTTCTTCATATACATCTTTGGCAGTATAACCATTGACTGGATGGTTTGCAGCACTCCGACCAAATAAGATACCTGAACAATTATCAAACCAACCTGCTAATTTCATTTGAACCAATGAACGTCGCAAATCAGTAGTAGTTAACTCGCAGTTTTCAAAATACCAAATGAAGGGATCTTCATTAAAGTGTTTCTGCCTAAAATCTTGTACTCTACCAAACTGAGTGCCAATGAGATGTCTAATAACATCGATACACCCACCTAACAATCGACCTGCAATTTTCACATTTTTATTTGAAATTGTTTTCCAATTTGTATCTTCCGTTAAATGAAAAACACACGGAGATGGATTATTATGCTCCCATTTCTTTTGATATTTCTCTGAGGAGTATTGGATAATTGAAGAACCTGTTTCCGTTGATAAAACAGTTTGCCACATCGCTGTTGTATCATCGGAGTATTCACCTCTTAAATCTACTAAATTTGTTCCGTGAGCAGTCGCTATTCCTGTGTTTAAAGTTATTGCTAATAATAAGGTACTTGTATCCGAGTACCCTAGTACCCATTTCTTGTTTATCTTTTCAAAATCAATTTCTTCTAGTATTTCAATTAATAGTTCACCGCCCCAAGGAGGAATGATCATATCAATGTTTTCATCTTGCATCATTTCAATAAATTCATTCGCTCTCTTTTTTCGCACTAGAGGATTTAGCTTTCTCTTCTGTCCAAACCGTTTCTCCGCAAACGACTGTATAACCTTTTCTTTCCATACTTTCACAAGATTGTTTAAACATATTATGTAACGCTTCATCTACGCCAGACGAAGGTGCTGTTACACCAATCGTTGTCCCTTTTTGTAAAAACGGATATTTTATCATATGTACTCTCCCATTCTTTTCTATGCATCTAGATTTACATTCGTTAAAGTACAATGAAACCCCTTCATTATAAGTAATCAAGGCCGTGTTAAATCATTACTGCTTACTCTTAAAACACCATACTCATATAGCTTAATCGAGAACAACATAACATTTATATATTCAAACACAACTAAAAAGGTCTAACAATTTGTGGCCTTGAAATAAAGTTTGATTAAATTAGCCATATAAACCTTGATAAAAGAGCAGATAGAAAAAGCATATTTTGAAAAAAGATTGATCAAAACACGCTTTTTCTATCTTCAATTGAATCATTCTTTTATAAAAAAGTTTGATCATTTCTGTAATCCTTATTCCATTAAAGTGCCCTTTTTGAATAAGGATCTTACTGTTAATGCCAATATCGCTGGATTTGGTACACTATAATGTTTTGAACATGTGTTGCATCTGATAGTAGCTATTAGGTCTCCCGAAATCATGAAATAAGTAGACTACAAGGTTGACCCAACATCATTTTTTATTGATGTTTTGGATAACTCCTTAGATATTTTTGTTTAAACGGCTAAGCTTATCAGGATTCGCCACCATGTAAATGGAATTGATTTTCCCTTCTTTAAACTCAAATGAAAATACGTAGGCCAGGTAACCGTTAATCATAACAACAATTCCTGGACCACCATTAACCTTTTTAAATTTGAACACTGCACCTTCTGGTAACTTTTTAATTATACTCAAGAATAGGCGTGTAATTCGATCCGCAGTATAAATAGGTTTAAGTGTAGTTGTAACTTTCCCGCCACCATCTGCATAAAAGATTGCGTCTTTCTGCAGCATTTGAATCATTTCTGAAATTTCACCGTTTTGCAATGCCGCAGTGAACCTTTCTACATAGTTACTAAAATGCTGATAATCTTGTTGGTAAACATTCGGTTCATATACAAGGCCTTTCTTTGCTCTATGAAATATTTGCCGACAGTTTGTGCTGCTTTTATCCACCATAGAGGCGATCTCATCATATTCGTATTGAAAGACTTCTCGTAAAAGAAACACTGCTCTTTCAACTTCAGATAACTGTTGCAACAACATTATATAGGCGGTGGATAAAGATTCCTTCATAAAATATGAATTAGCCGGATCATCAAAGTAATCTTCCACAATCGGTTCAGGAAGCCATGTGCCCACATAAGTTTCTCTCTTGTGGGCAGCAGACCTTAAGTGATCAATACAACAATTGGTCGTAATTTTACACAAATAGGCTTTTACGCTTGTAATGGACTTGGAATCTTTAAGTTTTGCAAAAGTAACGAATGATTCATGAACAATATCTTCTGCATCCATCACACTTCCTAGCATTCGATATGCTAGAGAAAAAGCAGTGGCTTGTAATCTTGATAAATTTGTTCTAATTCCATCTTCTTTTTCTCTTGACTCATACTAACACCCAATCTTTTTTCAATATGTGTAATGCTGCACGTTTCGCACTTGCAACAGCTGCATCGACCAATAATTCCTCGTCTCCTGCCCAATCTCCTACTATATAAAGGCCCTTTATTTCCGGAACAGCTGGACCTGGTTTTTCCGTTCTACCGGTATGAGGAAAATTATGCACAACGGTTATTTTAGGTAAATATTGCTGTTCGACCACTTCTTTTTGCCAGCCTGGATGAAGCAAATCCATTGTATGTTCCAATTGCTGTTTATCTGTTCGAGAATCTATTGAACTTCTATTCAAATCATGATATTTAACCAAGGAAACTACGGATGTTCCGTCATTACTCAGCTTCGCGGCCCTAGATTGATTTGTAAAGGCGACTGGTTGGTCAAGCCCCAGCACAAATTGATGATTTATATTAGGCAACGTTTTTAATCCTAAATCGTAGCAGGATGCGGTTACAGGAATTGCTTCCTCCTTCCAACGATACAGGGAGGTTTTTTCAACATGGGGTACAAGGCGACATGCTTCGTTAGGAGGTGTTGCAATAATCACACTTTCTACATCAAACGATTCTCCATTCGTACAACTCACTCGTTCAACTTGGCCATTGTGGTCAATACTATTCACATTCATAGATTCAAGAAGTTTAACACCGAAACTAACAGCTTTAGACCTTAATTCGGTTACAATAGATTCCCAACCATGGTCGACATAGAGAACCCCTTCTTTCATACCCTTCTGGATCTGTCTCAAAACTGGACGAGCTAGCTGTATACTTGGAGCATATGTTAGAGTGGTTAATCTACATAATGCATAAAAGAAGTGGCGTACCATTGGATCAATGATTTCCCTTTCTGCCCAAGCTTGCACGCTTTCATTTGAAACCGAATTCACATCCATTTTACTGAGATGAAACATAAGCTTTGCAAGACGGACCTTCCCTAAACCATTAAGAAATTGCTTCGAAAATAAGGAACGTAAACCCATCGGTACTTGATAAACCTCATTTTTCCAAATAACATGTGCACCCGTAGACGGTTCATTTCCCTTGATTGTAATCCCGAGTTCATCAAATATCTTCATTGCTTCACCGCCTTTATAAAGGGCATGTGCACCTAGGTTCATGAGAACGCCATTTTTATTAATGGTCATCGACCGTCCTCCGTATCGGTCTGATTTCTCAAGCACCACTACCTTCTTACCTTCCTTTGCTAGAAAAAGAGCAGCTGTTAATCCAGCAAACCCACCACCAATAATGGCGACATCAAATTTATTCATTTAAATCCCTCCTATTCTTTTCATTAATCAAGACGGATAGAGGGTTTCAATTGTGACAAAAAAACTTAATTTATGAAAACCTTTTTTTAGCCGAATATACGGACCAGTTTACCTGTGGGCTATATTCATTATTGGACATATGGTGGCACAATTTGCAGATGCTACATTTACCCCTACTAGAACAACTCTTATTCAACAAAGGGCCTATAGTAGAGTAACAAACTGGAGTTTTACATCATCGACAAGAACATAAAAAGAGAAATCCTGTTTAAATTATAGGATTTTAATCAAACTTTATTCACAATCCACACAATTAAAAAGGAAGCAAAAAAAATATGGCGTATTAGGTACATAGTGAACAAAATCTCTAATAATCAGGAAAGGTGAATAAATAAAAATATGAAACATGTTATGAATGTAGAGTTAGCAAAACGATTAGAACAATCTGAAATAGACATGATGTATTCGAGATTGAAAACCATTCAAGAACAAGAAAATAACCCAATGGGCATCGATATCCAAACTTTTGGAAGTGCAATGGCCTTTTCAGCAAAAGGAATCCCAGGCCCTTCTTTCAATACTGTAAAAGGTGTAACATTTACTGATAAAAAGGAAATAGATGAGATAATCGATTATTACAAAAAACAAGACGTTCCTTGTCGCTTTGAAATAACTCCTGCTCATTCAACTCCTGAACTATTTGAGTATTTGTCTAAAAAAGGGTTTTATCAAACAGACTTTCATACCACTCTTTATGGAGACGTAACGGAAAATACTATTTCAAATAAACTCATCGTTCGAGATTTAGAAGGATATGAGTTTCACATCTTCGGAGATATTTATGTAAAAAGCTTTGGCATGCCTACTTTCACCATAGACGGTGTTAGTCAAAATAACAAAGTGTTATTTGGGCAAGAGGGCTGGCATTTTTATTTAGCTCTTATTGAAAACACCCCAGCTGCAATTGGTGTTTTATATACTAATAAAGGCATTGCTTCCCTAGCAGCTTCAGCTACTTTACCTCATTTACAAGGAAACGGCTGTCAAACCACTTTACTTAAACATCGAATGAATGCAGCCAAACAATTAGGTTGCGAATTAGTCGTTGGGCAAGCACGCTTCGGAAGCATTAGCCAAAATAATATGGAACGAACTGGAATGAAAATTGCTTATACAAAGGCAATTTGGACAAAAAGAGGCTAACTCACTAAAATGTGAGTTAGCCTCTTTCCTTTGTGTAAACTTACATGTGGTGTTTTATAATCAAGCGCGAATTCAATTATTCGATATTGATAAAATTGAAACCCGGATGCTTGACCGAGTGAATCGCGAAATTAAATATATTCAGCTGGCTACTTAACTGGCTTTTCTAATACATATAAATCTTCTTCTAAATTTGTAAGTTTATCTGCGACAAGCTTTCTAGCGTCTCCTATCGCCTGATTATATATATGCGGCCCTAGTTCTTTTATCATTTCTTCAATTAAACGTTCCGCTTGAAAACGACCAATCTCTTCTAGCCCTTCCTCTTCAAAAAACTGTTGAATATGTTCTACAAGTGCTTCTTTTTCTCATTTGGTAATTTCATAAATATCATGCTATAAATCTCCTTTTTCATTATTAGATAAAGTGAAACTTCCATCAGCGGGGTTTTTCATCCCCCACTGATGGTTAGTTGAACCAATCAGGCTTTTATAGGCAGTTATCCCCTATCTATCTTCCTCGCATCTCTCTGACTTACTGCCCGTTAATGCGGGATAGAATGCTGCGCAATTCTGTCATTGAAAAACGTGTTCCAGGACACGTCTTTGTTACCCCATCTAACTCGCAATGACCAAGAACCTGGTCACTATACAAAGAAAACTCACGCATTAACTGTTTACATAGCCAATGCAAAGAAAGCATTTGTACTGGTGTTGGATCATAGTCGTCAAAATTGCCAGACATGCAAATCCCTATACTCTCAGTATTATATCCTTTCGCATGAGCTCCTATATACAGTCCTCGACCTTCATAAATAGTACCATCTTCTTCAAGAAAATAATTGTAGCCAATTCCGCTCCAACCTTGATTATTTTGATGAAAATCATGCGTTTTATATATATCCCATCCATTTTCCGCTGTATGATGAATAATAATTTGTTTAACAGCTTGCAATGGTTGCAGCGGATCACGAAAAGATAGATTTGCTTTTTGAATATGCATAGTCTCACCCTTTACAGACGAATGATAATTGCTGTTTTATCATCTGGACGAACAAACTGTTTCGCTTCTAATTCCTCTATTATTTGTACGTATTGTGTAATACCATGTTCCCACACAAATTGTGCACTTTTTTCTAGCTGCCACTCTGGGTGAAACAAGCCATCTGAACAAATAAATAAATCTGTAATTTCTTGTCGTAATAGTTTCCCTTGCTGAATAAACAAGACTACTTCACTCATCCCATTTGCAACAGAATATCCGTTTGGAATATTTGCCATATAACGATTGTAGCTTAATTGCTCCTTTCTATCATCAAATATTGCTTCACTCGGAACAGAAAGTCCTTTTTGACGATCTTCTTCACGCTTTTGCTTTGCCCGTTTACTAATCCCTTTCACAGTGTCTTCCGTAAGTACTTGAACTGTTCCATCAAAAAACTTAGCAACAATCATACAATCTCCAAGCTGCGCATATTCTATCGTTTTATCTGTTATATAAATAGCGGCAATACACGTACACCAAAGTTGATCTTTTTTTGTTGTATCAATATGATAGGATTGCATTTTTTCTTGCAACAACTGATTTGCTTTAGCAACTTCATTTTGCAAGAAATCCACATCTGAAATAGATTCAAAGTGTTGCTGAAACAAATGCGAAGCTAAATATGCTCCGTTATGCCCATTCTCATCTTGAAACTCAATAAGCGGCGTTGCCCCATCACACACACCATATAGCTTTAAACCTTCATTACAAATCAGTGCATCTTCACATTCTCTTTTCAACGGACTCTTTTGCTGAAACACTTGAATTTTCATATTTACCCTCTCCCCTTTCCAAGAACAGAAATCGCTTCCATTTTTCAAACTAATCTAATTTCCCTAAATAAACTGTTTTCCCTCAAATATTACAAACTCATATATAATTTTGAATTAATGTGAGTTTGTATATAGAGCATTTTTAGTGAAGGACGGGAAAGATATGTATCGATTACTTGGAGTGATTTTAGGGTCTTTAGTTGTAGCACTTTCTTTTAATCTTTTCCTTATCCCCCACAAGATTTTAAGCAGTGGGATTAGTGGAATTGCAATTATCATTGGAATCTTAACCCCATTTAATACTGGAATAGTAAACTTTTTATTAAACTTACCTATTCTTATTTTAGGGTATATTGGACTTGGCAAACGATTTATCGGTTACACAATCGTATCAGTTATCACACTTTCGGCAGCATTATACGTTATTCCTGTGCATGCAGTGGCAACCGATGCGCTACTTTCTTCGTTATTTGGTGGTGTAATTGCCGGTGCAGGTATTGGACTTGTTTTCAACTGCGCTGGTTCAACAGGTGGATTTGATATTATCGGTATGTTACTTTCACGTAAAAAAGATATTCAGCTTGGCGGAATCTTAATCGTACTTAATACTATTGTAATCATTATTTCTGGATTTTTCTTCGATTGGGATACTGCCTTAAACAGCTTATTATCTATTTTTGTTACAGGAAAAGTACTTGATGCGGTTCACACAAAACATCGAAAAATTACTCTAATGATTGTAACAAGTCACGCAGAAAAGATGAAAGAAAAGCTTCTTTCCAGTCTTGTGCGCGGGATTACCTTACTCGACGGAGAAGGTGCGTACTCAAATGAGAAAAAACATGTATTAATGACTGTAATTTCTCGAGAAGAACTAGCTGGAATGAAATCTATAATTTCTGAAGTTGATCCGCAAGCGTTTGTAAACATTACAGAAACAGTGGAAGTATTAGGGTTATTTAGAAGAGGTTAAAAGCGAGATGGAATATTATCCATCTCGCTTTTTCACAATAAATTTACCTCGTATTAACGGACAGTAAGAACCCCACTGATGGAAGTTTCACTTTATTTATGCTTCTTTCCGCTCCATAAATTCAATGCGGTTTCCAAATGGATCTGATACATAAAATCTTGTAACATCAGGACGTGCTGTATCGACTATAACAGAAACCCCTTTTTGCGTTAAATCATCTTGAAAATGTTCAATATGCTGAACATAAAAAGCAGGATGGGCTTTTTTTGCAGGAGAAAAATTTTGTTCTACACCTATGTGAATCTCTTGATTTCCACAAAGAAACCAACAGCCTCCTCGCTTTTTTAGTTCTTCTGGTTTTGGAAGCTCTTCTAATCCGAGTATTTCTCCATAAAATGCTCTTGCTTTTTCTTCGCATCCTGTTGGTGCCGCTAATTGTACATGATCAATCCCTTGAATCTTAAACGTCATAATATTCCCTCCCCTTTCCTATCCTTATTATACCAAAGGGGTTTTATAAATAACTTACATACTTATTATGAAGATGTATAAGAAAAACGAAAGAACATCTAATATTTTCAGTTATAAAGTGAACCTTTTATCAGATTGTTTTTTCATCCAAATTAATGAAAAATTCCTATCAATAGAACGATTACAGGTAATTATTCCTTACCTATCTTCTTTGTTTTCTCAGAATCTTAAAGAGAAAGACTTACTAACCGTTTTCAGAAAATAAAACTTATAATTTAGAAATATACAATTGAAATTGACTATTCATACTTAGCATGTCTATACTCTTAAAGGATATAACATTAGAAATATTAAATATTTAAAATAAAACATATAAAACAGTAAATCAGCTATCTAAAATCATCACATATACAGAATATTTATCCGGGGGAATAATGAATGCGATGGAAACGGTTTACGTCTTTTAAAAAAAGTATACATCCAAAAAGACGCTCTATTATTACAAAAAATAAAATGACAGAATGTATAATTGCAACAGAGCATTGCACATCTCTTTTCAAACATAATCCCGATGGTATCTTATCTGTCGATTTACAAGGTAATATATTATGTGCCAATCCTGCAGCAGAAAGAATGCTCGGATATACAGCTAAAGAATTTGAAAAGATGACACTCTACTCTTTCATTACTTCGCAACATACAGAACAAAATTTACAATCCTTAAAAAATATAATGAATAAAAAACAGCAAGAATATAAATTATCTATGATACATAAAAACGGTCACCCCGTAGAAATAATTTTGAAAAGCTCACCAATTTTTGCAGATCATAAGATAGTCGGCACATATGTAATAATGAAAGATATCATGAAAATAAAACCAATAAAAGAAGATGCTACATTAACAAAACAACAACTAGACTCGCTTCTAAAAAATACAGTAGATGCCATTGTTGTTCTTGATTTAAAACTTCGGGTAATTAAAGCCAATAAAGCTTTTGAAACTCTATTTGGCTGGACTGAACAAGAAATGCTCGGAGAAACAATACCCACTATCCCAGACTTTTCAAAAGAGAAATACAACAAAATCTATCAAGAACTTGCTAATAACAAACTTTTCACATCACAAGAAACACTTAGAAAGCACAAAAACGGGAATTTAATTAATGTAAGTAATTTTATCTCTCCTATTGTAAATACATACGGAGAAGTAGTAGCGTTTGTAAGTAGTTTAAGGGATATTACAGAGCGTAAAAAAATGGAACACGCATTAAAAGAGAATGAAAAACGTTTACGGACTCTTATAAATGCGATGCCAGCGTTTATCCTTTTGAAAGATGAAGAAGGAAGATGGCTTGAAGCAAATGATTATGCCATTTCTAGTTTAAATTTTGAAAATGTGCCATATCGCGGCAAAAAAGATAGTGAGTTAATCCAATATAATAAACTATATCGTAACTCCTTCTTATACTGTGAAAAATCTGATGAATTTGCATGGGAGAAAAAAGAGAGCATACGTGGTGAAGAAATTATTATGCACTCTAGTTCCACTCCTCTTATTCTCGATATTATAAAAGTACCTCTTTTTCATCCTGATGGGTCCCGAAAAGGAATCGTCATTATGGGACAAGATGTTACAGATTTAAAGAGAACAGAACAATTATTGAGAAAATCTGAGAAACTAGCAGTTGTTGGACAGCTAACTGCTGGAATTGCTCATGAAATCCGAAACCCATTAACCTCTTTAAAAGGTTTTTTAAAATTGCTAGAACCTGATATTAGTGAAAACAGCAAATGGTATGTTGATGTCATGTTAAGTGAGATTGCTCAAATGGAATCGATTACGAATCAATTTATGGCAATGTCTAAACCACAAACTGTATCTATACAATCTTGCCAAATTCAAAAATTAATTGAAGAAGTGGTAACGTTCATTTTACCAACTGCAATGATGCAAAATGTACATATTATCATGAATCACGCATCCATTTTGCCAACAATTCAATGTGATGGAAATCAACTCAAACAAGTATTTATCAATATCTTGAAAAACGCCATAGAAGCAATGCCTCACGGAGGTAATATTTTCATTGAAACTATGCAGGCAGAAAATCATTCTATATTAATCAGCATCACAGATGAAGGCTGCGGAATTCCACAAGATCGCATTTCACGTTTAGGGGAACCCTTCTATAGTTTGAAAGAAAAAGGAACTGGATTAGGGTTAATGATGTGTTATAAAATAATTGAAGAACATAATGGAAAATTACACATTACAAGTGAATTAAATAAGGGGACAACTGTATATATTCGGTTACCTATTATGTCCAAAATAAAAGCCAAATAAAGTGAAACTTCCATCAGTGGAGGTTTTCTTCATCCCCCCTATCTTCTTCACTTTTCTCTACATCTTGAGGTGGGGGATCTTACTGCCCACGAATAGGGAGATAAATAAGGAGAGCAAACAGAAAAGTTACTTTCCTATTTGCTCTTCTTTTAGTAAGCAATGCTTTATCATTTTTTTATATTTCAATTATTCATACTCCACTAACTTCCTAATAATTAGAATCTACTCTAACAAGATAATACGCATTTCATATTCCATTCATGATTAACGCAATCTTACGAACGTACAAAGACGATTGTAGCTATGCATAATACATAAAACAAAAGAATTCCATAACCATAAAATAACGTTAACAACAATACTAGTTAGACTCCCTATTAAGGCGCTTCCTATAATATCAGATGGATAATGCTGCCCACTCCAAATACGTGAGAATCCTGTTAAAAATGCTAACAACCACATAAAGCATCCAAGCATACGTTTATAAAAGAGGATAGACGTTGCAACGGCAAATGAGAGCATCGTATGTTTGCTCGGAAATGAAGAATTCATTCTTGGTGGAACTGGAGGTAATAGATGCGCATTATGATTCAAAAAAGGACGAGCTCTAAAATAGGATCGTTTTATAAAAAAATTAATAAGTAACGTTATACATGCAGAGATTGATGCCTGTATCGTAATTTTTTTATAAAACCTGTTACGAAACCACATTAGGATTAATAAAAGAGCATACATATAGCGCGCTTTTTGAGAAATCATTATCATAATGGTATCTACAGATGGATAACGCCCAACTAACTGGTTAATAGCTCTAAATATTTTGTAGTCCATAAGAGCATCTCCTTCCATTTCACTTTAAATATTATTCTTAGTATTTCTAGATAACAAAGAACTATGTACTATGTCCCAATACGATTAAAATGTAATCCAAAAGAAAAAAGAGCTAACGGTCAAAATTCCGTTAAAACGAAACTTTGAGTTAGCTCTCTTTTCTCATATATTTATTTGTTTACGCACCGTTTCGCGAGCCAATAAAAAGCTCATAATCACCTGTGCTGCCACGCGGCTTGTCATATCGCGAAAATCAAGTGTTGGATCGATTTCCACAATATCCATACCTGCCACAAGAGGTTCTTGCCCAAGTACTGTCATTGCATCAAGTAACGTGGTACTATCCATACCACCCGGCCCAATTGCTGGACACCCTGGTGCAAATGCTTGATCTAATACGTCCATATCAACAGAAATATAAATAGATGTAACACCTTGATAGCGTAGTAATTCAATACTTTCTGTAATAATATCTTTTATATGACGCTCTCTAACATGTTGCATTGTATATACTGTTACTCCATGTTCTTTTGCATATTCATGGTACGTACGGGCATTAGAAAAGTTTCGAATCCCTATTTGCACGAGTTGCTTCCCTGTAATAACATCATTCTCTAATAAACTACGAAACGGTGTCCCATTTGAAGGTCCGCCATCTTCTAAGTTACGTAAATCATGATGAGCATCAAATTGAATAATCCCAACTTTCCCTTTACTACTTGCAAAACCACTTATACTTGGAAAGCTAATGGAATGATCTCCACCAAGAACAATCGGTACCATCTGTGGATTCGACTTTGTAAGACTTTCTAACGTTTTTGTAATGCGAGCATGGCTTTCTTTTATATCCGTGACATGCATCGTAATATCACCGCAATCATACAGAACGCTATCTTTCATATCATGCTCTTCTGTAATTGCATACGTACTATAAGCATCTAACATCGCTCGAATTGTGTTCGGTGCAAAGCATGCGCCCGAATGACTAATGGATGGTTTTGACAGCGGAGCACCAATTAATGCTGCTCCGAAGATTTCTTCGCTTTCATCCCATCTCTTAATCATATCGCTCCATTTCGTTACTTCACGGTCAATAAACTTTGCATTTTTCTTTAAATAGTGGCCTTGCTCCACACCTTGTCACCTCTTGTATACGCAATATTTCCTTGCTTCCATACTGTATTTACATGACTAACGCCGTAATGGTATGGTACGTACGCATAATTGTATGCATCCCATAATACGATGTCCGCCTTACGTCCAACACGGATTTTTCCAGCTACATCACCGCGATTAATTGCATACGCTGAGTTTACTGTTACAGCATTCCATACTTCTTCTGGTGTCAATTTTAACTTTAACATCGCAATACTCATGATGAGTTGAATGTTTTCTGTCGGACAGCTGCCAGGATTGAAATCAGTCGCTAAAGCTACTGCTACACCATCATCAATCATTTTACGGCCTCTAGCAAAACTTTCTTTATTCAAGTAAAATGTTGTACCTGGCAGCAGTACAGCAACTGTATTGGAATTTGCTAGCATCTCAATCCCTTTATCAGATGCTCCGACTAAATGGTCAGCTGATGCAGCACCAATCTCAGCAGCCGCTTCCGCACCGCCAAGCGGATCGATTTCGTCCGCATGCATTTTCACATCAAAACCGAGTTCTTTCGCCTTACGTAAAAACTCTTTTGATTCTTCAACAGAGAATACTCCTGTTTCACAGAAAATATCAACAAACTCTGCTAATTGCTTTTCCTTAATTTCTGGTAGCAAGTCAAGCATCCACTGTAAAAATTCTTTCGATTTTCCCTTATATTCTTTCGGCACTGCATGAGCCCCTAAGAACGTTGACACAACATCAATTGGATGCTCCTTCTGCACTTGTGCTGCCGCCTCTAATTGTTTCCACTCTGTTACATCATCTAATCCATAACCACTCTTCGCTTCCATTGTTGTTACACCAAAAGATAACATGCGATCTAAGTGGAATTTTGCCTTTTCAACAAGATCTTCTTTTGTTGCTTGTTTTGTAGCATTTACAGTGGAAAGAATTCCGCCGCCTTTTTCTAAAATCTCTAAATATGGTACACCTTGTAGTTTGAGAGCAATTTCATTTTCACGAGAGCCGCCAAATACAAGATGTGTATGCGGATCGACAAGACCGGGTGAAACCATTTTTCCTTCGCAATCCACAACTTCTTTTGCATGTAATTCCTTCGCCTCTTCCATTGTGCCTACGAATGTGATAATACCATTTTCAATACCTACCGCACCGTTTTCAATGACAGGAAGCGTATTCATCGCTTCCCGCCGTAGTAATCCATCTTCTTGATCCATTGTTAATAATTGACCGATATTCGTTAATAAAATGTCTAGCATGGTTTCTCCCCCTTACTTCATCATCGGAATATTGACGCCTTTTTCTTTTGCTGTTTG
Organism: Bacillus sp. EA-CB0995; assembly: GCF_055814245.1. NCBI lineage: Bacteria > Bacillati > Bacillota > Bacilli > Caryophanales > Bacillaceae > Bacillus > Bacillus sp. EA-CB0995. The sequence goes on along the minus strand of NZ_CP169269.1, from coordinate 2,016,305 downwards.
CACTGCAAGGTCATATCCAGCATCAACGTGACGAACAACACCCATTCCAGGGTCAGAAGTTAAGACGCGCTCAATTCGTTTTGCTGCTGCTTCCGTTCCATCCGCAACAATAACCATTCCCGCATGAAGAGAATATCCCATACCAACACCGCCGCCATGGTGAACAGATACCCAGCTTGCGCCGTTTACACTGTTAATTAACGCATTTAAAATTGGCCAGTCAGCTACAGCATCACTGCCATCTTTCATTGCTTCTGTTTCACGGTTTGGCGAAGCAACAGATCCGCAGTCTAAATGATCACGACCGATAACGATTGGTGCAGATAATTCACCGTTTGCTACCATTTCGTTAATAATACGGCCAAATTTCGCACGCTCTCCATATCCTAACCAACAAATACGGGATGGAAGTCCTTGGAATTCCACTTGATCACGTGCCATACGAATCCAATTACATAAATGCTCATTATCAGCAAATTCACGTAAAATAACTTCATCTGTTTTATAAATATCTTCTGGATCACCAGAAAGTGCTACCCAGCGGAATGGTCCTTTTCCTTCACAGAATAACGGACGAATAAATGCTGGAACGAATCCTGGGAAATCGAATGCATTTTTTAAGCCTTCATCATATGCAACCTGACGAATATTATTACCATAATCAAACGCAATTGCACCGTTCTTTTGCATATCAAGAATTGCTTCCACATGTTTTGTCATACTTTCCTTTGATAATTGTACGTAGCGCTCTGGATCTTCTTGACGAAGCACTGCCGCTTCTTCTAATGAATAACCAACTGGAACATAACCATTTAACGGATCATGTGCAGATGTTTGGTCTGTTACTAAGTCTGGTGTAATGCCGCGTTTTACAAGCTCTGGTAAAATTTCAGCTGCATTACCTAATAATCCAATGGAAATAGGCTCTTTCTTTTCTTTATATTCCTTCGCAACAGCTAATGCTTCTTCAAGAGATTCTGTATACATATCACAATATCTCTTTTCAATGCGGCGATCGATGCTGCGTTTATCAACATCAATTGCAATCACAACACCGTCGTTCATCGTAACAGCAAGCGGCTGCGCTCCGCCCATACCGCCAAGACCAGCAGTAATTGTTAATGTTCCCTTTAATGAACCGCCAAAATGTTGACGTGCAGCTTCACCAAATGTTTCGTAAGTCCCTTGTAAAATTCCTTGTGTACCAATATAAATCCAGCTACCTGCTGTCATTTGGCCATACATCATTAAGCCTTTTTGATCAAGTTCACGGAAATGCTCCCAAGTTGCCCATTTTGGGACTAAGTTTGAGTTTGCTAGAAGAACACGCGGTGCATCTTCATGAGATTTAAAAATTGCCACTGGCTTCCCAGATTGAACTAATAACGTTTCATCACTCTCTAAATTTTTAAGAGACTCTACAATTGCATGATAGCTATCCCAGTTACGAGCAGCACGGCCGATACCACCGTATACAACAAGTTCTTCTGGCTTTTCTGCTACTTCTGGATCAAGGTTATTCATAAGCATACGAAGTGCTGCTTCTTGTACCCAACCTTTTGCATTTAATTCAGTACCTCTTGGCGCGCGAATTGTTTGTTTTACATTTTCCATTATAATCTCTCCCTTATTATAGTGCTGTATCTACATTAATGCGGTCCATTGTCCAATTTGTTGTTCTTAACCAATGAGCCGTGTTTTCAATATCTGTTGAAAAAATACGATCGTTTTTAATAGATGGTACAATTAGGCGAACTTGGTGATAAAACGCTTTCGTTTGCGTGCTCATTTGTTCAATACCGCGGTATTCAGCTGCTTGCATCGCACAAATCGTTTCAATTGCTAGTACGCGGCGTACATTTTGAATAATTTGATGTGCATGACGCGACGCAATTGTTCCCATACTTACGTGATCTTCTTGATTTGCTGATGATGGAATAGAATCTACACTCGCTGGATGAGCTAATGTTTTATTTTCTGAAACAAGTGCTGCTGCTGCATATTGCATAATCATCGCACCGGATTGAAGACCTGGTTCTGGACTTAAAAACGGTGGTAAATCGTTTAACTGCGGATTAACAAGTCTCTCAATACGACGTTCAGAAATATTTGCAAGCTCTGCCATTCCTACCTTTAAGAAGTCCATTGCAAACGCAATTGGCTGTCCGTGGAAGTTACCACCAGAAATTACTTTTTGACCACCGTCAAAAATAAGCGGATTGTCTGTTGCAGCATTCATTTCAATTTCTAACTTTTCTTTCACATAATTCAACACTTGCCAAGATGCTCCGTGCACTTGTGGAATACAACGAAGTGAGTATGCATCTTGTACACGAAGTTCCCCTTGCTTCGTAACAAGTTTGCTATCATGAAGCACATTACGAATACGACTTGCAACTTCTACTTGCTCTTTATATCCACGTGCAAGATGAACATCTTCATCAAAGGCATCAATAATGCCTTGTAATCCTTCAATTGTCATCGAAGCAATTAATTCTGCTTGATAAGCGATTGCTTCTGCTTCTAAATACGCTACAATTCCTTGTGCAGTCATTGCTTGTGTTCCGTTAATAAGCGCTAAACCTTCTTTTGCTTCTAATGTGATTGGTTCTAATCCTTCTTTTGTTAAAGCGATCATCGTATGAACACGCTCACCTTTATAAAACACTTCCCCTTCTCCTAATAAAGCAAGAGCAAGATGAGAAAGCGGTGCTAAATCTCCGCTCGCTCCAAGTGAACCTTGCTGCGGAACAACGGGATGAATTTGACGATTCACAAGTTCAAGAAGCATATTTACAACAAGTGGTCTAACACCAGAAATCCCCTTCAACATTGTATTTGCGCGTAACACAAGCATAGCGCGTGACACTTCTTCAGAGAAAGGTTCCCCAACACCACATGCATGAGATTGAATTAAATTATGTTGAAGTGCTTTCACATCTTCTTTTTGAATCAGTACATCACTAAATTTTCCAAAGCCTGTTGTAATGCCGTAAACGACTTTACCCTCTTCAACAATTTGCTCTACAGCTTGTCGGCACTCTGTAACTTTTTGCATACTATTTGGACAAGCAGTTACCTGCTCTCCTTCAAACAATATTCGTTTCATTTCCTGCAATGTTAATGAATGTCCAGTTAATGTAATCATGATTTTCCTCCTTTTAAAAAAAGCAAAAGGGGACCTTAGCTTTTTAAGACAGACTAATGTCCTAAAAAGTAAGGCCCCCTCTTAACTAATTAACTATGGGCAGTTTTTTTATATGTGATTAATACCTAATCCAATCGCCTCATGCTCTGATCCTTTCACAGGCGCACCTATCGTACCATATAGTGCAACAGCAACCCATTCGCCTTCTTTTTCACCGTCGTATGGTGTGCCGCGCACAATCGCAAATCGAAGCCCTACTGTACGAAGAACGTCTGCTAACTGAATCTGTCCTCTCGTTACTCCGTACAACGCTTCCATAATTGCATGATAAAGCGCATGTGTTTCTCTGTAAACGTCTGTTTCAATAACATGGTTACTACGTGCAGCTGTTTCCATTGCTGCAACAACTTTTTGCGAATTCATTGAACCGACTTTGCCCGTACAATATTTCCAACCTTTCGGAAGAGATAAAATCGGACTCTCGTGTTCCTCCGCAAGTGCAAGTAGCATCGCCATGCGACCAATTCGTTGTGTTCCATGAAGAAGCATGTGACTCTCTCTTTTCTTTTGAATTGTTTAAATATTTCTTAATTTAAGAATATATGAAAACGTTTAAATCGTCAATGGGTTACTGTGAGAATTTTAGTAAAAATTATTCATCACACAAATTTTTACAAAAGCATTCTACAATTGTGTACACAATTTATTTACAGCAAAATTTGACGCATGTTATATTCTCCTTAGCTGATTACAGGAGGGTTCCTATGGTAAAAAGAAAAGATATTCACTTTAGAATCTGTGAAGAATTGTTAGAAAGATTTGATGCAGCTTTGACATATGAAGGTCTTAACAAAACAGAAGTATTAACTCATGCCATTCGAAATTTTTGCATACAAGTGGAATCACAAAAGTTAAATGATGTAAAACGTCAATATACAGTGAATGACCATCTGCAAGTACGAATCGATACACATCTAAAATATGAAGAAAAACAAGTAGATTTAGATAAAATAGTAATATCTCAATTGCAATTAACAGGACAAGAAAAAATATTAGATATTGGCTGTGCAACTGGAAAATTTCTTATAACATTACAAAAACTTGGTCACCAAGGTCAGCTTACAGGGTTAGATCAATCCCCCACTATGATTCAAGAAGCAAAAAATAATAGTAACAGTAAAAAAACTATTGAATGGGTAATTGGAGACGCGACGAAACTCCCTTTTCCCTATAATTTTTACGATTGGGTTATTGCACGTCACATGTTGTATCATGTACCCGATGTCGAAAAGACTATTCGAGGGTTTAAAAATATTATCCGTCCAGATGGTGGTTTTCTAGCTACAACAAATTCCTATGCATCATTACCACGCATAGAAGACATGTGTAATCGAATGTTACTCGCATTTGAGTTACCTGAAAAGTCACCTACGGCTAGTCCATTTTGTTTAGAAAACGGTAAAGAACTATTGAGCGCAGTTTTTCCTATTGTTGAGGAAACTGTTATTCACAACTCTCTTCTTTTCCATGAATCTGCACCAATTATAAATTATATAGCAAGTATGTTTCCATCACTAAATATTCCAGATGATTTTAGCTTACATACAGAGATGAAAAAGTGGTTACAAGTTGAAATAGAACAGGATTTATCACATCATAACGGCATATGGCGCGATCCGAAGGCTGTAGCGGTTTATCGCTGTAGAAAATAATTAAAATAGTACTATACTAGCAAAGCTGTTTCTTCTAGAAAAAGACAGCTTTCTTTTATACCCCTCCACGCTCTCCTAACCATTTTATAAAATAGTGCTCCACTTCCTCTACTAACTTTGCATCCACATTCAAATACGTGACTGGAAATTGTTCATACCAACTTTTCTCTATTTCTATTAATTTCATTTGTTCTTCAAATGTACTTCGTTGTCTTATATCATCAGATTCTTTTCTTTTTTGCAATACTTCCTTTGAAGCGCTTAAATAAAAAATGGCTTGTGAACGACATTTCCGTAACTCCCTTAATTCATTTATCATTTCCTTTTCCATATCCCAATATTTTCCTATTAATTTTGGATAGTATAAGGTATAGAACTCAATATCTTCTGGTCCACGATCAAAAATGGTAATACCATTAGGTAGCTGCTGAAATTCTTCTATTTTCGCCTCAATAAAAAGCTTCTGATTTGCGATAAATCCTTCTTTTGTGCCGATATCTAATCGCATTTCTTTTCTCTTCGCGACAATTGGATACGGATTTTCGTATACAATCCGTATCCCTCTTTGTTCTAACCTTTTTGCTAATGTTGTTTTTCCGCTTGCCATAGGCCCTTGTAACGATATAATGTTCCTCATTTCCTTCATCCTTTTTATTCCAATGCTCTTTTTGTTCAATCATTAATCCAATGCCTTCTTTTATTAAAGTTAGATTCACTCAATCTTCTAAAGATTTATTAACAGCTTCAATGGCATGTATGAAAGCCGTATCAAATAATGGAACTCTAGAATCCTCTGGTTTTACTAATAATCCAATTTCTGTACACCCCAATATAATTCCTTCAGCTCCGTTACAAACTAAGCATTCAATTACTTTTTTGTAGTAATCCCTTGATTTTTGACACACTTTTCCTAAACACAATTCTTCATAAATCACTTTATTTACAATTTTTCTATCATTTTCATTTGGTACTAAAACCTTTATACCATTGGATTCTAATCGTGATTTGTAAAAATCTTGCTCCATTGTATATTTTGTCCCAAGTAAACCTACCGTGCTAATTCCTTTCTTTTTTACTTGATTAGCTGTAGCATCGGCAATATGTAAAATAGGAATATTGATTTTTTCTTTTACGTCATCTACAACCTTGTGCATCGTATTTGTGCATATAACAATGAAATCAGCTCCACCTTTTTCTAATGAAAATGCAGCTTCCCCCAACACTTCACCAGCTTGTTTCCAATCACCCTCTGATTGATAACGTTCAATTTCTTCAAAGTCAACACTATATAAAAGGCACTTTGCTGAATGTAACCCTCCTAATTTGTTTTTTACTTCTTCGTTAATAACTCGATAATACTCTACAGTTGATTCCCAGCTCATTCCACCAATAAGCCCAATCGTTTTCATAATTTCCCTCCCTACAAAAAATCTTCTCCATTAATTATATGGAATTTTCAAAATTATAAGCAAGATACTTCTCTCCTTGTTTCCTTTTTCTATCTGTCTTATAATAAAAAACAGAGATTAAATTGAACGTATTTTTCCGTTATGTAAGCTTGAAAAACCAAGCTTACATTATTTTTTGCTTTTCCTTTTCTTTTAAAAGGAGTATACTATATAGGAACATATGTTCTTTTTACTACATACAGTAAGGAGCTTGAACAATGGTATACGACACAAAGGTACGATCATGGAACGAAACATTGAAACAATTACAAAAGCGTTATACTGGAGCAGCGGTTGAAAATCGCAAGCAGTTTGAAGACATTGAACTTATGACTTTCTTTCAAAACAACGAATATATCGCCCTTCCTACACATATTAGCGGCTTATCAACAGTACGCTTTACTTCTTATTCTATTTTCACTACAGAGGATAAAAATCGCAAAGTTGGCACGCTAATCATCGAATATTTCGAAGATGATACAGAAACATTCCGAATTGAACAATTATACTTTGTATAAGAAAGCTTGGCCAATAGGTCAAGCTTTCTTGCTTTCTATGAATCTCACTGCTTATAATAAAAAGAAAAGAATCGGTTTCTAATAACATAAAGGGGGAATTATGTTGCTTGAAGGATGGTTCAGTTGGTTTATTGTCATATGGACAGTTATTTTACTAGGACTCATGTCCATTGGTGGATATTTTATGTTCCGAAAATTCTTAAAACGACTACCAAAAGAAGATGGCCTGTCCATTTTAGATTGGGAACAACATTATATCGATGAAACGAGACATTTATGGAAAGCTGAGCAAAAAGCTTTATTAGAAGAACTTGTCAGCCCTGTTCCAGAACTATTTCGTGACGTCGCTCGGTCTAAAATTGCTGGTAAAATTGGTGCACTCGCTTTAGAAGAACAAGCATCACAAATAACAGAAGATTTAATCATTAAAGGATATATTTTAGCAACACCAAAACGGGATCATAAGTTTTTAATAAAAAAATTAAAAGAAAAGCAAATTGACTACTCACGTTATCAATCGTTATTAGCAAAATAAAAAACCTCAAGAATTCTTGAGGTTTTTATGTTAATTTTATATCTTTTTCATTATAAAACTCAGATTGTTTTTCCATTTCCTTTTGCAGTTTCGTAAACGAACGATACATTGCAATGCGCCAAGATACAATCATTGCAAACGCAAGTAAGAAAAACATTCCACTTAATTGTCCTACATCGATCGTCGCACTTAAATACGATTTAAACGCAATGCGAACAACAAGTAAACCGATTAAAATAAAGATAAACGCTTTAGAGCGTTTTAAATAAATCTCTTGTCCTCGTATTTCAAATTTTGACGTTTTAATAAGAAAAATAGAAAAAATTAACCCTACAATAATTGCTTCTAATATTTCTTGCGCTGTTAGGCGAAATTCTGGGAGAAGATACATAATTGCTCCCGTGCTCATAAAGATTGGTGGAAGTACAATTTTTTCAATGTTGCTGGTTTTTTTGCTGCTTTTAAGCGAATAAACATGACTCCGACAGCCATACAAATCGCCATAATACTTGATAAAAGAGCTAAATTCATTCGTACTCACCCTTTGTTTTGGAAATATCGAAAATATAGTCTCAGTATATGCTCTACTTTTAGTATTTCCAACATTTCTATAAAAAAACTAAAATCCTTTAAATCCACCAAATAAATTCGAAAAGAATATAGTGATTTTTGTAAGGCCATTAAAATAAAGTAATACACCCATTGCAATCATAATATAACCGCCAATTTTAACGAACGATGCACTATGTTTTTTAATCCAAGTCATTTTTGTAATAAAGAACGACAAAATAAAGAATGGAATTGCAAAACCAAGTATGTAAGCAATCATATATAACATCGCTGATTGTGGATTTGTCGCTGCAAGTGCAATAACTGACACTAAAATCGGTCCTGTACAAGGTGTCCATCCCGCAGCAAATGCGATTCCAATTAAAGTAGAGCCAAAGTAACCACTCGGTCTACTTTTAAATGTAATTTTTTTATCTTGCATTAAGAATGTTGGTTTAAACACTCCTGTTATAATAAGACCGAAAACAACAATAAAAATAGCTCCTAATTGGCGAATTAGATTTTGATAATCTACAAAAAATGTCCCTAAAAAGCTTGTTCCAAAACCGATTGCAATAAAAATAATCGAAAACCCAATTAAGAAAAATGCTGTATGCAACATACTCCGTTTACGAAGCATGGCATTTTCCTCTTTTAAATCAGAAATAGACATCCCTGTTATGTACGATAAAAATGCTGGATAGAGCGGTAAACAACATGGAGAAATAAATGATAAAAAACCTGCCCCAAACGCTAAAAAGATATTAATGTCTTGCATATTACGCCTCCTCTCTTCTCATTTATTGTAGCAAAATTCACAGCGAATACCATGAAAAATTCATGAACTTACTATTATCACTATTAATATCATAAAATTCTATTCGTAATATTGATATTTACTTTGTTTATATAAATTGAAACTTCCATCAGTGGGGGGCTTACTGCCCGTTAATGCGGGATAAATCCATTTTGATTTTTCAACATATAAGTCGCTGCTATGTATTAGATGCTCTTGCCCACCTAAAAAGAAAGAGGTTTTTATGTCGTTTCTTAATTTTGATTTATATATTTCACTTCATTTATTATTATAAAATATTTTTTTGTAATGAAAGTTATATTCATATTCCTCTTATATTCTCAAGCAATATATCCCTCTTTTTTCATCATTATGCATAAATATCATACTTTTATTATTATTCTATAAAATGTCACACTTTTCTTTCAGTTGACCCTACATTTTTAATTTTGTATACTTCCATCTAGCTATATTTGTTCGTTCTGGAACATAGTTACTAATAAAATAGATTGGAGGAATATAGGGTGCTTCGTTATTCATTACTCGTTTTATTAGGAGCATGCAGTTACGGTATTTTAGCAATCTTTGTTAAATTTGCGTACAGTGAAGGATTTACACTAGGAGAAGTAATCGGAAGTCAATATTTGTTCGGATGGCTCATTTTACTTGCGATTACATTGTTAATCTCTAGGCATCGTGTACCATTAAAGCAAATGATTATTTTATTTATCGCAGGCACATCAGCTAGCTTAACAGGTATTTTTTATTACGGTTCATTACAAACTGTACCAGCTTCTATCGCTATTGTTTTACTATTTCAATTCGTTTGGATCGGGATTATCATTGAAGCAGTTGCAACAAAAACATTTCCTTCTAGAGAGAAATTGATTTCTGTACTTTTCTTACTAACCGGAACGTTTCTTTCAAGCGGATTACTCGAGCAATCAGCAGGAAGCTTTGATATGAAGGGTATCTTCTTTGGATTATTATCAGCAATTGCATTTGCTTTTTATATTTTCGTGAGCGGAAGAGTGGCAGTAGAAGTTCCATCATTACCTCGCGGTGTATTGCTTATGGCCGGCGCATTAACATTAGTAATGATTGCTTTCCCACCAACGTTTATATACAATGGTGCACTTACAAACGGATTATGGAAATACGGGTTAGCATTAGGGACATTTAGTATCGTGATTCCCACCATTACATTTACAATTGGAATTCCAAAAATCGGCTCTGGTTTAGCGACAATTTTAGGCGCCGCTGAACTACCAGTTACAACCATTATGTCGGTGCTTTTCTTAAAAGAAGCTGTAATGACTTCACAATGGCTTGGTGTTGCACTTATCCTTGTAGGAATTACAATTCCTCAAATTGCATATAAAATACGTGGACGATCCACAAGGCAGCATACACATAAAAAAGTGGCAGCATAAAAAACCGGACTTCTCTAGGAAGCCCGGTTTTCATTTTATCCCGCATTAACGGACAGTAAGAGCAATTGGTTCAACTAACCATCAGTAGGGATGAAAAAAACCACTGATGGAAGTTTCACTTTATGTCATGTTTTACATATAAAACATTCATACTTTGTCATTCACATTATATGAATCTACAACAGTCAACTGATACACACATCGATAACATTGCCCCGCCGTCAGTGAAATCATAATAATAAATAAAATAGCTGTATACAAAAGGCCATATATTGTAATCGGTGCACTACTTATTCCATGACTACCCGTTAATCTCATAATAATAACAGTAAATAACTTTAAAAATAACATACCGTGAAGAAGCCCAAAAACAAGTGCTCCTCCCCCAATTATAAGTTGCTCATAACATAATATAAGTACTATTCGTTTTCGACTCATGCCTGTTAATCGATACGATTGTAATTCTTTTTGACGCTTTTTCATAAAACGAGCATGTACATACCGTATGAAAAGACATGAAAAACTGAAGGCTATTGTTGATCCATAATATAAAAATAATTTATGCTTTATTGCCCCTACAACTGCTTCATTATATTGAATGGATAATAAGAGAAAATATATAATCACACTACAGGCTATAAAAACAAAATGTTGTAACCGTTCTGCCGCATGTGCCTGTATATTTTTCCTTACTAATTGAAATAACGACATAACAACTCCTCCGTACAACTTCCTATACCACAAATTAGTATATAAAATGATATATGCCTTCGCATCGACCTCCAATAGGAATTATATCTAAGCCTTAAGACTTAGATTGAAAAATACATACATTTATTCGATATATGTATTAATAATCGCAACACCTCTATTATCTATTTAAAGGAAATATTTCACAGTACGTATAATATATTAAGCTGAGGTGATGACATGAAAAAAGGGCTCTTTCTTCTTTCCATACTGCTGATACTCCTTGGCGGTTGTACAAATCATACGCATCCATTTGTTAAGCCGTACAAATTAACAAAACAAGAAGCGCAAATATTACACTTAACTCCCATTCAACAAGGAAACATATATATCTATGAAGCCACCCTTCCAAACAAACAAGACGAAATTCGTACAACCATTGAGTATTATAAAGACGGAGCAAAAGTAAAAGAAATCGGCGGACTTTCTTCATCCCATTTTGAAAAAGAAAAAATAAAACTCTCTTTCGGGCAGCAAATATTTCAATATGAGAACGGAACACGTGAAGTTCAGCAGTGGTTTATGAATATTTCTGGAGGCTCGTATAAATTCTTTGAGGACATATTTCCAGAAAGAAATGTATCTACTTTCACATCGATTCGTGAAGGAAAAACAATGAAGTATAACGAAAAGGTTATCCTTGGTGCATGGATTTTTAACACAAATAAAATAGAAGGATCTGCAACTTCTATTGAAGATAATCGTTCGATACAAAGCCTCATCAAAGAAAATGAACACGTTTATACATATTGTATTGAAATTAAAAGCAGCGATGTTACAAAGTAACATCGCTGCTTTCATCGCATAATTTGCTTTTTCAATTGTAAAAAATAGCGTCTTCTTAATAGTAAAAAGTAACATGTGTGCACAAATAAAAATAACCCAATAACAATAAGTGAAGAACGAAGAATCTCTGTTACGAATAATTTTTGCAACGTCATTAAAGCAACACTCGTATGCAAAACCGCTATGAGAATCGGAATAAAGAATAATGCTCCCATTTGTACGGTCATAATTCGTTTCATTTCATCTTCACCCATCCCTAGTTTCATAAGCGATTGATAATATTGTTTATCCGTTTCTAAATCAGTAAATAAACGAAAGTATAAAAAGCTGACAGCAGATAAATAAAATATCACCCCGACAAACAAACCGATAAATAAAATAATACTTGTCATTTGTTTAATCTCATTATAAGTTGTAATGCGTGATGAAAATTCATATTGTCCTTTTTGGTTTATTTGTTTCTCTAATTGCGCTGCTACTTGCGTCGTTCCTTCCCAGTTCTTCACTTCATACGCTGTATAACTTACTGTTTTCTTTCCCTCTGTAATCAATTGTTTCATTTCGTTAGAAACAACTAAGATTTGACCTGGAAATACACCGCCTGAAAAAATATTATGTTGCACTACATAAGAAACATGAAGTTGTATTCCGCTTTCTTGCAAAGTTACATTTGATTCTTTAGAAGTATCAATAAAATTACTTTGCCCAAAAGAAGGAACACGAGCTATTTCATTCCCTGTTAATGCCACCGTTTCATAACCAAGCTGCTTTGCAAATTTATTATAATCATCCTGATTCATAATAACGGCTGGTTGCGTCTGATTAGAAATTGCTTGAAAACTCAACTGTGCACTGACCTTTTTATAGATAATCTTTTCCTTTTGAAAAGTAACTTCAATTTCTTTTTCGTATTGTTCTTTCTGTGCTTGATGTTCATTATAAGTCATTAAACTAAAAGCAAATGGTATGTTATTCATCGTTTCATTCTTTTGTGTTGTTACAAAAGCAGCAAACGTTCCAATGGCACAAAAAGCAACGGTCGACACAATCGTCACCATAAAGAACATACGTGCATTATCTTTCATACGGTATGCTAGCATAGAAAATGATAATAAATTCGTTTTCTTCCAATATATATTCTTCCATTTCTTTAAAAGTCTTATGATAAATATACTAAGCTGGCCATATAAAAAATAAGTACCAGTGATGACAAGTATTGTAACAGGTAACAATAAAAACATGATAGTACCAGGAGTTGCTGTCATAGATAAAATATATCCAATTGCGATCAAACTTGCTGCTACTATAGATAATAAAATAGAAGCTTTCGGTTCAGGCTTTGGCTTCTTATTCCCTTTTAATAACGTAATCACTTTTTTGCTTTGCACAAATAAACTTGTCACAAAAGCAACAATGAAAAACAATGAAAAAAATACAACAGCTGTAATTTTCATTGCTTGCCACGGCATATAAAACGGCAAACTTTTTAAGTTCATCATAGTACTTGCTAACATAAAAAATAACTTCCCAAATAAAAGACCTAAAGCAATACCACTTATGAGAGCACTTATACCAACAATCATATTTTCAAAGAAAATCATCCGAATTAATTGCTGCTTTGTAATACCATGAATAACAAAAATCCCAAACTCTTTATTCCTAACTTTTAAAAATGAACTAACAGAGTAAAAAATAAAGAAAAAAGAAAAAAATAAATAATGTATTCTGCAACAAACATTCCTTGCCGAACCGCTCCTGGAATCCCTTCACTTCCATCAATGTTAGGATGATAAATAAAAAAAGCATATAAAAAGAAAATCATAACGGAAAATGCACTACTAAAAAATAAGCAGCATATGCACGCATATTTCGACTAACATTTTTAAACGCGAGTTGAGAAAACGTCATCTACATTCCCTCCCACGTTTTTTTATTTTTATAAACATATGTATCATCATGAATATGACATCTCCTTATTCTTTCTTCTCTTTTACTATAATAAAAAAAGAATGAGGAAAACATCGAACTTCCTTACATGCTTTAGTACAGTCTTACAGTTTTGTCATTTTTCTCGTCATTTTGTAAATTCGTTCGTTTCTCTTGCTTTCGCTATTTTCAAAAACTCTTGTAATTCTGGATTTATATTTGCTTTTCGATACGCGACTGCTAGTTCCGCAACAAAATTAGAATCACATATTTCTTTGTATACAACTTCTGATTGATATAAATTATTTGCAGACACTGGTATTACCGTTATCCCAATTCCAGCAGCAACAAGTCCGACCACTGTTTGATACTCTGTCGCCTCTTGTACAATTTGCGGACTAAACCCTGCATCACGGCATAAAGAGAGAATATTATCATATAATGTTGGCCAAACATTTCGTGTAATAAAAACAAAAGGTTCTTTTTGCAAATCTTCAATATATATTGCTTGTTTATTCGCAAGCGGATGCGCCTTCGGTAAACAAAGTGTACAAGGAAGATGCTGAATTGTCTCCAATTGTAATAACTGACTTGTAATAGGTGGCCGTAATAGTCCGACATCAATTCGATTATCATGAAGTGCATCTACTTGTTCTGGTGTAGATAATTCATGCAGGACAACAGATACATTCGGAAATTTTTTTCGATATTCTCGAACGATTGGCGGCAAAATATCATACATTGCTGACCCAACAAACCCAATAGACAGCGATCCAATTTCTCCTCTTTGTGCTCGTTGGGCAACTTCGACTGCCTTATCAATTTGTATAAAAACTTTTTTCACTTCTTTTAAAAACAATTCCCCTGCTTCTGTTAACTCTACTCTTCGTTTCGTTCTTGAAAATAGTGTAACTCCCATTTCTTGTTCTAATTGTTGAATTTGTTGACTAAGCGGTGGCTGCGTCATCTGTAAGCGAGCTGCCGCTCTTCCAAAATGAAGCTCTTCTGCTACAACAATAAAGTATTGTAAATGCCGTAATTCCATATAGAACACCCTTCTTTATTAATATATATAATAAATTAATAACATAAGAATTATATATTAGACAAATATTTTTAAAAAATCCCACGGTAAAATCTCCAAGCCTTTACCAATAAATCGTAAGCTTATCAATGTTATTAACATTAGAAACAAGTTCAGTTCTCTTATCGCGTTTCGAAATGCGTAAAAATAAAAGAAAACGCATACAAGAGAATCCTAATATACGTTTTCTTTTATTCCCTTCAATATTCAATTATCTCTCCATATACATTTTCGTACTTCTCGCCTCAATCATTTCCTAGCATATACACTAAATATTCACATACCTCTGTAGTAACTCATAATCTTCCGGAAATGAAAGGGGAATATTTTTAAGTTCTTGAAATGCTTTCCACTCAATCTTATAAATCAATCCATCCGGATCTTGAATTTTTCTTTCTCCCCCTACTACTTTCACAACATAATAATGTACGTGTACAGGAATATCGAATGTAACACCTGTTTTTTCATGTACTTTCTCAATAACTTCAATATGATACCCTGTTTCCTCCCATACTTCACGTATACAACACTCTTCTAATGTTTCTCCTTTTTCTAATCCACCTGAGGGTACAGACCAACGTTTTTCTTCTTTTCGTTTTCCTTGTAATACCATTAATACTTCTTTATTGTCATTGATACAAATTGCTGCCGCTCCAATCCAACGCTTCATCCTCTATTCCTCCCATACATATTATTCTGTCTTTTACCTAATTTCTCCTCGAAAAAAGAGGAAAAAACTTGTAATCTATCGAATACTTTCAGCAACTTCAAAGACAGCGCATTCCTAAAAAACAGAAAGGAAGGAAGGGTTCTGTGAAAGTTTCTAAGTATGTTGTGGATTGTGTGTTTTGTGAGGAAAATCGAGGAACACGACAAACATTAGTAACTGTTGCTGCTTCTTCTAACACATTGGCAGTTCAAAAAATAACTGAAGAATGTCAGCGTCGTTTTGGAAAAGCGTTATTATTGAAAACAGAGATTATAAAAGAGGACATCATTGCAGGAAAAAAGAAAGCTGACCAAAATGGCCAGCTTTCCTTTTTCCGATCGTAAACGGAGAAAACATTCATGTTTTTTCCGTACATATTATCACATGAAGATTAGGGGCATCTTCTAAGAAATCGGGATTTTTCCATTATGTACGTTCCATAATGGTTATCGAACAATATTTCCGTACAATCTATGAAAAATTATGCGGAAAAAGGGTAAATCTAGTTCGCATTTTTAGAAAAGGGATAGGGATATTACCGGTAATACATCAAACATTCGAATGTTACATCTAATATAGTATAGTAATCTTCTTTATATGGGAAATATGTATTACATATATAATTAATATGTAATACATATTAATATCTCTTATTCCATCTTTCTATCTTGTACATTCCTAAACAACAATAAAGCTAAAATTGCACCTATTAGCGCGAAGGTCATATCCCACTGTGTATCCCACGAATCTCCTTGCGTACCTAAAAAGGCATTTGCTGCCGTTCCTGTTAATTTTGCAACTAAAAATTCCAGCAATTCATATAGCGCGCTAAATGCTAAGCACACAGCAATTACAAGGATTGATAACCATCCTCTTTTTTGAATTTCTACCACCCTGATGAGAACTTCACGTGTTAAAAGAGCAGGAACGAAACCTTGCGCAAAATGGCCTATGCGGTCATAATAATTTCTTTCTAAATGAAACGTATCGCGTAGCCAATTAAAGAGAGGTACTTCGGCGTATGTATAATGTCCGCCAATAAGTAATATAAGCATATGGAACCAAATCCAAACATATGTAAACGTCGTAAATTGAAAACGATGATATGTCGCTGCTAAAATCAATACAAGAATAATAGCTGGTAATACTTCTAGCCGCCATGTAAACAAATCTTTCGGCTGTATTCCTGAGATAAATAAAGCGATCCAAAAACTAATAAATAATAGCATATGTGAACGATGTATCGTCAAGTTCTCCTCCTCCTATAATTAAGTTACTTATACCATATTTCAACCCATCCAAAGAATATGCGTTCGATTAAAATACAAATTACCTCATTTCATGCAATCCTTTTTTTGTTAAGTAATGAATGAACTCTATTAAACATAAGATGAAAACTCTCTAGAAACCCCTTATTAAATTCAATATGCTCATTTTAACAAAAATAAAGCCTTCAAAACCTTGTTCTTACAAGGCTTTCTGAAGGCTTCCTTTATTCTGCAACAAATACATATTGTAGTATAGCCCTTGTTGCGTCAACAGTTCTTGATGTGTTCCTCTCTCAACAATTTGGCCATCATGCATCACAAAGATTTGGTCAGCATCTTGAATTGTCGATAAACGATGTGCAATCGCAATGGTTGTTCTCCCTTTTCGCATACGCTGCAATGCTGTTTGAATTGCTTCTTCTGTTTCTGTATCGATGTTTGCTGTTGCCTCATCTAGCACTAATACTTTCGGATTTGTAGCAACAGTTCTCGCAAATGCTACAAGCTGTCTTTGACCGCTTGAAAACGCCGCTCCTCTTTCAACTACCTCTGTATCATATTGATCTGATAGCTGTTCAATAAATGTATTTGCTTGCACAAATTTTGCAGCTTCTTCCACTTCTTCATCTGTAATATTTTCATCGTACATGCGAATGTTTTGTTTAACTGTTCCAGCAAACAAGAAAGCATCTTGTAATACAAGACCGATACGTTTTCGTATTTCCATCTCTTGAAAGTTCTCTAACCGAACCCCATCAATTACAATTTCTCCTTGATTAACATGATAAAAACGCATCAATAAGTTCATAATTGTGCTTTTCCCACTACCTGTATGCCCAACAAAAGCAACAGTTTGCCCAGGTTTTACATGAAAAGATACATTCTTCAGTACGTCACGTTTTCCATCATAAGAGAAAGTAACATTTTTAAACTCAATTTCCCCTTCCGTCATGAAAGGAGTTCCATTACCTTGTTGTACTGGTGCTAAATCTTTTTCATCCATTAAATGAAACACACGCGACGATGACACAACTGCTTGCTGAAAGAAAGACAATTTCATCATCATTTCGTTTATTGGATCAAAGAAACGATGAATGTAGTTAACAAAAGCATATAATACACCAACTTCAACAGGACTATGCATTGCATCAATTCCAAACAACGTCAACACCAATACAATTGCCAAAATATGAACAAGATCGGTCGCCGGACGTAAAAGCAGTGCATCTAATTTCAAATTGCGACGGCCTGCTCCGTAGTGTTTTTCATTTACTTCTTCAAATTCTTTACGCATCCGTTTTTCTTGGCGGAATACTTGAATAATGTTCATACCTTGAATAGATTCATTCAATTTTGCATTTAATACACTTAATTGATTGCGAAGTTCTAAATAAAAGACTGAACTCTTGCGACGATAAAAAGCCATAATCGTAATCATAGTTGGAATAAGAAGTAATGAAAATAAGGCAAGCTTCACGTTAAGTAGAAACATAGATATTAAAATACCGATTAAAAATACAATATTTTTTACAAAAGTAGATAATACACTTACAAAGAAATCTTTAATCGCTTCTGTGTCGTTCGTTATTCGAGAAACGAGCGTTCCAATTGGTGTACGATCAAAGAAGCTAAGCGATAAACTTTGAACATGTTCATATACTTCTACACGCATATCTTGCACAATTTTGAAGGCAATGTTTTGGAAATATAATAAATTCAAATACGTAAAGAGTACTTTTAATAAATGAAAAACTATATACACAACAAATAACGTCACTAATACATTTTGCTCAAAATTCCTCGGAACTAAATGTTCATCAATAAATTCCTTAATTAAAAAAGGGCCCATCATTTCCGCTACAGTTGCACCAACTAAAAATAAAAACGCTAGTGTCAGCAGTTTTTTATATGGCTTCATATAGGATAATAGACGCCATAGATCGCTTCGTTTTTTCTCGTTCATTATACCCCTCCTTTCTCAACTAGTGCTTCTAATTGTTGACTTTCATACATGTCTTTATACCAGCCGTCTTGTTGCATCAAACTTTCGTGCGTTCCACGCTGTACAATCTTCCCATCGTCAATAACGAGAATTAAATTTGCATGCTGAATAGCACTTAGGCGGTGCGCTGTAATAATAGTCGTTTTATTTTCACGTTCACGCTTTAACGCCGCTAAAATCGTTTCTTCTGTTTTTGCATCTACTGCTGATAAACAGTCATCTAAAATTAAAATTTCAGCATTTGTTAATAATGCACGCGCAATCGAAATACGCTGTTTTTGGCCACCTGATAAAGAAACGCCGCGTTCACCAACCACTGTTTCATACCCTTCTGGAAATTTCGTAATATCCTCATGAATACATGCAATAGTAGCTGCATGTGCAATATCTTTATAGGTAGCATCCGGTTTTCCAAATGCGATATTTTCTCCTATATTTGCAGAAAATAAGAAATGATCTTGTGGTACATACGAAATAGCGGAACGAATAGCATGTAACGTCATATCTCGAATATCGGTTTCTCCAACTCGTACCGCTCCATCAAAATGATCATATTCTCGAATTAAACACTTTAATAATGTTGTTTTTCCTGCTCCAGTACGTCCTACAATCCCTAAAGTTTCTCCTTTTTGTAAAGAAAAATGAATCCCTTGTAGATTTATCACTTCATTTTTCTTGTACGAGAATGCATCAATATCAAACTCGATATTACCACTTGCTACTTCTTCGCTTGCCTCTTCTCTATTCACAACATCTGATACTTGCATGAATAATTTTTGAATACGATCATAAGAAGCACGCCCACGCTCCATAATATTAAATAGCCAACCAAACGCTAACATTGGCCACACGAGCGTTCCTAAATAAGAAGTAAACGTAATAAGTTCTCCTATCGTAAGCTCACCGCGAACAACCAATACAGAGCCATAACACACTGCAATTAAGAAAGAAAAACCTACAATTAAAGAAATTGTTGGGTCAAATAATGAATCAATACGGGCAACAAGAATATTTTTCTGTACTACATCTTCCGATTTATCGCGAAATGCTTGTAAATCTTCTTTTTCTTGACCAAGTGAACGAATTACCTTCATTCCACTCATGCTTTCCTGAACTTTATCATTAATCTCTGAAAAAGCCTGCTGCGCTTTATGAAAACGACGATGTAACAACGTTCCATAATAGTTTGTCGCAATCGCTACGATTGGCATTGGAATTAAACTGAGTAATGTTAACTTCCAACTAATCGTAAACCCCATCGCAGCAAGAACACATCCACCCACCGCTAATGAGTCTACAAACGTTAACACCCCCGAACCAGCTGTTTGCTGAACTGCTTGAATATCATTTGTTGCGTGTGCCATTAAATCACCAGTACGATGCTTTTGGTAGAATGATGGGCTCATATTAGTAAAGTGCTTATACAGTTTTTGACGTAATTGACGGGCTAACTTTAAAGAAGAACCGAAAATCATTATGCGCCACACATAACGCAAAATATACATCGTCACCCCAGCACCAATTAAAATTCCTGCCCATTGTAATAGCTTCTCAGCTGTTAATGAATGATTGCTAATTTCATCAACAACGATGCCGATCACTTTTGGTGGCACAAGCTCAAGAAGAGCAACGCCAAACAATAAAAAAATACCAGTTATGTACGCTCGTTTCTCTTGTTTAAAAAACCATGCCAAGTCTAAAAAAACTTTCATTATATACCTCCTATCCCAAATGAGCGATGTTTTCAGTTTATCAAAATTACTGAATTTTTTAAAGTTTAAAACAACTTTAAAAAACAAAATAAAAAGGCACTCCTATTCGAGTGCCTTTTATAGCGCTTATTTCAGTTGTTGTTTATTCATTGCGCTCATCATTTGATTGATTTTCTTTTGGGATGGTTTTTGTCCCATTTGCATCATCATCATTTTTAACATTTGTTCATTAATTGGTGGATTTTTTTGTAAATAGTTCATCATATATTTGCGTGCGATGAAAAATCCTAACGCAACGCCTGCTACTAGTGCTAATACGCCCACTAGAACAACTACCCAAATTGACATATATTTTCCTCCTTCATGTTGTCTACCTTACAGTGTACTAAAACCTTTTCAATAAGACAAGATTGTATTCGACATTTTTTATATATAAGTACGCACTTGTTTGAGAGGATTTAACCATCCGTATTGTTTACTCTCATAATCCATCGCAAGAAATGTTAATTCACATTTTCTAAGCACTTCAAAAATAGCTGTTTCCATTTCAACATTTTCAGAAGTATGCATTCGAATATACTGCGGCTTAATACTCACTTCCCCATATACATTTCCATTAGATATAATATGCGTATGCTCATTTCTTTCATATTTCCCGTATGTTCGCAGTGCCTGTTCCATTTTATGATGTAATTTCATTACTTGTAAGGGCAATGTAATATACTTCATTTGTTTATACAACACTTTCTTTTCTGAAAGGGAACGAGACTGTGCAAAACGAGCAAACAAATCAAACAATAAAAACTCACGACCGAAATACGACTTCGTAACATCTTCTTGAATTAAGTACAGTTCATACGTTCTCATGTTTTCCCTCCCGCATTGGACAACTTTATTTCTCTTCATTATATAGAAACAAATATGCAATGATTGTCTGACTGCGGAGAAAGAAAAAACTTTTTCTGTCGAATAAATTGAAACGTCGATCAGTAAGAGATTTTCTTCATCCCCTACTTATGGAAAACTCTCCCTAATCAAGGTCTTACTGCCCCCAAAGTAGCGGTATAAATCTTTTTACATAGAAAAATCCCTCCATGCCGGAGAGATTTTTCCAAAATCATTAAAGCATTTCTTTTACTTTGCGAACAACGTTTTCTACAGTGAATCCGTATTCTTCCATAATCTTTTCACCAGGAGCAGAAGCACCGAATGTATCGATACCTAGTACATCTCCTTCAAGACCAACGTAACGATGCCATCCGAATGTAGCACCCATTTCAATTGCAAAACGTTTTGTTACTGCTTTTGGTAATACAGATTCTTTATATTCAGCAGATTGTGCATCAAAGCGGTCCATAGACGGCATGCTGACAACAGCTGCGTCAACACCGTCTTGTGCTAATGCTGTTTGCGCTTCAATTGCTAAGCTTACTTCAGATCCAGTTGCAAGTAAGATTACATCAGCAGTTTCTTTCTTGCTTGCAGAAACTACGTATGCACCTTTCGCAACTTTTTCATACGTATCGTCTTTAGCACCTTCTAATGTTGGAAGATCTTGACGAGTTAAGATTAATGCTGTTGGTGTTTTTGTAGATTCTAACGCTAACTTCCAAGCTGCAACAGATTCGTTACCATCAGCAGGACGAATAACAGATACGTTTGGCATTGCACGAAGAGCTGCAAGCTGTTCAACTGGCTCATGCGTTGGTCCATCTTCTCCAACTGCGATACTATCATGTGTGAACACATATGTTACTGGCAGTTGCATTAACGCAGCAAGACGAATTGCTGGACGTAAGTAGTCAGAGAATACGAAGAACGTACCACCGTAAGTTTTTAAACCGCCATGAAGTGCAATACCGTTCATTGCTGCACCCATTGCAAATTCACGTACACCGTACCAAATATTTTTACCGCTGTAGTCTTCTCTTGTGAAGTCTTTTTCTTTGTTCATGTATGTTTTGTTAGAACCAGCAAGGTCTGCAGATCCACCAAAGAATGATGGTACAGATTCAGCAATTGCATTAATAATTTGTCCTGAAGATGAACGAGTTGCCGTTTTTGAACCAAGTTCGTATGTTGGTAAGTTCTTATCCCAACCTTCTGGAAGAAGACCTTTCATTGCTGTTTGCAGTTCAGCTGCTAATTCTGGATATGCTTTTGCATAACCATCAAGCATTGCGTTCCACTCAGCTTCTGCTGTTTGGCCAGCATCTTGTACTGTTTTACGGAAGTTTTCATACACTTCTTCTGGTACATGGAAGCCTTGTTCAAATGCCCAAGTATATGCTTCTTTTGTTAATTTCGTTTCTTCTACGCCTAGTGGAGAACCGTGTGAAGCTGATTTTCCAGCTTTGTTTGGTGAACCGAATCCGATTGTTGTTCTTACTTCGATTAATGTTGGACGTTTTTCGTCAGCTTTTGCTTCTTCAAGCGCTTTCGCAATTGCTCCGATATCGTTCCCATCTTCAACACGGATTACTTGCCAGCCGTATGCTTTATAGCGATCCTCTACGCTTTCAGAGAAAGAACGATTTAAATCGCCATCTAATGAAATATCGTTAGAATCATATAACACAACAAGACGGCCTAATCCTAAATGAGCCGCTAATGAAGATGCTTCAGCAGAAACGCCTTCCATTAAGTCTCCATCACCGCAAATTGCGTATGTATTATGGTCAACAACGTTATACTCATCACGATTGTACTTCGCTGCTAAATGTCTTTCAGCCATTGCCATACCAACAGCTGTTGCGATACCTTGTCCAAGTGGACCTGTTGTTGCATCTACACCTGGTGTGTGACCGAACTCAGGATGACCTGGTGTTTTACTTCCCCATTGGCGGAAATTTTTTAAATCATCCATTGTTACATCATAACCAGATAGATGAAGTAAGCTGTATAATAACATTGAACCATGACCTGCAGATAATACGAAACGATCACGGTTAAACCACGTTGGGTTATTTGGATTATGTTTCATAAATTGCGTCCATACTGTATAAGCCATTGGTGCTGCACCCATTGGCATTCCTGGGTGACCAGAGTTTGCTTTTTCAATCGCATCAATGGATAATGTGCGAATCGTGTTGATAGAAAGTTGTTCGATTGAATGTGACATGCTATTCTTCCCTTCGTTTATAGTAGTAAACGTTTTCGTTTTACACATCTATATGATATCTTTCCTTGCAAGATTATACAACATGTACGGACAAATAAGTTGATGTTTTTTCGGATTTGTTCAAAAAACGTACTAAAATTCACAATGTATAGGATTTCAATCTGCTATACTTTTTTAGGTTTTCACACTTTTTCAAAAAGAATGTGGTCAAAAATGTGGTCAAATTAAAATATGTCCTGCATAACAAAAACTCTAACAAACAAATCATGTTTTACTGCAAATAATCCTTACATGTAAGCCATTATTATCTTTAAACATTACACCTGGAATAATACAAATTTTTTCTCCATCACACCGAAATTCTATAGGCTTTTCAATATACCAAATATCTGGACAATTACAATACAACCGTTACATCTACGTATCGTTCTAATTCTTTTAGTATTCGATTTGCATTTCTAATGCCACCCATATCATGTACAAGCATTAAGTGCCTTCGCGTCGCAAACTTTAACTTACAAATTGCAGATAAAATCTCATTCCCTACTAGACTTTATCCTATGCTACTTTGTTTTCTTCTATTAATAAGTATATATGTGTATAAAAAAATAGGAGTAGCTTTTTATCGCCATCTCCTATACCAAAATGACTAGCAAGTGAAAAATATGCAAAAATAACTGAAGTTATGCAAAAATACATATTTATAATCACAATATACTGATATAATCAAATACAAAAGTTTCTAACAAACTTTTGTATTTGTAATGTCATAACCCTAGAATTAAAATGTTTAATTACGAAACTGTCATCTTGTCACACAACAAAAAAGCCCTGACGCTCTATTAAATTGGGCATCAGGGCTTTTTGTTAGTTATCTAAGCCAATTTACATAAGACTCATCAAGTTTACACCAACATGGTAATAACAAAGATATTTGTTTTTTTAATTTCTACTATTATATACAGACAGGATAGAGAATTAAACTGATTTAACTCCCTATGATATACACATAAATCTTTTTACATACGAAAATATCTAAAGGTAAGTTTGCATATTTCAACGGTATTGTAAATAACTTAATGGACAAGTTTTATTTTGATGATGATTTTATGTGTGAAGATTACACATGATATATTTATTCAAACAAAAACGTCTAAAAAAAGACAACCCCTATGAGTTGTCATAACAATTTATTCTAAAAAGATTACTGTATTAATTTAAAACTAAAAACTACATAATTATCTTTTTGTTCGTAATCTGTAATGTAGGTGATTTCTACATTAACCTTTCGCCCTGTATGTTGCTTCTTTTCATCATCCCATTCATTGAGAACAACTTTATCACCTATATGAAAATCTCGGTCATTTTTTCTAATTTCAAAAGTCTTAATTTGTTCTAAAACAGGTGAAAAAAATTCTTTGTTTATTTTCAAATTATGTAGCATAGCGTTAGTCACCTCTAATATGAAACTTTACCTAGTAATGAAATTTATTAAGTCTGAGAAAGGCACAGTTTCATCGTAAATAAATAACTTAATGTTATTTTCCTCTGAATATTTAATTGCCTGTCGTATCTCAGAATTCTGAAATTCTGCTAAAAGTTCAATTGGGTATTCCATATCTTATATTTTGTGTAACTGTCCCGAACGCTGAACCCATTGCTATTATTAACTTTATAACACTTTCTTTTTTGAGTTACACAACACAATAAAAATGGTTAACTATAAGTAAAAAAGAAAAAGACCGACTTCTATCGGTCTTTTCAAATATTCTTATATTGTTGGTCTCTTCTAAGACCTAGATTTTCTAGGACCTACAATTAATTTGATTGCTGTTCTTTCTTGATTATCGATTGAAATCTCTTGAAACGCTGGAATAAGGACCAAGTCAATACCACTAGGAGCTACGAATCCTCTTGCAATAGCAATGGCTTTAATTGCTTGATTTATAGCGCCAGCTCCAATCGCCTGAATTTCTGCTTTACCGCTTTCTCTTAATACGCCTGCAATTGCGCCTGCAACTGAATTGGGATTTGATTTTGATGATACTTTTAATATATTTTCCATGTAATTTGCTCCCTCTGTTATTTAATCGTCTTTTTGGTTACTGACTGGAATGTAATTAACGTACCTTTAACTAATATTCATATCCAAAGCAAACAATACTATTGAATGTATTTATTCGATATTTTTTATGTTGTACCTGCCCATCTACATAAATAAAAAGCGAATTACTAAATCTTAAACTTAGTCATCGCTCTATCCATTGCATCTTGGTTTACCCCTATATATCTAAGTGTTACTCTTTCTGATGAATGATTAAATATCTCCATAAGCAACGCTATGTTCTTTGTCTGCATGTACATGTGATATCCAAATGTCTTACGTAGTGTATGAGTTCCTATTTCATCTAATCCAAACTCTGCTGCTGTATTTCTAAGTATTTTATATGCCATGCTGCGTCCAATCGGTTTATTCGTTCCTTCTCGACTCTTAATCAAATAATCATGATCATCTCTTTCTTCAATATACCATCGTAACTCTCTCTTTAACGCTGGAGTCAGTTGAATACGCTTCTGTTTTCCTGTTTTCTTCTCTCTCATGGAAATGTGACTACCTTTTAAATCTCTAACTTTCAACTTTAAAATATCACTTATACGTAAGCCTGTGTTAATTCCCATTACAAACAAGATATAATTACGTTCGCTCTTTTCTTTTAAATACTCTTTTATTTGCTGTATCTGCTCTGGATCACGAATAGGTTGAACAAAATTCATTCTTGTTCACCATCTTTCTGTTCATAAACTTCTAGTCTAAGTGCAAATGCAAGCTTATAGAAAGCATTCGCTTTATTGCGTCTATATGTGCGTTCACTCATACCAATCTCGTTATAAACCATATAATCAAAGACATCTTCATCTTCTAAATAGCGCTTTACAATTATTTCTCTTTGATTCTTACTAAATCGACTTAATACGTTTAACGTCACCGTAGAGCTCGCTAACAGGCGTTTAATACATTACGAAGAGCAAATGCTTGCAAGTCGCATACAAGACGTTTTACGAGTATATTATGCTGTTTAAATAATTATTAGGAGGTCTTAGTCCAATGAAAGGATATTTTAGAAAACGCGGTGACAAGTGGTCTTTTACAGTTGATATTGGTATCGATCCAGAAACAGGGAAACGAAAACAAAAAAGCAAATCTGGTTTCAAAACAAAAAAAGAAGCTCAAAAAGCTGCTGCGGCACTTATTACACAAGTAGAGTGCGGTGACTATTTTGAAGAGAAAAAGTTACTGTACAAGAATTTATGACACTTTGGCTTGAAACTGTGGCAAAACATAATGTAAAACCCTCTACTTTCGCTGCATACAAAACAGCTGTTAAAAAAATTGTCACAGTAATAGGACATAGAAATATACATGAGCTAAAAGCTCCAATGATAACAGCAATGTATAATAAGTTCCTTAATGAAGGTGTAACAGAAGACTATGTAGGACTTCTTCATTCCATTTTAAAAACATCTCTAAATACTGCGGTTAAATGGGAATATGTGCACTCTAATATACTTACAAAAGTGACCAAGCCTAGAAAACAAAAAAAGGAAATGCAAACATGGTCCTTTGAGGAAGCACGAAAGTTTCTTGATTACATGAAGAAAGATAAACAATATTATTATATTTTATACATGCTAGCTATATATACTGGTATGCGCCGCGGTGAAATTTTAGGTCTTCGTTGGGGAGATATCAACTTCGAGACAGAAAAGATTAATATTAAGCGAACATTGTATTACACTCCAAATGAAGGTATCTATGTGCAATCAACAAAAAATGAGCAATCTTCCCGAGCCATTTCTATTTCAAATTTTGTAATTGAAGAACTAAAAAAATATCGCATTTCTCAAAAAGAATCTGGACTGCAACTTGGCATAATTTTTTCGGATGATAGCTATGTTGTAACAAAAGAAACTGGCCAACCTTTAAATCCAAATGGTATATATATTCATTTTACAAGAGCAATTGAAAAGGTTGGCTTGAAAAAGATTCGCTTCCACGATCTACGACATACTCATGCAACACTTATGTTACATCTTGGGGAACATCCAAAAATTGTTTCTGAACGATTGGGGCATTCTTCGATTGAGATGACCATGAATACATACTCCCACGTTACTTTAGACATGCAAAAGGAATCATCTGATCGATTCGAAAAAGCATTTCGAAAAACAAATTAGACTCAATGTGGGCAAAATATGAGCAAATATTCAAAAACGCAAAGCCAAACCCTTTATTTACAAGGTTTTTGGCTTTGCATTTTTGATACAACATGTACGGACAAATATGTTGATGTTTTTTCGGATTTGTTCAAAAAACGTACTAAAATTCACAATGCATATTTGCTATACTCTTATGTCCAGACCTTTCTTAAACCCTTGGATTCTTTATTGCTTGCCACTAATCAATAATTACATACAACCCCTCATTATCTTTAAACATTGCATCCAAAATGATACACATATTTTCCCCCGCATTTTTTATTTACGATTTAAAATATCGTATTTTGATTACAATTGATAACCACACTACATTTCCTAATATAAAAACCAACTTTTTCTTATCTCATAAACAAAAGGTCCTATTCTCCCAAATGGAGAATAGGACCTTTAAAATTGTATACATACATTTTACTTCTTATTACGATCTGCATACACTGCCATCGCATCACGCATAAACTCAGCCAAACCTTCACCGAATTGGTCAATATTTTTTGTAAAACGTTCATCATCTACATACATTTGCCCTAGACCTTTAAATGCCTCCAATGAATAATGACCAAAGTTCTGCAAATAATCATACCATTCTTTAATTGCTTTTTGGGCCTGCTCTGATTCAGGTGAGTCATTACGAAGTGCCGCAAGTTTCCTATAGATTGCATTATATTCTTCTTGTTTTTCTCTCGTCATGTTTGCCGCTGTTTTATTTGCCTTGTCAACCGCTTCATTCCCCCAGCGTTCACGTGCTTCTTGCTCATATGGGTTTTGACTAAAATCAAAGCCCTCAAATTTTTCTTTGTTCGTCATTTGAATTTCTCCTCTCGTATGTTGAATCGTCTTATCAATCGTTGCAATCACTTTATCGAGTCTAAAGCGCTTCTCAAGCAGCATTTTACGATGCAAAACGAGTGCCTCTTCTCGATTAAATGAAGGATCATTGATAATTTCTTTAATTTTCTTTAAAGGGAAGCCAAGTTCTTTAAAAAACAGGATTTGTTGCAATGTCTCCAAATTATCGTTGGAATAAAGGCGATAACCAGATTCGGTCGTCTCCTTCGGGGTTAATAACCCAATTTCATCATAATGATGCAGTGTGCGCACACTAATACCAACTAAATTCGATACTTCTTTCACTTTCATTGTCATCATTTTGCCCTCCCTTAGTACATACAATAAAGTATGACGTAACGTTAGAGTCAACACAAAAAGATAAAAAATATAAAAAACACCTTCTATTGTTAGAACCCCAAAATAGAAGACGTTTTTCAAGTAGGATACAAATTATTTATACAATCTATTTGCGAATTGAATGAAGAATGAAATCAATAATAATAACCATAAATATTTTATTAAAATTATTTGTTATGATTTATCATAAGTTAACAATAAAGAAGGTTGATACTGTTGAATCTGAATCATGTAGTAAATATAACTATCTTACTAACAAGTGATGTACATGGTACGGTTTACCCTATTCACTATCAAAATAACGAAAAAGCAGAATTCGGATTAGCAAAACTTGCAACACGTATTGCGCAAGAACGTACTCAAAATGAACATGTAATCTTGATT
Organism: Bacillus sp. EA-CB0995; assembly: GCF_055814245.1. Taxonomy (NCBI): domain Bacteria; kingdom Bacillati; phylum Bacillota; class Bacilli; order Caryophanales; family Bacillaceae; genus Bacillus; species Bacillus sp. EA-CB0995. The sequence goes on along the minus strand of NZ_CP169269.1, from coordinate 1,986,961 downwards.
GAAAACGGTGATTTCATACAAGGAACTCCGTTTACTTATTACTACGCCAAATATATGCAACATGAAAAACACCCCATGTCCATCATCGCCAATCATATCGGCTATGATGCAGCGATTATTGGCAATCATGAATTCAACTATGGAATGGACATATTAAACAAAGCAATTACAAATGCAAAGATGCCCTACCTAGCCGCTAATATTTTAGATAAAAAAACAATGGAGCCCTACTTTGGAAAACCCTATATCATTAAACATATACATCCTGATATAAAAGTTGCGATACTAGGGGTTACAACTCACTACATCCCAAACTGGGAACAACCACAACATATTGAAAATTTAACTTTTGAAGATGCATTAAAATCAACAAAAAAGTGGATTTCTTATATTCGTAAACAGGAACAACCTCATCTACTTATTGTGTCATATCACGGAGGGTTTGAACGAGATTTGCAAACTGGAGAGCCAACAGAAGTTTTAACTGGGGAAAATCAAGGATATGCAATATGTCAAGAAGTAGAAGGAATCGATGTATTGTTAACAGGACACCAACATCGCTATATTGCTCATACAAAAATAAATGGAGTAACCGTCTTACAGGCGGGCAGCAATGGGAAATCATTAGGAAAAGTACACGTCTCCTTAAAAAAGGATAATACCGAGTGGATTGTTAAGGAATGTTATTCTGAATTGTTATCTGCGGAAAATGTTCCAGCAGACGAAATGGTACTTTCACTGGCATCTGCATACGAAAACCAAACTCAGCGTTGGTTAGATCAACCCATTGGTACTATTATTGGTGATATGCTGATTCGCGATGCGATGCAAACTCGTTTGCAAGATCATCCCTTCATCGAATTTATAAATAAAGTACAGATGGATGTAGCTGGAGTGAATATTTCTTGTACAAGCTTGTTTCATAATGAATCTTCCGGCTTTCCAAACCGCATTACAATGAGAGATATTGTTTCGAATTATATTTATCCCAATACTCTAAAGGTCATTCGTGTTACAGGAAAAGATATAAAAGAGGCCCTTGAGCTATCTGCCAAATATTTCTCGTTAGATACAGATGGAAATATCATTGTAAACCCTTCATATATCAAACCAAAACCGCAGCATTATAATTACGATATGTGGGAAGGAATTTCATACATATTAAACATTTCAAAACCAGTTGGGGAAAGAGTCGTTTCCCTACAATATGAAGGGTCTCCTCTTCACTTGCATCAAGAGTATGACGTTGTCATGAACAATTATCGTGCAAGTGGTGGCGGAAATTACGTAATGTATCAAAATAAGCCCATTATAAAAGATATACCAATTGATATGTCTGAGCTCATTGCAAATTACATATTAGAACGAAAAACAATCGAAGCGATGACTAATCATAATTGGAAAGTTGTTAAATAATGAATTTTCCTATCAAACTTAAAAAAGATGGACTGCGCCCATCTTTTAATTTAACTTTGCTTTATTTTGTTTTTTTAATTCTTTTAACTTTTTCGGCGTAACGTCTTTACCGTCTTCGTTAACAACTTTGATTGATTTCAATTCGTTTAACATGTTTTGACGAAAACCTTTTAAATATTGTTCACGGAGCGATTGACGCTCACGTTGCTCTTCTTCCGTTAAACCTTCTGCTTTTGCTTTTTTCGCTAAGAAATTAATGCGTTCAATGAGTTCGTGACTTAGCATCTCGAATCCCCTTTCTACTAAAAACTGATTATTATCATACAATAGTTACTCTTGTTTATCAAGCAATTGCTTCGTATACTCTACATACCGGCGATGTACAGTCGCTTTTGATACTTCATGACCAAAACCACGAAGCGTTGCTGCAATTTCTTCAAATGTTAATTCGTTGCGGCGCAGACGAACAATCTCTTCGATAGGCACTTCTTTTTCTCCCGACCTGTGCTTAAATGACGATTCTTTAAATTTTTCTCTGGACGAAATCCATTTTCTACAGCTCGCTTCATTCCACGTTTAATCTTTAAATTATGAATCTTTCTCTGGTATTCTTCTACTATACCAATAATATCAAGTACCATTGAATCTGCGTCAGAAAGCTGTAATTCGCCATTATGTGCATGTGTATATACTTTTACTCCTTCTTTGTGTAAACAATGCATTAAGGCGATTTTCGCATTCCCTCTCCCCAGACGTGTTTCATCTTGAATGAGAAGCACGTCAACATGTTCATCACGAATGGTATCTAACACTTCTAAAATACCATCTCGTTCTATGTTATATCCACTCGCTTTCTCTTCTACTACTCTTACAATATTCATTTGATACTGTTTAGCTAAATGCAATAATTCATCCTTTTGGCGTGTTAATGATGTTTCCTGCGCTTCTTTCGTCGTGCTCACACGTGCATAAATAATCGCATTCATTTCATACCCTCTTCTCTATCTCACTTTTCACATCATAGTGTATCACAAACTAAGTATTTGTTCGAACTTATGTTTGTAGAATATTTTTTCACATGTTATAATACAAGTAAGAAAATTTAAAGAAAACGAGGTGTAAAAAACATGGAGAAGTTAACGAAACGACAGCAAGACATTCTCGACTTCATTAAACAAAAAGTACAAGAAAAAGGTTATCCGCCTTCCGTACGTGAAATCGGTCAAGCAGTCGGTCTTGCTTCTAGCTCTACTGTGCACGGACATTTATCTCGCTTAGAGGAAAAAGGATACATTCGCCGCGATCCAACAAAACCGAGAGCCATTGAAATTTTAGGAAACGATAACATCGAAACGGATACACAACCAGTCGTTCACGTACCGATTGTCGGGAAAGTTACAGCTGGTTCACCAATTACAGCAGTTGAAAGTGTAGAAGAACATTTCCCACTTCCGGCAAACCTCGTTTCAGGCTCAGATCAAGTATTTATGTTACGCATTTCCGGAGATAGTATGATTGAAGCCGGTATTTTTGACGGAGACTTAGTTGTTGTTCGCCAACAACAATCTGCTTACAATGGTGAGATCGTTGTCGCTTTAACAGAGGACAATGAAGCTACGGTAAAACGTTTTTACAAAGAAAAAGATCATTTCCGTTTGCAGCCAGAAAACTCTTCTTTAGAACCTATTATTTTAGATAACGTTTCTGTTATCGGAAAAGTAATTGGTGTATATCGTCATTTACACTAAAAACAGACCAGCTGAGCTGGTCTGTTTTTTAGTTCGTCTTGATTTTCACATCTCCTGCTGCTGTTTCCCCGCTAATCTGTACCTTTCCGTTCCCTAATGTAATTTCTTTATTTTCTTTCCCGAAAATCTTTACATCTCCTGCATGAGAAGAGCCCTTTACAACGGCATCTTTCGGTACTTCCTGTAGCTGAATATTGACATCTCCTGCTGCTGACTCCGCTTCAATACTATATTGCGGGTTATGCTGCGTTACCTCTATATTTCCTGCTGTTGCTTCTGCAAGTACTTTCCCTTCTACTTTATGCAAAACAATATCCCCCGCGCTAGATGAAGTATTCACGTTATTCGATTTTATTTGCTTCATTTCTACTTCACCTGCTGCTGTATGTGCGGATACATTTTCACTTTGAATGTCTCGCACTTGAATATTTCCCGCCTCTGTCTCTATTTCAATTTGATTGTATACGCGTTCAGGTACAACGACTATTAAACTTTCACCTTTGAAACCAAATGAAAAAAAGAAAAATCAAATATATGTTTCTTTTTTGTTTTCACTTCCACTTGTAGCGTTTCGCCCTTCTCATTTACGTCTAACTTTCGTTTTTCCTGATCACCATTATACCGAACTTCAAATGAATCAGTCTTTCCTTTTTCAATCACAACATCTCCTACATCTGTGTCAACGTTGATATTTTTAATTTGATCATTTTTAAATTGTTTCTGTTCCAATTTCTTTGTTTCCACTGACCCATTCACAGATTTCATAAAAAAAGCTGATCCTGCAAAAAATAAACCAATTCCTCCAATCACAATACAAACAAGTGCTATGAATACAATTTTCCTCATTTTATCTACTCCCCTTTAATTACTTTTAAATTCCAATTGGCGTATTTGACAAAAAGCGTTTTAAACCAAACTGTACAATAATAAGCACCAATCCCTAAAAGTAAACCAATACCTAAGAGTAAAATAGAAATGAATACATCAGATAAAATAAAAATTTGAGCAAAAATAATTTTTGTTAACACAAGTAAAGGTGATAAAACAAATACAGCACTAACTGTCCAAAGTGTTAAAATAAGACTTCCGATTGTTAATAACGGGGCTAATACAACAACTAAATTTAAAAAACTGAGTCCAATGATTGCCACAATCGCTCTTGCTACATTAGAAAAAGTTGGATTATGCTTCACCTGCTCTAAGCGATGAGACGCTAACGTTTCCTTAGCAATTGTTTTAGGCGAACCAAGAGCTTTTATAATTTCCGCTTCTGTTTTCCCTTCTTCTATTCCAAATTGAAAATGTTCCTCGTAATCATATAAAATATCGTTCCGTTCTTCTTCTGGCAGCTTTCTAAGGTGTTCTGATAATTCATGAAGAAATTGGTCTTTAGTCATTTGCTACACCTCTTCAATAATTTCTTGTACTCCCCTTGCAAACTCACGCCATTCTGTCACAAGCGCATAGAGTTGCTCTGCACCTTGATTTGTTAACTGATAATATTTCCGCGGAGGCCCTTCCGATGATTCTTTTAAATATGTCTGAAAGTACCCTTCTTTCGTTAGACGACGTAACAATGGATACACTGATCCTTCTGATATTAAAAACTTATTTGAAATTTGCTGAACTAATTCATAGCCATAGCAATCTCGTTTCCTTACAAGCGCAAGAACGCAAAGCTCCAATACACCTTTTTTAAATTGAACGTTCAAAGGCAATCCTCCTTCCCAATTCAGTACTATTCAATACAAGGTACTTGATTAACCATAATATACCATTCAGTACTGAATATTACAAGGTACTATTCCAATTTTTATAAAATAAAGTAAAAATTAGGTAGATGAGGGGTTCTGTATCTCTCCCGCCCCATTGGGATATAAATCTTATCACCCATTAATACGGGTGAAAAACAAACTACTCACACTTTTTTCTTCCCTAACCAAACTGTAATCATTGGCATATAAAAGTTTTAGAGAGATTTCTATCTTTTCTAAGGAGGTATTTCAATCATGTATTCTTTTTATCCCCCCAAAGTGGTATTTCCCTTTCAGGGCACTCCCTACAATCATATTTCGCCTTGTGTTCTTCCTTCAATGGTTTCATATTCATCAATTCATAACCCATTTTATCCTTTAGATTATATGAAATCAGTTCCTGTTTCATCACAAGCCCCGTTTCCTTTTCAGATTCAATCCAAGGAAGAAGCAACGAGAGGATCATGGACTCCTTTTCCTTGGGTTGAAAAATATGCATACGCTTTTTCAGGACCTTATAATAAATCCGAAGTGGCTCTCACGTTTGATGACGGTCCCGATCTCTTATATACTCCACAAGTGTTAGACAAATTAAAAAAACATAGTGTAAAAGCTACATTTTTTTTGCTAGGTGAAAATGCCGAAAGATATCCTGAAGTTGTAAAACGAATCGTTAACGAGGGACACATCGTGGGGAATCATACTTATAACCACCCTAACTTGGCAAAAATAAGTGATGAGCAATATCATGAACAAATTTTAAAAACAGAAAACATATTACAAAAACTAATAGGATATTCTCCGAAACTAATCCGTCCGCCTTATGGCATTATAAATGAAGATCAAGTTAAGTGGGCTACTGAACAAAACTTTATGATTATTCAATGGAGTGTCGATACATTAGATTGGAAAGGGTTAGACGCTGAGGAAATTACCAACAAAGTATTAGGGAATACTTTCCCTGGAAGTATTCTCTTGCAACACTCTGCACCAGGTGGGAAACTACAAGGTTCTGTAAATGCCCTTGACCGATTTATTCCTGACCTTACATCTAAAGGCGCACGCTTTGTAACTCTTCCAAAAATGTTTAATACTTCAAAACAAAGAAAATAAAATTTCTATTTAAAAAGGACCGTCTTTGACGATCCTTTTAAACTACATCTCCCGTTACTAACATAGGACTTTTTTGAAGGCTATCGGAACGAAGGCTATACGCAACTACTTTCTTCTTGTTCTGTTTGAACACATCAACGTGATCGTTGTAACTGTATATAGAAAACCTAACGTCTTTTTTGCCCCTCTTAGCATCAATGACCAATGGAGTCCCGCTGCTCTGTGGAGGAAAATAATATTTCTCTAAAAATAACGCTTCGTTAAAATGATTAATAACTTGAATTTTATCTTCACCTTCTAAGCGTTTTCCGTCGATGGTTACGGTGACAGCAGCTTCATTAAGTTTTGGATGCAATTCAAATTTGCTGACAAACGATTCCACAACAGAGGTTGGAAGACTCGTCACTATTAATTTAATAGCAAAAAAAGAATCAACGAAATTATAAACCAGGTCGTCATATTGTATCATCTCCGTTACATTCTAAAATAATATTATTACATAACTCATATTTTGGATCAGCCGATAGACATATAAAAATAGGGCATAATAACACATTATTTACCAACTGCTTACAATTTCTATATTATCATAGTGCATATAGTCAATTTGTGTACATTATGTGAAACTTGTTAAAGTTATGAGGAAGTATCAACGGCAAATGAGGATCCTAACTAAATCTTTTCATTCTTATAATACAGTATAAACTCACGTAGAAAAACACTCTTTCAGGTGTCTAAAAAATATAATTTATCGTAAGTTATCGCGAATCGCTTTTAGGAGTTTCGCCACATGTTCATCAACCTAATGAAAACAGGTACCCCCCATTACGAGAAAATTGATATCTATTGAAGTAAATGATAAAAGTAAAATTTAAATGATTAAACTCTATTTACTTTCATAAAACTAACAAGCTTGTAAAATATTTGTTAGTTCATTCCCCTATCATTATACTTACTAACTCTATAATACTAATTTCTGCTATATACAGAAATGAAACTATCTTTTCTTCTACTATAATAAAGAACATAAAAAAAGGATCATCCACTCTTCTCGCATCATATACAAGGCTTGTCTTATAATCTGTCCAAATACCTAGAAATGCACCAATAGTAATTGAACTACCCCCACCTACCGCTTCGCGCTTGAGGTGGGGGTCTTCTCGCCAGATATGATAAAACATCAATTCACCAAGAAATTTTTTCAGCCTTCAGCACACCATTTTTTGCAACCAAAAACCCCTAATACCTTATGTATCAAGGGGTTGAAACTCTTAATAAAGAGTCATATATTGATCGCGTTCCCATTGGTGAACTTGTGTTCTGAACATATCCCACTCAATTTCTTTTGCTTCGATGAAATGCTCAAGTAAATGATTACCTAACGCACCGCAAATGATTTCATTTGATTTTAATTCATTTTGTGCTTGTGCTAATGTAGCCAGTAAGTCAATGATGCCTGCTTTTTTACGTTCTTTTAGTGTCATCACATAAGTGTCACGATCTACTGCAGGTGGTACCGCTAGTTTATTTTTAATTCCGTCAAGACCTGCTGCTAATAAATCACCTTCACTTCTTCCTATCTTTAGACACTAATTTCTGTCTGAGTTCCTAACAGTTTACTAAACATACCTCTTTTTTCTTTTGCCAATTGGATAAAGGCTCCTTTTTGAACGATTTCTCCCCCATCTAATACAATCACCTGATCGGCATTTCGAATCGTTGATAAACGGTGAGCAATAACGATAATGGTCATTGTTCCCTTTAACCTTTCTAGTGCAGCTTGAATTTTCGCTTCATTTTCCGTATCTAACGCACTCGTTGCCTCATCCAAAACGAGAATTGAAGGTTTTCGTAAAATAGCCCTAGCTAGTACGAGTCGCTGTCGTTCCCCTCCAGAAAGTCGGACTCCGCGGTCTCCAATGAATGTATCAAGCCCTTGCGGAAGCCTCCTTACAAATTCAGCTGCTGCTGAAAATTCCAGCGCCTCCCAAATTTGTTCTTCGCTTGCATCCGGTTCAATCATTAACAAATTTTCTCTTATACTTGCATTAAATAGAAATGGATCCTGTGGTACATAACTAATGGACCTTCTTAATGACAATAAATTATCACTTGTGAGAGGAGTACTATCTATTAATACTTGTCCTTTTTCCGGCTGCATGAGTCCCATTAAAATATCAATCAATGTACTTTTTCCAGCACCCGAACGTCCGACAATAGCTGTCATACATTTAGATGGAATTTGTAAGTTAACATTTTGAAGAGCATATAAGGATTCTTTTTGATTGTAACGGAAATATACGTTCCGGCATTCAATCCCTTTTTCTATAGACATTGGTTTTACATGTTTATAACGTTGTTCTATATCTTGCAATTCCGCTGCTTCCTTGCATTCCTCCTGCAATTCTATTAAGGATTTAAAAGCTGGAATACTCGCAGCAAGTTGTTCTAAATTGGACTGAATGCTTGTAAATCGCGGCCATAGCCTAGAGAAAATAAGAATGATTAACAATAATTGCTCTGATTCGGCATGAAACAACGTCACAGATAAAAAAATAAAAACTACAATTAGAACAGCCAATGAAATTTTATAAAAAAGCTGAGAAGCTGACCTTATTTTCATGTATTCAATTTGTTCGTCAGTCATTTTTCTCGTTAAGGAGCGAAACCATATTAACTGTGACCCTTCTAAAGTATTACTTTTTATATCTTTAATCCCATTAAAATGGTCTGTTATACCTGAAAGATAACTTTGTGCTAACTCAGATGTTTTGCTCCCTAGTATTCTAGCTCTTTTAATGAAAATACGAGAAACGATTGAAAAGAACAAACCACAAAATAAAACAAATATAGTTATTTGAATAGATAACCAGAAAGCAATGCAAATCTGTATGAAGGTAAAAACGATAGAAGCTAAAAGCTGCAAAACAAGATTAATCCCATAGCTGACACGTGCTAATTCTGAAGTTAATGCATTTATAAGATCAGTTTTCCTTTTTTCTAGAAAAAAACTCCACTTCACCTGCAAAATAGCACTATAAATATCCAATCTTAACTGCCGAGTAAAGCCTTGTTGAATTTTCACATCTCGAATGGTTAAATTTCTTTGTAAAAGGTTTTGACTAACGACTACTAAAATGTATATACCTAGAATAAAAGATAAACTAGTTGCCTTAGGAACTTCCTGCAAAAATTTAAAAATAAACGAAATAGGAGAATCCTCTCCCCCATATTGACAATTCCACTCATACTTATCATAGGAATTAATAAAAGAAGTCCTATACCTTCAAGCAAACTAATCAAAACCATTCCAAAAAGATTCACATAAAGAATTCTTCCTGAAAAAGAATGCAATTGCTTCATAAAATATAAAATATGTTTCATTTTTATCCCCCCCTTATGTTAAAGCGTGTTTCCTTGTTTTCCTCCAGAAGCATAAAAAAGGACGTAAAGGAAAATACAAAAAGTGAAGGGGTTTAGGTAGTGGTAACGTTTTAGCGTCAATGGGATAAGGATAAAGATAACTCATAATAAATAAAAACTTTTGTCGATTTGACATTAATGAAAATAAATGTCGACTGTGATACGCAGCTACTTCATCTGGAACAGGATCTGTATGCAGATTTATCATTTGTTTAATATAAAATAGCGCATCTTGCGCCAATTGTCTTGACCGTCTCTGATTTGTCAACATTTTCATTTCTTCCGTAATTCTTGTATCTAAGAGCTCCGCAGCAAGAACTAGTGCTTGTCCTCCTACATGCCCGCATTGATATTTTTTAAATAATTCGTTAATTTTTTTCCAATTGAGCTCTTGCTTCATCATTTGGTTTATATCTACTAACCAACGCAGTCTTGACCATCCATGACGTGCACCATGAGAAACAAGAAATAGAAACAAGTCCTCACTTCCTAATAAGTACACAGGATAACTCGTAAGTGTGCTTTTTCGTTTTTGTTCCCACAATTCCTCAAAACTTGGTTCCTTTCCAGGACCAGGATTTAGCCTCCAATGAATCTCAAGTTTAATTTGCTTTTGAGGATGGAAAAATGTTATATGATGATGCCTCCATTTCCAATCATTTAATATCGTTTGAATATACTCATCTTTCACGTAACCCTGCTCTAAAAGAAGGTTTTCCGCTTCTTCTAGCTTATGAATAGGAATCAGAATATCCAAATCACAGGATGTCCGCAAAGAGATATCTCCATATAGATCATAAGCAAGCACTGGTCCTTTTAAAAAAGGGTACGAATCTCATTTTCGGTAAACAGTTTACTTACTTGTTCCATTTCAGCACTTAAATGCAGCATTTGAAACGTATTTTTTTAAACCATCGATACAGAGTTTGAACAACATGTGAAGGAATCAATTTTTCATCTATCTTTTTCACCTTTGAATAAATCAATGAATAGACGCGATGATGCATTACTAGTTCAAGAAATTTATTCCAATCAATGTCTATAAACCATTTATCGCTGTTCACTGGCATGACATCGTCATCTTTCAATTTCAAAACTTCAAGCAAGAATTTTAATTCCTTAGACATAAATTCCACATCGATACTAAAATCATTACTCATTGTATTCTCCTTTAATAGTTTCCTCGCTTATCCTCTTTGCAAATTTTCCAACGACAGTAAATTTCTCCATTCCTTCCGATCCAGTAACATAAAAAGGACCGCTACGTAACCAGGCATGCGCAATCAATTTTCCATTATCATCTTTAGCAGTTCCTAAATAAAGAGTACTTTCAATTTGACGTTTCTCGAGCATCTTCATCCCAGCTATCGCCTTAACAAGGCATTGGCTTTCCCAAAACGTATAACGGCTCATAATATGTATGGCATGGGACACATTCTTTAATACCTCTCTGTGTAACTGAATGTGAGTAAAAGGTGTTTCATTCATGTGATCGCCTAAAGAAGGTGCAACTTTAGAAAATGGTATACTTTTAAGAACACGAGCCCACCTAAAAAATAAAAGCCTCTAAAAATAAAAGCTTTGTTTTCGTATTCAATGATAAAAATATCCTTAACTTTTTCACAATATTCATGAATTCCTTCCTAACAAATCTAGTAAAAAGATATAAAACTAATCTTCAATATGAATTAAATTCTCTTTGAATAAAAGCTCTAAAAAGGAAAGAACTTGTTCTTCACACTCTATCCGTTCTACATTATAATCGGATATTAACGTAGTAACCAAACGAGTAACCGTGATTGGCTCTTCAATAAGATCCCATATTTCTCCTCCCATTTCACCCAAATTGTAGTACTTTCCTTTTTGAACATTCAACATTACTTTTTCTCCATCCATATCGCTAACGATGTTTCCTTTACTTTGTACAACCTGGCACTCTAAGGAAATCTTTTGAGCATTAATCATCTATATTCCTCCTTTATTTAAAGAACTTAAAATGAGAGACACAAGTTCGTGAGCTGTAAATCTTGAAGTCGGACGTTGTAATTGGAACAGATCAATTTTATTTACCATATTTGCAGAATTTGCAAAATGCCATTCCATCAATCCTAATCGTGGGATTAAAAAGTTGCGAAATGTATGCCGAAATAAGGTGTGCAAACGCTCAAGTCCTTCAGTTCGAAGAATTTCAATGCTCTCATTCTCCGTTTTAACTAGTTCAATCACACCTGCGAGAGGTAGTGGATCAGCAAAAAATTGGGAAGATACAGGTACAGCATACTTCGTTTCTCTTTCAAACAACGGACGATAGTGTGTTGCTTCCATTCCAAATTCATTTAGGCTTTCCTGCCATAACTTTTGCTGCGGATAAGACGGCATAACAAATGGAGAATTTTCATATGAAAGGGACACAGCAATCACATCATCACTTAAAAGCTGATATCCTTTACACAAAAATGCTGAAGCAAGAGTTGATTTTCCAGCCCCTGAATCACCTACCAAAGCATAAGCCTTTCCATCAATGGCTATTGCACTTCCATGTAATGGGAGTATTTTTCTCTGCATTAACAATGTACCCATACAAGTTCCGAGAAGATAAAGCCGTATTTTATCTTCTTCCACCCCTGGCATAGGTGAAAAAATAATTTTCTTTCCTTCTTGTATAGAAAATATAGCAGTATGAGGGACCTGAAACATCACTACATTTTCTTCAACAACAAACCTTTGTTGTTGCTCAGCAGTATATTTACGCCATTGTCCAGATAAATCGGCAATTTCAATTGTGATATCTGCCATATCCTTCTGTTCACTCATTTGAGGTAATTCTGGTAGAGGAATTTCACTTACTATTCTTAATCCGAAAGCTTTATATGCCGCATTTCTTACGGTATTTATCATCATGTTCACTCCACATTTTCAACAAAGTTATTTTTAAAGCCCTTATATGGTTTCAAGCTATATAAGGGCTTTAAAATTTTTCATAATTTAGCTATACTTCACAGGATCATCAGGATCAGGCTGAACTGCGTCGGGAACCTTATGTCCAGGTCCAGCCATAGTCATGTTCATATCAAGCACTTCTAGTACTGGTTTTTGCCACTCTTTTTCATGGTATCACCCCCTTTCAAGTAAAGTTTTTTATAAACCGATAAACGATTAGACTACGCATTAAAATTCTAAAGTCTAAATCAAACGCGTATTCTGGCCGCGGTTCCTCTCGAATCTTTGAAATTGCTGCTTTAATTACTTCTACATTTAGAAATTCAGAGATTACTGGATCTGTGCTAAGGTGTTGAAGTTCCTCAATAAATTTATTCCAAGCAGGAGCCATACGATACACTCCATCTGCTCCCTGAACACCTCGAACCCGTTGGTTTAACCTAACCTTATCAGGCAGATAGTTTTTTGTTGCCCTTCGAATAAGCGCCCGATCTAAACCATTTTGGACATATTGCTCTTCCGGAACTGATAAACAAAATTGAATCATTCGTAAATCATTCGTTGGATCACGATCCCATAAAGAGTAACGTAGAGATAATTTTGTTCCATACGTCCCATTTATACTCCAATAATACAATTGCTCAAACTGTTGCTGTTTCATATCATATGCAGTTGAAATAGAGGAACCAGTCATATCAATATCATGCTCTTTGAGTTTATCTAAAACATTCATTTTTTTTGCAAATTCCGGATTGATTATTACTGGAAAAAGGCATTGCTCTTCAGATGAAAATACCTGATTTAAAAATGGAAATGCCTTTTTTCTTACTACTGCGAAGACTCTCGATTTTTTTACCCCTATGTTTCTACTATATAAATGCAGCTCACGGAAAAAGCGAATCCAACGCAGCCTTTTCAAAAGCATAGCTTGATAGTCTAAAACAGGGCCCCATGATACTGTCCAATTACCTCTTTGTCCACTCAGAAGTACACCTATTCCTTGCTGATGTGCTTCTTCATAAACCCCCTTTAACCAAAAAGTATTCTCAAAAAATTTATATGGCATCTCCAATGTTTCAAGCCAATCATCAACTTCTGATAAGGGACTTCTTCCTGCAAAATCCAAATAGTGATCCTTTATATTTCCTACATGCTGTACAGTCGATTGAATAAAAGGTCTTTCATCAGCTACTCTACCTTTATGTGTCCAATCTACAAAGCCCTCTACCGGGACATAACTAAACGTATGTAATTTCTTATTCTCCTTGCGTAAATCTCCTGAAGCAAAGCTAACAACAGAACCTGAATCCAGTCCTCCGCTCAAATGAGCTCCTACTTGATGGTGCGTGCGTAAACGTGCCTTTACCGCATTTTGATATACCTCTCGAAATGCTTCTTCATATTCTTCATTTGACTTGAGCCGGAGCATTTCTCCAGCAACCGGTGTGTAATACCTCAAAAGTGTTACTCTGCCGTCCTTCACCGAGATAATATGTGAAGGAGGTACCTGTTCTATATGTTTATAGACTGTTAAAGAAGGATCTACCGATTCGAAATTCACTGGTATGGCTAAAAATTCAGCAAGCCATTGCTCGTTCAACGTCTTCTCGATATATGGTAAAGTAAATAACGGCTTTATAAGCGTACAAAAAGCAAATCGTTGCTGGCCACGATAATAATAGAGAGTCCGACTCCCAGAAAAGTCCCTTGCTCCAAACAGTTTCCGGTTTCTCTCATCCCAAATCATAAAAGCAAAATCGCCTACTAAATACTTAGGAGTTTCTTCCCCCCACTTTTGATAGGAGAGCAAGATTAATTCGCTGTCTGTCATCCTTTTTCTATCGGCATAATCCACTTGTAGCCTTTCAAATAACTCATCACGATTATCAATAATAGCATCTGCCGTAATCGCTAATTGTCTTTCGTAATCATAAAAAGGCATTTGTTCACCAATGGACTCTGGTGTAATCCATTGTGCGTGACAACCGAGGAAGACGTTATCTTTGTGCCATATTTGAACATCATCAGCAGGATATTTTTGCAAATCCTTCATTAATCTTGTACCGTGCTCAATCGATATAGGCTCATCATTAAAATGTAAAATCCCTGTTATAGCACTCATTTTTTCCTCCCGTTATGCAACAAGTAAATAAAAGCCTATTTAGATAAATAACCGTTAATATGTGGTTGAATTTCTGCATTGTGTGACGTTGTTTTTGTTCTTTTTAAAGAACTAAAGTTTTTTATTCAGTAGATTACCAATTAAATTCTACGAATTAATATTACTATCTACTTTTTATTATATAGTTATTTTGTTCTATAAAAAGAACTTATATAAGATAAAATTATCACTTTACCTTTTCTAAGTCAATTAATAAACGGAATTTTTAGATAATATTTTCTCAAGTATTAAGTTCATTATAGTGAACTTTCTATTTGCTCCATATTCTCAATCTTGTCCGTAAGTCAAGATATTTTTTACAACCCCTTGGCAAACTAGGGAAGGTTAAGACAATACCTCCCCATAATTGAGCTATGAAACCTTGAGAATTCAGTTGAAATTTCTTTTTTTAATGAAAACTAACTTCCCTATTAATTGAGATTTTTTTATAGGGGAATCAACAGAAATATTCGTATCTCCCTTACATACATAGTAAAGCACACCCTTTTCAACAAAATTATCGTAATATCTGTGCCCTATTAACTGTCCTTGATTCGATACAAATAGTAGAACTTCACCTTTTCTTACTTCCTTACTCCCTAAAGGGATAAACCTACAAATATCCCCCTCTTTAATCAGAGGATACATGCTGACTCCAGAGGAAGGAATATCAACCCATCCTTGCTTTTGAAGCAAATATTTTATACCTGAAACTGGAAGGCTATGCTCTTTCATCCTGGATTAAACCTATCCCTTTTAATTCTTCTAGAAAAACCAATGCATCTGATCTTGCTGTATTTAAATCAACATCGTAGTTATCTGCAATATTACAAATGATGTCTTCAAGCTCTCTTTGTCCTCTTACTTCCTCTAGAATATAAGCACCGATAGCATTTACTTTTGTTACCGTAAAATTTTCTGTATCCATGACAATCCACTCATTATCAATTTCTACAATATTTATGTTTTTTTACATTCGTACTTTAGATTCATGATATCATCTCCCAAAAGCTATCATTTTTTTGAAAATACATATTGTAAACTGGAATTTTTTCTACTAATTGTTTACACATATCCAATAGTTTTGCTGTTTCTAAAGAGTCATGGTGCCAATAAAAAATTTTATCCATTATTCCTAACATAGCGTCTGACTTTTTCACTGGTAAAGCTTTCACATCCAACGATTGAATTAGAAGATAAATTGACGAAAGATGACAAGATTGATGAACATAAGATGTCGTTAATTCACTTCGAAATGGAGAATCAAACACTTTAATTTCATTCTCATCTATTTTCACAATAGTGGCTTCGTCAGATAAAAGCGGTCTAGGGGCTGATAACTTAGCAACTGTCGATTTACCTGATCCCGATTGACCACTAAATAGATAAGCTTTTCCTTGATGATCCACACAAGATGAATGAATTAACAGTCCCCAACGATTATGAACGATAAAAGCGCTATATAGATTATGTAAAGCGTGTTTTAAAGCTAGTTCATCATAAACTGAAATCGTTGCTTCATTATATACACTGTTAACATCTATGAGATAATCAGCACGTCGGTACGTAATCTTGTCTGAATCAGAACAGATTTCTACATGATAATCCACAAAAGGAACTCCATAATTGTCTTCAATACGAATAGATAAATTCGGTGAGTTAATTTTTGCAACATGATTTCCTTCAGCAATTTGAAAATGTGTTTTTATCCAATCCATTAACTTTTCAGATGTAGAATAGATTGAAACTATATGTTCTCCTATTTGAACTAATATATTTTCCATAGCATGAACTCCTATATTTCATATTGGTTTATACGTGTGACAAAATTTTAATTCCTTTAGTAAAAACTTACATCTAATTCGTTAAGATGAACAACAAACTTCACTTTGTTCTATATAATGAATTTATTTTCATTTTAAACACCGATATTCTGTTTGTAAATATATTTTTATATGATTCAAAATAGATATAGCTACTGAAACATTCTATGCTATCCCTTACTCTTTTCAACTTAGAAACTTACAAAATTCCCATATGGTTTGTATCCTTTTTTTAGTCCCTTCATTTCTTTTTTTAATCTAGTACCACGAATAAATCCTCTATTTTGCAGTAATGAAATACAAGTATAAAGTGAAACTTCCATCAATGGGTGGTTTTTCATCCTCATTGATGAAAAGTATGACAAAGCGGTACATTCCAGTAGTATCTATTCCACATATATTTCCTTTGATTCCTGACAATCTTGATATGGGAAATAATTACTTATTAATATAATAAAAAATTTAGAAAATATCATTTTATGTATCTTTACTTCGCATCTCTCGTTCTTTATAATGAACAACAAGCGCTACATTTTATTTTAGGGGGTAAAACGATGAAGACAGAGAATCAAAATAGAAAAAAATCCTATTCTCGTCCTATGGTATTAAGCAGTCAACCTATTCGCTTTGAAACCGCCCAAAGTTGGAACAAAGGGCATGGTAATGTAGATCACCCAGGAAATGGAAATGGAGGAATACACTATCCAAATCCTCCATACACAGGTCCGCGTCCTGGGAATGGCGGCGGAAAAGGCAATTAAATAGTAAATACATGTTAGCCAGAGCGTTCATTGTAATCTTACAATTGAAGTCTCTGGCATAAACATTATCAATTTTCATATCTATGACAGAGAATACATTTTATAAAAAAATATAAAATTAGAGGTTCATATGATCGGACGAAAAAAACAGGCGATATTAAATACAATGAAACAATACTTTACAATGGAAGACATACAAAAAACCTTTTCCTTATTAAGGCCTTATATTATGAGACATCGCACAGCATATATGGTTCTTCTTTTCTTGCTATTTATTGATATCTTCCTTACTTTAACGTTCGCTTGGCTCTTTGGAAATATTTTGGACGCAGCTGTAAGAAGCGACTTTCAGCGTATAAAATGGCTAGTTCCGCTAGCATGTATCCTAACATTCATGAGTATTACGTCAGTTTTTTTGATACTTACTTCGAATCTGTTGCAACAAACGGTGTGAAAAGAGATTTAAAAAAACAGTTATTTAAACATATATTACTGCTCCCTGCCAAAGATGTTTCTAACCTCCGTTCAGGAGAATTATTATCTCACTTTACTAATGATATTCATAATATTAATGGAGTTATAGGAAGGAGTCTTATTAACTTGATTAGACTTCCTCTTATTTATATTACTGTTTTTATTTATTTAGTTTATATCAATTGGAAATTAGCGTTATTAAGTGTATTAGTTGCGCCTCTCGCAGCACTAGCAGGTGTCGTTTTCGGTCTACTACTTCGGCGAAACAGTCGACTCATACATAGCCTACTAGGTACTATGAATAACCTGCTTAACGAAACTTTTCTTGGCTTCTCTGTGATTCGTTCGTTTACAATGGAAAAATTGCTATATAAAAAATTCACCAAGCAAAATCAACAGCTATATTCTCTAGAATTAGATAACACAAAACTAGGTGGATGGTTTTATGCAGGCGGCCAAGCTGTTAGCTCCTTCACATTTCTTATTAGTCTCTGTTTAGGGGCATATTTTGTTTCAGATGGAGTCATGTCAGTAGGTTCCTTATTAACCTTTATCAATCTAGTTAATCATTTAGTATATCCGTTAACAGGACTAGCAGGTCAATGGGCAGGCTTCCAAAGATCAATTACAGCTGTAGAAAGGCTCCTAAAGATTTTGGAATTACCAACTGAATCTACGGATGTAGCAACCTATTCCCCAGCTAAACCGGTAGTAAAGTCACTCCAGTTCCAAAACATCACGTTTAGCTACAATGAACAACAAATAATATTGAATCATTTTAATTTACAGATTCATGCGGGGAAAGTAACTGCAATTGTCGGTTTAAGCGGTGCAGGGAAAACAACTCTATTTAATTTACTGCAAGGTTTTTATAAACCGCAATCTGGCTGCATTTTGATTGATGATATGCCAATTGAAAACCTCTCTCTTTCTGAACTAAGAAGTTCAATTGCCCATGTTCCTCAGGAAACCTTCCTTTTCGGAGGAACAATAAGGGAAAACCTTCTATTAGCGCGTCCAGGTACTACTATTACTGAGGAGGAAATGATTGATGCCGCAAAAGCTGCTAATATTAATGAGTTTATTCTATCTTTGCCGAATGGATATGACACAGAAATTGGCGAAAGAGGTATAAAACTGTCCGGGGGACAAAAACAGCGAATTGCCATAGCAAGAGCCATATTAAAAGATGCACCTATTCTCTTGTTAGATGAGGCAACATCTGCACTAGACAGCAAAACTGAACAGCAAGTACAAACAGCTTTAGATCGATTAATGATGAATCGAACGACACTTGTCATCGCACACCGATTATCAACGATTCAAAATGCTGACTTAATTATTGTAATGGACGAAGGAAAAATTGTGCAAACAGGCTGCCATGAGGAACTCGTAGTAAAGGACGGACTATATCGTAACTTATATCATATGCAAGTTTCTCAACAGTTAAAAGAAAACAATACTATAACTTTAAATGCTTAAATTGACATTGACCTAATGTAGAAAGGTGCTGAAATCCTTGATTATTCATTTGATACAAGCATTATATAATCCACAAATTCCTGTACCAACTGACGAAGAATTTTATAAACAAGCCATGGGGGATATTGAGTTTTTTGAAATTCACTCCCAAATTTATTATTTATTAAAACAACAAGGGATACTTAATCAGACACCCCTTTTTTTCAAGAACAGTTAACTCAAAAATACAACGAGACATTATACCTAAATTTATTCATTAAAAATCAAATAGAACAAATCCTAAACAAATTTGAGGATATTGAAGTTGATGTTATTCCACTTAAAGGTGTGGTATTCGCTGAAAAATATTTTGGTCACATAGGCGCTAGATCGACATCAGATATTGATTTGTTAATCAAAGCACCCGATTTAAAAAAGCAATTGATTGCATAAAATCGCTAGGATTTACAGTTGAAGAAGAATATATCCCTTCTCATTTCCATTGTAGCCTTAGTAAGATATTGCCTGGCTCAACAATTCCGCTAACGGTTGAGATACATTGGGATCTATTAAAAGAAAACACATCCAATCTTCAAATAGAAGAATTTTGGAATCAAGCAAAGTCTTTAAAACCGTATAACCATATAAAAGAACTATCTGATTATCATACCTTTTATATGATTTGCCTTCATGGTTGGAAGCATAATTTGAATTCTTTAAAGTACTTTATAGATATGATTCAAATGATATACATGTTGCATGACAAACTAGATTATACCGTTTTATTTAAAGAAGCAGCTTCTCACAAAACTTTAAAAAGAGTCCTTAGAACTTTAGCGATCGTCTATACTTTGTTTCCACAATTAGACAATATAAAACAGCTCCCTCTCAAAAGAAAAGGAAATCTATGGTGGGAATACAACGCAATCAGAGACAGAGAATTTAAATCATTTAAGCAATACATAAATTTTGCTTACTTCAACTTTTTAGATTTTGATACAATTAAACATCGTCTGATAGCGATATACAACTGGGTACTGCCTTCTAAAATAGAACTCTCTTTCGAATTGGGATCAAATAGTAAGGAGAGGCACCTTTTCTTTGAATATGTAAGGTTATATAAAAAGAGGGGGTATAACTTTTTACACACTATATTATGTCGTTAGAGAGTTGAGAAGCAATATAAACTCTATTTTGTAAAAGCAAAACTTTCATCATTAGGGCTCCATCCTTCTGTAACCAAGGTCCGCCCAATCAAGCACACACCAGCAGTTTATTCCCCACCTAACTTCTTTGCTTTCTTCCGAACTTTGAGGTGGGGTATTACTGGTAAGATTAAAGGCAGAAAAAGCGCTTACAATTTTACATGAAATGAAGTTTACCATATTCAACCTGAAAAGATAGAAGTAAAAAAATGAGCAGAGCACTACTGTCAACATAATGAAACAACCTTTGTAAGACACGTTTAGGCGAATAAGAAATTCGGGTTATCATAAGGAGAGACCTGCAATTTCTATATGGAGATAAGTTTTGCAACACACTACATAACATAAAATCCGTAATAATAATGAAAACGAACACTTCCCTTACTTGTTTACTCCTGAATTCTGCCATTTAATGAAATCAATTAAAATTTTATATTCCCGAAGCTCCTCTTTATCAATCCCTGCTTTTTTTAATTCATAAACAAAATCAATCCACTCTCTTTCAATCTGTTGCTTTTTTTCTACATTTGTTTTCGCTTCGAGTAATGTATTGAGATCTGCCTCCAATACCAACGCTATCTTTTCCATCACTTGGATAGATGGGTTTTGGTTTATATTTCTTTCAATATTACTTAAATAGGATTTAGAAATTCCAGCCCTTTCTGCTAGTTCAGATAAAGTAAGCCCCCTATTTTTTCGAAATCGATAAATATTTTTCCCAATCATTCGTTTATACCCCTCCTTAGCCCCATTTTTTCATATCATACAATTTCCTATAAGGAAGACTAAGATTTACCCTTCTTCTAAAAACTGTTAAGATATAAAAGGCTGATGGTCATAAAGTATTTTTGTAACAAGAAACTCAATATAAAAATACGATTTTTTAAAAAGAAATGTACAATCATCATAAATAAAATTATTAAGAAATAGTAATGCAAAATAGCTAATGAGTTACACATCATTGAATACATACTTCTTTGCGCTCATAAAGTTTATCAAGGAGGTTCCGCACTATGTTTTCACTTTTAACACTTGCGTATAAAAAGACAAAGAGCAATTACCATAAGATTATGTATACTTATAATTACATTCTTTATAGAGATTGCCTTGATATTCAACTAAAGGAAAAGCTTCACAAAAGAAGAAAACATCACGAGAAGAAGATACATCCAACTACTTTTATTCGTATTTAACCCCATTTCAAAAGTAATAATTCATATAAAAGCACCTTCTGAGTGTACACATACCATTCAAAAGGTGCTTTAGTTTATAAAGCGTTTTTGATACATTGAATGACCCTTAGTTGATCCTCCTTTGTCATGTTGGAACTAGAAGGCAGACAAATCCCCATTTTAAATAGCTGTTCAGACACATGATTATTTTCGCTATGAGGATAATATTTCATCCCTTCAAAAAGCGGCTGCATATGAAGTGGCTTCCAAACAGGACGAGCTTCAATATTTTCTTCAGCCAAGGATTCCAATAGTGATTCTATAGATATACCTGCTTCTTTTTCATCAATCGTTAAAGTGGTAAGCCAACGATTCGAGCAAGTGTTTTCTAGTTCAGGCATAAAGTAAAATCCAGGTATGCTAGATAGTTCTTGGTAATACCGTTCAAATATGAATCTTCTAGCTCTCACTCTATCTTCTAACACCTCTAATTGAGCTCTTCCAACACCGGCCAATATATTACTCATTCGATAATTATAACCCATCTCACTATGCTGGTAGTGAGGCGCTAGATCCCTTGCTTGAGTTGCTAAAAACCGCGCTTTCTGTAATGCCTCAACATCATCAGAAACAAGCATTCCTCCACCAGAAGTTGTAATAATTTTATTTCCATTGAATGAATAAATACCGAATTTTCCGAATTTTCCACTTGGTTTTCCTTTATATGTAGAACCAAGAGATTCTGCTGCATCCTCAATTACAGGAACATCATATTCATTGCATAATGAAAGAATTTCATCCATTTTCGCGCTCTGCCCATATAAGTTAACAACGATAACGGCCTTTGGCAATTCCCCTTCTTTATGAGCATCACATAACGCACATTCCAATGCTCGAGGCGACATGTTCCAGGTTTCCGGCTCTGAATCAATAAATATAGGTTCAGCTCCTAAATAAACAATTGGATTTGCACTTGCTACAAAAGTAAGACTTGAGCAAAACACTTTATCCCCTTTTTGAACATCTAATAACCGCAGGGCCAAATGAATAGCAGCAGTGCCTGAACTAACCGCTGCCGCATCCTTAGCTCCAACAAAAGATGCAAGTTCCTTTTCAAATGCATCTACATTTGGACCAAGAGGAGCAATCCAATTTGTATCAAATGCATCTTGAATATATTTTTGTTCATTACCGCTCATATGCGGAGAAGAAAGATAGATTCGTTTTTTTTGTTGTGTCATTACCATTTTTATCACCCCTAGTAACTTACTTCATTGATAATTTTGGCTGGAATACCAACAGCAGTACAATTAGGCGGAATATCATTTATTACAACAGATCCTGCTCCAATAATAGACCATTCTCTGACTTTGACACTTGGAATCATAGTAGCCGCTGCCCCTATATGTGCCCCTTCTTCTATGATGACAGAACCTGTAAGTGTAACGTGAGGAGAAATATGCACAAAATTATCTACTATATTGTCGTGTTCAACGACAGAACCTGTATTTATAATGACATGATTGCCAATTTGAGTATCGGCATTTATCACTACATTGGGCATGACAACTGTACCGTTTCCTATCTTAGCACTAGGACTGACAACGGCTGTTTTATGTATTAACGTGGCGTAATAATTTTCTGACAAACACAATTTTCCAACAATTAACTTTCTAACTTTATTATCCCCTATCGTGATAACAAATTTTATTTGATTAAAATAATTCATCATTTCGTGTGCAGATGAAATCGGCCCAAAATAAATACTATCTACAATAGCTATATCTTCATATCGATCATCTAAATATCCAACGATTTCATATTCATTGTTTGATAAAATAATATCCTGTACGACCTTGCTATGACCACCTTGTCCAATCATTACAATTTTCATTTGCTACCCTCTCTTACAGCTGATTTTGCACCTGTAAAACGTTCCATTGTTACGTGACCAACTTGGTTTATTCCTTCTGATTTAAACACTTTTATTACTGTAAGAAATAATATTTTCATATCGAATAAAAAAGATTGATTATTTACATACCATACATCTAATTCAAATTTTTCTTCCCAAGTAATCGCATTTCTCCCATTCACTTGGGCCCACCCAGTAATTCCCGGTTTTACATGATGTCTTTTAGCTTGTTCATAAGAATATAAAGGTAAGTATTCCATTAATAAGGGCCGCGGTCCTACTAAACTTAGATCACCCTTTACAACATTTATAAGCTGCGGCAATTCATCTAAACTATATTTTCTAAGAAATTTCCCAAATGAGGTTAACCTAACTTGATCAGATAAGAACTCACCATTATTATCCCTTGCGTCAGTCATTGTACGAAATTTGTAAAGATAGAATGGTTTTCCATATAGCCCCGGACGTTGTTGTTTGAATAGTATAGGAGATCCTAGTTTCAATCTAATCAAAACAGCTACTACAAAGATAACAGAAGAGAAACACAATAATAAAAATAAAGAAACCACTAAATCAAAAAGTCGCTTCATTAGACCAGACTCCTAACTAAGATTCTTGTGAATGCCTTTTTACAGATAAATAATATGAAAGACTATCGTTATATAATTCCATAATAAGCCTCATGAATATTTTAAATTTCATCTCTTGGGAATATTCCGTTAATTTTTCGTATACATAATTGAAATAAGTTGCTGCTTAATTTCTTCTATTAAACATTTTACTTCCACATTTTTTGATTCTTGACCTCTTTTGTATATATGCATAAGTATCTCCTGAAATTGTTGTTGAGTTAATTTCTCAGAAACATTCATATTTAACCCTGCTTTCGTAAAATATGATTGAATATAGAAAGTTCGGCTGTTTCCAATTAAATTAGCATTTACTTTCTACTATTAAACAAAGTAAACCTCATCCATAATTATTTTATTCTGTCACACCATTTACCGTTAGTGTATCAACTTCTTCCTCATAACCATTTGGATTATTTGACTGCCATCTCCATGAATCTTCACACATTTCTTCGATTCCTTTTTCAGCAACCCATCCCAGCTCTAGTTTGGCCTTTGTTGCATCTGCATAACAAATAGCTACATCACCCGGGCGACGATCTACAATTCTATATGGAATTCCCTTACCTGATGCTTTTTCAAAGGCAGTAACCATTTCAAATACACTATAACCATGACCAGTTCCCAAATTATATGCTTCTACCCCATTAGAACCCAATACCTTTCCAAGAGCCCTCAAGTGCCCCATCGCAAGATCTACAACATGTATATAATCTCTCACACCTGTACCATCCTGCGTTGAATAGTCATTACCAAAAACGCTTAGCTCACTTAGCTTTCCAACAGCTACTTGTGTAATGTATGGAATAAGATTATTTGGAATACCACTTGGATCTTCTCCAATTCGTCCGCTTTTATGCGCTCCAATCGGATTGAAATAACGTAAAAGAGCAACGCTCCAATCATGGTCAGACACATACAGATCACGTAACATTTCTTCGATCATCTGTTTCGTGCGCCCATAAGGGTTCGTTGCTCCAAGTGAACATTCTTCAGGTATAGGCACAGATTCCGGCATTCCGTATACAGTAGCCGAAGAACTGAAGACCATCTTCTTTACACCATACTTTTTCATGACTTCACATAGTACAAGAGTACCTGTAATGTTATTATGATAATACCAAATTGGTAAATTAACCGACTCCCCTACTGCCTTTAATCCTGCAAAATGGATAACAGCATCAATCTGATTTTCAGAAAAAATAGTATCTAATGCAGCCTTATCTAATAAATCTGCCTGATAAAATAGAAAATCTTTTCCTGTAATTTCGCGAACACGATTTAAAGCTTCTGGTTTGCTGTTTGAAAAATTGTCAACTACGATTATCTCATATCCAGCATTCAACAACTCTACGCACGTATGAGTTCCGATATAGCCTGCTCCACCTGTGATTAGGATTTTCATATATTCTTTCCTCCCAAAGTTATTATCATTCTTTGAATACCCTCTTTTCCTAAAGCCTCCTAGATTCTTGCATTAAAAAACAAAAAAACAGCTCAATTCGTTTGTTGAGCTGTACACTTATTTAAAAATCTTATAGTTTAAGTGAAATAATTCTAACCAACTGCTTTTTCATTATCACGTACAAGGAAACTCTTTTTATCAATAATTCGTATTATAGGCTTATATAGG
Source organism: Bacillus sp. EA-CB0995 (assembly GCF_055814245.1). Taxonomy (NCBI): domain Bacteria; kingdom Bacillati; phylum Bacillota; class Bacilli; order Caryophanales; family Bacillaceae; genus Bacillus; species Bacillus sp. EA-CB0995. Next base: position 1,961,333 of record NZ_CP169269.1, on the reverse strand, counting down.
ACATTTATTACATATGATGAACCAAGACAAAGCACTATCAACCAACTAAAAATTAGGATGGGATATCTAGGTGCAAATGTAAGTTCTGGAAAAATTGACATATAAAAAAACATATGGGTTAACCATATGTTTGTTGAATGATTACCAAAAAAGGTAAATATCTTTTGTATGAATCTACGCTTATTCATAAAATTGAAGAAACATATAAACGCAATAGCTGTAAAAGGCGCTATGATCATAGATTCATAAAAAGAATGGATAATTACCAACATGACTATGCCAATAACACAAAGTGTATTCTTATAAGACAAGTTGTAACACATATTGTATAGTTTCGAATATACCTTTTCTTTTGCAAAAATAGAACCAACAATAAATGGCAGTAAAGATGTACCAACCAACACCATAGCATTTACAAACGCATTTAGAACTATATAATCTCCAAAATCAAAGACATGTTTGATACGCTGAATATAACTCGCTAAATATATAACACCAAAAATGATTAACAAACTCAAGGAATTATATTTTCTGACTAATTTAGTAAGAACAGGTGCAAAAAAGACAAGAATAATATATGTTTGTAAAAACCACCATGCACCATTATATGAATTTGATAATACAAAAAAATTGAGGAAAAATTCAGCTATGCCACCTGGAAAAGATTCTGCCTTGCCAGCAAGGAATCCAATAGCAAAAAACATGATTAACACGATCCAAAAGTTAATCAGCAGCTTGAAAATACGTGTAAAGTTCTTTAATAGATTAGATGTCTGTTCCTTGCTATGCACCATAAATAATCCATATCCACTTACGAAACAATATATCGGAACGCACGCATCACCAAATAATCCTATGTAGTAAACTAAAGGCACTCCGTTAACTATTGGAAATGTCTCATACAATCCATTAACCTCTTTCCGACAAAACAAATGAAGGAGCAGCATGAATAAAATAGCTACTCCTTTTAGCATTTTCGTGTCATTTTTTGAAATCTCCGTAGCAGTTGCACTCCTTTCATGTCTATATTTTAGTTTTTATACATTCCTCCATACCTGTATATAAATGTACTATCTCCTATTTCAATAAGATTTACTTGAAAATGGTATTGGTAAGAATACAGTATGTAATATTTTAATGACCAAATTGCTTTAAATAAAAAAGCTAGAACAAAATTTATTCTAGCTTGAAATTAATCCAAATGTTTTAAATACAGCTAAGGTATCCACATATTGCCATGTTACACTACCATCCGTGGCTGTACCATTAGTATGTGAAGGTGCAATTATACCACTAGTTCCTGCTACTATACATTTATAAACTTTTCCATTACTATTCATCAAACTATTGATTGAATATCCTTTATTCGCTACCCATGCGCTGTTATTTGCCGTACCTGCAGCTATGCAAACCCATCCAACATACCCACCGGCAGTCGGAACACTATTGTACAACAATTCTCCACGACTATATTTACCGAATGTAGGCTCTGATGAAACTAGAGAAGCTAACAAGATGTTTCCTAATACATTCTTTTCTAATTGTGAATTTACATTTGTAGTGAATACAATATCTGAATTAATTTTGTTATTATTTTGTGCCACTATAAGCGTTTTTGGAATTGCTAGTGTTGAACCTGGTTTCCGATATGCACCTTCTATAGTAATAGTCCCTATAGTATTAATACCAGTATCATTGGTAGTAACAATTGTGTTATTAGAAAGATTTAAATAATTCTCAGTAAAGACCCTAAGAGTTTGCTGAGAACCAAGAGAATTAATTTTCCCATTAACTTCAAGATTATTACCCGCAATCTCTAATCTTGGGATATAAATAAATGAAACTCCCGATCCTCTTGCTTCATGGGTTGCTAGTCCATAAGATGCATCCCAAATAATTTGGTTATTCCTAAAACTATGCGTGGTATAACCTGTATTTTTAGCTAATCTCTCAATACCATAGATATCGCCTCCATCAAACCTAAAAGATTGATTTTTAATAATAGTATTTTCAACCCTCATGGATTCAGATGCCATCATACGACTATAATTAGCTACGTTACCACTATGAATAAACTCACAGTTTTCTACAATTAGATTCTTAGCTCCTACGTAATGTCCACCACTACATTCATTTGTTAAAAACTTTACATGAGAAAATATAGCATTCTCAGTTTGAGCATAACTAGCTGATGCTAGCCCCTTAGCCCTTCTAATATCAAATAACGAATCACGTATCTCTAAATTTTTGTTACTAAAACCAAATATTCCGTCTTTGTCAGGATCATCAAAAGTTAATTTGCAGTTACTAACTTTCACCGTTTCTCCACCTAAAGAAACAGTACTTTTTGAAAAAACGCAATTATCTAAAGTGGTGTTTCCTCCAGTGATACTACAAGCTTGACCAAATATAGAATCATTTCTAAATGTACAAAATGTTCCATCTGCCTCAATTCCACTTGTTATAGATTTACCTGCAATAGACCCATAATACATATTATTTACAGATAAATAGTCATCGCCACTTCCTGATAAATTAACATTTCCTTTAATTTTATTATTTTCTAAATAAACACCTCTAGTACTAACACATATAAACGCTCCAGCTCTATTATCATATATATTAGAGTTTCTAATAGTTATCTTTTGATTAGTCATATATCCATCTTCAATATCAATTCCATAACCTGGATTGCAACCTATTGAATTATTCATAGGATTGCTATTATTAAAAATTTCACAACTATCAAATGTTATAAATCTTCCTCCATTAACTGAAGCTCCAAGTCTTCTGTTTTTGTAAGATTTACAATTAACAAAGTATACATATTGTGGAATTTTGGTACACATTACATAATGTAAGTTACCATTCATTAAGTCATAATTCTGCAGAAATGAAAATCTGACTTTCGTTGTCCCTACGGGCATTGAATCTAGATATACAAATTCATAGGATCTTGTATTTTTATAACCTAAATATGAACCATTTGCTGTATAAAAATGTACCTTTATAATAGTTTTATTTAAGTTACTTCCATTCCCATATCCACCATACCCGTCTCCCGAGTAATAAAAATAACCAACAGATTTCACCAAATCTCCTGTAACATCAAAAAACTTTGTCACTGTTGTATAATTAGTTTTTGTAGTGTCTAGATTCCCTTGACTATCAATATCTCCTTTTGCAAAATCGGCCGGATGTTGCACTCCACCTATTGCAGAAAAATCCATAGATGTCACATATCCATCCCCTGTACACTCACTTACCTCACAGTCTTTTATCAAGATATTATAACATGAGTTTTTACATTCGATACCGTGACCCCATTCATGTGTACCACCACTTGAATAATCATGAGTTTCCCTATCCCCTTTTACTATAGCACCCTCTATCTTCACGTTTTTTATCCCATCGCATAACAATATATTATATTTTGTAAGATTATTAGATTCTTTTATAAATATACACTCATTAAATTTATATGTGGTATTACTACAAAGTTTCACAAAAGAGTTTTTTGCTACGAGATAAGTTCCTTTCGGTAATACAACTATTTGAAATCCATTATCTTTTGCCCATAAAATAGCATTATTCAATCCCTGTGTAGTTTCTGCCGGAGCTGTCCCGTCATTTTTAATTCCCCAACGCTCAAGTTCAATAATATAATAACCATTCCCCACTAAATACCACTCATCCTTTCCATACTTTAAAATACACCTTCACTTCTCAGTAGCAGTATATTCATTAAATTTAATTATTGTATGGATAGATGTTCTAATTTATACGAATTAAAATATACTATAAAAGTTACTTTTGTATAATTTCTACTTAACTACTCAGCCACTCTCTTTACTTTGTTGAAAACAATTCTATATCTCTCATTTCTAGAAAAGTTTGTAGTGCATGAAATACGAATTTCTCCTGTTTTCTAAGGATTCCAATTATACTTCTCACACACAAATAATTGTCAGCTTGTGACTCAATAAACGAATCACTATTATCAATCAGAAGCCTTAATTCACTTTTTTTGATATAGAGAAATGTATTTTGTAATTTGCTGGTTGGAAACTATCTGCTTTAGTTTAGCAATCACTAATGTTTGGTTAGGGATAGACGGTTTAATATCTGAAAACCGCCACGATATACACTAAATTTCTTCATAAGTGCCCAATCATATTTCCAACCCTTGAGTCATAAAAATTACTTCGCCGAGGTTAATTTTATTTTTAACCCTAATAGTACGGAACTGAAAACATTCTTTATATATTGAAATTCTTTGCTGTTAAAAAATATTAAACTGTATGTTACGTTAGGGACTATTAAACAGATCATCCCTTTTCCCACTAAAGACATAAAGCTGTTTCCTTCTATAAGAGCATTGCATATGTTTGTTGTTATAAAGCAAGTTGTAAGTGTTAGAACAGTATAAATTCCATATTTGAAAAAATATGACCAAACTGATTTCTTAAAAACATTCTTATAAACAATATACGGTTGAGTCCAAAATACAGTGGTAATTGTACTTATTGTGGTTCCTATAAATATTCCTACTAAACCAAAATAGTTCACCAAAATCAACGATGAAGTCAAGTTTATACAAGCTTCAATTAGTGCAGCATACTTATCTTGAACAAATAACCCTGCTTTATTTTTAAAAGTTGCTATCGCTGTTCTCATTCCAGTCAAATAAAAATTTATTAGTATTACAATAAATGTGATATGGTCTAATAAATATTCTTTTCCAAGCCACCAACTAATAAATGGTCCTAATAAGTTATATAAAAATATTGCACAAAATGAATAGATCCAAAAATTAACTAAGTACGCTATCTTGAATATAGTATAGCTTTTATCCTTACTTTCAGTAGCAATTAGGTTTCCTACACTAGCCCCAATCCCATTTAGTATAGGATTTACTAGGGATGATAACTGATTTATTATCATTGTATAATTAGAATAAATCCCTACCATTGCGAGACTTACAAAGGAAGATATAAGTACATTGTCTGTACCAAAGACAATATAACCACCTATATTATGCAAAAACATTGCCTTTACATTTTTTATTAAGTTTTCTTTTGTATCTTTATCTATAGAGTATTTTTCATTCGTTTTGATATATTGATATCTTTTGTTTACAATCTTGCCATTAATTATATTTTGAAGCATGTATATACCCAGTTCTATTATCAAATACAGTATATAATTTTGTGTTGAAACTAGGACTATTATTTTGGCTATAGTAGTAAATACTTGAAACATAAGGTTCATTTTAGCTAATACATATCCTCTTTGATCTGCATTTATCAAAGACCACTTATGTGCATTCAAATACGAAATTACATTTTTTGCCACAAACAGAAAATATATTATTGTAATATTTGATATTGAACTTCCATCTTTCATTAAATGATTTAAAAATGGATATATAATAATACTTATAAAAAGAACAATTATAGCTAATATTCCGTATACCTTCTTATATAATTGAACTAATGCTATTACTTTGTTTTTATCATTCTCTGCTAGTGGCTTATACAAGTTGTATACTATGCTTGCTCCTATCCCACCTTCAACTAATGCCAGCATAGACAGAATATTAGTTAATAAACCATCGATTCCTAGATAATTAACCCCTAGACTATCTAGAAAAACTTTTCTTGATATAAAACCTAATATTATAATAATTATCTGAGAGAATATACTTATATATATATTCTTTATTGAATGTGTCGTTCTCATAATTAATCCCCTTCGCAACCTAAGATTGGTTACACTAAGAGTTGAGATAATAAATATTAAACTTCTTATATTATCCTGATAATAATCTCCCTCTCATACTTTAAACCTTTAATTTCATCAACATTAGTTCCATCCTTAACTTCGCCAATATACTTATTTTTCACAGGTGTTTTCTCTGTTGCCCTTTGTAAAAACCATTCATATTCTACATCAATATGACCAATATCTATAGCTTAATACCCATAAAACAATAATTCATATGCTAATACCGTAGCAGATGGACCAAGTGCAATTAATATTAACTTTGATTTTTCTTGATTTTTTACCGTATTTAAAATTTTATTTTATCTTGAAAATGCATCTTTTGATGGGCAGATTATTCTTTCAATTGATCTAGCATTGTTAAATAAATCGTTACCTATACCCAATCTACTTTGCGTTCCTTCTACAACAACAATATCTCTATCATTCCAAAGCCTCTTAAACTTCTGAAAACGTTCTTCGTCCTTCCTCTTATCTTGATGGGCTCTATATAATTGTGTAACTAATCATCGTAGTACTCTTTTTTCATATCTAGAATGTTATAAATCTTACTACGATTTAAATTCAAATATTTCCTCCAATAATCCCTTGGCTTCTCGGCACAACAAACAACAATTTAAAAAATATTCGGAATACATACTATATGTTTTTCTTTCTTACTCTTAATAATTTCCATTAGCTTTACTTTTAATTCTTCAGAGTATGGTTGAAACATCAATCCTTCTCCATGGATAAGTACAAATTCACCATCACCAAATCGACTTACTGAATATTTATTATTAACAATCTTATCTAAGGTTTCATCAGGTTTCTTTATTATAGAGGGCGTTACTGTTACTGATATTACTTCATTATATTGAGTGATAATAGTATCTCTAACTCTAAGGACTACATAATAAACCTTAAATAAAAACCGCTTCATGCTTGTCTCCTTTTTGATAAATTATTGATTATAAATTTATACAACAACGGATGAACTTTAGTGGCAGCCAATAAAACTTTCACAGTTTTCGCATATTCTTCTAACTTTATTGTTTTATTAAAATAACTGTTTAATATACTTGTAACCTTATAATATTTTATTTTATGTTCTTTAAATTTCCCACTCAATGATATTAAATTTAAAACAACCATTGCACAATTAGCCAACTTTAATATGACTAGATCGCTCGATTCTTTATAATGCTGATTTATAAATTTACACATTTCATCATATATCAATACAGCATCAATTTTTATATCTTTTACAGCTTTGTCCATCATACTATTATCGCGTTTTATGTAATGATATTTTGGCTCTCCTATGCAACACACTTTTTCACTCTTATGGATAACCTTATAAGTAAATGCTGTATCTTCATACGTCATGCCAACTGGAAATTTAATATCCTTTAGCAGACTTCGTTTAAATAATTTTGTCCATACCACTTCATCATATAATTCACCTTTAAGCATTGTTTTCATTGCTTCGTTTCTGTCATGAATAATTAGCGGGTGAGTACCGGTAATTACAATTTTATCACTATAATAAATTTTGCTAGCACAGCTTGCTATCTCACAGTTATTTTCTATGCACATATTATATAGCAACTCATACATGTCTGTTTCAATCCAGTCGTCACTATCAACAAACCCTACATAGTCTCCTTCCGCGATATCTAACCCTGCATTCCTTGCAGATGCTAGTCCGCCATTTTCTTTATGCATTACTTTTATTCTATTATCATTCACAGCATACTCATCACAAATCTTCCCGCAATTATCAGGTGATCCATCATCTACAAGTATCAATTCGAAATCTGTAAATGTTTGTGCCAATATAGAATCAACACATTTATGTATGTACTGTTCTACTTTGTATACCGGAACAATGATACTAATTTTAGGATTCATATGTAAAAATCCCTTCTACATAATATAGTTGAAAAATTTTTGTATTTCTTTTATTGTATCGAATTTATACTTTGACAAGTTATTAGATAACTTATCTCGTGCTATTTTATTATCTACAAGATATTTAACCTTTTTGTATAGTTCTTCTTCATTACATCCAACAATAAATCCAGTATAACCATCTTCAATTTGCTCATATGCCCCTACGAAATTTGTTGTTACAATAGGTTTTTCTAAGCACTTTGCTTCTGCTAAAGTGAGACAATATCCCTCATGTCTGGATGTTTGAACATAAATGTCAGCTTTTGCTATATACGGATAAGGATTTGGCGTTGATCCTAATAAGATAAACTCATATTTTAAATTATATTTGTCTATTAACATCTCATAGTCTTTTCGATTATTACCGTCTCCAATACAATACCACCTTAGATCATATCCATCTTTGCGTAACCTAGATAAAACCTTAATTGCTAAATCTTGCCCTTTCTCCTTTGAAAGCCTTCCTACTGTTACAATCTTTATACCTTTATAGTCATCATCAAATTCTATTGTTTCTTTTGACATTTCATTTATTAGATTATAAGATACGATATTTAGAAAAATATCTGCCTTACTCTTAACAGTAGGTATCTTCTCTATCAAACGTTTCTTGGCTTCTTTAGAAACCACAAACACCTTATCGAACATATCATATAGTTTGTTATATAATTTTTCATTAATCCTATGCTTAGAAACATCAAAATGTACCCAAGAGATTTTCTTTTCTGCAGTTACTTTATTTGCTATATAGTAATCAACAATATCAGTAGGGCCCTGATATGCTATTGCAATATCATATTTATTTGTATTATTAGGAACATCTTTAAAAATTTCCTTATAATAAACATATCTATTATTTAATTGTTTAGATATAAAATAAGAACATATGAAAGATGGAATTTTTGTATACTCTTTGTTATTGTAGTAATCTTTAATCGTTTGCTTCGGTGGCTGCATGATTATAGGCTTAACGTTTTTAAACCAGACGGCTTCTTCTACTTTTACACACTCTGGAATCTGTTCTAAAAAACCGCCCTTCTTCTCTAATACTAGAACTGTAATATTATATTTTTCTTTTGGAATGACCGATAATAAGGAAAGAAGTGATTTTTCTACACCGCCTATATTCATGCTACTGACCATAAATAATACTTTCTTCATTATCTATCCCCCATCATTACATTAATTCCATTTTTATTAACGTCAAAAATGCCTAGAGTAAGCATGATGCAAAACGCGAGACATTAACTAATATCATCTATTATTTTGTAGAATTTCCCCATTTCTTTTGTAGTATCCACAATTTCATTTTGTAAATTTTTTCTAATTCTATTTCTTAATTTCTTATCCTCTAATAATTTTCTTATTGCATTATACATTTGTTGCTCATCAAAATTAACTATTAAACCTGTTTGTTCGTGAATTATTTGCTCACTTGCACCTGTAAAATCCGTACTAACAATAGGATTGTCAAAACATCTCGCTTCCGCAAGTGTTATACAGTATCCTTCGTGACGAGATGGCTGTATATATATATCACACTGTTTCATAAAAGGATACGGATTAGGATTAGCTCCTAAAAGTATATAGTCGTTTTGAACATAATACTCTTTTATAAGCTTTTCATATTCTATTCTCGCACTTCCTTCACCTATGCAATACCATCTAACATTGTATCCATCTTCTTTAAGTTTAGCTAATACAGGAATCGTTAGGTCCTGTCCCTTTTCTTTGCTCAATCGTCCAACAGTAAGGATCCGTATTCCACTAAAATCATCTTCAAATCCTATGTCTTCATCAGCCAATTTAGCTACGAATTCAGGCGACATAATATTAAAAAAAGTATCCAATTTATTTTTTAAGGTTGGTAGCGTATGAATTAATTTATTCCCCCTCATTTGATACAACAAAAATTTGGTCAAACTTATCATATGTCTTAGTCGCGAATTTTTGATTAAATCCTATTTTTGTAATATCAAAATGTACCCATTGAACTTTCTTTTTTGCTGCTATTTTATTTACAACGAAATAGCTTATGAAGTCCATGGGTCCTGCATAAGCCACTGCAACATCAAGTTCATTATCAATTACAGGGTAATCACGCAACACATATTTAAAGAAAATGCTTCTATCTTTCATAAATTTCGATAGTAAATGTAAAAATACTATATTGAAAGCCTTTATTACTCTTCCTTTTTTAAGAAAATCCAAAGAAACTATATGAGGAGGCTTATTCAATATCTCTTTTAGATTCCTATATCCTTTTAAATATTCAACATGAACTTCACTAGGAATGGAGTTTAAAAACTCACCATACTCTTCTAACATTAAAATCGTTATATCGTACTTATCTTTTGGTATCTCTGCTATCATATTAAGCAATGCTTTTTCAGTTCCACCCACATTCATATTTATAATCACAAATATAATCCTCTTTTTCATACTCCCTCCAATTTAAATGTTTCCATATCTAGAAACTCACTTAATTTTTCAAACTGGTTCTTAGCATTGTTTGATATAAATTCCAGATTAGCTTTATTATGGAATGATTTGTTTATAATATTTTCATCATACTGCAAATTAAGTTCTTCCATATTTATCAAAATACGATCAAGGTTAATATCTTTCAGCATATTAGTGGTTTTTTCACTGTATATTACAGGCATAATTCCAGTACCTAGTAATAGCGCTAATATATTTGCATGAAATCTTGCAGCAATAAAAAACTTAAAAGAAGCTATTAGATTGATAGCTTCTTTTAGGTTTCCTTTATAGTTATAAATAATAATGTTTTTTAATGCTTCAGGAGAAAGATATAATTTAATTGTATTTATTATTTCTAAATCTCCCTCTTGTTCACAAAAAGACATTAAATAACATTGATATCCCCTGTTTACCAATAACTCTATTGTCTTTACGGTACTTTTTATATAGTCATTATAATAAATTGATAACCCATGTTTATGTCTAACGTCTATAATTGAAAATCCAACTGTACATTTACTTAGTACAGTTTTATATTCATCTATATTCATTTGAAAAACAATATCTGGTGCATATCTAACCTGTGACAAATCCTTAAATAATTCATATGAATATACATCTCTAAAACAAACATCATCACATAGCTTAAAAAATTTTTTATAATCATTCAAAAATTCTTCTGTCTCATAAGGTCCAAAATTTGCACCTAATATAAATACTGGTTTGTCTCTTTTCTTAAATTCCTGAACCATTCTCATTCTATCCTGATATAATGAGTTATGATATTTCTCTTCTCTAAAAATAGAACCACCTATAAATAGTAATGCATCATGCTCCTCTGCTACCTTATCATAGTTCGTTATAGAATCGGATATTTTAAGATGTTGCCCAATTTTATTAAGAATTGTATACTTTCTTCTACTAACGTTGCAGTATCGAGAAATAAATTGATCGTAATCTTTACCTAGATAATTAACTGTGAATTTACAGTGCGGGTATTTCGTTGCAAGAATATCTAGAAATAAATCATCTCCTAAATTAAACATTAAATAGACATCTACAAAAATCTTTTTCATTTCATTATCACCACTCATTAATTTTCTATCAGTTCATAGAATTTACTTAATTGATTTACTGAGCTATAAGGTTCTTGGGAATTTAATTCTGTTATTATTTTTTCTTTAAAAATACTATCATCTAAATACTTTTTTATTCCATTGTATATACTATTTATATTATGTTCTACTAATAAACCATCTACATTATGATTAATGATTTCTTTAGCTGTAAAAAAATTAGTACATACAATAGGCTTTTTTAATATCTTAGCTTCACATACTGTAAGACCAAATCCTTCCTTTACAGATGTTTGAACATATATGTCGCAATTCTTCATATAGAGATATGGATTCAGTTTCTTTCCAAGTAGTATAAAACAATCATTCAATTGGTATTCATCTATTAATTCTTGAAGTTTCTTTTTTTCAGGCCCTTCTCCAACTCCAAACCATTTAAACTTGTATCCTGATTTCTTTAATAAATCAGCTACCTCAATAGCTGTACTATATGATTTTACGGCCACTAGCCTTCCAACTGTTAAAATATTTACAAATGATTTGTCGAATTCATTAACGTCATTTTCTTCGGACATTTTATAAATCATATTTGGATCTATTATATCTAAAACCATATCAACCTTATCGGCATATTCTTTTCTAAGCCGCATTAATGATTCTTTAGTATTCTGAGAAACTGCAATGATTTTATCTATCTTCTTATAGGATTCATAGTCAAGTTCTTTGTCATACAATGTATTGATATAATCTGTATTAATCCAAGCTATTTTTTTGACGCGGTGACTTTATTCGCAACAAAATATGTGGGCATTCCTTGACTATAGGCTATAGCTACATCATATTTTTTTTGAATTGGAGCTATTATTTTTTTTATACTTCTAAACACTACTTGCTCACTATGTAAAATATTTTTCTTGTAATTATTTACTCTCAAACTTAAAGAAGTTTTAATTCTATAATAAAGATAGAGGGCACTTTTACTTAGAGGGACTTTTTCATTATTTATATACCGAAAATATTCTGGAGCTGGTAAGATATTTATATTCTTTGGAACATAACTTTCAAGATCCCCTCCTGTTTTAAATAACAGTAAATCAATTTCGTACTTTGAAGAATTTATCAAATTCAATAAAGATATTAAACTTTTTTCTGCTCCACCAATAGTTAGCGAATCAATCACAAATAACAAATTTTTTTCATACCCTCACTTACTTTCCTATTTTTATTCTCCTTTTAACATTTCTTAACGCATTTAGATATATTCCATAAATAATACTTGTCCGTATAAGCCTGTTTTTAATTAAAAAAATATATGGCTTATAAAAAATACTATTAGTTGAAAATTCACCTATATGTGTTTTAATATATGGTATAGATAAAATTCTCATTATATTAGCAATGGCATTCTTCATACCAATAACTCTTATTTCAATACTTTGTTTCTCGACTAATGTTATTACAATATCTTGAATTCTTTTTGTAATTATCTCATTTATTTTTTGTTCGCCTAAATTAATAGAAGTAAATATCTCATCTATCTTTTTACAAACAGTAATATAATTTTGAATATAACTTATGGAAATATTAGAGCTTATACTATTTTGATTACATCTATTGTAGTTATATAAGGGCTCTTTTATTGAAGAAAAAGACTCGCATTGAGATACATATTGTAAAACAAATACTAAATCTTCACACATAAATATGTTTTTATCTAACTTCAAATCATTGTTAATAATTATTTCCTTTTTGTACATTTTCCCCCACAAAACTCCCCCTGTTCCTTTACATACCATATCTATGAAAGAATATAGAGAGACATTAGTATTGAAATTAAAATCTATGCAATTCAATACCCCATATTCTGAAATATCTTTATAACCACAACAAACTAAATCAGCATCCGAGCTGATCATTTTATTTAGTAAAAGTTCAACATAGTATTTATCAACTGTATCATCAGCATCAATAAAGGTTAAATATTCTCCTGTCGAATTTAAAATCCCCTTATTACGTGCTTCAGATGGTCCACAATTACTTTGATAGTAATATACTATTCTATCGTCTTTTACTTTATATTCATTAACTATCTTTTCACTTTGATCGGTTGACCCATCATTTACAATTACAATTTCAATATTTTTGTAAGTTTGATTAAGTATACTGTCTAAACATTCAGAGAAATACCCCTCGCAATTGTAAACAGGTACTATAATGCTTACTTTTGGAGCCATCTTTACTTCCTTTCAAATTTGTATTTTCGAATTTCAAATAAATCGGTTCACTTTAGCCACCCATCATTTCATACAACTTATCTAATTCATAACTATTAGAATAATCTGTTTTACTACAGTTATTAATTAATTCTTTTCTTATAGCAGTATCCTTATACAACTTTTCGATTCCATTCGCTATTCCCTCAACAGACAATTCTGTAATATATCCATCAAATCCATATCTTACTTGGCTTTTTGCAGTTGCATAATTTGTTATCATAACGGGCTTTGAAAGTATCTGAGCTTCACCTACTGTAACAGCCTTTCCTTCATACCTAGACGGTTGTACATATAAATCAGCTTCTTGCATATATGGATATGGATTCGTTTGTTTTCCTAGTAATATAAAATCATCCTTAAGCTTCAAAGCTTTTATCAAGTCTTTGATTATCGTTTCATCTCCCCCATATCCAACAACATACCAAGCGATATCATCATAGCCTTTATCTTTTAACATCCTTAAAGCTCTGACAGCATTGTCAATTCCTTTTGCATGAGACAACCTGGCTACTGTGATAATTTTAAATCTGTTATCGTTAATCATAGAGTTCTCTATATTTTCATTAGCCATTTTTCTAATAAACTCTGGAGAAGTTATGTTTTCTATTACAACAACCTTATTTTCTAATTTACTATATTTTTTTAAAAACGAATTTTTGCACGCTTCAGATACAGCTACAATATGATTAAATTTATTCCACATTTTCAAGTCCATATTTACATTTGTTTCTACTATAGAATAATCTGTATGAACCCATGCTATTTTTTTCCTAGCTCTAACTTTGTCAGAAACAAAATAATGTGGCCACAAATAACCAATGGCTACATCATATTCTTTATCTAATTCAGGGAGAAATGGTAAAGCATACTTCCACATTAATTGCATTTGATAATAACCTGGCTCTGCTGTTCCTTTTATTCTCCCTATAAGATTAGCATTTATCTTAGAAAAAATTCTTGACAACGCGATACTATACTGTTTATCTTGTAAAATTTCACTTATTGACTTTCTAAAACTCATGTATTGTGGAATTTCTGGTAATACATTAGGCTCCTTTGGCAACAGAGAAAAGAATTCACCCTCATGTTTAAACAGCATTAAATCCACATCATATCTACTGTAATCAATTTTATTTAGTAACCCAATCAAACTTCGTTCCACACCACCGATTGCCATGTCAAAAGAAGAAATTAATATTTTTTTCTTTTTCATCATCAAATACCTCACAAAATCAATTGTCACTTCTATTATTCCTTATGATAGCTCCCTATTTTTCCTAGCAGATATAGGATTAGGTTATGTAACTTAGTGATGAAACAAAATTATCTTATATATTCCTTACACTCTATTCCATATAACGATAACCAGTCAGGAATATTACTATTAATATCAAAACCTAATTTTGATATTTTGTTAATTATCTCTCGTTTTTCAGGTTTTTCTTTTAATAGAGCGTTATAAATCTCTTCGGACCATATCTCGAATTTTTCTTCTAAACTAATAAATGACATTAGCCCTAAGCCCATATCAGTATCTCTAGGTATCGTATTTGCAACAACACAAGGTGTACCTGAACATTGTGCTTCTAACGTTACAATACCAAAACCCTCGAATAAAGAAGGAAATAAGAAAACATCGAATGCTTTCATAAGTCTTGGTATATCCATACGTACTCCTAAAAATCTAATATTGTTGTAAATGCCCAGTTCTTTTGCTTTCAATTCAATAGAGCTTTTTAACGGACCATCGCCCACTAAAACAGCAATAAAATTTGTATCTCTCTTTAAAATTTCTTTTAGAACTTGTAGGATAAAAATATGATTCTTTGATTCTGAAAAACGGCCAATATGACCTATTATTTTCGCCTCATCTGGTATATTAAGCTCTTTTCTCACACTGGTAACATCTCTTATGTCCACATCAGTAAATTGGCTAATATCTATTCCATTTTTGATCAATTCTACCCTATTATCGTTAATTATTCCTTCACCAAATAAAAAACGTGCAGCTTCAATACTACACGCACAATAATCTGTTCCAGCATATTTAATAATAGATTGTAAAACCTTTAGGGTAATTTTCGCTTTAATTCCAGATCCTTGAGGCCAATTATTACTGTGAGAATGACAAACCCTTTTTTTATACCTGCCATTTTCGCAGCCACCGCAGCAAAGCCACCTTGATAATCGGTATGTGCATGTACAGCTACATATCGATTATCATTCATTATCTTTGTAAGTTCTTTAATATACACAAAAGGCCCTACTTGCCCCAGGCTTGGAATTCTATAGACTTTACCGCCTAATACTGCTATTTCTTCATCATAATCACATTTCTCAGTTCTGTGAGACACAAAATCAAATTGAACTTGTGATTTGTCTATATTTCTATATATATTCATTAACAACGTTTCAGCACCACCTCGATTCATAGCACTGATAATATGTAAAACTCTCTTGGGTTTTTTAGTCTTAACCATTGAAGCCCACCCCAATCTTATAATCAATTCCATATATTGAATCTTTATTATCCAAAAAAGTTACTCTTGTAAATAATCCCCAAAGTGATTACCTGCTCATAAACAAAATAAACAAAATAACATACTAGAATTGCATAATAGACAAACTTCTGATCCTTTTCAGTAAACAGCTTTACAACCCAAGAAATTAATATTAATTGGTATAATCCAAAATAAATAGCAAACCTTGCAAAAATCCAGTTTTGTGTTGAAATAAGCATAAAAACTACACCCAATAATGCCATATTTACAATGTAATCACTCTTTGGAAAAAGTTCTCTAAGTCTTTCTCTACCAAAGTACGCAAGTATAAGCGGTGCAGCATCAACAGCAACCCTAAGGATGTTGGCACCACCTTCATGAAAATCCTTATAATAACCATACTGAGTATCCCCTATCGCTGCAAAGAAAAATTCAGAAAATTGATTAAACCCTATCACGATTAGTACCGCTAAAAAAAGAAGGATAAACGTTGTTGCTGACCAAGCTTTTCTTCGAATTAAAAAATATATTGGTATGAGAACAAGCGCACTCTGATGAAATGTTGATGCAAGCAGAACAATGAGAATGTATTTTTTCCAGTTACCATCAAAGATATATTTGGTGGCAGCAAAAATTATAGCTGCAGCTAAATATTGCCTAATCCCATTCATTGATGTTAAGTACATCCCAGATGTGATATAGACATATAAGCTTAAATCGATTAGCCTTGAATACTTATATAGAATGAATACGATTAGTACATTTGTTATCAATGCTGTAATAAAAACCATGACCTGAGGATCATCTGTATACTTTTGTAAAACCATTTGAAAAATATTGAATCCCATGTCTTTGTTTTTTTGAATATACTCCCAATTAAAATCAGTAATAGTATACGCATGCATATAAAAGTATGTATCCCCGATAGTATTTCGAAGCCCAGCTACCAACACAAGCGATAGAGAGGCCATTAGAATCAGAAATTGATTCGGCTTTATCAATGCAGGACCCGTGGTCACATGCATAGCAAAATATCTTGCAAAAAAAGAAAATATAAATACTATAGCAAGATTCATCCAAAGTATAGTCATTTGTAATTTCCTTTCAACTTAATACTAGAATCCTATGTTATTTCTGATACTCTTGTTTTTGTTGCGATGTAACAATACATCATAATCCCAAGCGGGATAGCGAAAAGTGTAAGAGTTTTACACGGTGTCTCACTCATAAACCTTTTATTTTTTGATATAAGACTGCTAGATACATAGTGAATAGCCTGTCTATATTTAAACGCTTGGCTTACAAATGGCAATTTCATAAGCTCCTTCCGATAAAAAGCAAAGCCTTTTGGGTTTCTACGATATTGATTTAGCATGTTCATTGATGATCCATCAGGCAAATATTCAACACAGCAAAGGACCTCATTCATCAGTAACATCTCGTACTTCCGATCGAGCATATAATACTTATATGCTAGTCCTACATACTTTTCATTTTTGAAAACTGGGTACGGATACTTCTTCGTCAATTCCGTACGATATACAAGTTTCTTATCACCCGTTACACCATGCTTATTATAGAGATCAAAAAGTGTTGAGCATTTAATATTCTCTGGTAACTTCGAACCAATGATTCGTCCATCTGTGTACGAGTCAAGTCCAATTATGCCACTGACTTCATCACTTCCATGTTTCTCCCAGAAAGAAAGAATGTTTTCTACGGCATCATCCGGCATGTAATCATCAGAGTCAATACATACATTTAGTTCCGTGTCGATCATCTCATACGCTGTATTATGAGCACCATGCATGCCTTGGTTTTGTTGCCAATGATATTTTATTTCTATTCGATTTTCAGCAATCCAGCTACTCACCAACTCTTTTGTGCTATCATTAGAGCCATCATCTATAATTAACCATACAAAATTCTTGCATGTTTGACGATTCAAACTCTCATAACAATTGTGAAGACAGTATGCCCTGTTATAAGTAGGGGTAAAAATAGTTAACTTCTTCAAATAATTCACCTCGACACTGCTAAATAAAAATCTTGCGTTAATCCCGCAGTATTTTTTATATCGTACCCTTTTTTAGATAATGCTTGATCTGATATATCCCTTGGTAAATTTCTAACTGATATACTGCTTAATTTTTCTATCCATATCTTTTTGTCAGTCAGAGGGAAATGTTCAACTAAATTCATTCCCATATCAACTTCCTGTGTAATAGCATCCGATATCATACAAGGTAATCCAGCTCCTTGTGCCTCTATAAGAGTAACCGGCAATCCCTCATGAATAGACGGGAATACAAACACATCAAATGCCTGAAGTAGCTTTTCTACATCGCTTCGTATCCCAAGAAACTTTACATTGTTCCCTAAGTTCAATTCTTCTACTTTTTTTCAATCTCTAAGCGAAGTGGACCATCTCCCGCTAATAGAAGAATAGAGTCCGGCTTCAACTTGATTAATTGCGCAAATATGTCTATAAGAAAAGAATGATTTTTTTGATGCGCGAATCTTCCGACATGTCCAACTACAAAAGTATCTTGATGGAGGTGTAGTTCCTCTCTTACTTCTTTTCTAATTTCTGGAGAAAACGCAAATTTATCACATGCAATGCCATTCTTTAAGATTTTGGCTGTATCTGCTTTAGTTGCGAATAACCAATGGGCAGCGGCATTTGAGCATGCTAGCAAATGTGTTGCACATGATAAAATAAATTTCCCTCCGTACCATTTATACATTTTGGCTGCAATACCACCCTCGCTGCTCGTATTATGACTGTGAGCAATTCGAATTGGTATACTTGCTTTTCTGGCTGAACGAAGTACAAACCCACTCATTTTATCCATGTGCGAGTGCACAATCCTATATTCTTGATGAGATACAAAGAAGGTGTCTAAAGCTTTCATGTATCCCGTATGCCCCACATCTGTAATATATGGAATTCTATGGACTTTTCCGCCCAGCTCTACTATTTCTTCATCGAACACGCCTTCTTTACAGGTCAGAAAATCGAATTGAACTTTAGATCGATCTAAATTTCGATATAAATTCATAATTAGAGTTTCAGCACCGCCTCGATTCATATTCACAACTACGTGTAATATCCTTAATGGACAGCCCACTTTAACTCCTCCGTTTCACCTGTGAACATAGCATAAAGGTCTTTCTTTTCTTCTAACACTTCATTAATGGCATATTTATTTTCAATCATAATACGCCCGGTATTCCCAAACTGAATACTCAAATTGGGATTTTGAGCAAGGTATTTTATCTTATCGGACATCTCATCTAGATTGTTATGACTTATGATCCAACCATTTTCATTATTGAGAATAAGTTCCCTATGTCCTCTATTATCAGTAGCTATAACTGGAAGGCCGCAAGCCATGGCCTCCATAATATTAACTGGTAAACCTTCACGCAGACTAGATGCAACAGCAAGATCACACATTGGTAATAATGAAGCAATATCAGTTCGATAACCGAGGAAATGAACCATCTCGGCAACTCCTAACTGAACAGCTAGTGTCTTACAACTTTCCATTAATAGGCCATTCCCTGCAAGTAAAAGCTTTGCATTTGGAACTTCATTTTTTATTAAAGCTAACGAATGAATCAACAATTGCTGATTTTTATTTTTGTTAAATTCTGCAGCATAAAACATTAAAAAATCGTCTGGCTTATAACCAAGTTGCATCTTCATATTGCGTTTATGCACTTCTTTTACCGGTCTAAATTGCTCTATATCGACCCCTACCCCATGAACGTGCTCAATGCACATTGCTTTAAAGCGATGATCCACGGCAAGATTGTAATCTTCTTTATTGATTGTTATGAGACAATCTGTATAAGGAGCTAGTCCTTTTTCAATTGGATAATATACAAGCCAGTTTATGAGCGGGGCACCCTTACAAAAATGAAATCCATGTGCTGTATATATGACTTTTGTTCCTTGTTTTCTCGCTTTTCTTGCAGCTAAGCGGGCAAGTACTCCTCCCATAGGTGTATGACAATGAATGATGCTGTACTTATTTTTATTGATGATTGATGCAAGCTCCTTGTATGCATGAAAGTTTTGGAGTTTAAAAGGTGATCTTTGGATAGGAATGTCATATTTTTCATCTACATACGGAAGCTCTATATTGCCGTTTGCAGCAACATGTACCTCCCAGCCCTGCTCTGTAAACCATTTCATATATGGCAAATGAAATGCTTTGAAATGATAGTCTACTGTTGCACAAAACAACACTTTCTTAGACACTTAGATCACACACCCATTCAACTATATTTTCAATTAAGGTACAGTTTTCACAGTCATTTAACCAGAGATAGATATTGGTATTTTTGAGATATCATGATTATTAGCTAAATATAGTAGCTTTGTTCGCAATTCCTCTTTATCCCATTCAGAGTAAGTAGAAATGACTTTTTCAATTTCTTCTATATAAATATTAGTTTCCTTTCCTACATAAATTCTCGGATAAATTTGTTGTTCATTGATTTCATCATCTTTTAACAACTCTTCAAAAAGTTTTTCCCCTGGCCTCATTCCAGTAAATTCTATTTCAATTTCTTCAATAGAGTTTCCTGATAGTTTGATTAAATTTTTGGCAAGATCGACAATTTTTACTGGTTCTCCCATATCTAATACAAAAATTTCTCCGCCCTTAGCTAAAGCTCCAGCTTGTATAACAAGCCTTGATGCTTCTGGAATAGTCATGAAGTAACGAACCATATCTGGATGAGTAACTGTAACTGGTCCGCCTTTTTGAATTTGTTTTTTAAATAGCGGAATTACACTGCCTCGACTTCCTAATACATTGCCAAAACGAACAGCAACAAACTTTGTACGGCTCGTTTTATCTTTCTGTTGAATAATCATTTCAGCCAGCCTTTTCGTTGCTCCCATGACACTAGTTGGATTCACTGCTTTATCAGAAGAAATCATGACAAACGTCTCTACATCATGCCAGCTTGCTGCTTCTGCAATATTCATCGTGCCAATTAAATTGTTTTTTACAGCTTCTTCTGGATTATGTTCCATTAACGGTACATGTTTATGGGCAGCAGCATGATAGACAACATGCGGACGATATTTCTTCATCACCGACATCATCTTCTTATTATCTTGTATATCTGCAATTTCTGAAATAAATGTAATCTTCGCGTTACCATATAACTCTTTCAATTCCATTTCAATGGAGTAAATACTGTTTTCGCCATGGCCTAATAAAATTAATTGCTTTGGATTAAATTTTGCAACTTGTCTACAAATTTCTGAACCGATTGAACCACCGGCACCAGTCACTAAAATAACTTTGTCGGTTATGTATTCTGAAATGCTATTCATATCTAATTCAACCGGATCTCGTCCTAGCAAATCCTCTACTTGAACATCACGGAATTCATTAACTGAAACTTTTCCTGTTACTAAATCTTCTAGCATAGGAAGAATTTGAGTTTTCGCTTTCGTCTTTGAACACTCTTTAAAAATGGAGTTCAAGCTTTTTTTACTTAGCGAAGGAATTGCTATTATAATACTCTCGATATTTAGCTCTTGAACAGCACGCTCAATTTGATTCACTCCACCGATTACTGGAATCCCTAGAATATCAAGATTATGTTTTTTCACATTATCATCAATAAATGCAACGGGTAATAATTCTGTATCATTGTTCTTTAACAATTGTCTTGTTATCATTGTTCCTGCAGAACCAGCGCCAATAATTAAGGTTCTCTTTTTTGTATCATCCTTTTTAAAATACGCATCTCTATACATCCGCCAAACAAAACGTGATCCGCCAATTAATAAAATATGCATCATCCAAGTTACAACAAGCAAACGAAAGTAAATCTTATGTATCATTACTTGTTGCACAAAAGCTGTAGTGATAATAGAAAATGTAATAGCTTTAAAAATAATTAATAATTCCCCTATACTTGCATATTCCCATGCCTTTTTATACAACTTGTAAATGAACGCAAAAAAATGATGGCTAAGTAGTAAAGTTATAGAACTAATTACTGACGATAATGTAATAACATGGAAACTGGCATTTACAAAAAAATAACTAAAGAAAATTGCACTTAATACAATGAACGAATCCACTAAAAGCAATAACGATAGCCTCTGCTGATATGTCATAAACCTTCCCCCGTTTTCAATCATTACTTTTAAAAAAATTAAAGCTTTTAACTACGAGGTCTTTTCAAAAACTCATAGCTAAAAGCTTTAATCTAATAAAATTCGGGCATCTAACCCGCCCTCACATCACACTCTTGATGACTAGCATCTAAGGTTTATCCAACCCACAGCATGATCGAGTGCCTCCATTGATACTGGTAAGGAGACATTACCACATTCCTTTTATAAATAACATTTATGTTCTTTATAAAGAACGGAATAGTCCGAAATAATCCTTATACCTTATTGTTTAAAATAGTCCCCACTAATTTTCCTCTTGCGAATCCTAATATTCTTTTAGATTCCACTGCATCCTCATTCACAGTATGATTATATCCTATTACTAATACTACCCCGTCACTCCGGCCAGCTAAAATGCTGGTATCTGTTACTTCTAAAATTGGCGGAGAGTCAAATAATATGATGTCATATTGCTCCATTGCTTTTTGAATTAAAGTCTCCATTGCTGCTGAACTAAGCAGCTCAGCTGGATTAAACGGTACTGGACCGCTTGTTAGCACACAGAGCCTTCCAATTCCTGTTTGCACTACAGCCCCTTCCATTGTTGTTTTGCCACTCAAGACATTTGTCAGTCCAATCGTGTTTTCAAGCTGGAATATTTTATGTATTGTTGGCTTCCGTAAATCAGCATCAATTACCAATACTTTTTCACCTTGTTGAGCTATGGACACAGCAAGATTAGCCGTAATAGTTGATTTTCCTTCGCCAAATCTTGGAGAGGTAATAACGATGGTCTTATCCTTAGTGGCAAAAGATGAAAACTGAAGATTCGTACGAATCGTACGATAATCTTCAGCAATTTTGGAATTGGGCGCAGCATAAGTAACTAGGCTTTCTTCCTTGATGTTGTCTCTTTTTCTTCTACTTTTGTAAACCAATTCTTGCTCCCCCTTAATAAGGATACAGATCCTTTTTTGCTATATTTGTCTACTATGTTTTTCTTATTCATTTTAGAAATACTTCCTAAAGTAGGGATATCTAATAATTTTTCGATAGCTCGCTCCGATTTAATCCTATCATCCAAAGAATCTAGTAAAAAAATGAAGCCGATACTTAATACCAAACCAACAAAGAAGGCAATCATTATCGTATTGGTATGATTTATGTTTATTGGTACAGAATTTTTCAATGCTGTTGCTTCAGATAAGATGCTAACGTTATTAAAATTTAATATACTTGCAGCCTCTTGTTTATAAACAGCTGCTGTAGAATTCGCAATTTTAGCTGCAAGTTTGGAATCCGTATCAACCACAGTAATTTTTACTATTTGCGAGTTTTGTACACTTTCAGTACTTATTTGTCCACTCAACGCGCTTGCCGATCTGTTAATGTTCAATTCCGCAGCTACTTTCTCCATCACAACTGGTTCATTTATCATTACTTTAAGCGTGTTCACAGTGTCATTATTTGCTGGAATGAGTATTCTTGCAGAAGATGCGTATAATGGGGTTTTAAAGAAAATACTGTAAGCTGCTCCTACCAATGTAATGGTGAGTGTAAGTACAACCATAATCCATAGTCGTCTTCTTATAACAGCAAATAAATTTTTAAGGTTTATTTCCTTCTCCATAGTTTCCCCCGCAAAATTTTTTTATAAATATACTAAGCACTACTTATCGATTTTAGAATATCCAAACTACTCCACCCTATAAAAACATTTTTATTCAGATATTTTAGAAAAATGTTGAAAAACTTTTCATACACAAGAACATCACTTCATCGAATGAAACACAATATGTTCTATTTAAAATAGATTTTAGTTCTTTATATAGAACAAGTCAATATAAATTATTCTGCAAATTCTTTCTTTTCTCCTCATAATATATCATTTTCTATTTTATTATCCTACCATTTTTTACCGAAAAGTTGAGAAACTTTATTTCCTACCTAATTCTTCTCCTAAATCTTCTAATAATCCTCTGTATTTACCCTCTACAAATATAGATTTTTTGTAAAGTTTTTAAAAACATTAAATTAGCAATATAAAGTAAAACTTCCGTCAGTAGGAGATTGTTTTCATCCCGACTCAGGAAAAGTTCTCATCAGTCAGGCTCTTACAGGTAATTATCTCCCATCTATCTGTTTTGTTTTCTCAGAATCTTGAGGCGGGATCTCACTGTCTGTGAATAACAGGATAAATAAGATGAATCATCAAAAATTTATACATTATGGAGCTAATGAATACTCCCCACTTAGCGGAGCTGGAAGTGGGGGTTTCTAACGTTTCGACCTAACGGAGGATTAACGTTAGTGGAGTTAACACACTGGTGAGCTGTTTCACACCTAACCCCTCTATCCCGTTTGTCCATGCATTCGGGAATGCTTTTCGTAAAATATTAGCCACAGCGTTTACGTCTGCATTAATGCAGATTCCCTTCGCAGAACGATACATACCACGCTTGATTCGTTTTCCTGAAAAAGTTGCATGCTTGTCATTTGTTCTATACGTTGGAATGAAGTCAAGCTCCAAAAACTTGCTTTGGATGTATACGATTCTTCGATTACAATCACTTCGATACCTACTTTTTTTGCTTTATATGTAATCATTCGAATCAATACACTGTGTGGGATATGACAAAACGTTTGGTTCTGTTTCTTTCCCATATCCTTTTCTTGTTTCCAATTTTTGTTCTGACCAACTACGATTTTGCAAATTCTTTCTTCCTGTGCTCGTTTTACAATCTCATGACTTGCCTTATGAAAAAGATCTTTGATTTTCAAATAACGTTTTTGATGAAGTTTTTCTAATCTTTTCGAAGTATAAGGTCCTTCGTTTGTTTGTTTCCCTTGTCGAAGAATACTTGTAAAATCACTCTTTAATTTGTTGTAGAATTGATTGATGCTTTTGATCTGCTTGCCCTTCACAAGAACAGGTTTCATACCTGTGTTTGTGACAATAGTTGCAAGGTTATCAATGCCTAAATCAATTCCCATATAACGTCCATTCTCTTCAACGGATGGTATTTTGGAAGGAGCATCTACCACCAATTCCACTACATATGCATGATATTTAGGAATCACACGAACTTGTTTCAGTTTGCCTTTGGCACAACCTAATTTCCCAATATTTAATTGGCATTTTGTCTTTGGAAATTTTAAAAAGGTATGATGTTTAATGACACAGTCTTGGTTTGTATACAGCACCTCTTTTTCCACAGAACGAATATATTTAGGAATTCTCGGTTTTCCTGTATATTTGTTTGGATTTTGTTGATAATCTCGTAAGCTTGCAAAAAAGGAATGCCAGTTTTGAAATACAGTTTTCATGATGGATTGACTGGATTGTGCAGGTAAAGAACGATAATCTTTTTGAAGCATAGCTTTAAACAAGGCATCTAGAAAATAATAATCTACATGAGGATTTTCTTTCGTAGGTTTGGAAAACAAATTGCATTTGATTTCTTTCTGTTTTTCTTTCGGTTTCATCTTCTCTTTTGCTAATTTCTTTCGATAGGCAAGAAGCTGCGTATCATTCATCTTTTCGATATATTGATCTATAATATCCAACACTTCTTTTTGTAGGGGCTGTAACTCTTTTTCTTGTGTCAGTCCTGTATACACCTGACGTATATAAAAGTTGGTCGTATTGTACATATTCTTGGCATTCTGACAAGATTCTTGAAAGTAAGCATACATACGATGTCCTTTTTTAATCCAAATTTGAAATGTTTGATAGTTGAATTGTTGTTCCTGATTCTTTTTCATCTTTTCACCTCCTTCTTAAGAAGATTATACCAAGAAGGAACATACGTTTCTATAATTTCTGAAAATAAGATACACTTTTTCGATTCACCTCGCCACCTTCACATACGTTTAGAGGTGGGAGTCCTCTCGAAAGGTATAATAGAATTACTCTTTCTACTAAATGAATATTTTCTAATTTAGATATAAATTCAAGGCCTTTTGTTATAGTTCAAACTGTACTACGATGTAGGGTCTACAAAAGACAATTTATGATGAAGATGTCCCAAAGAATCTTTCTATTTTTGATTAAGGCAGTTATAAAAACAAAAAAAACCTCAACACGTTATGTGTCAAGGGTTTGAAACTCTTAGTAAAGAGTCATATATTGATCGCGTTCCCATTGGTGAACTTGTGTGCGGAACATATCCCACTCAATTTCTTTTGCTTCGATGAAATGCTCAAGTAAATGTTCACCTAATGCACCGCAAATAATTTCATTTGATTTTAATTCATTTAGTGCTTGTGCTAATGTAGCTGGTAAGTCAATGATACCTGCTTGTTCACGTTCTTCTGGTGTCATCACATAAATATTGCGATCTACTGCAGGTGGTACCGCTAGTTTATTTTTAATTCCATCAAGACCTGCTGCTAATAATACAGCCATTGCTAAATATGCGTTTGCAGCTGGATCAACGCTACGTACTTCTACACGTGTACTTACACCGCGAGATGCAGGGATACGGATTAATGGGCTGCGGTTTTGCGCAGACCATGCTACGTAACAAGGTGCTTCATATCCAGGTACTAAACGTTTATAAGAGTTTACAGTTGGGTTTGTTACCGCTGTAAAGCTTGATGCGTGTTTCAAAATACCTGCGATGAAGTGACGAGCATCGTCGCTTAATTGTAAATCACCGTTTTGATCATAGAATACGTTCTCACCATTTTTGAATAGTGATAAGTTACAGTGCATACCAGAGCCGTTTACACCAAATAGCGGTTTCGGCATGAATGTTGCGTGTAAACCATGTTTACGCGCGATTGTTTTTACAACAAGTTTAAATGTTTGGATATCGTCACACGCTTTAATTGCACTTGCATATTTGAAGTCAATTTCGTGTTGTCCTGGTGCAACTTCATGGTGAGATGCTTCGATTTCAAAGCCCATTTCTTCAAGTTCAAGAACGATATCACGACGGCAGTTTTCTCCTAAATCCATCGGTGCAAGGTCGAAGTATCCACCGTTATCATTTAATTCTAATGTTGGATTTCCTTTTTCATCAACTTTGAATAAGAAGAATTCTGGTTCTGGTCCAAGATTGAAATCAGTAAATCCTAATTCTTCCATCTCTTTTAGCATACGTTTTAAGTTGTTACGTGGATCACCATCAAACGGTGTACCATCTGCATTGTAAATGTCACAAATTAGTCGCGCTACTTTTCCTTTTTCAGCAGTCCATGGGAATACTACCCATGTATCTAGGTCTGGATATAAGTACATGTCAGATTCTTCAATACGAACAAATCCTTCAATAGACGATCCGTCAAACATCATTTTGTTATCTAGAGCTTTTGTTAACTGACTAACTGGAATTTCTACGTTTTTAATACTTCCTAAAAGATCCGTAAATTGTAGACGGATATACTTTACATTCTCTTCTTTCGCCAAGCGGAAAATATCTTCTTTTGTGTACTTTGCCATTTTAAATTCCTCCTTAGTCCCTCTAAACATTTTCGAAATTATCAATCATTAATGAAAAAACCTTGAAATATCACCTTGTCGTAAAGACGTTCGATTAAATCTGCCTGTATGTTGCAGTTCATCTCGAAGAATTTTACGAAGCTCAGATTTCGAAATTTCTTTCACTTCTTCTCTTACTTGTATTACTTCTGATTGATTTTCCTTCATTTGTAGTACTTGCTTAATACCAGCCATGTTTAAACCTTGATCTAACAAATCTTTAATCTCTAACAATTTATCTACGTCGTTAAATGAAAATAATCTACGATTTCCTTTTGTACGGGTTGGGGAAATCAATTTATGTTCTTCATAATAACGAATTTGACGCGCAGATAATTGTGTTAAATCCATAACTATACTTATTGGAAACAGCGGGGCAGAACGTCGATCATGTTGTGTCACTTCAGTTCCTCCTTCGCCTTAACTTGATTCTCATTTTATATCATGTTATGTATCCTGTCAACAGATGTTAGTTTTTCTTACATGATTTTTTAAAAATTTTTTCACACTTATTAAAATGTCTCAATTACCTACTTATATACAAAAAAGCTACCAAAATTGGCAGCTTTCATTTAAGAAATTACTAATAGATTTTTTTCAATAAGCGCATCAATAGCAGAACAAATCGCAATCTTCACATGCGAATACGTTAAGCCCCCTGTACATACGCAACATAAGGCGGACGAATTGGACCATCTGCTGATAATTCAATACTGGCACCTTGAATAAATGTACCTGCAGCCATAATCACATCATCTTCATATCCAGGCATATAATTCGGATACGGCGTAAAATGCGAATTGATTGGTGAAGCATATTGAATTGCTTGGCAAAATGCAATCATGCGTTCTTTATCATCAAATTGAACAGATTGTATTAAATCTGTTCGCGGTGCATTCCAAGTTGGCGATGTATTCATACCAAGCTGTTCTAAAAAGGCCGCTGTAAAGATTGCACCTTTTAATGCTTGACCAGCAACATGAGGCGCTAAGAAAAATCCTTGATACATCTCTTGCAAACTATATAAAGATGCACCAGCTTCTGCGCCGATACCTGGAGATGTTAAACGATATGCACATGCTTCTACATATTGCTCTTTCCCAACAATATAACCGCCCGTTTTCACGATGCCGCCACCTGGATTTTTAATAAGTGAACCCGCCATTAAATCTGCTCCGACATGACACGGTTCAAGCTCTTCTACAAATTCTCCGTAACAGTTGTCAACGAACACAACGACATCCGGCTTAATTTCTTTTACAAATGCAATCATTTCTTTAATTTCGGCAATTGTAAATGACGGGCGAGTTGCATATCCCTTCGAACGCTGAATACCAATCATTTTTGTATTTTCATGAATCGCCGCTTGCACTGCAGCAAAATCAACACGGCCCTCTTCTGTTAAATCAACCGCCTGGTAACCGATGTTATACTCTTTAAATGAGCCAACACCTTTCCCGCGAACACCAACAATTTCTTCTAATGTATCATACGGCTTCCCAGTTATATATAACAATTCGTCACCAGGGCGTAAAATCCCAAACAACGCTGTAGAGATTGCGTGAGTTCCAGAAATAATTTGCGGTCGTACAAGACCTGCTTCTGCCCCGAACACATCAGCATACACTTTTTCTAACGTATCACGACCGATATCATCATAGCCGTACCCTGTTGTCGGAATAAAGTGTGAGTCACTAATTTTATGACTACGAAAACTTTCTAACACACGAAATTGATTACTTTCAATTACTTCATCAATGCGTCTATGTATGTCTGCAATTTGCATTTCAACTTCTTTTACAATTGGAGCAATCTTTTCCCCATTCTTCAATCGATTAAACATCTTCTTTCTCTTCTCCTTTTCTTGCTGAATATCTATTGATTTGTCCGTTTAGCGGAGAATGAGCAAAAATATACCCTGTACATTCGTATACTTGCTTCTCCTCTTGAAACGTCATTTCTGTTAATACTGTTTCTGTTCTTAAAAGCGTCAACAATCTGCCTTCACTTACCGGAATCATTAATTCATATGAATCCATCCGCTTCATCATTTCTATTTCTACAACTTTTTTTAATTTCTCTAAATCCGCCGCATCAAAAGCACTCGTCATAATAAAATCATTCTTTGGGAATGGGATGAAGTTCGGATGTAACTTATCTTTTTTATTGTACACTGTAATTATTGGAATGTGGTCAAACTCAAGATCTTGCAGTAATTTTTTCACTGTCTCCTCATGCCCGATGTAATTTGAATCAGCTGAATCAATAACATGCAAAATAACATCTGCTTCATTTACTTCTTCTAGCGTGGAACGAAACGCTGCAACTAACGATGTTGGTAAATCTTGAATAAATCCAACTGTATCTGTTAATAAGACTGTATATCCACACGGCAACTGCATTTTACGCGTCGTCGGATCAAGTGTTGCAAACAATAAATCTTCCTCGAATGTATCAGCCGCCGTTAATCTGTTAAACAACGTAGATTTCCCAGCGTTTGTGTATCCAACTAAAGAAACCTGAAAGACTTGATTTTCTTTACGACGTTCACGATATCTCTTGCGGTGCTCTACCACACCAGAAAGCTGCCTTTTAATCTCATCGATACGAGAACGAATATGACGACGATCCGTTTCTAACTTCGTTTCCCCTGGACCTCTTGTACCAATACCGCCACCAAGACGAGATAAAGCTTGTCCTTGTCCCACAAGACGAGGCAACGCATATTGAAGCTGCGCAAGTTCCACTTGTAATTTACCTTCTCTTGATTTCGCGCGCTGAGCAAAAATATCTAATATAAGCTGTGTACGATCAATGACTCTCGCATCTAACTGTGCTGATAAATTTCGAATTTGGCTCGGTGTTAATTCATTATTAAAAATAACAACATCTGGTTCTAGTTCTTCTGCAAGCAGAGAAAGTTCTTCTAACTTCCCCTTCCCAACATACGTTGCCGGATGAAACTTAGAACGCTTTTGCATCGTTGAAACCAACACTTCTGCTTGTGCTGTTTTCGCCAATGATGCTAATTCTTCCATCGAGTGTTCAAAACGTTCATCATCATCTTGCGGCAATTGACAGCCAACTAGTATCACTTTTTCTTTTTCTTCTATCAAATATGCTCACTCATCCTTTTCGAAAATTAAACCTTCTAATATAATAGCAGAGTAAGAACATTTCATCTAGTTAGTGAGGGAGAATTTCATGGCATGGGATTTATTTAGCATCGTTGGTACAATTGCCTTCGCTTTAAGCGGAGCAATCATCGCGATGGAAGAAGAATACGATATTTTTGGGGTTTATATTTTAGGAATGGCAACTGCATTCGGGGGAGGAGCACTGCGTAATTTATTAATCGGTTATCCAATTGATGCGTTTTGGAAACAAGATATGTTATTTGAAATTGCAATTTTATCAATGACTATTATATTTTTATTCCCGAATAAACTTATCAAACATTGGAAACGCTGGGAAAATATCACTGATGCAATCGGTTTATCCGCTTTCGCAATTCAAGGTGCATTATATGCACAAAAACTAAACTTACCAATCAGTGCAACGATTGTTGCAGCTGTGTTAACAGGAATTGGCGGCGGTATTATCCGTGATTTATTGGCACGTCGTAAACCGCTCGTACTACGAGCTGAGGTTTATGCATTTTGGACGATTTTAGCTGGTTTTTTAATTGGAGCTAAAATCGTTACGAGTGACTGGGCATTATACGCTTTATTCGTTCTTATCGTATGTTTCCGTATGATTTCTATTCATTACAAATGGCATCTGCCACATCGCAGTGTAGAAAAGATAGAACATTTCAATGATAAAGTGAAACTTTAATCAGTTGGGATAATATTCCATTTAACACTAATCATTAATTGAACCAATCAGGCACATATCAGAAGTTATCTCCACCTGTCTTCTTTATTTTCTTTGACCCTTAAGGTGGAGGTCTTACTGCCCGTTAATGCGGGATAAATAACAAATCAACCCTTTACTTCTGTAAAGGGTTTTTCTATTCGCCTTTGCTCTAACCAGAGATGAAATCTTAATTAAAAGTGCTGACCATCAATAGTGACAAAAAAATGCCACTAATAGAAGTTGTACTTTATTGCATGTTTTTTGTACCTATCCGTAAATACTATTTCTTAAAGAGAGGTGAGATAAATGACAAAACACGTAAATAAAGGTGCACAAAGAAGTTCCGTAGATCAATCTGGACATGATTTAAATTCAGCTTACGAAAAAAGCAAAAAAATGGAGAAATATCATAGAGAGTACCAACAAAAAGTCAAAGAAGAATAGGAGTGATATAAGATGGCAAAAGGAAATAACAAAAGCAACCGAGGACAACACAGTAGCGTTAACCCACAAGGAATTGCATCAGATGTAGCAGATCAAAGCCCAAAAAGTAAATTAGAACAACGCGCAAAAACAAAGAATACAAAATAAAACACGAAGCGTTACGCTTCGTGTTTTATTTTAAGCAATTTATCCTGC
This sequence comes from Bacillus sp. EA-CB0995, assembly GCF_055814245.1. NCBI lineage: Bacteria > Bacillati > Bacillota > Bacilli > Caryophanales > Bacillaceae > Bacillus > Bacillus sp. EA-CB0995. The sequence goes on along the minus strand of NZ_CP169269.1, from coordinate 1,929,141 downwards.
TACTTTTAAGCAGTAAAAATTTCACTTTATAAACCGTGTATTTCTTCTTCAAGTGTTAAATCACTACTTGAAATCGAAATTAAATCATATTTATCATACGCTTCTTCCTGAAGTAATCTCATTGCTTGTGTACGAATGGACTTTTCCACAATATTACGAACATAACGCCCGTTGCTAAAAGAAGTAATATGCGATGAATATTTTACCGCATTTAAATGATCACGAAGATTCCACTCTGCCTCTTTTGATAATTGATACTCCCGTTCATCGTACATACGTTTTCCGATTTCTAATAATTGATTGACCGTGTAATCAGAAAATTCAATAATGAAGGGGAAACGGGATTGTAGCCCCGGATTTAGTGATAGAAAATGGTTCATCTCACGTGAGTACCCTGCTAAAATAAGTACAAAAGCATGCTGCTTATCTTCCATATGTTTAACGAGCGTATCAATCGCTTCTTTTCCAAAATCTTTTTCACCGCCACGCGCAAGCGAATAGGCTTCATCAATAAACAAAATCCCGCCCATTGCTTTCCGAATAAGATCACGTGTTTTTTGTGCAGTATGCCCAATATATTCACCAACTAAGTCCGCCCGTTCCGCTTCAACTAAATGCCCTTTTGATAAAACATTCATTTCAAACAATAATTTCCCAATCATTCTAGCAACAGTTGTTTTCCCCGTTCCTGGATTACCTTTAAATAACATATGAAGGACTTGTTTCTCTGATTTCAACCCCATTTCTTGCCGTTTTTTATTTACATAAATCCATGCATAAATTTCCTTTATAATTTTTTTTATTTCCTGCATTCCAACAAGCTTGCTCATTTCTTCTTCAATCCGTTGTAACATTTCATGTTTTGTAACAGTTTCGTTTGAAAGATTTGGCTTTTGTTCTGGCGAAGAAACAGAAACTTTCTTTCGGTGATTTAGCACAATGTTAATTTGATTATTATTTTTCTTTCGCATCGACTGTTCCATACAATCACCTCACCTTTATCATTTCACTGACGATTATTGTCAAAATTTGCGCTTTCCCAAGAAATAAACTTTTTCTGAAAATTTTGGTATAATGTAAGAAAACTAGGGTGGTGGGACTATGACAACAAAAGAACTTGATGATACAGTACAAGCTTTCTCTGCTTATTTATTCAACAAGGGTCGGAAGCCTTCAACTATTAAGCGATACGTCTATGACATTGAAGATTTTGTTCATTGGTTACAAAAGAACAAAAAAATTTCTTCTAATAATATATGGGGGACTCTTTGTACAAAAGACTATGAAGATTATTTTTCAGACTTAAAAATGAAACGTCATTACTCCGAAAAAACAATGCACCGTGTTTATATTGTGTTAAATCGACTGTATGATTTTTTAAACCTACCTAGCCCACTAAAAAATATGGAACTTGTTATACAGCCAGATCGAGCATTGCGAGATGAAGATTTTATTTCAACACAAGAAGAACAGCGTTTAAAATATATTTTAACTTCTTTAGAAGGGCTTTCAGACAAACAACGTCCTGTACGCCCGTTACTCATGGATCGAAACGTATGTATTATTATGATGTTGCTTGATTACGGTTTATCACTACAAGAGCTCGTTTCACTAAATATGCATCACGTTCATTTTGAAAATAATACATTATCTATTCCAGCTGTATCCGGAATAGAACGAATCATTACATTAACAGAAGAAGATAAAAAAAGTTATATCATTACTACAAGAAAATTCCCGAACCAGTACGTCCAAAATACCATAGCACAGATCCATTATTTGTAGCTTTTGATTTTAACCGAAATACATTCCGCTGGGTATACGAAAATGACGCTCCAAAAGCATTAACAGAAATTGCTGTACAAAAAATGATTCGGCTTGAAGTAGCACGCGCCGGGCTGCGAAAAGGAATTTCTGGTCAACATTTACGAAATACATTTATTTTACGCCTCATCCAAAACCATGTTCCAGAACAAGAAATTATGAAGCGAATTGGTTTTAAATCAAAGATTTCATTAAAAAGATATTATAACTATGCAAAGCAAAAAGAAAACGCCTCATAATAGGCGTTTTTGTTATTTTTCATAGAAACTGCTCGTTCTCCTATTCCTTTTTATATGCTACTTGCATCTACTATGATAGGTTTTTCACTATCACAATTAGGAAGGAGACTTTCAATGTCTTATTTTAAAGCCAATCAGAAAAAAATCTCAAAACCTTATTTTCCAAAACAATCCGACCGACTTCCAGCTGTTCATTACACCCCTGCTCCAGAATCGTACGGCAACCTTTTTTCAAAAACACTAAATGACTTAACTGCTATAATTCCAACTGCATTTTCGAACCCATCACAATCTAACACGAAGAAACTTATAAACATATTAGAAATACTAAAAGGGGGGCTGAAACGTTTAAACTTAACACTTACACAGCAAGAAACTGGCATTGCGATTGTCGAAAATTTAATTACCATTTTGAACGAGAAACCTTTTGCAGCAAATACAGTATATATTGAATTACAAAATTTACTCAACTTTTCACTGCATATTACAAAATTATCTATGATGAATCATCATGGATTCGAAAATATCATTGAGCAAACAGAAGAATTACAAATAACTTTACTACAAATTACGCCAATCGGAATGAATGGCCAATTTCAAGGTAACCATGAACTTCTAGACGAACTCAACCTTCAGGGCAAACTCGAACTTTTAGACGAACAGGAACTTTCAGAAGGACTCGAACTTTTAGACGAACAGGAACTTTCAGAAGAACTCGAACTTTTAGACGAACAGGAACTTTCAGAAGAACTCGAACTTTTAGACGAACAGGAACTTTCAGAAGAACTCGAACTTTCAGAAGAACTCGAATTGTTAGAAGAACTCGAACTTTTAGACGAACAGGAACTTTCAGAAGAACTCGGACTTCAGAATGGACTCGAACTTTTAGGAAAATAAGGGTATGAAGATAAGAAACTTCGAAGGAACGAGGACCAACAGGATCTAATTCCTCAACATCGACCTGTATAATAAAAGCCAACACCTTTACAATCTGTAAAGCCGGCTCAAAATATCCATTTCAACATAAAGTGAAACTTCCATCCGTAGGGGATGAAGCCCCACTACTGATGGTTAGTTGAACCAATCGGGCTTTTACGGACGGGATAAATTTCCAATCAAAAAGATCCATTCCCAATCATCGAAATAGATGACACAACAGCTAGACTCTCTATCTTATGTATCCATTAAAAGATTTCGCATTAGGATTCCTGTATATTTTGAGCATAAAAAAAGAGCGAATGATTCGCTCTTTTTGCTATGTACAATTCTTTACTATTCTAATTCGATTGAAACGTTCTTTTGTGGAACAAATGTAGAAATTGCATGCTTATAAATAAGCTGTTGCTTACCTTCCGTTTCCAACAGTACAGTAAAATTATCGAAGCCTTTAATTAGACCACGAAGTTGGAAACCATTTAATAAGTACAGCGTGACAAACGTATTCTCTTTACGGAGTTGGTTTAAAAATTGATCTTGAATATTGATTGATTGCTTCATGTCGAATCCTCCTCTTTTTCTCTACTTACTTATTATTCGACTTAAGTTGTTGCTTTCCTTCTATATACTCTAAAATTTCTATGTTTTTTTCACCGCTTGTAACGTCAAACCAATTAACATCCATTTTATTACGGAACCAAGTTAACTGCCGTTTTGCATAGCGACGTGAATTTGTTTTCAAAGCCATCACAGCTTCTTCTAACGAAGTTTTCCCTTCAAAATACTCATACAGTTCTTTATAACCAATCGCTTGAATAGACTGACAATTACGAACTCCATCTTCATACAAACGCTCAACTTCAGCTAATAAACCTTGCTCCATCATAATATCTACACGTAAATTAATGCGACTATATAATAAATCTCGATCCATTGTTAAACCAATTAAAGCAACATCATATAGCAACTCATTTTCCTGTTGTTCTAATTGATCGCTCATCGTCTTCCCTGTTGTATGAAAAATTTCTAAAGCACGAATGACACGTCTCACATTGTTTGGATGAATACGCTTTGCACTTATCGGATCAACCTCTTCTAGCTTCCTATGTATATACTCTACACCATATTCCTCCGCCTCTTGTTCTAGCTGTTTACGGTACACATGATCTCCCGGCTCATCAGAGAACTGGTAATCATACAACACAGATTGTATATATAAACCTGTTCCACCAACAATAATAGGTAGTTTACCACGTTTTGTAATATCTGCTATATGACCGCGCACAAGTTCTTGAAACTCAGCAACAGAAAATGGATCTTCTGGATTTTTTATATCAATCATATAATGCGGGATTCCATCCATTTCTTCTTCCGTAACTTTCGCCGTACCTATATCCATATTACGATAGATCTGCATTGAATCGCCACTAATAATTTCTCCATTTAACGCTTTTGCCAGTTCAATGCTAAGCTTTGTCTTTCCAACTGCAGTTGGTCCAATAATAACAATAACTTTGTCCCGTTTTTCTTCTCCCATACACTTCAACTCTCTTTATTTAAAGTTATCCATCTGATTATTATACCCAATCTTACCAATTTTAACAGTCAAAATGCAAGTTATCCTATTACGGTAATTGAAATTATATACACTTGTTAAAAATATTATCTATTTTGCATGTTTTGTCCAATCACTTCATATACATGTTAAAAATGAAAACGGAGATGGTACTATGAAAGTTGGACAAGCTACTATTGATTTTCGCTCGTTACTAGAAGATTTAATTTTAGCAACAGCAACAAAAGAAAAAAATTGCTCTCAGGAAGAATTATACTTTGCACTAAGTTGTTTACTGCGTTCGTTTCATCCAATACTTACAAGTGAAGAAACAGATATAAAAACGACCGAATATATACAAACACAGTTTTACACCGCATATAACATCTTGACAGGCCGAACGATATATCCATTCTAAATAATCTTCCAGCTTGATCTAATTGTTTAAGAATTCGTCTACGACTGTTTTTAAGAGGCTTTTAGGTTCATCCTGTACTTTTCTGCCACTTCAGACCCATAACTTATTCAACAAAAGGTTTCTCTACGCTAATTTCCATTTTTTCATCCATCTTTAATTTGATATTAATGAATCTTCATTATTAGGCTATTTCTATTACAATAAGCGCTTCCTTAATAGTTGTCAGTGTGCTTTCTACCAACGCAAATATATCCTGGTGGGAAAATTAACAAACAAAAAACACCTCTCAAAAGAAGTGTTTTTTGTTTGTTTATAACGATGCATGATAAATATCTAAAACATCCTGCTTGTTCAACTTTTTAAACTGTCCAAACTCACCGTATACCATTGCTTTTTCAGCCATGACATCAATTTGATCTTCACCAATCTCGTAATCCGCTAGACGCGCTGGCGCTCCGATTGATGTCCAAAATTGACGCAATGCTTCAATTCCTTCTAATGCTATATCAACATCAGTTTTACCTTCTGTTTGAACATGAAATACTCGAATCGCAAATTGTTTAAAACGATCTACGTTTTCATGTAAAACATGTTTCATCCAATTTGGGAATAAAATTGCTAAGCCGCCGCCATGCGGAATATCATGCACCGCCGAAACAGCATGCTCAATATTATGCGTTGCCCAGTCTCCGCGTACACCCATCGCTAAAATACCATTTAACGCCATTGTACCGCAATATAAAATAGTCTCACGGTGCTCATAACTTTCTAAATCGTGCAGTAACTTCGGCGCTGTCTCAATAACCGTTTGTAAAATGGACTCACAGTATCGATCTTGCAGCACCGTATTAGTACCTTGGTGAAAATATTGCTCTAGTACGTGCGACATAATATCAACGATACCGTAAATTGTTTGATTACGCGGTACAGAGATTGTGTGATTCGGATCTAAAATAGAAAATTGCGGGAATGTCACTGGACTACCCCAGCCATACTTTTCGTTTGTTTCCCAATTTGTAATAACAGACCCTGCATTCATTTCAGAACCTGTTGCCGCAAGAGTTAACACTGTCCCAAAAGGCAATGCTTCTGTTGCAATAACTTTTTTCGTAACAAGATCCCATGCATCTCCATCATATTTGCTGCCAGCCGCAATAGCTTTTGTACAGTCTATTACACTGCCACCACCCACAGCTAATATAAACTCGATATCATTTTCTTTACAAATTTGAATACCTTTATGTACTGTTGATAAACGTGGATTGGGTTCGACACCACTTAACTCAAAAATTTCTGCATTCATTTCTTTTAGCATAGATATCACGTTATCATAAGTTCCATTTTGTTTAATACTTCCACCACCATATACGAGTAAAACTTTTTTCCCATACTGTGGCACCTCTGTTTTCAATTGCTCTAATTGACCTTTTCCAAAAATAAGCTTTGTTGGATTACGAAACACAAAGTTTTGCATACTTTTCATCCTTCCTTAAAAAAAGTAACTATACTTTTATATATCATATATTTAGCTTTTTACAAAAATATTTGCTTATACAAAAAAGAATCTCAGTTAAAACTGAGACTCTTTTTAATAATAAGGTGAAATCATTAAGTATACAATAACACCAGAAAGACTTACATATAACCAAATCGGCATCGTCCAACGTACAATTTTACGATGGCGAGTCAATTGATTTGTAAATCCGAATACTAAAGAAAATAATGCAAGCGGTACAATAATAGCAGCAAGGAAAATATGTGTAATTAAAATAAAGAAATATACATATTTAATGATTCCTTCTCCGCCAAAATGCGTTGCTGGTGCTAAATAATGATACGTTAAATACGAAACACAAAATAACAATGTTGTTGTAAATGCTGCAAGAATAAATCCCTTATGTAGATTTACATTCTTTTTAATAATTGAAAACAATGCTGCGATTAAAAACACAAATGTAAAGCTATTAAAAATCGCATTTAACATCGGCAAAATTTTTACATCAAAATGTACTTCTCCTTTGTAACCAATCGGTCCAAAAAATAAGAACAAAATAATTGCATTGACGACCACAGAAAGCGTTATTACAACAGGAGCATAGCTCTTCTGTTTAACAGAACGATCAGTCAAATTGTTCACTCCCTTATTCTTCTTAAAGTATATAGTAACTTCATTATTTTAACATATTATCAACAGTGTAAATGTGACAAATGTTTGAAATAATTATATAAAGTGAAATGTTCATCAATCAAACGAATACAAGTAGTTATCTTCACCTATATTTTTCGTTTTCTCAAACCCTTAAGACAAGGGACCTACTATCTACAAATGCAGGATAAAAATAAAAAATCCTCCTCAAGTCTTTTACCACTTAAGAAGGATTGTATCGTTTCACACTAAAAATTTCAAATTATAATGTCTTTTTTAGTTTTTATTTAAAAACATATCGCTATATGCTTGAAACATCTCAATTACTTGGAAGCTTATAAGAGAAATTGCTGTTAATGAAAAGAATCCAATTAATAGAAAACGAATCCACATACGAATCTCCTCCTTTTATCATTCATTTAAAATCTAAATGACAAATCGGATTACAGTGGTCGTCTCCTTCTTTTTCTTTACAACAGCAGTAATGTAACGGATAAAGAAAATAATGATTAAAGGGAAATATACATGTTTTATATTGGTCTGCTTTAGTGATATCTTCCCTTGTACGTCGGATGGGGACGTTAAAGAAAACTCAGCGCCATTCATTCGCGCATATAAAAGGACGAATTGAATACATAATAAAATACTTACAATTGAAATGATATCTTCCCAATCAGTTGTACTCAAAAAATTATATACATCTAGCACATATTCCTCCAACGTTACCCCTCCCTTCCTTTTTCACTATTTTCCTCGTGTTCATATAAAAAGTCAAGAAAAATTTTTTATATACACTGTGATAATAGGGGTTACATATAATGGTATTCCCTAGTCGCTTGAACTCCACTTAGTCAATATTGAAATTCATTTCCTTCACTTCCCTTATTACACATAGTATCTTTTAACCCCTCATCAAATAAGAGTGATTATTAATTAAATATAAGCCTAGAATACAATTATTTTAAGAATAATTTTAAAATTCAAATAAAGGTCCCTATCATTTATACACCTTTTTTCTTTGCATAACATTTATAAAATTTTATATTTCATCTTTGTAATCTTGCTCTTACATTCATAAATCCGTACATACGTACCCCATTCAGGATATACTGATTTCAGAGGTGGTTATATGAAAAGCGAAAGATCAACACGCCATGAAAATATTCAAAAAGAAACACCTAAGTATCAAGATTTAATGACAGATGAAAGATGGCAAGCGATTGTACACAATAATTCATCATATGATGACAAATTTTATTACGCTGTAAAAACAACAGGTATTTTTTGTCGCCCGTCTTGCAAGTCTCGCGTACCTAACAGAAACAATGTACGAATCTTTCTTAATGCACAGCAAGCTCTCTCAGAAAAATTTCGTCCTTGTAAACGATGTAAGCCAAATAGACTAAGGCTACCTGAAGAAGACTGGATAGAGCAAATTACGGAATACATTGATAACCATTACTGCGAAAAATTAACGCTTACAATACTAGCAAATACGTGTCACGGTAGCCCTTATCATTTACAGCGCACATTTAAGAAGATTAAAGGAATAACTCCAATTGAATATATACAACAAACACGTATTTCCAAAGCTATGCAACACCTTGTTCATACGAATCATACACTTAAGGAAATCAGTTTTGCTGTAGGTATATCGAATACTACACATTTTGCAACCCTATTTAAAAAGAAAACAGGATATACACCTACAGATTATCGAAGAATGAATCGCACAAAAGAGGTGAAATAAAATGACATCAAAAACAAATCAAACAATCTATTGGACATCATTTGTTTATGGAAAATGGAGTATGTATATTGCAGCGACATCAAAAGGACTATGTTATATAGGCTCTCAAAATCAATCTTTTGAAGAGTTATCAAATTGGGTTAATAAACGATTACCGCAATATACTTTGGTACAAAACGACCAAAAATCACAGCCATATGTTGATGAATTAATAGAGTATTTTAAGGGACAACGCAAGGCTTTTTCATGTCCTGTTCATATTATCGGAACACCATTCCAATTAACAGTTTGGAACGCATTATGTGACATTCCTTATGGACAAACTTATTCATATTCGGATATTGCAGAGTTAATCCAAAAACCAAAATCAGTACGTGCAGTAGGTACCGCAATCGGAACTAATCCCGTTTTAATTGTAATTCCTTGTCACCGCGTCATTGGAAAGAATGGAAATTTAACTGGATTTAGAGGTGGCTTAGAAATGAAGAAGCAGCTACTAATGCTTGAAAAGTAAATGAAAAATGATAAAAATACCAATAAAAGAGATACCCGTATTATATAAGTGTAAAAACCCGAATATTTTCAAATTTGTATTAGGGGTCTCGCCACATGCCTATCAACCTAACAGAACAGGTTGTCTCAAAACGATAAAAATGAACTTCGGTGCTATAAAAAACACAAAATTTTCGTTTAGGGGGTACTTTAAAATCTTAGCTTGATAGCGATGTGGTGCTACCCCTAATAGGAAAAACGAAAAAACTTTTTTAGGGAAAAAATCAAGATTACAACCAAATTTTTGCTAGTTGAGATACTCCTTTTATTATCTTTTCTTCACATAAATTACCCAATCCAAGTTGAATATGCGGATATTGTGGTACATATTTCGAGAAATATTTTGAGCAAGGATAAACTGCAATTCCGTGTTCATATGCCCTTTCAATTAGCATTTTTTCACTCATTTTTGTTTTAACTTCAATAATAACGAAAATTCCGGAGCTACCACCTTTTATTTCAACATAATTCTTAAAGTGTTTTAGTAATTCCCTATTCAATAGATTCATTTTACGTTTATACAAAGCTTTCATCTTCCTTAAGTGTGAGTACCAATATCCTTCATTCATAAAGGTCGCCAGTGTTCTCTGATGAATAGATGAGGATGTTTGCTCAAGCAAAGGGAGTATCTTTTTATATTCACTTACTAGCCTCCTAGGCAAAACCATATAACTGACACGGATAGAAGGTAGCAGTGCTTTTGAAAAAGTCCCTAAATAAACCACCCTATCATTAGAATCTAAACTTTGAAGAGACGGTATAGGTTGATGGATGTATCGAAATTCACTATCGTAATCATCCTCAATAATATATCCTTCCACCCTTTTTGCCCATTGAATTAACTTTAATCTTTCATTGACGGGGATAGTTACTCCATATGGAAAGTGGTGAGTAGGAGTGACATATAAAAGTCTAGAAGGCGACTTTAAAAGGCGATCGACTTGGATGCCTTGTTCTTTTACCGGGATTGGATCAATGATAAATGACTGAAGAGCAAATAGTTCCCTTGCCACATTATATCCAGGGTCTTCTACTGCCAGATAATGATAGTCTTGCTTTAGCAACAGCGACAAAAGTAATAACAAGTGTTGTGTGCTACTGCCAATAATAATCTGTTCAGCAGAAGTATTAACCCCTCTTGATTGAAACAAGTAATCTGCTAGTACCTTTCTTAATTTAATATCGCCTTGTTTTTCTCCGTATGAAAACATGCTAGAGTCTTTAACGATTTTGTTTGTAAGCATTCTCCATTTTTTCAAAGGGAAGTTCTCTTGATCCACTGTCCCAATCTTAAAGTCAATAGTTTTTATGTCAGTTTGATTTTTTTCATGATGCTGTTCTCTAATGGGTTCATAATTAAGCGTCTCATCCGATATAGTTGCCTCTACAAAAAATCCCTTTTTGTTCTCACTTCGAATATATCCTTCCGATTGCAATTGTTCATAGGCTACCTGAGTTGTGTTTCTGCTGACCTCTAATTGGAGAGCAAGTTGTCTAATCGATGGCAACTTTGTATTCCTTTCTAATTTACCAGATAAAATCTGAGTACGTATGTATTGATAAACTTGTTGGTACATAGGAGTGTTACTTTCTCGATTGATATTAAATATTAGTTCATTCATCATTGAAATACCTCATCTGTCATTTGTGTTTATTGTAAACTGTACCTTTTAGAAATGACAGTATAAATGAATAATGAATTTAGAAAAAATTTTGATCTGGGAGATAACTTATGACAATATTTATGTACATATTTTGTTTGATTGTATGGGGACTCAACTTTATAGCAGTAAAAATTCAAGGAACTCCTGTCAGCTTGGAATTATCCTTAACTTATCGTTTAGTTATGACAGCCTTTTTATTTTTGATTCTTGTTTGGTTCCTTCAACCAAGAGGGAGGCCAACAAGAAAAGATATCCCATTTGTAATAGTTTTTGGTGTATGTAACTTTGCATTAAGCTACTTATGCCTTTATTACGCCACAATTTTGAGTTCTGCAGCAATCGTAACATTAGTTTTTTCATTAAAGGTGATTTTGACCCCGATTACTCTCCGGATTTTTTTAAAAGAAAAGTTACATTCACGCGTTTTGTTTGGGGGGATTTTGGGTGTATTAGGCGTATGTATTCTCATCTATCCGAATTTGAACAACTTTCAGGGGTCCAATGACATAAAAGGAATTATGGTTGCGATCTTAGGTACGCTTCTTACAGCAGTAGGTGATGCCAGCTCAGCACGAAATGCAAGTCACAAGGTGAATCCTATCTATGCAAATGCCATTGGATTTACAGTGGGCAGTATATTGATGGGAGTAATTGTATTATTTCAAGGACAAGAATTTATATTTCCAACATCGTTTTCATACTTATCTGTGTTGCTATATTTAACTCTGGTTGCTTCATTTGTAGCATGGTTATTCTATTTGAAGCTTGTAGAAAAAATTGGAGGAGCTCAAAGTGGCTATATGGTTGCACTTTTCCCGGTAATTGGAGGAATAGCTTCCGTTTTAATCGGTGAGTCAGATCCATCATTGTATTTGTTTGCTGGTTGCTTTTCTAGCTGTATTGGCGCTGCCATCGCATTAGGGTTTGGAACTCGGAAGCAAAATGCGAAATTACCTCTAAAAAGAGCTAATTAAGAAGGAATAAGTCTTGTGAACTTGAAAATAGAGCTCATTTATTTGGTTCTCAGGTTGTTGACCAAGAATGCCTGAACACTTAAACAAATGGAATATAGACTATAGGGGGCACCATACATTACTATCAACCTAAGAGGAATTTATATCCATAATTCATAGAAAGCGTTATTCTTTTTGTAGAAATATACAGAAAGGATGGCGTTTTTTTCATTTTAGGGGAATTTTGTTTTGTTAGCTTGATAGCGACGGGGCGGGACCCCGATATAAATTTTTTAATCACATTTCGTTATTACAGTAAACATTCCTGTCATACTAGGTGAGTAATCCTTAAAATCATATTTTTCATAAAATTTTTCTTTTCCCTCTGATGCAAATAATCCTACAAACGCTTTATTTGGTGCGTTTTCTTTTAGATACTCTACTAACGCATTCATAATTTTTTTGCCAATACCCATTCCTTGATAATCTGGATGAACTACCACATCTTGAATGTAAAAGTAAATAGCTCCATCCCCAACAATTCTTCCCATTCCTATGGCCTTACTCTCATCCTTAACTGTAACGGCAAAAACAGAATTTTTTAATGATATTTCGGCAACATCAAAGTTCATATAATCTTCCCAACCCACAACTGAACATAAATATTTATATTCTTCTAATGTTGGTGCATAATTTGAGATTGTATATTGTCTTTCCATAAATCCTCCCCCTATCTCTCTATAATTTCAAGTTAGCATTTTTGTACTTCTTTTTCTTCCGAATGTTCAGATTTAAGTATATATTATATTCATGCAAAAGTTAACATAATCCCTCATTGAAGTAGAAGGAACATCTATGCTAGGAAGCGTAAAAAAATTTAAAAAAGGATGAGCTTATAGGGGGATCATCCCATATACACCTCGTTCATCATTTACATATCATGATATAATTTCAATATATCGACAGATAATCATCTATGTTCCACGCTAACGGGTTGGGAATGACAATTTATTCCCCTGCTGACGACTGACGAAGTCGAAAAGTTTTTTGGGGTTGGGATTTAATTATTTAACAATTTCGCTCCAATTGTTAAATAGTATTCATTTTTCGCAAACGCTTTACAAACCTATAACCAGTTACTTCGTAACCAAGGAATTTATATAGTTCGTGTGCTTTTACCCTTCTTTCACTTTTTCCACTTAGAAGATAAATAAAATCAGATCCTCTTTTCAAAGACCATTCTTCCACATATTTAATCAACGCTTTCGCAATACCTTGACCGCGATATTCTTTCTTTGTAACTAGCGATGTTATTTGAATCTTTTCATCGTTGTTTGTGTACGTTGTATGAATTGTTATTCCTATCATCCCTACTAAGTTATTATTATTTATTGCAACAAAAGTGTAATAATTTGGATTAGATTCGATACGTTCCATTCTTACTTTCATTTCATCTAATGAACTAGGATAACCTAAATCTGGCATTAAATCTGTAAATTGTTTGATATCATCAGAATTATATTTTCTTATCTCCACTAAGGACCCCTCCACATTTTTTGTTGTTGCTACCTCTATTACAGATTTTGCGATACTTTCATCCCACTGATGTTAGCCAACTTGCCCTTTTATGAGTGAGAGTGTCAAGATATCTTCTGTGATGTTAATTCCTCCTTTTTTATGATATTCGAATATATTATTTAATACTATCCCGTTTTTTTGTTCCGTTTCACAGAACATTAGTTCTATCACGAGAGGTGATTTCGTTTATTTTTCAGACAAAAAGGTCGATGAAGTCATTAAAAGGCTTATAAAAGCCAATGAAAGCATTAACTTGATAACAAGTGGACAGCCAATACAAATGTTGTGGTAAATGAGGTCATTTGTGGTACAAAAAAAGGATAGAACATACAGAATTATTCTGCCTGTCACTATCCGCTTCTTTTATTCTTATATAATGTGTAACATTATATGTCTATTTTTGTTAAACCAAAGATTGATTCAAATTTCTTGAATCTAAATAAAAAACATCGCTATCCGGGTTTATTCCTTATTAACGGGCAGTAAGACCCTCACCTCAAGATTCAGAGAGAAGCAAAGAAGATAGTTGGGGGATGAAGCCCCCCACTGACGGAAGTTTCACTTTATTTCTCTTAAGCTTTCTCTTCAAATAATCGTGCGATTTCGATAATAACTTGAACAGCTTTTTCCATATTATCTACAGAAATATATTCAAATTTACCGTGGTAGTTTTCTCCACCCGTAAAAATATTTGGTGTCGGCAGACCCATATATGATAATTGGGAACCGTCAGTTCCACCGCGAATTGGTTGGATAATCGGCGCGATATCTAGATTTTTCATTGCTTCATAAGCAATATCAACGATTTCTTTCACTGGTTCAATTTTTTCAAGCATATTGTAATACTGATCATTCATCTCAAGAATGATATTTTCCTCACCATATTTCTCTTGCATCTGTTTTGTAATAGCTGTTATATTCTCTTTTCTAGTATTAAAATGAGCGCGGTCAAAATCACGAATAATATAGTTAGATTGACTTCGCTCAACATCACCATTTAGAGAAATAAGATGGTAGAAGCCTTCATATCCCTCTGTATGTTCTGGGGCTTCTTCTACTGGTAGTTGTCTATGGAATTCCATTGCCAATTTGGTTGCATTAACCATTTTATTTTTAGCTGTACCAGGATGAGTGCTATTCCCTTTAAAAATTAGCTTAGCACCAGCAGCGTTAAAGCTTTCATATTCTAATCCACCTAGTGGGCCTCCATCCATTGTATAAGCAAATGAAGCTCCGAAAGCTTCTACATCAAAGTGGGATGGACCGCGACCAATCTCTTCATCAGGTGTAAATGCTACTCTAATTTTCCCATGTTTAATTTGTGGGTTATGTAATAAATAATTCATTGCTGTCATAATTTCTGTAATTCCCGCTTTATCATCTGCACCAAGAAGTGTTGTTCCATCAGTTGTAATTAATGTATGCCCTTGGTAAGATGGGAGCTCTGGAAATAATTCTGGTGTTAAAACAACACTAAGTTCCTTATTTAATGTAATTGCCTTACCATCAAAATTTTCATGAATTTGCGGCTTGACATTTTTCCCTGTAAAATCTGTAGCTGTATCTAAATGAGCTAAAAAACCCATTACAGGAACCTGCTTGTCCGTATTAGCAGGAAGCGTTGCCATTACGTAGCCATTCTCATCCATCGTTACTTCTGATAATCCAATCGACTTCAACTCTTCTACTAGTTGCTTTGCAAACTCAATTTGACCAGGCGTTGATGGTACAGTATGACTTTCTGCATCAGATTGTGTATCCACCTGAACATATCTTGTAAAGCGCTCTATAATTTCCTGTTTCATTCTACTACACTCCTTTTTTATACATCTTTATTTATTATACGCCCTTATTACACATTTTTTTATTTCTTTTGACTTTATCTTTTAAATTCGCTGTTTTCGTAAGAATTGTTGCTATCTTGACCATACTGATAAAGTGAAACTTCCATCAGTGGGGTTTTTTTTCATTCCCCACTGATGGTTAGTTGAACCAATCGGGCGCATGCCAGCAGTTGCCCCCCACCTATCTTCCTCGTTTCTCTTTGAATCTTGAGGTGGGGGTCTTACTGCCCGCGAATAGCAGGATAAAAGGTTGACTTTCAACTAGTAAACTGGAGTTAAAGGAGGGTTAACATGAAAGATGAATTAAGTATAAATATCTATTTAGATGAAACTGATACTCCGTTTTCAAAATATTATAGCTCTGATGATGTTCACCTAAGCTCTGACCTTGAAGATTTTCTCTTGTCAAAGCTACACAGTGGCAAAAGAAAAGAAGTAGAAATATTTTTTTAGGTCAGAATGATTTTGACGAAAAGTCATTGAAGACTGCCACATTTAACACTTTTTCTAACCTCTTGAACGAAGAGGAATATACATATGCTAGAAATGTCAAAAAGGCTATTGTTTTGTTTGTGATTGGGATTATTGTTGGGGTGATATACTTGAAGCTTTCAAGCACTCATGCTTATACTGCAGGAGTATTAAGCATTGTGTGTTGGGTTTTTATTTGGGCAGGTACAGAGGTTTATTTTTTTGAAAATCGGCAAATCAAACGAACTATTAGAAAATGCAAGAATATTCTAAGTGCGAGTGTGCACAAAAAATAGAATTTTAGTAAATATTCACATTTATGAAGCTGATTTTCGGATTTTATCTTATGCATCTATTTGGGTTATTATTTGGACTTGGAAATCATGATGAAGATTAATATCGCCATTGTACAGTAATATTAAAGCTATTTAATTTTGCCGCCCAAAATACAGTAGCCTTCTGTCTATGTAAATGACAAAAGGCTATTCAAGTCGTTTAAAAATCTAGTTGTGTGATAAGAATGGGTTTTTGAGCGAATAATAAAGTTGATTAATTCTGTTTTACTTGCATAATGAACAACATAATAAAGGAAAGTAAAACAATTGAAAGAACCCATAGCCAGGCCATTTGCATATTTCCAGAATCAATAGCTAGATAAATCGCTGTTGGAATCGTCTGGGTCTCTCCTGGAATATTACCTGCAAACATTAATGTTGCGCCAAATTCACCGAGAATCCTGGCAAAACTTAAGATACTTCCTGAGACAATAGCTTTTAAAGATAAAGGGATAGAAATAAAGAAAAAGACTTGCCATTCATTAGCCCCACACACTCGAGCTGCATCTTCAATATCGTGATCTATCCCTTGGAAACCAGTCTTTGCTGATTGATACATAAGTGGGAAGGCTACAACAATCGACGCGAGAACAGCTGCCCACCATGTAAAAATAATAGGTTGCTTAAAAATCCATTCAATAACTTTTCCAAGTATACTTTGCTTACCAAAGATAATAATCAAAAAGAATCCCACCACAGTAGGAGGGAGAACTAGAGGAAGCATTAGGATAGTTTCTACTATTACTTTTCCTTTAAATGACTTTTGAGATAATACTCGCCCCACCACAGTTCCTAAAATAATAACAACGAGTCCAGATATGATGGCAACTTTAAAGGACAACTGCAGCGGTGTTAGGAATTCTTGAATCATTTAATCCCCTCAATTCGATGTAAAACCATATTTCTCTAAAGTCTTCATAGCATATTTACCTTGAAGAAACTTGTAAAACTCCATCGCTTCCGTACGATGCTTCGTATCCTTAATGATGCCAACAGGATAAATGATAGGTATGTGAGTTTGTTTATCTGCTGTTGCTACAATGTTTACTTTATTCGAAGAAAGAGCATCTGTTTTATAAACGACTCCAGCATCTACATTTCCTGTTTCTACATATGAAAGAACCTGACGTACATCTTTTGCGTATACAACCTTTGATTCAATGCCCGTCCATATTTTCGTATTTATAAACGACTCTTTTGCGTACTGACCAGCGGGTACTGATTCAGGCGTCCCAATTGAAATCCTTTTAACTTCTTTTTTGTTAAATCCCCAAAGTTTTTCACACCAGAAGCTGTATCCTTAGGAACAACTAACACAAGCTCATTTCCAACTAAATCAACACCATCTTCTTTAGAAATTAATCCATCCTTAACTAGCGCATCAAATTTATCTTTTGCAGCTGAGAAAAATATATCTACTGGCGCTCCCTGTGCAATTTGTTGTTGCAATGCTCCGGAAGCTCCAAAATTAAACTTTAACTTTATATTGGAATGATCTTTTTCAAACGTTTTTTGAAGTTCTATAAGAGCGTCTTGCAAGCTCGTAGCAGCAGATATAGTTAACTCTACTTTTTCTTTTTCCTCTCCAGTAACTTTTTGATTATTTGACTTACTGCTTGTATCTAAATTACCAGAACAACCAACGACGATTGCGACTACTGCTACCAAAAAGAACACTATTATAAGTAACCTTTTCAATCCCTTTTTCATTTCTTTCACCTACTTTTCGTTATAACATGTCATATTATAATGTTCCACGATTACACTAACCAAAAAAGTTTCTCTCAATAATTTTGGCATCAAATTGAAAAACAACGATTAATCCTAGATATAAAGCAAATAAATTCAAAAACCAATCTTTATTATTATTCCTCGTAGCCAGGCACTTAAATATTTCCTGAAATTGTTTTCGTTCATCTGAAGTAACAATTGGGCGTACTCCAAAATATTTCAAAACAAGATCAAATTTAAGATGAACAGCCAACGATAGCATATCTTTTAAAATCTCAATATACCATTCAATATCTTTTTCATTATAGAGTTTTACCAGTTTATCATGTAGCTCAGGAACAAATGACTCTGCATCAATTCCTTTTGTCTCTATTGTATCTATCATCTTTTTGATATCCATGAGATTCACCCTTTCCGAAAAGCTAACTAAGGAAAATGCAAGTTACATACTGCTGTTAATTCTATTAATTAACTTATAAGTAACATTAATTGTTCATTTCTTTTCTCCCGCTCTTCTTTAGATGCTAGGTCGTACTTTTTTAAAAGGTGAAATAGCTCATTTAATATTTGCTGTGAATGATTGTTCTTTAGAAATTCATGTAAGTCTTTAACAAAAAATTCGGATAAAAAGCATTGTTGAGTTTCAAGTTTATTGATTACATCTTCAGAAGAATGATCTACATTACACATTCCCATTAAAATCCCTCCTTAAAAAATCTATATACAAATCATCATCTTCTAGCTGAAAAACCTGATAATGCTTGAGTTCCTTACTATCCAATTTCACATGACTTATTACACATCGGACATTAATTAGTGAATTAAGTAACGAAAGATCGTCCTCATCTCGGATTAAAACAACTTTGGGATAAGGCTTTTTCTTATATCCCTCTACGAAAATGACATCTACTGAAAAAAAATGATATAGCTTAATCATTTCCTCGAGATTCCAATTATCAAACTTAGCACGTAGCTGTAAGACTCCATCTCCTTCCACACTAGAAACTACAGCACCTGCTACATGATGACGCATACTGTCTTTCGAGCTTAATTCATGATCTGGGGTTCCTCCATGACCATGATGTTTGATTGATGCAGCCTTTAATCCGTCTTTACTAGCTCTAAAAATTAATTTTTCTGTGAGCGTTGTTTTGCCACTGTTTTGGAATCCTACAATCTGTAGGATGGGACAATTTTCCCCCACGGTCATTCACTTCCTTAAATTTCTGTTTTCGTTTTATCTTCATAAGAAATAATCGCCGATTCCATTCATAAGAAACGAAAAGTTATTTTAGCTTACTAGAAGATTAGCATAAAGAAATTTCCTACTATTTTTTTCTGATAGATTACCCTTTGTAGATAAGATCTTGAGCTAAAGATGTAAACATCTCTCCAACAAGCGAATCTTCGTCATATACGGACGAACCTTTATTTTCTTCAGGCTTTGCAAAAGGGATTTGTGCTATCACTTCTGTTTGCAGTTGTTCTGCTAACATTTCGCCGCCACCTTTCCCAAAGAGATAGTTCCTTGAACCATCTTGTTCCTCATAATATGCCATATTCTCAACGATACCTAAAATATCGTGTTTTGTATACTTTGCCATTACCCCTACTCTGGAAGCAACAAACGAAGCTACATTATGAGGAGTAGTGACTATAATTTCCTTCGCGTGAGGAATCATCGCAGCCACATCAATCGCAACATCTCCTGTACCAGGAGGCAAATCAAGAAGAAGATAATCTAATTCTCCCCAGTGAGTGTTGGCAAGGAAATTTTGAATCCATTTGTTTAGCATTGGTCCTCGCCACATAACTGGGTTATTACTCTCTGTAAAAAATCCCATTGACATGATTTTAACGCCGTGACTAACGACCGGGATCGCTGTCTGATCTATCATTGTTGGCTTTTGATTAGCTTCCATCATAGCTGGGATACTGAAACCATATATATCTGCATCTAAAATCCCAACCTTTTTCCCCATACGGGCTAAAGCAGTAGCAAGGTTAATTGTCACAGTTGATTTCCCGACTCCACCTTTTCCACTTGTCACAGCAATAAAGCGCACACCTGAATCAGGTCGCAGCATACTAGGCATGCCGGTTTCCGTTCTAGAATTTTTCTTTAAAGTCTGTGTTAATGCAGCTCGTTCTTCCGGTGTCATGGAGCCGAAGGCCAAAGAAACCTTAGAGGCTCCAATGTTTCGAAGAGAGTCT
Source organism: Bacillus sp. EA-CB0995 (assembly GCF_055814245.1). NCBI lineage: Bacteria > Bacillati > Bacillota > Bacilli > Caryophanales > Bacillaceae > Bacillus > Bacillus sp. EA-CB0995. The sequence goes on along the minus strand of NZ_CP169269.1, from coordinate 1,908,931 downwards.
TCAATATCTTGTTGAATTTTTGCCTTTAAAGGACAACCTTGAATAGTTAAAACAACTTCAAGTTGAATCTGTGTACCATCAATTTGAATATTTCTTACCATGTTTAATTCCACGATACTTTTGTGCAACTCTGGATCTTGAACATGGTTTAGAGCTTTCATAATTTGTTCATGAGTAAGCATAAATCTCAGTCCTTCCTGTCTCCTTAATTTGTATACAAAAAAACCACCACGAGTACTCGATCCTAATGAAATAGGCTTGTGTACTCATCGTGGAATAGATTACTAGCAATACTTACTAATATACCAATCCAACCATTTATAACATAAATAAAATGATAACAATCCATTATTACCATTCCATCTATTCTAATCATTACAATTTATGAAAAAAATCCCCGCTTTTACCACCTGTTTTTTGAACCAAATATGTTTCTTTAATGACCATTGTTTTATCAACGGCTTTGCACATATCATAAAAGGTAAGAGCAGCGATAGATACAGCGGTTAACGCCTCCATTTCCACCCCTGTTTTACCACTACATTTTACTGTAGCTTGTATAATTAAATCATATCCATCGATTTTCTTTTCATAATTGAACGTAAAGTCTGTTCCTTGTATGAATATAGGATGACACATAGGAATTACATCAGCTGTTTTTTTAGCACCCATAATTCCAGCAACTTGTGCTACTTGAAGTGGATCACCTTTTTTCAGTACCCCACTTTGAATCGCTTGAAATAATTCATCAGATAAAGAAATTGTACTCTGTGCAACAGCTGTCCGTATTGAAATATCCTTTTGAGAGATATCAACCATTTTGGGCCTTCCATCTTCGTTCCAGTGTAAAAAATTATTCATAGTTATTCTCCTTAATGTACTGCGTAAATGACTTTGAAAGATGCTATATTTAAGACAAAAACCAAACAATATTATCCTCCACTTACAGGAGGGATAAACGCAACTGTATCTCCATCTTTTACAATATCCTCGTCAATTGCAAATTCTTCGTTGATAGCCGTCATGACTTGATCCAAAGATTGTAAACGGTAGCTATCCTTGAGCCATTCTTTTAATTGCTGAATACTTATCTCTTTTTTTCTATTATTAATAATTGATCAGAGCCGACTTCCTCTCGCAAATTGGCGAACAATAAAATTGTAATCATCTTCTCACTCTTCCTTCTTTGGTTCTCCTTCTGGGTACGGCGTATTTTCGAGCTGATCTCCAATCCACATTGTTCCATCTTCCCAAAATTCTTTTTCCAAATTGGGACGATTTGCTTAATGCGTTCAATTGCGTATTCATTCGCTTCGTAGGCCACTTTACGATGAGGCGACGAAACTGCAATTACAACTGCAATATCCATTATTTCTAGTCGTCCCACCCGGTGTGTAATTGCTATTTTTGCATCCGGCCACTTTTTCTTGATTTCTTCACCAATTTGAGTAAGCATTTTTACTGCCATTGATTCGTATGCTTGATACTCTAGATGTAAAGTTCGTTTTCCTTTTGTCAATTCTCTTACTGTTCCAATAAAGGTTGTAATGGCACCTGCTTCTCTTCTTGCTACCTTATTCGTTACTTCTTCGACTAAAATAGGAGTATCTACAATTTCAAATAATACTTGTCCCATCAACATGATCCTCCTCTTGTTTTAAAGCTCCATTATTTATAAGATGGAATAATATTGCTCCAAGGCCATTCACTTCCTTGACTATCTTCTAATAAGAGAATATCTACAAACATCCCTTTTTTATATCCTCTTGTACCGCCTGGGAGTACGATAAATGCGTTTGATTCTGCTAATGAAGAAACCGCACTAGACTTATCAAATCCTGATGGATAGACGATTAATTGTCCTTCATTATATATGAGCTTTGCTCGTACAAATCTTGTAAATGGATTAGGTTTTAAAAAATTTTCTCCCAGTAATGCTTTTTCTCTTTTTAAATGTGGCTTTTCACTAAACATATAGGTACGAATGCTAGGTCTTACGAATAACTCAAAGCCTACATAACAAGCAGAGGGATTACCTGATAATCCAAATAATAATTTTTTATTTAATTGCGCTACGGTAGTTACGCTGCCCGGCCGCATTGCAACTTTGTTAAAAAGAACCGATGCCCCTAGTTTTTCGTAGATAGCTGGCAAATGATCATAATCCCCTACCGAAACACCACCGGTTGTAATTAATATATCTACTTGACTTAACGCTTCTTTTACGGCTGTGAAGCACGTATCAAAATCGTCACTAAACTTCCCAAAGTATTTCACTCTTCCCCCCGCTCTTTGAATTTGGGACAATATCATGTACGTATTACTATTTCGAATTTTCCCGGGTTTTAGCGATTCATTTACATCAAGAAGCTCACTCCCAGTCGCTAATACTCCAATCATAGGTTTTTTAGCAACTGGCACTTCGCTGTAACCAAATGTAGCAAGGAGAGCTGAAATACCTGGATTAATGTAAACTCCTCTCTTCGCAAGAATCGTCCCTTTACGTGTATCTTCACCTTGAAAGGAAATATTTTCTCCTTTTTTGAATGAGCGTTTCACTTCCATATAGATTTTACCGACACCCTCATATTGACGGGTCAGTTCCAGCATCACAACCGCGTTACATCCTTCCGGAATTTGTGCCCCCGTCATGATTCGAACCGCTTGAAATGGCCCTACCTCTTGAGGAAATATGGAACCTGCCCCAATTTCGCCGATTACTTCGAATATAGTTGGATTCTCATAACTTGCCCAGGCAGTATCTTCTGCCCTAATAGCAAATCCATCATAGGGTGAGCGATCGAAGGAGGGAACATCATGATCAGCTACTAAATCCTCAGCTAATATACGTCCGTATGCTAATTCAAGTGGTACCAGTTCTTTTAAACCATGGTTGGCAAATTCCATTACTTTATGGACGGCCTCTCCAACTGCAATCGGTATTCGTTTTTCTATCATTTTCCTCACTCCTTCTGTTACCCTAATAAACGATAGTATATTTTTTTCGCCTTTTGAATTTCATTTGTCCCGTGGATAAATACACGCCCATCCTGAAACATGACCAAACGATAATCATCTAGTTGGCAAGATAGCAAATACGGGTTTCGATCTACTTTCCCATGTTTTTTTAGTTGTTTTTCTAAATGGTCAAAATTGTAACGACTATTATGCGGGGGTCTAATTTGAACCGTATTTCTCCCACATAAAACAGCTGTCTTTGTTTGGTTTTCATAAGATAAATAAGGATAAGTTCTATGCGTTCCGCACGAAGGACAATTGTCCGTTTTAATCTTTTCTAGTTTGACAGAATGGTGTTGATTACTCCATATATCAAACATTAAAAAGGTGTTTCTAATTGCTGAAAAATCTTCTACTAGAATTTTGAATGCTTCCACCACTTGATACGCTGCCACCATTTGGACAGCTGGACTAATGATTCCAACCGTGTCACACGTCGCTCCTGTAACCGGAACACTTTTAAGTACACAATGTAAGCACGGTGTTTTCCTTGGAATAATGGTATAGCTCATGCCATATCCCCCCACACAAGAACCATAAATCCAGGGAATATCATATTTTTGTGATAGATCATTTATCACAAATCGAATATCAAAATTATCTGTTGCATCAATGATTATATCGACGTCGCCTAACAAAACTTCCATATTCTCTATCCTTGCATCCATCACGAAAGCATCAATTTGTACCTCTGAATTGATTTGTTTTAAACGATTCTGAGCTGCAATTGCTTTTGGTAATTTTTCTGTTGCATCTTGTTCAACGTAAAGTTGTTGTCGCTGTAAATTACTCCATTCTACGTAATCACGATCAATGATCGTTAACTTTCCGATACCTGCACGAACCAACGCTTCTGCGCTTGCACTTCCTAATGCACCTGCCCCCACAATCAACACATGCTTATTTCTAATCTTCTCTTGTCCTTTACTCCCAATAGGAGTGAAGAACTGTTGTCGTGAATACCGCTCTATCATTAGAAAGTCTTCCTTTCTTTTAGATAATTCTTGTTCTAAAACACCCCATTAATTTAAAAAATCTGCTTCATATGAGGTTGTTTTTTTACTCTTTCTCTATATGACTTTGTTTCTGATAACAAGAAAAGTAAGCAAATCCAACAAATCCAGCTCCACCAATTACATTTCCTATAAAAACAGGAACAAAATTCTCTGCAAGATCTATCCATGAAAGGTGACCCGCAAAAATAGCTGCTGAGATTACAAACATATTTGCTACCACTTGCTGAAATCCAATTACCACAAATGTCATAATAGGAATCCAAATTCCGATAATTTTCCCAACAAAATCGTTAGTTCCATGAGCCAACCAAATTGCAAGACAAACAAGCCAGTTACAACCGATTGCTGAAATTAATGTTTTCCCAAACGATTCATGTAATTTCTCTTGGGCTATTGCTACTGTTTTATTTAAATATGCCCCCTCCGTCAACCCGCCAAGGTGACCGAAAAAATAAGCTACGAAAAGTGCACCAACAAAATTAGTTAAAGTTATCCAAACCCAATTATTTAACACACTTTTCAATGAAATTCTTCGTGCATACAGGGCCATGGACACTGACATCATGTTTCCCGTAATTAATTCTCCTCCTGCCAGGACAACGAGCATAAGTCCTATAGGAAAAACTGCTCCTCCCAAAAAATTCACTAGACTTCCCCATTGCTCCGGTAAATTACCAAGAACTCGAATATTAAGCAAAAACCCTAACGAAATGAATGCTCCTCCTAAAAAACCAAGAATAAGCATGGCGGATAGCGATTGCCTTACCTTTTGGACACCGGCTTCAATCACAAGCTCAGCGATTTTTTCCGGTTTATGAAATGCCATAACCAATTCCTCCATTTTTTCAAATAAAAAAACAGCTTCAAGAAACCCTTAACATAGTAAGGATTTTTGAATGCTGCTTAATCTCCCTGCACTTCTCTTACAGAGATATCAATCATCACTTTTACTATAAAATAGAAAATCTGCAGGACTTGCACACTTTCCACTTCGTATATTCAAGCGTTATCTGCTATAACAAAAAGAAGCTACATATAACCTTCTTTCATGGTGTTTTGAATGTCATCCTAACATATCACTTATTTCTCAACCACCAATATGCGACATTTCAATTTTTGGCAATGTTTTTTTATTTGTATCGCTCAACCGTTCATCTGAATAGCGATCTGAACGATTATTCCAAATGTCACGAATAACATCGGTAATCTCCTCATCGGTATACCCGGAACGAAGTAATTCTCTAAGATCATTTCCTTTGGAAGCAAACAAACAAGTATATAGCTTTCCTTCCGCGGAAATACGAGCTCTTGTACATGATGAACAAAAAGAATCTGTTACAGATGAAATAATTCCTATTTCCTCATCGCTATCGATATAACGATAGCGCGTGGCGACTTCGCCAGAATAGTTTGCTTCAATTCGTTCAAGCGGCATAACTTTATGAATAGTCTCTAATATCTCTTGTTTAGAGATTACTTCGTCTAATTCCCAGCCGTTATAATTCCCGACATCCATATATTCAATAAATCGAAGAATATGCTTATTCTCTTTAAAGTATTGCGCCATCTGAATGATGTCCTGTTCATTTTTTCCTTTTTGGACAACCATGTTCATTTTGATTTTCATCCCGACTTCCGCTGCAGCCTGTATTCCTCCAAGAACCGTTTTCACTTTACTTCTATTACCATTTAAATAAGCAAAACGCTCTTCTTCCAAAGAATCCAAACTAACTGTCACACGTGATAAACCCGCCTTATACAAATCAGCAGCAAACTTCTTGAGTAAGGACCCATTTGTAGTTAAACCAATATCCTCTACTCCATCAATTTTGTTAAGTCGCTCGATTAGCTCAGGAAGGTTTTTCCGAAGTAAAGGCTCTCCCCCAGTAATACGCAACTTTCTTACACCTAAAGAAACGAAAATACGTGTTACCCTTTCAATTTCATCAAAAGATAAAATTTTATCATTAGACAAAAAAGAATAGTCAGGACCAAATATTTCCTCTGGCATACAATATCGACAGCGAAAATTACAGCGATCGGTAACAGAAATACGCAAATCCTTTAAAGGACGATGCAATTTGTCTAATGTGACAGATTTCATGTTTATTGCCTCGCTTCTACATATTTTATAATTCCGTACAAGTTTTATTTGTTAGCCATTTTGATTTACTTAATATTTACAACCCGCTCTGGATGAGTATATACATTTAAGGATTGATTACGAATAAAGCCTATTGTAGTAATCCCTAACTGTTCTGCTAGCTGTAGTGCTAACTCAGTTGGAGCGGATTTTGACAATATTACTTCACAGCCAATTTTCGCAACTTTCAATAGAATTTCTGAAGATATACGGCCACTAAAAACAATAATTTTATCACCAATAGAAATGTTATTTTTTAAACAATGGCCGTAAATTTTATCTAAAGCGTTATGTCTTCCTATATCCATTCGGCTTAAAACAATCCCATTCACATCGCATAAAGCAGCATTATGAACTCCGCCCGTATGCTGAAAAGTAGCCGCAGATTGCTGCATATCATTCATTAATCGAAAACAATCCTGGGCAAAGATCTTTACGCGAATATCATTCATCTTCTTCGCAGTCAGCGCATCGTTTGCGAAAACAAATCCTTGTCTACTCATTCCACAGCATGAAGTAATATAACGTTTATTTTGGATGTCACGATAATAAGGATTGATTTTTGTCGTTGTTACATGTACATATCCTTCTTTCTCCTGTACCCATATTTCATCAATATCTTCATACTTTCGGATAATACCTTCAGATGCTAAAAAGCCTATTACCATATCTTCAATATATTCTGGAGTACTAACCATTGTAACAAATTCCTGTCCGTTAATTTTAACTGTAACTGGAAACTCTGTTACAATGCTGTCCTCTATATGTTTAAACTCCCCTTGCTCATAACGGAAAATTTCCCGTTCCACCTGTATCGATTTCACGATCAGTATCCTTCTCTCACGTTATATTTTTATCAAATACAAACACTGAAACTGCAATATCTTCGTCCACTTTCATATCCGAAAACAGATGAACTAATTTCGCACCAACAAGTTCCTCCAAATGTTCACGAGAATTGACAGCATAAACCTCCTGAATCATTTTCGTTCGAGCCATATGAACCATTTCCGCACCATCCATAGTTCCCGAAATGAATTTCTCAGTAGGTGTCAAATTCCCATAAAGTGTGGCAATAGCCATATTCTCAGCAAATACAGTATGAATTCGTTCCGGCCCTTTTCCGAACAAATCCTTTCGAAGCTTTCGTATCATATCATTAAATTCATGTACCATTTTTGACATTCTCTCATTCCTCCCCAGTTAATCAATAATACGTTTTCAAATATTACTTCATCATAAACATTTTAACAAAATGACCTTCTCGTCTAAATTATTCCACTCAAATAATTAGACGAAAAGGCTCATCTTTTAGAATTATTTCAAACATGTATACAACATATGAAATAATGTTATTGTTGCTTACCTATTCGTCTTTTAACCCTTTACCCATACCTTTTAAGAAATGAAGACCGAATCCGATAGCACGGTTAATATCTGGATCCTTAAGTACTTTCATAAGGTCCAGTATTCCTACTTTTTTATTACTTTGCAGATGTTGGTTTCCTTCATCCATACCTGTTAATACACTACTTACAAGTTTTTTAGTAAGATCCGGATCAAGTTCTGTTAAAGCTCCTGCAGCGCCCATCATATTATTAATTAAATTCGTAACTGGTTCGCGAGTGACTTGTCCTAGAACAATTTTTGCGATTTGTTCTTTCGCTTTAAGCATCGAATTTGCAGCTTCTAGCATCCCAATGTCATTCAGTTCACCTACAATATTAAACATTTGATTTAAAGCTTCTTCATTATTAGCTAGAAGTGCTTTTAAATCTTCTAGCTTTTGTTGTTTTTGTTCTTCCTCAGTTAGCTCCTGCTTTTGGATAGCTCTAATAGGTGCTGCCATATTTTTTCTCCTCCCTAGTTATCCGTTAAGTGCACGTATCCTGGACGAGCCCACTTACGACTTACCTCAATCCCATTTTGAGGGTGACGCTTTTTGTTACGTGGATTCGCTTTTGGCATCGGATTTTCACCTTCTACTTGTAACACTTCCATACGAACTTTCGTTTGTTTATATGCAGGTGTATTCGTACGTTGATCGACCGCAGGACCAGTTAAGAAATTAATCGCCGATTCTTTGTCCGTCGAGTTCATCGGTAAATAAAGCTCATTTGCTTTTACACGATCCGTTACAAGCACACGTAATTTAAGTGCTCCAAAAGGAGAAACAAGGCGCACTAACGAACCAGTTTTAACTCCACGTTCTTGTGCAAGTTTTGGAGAAACTTCAACGAAGACACCAGGCACTTTAGTTTGAATACCATTTGATTTATTTGTCATGTTACCTTCATGGAAATGTTCAAGCATACGACCATTATTAATGTGAAGATCGTATTCCGCTGGGAATTCAGCAGGACGTACCCAGTCAGCTATGGCGAAACGAGCTTTTTTGTCTGGGAAGTTAAATCCATCTAGGAAAAGGAGCGGCGTATTCGTTCCTTCAAAGCTTCCCCAATGGAAACTGTTCCAACCTTCAAGCACTTCATAGTTTGCTTTTGCGAAAAGTGGCGATAAACTTGCCATTTCAGCAAAGATTTCACTTGGATGACTATAGTTCCAGTTTGCGTCTAATTTATTTGCAATCGCTTGTACGATCCACCAGTCTGGTTTCGCATCTTCTAGTGTAGGAAGTACTTGATATAGTCTTTGTACACGACGTTCTGTATTTGTAAAAGTACCTTCTTTTTCAAGAGATGGCACTGCTGGTAACACTACATCGGCGTATTGAGCAGTTCTAGAAAGGAATACATCTTGAACGACAAAGAAATCAAGGCTTGATAGAACTTCATGTACATGATTTGCGTTAGAGTCTACAAGAGCCATATCCTCTCCAACAAGATACATGGCTTTCATTTTCCCTTCCTCAATTGCGTGAAGCATTTGAATGTTGTTAAGACCTGGTTTGTTATCAATTTTTACCCCGTAAGCTATTTCAAATTTCGCACGTTCCACATCGTCAGTAACGTGCTGATATCCTGGAAGCCAGCCTGGGAGAGTTCCCATATCACAAGCACCTTGTACGTTATTATGACCTCGAAGCGGATATGCACCAGCACCTGGGCGACGATAATTTCCTGTTGCAAGAAGTAAGTTTGAAATCGCAGCGGAAGTATCTGAACCACCAGTATTTTGAGTTACACCCATTCCCCAAAGAATACAAGTACCATCTGCATCACGAATCATTTCTGCCATTTGAACGAGAGTTTCTTTTGAAATGCCTGTAATCTCTTCTGCATATTCAAGCGTATATTCTGCAAGACTATCTTTGAAATCTTCAAAGAAGTTTACATTCTCGTCGATGAACTGTTGATCATGCCAACCTTGATCAATCATATATTTCGTAACAGCCATTAACCATACTTGGTCTGTTCCTTGCTTTGGACTGATAAAGATATCTGAGCGCTCTGCCATTTCGGTTTTACGAAGATCTGCAACAATTAGTTTTTGACCGTGAAGTTTATGCGCACGTTTCACGCGAGTAGCTAAAACCGGGTGACCTTCTGTTGGATTTGAACCAACGATAATAACAAGACCTGCTTGTGCAATATCTTTAATCGTTCCTGCATCTCCACCCATACCAATTGTACGGAACAATCCATCTGTTGCTGGTGATTGACAATAACGAGAGCAGTTATCCACGTTGTTCGTTTCGAACACTTGTCGAGCTAATTTTTGAATGACATAGTTGTCTTCATTCGTAATTTTAGAAGAAGAAATAAAGCCTACAGATCCTTTACCGTATTGTTCTTTAATGGATCCTAATTTATTTGCCACTAATTCAAGTGCTTCTTCCCAAGTTGATTCAACAAATGTTCCATTTTTACGAATTAAAGGCTTAGTGAGTCGTTCTTCAGAATTTACGAAATCCCAACCAAATTTTCCTTTTACGCAAGTAGAAATTGCATTAACCGGTGCCTCAGAAGTTGGTTGTACTTTAAGAATTTTACGTCCCTTCGTCCACACTTCAAATGAGCACCCTACACCACAGAACGTACATACAGTTTTCGTTTTCTTCGTACGAGTTTCACGCATGGCAGCTTCTACTTCTGATATAGCGAAAATACCGCTGTATCCAGGTTCAACTTCTTTTATAAGATCAACCATAGGCTCAAGAATGTCCGGCTTCAGCCCAGTCATAAATCCAGCTTCTCCAAGCATTGATTTCTCCATCAAAGCATTACAAGGACAAATAGTTACACATTGACCGCAACTAACACATGAAGAATCGTTAATATCCACTCCGTCGTCCCAAATAACACGAGGACGCTCTGCCTCCCAATCAATAGACAATGTTTCATTTACTTGCAAGTTCTGACAGACCTCTACACATTGACCGCACGCGATACACTGATTAGGGTCATAGCGATAGAATGGATGAGACATATCAACCTCGCCTACATCTACTTTTGGTTTGTAAGGATATTTTTGATGCTCAATTTCCATTAATTCTGCCGTATTATGCAATTTGCAGTTCCCATTATTGTTGTCACAGACCGTACAATAAAGTAAATGATTTTCCAATAAGCGGTCCATCGCCTCCGTTTGTGCTGCCTTTGCACTAATAGAGGACAACTCAATATTCATACCGTTCGTCGCTACTGCCCCGCAGGATCGCACAAGTTTTCCATCAACTTCTACAATACAAGTATCACACGTTTGAATAGGATCCACTTCAGGCACGTGACAGATTTGTGGATGTTCAATCCCGTTCTGATTAATGATACCCAATATAGTTGAACCGGGCTCAGCTGTATATTCTTTGCCGTCGATTGTAATATGAACCATGCTGTCGTTCATGGTCGTTCCCCCTTTTGAGAATAAAAAAACTCCACCACGAAAATATACGCACCGAATTAATAGGTACGCTATCATCATGGTGGAGTAGTTCATTAGCACATCTTGCTAAAATACCAATCCATTTATTTGTAAATAAAATGATAGAGTCGTAACAGGTCATATCACGTTTCCATCTTTAACACTGTAATTATAGCGTTTAATCCAAAAATACACAATATAAAAATCATAAAAGAGTCACAGTACTTAATACTTTTTTGGATATATTCGTTTAATCACGAAACTATGCGTTGACAAGCATAATTGCACCGCATGCTGCTGAGCTTTTGGTTAATTAACTTTGCAGCCTCCATCCGTTTCAACATAGGAGAAAGAAAGCATAAATCTGCATTTTATGCAAAGTTATACTTCATATCACACGTTGTTTTATATCAAAATCAATGTGCACTGCTATTTTATTATCTTTTAAATAACTTTATTATTCTTGAACAGCCATACGAAGAAAGCATTCATAAATACCTAAGAACTGGATTTAATCTGAAGTCTTATTTTTATCGCAAAAAAACAACAATCTATACGAAAAGAGCCTTTAAATTTCAATGAACACTCTAAAAAAACAGACCTTTGTTACAAAACAAAGGTCTGTTTTTCTATATTATTCACCTAAATCAACATTGTGGTACACTTGCTGAACATCTTCTAAATCTTCTAATGCATCAACCATTTTCTCAAATTTCACTTGTGCATCTTCTGGAAGTGTTACTTCATTTTGCGCAAGCATTGTTAGTTCTGCAACTGTAAATTCCGTTATACCAGCATTTTTAAATACTTCTTGTACCGCATGGAACTGATCCGGTTCTGCATAAACGATAACTGCTTCCTCTTCTTCTAAAATATCACGCACATCTACATCTGCTTCCATTAAAAGTTCAAGCGCTTCATCTGCTGTTTTGCCTTCAAGACCAATTACAGCTGTTGCATCAAACATATACGCTACTGATCCGTTTACTCCCATGTTACCAGCGTTTTTACTAAACGCAGCACGCACATCTGCTGCAGTACGATTTACGTTATTTGTTAATGTATCTACAATTACCATTGATCCATTTGGTCCAAAGCCTTCATAACGAAGTTCGTCATAGCTTTCTTCTGAACCACCTTTTGCTTTTTCAATCGCACGGTCAATAATTGTTTTCGGTACGCTGTACGTTTTTGCACGCTCAAGTACCACTCTTAAATTCTGATTGGATTCTGGATCTGGTTCACCTTGTTTTGCTGCTACATAAATTTCACGTCCAAATTTTGCATAGATACGACTTGTATTTGCATCCTTTGACGCTTTTTTGTCTTTAATATTGTTCCACTTACGGCCCATACTTGTTTCACTCTCTTTCAGCTTTGAATCTACATAAAAATAGTAATATGAAATATGCTGCTTCTTCAACACTTTTTCAAACTAAATATAAAAAGTTATTTATATTTCACATTACTGACAAACAATATGAATTGAAGAAGTCGCATTTATTCACTATATTGTATTATACCTCATTACAAGTTTAATAATCAAAGAAAGACAGATAGTTCTCATCCGTTGATGTAAAAACATTGAACGTGCCCCTTTTACGAAGAAGAGCTAAGAGGTTCTATCTCTTAGCTCTTCTCGTATTCTATGAACCTATCGTTCAGTCTCATTTTGTATTTTACAATTTTCGTACCACTACTTTACTTCATTTGCAAAGAAATGCTCACAAACACTAGAAATACGAGTTAAATCAACATTTCCACCAGAAATAATCGCAGCTACTTTTTTCCCTTTTATATATGGATCAACTTTCCCTGCAAGGAGAGCAGCTGTCGCTAATGCTCCAGCACCTTCTACAACAGCTTTTCCACGTTGTAATAAATCTTTCATAGCTACTTCTAATTCTTCTTCTGATACAGTTACAATATCATCTACTAACTCTCTCACAATTTTAAAAGTTAAGGTTCCTGGAATTTTTACTGCGCACCCATCAGCTATAGTAGGTGCTTCATAGTGCTCTACGATTTCGCCTTTATCATACGAAGCTTTCATTCCATGAACATTATCAGCTTGAACACCAATTATATTGATAGAAGGATTAAAAGATTTAAGTGCTACCGCGATTCCAGCAATAATTCCGCCGCCGCCAATCGGTACAAGTACTGTATCAACATCCCACATATCATCAAGAATATCCAAGCCAATTGTTCCTTGACCTGCCATTACTTCTACATCATCATATGGATGTAAATATGTTTCTCCCGTTTCTTTTATAATTTCTTCACATTTCGCTTTCGCATCATCAAACGTATCACCATATAAAATGACTTCTGAACCATATCCTTTCGTCGCTTCAACTTTCGCCTTTGGAGCAGAAGTTGGCATCACAATTTTACTTTTAATTCCAAGTAAGTGTGAAGATAGTGCAACACCTTGTGCATGGTTTCCAGCTGAACAAGCAATAACTCCACGAGCTTTTTCTTCTTCTGTTAAATTAGAAATTTTATTAAACGCCCCGCGAAATTTAAATGATCCTGTTAATTGCATATTTTCTAATTTTAAATATATTTCCCCACCTGTTTTGCTTGTTAAATAAAACGATTTAACAAGCGGTGTTTTACGAGCATTTCTATCAAGAACTTGTTTGGCTTTTTTTATATCAACAATGGTTAGTGGTAAAGTTTTAGTAATCATATTAACACTTCTTTCAATTGTTTATAATCTAACCCTAACGTTGTTCCTAAATTCTCATAAGTAATGGTTCCTTTATAAATATTGATACCATATGCTAATGCAGGTTTGTTTTGGATTGTCTCTTCTAAACCATTGTTAGCAATCGCTAATAAATAATCAATATTTCCATTCGCTAATGCCATAGTAGAAGTACGTGGAGTCGCTCCAGGCATATTTGGCACAGCATAGTGTATGACATCGTGCTTAATAAATATAGGATCATTATGTGTTGTATAGTGATCAATCGTTTCAACTGTCCCGCCTTGATCGATTGCAATATCAACAATAATACTTCCCGGTTTCATAGACTGAACCATATACTCTTTCACAATTTTTGGTGGTCTAGAACCTGGAATTAAAATGGTTGAAATAAATAAGTCTGCATTTTTAATTGTTTTCTCTAAGTTCTCAGTATTAGATTCCATGATTTCAACTGGAGCATTTGCATATTTTTCTTGTAAATAAGTAATCTGTGTTTTATTTAACTCTAAAATCGTTACATGACAACCAATTCCAACAGCCATATCACAAGCATTAATTGCCGCATTGCCTCCGCCTAAAATGACAACATTACCAGCAGGAATACCATCTATTCCTGATAATAAAATACCTTCTCCCTGATGTTGTTTTTCTAAATAATAAGCTCCCATAAATACTGCCCGGCGCCCAGCAATGGCACTCATCGGTTTTAATAACGTTAAAACTCCATTTTCACTAATTGTTTCTCCAGCAATTGCGGTTGTTCCCGCCTTTCTCATCGCTTCAACACATTCTTTTGAAGCTGCTAGATGTAAAAATCCCCAAACAATTAAATCTTTCTTAAAATATTTATATTCCTCCGCTAAAGGTTCTTTTACTTTTACTACCATATCAACATCCCAGGCCTGCTCTTGATTTACTAAAGTAGCACCTGCATTCGTATATTCTTCATTTGTATAACCTGATCCCACACCAGCATCTTTTTCGACTAAGACTTTATGTCCAGCTTTAATTAATTTCTGGGCATTTTCTGGTGTCATCCCAACACGTGCTTCACCTTTTTTAATTTCTTTTACTACGCCAATTTTCATGTTGACACATCCTTATTAAATGTAATGTAAATTACATTATTTGTTATACGACCCAAATAAAATTGCGGAATATATCAAACGTTTCTATATTTCCTCATTTGTCTGAATCGCCTGTTTACACCTACAAGATAGCACTCAGAAAAATGATGAGTCAACATTTTGTGAAATATTTCACAAAATGTTTTTATTTATTTTGAAATAATTTTTTTCATTCAAATAGGCATTGAATCCGTTTTCAACCTGTGCTAGACTTTGTCACGAGTAACATCTCTTATGAATTCAAATGAAATGCAATTTTATTTTTTTAATTATTTTTGTGAATTTTTTCACATATAAATATAGAAATACTTTGTATTAATTTCTATAAAATTGTGAATTATATCACAAACGAAATTAAATTTTTATAAAGCACTATTAAAAAAATGAGAGGATATACTATTAAAATTGAAATAAAAATGAATTCATCAGAGATTGTATGTATTTTTCCAAACAGGAGTGATTATTATGTCACAAGCACAACTAAAAAAAGAAATTGGCTTCTTTGCAGCATTAACCACTGTTATTGGTACCGTTATTGGGGCAGGTGTATTTTTTAAGCCTACTGCATTATACGGTGCAACCGGAACAGCGAGTTTAGGATTACTCGCATGGGTAATCGGTGGAATACTCACTGTTTGCGCAGGTTTAACTGCTGCTGAATTATCGGCAGCTATTCCTGAAACAGGTGGAATGATGGCATATTTAAAGCGTACTTATGGAAACTTAACTGCTTTCCTACTAGGCTGGGCACAAACAGTCATTTACTTCCCAGCCAATATTGCAGCACTTGCTATTATATTTGGAACACAAGCAGTTAGTTTATTTGGATTAAATGCAAATGAACATAAAATGATGATTATTGGAATTGCTGTTGTTACCGCAACATTTGTAACGCTGATGAACTTCTTAGGTGCGAAAGCAGCTGGAGGAATTCAAACCGTATCGACTATATGTAAACTACTACCTTTAGCATTACTTATTATTTTTGGGTTACTACACAAAGGCGACGTGACTCTTCAACTGTTTCCAGTGGAAGCAGGACCAGGTAAATCAGTTATATCCGCGCTTGGGTCTGGCTTACTTGCAACAATGTTTGCTTATGATGGATGGATTCATGTAGGAAATATCGCTGGGGAAATGAAAAATCCTAAAAAAGACTTGCCTAAAGCAATCGTAATCGGATTATCTACTGTTATGGTTGTTTACTTACTTATTAATATTGCTTTCCTTATGGTTATGTCTGCAACATCGCTTGCAGGAACTGATACACCTGCATCTGAAGTAGCGACAATTCTGTTTGGAGCAATGGGAGGAAAATTAGTTACAATCGGTATTTTAATTTCCGTATTTGGAACAATCAATGGATATATCATGACAGGAATGCGCATTCCTTATGCAATGGCATTAGAAAACAAACTACCTTTTAGTAAATGGTTTGCTACATTATCTAGCAATAGTCGAGTTCCTTATAATTCTGGATTATTTATCTTATGCGTTTCTATCATCATGATGGTGATCGGTGGATTTAATACTTTAACAGATATGCTAGTGTTTGTTATATGGATATTCTATACAATGACATTTATAGCAGTATTCATTTTGCGTAAAAGAGAACCAGAACTTGTGCGTCCTTACAAAGTACCTCTATATCCCATTATACCGTTAATATCTATTATCGGCGGATCATTTATCGTTATTAATACTCTTTTCACACAAACGTCGCTAGCATTATGTGGTATAGGCTTAACTGCTTTAGGTCTTCCAATTTACTTTGCAATGCGGAACAAGCACGTTCAAGTTAAAAATAATGACTAGTAGTGCTTTATCTCATACAAAATCATCTAGAAAAATATGTAGAGACATACAATTAAAGAACATACAAAACAGCATGACATTTTACTGTCATGCTGTTTTGTATATTTTACAACAAATAAAAAAAGTAATCCTCTCAATCCAAGTTATGTGCACAATCATTTTTCTAAAGCAATTAAAAAAGCTGGTGCAAAAAAATTCGCTTTCGCAATTGACGTCATACACATACGTCACTTATGTTACTTCTTGGGGAACATCTCAAAATTGTACCTTTTTCTTATCTTCAGCACCAGATTCATTAATCATGTCGCTATAATATTTTTCGATAATTTTATAATGGTGCTCTTCATGTATTGCTAAAAGTTGAATAGCCTGAATTAAGTTAGGATAGTTGGCCATTGGATCCAAGAACACAATATGTCCAGCAATATCTTCTTCAATATTTATAACTAATTCTCTCAATTTATCCGTCTCATTTAACAGCAATCTCTTTAACTCTTCTTTATCCATAGTATGAATCACTTTTTTCCGTGGCACTAAAATGAAAGGCGCTCTCATCCCTCTTCCATGCTTCTCTTTATATTCTGCATAAATATCATGTATTTGATTAGCAAATGATTTCTTTCTTCTCATTTTTGCATACGGAATAAGAACAAAAGAAAATTTTGTTGCAACTTTAACCATTCTTAAAATTAAATATAGATGGTATATGTGCTCGCCAATAGACCATTTTCCTTCTTTTTGATCCCATAGTTTATCATTTGAGATAAATTGTATTTTTTGAAAAAAACAATGTCGTTGCTGTCTTAATGTTTGAAAATGGTGTGTCATACTTTCAGATTTCATCTATTAACTCCTCCATTTTATTTCATAAGAATTATTAGCAAGGTATAATGATAGAAAAATGTGTTCCTTTTCCTTTTTTACTCTTTATTTCTATATCTCCGTTTAATTCTTTAATGATGCTATAAGCGACCATAGTGCCAAGTCCGGTTCCTTTTTCTTTAGTTGAATAAAATGGCATGGCAATTCTTTTAATTTCTTGAGAAGACATTCCTATTCCTGAATCAATAATATCAATTACAATATTATTTTTTATTTTTTGTATATTAATTTGTAATACTCCACCATTTTGCATAGCTTCAATTCCGTTTTGTGCAATGTTAATTAAACATTGTTTTAATTTTTCTGGATTAGCATTTATGTATACAGAATTTGTGATATTGCTTTTTATTTCAACATTATGTGAGAGTGCAAGTGGTAAAATACTATTTTTTACTTGATGAAAAAGTTGCTTAATATTTATCGATTCTTTTATTATATTTTGTGGTTTTGTTAAAGATAAATAATTATTAATAATGCACTGTACTTTTTCTAGTTCGACTAACATAATTTCCAAGTAGTTATCTTGAGATGCTTTTAAGGTTTCACTTCTATGAAGTAATTGAGCGAATCCGTATACAGTAGTGATTGGGTTGTTGATTTCATGTGCAATAGATGCAGCTAACTCACTAATTAGACAAAATTTCTCTGCTCTTTGAATTTTTTCTTTCATCTTAAACTTTTCTATCATTCCTTCTACCAAATAAATAGATAATAATCCTGTGAAAATATTAATTATTATATAATTAGCTAATAATTTAATAAAATCAAATTGTATTTTACCAATTATTTCAATTTGATTTATTACAGCAAAAACCGAAAGAAAACTGGTACAAATTAAAATAAGTAGTATGTTGAATACTGTTTTTTTTCTTTCGAAATGAATGCGGAGAAAATGATGAAATATTGTAATAGTAATTATAAAAATACCATATATAATAACTGATGAAAAAAAGCCAGTTCCACCTAAGTAAAATCTATATGAAAAATATACAATACTGATAAAAATTATACTTCTTGTGTTTCCATATAGTAAAACTAAAAGAATAGGAATAAAGCGCAGATCATAAATATACCCAGCGTGAAAATGAATTGGGAAGGTCATACAAAGAATAATTGCAATGGATGCAAGAAAAGAAATTAATATATTGTTGCGTGCTTTTTTTTCAGTTTTGTCTAACCAAAACACTTGATAACTAAGGATACAAATTATAATAATAAATGCATTTAATAGTAGTGTAGAGATCCACATGTTTTATCCCTCCCTAATTCTTTGTAAAAAAAGTGAAAGAAAAGGTAAAAAAGCACTCTTTCAAGTGCTTTTTTACTGCTTATATTAGAATTGATGGTAGTAAAACATTCTCTAAAGGGAATGTTTTTATTTCCCTACAAAAATAACCTTAAAAATACTCTTTTTGTAGGGAAATGCAAGAAGAAGCAAATAACGATAACGACCGACAATCACGCACTTTTTGAATATTCTGTTAATTTTAAGAGGATATCACCACCTATCTTGTGATTGCTCTTATAATAACATGAAAATCGTCATGTTGCAACAAAAAAACAGAAAATTCTATCTTTTTAGTCGTTTTTTGTATTAAATTGTAGAATATTTTATTTTTCATATAAAAAATAGAAATTCCCTTCAGATTTTCTGAGGGGGATTTTCTATTTTTCTAGATAGATTGACTACTGATAATGAAATGCTATGTAAATCTCACATGTATATAGTATTCATTATGAAAATTTCTGTTAAAGGATAATATTGTTTTTGTTTACATATGAGTTTTTCAGTCTCTCAAATTCAAGGGATTTTTACGTAGTTTTTACAAAATTCTTATATTTTGACAATAAAAATATTTTACTCTTTAAAAGTAAGTTAATAGAAAACTTTGAGAGGGTGTTAGACTTGTTTAAGAAATCATTTATTTTTGCTTTTATTTTATTGCTGATTCCTATGTTCTCGTACAACAGTAAAACGCTTGCGGCAGAACCGCCCGTATTTGAAAGAGGCAACGAGGTTGGAATTAAAGTCATGTCTTATAATATTCATCATGGAGAAGGTACAGATGCTATTTTGGACTTGAAAAGAATTGCAGAAGTTATTAAACAATCAGATGCTGATATTATCGGTTTGCAAGAAATAGATAATCATTTTTCGAAGCGCAGTAATTTCGAAGATCAAGCAAAATGGTTAGCAAATTATTTAGGAATGCACTATGCATATGCTGCAAATCTTGACTATGAACCTTTACAGGAAGGAGAACACCGTCGGCAATATGGAACGGCCGTGTTAAGCAAATATCCTATCCTTTCTTCTCAAAATCATCTGCTCACTAATATTCCATATCCAGTAAACCCGACAGAGCAGCGCGGTCTTTTGGAAACTGTGATTAACGTGAAAGGAAACCACATTCATTTCTACAACACTCACCTTGATCATAGGAGATCAGAACAAAGGGATCTGCAGATAAGAGAAATACTCGACATTGCAAAACAAAAAGAAGGAACAAAAATCTTTGCGGGAGACTTCAATGCCGCCCCTAAAAGCACGGAAATTCTGAAGATGACTGCACAATATAAAGACGTATTTGCCGAACTCGGTCAAAATGAGGACTATACTATTCCTGCAGATAAACCAACAAGTCGCATCGACTATATTTTTACTTCTGAAGATGTCAAAATTCGTACTGGGGAAGTCATAGACACTCTTGCATCTGATCATTTACCAATCACTGCAGAGCTCGTACTGACAAAAAAAACGCCGTTTAATAATGGAGTAGGCAAAAACTAACCTCTAATAAGGAACTACCGATAACATTGATTACGTGAATGAAAAGTCCCCTCAGATTTCTGAAGGGACTTTTCTAAGTTATTACAACGCTTATTCATTTGAAAAGACCTCCACCCCAATTTCAAGACAGCACCTGATACAACCTATTTATGAACATTCTACAAATCTCTGCGAACATCCAGCAGTAAAGAAAACTTAATATAAATATTAATGCAATAACCTTTGGATCCATAGTTGTATCAACCGTAGGACCTAACACCGGAAAACGGAATACGTACAGGATAATCATAATCCCCACGAGTAAACATGCTGCTGAAAAAGAAACGACCATCATTCTCCTCTTTAATTGTAAAAAAGCCACACTCAGCGTTACACCTAATAAACCTGTTGTAAAGGGAAAGATAATAAGTTCACTCGGCTGGATAATAAATAAGAGGAAAATCGTAAGGATATAAGAAAGGATTCCTTGACGGATAGAAAAGCAAGTAGCTAAAAAATAGGTAATGTCGCTAGACAACTAATTAGAAATCCTATCCCCGGCATAATGCCCCCTGCTGATTGAAATATGGTAGCAAATGTACTTAATAAGGCTATGATTACCAACTGAGTTGCAAGGGCCATCTTTCTTACATGAAGAAAATGTGAACCTGTCCCTATCATTGATTGACACCAATAACGAACAAACCGTTTCATTGAAATCCCCCTCAAATATCCCATTTGCCACTTCCTATACTATTCATTGCCTTGTGTTTTATGCAGTATTACTTGTCAATCAGTCGGAATGAGGACTACTCCTCTATGAATAATTAAAAATAGGGTTCTGGTGCAAAAAATCTCTTAAACTTGGACATACTGATATTACTACTCTAGAAAAGGTGCGTGACCAGTATGGAAAAGGAAAATTTGTTCAAATGGAAGCATTATCAGCCTGAACTCATCTTATTAATAGTAAGGTGGTACCTACGGTACAATTTGAGCTTTCGAAACCTAGTGGAAATGATGGAAGAAAGAGGTGTATCCATTGCTCACACAACGATTATGCGCTGGGTTCATCAATATGAATCTCAATTAGAAGAGAAAGTACGACATCATCTTAAATCAACAAATGATTCGTGGAGAGTCGATGAAACCTATATTAAGGTAAAAGGGCAATGGATGTATTTATACCGTGCAGTCGATTCAGAAGGAAACACGATTGATTTTTATCTGAGCAAGAATAGAAATGCTAAATCAGCCAAGCGCTTTTTCAAAAAGGCCTTGGCTTTTTCGCATGTGTCCACTCCTCGTGTCATTACTGTAGACAAGAATCCAGCTTATCCAGTAGCAATTGAGGAGTTAAAAGAAGAAAAAAGATGCCAGAAGGCATCCAAATTAGGCAAGTGAAGTATCTCAATAATATAGTGGAACAAGATCACCGGTTTATTAAAAGGCGAGTTCGCTCTATGTTAGGATTCAAGTCATTTAAAACAGCAATTTCTATATTGAGTGGTGTTGAAGCCATGCATATGATGAAAAAAGGACAACTTGTTTTACTGGACAAGTCTGCCCAAAATCAAAAACAATTTATTCATAAATTGTTTGGTTTAGCTTCATAAGCTAGAAATGTAGAAGAAATTGCTACTCTATGTTTCTAACTAACATTTTTGCACCAGAACCATTATTAACCTATTAGAAAACATAAACGAATTATCTATGTTATTGCTACTTCTATGTTCATTCTTTTATTATTGGCACTTGAAAAAGACCAAGCGTGAAAGAAAACTTTCTTCATTTGAATTTTCGATGTTTATAATAATTAAACTTGCATATTTTCTTTGGGCGGGTAGTTATCTACTCCTTTTTTTAGATAGAAATTTTGGATAGAAATTATTAAACAAACAGGTACGTTGGTTTTAACAAGATTGGGGAAAACCCTGATAAATGGGGTTTTCCTTAATATAAGGCAATTTTTCAACATTAAAATTTAACAGAGCCATTTTATAAAAAAATAGCAACTGCTTAATCAACGCAGTTGCTTTTCAACTTGTTTCCGTAATAGAAAAAATTAATTAATATGAAAGATTCCTTTTCTATCATTTGCAAAGGAATCCCGCAATGTTGTTTTTAATATTTTCCCCGATGGGTTGCGTGGGAGTTCATGGACAAAGTCTACCGATTTTGGTTTCTTATAGCCGGCTAATTTCCCTTCGCAGTAACCAATGATATCTTCTGCTATGAGATTAGCCCCTTCTCTTTGTACAACAATGGCTTTAACCGATTCCCCCACACGGCATCCGGTACACCGATCACCGCAACATCGAGAATCCCGGGATGTGAATAAAGGACTTCCTCAATTTCACGCGGATAAATATTAACACCGCCGCTGATCAGCATGTCTTTCTTTCGGTCTACAATATAGTAAAATCCATCTTCATCCTGCAGCGCCATATCTCCCACTGTAAAAAAACCATGATAAAACGAAGCGGCGTCAGCATCCGGATTGTTATAATAGCCGTCTAAGTTGTACGGTGATTTAAAATACAGCTCCCCTACTTCACCGTTCGAAATCGGGTTCTTCTCGTCATCCAAAATTACACATTCCACAAGCGGGAAAGGATGTCCCACTGAACGTTCTTTCCGGCAAATGTCACCCGGTTTAATGTTCAGTGTAATCGCACTTTCTGTCGAACCGTAAAATTCGTTCAAATCGGCCTTTTTGAAAAAGTCCAGAATATCCAGTTTTGTTTGTGTCGGCAGCGGCGAGCCTGCTGAAATCAACACACGCATAGAAGAAATGTCATGCTTTGCTTTTGTTTCTTCCTTCGTGTTGATCAAGAAATTGTACATCGTTGGTGCAAGGAACGTGTTTGTGATCTGGTATCGCTCAATGTCTTCAAGCACTTGTTCTGCATTAAATGATTCATGAATGACAAGGGTGCCGCCCACGAGCAGCTGCATAACAAGAAAAATCCATGGGGCTGCATGATAAACGGGCCCGGCAACAAGGTGAATATCTGATTCGTCGATCTTGTATTCATAAGCTGCGGCCATTCCTGTCAGTATTCGGGATCGATGGGAAATGACCACTCCTTTTGGCTTTCCGGTCGTACCGGAAGTGTAGCCCAGATAGAAAGTATCTTTCTCATGAACCTCAATGTTCGGTTCCGCATCACAGCCTGAAGCAAGAAAATCTACATACCCTTCCATATTTTCATTGGACGCACCACCCACTACCAGTATAGTGTCTAATTGAGAGTTTTTTGGAAGCAACTCTTGGGCAATCCCTTCATATTCTTTTGAAATAATGAATCCCCGGCTTTCAGAGTTTCTTAGTATATATTCTACTTCCGGTTCAACCAGGCGATAGTTTATCGGTACAATGATGACTCCGATTTTGGACAGCCCGGCCATGATCTCGACATAAGCAGCATGATTCTTTAACATGACAGCTACTTTATCGCCTTTTCGAAAGCCACGATCCAAGAAAGCGTTTCCGATTTTGTTAGCGCGAATGTTTAACTCTTCATATGTCTTGATTGTATCTTGAAAAATAACAGCAGGCTTATTTTTGTACTTACTTGCATTTTGCTTTATAACTGTACCAAATGTCAGCATACTCTTCACCAGTCCTCACTTAAATAAATATAATTTTAAGAAAATTATATCATTTTAAAACAATCTGGTAAAAATTAATTTTACCTCATATCTATTATCGTGCATCTTATGCCCAGCATTAGTTATTGACTGAGACCCTTGCTTTAATTTAAAAACACATTAAAAAGGGTTCTGGTGCAAAAATAAAATAAAATAAAATAAAAGAGAATAAAGCGCATATATTCCTAACGGAATCGTATCTTATGCTGCAAGTCCAAACAATTGATGGATGAATTCTTTCTGATTTTGGACAGACTGGTCCCGTAAATCAATCTGTTCTTTTTTAATCATATGCATGGCTTCTACTCCAGAAAGAATGGATGTAGCTGTGTCAAAACATTTGAACCCTAGCATAGAACGGATTCGCTTCTTTATAAAGCGATGATCTTGTTCTACTATGTTATTCAAGTATTTTTGTTGTCTAAGTTGCATACCATCAGGTATGCTTTTCTCTTTTTTCAACTGTTCAATTGCTATAGGATAAGCTGGATTCTTATCGACTGTTATAAAACGAGGCTGCGAAACATGAAAAGAACGCAAAGCTTTCTTGAAAAAGCGCTTTGCAGCCTTCTGGTCTCTTGTTTTGCCTAGGCAAAAATCGATTGTGTTTCCTTTCGAATCAACAGCACGATACAGATCCTTTTACTTTGATATATGTTTCATCGACTCTCCAAGAGTCATTTGTTTGTTTGAGGTGACGACGGATTCGTTTGTCCAACTCAGGACCATACTGATGAACCCAACGCTTTAAAGACAGAATTAGAAAAAGAAGCTAATAACTTCAAAAGGCTAGCTAAAAACACTTGGCAATATTCACTTTATGAAGAATTATCCTCTAATTCTTGGTTTATTAATGAAGCATTAGCCTCTCCTATAACAAATTTATTTAAATGATGATTCAGTAGTACTAAATAACTATCTGGATTCAAATAAAAAACGCTTCAGTAGTCTGAAGCGTTTTTTCATTATATGGATTCAAATTTATCTTATCAACACCTAGTAGCGGACTTTTCTCCATTTGAACAAATCCCCTACATTACCCTCTTAAACATCTTCTCCAGTTCATAAGTCGAATGATGCACAATAATCGGTCTGCCATGCGGACATGTATAAGGATTTGTTGTTGTTCGCAGTTCTTCTAATAAGGCGAAAATTTGATCGTTCGTTAAATATTGATTTGCTTTAATAGATGCCTTGCAGCTCATCATAATGGCTGCTTCTTCGCGCAGTTTTTTAATATCAACTTTTTTCAATTTCAATACTTGCTGCATCATTTCATCAATGATTTCCATTTCTTGTCCTTTTGGAAACCATGTTGGATGTGAACGTACAATGAACGATTGATGGCCGAATTGTTCTAGGAATAATCCTACTTTTTTCAGTTCTTCTAGTTGTTCTTCTACTCGTAAAAATTCATTGAGTGATAGATCAATTCTATATGGAACAAGTAATTCTTGTACCTCTGGTGCAACTTGTCCTACCTTATCACGGAAATATTCATAGTTAATGCGCTCCTGAGCTGCATGCTGATCAATCATATATAACCCTTTATCGTTTTGAGCAAAAATATATGTTCCGTGCATTTGTCCAATTGGATAAAGCGGTGGTAAATCGTTTCCGTTCATTTCGATTTCTTGCACTTCTTCCAGTTCTTCCAACTCAAAATCTTCCTTACGCTCTTCCCACTCATTCTCTTGTGGAAGCGGTTCTTCTACAATTGGCTTGGACGGTTGCCAATTGTTTTCTTCTTTTACGAGAGATTGTGGTGGCTGCCATTCTTGCTTTGGTGGATTCCAAAGCGGTGACTGTTGCTTTGGCTTTTCTTCTTCTTGCTCATCCATTCCACTTGGTAAAACAATATTTGGCATCGATGGTTCTTTCGGTTTTGTATGCTCAAATTGAAACTGTTCCTGAACACTTTCATCTTTTTCTTTTTTCTTTGTCGTAACACCAGCATCAGGAATGAGTTGAATCTTTTTAAAAGCATCTTGCAATGTTTTTTCAATAAGCTGTAATAGCTCCTGCTCTTTACTAAATCGAACCTCTAGTTTTGCTGGATGAACGTTCACATCAACTAACATCGGATCCATTTCAATTGATAAAAAGCCAATTGGATAGCGTCCGACAGGTAGCAATGTGTGATAGCCTTGCTGCACAGCTTTCATTAAGACATAATTTCGAACGTAACGACCATTTACAATCGTTGACATATAGTTACGAGATGCACGCGTTACTTCTGGCAACGTTACATAACCACGAATCGTAAAGTCTAGCGATTCTGCTTCAATTGGAATTAGTTTTTTCGCGACTTGAATGCTGTAAATTGCAGCAAGAACTTGTCTTACATCACCATTTCCTGATGTATGAAGCAGTTTTTCTCATTGTGAAACAAACGCAGAGAGACCTCTGGATGTGATAGAGCAATGCGGTATACAATATCCGTTATGTTTCCAAGCTCTGTATGAATCGTTTTCATATATTTTAAACGTGCTGGTGTGTTAAAAAACAGGTTTTGAACCGTAATATCTGTTCCTTTACGGCTCGCTGTTTTTTCTTGTTTCAAAATCTCGCCACCTTTAATAACAAGGTGTGTTCCTGGCGCATCCCCTGTGCTCGTTACTAACTCTAATTCACTAACAGATGCAATACTCGGCAATGCTTCACCGCGAAAACCAAGCGTCCGAATACGAAACAAATCATTTTCATCTTTAATTTTACTTGTTGCATGTCGTTCAAAAGCAACGATACAGTCTTCTTCAGCAATTCCATCTCCATTATCGATGATGCGAATTTTCGATAATCCAGCTTCTTCTAAGTGGATTTCAATAGATGTACTATTCGCATCGATGGAATTTTCGACAAGTTCTTTTACAACTGAAGCAGGTCGTTCTACTACTTCTCCCGCTGCAATTAAGTTAGAAAGTTGATCATCGAGTTTGCGAATTTTCCCCATCTACTTACTCATCCTTTCTTCAACTTTTTCTGTAAACGGTACAGTTCATTTAATGCTTCTAGCGGTGTCATATCTAGTAAATCTATTTTTTTGATTTGTGTTAATACTGCCGCTTCTTTTGAATCGAGTACAAACTTGTCTTCTTTTTCCGCTGTTTGTTCCACCGCAAAGAAGGATAGCTGTGATTCTTCTTCCACTTCTTCTTGCGGCAATGCCTCTAGTTCTTCTTTCACGACTACAGGTTCTTGTACGATTTCTTCTGGAACTTTGACTTCCGTTCGTTTTGGAATGGTTACTTCCTCTTGACCTTCAAGCTGCGCTAATACTTCTTTGGCACGAGCGATTAAGCTATCTGGCAGCTCTGCAAGCTGAGCAACGTGAATTCCGTAACTCTTATCTGCTGCTCCTTCTTGAATTTTATGCAAGAAGACAACTTTTCCGTTTTCCTCAATTGCTGAAACATGTACATTTTTTAGTTGATCTAAACTTTCTTCTAACACTGTTAATTCATGATAGTGTGTTGAAAATAACGTTTTCGCACCAATTTGATCATGAATATGCTCAATGATTGCTTGCGCTAATGCCATACCGTCATACGTAGATGTACCACGACCAATTTCATCAAATAAAATTAAGCTTCTTTCCGATGCATTCGCAATCGCATTTTTTGCTTCTAACATTTCAACCATAAACGTACTTTGGCCTGAAATTAAATCATCTGCTGCCCCAATTCTCGTAAAGATTTGGTCAAACACAGGGAGTACAGCTTCTGCTGCTGGTACAAAGCAACCGATTTGCGACATAACAGTAATAAGTGCTAATTGACGCATATACGTACTTTTACCGGACATATTTGGACCAGTAATTAAAAAAACATCCATATTTTCAGGCATTATACAATCATTTGGAACATACAACTTGCCGTTTAATACTTTTTCAACGACCGGATGACGGCCATCTTTAATAAAGATTTCTCGTTTACTCGTTAATATTGGTTTTACAAATTGTTCTTCTTCACTTACAGTTGCAAAGCTTTGAAGGACATCTAGTTCACTAATAATTTTCGCTAATTGCTGTAACTTCGGAATAAACACTTTCACTTCTTCGCGAAGAGCCGTGAATAAATCATATTCTAACTGAACGATTTTTTCTTCTGCTTCTAAAATCAATGTTTCTTTTTCTTTTAATTCGTCTGTAATAAAACGCTCTGCATTCGCAAGTGTTTGTTTTCGTTCATAGCGTCCTTCTGGAAGTGCGGTAAGGTTTGCTTTTGTAACTTCAATATAATAACCAAAAATACGGTTGTAACCAATCTTTAATGATTTAATTCCTGTTATATCACGCTCACGTTTTTCAAGCTCTGCAATCCATGTTTTTCCGTTTTTACTTACATAGCGATATTGATCTAATTTCTCACTATAACCGTCTTTTATAATGTCACCATCTTTTATAGAAAGTGGCGGATTTTCTTGAATACTTCTATCTAATAACGCCGTTAAGCTTTCACAAGGATCAGCACCTTGAATTAAGTTTGCAGCATAAGAATTATCTAACAGACTAACTGCCTCTAAAATAGCCGGAACTTGCATTAAGGAACGCTTTAATTGCAGTAAATCACGCGCATTGACATTTCCATATGAAACTTTTCCTGCTAACCGTTCTAAGTCGTATACTTCTTTTAATTTTTCTTTTAAATCTTCACGTAAGAAATAATCGTTCACAAACGTTTCAACCATCTCTAAACGTTCTTCAATTTTTCTTTTTGAATGAGTGGACGTTCCATCCACTGTTTTAACATTCGTCCACCCATTGCTGTTTTTGTTTTATCTAACAACCATAATAGGGAGCCTGTTTTTTCTTTTGTTCGAATGGTTTCTGTTAGCTCCAAATTACGTTTAGAGTGAACATCAATCTTCATAAATTGATTTGTATAATAAATTTCAACCGGTTGCAGGTGATCTAGTGAACGTTTTTGTGTTCGTAAAACATAGTTAAATAAACGTCCAACTGCTGCAATTAATTTCGTTTGCGTTACATTTTGAACGAGGTGTATAAGACTCTCTGGAATTTTCGTTTCTTCCTCATATGAAACTGTCATTTTTAATGTTGCTAACATCTTGTCCAATTCTTCCTTAGAGAACGTGGAAGATACGACAATCTCTTTCGCACCCGTTGCATATACTTCTAGTAATACATCTTCAAGTGTTCCAGTTAACAATGTTACTGTATTTTGACCTGTTGTTAAGTCATTACATGCTAATGCATAGGAACCATCTTCAAAATGTGCTAGTGCTGCGAGAAAATTATTTTCCTTTTCATCTATTGTACGACCTTCCATCATCGTTCCTGGCGTAATTAACTGAACAACTTCACGGCGCACAACACCTTTTGCTGTTTTTGGATCTTCAACTTGTTCACAAATTGCTACTTTATATCCTTT
Source organism: Bacillus sp. EA-CB0995 (assembly GCF_055814245.1). Taxonomy (NCBI): domain Bacteria; kingdom Bacillati; phylum Bacillota; class Bacilli; order Caryophanales; family Bacillaceae; genus Bacillus; species Bacillus sp. EA-CB0995. Next base: position 1,879,576 of record NZ_CP169269.1, on the reverse strand, counting down.
TTCAATCAGTTGTTCAATGTAGTTTTTCGCAGCGTGATACGGTACACCGCACATCGGAATCCGTTCGCTCCCGCCCCCATCACGACTCGTCAATGTAATTTCAAGTTCATGTGCTGCTTTTACAGCATCCTCAAAAAACATCTCATAAAAATCGCCTAATCGAAAAAATAAAAAGGCATCTTGATAATCTGCCTTGATCTTTAAATATTGCTGCATCATCGGCGTGTACTGTGCCATTTTGATCCCCCATACGTCTTTCTTTTTCACTTTAAAAATATATTATAACACAATTATACACGAATGATTTTGTTCCATCATCTGAAACATATACAAAAAGCTAGGAAGAGATTCTCCCTAGCTTCAACTTATTCTTCTTCCTCTATGATAAAGTTCGGATCAAGTTCTTCAAACTCATCATCATCTACTTCAACTTCAACTTCAAATTGCTGATCATCTTCTTGACAGCCCTCCGGATTCACACTCACACAAATTTTTGTTTCACCCACGACTTCTATTACAAATTCCCGTTCCACAGTGACAGCCATTTTGTTTCCATTTGGTGAAATAACAGCTTCTAAACAATTTGGATGTTGTACGACACGTGCAACAATTTCTAAATCTTCCCCAGAAAAGTTCTTATCACGATAACCAATGTTCACATCATCTGTGTAATGCACACGCTCTGTCACGACTTCTGTTTTCGTATTTTCTTCATACGAATACCATGTGTTAATATCGTAGAATCCTTCGATTTCTACATGCTTTCCATTTTTATTTGCTTCATATGCATGGTTAATAACCCAACACCCCAAAATACTTGTCGGCGGATGATTCGGTGTAACAGTGTGGGTTGTTTTCATATACTTACGCCCTTTTCCCACAACTGCTTTCGTAATAATTTCTCTAAATTCAGACATACGAACCCCTCCTCAATGAATGTTCAATTCATTATATGCGGGACAAATGCGGAATGTGTTATTCTTTTTTGCAAATGCTCTGTCCTGCTCATTATGTAACGTGAAACTTCTACTTTCTAGAAGGAGATAATACATTATTGCCTAGTGAACTACCCGCCACTTAATGCTCTTACGAGCTGTTTGAAGTGGGGGCTTCTCGGTTAGTCGTTACTTTTATTAGCTAACGAATTAGTCGTAAGACCGCGAGCTATCTCCCATGTTCCATAGGTTTTTTGATACGATTTATGATAATGCTAACAAGCGTATCGCTTCATTTTTGATGTTGATTGCAGAATTATAATCTCTATCTATTGATGTACCACAATCACAAACATACACTCGTTCAGATAGTGCTAAATCCTTTACGCTTCCACAACTACTACATGTCTTTGTAGAAGGAAACCATTTATCAATTTTCACAAGTTGTTTGCCTTGTTCTTGTAACTTATAGGCTAAAAAAGCCGTGAACATCCCCCACCCATTATCAGTAACACTTTTTCCAAAGCTAAGTGCTCGTGACATTCGTTTCATGTTCAAGTCTTCGATTGCTACAACATCAAAGTTGTTAACTAATTCTTTCGACTTATGATGAAGGAAGTTCTTACGTTGATTTGCTACTTTTTCATGCAATTTAGCTACACGAATACGTTGCCTATTCCAACGCTCTGAGCCTTTTGTACGTCTTGATAATACTCGTTGGGCCTCTGCTAATCTTTCTAATACTTGACGGTAGAAGCGAGGATAATTGGCTTTCTCATTCTCACTACTAACATATAATTCAGACATAGCAAAGTCTAATCCAACAACAGTTTCCACTTTTTTCTGCACGATTTCTTTTTCATACTCAGTCAAGATAGATACATAGTATTTCCCAGTGGGTGTCATGGAAATCGTGCATGATTTAATCACATGGTCTTGGGGTATTCCTCTATGTTGTTTGATCTTTACAAGCTTCAATTTCGGTAATTTGATATGACCATTCAGCAACATAATATTTCCGTTGACCATATTCGTTGTATAAGATTTTCTATCCTTTTTGCTTTTGAACGTTGGGAAGTCATTTTGACCACTAAAGAAATTTTTATAAGCAGTTTGCAAGTTTAATTGAGCATTCGCTAATGCTAATGAATCCACTTCTTTCAACCATTCAAACTCTGCCTTGTACTTTGCAGGAGTAGGAAATTTTTGTTTCTTTAGTTCTTCTTTATTCCCTTTGTGCTTCTCATACACTTCTTTTCGTTCAGCTAACATCTTATTGTATACAAATCGCACACACCCAAAAGTTTTATTTATAAGATGTGCTTGTTGTTCTGTTGGATACAAACGAAATTTGTACGCTTTATTATGTATTGTCATATCATTTCACCTCACTTTTCACCTTGATTTTCGATATACTTTTTTACTACTTCTATTGGTGAACCACCAGTAGTGAGTAAGCAAAAACTTCTTGACCAAAACATCTCTTTCCAAAGTTTCTTTTTCACTTGTGGAAAGTCTCTCTTGATTAGTCGAGAACTGGCACTTTTATACGCATTGATGAACTTTGTTATTTCTGTATTTGGATGTGCTTTGAATAAAATATGAACATGGTCATTGTCATGATTCCACTCAACTAAAGTTATGTTATAGCTTTCTGAAAGCCTTATAAACATATCTTTTGCATAGTTAGACATATCATCATCAAATACATTTCTTCTATATTTCACAACTAATATAAGATGATAATAAAGTGAGAATACTGAATGGTTATTACTATCTAACTTCATTGATATACCAACCTTTATGCTTTATAAGGCTGATTATATCAGAGTGAAAATAAAAATAATAGCAAGTACTTTTTGGCTAATGCCAAACCGAAATTCATCTCCCACCTACCGTTGAGCCATCGCCCTGCACACGCTTGAGGAAGGAGAATTCTTTCGGGTAAAGCGTTAAAATGAAACAAAAAGAGATGTCGAATTCGACATCTCTTTTAACAGCCACATGTGCCTTTTTTATTTGCTACTTCAGCACCTGTTTCTCCTTTTAATACATCGCCGCCAGTTGAAATTAAAATTTCATCTGTGACCTTGTTTGAAATTGTACTTGCGACAAGCTGCAATAAATCATTTACATATGTTTGAGAAGATTTAAACTGCTGTACAACTGGAATTTCATCCAGTTTATCTTGCAACGCATCAATTTCTGATTCTACTTTTTTTAGCGCTTCCCATTTCCCATAATGTTGTAGATTCACTGCTTGTTTTTGCAAAGCTTTAATTTCATCAATCGTGCGTTTTACATTCTCATTTTTATGAATCTGCGCTTCTGCACGTTTAAAGAAATCAACTTCTTCTGTTTCAGAAATCATTTTTGCTAATTCCTTCGCTTGCTCTACAATTTCATCTTTTGTAAAGATTTTCATCTATTATTTCACCTCGATCGGCTCCTCAACCAATTCCCCGTTTAGAGACCAAGTTTTTGCTTCTGTTATTTTCACTTTTACAAGCTGACCGATTACAGATTTTGGAGCTACGAAGTTTACAAGTTTATTGGCACGTGTATAACCTGCAAGTACATCAGGATTATTTTTACTCTCTCCATCAACAAGCACTTCAACAATTTGTCCTTCATACCCTTTATTCTTCTTCGCAGAAAATTCATTTACTAACGCATTTAAACGTTGCAAGCGTTCTTTTTTCACTTCCATCGGTACATTATCCTGCATTTTAGCAGCTGGTGTGCCTTCACGTGGTGAATAAATAAATGTATATGCACTATCGAAACCTACTTCGTGATATAACGACATCGTTTCTTCAAATTGTTCATCTGTTTCATTTGGGAAACCGACGATAATATCAGTCGTTAGTACTACATTTGGAATCGCTTCTTTAATTTTACGTACAAGTTCTAAATAATGCTCACGTGAGTATTTACGTGCCATAATTTTCAACATATCCGTACTTCCAGATTGTACTGGTAAGTGAATGTGTTCAACTAAATTGCCGCCTTTTCCAAGTACTTCAATTAAACGATCATCAAAGTCGCGCGGATGGCTTGTTGTAAAACGAATACGTGCTACGTCAATCTTACGAAGTTCATCCATAAGATCTCCTAAACCATATTCCATATCTTCAAAGTCTTTTCCGTATGCATTTACGTTTTGACCAAGTAGTGTAATTTCTTTATAACCATTTGCTGCTAAATGACGCACTTCTTTAATAATGTCCTCTGGACGACGGCTACGCTCTTTACCGCGAGTATACGGTACAATACAATATGTGCAGAATTTGTCACATCCGTACATAATGTTTACCCACGCTTTAATATCCCCACGGCGTACTTTCGGAAGATTCTCAATGACATCTCCTTCTTTTGACCATACTTCAACAACTGTCGCTTTCGAGAACATAGCATCTTTTAAAATGTATGGTAAACGGTGAATGTTATGTGTACCGAATACCATATCTACATGCTGATGTTTTTGCATAATTTTGTTTACGACAGATTCTTCTTGTGACATACAACCGCAAACACCGACTAAAAGATCAGGATTTCTTTGTTTTAAAGATTTTAAATGACCAAGTTCCCCGAATACTTTATTTTCAGCGTTTTCACGAATTGCACATGTATTTAATAAAATCACATCTGCATCTTCTGTAGAGAATGTTGGTTCATATCCAAGAGTTGTAAAGATACCGGCCATTACTTCCGTATCATGCTCATTCATTTGACATCCATAAGTACGGATATAGAACTTTCTTCCTGTACCAAAATTGCGAAACTCTTCAGGTAAGCCAAAATCACGCTCAATTTTAATTTCTTCTTTTCCGCGTGTTTTCGCATCCTTTAAAGAAGGTGGCTGATATACACTTTCAAAATATTTACTGTAATCTTTTTCTGCTTTTTTAGTAGTTGAAGTTGCTTGTTGACCTGCTAATCGTTGCTCTTCGTTCATGAATAATCTCCTTTCAACCTTACATATACACAGTTTTGACTTTTAGTTGTTGTTTATTTTGTCTTTATAAAAAGCCTATCGCTTCATTCCTATACACATTATTATAGTATAAAGCGTTCAGTCAAATTAAACAATAGAGAGGCCTTGCATTCATGAACGATTTTACCTGATACTAAAGGGAGGTGAAGAGCTCGTATATAATGTAACTCTTATTTATTATTTTATCATTCTGAATTTTCTTAGTAAAGGAAGTATACCCCATCACAAAGATACTTTATCATAACTTTGCATTAGAAAAGGCTATCGAAATTCCGATAGCCTTCATATATTACATAAATTCTGCTACAAGTTCATCAAACATTTTTTGGTCCATTTGCAAATCAGCATGAACTAATGGTTTTTCACTATATCCTTTTACAAGCTCTTGGTAAGAAGGTTGCTCTGTATTTTGATAAATTAAACCTGTTACTAAACCTTTGTTTTCCATTAATGTTTGCATAGCAACCATACGATTAGATGGATCATATCCTTCTACTTCGCTAAGCTTTGTTAAATTCTCTTTAAACCAATCATACGTATTTACCTTGTTGTAAGTTACACATGGGCTATATACGTTAATAAGTGAGAACCCTTTATGTTGAATACCAGCTTCAATTAGCTGTGTTAATTCTTTTAAGTCACTAGAGAAACTTTGTGCTACGAACGTTGCTCCAGCAGTTAATGCCATTTCCATTACAGATAGTGCTGGCTCAATCGACCCTTGCGGCGTACTTTTTGTTTTAAAGCCCGCTTCACTACGAGGAGAAGTTTGGCCTTTTGTTAAACCGTAAATTTGGTTATCCATAACAATGTACGTAATATCAATATTACGACGAATAGAATGAATTGTATGTCCCATACCGATTGCAAAACCGTCACCGTCACCACCAGAGGCAATAACTGTTAAATCACGATTTGCCATTTTTACACCTTGTGCAATTGGAAGGGCACGTCCATGAATACTATGAACACCGTAAGAGTTAATATAACCAGAGATACGACCGGAACATCCGATACCAGAAATAACCGCTAATTCATCAGGATTCAAGCCTACATTTGCAGCCGCACGTTGAATTGCCGCTTGCACTGAGAAGTCCCCACAACCTGGACACCAGTTTGGCTTTACACTATTACGAAAGTCCTTAAATGTTGCCATTTAAAACAACCCCTTTTTTGCATTCGTTGTAAATTTCTTTCGGTAAGAATGGATTTCCGTCATATTTCAATAGGTTAGAAATTTTCTCACCGTGGCCAAGATTCATCTTCATAATATTAGCAAGCTGTCCAGTTGCATTGTTTTCTACAACGACAACACGTTTTGCACTCTTCACAAGTGGCAGCATTTCAGCTGTTGGGAACGGATGAATTAGGCGAACATGAGCATGGTTTACTTTTAACCCTTCTTGCTCTAAACGTTCCATCGCTTCTTCAATTGCACCACGAGTTGAGTTAAAGCCTACTAATAATACATCAGCGTCATCATATTTAGCATTTTTATATACAGGGGTATTGAATTTAATATTTTCCACTTTTCGGAAACGTTTATCCATTTGTGCATTGCGATTAAGTGCTGACTCTGATGGTTTACCTGTTTCATCGTGCTCTACGCCTGTTACATGGTGAATACCATTTTTCATACCAGGTACAACACGTGGTGAAATGCCATCTTCTGTTACTTCATAACGTTTGAAGTATGCTTTATTTTCACGCTCTGGTAACTCCGCATGTAAATCAAGTTTACCACGGCGAATTTCAACCTGTTCTAATTGAAGTGGTTCTACTGTTTGTTTGCCTAAAGAAAGTTGTAAATCTGTTAAAAAGATTACAGGAACTTGATATTCTTCCGCTAAGTTAAATGCTTCTACAATATCATAGAACGCTTCTTCAGCAGTACTTGGTGCCATGACGATTTTCGGAATCTCGCCATGCGTACCGTAAATCATTGCCATTAAATCAGATTGTTCTTGTTTTGTTGGCAAACCAGTACTTGGCCCACCACGTTGTGTATCAATGATAACAAGAGGTGTTTCTGTAATCCCAGCTAAACCAATTGCTTCCATCATTAGAGATAAACCAGGACCTGCTGACGCTGTTAATGTACGTACACCAGCATAGTTTGCACCGATTGCCATCGTACAAGCAGCGATTTCATCTTCAGTTTGAATAACAGTTCCTCCTACTTTTGGAAGCTTCTTAATTAAGTATTCCATAATCTCAGAAGCAGGCGTAATTGGATAAGCAGACATAAAACGAGCACCACCAGCTACTGCGCCAAATGCGATTGCATCGTTTCCAATCATAAACATGCGTTGTTTTCCATCTGCTTTTTCAAGTTGCATCATATTTACTTTTTCGCCTAGCAATTCTTTCATATATTGAGAGCCGCGTTTAATTGCTTCCATGTTTTTCTCAACAACTTGCTCTCCTTTACGACCAAAAATCTCATCAACAACTTCTAAATATACATTTTCGTCTAATCCTAATACAGCACTAGACGCTCCTACCGCAACCATGTTTTTCATTAAAGATGTACCAAGTTCAGAAGCAATATCCGTAAACGGAATCGCATATAAAGTTGCATCTGCTCCCTCTGGAATGCTTGGATTGAATTTTGCATCTGCAACAACAATCCCACCTGGACGTAGTTCGTGGAAGTTAAAGTCAATTGTTTCTTGATCAAACGCAATTAAGATATCTAAATCATCTGATATTGCGCGTACTTCTGTTGTACTTACGCGAATTTTATTGTTTGTATGACCACCTTTAATTCGTGATGAAAAGTGGCGATAACCATATAGATAATAACCTAATCGGTTTAATGCAATACAAAAGATTTCTCCTGTACTTTCAATTCCTTCACCTTGTTGTCCTCCAACTTTCCATGAAAGTTGACTAATCATCTCCTACACCCCTTTAGCTTCATACATTGTAGTGTATTTTTTTACAGTACTAGTTTAGCACTTTTTGAGCCAAGAAACTACAATGGACACAAATTATACCTCTTCTGATTTCAGTAAATGTTTTGCATAATCTTAATTCGTTTACAATTCTAGCTCTACCACTGTAAAAATGCAAGAATTTGATACAATTTTATCGAATATTTTTCAAATTTTCTAATATTTAATTTTCCTCTATAACCTCTTGTATAAGGATGACTTAGAATGAAATGTGGTGTATAAAATTACGATATGTGAAATTGTTTACTTGTTCTTCTTTATATCGTTTTAATAGTTCATTTATAACATATTCATAATGTTCATACCGTTCTACATGTACCACTGTTTCTGTTATTCCATCAAAATCTGATCCAAATCCAACATTCTTTTCTCCACCAAGCATACATACATGCTCAACATGGCGCAATATATCATCCATACAAACAGACTTATTTGCAGCTAAAAACATCGGTACAAATGTTATCCCAATCATTCCATCTTTTTGGATTAATGCTTTTATTTGTTCATTCGTTAAGTTTCTTGGATGCTGACATAACTCGTAGCTATTCGAATGAGAAGCAATGAGATGATTTGCAAGTTCTATCACATCCCAAAATCCTTTCTCTGACAGATGTGAAACATCTGTCCATACTTTGTAACGGTTTAACTCGTCCACTGCTTTTTTCCAAACAGTGTTAGACCACCGCCTCGAGACTCTAATGCTCCGTCAGCAACTAAATTCGCATAGTTCCAAGTAAGTCCAACAGAACGAACCCCAAGATAATACAACGTTTTCAGCTTCTCTAATTCATTTCCAATTGCATCGCATCCTTCTAAAGTTAAAAGCGCTCCAATTTCATCTTTTCCTAATTGCTGAATATCTTCTTTTGTCCTGATCCATTTTATATTCGGCAGTGCCAAGATTTGTTCGTGAAATATATTTATCATCTCTAATGCAACTGCAAATCGTTTTCCATATGGCACTTCTTCCGGCACATAAATCGCAAAACATTGAACACTGCCGCCATTTTGTTTTAACTGATCGTACGTAATATGTAAAGATGAATCATTTTGAAAAGATTTTTTTCCTTTTCCCATCCATAACTGCCATAATACATCACAATGCGCATCAAAAATTTTCAATGTTCTTCATCCCTTCTTCTAGAACCAGCCTCATTTACTATTCAATTTGAAGCGAAGCTCTTCTTACAGAAAATGATAAAGTGAAACTTTAATCAGTGAGGATTTTTTCAGCCCCACTGATTATTAGTTAAACCAATCGGGCGCATGCCAGCAGTTATCCCCCATCTATCTTCTTCGATTTTCTCTGAATCTTGAGGTGGGCGTCTTACCGCCCGTTAATGTGGGATAAAAATGACCTGTTTGCAAATGCAAACAGGTCATCCAATTTAACGAGGTTCTACAATTAATTTAATCGCTGTGCGTTCTTCACCATCAATCATAATATCTGTGAAAGCTGGGATACAAATCAAGTCCACACCACTCGGCGCTACAAATCCTCTCGCAATTGCTACTGCCTTCACGGCTTGATTCAATGCACCAGCACCGATTGCTTGCATTTCTGCTGAACCACGCTCACGAATAACTCCAGCAAGTGCACCAGCTACAGAGTTAGGTACCGAAGTTGCTTTAACTTTTAATATTTCCATTGCTCGTTTCCTCCTCGTTTCTTAAAAAAAGTATTAGCGATTGAATTCACTTTTAACTTATATTCACGAGCAATGATTCATATTCCTGCTAAAATTCTGTAATTTTTCTAAAAATTAAAATATATTTTCTTTTCTAACTTTTTTGTTTTTTATTCAAAAAATGGCTGGTCATCATTAATTAAAATACGATTAATTTTTTTAGCTTTTCCTGTATTTGGATCCACATCAATTAACACAGCGCTTAACTGTGTTCTTCCATTCGTTACTTCAAATCGTACTGGAAGATTTGTTAAAAACTTTTTCAATACCGCTTCGCGATCCATCCCTAAAATCCCATCATATGGACCTGTCATACCAACATCCGTAATATAAGCTGTTCCCTTTGGTAAAATACGATTATCCGCAGTTGGAACATGCGTATGCGTTCCAACAACCGCTGTAGCGCGTCCATCTACATACCAGCCAAGCGCTTGCTTTTCACTCGTTGTTTCAGCATGAAAATCAATAAAAATAATATTCGTACGCTTTTTCGCAATCTTAATCAATTCATCCACTTTACGGAATGGACAATCAATTGGTGGAAGGAATGTGCGACCTTGTAAATTAATCACTGCAACTTCTATACCATTACAATTTACAAAAATAAGCCCTTTTCCTGGTGTTCCTTCCGGGAAATTTGCTGGTCTTGCAAGGTACTTTGCATCATCAATAAACTCAAAAATTTCGCGGTTATCCCATGCATGGTTTCCAAGTGTAACTGCCTGTGCACCGCACTCTAAGAAGTTACGATAAATTTTCTCTGTAATTCCACGTCCACCTGCAGCATTTTCTCCATTAATAATCGTAACTGTAGGTGTATATTTTTTCTTTAATGCAGGCACGTAATCTTGAATCATACTTCTTCCTGGCGAGCCTACTACATCCCCAACAAATAAAATTCTCATTGTGTTTACCCTTTCCATCTATGCTTTCCTCGTAGTTTAGTTTTATAAGTAGCAATCTCTACTTATGAAAAATACGAATTTACTTACATTATTCTATTTCATGAATCGTTTCCGATTCTACATGCTTTTCTATATTGTGTCCATTCCCGGCACAAAAAAATAAAGTGGTGTAACACCACCACTTTATTTTGCGTATTCAACTGCACGTGTTTCACGAATAACAGTAACTTTAATATGACCTGGATAATCAAGTTCATTTTCAATACGTTTTCGAATATCACGCGCTAAACGATGAGCCTCTAAATCATCAATTGTATCTGGTTTCACTAAGATACGAACTTCACGTCCAGCTTGAATTGCATAGGATTTCTCAACACCTTCATAAGACTCAGAAATCTCTTCAAGCTTTTCAAGACGACGAATATAATTTTCAAGCGTCTCACTTCGCGCTCCAGGCCTTGCTGCTGACAGTGCATCTGCCGCTGCCACAAGAACTGCGATGATAGAAGTCGGTTCAGTATCGCCATGGTGAGATGCAATACTATTGATAACAACAGGATGCTCTTTATATTTTGTCGCCAGCTCAACACCAATTTCAACGTGGCTGCCCTCAACCTCATGGTCGATTGCTTTTCCGATGTCATGTAATAAGCCAGCACGACGAGCAAGCTTTTCGTCTTCACCAAGTTCAGCTGCCATTAGTCCAGCTAAATAAGCAACTTCCATAGAGTGCTTTAAGACATTTTGACCGTAGCTTGTTCTAAATTTCAAACGACCTAAAATCTTAATTAAATCTGGATGTAACCCGTGTACTCCTACTTCAAAAGTCGTTTGTTCTCCAACTTCACGAATATACTCATCCACTTCACGTCTTGATTTTTCAACCATTTCTTCAATACGTGCTGGGTGAATACGTCCGTCTTGTACAAGTTTATCAAGAGCAATACGAGCAGTTTCACGACGAATTGGGTCAAAGCCTGATAAGATTACCGCTTCTGGTGTATCATCGATGATTAAATCAATACCTGTTAACGTTTCTAGCGTACGAATATTACGACCTTCACGTCCGATAATACGTCCCTTCATCTCGTCATTTGGAAGATTTACAACTGAAACCGTAGTTTCAGCAACGTGATCAGCAGCACATCTTTGCATAGCTAAAGATAAAATCTCTTTCGCTTTCTTGTCTGCTTCTTCTTTTGCACGTACTTCAGTTTCTTTTACCATAACAGCGATTTCATGCGAAACTTCATTTTCAACTTTTTCTAGGATAATGGCTCTTGCTTGATCACGTGTTAGGCTAGAAATACGCTCTAATTCATCTTGCTGTTTTTGTACTAACTCTCCCACTTTGCTTTCCAAATCTTCAATCTGCTGTTGTCTTACTACAAGAGATTCCTCTTTCTTCTCTAACAATTGTTGACTTTTCTCAAGCGATTCGTCTTTTCGATCAAGGTTCTCTTCTTTTTGCATTAAACGATTTTCTTGTTTTTGTAACTCGTTTCTTCGGTCACGAATTTCTAATTCCGCTTCTGTACGAAGTGTATGAATTTCATCCTTTGCTTCTAACAGCGCTTCTTTTTCAGTGCTTCTGCTTGACGATTTGCATCTTCTACAATACGCTTCGCTTCATTGGCCGCACCGTTAATCTTCGCTTCTGCAATGGACTTTCGAACAAAAAATCCAACAACTGCACTGATGATGGCCAGCAAAATGGAGATGAGTATCCAAACTACATTACTCATAATTTCACCTCCTCTTGCTATGAATGAAAAAAGACTGCATGGATGTACATTGTTTGCGCTTGCAACGTACAGCAATGACTGTCGTCCCGCCTTTTCAAGGGACTTTCTTCATTTCACAATTAAAATAGACATATGCTTATTTCGGAAAGTATCAGTCCTATCCGAATGTCACTTCTCTTCTTGAGAAGAGTGTATCGTATATAATATAAGAAAAAATATACATTATCATTGTATCTACCGCTATTTTCATTGTCAAGCGTTGTCTACTTTTACTTTCTTTACCTATGAAAAAATAAAAGACACGAAACCGTGTCTTTTATTTTTCATCAAGAAGATTCATATCTTCTCCACTTCCAGATGCCGCTTCTTCACCAATGCCATGATGCTCACGAATAAAGAATGCAATTTCATCTGTAACTTCTGGATTTTCTTTTAGGAATTGCTTCGCATTTTCACGGCCTTGTCCTAAGCGTTCTTCATTATAAGAATACCAAGCTCCGCTCTTTTGAACGATATCAAGTTCAGAAGCCATATCTAAAATTTCGCCTTCTCTTGAAATCCCTTCTCCGTACATAATATCAACTTCTGCTACGCGGAAAGGAGGTGCTACTTTATTTTTTACTACTTTCACTTTTGTTTTATTACCAACAATGTCATTACCTTGCTTTAACTGCTCAGCACGACGCACTTCAAGACGTACTGTTGAATAGAATTTCAACGCACGACCACCTGGAGTTGTTTCTGGATTTCCAAACATAACCCCAACTTTTTCACGAATTTGGTTAATAAAGATTGCAATTGTTTTTGACTTGTTAATCGCACCAGATAATTTACGAAGAGCTTGTGACATTAAACGTGCTTGTAAACCGACGTGAGAGTCACCCATTTCTCCTTCAATCTCTGCTTTTGGAACAAGTGCTGCTACAGAGTCAATAACAATAATATCAATCGCACCGCTTCGTACTAATGCCTCTGCAATTTCTAATCCTTGTTCTCCTGTGTCTGGCTGAGATAATAGTAATTCATCAATGTTAACACCTAATTTTTGGGCATATACAGGATCCATTGCATGTTCTGCATCAATAAATGCCGCTTGTCCGCCTTTACGTTGTACTTCTGCAATTGCATGTAAGGAAACCGTCGTTTTACCTGAACTTTCAGGTCCGTAAATTTCAATAACACGGCCACGTGGATAACCACCAACTCCAAGGGCAACATCAAGTGCTAACGAACCACTTGATATAGTAGAAATCTTTCGTTCCGCTTGCTCTCCTAGTTTCATAATAGAGCCTTTACCGAATTGTTTTTCTATTTGTTTTAACGCCATATCTAATGCCGCTTGACGATCACTCATTCAAAAATTCCTCCTTAACTTAAATGCTAACCTTATTATAATAGTTTCTTTTCATTATGCCAACAAAAATCGAACGTTTATTCGTTTTTTTATTTTCCAGTAGATGAAAACCTTTATTTTTCTATATAAAGTGAGACTTCCATCAATGTTTTTTCTTCATCCCCCACTGATGGAAAGCACATCCAATCGTGCTTTTACGGACAGTGAGACCCCGCCTATCTTCTTCGCTTTCTCTGAATCTTGAGGTGAGGTCTTACTGTCCACAAATAGCGGGATAAAATAGCAGAAGCTAGAAGAGACTTATATCTCTTCTAGCTTCTTATACAGATGATAAAATCCATATTTGACAGTTCGTTCACGAATTTGCTGGCGACTTCCACTTAATGCAAGCGGAATAACAATCGTTTGCTGTTCATCTATTGCTAATCCAATAAATACTGTCCCTGGCTCTTTCCCTTCGGAGGCATCTGGCCCAGCTACTCCAGTAAAACTAATTCCGATATTGGCTTGCATAAGTTTTTTCACATTTTCTGCAAGATAGCGAGCACAGGCTTCACTAACGGCTCCATCCGTTTGTAAAATCTCTTCTGGAACATGTAAAATATGTTGCTTTACATCGTTGTTATAACAAATTATGCCGCCTGTAAACACAGAAGACGCACCAGCAACTTCGGTAATACGATCACCAAATAATCCGCCTGTTAAACTTTCAGCACATGCAATCGTCAAACTTTTTTGTTTTAACAAGGTAATTGCTTTTTTATGAAGAAGATCTTGATTATATCCGTAAAAAAATTGTCCTACTCTTTGTAAAATCAATTCTTCTATGTCATTTATTAGCGTTTCCGCCTCTTTTGCATCATGGTGCTTTGCAGTTAAACGAAGCGTTACTTCTCCTTCAGAAGCAAGGGGAGCAATCGTTGGATTCGTTTGAGCATCTATTAAGTCTTGAATCGTTGCTTCTAATTGCGATTCCCCAATTCCAAAGAATCGAAGAGTACGAGAATATAGATTCTCACCAGATGTGAAAGGGAGTAGCCAATTCTCTACATAACTTATATACATTGGATTCATTTCTTTAGGTGGTCCCGGAAGTAAAATATACACCTTGTTATCTTTACATAATCCCATCCCTGGAGCCATACCATGATCATTGGCAAACACAGTTGAACCCTTTAAAACAAGAGCTTGTTTTTTATTATTTTCCGTAAACTCTCTTCCTGTTCGTTTATAATAGTCAGCAATTGAAGCGAGCGCTACTTCATCATATACAAGCTCTTCCTGCAGAGAAGAAGCAATTGTTTCTTTCGTTAAATCGTCTTTTGTTGGTCCTAATCCACCTGTGAAAATCAATATATCCGCGCGTTTTTGAGCAATTTCAATTGCCTGACGCAAGCGATTATTGTTATCTCCTACAACAGTGTGATAGTATACATCAATTCCGATAGCTGCCAGCTTTTCTGATAAAAATTTGGCATTCGTATTCGCAATTTGTCCAAGCAATAACTCTGTACCAACCGCGATAATCTCTGCATTCATCTGCCATTCCCCCATAAGCCGTTATTTCGAATTGACAAAAACCTCTCTATTTTTCCAGAAATAATCCCATCCTGAAATAATCGTAAAAATAAGCGCAATCCATATTGAAATTTCTGCAATTGGAATATGAATTAAATTGAATGGAACATCATGTAATAAGTACGCAGAAATTGCAATAACTTGCATCCACATTTTAATTTTCCCAGGCATTTTTGCAGCCGCCACTTCCCCAGTGCCAGCTAATACGAGACGCAAGCCTGTAACGGCAAATTCTCTACTAATAATAACAACTGCTATCCAAGTTGATACAAAATGTAAATCTACAAGCGTAATTAATGCTGCAGATACCAATAATTTATCCGCCAAAGGATCTAAAAATTTTCCTAGGTTCGTTACAAGATTATGTTTTCTTGCTAAATGCCCATCAATCCAATCTGTAGCAGAAGCAATAATAAAAACGATAGCTCCAGCTAAGTGCTGAATTGGTAATTCTACATTTCCAATTGTGTATGCACCCCAATCAAATGGAACGAGCATAATAATTAAAAATATAGGAATTAAGCAAATTCTTGATACAGTAATTTTATTTGGTAAATTCACAGCTATTCCTCCATCATGTCAAAAACGGTTTGTGCATTGAAAAAAGTCATCGGAACGATGACTATTATTGCGCAGGTTGTTCTCCTAAGTTTTTAATCACCCAAATTTGATGATACATTTCTTCTGGATTAACTGGGAAAGCAACAGTTTGCCCATTAATTTTAATTTCAACATTTGGCGCACTACCAATGTTTAACCGCACAACATTTTTTGACCCTAAATCCTGTTGTTGTGTTTGCCCTTCCGTTAAAGTACCCGTATAGAGTACATTATTATTTTCGTCTTTAATATCTACATAACTTGTACCTTTTGCAATAACTTCTAATTTGAACTCTTTGTTATTGTGAATTTCCAATGTAGATACGTTCTTATTTGTCTCAACAAATTTAACATCTTCTTGAGATGCAGTTGGTTGTGACTGAGGTTGTTGAGGTGCTTCTTCTTTTTTATCTTCTTTCTTTTCTTCTTTCTTTTGATCAAGAGGTGAATTTTTCGCTTTCTCTACTTCTGTTTGTGCACTTTCTGTTTGCTTTACATGGCCGTCATCTTTCCCTAGCACAAATTGAAAAACAAACCAAATTGCAACACCAATCGCAATAATAAGCACTGTAATTAAAATTTTAGGCATATGATCTGCAATCGGTGATGAAGTTGCTCTTTGTACAGTTTCCTGCGTTTTTTGTCCTCTTGAAATTTGCGGAACATCTTGAGAAACTGACTGCGGTAACTCATGTTTATACTCTTCTAACACTGCCTCTCCATTTAGACCAACCGCTTCTGCATATTGCTTTATAAAGGCACGTGCGTAAAAATCCCCAGGCAATATGCTGTAATTTCCTTCTTCGATACTAATCAAATAGCGTTTTTGAATTTTCGTAACTTCTTGCAACTGATCGATGGAAAAACCTTTCAGTTCTCTTGCCTCTTTCAGCTTTTGTCCTAATTCCGTCAATGCTAACACCTCAATATTTCTTTAAAAGTCAAACATGGAAAAATTATTCTGATTTCCTTGTTCAATTTCATCTACTAGGCTGTAATGAATTTCTTCATCGTAATCATTTCGCAACTCAATAATGTAATCAAAATCATCAAGTGTATATTCTGACTGACTCACAAATATATCTGGATGCTCTACAACTTTTGTTGATGGCAATCTCATAATTTCACGAACAAGCTGCCAATGTCGTTCATTTGCGCGCTTCGTTGAAACAATTCCATCTAAAATAAAGATATTATTATCATTATATTCATCTTCAATTAATTGACTACGAACCGTCTGTTTAATGAGAGTCGATGATACAAAAAGCCACCGTTTATTTGCACAAACACTCGCCGCAACGATAGACTCTGTTTTTCCAACGCGCGGCATTCCGCGAATTCCAATTAATTTATGGCCTTCTTTTTTCATGAGTTCCGCCATAAAATCCACAAGCAAGCCTAATTCATCACGAACGAAACGAAATGTTTTCTTATCATCCGCATCCCGCTGTATATACCTTCCATGTCGAACTGCTAACCGATCACGAAGCTTCGGTGAACGATATTTCGTTACGGTTATATTATCCATCGTATTTAGAATTGATTCAAGTCTAGAAATTTGTTCTTGATTATCACACATTAACAATAGTCCACGCCGAGCATTATCTACCCCATTAATTGTTACGATATTAATACCAAGCATACCGATCAACGAAGAAACGTCGCCAAGCAAGCCAGGTCGGTTTTTATGTATTTCATATTCAAAATACCATTCAATCATTTGATGACACTCCCCTTGCTTACTTTACACCTATGTACTATATTATATGATTTTCCCCCAATAGGAAAGCGAAATGTATAATAGAACTCGATTTAATCTAGAGATTTTCAACATCAACAAAAAAGAGAGGATTCCTCCTCCCTTTTTCTTACTTAGTGTTTTACCATTTTCACCATTAAGTTTGCGATTGTGTGTTGCTCTTGTTCATCTGCAACTTTCCACAGCTCCATCAATAATTTTTCTTGGTCATTACGCGCTTCTACTTCATTTGCTAAATAATCACCAATGCGATAAGCCATGTCATTAATCGCACCGCCATCTAACCCTTTTCCTTGCGCTTGCTCTAAACGTTCTCCTAAAAAGCCTTTCCATTGTTCAAAGTTTTCTAACACTGTCATTGTTAAGCACCTCACTATAAAGTAATGGAGTCATGTTTACTATTTGTTATTATGTCCTTTTTTATGTATGAACAGAAAACAAAATACAATGCTCCTTACTTTAAGCGCTTAACAATGCCAGCCCCCATTAACCCCAATGATTTGACCTGTTATATAAGATGCTTGAGGAGAAACTATAAATGCAACTGTGTTTGCAACTTCCTCTGCCATTCCTAATCGTCCAAGTGGAATTCCTTCTGCAATATCTTGCTTTTCTTCATCTGAAAATACACGTAGCATCTCTGTTTCAATTGCGCCGGGAGAAACAGCATTCACTCGTACACCACTTAATGCAACTTCTTTTGCCAGAGCTTTTACGTACGAATTTTGTGCTCCTTTTACCATAGAATATAACACTTCACATGAAGCACCTATTTGTCCCCATATGGAGGAGATAATGACAATATTTCCACTCCGATTTCGAATCATTGAAGGAAGTACAAACGAAATAAGTTTATATACATTTTTTACTTGCAGCTCCACCATCTCATTTAATTGTTTATCGGTAATATCTGTCGTTAATCCAAAGATACTTTTTCCAGCTGCATATACTACAGCATCAATTGGATGATGAATTTGAGACCATAGACGCTCAGCACTATCCACTTCTGATAAATTAGCTTGAACTGGAATAATACCTTCTAGTTCAAGCTGTAACTCCAAAACTTTCTTTTCACTTTGGTTATAATGGACATATACCGTATACCCATCTTTCACTAGCCGCCTTACAACGGCAGAACCGATTCCTCCACTTCCCCCGGTAACTAACGCATATTTCTTCATCCTGTTCCTCTCTCTACTACATTATTTCTTTGGAAGAACTTTACAAACACTTACTCTTTCTTCTTTTAAAAAGCTCTTCGCGACTGTTTGTAAATCTTCAATTGATAAACTTTCCAAAACAGATAATGCATCAAACAAACTAGAACCGTTAAATGCATATCGTGTGAATTGATTCGCAATATATTCTGATGAATTTAACGAACGTAAAAAACCACCTATTTTCTTCTTCTTCACACGCTCTAATGTTTCACCGCATAACTTATCATAATTTGTTTGCAATAAAATATCAGTTATTTGCTTCGCTAGCTTATCCGGCTGTTTCGTATCTCCGCCAATCATTGCAAAACCGAAACTGCTTTCTTCTGTATAATCGTACGAAAACGTATCATCAATTAAACCTTCATTATATAACGTCTCATAATGAGTAGAACCTTTTCCAAATAAATAATCTAACAGAAGAGTTAAGGCAATTTCTTGTTTTAGCAGGTCTTTTCCTTCTTTCTTTAAGTCCTGTGTTTTCACACCAACTAAACATTTTGGTGTTTGTACTGGCATTGTAATAACCATTTTTTTCTCGTTTACTTGTTCTGGTTCTTCATCAAAAGACCGAACAATTTCAGATTGAGCGGTATAATTTTTCTTCGCTTGATTTTCACGTACTAAATCCATTGTCTTCTCTGGGTCAATAGAGCCAACAATAAATAATAACATATTGCTTGGGTGATAAAATGTATGATAGCATTCATACAGTAAATCTTTCGTAATTTTGCTAATAGAATCAATTGTTCCAGCGATATCAATCTTTACAGGATGTTTCCTATATAAGCTGTCAATTAATCCAAAATATAAACGCCAATCAGCATTATCTTGGTACATTTGAATTTCTTGACCGATAATTCCCTTCTCTTTCTCAACCGTTTGTTCAGAAAAGTACGGCTCTTGTACGAAATCCAACAATGTTTCTAAGTTTGTTTCAACGTTTGATGTGCAAGAAAATAAATATGCAGTTCTTGTAAAAGATGTAAATGCATTTGAAGAAGCTCCTTGTTTACTAAATAATTGAAACGCATCATGATCCTCTTTTTCAAATAATTTATGCTCTAAAAAGTGTGCAATCCCATCTGGTACACGGAGCATCTCATCTTTTCCAAGCGGCATAAACGCATTATCAATCGAACCATACTTTGTCGTAAATGTTGCATACGTTTTATTAAAGCCTTGCTTCGGAAGAATATATACTTCTAAACCATTCGAAAGTTTCTCGTAATATAGCGTTTCTTTTAATTGTTCGTACACGATTCTTTCCATCTTAAACACCCTCCGTCCCGTGTAAGAAATAAATTGTATCTAGCTGGATATTATTAGCCACGTTCACGATTGCATCTTTCGTTACCCGTTCAATCCCTGTTAACCATTCTCCTACAGGGCGATTATAATTTGCAATTATTTCATGATACAGAAGTTCTACAAGACCGCGCGGCGTATCAATTGTTTCTAAGATTTGATTTTTAATTACACTTTTTGTTTGTACGATTTCCTCATCAGTAAAATCACCATTTTGCATCGCTGTCATTTGTTCTTTAATAATCGTAACAGCTTTTTCATAATTTTTGCCCTCAATTCCAGACATCACGAACAGAAGTCCTTTGTGACTTTCATAACGAGAAGCAGCATAGTATGCCAAACTGTTTTTCTCACGTACATTAACAAATAATTTAGAATGTGAAAAACCACCAAACAAACCGTTAAATAACTGCAAAGCAAAATAGTCTTCGTCACGATACGTAATATATGTGCGGTATCCAACATTTAATTTACTTTGTTTTAATTCTTGTTTTTCTACAACTTCTTGCTCTTCTTCATTTTTCTTATGCAACATTACATTTCTTTCTTTCGCCTCACGTTTAGAAACAGAGAAATATTGTTTCACAAGGTCAAGAGCCCCCGCTTCAATATCACCTATAATATATAAATCCATTTCATCTTCTTCTAAGACTTTTTTATAGTATTGATACAGCGTCTCGCTTGTAATAGCAGAAACACGCTCTTTTTGACCATTTGCACTTAAGCGATATGGCTCTACTTTACACATTTCTTCGACGAGGCGTTCATTAGCATAACGCATTTTATCATCAAACGTAGATTCGATACGCTGCACAAGCGCACGTTTCTCACTTTCCACAACCGTCTGTAAAAAACCATTACCTTCTGTTGCTGGTCTTAGTAAAATATCAGCAAGCATAGCAAGTGCTTTTTCAAAGAGCGGGGGCGCTTCTTGTAAATACGTTTCATTAGCAACATCTATATAAATAGAAATAATATGATCTTCACCTTTTTTACTTACATCTACAGCTAATGAAGAGCCATATAACTCCTCTAAATATTGACGAATACGAATAACAGATGGGTGTGTTTGTGTAGCACTTTGTAATACATAAGGAAGTAATGCCCGTTCTGTTACTGTTTCTTCACATAACGGTGCCTTCAAGCGCAATACAAATGTATTCGTTTTATATTTTTCTGTTGGAATAATATGTAGGCGTAATCCACCTAATTCATGTGTTTCTTGTTTTATAAGCTCCATTGGTAAACCTCCTCTAAAAAGGAATTTTCTTCTTCAATATACAGTTTTCACAAAAGAAATTGCAACTTTTCTCATGTATTAACGTTATTGTATGTAAAAAAACTCGCACTAATGTGCGAGCTTTTTAGCTTTTAGCGTTTTCCTTTTTCATATGGTGTTCCAAGCGCTTTCGGAGCTTCGGAACGCCCAACAAAACCGACAAGTGCAAAAATTGTTAATACATATGGTAATATCGTTAAAAAGATACTTGGAATTTGATTTAAAACAGGAATTGTACCACCTGCAACGCCTAGTGATTGTGCAAATCCAAAAATAACGCTGCACCTAGAGCCCCAATTGGATGCCATTTTCCAAAAATCATTGCTGCTAACGCTAAAAACCCTTGGCCTGTAATTGTAGCGCCAGAAAAGTTATTTGAGATAGATGTTGAAAATACAGCACCGCCGACACCTGCAAACATACCTGATAAGCAAACAGCAATATAGCGCATTTTATAAACATTAATACCCATTGTATCAGCTGCCATCGGATGTTCCCCAACAGCACGTAATCGTAAGCCAAATGGTGTTTTATAAATCACATACCAAACTACAAATGCTAAAATGATTGCAATATAAGAGGTTAATGGTACATCAGAGAAAAACACTTTTCCAATAACAGGAATATCAGAAAGGCCAGGAATATCAATTTTTTCAATACGATATTGGATAAAATCAGTTTGACCTTTTCCAAAAATCTTTTTAATCGCAAACACTGTTAATCCTAACGCTAAAAAGTTAATCGCTACTCCGCTGACAACTTGATCAGCGCGGAATGTAATTGATGCAACCGCATGAAGAAGTGCAAATAATCCCCCGCCAATCGCTGCAAAAATAAGCGCAATCCACGGCGTCATTGCTCCCCATGTATCCCCCATTAATAAAGTTGTAACAACTCCAACAAACGCACCAAACAACATTAAACCTTCTAATGCAATGTTAACAACACCAGAACGTTCACTAAATACGCCTCCAAGTGCTGTAAAAATAAGCGGTGCTGCTGTATATAACGTACCTGTGACAAGAATGGCTACAATATCTAGGAAACTCATTTATTTCCCCTCCTTGCTAAAACGAGAAAGTGCCCATCGTAAAACGTAGCTGCATGCTACAAAGAAAATAATACAAGCAACAATGACATTAATTAGTTCAGATGGAACATTCGCTTCAAAGTTCATTTGCGGTGCAGCACTTTTCAGACCGCCAAATAAAAGTGCTGCTAATAAAATACCAAATGCATTATTTGCACCAAGAAGAGCAACAGCGATACCATCAAATCCTATTCCTGTAAAAGAAGACATCGCTGTCATACTTTGGAACGTTCCAAGCCCTTCCATCGCACCGCCAATTCCAGCAAACGCACCAGCAATTGTCATTGACAATATAATATTACGCGACACTTTCATCCCTGCATATTTGGAGGCATGTTGATTAAATCCAACTGATTTGAGCTCGTAACCTAATGTTGTTCGTTCTAATAAAAACCACATAATAATCGCCATAATAATTGCTACAATAATTCCCCAGTGCAGGCGAGAGCCTCCTGTTAAAGATGATAACCAAGAAGAAGCTAGAGACGCACTTGCTTGTATATCATACGATTTTTCATTTCCTTCATGTAAAAAACGTTTAATAATATCATAAGTTACGTAAAGCGCGATATAGTTCATCATAATTGTAACGATAACTTCGTTTACCTTGAATTTCCCTTTTAAATATCCAGGAATAAATCCCCACAGTCCGCCAGCAAGGGCTGCAACTAATATCGATAATGGAATATGGAGAAAGGCTGGTAGAGAAACAGCATAACCGAACCAAACAGCAGCGAGCCACCCAACTAATAATTGTCCTTCTACCCCGATATTAAACAAACCTGTACGGAACGCAAATGCTACCGATAAACCCGCAAGAGCAAGTGGAATCATCGTTCGAAGTGTTTCCCCTATCGCACGTGGATTTCCAACCATTCCATCCCATAATGCAGCATAGCCGGCGATTGGATCGTATCCGCTCGTAATCATAATAATGGCTCCAACAAGTAAACCAAAAATAACGGATAATACAGGTACTACCATATTAATTGTTCGCTCCGTTAAAAACTTTTTAGCCATTTGTATTCACCTTCTCTTTCTTCTTTCCCCCAGCCATTAACAGACCTAGTTGTTGTTCATTTGTTTCTTTTGCATTCACAATGTCCACAATTTTCCCTTCATAAATAACAGCGATACGGTCACTTACATTTAAAATTTCGTCAAGCTCTAGCGAAAGTAGTAAAACTGCTTTTCCTTTATCACGCTGTTCAATTAGCTTTTTATGAATAAATTCAATTGCCCCGACATCTAAACCGCGTGTTGGCTGTGCAGCAATCAATAAATCCGGATCACGGTCCACTTCACGAGCAATAATTGCCTTTTGCTGGTTTCCCCCAGATAACGCCCGTGCCGGTGTATGCTCACTCGGTGTACGAACATCAAACTGTTGAATTAACGACTTTGCTTTTTCATATACTTTCGAAAAATTCAAAATACCTTTTTTGAATACGGATTTTTATAATATGTTTGAAGTACCATATTATCTCCAATAGAAAAATCAAGAACGAGCCCATGTTTATGACGATCTTCTGGAATATGTCCAACGCCTTCTTCTGTAATGCGTCTAACTGGCCAATTCGTCACGTCCTTCTCTCTTAACGTAATAGAGCCTGACTCAACTTTTCGTAAACCAGTAATCGCTTCTATTAATTCACTTTGTCCATTTCCATCGATTCCTGCAATACCAACAATCTCTCCTCCACGAACAGTTAAGTCAAGTCCTTTTACGGTAGGTAACTGACGTGCATCGTGCACAACAAGATTAGAAATCGTAAGTACATTTTCACGTGGTTTGGCGTCTGACTTTTCCGTTTTAAAATTCACTTGACGTCCGACCATTAATTCTGCAAGCTTGTTTTCATCTGTATTTGCAACGTCTACCGTACCAATTCCTTTTCCTTTACGAATAATTGTACAACGATTACATACTTCCATAATTTCTTTCAACTTATGTGTAATAAGAATAATAGATTTCCCTTCTTGTACAAGCTTTTTCATAATATGAATAAGCTCTTGAATCTCCTGCGGTGTTAATACAGCTGTAGGTTCATCAAAAATTAAAATCTCCGCCCCGCGATAGAGCGTTTTCAAAATTTCTACACGTTGTTGCATTCCAACAGAAATATCTTCTATTTTCGCATATGGGTCTACCGCTAGTCCGTATTGCTCAGATAATTTTTTAATTTTTTCCGCTGCTTCATCAATAGCAATTTTACCGTTTTTCTTCGGTTCATTTCCTAGAATAATATTTTCCGTGACTGTAAAATTATGAACAAGCATAAAGTGCTGATGCACCATACCAATTCCAAGATCATTCGCTACATTCGGATTCGTAATTTTCACAGGCTGCTCTTTAATTTTAATTTCTCCTTGTTCTGGTTGATACAATCCAAACAAAACATTCATAAGTGTTGATTTTCCAGCACCGTTTTCTCCAAGTAAAGCATGAATTTCTCCCTGTTTCACTTGCAGCGTAATATTATCATTCGCTACAATCCCCGGGAATACTTTTGTAATATTGTTCATCTCAATTACGTATTCCATGTTATTCCTCCTTGACAGGACAAAGTTCTTTATATATACAAAGGTTAGTTCTAAGAACTAACCTTTGCTATTTCTCTAACATTATTTTTTAAGAGAAGCCTCATATGTTTTGTACTCATCTGGAGTAGATGGCACTTTAATTTCACCGTTTATGATTTTCTTTTTATAATCTTCTACTTTTGTTAAAATCTCTGGATTTACTTTTTTCACGTTATCAGTTGTTTTTGCAATCCCGATACCATCATCTTTTAAGCCAAACTCTTCTGTTTTACCACCTTGTAATTTACCATCTTTTGCTTCTTGTGAAACTTTTTCCACTGCAACATCAACACGTTTTACCATTGAAGTTAATGTTACATTCTCTGGCATACCTTCTTGTGTTTGATCACGGTCAACACCGATTACCCAAACATTTTCACCTTTTTTCTTACGGTTTTTCGCTTCTGTAAACACACCGTTACCCGTTGCACCAGATGCATGATAAATTACGTCAACGCCTTGGCCGTACATAGCAGAAGCTAATACAGAACCTTTTTCTGGCTTATCAAATGCTTCAGCATATTGAGATACAATTTCAATGTTCGGATTTACTGCTTTTACCCCAGCTTTAAAACCAGATTCAAATTTTTCAATTAATGGACTCTTTACACCACCGATAAAGCCAACTTTGTTTGATTTCGTTGTCATTGCTGCCACTACACCAACAAGGAAAGAACCTTCATGGTCTTTAAATGTAATACTTGTTACGTTCGGTTTATTTACTACAGCATCAACAATCGCGAATTGATTTTTTGGGAATTGACCCGCTACTTTTTCAATTGATTTTTGCATTAAGAATCCAATTCCGAATGTCAAGTCGTAATTTGTTTCCCAAACTTTGTTAGGTTAGGAACGTAGTCTGATTCTTTAGAAGATTGCAGATAACGATATTCTTCGTTTTCTTTTAACTTATTCTCTTTACCAAATGCAGTTAAACCTTCCCAAGCAGATTGGTTAAATGATTTATCATCTACTCCACCAACGTCTGTAACCATACCAACCTTAAAGTTATTATTTCCTTTTCCCTCTTTTTTGTCACTTTCCTTATTAGTGTTACCGCAAGCTCCTAACATCGTGCTTGCTGCTAACGTTAATGATAATAAAATCCCCGCTTTTTTCTTCATACTAGAAACCCCTCCTAAAATATGTATCATTCTACCTATATGACCATGTCCCCGTTTTCTTGCTGTCACCCCCCTAAAAAGGGGACATTTTACATCCGTTTTCTTAACACGTGAAAGCTAAATTTATCTGCTCGAAAATAGTTAATAGAATATAAAATTGGTTCATCATTTTGATCATAATGCATTTGCTTTAATACAAGTAGTGCTGTTTCTGGCTCACACTCTAGAATCGGCGATATCTTCGGATGATAACCGAGCGGTTCAATATGAGCAACAGCATACGTAATGCGTTTATTTGTGTTTTTATGAATGACAGTAAGTAATGATTCTTCTTTGTATTCTGACAAATCAGGAAGAACTTCTTTTGGCAACTTATCAACACAATATACAACAGGTTCCCCGTCTGCTGTACGAACGCGTTCAATCATAAGTGTTTCAAAATCATCTTCACTATGAAACTTCTCTTTTTCTTCTTCTGTTAAATTGCCTATTGATGATGATAAAAACACTGTACCTGGCGCTTTCCCTGCACTAGCAATCATATCTGTAATACTAGATAATTGTTCAATTCCTGAAGAAAACAAAGGTTTTGCATTTACAAACGTCCCTACACCGTGCCTGCGAATAACAACGTTGTCTTCTTCTAAGATTCGAAGCGCTTCTCGTAATGTCGCTCTACTGACGCCTAACTCTTTTGCTAGATCAAATTCGGATGGTAGCTTTTGTTTCTCTTTATACACCCCGTTTTTAATCTTTTCTTTAATGTGGTCAATCACTCGTAAATACAAATGTCGACTATCTGACTTTACTGACATAAGACTCCCCTCGCACTTCACTTATTCGACCTCTGATGTAAGACCTCTTTTCTCTTTTTTCCACAATTAATATACCATGGATGCCCCTGAATAAAAATAAGAAAATTGCAATTTGTCGAATAAATGCTAATAATTTTTTTAGGTTAAATTTTCTTTCTTTAACCCATAAAAAAAACTTTGTACACCTACATTTCTCATATGCTGAAAAAGTCAGGGACAAAGTTATGATACACC
Source organism: Bacillus sp. EA-CB0995 (assembly GCF_055814245.1). Classification (NCBI taxonomy): domain Bacteria; kingdom Bacillati; phylum Bacillota; class Bacilli; order Caryophanales; family Bacillaceae; genus Bacillus; species Bacillus sp. EA-CB0995. The sequence continues at coordinate 1,852,408 of NZ_CP169269.1, read as the reverse complement.
TTGTATTTACACTTTTTCCTCATAGTCTAGCTAATTTATGGTTGCTAGGTAGAAACTTATGGACCTTATTTCCAAGATTATATGAGGTTTATTTTGATTTCGAAGTAATCGTACCACTTGATATGATTACTGTCAATACAATCCAATAAAAAAATCGAACGTTGAAATAAAAAAATATATAACCATTCGTATTCTCATCGAAACACAACATTAGTAAGCGTTGTCATTTTTATTTAATAAAGAAACCGACTAGAAGTGTTTCTAATCGGCTTCTTTATCTCACATGAACAGGCAATCCCCATTCATGAAATTTTCACTTTATCCCGCACTAACGGGCAGTAAGCCCCCACCCCAAGATTTAGAGAAAGCTAAGAAGATAGATGGGGAATAACTGCCCATAAGAGCCCGATTGGGCGGGCTTTCCATCAGCAGGGAATAAAGCCTCTCCGGCTGATGGAAGTTTCACTTTATTACGAACTTTTCTCTTGAATATCTTTTACTAATACTTCACGGGGCTTACTTCCTTCATACGGTCCCACGATACCATTCATTTCCATCGCGTCAATTAAACGTGCCGCCCGCGTATACCCGACACGGAACCTCCGCTGTAACATAGAAACTGACGCTGTCTGCATATCGACAACAAGCTGAACTGCTTCATCATATAAACTATCCTCTACTTCTTGCGTTGTTTCTGGTACATCTTGCGGGATCATATCCTCTTGATACTGTGCTTTTTGCTGCGTAACAACATATTCTACTACTTTCTCTACTTCCTCATCTGATAGAAATGCTCCTTGCACACGAACTGGTTTAGAAGCACCAATTGGTACAAACAGCATATCACCGCGTCCTAATAATTTCTCTGCTCCCCCTGTATCAAGAATAGTTCTTGAATCAATTTGAGAAGAAACTGCAAAGGCAATTCGCGATGGAATATTCGCTTTAATAACACCAGTAATAACATCCACAGATGGACGCTGCGTTGCAATAATTAAATGAATACCAGCTGCACGTGCCATTTGTGCAAGACGCATAATCGCATCCTCTACATCGGAAGAAGCAACCATCATTAAATCTGCCAACTCGTCCACTATAACAACAATATAAGGAAGTTCGGGTTGCTTCGCTTCAGAATGTTCGTTATGTTGCTTTATATACTCGTTATACCCTTCAATATTACGCGTTCCACTATGAGCAAACAATTCATAGCGACGCTCCATTTCATTGACAACTTTTTTTAGCGCCTGCGATGCTTTCTTCGGATCTGTTACAACAGGCGTTAATAAATGCGGAACACCATTGTATACATTTAACTCTACCATTTTCGGATCAATCATCATGAGTTTCACCTCGTGCGGCTTAGCGCGCATTAAGATACTTGTGATAATTCCGTTTATACATACACTCTTTCCGCTACCAGTTGCTCCCGCTACAAGTAAATGAGGCATTTTATTCAGACGGGCTAATACAGCTTCTCCTGTAATGTCACGCCCAAGTCCAATTAATAACTTTTCTTCTGGATGATTATTCGCTTTCGAATCTAACACTTCTCTTAAAGTAACGATTGCAACTTCTGAATTTGGCACTTCAATCCCAACAGCTGATTTCCCAGGAATTGGGGCTTCAATTCGAATATCTTTTGCCGCTAAAGCTAATGCCAAATCATCACTTAAACTAACAATTTTACTTACTTTAACTCCCATATCAGGATACACTTCATATTTTGTAACGGCTGGTCCTCTATGAACCTTTGTTACTTTCGCTTTCACACCGAAGCTTTGGAATGTTCGTTCCAACTTACGTGCATTTTCATAAATCGTTTCATTTTCATTGGTCACTTGCTTATTCTTTGGAAACTTTAATAGTTCTAAAGAAGGCAACTTATAATCTTTATTTTCAACATCTGAAAAATGCATTGGTGGCGCCGCTGTCTCTCCAGCAAGAGATTCAACAATTTTCCCACCTTTCTGCCGCTTCGGTTGCTCCTCTTGCATAGGCAGAGATTCTTCTAGATTTGTTTCAGAAGTAAGCGATTCATTTCTTATTGGATCTGGTGTTGTATAGTTTTCAGTAAAGTTTGATATAATCGGCGGCACTACTTCAACCTCTTCTACACTCTCTTCTAACTCCGGCACTTCTTGCACATGACGTTCACTTCGCGTACGAACGGTCTTTTTCTTTTCCGTTTTCTCAGCAGCACGTTTTGTTTGCCACTCTTTGTAATCACCTTGCATCGATTCAAATTGCCCTCTGAGTATTCGCCCAATCGGTGCAAGCACCTCGCCTATATGTTTATTTGTAATACATAGTACACCAAGTAAAATGAGAATCATTCCAATTATGTATGCGCCAACTTCATCAAATAAAAAGTAACATGTCGCAAACATAATAGCCCCAAACATCCCTCCGCCTAAATGAACCGTGTCGACTCCTTTTTTCATTTCATGAAAAAACAAATCTTTCGTAGTCACAATAACAGATGAACTTTGTACCGCCCCATCTTTTGTTAGAAGGTTGACTAATGTAATATGACTAAACATGAGCACAGCTAATGTGATTAAATATATACCAATCAATCGTTTGTGCAATAAATTTGGCCACTCTCGTTTTATAACAAACGCTATAGAAAGAGCAATAACTCCGAGTACTCCAAGTATGTACCATTCCCCAAAGAAAAAGCGAAAAAATAGCACGAATGCTTTTCCGACAACACCTAGCTGCATAATTGTAATGATGGAGAGCGCAAAAAGAGCCAAACCGACGATTTCGTAGTACAAAGTTGGCTTTATGGTACGTCTTGCTTTTGTTTTCGTCCCTCTTTGCTTTTGTTTTGCCATTTCTTCACCTCAAATTCCAATTCAAAATATAACTTTTGTAAAACAAGTGTAGTTTCAATCCCGCTCTAATGGCAGTGAATTTTCTTCACATTATCTTATCAGTGGATAATTTAAAGCCGAATACGAATAAAGTAAAACCTCCATGAATGCAGGGTTTTCATCCCTCACATCGTTAGCCCGACCAATCGAGATTTTACGGGAAATTATCCCAATCCTATCTTCTTTGTTTTCTTAAAATCTTGAAGCAGGTGATAATTCCCCGAGAATAGCGGGATAAATTGAAGAAAGCAGCCTATACACGGCTGCTCCACCTTCTTGTTTTTTATATTATACCATAGCTCATAAACAAAATCCTGCTTTTACGAAAAGGATATTTTCTGCCCCGGTTCATATTGTAAAAAATGCTGGGGATCTGTACTTAATACTCGTACAACAGAATAATCATTTTCATTCCCCATTTCAACAACCATATCAATACCATCTACATGTACAATTTTCTGCCTTGCAAATTCTGTATGATCCATTGGATACACGAGTTGCTCTGGCATAATGGTATATAAAATCATTGTAATAACGCCCCGCTTTGTTCAGATGATGCTTTTGCGTCAATTAATTCATTTAATTTTTTGACCGCTTGGCCAATCCCTCCAACATCATCAATTAAACCATATTTCACCGCATCTCCACCTACAACATTCGTACCAATATCTCGTGTTAAATTCCCTTTCGCAAACATTAGCTCCTTAAAACGATCTTCTGTTACTTTTGAATGCTTTGTGACAAAACGAATGACACGCTCTTGCATCTTATCTAAATACTCAAATGTTTGCGGAACACCTATCACAAGACCTGTAAGACGAATAGGATGGATCGTCATTGTTGCTGTTTCTGCAATGAATGAATAATCTGTTGACACAGCAATCGGCACACCAATTGAATGACCTCCACCAAGAACAATCGATACGGTTGGTTTCGAAAGCGAAGCAATCATTTCAGAAATTGCAAGCCCAGCTTCTACATCTCCTCCAACTGTATTTAACAAAATTAATAGCCCTTCAATTTTAGGATTTTGTTCAATTGCTACAATTTGAGGAATAACATGTTCATATTTCGTTGTTTTATTTTGCGGCGGTAATTGTACATGCCCTTCAATTTGCCCTACAATCGTTAAACAATGAATACGCGATTCATTTAATTGCGGGACATTCGTCTGTCCAAGTTGCTGAATTTTCTCTAGCACAGAAGCTTCTTTCGTTTTTTCTTTTGTCTCGGCCTCTTTTTCTTCATTTTTCATTTCATCACGCTCTACCATATCGAATCCCCTTTCTCACGTATATAACTATTATTTCTTAAGTTATAAATTTCATTCGACAGAGGATGAAAGAAAAAGCCGCCTACAAATAGGCAGCCATCTCTTATATTTCCATGATAATTGGTAAAATCATCGGTTTTCTCTTTGTTTTTTCAAATAAAAATTGTCCAAGTAGCTCACGAATATTTTGTTTTAACGTTGACCATTCAATAGAATATTCTTTGATAGATTGTTCTACAATTGTACGTACAATATCAGTTGATTTTTCAATTAACGCCTCTGATTCACGAACATAAACAAATCCTCGCGAAATAATTTCTGGTCCAGAAATAATCTTTTTCTCATCTTTTCCAAGCGTTACAACAACGACTAAAATACCATCTTGTGATAACATTTTACGATCACGCAAAACGATATTTCCAACATCACCAACGCCTAATCCATCAATCAATACATTTCCTGCAGGAACCTTGCCGGCAGGTTTTGCCTCTCCATCTGTGAAGGAAATCACTTCACCTTTTTCCGTGATAAAAATACGATCTGAGTGAACGCCAACATCTTGAGCTAAACGGGCATGCGCCTTTTGCATACGGAATTCACCATGTACAGGCAGAAAATATTTCGGTCTCATTAAGTTTAACATTAGTTTCAATTCTTCTTGACTACCATGCCCGGAAACATGGACTTTCTTTTCTCCGTAATATACGACATCCGCACCTGCTCTAAACAGTAAATCAATTGTTCTTGAAACAGATGTTTCATTCCCTGGAATTGGGGATGCAGCAATAATGACTGTATCACCTTTACGAATTGAAATTTGTTTATGGGCTTGTCTTGCCATTCTAGAAAGAGCAGCCATTGGCTCACCTTGGCTACCAGTCGTTAAAATCGTCACCTTTTTCTCAGGATAATTATCAACATCCTGTAGTGAAATTAACATACCGTCTGGAATATTTAAATACCCTAGATTATACGCAATATCAACAACTTTTACCATACTTCGTCCAACTACCGCTACCTTACGCCCAGTTTCATACGCTGCATCAAAAACTTGTTGAATACGATGAACGTTAGAAGCAAATGAAGCCACAATAATACGACCTTCTGAATTATAAAATACTTTAGAAATCTCCAAACCGACTTCTCTCTCAGATCCCGTATAGCCAGGGCGCTCTGCATTTGTACTATCAGATAGTAAACAAAGCACACCTTCATTTCCAATTTGTGCCATTTTCCCAATATCTGAACCATTATTCCCAACAGGAGTTTGGTCAAATTTAAAATCACCAGTATATACAATTGCACCTTGTGAAGTATGGAAGCAAACCCCTACTGCATCTGGAATACTGTGTGTTGTATTAAAGAAGGAAACAGTTGTTGTATCGAATTCTACCGTAGCATTAGAATCAATCGTTTTTAAATCAACGCGACCTAACATACCCGCTTCCCCTAATTTTTCTTTCACGAGACCATTCGTCAGCTTTGTTCCATAAACCGGAATATCTAATTTTCTTAACACATAGACAATACCACCAATATGATCTTCATGGCCATGTGTTAAAAATAGTCCTTTTACTCGCTCTTTATTTTCCACTAAATATGTGATGTCAGGAATAACAATATCTATTCCAAACATCTCTTCTCCCGGAAACATAAGTCCCGCATCTACAATAAAAATTTCAGAGTCAATTTCAACGCAGTACATATTTTTTCCAATTTCGCCCACTCCACCGAGAGCGAATACTTTTACAGTATCTATCTCTTTTTTCTTCATGTTGTTGCCTGGTTTAAAAATGTTGTAAAAACTGATCCCACTAACATTGTAGAGAAACCAGGGGAAACTCCACCATCATTAAAACGAAGGTCTTATCGCTATGCGATATCACGTTTTTTCGTTTTTAAACCAGGTTCCACCTCTCTTTCATTATATAAATCAAATGTTTTATGTAATTTCATACAAAATCCGATAATCCGTAAAGTTTTCCCATTTTTGCTAAGCATACCCGTACTAAGCTACTTAGCCATATTATAACTGATACAAGAAATAGAACACAAGTTAAATTATAAGAAAGAAAAGAGAAGAATGTGTACACGATGATAAACTGGATTCATTTCACCACTTCATCTAAGTAATAAAGTGAAACTTCCACCCGTGGGGATTTTCTTTGTAGATAGGGGGTTTACTGCCCGTTAATGCGGGATACAGTACGAAACACAAAAAAGTGACTTAGTACAACACTAAGCCACTTTTCTTTTCTATTAACGAGGAATAGATTGTATAACTTCAAGTAATTGCGTTCTTTCTGCCTCAGTTAATGGTAGAAGAGGTAAACGAACAGAACCAACATCTAACCCTACGATTTGCAGTGCTGTTTTGACAGGAGTTGGACTCGGTGCCATAAATAGTGCATTCGTCACTCTTACTAACAATTGATGAAGCGTTTGTGCTGTTTTCATATCACCAGTTTGGAATGCTGCAATCATGTCTTGCATTTCGTTACCAATAACATGAGAAGCAACAGATACAATACCTTTCGCTCCAATTGCCATCGCTGGCAATGTTAAGCCATCATCACCGCTGTATACAGCAAAATTATCATCTGTTTTTTCAATGATTTCTGTCATTGTTAATACATCGCCGCCTGCATCCTTGATTGCAACAATGTTTGGAATTTGTGATAAACGAACAACTGTATCAACAGAAATTTGTACAATAGATCGGCCTGGAACGTTATATAACATAACCGGCAGTTTTGTACTTTCAGCAATTGTTTTAAAGTGCTGATACATACCTTCTTGACTTGGTTTATTATAATACGGTGCAACTAGCATAATCGCATCTACACCTACTTCTTCTGCTTTTTGCGTAAGCTCCGTAGAAGCATGTGTATTATTGCTACCAGTTCCAGCAATTACAGGCACTCTTTTATCGACAACAGATACAACATGGCGATATAACGCTACTTTTTCTTCAGATGTTAATGTAGGAGACTCACCTGTTGTTCCCCCTACAACGATTGCGGTTGTACCGTTATCAATTAAATAATTTACCAATTTTGTTGTCTTTACAAAGTCGATATTTCCATTCTTATCAAATGGTGTGACCATCGCCGTTGCAATTGTCCCAAAATCTATCATGGTCTCACTCCTTATAATTCCAGTTGCTTTTCTTTTGAAAGCTCAAATGCACGATGAAGCGCATTTACAGCATCTACTAGTTTCTCTTCCTTAACAAGCACCCATATTGTTGTATGGCTATCTGCAGATTGTAATATTTGAACACCATTTTCAGCTAATGCTGTTACAATTTTTGCAGTAACACCCGAAACACCTGCGATACCAGCTCCAACAATGGATACTTTCGCGCAGTGCTCAGTTACAATTGGATTATATCCAAGTTTATGCAGTACTTCGACAGCTCGGCCTGTAACCTCATCACTAACTGTGTATGCTACACCAGTAGGAGAAATATTAATTAAATCTACGCTAATCTTTTCATTTGCCATTTCTTTGAACACTTCTGTTTGTAAATCGTATGCCCCGTCCTTGGCCAACACTTTAATTTGCGTTACATTTGAAACATGAGCAATACCAGTTACAGGACGCTCTTGTACATCGCGACCTTTTGTCGCACCATCATACGCTGCAATCAGAGTTCCTTCGCTATCAGAATATGTTGAACGCACACGCAGTGGCACTTTTGCATGCATCGCAATTTCAACTGCACGCGGATGAACGACTTTTGCACCTTGATATGCCATATTACAAATTTCATTATATGTTACATTTTCAAGGTGACGCGCATCTTTTACAATACGTGGATCAGCAGTCATTACACCTTCTACATCTGTAAAAATATCAATATACTCAGCATGAAGTGCAACACCCAACGCTGATGCTGATGTATCACTACCTCCGCGTCCAAGTGTTGTCGTATCGCCTTCTTTCGTTCGGCCTTGGAATCCCGTTACGACGACTACATCAACTTCTTCTAATTCCTTCAAAATGCGCTCACAATCCATCTCAATGATCTTTGCATTGGTAAAGTCATCATTTGTAATGAATCCAGCTTGTGCACCGTTAAACGCTGCAGCCTTCACACCATTTTCATTTAGCATATTTGAAAACACAATCGCCGAAATTAGCTCCCCGCAAGACAACAATAAGTCTTGCTCGCGTTTTGAAATAAACGATTGCTTCTCATTTACAAGGCTTAATAATGTATCCGTTGCATAAGGCTCACCTATACGGCCCATCGCAGATACAACAACCACAGTTTTATAGCCTTCTTTCAATGATTTTTGAATGTGATGAAGAGCATGCTTTCGACCGTTTTCATCACGCACAGATGTTCCACCGAATTTTTGGACAATAATTTTCATTTTTGCACCTTCTTTTAGCCGTTTACACTAATTGTAATTTCACTAATCGTTCTGCAATTTGAACAGAGTTCCATGCAGCACCTTTTAATAAGTTATCAGATACGACCCAAAGATGGAATCCTTTATCATTGTTTAAATCTTTACGGATACGACCAACGAATACTTCGTTTTTACCAACTGCAGTTGCCGGCATTGGGTATACTTGTTCTGCTGGATTATCTTGCAGTACAATTCCTTCTGCGTTCGCTAACAGATTACGCAGTTCTTCTACTGTTACACCTTCTTTTTCCACTTCAATGTAAACAGATTCAGAGTGACCTGATACAACTGGTAAGCGTACGCATGTTGCCGCTACTTCAAGCTCTGGCATATGCATAATTTTCTTCGTTTCATTAATCATTTTCATTTCTTCAAATGTAAAGCCATTATCTTCGAACTTATCAATTTGTGGAATCGCATTGAATGCAATTTGATAATGTTTTTCATCACCTTTTACAGGTAAAACATTTGCTTTTACTTCTTCGCCGTTTAAAATGGCTTGTGATTGTTCATGAAGCTCTTCAATTGCAGCAGCCCCTGCACCTGATACAGCTTGATATGTGGAAACGATTACTCGTTTTAAACCAAAGTGCTGACGAACTGGTTCGAGAGCAACTACCATTTGAATTGTAGAACAGTTTGGATTTGCAATGATTCCGTTATGTTCTAATAAGTCTTTTTCGTTTACTTCTGGTACAACAAGCGGAACATTTTCTGTCATGCGGAACGCACTAGTATTATCAACAACGATTGCACCGCGCTTTGCTGCTTCTGGTGCTAATTGTTTTGATACAGATCCACCTGCACTAAAGAGTGCAATATCCACTCCTTCAAAGCTTTCAGGAGTAGCTTCTTGTACTGTTACTTCTTCTCCTTTAAATAAAAGCGTTTTGCCTGCAGAACGTTTAGATGAAAGTAACGTTAATTTTCCAATTGGAAAATCACGTTGCTCTAAAGTATTTAACATTTGTTCACCAACTGCGCCGGTTGCTCCAACTACAGCGACATGAAAAGATTTTTTCTTTTCCATCACCATGCCCCTTTCTAGGTACCAATCCTTCTATACTTAGAATAAAAAGGAGTAACAAATACTCCTTCTAATTCTTAATAGAATTAATTTTATCATATTCTGCGAGAAGAATGATGGTTTCATGAAAAAAATTGTCTGTTTTTTGTTTTTTAATTCATGTATCTGAATTTTTCTACAACAACAGGTTGCAGCTGTTTCCCTTCCATCGCTTCAACCATTGTATCTTGCAACAATTCCATACGCGCTACCATAGAATTCGGTTTATTATGCGGTGCATCTTGCCCAAACGGTACAAAATAAATATTTTTCGTTGCCATCAAACGCATCATATTCACTCCGTTTAATCCGAGAGCATCATTTGTTGAAACAGCTAATACAACAGGTTTACCATTTCTTAGTGTCGCTTTCGCTGCCATTAATACAGGAGAATCTGTCATTGCATTTGCAAACTTACTCATCGTATTCCCTGTTAACGGAGCTATAACCATACAGTCTAGCGGAATTTTCGGACCAAGCGGCTCTGCTTTTACGATAGAGTCAATTACTTTATGACCTGTAATAGTTTCTATCTTTTCAACCCACTCTGCCCCTTCACCAAACCTCGTATTTGTCGTTTGCAATGTGTACGATACGATAGGTAACACTTCGGCTCCATCTGCAACAAGCTTCTCTAAATACGGCATGACTTCTGCATACGTACAATGCGAACCTGTTAATCCAAAACCAATTCGTTTGCCTTTTACACTCATTTTTTCTTCTCCTTTCTCACTTCTATATCTGCCATTAATAAATTAGAAAGGACGTTCGCAAGAATTTGCCCTGCTGTTTTTGGTGCAACAATTCCTGGCAGTCCAGGTGCTAACAATGCTTTAATGCCTCGCTTTTCCGCATACCGGAAATCTGTTCCGCCTGGTTTAGAAGCTAAATCGATAATCAATGTATGAGCTGGCATTTTTGAAATTACACTTGCTGTTACAACAAGATACGGAATTGTATTAATTACAATATCGGCATCTTGCACCTCTTGCTCTATATCTCGCATTTGAAATGGCGTAAATGTCATCTCTGTGATACGAGCGATATGTTCAGAGCGCCGAGCACCTACCTTCACTTTTGCTCCTAGCGACTGAAATGCTCTCGCTACACTCATTCCAGTTCTCCCAAACCCCAATACCATTACTTTAGAGCCATGAATTGTATAATCTGTATGTTGAATGACCATCATGATGGTCCCTTCAACCGTTGGAATTGAATTATAAATTGCCACATCATCACGATCAAACAATTTGATAAGTTTTCGATTCGTAGAAGAAGCAATTGTATCTAAGTAAGTGTTACTAATACCTGAATATATCGTAAAATGTGCTGGTGTGTTTTCAATTTGCTCTTTCGTAATTATCACTTTTTTATTAGAAAAAATTGTATCGATTTGTCCGTTTGCATCAGTTCCAGCTACCGGCAAAATGATGGCATCTAAAGAAGTAAAATCAAGATTCTGCATACTCTCTTTTGCTGCTCCTGTAAATCCATGATCAAGTTGATCAAAGCCTACTAATGAGAGTTTTGCATCAAGCTCAACTAGCTTACGAATAACTTCAAGCTGCCGTGCATCTCCTCCTATGACAGCAATATGGATATCAGTCAACATCCTTTACTTCACCTTCTTTTTCTCTCATTATAAGAAAAGCGCCTACTTTTTTCGTTTTCCTCCACATCATATGTAATATACGAGTATAAGGTGATTGAAAAACCAAAAGTACGGATGATTTACATCTATGGATTTCCACAATAAAAAAAGACAACCACAATGGTCATCTTTTAAACAGGATCTGAATAATTAGCAAGATCAAAAATAATCATATCCTGCCCTACTTTTTTAATTCTACTCCACTCCACACGCACTTCTTGTTGCCCTCGTTTGAACCCTCCCCATTTCCCAACAGGAATAATGAGCGCTTGAACTTTACCATCTCTCTCATCAATCTCTAAGTCCGCATGCCCAAGTACTCCCATTCTTTCCGCACGCTGTAAATCAACAATTTCTTTCCCGCTCAATTCACTTAATCGCATTCCATCCTCTCCTTATAAAACGGTCTAATTTGAAGATTTCTTTTATCCCGCATTAACAGGCAGTAAAACCCCCACCTCAAGATTGAGAGAGAAGCAAAGAAGATAGGTCGGGTATAACTGCCCGTAAATGCCCGATTGGTTCAACTAACCCTCAGTGGGGGAAGTTTCACTTTATATTAAGTACCTATTCTAGTCTTGTAAAAAAAATGCCTACCAGTTTTGCCCCCATGTATATAAAAAACCGTTTCTCCTTAATAAGAAACGGTTTCATAAACATATTTATTTTTTACTTATTCCTTTTGGAAGCTCTCCATTTGGACTAATAAGCGCTGCAGAAAACTCGTCTGTAAACATATTACGAATCAGCGTATCTACATCCGCTTTTGTAACACTGTTTACACTTTCAATAATTTCATCTAAAGAGCGGTGTTTTTTCAGCAGCAACTCATTTTTACCATTGCGGCTCATACGACTATTTGTACTTTCTAAACTTAACATAAGATTTCCTTTTAGTTGCTCTTTACTGTTAAGTAATTCTTTTTCTGTAATTCCTTTATCTTTTAGTATATCTAGTGTTTGCTGAATAGTTTCGTACAGCGTATCTAGCTGCTGACTACCCGTTCCTCCGTAAATTGTTAACATCCCTGTATCTTCATAAGAAGAATGATAAGAAAATACAGAGTATGCTAACCCACGTTGCTCACGCACTTCTTGGAACAGACGGCTACTCATGCTGCCACCTAAAATATTATTTAATACAATTAAATTATGAATATTTTCGTCACCCATCTGTAATCCATTAAATCCTAAACATAAATGAGCTTGTTCTGTTTCTTTTTTGCGCGCTACTTTATTCGGGTGAAAAACAGGCTTATGTACTTGTTCGCGATTTGTCGTTCCTTCATAATTTCCAAAATATTGTTCGACGATTTGAACAAAGGATTCGTCAATATTACCAGCGACGGAAACAACGACATTTTCTGGCGTATAATGATCTTTTATATATTGACGAAGCGTATCACCTGTAAATGTGTCAAGGGTTTGCTCTGTTCCTAAAATCGGATATGCTAGCGGATGCGTTTCATACGTCGCTTTCGTTAACATATCGTGAACAATATCATCTGGTGTATCTTCATACATTTTAATTTCTTCGAACACAACGTTCTTTTCTTTTTCAATTCTTCTTCAACAAACGTTGAATTAAAGAACATGTCCCCTAAAATATCAAGTGCGTATTTCGCATGCTCATCTAATACTTTTGCATAGTAACATGTGTATTCCTTTGATGTAAACGCATTAACTTGTCCGCCAATGCTGTCGAAGGATTCTGCAATTTCTCTAGCACTACGTGTTTTCGTTCCTTTAAAAAACATGTGTTCTAAAAAGTGAGAAATCCCATTATTCTTTTCATTTTCATTTCGTGATCCCGCATGAATCCATACTCCAATTGCAACAGAACGTACTGTTGGAATATTCTCCATTACGATTCTTACTCCATTTTTACACGTATATTTTTTGATCAAATGCCTTCCTCCTATTGACAAATTCTCTGTAAAAAGATTCTATTATATAATCATAACAAGTTTAGCAGCGAATGTCATGCAAATGTGTTTAATCAATACGCTTTTCGTCTACTAAAGCTGATACATTCCCTACCGTATACCCTCTCTCTTTTAACTTTGAAATCAATGTATCAAGTGATTCTGCTGAAGAAGAAGTAGGATGCATTAAAATAATGGCACCGGGATGTACTTTACTTAACACTCGCTGTAGCAACACATGCGGTTCTGGTCGTTTCCAATCAATTGTATCTACCGTCCACATAATCGTTCCCATTTTTAGTTTTGCAGCAGTATGGACAACATCCTCACGAAAACTACCACTTGGTGGTGCAAACCAGCGTACCTTTTGATTCGTCGCTGCTTCAATGACTTGATTCGTTTTTTGCAATTGTTCATAAATTGCATCAACCGACAATGTACTCATATCAGGATGCGTATACGAATGATTTCCCACTTCCTGATTTGCATCTGCAATCATTTTTGCAAAACGTAAATTTTCTTTTACCCATCTTCCTTCTAGAAAAAAGTTGCTGTAACCTGATGTTTTTGCAGTACTTCTAACATCCGAGAAAGATATTCGTTCCCCCAGGCAACATTAATAGTAAGCGCAACCATTTTTTTACTTGGATTCCCTCTATAAATAGGAGCGGGAGATAAATCTTCTAAATGCACTTGAGGCGATACCTCTCGATATACCAACTGTTTCTCATCAAAGCTACCCTTCCTCTTCATGTTATCATAGGAAGCTCTTATATCTACTGCTTTTCCATTGTAACCCGGCGTTGCTTTCCATACTTTATCAATACATGCATTTTGTGCTGGAATCGTATATACTTTCGCTTTTTCTTCAATCTCTTCGTACAAATGGTCTTTTGCATATGATATATGCGAAAAATGCTGAGCTGAGAACAATAAAATAACTATAAGTAAAATGATGCGAGTTTTCATAAAAGTACCCTCCAGTAAAATGAAACTTCTATCATTAGGCGTGCTGTTTAGTCCAATCTCACTTCTCCTCTTTCCCTAAATGCTAAGACTGGATTTACAGCTCGTTAAAGCAGAATAGTAAAAATCTCCTTTTCTTATCATTGTTAATTTAAACGTTCTCGTTAAAACTATACTCTGTTATATACAAAAAAACCTCGAGATATATCCCAAGGTTTTATACATAATAAAAAAGCCAAGGAATTCCTTGGCTTTTAGCTTATTCTTGTTCTTGTTCTTGCTTTGCTGCTTCTTGTTTTGCTGCTTCTTTTTCTTGCTCTTCTTTAAGCAATACTTTTCTAGACAAGTTTACACGACCTTGTTTGTCAATCTCGATAACTTTTACTGAAATCTCATCACCAATTTTTACAACATCTTCTACTTTGCCTACACGCTCAAGTGCTAGTTCAGAGATATGAACAAGACCGTCTTTCCCACTGAATAATTCAACGAAAGCACCGAATTTTTCAATTCGTTTTACTTTTCCTAAGTAAATTTCACCTACTTGTACTTCACGAACGATATCTTCGATAATTTTCTTCGCTTTTTCATTCATTTCTTGATCAATAGATGAAATAAAGACTGTACCATCTTGTTCAATATCAATTTTCACGCCTGTTTCTTCAATAATCTTGTTAATTTGTTTTCCACTTGGCCCAATAACATCACGGATTTTATCCGGATTGATTGTCATTGTAACAATCTTAGGAGCATATTGAGATAACTCTGTACGAGGCTCAGCAATAACAGATAACATATGATCCAGAATGTGCATGCGTCCAACTTTTGCTTGTTGCAATGCTTCTTCTAAAATTTCACGAGATAAACCTTCAATTTTAATATCCATTTGAAGTGCTGTTACACCTTTAGCTGTACCAGCTACTTTAAAGTCCATATCACCTAAGTGGTCTTCCATACCTTGGATATCTGTTAAAATTGTGTAGTGTTCACCAGACTTCACAAGTCCCATTGCAATACCAGCAACTGGTGCTTTAAGTGGAACACCTGCATCCATCATCGCTAATGTACTTCCGCAAATACTTGCTTGCGAAGTAGAACCATTTGATTCTAATACTTCTGATACGAGACGAACTGTATACGGGAAGTCTTTTTCAGATGGAATAACTGGCTCAAGAGCACGCTCACCTAATGCACCATGACCGATTTCACGACGACCTGGACCACGCATTGGTCTTGTTTCTCCGACACTAAAGGACGGGAAGTTATAATGATGCATAAAGCGTTTTGATTCTTCTACACCAAGACCATCTAAAATTTGTACATCGCCTAATGCACCTAACGTACAAATACTTAGTGCTTGCGTTTGTCCACGTGTAAATAAACCAGAACCATGCGTACGAGATAAAATTCCTACCTCTGATGCTAAAGGACGAATTTCATCAGCTTTACGACCATCCGGACGCACTTTTTCAACTGTAATAAGACGACGTACTTCTTCTTTTACAATTTTATATAAAATCTCACTTACTTGTCCTAATGTTTCTGCATCAGCTTCATTCGCTTCATAATGCTCAATTACACGTTTTTTCACTTCATTAATTGCATCTTCACGTGCATGTTTCTCATGAACTTGGATAGCAGCAAGCATATCTTTTTCTGCTATTTCACGTACATCTTGGTTGATTGTAGCGTCAACTTCATACAGTTTAACTTCTGTTTTCTCTTTACCAACTGCTTGTACAATCTCTTCTTGGAAAGCGATTAAGCGTTTAATCTCATCATGACCGAACATAATTGCTTCTAACATTGTTTCTTCAGGTACTTGATCTGCACCTGCTTCTACCATGTTAATAGCATCTTTTGTTCCAGCAACAACAAGGTGAATATCACTTTTCTCTTGTTGTTCAACTGTTGGATTAATAATAAACTCTCCATCAATACGACCAACTGTCGCACCAGCGATCGGACCTTCAAACGGAACATCTGAAATCGATAACGCTAATGAAGAACCAAGCATAGCTGCCATTTCTGAAGAGCAATCTTGATCCACACTCATAACGATGCTGACAACTTGTACTTCATTACGGAAGCCATCAGCAAAAAGAGGACGAATTGGACGATCAATTAAACGGCTCGCTAAGATTGCTTTTTCACTTGGACGACCTTCACGTTTAATAAAACCGCCTGGAATTTTCCCTACTGCATATAAACGCTCTTCATAGTTTACTGTTAGTGGAAAAAAATCTACATTTTTTGCCTCTTTTGATGCAGTTGCTGTAGATAGAACCGCTGTGTCGCCATATCTCACTAATACTGCTCCATTTGCTTGCTTTGCAAGCTGACCTGTTTCAATTGTTAGCTGACGACCAGCCAAATCTATCGAGAAGACTTGCTTTTCGTGACTCATTTAAGTACCCCTCTCAATTTAAAGTATTCAGTTCTTCTATGTAAATGAATAATATATCACAATATTCTTCCTCTAGTATTACCGAAAATTCAGTAAGCTATCAAGAGTCGAAGATATATTTTTACCTAACAAAAAAGCGGGAATATTCCCGCTTTTTCGACTATCGACGTAATCCAAGCTTTGTGATTAGTTCACGGTAGCGAGTGATGTCGTTGTTACGAAGGTAAGTAAGTAAGTTACGACGTTTACCAACCATCTTTAAAAGACCGCGACGTGAATGATGATCTTTCTTGTGAGTACGTAAGTGCTCATTTAGAGTGTTAATTTGCTCCGTTAGGACAGCAACTTGAACTTCTGGAGAACCAGTATCAGTCTCATGAGTTCTAAATTGTGCAATGATTTCATTTTTACGCTCTTGTGTTAAAGCCATCCTATTTCACCTCCTAAGTAATAAATCCCCAATTACCTAGCAAACGTCGGTGAGTCGTAATGCCAAGCAATGGTTATTTTAAAGTACATAAGATAGAATACTACTTTTCATTCGAAAAAGCAAGTATATTATTTGCACGGTTAAAATAATCTTCTGCTACTTTTTTATCTTTTGCAATTTGTGCAACTAACTCATCAATACCATTAAATTTCTTTTCTTCGCGAATTCGCATATGCCACTCTACAACAACAGACTCATCATATATATCACGTTGAAATTCAAAAAGATGCACTTCAATAGAAAGCTGCTTTTCACTTTCCTTAAAAGTCGGTTTATATCCTATATTACATACACCTTCATGCCACTCATCATTTACTTTCATTCGAACGGCGTATACACCAACAGGCGGTAAAAGATATTCATCATTTAGAGCAATATTTGCTGTCGGAAAACCAATTTGGCGTCCGCGCTTATCTCCATGAACAACTGTTCCTTCAACAGTATATGGTCTGCCTAAAATAGATGGTATTTGTTCCATTTCTCCATTGCGAATATGTTTTCGCAATAATGTGGAACTTACTTTTTCTTCTTGAAATTCTACTTTTTCAATCACGGTTTGTGTAAACTCCCCTCTTGCATGAAATGGCAAAGTTTCCATCGTCCCTTTTCCTAAACGTCCATATGAATAATCAAAGCCTGCTACAACATGCTGTACATTCAGCCCAATGATATAATCATCTACAAATTGTTGTGGCAATAGATTTGCAAATGCTTCGTCAAATTTCACAACATATAAAATATCAATTCCTAAACTTGCAATTACTTTTTCTTTACTTCGTAAAGGCGTAATATACTCTACATGCGCTTCCTTTTTCCCTAATACAACAGACGGATGTGGATGAAAAGTCATAACAGCACTTTTAAATCCTCGTTCTTCCGCCACCTTTTTTGCAGTATGAATGACACGTTGATGACCTAAGTGAATACCATCAAAATACCCTAATGCCATTACAGTAGACTCTATTTCCGCTTTATTTAATGCATGAGGATGAGTTAAATGAATGAGTTTCACGCTTGAATTCACCTTTTTCTATAATAATCCTTCTAATTATTCATTATAGCTGTAATTCTTGATTATTCACAAGTACTTTCATTGGTTTCAACATCCCTGGACGTTTTGGATGATGCTCATAAATCGCTAAACAGCGTTTATTTTCATCAAAGACTGTAATAAATGGCGCGATCAATTGCTCGTTATTCGGTAAGAACATACCATTCTTTACTTTTTCTGCTTGTTCTTCATTAACAATTATTTTTGGAAACTTATGTAATGCTTCATCAATGGAAATAAAGATAGATTCCACTGTTCCATTGTGCACGTTTTGCTCAATTTCTTCAAATGATATGCAATCTTCTAAGTGAAACTCTCCTGATGCTGTTCGTACAAGATCTGACATATGCGCTGGAAATCCAAGCTTTTCCCCAATCATCACAGCTAATGTTCTCACGTATGTTCCTTTGCTACAAGTCACTCGAAAATGGAAGGAAACTGTTGCACCCTCAAACACCTCACGGTCATCAAGTAAAGTAAAGTCATGAATTGTAATTGTACGAACTGGACGCTCTACTTCTATTCCCGCCCTTGCATATTCATATAATTTCTTTCCATTTACTTTTACAGCTGAGTACATCGGTGGTACTTGTTCAAGTGTTCCCGTTAACTCTGCTAATACGGATTCTACTTCTTTACGTGTAATAATACGATTTACATCCTGTTTTTCAACAATTTCACCCGAAGCATCTTCTGTAGTCGTCGAAAAGCCTAGCGTGACTTCACCTTCATATGTTTTTGTTTCACTCGTTAAAAACTGTGCAATTTTTGTAGCACGTCCTACACAAATCGGTAATACACCTGTTACATCCGGGTCTAAAGTTCCTGTATGCCCTATGCGTTTCTCTCTTAATATTTTTCTTAACTTAAATACGCAATCATGCGATGTCATCCCTTTTGGTTTATGTAATAGCAATACACCTTCCATATGTTCACCTCATCGTTATACTGTTGTAGAGGATGTTCAAAAAGTTCGGTAAATATTCTCCTTTTTGAACACGCACTTGTATGCAAAAATTACTTCCTATTGAAAAAATGGATAGACAATTGTCTATCCATTATTCTTCGCGTTTACCGTCTTTATTAATTTCATGTAAAAGCGTGTCAATTCTATGTCCATAAGCGATAGACTCATCAAATTCAAAGGTAATTTCAGGTGTTTTACGAAGACGAATACGCTGCCCAATTTCAGCACGAATAAATCCTTTTGCCTTCGCTAAGCCTTTTAATGTATTTTCTTTCTGTTGTTCGTCTCCTAAAACAGAAATATATACTTTAGCAATCTGTAAATCCCCACTTACTTGCACATCTGTTACCGTCACAAAACCGATACGTGGATCTTTAATTTTGCGACTGATAATTTCGCCTAATTCTTTCTTCATTTGCTCGCCCACGCGATTTGCACGTAGCTTCATAACTAATCACCTCATTCAATACCATTCCAATTGTGTTATCGTACGTTCAATCTCGGGAAATGAGTCAATATACGCAAGTACACGATTCATTTCTTTTTCGCAGACAACACGATTTGAGGATACGGAAACGATTGCAATTTCTGTACGTTGCCACACATCCTGGTGTCCAACTTCTGAAACAGATACATTGTACCTTTGTTTCACACGAGTTAAAATACGCTGTAAAATTGCTCGTTTCTCTTTTAAAGAATGCACATCATAAATCATACACTCAAATGAGAGTGAAGCGATAATCATCGCTTCACTTCTTCCATAATGTACGCCTCAATGATGTCCCCTTCTTTAAGATCATTATATCTTTCAATTGTGATACCACACTCATAGTTTTGTGCAACTTCTTTTACGTCATCTTTGAAACGTTTTAACGTATCAAGCTGTCCTTCGAAAATAACTACGCCATCACGAATGATACGTACGCCGCTATCACGTGTGATTTTACCATCAGTTACGTAACAGCCTGCAATTGTTCCAACTTTCGTTACTTTAAACGTTTGACGAACTTCTGCTTGACCAATTACTTTTTCTACGAATTCAGGATCTAGCATACCTTGCATTGCTGCTTCGATTTCTTCGATTACTTTATAAATAATACGGTGCAAACGAATATCAACGTTTTCTAATTCAGCTGTACGTTTCGCATTGACATCAGGACGTACGTTAAATCCGATTACGATTGCATTAGATGCAGAAGCTAAAATAATATCAGATTCTGTAATTGCACCTACGCCAGTATGGATGATTTTCACTTTTACGCCTTCAACATCAATTTTACGAAGTGATGCTGCCATTGCTTCTACAGAACCTTGTACATCTGCTTTCACAATCAAGTTAATTTCTTTTACATCGCCTTCTTGAATTTGTTGGAATAAATCTTCAAGGCTTAATTTAGATTTTTCACCGCGCTGTGCAACCAATGCTTGTTGCGCACGTGATTCACCGATTTGACGCGCTTTCTTCTCATCAGCAAATGCCATAAAGCGATCGCCTGCTTGTGGTACTTCGTTTAAGCCTGTAATTTCAACAGGAGTAGACGGACCAGCAACTTTTACACGACGACCAATATCATTTACCATCGCACGAACACGGCCGAATGATGTACCAACAACGATTGGGTCTCCTACTCGAAGTGTACCGTTTTGAACAAGTAATGTCGCGATTGTTCCTTTACCTTTATCAAGCTGTGCTTCGATTACTGTACCAGTTGCATAGCGATTTGGATTTGCCTTATATTCTTCTACTTCACTTACAAGAAGAATCATTTCTAACAAGTTGTCAATTCCTTCACCTTTAATGGCAGAGATTGGTACGAAGATTGTATCGCCGCCCCAAGCTTCTGGAACTAACTCATATTCAGTTAACTCTTGCATTACACGGTCTGGATTTGCTGATGGTTTATCCATTTTATTCACAGCAACGATAATTGGTACTCCAGCTGCTTTCGCGTGGTTAATCGCTTCAACCGTTTGTGGCATAACACCGTCATCAGCTGCCACAACAAGAATTGTAATATCCGTAACTTGTGCACCGCGTGCACGCATTGTTGTAAACGCTGCGTGACCTGGTGTATCTAAGAACGTAATTTTTTTGTCGTTTACTTCCACTTGGTATGCACCGATATGCTGTGTAATTCCGCCAGCTTCACCAGCAGTTACTTTTGAATTACGAATAGAGTCAAGTAATGTTGTTTTACCATGGTCAACGTGTCCCATAATTGTAACAACAGCCGGACGTTCTTTTAAGTTTTCTTCATCGTCTTGCTCGTCCATAAACGTTTCAAATTCTGTTTCACTAACAATCACTTCTTCTTCTACTTCAATACCGTAATCACTAGCAATCAGCTCAATTGTTTCTTTATCTAAATCTTGGTTAATTGTTGCCATGATTCCAAGCATAAAGAGCTTTTTAATAATTTCAGACGGCTCTTTACTTAATTTTTTTGCCAATTCGCCTACAGCAAGTGTACCAGAGAAAGTGATTTTATCTGGTGTTTCTACCGTTTGCGTTTGTTGTCTTCCAGCAAAGTTTTCTTGACGTTTGTCTTGATTCCCTTTACCTTTTTCTTATTCTTATTGCTGTTCTTTTTGCTACGAACAACTTTTTCCTCTACTTCAAACTCATCTGCAACAGAAGTTTTTTCTGCTCCATCATTATATTGATTATCTAACTTGTTTACTACTTCATCATCTAACATCGCCATATGATTTGATACCTCAATATTCATTTCTTTTAGTTTTGTAATAATATCTTTACTTGAGATATTGTGTTTTTTTGCATATTCATATACTCGAATTTTACTCATACCTTCACCCCCGGTAAGTTGTATCGAGCATGCTAAGCAGCTTCTTAGCAAAGCCGTCATCTAACACCGCTACAACGACTCGTTCTTCTCTCCCAATCGCATGCCCTAACTCTTGTCGATTTTCGACTTTTCTCATTGGTACGTTGTAGAACGTTGTTTTGTCCGTAATACGCTTTGTTGTATTTGCTGACGCATCTTCAGAAAGCAATACGAGCTTTGCCTTACCGCCTCGAACTTCTTTTAAAACAAGCTCTTCACCCGATATAATCTTTCGGGCCCGATTAGCTAGCCCTAAAAACGATTTCCAATTGGACACTTACTTCGACTCCTTCTCAACAAGCTCAATTAGCTCTTCATAAAGAGAGTCATCAATTTTCGCTTTTAGGTGATGTTCCAAGACATTCTTTTTTTCGCCTGAGAAATGCATTCTTTATCTTTTGATAAGTATGCACCGCGTCCTGATTGTTTGCCTGTTAAATCAATAGACACGACTCCCTCTTTGGAACGAACAATGCGAATGAGCTCGCGTTTTGATTTCATCTCTTGTGTTACAACACATTTTCGTAACGGAACTTTTCGATTGCTCACGTTCATCACCTCTATTCGATTTCGTCTTCAGCAGAATCGAATGCGATCATCATATCTTCTTCTGTTAAAAGTCCTAGTTGTTTCGCATCAGACTCACTTTTAATATCAATTTTCCAGGCAGTTAACTTCGCTGCAAGTCGTGCATTTTGACCACGCTTACCAATCGCTAAAGAAAGCTGATGATCTGGAACAATTACAGTGGTTGCTTTTTCTTCTTCGTTTACAAGCACTTTTACAACTTGTGATGGACTCAATGCATTTGCTACATATTCAACTGGATCATTTGACCAGCGAACAATATCAATTTTTTCACCTTTTAGCTCATCTACAATGCGTTGTACACGTTGTCCTTTCGGCCCTACACAAGAACCTACTGGATCTACATCTATGTTTTCAGAGTACACAGAGATTTTAGAACGATCTCCAGCTTCACGTGCTACAGAACGAATTTCTACAGTTCCATCATAAATCTCTGGCACTTCAATTTCAAACAGACGCTTTAAAAGACCTGGATGTGTACGAGATACATAAATTTGTGGCCCTTTTGTTGTTTTCTCTACTTTTGTAATGAAAACACGAATGCGATCATGCGGTTTATATTGTTCGTTTGGCATTTGCTCACTTACAGGTAAAAGCGCTTCTACTTTTCCTAAACTTACATAAATAAAGCGAGCATCTTGACGTTGTACAATACCAACCATAATGTCTTCTTCACGATCGCTAAACTCAGAATAAATAACGCCACGCTCTGCCTCGCGTACACGTTGCGTCACAACTTGTTTTGCTGTTTGTGCTGCGATACGTCCGAAATCTTTGGGCGTAACTTCAAGTTCTAATACATCGCCCTCTTGATAGTTTGGATTAATTTGTCTCGCTTTTTCAACAGAAATTTCAAGACGTGGATCAAATACATTTTCCACTACATCTTTACGCGCTAATACTTGAATAGTTCCAACTTCAGGGTTGAAGCTAACGCGAACATTTTGCGCTTGGTTAAAATTTCGTTTATAAGCAGAGATTAAAGCTGCTTCAATAGCATCAATAATAATATCTTTGCTTATACCCTTTTCTTGTTCTAATACGAGCAAAGCATCTAACAACTCAGTGCTCATGAGGATCCCCCTTCTTACTAAAACGTAACTGCAAGTCGCGCATTGGCAACTTTATCCATTGGAATTTGGATTTCTTTTTTACGTGTTTTAATTGTTAATAGTAATGTGATTGTTGTTCCATCGTACGCGAGTAGTTTTCCTTCAAACATTTTCTCACCATCGATTGGCTCATATGTTTTAATCGCAACTTGTTTTCCTACTGCTTGCTGGAAATCTTTTTCTTTCTTTAATGGACGCTCCGCTCCTGGAGAGGATACATCTAAAAAGTAAAGATGAGGAATTGGATCCTCTTTATCTAAAGCTTCACTTAATTGCTCACTTACCGCGCCGCATTCCTCAATATCTACTCCTGTATCAGAGTCAATGGATACGCGTAAAAACCAATCTTTTCCTTCTTTCACATACTCTACATCTACAAGCTCAAGACCAAGCTCTTCGACAATTGGCTGCGCAAGTGCTTCAACAATTTCTGTAACTTTCTTATCCATAAACAGCCTCCTTTCTGCCGCCATGTGCCGTCTGAAAGATTTCACTCTGCGTATAGTTAACCAACGCAGCTTATATATTCTTTCTCGTTAGCTAACAAAAGCCCCTGCCAATAAGCAGGGAATATCTGTCTTAGTATTACCAAATTTAAGAAGTAAAACTTGTAACAAAATATGTATATACGACAGCAGCGCCTCATCTATCATCTCGGCGCAGAAACATAGATAGTAACACGAAAGAGTGGGTTTCCCCACTCTTTTTTTAAAAAATATACATGACATGGTTATCTCGCTTACTAGTATAGCATAGCAACCACGGTTTTGCAAAGACTTTTCCTGCCTATTAGAACAGAGATAGCTGGTTTTGATCCGGTAGTTCTCCTAAACAACCTTGACTGTCTAAATACTCAATAATTGTTTTTGAAATTTTACTGCGCTGCTGTAAATCCTCTTTCGATAAGAACTCGCCATTTTTACGTGCTGCTACGATATTTAGTGCAGCATTTGTACCAAGACCAGGTATTGCATTAAATGGCGGAATCAATGTATCCCCATCAATAATAAAATCAGTTGCACTGGAGCGATATAAATCAACCTTTTGGAATGAATAACCACGTTCACACATTTCTAGCGTCATCTCTAATACTGTTAGTAAACTTTTCTCTTTCGGCGATGCATCTAATCCTTTTTGAGTAATTTCATCAATTTTAGCACGGATGGATGCTGAACCTTTTACCATTGCATCTAAATCAAAATCATCTGCACGAACTGTGAAATATGCCGCATAGAACAAGAGCGCAAAATGCACTTTGAAATATGCGATGCGCACAGCCATTAGTACATATGCCGCCGCATGGGCCTTCGGGAACATGTACTTAATCTTTTTACATGAATCAATATACCATCCTGGCACATTATTATTGCGCATTTCTTCTTCCCACTCTGGAGGCACACCTTTTCCCTTACGTACAGATTCCATAATTTTAAATGCCAAGGATGGTTCTAAGCCTTGGTAAATTAAATACACCATAATATCATCACGACAACCAATTACTTCACTCAGTGTACATGTACCATCATAGATTAACTCATTTGCGTTTCCGAGCCATACATCTGTGCCGTGTGATAACCCAGAAATTTGAACAAGCTCAGAGAATGTCGTTGGCTTTGTTTCCTCTAACATTTGACGAACGAATTTTGTACCAAATTCCGGTATACCAAGCGTACCTGTTTTACAGTTAATTTGCTCTTCTGTTACGCCAAGCGATTCTGTACCTGAGAAAATTTTCATTACTTCTGGATCATCAGTCGGAATTGTCTTTGGATCAACTCCACTCAAATCCTGCAACATACGAATAACTGTCGGATCGTCGTGTCCAAGTATATCAAGTTTTAATAAATTATCATGGATAGAATGGAAATCAAAATGTGTTGTTCTCCATTCGGCATCTAAAGAATCTGCTGGAAATTGAATAGGTGTAAAATCAAAGACATCCATGTAATCTGGGACTACGATAATACCACCTGGATGTTGCCCCGTCGTTCGCTTAACACCAGTACAACCCGCTACAAGACGATCCACTTCTGCTCCTCGTATCGTTAAATTATGGTCTGATGCATAACCTTTCACATAACCATACGCCGTTTTTTCAGCAACTGTACCAATTGTTCCGGCACGATATACATTATCTTCACCAAACAGCACTTTCGTATAGTTATGAGCGCGAGGTTGATATTCTCCTGAGAAGTTCAAATCAATATCCGGAACTTTATCTCCTTTAAAGCCTAGGAACGTTTCGAACGGAATATCATGACCATCTTTTTTATATGCAGTTCCGCAGTTTGGACAATCTTTATCAGGTAAATCAAATCCAGAACCAACCGAACCATCATTAAAGAACTGTGATTGTTTACAATTTGGACAAACATAATGCGGCGGCAAAGGATTTACCTCTGTAATCTCCATCATTGTCGCAACAAATGACGAACCAACTGAACCACGTGAACCAACAAGATAGCCATCAACAAGAGATTTCTTTACTAACTTATGTGAAATCAAATAAATAACAGCAAATCCATGCCCAATAATACTTTTCAATTCTTTTTCTAAACGGGCTTCTACAATTTCTGGAAGTTCATCCCCGTAAATACTCCGCGCCATTTCGTAACTCATATCCCGCGTTTCATCATCGGCACCTTCAATTTTTGGAGTGTAAAGGTCATCTTTTACAGGCTTCACTTCACCAATCATCGATGCGACTTTTTTCGTATTTGTTACAACAATTTCTTTTGCTTTCTCTTCTCCTAAGAAGGAGAAGCAATCCAAAATTTCATCTGTTGTTCTGAAATATACAGGCGGCAATGAATGACGATTTAATGGGTTTGCTCCGCCTTGCGAACTTACTAAAATTTTACGATACATTGCATCTTCAGGATTTAGATAGTGTACATTTCCTGTTGCAACAACAGGCTTGTCTAATGTCTCACCTAACTTTACTAAGTTGGAAATAATTGTTTTTAATTGACCTTCATCACGAACGAGCTCAAGCTCCACCAAATGTCGTAACACTTCTGGAGGCATAACCTCGATGTAGTCATAAAACTGTGCAACTTCCTCTACTTCTTCTGGTGCCTTTTGCATCATCGCTTCAAATACTTCGCCTTTATCACAAGCTGTACCAACTAATATACCTTCGCGATATTTCTTTAATAAAGAGCGCGGAATACGCGGTACACGGTAGAAGTATTGAAGATGCGCGTAAGAAACAAGTTTATATAAGTTCTTCAGCCCTTCATCCGATGTTGCAAGCAGCGTCACATGACTTGGACGTCCACGTTTATACGCATCACCTTGTCCCATACTGTCATTTAACTGATCGTGATATTCAAATCCTTTTTCGATTACACTTTTTAGCATTTTCACAAGCAAATAACCAGTTGCTTCTGTATCATAAATGGCACGGTGATGTTGTGTTAATTCAATATCAAGCTTTTTACATAACGTATTTAAACGATGATTTTTCATCTCTGGAAATAAGAAACGCGCCAACTCTAACGTATCGATAACTGGGTTTTTCGTTTTTCTAGACCACTTTTCTTAAATCCAACATTTAAGAACCCCATATCAAAGCTTGCATTATGAGCGACAAGTGTATGATCACCAATCCACTGTTCAAACTTTTTAAACACTTCTTCTACTTCTGGTGCATCCGTTAACATATCGTCTGTAATACCTGTTAATTCGATGATTGTTGCTGATAAAGGTTGATGTGGATTTGCAAAGGATTCAAAACGATCGATAATTTCTCCGCCTTTTATTTTCACAGCAGCAAGCTCAATAACCGTATCATATACGGCTGATAACCCTGTCGTCTCAACGTCGAATACAACATATGTCTCATCAGCAAGTAGTCGATGTTCTTCATTATACGCAATTGGTACACCATCATTAACAAGGTTCGCTTCTACACCAAAAATCACTTTAATTCCCGCTTTTTTCCCAGCAGAATACGCCTCAGGAAAAGCTTGTGCAACAGCATGATCTGTCACCGCTACTGCTTCATGTCCCCATTTTGCCGCTTGACTTACAAGTGTCGATACAGATGTTACAGCATCCATTTGGCTCATCGGAGTATGCATATGAAGCTCTACCCTTTTTTCTCCCTCAGGTGCTTTATCTTTCCGAGACGGCCCTGTTATTTCATTAATATCGTTTGCAATCATGACCAAGTCTCGAACAAACGTATCGTTTTGAACGGATCCACGCGCTTTTACCCACATTCCTTTTTTCAATGATTGCAAAAGCGGAATATCTTCTTTATCGCGTGAGAACATTTTAATCATAATGGAATCGGTATAATCAGTTATCTTTAATGTCAATAACGTACGCCCGCTTCGCAGTTCTTTCGTTTCAACATCAAATACATAACCTTGTACTGTTTTTCTTCTTTCCTCATCTTGAATTTCACGAAGTGGTGTAATTTCTTCATCAGGCTTAATCAAGTAGCCAAGAACAATAGGTCCCTCATGCACCATTTCATTTTGTTCTTCCGCTTGTCGTTTTGCCATTTCTTCCATCGCTTGCATTACACGCTGACGATCTTCTTGCTGTGTTTGCTCACGAAATCTTTGAACTTCCTCATCATTTTGCTTTACATTTGTTTCAAGCTGAAAACGCGGAAACCCAAACACCTCATATTGATCTCCAATTGGTTTCGCAAGATTTTTCTTAACCGTCTGTGCTTCTAAATCGTTATTTACATCTAATAATAATTTCACACCATTCGTTTGAGGCGGCTTCTCTTTTAAATAAGCAAACATTGGAGAAAATGTAATTTTATTTGTACAAATTGGCCAATATGCTTGGACATCTGCTTCTGTATAGTTCTTATTTTCTGTTTCTAACATAAACGATGTTTTCGCAATATGTGAAAATGACCTTTGCAATTGCGCTTCTAATAATTCATACACTTGCGCTGGTAAAATACGTGAAACTTGCAAATAAAAACACCAGCTCTTATTCGCTTTATCAACAAGTAATTTTTGAATACCGCCACCTTGCAAATATTCATTTACAAGATTTTCAGGAATTTGTAATTGCTCAAGCAAAATTCGAAAACGCTCTTGTTGTTCGTTTGTTAACGACATATGCAGCCTCCTTTCATCATATCAAAAAACTCCCATGGCTCTTCTCATAGCAAGAGAAGGTACCTCATAGCGAGGTACCTCTTCTTATTTTAAAATATTAACAATGTATGTGTGAAGTTCTTCCACTTTCACTTCTGCAGATTCATTTGTTGCACGTACTTTTACTTCGACAATGCCTTCATCGGCTTTTTTACCAACTGTTACTCGAACTGGAAGACCAAATAAGTCTGCATCAGCAAATTTTACGCCTGCACGTTCTGCACGGTCATCTAATAATACTTCATACCCTTGCTCTCGTAATGAATTGTAAATATTTTCACCGACTTCACGCTGTGCATCAGATTTCATATTTACTGGAATCACATGTACATGGAATGGTGCAACTGCCTTTGGCCAAACTAAGCCATTCTCATCATTAAATTGCTCAGCGATCGCAGCAACTGTACGAGATACACCAATTCCGTAGCAACCCATAATAATTGGTTGTGTTTTACCGTTTTCATCTAAGAATGTCGCATTCATAGATTCACTATAGCGTGTACCAAGTTTAAATACATGTCCCACTTCAATACCGCGAGCAAAGCGAATTGTTCCCTTGCCGTCTGGAGAAAGGTCTCCTTCTTGGATGAAACGTAAATCTGTGTATTGGCTTACTTTAAAGTCACGTTCTGGGTTTACATTCACGTAATGGAAACCTTCTTCATTTGCTCCGCAACATCCATTTACGATAGTTTGTACAGCATGATCAGCAATTACTTCTACTCCTGTTACACCAATTGGACCTAAAGAGCCAACTTCACAGTTTAATAATTCTTTTACTTCTTCATGAGATGCAAGTTCGACAGCAGAAGCACCGAATAGGTTTTTCACCTTAACATCGTTTACTTCATGGTCTCCGCGAACAAGAGCAACAATAAATTTCTCATCTACTTTAAAGACCATAGACTTAATACAATTTGATGCCTCAATATTTAAGAACGCAGATACTTCTTCAATTGATTTTTGATCTGGCGTTGCTACTTTTTCAAGCTCTTTTTCTACTTCATCGCTCTTTTCACAAGAAGCAATAACAGGTGCCATCTCAATATTTGCAGCATAATCAGATGTATCAGAATATGCAATTGTATCTTCTCCTACATCTGATAACACCATAAATTCATGTGTATCCTTTCCGCCCATTGCTCCAGAGTCAGCGATAACAGCACGGAAATTTAAACCACAACGTGTGAAAATGTTAGAGTACGCTTGGAAAAGACGGTTATATACTTCATCTAAACTCTCTTGCGTCGCGTGGAAGGAATATGCATCCTTCATTAAAAACTCTCTTCCGCGTAGCAAACCAAAACGAGGTCGCTGTTCATCACGGAATTTTGTTTGAATTTGATAAAGTGTTAAAGGTAATTTTTTATATGACTTGATTTCATCACGTACAAGATCCGTAATAACTTCTTCATGTGTTGCTCCTAACGCAAACTCACGATTATTCCGATCATTCATACGCATTAATTCTGAACCATATGAATACCAGCGTCCAGATTCTTGCCATAATTCAGCTGCTTGAAGAGCTGGCATTAACAATTCTATTGCACCAGCCTTCTCCATTTCTTCGCGAACAATATGCTCTACTTTATGCAAAACTTTCAGACCAAGCGGTAAAAAGCTATATATACCCGAAGCATTTTGACGCATAAATCCTGCGCGTAATAGGAGCTGATGGCTTTTAATTTCCGCATCAGCTGGTACTTCACGCAATGTAGGACTAAATATCATACTTTGTTTCATTTCATAGCACCTCTTTTATAAGAAAAACTTCCGTATATCATTCCATGTCACAACTAACATAAGTAACATTAATAAAGCAAAACCAATAAAGTGAACCATTCCTTCTTTTTGACGATCAATCGGTTTTCCCCGGAGCGCTTCAATTAAGAAGAAGAAAAGGCGTCCCCCGTCTAGTGCAGGAATAGGTAATAAGTTAAACAAACCAAGATTTATACTTAAAACAGCTGTTAAACTAAGAACACGAATAGTACCATACTCTACAACTTGACCTGTTAAATTATAAATCCCCACTGGGCCAGATAAATCATTAATAGAGAAATGTCCTGTAATTAGCTGCATAAGGGAACCAAAAATGAGTTTTGTCCATTTATATGTTTCATCAAATCCTGCTTTAATTGAACCAAATAGAGACTTCTCAACAGGCGATTGCACTCCAATTCTACCAACTGTAACGTCCCCTTCTTTTTCAGCAGCAGGAGTAACTTGTATCGTTACTTTTTGACTATCACGTGTTACATTCATCGTAATTTCTTTTCCAGGATTTTCACGAACGATATTCACTACATCTTTCCAACTATTTGTTGGTTCATTATTAATGGACGTAACGATGTCATCTTCATGTAATCCAGCTTTCTGCGCCACGCTACCAGATACCACTTTTCCAATCATTGGTTTATCTACAGGAATTCCTTGTACAAAACCAATGATAATAAATAAAACGAAAGCAAGGACAAAGTTCATTGCTGGACCAGCAACAATAGCAAGCGCTCGTTGTCCTAACGTTTTTGAGCCAAATTGCCTATTAAACGGCGCAATCTGTGTCTCCTCTCCTGCTGAAACGTAACGAGCTTTCTCGTAAACCCGAAATGTTTGTAAATCTTCTTCATACTCTTCATATCCAGATATGATTAGCTTATGTTCCAAGTCAGCTTGTTCCACTTCAACAACACGAACATTTGGATATTTTTCACGATTATCCAAAACAATTTTCGTAACCTCTTCTTTTTCGTTTAACACAAGTCCAACTTTTGTACCCGGTTTTAGTTCAATTGTTTCTGGATCCTCTCCAGCCATTCGTACATAACCACCAAGTGGAAGTAAACGAACTGTATAAACTGTTTCATTTTTTTCAAACGAGAACAATTTTGGACCAAAACCAATGGCAAATTCACGACACAAAATGCCAGCACGTTTGGCAAAGTACAAATGTCCAAGTTCATGGAAAAACACGAGTGCACCGAAAATTAAAATAAAGGTAATCGCTGTATTCAAGTTCCATAACCACCTTTGCTAAATTTGTTCCATCACAAATCGTCTTGTGGCAGCATCGATTTCCTGAATTTCTTCTAAGCTTGGACGCGCAATGACATTGTGATGGTGCATTGCTTTTTCAATGAGGTCTTCTACTGTTAAGAAACTGATTTTCTTTTGCAGAAAAGCTTCTACAGCGGCTTCATTAGCTGCATTCATCACAGTTGGCATACTTCCTCCCGTTTTCCCAGCTTCATATGCAAATCGAAGGCAACGGAAACGTTCCATATCCATTGTTTGAAAATGTAATGTTCCAATTTCCCATAAATTCAGCTGTTTAGCGTTTGAAAGTGAAAAACGATCAGGGTAAGTAAGTGCATATTGAATTGGAACACGCATATCTGGTGTACCAAGCTGCGCCATTACACTGCGATCTTCAAACTCAACCATTGAGTGAATGATACTTTCTTTATGTAATACAACATCGATTTGCTCATAAGGGATATTAAAAAGCCAATGCGCTTCGATAACCTCTAATCCCTTATTCATCATTGTAGCAGAATCAATTGTAATTTTCGAACCCATAGACCAGTTTGGATGACGAAGTGCATCTTCTACTGTCACATGTTGAAGTTCATTCCTCGTTTTATCTCGGAAACTTCCACCTGATGCTGTCAAAATTAATCGAGAAATACGCTTCTCATTTTCTCCGTTTAAGCATTGAAAAATAGCAGAGTGCTCACTATCTACAGGAAGTAAAGGTACGTTATGCTTTTTTGCAGCTTCCATAACTAAATGCCCTGCTGTTACTAATGTTTCTTTATTTGCAATTGCAATCGTTTTTTTCGCCTCAATTGCTCGTAATGTCGGTAGTAATCCGACACTACCAACAACAGCGTTTACAAGTATTTCTGCATCTGGATGAAGTGCAACTTCAAGCAGCCCTTCATCTCCATATACAATTTTCGTATTTCCACAAACTGTTTGTAATCGCCAAGCATCTTCCTTTTGTTGTACAGACACAATCTCAGGAGAAAACTCTTGAATCATTTGCTGAGCAAACTCAATGTTTCTCCCAACAGAAAAAGCAACGAGACGGAATTGGTCTTGGTGCGAGCGCAATACATCTAATGTTTGCGTTCCAATTGATCCACTTGCACCTAATAAACTAATGGTTTTCATTACTCCAACTCCTCGTTCGTTCATTAAATGAAATGTAAGAAATGTAATAACGGTAATACAAATAACCAGCTGTCAGTTCGATCGAGAATACCACCGTGTCCTGGTAAAATTGTACCTGAATCTTTCACACCATAATGACGTTTAAATGCCGATTCTACTAAGTCTCCAATTTGGCCAAATACCGATATTGCAGTTGTAACTGCAATAAGGACACTTATATTTGAATGAACCGGTAAAAATACATTATACACAAGAGCAACAACAATTCCACATAAAATACCGCCGATAGAACCTTCTATCGTTTTATTTGGACTAATTTCTGGCCAAAGTTTGCGTTTCCCGATTGCTTTTCCAATAAAGTAAGCACCAGAATCCGTTGCCCAAATCACAAACAATGCATAAAATACATATTGAATTCCTGCAATACGAGTTTCATTCAAATAAAAGAACCCCATTGCAACATAAGTTGTTGCCATCAATAAAAATGCAGCATTGTCAAAAGTAAATGTATTCTTAGAAAGGACAGTATATGATAAAAGCAATAAGACAATTACAAATGTAATGTCCACTTTCGTTAAACCAATTGTTTCAAATACGCCCGTTACATTACTTGGAACTAAAATAGTCCACAGCAATAATGCTGCTAAAACTGTTGGCACAGAAATAATCGTTAGCTTATTCATTCGAATTAATTCATATAATCCAACAGAAGCTAATGCATACACTAAAATTGTAAAAGGCACGCCACCGTAAAATACGATGGGAATGAATAGCGCGGCAGCAATCACTCCAGTAATCATTCTCTGTTTCACTACCAAACCCTCTCTTTCTACACGCCTCCAAATCTGCGACCTCTATTTTGGAAGTCAGTAATAGACTGTAATAAATGTTCTTCTGTAAAATCCGGCCAATTTACATCGGTAAACCAAAGTTCCGTATAAGCAATTTGCCATAGCATAAAATTACTAATACGGATTTCACCGCTTGTTCGGATTAGTAAATCAGGATCAGGCAATGTTCTTGTCATTAAATACGAAGAAATAGTATCTTCTGTTATTTCTGCAGAACGAAGTTTTCCTTCTTCACTATCCCTAACCATATTTTGCACAGCAGACACAATTTCATCACGACTTCCATAGTTTAACGCAAAATTTAAGATTAAACCCGTGTTATCTTTCGTATCTTCAATCGCTTTTTCCAGCGCCCTGCGCGTGTGAGTTGGAAGACGATCCTTTTGTCCTATCACACGTACTTGTACATTTTCTTCAATGAGCTCTGGCAAAAATGCACCTAAAAATTCTTCAGGAAGTTTCATTAAATAATCCACTTCTAATTTCGGTCTTTTCCAGTTCTCTGTAGAAAAGGCGTAAAGGGTCAGTACTTTGACACCGAGCTTACTAGCAAATTTCGTAATTTTCTTTACGACTTGCATTCCTTCATGATGACCTGCAATGCGAGGCATCGCCCTTCTTTTCGCCCATCTTCCATTACCATCCATAATGATTGCAATATGCGCTGGAATTTCTCCTTTTTTTGCTTCTTCTACGAGATGATCAAACGACGCGATCTTATTGCCTTTAAAAAAAGGAAGTTTTTTAAACATCATTCAAACCCTCCAACGAGCAGACATATGCCTAAAAGTGTAAAAAGACCCCCTTAAGAAGAGGGTCATATTTGCGAAAGCTTCGCGATTACACTTCCATAATTTCTTTTTCTTTGTTTTTTGTAATATCGTCAACTTTTGCGATATATTTATCCGTTTCTTTTTGGATATCTTCTGTGTACCCTCTTAAATCATCTTCTGTAATTTCACCGTTTTTCTCAAGTTTTTTCAACTCATCATTTGCATCACGGCGAACGTTACGAACAGCTACTTTTGCATCTTCAGAATATTTTTTCACAACTTTCACAAGTTCACGACGACGTTCTTCCGTTAATGCAGGGAATGCAATACGAATGACAGAACCATCATTAGAAGGATTTAATCCTAAGTCAGCTTTTAAAATTGCTTTTTCAATATCACCGATAGATGTCTTATCGTATGGCTGAATAACTAGTAAACGTGCTTCTGGCACTGTAATATTTGCTAATTGTACAACAGGTGTTGGTGCACCGTAGTAATCTACTTGTACTTTATCTAATACAGAAGCACTTGCGCGTCCTGCACGAACTGTTGAAAGTTCACGAGAATATGCAGCAGTTGCTTTTTCCATTTTTTCTTTTGTATTGCTTAAAACTTGTTGTCCCATTATTATTTCCCCTCACAATTGTTCCAATATTTTCGCCCAGAATAGCGCGTTTAATGTTGCCTTCTTCCATAATGGAGAATACAATTAACGGAATATCATTATCCATACATAAAGAAGAAGCTGTAGAATCCATTACACCCAAGCCTTCTTTCAAGACATCTAAATATGTAAGTGATTCGTATTTTGTTGCTGTTTCATCAATTGTTGGGTCCGCACTATATACGCCATCTACATTATTTTTCGCCATTAAAATAACATCTGCCTCAATCTCAGCTGCACGTAGTGCTGCTGTTGTATCAGTAGAGAAGTAAGGGTTACCTGTACCTGCTGCAAAAATTACAACACGTTTCTTCTCTAAGTGACGATTTGCTTTACGACGAATGTAAGGCTCAGCTACTTGGCGCATTTCAATAGAAGTTTGCACTCGTGTTTGAACTCCTAAATTCTCTAAGCTGTCTTGAAGAGCTAAAGAATTCATTACCGTTGCTAACATTCCCATATAGTCAGCCGTTGCACGATCCATTCCCATTTCGCTACCAATCTTACCGCGCCAAATGTTACCACCACCAACAACAA
Organism: Bacillus sp. EA-CB0995; assembly: GCF_055814245.1. NCBI lineage: Bacteria > Bacillati > Bacillota > Bacilli > Caryophanales > Bacillaceae > Bacillus > Bacillus sp. EA-CB0995. The sequence continues at coordinate 1,816,634 of NZ_CP169269.1, read as the reverse complement.
CTGCAACTTCTACGTCTAACTCAGCAATTTCTTTCACTTGCTCAGCAACAGATTTAATAACAGACGGATTAATTCCAAATCCTTTATCTCCAGCTAAAGCTTCACCGCTTAGCTTTAATACTACACGATTATATTTTGGCTTACTCATAATGAACCTCCATTGCCTACATCTTTATTTTAAAAAAGGGAACACAATGTGTCCCCCAATCTTTATTAGTTGCTGCCTTTTACTTGGTTCATTACTTCTTCAGCAAAGTTGTCTTGACGCTTTTCAATACCTTCACCAACAGCGTAGCGAACGAATCCTTTTAATGTGCCGCCTTTAGACTCAACGAACTGACGAACTTTCATATCAGGATTTTTAACGAATGCTTGGTCAAGTAAGCAAATCTCTTCGAAGAATTTGCCAAGACGACCTTCAACCATTTTCGCAACGATTTTCTCTGGCTTGCCTTCGTTTAAAGCTTGCTGCGTTAATACTTCACGTTCATGCTCAACTTCTTCAGCTGTTACAGCATCGCGGTCGATGTATTTAGGGTTAACTGCTGCAATGTGCATTGCTACATCTTTAGCAGCTGCTTCATCTGTAGAACCTTCAAGAACTGTTAATACACCAATGCGTCCACCCATGTGTAGGTAAGCACCGAATGCATCTGCATCAGTTTTTGATACGATTTCAAAACGACGAAGTGTAAGTTTTTCACCAATTTTAGCGATTGCTTCGTTGATGTGCTCTTCTACTGTTTTGCCGTTTGCAATTGTTTGAGCCATAGCCTCTTCAATGTTAGCAGGTTTGTTAGCTAATAAGTGAGCAGCTAATTCTTTAATTAATGTTTGGAAACCTTCATTTTTCGCAACGAAATCAGTTTCAGAGTTTAATTCTAAGATTAAACCGTCGTTACCGTTTGTTTCGATGAAAGTTAAACCTTCAGCAGCGATGCGGTCTGCTTTTTTAGCAGCTTTTGCAATACCTTTTTCACGTAAGAAATCAATTGCTTTCTCCATGTCGCCGTTAGTTTCTGTTAAAGCTTTTTTGCAGTCCATCATACCTGCGCCAGTTTTTTCACGAAGTTCTTTTACCATTTGTGCAGTAATTGCCATACTTTTCATCCTCCTAAAATATGTATTTATACCTTAAAAAGGTGATAAAAGGCCGAACCCCTTATCACCTTTCCAAATTTGTTACGCAGTAACAGTTTCTTCACCTTGTTTTGCTTCAAGGATCGCGTCTGCCATTTTAGATGTAAGAAGTTTTACAGCACGAATTGCATCATCGTTTGCTGGGATTACATGATCAATTTCATCTGGATCACAGTTTGTATCAACGATACCGATGATTGGAATGTTTAATTTGCGTGCTTCAGCAACTGCGATACGCTCTTTACGAGGGTCTACTATGAATAATGCATCTGGAAGACCTTTCATATCTTTAATGCCGCCTAAGAATTTTTCAAGACGCTCTAATTCTTTCTTAAGTTGTACAACTTCTTTCTTAGGAAGTACTTCGAAAGTGCCATCTTCTTGCATTCTTTCGATGTCTTTAAGGCGTTTAATACGCTTTTGAATTGTTTGGAAGTTTGTTAACGTACCACCTAACCAACGTTGGTTAACGAAGTACATACCAGCGCGAGTTGCTTCTTCTTTGATAGCATCTTGTGCTTGTTTTTTTGTACCTACGAATAATACGTTACCGCCGTTAGCAGCGATGTCTCTCATTACGTTGAATGCTTCTTCAACTTTTTCACAGTTTTTTGTAAGTCGATGATATAGATACCGTTACGCTCTGTGAAAATGTAACGTTTCATTTTTGGGTTCCAACGACGAGTTTGATGTCCGAAGTGAACACCAGCTTCAAGCAATTGCTTCATAGAAATTACTGACATAATTTAGTTCCTCCTAAATGGTTTTTGATATCCTCCGTTCACTTCATCTTTAAGCGAAACTACAACTGTAGCACCAACACTTAAATCAATGAACGTGTGTACTTTGTACTGACACCACTGACAACTATATCACAACAAAATATCACAATCAAGTCGAAAATACAGACATTATGAAACTTTCTTTTCAGTTACTTATTTTTACTATCGAATCATATTACAGTATTGCCATTCTCCCTTATTTCTAAGCTATTTTAATGATAAAGCGTTCCCCTTATTAGAAATTTTTTCTGCTGAGCACACTAAAAAAGAGCTCTTCTGCACTATACAGAAGAGCTCTTAGTCTTTTGAAATTAGTTTGTTTTTAATTTCGCAAGTTCATGTAAAAATTTATCATTTAATACTTTAATGTATGTTCCTTTCATACCTAAAGAACGAGATTCGATTACACCAGCACTTTCTAACTTACGAAGTGCGTTTACGATTACAGAACGCGTAATACCTACACGATCAGCAATTTTACTTGCAACAAGTAGGCCTTCTGTTCCATTTAATTCTTCGAAAATATGCTCAATTGCCTCTAGTTCACTGTATGATAATGAGCTAATCGCCATTTGTACAACTGCTTTACTACGTGCTTCTTCTTCAATTTCTTCTGCTTTTTCACGTAGAATTTCCATACCTACTACAGTAGAACTATATTCAGCAAGAATTAAATCATCATCTAAAAATTCTTGACCAAGACGCGCTAATACTAATGTACCTAGACGCTCACCACCGCCAACGATTGGTACGATAGTTGTTAAACCTTGACCAAATAACTCTCTGTTTTCTACAGGGAACGCTGTATACTCACTGTTTACTTCTAGGTTTGGAGATGTTTCAGTTACATTGAATAAGTTCTTTGTATACTCTTCTGGGAATTGACGCTCAGCAAGCATTTGTTTCATACGCTCATTTTCGATTTGTTGGTGAATTGCATATCCTAATAATTTCCCACGACGACTTACAACAAATACGTTCGCTTCAATTACTTCACACATTGTGTCAGCCATTTCTCTAAAGTTTACTGGTTTTCCTGCTGCGCTCTGTAATAACGCATTCAGCTTTCTTGTTTTTGCTAATAATTCCATTTCAAAATTTCCTCCTACATATTATTCATATACTTTTAATCTCTTGGAAACTAGGGCGAGTCACCTGATGATACTATTACAAAATAAACTGGCTCACATCTTTATTTTTAGCAATCGTTGCTAACTTTTCCTCTACATACTGAGGTGTTATCGTTACCTTTTCTAACGTAATTTCAGATGCTTCAAACGATAAATCTTCAAGAAGTTTTTCCATAACGGTATGAAGCCTTCTTGCTCCAATATTATCTGTATCTTGATTGACTTGATAGGCAATCTCGGCAATCTTACGAATAGCTTCGTCAGAAAATTCAATTTCTATACCTTCCGTTTCCAATAATGCTATATATTGTTTTACTAAAGCATTATCTGGCTCTACAAGGATTTTCACAAAATCATCTGCTGACAATTTCGTTAACTCTACTCGAATCGGGAATCTTCCTTGTAGTTCTGGAATTAAATCTGACGGCTTTGACATATGGAAAGCGCCCGCTGCAATAAATAAAACGTAATCCGTTCTTATCGGTCCATACTTTGTCACAACAGTTGATCCTTCCACAATCGGTAAGATATCCCGCTGTACGCCTTCACGTGATACATCAACGCTATTCGATTGTTTACCAGCAATTTTGTCAATCTCATCAATAAAAATAATTCCAAGCTGTTCAGCACGATAAACAGCCTCTTGTGTAACTTCATCCATATCAATTAAGCGCTGTGCCTCTTCATTTGTCAAGACTTTTCTCGCTTCTTTTACAGAAAGTTTACGTTTCTTCGTTTTTTTCGGCATAAAACTTCCAAGCGCATCTTGAAAATTCATACCCATTTGTTCCATCCCTGTACCTTGAAGCATATCAAACATAGATGATTGTTGTTCTGTCACTTCGATTGTAATCGCTTCATCTTCTATTAAACCTGCTGCAAGCTGTTTTTCTACTTCTTTTCGTTTCTGTTCAACTTCCCGCTCATCCTGCTGTTCCGACGCTGAAGTTGTATTTTGATTTTGATACCCACCAAATAACATTTCTAACGGATTTTTAAATCCTGATTCTTTTTGTTTATACGGTACTAAAATTTCAACAATTCGCTGATTCGCTTGCTCTTCCGCTTTATCCTTAACATGAACCATTTTCTCTTCTTTCACAATTCGAACAGAAGTTTCCACAAGATCACGAATCATAGATTCAACATCACGACCAACATAGCCTACTTCTGTAAATTTTGTCGCCTCTACTTTAATAAAAGGAGCACCGACAAGCTTTGCAATTCGTCTCGCCACTTCTGTTTTCCCGACCCCAGTCGGCCCAATCATTAAAATGTTTTTGGGTGCAATTTCATCGCGAAGTTCTTCTGCTAATTTACTGCGGCGATAACGATTTCGGAGCGCTACCGCAACCGCTTTCTTCGCATCTTTTTGACCAATAATATATTGATCTAGCTTCTCTACAATTTGTCGCGGAGTAAAATGTAATGCATATAAAATGCCTCCCTTACAGTTCTACAATTCTTCCACAATGATATTTTCGTTCGTATATACACAAATATTACTAGCGATTTCTAAACTTGCTTTCGCAATTTCTCTTGCTGTAAAATGAGCACCCGCATGCTGTTTTAAAGCACGACCCGCTGCAAGTGCATAATGCCCACCAGATCCAATCGCTAAAATGCCATCATCAGGTTCAATCACTTCACCTGTTCCTGAAACAAGTAATAACGTATTTTTGTCCATAACGATTAACATTGCCTCTAATTGGCGAAGCATTTTATCTCCCCGCCACTGCTTTGCCATTTCTACAGCAGCTCGCTGCAAATTACCGTTGTATTCTTCAAGCTTTCCTTCGAACATCTCAAAAAGCGTAAAAGCATCTGCGACAGAACCCGCAAAACCAGCTAACACTTTACCGTGAAATAACTTTCGCACTTTACGAGCTGTATGCTTCATAACAACAGCATTTCCAAGCGTAACTTGCCCGTCACCAGCCATTGCACATTCTCCATTATGGTGAATTGCAAATATCGTTGTAGCATGGAAATTTCCCATAGAAAAAACTCCTTTATTTGTTTTTATAGCTTTTAAAAGCAATTTATGCGCGAGGATGATGCATCATGTAAACAGAACGCAACCTTTCCTTTGAGACATGCGTATAAATTTGTGTTGCCGATAAATTTTCATGCCCTAATAGCTCTTGTACAGTTCGTAAGTCTGCCCCTTCATTTAACATATGAGTTGCAAATGTATGTCTTAACATATGAGGGCTTATATGCATTGTAAGGGAAGTTTTTTTATTAGTTCATTTAAAATATATCGAACACCACGATCTGTTAACGGTGTCCCTTTCGCATTTAAAAACACCATTTGGGAGTGTTTCTCCGATTTTTTCTCTAATCGTTTTCTCCCATTTTCTATGTAAGTTAGTAAAGCATCTTGTGCATAACTCCCAAAGGGAACATAGCGCTGTTTCTTCCCTTTCCCCATCACCAAAATCGTCCCAATTGAAAAATCAATATCGGTAAGTTGAAGCTTCACACATTCACTGACACGAATACCCGTCGCATACATGAGCTCCAATAAAGCCTGATCTCGCTGTCCTAACGGCTTATCAGTATCAGAAACTTCAAATAACTGCTCTAATTCTTCAACGTACAAAAACTTTGGGATTGACCACTCTTTTTTAGGGAGTGACGCAAGTGAAAATGGATTATCTTCCCGATATCCTTCACGCATCAAAAAACGGTACAAACTTCGTAAACTCGAGATTTTGCGCGCTACAGATTTCCTTGCTAACTTTTCATTATGCAAAGTTGTTAAATATAAACGAACATCAACATACGTAATATCCGCAAAAGAGGAAATATCTTCTCGCTTCATAAATTGTACAAAATGTTCTAAATCATTCTGATAACTTTCAACTGTATATTTTGAATAATTTCTTTCAATTTGTAAATATCCGACGAATAATTGTAACATTTTATTCACATGTTCATCCATACTCTTCACCTCAATAAAGGCTACTAAATCGTATCACAATTTAGTAGCCTTTGCAAGAAATTTGACTAAATATTTACAAAATTTTGAATTGTTTCTAATGCACGATTTGCATACGCTTCGTTGCGTTCTTGCTTCTTCTTGATTTTCTTTTCTAGCGGTGCAAACAACCCGAAATTCGCGTTCATCGGTTGGAAGTTTTTCACATTCGTCGTTGTAATGTAATTTGCCATACTCCCCATTGCTGTTACTGGCGGTAAAACAACCGGCTCTTCACCTTTCACAAGGCGAGCTGCATTTATACCTGCCAATAAGCCTGAAGCGGCTGATTCTACATATCCCTCTACTCCAGTCATTTGTCCAGCAAAGAATAAATCATTTCGATTTTTATATTGGTATGTCGGACGAAGTAATTTTGGCGAATTGATAAATGTATTACGATGCATCACACCATAACGTACAATCTCTGCATTTTCTAGTCCAGGAATTAATTGTAACACTTCTTTTTGTGGCCCCCACTTTAAGTGTGTTTGGAAACCAACAATATTGTATAATGTTCCTGCCGCATCATCTTGACGTAATTGAACAACCGCATACGGTGTTTTCCCTGTTTTCGGATCTTCTAATCCAACTGGTTTCATCGGTCCAAATAGTAATGTTTGTCGACCGCGGCTTGCCATTACTTCTACAGGCATACACCCTTCAAAGAAAACTTCCTTCTCGAATTCTTTTAATGGCACTGTTTCCGCAGCAATTAACGCATCATAAAAACGGTTGAATTCTTCTTCTGTCATAGGACAGTTTAAATATGCTGCTTCACCTTTATCATAACGAGATTTTAAATATACTTTCTCCATATCAATGCTTTCTTTTTCCACAATCGGTGCTGCTGCATCATAGAAGTAAAAATAATCCTCACCCGTTAGCTCTTTTAGTTGTGCTGATAGCGCTGGTGAAGTAAGCGGTCCTGTTGCAATTACAGTAGGTCCTTCTGGAATTTCTGTGATTTCCTCATTCATTACCGTTACGTTCGGATGATTTTTCACATATTCCGTTACCTTCGCCGCAAATTCATGACGGTCTACAGCTAAAGCACCACCCGCTGGTACAGAACACTCATCTGCTGCACGAATAATAACAGAATCCATACGGCGCATCTCTTCTTTAATTACACCAACCGCATTTGTTAATGTATTTGCACGAAGCGAGTTACTACATACAAGCTCAGCAAATTTATCTGTATGATGAGCTGGTGTTTGTTTTACTGGTCTCATTTCATATAATCTTACTTGAACCCCGCGCTTTGCGATTTGATAAGCTGCTTCGCTTCCTGCAAGACCTGCACCAATTACGTTTACTACTTGTGTTGTCATTTGTCTCACCTTTCTTTTTTCATGTCCCGAAAAAAATGTGAGCTGGTAGGCTCACATTTGTTGTTCTTCTTCATAATCACAAGAAATACATTGTACTTGAACACCTTTTTCAACTTCTTCTCAACAAGCATCCCTTCACACTTAGGACATTTCCGACCAATCGGCTTATCCCAAGAAACGAAGTCGCACTCTGGATATGTACCGCAGCCGTAAAAAAGACGTTTCTTTTTATTACTTCGTCGTTCAATAATTTGTCCTTCGTTACACTTTGGACATGTAACACCAATTTCTTTAACAATCGGTTTTGTATTTCGGCAATCTGGGAAATTAGAACAAGCCATAAACTTTCCGAATTTACCCATTTTGAAAACCATTGGGTTACCGCACAACTCACAATCTTCTCCGGCAGGCTCATCTTTAATTTCTACTTCGCGCATTTCTTTCTCCGCTTTCTCTAAACGCGGTTCAAACTCTTTGTAGAAATCATCAACAATTTGTACCCAATTTGCTTTTCCCTCTTCTACTTCATCAAGATTTTGCTCCATATTAGCTGTAAACTCGATATTAATAATTTCCGGGAAAAACTCTAAAATAAGTTCAATTACAATTTCGCCAAGCTCAGTCGGAATAAATCTCTTATTGTCTAACCCTACATATCCGCGTTTTTGAATCGTTTCTAGCGTCGGTACATATGTAGATGGTCTACCAATTCCAAGTTCCTCTAACGTTTTTACTAAACGTGCCTCTGTATAACGTGGTGGCGGCTGAGTGAAATGTTGTTTCGGTTCGACATCTTTAGAAAAGACCGTTTCTCCTATGTCTAACTTAGGTAACATTCTATCCTTCTCTTCTGTTCCATCATCTTTTGTTTCCACATATACTTTCATAAATCCCGGGAATTTCACAACAGATCCATTCGCACGAAATTGAACAGAATTGTTTATCAATGTAGCTGTAACGGTATCCATTATAGCAGATGCCATCTGACTTGCAACAAATCGCTCCCAAATCAGTTTATATAAACGATATTGGTCACGGCTCAAATAGCTTTTTAATTCATCTGGTTTACGCAAGACAGATGAAGGGCGAATCGCTTCATGCGCATCTTGTGCATTTGCATTTTTCGACTCTTTCTTTTTTTGTGTCCCTATGTAGTCTGCCCCAAACGCTTCTTCAATATAAGAACGTGCTTCTTGTTGCGCTGTTTCTGAAATTCTCGTTGAATCTGTTCTCATATATGTAATTAATCCGACCGTTCCTTGCTTTCCAATATCCATACCTTCATAAAGCTGCTGTGCAAGCATCATCGTTTTCTTTGCTCGCATATTTAATTTTCTCGCAGCTTCTTGTTGCAGAGAAGATGTCGTAAATGGTAATGCAGGATTACGTTTTCGTTCTTTTCTCGTTACACTTTCAACCGAAAATGCATTTTCTTGCATTTTTTCAATGATTTCATTTACTTGTTGTTCATTTGTTAATTCTACTTTTTCCCCATTTATTCCATAGAAGGATGCTTCAAACGTCTCTTTTCCTTTTACAAATTCAGTTTTAATCGTCCAGAATTCTTCTGGTATAAACGCTTGAATTTCTTTTTCGCGATCTATAATTAAGCGTACTGCAACAGACTGCACACGACCTGCACTTAATCCTTTTTTTACTTTCTTCCATAATAAAGGACTAATATTATAACCGACAAGTCGGTCAAGCACACGTCTTGCTTGTTGTGCATCCACTAAATCCATATTAATCGCGCGAGGATGTTTAAAGGATTCTTTAATGGCATCTTTTGTAATTTCATTGAATACAACACGGCAATCTGACTCTATATCTACATTCAGCGTATTTGCTAAATGCCAAGCAATCGCTTCTCCCTCACGATCTGGATCGGCTGCAAGATAGACTTTTTTTGCTTTTTTTGCTGCTGTCTTCAAATCTTTTAAAACAGGACCTTTACCACGAATGGTAATATATTTTGGGGTAAAATTGTTTTTCACTTCTATTCCCATTTGGCTTTTAGGTAAATCGCGAACATGGCCCATAGACGCGATTACTTTGTATTTTTTCCCTAAATATTTTTCAATGGTTTTCGCCTTAGAAGGCGACTCCACGATTACAAGGTAATCTGACATGCTAGTGCCTCCTTAAGAGGTGGATTCAAGTCTTCATCTTTATTCACACAAATGCTCCTTCCACAAAGTTCTTAAAACTTTTTTGGATGGATTATTGACTAATATTATTGATTTCTCTCGTTTTTGTCAATCAACAATGAATATAACATACAGTGACAATCTACTATTTGTCAATAATTGTTTAATAAAAATATAAAATATACTAGCAATTTGAAAGTTCTTCTATCACATCTTTTGCACATTGAACTAATTTCGCTCCTTGTTGGATGAGCTGATTCGTTCCCACAGCACTCTCAATATAGTTAGGACCTGGTAAGGCAAATACTTCTCTATTTTGTTCTAAAGCAAAGTCCGCTGTAATAAGAGAACCACTCCGAGCATTCGCCTCTACCACGAGAACACCTTGACAAAGTCCACTTATAATACGGTTTCGCCTCGGAAAATACCATTTTTGCGGTGCATAATGCGGGGATACTCCGTTACAAGTACGATTTGTTCTTTCCATTTTTCATAAAAAGATTGATTTTTTTGGGATACATATATTGTAAGCCGTGTCCTAATACTGCAATTGTCGCAAAGCGGTGCTCTACTGCAATTTCATGCGCAATTGAATCGATACCACTTGCAAGCCCACTCACAATTAACCATTCATTTTTCATAAGCGGTTGTAAAATAGATTGTATGCTTCCTTTTCCGTATAAAGACGGATTTCTCGTTCCCACAACGGCTAATTTTTTTGTCCATTGTAGCAATTCTTTTCTTCCCTTTCCATATAAAACAAACGGAGGATCAGGAATTTCGCGCAATAAACTCGGATAGTCATCATCCCATATCGTTATATAAAAAATGTGTTCATCTTGTAATTTTTGAATATAGAAAGAAGGGGACGTTTTTTGAAGATACGAAACAAGTGCAGAGGCTTTTTGCATAGGCAGCCCAAGATGTTTTTCAATTTGAGGAGCTTGAAAGGAATAAATATCGGTTAACTGAGGATCGATAGCTAGTAAACGCCGGAGTACTTTCCACTGATCCGCCAAATAGTAATGAAGATGTAACAATCTTTCACGTTTCATATTCATTCTCCTTACCCATAATTAATATTATGTAAACAATCGAAGGTATAAAAGACACCCTCTTTTACAGAAGGTGTCTTTCTAAACTATTAATAATTTTTACAAGTTTCAAATAAACCTTTTTCTTTTAAAACAGAAATTAAAGTTTCACCCATAACAGCTGGTGTTTCAGCAACTTTAATACCGCAAGCTTCCATCGTTTTAATCTTTTCAGCAGCTGTACCTTTACCGCCAGAAATAATCGCACCAGCATGGCCCATGCGTTTCCCTGGAGGTGCTGTTTGACCGCCAATAAAGCCAACAACAGGTTTCGTCATGTTCGCTTTTACCCACTCAGCAGCTTCTTCTTCTGCTGTTCCACCAATTTCACCAATCATAATAACCGCATGTGTCTCTTCATCTTCATTGAATGCTTTTATTGCATCGATGAAGTTTGTACCATTTACAGGGTCACCACCGATACCTACTGCAGTTGATTGACCGATTCCTTCTTGTGTTAATTGATGTACAGCTTCATATGTTAACGTACCTGAACGAGATACGATACCAACATGACCTTTTTTATGAATGTATCCTGGCATAATACCAATCTTACACTCATCTGGCGTAATAACACCTGGGCAGTTTGGTCCAAGAAGACGTGTCTTTTTGCCTTGCATATATTTCTTAACATTTACCATATCCAATACAGGGATACCTTCTGTGATACATACTACTAAATCAAGCTCTGCATCAACAGCTTCCATAATTGCATCCGCAGCAAAAGCAGGTGGAACGTATACAACAGAAGCGTTTGCACCTGTTGCTTTTACAGCGTCTTCTACTGTATTAAATACTGGTACACCTTCGATTTCAGTACCACCTTTACCAGGAGTTACACCACCGACGATTTTTGTACCATATTCAATCATTTGCTTTGTGTGGAATAAACCTTGAGAACCTGTAATACCTTGTACAATAACTTTTGTATCTTTATTAACTAATACGCTCATTTTTTCTCCCCCGCTTTCTATTAGCCTACTAGTGAAACAATTTTTTGTGCACCGTCTGCCATAGATTCTGCTGCAACAATATTTAAACCAGATTCATTTAAAATTTTCTTTCCTAACTCTACATTAGTACCTTCAAGACGAACAACAAGTGGTAATTCAAGGCCCACTTGTTTTGTTGCCTCGATAACACCTTCCGCAATTACATCACATTTCATAATTCCACCGAAAATGTTAACAAAAATACCTTTTACATTTTTGTCAGAAAGAATAATTTTGAAAGCTTCTGTAACTTTTTCAGCTGTAGCACCGCCACCAACATCTAAGAAGTTAGCTGGATCGCCGCTATAATGTTTAATAATATCCATCGTTGCCATCGCAAGTCCTGCACCATTTACCATACAACCAATATTTCCATCTAATGAAATATAGTTTAGGTCATATTTAGAAGCTTCCACTTCTTTTGGATCTTCCTCATCAAGATCACGAAGTTCTAAAATATCTTTATGACGATATAAAGCATTAGAATCGAAGTTTAATTTTGCATCTAACGCCATAACTTTTCCGTCACCTGTTGTAACAAGCGGGTTAATTTCTGCAATAGAGCAATCTTTTTCAATAAACGCACGGTATAAGCCCATCATAAACTTAACAGCTTGTCCAACAAGCTGATTTGGAATATTGATATTAAATGCAATACGACGTGCTTGGAAGCCTTGCAAGCCTACCGCAGGATCAATATATTCTTTAAAGATTTTTTCTGGTGTTTTCTCTGCTACTTCTTCAATTTCTGTGCCGCCTTCTTCAGACGCCATTAACACAACTTGAGAAGTTGCACGATCTAATACAAGACCAACATAATATTCTTTTTTAATGTCGCATCCTTCTTCGATAAGTAAGCGCTTTACTTCTTTACCTTCAGGACCTGTTTGATGAGTTACAAGCGTTTTCCCTAGAATTTCCTCTGCATATGTACGAACTTCATCTAAGTTCTTTGCTACTTTTACACCGCCGGCTTTGCCGCGTCCGCCAGCATGAATTTGTGCTTTTACTACACATACACTCGTTCCTAATTCTTTCGCTGCTTCTACAGCTTCTTCTACTGTAAAGGCAACCTTCCCGTTCGGAACGCTTACCCCATAGTTTCTAAGGACTTCTTTCCCCTGATACTCGTGGATATTCATGGTCCCATCCTCCCCTATTTTCCTATTTTACTCGAAAAGTTTTTTAATGTTTTTAAACACTACATTGCCATTGTATAAAATGATTGCCACGCTGTCTACAATAAAGTGTCAGAAAACTGAAATCGCTTTATTCTTTTTTCGAAAATAGTAATGTTAATATACAAAAATAAAGAATAAGCTGTAGATTACAGCTTATTCTTTAATCATATCTTTAATTGGAGCAAACGTTTTTCGATGCTCATCTAACACACCATAATTTTCAATCGCTTGTAAATGCTGTTTCGTTCCATAACCCATATGTTGCTCGAATCCATACTGCGGATATCGTTTTCCAAGCTCCTTCATCATGCGATCACGCGTTACTTTCGCAATTACAGATGCAGCCGAAATAGAAATGCTTTTCGCATCTCCTTTAATAATAGACGTTTGAAGGATTGAAGTCGGAAGTTCCATCGCATCAATTAGCAAATGCTCTGGTGTACAAGATAAATTTGCAACAGCATCCAGCATCGCTTGTTTCGTCGCTTGGTAAATATTTATTTCATCGATTACATTAGGTGGTATAATCCCAATCCCGATTGCTAATGCCTTCTCTTGAATTTCACCATAAAACCGCTCACGCTTCGCCTCACTCAGCTTTTTCGAATCATTTAAACCTGGTATATAGAAATCTTCTGGAAGCACAACAGCAGCAGCAACAACAGGCCCCGCTAACGGTCCTCTTCCTACTTCATCAATACCAGCAATAGATACTATCCCTCTTTGCCGGAGAGCACCTTCATAAATTGACATCTCAATAAATTTTTGTTTTTCTTTTTCTTTATCCCCTTGTTGTTTTTTCCATTTTGTAATGAGTCTTTGCACACCTTTTCGTTCATCTGCTAATAACATAGCAAAACGTTCGTCGTCTTCTTGTACAATTTCTTGCAATAGCTCTTCTATTTCTTGAATTGTTTGTTTTTTAGACATACACAGTTCCTCCTCCAAATAAGAAAAGGCGTGCAAAAGCGCGCCTTTTTCTTTCCCGTTTAATATTATCTCTGTATTCAGAAGAACGAAAGACACCGGGTTTAAAATAACTACCAGTAAAAATTAAATGAATGAAACGAACAAACTAGAAATCTAGCTTTATCCCGCACTAACGTGCAGTAATATCCCCCGCAAAATTCAGAGAGTAGCGAAGAAGATAAGCGGGGGATATAAGCCCGATTGGTGAGAGCTTTTCATCAGGGGAGATAAAGAAAATCCCCACTGATGAAAATTTCACTTTATGCTTCTTCTATTATTTCTTCTGGTGTTTCAAATGTCATTTTTCCAAGTTTACCACCACGAAGCTCACGAAGAACAAGTTCTGATGTCTTGTCATAATCAACAAGTCCTCCACCCATTAAACAGCCTCTATTCTTTCCAATTGCATCAAATAGTTCCACAATATCTTCTGGGATGTCATTTAACTTATAACGCTCTTTCAAACGTTCTGGATACTGTTTCTCCATAAACCGAAGTGCATATACAGCCACATCTTGTAAATTTAAAATAGAATCTTTAATCGCACCAGTCGTCGCAAGACGAAGCCCAACCATTTCATCTTCAAATTTCGGCCACAAAATACCCGGCGTATCTAGTAATTCCATTTCTTTCCCTACTTTAATCCACTGCTGGGCCGTTGTTACACCTGGACGATCGCCTGTTTTCGCAATATTTTTCTTTGCTAATTTATTAATTAATGTTGATTTTCCAACGTTCGGAATACCAACAATTAAAGCGCGAATTGCTCGCGGTTTAATACCTTTTGCAATCATCTTATCAAACTTTTCTTTCACCAGTTCCTTACATGCTGCTGTAATTTCTTTCATACCTTGTCCAGCTTGCGCGTTAATAGAAATTGCTTTATGACCTTTTCCCTCAAAATACGCAATCCATTCCTTTGTTACACGATCATCTGCCATATCCGCTTTATTTAAAACGACAAGCCTTGGCTTATGCGTAATAATTTCATCAATCATCGGATTTCGTGATGATAATGGCAATCTTGCATCAACAAGTTCAATTACAACATCGATTAATTTTAACTTTTCTGTTACTTGCCGCCTTGCTTTGGCCATATGACCTGGAAACCATTGAATTACCATATTTCCACCTTCTTTTCTACGTTCATTTTACAATACGAGCATCTTTTAATGGCCAATATAACATATTAGCTTTCCCAATCACTTGGTCTATTGAAATTGTTCCAATTGTACGACTATCTTTACTAAAACGGCGATTGTCTCCTAATACAAATAATTCTCCTTCAGGAACCGTTGTCTTCCCTGTAATTTCTTCAAGCTTAAAATCATATGTTAGCGGGCCTTCAGAAAGCTGCTTTTTTCCTCATCTAAATACGGCTCTTCATACGGCTTTCCGTTAATATAGAGTGTGTCGTTTCGATATTCTACCTGATCACCCGGCAAACCAATGACACGTTTAATGTAATCTTTATCTTCCGTTGCTTGAAACACAATAATATCAAAGCGTTTTGGTTCGCTAATGTGGTATCCAATTTTGTTGACAATCATTCGATCACGATCATGAAGAGTTGGTGACATAGATACACCATCTACAAGAATCGGAGCAAAGAAAAACTGTCTAATAATCCAAGCTAAGACAACAGCGATTAAAATGGCTTTTATCCATTCCCAAAGCGTACTTTTTTGTTTTGTCATGCGGTTCCCCTCCACAATTATGTAAGCTGTTTGTATACGAGCGAAAATAAAGCTAGATTGGAAAAAGGAGCTTGCAAATACAAGCTCCCATACATGTCTTATCGAATTTCTTTAATACGTGCTTTTTTACCGCGAAGGTTGCGTAAGTAGTATAACTTAGCACGACGTACTTTACCACGGCGAAGTACTTCGATTTTCGCGATTCTTGGCGTGTGAACTGGGAATGTACGTTCAACACCTACACCGTAAGAAATCTTACGAACTGTGAATGTTTCGCTAATTCCGCCACCACGACGTTTAATTACAACACCTTCAAAAATCTGAATTCTCTCACGAGTACCCTCTACTACTTTTACGTGTACGCGTAAAGTGTCACCAGGACGGAATGAAGGTAAATCAGTTTTTAATTGATTTTTTGTAATGTCTGCGATTAATTGTTGCATATTCAATTCTCTCCTTCCAAACAGATGCTCTTGCAAAGTCATTTCATAAATTACAGCGGAACACCGTTGTTAACGGCTACTCTCTATAAGTAGCACAAGTGTTATAATAGCATATTGCTCGTTCTGTTGCAATAGCATTTTTTTACTTCTCTTCTTTCAATTCCGCCAACCATTTTTCTTCTTGTTTTGATAAACTACGTTCTTCTAATAAATCAGGGCGGCGCATATACGTACGACGAAGTGATTCTTTATGACGCCATTCTTCAATATATTTATGATTACCAGACGTAAGTACATCTGGTACTTTCATTCCACGAAAATCCGCTGGTCTTGTATAATGCGGGTGTTCGAGTAAGCCTGTACTAAATGAATCTTCTATTTGTGATTGTTGATTTCCTAGGACATCAGGCAATAGACGGACAACACTATCTGTAATAACCATAGATGCCAATTCTCCGCCTGTTAATACATAATCTCCTATTGAAATTTCATCTGTTACAAGGTGCTCGCGAACACGCTCATCATACCCTTCATAATGACCACAAACAAAAATTATATGTTCT
Source organism: Bacillus sp. EA-CB0995 (assembly GCF_055814245.1). Taxonomy (NCBI): domain Bacteria; kingdom Bacillati; phylum Bacillota; class Bacilli; order Caryophanales; family Bacillaceae; genus Bacillus; species Bacillus sp. EA-CB0995. The sequence continues at coordinate 1,800,179 of NZ_CP169269.1, read as the reverse complement.
TCTTGCGCTAACTCTTCAGCTTTCTTTTGCGTAAAACGCTCTCCTTGCGGACACATTAACACAATACGCGGTTTACTCTCTGTTTCCTTCGTTAACTGTTCTACCGCATCAAAAATTGGCTGTGGTGTTAACACCATCCCCGCTCCCCCGCCATACGGGTAGTCATCGACACTATTATGTTTATTGGTTGAATAATCACGGAAGTTCACAACTCTTAGTTGCACAGCTTCCTTTTCTTGTGCTTTTTTTAATATAGAAGAACCAAAAACACCCGTAAACATTTCTGGAAACAATGTTAAAATATCGATTTTCATTACAGTAATCCTTCCATTACTTGAATTGTTACAAGCTTTTCATCAATGTTTACTTGTAAAACAACTTCCTCAATATATGGAATTAAAACATCTTGGCCTTTTGGTTGTTTGATGACCCAAACATCGTTTGCGCCAGGAGAAAGAATTTCTTTAATCGTACCGATTGTTTCTCCGTCTTCTGTTACAACAGCACAACCAATAATTTCGTGATAATAATACTCTCCTTCAGCCAAGTCTCCAAGCTGCTCCTCTGGGACTTTTAATAAAGAGCCTTTCAATTGCTCTACTTCATTTACATTGTTATAACCTTCAAAAGTCAGTAAATCAAAAGATTTATGCTGACGATGAGAAGTTACCTTTACAGCTAGTGGCTCAGCCTCTTTCTCTTGCCATATGTACAATGTGTTTCCTACTTTATAGCGTTCTTCCGGAAAATCCGTCCGAGAGATTACACGTACTTCTCCTTTAACTCCGTGAGTATTTACAATTTTCCCTACATTAAACCATTTTGTCATAAACAGCACGTCACCCCTGTTTGTTATATGTCGTTAGCATCTCCATTCTCTATGCCGAAGATGCGATTTATCTTAAAATGTTAAAAAAGGGTGAGGAACAGATCCTCGCCCTTTTTATACTTATTGAATTTCCAGCGTTACTTTCTCATTTTGATGATGTCCCGCTGCATATAAGATCGTTCGAATTGCTTTTGCAACTCGCCCTTGTTTCCCAATGACTTTACCCACATCCTCAGGATGTACGATTAATCGATACTTCATCTCTCCGTTGTACAGTTCCTGTGTAACCTTTACATCTTCAGGATGATCCACAAGGGGTTTAACAATTGTTTCGATTAACCCTGCCATAGCCATTGTTCGAATTACTTACCTTGTTTAGATAAGTGGAATTTCTCCATGATACCTTGTTTAGAGAACAGGTTACGAACTGTATCAGATGGTTTCGCACCGTTTCCTAACCATTTTAATGCTGCTTCTTCGTTGATTTTAACTTCAGCTGGTTGAGCAACTGGATTATAAGTTCCAATTTCCTCGATGAAACGTCCGTCACGAGGAGAACGAGAATCTGCAACAACTACACGATAGAAAGGAGATTTTTTAGCTCCCATACGTTTTAAACGAATTTTAACTGCCATTTATAAAGCACCTCCGAATATATTTCACACAGATAATAATATTAGCAAAAAGAGTGACCCTTTGTAAAGTAAAATTTCTTAACAGAGCCATCTTTTTTCCTTACATAAATGGAAACTTCATGCCACCTAGTCCTTTTTTCTTACCTTTTTGCATACCAGACATCGTTTTCATCATCTTTTTCATATCTTCAAATTGTTTCAAAAGACGATTGATCTCTTGTACAGTTGTACCGCTACCTTTAGCGATACGTTTCTTACGACTGGCGTTAATCATTTCCGGTTGTTCACGCTCTAATTTCGTCATTGAGCGAATAATCGCTTCAATGTGCCCAATTTGCTTTTCATCAACTTGAACATTTTTTAATCCTTTAATTTTCCCGGCACCAGGAAGCATATTAAGAAGTTCATCAAGCGGTCCCAATTGACGCACTTGTCCTAATTGCTCTAAAAAATCGTCCAACGTAAAGGAAAGTGTACGCATTTTTTGCTCAAGTTCTCTTGCTTTTTCTTCATCAACTGTCGCCTGCGCCTTTTCAATTAACGTCAGAACATCACCCATACCTAAAATACGAGATGCCATACGTTCTGGATGAAATACCTCTAATGCATCTAATTTCTCACCCATACCAGCAAATTTAATCGGTGTGTTTGTAACAGCTTTAATAGATAGTGCTGCACCTCCGCGCGTATCACCATCTAATTTTGTTAACACGACACCTGTTAAACCAAGCTGTTCATGGAAACTTTGAGCCACATTTACCGCATCTTGTCCTGTCATTGCATCAACAACAAGGAAAATTTCATCTGGATTGGCTACTTCTTTAACTTGTGCTAATTCATCCATGAGCTCCTCATCAATATGCAGACGGCCTGCTGTATCAATAAGAACATAATCATGGTGATCTTCTTTAGCTTTTGCAATCGCTTGCTTGGCAATTTCAACAGGACTTACCTTGTCGCCTAAAGAGAAAACCGGCATATCCAATTGCTTACCGAGTGTTTCAAGCTGTTTAATTGCTGCTGGGCGATAAATATCAGCCGCGACCAACATCGGTTTACGATTATGCTTTTTACGAAGCAAATTCGCAAGCTTACCTGTTGTCGTCGTTTTACCTGCACCTTGCAAACCAACCATCATAATAACAGTTGGCGGACGGTTAGAGACAGCAATTTTACTCTGCTCCCCACCCATTAATTCTGTAAGTTCTTCCTGTACTACTTTAATAACTTGCTGTCCAGGTGTTAAACTTGTCATTACATCCTGTCCGACAGCACGTTCAGACACACGCTTAACAAAATCTTTTACTACTTTAAAGTTAACGTCTGCCTCTAAAAGAGCAAGGCGAACTTCTCTCATCATTTCTTTTACGTCGGCTTCAGTTACTTTCCCTTTGCCGCGAATTTTTTGCATTGTCTGTTGAAGTCGGTCGGCTAATCCTTCAAATGCCATATTGCCGCCCTCCTAATCTAATTTTTCGATAGCTTCAACAACTTGTTTCACTTGTTCATCTACATGCTCTTCTTCGCTGATTAGCTGCTTTAACTTTGCAACAAGTTGCTGCCTTTCTTGAAACTTTTGAAGTAACAATAACTTTTCTTCATATTCTTCAAGCATCGCTTCTGTCCGTTTAATGTTATCATACACTGCTTGGCGGCTCACTTCAAATTCTTCTGCAATTTCACCAAGCGATAGATCATCAAGATAGTAAAGTGACATATAACTTCTTTGTTTTGGCGTTAACAACGAATGATAAAAATCAAATAAATAATTCATTCTCGTTGTTTTTTCGAGCATGTTGAATCACCCTTTGTTAAGTGAATTACCTTTACATGAATTAGTTTACATGGAGAGCAAAAGTGTGTCAAGTTTTTTCTTAACATCTTATTTAAATTTAAAAATAAGAAGCGGCAAGCACCGCCTCTTATTTTTTACCAAAAACATTTTCTACTTAGATATACGTAAATTCAGCAAACTATTAGTAGCAGATAAAGTCTATCACTAATAAAAACCTTGCTTTATTCCACTTCTGCTTCTACAAAGTCTGCAAATAGTCCATATACATATTGTTCTGGATCAAATGCTTGTAAATCATCCATTTGTTCTCCAAGGCCGACAAATTTTACCGGTACATCCATCTCATTACGAATTGCTAATACAATTCCACCTTTAGCAGTTCCGTCTAATTTCGTTAGGACAATGCCTGTTACATTTGTCGCCTCGCGGAATGTCTTCGCTTGACTTAAACCATTTTGTCCTGTTGTTGCATCAATGACAAGTAATACTTCATGAGGAGCTTCAGGAACTTCACGTTCGATTACACGTTTTACTTTCTCTAACTCTTTCATTAAATTAACTTTATTTTGCAAACGGCCTGCTGTATCGCATAACAACACATCAACTTTTCGTGATTTTGCAGCCTGAATTGCATCGTACATAACAGCTGCTGGATCCGAACCTGATCCTTGCTTAATTACATCTACACCAACACGTTCTCCCCATACTTCTAGCTGTTCAATCGCACCAGCACGGAATGTATCACCAGCTGCCAATAATACAGATTTGCCGTCCGATTTAAATTTATGTGCCATTTTTCCAATCGTCGTTGTTTTCCCAACACCGTTTACCCCAACAAATAAAATAACTGTCAATGCGTTATCTTGTACATTTAATTCATTATTAAAGTTGCCGTCTCCTTTGTAAATCTCAATTAGTTTTTCAGAGATAACAGCTTGTACTTCTTTTGGGTCCTGGATATTACGACGTTTCACTTCATCTCTTAATTGATCAATTAATTCCATTACTGTGGACACTCCCACATCCGCACCAATTAGAATTTCTTCTAACTCTTCGAAGAAATCTTCGTCAACTTTACGATAACGATATACTAAGTCATTTACCTTGTCAGCAAAAGAATTTCTCGTTTTCTCTAAACCTTGTTTAAACTTCTCTGATACCGTATCTGTTTGTTTTGAAATTTTTTCTTTTAATTTTTTAAAAAAGCTCATTCTTTCCCATCCTTTCTATTCACTTGTCACAACTTCTGCTCCGTCATCTAAACGAACGGATACAAGCTTGGAAACGCCAGATTCCTGCATCGTTACACCATATAGTACATCTGATTCTTCCATTGTTCCTTTTCGGTGTGTAATAACTATAAATTGTGTTTCATCACTAAACTTTCTCAAGTACTGCGCAAAACGAGCAACGTTCGCTTCATCCAGCGCTGCTTCAACCTCATCAAGTACACAAAACGGTACAGGACGAACTTTTAAAATACTAAACAGCAATGCAATTGCTGTTAATGCTCGTTCTCCTCCAGAAAGAAGACCTAAATTTTGCAATTTCTTTCCTGGTGGCTGTGCAACAATATCAATTCCTGTATTTAATAAATCTTGCGGGTTTGTCATAACTAAATCCGCGCGCCCTCCGCCAAATAATTCACTAAACACAAACTGGAATTCTGTACGAATTGCTTGGAATGTATAAGAAAAGCGTTTTTTCATTTCCTCATCCATCTCGTCAATTACTTGATGCAGTGTTGTTTTCGCCTCTTCCAAATCATCACGCTGCTCTAATAAGAACGTATGACGCTCAGATACGCGCTCGTATTCATCAATTGAACCTAAGTTTACTGTCCCAAGTTCTTCAATGGATAATTTAATTAATTTCACTTTTTTACGAGCTTCATCACCAGACATTGTCATCGTATACTTTTGTTTCGCCGCTTCAAAAGAAATGGTATACGTTTCTTGTAAGTGCTGCAAGCGATTTTCTAGCTCCACGTCTAAACGATTTATTTTTACTTCTTCATCTTTTAATACATCAAGCAAATATTTATGCTGACGTTTCGCTTCTTTTACTTCTAAATCTAAATATTCTAGTCGCCCTTGTAAATCAAGACGTTGTTCACGGCGTGAGCTAATTAATTCAACAGTTTGATTTCGATCGTGGGTTTTCTTTTGAATCATACTTGTAATTTGCTCTTCACCACTGGAATTCGATGTCATTTCTTGTTTCAAGAATGCTAAATCTTCTTTTGTCTTTATAAGATTCTTTTTCGTCTCATCTTGTTCTTTTGTGAGGCGGTCTACTGTCTCTTTTTGATTTGATAATCGTTGTTGCTTTTCAGCTACTTGCACTTTTAACTCCGTAATTTCTATCTGCACTTTTTCTTTCGAAGAATGTTGCTCACTCTTTTGCTTTGTTAATTCTTTAATTGTTGTATCAAGCTGCATAATTTTTTCTTGCAGCTCTGTAAGCGTTTTTTCTAGCTCTGTTTTCCGCCCTTGTATCTTCACTTGATCTTGCAAAAATCCTTCTAGCTCTAAATCATAAATAGATAAGCGTTCATTAATGCGATGCTCTTCTAGTTCTAACTGATTAATCTCTTCTTTACATGTTTGTTCATCTACACGCTTTTCATCGACGCTTTGTCGAAGTTCTTTCATCTGCACTTCTTTTTCTTGTATTTCTTGTTTTAGCTCTTTGACATAGTTTTCTAGCTTCGCCGTCTTTTCTTCCATATCTGTCAACTTTTCGTTCCACTCTTCTAACTCACGTTGACGTCCTAATAAAGATGAATTCGTTTGCTTCACAGCACCACCCGTCATTGAACCCCCTGGATTTACAAGGTCGCCTTCTAATGTAACAATACGATAACGATATTGTAGCTGCTTTGCTAATTCATTCGCTCCTTTTAAATCATGAGCGACAATTACAGTACCTAATAAATTTGTAATAACATTTTCATATTTATTATTGTACTGCACAAGCTCTGAAGCTACTCCTATAAATGATGAGTGCTGGTTTACAATCCGAAGCTGCTCTGTCCTAAGTGCTCTCCCTTTAATTACACTTTGCGGTAAAAAGGTCGCACGTCCATGACGATTTTGCTTTAAAAATGCAATTGCTCGGCGCGCATGTTCTTCTGTTTGTACAACAACATGCTGCATTGCTGCTCCAAGCGCAATTTCCATTGCCACTTCGTACTTTTTCGGTACAGTAAGAAGTTCTGCAACTGCACCTTCAATACCATGCAACTGGCTATCACGTGCCTTTAATACTTCACGGACTCCTTGATAAAATCCTGAATAATCCTCTTGCATTTCTTCAAGCATTTCTTTACGAGAACGCGCTTGCTGAACGTATTGATATGCTTGATACAATTTGCTCTCATTTTCACTATATTGTTCTTTACATTTTCCAAGTGCAATGTCCGTTTGCTTCATATTTGACAGCAGATTTGTAATTTGCTCTTTTATATGTTCATATTTTTCAACGAACGTTGATTTTTTCTGTGCAATTTCTATGCCCATCTGCACATATTTTCCATTTTCTTCGTCAAGGCGCTGGTTTTTGAAATCTCTTTGTTTAAATTGTTCCTCTAACATAGAAAGTTCATTTCGATAACTTGCCTGTTGATTTAAAAGTTCAATATAATCACCTTTTAAATACTCAATTTGCTCATCTAAATTTTGTACATATGTAGACAACAATCTTTCATTATCATGCAGTTTCTGTTCTAACTCTTTCACATGATTTGCTAATTTCATTAATTCGTCTGTTCCTTGCGCAACACTGCCTTCATATACAGAAACTTTATCTGTTAATTCATGAATGAGTGCTTCTAACTGTGCACAATGTGTTGTTGCATTGTGCTTTCTTTCTTTCAGCAACTCGCGTTGTCCTTCTAATTTTTCAAGTTCTTTACTAGAAAGAAGAAGAACCTCTTGCAAAGATTGAACAGATTCATCAATGGCTTGTACATTTCCACGCACTTCTTCTAAATCCGCTTCATTTTTTTGAAGATGTGCTGATAATTTCACTTCTTCATCTTTGTTATGTTTAAATTGCTCGCGAAGCGCTTCCCATTTTTCATGTAACTCTTCAATTTCATACACAATTAATGCCGCTTCAACTTTTTCTAATTCTTCTTTTTTCTCAAGATAGTCTTTTGCAATAGAAGCTTGTCTTTCGAGAGGTTCAACTTGATCACTCAATTCATGAATAATATCTTCTACACGATTTAAATTATCTTGCGTCTCCGCTAATTTTCCTTCCGCTTTCTTTTTACGGATTTTATATTTCAGTACACCAGCTGCTTCTTCAAAAATACTACGGCGATCTTCCGCTTTACTACTTAAAATCTCTTCTACTTTTCCCTGACTGATAATAGAAAATGCTTCACGTCCCATACCTGAGTCCATGAATAAATCTACAATATCTTTTAAACGACAAGGTTGTTTATTAATAAGAAAATCACTATCTCCTGAACGATATACTCGTCTTGTTACACTTACTTCGTTATATTCAATCGGCAGACGCTGATCCTCATTATTTAATGTTAATGTTACCTCAGCAACATTCAACGCTTTACGTGTATCACTACCCGAAAAAATAATATCTTCCATTTTCGCACCGCGCAGCGACTTTACGGATTGTTCACCAAGTACCCAACGAATGGCATCTGTAATGTTACTTTTTCCGCTTCCATTTGGACCTACTACAGACGTTACACCTGGTACAAAGTCAATCGATACACGTTCTGCAAAAGATTTAAATCCTGCTATCTCTAACCGTTTTAAAAACACGAAAGGCCTTCCCCCTTTATGCACAAGGAATCCCCCTAAGTATAAGGGGGATTCTCTATAGATTCTCTATGAATGCTCTTTTAATTTTTCTAACGCTTCTTGGGCAGCATGCTGTTCTGCCTCTTTCTTAGACTTTCCACTTCCAAGCCCTAATACTTCGCCGTTTAATGTAACACGCGATACAAACTCTCGATTATGGGCTGGTCCTTTTTCTTGCAAAATTTGATATTCTATATTACCGCTACCATCACGCTGAATTAATTCTTGTAGTTGACTCTTAAAATCCATCACATGAGAAAAAGCACCTTCATTAATTTTCGGATAAACAACTGTTTTTAAAAATCCCCATACCTTGTCTAAACCTTGGTCCAAGTAAAGTGCACCAATAAACGCTTCAAAGACATCCGCTAATAACGCTGGACGTTCGCGACCTCCTGTCATTTCTTCCCCTTTTCCTAAAAGGACAAGATTACCAAATGCCAGCTCATTCGCAAAACGAACGAGAGAAGGTTCACATACAATAGCCGCGCGAAGTTTTGTTAATTCTCCCTCGCTCATTGTCGGATATTTTTGAAACAAATATTGCGAAACCGTCAGTTCTAATACCGCATCACCAAGAAATTCAAGACGCTCATTATCTTCATGTGGCTTTTTCCGATGCTCATTCACATACGATGAATGCGTAAATGCTTGTATCAACAATTTTTCATTTGTAAATGTAATACCTATTTTCGCTTGAAACTTTTTAAAAGCCTCGCGATATTTCGCTTCATACTTCTTATCTCTATACTTTCTGTACGGCATAGGTCCCTCCAGATATATATGCTGAGAAAGCCCCGTATATAAACGGGACTTCATCAAGCATTATAGATGACTCTCTATGTAAGTCACAGCATCGCCAACAGTAGCAATTTTTTCTGCGTCCTCATCAGAAATTTCCATTTCAAACTCATCTTCTAGTTGCATTACAAGTTCTACTACATCTAGAGAATCAGCACCTAAATCTTCTTTAAAGTTTGCAGCTGTTGTTACCTCTGTTTCGTCTACTCCTAGACGATCTACGATAATTTTCGTTACACGCTCTAAAACGTCTGCCATATTCATTCACCTCCTTTAAAAGTATTGACAAACAATTACTTTTTTAAATTTATCTATAAATTAGATCACTATTTTTTCGATCTTCTCAAGCCATTATATTTAATATTGTACAGAAAAGCTAGATGAAATCAACTTATTTCTGTAGTTTTTCCTTTTACATCACCATGCCGCCGTCAACATGAAGTGTTTGCCCAGTGATATAACGGCTCGCATCTGATGCTAAAAATGCAACCGCATTTGAAATATCTTCTGCTTCTCCAAATTTTGCAATTGGGATTAGTTTTAACATTTCATTCTTCACATCTTCCGCCAATACATCTGTCATATCTGTTACGATAAATCCAGGAGCAATTGCATTTACTGTAATATTACGACTTGCTAGCTCTTTTGCTGAAGTTTTTGTTAATCCAATTACACCTGCTTTTGCTGCAACGTAGTTTGCTTGTCCTGGATTTCCAGTAACACCGACAACAGAAGCGATATTAATAATACGACCGTGGCGTTGACGCATCATATAGCGAGATACAGCTTTTGTACATAAAAAGACACCTTTTAAGTTTGTATTAATAACAGCATCCCATTCTTCTTCTTTCATGCGCATTAATAAATTGTCTTTTGTAATACCAGCGTTATTTACAAGAATATCAATTTGACCAAATGTATCAACAGTTTGTTTTACCATATCAGTCACTTCTTCGCTACTAGCAACATTTGCTTTAACTGCAATTGCTTCTGAACCTAATTTTTTAATCTCATCTACAACTTCATTTGCTTTTAATTCGTTTCCTGCGTAGTTTACAACTACTTTCGCACCTTGTTTTGCTAAATCTAGTGCAATTGCACGGCCGATTCCGCGAGATGCTCCCGTTACTAATGCAACTTTATCTTTTAATAACATTAGCCTTCTCCTCTCAGTTTTGAAATGGTATCCTTCATCGTCTCCTCATCATATATCGCATATACTTTCGCAGACGGAGCGATTGATTTCATAAGACCAGCTAAAACTTTCCCAGGTCCAATTTCAATAAATGTATCCACACCAAGCTCTACCATTCGTTCAATAGATGGGTACCATAATACAGGGGAATAAAGTTGTTCAATTAATTTTTCTTGAATGTCCTCTTTACGAGTAATGCAATCTGCTGTTACATTTGCAACAACGGGAATCTTCACATCGTGAATTAAAATTTCATTTAGTACACCGCGAAACTTCTCAGCCGCTGGTTTCATAAGCGATGAATGAAACGGACCGCTAACGCGCAGTGGAATTGCACGTTTTGCACCATTTTCTTTCGCTCTTTCTGAAGCCAATTCCACACCTTGCTTTGTACCAGAAATGACAATTTGCTTCGTGCTGTTCATATTCGCAACTTGAACAGCATATCCTTCCTGCGTCACCTCTTCAGTCACCTGCTTTAACATATCCGGATCCGCTCCCAGAATAGCTGCCATTGCACCTTCGCCATTCGGCACAGCTTCTTCCATGTACTCACCGCGTTTTCTTACAGCGTATACACCATCTTCAAATGACATAGCACCCGCTGCTACTAGTGCACTATACTCACCTAAACTATGTCCTGCAACATAGTCAGGTTTAATCTCATATTGCTCCAATGCCTTTAAAATTGCAATACTTGTCGTTAACAATGCTGGTTGTGCATTTGTTGTTAACGTCAACGTTTCTTGAGGTCCCTCAAAAATAAGTGATGAAAGAGAATCTTTTAAAATTTCATCAGCCTGATGAAATACTTTCGCAACCTCTTCATGACTTTCTGCTAATTGTTTTCCCATTCCAACTGCCTGTGAACCTTGTCCTGGAAAAAGAAATGCTAGTTTTCCCATTTCAAATCCTCCTCATTATTGAAGCGGCTCCTCCTCTATTACACTCGTAATAGTAGGAATAACTTCCTTCGCTACCATTTCTCTAGTTTGACGAATCGCGCTAAAAATCGATTGGTCATTGGAAGAACCATGCGCTTTGATGACAGGAGCTTTCAATCCAAATAAAGCAGCTCCTCCATACTCTGAATAATCCATTTTATCTTTTAACACCATAAGCTTTGGTTTTAATACCGCCGCCGCTAGTTTACTTGTAAACGAACTCATTAATTGCTCTTTTAGCATCGAGAATAATGCAAGTGCAGTACCCTCTAATGTTTTAAGGGCAACATTTCCGGTAAATCCATCACAAACAACCACATCAGCTACACCTTGTAATAAGTCTCGTGATTCTACATTTCCAACAAAGTTAATCGGTGCATCTTTTAGCATTGCAAAAACTTGCTTAGAAAGCTCGTTTCCTTTTCCATCCTCAGTTCCAACATTTAAAAGACCTACGCGAGGATTAGCAATTCCTCTCACTTTCTCTGCATATACAGATCCCATTACAGCATATTGGTATAAATGAATTGCTTTTGCATCGACGTTTGCTCCAACATCTAACATAACAAAGCCATTACCGTCTACTGTTGGCATAGTAGGCGAAAGAGCTGGGCGCTCAATCCCTTCTATACGTCCAATTACAAATAATCCAGCTGCCATAAGAGCCCCCGTATTCCCTGCGGAAATACAAGCATCAGCTGCACCTTCTTTTACTTGCTGCGCAGCAAGTACCATCGAAGCTTGTTTTTTGCGACGTACCGCTCGTACCGGCTCATCCGTTCCTTCAATTACTTCATCTGTATGCAGTACAGTAATACGTTCTTCACTTGTTAAATACTTACGAATTTCGTCTTCTTTTCCAACTAATGTAATATGTAAGTCTGCGTATTGTTTAGTTGCTTTCATTGCTCCAAGTACGGCAGATTTCGGCGCATGATCGCCACCCATTGCATCTATTGCGATTCTCATAAGTTGTTACCTTCCTCACTATAATTACTAGACCGATACATTTCAAAAGTGCCTTTAAAAACAAGTTCATCTCCAACAAAACTTTGCACTTTGACAACCGTCCGTCCTTTATCATTCTCCACATCTTCAACACGCGCTTTTGCAACAACACGCTCTCCTAATTTTACAGGACGAATATATCGAATGGTAGACTTCGCAGTTAAAGCTAGTTCTTCATCAATAACCGCAACAGCTAATGAGTTCGCTTGCGCAAATAAGTGATGCCCACGAGCAATTTGATTACGTTTAAAGACATGTTCCTCTTTCACTTCAAAAATCGAAATCGCATGTCTATCTAATTCTATATCAATAATTTCTCCTACCACTTCATCAAGGGGCAAGGATTTTACATCTTCTTCATGTTGTTTCGTTGCCACATGTTTAATTCGTTCTCGCAATTCCGGAATTGAAAGTTCCATACGATCGAGACGAATCGTTTGAATACTCACTTGAAATTGTTCAGCCAATTCCTCATCCGTAATAAACGGATTTGCTTCTATTGTTTGTTGTAACAACTCTTGTCTTTCTTTTTTCCTTCTTTTTTTCATTCCGCACCATCCATTTTTATGACTAGGTACTAACAGTAGTATATAAGCATTAAATACAGAATGCAACATTTTTTTGTTTCTTCCGCTTTAATCCAGCTTTTCTCCTTGAAAAACACCTGATTTCTCTAAATATTTCCGTAGCATTTCATACTGCTCACTTTGCCAAAATGCAGTTGAATCAACAAGTAAAGCAGCATCCTGCCTAGCAGTTTCTAATGCTCGATAATCATGTACCATATCAGCTACTTTAAATTCAGGTAAACCACTTTGCTTACTTCCAAAGAAATCTCCAGGACCACGCAGCTCCAAATCTTTTTCTGATAACACAAAGCCGTCATTTGTCTCTGTCATAATGCGCATGCGCTCTTTTCCCGTTTCCGATTTCGGATCAGCAATTAAAATACAGTAAGATTGTTCACTTCCACGCCCCACACGACCACGAAGTTGGTGAAGTTGCGATAATCCAAAACGTTCTGCATCATATATAACCATCATTGTTGCATTCGGCACGTTCACACCAACTTCTACAACTGTTGTCGAAATGAGAATTTGCACTTTATTTTCGCTAAATTGTTGCATTACTTCGTCTTTCTCCTGAGAAGAAAGGCGCCCATGCATCAATCCAACTTGAAATTTCCCTTGATAATGATGGGTCAGCATACTATGCAAATCAATTGCATTTTGTACGTCTAGTTTCTCTGATTCTTCAATTAACGGACAAATGACATATGCTTGTCGTCCTTTGTTCACTTCTTTCTCGACAAATCCAAGAACACGTTCAAACATATCGTGTTTCGCCCAGTACGTTTCAATCACTTTACGACCTGCTGGCATCTCATCAATGATTGATACATCCATTTCACCAAACGCAGTAATTGCTAATGTACGAGGAATTGGTGTCGCTGTCATAAATAAAACATCTGGACTTTCACCTTTTTCTCTTAAAACGCGGCGCTGCGCTACACCAAAACGATGTTGTTCATCCGTAATAACGAGCCCAAGTCTGTGAAATATAACTTCATCTTGAATTAGAGCATGCGTTCCAACGAGAATATCAATTTCTCCTTGTTCTAGCCTAGCTAATACTTCACGGCGACGCGCTCCCTTTACAGAGCTTGTTAATAACTCAATGTTCATATTAAAATAAGAAAATATAGATACGAGTGATTGATAATGCTGCTCCGCTAAAATTTCTGTCGGTACCATTAATGCCCCTTGATATCCAGCTAATTTCGCAGCATATAAAGCAATTGCGGCAACTATCGTTTTCCCAGAACCTACATCCCCTTGTAATAAGCGATTCATTCGATACGGCGACTGCAAATCTTTCATAATTTCCGAAACAACGCGATACTGCGCATTTGTTAACGGAAAGGGCAGCGCTTCTATAAACTCTTCTAACTGCTCAAGAGAGACACTTTTTGTTACACCCTTTGAGCTTTCTCGTTCCATTTTGCGAAGTGCCTGCATCTTTAATTGAAACAAGAAAAATTCTTCATATACAAAACGACGGCGCGCCTGTTTCATATCTTCTTGTCCGCTAGGAAAATGCAGGGCATACAGCGCCTCATAACGAGATAATAATTTGTAGCGGGACAACAGCCCATCTGGCAGTACTTCTTTCACAAAAGAACCATATTCTTTAAAAGCTTGTGCAATAAAACGACGCATCTGTTTTACCGTCAATTTTCCTTTAACTGAATATACCGGTTCTACTTCTTGCTGACGAACAACTGGTCCAAAGTGAAGTTCAGACACTGAAATCGTTTGACGATGTTGATCCCACTTTCCAGTTATTGTGACTGTTTCATCAATATTTAATTTTTGCTTATAGTACGGTCTGTTAAAGCATACCGCTGTAATTAAATAACGCCCAACGAGAACACGAACAGTGAGACGTGATTTCTTTTTTCCATAATACTGCAAAAGAGGGGCACTATGTACTTTCCCTTCCACCGTTACACGTTCTTCATGCTTAACTTCAGCTAAATCTTTCATTGCATAGTCTTCGTAACGATACGGAAAATGTTCTAACAAATGAGAAACCGTAAAAATCCCCATCTCATTTAATAATACAGCCGTTTCTTCTCCAATCCCTTTCACATCCGTAATAGGAACTTGCACAACTTCACTCAAGATCTTCACGCCCCGTCAAATCTTATTCCTAACCATTCACATACACCAACACATATTTTCTTTCTTCACACGTTATATCATATATAATTACATATCCCTATTTTCATATCGAATATGCAGTCGCTACCTCTCCTATTCTACCATAGCATTAGTAGAGCGTAGTAGTCGTTTCACCTTTATGTACTCATATATACCAATTCAAATTTCATCTAAATAGCTGTTTCTATTTTCCTACCATTTTCTTAATAACAACACTTATTATAAAGTGAAACTTCCATCAGTGGGAGGTTCTTCATCCCCCACTGATGGTTAGTTGAACCAATCGGGCTTTTATGAGCAGTTATCCCCCACCTATCTTCTTTGCTTCTCTCTCAATCTTGAGGTGGGGGTCTTACTGCCCGCGAATAGCGGGATAAATAAGAAAGAGAGCCTCACTGTATTAGTTAGTAAGGCCCTCTCATCATTTATATTGTCTCACCCTAATACAGAGAGTAATCCCATTTTTCAATAAAGATACGCTACCTGCAAATCTAGATTGGTGGAACTAACCATCAACAGGGATGAAGTTTCACCTTATTCTACAGAAAAAATGAAAGAATATATAGGTTGATTTCCATTATGAACTTCTACCTCTACATCTTCAAAGTTTTCTGCTACAAATGCTACTAATGCAGCTACTTCTTCTTCCGATGCATCCTCGCCTTGTAAAATCGTTAAGATTTCTGCATCTTCATCAAGCATATTTTCTAACAGCTTTTTCGCAGCGTTCAATTTTTCTGTATCTGTTGATACAATTTTCCCGTCTGCAATGCACATAAAATCATCTTTGTGAATTGTCACGCCATCAATCTCTGTATCACGAACCGCATACGTAATTTGACCTGTCTTCACATGAGCAAGCGCTTCGTTCATATTCACTTCATTTTCTTCAAGCATTCCTGCTGGATTGAAAGCAAGCATCGCCGCCATACCTTGCGGAACTGTTTTCGAACGAACAACGATTACTTCTTGGTTCACTATAGAAGCAGCTTGTTCTGCAGCCATTACAATATTACCGTTGTTCGGTAAAATAATAATTTTTTCTGCATTAGCTTCTTCAATCGCTTTTACAATATCCTCTGTACTTGGGTTCATCGTTTGACCGCCTTCAATAACTACCGTCGCACCGATACTTTCAAACAATTCTTTAATACCAGACCCCATGGCCACCGTTACAATTCCATAAGTCTGCTTTTCTGCAGGTTGTTTCGCTTCTTCATGCATCATTGCAGGCTCATCTAACAAAGCCGTATGTTGTTCACGCATATTTTCTACTTTAATATTAATTAAGCTACCATAACGTTGTCCGTAGTTCATTGCATCTCCAGGATGCTCTGCATGAATGTGAATTTTCACGATTTCATCATCAGCTACAACCAGCAATGAATCACCATATGCACTAATATCTTCACGGAATTTTTGCTCAGAGAAGTTCTGTTCTTTCATCTTCTCTTCGTCTAGCTTGACCATAAATTCTGTACAGTAGCCATATGTGATATCTTCTGTACTCAATTGGCTTTGTACACTACGGTGATGTTCTGCACGTACCATTTCATTCATAGATGGTTGCACTGGCTCATCAGAAGTAATTGTTTCACCTTTTAAATCAGCTAAAAATCCTTCATACACAACAACAAGGCCTTTACCACCGCTATCTACAACACCAACTTGCTTTAATACAGGTAATAAATCCGGCGTACGATTTAAAGATGCGTTCGCCTCTTTCACAACTTCTTCCATAAACAAAACAAAGTCGCGTTGTTTTTTCGCAACTGTGACTGCATATTCACTCGTTTCTCTTGCAACAGTTAAAATCGTTCCTTCAATCGGTTTCATAACTGCTTTATATGCAGTTCCTACACCAGCTTCTAAAGCATCAGCAAAGTCAACTGTTGTTAACATTTCCTTTTGCTCAATAGATTTTGAGAAACCACGGAAAAGTTGAGATAAAATTACGCCAGAATTCCCGCGTGCTCCCATTAATAATCCTTTCGCTAGGCTCACTCCGACTTTCCCAGCATGCTCAGAAGGATTTTTCTTTACTTCTCGCGCTCCTGAAGTCATCGATAAATTCATGTTTGTACCGGTATCGCCATCTGGAACTGGAAAAACGTTTAAAGCATCAACTAGCTTGACGTTATTTGTTAAATTATTTGCCCCTTGCAGAATCATTTGGGCTAAACGCTTCCCATCAATTTTTTGAATTGACACAGATTTTCCTCCTTAATGCACATTACAAGTTTGTTACTTTAACTCCTTGTACGTAGATGTTTACAGAATCTACAGCTAGTCCTACTGTTTGATCTAATGTATACTTCACTTTCGTTTGAACATTGTGTGCTACCTCTGAAATTTTTGTACCATAGCTCACGATAATATACATGTCAATATGTACTTCATCGTTCTCTTTACGAACAATAACGCCTCTTGTGAAATTTTCTTTTCGTAAGATTTCTGTTAATCCATCTTTTAATTGATTTTTTGATGCCATACCAACGATGCCGTAGCAATCTACTGCAGCGCCCCCAGCAATTGTTGCAATTACTTCTGTACTAATATCAATTTGACCGTACTTTGTTTTGATTTCAATTGACATCTCTTTTCCCCCTTTAGAAATGGTGAAAGTGAGCTAGACTACTTTAATTACTATCATATAATCTTTTCAAAAAAATTCCAACGTTCTTTACTTTCGCTCTCGTACTTATAGAATAATATAGCACTTCTTTTTATGATGAGCAAAATAGTCCATTGTTATTATACAACACATACCCCTATGATATGTCAAGTGATTTTTCTTGATTTCCGCTTTTCTTACTTGTAGTGTCAAGTAATTTTTCTTGATTTCTTTCTTATACACTGTTGCATTCTCTTTTTAGTTGTGTTAAATTATAGTAGTGTTTTTAGCATCGCATAAAAGACTAACATTGAAAATTACGTAAGTTACGGTAGTTAAGGGAGGGAAATATAGATGGCTCGTGTTTGTGCTATTACTGGAAGAAAAGCTCGTTCTGGTAACTCTCGTTCTCACGCAATGAACGCTACAAAACGTAAATGGGGCGCTAACCTTCAAAAAGTTCGCGTACGCATTGACGGTAAAGTTCAACGTGTTTACGTTTCTGCTAGAGCATTAAAATCTGGCAAAATCGAACGTGTTTAATAATAAAAAAGAGAGCCTATTGGCTCTTTTTTTATTATCCTCATGAAAAAAGCACCGGTAACAGGTGCTTTTTTATTCCTTTTTAAAGGTATTTAACACCGCGCGAACAATTCCACCAAGAAATTTCGGCAACTTAATTGTATAAAATCTCATGGTTTCCCTCCTAATCCCCATTACTCCACTTGTTTACTATATGACGTAGCAACAAAAGTAGTTCTTCAATCAGTGCTTCTTATCACCATTAATATGCCAGAAGTAAATGAAAAAGTACCTTTTTCCGCAACGAGTTCATTACTAATACAAAGTGTCGATCCCCATTTTATCGTTTTATCTGTAAGAGGATATTTAAAACCGCGAAGTGTAATTCCAGTTACTATTTCTGTAACAGGAACAAAAGATATGTAAGGGAATAATGAATTTTCTTCCATTGTATATGTACCCGATTCTTTAACAGAAATTTCATTTTTATAATCTACAATGCTCATGTTTACATTTGCTTGTAAACCTTTTAGTAACATTTGAATGTTGGCTAAACTATGATCCAATCTTCCACCTGTTGCACCAAAAATCCGAATTTGTTCTGACTCTTGCTCTAAAGCCCAATTAATTGCAATCTCCAAATCCGTTTGATCCTTTTCTTTCGGCACAATATGCAAATCTCGTTTCTGTTTTTGCATCCATACTAACTCTTCTTCTGTAACAGAATCATAATCACCAAAAGCTACTTGTGGTATTATTCCAAGCTGCAACAAATGATATACTCCTCGATCAACAGCTGCCCATACAACCTCTTCACTCTCGTATTTTGAAAAATCTGCACAACACTCTACTGGACCTCCAGCTAAAATATGAATAATCATGTTCTCTCTCCTTCTATAGAAAAAAGGCAATCTACCAATAGCTAGATTACCTTTTTTCTTTAACCAATTTACCTACAAATTCATTTTTATCCCGCATTAACGGGCAGTAAGCCCCCACCTCAAGATGCAGAGAAAAGCGAAGAAGATAGGTGGGAGATAACCGCCCGTAAAAGCCCGATTGGTTCAACTTCCAGCAGTGGGGGATGAAGAAAGGCCCCATTGCTGGAAGTTTCACTTTATCCGCGAATAGCTGCAATTGCTGCCCCGCGATCTTTTTGATTGTATACAGCAGATCCTGCAACGAGAACATTCGCTCCTGCTTCTACACATAATTTCGCTGTTTCTACATTAACGCCGCCATCAACTTCAATCTCTACTTGTAAATTGCGTTCACGAACCATATCAGCAACTTGTTTAATTTTTGGCAATACAGAATGAATGAACTTTTGACCACCAAAGCCTGGGTTTACCGTCATAAGTAGCACCATATCTGTATCTTCTAATACATGCTCAATCATCGAAACTGGTGTATGTGGATTTAAAACAACACCGGCTTTAATACCCTGCGACTTAATTAATTGGATCGTACGATGCAAGTGTGGACACGCTTCTACATGTACTGTAATAATATCCGCTCCCGCTTTCGCAAAAGCAGGAATGTACTGATCCGGATTTTCAATCATAAGATGGACATCTAGTGGTAAAGAAGTAATTGGACGAATTGCTTCTACAATCAACGAACCAATCGTAATATTTGGAACAAAATGCCCGTCCATTACATCGACATGTATGTAATCTGCTCCACCTTTTTCTACATCTTTAATTTCTTCTCCCAATCTTGAAAAGTCTGCTGATAAAATCGATGGTGCAATTTTAATCATCATTAATACCTCGGCTTTCTCTCTCTAATTTCTTCAACGAATTGCATATAGTGCTCATAACGATAGCGTGTAATGCTACCTTCTTCTACAGCATCTTTCACCGCACACTTCGGTTCAGAAAGATGTGTACAACCTCTAAACTTACAGTATTGACTCTGTTCTTTCAACTCTGGAAAACAATATGTGAGATCTTCTACTTCCATATCGATAAAATCCAGCGAACTAAACCCAGGTGTATCCGCAACAAGGCCGCTCCCTACTTCAATTAATTCCACATGCCTTGTCGTATGCTTACCCCGGCCTAAATGAGCTGAAATTCCACTCGTTTTTAACGCTAAATCTGGACGTAGCACGTTTAAAAGAGAAGATTTCCCTACACCAGATTGACCCGCTACAACAGAAACACAACCTTGTAAAAACGGCTTTAACACTTCTATACTCTCTGAAGTTGTCGTTGAAGTAAATACCACATCGTAACCAATTGCAATGTAATCCTGCGCATACGCTTCAATCGTTTCACGTGTTTTCTCATCTATTAAATCCATCTTACTAATACAAATAATTGGTTTAATATTATGAAACTCAATTAAAACTAAAAAACGGTCTAATAACAATGGATTAAACTCTGGTTCTACTGCAGAAAACACAAGCAGCGCTTGATCAACGTTGGCAATCGGTGGGCGCACAAGTTCATTTTTTCGCTCTAATATTTCTAGAACGTATCCTTCACTCGGATTTTCAGCTTGGAATACGACTTGATCGCCAACAAGCGGTGTAATTTTATGTTTACGAAATACACCACGTCCGCGGCACTGCGTTACCCCCTCTTCATGCTGCACATAGTAGAATCCACTTAAAGCTTTTATAATTTTCCCTTCTGGCATACATTCTCTCCTTCATTTATCTTGTTCTAAAGAACATAAAAAGCCAACTTCTTTTCATAGATATTCATACTGAACTTTAGAACGAGATTCGTTCAACTCACCATTTGTAAGCATTCCTAACGGGAGTTTCACTTTATTCTGTTGGATACAGAACATCTTTTTCAATTAACGTCGTTCCGTCACGAACAATTTTATAACGTCCTTTTTTCCTTCTTGAATAACAAAATCAAGAGAAATTGTCGTAGACTCCGTTATCGTTCTCGTTTCAAACGGCTTATCCATAGTATTCTGCATATCTTCTTTATATATTTCAATTGTTTGTGGTTTTTTCTCTCCAGTTGCCGGTGCTTGATACTCAATTGGAATATTGTCGACTTTTACAGTTTTCGTCGGCTTTTCTTTTGGTCCTTCAGAGACAACAATTATTACTTTTGCCCCTTCTTTTAAATTCGTATCTGGCTTTGGTGATTGTGAAATAACAAGCCCTTTATCAACTGTATCTGAATACTCTCTCCTTATTTCTGGCACAAGCTTTTTCTCGTTCAAATAGCTGTTCACACTATTTTCTGTCCAACCAGAAAAATCAACGAGTCGAATTTGTTTCGGACCCTTACTAATCCACACTTTTATTTCTTGCTCTTCCTCTACAATAGATTGTCCTGCTTCAGGAATTTGTTCTACAATTTCATCCTTCGGCTTTTCGCTTTCAATATAATAAGGAACAACACCCTTATATTGAGTCAATTCATCTTTTATCTGACTATATTCTTTCCCAATTAAATTAGGCATTTTTTTCTTTTGTTTTCCACCTGATTGAAAAATCGTAATTTTTGTATTCTCTCTCACAACTCTTCCTGCAGCTGGATTTGTTTTAATGACCTTACCTTCTTCGATTTCATCTGTATATATAACTTGCGGTCCCGTCAATTCGAATCCTTTATCAACAAGTGTATTGACAGCTTTTTCATATGTCATATCAGATACATCAGGCACTTTAACTTCTTTTGGAATAAAGAAACCTGGAATAACTGTCACTGCCAATATTCCACACACAACTAAAAATATGAAAGTCGTAAGTAAAATCTTGAGCCATCGATTGCTTTTCTTTTTTTGTTGTTCTTCTTGTTTTAGTTCATTCTGCTGCTTTTCTTCTTTCGAATTTCCAGATAAAATAATTGTTTCTTCACTATTCGTATTTATCAATTGCTCCTGCTGAATAATAGGAATTGCTTTTGTTGCTTCCATATCTTCAGGTATATGGAAAGGTTGTTCATTTATTCGCTCTGGATATAATGCTGTTTCAATATCACGTTTCATTGCATTTGCAGATTGATAGCGATGAAATGGGTCTTTCGTTGTTGCTTTTAAAATAATATTTTCTACACTTTGTGGAATATCAGGATTCCACCTTTTCGGAGATGGTGTTTCATTTTGCAAATGTTTAAGAGCAATAGAAACAGCAGATTCTCCGGAAAACGGCGGCCTTCCTGTTAATAGTTCAAACATCACAATTCCAAGTGAATAAATATCTGATTGCTTATTGGCAACACCGCCTCTTGCCTGTTCAGGAGATAAATAATGAACAGAACCAAGAACAGAATTTGTATGTGTGATCGTCGTTGCGCTTGTCGCTGTTGCAATACCAAAATCTGTAACCTTCACAACACCGTCACTTCGAATTAAAATATTATGAGGCTTAATATCACGGTGAACAATTTCAAAATGATGCGCATGGGCCATCGCAGCAGTTAATTGTTCCATAATATCAAGCGCTTCTCCTACAGGAAGAAGACCTCGCTGTTGTATGTATTGCTTTAACGTTTGGCCAGGTACATATTCCATCACAAGATAATAAATTCCATCTTCTTCTCCGACATCATACATATTAACAATATTTGGATGCGACAACGTTGTAACCGATTGCGCTTCTCGATGGAAACGCTTAATAAATTCCTCGTTATTTGAATAATCAAGCCGCAACATCTTTACAGCTACATCGCGATCAAGTATGTCATCATGCGCCAAATATACATTGGCCATTCCCCCGCCACCAATCATTTTAAGCAGCTTGTAACGGTCATTTAGGCGTCTTCCAATCATCACGTTGTAATTCACCTACTTTCGTTCGCCGAATCCGCATAATCAATAATGACAAGAGTAATGTTATCTTCCCCGCCAAGGTCATTTGCAAGCTGCACAAGTTGTTCGCTTTTTGTTTGTAAAAGCTCATCAGATTGTAAAATCTCTTTCATACGACTCATTGCAACTTTATTAGATAATCCATCAGAACAGAGTAACAATAGATCTCCCTCTTCTAATACTAAAGTTTTCACATCTAATATAACGGTTTCTTCCGTACCAAGCGCTCTCAGTAAAACATTTTTCCTTGGATGATATTCAGCATCTTCTTTTGAAATTTCTCCATGTCGAACGAGTTCATTTACAAGGGAATGATCTTCGGTTACAAGTGACATATAATCGTCCGATAACATATAACAGCGGCTATCTCCAATATGGCCAATTGTAACAAAAGCAGCTGTGCATATAGCAGCAACGATTGTCGTTCCCATTCCACTACATTCTGGATGTTCTCCAGAATATTTATATACTCGTTCATTAATAATTTGAGCATGATTATGTAACCATTGTTCTGCTTTTTTAGGCGTATCCATATTGTACGTTTGTTTCCAATAGTCATGGAACAGTTGGATTGCCATCGAGCTGGCAACGTCGCCTGCTCGATGACCTCCCATTCCATCTGCTACAACAGCTAAAACATCTCCATCTAGATTATGAAATACTCCTGCACTATCTTCATTATGTTGACGAACTTTTCCTTTATCTGATAGAAACACGGTTTTCATTATCTCACCTCGTCTCTTCTTTGCGCTCCTTTGCACGCAATTGACCGCAGGCTGCATCAATATCATGACCTTGTTCACGACGAATCGTTACGTTAACACCACGATCTTTTAATGTTTTTTCAAACAAGAAAATTTGTTCGCGCGGTGTTCTCACATAATCGCGTTCTGGTACATAGTTAACTGGAATTAAGTTAACATGACATTTCACACCTTTTAACAGCTGAGCTAATTCCACAGCATGTTCTACTTGGTCGTTTTCTCCTCCAAATAAACCATATTCAAATGAAACACGGCGCCCTGTTTTCTCGATGTAATATTTGATAGCTTCCATTAAATCTGGTAGCTTGTATGCCCGGTTAATTGGCATTAATTTTGATCGCAGTTCTGTATTTGGAGCATGTAAGGAAACCGCAAAGTTAATTTGTATATTTTCTTCAGCAAACTTATAAATTTTCGGGATAATTCCACTTGTTGATACCGTCATATGACGCGCTCCAATGTGAAGTCCTTTTTCATGATTCACGATACGTAAAAACGCCATTAAGCTGTCATAATTATCAAACGGTTCTCCGATTCCCATAACAACAAGAGAGCTTACACGCTCATCTGTAGTATCTAGCTCACGTTGTACTTCGACAACTTGTGCAACAATCTCACCAGCCTCTAAATTGCGTTTTAAGCCGCCAAGTGTTGATGCGCAAAACGTACAGCCAATTCGGCAACCAACCTGTGTTGTTACACAAATTGAATTTCCGTAATCATGGCGCATTAATACTGTTTCAATAGAATAGCCATCATGCAGTTGGAATAAGAATTTAATTGTTCCATCTGAAGATGTTTGCTTTACTAATGTTTTTAAAGTTGTAATATCAAAGGAATTCGACAATTTTTCACGCAATCCTTT
This sequence comes from Bacillus sp. EA-CB0995, assembly GCF_055814245.1. Taxonomy (NCBI): domain Bacteria; kingdom Bacillati; phylum Bacillota; class Bacilli; order Caryophanales; family Bacillaceae; genus Bacillus; species Bacillus sp. EA-CB0995. Next base: position 1,775,864 of record NZ_CP169269.1, on the reverse strand, counting down.
AGAAAGGTTTGACATATCCTCAAAAGTTATTACACGTTTTTTATAAAGCCAATCAAAAATTTGACCAGCACGGAATTTAGGTTCTCCTTGTTCTTTTAACCATTGTTCCATATCATGAAGCTGCAGGGAATAAATAGACGGTTTGTTTGTTTCTAATTCTTTTTTTGTTTTTTCACAGTTGTTTCCATGATGCTACACCTTCTTTCTTAAACAAGCAATATAAAATCCATCCGTCGCAAAGTAATGCGGTAAAATTTGCACTCCACCTTCTACTACATACGGATACACGGCTTTTGGCAATCGTTCTTTCATTGTTGTATCCCATTCAAATTCAGGGTGTGATTGTAAAAACAGCTCTACTACTTGTTCGTTTTCTACTTTTTCAATTGTACACGTACTATAAACAAGGCGTCCTCCCTTTTTCAACAAAGGAGCTACCTTTTCTAAAATGGATAGCTGAATATTTGCAAGTCTTTCACTATCTTCTTTTTGTTTTCCAATTTTAATATCTGGTTTCCGGCGAATTACACCAAATCCAGAGCACGGAGCATCTACTAATACTTTATCAAAACTCTCTTGTTCAAAATGCTCTTGTACTTTCCGTGCATCGAGCGTTTTCGCTTCTATATTTTCCAATTGAAGACGGTTTGCTTGCTGCTGAATTAAACGCACTTTGTGTGGATGTAAATCAAGAGAAATGACTTTCCCTGTTCCTTGCAAGCGTTCTGCAATATGCGTTGTTTTCCCGCCAGGAGCAGCGCAACTATCAAGGATAATATCTCCCGCTTCCGGATTAAGCGCACGAGCCACAAGCATAGAACTTTCATCTTGAATAGATAGCAATCCTTCTTGAAATGCTTTTGTATGAGCTATATTTCCTTTTTCAATTTGAATTGCATCTTCTGACAAATCACCATATTTTGCTTGAATTCCTTCTGTTTCTAGTGTTTTAAGCGCCTCTTCTACAGACCCTTTCGCTACATTTACTCGAGCGGTTGGAACTGGTGGAAGTTGGTTTACTTCACACATTTTTTGTGCCGTTTCAATTCCGTATACTTCTATCCATTCTTTTACAAGCCATTCTGGATGGCTTGTTGCAATTGCAAGTCGCTTTTCAGAACTTTTAATCTCATCTAATGATGGAACGCCTTCACGCTGAATGGAACGGAGTACTCCGTTCACAAGCCCTGCAATTCCTTTATGACCACGGCGTTTTGCAATTTCAACCGCTTCATGAATTGCTGCTCGCTCTGGAACACGATCTAAATATAACATTTGATATAAAGATAAGCGAAGTAGCACTTTTACCCATAGTTCAATCTTTTTTCGCAAAAACGGCTGTAAATAATAATCAAGCGTATCACGTCTTTGAATTGTTCCATATACAACTTCTGTTAACAATCCAACATCTTTTTTATCAATGTTGCTTTTTTCAATAAGATTGTTCAAAAGCAAATTACTGTATGCGCCGCTTTTTTCAACTTGTAATAAACCGTCAAGAGCTAATTCACGAACATTTTGTTTCATGCGTCTACTCCTAACTTCGTACCAATTTCAGGCTTTGTTCCACGCAAAAATTGTGAACAGCTCATGCGCTTTTTACCAGATGGTTGCAACTCGGTAATTTTAATTGCCGTTTTATTTCCTGTTGCCACAACAAAGCCATCTTCTTCAACTGCTATAATTGTTCCTGCTTCAGCTTGCTCCTTTACAGAAACCTTTTCTCCCCACCATACTTTTACAACTTGCCCCGCTAAAGTCGTATAAGCAACTGGCCATGGGTTTAAACCACGAATATGATTGTAAACCTCTTCACCTGTTTTCATCCAATCAATCTTTTCTTGCTCACGTTTAATATTGTAAGCAAATGTTGCTTCGTCCTCGTTTTGTTTAATTGGTTCTAATTTCCCTTGTATTAACAGCGGAACAGTTTTTGATAATAAGTGCGCTCCAGCCTCACTTAATTTATCAAATAATGAACCAGTTGTTTCACGTTCTTCAATTTCTACTTCTACTTGCGTTAAAATATCACCAGCATCTAATTTTTCAACCATATACATAATCGTAATGCCTGTTTTTCTTTTCCTTGCATGATGGAATAATGAATAGGTGCACCGCCGCGAAGTTCTGGGAGTAATGAAGCATGGACATTAATACATCCGTACTTCGGTGCTTCTAAAATTTCGTTTGGCACAATTTGCCCGAACGCAGCTGTCACAATTAAATCAGGCTCTAATGCCAACACCTTTTCATATTCATCTTTTTCACGAATTTTTAAAGGTTGTAACACCGGAATACCATGTTTTTCTGCTTCCACTTTAACAGGTGTTGGTGTCATAACCTTTTTTCTGCCTACTGGACGATCCGGCTGTGTCACAACACCAATCACATCATATCCATCTTCAATAAGACGACAAAGCACCGGCACTGAAAAGTCCGGTGTACCCATAAATACAACTTTCACCATTCAAAAAACTCTCCTTTTACATCTCTTCTAATTCATTTTCCTCATAATATCGCGTTACTTTAGATGTAAATAATACACCGTGTAAATGATCGATTTCATGTTGAATTGCACGAGCTAAAAACCCGTCTGCATCTAGTAAAAATACTTTTCCACGGCGATTTTGGGCACGTACTTTAATATACTCGGCACGTGTTACATCACCAAAAAGCCCCGGAAAACTTAAGCAGCCTTCGGGACCTACTTGTTCACCACGTTGTTCTAAAATAACAGGATTAATCAACTCAATTTTCCCGTTATCATCATCAATGTCTACAACAGCAACTTGCAGACTTACGCCAACTTGTGGTGCTGCTAAACCAACACCATCTGCAATCAGCATTGTTTCGTGCATATCTTTTAAAAGCTTCACTAACTTTTTATCAAAATTTATAACACGTTCACACGGCGTTTCTAATACTTCATTTGGATGTTTTACAATTTCTAACGTTGCCATTTTTTCCTCCGCTACATTAACATAGTTGGATTAAAATCAATTGAGATTTGCAAGTCTTTCTGCATTTCTGCCTGATAATGTTCATTTACCATTTTGAGCACGTACTTTAAGTTTGGTTCCCGTTTGTATTTTATCACGCATTGGTAGCGATATCTATCTTTTATACGAGGAATTGCCGAAGCAACCGGACCTAAAATCACCGTTTGCTGGGCACAATGTTGCCGTAAAAAACCAACGATCTTCTCTGTTACCTGCACTGCTTTTAATAATTCTGGATGAGATACTGTAACTAATGCCACATAATAATATGGTGGATATTGCCGAATTTTCCTCATATACATCTCGCGTTCAAAGAACATATCATACTGCTGCTGTTGCGCTAATTGTACACTATAATGCTCGGGTGTATACGTTTGAATAACGACTTCACCTGGAAGTTCGTGACGTCCGGCTCGGCCGCTCACTTGCGTTAAAAGCTGATATGTTTTTTCGCTCGCTCTAAAATCCGGCAAATGCAGCATCGTATCTGCTGTTAATACACCTACAAGCGTCACATTCGGAAAATCCAGACCTTTAGCAATCATTTGTGTTCCAAGTAAAATATCTGCCTCTCCTGCACCAAAGGACTTCAGGAGCTTTTCATGCATCCCTTTACGACTTGTCGTATCAACATCCATTCGAATGACGCGCGCTTCGGGAAACAGTTTTGTAATTTCTTCTTCAACCTTTTGTGTTCCTGTCCCAAAGAAGCGGATATAGGAACTATTACAAGCAGGACAAGCATTTGGCAAATTTTCCTCATAACTACAATAATGACATTTCAAGCGATTATTCATCCTGTGATATGTAAGTGAAATATCACAGTGCGGACATTGTACTACATAACCGCAATCACGACACATGACAAATGTCGAATGACCTCTTCTGTTTAAAAAGAGCACCATTTGTTCCTTTTTCTCTAACCGATCCGCTATTTTCTCATGAAGAAGCTGAGAAAACATAGAACGATTTCCCTCCCGAAGTTCTTCTCTCATATCAATAATCTCAACTGTCGGCAAATCCCTTTCATTCATACGCTTTGTCATTGTAAGCAGCTCATATACACCTTTTTTTGCACGAGCAAACGATTCTAGTGTAGGTGTGGCACTTCCTAGTACAACAGGACAATTGTGATATTTTCCCCGCCAAATTGCAACAGAACGTGCATGATAACGCGGATTATCCTCTTGTTTGTAACTTGATTCATGTTCTTCATCAATAATAATGATTCCTAAATTCTCAAATGGTGCAAAAATTGCTGAACGTGCCCCTACAACTACTTTTACTTCTTTTCGCAGGATTTTACGCCATTCATCATATTTTTCCCCAACAGATAGCGCACTATGAAGAACTGCAACTTGCGAACCAAAGCGCCCTTTAAAGCGATCAACCATTTGGGGAGTTAACGAAATTTCCGGTACAAGTACAATAGCTTCTTTTCCTTTTCGCAACACTTCTTCAATTGACTGTAAATACACTTCCGTTTTTCCGCTCCCAGTTATACCGTACAGTAAAAATGTCTCATGTTTCTCTTTTGTAATAGAAGTTAAGATCGGTGCAATAACTTGTTGTTGTTCTTCTGTAAGCGGGAATGGTTTTGTGCGCTCAAAAGCATCGTCATCATACGGATTTCGATATATCTCCACATATTTTTCAGCTAACAGACCCTTTTTCACAAGAGATTTTATCGGAGCATCTGTAATTTGCAATTCTTCCGTTATTATTTTTAACGGTATGGACCGATAATGCTCCATAAAGTAATACAATATATCTTGCTGTTTTTTACTTTTTAAGTTAAAGGCCGCTTCCTCTAATTCTTCATAAGACAACACAGGCTGGATCATTTTTTGTTTTTTCTTTTGCGCCTTATCTTTTACTTCATAGACAACTTCCACTGTTCCTTTAGCAATTTCTGTTCGGACTGCACGGTACAAATGTGGTTGTTCATCGAGCACACTCCAATCGATACTTTCTTTTCCTTGAAAGAGAAATTTTACATTCTCAGCTATATCTTCAGAACGATGGAGATGCAACTGCTTTTTATATGTCGCTTTAATCGCTGCTGGCAGCATAACTTGGAACGCTGAAATTGTGAAACAAAGTGTTTCTTCCGTAAGCCAATTTCCAAGTTGCAACAATTCTGCATTCAATACAGGTGTTACGTCTAACAGTTCATGCAATGTTTTCAACCTATTTACATCTACATCTACTGTATCTTTTATGTCAATAACGAATCCTTGTAATTTTCGTGGTCCAAATGGAACAACAACTCGCATGCCTGTTTGGACAAGATCTTCCCAGCGCTTAGGAATTATATAATCGAATGGCCTATCCGTTTGCCTTGCTGGAACATCAACAATTACGCTTGCAAATTTCATGCGGGATCCTCTTCCAGCATTTTTTCAACTTGTAGTAAAATTTCTCTAGCTACCTCCTGCTTTGTTAGCAGTGGCAATTTAATCATAGCGCCATTTCGTTTATACATCGTAACAATATTTGTATCCGTACCAAACCCTGCACCTTCTGCTTTTACATCATTAGCAACAATCATGTCAGCATTTTTCTCACGTAATTTTTTCGTTGCATACTCTTCAACATTTGTTGTTTCTGCTGCAAAACCAATGAGTAATTGATGTTCTTTTCGTTCACCTAATGTTTTAAGAATATCTATCGTGCGTTCAAGTTCAATAACCGTATCGCCATTTTTCTTTTTCATTTTTTCATCATAAACGATTTTCGGCCGATAATCTGCAACGGCAGCTGTTTTGATCACAATTTCCATATTGGAATAATGATGTAAAACCGCATCTAACATATCTTGCGCTGATTGTACTTGTATTGTTGTTACATTCGCAGGTGGCGTTAGTGCTGTTGGACCAGAAACAAGAATGACTTCTGCTCCAAGACTTGCCGCAACTTCCGCAAGCGCATAACCCATTTTGCCAGATGAGAAATTTGTCATAAAGCGAACTGGATCAATCTTCTCACGCGTTGGTCCCGCCGTCACTAATATCCGTTTTCCTTGAAGTGGCTTCCCTTGTGAAAAATGTACTTCTAACATTGCTACAATGTTTTCCGGTTCTTCTAATCGACCTTTAGCAACATATCCACAAGCTAAAAATCCTTCACCAGGCTCAATAAATGTATAACCTAATTCTTTTAATGTTTGCATGTTTTTTTGAACAACTGGATTTTCGTACATATGAACATTCATGGCAGGTGCAATCCACACTGGAGTTGTAGTTGCAAGAAGCGTCGTTGAAATCATATCATCTGCAAGACCATTTGCTAATTTACCAATAATGTTTGCTGTCGCTGGTGCAACAAGAACAACATCAGCCCAGTCTGCTAAATCAATATGAGCAATCACTGCTGAATCTTTTTCATCGAATGTATCTGTATATACATCATGGCGAGAAAGCGCTTGAAATGTAAGCGGTGTAACAAACTTCATTGCCGACTCACTCATTATTACTTTCACAAGCGCACCTGCCTGTGTTAATTTACTTGTTAACGCAGCTGCTTTAAATACAGCAATGCCTCCTGTAACACATAAAAGTATTTTTTTCCCTTTTAGCATAGGTCTCGTCCTCTTTCTTTTATGAAACTTAGTCCTACTCGAAATTCAAATCATTCACCATCACAACATAAAATACAAGCTGCCGTTATTCTCCATCCTATATGAATTCATTTTGATTTTTCGACATATAGATTGCTGCTATGTAGAAGAACCTGCACTCGCTTTCTCTCTTTGTTTTCACTTCGCATGTGGCAGAAAAAGGCCCTGACCGCTTCTATGCATGGCCAGATGCTCTCGCCCACCTAAAAAGAAAGCTTTCATGTCGTTTTTTTAATGTTGATTTATCTATATCGTAAAAAAATAACAACCTACTTGTAAATAGGTTGTTACTGTTACATAGAAAAGTATAGTATCTATGCCTCTATTTGTCGAAAAGAAAGCTTTATTTTTGGTCATTATCTTCACTTGGTTGGTAGTTTAATAATTGTGCATTAATCTCTTCTAATGCTTTTCCTACACACTTATGAGATACTGGTTGTTCAACAACACAATCGTTATGCTCTTGCATTTCACGAGCGCGCTTTGCAGCTACTGTTACTAGCGTATATTTAGAATCAATTTTTTGTAACAATGCATCAATAGATGGGTTTAACATATTATATTTCCTCCGTCATTTCTTTATAGTATTTTGCTACTCGCTCACGGCGACAATGTTCACCTATCACAATTGCCTTAATACGTTCGCAAGCAAGTTCCACTTCATCATTTTCTACTACGTAGTCATAAGCATCCATCATTTCGATTTCTTCTTTTGCTACTGTTAAACGATTTTGAATTACTTCTTCTGTTTCTGTACCACGACCAACAATGCGGTTTTTAGTTCCGATAAACTTGGAGGAGCTAAAAAGATAAATACTCCTTCTGGAAAAGCTTTCTTTACTTGAATCGCGCCTTGCACTTCGATTTCTAAGAAAACATCTTTTCCTTGCTGCAATGTCTGCTCTACATAATCAATTGGTGTTCCGTAATAGTTTCCAACAAACTCCGCCCATTCAAGCAATTTATTGTTACGAATCATCTCTTCAAATTCTTCTCTCGTTTTAAAGAAATAATCAACACCATCTACTTCTCCTTCACGTGGTTTGCGCGTTGTTATAGAAATAGAGTACTGTAAATTTGTATCTTCTTGACTGAACAATTCCTTTCGAACCGTTCCTTTTCCAACCCCAGAAGGCCCTGAAAGAACAATGAGCAACCCTCTTCTACTTCTCATATATATGTTAAACCTACCCTTCGTCACTTAAATCTTCTTTATTATTTAATCGATGAGCAATTGTCTCTGGTTGTATTGGACTTAATACAATATGTCCATCATCCATAACAATAACTGCTCGTGTTTTTCGACCATAAGTAGCATCAAGCAGCACATTTTGTTCGCGAGCTTCCTGTACTAACCTTTTAATCGGTGCTGATTCCGGACTTACAATGGAAATAATTCGATGTGCAGATACGATATTTCCATATCCAATATTTAAAAACCGCATGGCCATAGTTTGCGCCTCCTAGTAAGTCTATCCGATTTCTCTCTCTCGTATAACTCCGTATACAATTGACAGCTACTCAATATTTTGTACTTGTTCACGAATTTTTTCAAGATTATTTTTCATTTCAACAACATATTTTGAAATTGTTAAGTCATTTGCTTTCGAACCAATTGTATTTATTTCACGATGCATCTCTTGTACAATAAAGTCCATCTTTCTTCCAACCGGTTCTGTACTTTGCAGCGCCTCTTGAAATTGTTCTAAATGACTTTGCAGTCGAACTAACTCTTCATGAATATCACAGCGGTCTGTAAACACCGCTATCTCTGTAAGTAATCGTTGTTCCTCTAATTCTTGATTATGTAATTCTTTCAAACGGTTCTCCAAACGCTCACGATATTTTTGAATGACTGACGGCGCATAGGGAACAATGGCATGCACGCACGTGTGAATTTCTTGCAAACGATGCTCCAAATCTTTATGCAGTCGTTCTCCTTCACCATCACGCATCGTTTTTAACATACTAGCTGCGCGGCGAACCGCTTCATACAAACTATGTTCAAACGTTTCATTTACATTCTCAACTTCTTCAATTGCTGTCACTTCCGGCATAGCAATAAGCTGCTGTAATGTAATCGAATCCTGTAATTGAAATTTCTCCTTCGCTTCTTCCATAATGAGCTTATATTGCTCTAAAAGGGACCAGTCCACGCGTAATTTCCGTTCAACGAGCCCTTCCCCTTCAACAATAATCGATACTTCAATACGTCCGCGGCCAACTTGTTCTGCAATTAATTTACGGATTTTATCCTCGAACACCATCATTTGCTTCGGAAGACGAATATTCATCTCTAAAAAGCGATGATTGACCGACTTCATTTCTACTGTAATTTGAAACGCATCACTTTCTACCTTTGCGCGTCCAAACCCTGTCATACTCGAAATCATTTTATCACATCCAAGCCATGATCTTACTCAATGAAAAAGGTAATAGAGACTCTACTCTACTACCTTTTGAAATTATATCATACTTTTATCCCATTTACTATTTCAAGTTTACACCTCTTTTATATACAATTGGTTTCTTCTTTTCAGGCTTCCCGGTTAGTAAAGATCCCACTAATAAGAATGTTGGAATAGAAGAAAGACCAACAATCAAGAGCCAATCTCTCGCTTTAATTGGCATGGTACTAAAGATCGGTTGCAATGGTGGATAATAAATCACTACCAACATTAGTAAAATCGAAATAAGCACCGCTCCTACTAAGTACATATTTCCAAATGGATTACGGTGAAATACAGAATGCTCACTGCGGCAATCAAACACATGAATAAGCTGTGCTAAAACAAGTGTTGCAAAAGCAACTGTTTGTGCATACTTTAATTCATTTGGATTTTGATTGTGTGCAATAATAAACGCTAAGAGTGTCATAGCACCGATTAAAAAACCGCGGCTAACAATTTTCCATGCAAGTCCTCTCGCAAATACTCCTTCTTTTGGATGACGCGGTTTCCTACGCATAACATCACCTTCTGGTGCATCAAGCCCGAGTGCCATTGCTGGTAAACCATCTGTTACTAAATTCACCCATAATATTTGAATTGGTACGAGCGGCAATGGTAATGCTAGTATCATCGCAAATAACATAACTAAAATTTCTCCAACATTTGATGCTAATAAATAACGAATAAACTTCCGAATGTTTTCGTAAATATTTCTTCCCTCTTTAATTGCTGCTTTTATAGTAGCGAAGTTATCGTCTAATAACACAAGAGATGATGCCTCTTTTGCGACATCTGTCCCCGTAACTCCCATCGCTACCCCAATATCAGCTGCTTTTATAGCAGGGGCATCATTCACACCATCACCGGTCATCGCCACAATATGATCTTTATTTTGCAGCGCCTTCACAATTTTCAATTTATGTTCCGGAGAAACACGTGCAAAGACATACGTTTCATCCACAATATCTTCTAATTCTTCAACCGACATGTTTGCGAGTTCAATTCCTTCCACAACGCGGCCACCAGATGGTAAAATTCCAAGCTGCTCAGCGATTGCCATCGCTGTTACTTTATGGTCTCCTGTAATCATAATCGTTTTAATACCCGCATCTTTACATTCTTGCACCGCTTGCTTCACTTCTGGTCTTGGCGGATCAATCATTCCTTGCAATCCAATAAACATTAAATCTTGTTCTGCTTCTTGTTCATTTTGAATGTGATCAGTTGTTTTTAATGGTTTAAAAGCAATTGCAATTGTACGAAGTGCTTGACTTCCTAAGTGATAAATCGCCGTTTGCACTTCGTTTCTGTACAATTCTGTTAATGGCTGCTGTTTATTTCCCCATAAAATAGTTTGACTCATTTTTAATAAAACATCAGGTGCTCCCTTTGTTATCACAAATTTTTTCCCTGTTTTGTCACGAACAATTACACTCATCATTTTCCGCGTTGAGTCGAACGGAAACTCATGAATAATTTCAAATTGATCCTTTATACCTTCTCTTGAAATGCCAGCCTTCATCGCTGCTACAACGAGCGCCCCTTCTGTCGGGTCACCGTCTAATACATACGTTTTTTTCTTTTTCACAATATTTGCGTTGTTACATAAGCATCCGAATGTGAGGAGTTGATATAAGGAACGGGCCGCTGTTGGGTTTACTTTCTTTTCATCTTTTATAAATTCACCTTTTGGTTCATAGCCCTGCCCCGTTACATTCCAGATTTCACCACTCGACCAGACATGTGTAACCATCATTTTATTTTGCGTCATTGTCCCTGTTTTGTCTGAACAAATGACAGATGCACATCCCAACGTTTCAACCGCTGGAAGCTTTCTTACAATTGCTTTTTTCTTAATCATACGCTGAACGCCAAGTGAAAGTGCTACTGTCACAATCGCAGGCAATCCTTCCGGAATCGCTGCAACAGCAAGCGAAACACCTGCTAAAAACATATGGTACATTTCATTACCTTGATAAACACCAACTAATACAACAAGTGCCGTTAAAATTAATGCGACGATAATTAAAATTTTCCCCAGCTGCTCAAGTCTTCTCTGCAGCGGCGTTTCATTTTGCTCCGCATTTTGCAGCATATTTGCAATTTGTCCCATTGCTGTATTCATTCCTGTGCCAATAACAACTCCAATGCCGGATCCTCTTGTAATCATAGTACCCATAAATGCCATATTTGTTTGATCACCAATTGAAACATCCGAACCATGCAAAACATCAATTTTCTTTTGCACTGGCACGGATTCTCCTGTTAATGCTGATTCTTCAATATATAGACTCGAAGCTTCAATGAGGCGCACATCAGCACCGATACGATCCCCGCTTGAAAATTTAATAATATCCCCAAGCACAAGGCCTTTCGAAGGAATTTTCATCCACTTTCCATTTCGAAGTACAGTTACTTGCGGGGCGGCAAGCTCTTTTAATGCTTCCAACGATTTCTCTGCTTTTCTCTCTTGAAAGAAACCGAGAATTCCATTGATAATGACAATTGCAACAATAGCAATTGCATCAACATATTCTCCTAAAAAAGCAGAAATAATCGTTGCTCCAAACAAAACAAGTACCATAAAATCTTTAAATTGTGCTAAGAACACGACAAGTGCAGAAGGCCGTTTTGCTTCTTGAAGTTCATTTGGGCCAAGTTTTTTTAGTCGACCTTGCACCTCTTGCTCTGTCAACCCTGTCTTTACATTTGTATTCGTTCGTTCTTCAACTTCATGTGCACGCAGTTCATACCAATTCATCTCGCCACCTACCTCCTGATTGCAGACATGCTCTAATGAAAGCTTATTCAGCCTCGTCCGAAAAAATGCTATAATTAACTTTTAGTGAGAAAGGAGTGTTCAACGTGGCATTCGATGGATTATTTACAAGAGCGATCACACACGAAATTGCAAATTCTCTTCAAACAGGAAGAATTTCAAAAATATATCAACCGTCAAAATATGAAATTTTGTTACATATTCGGGCAAACGGAAAAAATCAAAAACTACTTCTTTCCGCACACCCAACGCACGCGCGCATGCACCTTACAACACAAAATTACGATTCTCCTGCATTGCCGCCAATGTTTTGCATGCTTCTTCGTAAACATTTAGAAGGTGGATTTATTGAGAAAATTGAACAAATTGATTTAGAACGAATCATCCAAATTACTATTCGTAGTCGCAATGAAATTGGTGATGAATCATTAAAAACATTAATTATTGAAATAATGGGGCGTCATAGCAATATCATTTTAGTAGACTCCAAAACAAATATAATTTTGGATAGCCTAAAACACGTTTCCTTAGCGGTAAACCGTCACCGCACTGTATATGCTGGAGCTGAATATATTGCACCGCCTGCACAACAGAAAATCAATCCATTGCAAATTGAAACGCAAGAAGAATTTATTCGACCGCTAGACTTTTTAGCAGGAAATATGGATAAACAACTCGTAGGAGCTTTTATGGGGATTTCTCCCCTATTTGCAAAAGAAGTAGTTGCAAAAGCTGGAATGATGAATGAAAATGCATTATCCGAAGTATTTTTTACATTACAAAAACTATTACTAAAACATCAGTATACTCCTTCGATGATCATAGCTAAGGGAAAAGAATTCTTTTATTTATTCCCACTTTCACACTTAAAAGGTGAAGAGAAAGCATTCTCATCTGTAAGCGAATTACTAGATCGTTTCTTCTTCGGGAAAGCAGAGCGTGACCGCGTAAAGCAACAAGCCCATGATTTAGAACGTTTTATGCAAAATGAAAAAGCAAAAAACGAAAAAAATTAATTAAATTGCAAAAAACTTTAGAAGACGCAAGTAAAGCAGATAAATATCAACTATTTGGTGAATTGCTTACAGCCAATATGTATGCAGTGAAAAAAGGCGACAAAGAAGTTGAGGTTATCAATTACTATGATGAAAATAGCGGAACTGTAAAGATCACCTTAGATCCATTACGCACACCGTCAGAAAATGCACAGCGTTATTTCCAAAAATATCAAAAAGCAAAAAATTCTGTAGTAATCGTTGAAGAGCAAATTGAAAAAACAAATGAAGAAATATTTTACTTTGATAGTTTACTACAGCAAATGGAGGCTGCTTCTTCTAAAGATATTGAAGAAATTCGTGAAGAACTAGCCGAAGAAGGATATATGCGTAATCGCAAGTCAAAAAATGCAAAAAAGAAACCAGCAAAACCTGTATTAGACAAATATATTGCAAGTGATGGAACAGAGATTTTAGTCGGAAAAAATAACAAACAAAACGACTATTTAACAAATAAACTTGCACGCCGTGATGAATTTTGGCTTCATACGAAAGACATTCCAGGCTCACACGTTGTCATTCGTTCATTAGAGCCAAGCGAAGAAACATTAATTGAAGCGGCAAAGCTCGCTGCTTACTTTAGTAAAGCAAAGGAATCGAGCTCAGTTCCAGTCGATTATACAAAAATTCGTCATGTGAAAAAGCCGAGCGGAGCGAAGCTTGGATTTGTTACGTATGATAACCAGCAAACGGTGTATGTAACACCTGATGCGGATACTGTTATGAAGTTGAAAGCTTAAAAACAAAGAGATGATTACAATATTGTAATCATCTCTTTGTCTTTCATTTTTTACACAATCATTTGTGATGTCAAATAATATAGACACAAAATAAGCTTTTGTGTCTATATTATTTGACATCGATATAAAAAACTCTTTTCTTCGCAGAGCTTTACTCCCTACTCATGCGGGATAAAGTGAAACTTCCATCAGTGGGGGTTTTCTTCATCCCACTGATGGTTAGTTGAACCAATCTGGCTTTTACGGGCAGTTATCCCCCTATCTTCTTCGCTTTTCTCTGAATCTTGAGGTGGGGGTCTTACTGCCCGTTAATGCGGGATAAAAGATTTTCTCTCTTATAAAAAAAGATTGGCACTATTATTGCTTTATATAAGGAGATGAAAGGGAGGAATTAACATGACTTCAAGAATCAAAAAAATACAAGAACAGCTACATCAATACGGAATAGACGGATTACTGATTACCAAAAAAGAAAACCGCCGATATGCATCTGGATTTACAGGTACTGCTGGAGTTGTCTTACTCTCTCCTACAAATGCAGTATTTATTACAGATTTCCGTTATACAGATCAAGCAAAAGCACAAGTACACGAAGCAGAAATTGTTATGCATAAAGGGAACATAGAACAAGAAATTGCCGCGCAAGTAAACAGATTACAAATAAACAAATTAGGTGTAGAAGAAAATAATATGACGCTGAAACAATATACAGCGTTACAAAATTATATAAATATCGAACTTGTTCATGTAAATGAAATAATAGAGACGATTCGTACCGTGAAGGAAGAGACTGAAATCGAAATGATTAAAATTGCAGCTCGCATCGCGGATGATGCCTTTCAACATATTACAAGCTTCCTTAAACCTGGTGTATCTGAATGGGATGTAAGAGATGAATTAGAATTTTTCATGCGAAAACAAGGGGCTTCCTCTTCATCATTTGACATTATCGTAGCCTCTGGCACTCGCTCTTCTCTCCCGCATGGGGTAGCTACAAGTAAAATCATTGAAGACGGGGATATTGTTACATTAGATTTTGGTGCACTTTATAACGGATATTGCTCTGATTTAACGCGCACTGTTGCAATTGGTAGCTGTTCTGAGGAATTTGTAAAGATATACAACATTGTACTTGAAGCTTTAAAGCGCGGCACTGAGGCAATTCGCCCAGGTGAATCGGCAAAAACAATCGATGATATTACAAGAAATTACATTACTGAACATGGCTACGGTGAATACTTCGGTCATTCAACGGGCCATGGAGTTGGCTTAGAACTTCATGAACCTCTTAGATTATCAAAAGATAGTACAGACACACTGCTAGAAGGAATGGTTGTAACCGTAGAACCAGGTATTTATATCCCAAATTGGGGCGGTTGCAGAATTGAAGATGATATTGTCATTACGAAAACCGGGCATGAAGTGATTACACACGCTAATAGAGAACTTATTGTTCTGGGGTAAAGTGCAACTTTGAATAGCGGGGTTTTCTTCACTCCACTATTCATTAAATCTGATCAATCGAACTTTTACGGACCCTCTCACCTATCTTCTTTTTTTGCATAACCTTGAGATGGTCGATTACTATCAGGGAAAATAATTATAAAAAATAACAGGCTTCTTTCAATATGAAGAAGCCTGTTATTTTTGTTCCACATCAACAAGTAATCAGAACCTATTTTCTTTCCCTATGACTTAGTGAGAAAAGCTATATTCTTTTGTTTTCTTAAACTGGATAACCGCCACTCGGTGGAGGCCATGCCTCAAATAAACGACGCAGCAATACAATTTCTCCTAAATGGTAACTATTATGTGAAGCAATATTACGTAACGTATCGGCCCGCGTTACATCTGGATAATGTGCTAAAGGATCATCAAGTTTTGTAGTTTGAGCAATTGTACAAGCAGTATCGATTCCCGCTAGAAATTGTCTTATAATCTCCGCCCATTCTTCTTGATTTTTCGCCATATTTTCAACTGGCCAACTCTCCTTCACGTGCGCTGGAAGTTGTGGTTTTTCTCCATGTAAACCACGTAAGAGGAAATCTTGCCAATACTTCATATGCATCACTAGTTGATAGATGGAATACGGAATGTTTTCTACTTGTTTTCCTGATAGTTCCCAATCTATATCTGCAATTGCATTTTTAATTGGAATATGCCCGCGTTCTCCTTGTAATGATTTTACTAACGTTCTAGCAAATGATTCATTCAGCAAATGCTTGCTTTCTGTATGCACATCATCTCATCCTTTTCGATTGATTTTTTATCCCGCATTAACGGGCAGTAATACTCCCACCTCAAAATTCAGCGAAAGCATTGTCCAGCTCTAGCGGCTAGAATCTCCGGTCGTTTCGCCCCCTCGAACGAGGCAAAAAGCGCCTCTCTGTCGGGGGCTCCAACGTCCTGCGATTCTGAGCGAGCCGCTTCCGCTTTTCTAAAGAAGTAAGGTGGGAGATAAACTGCCCGTTAAAGCCCGATTGGTTCAACTAATAATCAGTGGGGGATGAAGAAAACCCCCACTGATTAAAGTTTCACTTTATAGATTACCAATCTTAATATCGATTACCAAACGTATCACCAATAGGTGCAATCGTATTTAAGTATGTTAGTTCTTCTTTTGTTAAAGTTATTTCAAGAGCCGCTATGTTTTGCTCTAAATACTTCACTCGCTTTGTACCTGGAATTGGTACGATTCCTTCACCTTGTGCAACGACCCAGGCAAGCGCTAATTGTGCAGGCGTACATTCTTTCTCTAAAGCAAACTGTTTAATTCCTTCAACAATTTTCATATTAGAAGCAAATGCTTCTTCTGAAAAACGTGGATTATAGTATCTCCAATCATCAGGTGTTAATTGATCACGGCTTGTTAAATTACCCGTTAAAAATCCGCGGCCAAGTGGACTATATGGAACAAATCCAACGCCTAATTCACGACAAACCCCTAAAATATCTTTCTCTGGATCACGAGACCAAAGAGAATATTCTGTTTGAACAGTTGAAATTGGATGAATTGCATGAGCTGTTTTTAATTGCTCACCTGTTACTTCAGACAGTCCAATATAACGTACTTTTCCTTCTTGCACTAATTCCGCCATCACACCTACAGTTTCTTCAATTGGTGTATTGGGGTCAACGCGGTGTAAATAATATAAGTCGATGTAGTCTGTCCCTAATCTTCTTAAACTTGCTTCACATGCTTCCTTCACATATTGAGGGGAACCGTTGTATCCTAACGCTTTTGTTGCATTTCGCAGCGCTCCAAACTTCGTTGCAATTTTCACATCATGCCGAAATTCCTGTAACGCTCTCCCTACTAGTTTTTCATTTGTTCCCATTCCCTCTTCATCATATCCATAAATATCCGCTGTATCGAACATTGTAATTCCAAGCTCAAGAGCTCGATGAATTGTTTTAGTCGCCTCTATCTCATCTGTCTGACCATAAAATTCAGACATCCCCATACAACCTAATCCCATTTCCGATACTTCTAATCCTTGTGAACCTAACTTCTTCTTTTTCATAAGTTCGCCTTCTTTCGAAAAGATGATGTAAAAAGAGAATAACATACACCAGAAAACAAGTAAACTATTTTTACTATTTTAGTTTAATTAGTTCAATTTGTATAAATTCATAAATTTATTTATAATAAATGAATTGTAAGGAGGGTTGTTATGTTAAATAACAGTATTGATAATCAAGTAGAAATGAGAAAAAAGCTCATTTTCAAATTATTACCGATCGTAAAAAAACAAGGAATAAGCCCGTTACGAACAGATGATATTGCTCGTTATATGGATATTAGTAAAGCAACGATGTACAAATATTTCTCATCAAAAGAAGAGATTATCCAATACATCGTCAACATTTATGCCGAATATATTACTAGCATTGATCAAACAATTTTTGAAGAAACAGTTCCATTTGGAGAACGATTTCAAAAAACATTTGAACAATCATTACTCATTGCTTTTTACATATCTGATACCTTGCTATTAGATTTAAAACATAATGCTCCAGTACTATACGAACAAATCATACAAGCTCAAAACGAACGAAATAATAAATTAAAAAAATTCTATGAGGAACATATAGAAAACGAAGTGTTCAACACTGTAAATCCAGTACTTATCCTTATCCAAGACGATGTACTACTACGAAAGCTCTTTGAACCTACAATTTTAATTCAAAACAATATGACTTTATATCAAGCACTCTTTGATTATTATGTGCTGAAAAAACATCAAGTCATCCACCATGAATATAGAAATAATGTAGATGATGAAAAAATGAAATCAACGATACAATACATCGTGCAAAAAGTATCCAATTATATATAGACAGGACACCAACTAACACTTGTTTCGTCTAGGGTGAACTTAAATACACGAAAAAGCAGCTCTATAATTCATACTAAAAATATGAATTATAGAGCTGCTTTCATTTTGTTTTACGCAATAAAACAGGAATCTCCTCCTATTTGGAGAAATTAAATACAGGTCTGTATTTCATAACAGGGGGATTTCTATGGAAAATTTATTTTTAATTGATAAGATTGACGGATTAAGCGACGATTTTTCTAAACTTGTTTCGATGATGAACTATGCACGCCTCTCAACTTTACGTGCTGTTCAAGATTTAACAATTGAAGAATTAGACTATTTATATGATGAAAATGCAAATTCAATCGGTATGCTTCTGTATCACATGGCAGCTGTCGAATTTTATTATCAAATTCATACATTTGAAGACAGAGAACCAACAGAGGAAGAACTAGAACGCTGGTTACCAGGTGTTGAACTAGGCAATCTCGGACGCCAGAAAATTAAAAACCAGCCTCTGGAATTCTACATCAACACGTTACAAGAAGTGCGCGATAAAACAATCGCTACATTTCAATCACTTCCAAACGAATGGTTATTTAAAACAACTCCTTTTTGGGAAGACAAGCCGGCAAACAATTATTTCAAATGGTTTCATGTATTTGAGGATGAACTAAGTCATCGTGGGCAAATTCGAATCATTAAAAAGATGCAACAAGCTCATTCTGTAAAATAATATACAAAAAGCTGTATTACTGTATATGTGAAGTAGTACAGCTTTTTGTTATGATTTTGATTTATTTTATTAAAGTAAAAGACACTCTTATTACAGTAAATGAAATTATATACTTTCTTTTGTCCCAGACTCATACTCTTTATCTTCAAACACGACAGAGCACGCCTATTCAGTAGAAGCGTGCTCTGATGATTATTGGATTAATATATTATATTTATTCCCATCATGAATTTAGCTTATATGTTTTAGTTGTGTGTCTTCTTTCTTTCTACTCCGTCCTTTAAGTAAAGCCAAACCAATTAAAATTGCTAAAGTTGTAAAACAAACCACTGTTCCGACTGAAATTCCATTACTAAACGTTGAGCCTATGAAAATAACACATAATCCCACGATTCCAATAATAGTCGTAGTTGGAAATAACTTCATTTTAAAGTTAGGCATCGTTGGATAGGTAGGACGTAATTTAAGTTGTGCAAAGCAAATACTTAACCAAAGCAATAACATTGTAAATCCTGGAATTGTCATCATTGTTCCGATAATACTATCTGGAGCAAAGAATGCTAGTCCTGCACCTATCAATAATAATAAGCCGTTTAAAGAGATTGCAATGATTGGTGCACCTGATTTCGCAGTATGTTTCAATATTTTTGGCGCTTCTCCTTTTTCAGCTAACGCAACCATTGTTCTGGAAGTAGCAAAAACTCCTGAATTCGCAGCTGAAAGAACTGCAGTTAATAAAACAAAATTCATAATGTGTGCAACACCTGGGATACCAATGGCATTCATTACTTGTATAAATGGACTTTCATTTCCTGCAACTTCATTCCAAGGTATTAATCCCGCAATAATTGTAATGGGCAAGATATAAAATATGATTACGCGCCAAACAACACCCTTTATCACTTTAGGCAAAACCTTTTCAGCGTCTTTTGTCTCAGAAATTGCTACCCCTATTAACTCAGATCCTCCGAATGAAAACATGACAATAAAACAAGCACTAAATACCCCTTTAATACCATTTGGAAAGAATCCCCCATGCCCAAGTAAATGTTCCGTTGGTGTCGATGGAGCAAAACTCGTTAGTCCGAATAAGACTGCTCCACCTAAAAGGATGAATAATACAAGTGCCAGAATTTTTATACTAGCAAACCAAAATTCCATTTCGCCATAAAATTTTACCTGAAAACTGTTAATTCCCACAACTAAAAGCGCACAAATAGCACTTAGTAACCAAAGAGGTACATTCGAAAACCAAAATTGTAAAAAAGAGCCTGCAGCTAATATTTCTACAATTGTAACAAGCGTCCAGTTAATCCAGTATAGCCATCCAACTACAAATGATACATGAAATCCAAAAGCCTTATGAACTAAATGTTGAACATTCTGATTTGGATAAACAACAGCCATTTCAGCTAAAGCCACCATAACAATCATCATTAATACCCCACCAAGTAAGTACGAAACAATTACACCAGGCCCGGCAATCCCTAGAGTATCTCCACTCCCTTTGAAAATGCCCGTACCAATCATTCCCGCTAACGCTAAAAATTGAACATGTCTAGGTAATAACTCTTTCTTTAAGCCATCTTTCTTCATTCTTTTTTCCTCTTTCCGTTCCTAATTTTTTTAATTGCT
The DNA here is from genome assembly GCF_055814245.1 of Bacillus sp. EA-CB0995. NCBI lineage: Bacteria > Bacillati > Bacillota > Bacilli > Caryophanales > Bacillaceae > Bacillus > Bacillus sp. EA-CB0995. Next base: position 1,755,529 of record NZ_CP169269.1, on the reverse strand, counting down.
TTGCAAGTAATTTTAAATAATAATAGCCATCTTCCATGGCTATTCACCTCCTTTACATCACTATTTTTACTTGGTGAATGAATTGATTTATATGATCAAAATCCATTTTTTAAGAATAAAGGCCTGTAAGCCTCATCCACAATGAAGCCTCCCAAAAACATAATCATCATTCATACATTTAGGTACTTTTACTTTTAAAAGCAAATAAAAAATCCCTACTGAAATTAATCAGTAGGGACGATTTTATTCGCGGTACCACCCTAATTATTGACAAACTTTATATGTCAATCTCTTCATTCTCTATAACGGCTCTTCACCGTCTTCCCCTTACAATTCGCTCGAAGAAGATGCTCCTGGATTGTAATTCATGCTGTTCTATGTACTGACTTACACCAACCGTCAGCTCTCTTTAACAGGGAGAACATACACTACTTTATTCCATTCATCGCTTATATATTATTTAGTTGTTATGAAAATACAAAAAATCCCTACTGAAATTAATCAGTAGGGACGACTTTATTCGCGGTACCACCCTAATTATTGACAAACTTTATATGTCAATCTCTTCATTCTTTATAACGGCTCTTCACCGTCTTCCCCTTACAATTCGCTCGAAGAAGATGCTCCTGGATTGTAATTCATGCTGTTCTATGTACTGACTTACACCAACCGTCAGCTCTCTTTAACAGGGAGAACATACACTACTTTATTCCATTCATCGCTTTTCTTATTTACTTATAAAGTATCCTATAATAAATATAATAAAAAATCAATATTTTTTATTCCTGTAATTTTCTGTTAACTATACCCATATCCTTTACGAAACATCATCTTAACCATTACAAAAATACAGGATTTACTAATTTTTCGTACGAGTATTAGAGAGAGGAACCGTTTCCCCTTCTGATAAAATTAAATTAATAGAACAAAATGAACATCACATAACAATTGCCTTCGCAAATGAAATCATGCACCACGATAAACATAATATAGAAGGACTACAACGTATATTAGCAGTTAATTCCTTGTCATAAAGCTGGCGAAATACATTTACAAAGCGATTAGGAGGAAAAGAAACGAGTGCAGAAAAACGTTTAACAGGAAAATAATAAATTTATAGAAAAGAGGACAGCGCATGAGTGAATTTATATTCGTATTATTTGTTTGTCCATTACTCGTCTTTATTTTTTCTGTTATTGGTACACGAATTACAAAGACGTATTATATAATGCCTATTATTACGTTTGCGATTTTTCTTATTGTAGCAGTAGCGTTATTTAATCGATCATTTTTCTTTTGGGTAGGGATGTATAGTATTTTTTCGTTTCTTGTTTCTTATATGACGTTATTATTTGTAAAAGGAGACAAAGAGGTAGAAAAAAAGCAATAACCGTATAATTGCATAAAGAAAACACGACCGAGTTTCCCCCACGGTCGTGTTTTCTTTTATTATTATGCTGTAATCCAAGCCTCATCAGCTGGATTTTTGCGCCATTCTTGTAGTTTTTTCGTTTCTGCTTCGCCAATCATACCTTTTTCTGCTGCTACTTCTGTAAGTGCACTGTAGTCGCTTAAAGAGTATGATGCAACGTTTGCTGCTGCTAATTTTTCTTTTCCTGCTTCAAGTTCGTATGTGAAGATTGATACGATTCCTAATACTTCACAACCAGCTTCGCGAAGTGCCTCTACACAAGTAATTGCACTGCCGCCAGTTGAGATTAAATCTTCTACTACGACAACTTTTTGGCCTTTTTCTGCTTTACCTTCGATTTGGTTTCCTTTACCATGCCCTTTTGCCTTGCTGCGTACATAACACATTGGTAAGTTCATACGATCGCTTACCCAAGCAGCATGTGCAATCCCTGCTGTTGCTGTTCCTGCAATAACCTCTACAGTTGGGAAGTGTGTTTGAATTAATTCTTCTAATCCTGCTGCAATCGCTTGACGTACTTCTGGATATGATAATGTTAAACGATTATCACAATAAATTGGTGATTTCATTCCAGAAGACCATGTAAATGGATCATTTGGTTGTAAGAATACTGCTCCGATATCTAATAAATGAGATGCGATTTGTTTTTTCATACTGTTACACCCTCCCACTGTTCTTTTACAATTTGATACGCTGCGCGCGGATTTTCTGCTTTTGTAATACTACGTCCTACTACGATATAACTAGAGCCTAGTTCACGCGCACGTTTTGGCGTTGCTACGCGAACTTGATCATTTACATCATCGCTTGCAAGACGAATCCCCGGTGTTACTGTTACGAAAGCATCTCCGCATACTTCACGCAATTTTGGTACTTCCAGCGTTGAACAAACAACACCGTCCAGACCGCTTTCTTTCGTTAATTTCGCATAATGAGCAACCGCTTCTTCTAACGTTTTCTCAATGCCGATCTCTTTTTTCATTACTTCTTCCGATGTACTTGTTAGTTGTGTAACTGCAATACAAATCGGTCTCTCTTTTCCTTCTTTCTTACCTTCCTCTAATCCCTCAAGCGCCGCTTTCATCATACTGCTTCCCCAGCAGCATGAACGTTTACCATATCAACTTCTAAACTAGCTAAATTGCGCATTGCGCTTTTCACTGTGTTCGGAATATCATGAAGCTTCAAATCTAAAAAGATTTGATGTCCTTTTTCTTTTAGGTACGTAATAATAGCAGGTCCCTCTTTGTAAAACAGTTCCATACCAACTTTGACAAATAATTGTTCCCCTTCAAAGTGACTTAAAAACTGTTCTACCTCTGCTTTACCTGGAAAATCCAGTGCAACAATTAGCGACTGTGACATGTTTACTTCCAGCTCCTTCCCTGACATTCCGAAATGTGTTCAAATCCTAATTCATCTAAAAGTGCTGGTAATTCTTCAATAATTGTTGGACATACAAACGGATCGACGAAGTTTGCTGTTCCAACGGCTACTGCACTTGCACCAGCGTAGAAGAACTCAATTACATCTTCCGCTGATTCAATACCGCCCATTCCGATAATTGGAATGTTAACAGCTTGACTCACTTCGTGCACCATACGAATCGCCACTGGCTTAATCGCTGGGCCTGATAGTCCCCCTGTACGATTTGCTAAAATTGGTTTTGCTGTTTTTAAATCTAGACGCATACCAAGCAATGTATTAATCATCGTTAATCCGTCCGCACCTGCATTTTCGATTGCCTTTGCAATCTCCACAATGTTTGCCACGTTCGGTGACAATTTCACATATACCGGTACTTCAGAAACCTCTTTTACTCGCTTCGTTAAATCAGCAGCAATTTCTGGAACTGTACCAAAAGCGATACCGCCTGTTTTTACGTTTGGACAAGAAATATTTAATTCTAGTGCATGAACATTTGGTGCTTTCGAAATTTCCTTTGCTACTGCTACATAATCTTCAGCTTGTGAGCCCGCAACGTTCGCAATAATCGGAAGATCGAATTGCTCTAGCCATGGTAATTCAGACGTCATTACCTTTTCTAATCCTGGGTTTTGAAGCCCGATTGCATTTAGCATTCCGCCTGGTGTTTCTGCAACACGAGGCGTTGGATTTCCATAACGAGGTTGTTCCGTTGTTGCTTTAATCATGATTGATCCAAGTACACTTAAATCATAAAACTGCGCATACTCACGACCAAATCCAAAGCAACCAGATGCTGGGATAATTGGATTCTTTAATGATAATCCTGGTAATTCAACTTGCAACCTGTTCATAGTACAACCTCCCCGATTGGAAATACTGGCCCGTCACTACACACCTTCTTGTAAGAATGTCCACTTGGATCTTCTTGCAAGTGGCATACACATGCGAAACACGCTCCAATACCACAGCCCATACGTTCTTCTAGTGAAATGTAGGCTTTTTTCTCTTTATAGCGTCCTTCTAGTGCCCGTAGCATCGCTAAAGGTCCACATGAGTATAGAATGTCAAAGTCAATTCCATAGCTATCAATTACATCTGTTACAAATCCTTTTGTACCATGTGTACCGTCTACTGTTGCAACATACGTATCGCCAAGCTCTGCAAATTTCTCTTCGTAGAAGACAACATCTTTTGTTTGGAAACCTAAGATGTGAATAACGCGTACTCCCTTTGCTACAAGACGCTGTGACAATTCATATAGTGGTGGTACACCAATTCCCCCGCCAACTAATAGAGCCGTTTGTCCAGATTCCGCTTCTTCTACAGGAAATCCATGACCTAATGGTCCTAATACGTCTACAAGTTCACCTTGCTTTTTCTTCGCTAATGTTTTTGTTCCTTGTCCTTCCGCACGATATAGCATTGTAAATTCGTTCTTTTCTTGATCAACATTACAAATACTAATTGGGCGGCGCAGAAGGGGCGTGATGCCCTCTGCGACTTTAATGTGTACAAACTGCCCTGGTTCGTTCATTTGCTGTACAAGATCACCTTGAAGCACTAATTCATAAATGTTTTTTGCGATTTCTGTTTGGTTAACGACGATCATATTTTGCTTTTGCATCATGCATGTACCACCTCGTGACGCTGGGTTGGCGCAATTTCTTTCATAGCATGAGCTGAGAATGTCATAGATTCTAGTACGCGCAAGATTGCTCTTGTTGTATCTAGTGATGTTAAGCATGCTACTCCATTTTCTACAGACTCACGACGAATACGGAAGCCATCACGCGCTGGTTGTTTTCCTTTTGTTAATGTATTGATTACAAACTGTGCTTTTCCTTGACGGATAATATCAAGTAAGTTGTAGTCTTCAGAATCAATTTTGTTTACAACTTGCACCGGAATGTTTTGCTCTGTTAACGATTGTGCTGTTCCTGCTGTTGCTAATAAGTTATAGCCGATTTCATGGAAGCGTTTTGCAATTTCCATCGCTTCTTCTTTGTCTTTATCAGCTACAGTAATGATTACTGATCCGTGCGTTGGAATATTAATTCCAGAAGCAACAAGTCCTTTATATAATGCTTTTTCAAGCGTTAAATCTTTACCCATTACTTCCCCTGTTGATTTCATTTCAGGTCCTAATGTTGTATCAACTGAGCGTAGTTTTGCAAATGAGAATACTGGAGCTTTTACGTATACTTCCTTCTCTTCTGGGCGATAGCCAGTTTCATAACCTTGCTCTACTAGGTTTTGACCTAAAATAACTTTCGTTGCGATATTTGCCATCGGTACGCCTGTAATTTTACTTAAGAATGGTACTGTACGGCTCGCACGTGGGTTTACTTCAATTACATACACTTCATCTTTGAATACTACAAACTGGATATTTAGTAATCCAACAATGTTTAATCCTCGTCCAAGTGCAATTGTATTTTCGATAATTTGTTCTTTCAGTTTTGCAGATAAGCTTTGTGGTGGGTATACTCCAATTGAGTCACCAGAGTGAACTCCAGCGCGTTCAATATGTTCCATAATACCTGGAATGAATACATTTTCACCGTCTGAAATTGCATCTACTTCAATTTCTTTACCAACCATGTAACGGTCAATTAATACTGGGTGATCCGCATGAACTTTAACTGCGTTCTTCATGTAGTGCAGCAGTTCTTCTTGACGATATACGATTTCCATTGCACGTCCACCAAGTACGTAAGATGGTCTTACTAATACTGGGTAACCAATTTTGTCAGCGATCGCTACCGCTTGTTCTACAGTCGTTGCTGTTTTACCAACTGGTTGCGGGATACCAAGCTGTGTTAAAGCCGCTTCAAACTTATCACGATCTTCTGCACGGTCTAAATCTTCAAGTGATGTTCCTAAAATTTTCACACCATGTTCTTCTAATTTAGCAGCTAAGTTAATTGCCGTTTGTCCACCGAATTGGACGATAACACCTTCTGGCTTCTCTAAATCAATGATGTGCATTACATCTTCGATTGTTAGTGGTTCAAAGTATAATTTGTCAGAAATACTGAAGTCTGTTGAAACTGTTTCTGGGTTGTTATTAACAATGATTGCCTCATATCCAGCTTCTTTAATTGCCCATACAGAGTGAACTGTTGCATAGTCAAACTCAACACCTTGACCAATACGGATTGGACCAGATCCTAGTACAACTACACTCTTACGATCTGTTACAATCGATTCATTCTCGTCACCGTATGTGCTGTAGTAGTATGGTGTTGCAGATTCAAACTCTGCCGCACAAGTATCTACCATTTTATAAACAGGAGTCATATTGCTTTCTTTACGCATATCGTAAATTTCACGCTCTGTTTTATTCCAAGCAGCTGCAATGTAGTGATCACTGAAGCCCATTTTTTTCGCAGATTGTAATACTTCCATATTTCCTACATTTTCTTTTACTTTGCGTTCCATATTTACGATGTTTTCAACTTTTTGTAAGAAGAAGAAGTCCATTTCACACCATGAGTTAATTTCTTCTTTCGTTACACCTTGACGGATTGCTTCTGCTACAACAAACAGTCGCTCATCATCAGCTTTAATAATGCGTTTTTTCATTGTTTCTTTATCAAGCTCTTTTAAGTGGTCTAACTCTAAGTGATAAATGCCAAGCTCTAGAGAACGAACCGCTTTTAATAATGATTCCTCTAAGTTACGTCCGATTGACATAACTTCACCTGTTGCTTTCATCTGCGTACCAAGCGTTCTGTTTGCTGATTCAAACTTATCAAATGGCCAGCGCGGAATTTTTGAAACAACATAGTCTAATGCCGGCTCGAAGCAAGCGTATGTTTTTTGTGTTACTGGGTTTACAATTTCATCTAATGTTAAACCGACTGCAATTTTCGCCGCTAGCTTCGCAATTGGATATCCAGTTGCTTTAGATGCTAGTGCAGACGAACGACTTACACGCGGGTTTACTTCGATTACATAGTATTGGAAGCTATGTGGATCAAGTGCAAGCTGAACGTTACATCCACCTTCAATTCCTAATGCGCGAATAATTCTTAATGAAGTGTTACGTAACATTTGATATTCACGATCACTTAACGTTTGGCTTGGTGCAACAACGATAGAATCCCCTGTATGCACACCAACTGGATCAATGTTTTCCATATTACATACTACGATGGCATTATCATTGGAATCACGCATTACTTCATATTCAATTTCCTTACAACCAGCAATACTCTTTTCTAATAAACATTGTGTTACTGGACTATGTTTTAATCCACCTGATACGATTTCAATTAGTTCTTCTTCATTACTACAGATTCCGCCACCTGTTCCCCCCATTGTAAATGCTGGGCGAACAATAACTGGATAACCAATTTCTTTTACAAATTCATGTGCTTCTTCTAGCGTATGAATAATGGTGCTAGATGGAATTGGTTCATTTAATTCCTGCATTAATGTACGGAATAAATCACGATCCTCCGCTTGCTCGATTGCTGATAATTTTGTTCCTAAAATTTCAACTCCGCACTCTTCAAGTATGCCTGATTTCGCAAGTTCAACAGCCATATTCAACCCTGTTTGACCACCTAATGTTGGTAGGATTGCATCTGGACGTTCTTTACGAATGATACGGCTTACGAATTCTAATGTTAATGGTTCTATATATACTTTATCTGCTGTTGCAGTATCTGTCATAATTGTTGCTGGGTTAGAGTTAACAAGGATTACTTTGTAACCTTCTTCTCTAAGAGATTGACAAGCTTGTGTACCAGAGTAATCAAACTCTGCTGCTTGCCCAATTACAATTGGTCCTGATCCGATTACTAAAATTGTGTTAATGTCTAGGCGTTTTGGCATAACTCTTCCCCTTCTTTCTTGAAGTTTTCAATCATTGCTAAGAAATCTTCGAATAAATCATTTGCATCTTCTGGTCCTGCTGATGCTTCTGGATGATATTGCACTGTAAATGCTGGGAACTTCTTATGACGAAGACCTTCTACTGTACCGTCGTTTAAAGCAACATGCGTAATTTCAAGATCTGTATTTTTAACTGACTCTTCTTCTACTGCGTAACCATGGTTTTGAGAAGTGATTGCTACTTTTCCAGTTGCAAGGTGTTTTACTGGGTGATTTAAACCACGGTGACCGAATTTTAACTTGCTTGTATTCGCACCAGATGCTAGAGCGAATAATTGATGGCCAAGGCAAATCCCGAATAAAGGTACTTTTCCGATGATTTCTTTTAACATTTCAATTGCTTCTGGCACATCTTTTGGATCCCCAGGTCCATTACTTAACATAATTCCATCTGGGCTAAGGCGTAAAATTTCTTGCGCCGTTGTATTGTAAGGTACAACAATTACATCACAATCACGTTTATTTAATTCTCGTAAAATACCGTGTTTCATACCGAAGTCTACAAGTACAACACGATGACCACGACCTGGACTTGGATATGGATCTTTTGTTGATACGCGTTTCACATGATCTGTAAAGACAGTTGCTTTCAATTGGCTAACGATGTACTCTACATCCGCATCCATGTTGCAAAGACGTCCGCGTAATGTTCCATATTGACGAATTTTTCGTGTTAATTTTCTTGTATCAATTCCTGCTAATCCTGGAATGTTTCTTTCTTTTAAATAATCATCTAACGAAATTTCATTACGGAAGTTAGATGGGTGAGCACAAATTTCGTTTACTATTAAACCATTTACAGATGGATGAATTGATTCGAAATCATCACGGTTAATGCCGTAGTTTCCGATTAATGGGTACGTAAATGTTACAATTTGACCGCAGTATGATGGATCAGATAATGTTTCTTGATATCCAGTCATTCCAGTTGTAAATACAACCTCACCTGACTTTTCGATTTCTCCTCCGAAACCTTCTCCAATTAAAATTGTTCCATCTTCTAATATAAGCTGTCTTTTCATACTAATGCACTCTCCTTTTGCCATGCGATCTTACCGCCAACTAATGTCATAACCGGCCATCCTTGACACTTCCAGCCTGCAAATGGCGTATTTTTTCCTTTTGATAAGAATGTTGTTGGGTCAATCTCTTCTTCTTGTTCTAAATCGATAATTGTAATATCAGCAGCTCTTCCTTCTTGCAGTCGGCCTGCTTCTAAATCAAATGTATCAGCTGGTTTTTCTGTTAAGAATTGAATTAACTGTTCTAATGTGATAATTCCCTTTTTCACAAGGTTTGTATATAGTAGTGGGAATGCTGTTTCAAAACCAGTAATTCCAAACGGTGCTCTTTCAATCCCTTGTGCTTTCTCTTCCGCAGTATGCGGTGCGTGGTCAGTTGCGATCATATCGATCGTTCCATCTAATAATCCTTCGATTAACGCTTCATGATCTTCTTTTCCTCGAAGCGGTGGATTCATTTTAAAGTTTGGATCCATACCTGGGATATCATCTTCACATAATACTAAGTGATGCGGTGTTACTTCTGCTGTTACTTTAATTCCAGCACGCTTTGCATCACGAATCACACGTACAGATCCTTTTGTACTTACGTGACATACGTGATAGTGACACCCTGCTGCTTCTGCAAGTAATATGTCCCGGGCAATATGTACTGACTCACATACTGATGGGATACCGTTTAAGCCGTGTTTCTCAGAAAACTTGCCTTCATGTACACACCCTTTATTGATTAGCGTATTTTCTTCACAGTGTGCAACAACTGCCATATTTAATTTTGCTGCACGCTTCATCGCTGCCAGCATCATGCTTGCATCCTGTACGCCTACTCCATCATCAGTAAACGCGAATGCTCCAAGTTCTTTTAATGTTTCAAAGTCTGTCATTTCAGAACCTGCTTGGCGTACTGTAATCGCTCCATATGGCAGTACATTTACATGCGCTTTTTCTTTAATTCGTTTTTGCAAGTCTTCCATATGTTCTCTGCTGTCTGGTACTGGACGTGTATTTGGCATTGCGCAAATTGTTGTAAATCCACCTTTTGCTGCCGCAAGTGTACCTGTTTCAATTGTTTCTTTATGTTCACCACCTGGTTCGCGAAGATGAACGTGTACATCTACTAATCCAGGTGCAATTAATTTTCCGTTTACATCGATTACTTCAGCATTATCTGCCGTAATATTTTCTGCTACTTTCGCAATTTTACCGTCTTGTACGAGAAGATCTGTTGCTACGATTTTTCCTTCTTCATTCAAATAACGTCCATTTTTAAATAAATAGTTCATGTTTTATTCCTCCTAATACATTTGGTAATGCGCGTTTTAGTACAGCCATTCTTACGTAAACTCCATTTTCCATCTGTTTGAATATGCGTGAACGCTCACACTCAACGAGTTCACTTGCAATTTCTACATCACGGTTTACAGGAGCTGGATGCATAATAATGCTTCCTTGTTTCATACGCTTTTCTCGTTCAATTGTTAGTCCGTGCTGCTCATGATACTCTTTCATGATATCTGTTTCATAATGATCATGACGCTCATGTTGCACACGAAGTAACATCATCACATCAACTTCTGGAACAAGTTCATCTAAACTTCTGTATGTTCCAAATGTGTTCGTTTCATCTTTCCACTCTTCAGGGCTAGCAAAGTAAATCGTTGCTCCTAGTTTTGTTAAAGCTTCAGCATTAGAACGTGCTACTCGGCTATGGCGAATATCTCCAACAATCGCAATCTTTAATCCTTCAAATCCTCCAAACTCTTGTTTAATTGTTAGAAGATCTAGAAGACATTGCGTTGGATGATTTCCACATCCATCGCCAGCATTCAAGATTGGAATGTTTACTTGATCCTTTAGCTCATCAAAGTAGCGATCTTGTTGATGGCGGATGACCACTGCTTTTGTTCCGATTGATTCAAGTGTTCTTATCGTATCGTAAAGTGTTTCTCCTTTTTGTACGCTAGAAGACTCTGCCGAGAAGTTCAGAACATCGAGCCCTAATCGCTTCTCTGCTACTTCAAAGCTAAAACGTGTTCTCGTACTGTTCTCAAAGAATAAGTTTGCAACAAACGTTTGCTCTTTCGTTCTTATTCCTTTTCCACTTGCGAAATCTTCTGCATCTTTTAGGATTTCTGAAATCTCCTGCTCCGATAATTCACTCATCGTTAACAAATGGTTCATTGTCATCCCTCATCTTTCTGATTTTTATCATAGCATCTTTGTATTTATATAACAATAATTGCATAAAAATACCCTAGCCGTGCGAGACTAGGGTGTAACAAATTACACACCCTTTTCGGTCTCACAGGACTGAATTAAAAGGTTGTTCTTATGAAGCAATGTTCTTTGATTGTTGTTGTTTTTGTTTCAGTTCAGGTAGTACTAAGTTTAGGATTACCCCTACAATTGCTGCAAGAGCCATGCCTTCTACTTGGAATGATTGACCGATATGAAGCACTGCACCACCGATGCCAATTACAAGTATGACTGATGCTATTACTAAATTTCGTTTATCCCCGAAATCTGTTTTCTCATCTACCATCATGCGTAAACCGCTTGATGCGATAATACCGAATAGTAAGATTGAAACTCCGCCCATAACTGGTGTTGGGATCGAATGGATAAGAGCTGAAATTTTACCAATAAATCCGAACATAATTGCCAATATTGCTGATCCAACGAATAAATATACGCTGTATGCTCTTGTAATTGCAAGCACTCCAATATTTTCACCGTACGTCGTATTTGGCGGTCCTCCAATTGCTGAAGCAATGAATGTTGCAATTCCATCTCCCATAATAGAGCGGTGTAAGCCTGGCTTTTCAATTAAGTCTTTATTTATGACATTTCCAAGTACAATTTGATGTCCAATATGTTCTGAAACTGTAACGATTGCAACAGGTACCATTACTAATGCTATTTTCCACGAAAATTCTGGTGTATATGTGACAAATGGCACTACGAAATCCGGTACATCAAACCATTTCGCTTCAATTACTGGTTTCAAATCGACTAAGCCTTGGAAGTAAGCAAAGATGTAACCGCCTATGATTCCTATTAAAACTGGTATGATGCTTAAGAATCCTCTTCCAAAGATTGAGCAGATGATTGTAATTGCTAATGTGACAAGTGCAACTGAAAAGTGTGTAAAGCTATATTTTCCATCTGCATTATTCATTGCCATATCTACTGCTGTATGTGCAAGCCCAAGTCCAATTACCATAACAACTGGACCAACTACGATTGGGGGCAAGAGATTCATAATCCAATTAGATCCAGATTTTTTAATCGCAAGTGCAATCAACATATAGACAAGTCCTGCCATCATTCCGCCAAGCATTGCTGCTCCTGGGCCGCCTGCTGCTTTTGCTGTAATAATCGGTGCAATGAATGCAAATGATGATCCGAGGTAAGCTGGAACTTGCCCTTTCGTGATTAGCAGGAATGCTAGCGTTCCTAGTCCGCTCGAGATTAAAGCAACCGCTGGGCTTAATCCTGTTAAAAATGGAACAAGCACTGTCGCTCCAAACATAGCGAATAAATGCTGTATACTTAACAGTAACCATTTTCCTGGTTTCGGTACTTCATGAATGTCTAACACTGGCTTTTGTTCCATTATTATATCCTCCTCCAATGTTGAAAACTTGCAATAAAAAAACTCTTTGCGCCCTATGCACAAAGAGTCCTATACTTTCGTATGTCAAATTAGACATATGAAAGCCAAGACCCTTTGGCAGCCTCACAGGACTACATTTAAAAGGGCTTTATTTTTCGTATATGCTTACTCGATCTTGTTTGTCTGTTTCTTGAAGTCCTACTTCAATACGTTCTTCGCTTGATGTTGGAATGTTTTTTCCTACATAATCAGCGCGAATTGGTAGTTCACGGTGACCTCTATCTACAAGAACAGCTAACTGAATTTGCGATGGTCTTCCAATATCCATTAGAGCATCCATTGCAGCTCGCACAGTTCTTCCTGTATATAATACATCATCAACAAGGATAACTTTTTTATTCGTAATATCAACCGGAATATCCGAACCTTTTACAAGCGGTTCTTTATTTTTAGATTGCAGTGTCAAGTCATCACGATATAATGTAATGTCTAATTCACCAACTGCCATCTCTTTTCCTTCAATTTGACTAATTCGTTCTGCTAAACGCTGTGCGATAAAAATGCCGCGTGTTTTAATCCCAACTAGAACACAATTTTCAACACCCTTATTGCGTTCTACAATTTCATGACTAATGCGTGTTAAAGCACGGCGAATCATTTGATCATCTAGTACCACTGCTTTTTCTTTCATGCTCTTCACCTCCAAGCTTTTTTCTTGCGTGAGAGGAATGGTATAAAAAAATCCTCTCGTCGTGTGCGAGAGGATTTTTTTGAAAAAGGGTATACGTACCCTACGTATTTCAAACCGTTACCTTCTCAACCTCACGGGGCTGTGTTAAAGGACTTATTCAACTGCTGTTATTATGGCAGTTTTTATAACGATTGTCAATATTATTTTCGCAACTCATCCAAAAGATCTACAAAAATTTGTGGAACTGGTGCTTCAAATTCTAAATATTCACCTGTACGCGGGTGAACGAAACCTAAAATACCTGCATGTAATGCTTGACCATTTATATCAAACGTTTTCTTTGGACCATATTTCGGGTCACCTGCAAGTGGGTACCCAATATATTTCATATGTACACGAATTTGATGCGTACGACCTGTTTCTAGTTGACACTCCACATGAGTGAAATTATTAAAACGCTCTAATACACGGAAATGAGTTACAGCATGTTTTCCATTTTCCTCAACAGTCATACTTTGACGATCTTGTTTATCACGTCCAATCGGCGCATCAACTGTTCCTTTATCATGCGGAATAACACCATGAACAATCGCTTGATAGCGTCTTGTTACTGTTTTTGCCACAAGCTGATTTACAAGCGCTTCATGTGCCATATCATTTTTTGCCACCATCAATAATCCAGACGTATCTTTATCAATGCGATGCACAATTCCTGGGCGCATTACACCGTTAATACCCGATAAATCTTTACAGTGATACATTAAACCATTTACTAACGTACCGCTCGTATGCCCTGGCGCAGGGTGTACAACCATGCCACGCGGCTTGTTTACGACAAGTACATCACTATCCTCATAATAAATTTCTAAATTCATATCTTCTGGAAGAATATCTAATGACTCTGGTTCTGGAATAGTAACTGTAATTTCATCATTTGTTTTTACTTTATAGTTCCCTTTGATGTCTTTTCCGTTTACGGTTACAACACCATCTTTAATCCATTGTTGCACTTGTGAACGAGACCATTCATTGTTCACCCCTGCAACAAATTTATCAATCCGTTCGTTTTTTTGCTCTTCTGTAACTGTTACTTGTACTACTTCGCTCATTATTTACTCCTTTGTTTTCTTTCCTTCTAGTAATGTTTGAATAATAATTAACGTAACACCAACACATAATGCCGAATCTGCAACGTTAAATACCGGGAAGTTGTATGAGAAAATATACGTATGAATAAAATCAACAACTTCTTTTCGGAATACACGATCAATAAAATTACCAATTGCTCCGCCTAGAATAAGTCCAAGCGAAATGCCGAGAAGCTTGTCTGTCTTTGCAAATTTTTGCATATAAATCACAATAAAAATAACAAAGATGACTGTGATAACATAAAAGAACCACATTCTATTTTCTAAAATGCCCCATGCGGCTCCGGTATTGCGGTGAGACGTTATGTACAGTACATTATCAATAATCGGAATACTCTCACCTAAATCCATTTCCTTTACGATAATCCATTTTGATACTTGATCAATGACAATCACAAATAATGCTATTAAATAATATATCATTTTCGTTTCCCCCACAATGACAGTGTACCTCAAAATTTTAGCATAGCTGCTATGTTTTCACAATGAAGCATCGTAAAGGAGCATAAAATAAAATGAATTAGGTAATATAATATTGTTGTCTTTAAATTGTTTTTACTTTTTCATAGAAACATTCATGAACTGTACGTGCTGTTGGCATACCTTTTAATTGTCTAAGTGTCATTCTTTGTCCGGTTTCTTCACAAATTCCATACATGCCTATTTCCATTTTCCAAAGTGCTCGCTCTACATCTTTTAAATCTTCTCTCATATCATGCAATAATAATTTATTTTTCACATCTATTTTGGCTATACCTAGCAATTCCTCTCCAAATTCTACATCATACGCATACGTCTCTTCTTTTGCTAATCGCTCCTGTAGCTCTCGTTGCATTAATTGTAGCTCTTCTTGAATCTCCATGTATGTGTCAGTCACAAGCGCGTCCCTCCCGGCTGGAATGTATCGTTAGTTTATCCGAAAAGCACACGATTACCGCACACACATTTTTCCTTCCAAGGAAGAAAAAATCGACTGCATACAAGGCAGTCGATTTTTTCATTTCATTATTTTACATAATGTTTTTTTACAACTTCTCCGCAGCGTTCACATAACGTTGGATGATCTGCATTACTTCCTATTGTTTCAGATACAACCCAGCAACGTTCACACGTTTCACCAGTTGCTTGTGCTACAACAACAGCTGTATGTTCATATTTCGGTGCATCAGCTGGTGCTTCTTCCATTGTTCCACCAAGTTTATACTCAGAAACAATAAACAACTGTTTTAAATCTTCGCTAATAGACTCTAACATTTGTTTCATTTCTGCAGTTGGGAATAGGGTAATGCTCGCATTTAACGATTTACCAATTACTTTCTCATTACGTGCCACTTCTAACGCTTTTAATACATCATCGCGAAGTGTCATAAATGCATCCCATTTTACTTTTAACTCTTCCGCACCCTCTACTTCCATAGCTTCCGGCATATCAGTTAACTGGACGCTTTCTTCTACTACACCAGGAACATATGGCCATACTTCATCTGCTGTATGAGGTAAAATTGGCGTTACAAGTTTTGTTAATGCAACAAGAACATCATATAATACCGTTTGAATTGCACGGCGATCATGATTATTTTCTGCTTCGATATATAAAATATCTTTTGCAAAATCTAAATAGAATGAACTTAAATCAATTGTACAGAAGTTATGAATCGCATGATATACAGCTGCAAATTCATACGTTTCATAAGCATTTTTTACTTTTGTAATTAAGTCATTTAATTTCACTAACATGTAGCGGTCTACTTCGCGAAGTTCTGCAGCCGGTACCACATCTTTACTTGGATTAAAGTCAGCTAAGTTTCCTAATAAGAAACGGAATGTATTACGAATTTTACGATATACTTCTGCTACTTGTTTTAAGATATCATCAGAAATACGTACATCAGATTGATAATCAACTGAAGATACCCATAAACGTAAAATATCGCCGCCTAGTTGATCCATAATCTTCTTCGGTACAACAATGTTCCCGATAGACTTACTCATTTTACGACCTTCACCATCAAGTACGAAGCCGTGACTTAAGACACCTTTATACGGCGCTTTACCTGTTACCGCAACTGCTGTTGATAATGAAGAGTTAAACCAACCGCGATATTGGTCAGATCCTTCTAAATATAAATCAGCTGGACGCTGCAGGTCATCACGCTCTTCTAATACAGCTTGATGAGAAGAACCAGAATCAAACCATACATCCATAATGTCTGTTTCTTTACGGAATTCGCCATTTGGGCTAGATGGATGTGTAAAGCCTTCTGGTAATAAGTCTTTCGCTTCACGTTCGAACCATACGTTCGAACCATGTTCACGGAATAACTCTGCTACATGATTAATCGTTTCATCTGTAATAATTGGATCACCGTTTTCTGCATAGAATACAGGAATCGGAACACCCCACGCACGTTGTCGAGAAATACACCAGTCACCGCGGTCACGAACCATGTTATGAAGGCGTGTTTCACCCCATGCTGGTACCCACTTTGTTTCCTCTACAGCTTGTAATAATTCACTGCGGAATGCTTCAATAGATGCAAACCACTGTGCAGTTGCACGGAAAATAATTGGTTGTTTCGTTCTCCAGTCGTGTGGATAAGAATGCGTAATAAATGTTAATTTTAATAATGCACCAACCTCTTCTAATTTTTCCGTGATTGGTTTATTTGCTTTATCGTAGAATAACCCTTCAAATCCAGGCGCTTCACTTGTTAATACACCTTTATCATCAACTGGACAAAGAACTTCTAAGCCATATTGTTTCCCAACAAGGAAGTCATCTTCCCCGTGTCCTGGTGCTGTATGTACACAACCTGTACCAGCATCTGTTGTAACATGTTCACCAAGCATAACTAAAGAATCACGGTCATAAAATGGATGCTTAGCCACTGTATACTCAAGCTCGCTACCTTTTACTGTTTTAACAACTTCTGTGTTTTCCCACTCTAATGTTTTTGAAACTGTTTCGAGTAGCTCAGAAGCAATGATATATTTTGCATCATCTACTTTTACGATACTGTATTCAAGTTCTGGATGAACAGAAATACCTAAGTTAGCTGGCAATGTCCAAGGTGTTGTTGTCCAAATAATGAACTTCTCGTCACCTTCTAAAACATTTTTTCCATCTTTTACAGGGAATGCTACGTAAATAGATGCAGATTTTTTATCTTTATATTCAATTTCCGCTTCTGCTAATGCAGATTCACTTGTCGGAGACCAGTAAACAGGTTTTTGACCTTTATAAATGTAGCCCTTTTTCGCCATTTCACCAAATACTTTAATTTGCTGTGCTTCGTACGCTGGCTTTAATGTAATGTATGGATTATCCCAATCACCACGTACACCTAAACGTTTAAATTGCTCACGCTGACGGCTTACTTGCTCATATGCGTATTCTTCACAAAGTTTACGGAACTCAGCAACTGTCATTTCTTTACGCTTAACGCCTTTATTTGTTAAAGCTTGCTCGATTGGTAATCCATGCGTATCCCAACCTGGTACATATGGTGCTGAAAAACCGTTCATTGATTTATAGCGTACAATAAAATCTTTTAACACTTTATTTAACGCGTGTCCCATATGAATGTCACCATTCGCATATGGAGGTCCATCATGTAGTACGAATAGTGGACGTCCCTTTGTACGTTCTTGTACTTTTTCATAAATGTCCATTTCAGCCCATTTTTCTTGCATTACAGGCTCACGTTTCGGTAGATTTCCACGCATTGGAAATTCTGTTTTTGGCATTAATAATGTATCTTTGTACTCCATGCTTAACTCCTCCTTAAATATATAAAAGAAAGGCATTTTTTCTAAATAAATGGAATAAAAAAGAGACCTTCTCATCCCCCAAAAAAGGGACGAGAAGGTCTCCCGCGGTACCACCCTAGTAGACTACTACATATAGCAATCCTCTTTATATTCTTAACGCGAATACACGCCTGCGCTTACTTTATTATTCAGCGAGGAACTCCAGGGTGATATTCCCATTCTCTCCTTATTCTGAGCTTCCACCGTCCTCAGTTCGCTATATAAGGTATGAAAAAAGTACTTATCCCTATCTTCGTTTTTCTAAAAAATTATGTTGTATAGAATTATATGTAATAATGAGAAAAACGTCAAGCTTACACTGTTTCTTCTTTCTTAAGAAGTTCATCTACTTCTTCTTCTAACTCAATTAGCTTGTCCCAATCATCATTGTTTAACATTTCAAGCTGTGCTTCTATTAGCATACGGAAACGTGTACGGAACACTTTCGCTTGCTTTTTCAATTCCTCAATGTCAAATGCCACTTTTCTTGATTTTACTAACGCTTCGTTAATAATACGGTCCGCATTTTTCTCTGCTTCACGAACAATTAACTTTGCTTCTTTTTGTGCATTACGTTTTACTTCTTCTGCTGCTTCTTGCGCTACAACAATAGATTTATTTAATGTATCTTCAATATTGGAGAAATGCTCTAATTTCCCTTCTAGTTGTGCGACTTTTTCTTCTAACGCTTTCTTCTCACGAATCACTAATTCATAATCTTTAATGACTTGATCAAGAAATTCATTTACTTGATCCTCATCATAGCCGCGAAAGCCACGACTAAATTCTTTATTATGAATATCTAACGGTGTTAACGGCACAAACGCCACCTCCAAGTAGGTTATCTAAAATTTCCTTTTTTTAATTATATCTTTTCTTCGACAAAATGGGAGATTTTCCTTCTAAAAAAAGAAATCATTTTAAGATTCCATACAAAATTCTCCATTTATCGCGTTTTGTTTTTCCATCAACAGTGAGTAATTTACCCCTGCCATAACCTCTGACAGAAAATACATCTCCTGGAAAACAATCATACGCAGATTGCTCAACTACTTTCCAATTCACTTTTACAAGACCATTTTTAATAAATGGCTGTGCTTTTTGACGAGATATATGAAACATTTCCGCTATTAGTACATCTAATCGAAGCGCCGAAACTGTCCCCGATTTTTCATCCCACTGTTCTTGCATATGTAACACATGATCAGATGACACAGGTGCTAAAGACACTTTTGTTCTTCCAATTGATTGTAAATTCATTTCTATGTACGAAACAACTTCTTTTGCAACTACTATTTGGGCACGATTTTGTTGGAGCCAAATATCTCCGCATTTTTCTCTCTTTAATCCAAGAGACATAAATGCTCCTAATATTTGACGATGTTCCAGTGTATAAAATTTAGAAGGATAGTCAATTTCTAATACTTCTACTTGAAACTCTTCCTCATTCGGCATAAGATAAGTTGGATAAATTAATGCCCGCTTTCTTTCTGCACTCGGAGTAGCTCCATAGAACTGAAACGCAGCATCTCCTTGATGTCCAACAATCATAGAAACAATTTGCTGTTCACGTGGGTCAAGAAAATCAGTAAGTTTCACTTGATGATATTCCTCTGCCGCTTGCTTCCATTCTAACACTTTATCAACGAAAACTGTTTCTTCAGATCTAAAATGTTCATAGATGCTCATGTATATATCCTCTTACCTCACAAAAAATTCAAATACGCGTATCAATCCTGAACTAGCTAAATTTAGTACAATAATTGCTACAATTGGTGAAATATCAATCATTCCAATTGATGGGATAAAGCGGCGAAACGGTTCCAAATACGGCTCGCAAATGCGTGCTAAAAATTCTCCGAATGTTGATTCTCTTGCTCCCGGAAACCAAGATAGTAGGATATAGATAATAAGCGCCCAAGAATAAATTTTTATTACATAGAGCAAAATTTGTAAAATCATCAGCATAGCGCACTACCACCTCTTTATATTTGTGTCTTCCTCTTCACCGAACAATTCAGAAATTGCTCCAACAATGTCTACATTATCCGGCGTACATATAAATGTTTTTGGACCTAATTTTTGAATGTCCCCGCTGATTGCATATACAGTGCCACTTAGAAAGTCAATGATACGTAATGCTTGATCTGTAGACATGCGCTGTAAATTAATCACAACTGCACGGCGACCTTTTAAATGATCAGCAATACCCTGTGCCTCTGAATACGTACGCGGCTCTAATAAAACAACTTTTGAAGGGTGTTTTGCTGTTTCAATACTTACCACGTTTTGTTTCGGTTGTACTTTTGTAAGCGGAATATCCTGCTCTGGTTCCTGCTGTTTTTTCATTTCATTTTGCTCCTTTTCATAAGCATAATGCGCTTCTCGCTCTTCTGGTGTGTCAAAAAAGAAATACTTTACTTTTGACCAACTCATAATAAAATTCTCCTTCCCTCTATTCTTTTCCTACTAAAATCGTCCCCAAACGAATAAATGTAGCGCCTTCTTCAATTGCAATTGTATAATCATTTGACATTCCCATCGATAACTCCGTACACGGAGCATGTGATAAGTTTAAATCTTGTACTTGCTTTTGCAGTTTACGCAACATTTGAAAATAACTACGAATTTGCATTTCATCATCCGTGTAAGGTGCCATTGTCATAAGTCCAACAACTTCAATTTTATCAAATTGCTGTAAATCGCGAATAAACTTAATCGTTTCATCTATAGCTATCCCTTGTTTGGACTCTTCCTCTGAAGTTTTCACTTGTACAAAGCAGCGAATTAATTTAGTTGCTCGTTTTTGAATTTCTTTTGCAAGTGAAAGACGATCAAGTGAATGTAAATAATCAATCTCATTTATAATCTCTTTTACTTTTCTAGATTGCAATGAACCGATAAAATGCCACGTCGCTTTGTTTCCGAAATACTCATATTTCTGTAAAAAGCCTTCATTACGATTTTCACCAAGGTGCACAAGCCCAGCTTGTACTACTTCATTTGTTTTTTCAATACCTACCGTTTTAGTAACAGCCACAAGTGTAATTTCATCTAAAGATCTATTCACTCGTTGGCATGCTTGTTCAACTTCTTGTTTAACATATGTTAAATTTCCTTGTACTGTCACTGCTTTCACTCCTCCTTAAAACCGATAAAGCTAAGCATTCTTCCCGTCTTTCCATGATCGCGGCGATGTGAGAAAAATAATTGCGTTTCACAGCTTGTACAAAGAGAGGACATGGCGATATGCTCTTCCTTAATCCCAGCTTGCAAACAGAGCAAACGATTTATTTCTTTTAAATCAATTGCATACTGTCCATCAGAAATCATTTCATATGGAACAGAACTATGAATCACTTGTTTAGCCGCAGATAACACACGTTCATCCACCACGTAACAACACGCACCAATAGACGGACCAATGGCAACATGTATATCATCAAGCGGTATCCCTTCGTCTTTCCACTTTCTAATCATTTCACTTGCAATTCCTTTTACGGTTCCTTTCCAGCCGGCATGTGCAAGTCCAAGCATTTTATAAGATGGCGAATAAAAATATAATGGAACACAATCCGCATAACAAGATGTTAATAACACGTCTGTATCTGTCGTATATATGCCATCTGTATTCGGGATACCATCTTTATAGGAAAAGACTCCTTTTCCCTTCTCTTGCTTTCCTACTTTTGCAACATGATAGTCATGAACCTGTTCAGAACAAATCCACTTTTCTAATGAAACATGTAACTTTTCTGCTAAAAGACGCCGATTTTCATGAACATCTTCCACTTTGTCATGGACGTGTAGCCCTAGATTCATTGTATGAAACGGTCCGGTGCTCACTCCACCTTCTTTTGTAGTAAATCCAGCTATGATGGGTCCAAGTTTTTCCCAAACATGTAAATGTAACATACCGTCCTTATATGTAAATGGTTCTCTCATAAAAAGGCTCCTTATAATAAAATAACATAAAAAGTATGGTACTTCTTGTCTATTTTACCATACTTTTATTTTTCCATAATGACAACATAAAAAAAAAGGAATTTGTAATATTCTTTAAGAAATTGTCGGTGTTTGTATTGTTTCTGTTATTTTATTAATATGATCCGCTCGAACTAAGATAACATCTTCTCCTATTTTCACAATTTGTTTCCAAGGAATTACAAATTCTTCTTCTTTTCCAAATATACCTAGCATTTTCCCTTGTTTTGTAATAATAACTGCTTGAATTTTCCCCGTCTTCATATCAATATCAATATCTCCAATATTTCCAAGTTTCTTTCCGTCTGACACATCGACAACATCCTTCATTTGAAATTCTGAAATACGTATCATTGCCATCCTCTCCTTTGTTTCATACTTAACTGACAATCATAATTCCACCTCAATGCATAAAGTGAAACTTCCAGCAGTAAGGGGTACACCCTTCACGTACAAAATCTTTTCTTTATAGCCATTATATGAACCCACCATTCTTCCTATGAGCAGAATCTCTCTTCAAAACTTTAAAAGGTCTCATCATAAATGATGAGACCTTAGCCTTGAATTGTTTTATTCATTTGTTTAATTGCTGATTTTTCAAGACGTGACACTTGCGCTTGAGAAATCCCAATTTCCTCCGCTACTTCCATTTGTGTTTTTCCTTGAAAGAAACGCTTGCGAATAATCATCTTTTCTCGTTCATTTAATCGCTTCATTCCCTCTTTTAATGCTAATTCTTCGACCCATTGCTCGTCCCTTTGTTTATCATCACTTAGCTGATCCATCACAAAAATTGGATCTCCACCATCATTGTATATTGGCTCAAATAATGAAACTGGATCTTGAATCGCATCAAGCGCAAACACAATTTCTTCGTGCGTCACATCAAGTACTTTTGCTATATCCATCGCTGTTGGCTCTTTCGAATTTTCAGCAATAAGCTTTTCTCGTACTTGCAATGCTTTATACGCAATATCACGCAATGAACGCGAGACGCGTATTGGGTTATTATCACGCAAATATCTTCGGATTTCTCCAATAATCATGGGTACAGCATATGTTGAAAATTTAACATTTTGGCCTAAGTCAAAGTTATCAATGGATTTCATAAGTCCAATGCAGCCAACTTGAAATAAATCATCAACAAACTCCCCTCTGTTGTTAAATCTTTGGATGACGCTCAGTACAAGACGTAAGTTTCCGTTTACTAGTTTCTCCCTTGCGCTTATATCACCGCTTTGCATTTCTCGAAATAGCTGTCGCATTTCTTCATTTTTTAATACTGGAAGTTTAGATGTATCAACACCGCAAATTTCTACTTTGTTTCTCGTCAAAGTGTTCCCTCCTATCGGGAGTTGCTGTACAGTGTAAAGTATCTCCTTTGGAGGGAATTTTATGCATATATTCATTTATCCCGCATTACTAAATGAAACGTTTTTTTCTAAAATGAAAATTAAATTACTTATAAAAAAGCAATCGACCAAGCACCCCAAGTAAAAAATATTCGTTAGAGAATGCTTAACTTCATACCATTTTGTTGAATTCTTTACGAAGCCTTTTAATAATCCGTTTTTCTAAACGCGAAATATAAGACTGTGAGATACCAAGCATATCCGCAACATCCTTTTGCGTTTTTTCTTCTCCACCATCTAATCCAAAACGAAGTTCCATAATTTGCTTCTCTCGATCATTTAATTGATGTAATGCTTTCATAAGTAAATGGCGGTCAACAGTTGCTTCCAAATCTTTTGTAATAATATCTTCATCCGTTCCAAGGACATCTGATAGCAATAGTTCATTTCCATCCCAATCAATATTAAGAGGCTCATCAAATGATACTTCTGAACGATTTTTATTATTTCGTCGCAAATGCATCAAAATTTCATTTTCAATACACCTTGAAGCATATGTTGCAAGTTTAATTTTCTTTTCCGGATTAAATGTATTAACCGCTTTAATTAAACCAATGGTTCCAATACTAATCAGGTCTTCAATATTAATTCCTGTATTTTCAAATTTCCTAGCAATGTATACAACAAGACGTAAATTGCGTTCAATTAAAAGCGATCGCGCTGTTTCATCTCCCTTTGGCAGTTTTTGCAGCAATATTTCTTCTTCTTCTTTCGTTAATGGAGGTGGTAACGCTTCACTTCCACCGATATAATAAATTTCATCGGTCTTAATTCCAAGTTTTAGTAATAATTTATACCAAAGATAAGTTAAACGAAATTTTAATTTCAACATAAAATCCCTCCTTTTTTCATTAAGCAATTGTCACTTTTTGAGACAATAACATTTTTGGATGTAAAATACATTGATACTCACCATTTGCTGATAGTTGCTGTGTATTTAAACCAATTAATACTTTATTTACGGTAACAGTAGTACCTTCATGATAAACTCGTACAATGTCAGGTTTAATTGCCCACAAAAATTGTTGATTAACACCTACAGCACGATAAGGAATTAACCTCAAACGTGTTGCCCACTGTGATTCTTCATCTGGTATATATGGAATTGTTGTTTTCATTTGAACCTGTTCTATTAACCACTTTGGAAACACATGTTCTAAAGAAGAAACATGTATAATCATAACTGGTGTTTTTGTAAGCGGGTCATACAATTGATTTCCACTATCAATCAATCCATCTAGTTGAATATCATTTATGTCAATTTTGATATCTACTTTCACAATTTGCTCATAATGGATTTTTGTCACTTCTACATCTGCAATTCTCTTTTTAGAAAAATAGTACATAATCGGAAAGCCAATCATAACAAACACCCAACTTACAGGATCACCATATGAAATGGATTTTGTAGAAATAAGTCCATTCACCATGTCATTTGTTTGAAGAAAAAAATGTGTTCCAACAAGGCCGCCTCCCACCATAAATGTCACAAAATAAAACGTTAAAACGGTCTGTAGAAATGTCCGAAAACGAATAAAACCAAATGCAGTATACACAATGAGGAATGAATATAATAATTTCATTACAGGATGCGTCATCACAGATGCTAACGGTGTGAATACAAAAATAACAATTGTTGAACCGATACATGCGCCAAGTGCAAGTCTCCATCTTTTTACTTTTCGCTTTAAAACAATTGCTGTTAATAAAAGTAAAAGGAAATCAATGCAGACGTTTAATAACCAAATAATATCGGCGTAAACGACCAAACGGTTCACCTCTTTTTTATAAAGTTTAGACTAGTATAATGCATATCCTATGGAAAAGTGTGTCAATTCACGGAAGGGATTTTTTGTTATTTTGAAGCTTTCAGGCATAATTTGTCATGTTTAAAAACTACCAAATAGTCCTTCTAGCTAGGATAAAGTGAACCTTCCATCAGTGGGGTTCTCACTGATGGTTAGTTGAACCAATCGGGCTTTTACGGGCAGCTTCCCCTACCTATCTTCTTCGCTATTCTCTGCATCTTGAGATGGGGGCTTACTGCCCGCAAATAGCGGGATAGAGAGAACATATAGAAATAAAAAAAGAAGGCCTAAAAAGGCCTTCTTTTTTATTTAAAAATCAAGATATTTAACTGACTATTAGTCGCGATAAAATTTCAATTCAATTATCGTCTGCGACGGTTACGTAAAAATGCTGGAATGTCAATGTCGTCTACGTCTGCACTACGCTCATTTAAAACCGGCTCTTCGCGTTTCACTTCACGCTTTATTTCACGTTGTTTAACTGGTTGTACTGGCTGTTGCACATTTTTAGTAGTCGCTGTAGGACGAATAATTGGCTTTGGTGGCTGCATTGAAATGCTATCATCAAAACCTGTTGCAATTACAGTTACAACAATTTCATCTTTTAAGCTCTCATTAATTACAGAACCAAAGATCATATTTACTTCTTGGTCTGAAGCTGAAGCTACAATATCTGCTGCTTCTTGTACTTCATATAAACTTAAGTTTGTGCCACCTGTAATGTTCATAATAACACCTTGTGCACCATCAATAGATGTTTCTAGCAATGGACTAGAAATTGCACGTTTTGCAGCTTCCGCAGCGCGGCTTTCACCAGTCCCCACACCAATACCCATTAATGCAGAACCTTTGTTAGACATAATTGTTTTTACATCTGCAAAGTCTAAGTTAATGAGACCTGGCGTAGCAATTAAATCAGAAATACCTTGAACACCTTGGCGCAATACATTATCAGCCTCACGGAACGCTTCAAGCATCGGTGTATTTTTATCAACGATTTCTAGTAAACGGTCATTTGGAATTACGATTAATGTATCTACATTTTCTTTAAACGCTGCGATACCAGATGCAGCTTGCGTTGCACGCTTACGGCCTTCAAATGTAAATGGACGTGTTACAACACCAACTGTTAGTGCTCCTAACTCCTTTGCAACTTGTGCGATAACTGGAGCTGCACCAGTCCCAGTTCCTCCGCCCATACCAGCTGTTACGAAAACCATATCCGCCCCACGAAGTGCTTCTTGGATTTGTTCTTTACTTTCTTCAGCGGCTTTTTTCCTACCTCAGGGTTTGCACCAGCACCAAGCCCGCGCGTTAATTTGCCACCGATTTGCATTCTTGTTTCAGCTTTTGATAAATTTAAAGCTTGTGCATCTGTGTTTACTGCAATAAAGTCTACACCTTGTACACCATGCTCAATCATACGATTGACAGCGTTGTTTCCGCCGCCGCCAACACCGATAACTTTTATATTTGCCATTTGATCTTGAGTAGTATCAAACTCTAACATGTCGAAATCCCCCTAGAACCTCATTTTTCGCGCTCAAATCTATTCCCATAAATATCGGAATACACGCTTCACTTTTGACATCATTCGTTCATTATTATTATTATTATTGTTATTGTTATTGTTATTGTTATTACGCGGCTTTTGTTTTACAGGTTGTTGCACTGCAGCAGGCACTGGTGCATGTTGTAATTCATAACTTTCCTGCTTCTCCTGAACACTTTTTCCTCGTAACTTAGCTTTTTGATAGGCATTTTTAATAAGTCCAACACCAATCGTATATTGCGGTTCACGTACACCTATATAATCTGGCGTTGCAATACGAACATTTTCATGTAGAATATCGTAGGCAAGATCAAGAATACCTGACATAGAAACAACACCACCAGTAAGTACATAACCAGCCGGTAACTGTTTCAAACCAAGTTTTTGCACCCCATCTTGTACAAACATAAGAATTTCCTCTACACGAGCTTCAATGATATCTGCTAACTCTACTTGAGAATATTGCTCTGTTTGATCACTGCCCATAATTGAAACAGTAAATAACTCTTCCTCAGATGCTGTATCATAAAAAGCATGTCCATATTTTAGTTTAATTTGGTCGGCATTTTCCGTTGATGTTTTCAATCCAATGGCTATATCTTTTGTAATATGATCTCCGCCAATCGGTAATATGCTTGCTGTTTGTAATTCTCCATCTTGGAAAATGGATAACGTTGTTGAACCTCCACCGATGTCAACGAGAGCAACACCTCGATTTTTCTCATCACTTGACAAAGCAACTGTTGATGCTGCTAATGGTTGAAGGCAAATATCAATTATTTCAAGACCCGCTTTTTCTACACATCGAAGTAAATTATGTAACAATGTTCTCGAGCCTGTAATTAATGTGCCTTCCATTTCTAAACGTACACCAATCATTCCGCGCGGATCATTAATTTCATCGAGACCGTCTACGATAAACTGTCGAGGTACCACATCAATAAATTCACGCTCTGGTGCAATTGACACAACTTGCGCTGCATCAAGTACACGAAGCACATCTTCGTTTCCGATTTCACGATCTTCATTTGAAACAGCGACTACTCCATGACAAGGAAGAAGCTGTACTTGATTTGCGTTTACACCCACAACAACGCGTTCAATGTGTATCCCCACCATGCGTTCAGCTTGTTCAATCGCTTTTTTAATCGATTGCACAGTCTCATCTATGTCAACAATGGAGCCTTTTTTAAACCATTTGACTTTACATTTCCAACACCAATAATGTTTAAAGCGTCATTGACCATCTCGCCAATAATAACTTTAACATTGGATGTACCGATGTCAAGACTAACATATATTTCATTGCTGTTCATTCTTTGGCACCTCCTTCTTTATTTATACCACAAAATTCAATATATGGAACAACAATCGTTGTTTTACTATGTTATAAGAAAAATATTCAACGTATTTATGTGTTTCCCTTTTTTAACACTATATTTTTCTTATTTTTATTTGGCATTCTTTCATTTTTCCAACAGTAAGATGCAAATCACTGCTATATTTTGAAACAACCTTATCCGACTACAAAGATTGCTGCCAAGTATAAGTCTACACCAAGATGTACTCCTAGAAAAGCTAAACTTGCAGCTAAGATTATATTAAAAAAGAAAACAAAGAAAAATATGACTTAATCACATATTTTCTAAGAGTAAATTCCTATATCTCTTTGAAAAAACAATTTTACAGTTAAAATATCTGCTTTATTAATCCCTTATTGATTAATTCACATATTCCGTATATGCCCCTACTTCTAAATGAATAATTGCCTTTTTATCTGGTGATAAGTTTTTAATAATAAGAGGATAAGCTTCCATTCGTTTTGCAAAATCTTGAATTACTGTACTTACTTCATATCCCTCATTCATATATAATGTAAGATGATCTGCGTACAAATCTGTTGGCTTGTAATGAATTTCAGAAATAGACCGAAGAACAGTTGGTGTTAATTTTTCTAATTCAGCAATCAATTCTTTCATTTTCTTTTCTTCAAATGGAACGAAAATCGGGGCAGCAATTGGCAATTTCCCATTCGAGAGAGCATCTAGTGACTTTCCATTTTCTAAAAGCGGATACAGTTTTCCTTCTTTATTAATGTAGCCAATTGTCACATATTCCTCAACATCGATAACAATTTGATTTGGAAATTTTTTCTTTACATGAGCCTCTTTAATCTCTTTTTGCTTCTTTAAATTTGTTTCTGCTTGCTGTGTCGCTACACGAAAATAGCTTGTTTTATGTGTAATGCCTGCTTGCTCCATTATTTGTTCATCTGTCATATAGTGATTGCCGTGAACCGTAATTTTCTTTATATTGCTAAGCGGAGATCGAAAATAAATTAAAAAAAGCACCAATAAAAATAAAATCGATACATATAAAATTAATCGTTTATTTACCTGTTTCTTCTTCTTTTGATTTTTTAATTTTGGTACACGATCTTGTAGTTTAATAACTTTACTATTCTTCATGTACGATCCCCCTATGTAACATAAAGAACGGCATGTTATGCATGCCGTTCTTCTCTTTCTATTATATCATAAATGACAATGGGTGGGACAAACAACTATTATCTTCCAATTATCTCTACTTCTGTATGCATATTAACATCAAATTGTTCTTTAATCGTTTTCTTCACAAAAGCAATTAAATCAAGAACATCTTGCGCAGAAGCTGTTCCTGTATTAACAATAAAGTTCCCATGCATTTCCGAAATTTTTGCACCGCCAATTTGATAACCACGTAGTCCAGCCTTTTCAACTAAATTACCAGCATAATTTGGTAGTGGATTCCTAAAAATACTTCCTGCACATGGGTGATTCCAAGGTTGTGTATCACGGCGATAATCTTTATTCTTTTGCATAATCGCGATAATGTCTTCACGATTACCTGCTTTTAATTGTAACTCTGCTTCTAATACAATGCCAGGACGCTTCTTTTGTAAAACAGATGTGCGATAAGAAAATTCTAGCTCATCTTTCGTTAGCCATTCAATCGTTCCATCTTCAAACATAACACGAGCTCTCGTCAAAATTTCAGACATATCCGATTTATGAGCACCTGCATTCATATAAACAGCTCCGCCTACGCTTCCAGGAATACCACTAGCAAACTCTAATCCTGCTAATCCTTGGCGGCTCAATAAAGTTGACAGTTTAACGAGAGAATACCCTCCACCTACTCGTACAGTAACACCATCTACTTCTAAATGATCTAGTCCTTCTCCTAATCGAATCACAACTCCTTCAATACCTTTATCCGATACAAGAAGGTTGGAACCGCGACCAATTGCAGTCCATTTTGTCCCATGCTTTTTCACAAGCTTTAACGATTTTTCCACACCTTCAACACTACTTGGAACCACTAAAATATCCGCTGGACCACCTATTTTCATAGTTGTATAGCGAGCTAATGGTTCGTTTTCTAGTACTTTTCCTACCTGTGCTTCCATAAGTTCCTTTGCTAATTGTTTCATGATGCTCTCCCCCATATTAAGTCTCCGTACTACAGTAGTATGCAGGGCATTCACCTAACGTTATTTTCTACAAGTTTTTTCATAACTTCAAACAACTTGTTTGCTGCATTTGGCATTCCTAACTGCTTTGCAGCTAGTTTCATATTTTGTAATTTTTGTACATCTAGTAAAATTTCATCAATATCACCAATAAGCGTTTCACCTGTTAAATCTTTTTCAAGAAGCATTTTTGCTGCTCCTTTATCAACAACAGAAAGAGCATTTTTCTCTTGGTGATTGTTTGTTACATACGGACTCGGAATTAAGACACTGGGTTTCCCTAAAGCTGTCAATTCAGCTAACGTTGTAGCACCTGCACGCGAAACAACAAGGTCTATCCCAGTAAGTACTTCTGGCATATTATCAATAAACGGCTTAATAATAACATTTTGCGGATTCCCTTTTTGTTTCACAGCTTCCATTACTTTATCATAATGTACTTCACCTGTAACGTACAATACTTCATAATTTTTATTACCAAATTGTTCAATTGCTTCTAAAAACGCATCGTTAATCGGTCTAGCGCCTCGGCTTCCTCCAAAAATTAATACTGATTTTTTTGAAAGAGATAATCCCACCGAACGCTTGCCTTTCATACCATTTTGGTTCATTACTTCCGAAGCACGAGGATTTCCTGTCATCACAACTTTATTTTGCGGGAAATGTTCTGTTGCCGCATCAAAACAAACCGCTACTTTATTCACGTAGCGACTCAAAAATTTATTTGTTACACCAGGTACACTATTTTGTTCATGTACAATTGCTGGAATACCAAGTTTGGCAGCTGCATATACAACTGGACCACATACATAACCACCTGTTCCAATTACAACATCTGGATTAAAACGGCGAATATAACGTTTACTATCTTGTACACCTTTTACAAAACGCATCACCGTTTTCACATTATCCATTGATAATTTCCGTTTAAATCCGCTAATAACAATGGATTGAAATGGAATGCCGGCTTTGCGAACAATTTTACTTTCCAAACCATTTTCCGTACCAATATATAAAAATCTTGCCTCAGGATGTATTTTTTTGATTTCTCGAATTAACGCAAGAGCTGGATAAATATGCCCACCTGTTCCACCACCGCTGACTAATACTCGCACTGCCTGTTCCTCCGCTTCTTTTTTCTATTATCCCGCTGCTCACGGGCAGTAAAAGTCTAATTGATTCAACTAACCTTACTGATAGAAGTTTCATTTTATGTATGCCATTCGTATATCAATCGCTTTGTTTCCGTTTTCACATACGAAAAACCCTGTCATAACAACAGGGTTTAGTAGCGAGAATGACGACTTATATTTAGTAATACTCCAATCGCCATTAACATAAGGGTCAAGCTAGACCCACCATAGCTTAAAAATGGCAAGGTAATTCCTGTAACCGGCATTAATCCAGTTACAACACCGATGTTAATCATCACTTGAATCGCAATCATCGCCACAATCCCGACTGCTAAAAAAGTACCGTATAGGTCTGGCGCTCCTAACGCTACACGAATCCCACGCCATAACAACAGACTAAATAATAATAACACAAACGAACCACCAATAAAACCTAATTCTTCGGATAGTATCGCAAAAATAAAGTCTGTTTGCGGCTCTGGTAAGTAAAAAAATTTTTGTCTACTTTGTCCAAGACCGAGCCCAAATAATCCCCCGGTCCGATTGCAAGTAACGATTGAATAATCTGAAATCCACTTCCTAGCGGATCCGACCATGGATCTAAATATGATGTAATACGCTTTATTCGATACGGTGCTGATGCAATAAGCCCTACAAATCCTGCAACTCCTATCAATCCTAACATTGCAAAATGAAAAATACGTGCTCCCGAAACAAAAATCATAACAACACATGTTCCAACCATTACCGTTCCTGTCCCCAAATCGGGTTGTAACATAATCATACCAAATGCAACAAACACGAAACTAAGCGCAGGAAGTAATCCTCGTTTGAAAGACGTAATCATTTTTTGTTTTTCCGATAAAAATTTCGCTAAAAAAATAATCATCGCAAACTTCATAAACTCAGAAGGCTGAATAGAGAATGCACCTACACCAATCCAACTTCGAGCTCCGCCTCGTACCAGTCCAATTCCAGGAATTAAAACTAGAATAAGAAGAACGAAACAGATAAGTAAAATCACCTTGGAGTATGTACGCCACACCCAATAATCAATCTTCATGATAAAAAACATAGCAACGACACCAAGACCAGCAAATAACAATTGACGTTTTGCAAAAAAGAATGAATCTCCCATTTTATACGAAGCCCATACAGCGCTAGCACTGTATACCATCACCAGTCCTATCGTCAAAAGTAACAATGTCACAATAATAAGAATAAAATCAGGAGTCTTCTTTGTTGGCAATGAGCATCACCTCTTTGAAAGCAGCTTTTCGTTAGCCCTACTTTTTCACAAACGAAGCATCATTTATCTCTGGCTACTTGCAGGCAGTATGACTCCCACCTCAAGATTGCAAGAAATCAAAGAAGATAGGTGTGAGATAACTCCCTGTAAGAACCCCATTGGTGAAAGCTTTTCATCAGTGGAAGACGAAGAAAGATCCCGCCAATAGGAGTTTCATTTTATCTACCTATAAAAGAATCATCAGTAGGAACAATCCACTGATGATTCTTTCACTTTATACTAGCTTATGCACAGCTTGTATAAACATGTCTCCTCTTTCTTCAAATGTTTTAAATTGGTCCCAGCTTGCACATGCAGGAGATAAAAGAATCACGTCTCCCTCTTCTGAAAGAGCATATGCTTCTTGTACCGCTTGTTCCACATTATCGACACATTTAATAACTTTCATTCCAGCCTTTTCTGCAGCTTTCACAAGCTTAGGTGCAGTTTGTCCAAATGTAAGCAGTGCCTTCACATGCCCAAAGTATGGGATTAAATCATCAAATTCATTACCACGATCTAGCCCACCCGCTAATAAAATTACTGGTTGCGTAAATGCAGACAATGCTTTTTCTGTCGCCAGCATATTTGTTGCTTTTGAATCATTATAAAACTTACGGTTTCCAATCGTCGTTACATACTCTAAACGATGCTTTACACCTGTAAAACGTTTTAAGACTGCTATAATCGCTTCATTAGCAACGCCCATAAGCTTTGCAATACTCATAGCAGCTAGTATATTTTCTAAATTATGTTTACCCGGTAATACAATATCGTAAATATCAATAACTTTTTCACCTTTAAAGTAAAGAGCACCATCTTTTACACAAGCGCCGTCTTCAATAATTTTCGTCGTAGAAAAGTACACTTTTTGTCCTTTACTTTGCTCAGACAACATCATTACATCTTCATCGTCAGCATTAATGACGCTATAGTCATTTTCAGTTTGATTTCTAAAGATATTCGCTTTTGCTAAACCGTACTCTTTCTTCGTACCGTGATAATCTAAGTGTGCTTCAAATAAGTTTAAAAGCACTGCAATCTTCGGTTGAAACGTTTCAATACCCATTAATTGAAATGAAGAAAGTTCTGTTACAACCACTTCTTGTTCAGTTACATCTTGTGCAACTTCACATGCTACCGTACCGATATTTCCAGCAATAACAGGATGTTTTTCTCCTTCTTTTAACATTTCAAATGTTAATGTTGTTGTCGTTGTTTTTCCATTAGACCCTGTAATCCCAATAAACGGTGCTTCCGAAATGCGATATGCTAATTCTACTTCTGTTACCATCGGAATATTTTTTTCTTTTGCCGCGACAAGTAACGGATTAGAATACGGAATCCCTGGATTTTTTACAACAAGAGAAATATTTTTCTCTAATAATTCTAAGGGATGACCACCACATACAACTTCCACGCCTTGACCTTGCAACTCTATCGCTAACGGATTTTCAGCTAGCGGCTTGCTATCATTTACAACTACATTTGCTCCAAGCTTCTTTAATAAAACAGCTGCAGCATAACCGCTTTTTGCCATACCTAATACAAGAATATTTTTATTTTGATAGTCAGTTATCGTTTTCAATTACATCCACACCCCGATATAAATTCCTAACATTGCAAATAAAAGCCCTACTGACCAGAACGTTACAACTACGCGCCATTCTGACCAACCGCATAATTCATAGTGGTGATGAAGCGGACTCATTTTGAATACACGCTTTCCTCGTGTTTTAAACGAAACGACTTGAATAATAACAGAAAGCGTTTCAATAACAAACATCCCACCAATGATAACTAATAATAACTCTGTTTTCGTTAAAATTGAAACAGCAGCTAAAGCACCACCAAGTGCTAAAGATCCTGTATCTCCCATAAATACTTTTGCAGGATGAGCATTAAATACTAAAAACCCTAATACAGCTCCAACAACTGCCATACAAAAAATAGCAATTGTGTACTGCTCCTGAGCAAAAGCAATAATACTATACGCACCAAATGCAATGGCAGCTGTTCCTGCTAATAATCCATCTAGCCCATCAGTTAAGTTAACTGCGTTTGAAGCTCCTATCAACATAAAGAGAACAAGAATAAAGTATGCCCAGTGTAAGTCAAACTTAATTTCTGTTCCTGGAATACTTAAATGTGTATCAAATCCTTGGCCCTTTGCAATGATAAAGAAAGCTACCGCAATAACAAACTGCCCTATTAATTTTTGTTTTGATGTCAAACCAAGATTTCTTTTTTTAACAACTTTAATGTAATCATCAAGAAATCCGATTAAACCATAACCAAATGTAACTAGAAGCAATAAATATGTCTCAGCGCTCTTTTGAAACTTAAACATCATAATAATAGACGTAATCATAATTGAAATAAAAATAACAATTCCGCCCATAGTCGGTGTTCCAGATTTCTTTTGATGTGACTTCGGACCTTCATCACGAATGCTCTGTCCAAACTTTAAACGGCGTAAAAATGGAATAAAAATTGGTGACAACGCAACAGAAATTAAAAATGCCACCCCAACTGTAATTAATAATCCTTGTTCAAGCATATTTAGTCCCCCTCTCTTGTTGTTATTCTTTCATGCTTAAACGTTGTGCAATTGCCTCCCCAGCAACTTCACGATCGTCAAAATGATGTACTTCTGTACCGATAATTTGATATGTTTCATGACCTTTACCAGCAATTATAATAATATCTCCAGCTTTTGCCTCAGCAACAGCACGAGATATCGCTTCTTTTCGATCAACAACCACTTCATAATTATTCCCTTTTATACCTTCTATCATATCATCAAGAATTGCTTTGGGCTGTTCGCTGCGTGGGTTGTCTGATGTATAAATTGCGTGCGTTGCGTACTGAGATGCGACATTCGCCATAATTGGTCGTTTCGTACGATCTCGATCCCCACCACAGCCAACGATACAATACACATTTCCTTTTGCAAATTGTTTCGTTGTCATCAATACGTTTTCTAAACTATCCGGTGTATGCGCATAGTCAACAATGACTGTAAAATCTTGACCTCTATCAACAACTTCAAAACGCCCAGGTACACCTTTTAATTCTTTCACAACATCAATAATCGTTTGTAAAGCTACACCAGAAACGAGACATGCTGCAGTTGCAGCTAGTACATTATAGACATTAAATTTCCCAATTAACTTCATCGTAATCTCGATGCTTTCATTCGGAGTTACCAGTGTAAAAGCCGTGCCAGCATTTGTCATCTCAATATTTTTCGCCATTACATCACTTTTCGTATCAATACCATACGTAATTACCGTCGCTGCCGTACTTTTCATATAATCTATTGCTGCGGCATCGTCATTATTTAATACAGCATATTTTACACGGTTATGAGAATAGCTATTACCAAGCTGTGCAAATAATAAGCCCTTTGCATGTTTGTACTCTTCCATTGTTTTATGATAATCTAAGTGATCTTGCGTTAAATTCGTAAACACTGCTACATCGTAGTCACATCCATGTACTCTTCCAAGGTGCAACGCATGTGAAGATACTTCCATAACAGCACTATTTACATTTTGTTCAATCATTTTATGGAACGTCTTTTGTAATGTTAATGCATCTGGTGTTGTGTTTTTCACTTCAAACGTTTCGTCACCTATTTTCATATTAATTGTTCCAATTAATCCTGTTTTATGTCCATGCGCACGCATAATTTCGTTCATTATATGCGATGTTGTTGTCTTTCCATTTGTACCTGTAATTCCAATTAAATGTAACTTTTGCGTTGGCTGCCCATAAAAATAATCTGCTAACACCGCTAAAGAACGTACTGTATCTTTAACAAGTACAACTGGAACGTCAACATCAATAGGTCTTTCCGCAACAATAGCAGCCGCACCTTTGCGCGGCTGCTTGCTTGGCAAATTCATGACTATCAACCGTGAAACCTTTTATACATACAAATAAACTTCCATTTGTCACTTTACGCGAATCCGCTTCAATAGATGTAATTTCCGGATTTTCTTTTGGAACAACCGGAAAATCATGCAAACTTGATACAAGTGTATGCAACTTCATTTCTTTAAACCCTCTCTACTCTTTATTTATCTCTTATAAATGGATAGTTTCAAAGAACTCCATATATAAGAGCATAATTTATTAATTAACAGGCAGTGAGAAACAAGTGTCTCACTGCTAGTTAGTTGAATGTTATTGTATCGTAAATAAGCACTTCGTACTTAATTAAAGTATATTCGAACCTTTGATCCTGCTTTTACTTTCGTGCCGGGCTTTGGAGATTGTTCGACCACTTTGTCTCCTTCGCCGCTAGCATCCAATTGTAAATCAACAAGTTGATTTTGTAATTCCTTTCGATCCATGCCTACTACATTAGGAACTTCTATTAAAGGCGTCTCATCCCAAGTTAATTTCTTTTCAATTTGCTCTTTTCTAGGCTCTACTCCCATCACTGGCAAAACATCACGAAGGATATTCCCAACGATTGGTGCAGCTACAACCCCGCCAAATTGTGTAACCCCTTTTGGATTGTCTACTGCGACATACACAACAATTTGCGGATCATCTACTGGTGCAAATCCAATGAATGACACGATATAGTTGTTATCTAAATATTTCCCATCTTTTACTTTTTGGGCTGTACCAGTCTTTCCTCCGACAGGATAACCATCAATATAAGCACCTTTACCTGAACCTTTTGCCACAACATTTTCAAGTGCATAACGCACTTTTTCAGATGTTTCCTTGGAAATAACTTGTCTCTTCGCAACAGGCGTTGTTTTACTAATCACTTTATTCGTAGTTGGATCTATAAACTCTTTCGCAATGTACGGCTTATATAACGTGCCTCCATTTACAGCAGCAGCTACTGCTGCAACTTGTTGAATAGGGGTAACAGACACCCCTTGCCCAAATGCTGTCGTCGCTTGCTCAACAGGCCCTACTTTTTTTAAATCAAATAAAATCCCTTTACCTTCTCCTTGTAAATCAATGCCCGTTTTTTCACCAAATCCAAAATCACGAATATATTGAAACAGCTTTTCTTTTCCTAGACGTTCTCCAAGCTCTACAAACCCTGGGTTACAAGAGTTTTGAACAACCTCTAAAAATGTTTGGCTACCGTGTCCCCCTGCTTTCCAGCAACGTAATCTTGCACCGCCAACTTCTGCCGCTCCATCATCATAAAACGTATCTTTCTCCAAGTCTACTAAATTTTCATTTAAAGCAGCTGCAAGTGTAATAATTTTAAATGTGGATCCTGGTTCATATGTACTCCATACAGGTAGATTTCGGTTAAATACTTCCGGTGAAACACTTCTGAAATCTGCTGGATCAAAACTTGGTCGGCTAGACATACCTAAAATCTCACCATTATTTGGGTTCATAGCAATTGCTATCATTCCATCTGGATGATACGTCGAATCCGCAATATTTAATTCTCTCTCCATGATCGTCTGAATACGTGAATCAATTGTTAACTTTAAATCCAAGCCATCTCCAGGTTCTTTATAATCATCACCAATGTTCGGCATACGCTGTCCTTTCGCATCAGCAAAAAAACGAACATATCCTTTGTCACCATTTAATTCTTTGTCATAATATGACTCCAGCCCCATAAGTCCTTGGTTATCACTCCCAGCAAATCCAAGCACATGTGATAGATATTTTCCAAACGGATAATATCGAATGGAATCTTCAGCGATATATACACCTTTTAAACTTAAAGCCCTAACTTCTTTTGCCTTGTCATGAGAAATTTTCCGCCCGCCTTTGTCTAATCTCACTATGGACTCTTTTTTCGTAAGACGCTGATAGATTTCTTCTTTCGACACACCTAAAACTGCAGCTAATTTCTCTGCAGTCTCTGCTGGTTTTTCAATTTGCCTTGGTACCACAAAGACAGTTGGTGCACTTTTATTTGTTGCCAGCTCTACACCATTTCGATCTACAATTTTCCCTCGCTCAGGTTCAAATGTAATATTACGGCTCCATGAATCTTTCGCACGATCTGTTAACATATTCCCAAGAAAAAACTGCACATATCCAAGACGAATATCGATAATTGTAAAAATCAGTATACCAGATATAAGCACAAAAATAAGCCGTTTTCTTACTGTTACATTCGATACACGCATATTGGAACAAGCCTCCTTTACGCTTCACTTGTTCCAATATATGCTTGTACGTATTTAATTAGAACACGCCTACTTTTCCTATGTTAAGTGCCTTCCTTTTTACTTGGCTCCTTCTCCGCTTCTTGCTGTGGTTCAAGAGGTGGAACAAGTTTTACTTCTAACGGAGTTCGTTCTTTTAACGGCGTACCTTCAGCAACACTCTGTTCTGTTACATATCCTGTACCTGAAAGTTTCAAATCTAGATTTAATACTTCCGCTAAATTCATGACATCACGAAGTGCCCAACCATTAATATTCGGCATTTTCGGTTGATCTCCTACTAAAAATACTCGATCACCCGGTAACGTTTTTTCATTCGCTTTTGGCACTTGTTGTTTAACTTTTCCCTCTCCTAACACAACAGGTCGAAACTTTGCCTTTTCTAATATTTCTTTTGCTTCTCCCATCGTTTTGCCTGTTACATCTGGAACAGCAGCTTGCTGCTCTTTTGTTTGTTTATTCACATCTTTTACTTCATTCGGTTTAATCTTTAAATACTCTAAACTATTTTCCGTTACAGATTTAAACATTTCAGCTAACGGTTGTGCACCGTATTCAGTATCTTTTAATTTAGGCTGCTTAACTGCTAAATAGATAACAAGCTGCGGATCATCTATTGGTGCCATACCAAGGAATGAGAAAATATAATTTTCTCGTCCTGTCATGTAACCGCCTTTTCCATCCGGAATTTGTGCTGTTCCGGTTTTACCACCAACAGAATAGTTATCAAGTTTATACGCTGTTCCCGTTCCTTTAGGTGATGTTACAACTTGTTCTAACAATTGCCTTACGTGTTCTGCAGTCTCTTTTGTAACCGGTTCTTCTACCACTTCCGGTTTGTGATCCTCGACAACTTTATTATCCGTTGGATCTACAATCTTATCAACTACATACGGCTTCATCATTTTTCCGTCGTTAGCAATTGCAGTAGCCGCTTGCACAAGTTGAATTGGAGTTACTGTAGAACCTTGTCCAAATGCCGTTGTTACCTGCTGAATTTGCTTATCAAATAAAATTGTATTTTCACCTTCTCCAGGCAAATCAATTCCTGTCTTTTGATCTAAGTGAAATTTTTGAATGTATTGATGGAAACGATCGGGTCCCAACTTTTCATTCCCTAGAATAGCGAAAGCAACGTTTGATGAGCGCTCAACACCTTCATCAAACGTAATAGAGCCCCATCCTGCACCATTATTATGATCTTTAATTATCGAATTCCCTACTTTGTACGTACCAGATTGATAATACTCTTGGCCATTGTATACACCTTCATTAATCGCGGCCGCTAACGTAAAGATTTTCATTGTCGAACCTGGTTCATAAGCATTAGCAATGGGATCATTTAAAAAATAATCAATGTCTCGTTTATTTGGATCATAACTTGGCCTACTAGACATCGCTAAAATTTTTCCTGTTTTTGGATCCGCTACAACTCCGATTAACATTGATGGATCATAATGTTTTTCCGCTTCTTCCATCGCATCTTCTAGAAAGCTTTGAATACGTTGGTCAATTGTTAAATATACATTATCTCCATTTTTAGGAGGCTTTACATCATTTTTTCTCTTCTAGCGAGACACCTTTCGTATCACCCGTATACGTTACGCTTCCGTTAGAAGCACGCAAATATTTATCTAAACTTTTTTCAAGTCCGAACTGTCCTTCTCCAATTCCTTCATCATTCGGCTTAGCATATCCAAGTACGTACGAAGCAAAATCACCGTTCGGATATACCCTTGCCTTTTCTGTAACAAAAGAAATTCCTTTTATATCTAAACTTTCAATTTCGTCCTTCTTTTCTTTCGTTAAATTTCTTCCAATTGATCCAAACTCTACTTGTGTAAGGTCTTTATTTAAGTACTTCAAAATTTCTTCTTTACTTACATCAAGTACTTTCGATAGTTTCACTGCAGCATCTTCTTTGTCTTCTATATGATTTTGCCCTTTTAAAGTAGCAACCATCTTATATGAATTTGCATCTTGAGCAAGCACATAACCATTTTGATC
Organism: Bacillus sp. EA-CB0995; assembly: GCF_055814245.1. Lineage (NCBI taxonomy): Bacteria > Bacillati > Bacillota > Bacilli > Caryophanales > Bacillaceae > Bacillus > Bacillus sp. EA-CB0995. Next base: position 1,714,612 of record NZ_CP169269.1, on the reverse strand, counting down.
ATAAATGGTTCCTCGATTTGCTTCGAGTACCCCGCTTTTATTATGTTTTTGCTGCGCAAGTGCCTCTAAATCTACTCCATGCACTGTTTTTGTTGCTTCAATATAAAGAAAGCGGGCTAACAACAGAAAAAAGAGCAGGAGAAAAACCTTGATGAAGAACCCTGCTCCTTTGTTGGTATGAAATTTACGTGTATTCATCTCTTCTTCACACCTATTGGATTAATTTAAGCCTTTTACATTATTCGCATTGATTTCAAGCCCATGTTTTTTTGCAATTTCCGCAATGCGATCATAACGTGTTAGCTTTTCAGTTTCAGCCTGTAATTCTTGATTTGTATTTTTTTGTTTTGTAAGTGTGCTTTCCATTTTTGTTACTTTTGCATCAGCTTCATATAACGCCGCTTTATTCCCAATAAATGCTACACATGCATACAATAAAAAGCCAATAAATGCAACATACAATAATTTTTCAATTCTTGTAATTTTTGTTTTCGCACCTGGCTGTATCACTTGCTGCGGAGCTTGAGATTGTACTTCTACTTGCTGCTTTTTATACTTAACGGCTAAATTTGTCATACCTCTCTCTCCTTTTTATAATTTTTCAGCAATTCGTAGCTTTGAAGAACGCGCTCGGTTATTTTCTTCTAATTCCACATCAGAAGGTAAAATTGGCTTTCTTGTAATTAGCTTCAACTTTGGTTTGTATTCATCAGGAATAATTGGTAATCCTGGTGGAAGCTGAGGTGTTGTACTATGTTTTTTAAATGTCACTTTACAAATGCGATCTTCTAACGAATGGAATGTAATAACGCTAATTCGTCCGCCTGTTTTCGTTACGTCAATCGCCGCTTCCAACGCTTCCTCAAACACTTTCAATTCATCATTAACTGCAATACGAATTGCTTGGAATACTCGCTTCGCAGGATGTCCGCCAGTTCGACGTGCCGGAGCTGGAATCCCTTCTTTAATTAATTCCACTAACTCTCCAGTTGTTTCAATTGGCTTTTTCTCACGGTACGCTTCAATTTTCCTTGCAATTTGCTTTGAAAATTTTTCTTCACCATATTGAAAAAAGATTCTTACAAGTTGTTCATATGACCAACTATTTACAACGTCATATGCTGTTAATGGGGCATCTTGATCCATGCGCATGTCAAGCGGAGCATCGTGATGATAACTAAATCCACGTTCTGGTGTATCTAATTGCGGGGAAGAAACACCTAAATCAAATAAAATACCGTCTACTTCTGTAATTCCTAATTCATATAATCTTTCCTTCAAATAGCGAAAGTTACTTTTTACAGTTATAAATTGGCCGTTGTAAGAAGAGAATTTTTCTTCTGCATTTTGAATTGCAATCTCATCTTGATCAAATGCAATTAGTCTTCCTTCTTCGGAAAGTTGAGATAGTAAATAAGCACTATGACCTCCACCTCCTAGCGTACAATCCACATATGTACCATTTGGTTTAATTTCTAAACCATCTACTGTTTCTTTTAAAAGCACTGTTACATGTTTAAACATTGTTGCACCTACTTTTTGCAAAATAATCCTCTTGACGCATCTTTTTATCCCGCTTTAACAGTCAATCCGCAAAATTATGAGGAATTGAGATAACTGCCCCTAAGAGTCTGATTGTTATGGATGACAATTAGTGGGAACACAGCTCCCTACTAATAGTCATGTCACCTTATTATATACTAAATTTTATCATCTTTTGCGGGAAAATACATAAAAACATGTCGAAAAAGATAATAACCTACTTTCATTTTGTCAAAAAAAGTACTGTTCTTCAAAAAAAGAGTGCTCTCAGCTTTTACATGCTAAGATTTACATAGTAAATAAAATTATTTTACAGTTAATTCCACAAAATAAAATAAAATCCTGCTCTTAAGAGCAAGATTTTATAATTTTATAATATGCTGTTTTCCAGTCCAACTAAAAGTTTGCTTCATAACCCTTTCCACAAAATCAAGTCCGTAAATATTTAAGTAATAGCAAATATTCCATACTCGTTCTTGCGGCGCATATAGAGGTTGTAAAGAATTTTCAATTCGCCGGAATTTATTAAGCTGCACTTCATGTTTTCTCTCAAAATCCGCTCGAAGTGTTCGCTCTAACAATTCAAGTTGTTGCATAATTTTCAACTCATTTTTCTTTGCAAAATCTCGCAGACCTGGATTTACTTTTTGTACAAATTGTTGTAAAGATGTATGAATCGCCCCGATTTGCTCCGCCGCATGAGTAAATTGATTGTCTATCGGCTCTTCAACTTGCATAGACAGCCACTTTTCTCGGAGTGCAGTAATACCTTTATTAAACACTTCGCTCTCTTGTAGCTGCAAATCTTGTAAATCAGTTTCAATATCGCGCGCTAAATAACTGATTGTCAAACGCGGCACAACCGGTGGCATTTGAAAATCCATTGCATGAAACACTTGTTGTAATTCGCTCCAATATGCAATTTCTCCTGGCCCACCAATAAATGCGAGCGTAGGGAAAACAAATTCTTGCATAAGCGGTCTTGTTACAACATTGTTACTAAATTGTTCAGGGTGACTCTCCATCCTTTCTATGAGCTCCTCATACGAAAATGAATACATCCCCTCTTTACAAATAAAACGTCCTTCTTCTTCTTCTAACAGAAGACGCTCTCCATTGATTTTCATAAAAACATGAATAGCATTCTGTTTTGTTTCAATAATCGGTTTATATCCTTGCTCACGTAATACACGTTGCTGAGCATTAAGCCCTTCTTGCACATTTTTATATCGTGCTAATGTTTCTTTGAAAAAAGGCACTTCCATATTTCGAAGGATTGGATGATGAGAATCTACAAGAATTAAACCTGAGTGTGTAAATAACTTTGTAATAAGATGCGCAAAGAAATCAACATATGTCCGCGATTGCTGTAAACACTCATCTATAAAATCCAATACGTCTTTTGTATATTTTGTTTCTGGATATGTTTTAAAGATTTCTTCTATCCAACGTTTACAATCCTCAATAGAAATCTCCATTTCAGAAGCACTCGCTTTATATGGATGGCGTTCATGGAAAATTGTCTTTTTCACCTTTCCATTTTTCGTAACGAACGCATGGTTAATTTCATCAATGTCATGATCTTCTCCAGCAATCCAAAAAACAGGAACAACCCGTACCCCAAGCGCCGCTTCCTTTTCCTTTGCAAGTTGTAAAATAGATATGATTTTATGAATTGTGTAAAGAGGACCAGTTAACAACCCTGCTTGTTGTCCACCAATAACAACATATGTATCTTCCTCTAACAAAGCATGGATATTTTGAAGTGTTTTTTCTCCCGCATTCAATTCTTGATTATATTGCAATAAATGTGATACTAACTCTTGCCTTGGATACTGTCTATTTCGCAAATCATGTATACGTCTTACAAAGCCATCTTCCGTTATCGGATAATCAAAGCATTCTTGAATCTCTTTTTTATGTTTCAAATAGTCCCCAACAATTCCTTGAAGCGGGACAGAGATTTCTTTTATCTCCATATACTTCTTCCTTTCATATCCTGATCTCTCACCAACCAAATTGTAGTCAATGTTCGTTATAAAAGCAAAGAATATCTCTTATCTTTCTAATCCTTTTATGGAATGATACAAAAAGGAGAGCGTTGGAACTGATTTTTGTTGCTGTTCTGCCTCTCGAATTAAATAACCAACAATTGCATCAATTTCTGTTTTTCTATTATTTTGTACATCCATTAACATAGATGAAGTATTATGAGCCGTATTTTTACATACTGTACATACACGTTCCCAATACTCACCACATTTTGAATCACCTACAATTTCCATCACTTCCGAAAATACTTGCTTCATCACTTTGTAAAACGATGGATTTGTCAATAACTCACCATTTTGTACACCAAACAATGCAGTTAAGGGATTAATACACGCATTGACGACAAGTTTATGCAGCATTGTTTGCTTCCAGTCTTTTTCAATCACTATCGGAAATAGACTGGAAGAGAATGCAGTAAATAGAGATTCAAATTGTTCCTCTTCTCCATGTATGAGCCCAAATTTCGTACTGCCTATTCCAGTATGATGGACGGTACTAATATTTTCTTTTTTCGCCCCGTGCTCTACAATTCCTACCGCAACGCTGGTATTTTGCATCTGTTGCAATATATGAAGATGCCCCATCCCATTTTGCAAGAAAATAAGCCGATTTTCTTGCAAATAAGGCCATATTGCTTCCAAATGATATTGCTTCACAGCAACAAATGTATAATCATGTGTTTTGTTTTTTATATCCTCTAAAGGACTTACAAGCGGATATACAGTTTCTCTCACACCGTTGTGTACGCATGTAATCCCGCACTCGTTCAATCGTTCCGCTTGTTCTACTGTTCGTGTATATAGTGTAACAGCCTGCTGATTTTTTTCTAAATAAAATGCAAAAAGGAGCCCGATTGCTCCCGGTCCAACAATTCCAATCTCCATTCTACAAAGGCCTCCATTTTTATCCCGCTATTCACAGACAGTATACCCCGCATCTTAAGATTCAGGAGAAGCGAAGGCGACATATTGAGGACGACTGTCCGTAAAAGCCTAATTGTCGAAAGCTTTCCATCAGTAGGAAAGAAACCCCGCTCATGAAAGTTTCACTTTATAGTTTATAGAATAAGTTTAGCAGACTTTTCAAAAAAATACTGAAAGAATTATCTCTTTTCTTCATAAAAATAAAAAAATGCGTTATAATACTATTATAAATATTTATACTTTTCTTTATTTTTACACCAAGAAGAGGATGTGATTACATGCACTTTCCCAAAGTTGAGCGCTTGCTCATCAATTATAAAACGTTAGAAGAGTTTAAAAAATTTAAAGGTTGCGGTGCTGAAGAATTATCTATGTTAGAAGATTTACAAGCAAATATCATCGAAAACGATAGTGAATCCCCTTTTTATGGAATTTATTACGGTGGTTCTCTTATAGCACGCATGAGTTTGTATACGAAACAACCGTCTGTTAACAATTTGTTTACTGGCCCTTATGTAGAGCTTTTTAAACTCGAAGTGTTGCCAACATTCCAAAAACAAGGATTTGGTAAGATGCTGGTCAATTATACAAAACAATTGCACCTTCCTATCAAAACAATTGCTCGCGTACAATCTGCTGTTTTCTGGGAAAAATTACACTTCGAAAAAGTAACCATTGATGATGGAGATTTTTACATCTGGCATCCAAACGAAAATTTGAATGCGGTTACAAACAGTGAATCTGCTTAAAAATAAAAACAGCTGTAATTCAGCTGTTTTTATTTTGATGTTTTTTCAAGTATTCCTTTTTCCAATTTTCTCTCTTTTTCGGAAGGCTCTAATACCATCGCACTTCTTTTTTGTCAATATAATCAAATAAAGTGCGATACTCTTCTTCATACAACGACAACTGCTGCAAAAGCCCCTCTTTTTCCCTTTGCAACACTTCAATTTTTTTATATAAATCCGTCTTTTCTTCTTCTTCCTTATATCTTTGTAAAAAGACAATTACATCTTCTAACGTTAATGAAAGAGAAGTTATTTTCTCTTTCTTTTGTTCTTGCACTTCATAATTTTCAGCTTTTCTTATCCGCTTTGCTTCTTCAATAAGTTCTTTATATTGTTTACGTACGTAAGAATTCCAGCGAAATCCACAAGCAGCAGGTGTACGTGATAAATGTCTTCCTACTTCTTTGAAGGCAGAAAGTTGCGTTCCCCCTTCACGAATATGCCGGAGCACTACTTCTGCCAGAAGTAAATCTTCATCATCAGTCCATGCATCTTGTCTTGTTGTTGCCATCTCTCTAGTCCTCCTTATGCATTTTTTATTAAACATATGCAGTTACTAGAAAAGATAGAAGAATAACATGTAAAGAAAAAGTTAAAAAAATAAACGCAGAAGGTTTCCCTCCTGCGTTTATTTCCGCAATTACTTGCTGATTACTTCTTTACCTTTGTAAGTACCGCATGCTTTACATACACGGTGAGCTAACTTCGCTTCACCACAGCTTGGGCACTCTACCATACCAGGTACTGATAATTTGAAATGCGTACGACGCTTTCTTTTTACTGTTTTAGAAGTTCTTCTAAAAGGTACAGCCATTCTTCCCACCTCCTTAAAAGAGAGAGTTATTTTCATATGAAGGCCTGAACCGGTCTTCTGATTATTTGTCAAAAAACTTCGCAAGTCCTGCTAATCTTGGATCAACAGGCTTTTCTTCGCTTTTTTCCGAAATCACTTGCCAGTCTCGACCTTGCATCGGTGTTCCGTCTGAAACATCCTCACTGAAAATTTGCATTGGAATCTCCAATAGTATATTTTCCTTAATTACAGGGAGTAAGTCAAGTACTTCTCCTTCTAAGTAATGAAAATCTGCTTCGGTTTCGTAATCTTCTTTCGAAACTAAGAACACCTCAGTTGTTTCAATGTCAAATGGTAATGTTACATCTACTAACGTTCTAGAACATGGTAATACCATGCTTCCTGTTATATGTAGATGGAACGTAAATTTGTTGGAGCCAAAATCAACTCTACCTGTCACATGAACAGGAGTAACGTCTCGAACATCTTTCTCAACATTTTTCAGCTCACTTACATCTACCATCTCATCCAACGTGAGTCCTTTTTGTCGATATTTGTTCAATTGATGGATGGACCATTTCATATCATATCACCTCAAGGCAACAAACAAAATTATAGCTAGCCGTTGTATATTTGTCAATATTTTTTCTTTACACTATAATGGAGTCATTATAGGAAATAATATATAGATTATCATGTTTTAGGAAAAGATGCTACACTGAAAGGAGAGATTATTATAAAAGCTAGCGGCATTATTGTTGAATATAATCCGTTTCACAACGGTCATGCTTATCATGTGCAACAAACCAAAAAGTTAACAAATGCCGATATAATCATCGCTGTTATGAGCGGGCCCTTTTTACAGCGAGGAGAGCCGGCACTAGTTTCAAAATGGGCACGAACACAAATGGCATTAGCAAATGGAATAGATGTTGTCGTCGAACTTCCCTATGCCTTTGCAACGCAAAAAGCTGAAACATTTGCCAACGGTGCTATTTCAATATTAGATGCTCTTCGCGTCTCTGAGATTTGCTTTGGAAGCGAAAATGGTAATATTGAACATTTCCACAATACAATTACTATACGCCAGACTGAGCAGGATTTATTTAATCATCTTGTACAACAATATACCAAAACCGGAATGAGTTATGCAAAAGCCACTTCTGAGGCATTTGCATCCTTACAAAAAAACATGGCTACTATTGATGTCTCAGAGCCAAATAATATTTTAGGACTGCATTACACAGAAGCAATTATTGAGCAGAAAAGTTCAATAAAAGCAAGTACAATTAAGCGTTTTGCTTCACATTATCATGATGAAACATTTCAAGATGAACGAATTGCCAGTGCAACGAGCATTCGCAAACAATTATTTCATGAACAGAAAACTTTTTCAGCAATTGCTCCCTTTGTTCCAAATATAACAAAGCTACTTTTGGAGCAGTACAAACATTCCTATCACCTATTACATAACTGGGAGAATTATTTTCACTTACTAAAATATAAACTCCTGACAATGTCACCATCTCAATTACAACATATATATGAAGTAGAGGAAGGATTGGAGAATCGGATTTTATCTTCTATTCGGGAAGCGACCTCATTCATGAGATTTATGGAAGTATTAAAAACAAAACGTTACACATGGACACGGCTACAGCGTATTTGCACGCATATTTTAACAAACACAACGAAAGAAGAAATGCAAAAAACTCACATAGAACAGCACGCACAATATATACGTTTACTTGGCATGTCCCAGAAAGGACAAACATATATATCAAGTATTAAAAAGCAAATAACTCTCCCTTTGCTTTCTCATACAAAAACGTTACAGCATCCCCTTCTAGATATAGATCGAAAAGCAAGCGCTGTTTATTTCTCTATTTTACAAGAGCCCCTTTGCGGTGAAATGATAAAGCGAGATATAACGCAGCATCCGATTCGATATGACGAAACGCAACATGTATTTTTATAAAGTTCAACTAACCGGGCTCATGCCAGCAGTAAGACCCCCACCTTTTTTTTGTTTTAGGTGGGGTCTTACTGCCCGTTAATGCGAGATAAAAAAATCCTCTCTTAAATGAGAGGATCTACTTTTTTTCTGACATTTTGTCCAAATATGATAAGGCATCATCTAACGTATCCACAGGTATAATCTTCATTTTTGTATTTATATCTTTAGCTGTTTTCACCGCTTCTTTATAATTTGAATTCTTTGCTCCCTTCTCATTTGGAGCAAAGAATACTTCTGCACCCGCATTATGAGCTGCAACTATTTTTTGAGAAATACCTCCAATTGGACCGATTTCTCCTTTTTCGTTTATTGTTCCAGTCCCAGCTATTTCGTGACCTTTTGTTATATCTTCTTTCACAAGCTGATTATAAATCTCTAACGTAAACATAAGCCCAGCAGAAGGCCCTCCAATTTTATGCGCATCAATTTTCACGTTAGGACTTACTGTAAGTTTCTTATCCGTAATAATAGAAACTCCGATGCCAGCACGACTTTTATCTTGCGGAATTGGTTTTAGTACAAATTTGTCTTCTTTCTCATTCTTTTCGTGTACATACTTAATAGTTACTTCATCATTTTGTTTTTTTGTTTTCATGTACGCAATAAACTCCTCTGCTGTTTGAAATGGTTGTCCATCAACAGCAACAATACGATCGCCAAGTTTTAATTTTTCAGCAGCCGGCATACCATCTGCAATTCCTGCTACGAGTACACCTTGATTTTCAAACGTAACAGGATAGTTTGCTCGTTTATAGGCATTATAAATAGCCGCATCTTGAGATTCTTTCATTGCATACACTTGGCGTAATTGATACTCTTCATCACTTTCATCTTTTTGTAAAATTTCTTCCTTTTTTAAAATCTCTTCATACTTATTAAATTTAGCAGAAAGAAAGTTAACAACATTCGCTCGCCCCATTGAAACTGTAACGAGCATAAAATCGCCCTTCTCTTTATTCCCTCCCTCAACTTGTACGTACGGCTCTAATTTCTCTGCCATACCTGGCTTTGTAATATAATATGGCAGAGGAACAAACACAATTAACATTGCAACTATAACTCCAATGAGTAATGCGTATAAATACCGAAATTTTTTAAACATCCTTTTTCTCCTTCCACTGTTCAATCAAGGTGTAAATCGTTTGAATATGCTGCTGCGCCTCTTCTTCTCCAACACGAATGATATCTTCTATATTCGTAAAGGCCCGTGAACTAAATTGCTCTACAGCTGGATGCATCATAAGATCTGATGCAATTTGTCTATTTACTACAAGTTCATGCTGCATAATCTCAATACTTTGCATAATGACATCGTAAATAGATGTAACTTCTCCATTAACCTTAATAGGGGATACATCAACGGCAATCACAATATCAGCTCCCAATTTTTTCACTACCGATACTGGAATACGATCAATTACTCCCCCATCAACCAATAGCCTTCCATTTATTTTCTCTGGAACAAATATGCCGGGTACAGAAATACTTGCCCTGACAGCATCTGCAATAGAGCCTTGTGTAAAGACAACCTTTTCACCATTTAGAATATCAGTTGCTACAACCGCTGTCGGGATATCCAGTTCTTCTAATTTTTTATTATATGTAAACATTTTAATCATATCCTTCACACGTTTGCCAGCAATAAACCCCATTTTAGGTACAGTGAAGTCCAAATAGTATTTTCGCTTAAATACTGTTGCTAAACGATACAAACGGTCCACGTTACATCCTGCAGCATAAAACGTACCTATTAGCGCCCCCATACTGCTCCCAGCAATCATATGAATAGGTATCCCCGCCTCTCTTAACACTTTAATAACACCTACATGTGCAAACCCTTTCGCACCGCCTGACCCAAGTGCTAATCCAATTTTTGGCTCTCTCATCTTCTTCACCCTCAAAATTTTTTCACTCTCTTTTTATACTTATGGTCTAATTTCACCATGTATCCTCGTATACTGAAATGAACATTTGGGACAAAGGGGGATACAAAATGTACGAAAAATGGAAAACCGGCTTTCTCACCATATCGGTCACTTTTTTTACAGTTTCTCTCGTACTCCACCCCCAAGCGGCACTGCAATCATCTATTCGAGGCTTAAATATATGGTGGGAAGTTGTCTTTCCTTCGCTGCTACCTTTTTTTATTATTGCAGAACTTCTAATTGGACTAGGGATTGTAAAGTTCATTGGTGTGTTATTAGAACCCCTTATGCGTCCACTCTTTCGTGTACCTGGTATCGGAGGATTTGTATGGGCAATGGGGATGGCCTCTGGTTTTCCTGCAGGTGCAAAATTAAGCGCTCGATTACGCCAAGAAAATCAACTTACACAAATTGAAGCAGAGCGCCTTGTGTCTTTCACAAACTCTTCTAATCCATTATTTATTTTCGGCGCTGTAGCGATTGGTTTCTTTGACAATCCAAAACTAGGACTAATTTTAGCAGCTGCCCATTATGTCAGTAACTTTACAGTTGGACTACTCATGCGTTTTTACCAAGATAGACACACACAAACAGAAACGAAGAAACATTCAACGCCCATTCCATTACGACACGCCTTTTCCGTTCTTCATAAAACTCGATTACAAGAAAAACGACCCATTGGCAAATTAATCGGTGACGCTATCACTTCTTCAATTCAAACATTACTTATGATTGGCGGGTTTATTATTTTATTCTCTGTTTTTAATAAAATGCTAACTGTTTTTCATATTACAACTTTCCTTGCCCTTATTATGAAACAAATATTAGTTGCATTTCAACTTTCGCCTTACTTTAGTTTTCCCATTTTATCCGGTCTTTTTGAAATGACACTCGGGAGCCAAATGATTAGTCAAACAGAGCATACGTCTATTTTACAACAAGCCATGATGACAAGTTTCGTTTTAGCATTTAGCGGTCTTTCAATTCAAGCTCAAGTTGCCAGTATTTTAGCAGAAACCGACATACGTTTTAAACCATATTTTATCGCACGAATTATTCAAAGTATCCTTGCTCCAATCTATACATATATATTTTGGGGACCACTTTATGAAAGATTACATTCTTTTTCACCTACCCAATATGATATTCCAGTCTTTTTATCTAAGCAATCTACCCTGTTGGCAAAAGGATGGGCCGCACTAGTTACATATGGTCCGACCTTTACACTGTTTTGTTTATATTTATATGTTATGTTACTATTCTTGCGTCTTATCAATAGCAAAAAACCCCGTTCATCATAACGGGGTTTGAAATTTCTCTTTTAAAGCACTTTCTACAATTGGCGGGACAAGCCCAGCAACATTACCACCATAACGCGCTACTTCTTTTACAATACTTGAACTTAAAAAGGAATATTGATTATTTGTCATAATAAAAAATGTTTCTACATTCTCTTCTAATTTACGATTCATGGATGTAATTTGCATTTCATATTCAAAATCAGATACGGCGCGCAAACCGCGTAAAATCGCATTTGCATTACGCATCCTCGCATACTCTACTAATAAGCCACTGTGTGAATCAACCTTTACATTCGGAATATCTTTTGTCGCCTCGCGAATTAATTCTAAACGCTCTTCTACTGTAAAAAGCGGTTTCTTTGATGAATTGTTTAAAACAACAACATATACTTCGTTAAAGACTTTTGCGCCCCTCTTAATAATGTCTAAATGTCCAAGCGTAATCGGATCAAAACTTCCCGAAGAAATTGCTATGCTTGCCATTCGGTCCCCTCACCTTCATACTTATAAATCGAAATCGCTGTAATACCATAGTTTTCAGCTCTTACCTTCACAAGTCTTCCAATTGTTTCAGGTAATTCTACATCTACCCCATGCTCTGACATAACGATTCCGTTTTCTTTCAATAGACCGTGTTGATCCATTATACTAATTAAAGAAACAATCTTTTGATCTTTATACGGTGGATCTAATAGTACAAGGTCGAATGATATCTCACGTTTCATAAGCGCCTTTACAGCACGTTCTGCATCATTTCTATATACTTCAGCTTGCGCTTCTAACCTGCAGCTTTCTAAATTTTGATGGATAACCTTTATAGCTTTTCCATCACGATCAACAAAAATAGCTTTATCTATCCCTCTACTAAGAGCCTCAATACCAAGACCACCGCTTCCTCCAAACAAATCAAGAGCTAAACCACCGTCAAAATAAGGACCGATAATATTAAAAATGGCTTCTTTCACCTTGTCTGTTGTTGGACGCGTTGTGTTACCTGGTACAGCTTTTAAAGGATGACCTTTACACTTCCCTGAAACTACTCTCATAATTTGTCACTACCTTTATCTCTTTCTAACAGATGTTCATGTAAATCATTCTTGTGTAAGCTCAATCTTACTTACTACTTACGGACAGTAAGACTTCCACTGATAGAAGTTTCACTTTATGTATATTCATCTTTTTTATCCTATCATAAAACACCCGAAAGAAAAATAAAAAGCAAAAGAGAAATTTTAATTTTACAATGTATATCTTTATATAGTTTGGACATAAATAAAGATAACAACATCACCTTCGATGTTGTTGCCAACCGCGGAGAAGACTTACGTTTCCCCATAAGTTCTTCCTCCGGTTTCTCCTCTCCCTTTGCCTTCTTGCTAGTCATACTAGTGTAAGAAGGGCCCTGCTTCGGCAGGGTTTTTCTTTACCTTCTTTTCATTTCAAAAATGAAATGATACAGTAAAAGAAGAAGAAGGAGGGGAAAGTCGTGATTCAACGTTTTATTCAGCTAGGTGAAGGTTACTCCGATTTATATGAGTTACTAGAAATCGCAAAGGCAAACCAACACCGTGTATCTCATATGTTACAATTTCACACATTAAAAAATAATAAATCTGTTTGTTCCCTTGCTGTTGTTCTACATCCAACAGCAGTAGGCAATTTTCAGCCATTATACATATGTCTAGAAGGAATTCCTGTGGAAGAAGATAAACAAAGCAAACGCATTGCCTTGTTTGAAAATACCGCTTCAGAAATTGGTAAACAAGTCGTTTCTTTCACAGTCAAACCATCGACAATGTTTCCAGAGAAAGAATTATATTTCAACCATCTCATTGGTATTTTACGAATGAACCATTTCATTCCGCCAATGCAATAAAGTGAAACTTCCTTCCGGGAACTGTTTTTTCCCAGAAGGTTAGTTGAACCAATCGGACTTTAACAGTCGGTTTGATGTAACATCCTAGAAAAAATTAGCTTACCGACTGTTAAAGCGAGGTAAGGTGAAACTTCCATTTAGGAAATCTTACTGGTTCTACATGCAAATAATACAAGAAAAACCCACCAAAGTTTTGGTGGGTTTTTAATCAATCTTATTATAATCATATTCTTTTGCACGATCTGGTCTAGAATTTTCGAACTCCGTTTTTAAAAATGGGCGATAAGATGGCTCTACCTTTTTTACAAACGGAAGCTTATTTAATTTTTGCATCATATATTCCAGTTGCTCCATATCACAATACACAACGGCATATTTAAACCGCTTCGATATGTAATGAATGTTTCCGTATTTCCTTAAAATTTTAGCGTGTTTTAAGGAATTTAGATAGACAATCATACTTTGTCGTTGCCCAAACATAATTTTCTCCTTTTATATAATTTCATTCTTTTTATTTTACAAAAAGCACACAGAAATTTATAACTTTACATACAATTATTCATCAGTTTTTCAAACATCAAAAGATACTAGCGGGTGTTTTTTGTATCCGTTTTCTTCTATATTCTAAAAAACGGGGCAAATCACCCCGTTTTTTTGCACCCACAGCTACCACCAGAACCACAACCGCCTCCACATCCACCTGCGTCAAAGAACGGGTTCCCTGTTGGAACTTTAATAGAAGTCGAGATTTCCATTCCAATCATTGTACTGACTTCATCTAATAGCTTTTGCAATTCATTTTCTGCTTTTTTAAAAGCAACTATCGCTTCATGCAAATCTACTGCCCGTTTCAATTCTCGCATTTGCGCAGAAACTGAAGTGAAATCTGGATGATATTTCCCAAAGCGCTGTACTTCTTCGTATCGTTCCTTCAGAGCTATAAACTGTTTAATTAATGTTTGTGCTTCTTGATTTTTCTGCAATGCATGATGGCATTCGCGATAACGCTCACCTATATCTGAACAAACAACTGCTTTCGCTAATTGTTCGGCTTCATCTAGAATCATTACGCTCTCAAGCGTCGCTAGTATCATAAGAGACACCTCCGAATACTAATCATATCACATTTATAACGGAACTACTAACTTTGCTTCCCATCTTGAAAACAAATTATAAAGAGATGTGTTCTGCAATATTGTATCTTAATACGGTCCATTTCCCTTTTGATTGTTTTACATAACTCATACACGCATTTTTTAAAGACGTTTTAAACGTAATTTCCTTTGGAACAATCGCATGAAGAATCGCTTTAATTGCATGAGAGTGCGCAACAATAATAATTCGTTTTCCATCATACTGATAAGCAACATCTTTTAATGCAGAAAAACAACGCTCTACAATTTCTTCCTCTGTTTCCAGCCCCTCGACATTCCCATCAGCAATGAGCTGCCTTACTTCATCAACTGGTTTCCCTGACGCTGCACCAAAATTACGTTCCATAAAACGTTCATCATGCTGAATTATATTTATCCCGATCGCATCAGCAATTGCTTGTGCCGTCTCGTGTGCTCTCACTAAGGGACTACTAATGATTACATCCCATGTTTCAGCTCGTAATGCTTCTGCACTCTGCGCTGCTTGTTGTTTTCCAATTTCATTCAAAGGAATATCTTCTCTTCCTTGAATAATCTCTTGAAAATTCCAATCAGTTTGTCCATGTCGTACTAAACAAATTTCCGTCATGCTGTAACTCCTTTTTCCAGAATTCTTTTTCATTGTAACAAAAGTTTCGCATGACGGACACAATTTTTACTTCCAACTAATTAACGTTTTGCTGTTTCATATATTGAAACATATCTATCATTATAGAAGCAACCGATAACTGATTTTGAAACTTAGCTACCTTGTCTGGAATAGTCTTTTTAAAATATTGCATGGCCGCCAATTCAAATGCATCTTTTTCGCTTGGATCTCTAGAAAGTTTCCGATACCAAGACGGTTGCTCCCGAATATATTTCTGTAAATCTTCATTCGATCTTACAAATTCGATGAGTTCTTTTCTCATCACTTTTCCTCCTAATCTTTTTGAAAGAAAAACGGATTATTTTCAGAATTACGCTGCTGTTTTGTTGCCTGGTTCCCTTGAAACTGTTGAATAACTTGCTGCACGCTTCCAAGTGCAGTCGTCATATTCGCTAAATGTTGCTGCACCTGTTCCACATCTAACTTTTTAAAAAACGATACCATTTGTCCCATAAAGTCTCCAGACTTTTCTTCGCGATCTTCTTGTACGGAAGAAGAAGTTGCCTCTCCATTCACCTTGTAATGATTCCATACATCATCTTGTTCTCCAAGTAAATACCACTCTTCATAAAATTGTTGCCACGATTTCTTTCCATTTCGAACGTCATGAACCATCTTTGGATGCTGGCGTACAAACTCTTTGAATTTTTGAATAGAAGGATGTAAATCTCCTTTCACCGCTGTCATTACAATCACCTCACCAGATGTATCTTCTACTATATTGTAAGAAAAAAAGGCGCATGGTTCGCCTATTTTTAGGCAATTCATACACCTTACTTTTGAATAAAATTTTGTGTATAAAAATTATCATACACTCCAATTCCTAAACCAGTGAATTGTTCGTTTAGTAAATTCTTTCGATGGTCCTCGCTATTTAACCACCCTTGCACTGCCGCAATTCCATCACTATACTGCGTCGCGATGTTTTCTCCTGCTAGTTGGAATGATACATTTCCTTTTTGCAAACGATCACCTAATGCTCCAAACGAAGGTGAATCATGCGAAAAATAATTGTTATCTTTCATATCTTTACTATGTTCATATGCTACTACCGCCGTTTGTTGATCCCATACTAATAATGGAAGGTGATAACGACTACGAATTATATTTGTCAAATCTAAAATTTGCTGTGCATTTCCTTGTTCGACTTGCTTCATTTGCTCTGGTGATAATGGTTGTGGATTCGTTAATTCTCCAGAATAAACAAGTTGATATGGCTTTTGTTTTATTAATGTTTCATCATCCATATAACGAACGCCGACAAGCTTATGTGTAAAATGGTCAAAATATAATTGCGCCCACCCTCCTTCTATAGAAGCAAGTGGTTGTTCTGTTACTTCAACATCGGACAATTCAAATTGATAACTATTTTTTCCCATTTTAAGTGAAATTTCATATGAAAACGGATTCCTTTTATAAACATCTTCATACTTTTCACCAATATGAAATGGTGAAATATTCACTTTCTCTCCGCCAACATAAATCGTAACAATTTTATGATCTATAATTCCAAACTGCACATAGTGCGATAAGTCTTGATTATATACCCACCATTCATAACCATAAGCAGATGGTTCAATTCGCGCCGGTTCGCCCCAATTCGCTAATAAATTTTCAGGGTCACTACCTAGGAGCTGTGGAATTGTTTCTGGCACACCTTTATTTTCTTTTTTCATTTTCACAATTTTATGCTCTGATTTTAAATGAGGGGATTGTAATATATATTGAGAAACGAGTAATTTCCCGTATAAATCAATCGCTAAAATAAGAATAGTAATTACTATAATACGGAACAACATTTTCAAATTATATACCTCCTGAATACCCATGAAATTGAGGTATACACAAACAAAACTGTTTTTTCTCCATTTTGTGTGTACCACACTATGTTCACTATATCATATTTCTTGCATAAAAGTAGACATTCTACCTTTTCTCTCCATACGAATTGTATTTTTTAACTATTCGTACTATTATAAATTCAAGGGGATTTTACGTTTATTATAAGGAGGCTATTTCATGCAATTTACAAATACGAAACTTGAAGGTACAGTTGTCGACTTCACACTTCTAACTGAGGTAATGGACAAGCATCATTTTGTACTAGCTGGACAATGGGATTACGAGAGAGTTACATACGACTATAAATTTGAAATGCTGAAAGATGTGTATTATTTACGTATACAAGGTTTTGCCATAGAAGGAGATGTTGGAGGACGACATGCCCAAATTAAATTATTGACACCTCTTCTCGGTAAACATTATTATCCACATGGTGTAGAGTACGGGGAAGAAGAAAAATTCCCAAAAAATGTTCTTCAAAAAAGTGAACAATTACTTCAAAACATCGAAAAAGAGTTGCAAGATTTAGCGATTATAGAATAATAAAATGAAACTTCCGTGAATGGTGATCTGCATTCTCCACTCATGATTTGCCCAAACCATGATACTCTCATAAGCAGCGAGGTTCCCCCTTGAAAGAAGGCTTACTACCAGTTACAACAAAAAGAAGGTGTACATAACGATACACCTTCTTTTTATTTTGTAAATTTATCTCACTATTCGTAGACAGTAAGCTCCCACCTCAAGACTCAAGGAAATCAAAGAAGACAGGTCATGAATAACTACTAGCATGCGTTCGATTGGTGAGAGCTTTCCATAAGTGTGGGGATGAAGAATCCCCACACTTATGAAAGTTTACTTTATTTTGACTGCAAATACGGGGGTAATGCATGAATCTGTTCTGCATCCTTTTTTCGTTCTTTACGCGCCCATGAGAAGAAAACATACCCAATCACTGTACCGTACACAATTTCTTGTACAATCTTCATTATAATGCCTCCTGTTTTCTGATCCTCTAGAACAGGAAGCCAATGTAAGAAGTCAGGACCTGTAATATTTAAGTTAGATAACGTTCCAGCTGGTACACAAAGTTCCATTGCCTTCATCCATACACTTGGATCTGTATAGGTCGCAAACAATGGCACATTTGCAAAAATAATAAGTGCACAAGCTGGCGTTAATAACATACCATTAGCAAACATGTAACCGATTTTTTTAATATCACTTAGTGTTTGATATTCTGGTAATGGATTAAATATAGGCCACCACAGCATCATAGCCGCAAAAAATAATACAGCAAGAACAACTGGATGTCCAATTTGGCTTTGCTTTACTGCATCGAACACAACCGGCAAGTGATACATAGAAAATAGTCCGTTAAAAACAAGTAAAGCTACAATAGGATTTGCCCATATATGTAACATCATACGAATGAATCGAAATGATGTTATGTATTGAAACAACCAATTCGGTAATCCAAGTAATAACAGTGGAGGTACAGCCATATACATGATTGCCATTTCAAACATATGTGCACTAAACACAATATGTCCAAGCAAATCAATTGGCCCTCCTTTAACAAAATACAAAAGTAACATACCACTTATAAAATAAAAGATTTTCCGTTTACTTACTTCTTCGCCATTTGGGAAGCGATATCGATACTTCCCAATAATTAAAAGATAACCAATCACAACAGCTAACATAAAAAGAAAAAAGATTGGGCTCCACAGTGCTTCAAAACCAAATATCCATAAGTTGCTCACTTTTTTACACCCTCCCTTTTATAAAGTGAAACTTCCATCAGTGGAGAGCTTTTTCATCTCTCACTGATGGTTAGTTGAACCAATCGAGCTTTTACGGGCAGTTATCCCCCACCTATCTTCCTCGCTTCTCTCTGAATCTTGAGGTGGGGGTCTTACTGCCCGCGAATAGCAGGATAAGTAAAAGGGGATTGATGAAACATTCAATCCCCTTTCTTTTTAAAGCCAAATAAGTGTCGTAAAAGTTAAAATCGTTATTAACCCAACTATTAAACCTGAATACAAAAACATCGATGGAGCTTCATGCCCTTTATGACTCATATGCATAAAATAATACAATTGAAAAATAACTTGTACAGCAGCTAACAATAAAATAAGTGGTACGGAAAAAAGCGGACTAAATGTTTTTGGATATGCGACTGCTACAAATGCAATGACTGTCAAAAAAATCATTAATCCAAAAGTAATGACTTGATGCTTCATTTCTTCCGCACTTTTTTCTGCGATATGCAAGATCAACTTTAGGATTATTTATATTTGTTTGTTTTATTGCCATTGTTTATCCCACCATTCCCATCAAATATACTACAGTGAAAATAAACACCCAAACTACGTCGATAAAGTGCCAATAAATTGATGCGACGTAAAACTTTGGAGCATTGTATAAATTTAAGCCACGCTTCGCATTACGGATTACTAAAGTTAAAATCCAAAGTAATCCAAATAGTACGTGTAACCCGTGCGTACCAACTAACGCATAAAATGCAGAACCGAATGCACTACTTCTCATCGTATGTTTAAACTCATGAACGTAATGATTAAATTCATAAATCTCAAAGCCTAAAAATCCAACCCCAAGCAATACAGTGATAATAAGCCAAAGCTGCATTTGCTTAAAGTTAAAATTCTTCATATGATATATTGCATAAACACTTGTTAAACTACTCGTTAAAAGAAGCATTGTCATAATGAACACAAGCGGCATTTGAAACATTTCTTGTGATGATGGTCCACCATTTGTTGAATTTTTCAGCGCTAAATATGTTCCGAACAAGGACGCAAATAGTACTGTCTCGCCTCCTAGAAACAACCAAAATCCAATAAATTTATTCTTTCCTTCGAGGGTTGCTTTTTCAGGCTCTGCTGGAAAGGTTTCATTTGTTAATTTTTCCTCTGCATGCATTACGCCTTGCCCCCTTTATCTTCTAAATCTTCTTTATGAATATGGTATCCATGATCATCAATTACAGATCGTAAGAGCATTGCTCCAAATGTAATAATAAGACCAATAATCGCTACTACTAGCCACATTTTCTCTTTCCCCGCGTGCATATACATCGCTCCAAATGCTGCAGTAAATAAACCTAAGGAAATGACAAATGGTAGGAAAGATCCGTTTGGCATGTGAATATCCCCAACCGGTTCTGCTGGCGTCATTTCGTTTTTCCCTTCACGTTTTTCAATCCAGAATGGATCTAATCCACGTACAAACGGTAATTGCTTAAAATTATACTCAGGTGTCGGCGCTGGAATTGACCATTCTAATGTACGACCATCCCAAGGATCGCGACCAGCTTGTTTTTTAGAAAAGGATGTTTTTACAACATTAGCTAACAGTACGATTGTTCCGAGAGCCATAAATACTGCCCCTACCGTACTAATTAAGTTCCCAACTTCTAATCCTTGTCCTGGCAAATACGTAAAATAGCGACGCGGCATACCCATTAAACCAAGGAAGTGCTGAATAAAGAACGTTAAATGAAAGCCAATAAAGAACAACCAAAATGTAATTTTACCAAGCGTCTCATCTAGGAGTTTATTAAACATAAGCGGCCAAAAATAATGAGCACCTGCAAATAATCCGAACACAACCCCACCAACAATTACGTAATGGAAGTGAGCTACAACGAAGTAATTATCGTGAAATTGATAATCAGCAGGAGCTGATGCAAGCATAACCCCTGTCACCCCACCCATAACGAATGATGGAATAAAACCAAGGGCCCACATCATTGGTGTTGTAAAGCGAATGCTTCCACCCCACATCGTAAAGAGCCAGTTAAAAATTTTAATACCTGTTGGAACAGCAATTGCCATTGTAGCTACAGAAAAGATCGCATTTGCTACTGGACCAAGACCTACTGTAAACATATGATGTGCCCATACCATGAATCCTAAAAATCCAATTAATACCGTTGCAAATACCATAGATGAATATCCGAATAAACGTTTTTTAGAGAATGTCGCGAAGATTTCTGAGAATATTCCGAAAACAGGGAGTATAAGAATGTATACTTCTGGGTGACCGAAGATCCAGAATAAATGCTCCCATATAATCGTATTTCCTCCTAAAGCTGGGTTAAAGAAACTTGTGCCAAATAAACGATCTAACATTAACAGGGCTAGGCCTACTGTAAGTGGTGGGAATGCAAATAATATAAGTGCAGATGTTACAAAAGTTGTCCATGTAAACATCGGCATCCGCATATATGTCATTCCAGGTGCCCGCATATTAATAATGGTAACAAGGAAGTTAATTCCTCCTATTAATGTTCCAATACCCGCAATTTGCAAACCAAGGACATAGAAGTCGATACCGTGTCCCTTTGATGCGAGTGATAACGATGCATACGATGTCCAACCTGCATCAGGCGCCCCACCTAAAAACCAACTTAAGTTTAAAAATACGCCCCCAAAGAAAAACAGCCAAAATCCAAGAGCATTAATAAATGGAAACGCAACGTCTCGTGCACCAATTTGAAGCGGTACCGCCGCATTCATCATTGCAAATACAAGTGGCATTGCCGCTAAGAAAATCATTGTTGTTCCGTGCATTGTTAACACTTGGTTGTACATATCCCCAACGAGAAAAGCATTGTTTGGAATCGCTAACTGAACCCGAATAAATAATGCTTCTATTCCCCCGATGATAAAAAATAACCCACCTGCAATTAAATAGAGAATGGCAATTTTTTTATGGTCTACTGTCGTTAAATAATCCCAAATTACAGAGCCCACTCCCTGTTTTTTTGCTACAGAACTCACGTTTTCAACCTCCCCTTCGCAAATAGTTTCTCTTTACTTTTCAACTTTTAATGTTTTTAAGTATGCATTTAATGCATCTACTTGATCGTCAGTAAGATTACCGTATTTTCCAGTCATTTTGTTTCCTGGTTTCATGCTTTCAGGGTCTTTTAACCACTTCTTCACATTTTCGTCATTATTTTCAGCAATACCTGCAACCATATCACGATCTGCGAAGTTGGCTAAATTCGGTGCAATACGTGCAGTAGGCGGTCTGCTATCATTTGATCCAACAGCATGACAACCGATGCAACTCTTTTCAAAGATTTGTTTACCTTCCTGCTCTTGCGTAGAAGCAACAGCTTTCTTGCCATCTAAGTCTTTCATACTAGCAACCCATTTTTTGTACTCGCTTTCATCAACAGCTTTAACTTTAAACTGCATTAAAGCATGAGATGGTCCACAAAATTCTGCACAAAAACCGTTATACGTGCCCGATTTGTCTGCTTTAATCCACATTTTGTTCGTATTATCCGGATTCGTATCCATTTTCCCTGCTAAAGATGGGACCCAAAATGAATGTTTAATATCAGAACCCTTTAAATTTAAATACACTTTTTTACCTGTAGGGATGACTAAATCTTGCGAAGTTACTAATTTTTCATTATTGTAAGAAAATTCCCACCAATAAAGATTCGCTGTTACATCAACAACGATTGTATCTTTATCAATATTCTTTTTCTCCATTGCACTAACGTCAGCAAGTTTAAACGTATATGTAACAGTAGGGACAGCCAATACCAATAAAAGTAAAATTGGAATGACTGTCCATATAATTTCTAGCTTGTGATTTCCTTCTACTTGCTTCGGAATATAGTTTTCCTGTCCCTTTCTTTGACGGAAACGCACAATTACATATAAGAAAATAATCGTAACAACAAGAACGACACCAACCATGATTGCACTGGCTAATAACAATAAATCATATTGCATTTTTGCTACTTCACCTTGTGGAATCAAAGTAGATTGAAAGGCTTTACCGCATCCCCCTAACAGTAAAGCCACTAGTGAAACAAGCGAAAGCAATCGCCACTGTTTCTTCATGCAAACAACCCCCACTTTCTTTGTTATTTAGATTGTACTTTATAGTAAGTAAAGTAAATCTCAATGTAAAGAAATCCCCTTATGTCGTTGTCTTAGAAGAATGTTACAACAATCATTGAAATAAATAAGATTGTTAAGTAATTCAAGGAGTATACAAACATTTGCACGGACCATTTGATGTCGTCTTTCTTACGGTAGCCATAAAACCCTAACACGATCCAACCGATGTTAAGCAATGTTGCAATTATCATAAATGTTACTCCAAGTGCACTCATATAAAATGGCAGTGGCAATAAGCATACTGTCCAAATCATAATTTGACGTTTTGTAATATCAAATCCATACACAACAGGAAGCATTGGAATACCTGCATTGCGATATTCTTCAACACGTTTCATCGCAAGAGCGAGGAAGTGTGGGATTTGCCAAATAAACATAATTAAGAATAACATCCAAGCAATAGGATGATTCAAACTTGGATCAATAGCTGCCCAACCAATTAAAGGTGGAACTGCTCCTGATACACTACCTACTACTGTATTAAGTGTATATGCTCTCTTTGTCCATAATGAATAAAGAACAACATATGTGAAAGCTCCAATAAAACCAATAAATGCAGCCATCGGTGTTGTAAAAAGCAAGAATACGAAACCTAATAATAATAGTACAATACCGAATGTTAATACAAAATTGGGTTTCATTTTTCCAGTTACTGTCGGACGATTTTTTGTTCGTTCCATTAAATGATCAATATCACGATCAATGTAGTTATTCAAACTACATGATCCTGCCATAATAAGTGCAGAACCAGCAATTGTGAAAAACATTTTATCCAGCTGATCCACAAAGTTTAATCCATTAAAATGTAGAGCCAACCAAAAACCAGTAAATACCGTTAATGTATTTGAATTTACAATTCCCATTTTTACAAGCGCTAACAAATCTTGTACACGACTTGTTTCCGGCACATCCGTTACGGTTGATTCCTCATGCAATTGACTTGTTGCATGGCTCATCGTTTCAACCCCTCTAAAACTTTCATCATAATTACTCTGCAATGAGCATTTTATTCGAAATAAAACACTCTTTAGCTTCTATATAACAATATTATTACAGTAGAAATGTTGTTTTATGGTTCTGCTATTAATATACACTTCTCACTCGAATATATTAAAACATATTTCATGAAAAAATTGTGAAGAAAACATGAACTTTTTGTGTCTATGATTAAAAAGTTTTTCCCTACTCACTTCATAATAGCACGTAATTATCTTTTATAATAAACCATTTTGTCAAATTCCGCATGTATTTCCGTTTATTTATTTATAAAATTCCCTAATTTTGTTAAAATCAGCAATTTATTTTCTAGATTTTAGTATTATTTCATCTTACCTTCTCCTTTCCTGTCCCCCTTTGCTATTTTATAAGATTTTATATATCATAGGACTGTAGTGCATTTCTGTTTCTATAATATTTATTTCATTAAAATATTACACAATAACTTTAGAATAGGAAGCTGGTGAAAAGGATTGCAACGTTTTATAAAATGGTTAGCAGTCATTACGAGTTTTGATTTATTATGTGTTCTCCTTGGCGGAGCATTAGTTACTAAGACTGGTTCAGGACAAGGGTGTGGTAAATCTTGGCCGCTATGTAACGGGGAATTGCTTTCCTCGCACCTATCAATGCACACAATTATTGAGCTGAGTCATCGTCTTACTTCAGGCTCTGCAGGGATTCTTGTTACACTACTATGTGTCTTAGCTTGGAAATACTACGGACATGTTCGGGAAACAAAAACCCTTGCCATTCTGTCTTTCGCATTTTTAGTAGCTCAAGCACTCATGGGAGCAGCTGCAGTTGTATGGGGACAAGTTCCAGCTGTATTAGCAATTCATTTCGGTATCTCTCTTATTTCATTTGCTGCTGTTATTTTATTGACACTCCTCATCTTTGAAATTGATAAAAAGTTTGATGTCCGCTCACTTAATATTGATAAGAAGATGAAATTTCATATTTACGGTGTAACAATTTACAGTTACATTGTTGTCTATACAGGAGCATTGGTACGTCATGAACATGCAAGCTTAGCATGTCCAACTTTTCCATTATGCAGCAAAAACAGTCCATTTCCAACGCAATTTCATGAATGGGTACAAATGGGACATCGATTTGCCGCTACATTAATTTTTGTTTGGATTTTATACGCAATGATTATAGCTATCCGGCAATATAAACAACAAGCTGTTATATATTATGGGTGGATCACAGCATTTAGCCTTGTGATGTGTCAAGCAATCTCTGGTATTTTAGTTGTATTCACAGGGGCAAGCTTAACGATGTCACTTCTGCATTCACTCTTTATATCATGCTTATTTGCTGTATTATGCTATTTAGTTATGCTAGCAACACGTAGTAACTCAAACATACAAAAAACAGAAATGAATCATACTACACAGCAAAAGAAACTAATATAATAACTTTTCTATTGCGACAAGTTATTATTTTCAAAAAGCAAAAAGAGCTGCATCAAGCAGCTCTTTTTTATTTTTATCTTTTACAACTGTCAAATGAGTAAGATATGTAAAAAATCGTACACATAGCAGTTTCATTCCGCATTAACAGGTAGTAAAAGCCCGATTGGTTCAACTAACCGTCAGTGGAGGATGAAGATCCCCCACTGACGGAAGTTTCACTTTATTTTATTGTTCCAATTCAATCAACAAATCACCTGTTTGAATTGCCTCTCCATCTTTCACATACACTTTTTTCACCGTACCAGTAAATGGAGCTTGTACAGTTGTTTCCATTTTCATCGCTTCTGTAATTGCCATGGAATCACCTTTTTTACTGTATCTCCTTCATTGACTACTACTTTAATTACAGTTCCCGGCATTGTTGCATTAATATGATTTGGGTTTTCGCGATTCCCTTTCACTCGTTGTGAAACTGTTGCTTTGATACTTTCATCTTTTACAACAATTTCACGAGGTTGTCCGTTAAATTCAAAATAGACAACACGTGTACCATCTAATTGTGGTTCTCCAATCGAAACTAATTTCACAATTAATGTTTTACCACGTTCAATTTCCACACCAAGCTCCTCACCAAGCCTCATACCATAGAAGAATGTTGGTGTATCAAGAACAGAGATATTTCCATATTGCTCTGCAACTTTTTGATAGTCCATAAATACTTTCGGATATAACGCATACGCTACAATATCAAACATCGTTACTTCACGACCAAGCTTATGGAATAACTCTTCTTTTACCCCTTCAAAATCAATTGGTTCTAACAGTTCACCTGGTCTTACTGTTAAAGGTTCTTTTCCTTTTAAAATAATTTCTTGTAACTCTTTCGGGAAACCACCGTACGGTTGTCCAAGATCACCAGAGAACATTTCTACAACTGATCCTGGGAAGTCTAATGCGTGACCACGCTCATAAATATCTTTCTCTGTTAAATGATTTTGTACCATAAATAGAGCCATATCACCCACTACTTTTGACGATGGAGTTACTTTAACAATATCACCAAACATATCGTTGACACGGCGATACATCACTTTCACTTCATCAAAACGATCTCCTAAACCGACAGCTTTTGCTTGTTGCTGTAGATTACTATATTGACCACCTGGCATTTCATGCATATACACTTCTGTATGCGGTGCATTCATTCCACTTTCAAATGAAGAATAATATTTACGAACATCTTCCCAATAATGAGAGAGCTTCTCTAAAGATTTCACATCTACATTCGGTTGTCTTTCATTTCCTTCTAATGCATAGTACAACGTATTAGCGCTCGGCTGAGATGTTAATCCTGCCATAGAGCTTACCGCAACGTCTACAATGTCAACTCCAGCTTCAATTGCTTTCGCATATGTTAATACACCGTTTCCGCTCGTATCATGCGTATGAAGATGAACTGGAATCGATACCGTCTCTTTTAATGCGGAAACTAAATCATATGCTGCATTTGGTTTTAATAATCCTGCCATATCTTTAATACCTAAAATATGAGCACCTGATGCCTCTAACTCTTTTGCTAAGTTTTTATAGTAATTCAAATCATATTTACTGCGCATTGGATCATGGATATCACCTGTGTAACACATTGTTGCCTCTGCAATTTTACCGTTTTGACGTACAGCATCAATCGCAACGCGCATACCTTCTACCCAGTTTAGACTATCAAAAATACGGAATACATCAATGCCAGCCTGCGCAGAACACTCTACAAACTTTTGAATTAAGTTATCTGGATAGTTTTTATATCCTACTGCATTTGATGCACGAAGAAGCATTTGGAATAATACATTTGGCATGCTCTCACGTAATTCTAATAAACGTTCCCATGGATCTTCTTTTAAGAAACGATACGCGACATCAAATGTTGCTCCGCCCCACATTTCTGCCGAAAATAAATTCGGTAGCATTCTTGCTGTTGGTTCAGCAATTTTTTCTAACTCTTGTGTACGGATACGTGTTGCTAATAATGACTGATGCGCATCACGGAATGTAGTATCCGTTAATAAAACTTGTTTTTGTTCTTGAACCCATTTTACTAATCCATCAGCTCCGCGCTCATCTAAAATTTGCTTCGTACCAGTTGGAATCGGTTCAGTATATTTCACATTTGGAACGCGCGCTTCTGCAAAAATCGGTTTTTCTTGTTTTCCTACTCCAGGAAATCCGTTGACTGTTACTGTGCCAATGTATGATAGCATTTTTGTACCGCGGTCTTTTCGTTTCGGAAATACAAATAATTCCGGCGAAGAATCGATAAACGATGTATCATATTCTCCTATTAAAAAGTTCTTATGTTTTACAACGTTTTCTAGAAACGGAATATTTGTTTTAATACCACGAATACGGAATTCCTTTAAATTACGTTCCATTTTAGCTGCTGCTTGTTCAAACGTTAACGCCCAAGTTGTTACTTTTACAAGTAATGAGTCATAATACGGTGTAATAACTGCACCTTGGTAGCTGTTTCCTGTATCTAAACGTACACCAAAACCACCACCAGAACGATATGCCATAATTTTTCCTGTATCTGGCATGAAGTTATTAAGCGGATCTTCTGTTGTCACACGAGATTGAATCGCAAATCCGTGTGTAATTATATCTTCTTGTTTTGGAATACTTACTTTTTCACTATGTAAAGCATAGCCATCAGCAATCAAAATTTGTGATTGAACGATATCAATGCCTGTAATCATTTCTGTAATCGTATGTTCAACTTGGACACGTGGATTTACTTCAATAAAATAGAAATTGTTTTCTTTTACAAGAAACTCAACTGTCCCTGCGTTCACATAATCGACATTTTTCGTTAATTGAACTGCAGCTTCACAAATACGATTGCGAAGTTCTTCTGAAAGAGACACACTTGGTGCTACTTCTACAACTTTTTGATGACGGCGCTGCACCGAGCAATCTCTCTCATATAAATGAACGACATTACCTTGTTCATCTGCCAATATTTGCACTTCAATATGCTTTGGATTTTCAACAAACTTTTCAACATATACTTCATCATTACCAAACGCTGCTTTCGCCTCGGATTTCGCACGGTTATATGCTTCTTTTAATTCATCTTCGCTGCGTACGACACGCATTCCACGACCGCCGCCACCAAGAGCTGCTTTAATAATAATCGGGTAATCATACGTTTTAGCAAAACTCTCTATTTCTTCAATTATACTTATCGGACCATCACTACCAGGAATGACAGGAATATTGGCTAATTGTGCTTGTGTTCTTGCCTTCACTTTATCCCCAAACATATCTAAATGTTTACTCTTTGGACCAATAAAGACAATACCTTCTTCTTCACAACGTTTTGCAAATTCAATATTTTCTGACAAAAAACCATATCCTGGGTGAATTGCATCAACATGATTGCGTTTTGCGATTTCAATAATACCTTCAATATCAAGATATGCATCGATTGGTTTTTTACCTTCCCCTACCAAATACGCTTCATCTGCTTTATATCGATGATATGAACCGCTATCTTCTTTCGAGTAAATCGCAACTGTGCGTAGTCCTAATTCTGTACAAGCCCGAAACACACGAATCGCAATTTCACCGCGGTTAGCTACTAATACTTTTTGAATACGTTGCAGCTTTTTCATGATTTTCCCCCTCTATTTTTCTACCATTCATAACAACATAAATTTGTCCTGCTTTAGCAGGAATAAGTACCTTACTTCTAGCAGTGGTATTCACTACCCGAAAGCTGCACTTTATTTTTATTCATCATACCTTATTTTTAGACAAATGATAAGCTTTCTGTCCAATTTGTCTCACAAAATTAGTATAGCATAAATTTCAATACGCAACCAAGCTTTTTGTAAAACACATTTAATTAAATGTGATATACTTTTTGATCAAAAACAGAAAAAATAGGTCCTTTTCCCTAAAATTATGCACAAAAAGAAGCTTTGTACACTTGTACAAAGCTTCTTTATTTTACAACAACGAGGTGTCTCTCTTGTTTAGGCTGTTGCTGTTGCTCCCGCCCTTGTTGTTCTCTTTTTTCTCTCTGTTTTACAGAGCTAGCTACATTTAATAAAATCCCCATAGCTAGTAAGTTTGCTACTAAAGAAGTACCACCATAGCTAACAAATGGTAAAGGCACACCAGTAAGCGGCAAAAATCCAGTAACTCCGCCTAAGTTTACAATTGCTTGCACACCAATCATACTACCTATTCCGATTGCAAGTAGACTCCCAAAAGGATCTTGACATTTTTGTGCAACTCGAAAAGCACGGACGACTATGACTAGTAAACATATTAAAATAATCGCTACTCCAACGAAACCTAATTCCTCAGATACAATTGCCATAATAAAGTCTGTATGTGGCTCTGGTAAATACCCATACTTTTGGATACTATTTCCTAACCCTCTACCACTTATACCACCAGAAGCGATTGCAACAAACGAATTAATTAATTGAAATCCTTTCCCCTGTGGATCCGCAAATGGATTCCAAAATGTGGTGAAACGTGCAATTTGAACATCTGTTAAAACATTTTTCCCTATGAAATATCCCAAGGGAATCCATATAATAGATGTAAGGGCAATTCGTTTCATCCAAAGTTGAAACGGTATGCCCGAACAGAACGTCATGATTCCAATCGTTGAAAGAATTAATAATGTTGTTCCTAAGTCAGGCTGTTTCAAAATTAAATAAATTGTAATTACTAAAAAAGCAACTACTCGACCAGCACCGTGCCAAATTGGTCCATCTGTCGTTTGCTTTTTTGCATAGAAACGCGCTAATACAATGATAATTCCTACTTTGATAAACTCTGAAGGCTGCATCCCAAATACCCATGATTTTGCATTGTTTACAACCGTTCCCCATTTTAATACTATTAGCAGCATACCGATGCTACCAACAACAATTAAAACGGTAACCATGCGCTTCCTCCATACTTGAAAAGGAATAAACATGATAACAAGCAACCCGATTGTCCCAACTAACATTGCTTTTAACTGCGATCGAAAAAAGTGATCGCTCGTCCATCCATATTTCGGATAATACTTTGTAATCGCAACGATAGAACTGGCACTATACACCATAATGACTCCGAGCACGCATACGATAACAAGAGGAAGCACTAAAGAATAATCTATGGACTTCCAGACTCTTTTCATTCAAAAATCCTCTTTCTCTTTTCTTTTTTAACAGTTGTATTCCATATGTATTTGTGTTCTTCCTGCTTTTCAGGAAAATCATTTTTTTGCACAAAAAAGCTCAAACTGATTCAGTTTGAGCTCCTTATTTGAACCAGCTATTATTGTTTGTTTGTAAAAGCTTCATGCAGTGCCGATAACTCTCGTTCTAATTCTCCTAATATTTCCCTACCTTGCTCTTCCGCAATGAGACCAAGACGAACCGCAAAATCAACTTCACGGGATAAGCCAAACATTTGTGTGTCGAGCACCTCTTCGTATAATGGACATTGCGGCATCGTAAGGTTATCCATTTGCACCTTAATAAGTCTTAGAATTTTCTCTGCATCAGCTTGTAGAAGGGCAAGTGCCTTTTCCTGATGATTTGTTACTGTCTCAGACGTCAAATTGGTTCCCTCCGTTTCCGTCCTACTCTCCTATCCTATCTATTAATATTAGCGATAGTTTTCATAAATTGCAATAGAAACATTTCCTGTGACAATTGTCCCTAGTCCTATTATACTGAAAAGTGGGAGTATAAGACAAATGGGGGAACAATAATGAGTGAAATTTTATTTATTAACGGAAATGTACGCTTTCCAATTACAATTGATCCAAGTGTCTGGATTTTTGATGATCGAAAAGTTGACTTAACAACATACTTTACAAATCCAAAAGAAACAACAAATGAATTAGAACACTATACGAAACAAGCATCTAAACATTGGGATCGTGAAATTAGAGAAGGAGCTATTTTCCCGCCTATCAATAAAAGCATTGCAAAATTTGAAAAAGAGAAAATCATTACAGGGACATTTGGTATACCGCTCGCTCCCTTTTTACAAAATTCCGAAATTTCCAGCGATGCAACTCATGTAGAAATTCATACAGAAACCGGCATCACAACTATTTCATTACAAAAAGCAAAGGATGCTATTCTCGGCTTTTCTAAAAACGGAAAGCCACTAAAAGAAGATGGTCCTGTTCATCTTTATTTCGGAGATAGCTCTAATATCAATGATCCAATTCGATATATTCGAAAGTTTACCATCGTGTAAAGTGAAACTTCCATCAGTAAGGGCCCTCCTCACCAATTGGAATTTTACGGGCCGTTATCCCGCTATTCTCAGGACCTCTTCCGAGAATAGCGGGATAAACAAATAAGAGTGGCTTTTCACCACTCTCTCCTACAATAAATCCGCTGCTAGTTGCGCTAAATTAGAGCGCTCACCTTTCACAAATTTCACATGCCCACTAATTTTTTGTTCTTTAAACTTTTCTACAACATATGTTAAGCCATTATTATATTCATCTAAATACGGATGGTCAATTTGTTGCGGATCTCCCATTAAAACAATTTTACTTTTCTCTCCAACACGCGTTAAAATTGTCTTCACTTCATGTTTTGTTAAATTTTGCGCTTCATCTATAATAATAAACTGCTCTGGGATACTCCGTCCACGAATATACGTTAAAGCTTCCACTTCAATAGAACCCATTCCCGCTAAAATTGCATCTAATTCTCCAGGTTTTTTTGTATTAAATAAATATTCTAAATTATCATGAATAGGTTGCATCCAAGGCCTTAACTTCTCTGCTTTCTCTCCTGGTAAATACCCAATATCTTTTCCAACTGGAACAATCGGTCTTGCTACAAGTAGCTTTTTATACATTCCCAAATCTTCTGTTTGCATAAGCCCTGCAGCTAATGCTAATAATGTCTTCCCAGTCCCTGCTTTTCCAGTTAATGTAACAAGGGGAATATCTTCACGTAGTAATAATTCCATCCCCATAATTTGCTGTACATTTCGAGGACGAATCCCCCAAATTTGCTCATTCGGAAAAATAATCTTTTTTATTTTTTTCCTGAATGATCAACAATACCGAGAGCTGAGCTCGATCCCCCTAAAGCATCCTTCATCACAATAAATTGATTTGGATAAAACGGATGATTTGCAATTTCAGAAAGAGGCAGCTCTCCTTTTTCATAAAAACGATTTAAAATCTCTTTTTGTATGTAATACTCTAAAAAGCCCGTATATATGTTTTCTACTTCCGTAACACGATCACTCAAATAATCTTCAGCTTGTAAATCTAGAGCATCAGCTTTTACTCTTACAAGTACATCTTTACTTACAAGGATGACAGATTTTCCATCTTCTTTTTCTTGCTCTTCTACTGATAAATTTTTGGCAACAGCTAAAATACGATTATCATTTGTTTTTTCTACGAAAATATCTTGTAATTGAACAAATGAACGATGATTTAGCTCAATCCGAAACGTCCCTCCATTCTCGAGAGGAATACTTTCATGCAGTTTTCCAAGTTCACGAAATTTATCTATTAGTTTTGATACGTAGCGTGCATTCCTTCCAACTTCATCCATATAACGTTTCTTTGAATCTACTTCTTCTAGCACAACAGCCGGAATGACTACATCATTATTTTCAAAAGAAAAAATAGATAACGGATCCTGCAAAAGCACATTTGTATCTAGCACATAAATTTTATTCAACCTGTTACCCCCTGACTCCACCATGAAATTTGTAGAACAAGGGTTTCATCCATATTATGGACAAACCATTGTTATAATTATATGTACGGTATAAACGAGATAGAATAGAAATCACTTGAAATATAAAGTGAAACTTCCATAAGTTGATTTTTTTCATCCTCCACTTATAGTTAATTGAACAAATCGGATGTATGCCAGCAGTTATCTCACCTACCTTCTTGGTTTTCTCAGAATCTTAAAGCAAATAACGGGATACAGAAAAAGGATGAACAACTTTCTTTGCTGCTCATCCTTTTTTCACACATCCTTCATCGCCGATAAAACTTGGTTATCTAACTTTGCCGCAGCACGAAGATCGTATGTTTTTTCATATTTTGGTTCAATAGCAAGCTTAGCACCGTAAAACATTACGTCACGCACCTCTTGCACAGAAACTTCAATTAAAGTTAATTTAAGCGGAACACCTTCCATCCGCTCTGATTTTATAATCGCTTCACCACTAATAGAATATACAGATTCATTCGCCATAACAGTAAGAACAAGTCCTGCACGATGGCGTAAATTCTCTACAATACGCGAGCGTTGATCCACTGCAAAACGGATAGATTTTTCATCCATTGCATATACCCATGAAATTGCATTTACATTTGGAACATCTTTTTCAAAATCAGTCGTTGCAATTGTGACAATACGTTCTTCACGCAACGCTTGCACTAAGATAGCTGTTAATGTTGGTTCTACTATGTTTGCCATGTTTCCACCTCCATAATCATCCATACTGATTCTGCTCTAACAGGCAATAGGACTCTCATTATAAGAATGTAAGAAACCAAGAAGGTAAGACTCTGCCCGTAGGGTTTAGCCATCAGCAAAAATTCAAGCTCCTCGCTGATAGTTGTTTCACTTTATATAATAACTTATTTTTCGAATTGCGAAAATATTTATTTTTTCTTCTATAGTTCAAAAATATCTAGCACCCATGATATACTAAAGTACGATAGAACTTGTGCTGAGGTGAAGAAATGAGAGTTAAATGTATTCTTTGCGATAAAAAAGAAGATTTAAATGACGAAAATCCAGTGGCGAAACGGCTTCGTAACCGTCCTATTCATACATATATGTGCAAACAATGTACAGATCGAATTACAGAACGTACTTTAGAACGAAAAGCAACAGGGCATTTTAGATTGTATCGTGATAAAACAGTAGAAGATGAATGGTAATCTATTACAAGAAGTATATGCTGAATTTACAAGTGGAATAACCATGGAAATTTTGTTAAAAACAATTGTGCACATAATGTAATACTGGTATTTATTATAGACTTTATTCCTATCGTTAGGGCCATTCGTTTTCCAAAATAGATTTTCCCCTTACCATCTTTCTCTGTTCCTCTTGAACAATGGTAGCAATAAAGTGAAACTTCCATCACCAACCGGGCCCTTGCTATCCTGAAATAGCGAGATAAAACAAACATCACTCTATAGTAGACCGACGTCCATCTCCTATATGATGCAATACTATGTGCAGCATACAAATAAGCCCTTATCAAATACGATAAGAGCTTATTTATATTTTTCTGGCTCACGGTTCATCTGATCTAGAAAACAATCGATTAGTTCAAGCGGAAACCTAGTTGATTTCTTTTCCCCTTCTTTTTCATATGTAACAAAATACATATCTTCTTTTTTTCTACCATAATATGTTTCAACTGATGATCTTCATGTAACATATTATGAAAGAACATATATGTTTCTTGCGCAGCCTCATCATACGGACGAGCTTCTGCAACAATTTTAATCGTTAACCAATTATATAATGCATCTTGCACAGAACGCATCTTCATTACCCCTTTAGCTTGCTTTTTGATGTTTCGCTTGACGCAAACGCAATTTATATATACCAAGTATAATAATCGCTACAACAAGTCCCTCTCCTATTGGTAGAAAGATAGCAAAAAACGTTAAAATAGTACAACCAAGTATTAATACAGTATAAATTACTACATTCTTTAATAAAGGTAATTTTCTAGCAAACCCTAAATTATAAACAATAATGCTGAATATAATAATGGTACCGTAAAGCAACCACATCCCCACTTCTGGATTGACATCTACATTGTACAACTTCGCAAAAAATGACATTTTTTCAAGCACTACATTTCTCCCCCTTACTCACGCAGATGAATAACAACTCCTTCTATTTCGTTTCCAATTTACTTACTATAAGAGTACCCTGCAAAAAAAGTACTGTCCACAAAAAAGAACAAATTTTCAAAAAATAATTACGATAAAAAAGCTGCCTTTTATCAAAAGGCAGCCCTATATTACTTAAGCTTCTACAGATTTCTTTTTCTTAGCAGCTCTTTCGCGCTCACTCTTATCAAGAATCTTTTTACGAAGACGAATTGATTCTGGAGTTACTTCACAGAACTCATCATCGTTTAAGTACTCTAATGACTCTTCTAAAGTCATTAAGCGTGGTTTTTTCATTGTTGAAGTTTGATCTTTCGTCGCAGAACGAATGTTAGTTTGTTGTTTCATTTTTACAACGTTAACTGTTAAATCATTCTCACGTGTATGTTCTCCAACAATCATACCAGCATATACTTCTGTACCTGGTTCAACAAAGATTACACCGCGATCTTCAACTTGCATAATACCGTATTGTGATGCTTTTCCTGTTTCAAGTGAAACAAGAACACCTTGGCGACGTCCACCAACTTGTCCAGCATGTACTGGTTGGTAGCAATCGAATGTATGGTTTAAAATACCATAACCACGAGTTAATGTTAGGAATTCTGTCGTGTAACCAATTAAACCACGTGCTGGAACCATGAAAGTAAGGCGAACTTGACCGTTTCCGTTATTCACCATGTCTAACATTTCACCTTTACGTGCGCCCATTGATTCCATAATAGAACCAGTGTATTCTTCAGGTACATCGATTTGTACGCGCTCTACAGGCTCACATCTTACGCCATCAACCTCTTTAATAATTACTTCAGGTTTAGATACTTGAAGTTCATAACCTTCACGACGCATGTTTTCAATTAAGATAGATAAGTGTAACTCTCCACGTCCAGATACAATCCATGCATCAGGAGATTCTGTATTATCTACACGTAAGCTCACATCTGTTTCTAATTGTGAACGAAGACGCTCTTCAATTTTACGAGATGTAATATATTTACCTTCACGACCTGCAAATGGGCTGTTATTTACAAGGAATGTCATTTGTAGTGTCGGCTCATCAATACGTAATAACGGCAATGCCTCTTGATGTTCAACTGGACATACCGTTTCACCAACGTTAATGTCTTCCATACCAGAAACAGCTACTAGGTCTCCAGCTTTTGCTTCTTCAATTTCTTGACGTTTTAATCCCATGTAACCAAATAATTTTGTTACACGGAATTGTTTTACACTTCCATCAACCTTCATTAATGCAACTTGTTGTCCTACTTTCATTGTACCGCGGAATACACGACCAACTCCGATACGACCTACATAATCATTATAATCAAGAAGTGCTATTTGGAATTGAAGTGGCTCTTCACTGTTATCGATTGGTGCTGGAATATGATCAATAATTGTATCAAATAATGATTTCATATTCTCTTCTTGGTTTGCTGGATTTGAATCTAAGCTCGCTGTTCCGTTCATTGCTGAAGCAAATACAACAGGGAACTCTAATTGATCTTCACTTGCACCAAGTTCAATGAATAAATCGATTACTTCATCAACTACTTCATCAGGACGAGCAAAGTCACGGTCAATTTTGTTTACTACAACGATTGGAGTTAAATTTTGCTCAAGAGCTTTCTTTAAAACAAATCGTGTTTGTGGCATACAACCTTCATATGCATCAACAACAAGTAAAACACCATCTACCATTTTCATGATACGTTCTACTTCACCACCGAAGTCAGCGTGTCCAGGTGTATCTAAAATGTTAATTTTTTTATCTTCATAATGAATCGCTGTATTTTTCGCTAAAATAGTAATACCGCGTTCTCTTTCTAAATCATTTGAATCCATTGCACGTTCTTCAACGTGCTCATTTACACGGAACGTCCCCGCTTGACGTAATAATTGGTCAACAAGTGTTGTTTTACCATGGTCAACGTGGGCGATAATTGCTATATTTCGTAAATCTTCTCGTTTTTTCAACATGTCCAACTCCTAGTGTCTTTTTAATCCTTCTCTATTATAAGAGCGAAGGGATACAATGGCAAACAAAATAAAATCAAGGATGAAAATATAGTTGTATTCTCACTTTTGTGAAAGTACAATGAAATTGGAGGGTGAAATATATGGAACAGATTCAATATCGCTTTTTATTCACAGCTATCATTGGCGTTATTTTTATGATTGGTATCGGAATTATGATTGCTGAGAACAGCCCAATCGGTGTTATTATTTGCATTATCGGTACGATTTTTACAATCGGATACGGATTTATAACAAAACGAAAAATGCGTAAACTACGATAACAACAAAAAGTAAGAAGCAATTTTCTATGCCTCTTACTTTTTTGTTTTTTCTATGGATTTTATACTCTTATTGTACATATTGCAATACCTCTTCATACACACCCGGCCTTGCAACCAAAACGCTACTCTTCTCAATAATTCGAAGCGCCTCTCCAGTAAAGGTTGTTACTTTGCCTCCAACTTCTTCTACAATAATCATTCCTCCGCCAAAATCCCACGGAGACAAACGAGGCGTCACATATGCATCCAATCGTCCTGTCGCTACATATACCATTTCAAGTGCTGCACAACCATACGAACGTGTTCCTCTTGCCTCTTTTACAAGCTGTGCCATCTTTCTCATATCAAGACGAGGATTATCAGTAAGCCACGTTGCATTTACAGCAATAACTCCTAAGGACACTTGACTCGGCTGTAACAACGGAATTTCTATATCATTACAAAATGCTCCTGCACCCTTTTGCGCATGATATAACTCATCATGAACTGGATCATATACGAGACCAATTTTTCCGATACCGTTCTCATAGATGCCGATTGAAATTGCAAAATTTCGCTTTTGATGAACAAAATTCATCGTACCATCAATCGGATCAATTAACCACACAATCCCATCTGATGAAGCTAACTCATCTCCATATCCTTCTTCTCCAAGAATATAATGTTCCGGAAAGGTATCTTTAATTTTCCCAATAAAAAACTGTTCAATTTCCCGATCCATATTCGTTACTAAATCCGAGGCATTTGACTTCGTTTCGATAATAAGAGATTGCTTCAATGATGAAACCAGGTGCTGTCCAGCTTCTTTTATCCATTGTTTTGCGTACGCATCAATTTCTTTCCACACCTCTTGCATATTTAAACACTCCGATCTGTACAGTTCACAGAAAAAACGA
Organism: Bacillus sp. EA-CB0995; assembly: GCF_055814245.1. Classification (NCBI taxonomy): domain Bacteria; kingdom Bacillati; phylum Bacillota; class Bacilli; order Caryophanales; family Bacillaceae; genus Bacillus; species Bacillus sp. EA-CB0995. The sequence continues at coordinate 1,676,258 of NZ_CP169269.1, read as the reverse complement.
ACCCTTTATAAGGTTCGCACCAACTAAATTTTTATACATACACTATTATTACGCTTCTAACCGAATCATTTCAAGTCTTAACACTTCTAATTTTTTCATACATTCTTCTTTTTTCATATCATCATTTTCCATCATCGCATCATATAAAGTTGCTAATTCATAATCTAACTCTAAACGTAACACCGGAATTCTCTTCTCCGCATCTGTTCTTTTTAACGCATTAATTACCTGTCTCATATTCGTTTGCCTCCTCCCAATATTCGTTTGCCCTCAATCGGAAAATTTACTTAATTTTCTGATTTTTTGTTTTATACTATATTATGTGGGATAAATCATCTATGCAACTAATTTGTATTTTTATCTGAAATTTTTTTATAAGCATCTTTTTTATGAATTGTACAAGCTATGCTAGAATAGAAACAAACTAGGAGTTGGGGGAACAACCATGACATCAAAAACTTTCAAAGAAAAAGATTTTACAGTATTCTCTGTGGATGGTCTGGAAGAAAGAATGACTGCAATTAAAATGAATATTCACCCGAAGTTAGAGGCTCTCGGCGAACAATTTGCTCATTTCTTAACGAAAGAAACTGGTGAATCCTTTTTCTATCATGTAGCAAAACACGCACGTCGTAAAGTCAATCCACCAAACGATACTTGGGTTGCATTTTCAACAAATAAACGCGGATATAAAATGTTGCCACATTTTCAAATTGGATTATGGGGTACACATGCTTTTATATACTTTGGTTTAATTTATGAGTGCCCACAAAAAATGGAAACGGCTCATGCCTTTTTAAAACATTTAAATGATTTAAAAGCAAATATACCAAATGATTTCGTTTGGTCCATTGACCATACTAAGCCTGAGGTAAAATCACATGATACCCTTCAATTAGAAGAGTTACAGAAAATGATCGAGCGGCTATCTACCGTAAAAAAAGCAGAGTTATTAGTAGGAGTTCATATGTCTCCAGAAGAGTTTACAAATCTTACTGATGAACAATTTATCAAAAAAATCGAAGCGACGTTACACTCACTCCTTCCTTTATATAAAATTTGTAATCGATAAAGCAAAACGGACAATACATGTATTGTCCGTTTTTTGTTGTTATCCCATTATAACACTTCACGTTCTAATTTTCAAAATTTTTTTACATTTTCACGGTATCTTCTTCTTCTAAATTTTTCGCCTTTTGAATTGTTCGATAAATGGAATAACCACTCACTTCTTGAAATTCTTTGTCGATTTTCTTTTCTTCTGCTTTCCCTGGTACAATCTCTTTAAAATGGCGATACAAACTCATAAGATTTTCTCTCTTCAACCCTTTCTCATAAGCTTGCTCAATTGCTTCATAAAATTTAATTACTGCAACCATTTCTTCCGTTGACCAATCATAATCAATTGGATATTGATATTCCATGATAACACCTCATTTATTCCATTTCGATCTTACTTGTCCCACTCTTTGCATTATACACTATTTCTTATTTTTTACGCATTGACCTTCCTGCGTAAAAAAAATGATAATTACCATTATTATTTTTCTATACATCTTCCAATATAGGTGATATAATGCTTTTGGTTTGTAGAACATAAAGTGATCATTCAATTAGTAGCGTAGACCTTCTCTCTACTATTGTTTAGTGAAACAGGATAAACATAAAACAAAACTAATAAATATTAATAATAATGAAGAAGGGGTGTATAAGTTGTCCCAATACGAAACACCATTGTTTACTGCTTTAATAGAGCACAGCAAGCGCAATCCAATCCAATTCCATATCCCAGGCCATAAAAAAGGTCAAGGAATGGATCCTGAATTCCGCGAATTTATTGGGCATAATGCATTATCAATTGATTTAATTAATATTGCACCGCTCGATGATTTACATCACCCAAAAGGTATGATTAAACAAGCGCAAGATTTAGCAGCAAAAGCATTCGGCGCTGATCATACATTTTTTCTGTACAAGGAACAAGTGGAGCAATTATGACAATGGTGATGAGTGTTTGTGGTCCTGGGGATAAAATTCTTGTACCACGTAACGTTCATAAATCTGTTATGTCAGCGATTATTTTTTCAGGTGCAAAGCCGATTTTTATTCATCCAGAAATTGATCCAACATTAGGAATTTCACATGGAATTACTATTCCTTCTGTAAAAAAAGCACTTGAAGAACATCCTGATGCAAAAGGATTACTTGTCATTAATCCAACATATTTTGGTTTTGCAGCAGACCTGCAACAAATTGTCGACTTAGTTCATTCCTATAATATACCTGTTTTAGTGGACGAAGCTCATGGTGTTCATATTCATTTTCATGATGAACTACCGATGTCAGCAATGCAAGCTGGTGCCGATATGGCCGCAACAAGTGTTCATAAATTAGGCGGCTCATTAACACAAAGCTCCATTTTGAATGTAAAAGAGGGGCTTGTAAATGTGAAGCATGTTCAATCTATTATTAGTATGCTTACAACAACTTCAACGTCTTACATTTTACTAGCTTCACTGGATGTCGCAAGAAAGCGTCTTGCAACAGAAGGACGAGAGATTATTACGAAAACAATTCAACTAGCAGAAACAGTTCGAAAACAAGTAAATGATATTGAACATCTATATTGCCCTGGTAAAGAATTACTAGGAACAGATGCAACTTTTAATTATGATCCAACAAAACTCATCATTTCTGTAAAAGAATTAGGAATTACAGGACACGATGCCGAGCTATGGTTAAGAGAGCAGTATAATATAGAGGTAGAGCTTTCTGATTTATATAATATCTTGTGCCTTGTTACACTTGGAGATACAGAAGAAGAAACAAATCTATTGGCACACGCTCTACACGATTTGTCAACTACATTTAAACATATGGCAGAGAAAGGCGTACAAGTACAAGTCGAAATTCCAGCAATTCCTGTACTGGCGCTATCTCCGCGCGATGCCTTTTATTCTGAAACAGAAGTTGTTCCTTTTGCAGAAGCGGCCGGCCGCATTATAGCAGATTTCGTTATGGTCTATCCACCAGGCATTCCAATTTTTACACCTGGTGAAATTATTACACAAGAAAACTTAGACTATATTCAAAAAAATTTAGCAGCAGGATTACCAGTGCAAGGACCTGAAGATATGACATTACAAACATTGCGTGTCATTAAAGAATATAAGCCAATTAGCGAATAACACCCTTCCCACTTCCTATCTTTGAAGTGGGATTTTTTCTTTACAATTATATACCTCTTTGTTTTCACAGTATTTTTCTTATGCACCCTTTACTCGCCTATTCATACGATATAAGGTGAAACTTCCATTAGTTTGTTTTTTACTGATGATTAGTTGAACCAATCGGGATCTTAGGTTTTCCTCTTGAATTTCTCAAAACTTTCATCAATGGTAGTTTGAGGAATTAGACACGTCTCAGTAGCACTCTTCTTTATTTCTTCTTAATTTTGGGGCTAAAATCTCACTATCCGTTAATTCCAAATAAAAAGAATGTAAATATATAGGTGGGATCTTATGATTGTAATTGGCCGTTCCATTGTACATCCATATATAAAGAATGAAAACGACCCCTTCTTTTCGGAAAAACAACAAATTTTAGAAATCATGACAGGAAATCAAGAAGTATATAATTTTCAATCATTACAAGAGTTAAATTTTGATATAAATATACGTGTTCATATTATTACTTCCGCTTTAGAGTTGTTTCAGAGCGGATTACAATTCCGTACATTTGGGCAATCTTACTGTAATCCTGAATTTTGGGAACGCACTCATTTAGGAGGCTTTCAACTTCGCCCTAATATGTTACCCTCTTTCGCAATTCGTGATATTTTTGTAAATGGTAAAAAATACGGAACAGAATGTGCAACTGCGATGATTATTATCTTCTATAAGTCACTATTAGCTTTATACGATGAAGAAACGTTTAATCGCTTATTTGCAAACTTGCTTTTATATACATGGGACTATGATAAGGATTTGAAACTAATTACAAAAACCGGAGGAGAAATCGTTCCTGGTGACCTTGTTTATTTTAAAAACCCACAAGTAAACCCGGCAACAATTGAATGGCAAGGAGAGAATGCAATTTACTTAGGAAATTTCTTTTTTTATGGGCATGGAGTCGGTGTAAAAACAGAAAATCAAATTATAGATTTGCTCAATCAACGACGTATTCCTTTCGCTTTTTTATCAGCATACTTAACAGACTCTCTAACACGTATAGATAGCCGGATGATGAGTCGATTTGCTTCTGAGAAGAAAATACAAACACAACTTGAACTCATTCCAATTCGAGATGATGCCATTATTGCAACAGTTGGTCATACAACTTCAATTCACTAAAAAACGCCTGCATATGCAGGCGCTTCCTTATTTATTGGGCTTTAGTATGCTCTTTATGCTCACAATCGCATTTAGAGCTACATTTTCCGTATAATACCGTTACTTTTTCATCCTCAAAATGTGCAATTGTGCTCTCACAAACTTGACATACGATAGTTCCCATTTTAAATTTCCCCCTATTATTGTAATCCCCAAGACCTTTTTGTAACCGCTTAACTTTCTGTCTTTATTTTAATATGTTATACTTTTTTCGTCAATAGTTTTTAAGTATGACACATTAATTATTTTTTAATTTTATTAGTATGAAACATTTACAATTAAAAAGCAGCCGTATATTTTATAATTACGACTGCTTTTTAACAATTATTCCTCATATTCAGCATGCACGGATGTAGGTGGTAGCAGAAACTTAAAAAACTCTGCAAGATCTTTTGCTTCTTCACTCGTTTTTAATTTAAAGACAGCTTGTAAATGTTGCACATCCTCAATATCATCCTGTCCAAGGAGAGTTGCTCGACCAGTTTGCATACAAACGACAAGCGGTTTACCAAAAAACATAGTCGTATACACTACACCAAAATCATACCGAGTCTCATTTGTCATGAAACCAAGAAAACGGACTTTTGCTTTTTCATGTTCATCATATAATTTTTCAAACATCGTCTCTCGCTCTCCTTTCTTCTTGGTTTTTCCATATTGTATATATTAAACAAAAAAGGAGATATCCCTTTTTAATTGTCAAAAAATTTACAACAATGTTAAAATAGTGATATATTATGTCATTAGGAGGCTTATTATGCAGGATGCATTCATTAAACTTGTCCCAAAGTCAAAACAGCAATCTATCTCATTAGACGATGTAAAACAACTCTTTCATTATTATAAAACGATTACAGCCCAAACAGGCCAACAAATCGGCTTTACATACTCAAGTACTGCTTTTCCATACGAAATGGTTGATACATCTGACACAACTCTCTATCTAAAGTCTAATCATGAACGCTACCATTCCATTTATGTAGGAATAGGTATAGAAAACGAACAATCTTTTGTGCAAATTACATTACCGCCTTCTGCAACATTTGGGGATAAAGGAAAAGCTAATGAATTTTGTAGATTTTTAGCAAAAAAATTAGAAGGGGAATTACAGCTTTTTAATGGAAGAACAATGTACTTTTATAAACGTTAACCAGTAAAAAATAATAGCTTACTCATAAAAAAAGCACGCTATTTATAACAGTGAAAAAAAACGCCTCTTTTCTGGAGTGCAACATAATATTGGCAATAATATAAGCTAAATAAAAAAATACAAAAAAGAGCAACACTTTGTAATGCAGCTTATCACGGTCTGATAATAATAATACAATTGAAAATCCGCTCCATATGATGAAATGGAGGAATGAAACCAATGTTATTCTCATGGCATTGCCTCCTTTCGCACGTCCTATTTTATTACAATATATGGGCGCCATAAGAAATCATTACATAATATAAAGAAACACACTTTAACTATCCTAAAAACGAGGATAAGTAAGGTGTGTTTACTTTTTTAAACTAACTATCATATGTAACTAACAGTATATGCAGAACTGAAATAAAACAAAACTTCCATCAGTACGCTTTCTGCTCATTGTTAGTTGAACCAATCAGGCATTAACGGGCAGTAAGACCCACCTATCTTCCTCGCTTCTCTCTGAATCTTTAGGTGGGTCTTACTGCCCGTTAATGCGGATAAAACACATAAGAAATAAGAGGGACTTTAAGTCACCTCTTATTTTTATAATGAAATTTCTTTAATTCTACATTATTATCCAATTTATTGAGTAAAAAAGAGGCATGATACAATTACAAAGTACTTATTAAAGCCATTTTGAAAAACTAAAGGGGAAATTAAAAAGAGTGTTAGTGCCTAAATCTGAAATTAGATTTTGGTTCATTTTTTCTAAATAAAACAACCGCCTCCTAGATACTAGGAGGCGGTTGTTTTATTTATTTTACATTATTTCACAATGTGAATTGGCATTCCAAGAGCAACTTCAGCTGCTTCCATTGTAATTTCACCTAATGTTGGGTGAGCGTGGATTGTTTGAGCGATATCTTCAGCTGTCATTCCAGCTTCGATAGCTAAACCAATCTCAGAGATAATATCAGAAGCGCCTGCACCTGCAACTTGTGCACCTACAAGAAGACCATCTTCTTTACGAGTTACAAGCTGTACGAAACCGTCTGTGCTGTTTAATGATAATGCACGTCCGTTTGCAGCAAATGGGAATTTAGACACTACTACTGTCATTCCAGCTTCTTCAGCTTGTTTCTTAGTGTAACCAACAGATGCTAATTCTGGATCAGTGAAGCATACTGCTGGAATTCCGATGTAATCGATTGCCGCTGCGTGACCGCTAATTGCTTCTACAGCTACTTTACCTTCGTAAGAAGCTTTGTGAGCTAATGGTGGTCCAGGAACGATATCACCGATTGCATAGATGTTTGGTACGTTTGTACGGCATTGCTCATCGATTTCAATTAGACCGCGGTCAGTCATTTTAATTCCAACTTGCTCAAGACCGATTTCTTGAGTGTTTGGACGACGACCTACAGTTACTAATACGTAATCTGCTTCTACAGTTTGTACTTCGCCTTTAACTTCGAAGCTAACTTTTACGCCGTTTTCAGTTTCTTCAACGCCTTTAGCCATAGCTTTTGTATGGATTGTTACGTTACCTTTTTTCTGAAGGGCACGTTTAACAACTGTGCTCATTGCTTTTTCGAAACCAGCTAAGATTTCATCGCCAGCTTCTACTACAGTAACTTCTGTACCGAAGTTAGCATATGCAGTTCCTAATTCCATACCGATGTAACCGCCGCCGATTACAACAAGTTTCTTAGGAATTTCAGGTAAGCTTAATGCACCTGTAGAGTTGATAACACGTTTAGAATATTTGAATCCAGGAATTTCGATTGGTGTAGAACCAGTTGCAAGAACAGCATTTTTAAACGTATACGTTTGAGCTGCATCTTCAGTCATTACGCGTAATGTGTTTGCATCTACGAAGTAAGCTTCACCGCGAATGATTTCAACTTTGTTACCTTTTAGAAGGCCTTCTACACCGCCAGTTAATTTCTTAACTACGCCGTTTTTCCATTCTTGAACTTTTGTGAAGTCAACTGTTACGTTTTCTGCAGTAATACCCATATCATCAGAATGTTTTGCATTCTCATAACGATGACCTGCATTGATTAATGCTTTAGAAGGAATACATCCAACGTTTAAGCATACACCACCAAGGTTAGCTTTTTCAATAATAGCTACTTTTTGTCCTAATTGTGCTGCACGAATTGCTGCAACATATCCACCAGGACCTGCACCAACAACGACTGTATCTAATTCAATTGGGAAATCTCCTACTACCATTGTTTATTACGCCTCCATTACTAATAATTGTGGGTCGTTTAATAGACGTTTAATTTGGTTTAGTGCTTTCTGAGCAGTTGCACCGTCGATTAAGCGATGGTCAAAGCTTAAAGATAATGCTAATACTGGAGCTGCAACGATTTCACCGTTTTTCACAACTGGTTTCTCAGCGATACGGCCGATACCAAGGATTGCTACTTCTGGGTGATTGATAACTGGAGTGAACCATTGTCCACCTGCAGAACCAATGTTTGTAATTGTGCAAGAAGCACCTTTCATTTCAGCTGGAGCTAAGCGACCATCACGGGCTTTACCAGCAAGTTCATTGATCTCGTTAGAGATTGTGAAGATAGATTTGCGATCTGTATCTTTAACAACTGGTACTAATAGACCTTTGTCTGTATCAGCTGCGATACCGATGTTGAAGTAATGTTTATGAACGATTTCTGAAGATGCATCATCTAAAGAAGTGTTCATCATTGGGTATTCACGTAATGCAGATGTTAATGCTTTTACAACGTATGGAAGGTAAGTTAATTTAATACCTTTTTCAGCTGCAACAGCTTTGAATTTCTTGCGATGAGCAACAAGTTCAGTTACATCTACTTCGTCCATTAATGTTACGTGAGGAGCTGTATGTTTAGAGTTTACCATTGCTTTTGCAATTGCTTTACGGATACCGCTCATTTTCTCACGAGTTTCTGGGTATTCACCAGCTGGAATTGGTTGTGCTTTTGGAGCTTCTTCTTTCGCTGCTGGAGCTTCTGCCGCTACTGGAGCTTCAGTTGCTGCTACTACTTGTCCACCGTTTGCAAATGCATCGATGTCAGCTGTTACAACACGACCGTTTTTACCAGTACCAGCTACTAGACGAATATCTACACCTTTTTCGCGTGCATATTTACGAACAGATGGCATAGCAATTACGCGATCGTTCACTACTTCTGCAGTTGCTGGAGTAGCTGCCGCTGCTGGAGCTTCTTCTTTTACTTCTTCAGCTTTTGGAGCTTCGTCATGATCGTCACCTTTAAATTTAAGGTTTTCATAACCAGGAGCGTCAAATTTAACAAGAACATCTCCTACTACTGCTACTGTACCTTCTTCTACAAGAATGTCAAGTACTTTACCTTTAACTGGAGAAGGGATTTCTACAACAGCTTTATCATTTTGTACTTCAAGAAGTACATCGTCTTCGTTTACTTCATCGCCTGGTTTAATAAACCATTTTACAATTTCACCTTCGTGGATACCTTCACCGATATCTGGTAGTTTAAATTCAAATGCCACGGAATTCAGCCCCCTGATTCATATCATTATTATGGAATAAGTGCAACAGAAATCAGCATGTGCTGATTTCTGTTGCACATGAAAAGCTAAAATTAGAAGTTCATTACTTTGTTAACAGCTTCAACAATATCTTTATGGTTTGGTAACCATACGCTCTCAGCTTGAGAGAATGGGAATACTGTATCAGCAGCTGCAACACGTACAACTGGAGCTTCTAAGTTTAAGATTGCACGGTCGTTAATTTCCGCTACAACGTTTGCTGCAATACCAGCTTGTTTTTGAGCTTCTTGAACAACAACTACGCGACCTGTTTTTTCAACAGAAGCAATGATTGTTTCGATATCTAATGGTTGAACTGTACGTAAATCAACAACCTCTAAAGAGATACCTTCTTTTTCAAGTTCTTCAGCAGCTTTTAATGCAGCGTGTACCATCGCACCATATGCGATAACAGATACATCTGTACCTTCGCGTTTTACATCAGCTTTACCAAGGTCAATTGTGTATTCACCTTCTGGTACTTCTTGACGGAAAGAACGATATAATTTCATGTGCTCTAAGTAAATAACTGGATCGTTATCACGAATTGCAGAGATTAGAAGACCTTTCGCATCGTATGGAGTAGATGGAATTACAACTTTTAAACCTGGTTGTTGTGCCACTAATCCCTCTAAGCTATCAGCGTGTAATTCTGGCGTATGAACACCGCCACCGAATGGAGAACGAACTGTAATTGGAGCAGTCCAACGTCCACCAGAACGGTAACGCATACGAGCCATTTGACCAGAAATAGAATCCATTACTTCGAAAACGAAACCGAAGAATTGAATTTCAGGAACTGGACGGAAGCCTTCAAGTGCTAAACCAACTGCAAGTCCGCCGATACCAGACTCTGCAAGTGGAGTATCCATTACACGGTCTTCACCGAATTCAGCTTGCAAGCCTTCAGTAGCACGGAATACACCGCCGTTTACACCAACGTCTTCACCAAACACAAGTACGTTAGGGTCATTTTTCATTTCAACGCGTAAAGCATCAGTGATTGCTTGAATCATTGTCATTTGAGCCATGGCTTACTTCGACTCCTTTTCTTTGTAAATTTCATACTGTTCAGCTAAGTTGTAAGGCATTGTTTCGTACATGATTTCCATTAAATCAGTTACTTTTTGTTTTGGAGCTTGGTCAGCCTTAGCAATCGCTTCTTTAATATCTTCTTTAGCTTCTTCGATTACTTTTTCTTCTACTTCTTGAGACCATAGGCCTTTGTTTTCTAAGAATGCACGGAAGCGTACGATTGGATCTTTTTGTTCCCATTCGTTTTCGATATCTTTTGTACGGTAACGAGTTGGGTCATCGCCAGCCATTGTATGTGGACCGTAACGGAATGTTAAAGTCTCGATTAAAGTAGGGCCTTCACCATTTACTGCGCGCTCACGAGCAAAAGCAGTTGCTGCGTATACAGCTAATGGGTCCATACCGTCTACTTGAATTCCGTAAATACCTGCTGCAACTGCTTTTTGTGCTACAGTTTTTGCTGCAGATTGTTTTTCTACTGGAGTAGAGATTGCATAACGGTTGTTTTGAACAACGAAGATTGCTGGAGCTTTAAATGCACCCGCAAAGTTCATACCTTCGTAGAAGTCACCTTGAGACGCTCCGCCGTCACCAGTGTAAGTAATTGCAACAGATTTTTTACCACGTAATTTCATACCTAACGCAACACCAGCAGTTTGGATGATTTGCGCACCGATAATAATTTGTGGAGCAAGTGCATTTACATCTGCAGGCATTTGGTTACCCATGAAATGTCCGCGAGAGAATAAGAATGCTTGATATAATGGTAAACCGTGCCATACTAATTGTGGAACATCACGATACCCTGGTAAGATGAAATCTTCTTTTTCAAGAGCAAAATGACTTGCTAATTGAGAAGCTTCTTGTCCAGCTGTTGGCGCATAGAAACCTAAGCGACCTTGACGGTTTAAAGAAATAGAACGTTGATCTAATACGCGAGTATACACCATACGACGCATTAATTCTTTTAATTGATCATCAGTTAATTCTGGCATAGCTGCTTCATTCACAACTTCGCCTTTTTCATTTAAAATTTGTAATGTTTCAAATTGAGCTGCGATAGCTTTCATTTGCTCATCAACATTAAATAGGGCCTTTTTTGTTTTAGTACCCATTCCGTTCACCTCTTCCTCTCTTGAACCATATTCTTAAACGCTTTCACTAGCACTTCGCTAAAATGAAAGCATAAGCGCGAAAACTGACGCACCATTCATCAGTTATTGAATAATTTGTGCACCTAACAATCTGTACTAATGTTTTCATTTAAACAAATTAATACAATCTTGATCACGTTTTTTAGTTTACAACTATTCTAATCACCATGTCAATCACTTTGATTTCGAAATTTTTTTCGAAAATTAACGAGATTTTCTTAACAAATACAAGTTTCCAAAATACTATCTGTATTAGTGAACAAAAACCTCCTGTTATATTATTCCCTTTTCACACATATTTTGATCATAGAATAATATGTAAACGATTTACTTCACTCTTATTTTTTGTCCTATGCTAGTAAAAATATGCAGCATCTACCTCCTTTTAGGCAAATGACTATAACATTTTTCTTCTTTCTTCCATACATTATACTAACCGCAGCATTCGCGGAAATGGTAAAGGAGGTCACACCATGTATAAAGGAGGTCACACCATGTACGGATACACTCAATGTTATTACCCAACAGCATGTCCTACGTATGGATATGGGGGATATGGTGGTTGCGGCGGATTTGGAAGCGGATTTGCTTTAATCGTTGTATTGTTTATTCTTTTAATTATCGTCGGTGCTGCTTGCATCCGTTAATGTAAAATGAAACAACCATAAAAGAACAAGGCGATTTGGCCTTGTTCTTTATCATGACTTTTTTCATAACCTTTGGTAGACTAAAGATGAAAGGAGAGATTGCATATGCTTACAATGAATGATGTGATTCGTGAAGGAGATCCTATTCTACGAACAGTTGCTGAAGAGATAGCTTTGCCAGCAAGCAAAGAAGATGCACATATATTACGAAAGATGATTGAATTTGTTATTAACAGTCAAAACCCCGAAATGGTTGAAAAATATAATTTACGTCCTGGAATTGGTTTAGCAGCGCCTCAAATCGGTGTTTCTAAAAGAATGATTGCTGTTCATGTAACAGATAGAGATGGGACATTATATAGCTACGCTTTGTTTAACCCGAAAATTATCAGTCATTCTGTAGAACGTACATACTTACCAGGTGGTGAAGGTTGTCTGTCAGTGGATCGCGAAATTCCTGGTTATGTGCCTCGTTATACTCGCATTACTGTAAAAGGAACAACAATAGACGGTGAAGACGTGAAACTACGTTTAAAAGGTTTACCAGCAATTGTTTTTCAGCATGAAATTGATCACTTAAACGGCGTTATGTTTTATGACCATATTAATAAAGACAATCCATTTATCATTCCAGAAAATGCAACACCTTTAGAAAGATAAAATGAAACTTCTATCAGTGAGGACCTTTACTGCCCGCTAATAGCGGGATAAAAAATTAGTCTGTTTTCACTGAAGTTAATGAAAACAGACTAATTTTTAAATGGAATAGTTTTCATACCAGTCCTTTATAATAATCCTGCCCACTGCAATCCATGCAGAATACCATCTTCTGCAACATCTTTCGTTACATAATTCGCAAGTTTCTTCAAATCTTCATGTCCATTTCCCATAGCAATTCCTGTTCCTACGGTTTCAATCATTTCTAAATCATTTAACCCGTCCCCAAATGCATAAACTTGTTCTCGAGTGAATCCAAGCTTTTCAATAAATTTTTCAATTCCCTTCGCTTTCGATCCTCCCATTGGAATAATATCCATGGAATACGCATGCCAGCGAATAAAATGAAATTGCGGATAGTCGCTGATAAACTTTTCTTCTTCTCCTGTCCTGCAAAATAAAAGCGTTTGATAAATGTCACGCTTTTCATAAAAACTAGGTTCAAATACAGGATGGCTCATACGAAGACTAGCAAAGCTTTCTGTTACATAATGATGTGATGCCACCGTTGCTTTCATATCTTTATGATCCAAATAAACAAGAGGATAGCCTGCCTCTTCTGAAAACTTTGTGAAGGCATGTAATGCATCTGGATGTAAAGGATTTTTATATATAACTTCATCTTCAAATACAACATACTGCCCATTGAAACTTACGTAATTATGAATATTTAGCTCTTGACGAATATCTTCAAACATAAATGGTGCACGTCCTGTTGCAATTGCTACATGTACCCCATTTTCTTGAAGGCGACGTACAGCTTCTTTTGTAGATTGTGGTATTTCCTTGTTATGATCTAACAATGTTCCGTCAATATCAAAAAAGACAATTTTATCGTTCATTTCCATAACCCTTTCTACTTCATCGATTCAAACGTATCGCTTTATGATCTGAATATCTGTTTAAATACTAAAAAAGTATAACATATTGATGAATAAAGCGCTTCTCATCTAACCTTCCTACCTAACCAGGCATATACAGAAATAAAAACAGTACTACGGTTCAACACATGAATTTTCTTTTCTATTCTATCTCATACTATAAGTTGAACGAAATATTTTCTTATAAGTAGTTCATTTTTTGAAACTTAATTCTTATTGCACATCCCAATAAGATTATTTGCATGTTTTGAGCTAGGAAAGGAAGGGACAATCGTGCTAAAGAAATTGAAGAAAAAGTTAAAAGTATATTGGAACGATTTGCTTCGTAAAAAAACAATTGCTTAAATCGTGCCCCTTTCGGGTTTTTTTCTTCATTCTTATTCGAAAAAACATGAAAATCATAACCGTTTGCTTTATAATAGGTAAAAGATAGCCTAAAACATAGACAAGGAGAGATTGTTTTAATGATTTTTAAAGTGTTTTATCAAGAAAAAATGCTAGAAGTACCTGTACGTGAAAATACTAAGGTGCTATATCTAGAAGCTGAGTCTGAAAGAGAAGTTCGCACAAAATTACACAAGTTCGCGTATAATATTGAGTTTATCCAGTCTGTTACTGGTGCTCATCTTGAATATGAAAAGCAATATGCAAATTTCAAATTAGCGGAGAACGTTTAATTTATGAAATTCTTAAAAAATGATCAAACTGCTGTTTTCGCGCTTGGCGGACTCGGTGAAATCGGCAAAAATACATATGCTGTTCAATTTCAAGATGAAATTATTATTATTGACGCTGGGATTAAATTCCCAGAAGACGAACTTCTTGGGATTGATTATGTCATCCCTGACTACACGTATCTCGTACGTAACGAAGAAAAAATTAAAGGACTCTTTATTACGCATGGTCACGAAGATCATATCGGTGGAATCCCTTATTTATTGCGCCAAGTAAATATTCCAATTTACGGTGGGAAACTAGCGCTCGGACTAATTAAAAACAAATTAGAAGAGCACGGATTACTGCGAAAAGCACAATTGTATGAAATTAAAGAAGACGATGTGATTAAATTCAAAAAAACATCCGTTTCCTTCTTCCGCACAACGCACAGTATTCCTGATTCATACGGTATTGTTGTAAAAACACCACAAGGACAGGTTGTTCATACAGGAGATTTCAAATTTGATTTCACACCGGTTGGTGAGCCGGCAGATTTAACAAAGATGGCTGAAATCGGAAAAGAAGGTGTCCTTTGCTTACTATCTGATAGCACGAATAGCGAAGTCCCTCACTTTACGATGTCTGAACGACGCGTAGGTGACAGCATCCAGGATATTTTCCGTAAAGTAGAAGGACGCATTATATTCGCAACATTTGCTTCTAATATTCATCGACTGCAACAAGTTGTAGAAGCTGCAGTAGCAAACAATCGAAAGATTGCTGTTTTTGGTCGAAGCATGGAAGCAGCAATGGAAATCGGACAAAATCTTGGCTATATTCGCTGTCCAAAAGATACAATTATTGAACCATCACAACTAAATCGCATACCAGCAAATCGAGTTGTGATTTTATGTACTGGAAGTCAAGGTGAACCAATGGCTGCATTATCTCGCATCGCTAACGGTACACACCGTCAAATTCAAATTATTCCTGGTGATACTGTTGTATTCTCGTCTTCTCCAATACCTGGGAACACAGTAAGTGTAAGCCGTACAATTAACATGTTATATCGAGCAGGTGCTGATGTAATTCACGGACCATTAACTGACATTCATACAAGCGGACACGGTGGACAAGAAGAACAGAAGCTAATGCTGCGTCTCATTAAACCAAAATATTTCATGCCAATTCACGGTGAATACCGTATGCAACGTATGCATGCAAAATTAGCAAATGATTGTGGCATTCCAGAAGAAAATTGCTTCATAATTGATAACGGCGATATACTTGCGCTTCGTGAAGATGAGGCAACAATCGCAGGAAAGATTCCTTCTGGTTCTGTTTATATTGATGGAAACGGCATTGGTGATATCGGTAATATTGTACTTCGCGACCGCCGTATTCTTTCGGAAGAAGGACTTGTTATCGTTGTTGTTAGCATCGATATGAAGGAATTCAAAGTGGCAGCCGGGCCAGATATCATTTCTCGTGGGTTCGTTTATATGCGCGAAAGCAGCGATTTAATCAACGATGCACAGACATTAATTACAAATCATTTAGAAAAAGTAATGGAACGCAAAACGACACAATGGTCTGAGATTAAGAATGAAATTACAGATACATTGGCTCCATTCTTATACGAAAAAACGAAACGCCGTCCAATGATTTTACCAATCATTATGGAAATTTAAATAAAAAGGACAATGCAGCTATATTGGCATTGTCCTTTTTATTATTTCGCTAAAAATATTTCGAATCGATCCACATCATTATCATGACCAATGACTATCAAAATATCTCCAATTTGAATATTTTCTGTCGCACGTGGTGAAACGAGAACTTCCTTTCCACGTTTAATTGCCACAATGTTTAATCCAAACTTCGCACGAATATCTAATTCAATTAACGAATGGCCGTCAATCTTTTCATTCGCAATAATCTCAACGATGCTATGTTCATCTGAGAGTTCTAAATAGTCTAAGACACTACTTGAAGCAATATTATTCGCAATTCGTTTCCCCATATCACGCTCAGGATGAACAATATGGTCAGCGCCGATTTTAGTTAAAACTTTTTCATGGTAATCGTTTTGCGCTTTCACAGTAATATTTTTCACGCCTAATTCTTTTAAAATAAGAGTCGTTAAAATACTTGCATTAAGATTATCCCCAATCGCTACCACAACATGATCAAAATTACGGATTCCTAGACTTTTTAATACCATTTCATCTGTAGAATCGGCAATTACAGCATGGGATGCAATATTTGCAAATTCATTTACACGATCTTCATCCATATCAATTGCCATAACTTCCATTCCTAGCTGCGCTAATTCCCGGCAAATGCTGCCGCCAAATCGGCCGAGACCAATAACAGCAAACTCTTTTTCCTTCGTACTCACACAAATTCCTCCAATAATATTGAATCTTATAAAGTGAAACTTCCATCAGTGGTTTTTTCATCCCTCCAGTGATGGTTAGTTGAACGAATCAAGCTCTTATGAGCAGTTATTCTCTTATCAATTCTTTGCCTCTTCAAAAACTGGATGTAAAGGCTTTACTGCCTTTTGATTAGGATCAACTATCATTGTAGCATATTTTGTAAATTGAAACTTCCATCAGTCAGTTTTTTTCACTCCTCACTGATGATTAGTTGAACCAATCGGGCACATGCCAGCAGTTATCCTCACCTATCTTTCTCGCCTCTCTCTGAATCTTGAGGTGGAGGGCCTACTGCACGTTAATGCGGGATAAATATTACAATAAATTCCTCCCCACTCTTATTTCTGTTTTTGAATATAGAAAAATTGTTGTAAATAGAACGCAAGCATACATATTAACATACCGAAGATAAATATATTTCCAAATGAACTGAACGTCTGAAATACAAACACTAAAGTTTCTTGTCCAAAAAAAGCAAATAGTAACTGTATAAAAGCAAATAACAATGCAAATTGATAGTGCTGCTGATGAAATAAATAATGAGTAGCTCCTAAAAAACCAACAAAAGAAACAATAAATACCCACCATATTTCAATCATCTTTTGCCATCCTACTAGTTCATATCCGTTCACAATAATAGCAATTGCCCCTATGACACACATCGTCGGAACACTCCAAAATAAAGCCCACTTTCGAAAAAGTAATACCGCTTGCCTGTCTTCTCGTTTATATGCGCAATACGTTAAAAAAGTCGCACTTATATATAAAAGCGATACAATTGTTAGAACAATAATTAACCAAAAATGAAGCTGATTATACTCATTTTCTATATTTGTAACAATTGCAGCTATCAAACCCGGAATGCCGATGCTAGTATATCCCTCAACTAGACCGTTATTCCAAAATACCATATTACAAATTCGAATTCCTAATAACATAAAAATAATGGCACCAAGGATAAATAAAGTCGTTTTATTTCCAACTAAGCTCGTAGAAAAAGCAATTAACCCAACAAACAAGAATAGTACAAACGCATTCATAATTTCTGCAACAGGTGATACATACACTCTCACCCACTCATATGTGTTCGCATAGCTTTCTTTTTTGCTAAACAATATGTATAGAAACTAACACCAAAATATATTGCAGCTACGATTACATATGTATATAAAAAGAAACATAGTATAGTACTTCCGATTTGCACGCTATCCCCTACCTTTTTTCTCTAAGTAACACATTGATTTTACACATTTCTTATGTGAAATGTAAACTAAAAACCTCCCTATCACGAGGGAGGTTTTCCATTATTCAGCTGCTTTTTCAGCTTCATCAAGAACACGATTTACTCGTTTTGTTAGCATTTGCATTCCACTACCACCAGCTTGGAAATGACGCAGCACACCATTTTTATCAAACACATAATATGCTGGCACATATTGATTTTCAAAGGAATCTGTAATCGTATGCTTATTGTCTACTAAAATCGGCTGTACAATACCGTGCTCCTCTGCCACTTCTTTCACTTTTTCAAGATCTAAATCTTCTTCTGAACGCGGCATATGCACAGCAATTACATTTAATTTATTTTTATAGTCATCGCGGAATTCGTTAATGCTCGGCATCGCTTCTTTGCATAAATGACAACTAACAGACCAGAAATGAATCAATGTTGGTTTATCGCCAATTAGCGCTTCCCTTACTACTTCTCCATTTAGTACAGCTGTTGCTCCTTCTAAGGAAGGCATTGGTTCACGTAACTTCATAACATTTCCTCCTTATATATGTAGAGAAAGGCCTAACAACGATTTGTTAGACCTTTTTTCACTCAGTCAAAAAATTAAACGTTTAAAGTTGCTTGACCTGGTTTCCAGTTTGCTGGGCAAAGTCCACCAGTTTGAAGAGCTTGAAGAACGCGGATTACTTCGTCAACTTCACGTCCAATGTTATTATGATGTACAACTTGATACATTAATTCGCCTTCTGGGCTAATGATGAATAGACCGCGAAGTGCGATACCTTCTTCTTCAAGTAATACACCATAGTCACGAGATACTACATGATTTGTATCAGCAGCTAATGGGTATTTCAATTCACCTAAACCGTTTTTCGTACGATCAGTGTTAATCCATGCTAAATGAGTATGAATTGTGTCAGTTGATACACCAATTACTTCTGCATCTAAGTCTTCAAACTCATCATAGCGCTCAGAAAGTGCGATGATTTCTGTTGGACATACGAAAGTGAAGTCCATTGGATAGAAGAAAAGCACTGTCCATTTATCTTGTTTCATAACCTCTTCAAGACTTACTTTACCAAATTCTTTGTTTGGCATAACAGCGTCCATCTCAAAGCGTGGAGCCTGTTTTGCTACCATACGTTCTGCCATATGTATCAACCTCCGTTAAATTTTTAATTATATGTTATCTACTCTTGTATTATATAAGAAGAAATAGTTTTTAGTCAATATTATTTAATAATTATTACAAAATAACTAACTAATAACTTTTTCCCCTACCTACCATTATAAAGTATTGTGCTAGAATTACAAAAAAAATGCACGATAGACCATAAAATTTTTCTTATGTAAAAAGGGAACAAGCCTCAAGCTCTGTTCCCTTTCCATTTTACGTATGTTGTTAAAAAAGTAATCGCTTTTTCAATTGCCGATTCATTCGGCTGTAATTTTGCATGATGTAGACCATATTCAGATTCTACACCGAGCCAAAACATAAAACCTGGAATATCGCGAAGCATGTACCCAAAATCTTCTCCTGTCATTGCTTCTGTGCAGGTGATAACATTCATATCTGTATGTTCGGCCGTAAATTTCATAAATTCCTGTGTTAACGTTTCATGATTATATACTTGGTGATACATCGCTCCATAATCAATATGAGCTGTACATTGAAAAGACGCTTCAATCCCTGCAACAATCGCTTCAATGCGTCCCTTTACTCGTTTCATAGATTCAACAGATAATGTACGAATCGTCCCTTCTAAACGAGCTTTTTCTGCAATAATATTTTGTACTGTTCCACCAGTAATTTTTCCAATTGTAATAACTGCGCTATCTAACGGATTCACATTTCGACTAATAACAGATTGCAGCTGTGTGACAAGGTGGCTTGCTGCAACAATCATATCGTTAGCTGTATGTGGATATGCTGCATGCCCACCTTTCCCTTTCAAATCAATGTATAACTCCGATGTATTTGCAAAAAGCAATCCCTCTTTTGTTGCAATTGACCCGACTGGATATTCAGGTGCAATATGAAGCCCAAGAATCATATCCGGTTTCCATGCTTGAAATTCTTCACTTTGTAATAACGGAAGGGCACCTCCCGGTCCTTCCTCAGCTGGTTGGAAAATAAAAACAAGATGATCGTCAATTCGCTCTGTTACAAAAGCTGTTAATAATCCAAGACCGATTGTTGTATGAATATCGTGGCCGCATGCGTGCATCATACCTTCATGTAATGAAGCAAATTCATATCCTGTCTCTTCCATAATTGGAAGCCCGTCAATATCAGCGCGGTAACCAATTGTTTTCTTTGGATTACGGCCATTCACTTTTACAATGACACCTGTTTTCCACGTTTTTACTTCTATATATTCACTCGGAAGAGTGCTTATATAATTTAAAATATATTGCTGTGTTTTCCATTCTTGAAAACCAAGCTCTGGAATTTGATGCAAATCTCTGCGCATCTGTATAAATTTATTTATCATCATTTTTTCACCACCATTGATAAAAAGCGTAAGAGCTTGCAAGCCCTTACGCTTTCTTTTTTAGTTTTCTGGATTCAGTTGACGAAGCTCTTGTTTAATTTCTGTTTTCGCTTTTGTTTTTTCGTCAATTTCTTTAATAACGCGTGCTGGTGTTCCAGCAACAACTGTGTATGGCGGTACATCTTCTGTTACAACTGCACCCGCCGCAACAACTGCACCTTTACCTACTGTAACGCCTTCTAAAACAACTACATTTGCACCAATTACAACATCGTCTTCAACAATAACCGGTTTTGCAGAAGGTGGCTCGATAACGCCTGCAAGTACTGCTCCAGCTCCAACGTGACAGTTTTTACCTACTGTTGCACGTCCACCAAGCACTACATTCATATCAATCATTGAACCTTCACCAATTACGGCACCAATGTTGATTGTTGCATTCATCATAATAACTGCATTATCACCAATTTCAACATGATCGCGAATAATTGCACCTGGTTCAATACGTGCCTTAATACCTTTTAAGTCAAGCATTGGAATTGCAGAGTTACGACGATCATTTTCTACAACATAATCTTCAACACGCTTTTTATTTTCATCAAGAATTGCCTTAATGTCAGACCATTCTCCAAATAATACACCTGATTTTTTATTTACAAATGCTTGTACTGTTTCTGGGAATGTAATTTCTTTTAAATCCCCTTTTATGTATACCTTTACAGGAGTTTTCTTCTCGCTTTTTTGAATAAACGAAATAATCTCGTTTGCATCCATCATTTTCATGCTTGTTGCCTCCTAAATCCATTTATAATGTTACTCTACCAAACGAAAAGGCTCCTCGCAAGATAATAATCTTATTTTTCCTCTTGAATTTCTTCAATAATTTCTAAAAATGCCTGCACTTGTTTTAACTGTCTAGCCGATTCACTTGTTAATAGCCATGTTTCTCTCGTCAGTTGCACTGGAGTTTTATATGTTTTTTCCTTTACTTCTTTTAAAACAGTAGATGGCAAAAGTGCATAACCAATACCGTTTAAAACAAGCTGCTTACACGTTTCAATTTGATCGACAACAATTGTACGTTTAGGCGGATTAGAAAATAAACCATACCACCAGTTCTGTATTTGTCCATAATATGTCGAATCACTTTTAAATTGAATAAATGGTCTATTAGTGTCTTTTAACATGGAAATATCCTTAATCTCCGTATCAACTAAATACAGCTCATCTTCAAATAATTGCTTT
The DNA here is from genome assembly GCF_055814245.1 of Bacillus sp. EA-CB0995. NCBI lineage: Bacteria > Bacillati > Bacillota > Bacilli > Caryophanales > Bacillaceae > Bacillus > Bacillus sp. EA-CB0995. Next base: position 1,654,662 of record NZ_CP169269.1, on the reverse strand, counting down.
TTATATCCTTTATATTCTTGCGTCCCTCGCAAAATTGCAACGTGAACATCACCTTCGTAAAAATGATTTTGCACCTCACTACTCCAGCCTGTAAAAAGGGAAATTTTTACAAACGGATACCGTTGTACAAACAGCTTTAAAACTGGCGGTAACCAGTATTGGCCAATAACAGAGGCCACTGCAATCTTTAAAGTACCATATGTTTCCGTCTGAAATGTTGCTAATTCGCTCTTAATTGCTTCTTCTCTCTGTAACATATCTTTAGCATAATTTGCTACTTTCTCGCCTTCCGGTGTAATCGTTAATCCTTTTTGCGAGCGAATAAAAAATTTCATCCCCCATTGTTTTTCCATCGATTGAAGTCTTTGACTAAGCGCTGGTTGTGACACAAATAAGCGCTCAGAAGCTTTTCGCATATTTAACTCTTGTGCTAAGATCACCATCATTTGAAAATCATCAATTTGCAATGTTTTCTCCTTCCTTCGTTACAACTGAACGATAAAAGCGACTTCTTCTTTCACTTGAAGTCGCCCTTTTCAACATTATCGATTAAACCGTCTTACCGTTTTATTTAGTAATTTTAAGATTGCACGACGCGTTAAAATTCCTTCAAAATACCCTTCCTCATTTTCAACACATACAAACGGATGATCAATCGTCATCTCTAATGCTTTTGCAAATGAATCTTGTAACTTCAGGCATGGAACATCACCTTTCATCACACTTTCTACTTTCATATCCTCTAATTTTTCAAACTCAATACGCTCTAGTCCTAAAATACCGTCCAAAACCATTGCCGTACTTACTAATCCATGCAGTTTGTACATCGGATCTAGTACTGGAATAGCAGAATAACCAGATTTCACCAAAACAAGTAAAGCATGCTCCAAACTATTTCCAATTTGAACATGTGCTACCTTTTCAGATGAAATCATTAAGTCCTTTACAAAAACTTGCTGAAATTCTTCTTTCGGAATACTAATCATATTGTTATCCCCCACTTTAACCCATTCTAACAAGTAGCAATTGTAAACTAATTGTAAAAACTAATTCGTTCAAGTAATTCTCTATTTTCTCACTTCTATTTTTAGTTTATGACAACGGTTACATATTATTATTAGTCCTTTTGTTTCTCATATAAAATAAATAACCACAGTTCATTTTACCATAGAAATAAAAGAAAAGACTACCGTTCGGCAGCCTTAATATCCTTCGTTTCTCAGACGAGCAAATAAGTTTGTGATTTGTTTATAATGAGATATGTCTGTTTTCTTTCGCCCAGTTTCGATATCAGAAAGTTCAACGGCAAGTATTTCACTCGCATAATTTTGCCGAAATAAAACATCTAGCAATAAGTTTTGTTCCTCTTTTGTTAAATCAATTTCTCTACTCATTTTCTCCTCTCCTTATTCAACTGTCCTTATTCTTTATTATATAAAAGATTTCCCCTATTTAATAGATTGAAAATTCAATACAACAATTATTTCGTGTACCGATTTGCATAGCTAAACGCCGCATAGGCATCTGGCTTAATTTTAGGCGTTAACCCCATCGCTGTAATTTTATTTGTCATATCTAAAATAAACTCTCTCGTCAAACCGTATTTCCCGATATCCAAATGAATTTCCATAACGAATTCAGCACCTTCTTCGCGGTATGGATAAAGAAGCTCCCACAACTGTTGTATTCGCTCAGGCGTAAATAAACAGGCAATCTCTTGGCTAAACTGTGTTTCTAAGTAGATTTTTTCTCGCAAACTCGGTGGCTTTCCCCTTATTGTCTGATGATATAAACAACCCCATGCTCCCTTTCCAACACGATGCAGATGAATTGCTGTAATAAAACGAGTATTATTTTGATGCACTTGTGAATCTGTTCCAATTGACAATCGATACATATTACGCGGTGCACTTTGAATAAAGTAACAAATTCGTGAGAATACAGTTTCAAAGCTCATATGTCGCTCTGATAAATTGTAAAATTGATATTTTCCGTCCATACAGTCACGTCCCTTCTCATAGACAGACTTTCGTATTCTCATTGTATGGGACAGAATAACAAAATATGTCTTACTTATCCTTTACTCGTTTCGATATTCCGGATCGAATATGTACAAAATGGACATTTGAAAATAACATTTTGATTAGATTGCGCTGTTAACACATGTGTAATTTCTGATTGTCTATGACATTTTGGACATACAACAACAGGCATTCTTTCCAATTTTCTCACCTCTTTATCCACTATTTGTGGGCAGTAAAATTCCCATCTCAAGATTATATATTCGGAAAATAACTCCCCGTAAGATTCCAGTTGCTTCAACTAACCATAAGTAAAGAATCTGAAGAAGATAGGTGGGAAATAATTGATGGGAGTTTCACTTTATAGAATATGTTATCAGTGTAGGGACAAGGAACGAATGTTATTCATCTTACATAAAAAAAGAAGGTGCCTTTTTCTTCTTAGGCACCTTCTTTTTATGTATCAAGAAAGAATATCGTAAATCTCGATTGCAACCATATCAATATTATCGAATTGATATACTTGTGGTTTTTCTCCTTGTTGATACACTTCTAGCTCGTACATATCGCTTTTATCAAAATATTTCACGCTACATTTGCGTTCACCGTTCACTTCAAAATAGCGTTGTGCTACTTCGCCGCTTTCAGCTTGTTCTTTTAGACTAACAAGACGAGTTAAAATTCCTTGGAGCAGAGACATGAAATCTCCCCTTTCTCTAATCTTCCTACGAATAGGTTTTGCAGCAGTACTCATTCTATCCGTCATAACTGAAAAAATGTCACACACCTTAGGATAATGGTTATGAGCAAGAAACTCAACTAAAATTTGTCGAAAAAACATATAAAAAGCCGAAATAAATACCTCTACGCCCTTTCTTCCGCACTTAACAGTGTAAAAAACGTTTTCTTCATGTTCTTCAAAAGCAGATAAGATAAACAAAGGAGAATTGATCTAGCCTTCAATAGAAAGTGCATCCGTGTTAATGAAAACTTCACTTCATTGAAGTTTTTTACATACAAGACTATAATTGAGATGAGTTAAAGAGGAGGATTTACATGAAGAAAGTAGATGTATATACACAGCCAGATTGTCCACCATGTCAAATTATAAAAGAATTTTTAAAACATAATCATATTACATTTACAGAATATGACGTCAAAAAAGATGCTGCCGCTCGTAATCGTCTTCTATATGATTATGATTCCTATTCTACCCCTACTGTTGTCGTTGATGGAGAAGTTGTAGCAGGCTTTCAAATTGAAAAATTACAACAACTTTTAGAACTAGAACAATAAAAAGGCGACTGCATGAGTCGCCTTTTCCCACGTTACTCGCGGACAGTAAGCTCGCATCAATGTAAAGTTTCACTTTATTCTTTTTCGGATTGTCTAATCTCAGATAAAAGCTGTTTATTTTCGTGATACCCCGCCAATTTCCACCTATTACCATCTCTTTGCAGTGTGATAATTTGATATTGATCATTTGTTATATCATGTTCATACACATATAACAAATCATGCTCTTGATTGTATACAATTTTTGTTTTTGATGAAAAAGTAAATGGCGCTTCTTTTGTAGGCAATAAATACTGAGCACTTCGTTTTACATCCTGGCTATTTTCATCGGTAAAAACTTGAAGGAAATTATCTGTGAAATAAGGGGATAATGTACCATACATTTTATCCATTGATAGCCGCTTACCACGAATAGAAAATTGTGCTTCATATCCTTTTCGAATCGTTTCAAATATTTCATTTTGATCAATTTTTGTTTCTTCTTTTCCAAAAACAGTTGTCACACTTTGTCCAATTACAAATGCAACAAAAAGAAATAGCACAATCCAAATCCCATACTTTCTCATTCTCGCACCCTCCTTGTAAAAAGAGCTTGTCCTTCTAGTATCCATTTTAGCAATGATTATACAATGATAGAGTGCCTTTCGTTCGTAAAATCTTTACAGCGATAGACATCATTCTTATCATAATTGTCACTATTACCAATTTATGATAAAAACAAACAAAAAAATGCACGAAATATTTCGTGCATTATAATAAAACATCTTCTTCATATAAAAATTCATAAGACAAATCAATAAATAAATAATGCTCATCATCAATAGGAAACGAGAATGTCCGAACCAACTCACCCGTTTCAAGATCCCCGTATAAATCAGACAATCTTCCTTTTTGTTCAAAGCGCAGCTTCATAATGTTCTCTAAAAAGTATGGGCGCCAGCTCCAATTCTTCATATAATATTCTGGCATTAACACCCATTCTCCGTCTTTTTTCATGACGTTTCCTGACTTTTGAAAGCCATCTTCGTTACAAATATAAATACGGAAGCTACAATATGTTACTTGTTGACTAAAATTCACTAGCCATTTATTAAAATCTTCTATTTTTCTCTGTTTTGCTAATACATTTCCAACATATTCTCGAAGGGTTTCAGTCAGTTTATACACTTTTTGTAATTTTCGTTTTTCATGCTGAATAAACTGATGACACTCATTACCAAGACGTTCTTTCAAAATGTCTTTATCGATAAAATTTTCTGAAAATTTTTGCAAATGATTCCCTTGATAGTATCTCCCGCCATTTTTCCAAGCGTATTGCAACTGATAGAATGCATCAATATCTTCATACAATAACGTTGCACCAATACGTCTCGCTAAGAGTGATAATGAATATAAAATATCCTGATACGATTGTAACAGTGCCGTTTGACGTAAATTTGTTAAATCCACTTTTAAAATATCCGGAGCTAGTACACTAATTCTTTCAAGGTTACTTGTTCCTGTTCCTACTTTATTAATTGCAACCTGAATGCCATATGTACGATAATACATAAGTAAATGATTAAATTGTTCAAGATCTTCTTTAAAGTCATGTTCTGTTATTTCTAATACGATACGATTTAAACGTAATCCTTTCTTTTCATACGTTAATAATAAATGTAGTAAGCTTTCACTTTCATCGCTCATCAGTATATTTGCATTACGATGCAAAAATAATAAAAATGATTGATCTGTTTCTAAATACCGATCCAATGCTTTTCCTAAAATGATATTATCTACTTCAAGTTGAAACTCATCTGGAATCGAATCATCATGAAAGAATGAGGCAAGACTGTGAATTCCTTCTTCTGTTTGTATGCGTCCTACTACTTCATATCCAATTACAGTATGTTCATCCGCACTAAAAATAGCTTGATAATAAGGAAGGACTTGATCCAAATTACTCATCACGTCTAATGCATCTACCATAGTACTCCCTCCTTTTACTTTTCAAAAATTATAACACGTTATGTAAAAAAAATAATAAAAAAATCCCTTCAGTTTTCCTGAAGGGATTAGAGGAGTAAAATGCTAAGGGGAATTAGCAATTCTACTATGAAGAAAAAAGAGGTCTTAAATATACCCCATAAACAAGTTCCTTGTAAAGGCCCTCTTTCTATCTGTCACAAATTTGTCACAAAAATCCCATCCCTTAAAACGGATATTGATGTAAATGTTGGCCACCATCCATTGTGATGCAAGCTCCATTTATGTACGCAGCTTCTTCAGAGCATAAATAAAAAGCTAGACCAGCAATTTCTTCTGGTGTTCCAAGTCTTCCAAGCGGCACACTTTGTAGTGTTCGCTTTGCTGCTTCTTCAGATATCCACAGCTTATCAGCCCCACCTGTACGCTCAATTGGCCCTGGAGCAATTGCATTAACACGAATTCCATATTTGCGTCCCCACTCAACAGCAAGCGTTCTTGTCATTGCTAATACACCTGCTTTAGCTGATGCAGAATGAATAACACCAGGACCTGCATCCCATGCGTAAGTTGCAACCATATTAATAATTGTTCCTTTTATCCCTTTTTCAATCCAATATTTCCCAATCGCTTGACTACAATAAAATGTACCATTTAACACAATATTAATAACAGCATTCCAACCATTTGGCGATAAATCTTCAGCCGGACAAAGAAAGTTTCCCGCTGCATTATTTACAAGTACATCGATGCGTCCAAATTCTTCATCGATTTTTTCAATCATTCTTTTTATATCCTCAGTATTACGCACATCCATTTGTACAGGTAATACTTGACCTTCAAATTGCTCAATTTCTTTCTTTGCCTCTTCTAATCGTTCTATTGTACGTCCAGTAATAACAACACGCGCTCCTTCTTTCGCAAAACGAGTTGCCATTCCTTTTCCCATTCCACTTGAACCACCTGTAATTACAACTACTTTTTCTTTCACAATATCCCCTCCCAAAAATGAATACATATTCATTTTATCACTTTATCCATCAGAATTCTTTATAAATTTTAATTTTTCTGATATCTTTTAATAAAATATACTATATTCTATCGCTAACAATGAAAGGAAAGGAGAGAAGATAAGTAGCGACTCATCCCAACAAATCACACCCTTCTACTATGATTATTTCCTATCATCTCGCTCATATAAATATGAATCATATAACAAGAAGAAACTTTATCAAAAAAGGTATTCATACACTATTGTATACTTGTATAACGACCGGAGCGGGTTACTATTATGCTAAATATATAGAACCACGCCTTCTCTCTTTTACGTATCATACGATTCATTCTCCACTCATCCCACGTGGATTTAATGGTGTTAAAATGGTTCAATTTAGTGATTTACATTTAGGATATTATTACTCGCTTCAACAACTTTCTAAAGTAGTAACAAAAATAAATGAAAAAAAACCTGACATCGTAATTTTTACTGGAGATTTAATTGATAATTATCAAACATACGCAGATACTCCACTTGTTGCATCAATTTTACAAAATATCATTGCTCCACTTGGTAAATTTGCAATTTTCGGCAATCATGATCATGGTGGATACGGGACGGAATACTATAGTCACATCATGACACAATCTGGCTTTGAGATATTACAAAATATCGAAAAACGCATTCGCCTATTAGATGGAAGTGAAATTTCCATTTTTGGTATTGACGATATCATGCTTGGAAAACCTGACATACACGGAACCTTGCAACAAGCACAAAATAATCTGTATACGATTGCTCTTGTGCATGAACCTGATATCGCACCCCATATTGCAAATTTCCCTGTCAATTTACTACTTTCTGGACATAGTCATGGCGGACAAGTACAACTCCCTTTCTTTGGCGCCATTATTACCCCGACATTTGCAAAGCATTATATTGAAGGGTTTTATCATATTAAGCAAAACTATGATTTGTTATTGTATGTTAATCGAGGTCTCGGAACAACCCGTGTACCATTTCGATTTTTAGCAAAACCTGAAATTACACTCTTTACATTACAATCGACATAATATACGAACTTATTTCGCCTATTTTCCGCACCATTCTCTCTTGTACTCGCTCATCCACGTTATCTTTTCCATATGATAACAATGAGTTCAATGAAGGAGGTTTTAACATGTATCCACAATACCAGCCGATTCCATTCCGCTCAGCACTAGTTGGTCCAGTCGGAAACTCACGATTTATACCATTTTTCGGATTCCCTTTTTTAGCTGGTCTTGCAGGAGGTTTAATCGGCGGAGCATTGGCATTTGGCCCTAGACCATATTATCCTTGCTACGGCTATGGCGGCTTTGGCGGCTTTGGCGGCTATCCTTGTCCAACACCGTATTTTTACTAATGTAAATAGAAACAACTATGGAAAAAGGCCTCATATCGAGGCCTTTTCTCTATATTATATAAATAACTGTAAAACATCAGAAAATGAGTATACCTATTTCTTATCCCGCTACTTTTGAACAGTAAAACTCCCATCTCGAGATTTTAAGAAATCCCAAAAGATAGGTAGGAGTTACTTGCTAATATGTGCCCAATTGATGAGAATTTCCCATACAATAGAGAATGAAACATCCACTGATGAGAGTTTCACTTTATCCCGCTATTCGCGGGCAGTAAGACCCCCACCTTAAGATTCAGAGAAAAGCGAAGAAGATAGGTGGGGGATGAACCCCTCCACTGATGGAAGTTTCACTTTATTCTTCCTCTGTGTGTGTATATGCCATTTGAAAGAGTCTCATCTGACTTTCAATTTCTTGCGCATCATCATTTACTACATAGTAATATTCTCCATGCTCATTTTGTTCACGTGCTTTTACATTATCCTCTAAAATGAGTTGTAAAATATCTTTAATTCGCGCTTTCATATCGAACTCTAAAATTGGAAATGAAATTTCTACACGTTTTTCCATATTGCGCGTCATCCAATCGGCTGACGATAAAAATAATTTTTCTTCTCCATTATGGTGAAAATAATAAATGCGGCTATGTTCTAAATAACGCCCTACTACACTAATGACACGAATATTTTCACTTACACCTAAAATTTTGGGACGTAAACAACAAGTTCCCCTTACAATAAGGTCAACTTTCACGCCAGCTTGTGATGCTTCATATAACTTTTGAATAAGTGGCTTATCTGTTAACGAATTCATTTTCGCAATAATATAACCACTTCCATATTGTTTATGATAACGAATCTCTTCATCAATGAGTTCAATAAATTGCTGACGAATATCGAATGGTGCAACCGATAATTGATGAAAATGAGGTTTCATTGTATATCCACTTAAATAATTAAAAAAGTTTGTCGCATCAATACCAAAATCTTTACGTGATGTAATGTATCCAAAATCAGTATATAGTTTCGCTGTTGCATCATTATAATTACCTGTACCTAAATGGACAAAGCGTTCAATCTTCCCATATTTTCGTCTTACAACAAGCGTAATTTTACTATGTGTTTTCAAATGGCTAACACCATAAATAACATGACAACCTGCTTTTTCTAATTCTTTTGCCCAGTGAACGTTATTTTCTTCATCAAAACGAGCTTTTAATTCCACAAGTACTGTCACTTGCTTCCCATTTTCTGCTGCTGTTTTTAAAGCTTTAATAACAGGCGAATCTCCACTTACACGGTATAATGTTTGTTTAATTGCTAACACATCAGGATCTTCTGCTGCGTCTGCTACAAAATCAATGACAGGTTGAAATGATTCAAATGGATGATGCAATAGGATATCTTGTTCTAGAGTTTTTTCAAACACATCTTCTTCATCACCTAAATCTTGAGGTGGCTGTGGAATAAGTGCTGGATAGATTAAATTATCATATGCAGATGCTAACTTCTTATAAAGTGCAAATAAACATGTTAAATCAAGTGGGCCATCAATCATATATACATCTTCATCTTTTACTTCTAACGCTTCATATAATAGAGATAATACTCTTTCATCCAAGTTATCTGTTCCTACCTCTAAACGAACCGCTGCGCCCCATTTTCGTTTTTTTAATTCTTTCTCAATTACTTTTAATAAATCACGTGCACCTTCTTCATGAATAGTCAAATCCGCATTACGTGTAATGCGAAAACGCGTAACAGAAGATACCATATATCCTGTAAATAATTTATGAGTAAAGTTACTAATCACATCTTCTAAAGAAATGAATTTTTGCCTATTATCTTCATTTGGTAAAAAAATAAAACGTTCTAATAATGATGGAACTTGAACGATGCCAAGCTTGGTCTGATTTTCTTCTACTGTTTGTCTTTCATCATATAAAATAGCAGCTAAATTTAAGCTTTTATTCAATAACATAGGAAACGGTCGATACGCATCAATTGCCACAGGTGTTAACACCGGAAAAATCTGCTCATCAAAATATTCTTCAATAAATTCTCGTTGTTCTTTCGTTAAATCGTGAAAAGACAACAATTCTATTCCTTCTTCCTTCAACGCAGGAAGTACAATGTTTTGATAAGTATCATACTGTACTTTCATTAATTCATGTGCCTTAGTTGAAATTTCCCCCAATTGTTGTTTCGGCGTTAGTCCAGCTTTATTTTCCGGCTGATTAAACCCAGCTCTTACCTGATCTTTCAATCCTGCAACACGCACCATGAAAAACTCATCTAAATTTGAGCTGAAGATACTGATAAACTTTAATCTCTCTAATAATGGATTACAGTCATCTTGCGCTTCTTGTAACACTCGCTCATTAAAGGCAAGCCAACTTAATTCACGATTGTTATAATAAGCAGTATCATTCAAGTTTATAAGACTACTCTTCACCGTTTCCATACCCCCATCACACTTCCCTCTAAAACTTTTTCAATATAATTTTATTATATTCATTTTAACAAATATCCATTGAAAGAAGTGTAAATTTTTTGTAAAGAAGTTCGTACAAATTAACATCTTTCATGAAAATATAATTCAATGTTCGTTTTTAAAACTTTCTCTATCTGTTTTTTCTGTTTTTCCGCCTGTACTTTTTCAGATAATGCTGATTGCTTACAGCAAATATAAAAAGCAAGACCATCTTCGTTTTTTACAATATGAATGGATTCGACAAGATTACGATTTGTCACATTTAATGCTGCAGAAAATTGCAAAATAGACCCTAATAATCGTATTTTTCTTTGTTCGTCTTTTTCAAACCAATCTGTAAATGGTTCGATACATTGTTTAAACAACAATTTCGATTTATAAGAAGCAATTAATGCTAATTTAATTCGTTCTTTATGCATCATGCCATCTATCGTTTTATTTGCTAATAAATAAAATGTATGCTGGCTGCTTGACTCTTCATCAATATATTTTCCAATATTAAATACTTTTGCTGCTCTATGAAGCACAGTCCAATCTTCTTGCGTAAAGGAGATAACCTCTCTTTTTTCTAATTCTTTGCAAATAGTCATGGCATTTTTCATAAGTTGCATCACAACGCTCATATCCATCTCATATTCATGAGAAAGTAAGTATAAGCTTTCTTCCACAACATTGGGATAATAAGTAATCCCAAACGAATTTGTTAATTCTTCATAAAAAACACCTTCTCGTAGTCCTTTTCTACTCAACACAAAAGATGGTGCTTCTATAATAGTTGTTAACGTTCTAAACACTTCTGCTGCCGAAATAATGGTATCAGCTCGATCTTTAGCAAGTCCCTCTAACTTTTGCAGTTCTGTAAATGAAAGTGTTAATAAATGTTCGTGTACATGTTCAATATCTGTTCGCTTCATCTTATATAAATGTAGTCCAGAAATCGGGTAAGAAATTAAATTTTGATGAATTTTCACCATATTTCGTGCGCTACCTCCAATTGCAATTAACGGTAATTTCTTACCTTTAAGCCATGGAAGCGATTGAAACTGATACCATAAATAATTTCTTAATTCCTCAAGTTCTTCCGAAGTTGGTGTATCATGACGAATGAATTGTTGCTTTAATGACAATGCTCCAAACGGAAAACTATAATATTCCACAACCTCTCGATTTCGGAAATAAGTAACCTCTGTACTTCCACCTCCTATATCAACAGTAATTCCTTCTGTAAAAGAGGTAGAGTTCATAACCGCTATATATCCATAACGTGCTTCTTCATACTCAGACAATACCCGAAGCTTAAAGTCAGTGTGTTCTTCAACAAGACGTTTAATTTCCATTTGATTTTTAGCTTGCCGAACTGTTGCAGTTGCTACGCACAATACTTTATGTAACTGGTGAAACCGCGTGCTTTCTTGAAACTGTAGCAAAGTATGTAACAATATATGGATTCCTTCTTCGGTTAGGATACCATCTACTAAATAGTTACGTAAGCGAGCAACTACCTTCGTATTTTCAATCTCTTTGTAAAAACCACCATTTTGTTTTTCATAAATAACTAATCTCATCGTGTTTGATCCAATATCAATAATCCCATATTGTCGTTTCAACGCTTTCGTCATCCTTTTCTCTATATCATTATATTGTTATTTGAAGTTATAAAAACCCGTACAACATAGCGCAAGAGCACTTAAATTCATAAGTAAGAGGGTCTTCTAGATATTTTTCTCTAAATGAAGTAAAGTGAAACTTCCATCAGTGAGGTTTTTTCCTCCCCCACTGATGGTTAGTTGAACCAATCGAGCGCATGCCAGCAGTTATCCCCCACCTATCTTCCTTGTTTCTCTTTGAATCTTATGGTGAGTGGTCTTACTGCCCGCGAATAGCGGGATAAAGTATTAACTTACTTCAAAGAAAGATATAACTATTATACAAAATAGTTGTTTTTTATTACAACATTGCTTTAATATTGAAAATACGTATAATAATTTTCTACATAGAAGAATTGCTAGCTTTTGTTAGATTATGATACTGTAGACAGGAAAGGAGTGCTAAGATGAAATCTTCACAATCACAGTCTCGTTCCTACAATCAATTTTCGGTCCATCAACTTGCTGAAGCAATTTTCAGTGTCAACCGACATGCAAAATCAGCTACAAATCCGAAATATTTATATTGGTTAAAAAAGACAGCTTTAGAACGATTAATTTCAGAAAAGCAAGCTACGAAAGAAGGTTTACACTTTTCCAAAAACCCACGTTTTAGCCAACAACAATCTGACGTTCTTGTCCGAGCAGGTAATTATTACTTCCATATTCCTCCTACGAAAGATGATTTTCGTAACCTTCCACATCTCGGTAGCCTTGATTGTGCATATCGAAATCCAAAAACATATCTATCCTTAACATCTGCTAAAAAAATGCTCCAGCAGTATATTGGGGAAGAAGCATTTCAACAAGAAAAAAATTAAGCGAATCCATTCCTTGGTATCGTCGTACTTACACAAAAAATAAAGAAGCTTTGGCCGTTTTGGCCAAAGCTTCTTTATTTTTTGTCTTCTTTTATTTTAATGTTTGCTTGCTTATAAAAGGACAGTTTTTCTTGATTATATTGTTTTGTATATTCATTAAATTTATTTTTTGAAGACTCGATATCTTGATAAGATTGATTTACAGCTTTTACTTTCTCACTAATCGTTTTTAACTTTTCATCTTTTGCTTGCAGCATCGTATACAATTCTTTTTCTAAATTTAATGATTTTTTATAGCTATCATACATTTGTTTAAAAGCATCATAACGGCCTGTATACGCATCTTGTACTTTCTTTGCTTGTTCTTGCAGTTTTTTATCTTCAAGTTCCTTTATATATTTATCAACATCTTTTGTTTCTTCTTGCGCTTTATCTAATGTTTCTTTCTCTTTATCTAATACTTTTTCACGATCTGCATCGTTTTTTATAGCTTGATCTAATTTCTCTTTTACCACTTGATTGTTATCTTTTCCGCCCTCTACAATCTGGCTGTACAATTCTTGTCCTTGCTTTTCTAATGTCTCCAATGTTTTCGCATCTTCAAACATTGTTTTTTCTTGTTTTGCAGCATTCTCAAATGCTACGTATAACTCTTCTTCTGGTTTAGGTCCGAAGCAACCTGCAAGTAAACTCATTGATATAACTGCTACTAGTGCTATCTTTTTATATTTCAACTTCAATTCCTCCTATTTTATATGCGATTATCATGCCAGAAATTTAATGGAAAATGATCTGCTTCATCGTATACTTCGAATTCATACCCCTTTTTACGAAGATCATCAATGATTGTTTGTAAAGCTTGCACTGTTTGCTTTTTCTCATGCATTAAAACAACTTCTCGTTCTTTATTAACGTGTGAGACAACATTTTGGGTTACTCCATTTGGATTTCCTGGTAATTTCCAGTCTAAAGAATCTACAGTCCAATCCCATTCTTTCATGCCAGCAGACGTCATTTGATCACGTAACGCTTGAGTAAGTCCTGGCATACTTCCATATGGACAGCGAACAAGGTTTGGATGAATACCAGTTACTTCTTTCATAATATCTTGTGCTTGTTTCATTTCTTCGACAAATTTGCCTTCTTTATACAGCTTTGTATAATTATGTGTCATACTATGAACACCCGGATAATGTCCCTCTTTTACTAAGCGCTTCACACTCTCTTTATAGGCTGGAATATTTCCACCAATCATAAAGAATGTTCCTTTTATATCATTTTTCTTTAAAATATCTAAAATTTCCTTTTGAAATTCACTTGGTCCATCATCAAATGTTAAATATACTACTTTACGCACTTGACCATTATATTTTTCGGGCGCTGCTTTTTTCATTTCTACGTTTGTCTGTTCACTTGCAAACTGAACGGAATTTTCTTGATTTGCAACTGCTTTTGCAGGAGAAGTAATTGATTGAAACAGAAAAAATCCTGCTGCTACAGCACAAATTGCTATAACAACAATAACCAACCGCTTAATTATTATAGAGCGGTGGTTCGTAACGTCTACCATTCTATCATTCCCTTTCTATCTTTCTATCTCTCTATCTCTATTTGTTCCATTTTACACAGTACAAAGGAATCGATGCAATATTTTCCAATTATTCTCTAATTGTCTTCAAAAGGAAAAGTGTAGAGATCTTTCCTACTCTACACTTTTAATGAGAAATCATTGTGCAAAATATACTGACACATCCATCGTTAATTATATGATGATTAACCACATTTTTAAAGGGATTTGTTACAAAACACACAAACATTGTAACAAAAATGAAAAAAATGTTTCGAAATAATAATGTTATAATTCCACTTGTTGCATATCTCTATTTTGAAATAATCGCATTTGTGCTAGTTCTAATAGCACTTCAAATAAGTCTCCCTCTAATGGATATGTTGCTCCACCAAATATAAATGTGATGTGTACAATATCATCTTGCAACACTTTTGTTAAATTTTCAGTTATTCGATTCATTAATGTTGATTGTTCGTGCCCTTTATCTGCTGCAATAATTATATGTTATAACATTACTTTTTCGAACTGTCTGCACCAATGTTTGTTCTACTTTTAGAACTATCTGCTCTAGTTTTGGTTCTAAAACACTAACCTTTAGTTCCTCCCAATTTCTAATAGAAAACAAATATATACTAACTTTACCTACTTCTCTTTGTGATAAAGCTACTAATTTCCCGAAAAAACTCACCGAAAATTCTCTACTTTTTAAACCTTGTATTCTATTTTTCACTTCTTGTTTTTTATCATAACGATGACCGACATAACAACTTAGTATCATCTGCACAACATAAAGTCAAACTTCCATCAGTGAAGGGTTTTTTCATCCCCCACTTATGGTTAGTTGAACCAATCGGGCGCATGCCAGCAGTTATCTCCCACCTATCTTCTTTGTTTTCTCACAATCTTGAGGTGAGAGTCCTACTGCCCGTTAGTGCGGGATAAAGCGATATTTAATTACTTAAAATAAATTCGTTTTGGTAGTTCCTACCCCATAATTCCTTTTTATCGTTTTATCAACAGGGCCTGCTTTGTTTGCAATGGTCCATACACTTGTTGGTTATGTTGAAATGTATACGTAGCACGAAGAGGTAAAGAAGGTGATATATTGTTACGCTCAGCCTTTACTTGCAATACTAAACATGCTTTTTCTTTTGGCGACAAATTATCAATGCGCCAACGAACAAGTTGAAAAAGAAATTCGTTTTCCCCACTATTAGACGTTAATGTATTTGGTATATACGATAGTTGATCTCTAATCATATGACTTACGCATATACGAGAAACAGCTTCTTTCCCTTTATTATCCACTTCAATTTGAATCGCAATTATATCTTGAAGTTCATAATAAATAGTGTCTGAAAACGAAGACTGTTGTTTCATATTACACACCGTAAGCGTTACTTCTATTTGAGGAGTGTATTGCTTATAAGTTAAATCCTTGTCATTGCCCCCTGACCATAAAGAAGGTTGTATACACAAAGAAAACTTATCTCGATTTTCTAATTCCCCCAGTATTTCACCATACAAATTCACCCCACTCTAATATTAAATTTATAATTTTCACACTCTCTACTTTTTCTTCGCGGCCTCCGACAAAAACTTAGCCTTTTTATATCCTTTACTTTATATAGTATTCGATAAACGAAAGAAAAAATCATTCTAAAAAAGCTGCACATCATGTACAGCTTTACTGATAAAGTTTCATGTATTCTTTTATCTTATACTAATCATAAGTGGCATATGAAAAACTTTCCTACTGATAAAATTTTCACTTTATATATTGTTTCTCATTCTAGTATTTTTTAATTTGCTTTATATTGTATAACAATACATAAACAGTTCTCTGTCCTCTCTAATTCTTACAAGTAAGCTCTATGTCCTTTCGTCACTTCCTATATTATGAATCATTTTCAATAATATGTTTTTAAAAAATATTTTACATTTCTGCATTTCTACAGTTTTTATAATAGGTAACCGATAGCATATTTTTTCACATATATATCGACTAAATAATTTATATGTATATGTTTGTGATCTTTGACTAAAAAGTACATATGTACGACAAAATAATTTTGCCGAAAAAAATTTATTTAT
This sequence comes from Bacillus sp. EA-CB0995, assembly GCF_055814245.1. Lineage (NCBI taxonomy): Bacteria > Bacillati > Bacillota > Bacilli > Caryophanales > Bacillaceae > Bacillus > Bacillus sp. EA-CB0995. The sequence goes on along the minus strand of NZ_CP169269.1, from coordinate 1,638,356 downwards.
CATTTGGTCAAATTTGACTATAATATAATTTATTGTTGATATACAAAGGAGGGTTATGCTTGGAGGAACAAATAACTCAAAAGCAAGCAAGTAACACAAAATTGGTTGTAACAGGATTGCTACTGGGAATACTACTGGCAGCAATGGATAACACAATTGTTGCTACTGCAATGCCTACTATTGTAGGTGATTTAGGCGGCTTTGATAAATTTGTATGGGTCACTTCTGCCTATATGGTAGCTACGATGGCCGGAATGCCTATCTTCGGAAAACTATCAGATATGTACGGACGTAAACGTTTTTACATAGGAGGATTACTTCTCTTTCTAATTGGTTCAATGCTTTGCGGCACTGCATCTAGCATTGAACAATTAAGTGTATACCGTGCAATTCAAGGAATTGGCGGCGGTGCTCTTATGCCAATCGCATTTACAATTATGTATGATATTTTCCCAGCAGAAAAACGAGGTAAAATGACAGGACTATTTGGAGCTGTTTTTGGAACGTCAAGTGTGTTTGGACCGCTGTTAGGTGCTTATATTACTGACTATATTAACTGGCATTGGGTATTTTATATTAATATTCCATTAGGGATTATCTCGCTCTTTTTAATTACAAAATACTATAAAGAATCTTTACAATATAGTAAACAAAAAATTGATTGGGCAGGTGCTGTTACTTTAATTATTGGTATTGTTTGCCTCATGTTTGCTTTAGAACTCGGAGGTAAACAGTATGCTTGGGATTCAAGCGTAATTGTGAGCTTATTTACTACGTTTGCTATTATGATGATTATCTTTTTCTTTATTGAACGAAAAGTGGAAGAACCTATTATTTCTTTCCATTTATTCAGAAAACGTTTATTTGCAGCAAGTCAAGGCGTTGCCTTCTTATATGGTGCAACATTTATTATTTGTACAGTGTACATTCCACTTTTCATCCAAGGTGTTCTTGGTGGATCCGCAGCAAATGCTGGATTAATTTTAACACCGATGATGGTAGGATCTGTTATTGGAAGCCAAATAGGTGGACAGTTATCAACTCGTACAAGTTACCGTAACATTATGATGATCTCTGGTATTTTCTTTATTCTTGGTATGTATTTATTAAGTACTTTAACAGTCGATACGTCACGTACAATGATTACAGTCTTTATGATTTTAGCTGGATTTGGCGTCGGGTTTTCCTTCTCTGTCTTAAGTATGGCTTCTATTCATAATTTAAGTATGAGAGAACGAGGTTCTGCGACATCAACAAATTCTTTCTTCCGTTCACTTGGTATGACACTTGGTGTAACAATTTTTGGTACGATTCAAAATCATGTATTTACAGAGCAACTAAAATCTGTTTTCCCGCCAGAACTAGCAAAGATGGCTCCAAAAGGCGGCGATACAAGTTTCTTATTATCTCCAAATGCGACTGAGAAAATACCGCCACAAATTTTAGATGGTATTAAACATGCACTAGCAACCTCTATCGCTGACACATTTTTATGGGCACTTATTCCTGCAGCTCTTAGCATTATATGCATCTTATTAATGGGAAAAGAGCGACTAATTGTACCAACAAACAAGAAGCAAAAGCAAGTTAGTTAACATTCTTCTCTCCTTCTCCTTGATGAGGAGGAGAATATACTTATTTTAGTAGTTTGATGCTATTGGAGTTGAAACAAAATGAGCATGAAATTAGTCATTCTTGGTTTACTTCTTGAAGGAGAGAAACATCCTTACGAAGTGCAACACATTATGAAAGAAAGACAAATGGATTGTTATATAAAATATGCAAAAGGGTCGTTATATTACGCCTTCGAGCAGCTAGAAAAACAGGGAGCTATCGCTGTTACGCATATCATACGTGATACAAATCGTCCGGATAAAACGATTTATCATATTACAGAAAAAGGGGAAAATCTTTTTCATACTCTTTTACTCGAACAATTTCAAGCGAAAAATCATATATATAAACCAATCTATACCGGGCTTTCTTTCAGTCATTTCGGTGACAATCAATGCATTGTGCCGATTCTTAAAAAGAAAATTGAAGAAACACAGACATTTATAACAACGATGCAAAGCATATATATAAATAATAAGACTAGCATTCCTCGTGCACAGCTTTATATTTTGGAAAATGTTATTGATCATGCTTCTGTTGAATTTCGTTGGCTGAAACAACTGTATAAAGACGCACTAGAAGAAAAACTTTCAGAAATCCATACAGAGTTAGATACTTAAACATCGAAACAGTCACCCAGGAGTGACTGTTTTTTATATTCATGAAAATGGATTTTCTTAAGCGTTTTTTTCCTTTTTTCTTTTTTGTAACCTCTTCCCCTTTTCATTACAATACGAATATATAAAGTGAAACTTCCATCAGTGGGGAGGCTTCATCCCCCACTAATGGTTAGTTGAACCAATCGAGCTTTTACGGGCAGTTATCCCCCACCTATCTTCTTTGCTTTTCTCTCAATCTTGAGGTGGGGGTTTTACTGCCCGTTAATGCGGGATAAAGTGAAACTTCCATAAGCAGGGAGCTTTTCCGCTTCCACTTATGGAAAGCTCTCACCTTACTTCTTTGACTTCTCAAATTCTTGAGGTGGGAGTCTTACTTCCTACAACTAGCGGAATAAAGGAGGTGACACCTTATGAAGGGTAATTTAATTAAACAATACGGATTTTCTGTATACTACCATTCTTATTTACAAAAACAAATCTTATATATACTAATTCTTCGCAGTGAAATTGCTTTTCAATCCCATACATTACAGCCAAATGAACAACTAGAACTACTCTCCTATGACCGGTTACTCTTTCACCACGCTCACGATATATATAAACATATACAGCCTTACTACTGTGTTTTTCCATATACATATCCATCATCACATTGGTGGTGGCATTTGGAAAATTTTTCATGTTAATGTAATTAAATGAATATTTTTTAAAAACTTTAAATATTCATATTTTAAAATAGTAGACAAAATTTAAAATATTATGTTAGAATTTGTTTCAATATCATATACGCTAGTTACATTCCTTTCCAAAAGGAGATAGGTACACGAAAAAATTTATTTCGTGTTTAAAAGGGAAGTTTGGTGAAAATCCAGCGCGGTCCCGCCACTGTAAGTGCAAAGGTTTCTTTCGATATACCACTGTGAAAACGGGAAGGTGATAGAAATCGCTGATGCATGAGCCAGGAGACCTGCCTATTTTAACGGCACTGATAGACTCACGGATGATGAGGAGGTGTTTTTAACGAAAGAGGAGCATTTTCTGCTTCTATATCTACTTTTCGTTAAAGGCATTTCCGAGTAAACGGAAATGCTTACTTATATTTAGGGAGGAAATGACAATGACAATTCAAACAAGTAACTTAGGGTATCCACGAATTGGATTACATCGCGAATGGAAAAAAGCTTTAGAAGCTTTTTGGGCAAACAAAGTGGATGAACAACAATTTGTGAAACAAATGAAAGACATTCGCCTTCAACATGTAAAAGTACAACAAGAAAAAGGAATCGATCTCATCCCAATTGGTGATTTTACATATTATGATCATGTCCTTGATACAGCATGTATGCTCGGATTTATCCCATCACGTTTTTCAAAGTATACATCGGAGCTTGACGTATACTTTGGTATGGCACGCGGTTCAAAAGATCACGTTGCTTGTGAAATGACGAAATGGTTTAATACAAATTATCATTATATCGTTCCAGAATATGAGGAAGGTTTACATATTTCTCTTAAAGAGAATCGTCCACTTCGTTTATATGAAGAAGCAAAACAAGAACTAGGCGTTGATGGTAAACCTGTAATATTAGGGCCATATACGTTTTTAAGCTTAGCAAAGGGTTATAAAAAAGAACATTTTACAAAAATTTTACAAAAATTAATACAACCATACATTCAATTGCTACAAGAATTACAAGACGCTGGCGTACGCTGGGTTCAAATTGATGAACCAATCTTTACATCTCTATCAAAACAAGAAATTGGTATAGCGAAAGAATTATATGAAACGATTCGTAAAGCTGTTCCAAATATATCTATTATGCTGCAAACGTATTTTGATAGCATAGAAGAAAACTATGAAGAGATTATTTCATTCCCGGTTACTGGTATTGGACTTGATTTTGTACACGGTAAAGAAGGTAATTTGCGCGCCCTGCTACAACATGGATTCCCTTCCAATAAAGTATTAGGTGTTGGCTGTATAGATGGCCGTAACATTTGGAGAGCAAACTTGGATGAAATCCTTTCTCTTTTCCATACATTACAAGAAACTATACAACCAAAAGAATGGATTGTACAACCGTCTTGTAGTTTACTTCATACACCTGTTGACAAGACAACTGAAACGCACCTTGTAAACGAATTATACGATGTGCTCGCTTTTGCAAATCAAAAATTAGAAGAACTTACTATTTTACAAAAAGCTCTCGTTCATGGAACAGAAAGTATTTCTGATGAATTACAAACATATCGAAGTGTTCACGAAACAATTCGCACTTCAGCAGTTCGTAATCGCAAAGATGTACACTCTACACTATCAACATTACAAGAAGAAGACTTTTCTCGTTCTCTTTCATTTGAAGATCGCTACAATTTACAACAAAAAGCGCTGAATTTACCGTTACTTCCAACAACAACAATCGGTAGCTTCCCGCAAACACAAGAAGTTCGTCAAACTAGAAAACAATGGCGTAGCGGTGACATCTCAAATGAGCAGTACGAACGATTCATTGAAGAAGAAACAAAAAAATGGATTCAATATCAAGAAGAAATTGGTCTTGATGTTCTCGTTCATGGCGAATTTGAGCGAACAGATATGGTAGAATATTTCGGCGAAAAACTTGCTGGTTTCTCCTTTACGAAAAATGGCTGGGTACAATCGTACGGTTCTCGCTGTGTGAAACCTCCTGTTATTTATGGTGACGTTGCGTTTATTAATGGTATGACAGTAAAAGAAACAGTATTTGCACAAAGTTGTACCAATAAAGTTGTCAAAGGCATGCTAACTGGTCCTGTGACAATTTTAAATTGGTCTTTCGTTCGTAACGATATTCCAAGAAAGGAAGTTGCTTATCAAATCGCACTGGCACTTCGTCATGAAATTAAATTACTTGAATCATCTGGTATTCGTATTATTCAAGTTGATGAACCTGCACTGCGCGAAGGAATGCCGCTAAAAGAGAAAGATTGGGACACATATTTAACATGGGCTGTCCAAGCATTCCGCCTTTCTACTTCTTCAGTAGAAAACGAAACACAAATTCATACTCATATGTGTTATAGTAACTTTGAAGATATCGTTGAAGCAATCCGTCAGCTTGATGCAGATGTTATCTCTATTGAAACATCAAGAAGTCATGGGGAGTTTATCAATACATTAAGAGAAAATCCATATGAAAAGGGAATTGGCCTTGGTGTATATGATATTCATAGTCCACGTGTTCCAAGTATAGATGAAATGTATGTAATTGTAGAACAATCATTAAAGGTGTGCGATCCAAAATATTTCTGGATTAATCCAGATTGCGGCTTAAAAACAAGAAAAACAGAAGAAGTTATTCCTGCATTAGAACATATGGTAAAGGCGGCTGTAAAAGCTCGTCAACTTTTGCAAACAAATGCACGATAATAAAGTGAAACTTTCATCAGTGGGGGTTTTCTTCATCCCCCACTGATGGTTAGTTGAACCAATCGGGCACATGCTAGCAGTAAGCCCCCCGATTTCCTCTGAATTTTTGGGGGCTTACTGCCCGTTAATGCGGGATAAAAATTAGAAAACTACTGCCCTTTGGACAGTAGTTTTCTAATTTTATTAAAAGAACACTAACCTACTTCATAGAACGATGGAAGACCTACTCTGCATTCATAATTAATCATATACTTGTGCATAAAAAACCACTACACCAACGTAATAACTAGTTCTCTTCAAAAAACAATTCATATCTTATCTTATACAAGGCATCTACTGAAGGTTCTTCTAGGGGAATTGCTTGCACAGTCACTATATACTCTCCTGACGGAACGAGAAAATGAAGTTGATTTGCTAGCACGCTGCTTATAAACACTCCTTCTTGTAACACTGTGAATGGAGCTGATACCGTTCGTATTGCTTCTTTTTTCTACAAATTTCTGAGTAAATACCATTACTTCACACGTATAATCAGATAAGGCCTCAAATATAATTGTTCCTTCAGCCTCAACATAGCCTCTTTCAAAATCTTTATCCATCCAATCTACATGCGGAGATGTCATACCTTGATTCATTACTATCAATTGTGCATAAGAAATTGTTAACTCCACTCTTTTCACTCCTTTTTCTATTAAGTGATGCGAAGCAATATATTATTTCACAACAAATTTCACACGTGTTCCATCTGGGTATTGATCTAACTTATTACCAACCCATGAACCAGCACCCCGATTATCTGCGGGATTAATATATTCAATGTGCGCTCCTTTTCCACCTTCTTTACACATCGCCATCGGCCATTCATCACGGTCATAGCCTTTTTTGGGCGGGTATGGAGCTAGCGATTGTTTCCTTCTATCCGCAGCTCCATTTCGATCAATTGTACAAATGTTAGAATGCCCTTCTTGTATTGCGTTCGCAATATGTTTTCCTGTTTCTGGATATCGTTCTTTCGGAAACTCAAGAATTTGGTCGTACGATACCTCTTTCTTATTCTCTGATGCTGGCGTTATCAGAACTTTGTATACTCCAATTAATACAGACAGAATTGCAATGATTGTAATCAAAATACCTTTTACTTGTTTCATCCAGCTTACATCCTCCATTTTCTTCCTCTCTTCCTTTCATTATAACAAACTTCATATTCTTATGTTTTCAGACATTATTCTATATTCCTAGCTTCTTTTCCATCAATAACATGCCATTTTGTGCAACTTTTCACTAAACATGTAGAAAACTTTCAACCTTCCGACATTTTTTTTCAAAGGAAGTATAAAACAAAAAATGGAATTGGTATACATGATACTTTTTAGGGAGGAAATGTCATGAGCGGAACATATAAAACAAAAGATGTCACAAATAAAACGGGAATCCCAAAAAATATGGTTCGTAAATATAGCCAACTTTTAGAACAACATGGCTATTTTATTGATAAAACTGCTGAATCTCGCACGTATAAAATGGATGATTTACGACTATTAAAAATGATTCACGAACGAGCTGCTACATTGGAAGAAGATATTATGGAAACGATTTCATTTATACTAAAAGAAGAAGAGTCTCCACCCGATTCTCCTGCTATTGTAAAAGAAAATACAGACCTACAACTCAAAGAGCAAAGCCTGAGATTTGAAGAATTTATGCACAAGTTAGATATGCTTGCTCAATTAAACGAAGCAATTATTCATCAAAATTCTACCCTTATTACACAGAATCGTTTAAAAGACGAAAAGCTAAATGAATTAATGCACCAAGTATACGTAAAAGAATCAAAACAAGAGGAAATGCTACAAAATCTTGTAGATCACGCAGCAGAAACTGATGCGCTGCAAAAAGAAAAAATGGATTTACTTATGAATCATATGTATAAACGTGAATCCAAACAAGAAGAAAAAATGAACAAACTTATGAACCAAGTTTATAATAAAGAAAGCAATCGCGATGCTCAGCTTATGCAAGTTATTCGAGAAATTCAAGAAACAAAACGATTAGTTGCTGCTTCACAAGAACAAAGTTTATTTAAATCATTTAAAAGTCTATTCATTCGATTTAAATCTGAAAAAACGGGAGAAATGAATAAATAAAAGTTACCGTACCTCGGTAACTTTTATTTATTATGTACTATGTTTTGCACCGCAGCTGGTAAAGTAATAATCGCTTCCGTTCCTTTACCTATTTCACTTTTATATACAAGCGTACCATTATGAGCTTGTAAGATACTAAAGGTAACCATTAATCCAAGTCCTGTTCCCTTTTCTTTCAATGAATAATAGGGTTGTCCAAGTCTCTCTAACTGCTCTTTTGTCATCCCAACACCGCTATCTTTGACACGAATAACAATAGATTCATCTTTTTGCAATGCAGTCACTTTTAAATACCCTTTATTTTCTTGAATTGCTTCAATGCCATTTTTTACAACATTCATAATCGCTTGTTTTAATTTTGTTTTGTCACCTATCGTATATAAATTCTCTGCAATTTCAACCTGTAGATATACACCTCGCATTGCAGCAAAGGAAGACATTAACGTCGTCATTTCAATAAGCTGTGCTGATAAACAAATATGTTCTTTCGTATCGATTTGCGGCCGAGCTAAATTTAAATAGTCTGAAATAATCTGTTCTGCTCGGTCTAATTCGTCCAAAACAAGACGCATGTATTCTTTATTCTTAACATCTTCTGTACCTTCTAACAATTGAATAAATCCACGCACAACTGTAAGTGGATTACGAACTTCATGGGCCACGCTTGCTGCTAACTCGCTGACAATATTTAATTTCTCAGACTTTTGCATTTCTGTTCGTAACATTGCATTTTCATATAAATACTCTGTTAAATACACTTGGAATGTCATCGTCATAATCATAATAAAAGAGGCAAATATGTATTCGCTATACAAATAAGACATCATTGGCGTAAAGCCCTTTTCTAACAACAAACCAAATATTTCAAATCCTAAAGAAATGAGTGTATAAAAAGATGCCAACATAAAAGATAAAACAATTTTTTTATTTTTCGGAAACGCACTCCATTTTTTAGACAATAAAAAAGGGATAACAGAGATACAAATAATTTCTAATAACCGAAACCAGCTTAAACCATTCAGAAATCCATCGTATAAAATAGCCATTACAGCCGGAATTATACCAACTGAACCACCATACAAAAACGCACTAATTATTGGAATTTGATGGAAATCATAATTGCAGGTTTCCCCAACACAAATTGGATATGTCATTGAAAGGATAAGCGTAATTGTTGATAATAATACAATAAAGTAGCGATTGGGCTTTTGAAGCATGCTTTGATAGCGATTTAAACGAATTGCTTCATACAAAAATAACGGCAAAATAATGATAGCAACTTGAATTATTAAATCACGGATAAGTCCCATCCCCTCATCCCCTATATTCATTTTGATACGATTATACCATTTTATTGGCAAATTTGTTTTATTTTTTAGATTATTCTTAATATTTCTGTAAACATTTTGTGGAAATTTATTCACAAATGTTACAACTTTTCAAAATGATTGTAAACCATGTATCAAATTGTCTCTGTACAAGATACAATAAATACAGGTTAAGAAATCGATTGGGGGAAAATAAAATGACAGGAACTGCGCTCGTCTTAAACGAGGAAAATCTTGTTGTACTAGAAAATGTTGAGAAATCGGTGTATAAAAAATTACAAGAGCAAACAGGTACAAACAATTGTGCATGCTCTATAAACAACTCAGTAATACATCTAGGAAAAGTTTCTTCCGTTCTTTGGAGTGAAGACGAAATCGATTGGGAATACGGTTATTAAACAAAAGGTCGCTTTTTAGCGACCTTTTTTATTTGTAGCTTTTCAAAGCGATTGTATGATAAATATGATACAATAAAAAGAAATTTTGCAACGGAAGAAAGGGAGACAAAATGGAACAATTTATTAATCCACGTGTAAAGGATATTCAAATTTCTGGAATCCGCCAATTTTCTAACATGATTCAAAATTATGATGATCTTATTTCATTAACCATTGGACAACCTGATTTCCCAACTCCTTCTTTAGTGAAAGAAGCTGCTAAGCGTGCTATTGTAGAAAATTTTACAAGTTATACACATAATGCGGGTTTGTTACAGCTTCGAAAAGCTGCTTGTGATTTTTTAAAAGAACGCTATAATTTAGTATATTCTCCGGAAGATGAAACAATTGTAACCATCGGGGCAAGTGAAGCAATCGATATTGCCTTTCGTACGATTTTGGAAGAAGGAACTGAAGTAATCTTACCAGCCCCTGTCTATCCAGGCTATGAACCTATTATTCGTCTATGCGGTGCAAAACCTGTTTTTGTAGACGTCCGTGACACAGGATTCCGCTTAACAGCAAAAGCAATCGAAAAAGCAATTACAAATAAAACCCGTTGCATCGTATTACCATATCCATCAAATCCAACTGGCGTAACATTATCAGAAGAAGAACTCAAAGAGATTGTTTCAGTATTAAAGGATAAAAATATTTTTGTTCTTTCCGACGAAATTTACAGCGAACTTGTATACGAGAATAAACATATATCTATTGCAAATTTCCCAGAAATGCGAAATAAAACGATTGTAATTAACGGTTTATCAAAATCTCATTCTATGACAGGATGGCGCATTGGTTTTTTATTTGCACCAAACTTTTTAGCAAGTCAAATTTTAAAAGTCCATCAATACAATGTTACATGTGCAACTTCAATTGCTCAGTATGCAGCAATTGAAGCATTAACAGCAGCAAAGGACGCCCCCCGTATGATGCGTCATCAATACAAAAAGCGTCGCGATTATGTATACAACCGTCTTGTACAAATGGGATTAACTGTTGAAAAGCCAACAGGAGCGTTTTATCTATTCCCTTATATCGGGAATTTAAACTCCTCTTCTTTTGATTTCGCAATTGAGCTTGTGAAAGAAGCTAAGCTTGCAGTTGTTCCAGGTTCAGCATTTTCCGAGTACGGTGAAGGGTACATTCGTATTTCTTATGCTTATAGTATGGAAATGCTGAAAGAAGGCTGTGACCGTTTAGAAACGTTTATACAACAAAAAAACTAAGAGGAATACCCTTTCCCCTTAGTTTTTTGCATTTATACTATCTTTTTTCTCTTTCCAACCATCTCTTATGATAAAAAACCAAATAATCCAACTGTTATCCAGCCAACTAATGTCACCATATATTGAATAAAATTGATTAGTCCATCTAATGCATAAATAGAGAAATAATGAAAACCTGTTGTTAATGATTGGTCTATTACTCCAGCAAGTACTGTCCATAACCAACCAACAATAACCGCAAAGAAATACTTCATTGATTTATCCATCTTCTTCACCTCCTATATATTATTGTATGTTTACCATACAACTTAGCTCTGGGTGAGAAGACTACCTTTATAAATATTTCATTTTATAATTTGTTTAAATTAATCTTATCCATACAATACCATCTTAGATTCTATTTCAATATTTCATTGCATGTTTGACGTTTCATCAATTTATGAGGAATAATAATACACTTTGGTGAAGTTTCACAATGTTCAACTTTATCAACTAAATATCTCGCTGCTTCGTAGCCCAACTGAAAAATATTTACATCGACTGTTGTTAATGGTGGATTTGCTATTTCAGATAATAATACGTTATTAAAACTAACAATAGAGATATCTTTTGGCACGGAAATTCCCTTTTCTGATAAAGCACTTAATACACCTAATCCAATTAAATCATCCGTTGCGATAATAGCTGTTGGCTGTGCATCAAGTGTCATAAGTTCTTCTACCGCTTTTTGACCACTTTCTCGTAAAAAACTAAGATTTAAAACATACTCAGCTGGCAAAGAAATATCAGCTAATTTTAATGCGTCTGCCATTCCAGCGAGGCGATCTTTTGTAACGAGTAGATCCGAATCACCACCGATAAAAGCAATTCGTTTATGTCCAAGTGAAATTAAATATTCTGTTACTTCTCGTGCGGCTGCATAGTTATCATTATCGATATATGTAATCTCTTCTTTTCGTTCATATGGTTTCCCAATGAGAACAAATGGGAAATTTTGACTGTGTAAATATTCTAAAATACGGTCATTCATACGAGAATATAAAAGAATAATGCCACCGATTTGTCTTCCTTGCACCATTTTCACAACACCATTAAAAATCTCTTCTTCCGTTTCTCCAGTTGACATATACAATGAATATTCTTCTCCATGTGCAAATGAGCTAATTCCTCGAATAACTTCTGGGAAAAATGGATTTTGAAACGCTTTACTCGCAGAGCTTGGCATAACAAGTCCAATCGTTTTTGTTGTTTGATTTGCAAGACTTCTCGCATTTAAATTCGGATGATATCCTAATTCAGCCATCACTTTACGAACGCGACGTTTTGTTTTCTCACTAATGCTCGGGTTATCAGCAATTACACGTGAAACCGTAGAAGGAGCAACATTTGCTTTTTTTGCCACATCTTTAATTGTAACTGTCATAAATTTGTTCCTCCTCTCTTTTTTATCTACATGATTTATACAAGTTACCTCTATTTTTATCCCGCTATTGGCGACAGTAAGCCCCCCACTAATGGAAGTTTCACTTTATTCCATTCATAAAAATTTCTATTAATGTAAATCTATATCTATATTCTCCCTCTTCATGTATTGTAAGGGATAGAACCTTATTTTCCTATACTATATACTATTTTTTTAAAAATTACCCTGTTCTTATGTTATATAAACCGATATTCCAATTAAAAAAGATAAATGAGACATAAAGTCCCATTTATCCCTTCGTTCCCCCAGCTGTTAAACCAGAAATAAAGTATTTTTGCAAAGATAAAAATAAAATTGAAATTGGTATCGCAATCAATACCGATCCTGCTGCAAATGTTGTAAACTCATTACCGAATTTTTTCGCTACCATTTCGTATAATCCAACGGCTAATGTATAATTTTCTGGTGTACGCAAAATAATACTCGCTAAAATAAAATCAGTAAATGGACCGATAAAGGTAAACAGCGCTACAACCGCAATAATTGGCTTTGCCAAAGGCATAATAATTTGCCAAAAAATACGAAAGTGCCCTGCTCCGTCCATACGGGCTGACTCGTCTAATTCTTTTGGAATTGTATCAAAGTATCCTTTCATAAGCCACGTATTCATTGGAATTGCACCACCAACATAAATTAAAATTAATGCTAGATGTGTATCAATTAATCCTGTCAGCTGTGCTAATATATACAATGCAATTAATGCTGAAAAGTTTGGAACCATTTGAAGAATTAAAAACGTTAGTAACCCATTCTTTCTTCCGACAAAACGATATCTCGAAAAAGCATATGCTGTAAAACTAATTGACAATACAGAGAAAATCATTGTCAAAACACTAACTTTCAACGTATTTTTATACCAAAGTACATAGTTACTTTGCGAAAGATCCAATAGTTTTCTGTAATGATCCAGCGTTGCATTTTTAGGAATTATACTTGATCCTGACAAACTATCCCCAGGGTTAAACGAGGAGCCTATAATCCATAATAATGGATAGAAAATAATAATACACATAATGAAAATTACGAAATAACTTAATGAAAGACGTAACATCTTCTGTCGTTTTATATTCATTTACATCATATCCTCTTCTTGGAATGATTTTGTTCTTTTAAATTGCCATAAAGCAACTGAAATAACTATTACCGATAAAATCATTGTTAGTGCTGCTGCTTTTCCATATTGAGCTGATGTCATCGTTAACTTATAAATCCAAGAAATTAAAATATCCGTTCCACCTGCATTTTGTCCCGCTACAGCTGGACCACCACCATTAAACAGATAAATAATACTGAAATTATTAAAGTTGAATGTATATTGCGTAATTAAAATAGGAGCAGTCGCATATAAAACGAGCGGCAATGTAATTTTACGAAATTGTTGCCAAGCTGTCGCACCGTCTACCGTAGCAGCTTCATACAATTCACCTGGAATCGATTGCAGTATACCTGTCGTCATCGCGAAAATAAAGGGAAATCCGAGCCATGTTTGAATAAAAATTAAAGCGATTTTCGACCAAAATGGATCTGTCATCCAAGCAATGTTTTCGATTCCAAATAGAGTTAACACTTGATTATTAATTGCTCCAAATGATTCATTAAACATGCCAGCAAATACGAGAATAGATACAAACGCTGGAACAGCCCATGGTAAAATAAAGATTGTACGAATTACCGCTTTTCCTTTAATACTCGGTTGATTTACTAAAATCGCTAAGAAAATACCAAGTGCAACTTGTAATGTCGTTGCGACGAAGGTCCAAATCACAGTCCAAGAAAATACACTTACAAATGTGTCTCGCCACATTGGCAATGTAAAAATATCAACAAAGTTTTTAAACCCAACCCACTCTACAAGTTTTGCAGGAGGAGAATGATATAAGTCATAATTTGTAAATCCAATTAATAGGACGAAAATAATCGGAAGTACAACAACAAAAATTAATAGAAGAAAACCTGGTGAAACCATCAAATAGGGAAAACCTTGATCTAATAAATGATGATATTGTTCTTTCACAGAGTTTAGTGGTATTCCTACATCACGCTTTTTCCCGTTTTGATACGCATCATATAAATTGAAGGCATATACACCTAGTCCAAATGCAATAACGATAATTGCTAAAATACCTTTTACTAATAGAAAAATAGAGTGATCACGAGGAACTTCTGTACCGAGCGTTACAATTCCCCACAACCCGATATTTAACAAATCAGCAAATGCTACAAAAAACGAACAAGTTAATACTAGAAAAATGATACCTTTTACATATTGTTTATTGTACAGTTGCCCAATACCTGGAATAATAGACAACGCCGCCGCTGTTTTTCGGTGTTTTGAACCGTTTACTGCGTGTGTTGGTTCAAAGGATGTTTGCATAGTTCTTCCCCCTTTTTCTTCCCCTTGGAAGGAGGAGAATTCGTGCCTTTTGTTTACAAAAGACACGAATTCTATATTATTTTTTCTTACTATGATTTGCTTCAATGTTTCCTTTAATTTGTTTTACAGCCTCATCAAGTGCCGCTTTTGGTTCTTGTTTACCTGTTACAACTAATTGCAGTGCATCACCAGCTGGTTTCCAAACTTCTTGCATTTCTGGAATATTCGGCATTGGAATACCATTTTCGGCTTGTGTCACTACTGCTTTTGCAGCTTCGTTATTTTTAATAATTGGATCTTCCATAACTGATTTCACTGGCGGAATTTCTTTTGTTTTTTCAAAACGAATTTTTGCATTTTCTTCATTTGTTACCCAATCAGTGAATTTTGTTGCCAAATCTTTGTTTTTAGAGAAGCTTGTTACATGCCATCCTTTTACACCAACAAATGTTTTCATCGGCTGACCATTTGGTAATTTTGGCATTGGAGCTACACCATAATCAATTCCTGCTTTTTCCATCGCCTGGAATGCCCATGGACCATTCATAATAGAAGCAGCTTTTCCTTCATTAAATAATCCATCTGCAGCTGGTCCGCCAGACTCACCAATAATTCCTTCTGGAAATAGTTTTTCTTTATACCATTTTTGAATATATTCTGCACCTTGTACTGCACCGCTATTATTTAATCCAATATCGGCTACATTTGGTTGTCCGTCTTTCTCACCAAATACATAACCGCCCATACCAGCCATAAATGCATTCGCAAAATAGAAGTTATCTCCTAATGCTAAAAATCCATATTTTCCGTTCTTTGTAAATCCTTTTGAAAAATTAAATAGTTCATCCATCGTTTCTGGTGCTTTTGGCATTAATTTTTTATTGTAAATGAATACAGGTGTTTCAATCGCTTTCGGTAAACCATATAATTTTCCATCATATGTTTGCGCTTTTAGTGACAAATCAGTAAACTTATTTTTAACAGAATCATCCACTTTCATCTCAGAAAGTAACCCCTCTGTCGCTGCATCCCCAATTTGATCATGCGGTAATGTTACAACATCCGGCCCTGTACCAGCTGGACCATCAAGACGAAGTTTTTTTAATTGTTCTGTCATCTGAATCTCGACAACTTTTACTTTTACATTATATTTCTTTTCAAAACTTTTTACGGCTGGATCTAAACCAACACCTTTTTTCTGATCTTCCCAAACAAGAAGATCATAATCTTTCTT
The DNA here is from genome assembly GCF_055814245.1 of Bacillus sp. EA-CB0995. Lineage (NCBI taxonomy): Bacteria > Bacillati > Bacillota > Bacilli > Caryophanales > Bacillaceae > Bacillus > Bacillus sp. EA-CB0995. The sequence goes on along the minus strand of NZ_CP169269.1, from coordinate 1,622,484 downwards.
CTCCTTGCTCGCTTCCTTTTTCCCTGAATCTTTCGGTCCGCATGCCGATAACATACCGATTGCCAAAGCTGAAACTGTTAATAAAGATAACGCTTTTTTCTTCATCCCTTAATACCTCCCCAAATTATGTATATGGTACTCTAATTAATGAAAACGTTTGCAACTAATAGTTTAATAGAAGCACAAACAACTTTTCAATCTATGAAAACGTTTGCGCTATTTGTCTATTATTATACATACATTTATATGTTTTGCAAATATTATTTTTCAAAAAATTTACGCAGCTATTCTTTATATTCATTGACTTTATATGGAATGCGTACTACCCTTATAAGCAATATTAAAATTATATAAAAAGCAATCGTTTGCAATATATTCTTATTTAAAGAACTAGTAAAGGAGAATATTTTATATGATTAAAGAAGCAATATACCATAGACCAAAAGATAATTACGCATACGCTTACAATGAAAAAACACTTCACATTCGGCTACGTACGAAAAAAACGACGTAGATATAGTATCCTTCATTTATGGTGATCCATATGAATGGCAAGATGGGAAATGGTTAACAAAAAAAATACCAATGAAAAAGAGCGGCTCGACGGATTTATTTGATTATTGGTTTGTATCAATTGAACCGAAATTTAAGCGTTTACGATACGGATTCGAACTGAAAAGTAGTACTGAAACTATCGTTTATACAGAAAGAGGCCTTTTCTCTGAAGCACCTACTGACGACGTCGGCTATTACTTTTGCTTCCCATTTATACATGAAAAGGATGTTTTTACGGCTCCCCCATGGGTGAAGAATACAGTATGGTATCAAATTTTTCCAGAACGATTTGCTAATGGAGATTGTACATGTAATCCAGCAAACACTCTTCCTTGGGGCAGTACAGATCCAACTGCAACAAATTTTTTTGGCGGGGATCTCGTCGGCATTATGAATCACCTTGATTACCTTGTAGAACTTGGTATTTCCGGCATTTACTTTACCCCAATCTTTACGGCACAGTCTAATCATAAATATGACACGATTGACTATATGGAAATCGATCCTCAATTTGGGACAAAAGAAACATTTCAGAAGCTTGTGGAAGCATGTCATCAACGCGGTATAAAAATTATGCTAGATGCCGTTTTTAATCATAGTGGATACTTTTTCGATAAATTTCAAGATGTTCTTGAAAAAGGAGAACACTCTTCCTACAAAGACTGGTTTCATATTCATGAATTTCCAATTGTAACAGAACCTTTTCCTAATTATGATACATTCGCTTTTACACCATATATGCCAAAACTAAATACAACTCATCCAGACGTAAAAGAATACTTACTAGAAGTAGGACGTTATTGGGTACGAGAGTTTCACATTGACGGCTGGCGACTTGATGTAGCGAATGAAGTGGATCATAGCTTTTGGCGTGAATTCCGCAGTGAAGTAAAGGCGATTAATCCTGATGTCTACATTTTAGGAGAAATTTGGCATGACGCTCTTCCATGGCTACAAGGCGATCAATTTGATGCCGTCATGAGTTATCCTGTTACAAATGCTCTTCTTTCTTATTTTGCAAATGAAACCATTCGGGCAAATGATTTTATGCATCAAATTACCGAATCTCTTCATTCATATTCCATGAATGTAAACGAAGCTGCTTTTCATCTACTAGACAGCCACGATACACCGCGAATTTTAACAACCTGTAAAGGCAATAAAGAAAAAGTAAAATTACTCTATGTATTCCAACTCTCTTTCATCGGTTCACCATGTATTTATTACGGTGATGAAATTGGAATGGACGGGGGAATGGACCCAGGTTGCCGAAAATGTATGATCTGGGATGAAGATAAACAAGATAAAGAATTATTTCAGCATATACAAACATTAATTTTATTGCGGAAACAATATAAAGCCTTTGGCGGGCACGGTTCATTTCAATGGATTGAAGCCAACAACAAACACAATTATATTTCTTATACAAAAACATACGGAAAAGAAACAATATTATTTGTTTTAAATCCAACAAATAATGAAATTACAGCTCCGATACCTTTTCGTATTGGTGGTAAAAAAATTGTAAATCTGTATACAAAAGAAGAGTTTTCTGCTGAAACAAACTCATTACTAGTTACACTTCCACCATATGGATTTTCCATTTTAACATGGTAAAGCTTAAAAGCCTTGTATAGAAAACAAGGCTTTTACTTTATACCAGCACATCCCTCATCGTGACTTGTCATTCTAATTGAAAAACAAGAGAGACCTGTCTCCAAGCCTCTCTAATATCTACTTACATATTTCTCATTTCAATTTATACGCCCGCGTTTCATAAGGCTGTAAAATAATATTTTCAAGTGATTCATCCTGCACATCATAATTGTGTATCAATAAATCTACATTACTGTACGCTATCTCCTCCGGTAATTCAAATACACATGAATCCTCAGTAAAGTTTGCAATGACAAGTAATTTCTCATCTTTCCATGTTCTTACGTAAGCAAAAATAGATGGATGGTCTTCTAGAATTAAATCATATGTACCATACACAATTATTTCGTGCTTTTTACGAAGTTCAATCAATTTCTTATAATAATGAAAAATAGAATTTGAATCATGTAATGCCTGCTTCGCATTAATTTCTTTATAATTAGGATTTACTTGGACCCACGGCTTACCTGATGTAAATCCAGCATGTTCACTGTCTTCCCATTGCATCGGTGTCCGAGCATTATCGCGTCCTTTAGCATAAATAGATTGCATCACCATTTCGTGATTTTCACCACATTCACTTACTTTTTCATGGTACATATTCAACGTTTCAATATCACGGTATTCATCAATTGAAGTAAATTGGACATTTGTCATTCCAATCTCTTCTCCTTGATAAATGTAAGGAGTTCCTTTCATCATATGAAGTACCGTCGCTAACATTTTCGCTGACGGAATACGATACGTTTTATCATTACCAAAGCGAGAGACAACACGCGGTTGATCATGATTATTCCAATACAAACTATTCCATCCTGTATGTTCTAATGCTTTTTGCCACTTTGTTAAGTTCTCCTTTAATGCAACAAGCGAACATGGCTTTACATCCCATTTACCATTCTCTCCAGAATCTAAATCCATATGTTCAAACTGAAATACCATCTGTAATTCCTGACGATCTTCAGCTGTATAAAGCTTCGCCTCTTCCGTTGTTACACCAGGCATTTCACCAACTGTCATAATATCATATTGAGATAACACTTCTTGATTCATTTCATGTAAATACGTATGAATATTAGGTCCATTCATAAAATATTGATGACCCGATACATACCCCTCTGCTTCTGTATTCACAGCTGGTAATCCCTCTACTTTTGAAATAAAGTTAATGACATCCATTCGAAAGCCGTCAATTCCTTTGTCCAGCCAAAATTTCATCATCTCATAAATCTCTTTGCGCACATATTCATTATCCCAATTTAAATCTGGTTGCTTTTTTGAAAATAAATGTAAGTAATATTCATCTGTTGTTTCATCATACTCCCAAGCAGATCCACTAAAAGCAGCTCCCCAGTTATTTGGCTCTTTTCCACTTTTTCCTTTACGCCAAATATAGTAATCTCGATATGGATTATCCTTTGACTTCCGGGATTCAACAAACCAATTATGTTCATCTGAAGTATGATTGACAACTAAGTCCATCACTAATTTCATATTACGTTTATGCATTTCATCCAACAATTCATCCCAATCATTCATCGTCCCAAACTCATCCATAACCTTACAATAATTACTAATATCATAACCGTTATCATCGTTTGGAGATTCATAAACTGGTGATAACCAAATTACATCTATCCCTAGTTCTTGTAAATAATCAAGCTTTGAAATAATTCCGCGAAGATCACCAACTCCATCACCATTACTATCCATAAAGCTACGCGGATAAATTTGATATACAACACTTTCTTTCCACCATTGTTTCTCCATCATGCTACCCCATTTCATAATTTAATCGCAAAACAGGCGCAAACGTTTTCATTAGTGAATGATAACAGATTTTAAATAAAATGAAAACAATTCTTACATTTTTTGTATGGCCTAAAAAATATAGTTAGAGCTCTTTTAATATTAAAAAAACACTATTTTTGTGTATATTTTCTTAAATTTATGAAAACGTTTTAATTTTTTATTTCTTTTTTTACGCATTCATTTATAATAAATTTAAAGAAAACGTTTGCATACTTTTTGGCTAGGAGGAAAAGTCATGGCAGAACTAAAATTAGAAAACATTTATAAAATATATGATAACAATGTAACTGCAGTCACCGACTTCAATTTACACATACAAGATAAAGAATTTATTGTATTTGTCGGTCCATCTGGATGCGGAAAATCAACGACATTACGAATGGTTGCTGGTTTAGAGGATATTTCCAAAGGGGAATTCTCAATTGATGGCAAGGTAATGAATGATGTTCCTCCAAAAGATCGCGACATTGCAATGGTCTTTCAAAACTATGCTCTCTACCCACATATGAGTGTTTACGATAATATGGCATTCGGCTTAAAACTTCGCAAAATACCCAAAGACGAAATTGATCGTCGAGTGAAAGAAGCAGCCCGTATTTTAGGACTCGAAGAATATTTAAATCGAAAACCAAAAGCATTATCTGGTGGACAACGACAACGTGTCGCTTTAGGACGTGCCATTGTTCGTGATGCAAAAGTCTTCTTAATGGACGAGCCGTTATCAAACCTGGATGCAAAATTACGTGTATCGATGCGCTCTGAGATTTCTAAGCTTCATCAAAAACTTGGAACAACAACCATTTATGTAACACATGACCAAACAGAAGCTATGACGATGGCATCGCGCCTTGTCGTTATGAAAGATGGAAAAATACAACAAATCGGAACGCCAAAAGAAGTATATGAAACACCAGAAAATGTTTTCGTTGGCGGATTTATTGGCTCTCCTGCGATGAACTTTTTCCATGGCCAGTTAGCAGAAAATCATTTTGTAATAAACAATAAAGTAAAAATTAAAGTGCCAGAAGGAAAAATGAAACTACTGGATGAACATGGTTACATTAACCAAGAAATTATTTTAGGCATTCGCCCAGAAGATATTCATGATGAACTTTTATTTTTAGAAGCTTCCGAAGGTACAACATTTACAACGCGAATCGATGTTGCTGAACTATTAGGTGCAGAATCTATTTTATATATGAAACTTGGAAATCAAGATTTTGCAGCTCGTGTTGACGCAAGACATACTTTTACACATGGTGATCAGATTAACCTTGCTGTTGATATGAACAAAGCGCACTTCTTTGACGTAAAAACAGAAAAACGTATTCGCTAAATAAAAAAACCGTCCACATATAAATTGAGGACGGTTTTCAACTTATTATACTAAAGATTCTACTGTATGAAGTGACTGTTCCTTTGTACTGATAACACCAAAAATAGGAAGATCAGTCAATCTCACTTCTTCTTGCTGTTTCATAAAAGATGACCTCAGCTGTTTTATTTCTATCCAGACGTCATTTATGCAAAGTGCATTGGAATCGTTCTCTTTTTCATGAGAAAAAATCGGATCTATTTTATATAATCCGGCATTATTAAACAACATATCAATTCTGTTATAGGCTTCAACTGCAACTTCTAAAACATGTTGCCAATCACTTCGCTTACTCATATCATGAGTAACAAAAAGTGCCTCGCCACCTAAATCTACAATTTCCTCCACTGTTGCTTGTCCATTTTCCTCATCAATATCTGTCACAATTACCTTTGCACCTTGCCCTGCCAACAAAAGAGCTGTGTTACGACCAATGCCGATGCCTCCGCCTGTTACAACGGCAACCTTTCCTGCTAGCTTCATCGTCATTTCCCCTTCTGGTTAGTCTCAACGTCATACAGTATACTCCTTTTTTTGAAGCCTCCGCAAGCAGGAAAAGATAGATACATATAATGTAATCGCTTACTTTCGAATTTTCTCTTTTTTCTTACTATTATACTGATCAAAAACTAAACCAACAAAAATAAGAATTCCCCAAAATAATAAACTTTCTCCTGTCATTTCGCTCCCTCCCAATGTGAAGAAACATGAACTCTTTATTATAAATAATAACATTATCTTAATTTTCAGTCTATTAATCATAAAAAAGCGCGCCTTTCCGGGACGCGCCATCAATATGGAGGGTACTATATAGGAGATGCCTGTCCTATATAAATTCTATTATACCAAATTAAATATATCGAATTTTGTAAAAATTTAGACTGAATAAAAATATTTTTATAATTTAAGTTGATTTTTATTCAGTCATTTCCTATTTAACCAAATTCCATAGTATCCTCCATTGTGCTGACAAAACCTTTAATGTTAGTATGACTAGTTCTTTCATATTTCCCCTGTACAAATTATACAAACAAAATTTTTTCAAATTTAAAAAAGGGAAGCAACTGCTTCCCTTTTTCTACACAACACCCATAACTTTAGTTTTCACTATAAGATCATGAAAACCCCTATTATCACTTCTAACCAACATCATATATATATTACATATCATCGGAATACCAAGAAACAAAATATTCGGTACTAACAATACAACAAACCGCATTGTTAAAATTCCTAGCGTTAACTTTTCACTTGTAAGCGATACAAGTTTTGTACGTGTAACTTTTTTCCCTAGTGTATATCCATTCCAGATAAATGGTAGAACAATAAAATAAAGCGCCATTAATAAAAATGCAAGCCCAAAGTCATAACGGATGTCTCCTGAACTTACATTAAAACGATTCAAAATCGCTTTATAGTTTCCGGTTGTAATTGCAACAATGGCACCATACAAAACAGAAATGAAAAACATATCGATCATTGCAGCCCCTAGACGGTTCATAACAATCACTGGTTGATGTATTTTCAGCTTCATGCTGTGTCGACTCCTTTTTTCTATCCTTTATTAACCGTTTCATCGTATCATGTCTAAAAACAGTTGTAAACAACTCATAAATTGGTGTTTTATTTTCTTTTCCTGTAAAATATGTATCAATCACATTTCAGAAGGAGGAGCTCATATTGAAACGATTCATCATCGTTTGCTCTCTCGTATTTTTAACTAGTTGTGCAACAAATTTTAATCCATCTCATTACAGCATTGGGGATGAATATGAGCTCATTAATGTTTCCGGTAATGCACTAGAACTTTTCCCTAAAACAGACGCCTTGTACGCCTCTCAATATATTCCACCAGAAATTGTAGAAATTGCCTGGAACGACAATTATATTTTAGCAAAACAAACAGAGCAAACCGATGACCCTAATAACCCCGATGCTTCTATTACTAATCAAGCGACAGAAAATTATTGGATTATCGATTTGAAAAATAACCGCCGGTTTGGTCCCTATACAAAAAAACAATTTGAAGAACAAAAACAAGAATTTCGTCTCCCTGAACAACTCCAATTACAAAGTGTAAAAACTTACCTTACAAAAGAAAAACAACAATCTTAAAAAAGGTCAAATGAGATATTTCATCTGACCTTTTTCTCTTTATTTTCTTTATAAAACAACATTCTATAAACAATGGTTCCAAACATAATACAAAATAATAACAGTAATGCGTGTTGAATCGATACAATGTGCAGTTGTAAAATGCTTTGAACTCTGTCATTATAACGATAATAGCCCCATCCGTATAAAAAGACGAATACGATTATAAGTATATAAATCTTATGTTTATAGAAATAATGTGCAATACCCATTCCAAATCCAAATAATGCTCCTACATATACCAGTTCATATAGAAGATAAGGAATTGATAGTTGCTCGATTCGTTGTAACATACATAATAATCCTATTTGAAAGCAAGCGGCTATAATAAACCCGACCAAAACCGTGAATATTCTCACGGATTGTCTCCCCTTTCACTCTATTCACTTCATTATATTCACGAAGTAATAAAACGAGCAGGCCGTTGCCGGGAATTGTATTATATGAAAAGAGTTTGTATATCTTTCCAACCGTATGCAAGTTCTTTTATGTATAATTCTTCAATATCTTTCTCATCTACAAAAGAAGCTTGTAACGCTTCATAAAAATATTTAGACGGATTGTTCGCTACTACCCAAACAAGCATAGAACGATATCCATTCTTATATAAATCTGCTGCCACCGCTTTTATCAATCTTTTTCCAAGTTTGTTACGCTGATATGCCCGTAAAATATATATCGCATATAACTCTCCGTCATACTCATATTTACCAGTTCGCTCTTTCCCGCCATCTGCAAAACCAATTATTTTCCCATCAATTGTTTTGGCAACATAAACATGCGACTGCTGCTTCTGTAATATTTGTTTCCACAATGCTTCTCGTTTCTCATACGATTTTTTATCTAACACATCTTTTGGCATAATGCCTTCATATGTTTCTCTCCAACTATCAACATGAACGCGTGCAAGTTCTTTTGCATCATGTAGATTTGCTTTGACAATATACATTACGTTTACTTCTCTCTCCTTTGATTATACTCTATATGTTCTTGTTTCATCGTTATAACAGCTCCGCAATTTTTACATACTGCCACTTCTGCTGTCATTTCTGCGAACGGAACAATATAACTTCCAATATCGCTTTCTATATAAGGTGACATAGTACCTGTTTCTATTTCTTTATTACCACATACGTAGCATCCCTTCTGCATTTTCATTTCCCTCCTAAACGCTATATGTATATAAATTCTCTACAAAACGACATATTTCCTGTCCTACTAACAATTAAGAAAAAACCATTTCACTGTTATAGTGAAATGGTAAATGTTTGTGGTTCTGCTATTTTCTCATGTGTATCGCCTGTTGCAAGTACATCTGTTGTAAAAGAAATCCTTTTTATTTTTTCATTATTATCACTTAGTAAAAGACCAATTAACCCTTCCCTTATTTCACCAGAACTATAATCCTCTCTCGTTACATTTTTTGTACCAACAAATGTGTCTTCTGCATATAAGAAGTTTTGCGCTGGCACATGAAATTGTTGCGTTTCATTTACAGTTACATCATTCATAGAAAAGAACTGCATCTCTTTGTCTCCTGTATTTTCAACCTTATATGTAATTTCAACATATTTAGCAGTATCACCAATATCTTGTCCACTTAATGATGCATACCATTCTGCCTCTTTTTGGTCCAGTGTCTCACCTAAACGACGTTGTACTTCTTCTGGACTTAATTTTGTATACATTTCCAACGTCTCTTTTGTTTCATCTTCCATATTCGATAGTGTAATAACTCTCACATTTTCTACATAAATTTTCATCGTTCCAACTGTAAATGTTTCATTTACATGTTTGATTTGTTCTAATTTTAGAGTGCCCCAATTTTTTTCTTTAATCTCTTGTCCCACTTTTGTTAATTGTATGCCGCCGTATTCATTCGTTTCTGGAATGGTCTGTTTCTTCGGCTGCTTCACTTTTTCATGCTGAGCACAACCACTTAAAACAATAACAAAACTACATAAAATACAAAATACGTTCCATATTTTCATTGTCTTACTCCAATCATTACATGCTATGAAACAACCATTAAATATAATTATACTAATTATTTTCTCTCTAAATATAAAGTGAAACTTCCTTCATTGAGGGTTAGTTGAACCAATCGGACTTTTACGGGCAGTTATCCCCTACCTATCTTCTTTGTTTTTTTCTGAATCTTGAGGTGAGGGTCTTACTGTCCGTTAATGAGGGATAAATAAATGAGATAACTCTTCATTATTACACTTCAACCGAGAACAGTGCAATACAGGACTAAAAAAATTCTGTATTTAATGTCCTTAATTTTTTATTAATAAGTTGTCTAATCTTTGTCTTTCCTGCTATTTTGAAAATATAATCTACTTTGAATATAACTACACATTCCCCAACTTTAATGGTGTACCTAGATGCAACTATGTATTGCTTATATTAAGAAAAATACAAGAAGTTACTTTAGAAGAAACAGAGTATTATCAAACGGTGAAACTCTTTTTGAAGATCGAGGGAGACTATTTCATACAGAAACAAAACCAGCTAATGAACACATTAGCTGGTTTTGTTTCTTATAGTGCTTCTATAAATAACGCTGCTCCCATACCGCCGCCGACACAAAGAGAAGCAATTCCCTTTTCAAGTCCTTGTCTTCTTAATTCATGAATCAAGCTTACTGTAATACGTGCACCTGTACATCCAATTGGATGTCCAAGACTGATTCCACTACCATTTACATTCACTTTTTCACGATTTAAGCCCAATTCTTTTTCTACTGCTAAATATTGCGCAGCAAATGCTTCATTAATTTCAAATAAATCCGCATCGTTTACTGACCAATTTACATTTTCTAATCCTTTTCGAATTGCTGGTGCTGGACCGATTCCCATAATTTTAGGATCTACCCCTGCCATAGAGTATCCTACGATTCTCGCTAACGGTTGCAGCCCTTTTTCTTTCGCTTTTTCTTCACTCATTAGTACTAACGCTGCGCTTCCGTCATTAATACCCGATGCGTTTCCTGCGGTTACTGTTCCACCCTTACGAAAAGCTGCTTTTAAACCCGAAAGTTTTTCTAACGTAATATCTGCACGAGGATGTTCATCTTTGGAAACAACAATCTCTTTTCTACGTTCCTTTATCGTAATCGGCACAATTTGCTCGTCAAAATAGCCCGCTTCGATTGCATGAATAGCACGTTGATGACTTAATACTGCTACTTCATCCTGTTCTTCACGTGAAATTTCATATTGCTCAGCAACATTTTCCGCAGTTTCACCCATCATAATATGATTCGTTGGATCTTCTAGCACTTCCCACACCATATCACGAATTTCTCCGTGTTGTAGTCGTTGTCCCCAGCGGTTCTCTTTTAATACATATGGACTAGAGCTCATTGTTTCTACTCCACCTGCAACAACAACATCACTTACACCTAATTGAATTTGCATTGCTGCTGAAATTAATGCCTGCATACCCGAAGCACATTGACGCTGAATTGTGTAACCTGTGACTGTATCAGGAAATCCCGCCATAAGCGCTGCTGTTCTTGCTGTATTTGCCTCATCTGTTCGTTGAATACAGTGACCTAAAATCACTTCATCTACTTCGTGCGGCAAAACACCGCCTTTTTTCACAGCTTCCTGTAATACAGGAACCATTAGTTCAGTCGGTTTTACATTTTTGAAAGCTCCTCCAAATGTTCCAATTGGTGAACGAACTGCAGCTGTAATGACTACATTGCGCATCTTGTACTTTCTCCTCTCCTATGTACCCTAGTGAATTTTTGGATGGAATAACATAAGATGTATATCTATATCTATTATATTATGAGGTAACTAAAAAATCAAAATATTTAATATAATAAAAATAGAAAGAAGGTTCATTCTTCTTCCTACTCTGTTAATGCTAATAAAAATTTTTGAAGGATTTTTTCTGTTGTTGTATTTAATTTCGGTAACTTATCAATTGGAAAATATCGAATGTCTACCCCTTCTTCATCACATTCTATTTCACCATATACGTGATGTGCTTGAAATGCATTGATTACATTATAAATTTCGTCTCCATGCGGATAACGATAATATAAATCCTGTCCAGAGAGCACACCAAGAAATTGTAAGAAATCTGCTTTTAAACCTGTTTCTTCTCTTAATTCTCTCTCTGCTGTTTCTTCAATTGTTTCTCCTAGCTCCATTGCTCCCCCTGGCAATCCCCAATCATATGTATCAGAACGAAGTTGTAATAATACTTCATTCTTTTCATTTAAAACAATAATTGCTGAGCCTACTATAATAAGTGGTTTTGTTCCAACTAATTCCCTCAGTTCCTGTATATACCCCATTATATAACTCCCCTTTCTTTTCCTCTCCTATCATAGCAAAATTCCTTCTTTATTTGTTTGATACATATAAAAATATTTTCATAAAGCGAAACTTCCATCAGTAGGAGTTTTCCCCATCCCCCACTGATGGTTAGTTGAACCAATCGGGCTTTTACGGGCAGTTATTCCCCCATCTATCTTCTTTGCTTCTCTCTGAATCTTGAGGCCCGTTAATGCGAGGTAAACAAAAAAAGAAGCTAATTCACATTAGCCCCTTTCTTCCTTATTATCTAGCCTACACGGCTCTCATATTTTACTTCTTCAAATGCTCTTTCTATTTCTTCATCTCGGTAATGTACGTATGTAAAACGTCCTAATTCTACTAAACGCGCGATTTCACGCAACGCTTTTGCTTGTTCATACTCTTGTTTTATGGAGACATGAACATAAAACTTCATAAGAGGACGCTCATACAAAGGTTCACCTACTTCCACATATACACTTTCTACCCCTTGTACAACTTGAGCATAACTCGCAAACTGATAAACAGCTTCACGATCTGAAACAATTTTAAATGTATACATGTTTTTTCCCCCTTTTCTTTTTACTATAACAAAAAGTGGATACATAAACGTGTCGAAGTGTGACTATTTTCTGACTTCTTTCAATCAATTTTTTATTTTCCCGCCCAACACACAGCTGCTAATAAAATGAAACTTCCATCAGTGTTTTTTCATCCCCCATTGATGGTTATAACCAATCGGGCACATGCTAGCAGTTATCCCCCACCTATCCTACCTTCTTCATTGCTCTCCGAATTTTAAGATAGGGGATCTTATAAACAAGTCGTTCCAAAGAAAGTACTCATAATCACAACATTTTCGATTATCTTACTACATATAATTTCACTGTTAAAAAATCTAACAACAAGAACACTAAATATACATAATTTAATATTACCGTTTATCATAAATCATCCTAATGTAAATATAATAATTTCTTATCAACTTATGTTGTGACATGATAAAAAACTACACTAAACGATGGTTCTTTTGTCCATACATATTCTCTATTTTCACATAAAGTATTGATATAGACATTTTCTATAGTTCATAAAGGAGAGGGTATTGTTGTGTTTTTATTATTATGAGCGCCGTCGAAAAAGACCCCAATATACTGAAAAACAATCTGCATCTGGATCTGGATCTAAATCTGGATCTGGATCTGGATCTGAATCTGGATCTGGATCTGAATCTGGATCTGACTCACAAGAAGAAACTACAAAAAAACATACACACAATCACAATGTTGCTCAGATTTCAGACAGTGGAAATTCCCGCGTAAATTTAAATGTAGACTCTGATTTAGATTCTGAAACAGCTTCTTCGAATCAGCAGTCTACTGATGTAGAACAGGGGCAAGGACAAGAGCAAGCACAGGGGCAGGGACAAGAGCAACCACAGGGACAAGGAACAGGGCAAGGGCAAGCACAGGGACAAGGACAGTTGAATACAGATGTTACAAACCAATTATTAACGGCTTTGCTTCCATTTTTAACAAATGCATTAAATAATTCCGCTCAATCCTCACAAAATTACTCAAATCAAAATTACCCAAATCAAAATTGCCCAAATCAAAATTACCCAAATCAAAATTACTCAAATCAAAATTACTCAAATCAAAATTACTCAAATCAAAATTACTCAAATCAAAATTACCCAAATCAAAATTACTCAAATCAAAATTACCAAAATCAAAATTACCCAAATCAAAATTACCAAAATCAAAATTACCAAAATCAAAATTACCAAAATCAAAATTACCAAAATCAAAATCACCCAAATCAAAATTACCCAAATCAAAATTACCAAAATCAAAACAACTATAATCGAGACAAATACGATTAGGCTACTAAAACGTAGCCTATTTTTGTAAGGAGGTTTTATCATGCTACCAGAAAACGGCTCAAATATTTCAAACAGCGGAAACTCCCATGTTAATATAAACGTAAACGTCGATACAAGCTCCATTGCCTATGCGATGATGTGCTATTGGCACACGAGCGGTATGATTACGGATGAACAATTTACTCATATGCTAACAAATTTTGGCAATTTACTCAACAAAGATGACGATATGTTGCCGCATCTTTTATCAAATAAAGAATATTCCCCATACATGATGCGCTCAAAAAATACTGTAGATACATTAAAAACATTTATTCCTCCTCTTTTCAATCGTTAAAGATATTTTCTTTTTATCTCGTCAGAAAAATTCACTATATTTGAGGTGTCTCATATGTGTCCTTACGTTAACATATGTGTTTGCATCGCTCCTGGAGCGAATATTGATAAAGACCGGATTGCTAGGGATATTACAATTACTGAATATATTTGGCATCCTATCGTATTTCAAATTGAAGATATCAGAACGTTAGACGAACCCTATCGTTTTCATGACGGTGAAATTAGTTACATGTCTTCACTAAAATCACAACCAAAGTTAACTTCTTTATTTGCTGAATGTACCGAACGTGCATCGCAAAGTGATATTTATATTTGTTATATCGGTAGTGATTATTTTCAAGAACAATCCGTTATCGCTTGTGCCTATTCTTTATCAACTAATAAACAAATTAAAGGTTACATTGTATTAACAAACGCCGCTTCAGCTTGGAAGAACATGTACACACTCGCACATGAAATTGGTCACATTTTATTCACGCGCCATGTACAGGACAAGCTTACAAATGCAGATCCCGAATGTCCAAACGGTTCCGAACACCATCCTTCTCCCACAAACCTTATGCATTACATCATTCCTACCCCTTATAAATCACAAATAGATTCCTTATTAACAAATACCCAAAGAGAATTATCTTTAAAAAGTCCCTTATTGCGCAAAGAAAAAAGTAACCGCTGTAGTTACTTTTTCTTTGTAAATATTAAAATCCTAATCCAACTACAAAACCAAAACAGAAAGAAGAAGAACAAAAGAATTTCGTATTCACACGACCTTTACCAAATTAACAGTAGCCCTGCACATATAAATAAAAATACACATCCAAAATACAAGTACCCAAATTTTTCAAATCGTTCTTCTTTTTCTGTTATACCCATGATTCCTGAAAATAATAAAAATAAGATTATAAAAACAAACGTTACATAATTCAGTTCTGTATATATTCCACTTTGTAAGTTAAATACCGCAATCATTCCAACTGACAGTGTGTCAAGTAATAGAAAACACGCAGAATCCAATAATGATAACCAGTTTCGCTTTTCTTTTTCCATTTTCCCACTCTCAATTTAGAATACTGCTTAATCCTCTTTACACTTTATTCTTTTTATTTTCCATTTTGTTATACCATAAGAAAAGTAAAGCTAAACTTCCATACGCTAAAAACATTTGAAGAATACTCCAATATAGATTTTGTTTTACTAACCCTTCAAATATAAACATAACAGAAATTGGTAAAACTATTGTAAGTACCCCTATCCAACGAAGAAGGTAAAAATCAATAATGATTAACACTAAAAATATAATTCCTGCCAAAATAAAACTTTGCGGTCCTGACAATTGGATAATCGGTATCCCCATCCATTTATCAACAAACTTAATTAATACAAGTAATAGAATTGGAATCATAACCATTACATATATAATACTAAACTCTATTAATTTGCTTTTAAAAGAAGACATTTTTAATGCAACAACCGTTATTATAATAGAAAGAAGTAAAATGATTGGATACCCAATTAAATCTACATTTGAAATCGTTAGATGATGATTGGGATTGCTAAATAAAATGCTATTCAATATCCAATACCCACCAATACTAACAATTGAAGTAACGAGAGATTTTACATTTTCCCTTTTATCAACTTCCATCTCTTCAGCCAATTCTTCTGCATATTCTTTCGGCGAGTCTCCAAAAATATCCGTTACCGTCTTTCCTTCTTTTTCTCCTTCTATTAAATGAAGCTCAGCGTCTTCTAAAAAGTTATTTATATCTTCTTCTTTTATTCCTTTTGTTAATAAATATACTTTCATATCAATCAAAAACTTTTTACCTTCTTTAGAAACGTTCATATGTAACCTCCTCGTCTAGATTACTTATTTTTGAATTCCTTTCATTGTCTCAGCGTTAGAAATACAGACTTTACCGTCTGCTTTCCTTTCCCTCTAACAACCGCTGCACACTACTTTGCATCGCTTCCCACCTTTTCATGAAATCATCTAATGCCTCTTCACCTTTTTCTGTTAATGTATAATATTTTCGCTTTGGACCAGATGGTGACTCCTTCATCGTACTCGTAATCAAGCCTTCTTTTTGCATACGAATTAATAACGGATAAATACTTCCTTCACTTGCCATTGTAAAACCGTACTGTGCCAGTTTTTCACTCATTTCGTATCCGTATATTTCTCCTTCAGAAATAATAGCAAGCAAGCATCCTTCTAAAATACCTTTTAGCATTTGACTCGTCGACATTATTCAAATCCTCCTTCTATCTTGTTTTACAAGATAGATAAGCATAAGTATCTTGCTTTACCAAGTAGTATAACAAACAGTATTTTGCTTTACAAGATAGCTTGAGCATTTTTTCCAAAAGATTGCAGGATTTCCATCCTTATTTCTCTAAATAGAGCAATAGAGGTCACTATATTCATGAAGGGGATGGAATAAAAAATGTTTATAAATCGCGTTATATTTTTAACAGGTGCTGCAAGCGGAATTGGATACGAAATGGGAAAAGCCTTTGCAAAAGAAGGCGCAACTGTAATGATTACAGATCGTTTAGAGGACAAGGCGCAAGAGGCAGCAAAACAATTACAGAACGAAGGATATAAAGCATTTGGAATGAAATGTGATGTAACAGTAGAACAAGAGATTGTACAAGCTATTTCTGAAACAGTTACACGTTTTGGTTCACTTGATATATTAATTAATAACGCAGGTATGCAATTTGTTTCTCCAATTGAAGATTTTCCAACTGAAAAGTTTGAAATGCTTATTAAGATTATGCAAATTGCACCTTTTATCGCGATAAAACATGCTTTTCCTATTATGAAAAAACAAAAATACGGACGCATCATTAATATAGCTTCTATTAATGGTCTTGTTGGATTTGCTGGCAAATCTGCATATAACAGTGCCAAACACGGGGTAATTGGGCTCACAAAAGTAGCAGCATTAGAAGGTGCCGAGTGTAATATTACCGTAAATGCACTTTGTCCCGGCTACGTTGATACGCCTCTTGTTCGCAACCAACTTCAAGATTTAGCGATAACAAGAGATGTCCCGCTTGAACATGTATTAGAAGATGTCATTTACCCGCTTGTACCACAAAAAAGATTGCTTAGCGTGGAAGAAATTTCAGGCTACGCCTTATTTTTAGCAAGTGAAAAAGCAAAAGGCATTACAGGACAAGCTGTTGTCATTGATGGTGGTTATACCGCACAGTAAAGTTCAGCAAATTTTTTCTGAAACAGTTACAAGAATATGACAAAAGTGGTGAATTTCGTATCAAACAATTTAGAAAGAAAAAACGTTCCCTCCATGAAGCAACTGCAAGAAAAGGAAGAAAAATAAAAAATAGAAATACAAACCGAAACAAGAAAAATACACCACATGTAAATGGAATCTATTTAGGTGATAAGATGAAAGGATTTGGACAAGTAGGATTTGTGACAGGATTTACAGGGAAAATGGTGTACGGACAATATATACAAAACCCATCTAAATCTTATAAGCAGATAAATATATCAGATATGGAATGTATCCACCACAATAACAATTGGTTGTTCTTACAAGTGAGTTAGGCTGTGCCTAACCGAAATTCATCCCCACCTTACCGCTGGGCTACTGCCCGTTACGCGTTTGAAGATGGGGATGAATTTCGAAAATACGTTAAATATATACAAAAACGGATTGTGCCTTTACCACACAATCCGTTTTCATCACATATTTTATCCCGCTACTTTTGGGCAGTAAGACCCCCACAAAAGCGAAGAAGATAGGCTGGGGATAACTGCCCCTAAGAGCCCGATTGGTGAGAGCTTTCCATCAGTGGGGGATGAGGTCCCCCCACTGATAGAAGTTTCACTTTATTTTGGAGCTTCATATCTTTGCATCTGCTTTGGTAACTTCTCAATCGCGACGATAACGCTATCTAACTTACTTTCAATTCTATGCAGTAAGTATAGCGTAACAACAATTGGAAAGCCAACATTGCCAATAACCGATATCCATTCCTCCATAGTCTCTCCTCCCTTCTTATTATAAGTAAGAGAGACTCCAAAAAAGTGGTAAATAAAAACAAGCTAAATCATTTTTGTTTTCCCAAATATCTTTGCGATTTCCACTTTATAATCCCTTTGCACCTCTAATAAAACAATACTTTTCTAAACATCTTCAATTGTAGTTAATGTCTTATATTCAATAATAGTCGGCAATTTCTTTTAATTCAAAAGAGCGATGGAGTTTCCCTTCTAACTAACAGAACGAAGTACCGCCACTCTTGTACTCATACTTTCACTTCCTTCTCAAAAACAATAGAATTAAATAATATACGGAACAAACGAGCATCCGCATTTTCTATTTTATGTAGAAGTAATTTTCTTCCTAACCGTAATGCCTGCCTTTTTGCCTGTAACCTTGTTTCGTTATGAGAAATCCCATCTAAATCTGCAACATGCGCTAACCCAATTGTACGGCGAATAATCTCACATCCTACAAATCCAACTGCATCAGTGAAAATATTGTTTAGTACAATTGGTAACCATTGCTTTTCTTTCGTATACGGCTCTATGCCTTCGAGCACCCATAACTTCGTAAATGTTTCTACGAAAACGCTCCATGTTTGCTCAATATGATAAAATAATACGTTGCGCTTGTTTTCTTCACGTGACAGTGCATTTAATAATAAATTGGCAATCAATTGGCCTAAATCGAATCCAAATGGACCAAATGTCGCAAATTCTGGATCAATCACTTTCGTTTCTGAAGATGATGAAAATATACTTCCAGTATGTAAATCACCGTGAATTAATGCTTCTTTTCGCGTCAAAAATTTATACTTACACTGCGCTACTCGTAACTTCAAATTTTTATCACACCAAAGTTCGTCAACAACATCTTGTAATTCTTCTTCATACTTATTTGTTTCATAGTTTGCAAATGGATCAGTAAATACAAGATTCTCTGTAATCTTACATAAATCAGGGTTTACAAACTTACTATCTAGCACTCTTTTTTCTTCTGCTTGTAGTCCAAAATCGGATGTGTAGAAAAGAACATGAGCTAAAAAATGCCCGATATGCCGAGATAATAGCGGATAGTCTTCCCCGTTTATCAATCCGTTTCTTGTTATCGTTAATGCTGATAAATCTTCCATAACAATAATTGCTAATGTTTCATCATGCCCGTATACTTTCGGCACATACTCTGGTACGTATTTTGCAAAAATTTGCAATGCACGACTTTCAATCGTTGCACGGCGTAAAGATAGCGGCCAACTTTTTCCTACTACCTTTGCATATGGAAGAGCCTGCTTAAGAATCAATCCTTTCTTCCCATCATGTAAACGAAACACATAATTTAAATTCCCATCACCAATTTCTTCACAAGTGACAACTGCCTTTTCTGAAAAATAACCATGTTCTTTCGCATATGTAACGGCTGTTTCTTCTGTTAATTGCTTGTACCCCACTCTGATTCCCCCTTAATGTATCGGGGTTTTTCATCATAAGAAAAACCCCTTTCGATGACGAAAGAGGTTTGAAGATTCACTTCTCCCCTCTTATCTATCAGAAAGTCTCTCTTTCTGTTGGAATTAGCACCGTGCCTTACTAGGCGCGAATTGTGCGCCCCATTTCACAATGGTATTACGGTCGGTTGCTGGGCTTCATCGGGCCAAATCCCTCCACCTGCTCTTGATAAGAGTATATAGTTGTCTGAATTTTTCAGTTTCTGTTGTTGACTATACCAAGAATAAAAATTGTTTGTCAATACTTTTTCACATGTACAATTCTGGACGGCGATCAAAAAAAACAGGAATCCCTTTACGCACTTCAGAAATCTTCTTTTCATCTAATGTTCCATACAAAATCATTTCTGTTTCATCTGCCTCATTCACGACTTCTCCCCAAGGATCAATAATAAGCGAATGGCCTGCAAATACATTATTCAGATCACGCCCAGCACGATTGCAAGCCACAACATAACATTGATTTTCAATCGCCCTTGCTTGAAGTAATAACCGCCAATGCGCTAAGCGAACAAGTGGCCACTCGGCTACAACGAATAATACTGTTGCCCCCTGTGCAGCATGAACGCGTACCCACTCTGGAAAACGAATATCATAACAAATTGTTCCTGCACACGACGTATCATCTAATATAAAGTGACCCGTTTTATTTCCAGCAATTAAATATTTATGCTCATCCATCAGTTGAAACAAGTGCACTTTACTATATTCAGCCACAATTTTCCCGCTTCGATTACTAATATACATTGTATTTGTAACACCTTTCTCTGTCTGCTTAGCAATCGATCCTCCAACAATATTCACACAATTTTGCTTACCCCACTTTGATAATAATTGTTTCGTGTATTTCCCATCTGGGTCAGCAATTTCAGGAAGACGTTCCAAATCATACCCTGTTGTCCATAACTCTGGTAATACAATAACGTCTGGCTTTTCCTTCATCGCTTCGTTTATTTTTTTCGGCATGTTCTATATTTTTTTCTACATTCCCAAAAGTAATATCCATTTGAATACAAGCAATTTTCATTGATTTCTCCCTACTCCCTTTTATTTTTTCTTTACAAAAAGTTGGAAAGATTATATTATTTGTCACTAGAATTGTAACAACTTTCAAAAGAGGTGGAAAGTATGAAACGTTTTCAATCTTCTGAGTCATTAACATCATTACCAACACAATTTTTTGCTTCGCTCGTCACAAAAGTCAACAAAGCCGTGCAAGCTGGTCATGATATTATTAACTTAGGACAAGGAAATCCAGATCAGCCAACGCCAGCGCATATCGTAGCAGCGCTACAGCGTGCAGCAGAACAACCAATTCATCATAAATATCCGCCATTTCGCGGGCATGAAAGCTTAAAAGAAGCTGTCGCTACGTTTTATGAGCGTGAATACGATGTACAGTTAAATCCCAAAACCGAAGTAGCTGTTTTATTTGGTGGAAAAGCTGGATTAGTTGAATTACCGCTTTGTTTTACAAATCCAGGCGATACAATTCTCGTTCCTGATCCTGGCTATCCAGATTATTTATCAGGTGTTGCCTTAGCGAAAGCAAAACTTGCAACAATGCCATTATTAGCAGAAAATCATTTTTTACCTGATTATACAAAGATTGATTCCCAAACTGCTGAACAAGCAAAATTAATGTTTTTAAACTATCCGAACAATCCAACAGGAGCCATTGCAACAACAAAATTCTTCGAGAAAACTATATCGTTTGCAAACAAACATGACATTTTAGTTTGTCATGATTTCGCGTATGGTGCCATTGGCTTTGATGCTAAAAAGCCAATTAGTTTCTTACAAGTTGATGGAGCAAAAGATGTTGGCATTGAAATTTATACATTATCAAAAACATATAATATGGCAGGGTGGCGCATTGCGTTTGCTGTTGGGAATGAAAGTGTCATTGAAGCAATCAACTTATTACAGGATCATATGTATGTCAGTATTTTTGGTGCCGTGCAAGAAGCTGCTCGCCAAGCGTTATTAAGTCCGCAAACTTGCGTAGATGAACTAGTTGAACGCTATGAATCTCGAAGAAATGCTTTGATTACTACCTGTCATTCTATCGGTTGGAATGTGGTTGCACCAAAAGGATCTTTTTTGCATGGCTGCCTGTTCCAGATGGGTATACTTCAGAACAATTTGCTGATGTATTATTAGAGCAAGCTCATGTTGCCGTTGCACCAGGTGTCGGCTTTGGTACACATGGGGAAGGTTACATTCGCGTTGGTTTATTACATACAGAAGAACGACTTCGCGAAGCGGTCCATAGAATTGATCAATTAAAAATTTTCAAAAAATCATTGACAACATAAAAATTCTCTGTCAGAATTCAGTTATCAAAAAAATTAAAACATTTCCGAATACTTCTTATCAAGAGCAGGTGGAGGGACGAGCCCGATGAAACCCGGCAACCGACCTATTTTATATAGGCACGGTGCTAATTCTCGCAGCATTAAGCTGACAGATAAGGAGCTGGTTGTAAAAACCTCTCCTTAGCTGAGAGGTTTTTTTATTCAACTAGGAGGTTATGAAAATGAGCGGAATAACAGCGACATATTTAATTCATGATGATTCTCAAAATTTAATTCAAAAGGCAGAGCAAATCGCCCTCGGCTTAACAGTTGGTTCATGGACACACTTACCCCAATTACTACAAGAACAATTAAAACAACATAAAGGCTCAGTCATTAGCGTAGAAGAATTAGAAGATAATGAAAAAATAAATATATACCTTGATAAAAAAGTAAAACGCGGTCTTATTAAAATTCATTATCCATCTGCTAACTTTAGTACCGACTTACCAGCGATTTTTACAACTGTTTTCGGAAAGCTATCACTGGATGGAGAAATTAAATTAATTGATTTGACATTTTCTGATGATATAAAAAAATGTTTTCCAGGTCCTAAATTTGGTATCGATGGAATACGAAACACCTTGAATGCTCACGATCGCCCTCTTCTCATGAGTATTTTTAAAGGAATGATTGGCCGTAATATCGGTTATTTAAAAACACAGCTTCGCGACCAAGCAAGCGGTGGTGTAGACATTGTAAAAGATGATGAAATTTTATTTGATAATCCGTTAACACCACTTTCTGAACGTATTCGAGCCGGAAAAGAAGTATTGCAGTCCGTATACGAAACATATGGTCATAAGACGTTATATGCTGTTAATTTATCTGGACGGACTTATGATTTAAAAGAAAAAGCAAAACAAGCAGTTGCAGCCGGAGCTGATGTATTACTCTTCAATGTATTTGCTTATGGACTTGATGTTTTACAAGCATTAGCTGAAGACGATGATATTTCTATCCCAATCATGGCACATCCAGCAATAAGCGGTTCTTACATAGCATCTGAATTATACGGATTTTCCTCATCCTTATTACTTGGTAAGTTACTTCGCTATGCAGGTGCAGATTTCTCACTATTTCCATCACCTTATGGAACTGTCGCTTTAAAAAAGAAGAGGCACTTTATTTATCAAAAGCGCTTACAGATGAAAACGAACCATTTAAACGCAGCTTTCCAGTTCCATCTGCTGGGATTCATCCAGGACTTGTTCCTCTTCTTATTCGTGATTTTGGTGGACAATGTGTCATTAATGCTGGTGGGGGTATTCACGGGCACCCTTCTGGCGCACAGGGAGGCGGAAAAGCGTTTCGATCTGCCATCGATGCAACGCTAACAAACATGCCTCTTCATGAGGTTAATGATCCTAATTTACAATCCGCCTTGCGTTTATGGGGCAATCCTTCTGGAGAGGTGAAGGCATGAGTATTCAAATTTTTTGCGATTTCGATGGCACAATTACAAATAACGATAATATTGTTGCCATTATGGAAAAGTTTGCACCACCAGAAGCGGAAACAATTAAACAAAAAATTTTATCACAAGAACTTTCTATTCAAGAAGGTGTTGGAAAACTTTTTTCTCTATTACCTACAAGTTTACAAAATGAGATTACAACTTTCATAAAAAAGACTGCTGTCATTCGTTCTGGTTTTGAAGAATTCGTACAGTTTGTCCAAACAAAGAACATCTCACTTCATATTATATCAGGAGGAATGGACTTTTTCGTTTATCCTCTTCTTGAAGAACTTATAGATTCTAATCAAATTTACTGTAATGCAACTGATTTTTCGGGTAAAACAGTTCAAGTAAACTGGCCATATCCATGTGATGAGCATTGCGAAAATGAATGTGGTCTTTGTAAATCAACACTTATTCGCAATTTAAGTTCACAAAATGATTTTAAAATCATAATTGGTGATTCTATTACAGATTTACAAGCAGCAAAGCTTGCTGACAAGGTATTTGCTCGTGACTTTCTTATTACAAAATGTAAAGAACATCACATTTCTTATACACCGTTTGAAACATTTCACGATATACAAAGCGAAGTGAAGCAATTGTTGGAGGTGATAAAGTGAAACAACTATTTCGTCAATGGCAAGAACTGAGTGAACTGAAAAAAGAATTAACCGACCGGAACTGGTTTCCAGCAACAAGTGGAAATATTTCAATAAAAGTGAGTGACAATCCACTTACCTTTCTCATTACAGCAAGCGGAAGAGATAAAACAAAAACAACACCAGATGACTTTCTGTTAGTTGATCAAAATGGTAATCCTGTTTTAGAAACAGATTTACGTCCTTCTGCAGAAACATTGTTGCACACTCACATTTATAATCATACAAACGCTGCATGCGTCTTGCACGTTCATACAACCGATAACAATGTCATTACAAATGTACACGAAAAAGAAGTTGTGTTCTGTAATCAAGAAATTATTAAAGCACTCAATATTTGGGAAGAAGGAGCTTCTATTCGTATTCCAATCATTGAAAATTACGCTCATATTCCAACGTTAGGTGAGCAATTCCGCAATCATATTCGCGAAGATGCAGGAGCTATTTTAATTCGCAATCATGGTATTACAGTATGGGGAAAAGATAGCTTTGATACAAAAAAGAGATTAGAAGCATACGAGTTTCTATTCCAATTTCATATTAAACTATTATCAATTAAAGGAGGCATTCAACATGGTGCAAATTCGTATTCATGAAGTTAACACTCATATTGAAAAAGAAATAGAAGTACAACAGTTTTTACAAGATGAAGATGTTTTGTATGAGAAATGGGATATTACAAAACTTCCTGTTCATTTACAAGAAAACTATGCATTAACTAATGAAAATAAGAAAGAAATTTTAGAAGTATTCGCAGAAGAAATTGCTGATGTTTCTAAGCGCCGCGGCTATCAAGCGAGCGATGTCATCTCACTTTCTCATGCAACACCGAATCTAGATGAATTGTTAGTAAACTTTAAACAAGAGCACCATCATATTGATGATGAGGTTCGCTTTATTGTTAGCGGACATGGCATTTTTGCCATTCAAGGAAAAGACGGTCGTTTCTTTGATATTGAACTTGAACCAGGCGATTTAATTTCGGTTCCTGAAAACACGAGACATTACTTTACACTTCAAGATGATCGTCAAGTTGTCGCAATTCGTATTTTTGTGACAACTGAAGGTTGGGTTCCTATTTACTAAGGTAGTACGTTGAATAAAAGGAATGGATTCCCCTTTTTCTTCCTTTTATTCACTCTACATATATACATCCTCCTATAGACAGGTTTATCTCTATTCAGGAGATAAACCTGCATTTTTTGTTGAATAATTTTTTACAATTTTATGAACATTTTGTGAACTTTTTCTGAATATTCTGTTTAAAATGTGTTATAATACAAATAATAGAAAAAACAAGTGGAATTGTAAAAAGGAGGAAGGGAATATATGGAGTTAATTTTAGCCATTCTTTTCGGTGTCGTTTGCGGGTCTATACCTGCTGTTGTGGGAGCTATTATGGAGGAATTAGAAGTTGGTATGATTGGTTTTGTCGCATCTTCTGTAAGCGCTTTATTCTTTGGTTTATATGGTGCAATTCCTGTTTGTTTACTGTTTGCACTATATATATTACGTCATTCTCGCACAAAACGATTTACTCGAACTAGAATGGGTGAAGTCATTCCCTTTCCAATTGAAAAAGCACGCCGAGCAACAGGTCTTTCCTAAATAAAAAAGTCCTCATATGAGGACTTTTTTATTTATTTTCTTCTAAAAATTGAAATAGCTCCTGTAAATGAAGTGCATCCTCTCCATAACTAACCGAAACATAAAATTTCCCGTCTACTTCTGCATTCATATATAAATCAATGAGATCACGTTCGTACTTTAACGCTAAATAAAATTCCATCTCTTCTAGCATTTCTTTCGTTGTTCGAATGACATAACGACTTGTTTCATCTCTACCATATTCAAATACCGGTTCAAAACTATACTTCTTTTTAAACGCAGCCAGTTGCTTATCATTAATATAAATTGTTTCTGCGCGCTGTACCGTATCAATGATATTATCAAATTTCTCTAAACCCATACACTCACTCCTTTATGTATCGTTTATATAATGCCTGTGTTCCGCTATTTTCTTCACCGTCTTGCATCAATTGTTCATATAATTCTCGCGCAAGAGCTAAGCCAGGCGCAGATAACCCAAGTTGTTCTGCTTCTGCTAACGCAATTTTCATATCCTTAATAAAATGTTTCACGTAAAATCCTGGTTCAAAATCACCTTGTAACATGCGCGGTGCTAAATTACTTAATGACCAGCTACCTGCTGCACCAGTAGAAATACTTTGTAACACTTTTTCTGGATGTAAACCTGCCTTTTTTGCATAAGCAAGTGCTTCACATACACCAAGCATATTAGATGCAATCGCAATTTGGTTGCACATTTTTGTATGTTGGCCACTACCTGCATTTCCTTGCAATATAATGTTTTTACCTAACAATTCAAATAACGGCAAGCATGCTTCATATACTTCTTCATCCCCACCGATCATAATCGCAAGGCTTCCTTCTTTTGCTCCGATATCTCCGCCCGATACGGGGGCATCTAATACATGAATTCCCTTGTTCTTCCCTTCTTCATAAATACGTTTCGCAAGAGTTGGTGTTGATGTTGTAAAGTCAATTGTAATCGTCCCTCGTTCTGCATGAGTAAGAATCCCCTCTGCACCAAAGTATACTTCTTCCACATCATGTGGATAACCAACCATAGTCATTACAACATCTACTGTTCTTGCAATTTCCTTAGGAGAATCACACCAGTACGCACCTTCTTCAATCAAAGCTGCTGTTTTTTCTTTTGTACGATTATATACATAAACAGTATAACCAGCTTTTAATAAATGACGCACCATACTTTTTCCCATAACACCTGTACCAACAAAACCAATAGAAGCTGGTGGCAATATCTGCTTCTGCTTCATCTTCTCATCCCCTTTTCTCTAATAAATCACTCACAAGTTTACGAAATTCATTATTAAACTCATCATCAATTCCATTTTGCACATTTGAGAATTCAATTACAAATAATTGTTTATCCCAATTAAAATTGTTAAATGTATTCCATCCCGAAAGTACACCATGATTATGATAATAATCTGGATATATATATAAGCTAAATGCATATTTTTTTCTGAAGATGGTGTTAGCATTAATTTTAAGCTTTCAGCAGAGATAAGCTTCCCTGTCATAATTGCTTCATCTAACTTTTTCATATCATGCACCGTTGTATACATCTCTCCGCATCCATATAACCAATTCATTGCTAATTTAGGCGCTAGCACAAGTTCATTCTCTTTCTTTTTATATCCTTTTGAAAAATTCACATCTCCTGCTGGTGTCTCTCCCATACCTGACTCTGTCATTCCCGCGGGAATAAAGATATGATCTGTAACGTATTGTGCTACAGATTGTCCCGAGTTTTTTTCTAGAATATAAGCTAGCAACATATAATTATAATCTGAATATAACCAGCCACTTCCAGGTTGAAAAGCAGTTGACTGTTGTCCAATCCATGTCACTAAATTAAGACGGGATGCCGCATTGACTTTCCCTTTTCCATGATCAGGGAGTCCCGATGTATGCGTTAATAAATGGTACAACGTAATATTTTTATTAGCAGGAAAAGAAGGAATATATTTATTCACGTTATCCTGTATATTTATTTTTCCTTGTTCTTGCAACTGTAGAATCGACACCGCAATTGTCGTTTTTGTAATAGAACCAATTCGATATTTTGTTTGCGGCGTATTTTCAATTTGTTTTTGTACATCCGCATAGCCATACCCTTTATCTAATATTGTACGGCCTTGATACGAAACGAGAACCGAGCCATTAAATTGTTTATCTTTTAAATATTGTTCTAGTTTTTGTGCAACAGCCGTATAATCAATTTCTTTTTCTCTTTCTTTTATTGTATCAGTAGAGGGTATTGTTTTTATTGACTTTGCTTCTTTTTTAGCAGGTACTTTAAAAAAGAAATAGCTCCCAACTAATATAATAGAAAGAAAAAAATAATTGCACTCCATAACGTCTTCATTTCTAAAAATCCTCCATCGCATCTTAAATAATTGTTCCTCCCTTCACCATTATCCGACAATAAAAAAAATCGCAACAATTTGTTGCGAAAATATGTTACATTTTTTTCTATATAAGCATACTTGATTTTTCCCCTTGTTCTTCGCTTCATATAATGCAACATCCGCTCGATGCATCAATATTTCTTTCGTAATTCCATTTTCGTATGCAGAAACACCAAAGCTTGCTGTGATATTTGAAATTCCAGAAAATTTTTTTGTTTCGATAAAAAATCGAAGCGATTCCGCAATTTGAAATGCTTCTTTTTCTGTTGTATGAGACAAAAAAATAATAAATTCTTCTTCGCTCCACCGTGCAAAAACATGATGCGGCTGTAATTTTGCTGTCACAAGTTCCGCTAGTTGTACCAATGCTAAATCTCCAAAATCATGACCATATGTGTCATTTACTTTTTTGAAATCATCAAGATCAAATAAAATCAGAGCAAATGATTGGCTCATTCGTATAGCAGTTTCCCAGCCTTGTGAAAATAGTCTTTGAAACTTCAACCGATTATAAATATTTGTTAAGGAATCAATTGTTGCTAAGCGCTCTTGTTCTTTATACTCTTCTTCTAACTCTGTAATATCTGTACATGTAACGATGAATCTCGTTACATCATCCGGCAAAGGAGCAATACGTAACAAAAACACAGTTGCTTCTTCAGCCTCATTATACATTTTGATTTTTCTTGATTTCATTAAGCAATCATCAATCCACATTGTATCATTTTCTGCAATATAATACCCATTCTCCTCTGCAAAATGTTCAGCAAATGTCATGTGATGCTCATGATATGACATGAGATCTTCATATCCGAAGAAACGTAAAAAATTTGTATTGCAATCTATAATTTCATCATCTTCTACAATAAACAACAAATCATTCTGAAAATCAAATATCATTTGAAGTAGTTCTTGTTGTAATATAACTTGTTTTAACAATGACAATTCATACAAACTCTTTTGCACTTCAGAAAGTATAGATTGTGGCGTAATTGGAGGTAACACAATGTTTCGTACCCCAAGTTTAATAAGGTCAACAAGTTGAGATGTAACTTGTTCACTCCATACAATGATAAAAGAAATATCTGAAGTAAATAATTCTTTTACAAATTCAACTTGAGAAGAATGAGAAATGTATATAATTACGATTTGTGGTTGAACTTTTTCAAACAATATTTTCCCGTCCTTAAAACTATGTGCCAAAAACAAGCACTTTGGCTTTAATGTTGCAACTGTATGTTGTTGATTATGACCTTCTTCAATATACAATACATTCACATCGAGATCTTGTAATACATTTTGAAAAACTGTATGTTCCAATAAAAAATGCAGAATGTTCACCACTAGGTTTTCACTCACTTCATTTATCCCATTCTTACAAGCTTAAGAATCCCTTACGATAGAGTTCATCACTTATAAGAACTTGATTTGTTCAACAAACCATCACATGGCAGTTTCACGTTACATAAACCTTTTGAAGCCCTGTATCATCTTTTTATTGTATGACAACAATAAGTGAGACGTTTGTGCGAATATCTTCTTTTATTCATATCTTTTTTAAAACACTTGACAATAGAACTGCATATATTATATCCTTTTACAGTATCCACTTACAAAATGTAAGTTAAGAACATTTTTATATTCAACTCATTTACAAATAGAAACAAAGCTTGGAGGAATTATGATGACACAGCAAGATTTCTTTACTGTTTTATACGAACGTACATCTAATCGTGCTTTCAACCCTGAAAAAGAGATTTCAAAAGAGGAACTATATGATATTTTAAAAGCTGCTGGCCAAGCACCATCAGCATGGAATTTACAACACTGGAAATTCCTTGTATTCCAAGGAGAAGATGTACAACGCCGCTTACATCCAATTGCATATAATCAACAACAAATTCTTGATGCATCTGCAGTTGTCGCTATATTAGGTGACTTAGAAGCATATAAAAATGTTGATGCTGTATACGGTCCACTTGTAGAACAAGGACTTATGCAAGAAGAAGCAAAAAATCGTTTGGGACAAAATATTGAAGGTGCATATCAACGTGAACAATACCCACGTGATGCTGCATTCTCTAATGCATCTTTAGCAGCAATGCAACTTATGCTTGCAGCAAAAGCAACTGGTTGGGACACATGTGCAATTGGAGGTTTTAACCCGCAAGCATTAATGGAAGAGTTTAACGTGTCTTCTCGCTACCTTCCAATTATGTTAATTACAATTGGGGAATCTACATTAGAAGGTCACCCAGCACCACGCATGAGCGTAGAACAAGTAGCAGAATGGGCAAAATAAAATGAAACCTCCACTAATGGAGGTTTTTTCATTCCTCACTAATGGAAAGCTTTCACCAATCAGGCACGTGACAGCAGTTATTCTCCATCTATCTTCTTCACTTCTCTCTAAATATTAAGAGGGGATTACTACCTAGGAATAGCAGACTGTACTCTAAAGATGCTTTTTTGTTACAATTATGATACAATAGTAACAAATTGATAACAAGTGAGGGATTTTCGTTGAATTTATCTGGAAGCTTTATCGCAATATTGTGCTATCTAGTCACAGTACTACTTCTATACTTCGTTGGAGATATGACAAATATTGCGATGCTACAGTTTTCAAAAGAAACAGCGCTTCAGTCCGAAATTGGTCAGCATGCTGGCCGTTCCGTTGCACCACTACTATTAGCACTTCCTGTATATATTATTGTTTTATATAAAAGCAAAAAAATATAAAGACTGTCTTTATTAAAAAGAGGCAGTCTTTTTTCTATACATATCCGCTTATTGTCCAAACTCTCATTTCCCTCTTCTCATATGTTATAAGAAGAATAGCAACATTCTACCTAAAACATTTATTATTTTCCTGAAAAATAGGAAAAAATCTTAAAAAAATTCTTCACTGTGTCCAAACAAAGCATGTACCTAGAGCATATCTTATTAATGTGAAGGGGGTGAGAATTATGTTCGGATGTTTTGGATTTGATGACTGCGACCGCCGTAGCCGTGTACGCAGCGACCGCCGTGTACGCAGCGACCGCCGTTTTGACGACCGCCGTACTGGTCATAGAAATCGTTTTTGCAACGTTCTTAGAAACCTTGCAATCGGTACTTCAATCACTCTATTAACAATTAGAGATAATGGTACTTTCAATAACGTTGTATTTGAAGGCTTCTCAAATGGGGTAGCACTTTTCTCAGGAGCTACTTCAGGTGTAGTAGGAGCAACAACAGGTGGTTTATTACGTGTTTGCCCAGAAGATGTTGTAGCTATCGTTTTCTAATAGAAGTCATTACCTCCAGGAAAGCTATTGCTTTCCTGGTTTTATTTATCCCGCATTAACGGGCAGTAAGATCCCCATCTCAAGATTCAGAGAAAACGAAGAAGATAGGTGGGGGACAACTGCCCGTAAAAGCCCGATTGGTTCAACTAACCATCAGTGGAGGATGAAGCCCCCACTGATGGAAGTTTCACTTTATCCCGCATTAACAGGCAGTAAGATCCCCCTCAAGATTCAGAGAAAACGAAGAAGATAGGTGGGGGACAACTGCCCATAAAAGCCCGATTGGTTCAACTAACCATCAGTGGAGGATGAAGCCCCCACTGATGGAAGTTTCACTTTATCCCGCTATTCGCGGGTAGTAAAAGCTCAATTGGTTCGAAACAATTAGGATTAACTAAAAGATTTACAAAAAAATGTTTATTGTATGAAAAAACCTGAGACCGATTTCATTCAGCTCAGGTTTTTTCATTAAATGCTTTTTACAAGTTCTACTACTTCTTCAGCAGTTGACATATTTAAAGCTTTTTGTGCTAACTCTTCCATTTGCACTTTTGAAAGCTTACGAATTTGTGTTCTTGCTGGAAGAATAGATGTTGCACTCATGCTAAACTCATCTAATCCTAATCCAACTAATAACGGAATTGCTAAAGCATCTCCTGCCATCTCACCGCACATACCAGCCCATTTCCCTTCTTTATGGGTTGCATCAATCACCATTTTTACAAGACGTAAAATTGCTGGGTTATATGGTTGGTATAGGTAAGATACGCGTTCATTCATACGATCTGCTGCCATTGTGTATTGAATTAAATCATTTGTTCCGATAGAGAAGAAATCTACTTCTTTTGCAAATTGATCAGCTAATACCGCAGAAGCTGGGATTTCTACCATCATACCAACTTCAATGCTATCAGAAACAACTGTACCAGCTTGCACAAGTTTTTCTTTTTCTTCTAATAAAATTGCTTTTGCTTGACGGAATTCATCAAGAGTTGCAATCATCGGGAACATAATTTTTAAATTACCGTATACACTCGCACGAAGTAATGCACGTAATTGTGTACGGAAGATATCTTGTTCTTCTAAGCATAAGCGAATTGCACGGTAGCCTAAGAACGGGTTCATTTCTTTTGGTAAATGTAAGTATGGAAGCTCTTTATCGCCACCAATGTCAAGTGTACGAACAACAACCGGCTGACCTTCTCCTACACCTTCAAGAACAGCTTTGTATGCTTCAAATTGCTCTTCTTCTGTTGGAAGGTTGTCACGGCCCATGTACAAGAATTCTGTACGATATAGACCAACGCCTTCTCCACCGTTGTCAATAATACCTTTTACATCTTTTGGTGTACCGATGTTTGCTACAAGCTCAACGTGATGACCATCTGCCGTAACTGTTGCTTCATTCTTTAATTTTGCCCATTCTACTTTTTGCTCTTCAAATTGTGCTTTCTTTTCTTCATAAACACGAAGAGTCTCTTCAGATGGGTTTACAATTACTTCTCCATCTAAACCGTCGATGATTACGATGTCACCGTTTTGAATTTGCTCCATGACAATTTTTGTCCCAACAACAGCTGGGATTTCCATTGAACGAGCCATAATTGCAGAGTGAGACGTACGTCCACCAATATCAGTTGTGAAACCTTTTGCATATTTACGATTTAATTGTGCTGTATCAGACGGTGTTAAATCTTCTGCAATGATGATTACTTCTTCGGAGATTGTACTTGGGTTTGAGAAGTTAATTCCAAGTAAGTGTGCAATAACACGCTTTGTCACGTCGCGAATATCCGCTGCACGTTCTTTCATATACTCATTATCCATACTCTCAAACATAGTAATGAACATTGATGCAACTTCATCCATCGCAAATTCAGCGTTTGCTTTTTCGTTTTTCACTTTATCTTTTACTGGGTTTACTAGTTCTGGATCATTTAATACTAGTAAATGTGCTTCAAAGATTGCCGCTTTATCAGCTCCAAGCTCAGCAAAAGCATGATTTTTAATTGCTTCTAATTCAGACTTTGATTTCTCAAGCGCAGCTTCTAAGCGTGCGATTTCCGCAGCTTCATCCGTAATCGATTTCTTTGCAATATTAAATTCAGGATTTTCTAGACGGAACGCCTTTGCAATTGCAATACCACTTGACGCGGCGATCCCTTTAATGTTAAGAGTCATTATTCTCCTAATCCTTCGTTTTTCATAGTTTCTTCGATAGCTGCTACTGCTTGAGCTGCATCATCACCATTTGCAGTGATTTTGATTTCTGCGCCTTGTTGAATACCTAAAGACATAACACCCATGATTGATTTTAAATTTACTGTTTTGCCGTTATATTCTAAGTTAATGTCAGCACCAAATTTGCTTGCTGTGTTTACAAGTAAAGTTGCTGGACGAGCATGAATTCCTGAGTCGCTAGTTACTTTAAAGATTTTTTCCATAATGATCTATCTCCTTTAAACTACAGTATATTTTAAGTTGTATAGACGTGAGTACTACACTTTCTATTGTATATAATAGGCGATGCCTGGTCAACTACATCGCCTATTATAATTGTAAACATTTTGCGTCTAAATTTTACTGAATATCAATAACGCTTGTTTCACCTTTTTGGACATTACCTTGCTTTTTGATTTCAACTTTCTGTCCTTCTTGTAAGTTTGTGAAAACAATTGGCGTAATAATAGAAGGGGCATTTTCTTTTACAAATGCTATATCTACTTTCAATAAAGGCTGGCCTTGCGTTACTTTATCACCTTGAGAAACTAGTGCTTCAAAGCCTTCTCCATTCAATTTCACTGTATCAATACCGAAGTGAATTAAAATTTCTTTTCCGCCTTCAGATTGAATACCGATCGCATGTTTCGTTGGGAATACGTTCACAATTTCACCATTTACCGGAGAAACTACAGTTCCTTCCGCTGGTTCAATCGCAAATCCATCCCCCATCATTTTTCCGGAAAACACTTGATCTGGCACTTCTGTAATCGGTAAAATTTTACCTTCAATCGGAATCGCAATTACTTCATTTACATCTGCTTTTTGTACAGGCTCTTCTACTTTTGCAGGCGCTTCTTTTGGAACATGCACTGCACGACCTGCCATAATATCTTGAATTTGTGATTTTAACGTATCAGATTTTGGACCAAAGATCGCTTGAATATTGTTACCAACCTCAAGGACACCTGCTGCTCCAAGCTCTTTTAAACGATCTTTATTTACATCTTTTTGATCCTTTACTTGAACGCGTAAACGTGTAATACAAGCATCTAAAGAAGCGATGTTTTCTTTTCCGCCAAACGCTACTAAAATTTCACCTGGAAGCTCGCCTGCTTCTACTTTTCCTGCTCCTTCGACCTCTTCTACTACTTCACGACCTGGTGTTTTTAAATCCCATTTGCGAATTGCAAAGCGGAATCCGAAGTAGTAAATCACTGCTAGTACAAGACCAACAATAATTACCCACCACCATGCCGTACGGCCTGGTAAGACACCAAATAACATAAAGTCAATTAAGCCACCAGAGAATGTCATCCCGATCTTAACGTTTAAAAGTTGCATAGTCATAAATGATAAACCAGCAAATACTGCATGTATTCCAAATAGTACAGGTGCTACGAATAAGAATGAGAACTCAATCGGTTCTGTAATACCTGTTAAGAAAGATGTTAACGCAGCAGATCCTAAAATACCAGCTGCCATTTTTTTGTTTTCCGGACGTGCTTCATGATACATTGCTAATGCTGCTGCTGGAAGACCGAACATCATGAACGGATATTTACCTGTTGTAAATGTACCAGCTGTTAATGTGACACCATCTTTTAATTGTGCCATGAAAATCTTTTGGTCACCGTGGATAACGTCACCTGCTGCATTTGTATATGAACCGAACTCAAACCAGAACGGCGCATAGAAAATATGATGCAGCCCGAACGGAATTAAAGACCGCTCAATCAAACCAAATATAAATGCTGCTAGCGTTTTATTTGCATCAATCATTTGATGTGAAAACGTATTTAAAGCACCTTGAATTGGTGGCCAAACAAAGCACATTACAATCCCTAAAAGTACAGAGAATGTTGCTGTTGCAATTGGTACGAAACGCTTACCAGCAAAGAATCCTAAATATGATGGCAATTCGATGTTGTAGTATTTGTTATAGCAATATGCCGCTAATATCCCGACAATAATACCACCAAACACTCCTGTTTGAAGCGTTGGAATGCCTAATACATTTGCATAAGATGGATCTGTAAAACCAGTTTTAACTGGAACTTTATCACTTACAATTGTGACAAATTTATCTACTCCTAGGAAGACGCTCATCGTTTTATTCATAATTAAATATCCAACGAAGGCTGCTAATCCAGCTACTCCGTCTCCGTTTGATAACCCGATGGCAACCCCTACTGCGAATAATAATGCAAGGTTTGCGAAAATAATATCACCAGATTGTTCCATAATTTTTGCAACTAGAACAAACCAGTC
Organism: Bacillus sp. EA-CB0995; assembly: GCF_055814245.1. Lineage (NCBI taxonomy): Bacteria > Bacillati > Bacillota > Bacilli > Caryophanales > Bacillaceae > Bacillus > Bacillus sp. EA-CB0995. The sequence goes on along the minus strand of NZ_CP169269.1, from coordinate 1,586,585 downwards.
TGCTTTTAAAGCAGGAACTAAATTTGTTAACTGTGGATTTTGAAATGCATTACCAAATCCAAGTAAAATACCTGCCGCCGGAAGGATAGCAACTGGAAGCATCAATGCTTTTCCGACTTTTTGAAGAACACCAAAAATCTTTTTAAACATTTGGATTCTTCCTCCCTTTCTTTTTTATTTTTATTTTCGGCAAATGCAAAAAGGCATGAGTTAAAAAAAGGTAGAAAATAGCTATCAAGGAGTAGTATGTCCCTTTCAACAGCTACCATTCCAACCTCTTCTTCACTCATGCCTGATCGAATCAGTAACACGTGTCGAATCGTAATGAAATAAGTGCGATATTCAATTCACGCAAACGTTTCCGTTTATCGATGCGCAACATTTGTCGAAAATAATAACTTTCTGTAAGATTATTATACATAAGTCATGTAAGCGATTCAACAACTTTTTTTAACGTTTACATTTTCGACAAAATCAAACAATTTCTACATTTCTTCTACCTTCACTAAACGCTGTAAGTGCATCGTTAAATAAATCGATTCTGCTTCATACACGGGCAGTTGCAATTGATTTTGCATTACTTTAACAAGTTTCCATGCCAAATTATAGCACTCTGGAAATTCAGCTTTTAAAAGGTCTGCAAAATGTTGTGATTCTTCCACTTGTTCACCATTTTTCACACGTTCAATCGCGTATTGCAAATGCCGAACAAGACGTAAATAATGAATGCTCTCTTTGTCTAACACGACCTGTAGATTTTCTTCAATTAAAGAGACGAGATGAGCAATCAATCTAGAATTTTGATTAATAGAAGACACCTCAGAGTTTGTAATAGAACTATAAATATGCAATGCGATAAATCCAATCTCCCCTTCTGGAAGATGAATATTTAAGCGAGAGTTAATTAATTCTACAACTTCCTCTGCAATTTTATATTCATTTGGATACAGCACTTTCGTTTCCACTAAAAATGGATTGTCTACTGTAAATCCTTGCTTTAATCGCTTAATTGCAAAAGCAATATGATCCGTTAAAGCAATATGAATATGCTCATTTAACGGTGTATCTACTCGATCTTGAATATAAAACATAAGATCATTCATTAATTCTATTAACTTCTCGCTCACATGCGGAACAAGTAGTTTATATTGTTCACGCTCACGTTCATTTGTTAACACAAACATTTTTTCAATCTGTTCTACTTGTAACATTTCTTTTGCTTTTTTGCCAAACCCAATTCCCTTTCCAATGACAACTACTTCTTCATGTTCTGGATGGGCAGCAATAATAACATTATTATTTAAAACTTTTTTAATTTCGAGACAATTATTCATACAACACCACCCTTGCGCGTAAAAAGGTCTTCTTTCATGTTACAGAACAATCTTATTTTTCGTCAATGTAAAACATCTACCATTTTGAAAATGTCGTTTTTTAGACATGATTGTATGAGATGCGTATAATGTAAAGATATACGTCTAGTAGAAAGGAGCAACACCATGATTAAAATGTTCATAAGCGATATTGATGGCACAATGATGCAACACGGAGGTGTAATCGATGAACAAGATATAGATGCACTGCGTAGCCTTGCTGATCAAAATATAATCCTTTGTTTCGCTTCTGGAAGACTTGATAATGAAATTGCCGAGTTAATGAACAAAGTTGACATGAACTTTCATCGTATTAGCGTGAATGGTGTATTTGTATATACACACGAAAATAAACAATTGTTATCAGCAACATTTGATTCTACTATTTTACCAGAGCTGTTGTCTATAACAAATAAAAAACCATTCTTTCGTTATGTAAGTGATGAATATAATTATTATATTGAGGAAAAAACACCGTTTATTCATGAGCTCGAAAAGCAAGTAAAAATGACTTCCGTTGCAGAACCAAATTTGCTCGAAAAAATCGATAAAACAATTTTCCCAAATAAAATTTCAGTTGGGGGTACCAAAGAAGATTTAGTTACTCTTCAAAAGAAAATTGATGAAAACTTTAAAGGGAAAGTAAGCACCTTTATTTCTGCCGAGCAGTGTTTAGATGTTATGCCACATAACATTAGTAAAGGTTCTGCTATTTCTGTCTTATTAGAGGAATTTAACATTCAGCCTAATGAAATAGCTTGTATTGGTGATTCCTACAATGATATCCCAATGTTTGCCTTAACACCTCATAGCTTTGCGATGGCAGGTGCAGATGATGAAGTCAGACAACACGCAACTCATACTGTTCCTTCTGTTAAAGATGCGATTGAATATGTTCTTCATTATAATAATGAAGAATATAAAAATACGACTCACTCCTTATAAGGATGAGTCGTATTTTTATCCCGCTATTCGCGGGCAATAAAAGCCCGATTGGTGAGAGCTTTCCATCAGTGCGGAATGCCCCCACTGGTGGAAGTTTCACTTTATTTCACTACATAAAACATTATGTTCTACTTATTGCGTGAAATATTTGTAATAAACTTATAACGATCTCCTCTGTAAATACACTTTACGTATTCCAGCGGCAACTCACCTTCTGCATACGACCATTGTCTCATTACAAGCACAGGTGCTTTCTTCGGAATATGAAGATGCGCAGCCTCTTCATCCGTTGCAATAGATGCTTCAATAGATTGCGTAGCACGAACTAGCTTAAAGCCTAGTTTTTTCTAAGTGCTCATACAATGATTGCTGCAAAATTTCTTCATTAATATCTTTTACAAGAGATGGTGACAAATACGTTGTCTCAAACGCAATTGGTTCCTCGTCAGCTAAGCGAATACGTCTCACTTCGTAAACTGATTCTCCCTCTTGAATTCTAAGCCTGTCTGCTACTTTAGCAGTAGCCGGAACAAGTTGAAAGCTTAATAGCGCACTACTAGGTTTCATTCCACGAGAGAGCATATCCTCCGTAAATCCAGTCATGCCTTGTAACTTTTGTTCAACTTTCGGAAGTTGTACAAAAGTTCCAATTCCACGCTTTCGATATAAATATCCTTGTTCAACTAAATTATTAATTGCCTGTCTGATTGTCATTCGACTTACTTCAAACTTATCACATAATTCATTTTCAGATGGAATTTTATCTCCCGGCTTCCATTCACCGTCTTCAATTAGTTGCTTCACCCACTCTTGAATCTGATAATAGATCGGAAATGGTGAATACTTGTCGATGTTCATCAGCAATCGCCTCACTGCATAAAGATAGAGCTTCTTGATCTGCGATTACGGTTACATTTGGATGACGTTGTAAAACTGTAGCCGGACAACCTTCGTTTACGTTCCCTTGTAGCATTTCCTTAATCGCTTCTGCTTTTTTCAAGCCAGAAACAACAAGTAAAATTTGTTTCGCTTTCATAATGCTACCAATTCCCATTGTAATTGCATGAGTTGGCACATCTTCTTCTTTTTCGAAGAAACGACGGTTTGCTTGACGGGTAGATTCTGTTAACTCAACAATGTTAGTTACAGAATCAAATGGTGTTCCCGGCTCATTAAATCCGATGTGACCGTTTTCACCGATTCCAAGAATTTGCAAATCAACTGGATTGGCATCAATAATGCTTTCATAACGTTTACATTCCTCTTGTAAATCGCCTGCCATTCCATTTGGTACATAAGTTTCTTTAAATGGAAGATGATCAAACAACTGTTCTTGCATAAAGTAATGATAGCTGTTTTTGTCTTCATGTGGTAAATTTACGTACTCATCTAAGTTTACAGTGGTTACACAGCTTGTATCAAGTTTATTTTTTCTCATTAATACGTAAATTCCCAATGGAGAGCTTCCTGTAGCCATTCCTAGCACTGGACTTTCTTTTGATTTTACAATTTGTTCAATTAATTTATAACCTGCTTCCGCTAATGCTTCTGGAGTTTTTACAACAACGATATTCATTTATTTCCCCTCTTTCATATGAGCTCCTAATCGAACTGTATCTTGTACATATAAATCTTTAGACATAATAACAAAATCTGCATTTTTTCCTGTTTCTAAAGCACCCTTATTTACTAATCCAAATTCTTCAGCTTGATTAATTGATGTCATAAGAACTGCTTCTTCAACAGAACATCCAGTAAACGCAATCACGTTACGAAACGCTTGATCCATCGTTAAAATGCTGCCTGCTAATGTGCCATCTTCTAATCGCGCACTGCCATTTTTTACAATAACCGGTTGTCCACCAAGTTCATATAATCCATCTGCTAATCCTTTTGCACGCATCGCATCTGTAATGACACTCACTTTTTTAGGTCCTTTTAATTTATATGCCAATTTCACCATATCCGGATGAATATGAATACCATCTGTAATCACTTCAACCATTACATCTGGGTTTAATAACACATGACCAACTACACCCGGCTCACGATGATGCAAACCACGCATTTGATTATAAAGGTGAGTTGCATGTGTAATATTTCTACCTGTTAATTGCTCATCAGTTGCATCTGTATGTCCGATCGTACCGATAATCCCAGTTTCCGCGAGGTATTGTTCAAACTCACGCGCACCTTCTTCTTCAGGAGCATATGTTACCAGTTTAATTAAATTTCCGCTTGCTTCTTGCCATTGTTTAAATTGTTCAATATTTGCAGGAACAATGTACTCGAGCGGCTGTGCACCTGCACGTTTTTTTGAAACGTACGGGCCTTCTAAATGAATATATTCAAAATGCGCACCTTTTCCCTTCGCTTCTTTTGCAGCACTTAGAGCCGCTTCAATTGCTTCAGGAGACTGTGTCATTGTTGTTGGAAAAAAGTTGTAACTCCTTCTTGTAACATCTGTTTGCCGAGAGTTACTAATCCGTCGCTATTTGCATCCATTGCATCAATATTGTATCCACCGTGAATATGAATATCAATCATTCCTGGAATTACAAGATTCCCTGTTATATCATGAATCTCTTCATTTTCTTTTGGTACATACTGAGCCATCAATCCCAGTTCTTGAATTTGATCTGTGTAACGAATAAAACCGTTTTCTAGCACTTCATGACCTGTATAAATTTTGGCATTGATGACAACTTGCGTTTTCATTTCCATCGTCCTTTCCCATATAATACTACTTGTATTATTACCTATTTGCCTATTTTCATCATAATATATACACGAGTAGTTGTCTATACATTATGGGTAAATTCTTAATATAGGAAAAAGGTAATTTCTTTTTCTTCTCTAATTATAATATATAGTATTATTTATTCAAAAGGAGAGGTTAACAATTTTATGAAAAAGTCAACAATTATTTCATGTATTATCTTTGTAACAGTAGTTCTAATTGGCTCTGGGTCTTATTATATGATGACGAAAATGAATATATCTAAACAAGTTACATCACCTCCAGAACCTCCAAAGGATGCACAAACTGCAGCTATTTACAAATCAATTCACGAACAGCATGAATTGCTAAACAAGTTGGTCTGCTATGATCAATATAAAAACTGGACCCCTTCCTCTTCTTTATGGACTGAGCATGATGCTGCTTTAAAACAAATTGAAGAACAATTCTTGCAGTACACACCATCAGTTGAAGGGGCTTTACAAAAAGACTTCCAAAATATTGTTTCTTACACGAAACAAGCCCGTGAAGAAAGAAGAGCAACTTCACTTGTAGAAATACATCGTATTATGCATGATTTAGATATTTTATTGAACGGATATCAAGAAAAGCTTTGGAACGCTACTGTATATAAACGTAATTAACTATATTTGTAATTTCAGCAGCTTATATATCTCAATGCTGAAATGAGATATACATACACTATTTTAACAACGGTAAAGGTAACTGATGCTGAATAACAATACGCTCACCATCTGTCTCAATTTCAACATCATGTTTTACGGTAGTATATACGGCGATGCCATGCCGATATAACCGTTTCATCACACTTCGATGTGGATGACCATATGGATTCTTTTTATCATATGAGATAACAGCAAACTGCGGTGCAACAGCTGTTATAAACTTTTCACTCGTTGATGTATACGAGCCATGATGACCAACTTTTAATACATCTGCATGCATATCATATTGTTTTATCATTTCTTCTTCTGTATGTGTATCTGCATCTCCCATAAATAAAAAATCAGCCTTACCATAACGAATTTTCAATACAATAGACGATTCGTTATTTTCTCGTTTCGCTTTCCCATCGTTTAACACTTGAATAGAAATATGAGGGTCCAGAGGGATATATTGCCCTTCTTTTACACTTAAAAACGGCACTCCTCTTTTTTAATACTTCTTATGTATGTGTGATATGTAAATGAACTATATAGTTTCCCACTATCTAACACAAGTGAAACCGGCATTTGTTCAATAATTGGAATTAGTCCCCCGATATGATCCATGTCAGGATGTGTGCTAATGACAACATCTAAGCGTTTAATCCCTTTTTTAATTAATGTATCAATAATAGGCTCCCCAGCTTCATACGGTCCACCATCAATTAAAATTGTTTTCCCGTTCGGTAAAGAAATAATTGTTGCATCTCCTTGCCCAACTCTTAAAAAATTTACAGTCATCTTACCTAAGTGCGTACGTTGACTTGAAAAGGAAGAAACCGTATGTATAGAAGTATGCTGACGTATAGGGGATGCACTATTTAAAGTTATACATAATACAGTTGAAAATAGAAAAAGAGCGATACGCACATCTTTCATACACCTTCTCCTTTTTCTATTTAGTATGACGCAGCTTTCATTTCATATACAAAAAAGCTTGGCAAAATGCCAAGCTTTTACTTCGAAATTTCTTGTAGAGAGCCAAAGAATAAATCCGCTTCATTCATTCCTTCGCCTTCTTCTGACAGAGCAGGTAATTCATCTAATGTTTGTAATGCAAATGTATCTAAAAATTCTTTTGTTGTGCCGTATAAAATGGGACGTCCTGGCCCTTCTACACGCCCTACTTCTTTAATTAACAAGTGAGAAACAAGCGTTTGCAAAGCGCGATCTGTTTTTACACCGCGAATCTCCTCGATTTCCGTTCTCGTAATTGGCTGGCGATAGGCAACAATTGCTAATGTTTCTAATGCTGCTTGCGATAAAGATGTAGCTGTTGGTGCATCCATCAATTTTTGATAATACGAGGCATGTTCTTTTTTCGTTGTAAAACGATACACCTTTGCAAATTGAACAATTTGCAAACCTCGGTGCAATTGCTCATATTCCGTCTGTAGTTCCTCTACAAGCTTTATTACAGCTTTCACTTCTATCTCTAACACTTTTGAGATTTGTTCCGGATAAATCCCTTCATCCCCTGCTACAAACAGCAGCCCTTCTATAACTGCCTTTTGTTCTTGTCTATCCAACGATAAAAGCTCCTTTCTCACATTCTTTGTATCCCTATACGTCATAAAGACCGAACAACAATATATTGCGTTCGGTCAAACAGTACAACTATGGTTTCAATAAAAAGATTTCATCAAAATTATGCTCTTGTTCAATGACAATTTGCTGATGTTTCATAAGCTCTAAAATTGCTAAAAATGTAACAACAACCATTTCCCGGTCATCATCTGCAAATAAATCATAAAAACTTTGACGACCTCCTGCCATTTCTAATTGTTTTAAAACATCACCCATTCGTTGTTCAATTGGAATTTCTTGCCGAGCAACTGTAGCTGTTACCGGACGTTGTATTTTCTTTCGACGCATTAGCTTTTGAAATGCTGCCAGCATATCATATAGCGTAACATCAATCGGCAGCTTTTCATCTTCCTCTTTTTGAAACATCATAAAATCAAGAGGAGGACGTGTATATAGCTGTGCTCGTTCTTGCTCTTTTTCTTTTAATTGGGTAGCAACTTGCTTATATTTCTTATACTCAATTAGACGTTCCATTAATTCTTGCCGAGGATCTTCTATAAATTCTTCACTGCTATCCTGTATATCTTCTTCATGCTTTGGAAGCAACATTTTACTTTTAATTTGTAATAGCGTCGCAGCCATGACTAAATATTCACTTGCAACATCAAGCTGTAATTCTTTCATCGCATGGATATATGATAAATATTGTTCTGTAATTTCCGCCACAGGAATGTTATATATATCAATTTCATAACGATTAATTAGATGTAATAACAAATCTAAAGGGCCTTCAAATGCCTCAACTTTAAAATTATATTGCACAAATCATCCCACCACATTTTTTCTGTCACTCCATAAGTATAGAGCATACTCCATACACTATCCAACCTTTTTCAAAAATTTAATCAAAAATAGACGTATACCTAGGCCACAATGCCTATCCCGTTCATATGATAGCAGTGTAATGAGTACACATTGTAGGAGGTTACAAACTATGGTACATGGTGCTGGAGGTTTCCACGGCGGATTCGCTCTGCTGGTTGTGTTGTTTATTTTATTAATTATTGTCGGCGCAGCTTGCTTCTGCTAACTGACATAAAGCGACTAGAACAACCTCTAGTCGCTTTATATTTATGATACACTATATATGCACGCTGCTTAGAATAGGAGTGAAAAACATGTATCATGAAGCATACATACAGTTTTTAATTCATTTTCATAGTGATTACGACTACTTTGAATGTCACGAAATTTTAGAAGAACATTGGAAAACAAAACCACGCGGGGAACGCGAACAACATTGGGTAGGACTTATTCAAATTGCTGTCGCTTTATATCACCATAGACGTTGTAATTGGAATGGTGCCGAGCGAATGATGAAAAGTGCACTATTCATTTTACAAAATGAAAAACAGCACATAGAGGCATTAGGTCTAGACTACCCAAAACTATTATTACTCCTTCAGGAACGACTGCACATCATTCAAAATCATGAGTCTTATACAGTACTATTTCTTCCTTTTTCTGATCCGAATCTAGAAGACATATGCATGCAATTATGTAAAAACAAAGGACTTCCTTGGAAAGATACTTCTTCTACTCCAAGTGCGGATATTATTCATAAACATTCTCACCGCAATCGTGAAGATGTGATTAACGAGCGAAATATACAATTACAAAAAAGAAAGCAGAGATAATATTATCTCTGCTTTTATTAATGCACATTATGTTCAACTTCTTTGCATTTCTCACAAAATCTAGAAGTTTGTTCATTTCCGCATACCGTAACATTCGGCAGCATTGTTTGTAATTCTTGTACCATTTTTGTTCCGATTCCCACATGACGATGCGAAGGGTTCACACTAATATGCTGAATTTCTAATACACCTTCATCTTGTTTTACCGTCCCAATAATTCCAACAATAGCATCGTCTTCTTTCCATAAATAGAGCTGCCAATTATCATTTTTTTCATAATCCTTCATCGTTGCTTGTAATCGTTTTATATCTTTTTCCATTGGCATAAAAGACAGAAGTCCCATCGCAATTTTTTCATAACTTTTTTTAAAACGAATTAACATGAAATTTATCCCTTCTTACAAAAGTTACAAATCATATATCCCCTCAACCAGCATTTTAAATCTTACATCATATCTATTTTACAATATTTCTAATTAGCTGAGAAGATTTGCCCCAAAAAACAACTTTATAATCATACAAAGAGGGAAAGAGGAAGTCAAATATGGATATTCTATTTATATTATGCCACTAGCATAATATTGTTTGTATCTAGCCTAAATGGCACATAAAGTGAAACTTCCATCAATGTTTTTTCATCCGCCACTGATGGAAACTCTCACCAATCGAGGTATGCTAGCAGTAATCCTCCACCTACCTTCTTTATTTTCTCAGAATCTTGAGGTGGATGTTTACTGCCTGCAAATAACGGAATAAAAGATACGTAAATTCTCCTATATATATCTTTTACTGCTCTTCACTTACAAATTCTTTTTTAAATAAAAAAAGAGAGCATTTTGCTCTCTTTTCACATTTTACTCTTCCCAAACCTTAACTTCTTTCATAACATCGCCTTGACGCATATTTAATACTGTCTCAATACCACTTGTTGCCTTACCGAATACAGTGTGAACACCGTCTAAATGCGGTTGTGGTTCATGTACAACAAAGAACTGGCTTCCTCCAGTATTTCTTCCTGCATGTGCCATAGAAAGTGCGCCTACACCGTGTTTATGAGGGTTGCCATCTGTTTCACAAGGAATGCTGTAGCCAGGACCGCCTGCTCCTGTTCCTGTTGGATCGCCACCTTGGCTTACAAAACCAGGAATTACTCTGTGGAAAGTAACCCCATTATAAAAACCTTCATTTGCTAGTTTTTTAAAGTTATCTACTGTTTTTGGTGCTTCTTCTGGGAAAAATTCTAATTCGATCTTTTCACCGTTTTCCATTAATATGTATCCTAAAGTTTTCATGTATAATAAGCTCCTTTCAACAATCTCAGCCTTATATTACCACAATCACTGTAATAAACAAAAATATTATTGCAAAAACCTTGTTAAATTTAGTATGTTACTTCCTCAAGCCAATGCACAGGTTCATTTTTATTCTGTTCAATAATTTTCATAACCCCTTCTGGATATATTAGCGTTGCTTTCAATTTACTAATTTCTTTCCACTTTAACATAATGTCAGAATGCTCTTTATGCCATCTTACTGCCCGTTAGTGCGGGATAAAACTCTTCGTTTGTATCACATTGAATCAATATACCTGTCCTATCACGATTAAAAATCAACGCTTCCGCCCTCAACAAAGGTCGCACTCTATCTCTTTCTTCCAAATAAATAATATGTTAAAAATATACTTCTCTATTTCAACACCAATACCTTCTTAATAAAGCGAAACCTCTATCAGCAAGGGCTTACTGCACACGAATAGCGGGATAAAATCCGACAATCCTGCTATTTCTTCCAGAAATCATTCTGAAGACGGATGACAAATACAGAAAATATACTATAATTACTTTGTTGCCCGAAAATTTCAGAAAGAGAAAGGGAGCGATTTTTCGTGAAAACGAAACTATTAGCGCTGCTATTAGCTATGATGGTCTTTTTAATTCCAACAGCTTCATACGCAGACGTGATTGAGGGAGAGTCTATTGTTACATTAGGAGAAAATTTAACAGAGCAGCAAAAACAACAGCTTCTTGAAGAAATGAAAGCGCCAAAAGATACACAAATTATTACAGTATCAAATGCGGAAGAACATAAATATTTAGATGGAGTTGTACCAAACGCACAAATCGGCACAAAAGCAATTTCTTCTTCTATGATTACGTATACAAAAAAAGGATCTGGTCTTGTTGTACAAGCGAATAATATTAATTGGGTAACAGATGCAATGTATACAAACGCATTAATTACAGCAGGTGTAAAAGATGCGAATATATACATAACAGCACCATTTAAAGTGTCAGGAACTGCAGCTTTAACAGGTTTAATGAAGGCCTACGAAACAACATCGAAAAAAGAAATTCCAGAAGAAGTAAAAAAAGTTGCAAACGAAGAAATGGTTCAAACCGCAAAACTTGGTGACGAAATCGGGAATGATAAAGCTGTACAACTTGTTGCAAACGTTAAAGAAGAAATAGCAAAAGAGCAACCAAAAACAACAGAAGATTTACGTTCACTCATTAAAAAGGTTGCAGATCAACTTGGAATTACATTAACTGATGAACAACTCAATAATTTAGTAGCACTCTTTGACAAAATGAAAAACCTAAATATCGATTGGGATCAAGTTAGTAACCAATTAAATAAAGCGAAAGACCATGTTTCATCGTTTCTAAGTTCCGATGAAGGTCAGGGCTTTTTAGATAGTCTAAAAGGTGTATTCTCTAGCTTTATTGACTTTATTAAATCACTATTTAATTAAAAAAAGCTCGTCAATGACGAGCTTTTTTTATGCTAATAACGGGAGTTGCATAATTGCTTCTTCTACAGAACGAACAACATGACTCGCTTTTTCTTTCACATATGGATGAGCATGATGCAGTGTAAAAGAATGCGGCGTCACAGAAAACATTGAAACATCATTAAAGGAATCTCCGATACACGCTACTTCATGCGCTTCTACTTGTAAGTGTTCCATTAAAAGTTGCAGTGCACTTCCTTTACTAATTCCAACTGGCATAATATCCACATATCTCTTTCCCGAAATCACTACTTCTGCTTTGCCTTGAAACTTGTTTCGCAGCTCTTCATCTAACATTGTAATTTTTGCTTCTTCTCCATATACAAATAATTTTGCGGGATGAATAGTTTGTCCAAACTCTTCATCTAATGTCTCCACTTCTGCGATTTTCACTTGAATATATTCTTCAAACATACGATGATGCTCATTTTTCTTTTTCGTATATCGATGCTCCTTCGCACATACAATATCCGCCATCTCTTTTTCATGTATATATTTATATATTTCCCGGGCAATCTCACGATTAAAAGTCGATTCGTGGAGCATTTCCCCTTCTTTCGTTAATAAGACCGCACCATTTAACCCTGTTGTATAATAAGGGAAAGCGAATTGCTTCACAGCATCGTGAATACGATGAGTAAAACGGCCAGAAGCAAAACAAATATCCGTTCCTTTCTCTGCTAGCCAACATAATGCTTTTTCATCCTCTCGATGAATCCGGTTCACATTATAAACGAGTGTATCATCTAAATCACTCACAAATAACTTAATCATGTAATCTCCCCTTCCATACAACATATGTACTTCTAGTGTACAAAAGAAATGTTATGTTTTTGTTAAAAACATATAAATTTATAATAAAAATGAGCAGAAGTTTCCTTCTACTCATTTTTGTCGTCTTTTATCTTGTGGATGAACTATACTTGGACGCACTTTCAAACTAGGAATAGACGGTCGAATCAAAATTTTCACGAATGCTCCCCAATCAAATGGAAGAAACGGCCAAAGATACGGTGTCTGCAAACTTTTAGTCGATGCTAAAAATAAAATTAACACTGTCATTCCAATAACAAATCCTATATCTCGAAATAAAGCTGTACATACAATAAGGAATAATTTACCGATTTTATTCCCTAATCCTAATTCATAACTTGGCGTTGCAAATAATCCAATCATAGAAATGGCAGTATATAAAATAACTTCTGGTACAAATAGACCGACATCAATTGCTATTTGACCAATTAATATAGCTGAAATTAACCCGGCTGCTGATGACAGTGGTGTTGGTGTATGGATAGATGCCAGTCGCAAAAATTCTAATCCTACTTCCGCTAAAATGATTTGCAAGAAAATTGGCAAATTTGTTGTTTTATTCGGTCCAATAAACGCAAGTTTTTCTGGCAATAAAGTAGGATCAAGTACAAACGTAAGCCAAAGTGGTAATAAAAACAGTGAAAATAATATTCCAATAAATCGAGTCCAACGTAAAAACGTTCCGACAGCTGGATTTTGCCGAAACTCCTCAGCATGCTGTACATGATGAAAATATGTTGTTGGTGTAATAATTGCGCTAGGGAAGTATCTGTCAATAGTAAAACATGTCCTTCTAGCAAATGATTGGCAGCGACGTCTGGTCTTTCTGTATATCGAATAAGTGGAAAAGGATTATATCCTTGTTTAACAAGAAACTCCTCAATGGTTTTATCAGCCATCGTCACACCATCGATTTCAATACTTTCTAACTCTTGCTTTATTATTTTCACTAAGTCTGGATTCGCAATATCTTGTATATATGCGATACAAGTATCAGTTTTTGATCGGTCACCTACCCGTATCATCTCATACCGCAAGCGAGGATCACGAATACGCCGCCGAATAAGACCTGTATTCACAATAATATTTTCAACAAATCCATCGCGGGCCCCTCTAACAACTTTCTCTGTATCCGGCTCTGTCGGAGTTCGTCCCGGATAACTACGAACATCTATTACAAATGCTTCTGTTTCTCCCTCAACAAAAATAACGATTAAACCTGACAAAACTTGAAATATAGCATCTTCCATCGTCTTTATTTTACTTACTTGCTGATGAATAAGACGATTTTCTAACAACTTTACAGTATTGTCTTCATACCTTTGTATTTCATTCGTATCAACAACTTCATCCAAAATGTGTATAATGAAGTTCGAATCACTTAAACCGTTCACAAAAAAAACACCAATTTCTTTATCTAAAATTTGAAGTTTACGAATTCCCACATCAAACGTAACACCAAGTCCAACTGTTTGTTTTAAATAATTTTCATTATCGCTTAAAAATGAAGAAATTGGTATACTAGTCTTTTGTTTGTTGGTCATAAAACCCACTCCTTTCTAAAATTACTTGAATTGCTTTTTTTGTAATAGGTGATCCACGCTTCCAGTCATCATTTCCGTACATTTTTCCAATATCTCCAATTCCAACAATAATGGGGACATGTAGTTCATCTAAACAGTAAACGGTATCACCGTTAATCCTTCCTATTTCAACATCCGCTAACCCAAACTTATCAACACCATATTCAGTTAACCGTCCTTCTCGATCGATACTTACATCAACGCGGGCCCATTCCCAATGATGCGTATTAGAAGCGACAGCTAACACGCCAAGCACGTCAATCTGTTTATTCGTTGCTACATATTTTAGTGCTTTTTCTCCTGAACCTTCTCCAATATATCCACTATCATCAAACATAACAAAAACTGGGTCATGTGGTGTTTGCATGATAAGCTCAACAATCTTTCTCCCTGTTAATTTCGTTGGATTACTTTGTGATGCCGAAATACATCGTCCCCCAAACTCCTTTGTCAGTAACTCGATTGTTCGCTGTGCATATTCATCTCCGTCTGTCACCAAAATAACCCTTCTTCTCATCTTGTTTATCCTTTCGGTTTAAAAATAAGTGCTGCTAAAAATGCAAATAAAATTGCTGCTGAAATTCCAACAGATGTTAACTTAAACATACCCATTCCAATCCCAAGATAACCATGCTTTTCTGCAGCTTCCATCGCACCATGTAATAAAGAATGACCAAAACTTGTAATAGGAACAGTTGCTCCTGCTCCAGCAAACTGAATTAATTTATCATAAATTCCAAATCCATCTAAAATAGCGCCAGCTACTACGAAGATTGCCATAACATGTGCAGGTGTTAATTTTGTAAAATCTAACAGTAGTTGTCCAATAACACAGATTGCACCCCCAACTACAAACGCATATATAAATTCCACATATTACACCCCTTTTATTCTTTCAAATACGATACCGTGTGCAATCGTTGGAATCGTTTCTTTTTGTTGAATCATAATCGGATTTAACAAGGCACCTGTTGCTACAACAAAAATCCGTTGTAAATTCCCCTTTCTCATTTCTTTCATTAAATGTCCATATGTCACCACGGCAGAGCAGGCACAACCACTTCCCCCTGCAAATACTTGCTGGTCGTCTCTATAAATCATTAAACCGCAATCATTATAGACATTACCTATGTCATAGCCTTCATCTAATAAAAGTTGCCGCGTAATTGGTGTCCCGACTGCAGATAAATCACCCGTCACAATTAAGTCATAATCTGCAGCACTTCTTTTTAAATCTTCAAAATGCTGTTGAATTGTATGGGCTGCAGCAGGCGCCATAGCAGATCCCATATCAAACGGATCTGTTATGCCTAAATCTTGAACTTTTCCAATGGTTGCTGATGTTACTTTAATTGAACTTCTTTCACGACTAATTAAAGCTGTACCAGCTCCTGTAACAGTAAACGTCGCTGTAGTTGGTTTTTGCCCTCCGTACTCTGTTGGATAACGAAATTGCCTTTCAGCAGTGGCATTATGACTACTAACTGTTGCTAATACGCGATTTGCAAATCCACCATCAATAAATGCAGCGCCAACAGCGAGAGTCTCCATAGAAGTTGAACATGCTCCAAACATTCCTAGAAATGGAATCGAAAGTTCTCTAGCAACATAATTTGCTGTAACCGTTTGATTTAATAAATCTCCAGCTAAAAAAAATCGATATCAGATGCTTGCAGCTTTTCTTTTTGCAATACTTGTTGAATTGAATCTCTCATTAATCGTCTTTCTGCTAGCTCCCAATTCTCTTCTCCACAATGCAAATCATCATATGTAATATCAAAACTATCTCCAAGCGGCCCCTCCGCTTCTTCCGGCCCAACAGCCGTTCCTGTCGCATTCACATATACATCGTTTTGAAATACCCACGTTTGTTTCCCAGTTAATCTCATCTGTCTTCTCCTTTACTTACAAAAAGTGAAACTTCCCTTAGTGATTTCCCACCTCACCTATCCTCTTCGTTTTCTCTGAATCTTAAGGTGAGAGATTACTGCCATTAGGGCGAGATAAACAGCTTCCATGTATACCGAATGAGACCTACAACATACGCTCCAACAACACCAAATACAATTACACTTCCAGCAATCTTGAACATATTAGTGGCAATCCCAAGAACAATCCCTTCACTGCGGTGTTCCATTGCTGCACTCACCATTGAATTTGCAAATCCAGTAACCGGGATTGCTGACCCTGCCCCTGCAAATTGTCCAAGTTTATCATATACACCAATCCCTGTTAAAATGGCCGACAATAATATTAATGTTGTGATTGCTGGATTCCCCGCATTTTTCTCCGTAAAATCAAAATAGTGTATATACATCTTCATCAAAGCTTCACCTAATATACAAATAAGCCCTCCCACAACAAAAGCCTTGACGCAATTCATAACATAGTTAGGTTTTGATTGATACTTTTTTACGTTATTTGTATAATCATCTTTCAATTTTCGCGGTGTCATTTACATACCTCCTATTTCACAAAATAAATCCAATGAAATAAAGAACCTACCACCTTACCAAGAACAAGTGCGATAAGAAGAATAACAATTTTCCCATCAACCCCAACACGTTTTGCCAATATCGGAAGTACATTCAGCACTTCTGTTAAGGCAGCGGCAAGCATTCCAATAAATGTGCCACATAACAATCCAAGGAGCAAAAGCCAATACGGTGAAGCCACCAATGTGATATCGCGTAAACTGCACCATGCGCCGCTTAATGCACCGCTCACAACAGCCCATTCATAATATTGAACACGATGACCACTTTTTGTTAACTGAGCAAGCCTTGGAATCACACCTAATACAGTTAAAAATGCAACGTATCCTCCTCCAACAGCAATTCCACCAGCAAATCCAATAAAGATTACCCCGATATATTCAATCATTTGGGATTTTCTTTATCATTTCTTTATTTTCATTCATCATCACATATTGATCGAGAGATTGCTGGTATTGGAACATTTCAACTTCTAATGGGCTCGGCTCCTCATTAATGCGTTTTTGAAAAACATGATTAAAAAAAGAATCATTCCAAGTCCAAGTCCTAACGAATATGGAATTTGAAATAAAAGTGGCTTTTTATTGTTTTCTCCTGTAATCATGTAATACAAGCGTTGATGTACTTGCTGCATACTAACGTCTTCATGAAAATAAATAATTGCAAGGGCAGCTCCCACAAATAGTAATAGCCAAACCATTCCAAAAAAATGGATTTACTCGTTTTTTCTCATATACGATTTCAACAATAGTTTGTGCTGAACCAAGCAAATTAATTTGTAAGCTGCTAGAATACTGTTGAATGCGCTGAATGACTTTCATCACATCAATTACCACATGCGTTTTATCTTTCTTTGTAATTTTGTATACAGCCTGTCGTTTTATTTCGTCTACAATGTCTGAATCTCCAACTACTTGTGCAACATCACCAACTTTAATCTCATAAGCAGGCGACACTTGCAGGCGACTTCTCATCTTTACATATATCGTTTGCTCCACTCCAATCACCTCTTAACTATTCCTCGTAGTTGTAGTATGGATATTGGAAAATTTTCTAATACAACTTTTTTTGAAATAAAAAAACGAATAGACTATTCGCCTATTCGGTCCTTCATTTGCTTTAATATTTTCTTTTCTAGCCGTGACACTTGTACTTGAGAAATTCCTAAGCGCTCCGCTACTTCCGATTGCGTTTGATCTTTATAATACCGTAAATACACAATCAGTCGTTCACGTTCATCTAATTCACGAATCGCTTCTTTTAAAGCAATCTTATCAAACCACTTCGTTTCAGAACGATCCGCAATTTGATCTAAAATGGTAATAGGATCACCATCATTTTCATACACCGTTTCATGTATGGATGATGGCGTACGGCTTGCTTCTTGCGCCATTACAACTTCTTCTGGCGTTAACTCTAGCGCCTCTGCTATTTCAGTAACTGTCGGTGCACGGCCATACTCTTTTGATAATTCATCTTTCATTTTGCGAATTTTATTTCCAGTTTCCTTTAAAGAACGACTTACTTTCACTGTCCCATCATCACGTAAGAAACGTTGAATTTCTCCAATAATCATTGGGACCGCATATGTTGAGAACTTTACATCAAAAGATAAATCAAATTTGTCGACAGATTTTAGCAAACCAATACAACCAATTTGAAACAAGTCTTCCGGCTCATAACCACGATTTAAAAAACGTTGTACAACCGACCAAACAAGTCTCATATTATTTTGTATAATTAAATCTCTCGCTCCTTGATCACCATCTTGACTTCTTTGAATTAATTCTTTTAACTCGTGATCCTTTAACTGCCCTTTTCCTTTTCCTTTTCCTTTTTCACTTCTGACCTCTATGTCCATAGGCAATTCTCCTTAATTGCATAGAGCGTTACTTTTTGATAGATACTTCGTCAAATGGATCGTTGTCCCGAAAGATTCATTAGAAATAACCTCTACTTCGTCCATAAAATTTTCCATAATGGTAAATCCCATTCCGGAACGCTCTAATTCGGGTTTTGTTGTAAAAGGGGTTGCCTTGCTTCATCTAAATCTAGAATTCCAATCCCTTCATCACGAATCGTTAACTTTACCATGTCATCTTCCAAAATAACCGTAATATACACAATGCCATCTGCATGCCCTTCATACCCATGAATAATAGCATTTGTTACCGCCTCAGACACAACTGTTTTCACTTCAGTTAACTCTTCCATCGTTGGATCGAGCTGTGCAATAAAAGCCGCAACCGTAACCCGAGCAAACGATTCATTTTGACTTAATGCTGAAAATTGAAGGTTCATTTCATTTCTCATCTACGCCACCCCCAATGTCGCGAGCGCATGCGCTTCATTTTCTTCTAAACGAATAATTTTAAATAGCCCTGACATCTCAAACAAGCGCTTTACAGCAGGAGAAATTGCACATACAACCATTTCGCCGCCTAAGCTTTTGACATGTTTATATCTTCCTAACACAACACCAAGACCAGAGCTATCCATAAATGCTAATTGCTCTAAGTTTAAAATAATATGATGAACATGATGCGTCTCAATCATATCAGTGACTTTCGCTCGCAACTCTTCGGCAGCATGATGATCCAGTTCGCCTGCTAAACGAACACATAAGACGTCACGCTTTACTTCTAAATGAATGGAAAGACTCACCCTATTTCCTCCTTACATTCAAAATTCGCGTATACACGCAAAACATATAAGAAGTTTTTCTCTAAAATAAATGTAGAATCCTTCCACCTGACAAAAGAAGTACTATTTCGTCATAAAATGAACCTTCTAGCAACATCTCTTACCATTGAAATAACAACAAACTCAACAAAAGAAAGCGGCAACAAAATTGCCGCTATTTCGATGTCGAAAACATCCCAAAACTTCGTTTAAATAACTCCCACCAGCTTGCTGCTGCGACATCCTCTTTCGCAACAATTGTCTGTTTGAGTAATACTTGATTATCTTTTTTTATGACAAGTGTACCTAAAGCATCTCCTTTTTTAATTGGAGCTTTCACTTTTTCCTCAGCCACTACTTCTTTTTTGATATTTTTCATCGTTTCTCCCTTTTTCATTAGTAGAGAAACATTGTCAGACGCAACTAAGTCGACCGCTTCTTTTTCCCTTTTCCTACTTTTATCGTCTGAATTTTTTCGCCTCTTGTATACATTTTTTTCGTCATATATTGACTAAATGCATAATCAAGAAGCTTCGTTACTTCCGCATTCCGTTCTTTTGATGTTGGAGACCCCATGACAACAGAAATAACGCGCATGCCATTTCGTTCTGCAGATGCTGTTAAACAATATTTTGCCTCTGTTGTAAAGCCTGTTTTCACGCCATCAACACCTGGATAGAAACGAACAAGCTTATTTGTATTTACAAGCCAAAATTTCTTATCCGTATCTTCTCGTAAATAATCTTCATATTTACCTGTATATTTACGAATTAACGGATATTTCATTAATTCCTTTGCCATAACTGCCATATCATATGCTGTTGAATAATGGTTCTTGGCTGGAAGGCCTGTTGGATTTTGAAAATGAGTATTTTTAAGTCCTAAATCTTTTGCTTTTCTATTCATCATGTCTACAAATCCTTCTTCTGACCCAGCAATGTGTTCAGCAACTGCAACTGATGCATCATTTCCAGATGCAATTGCAATACCTTTTAACATTTCATTGACTGTCATTTCTTCACCAGGCTCCAGGAAAATTTGTGATCCGCCCATAGAAGCTGCATGTTCACTCGTTCTCACTTTATCTTTCAGTGTTAGCTTTCCTTTTTCAATTTGCTCCATAATGAGTAGCATGGTCATAATTTTTGTCATACTAGCAGGTGGCAACTTTTCATTTGGATTTTTTCAAATAAAACTTTTCCCGTATCCTGTTCAATAACAATCGCTGACGATGCTTGTTCCGCTAGCTTTGGTTTTGTTTCTGCTTCTTTTTTCTCAGACTGCGCAAAACCAATTGGAACAGCGGAAAGCAATAACATGAAACAAACAAGTATTCCAATCAATCGCTTCATGACTAACCCTCCATTCTATATCACACCTATCTTTTCCAGATGAAGGGTTTTTATACCATCTTTTTCTAAAAATAGCATTGACAAACAAAAGTATGCTATATATTGTATTAAGTGTATTACGTTTAATAGTACACTTAAAAATTCATCAGGAAGGAGGCATTGCTCTTGCACATTCAACTTGATCCAAGAAGCAACACTCCGATATGGGAACAAATTGTTCACAACGTAAAGGAACTAGTTTTAAAAGCAATGCTCGCACCAAATGATAAACTCCCTTCTGTTCGGGAACTTGCCTCTTCACTCGTGATAAATCCAAATACAGTGAGTAAAGCGTATAAAGAGTTAGAACGACAAGGAATTATTGAAACGCTGCGCGGCAAAGGAACATTTGTATGCCAATCGATTACTCCAACACAAGATGAAAGGAAAATTGCTATGGTGGAAAAACAATTTCATCAATTATTACTAGAAGCTTCATATCTCGGTATTTCAAAAGAAAAAATTCATGATTGGATTGATTCATACTACAAAGAATTAGGAGGAAATACTCATGCTGAAGGTGACAAACGTAAAGAAAACAATTGATAACCAAATAATATTAGAAGATATTTCATTTACTTTAAAAAAGGAAGCATCGTCGGATTACTTGGAAGAAACGGAGCTGGAAAAACAACACTATTGCGAACACTTGTTGGAATATTAAATCCAGATGAAGGAACTGTTACATATAACGAAATAGACGTGCACAAACATCCTGAAGTGAAACAAACGGTTGTATATGTCCCAGACTCTACAAACGTATTAAGCGGATATACAGTAAAAGAAATCGTAAAATTTTATAAGGCAGTCTATCATAATTTCAATGAAGACTATTTTTATAAACTACTAGAACGCTTTAACTTACCAGAGAAACGTATTCGCAGTTACTCTCGTGGAATGAAAGCTTTGCTAGCAATGATTTTAGCTTTTTCTACTGGAGTAGAATATATAATTTTAGATGAGCCGACAAATGGACTTGATCCTATTGCAAAAAGACAGATTCTTCAGTTTTTAATCGAAGAAGTGGCAGAGCGAGAAATTACCATTCTCATTTCTACACATCACCTAGATGAAGTCGAAAAAATCGCAGACACAGTCATCATTTTAAAAGATCATACAATTGCATCTATCACAGCTTTAGAAGATACAAAATCACGCTATGCAAAAATCCAAGTAGCTTACGAACGCTCACTACCACAAAAGCTAGTGAATTTATGTAATGTGAAAGTATTAAACCAAACAGGAAAAGTATATACCGTCTTAATCGAAGGCAACGTAGCAGCTACGTTAGAGAAATTTCATAAAGAGCAGCCGATCTTATTAGAAGAATTGTCAATGTCGCTTGAGGATGTATTTGTTACAGCGTTTGAGGAGGGGTCACATGTTTCATAAGGCGTTATGGATGCGAACGTATAAACAAGGGAAATATATTGTTCTATTGTTTTGGTTAAGTAGTTTATATTTGTTACCTTATGAATATTATAGTGCTGCTCAATCAGAGCTTAGCCAATCTAAAATGAAATTTGATGATTATGTTTATTATTATTCCTATTATTTTAATACATTTGACACCGTCTTCTTACAAGGTATCATTCTCATTGCACTTGCCTGCGTCTTGATTGGATGGGAACGAAATAATCAATCAACTGATTTTCTTTTCTCTATGCCTTTTAAACGAAAAGATATCTTTTTAACAAAATGGTTATTTGGCGTGTTGAACATTATTACAGTAAATATCATTTGTTGGATAAGTATGTATGGAATAAAGAACGTATCGTTTCACGATCAGTATCAAATATTTACTCCATTCCACACTTACTTTTTATACGCTACGATTGTACTCATTGCAACCTATACATTCACTTTATTTATCGGTACCATTACCGGAAATATTTTCTCACAAAGTAGCTTAACTGCAATTCTATTATTTCTACCATACGGTTTAGTATTGTTAATATCCGGATTTGTATATACTCATACGAGAGATTCAGTAGAAGCATTAGGAGAAATAGAGCGTAAAACTCATGAATACTTACAACATGTAAGTATCGTTGCACCGTTAGAGTCTTTCAACATTCATTTTAATTACCATCCTATCGCGAAGTTCGATGAGCACGGAAATGAAATTTCCACATTGCCGCAAGACGATCCAAAGGAAACGACATCTGTTCCATCTGCGTGGAAATTACTGACGCCATTTGCTTATATCATTATCTTTTTACCAATCGCAACTTTTCTTTACACACGTGCTCCAAACGAACAAAACGGAAAAATACTATTGTTTCCACAGTTACAGAAATGGTTTGTTGGTTGTACTGTTCTTTGTTTTGCTTTATTTGGGGGCAGATTACTCGGAGGAAGAGATGCATTCCTTTCTTATTACGTCGGTTTTTTCATAGCCAGCATTGTCAGCTACTTCGTTTTTACACATCTACTTAAATGGAATTTTTCTATCGGTGGAAAGTAACGATACTATTTTAATCAAAAAGAATATACGTATAAATTGAGGTGAATTACATGTTTCAGAAAGCATTGTGGATGCAAAACTGGAAACAAGGGAAGTATGTCATTGTGCTATTTTGGCTAAGTACGTTGTATCTCTTACCATATGAATATTATACGAATGCACAGTACAAAGCTAAGTACTTGCACGACACTACGGATACTTATTATTTATATCATTTGAGCGGAGACAGTCCTACATTTTTTCCTGCTCTACTATTAATTGGATTGGCTACCATATTAATAGGTTGGGAACGTCATAATCAATCGATTGATTTTCTTTGGTCTATGCCATTTAAACGCTCCCACCTGTTTTTATCAAAATGGTTATTCGGTACGGTTCATATCGTAAGTGCACTTAGCGTAAGTTGGTTTCTTATGTATATCGTCTACAAAACTACGATACATGCTCAGTATCAATCATTTACGTTGTTTCATCTATACTTCGTGTATACGATTATTACATTGATTGCAGTGTACACATTAACTCTCTTTATCGGAACCATTACAGGAAACATTATTTCACAAAGTGCGCTAAGTTATATTATAATGGTTTTTCCCATTTATATTTTTCAGCTTGTGTTTCCTTTCTTTGCATTGCATGTTGATTTATCACAACAAAAATATAATAATGCTTATAATAAAAGTTCACTGTATACAGAAAACACAAGTATTATAGCTCCCCTTGCTCATTTCACTATTAGCTACGACTATGATCCACATAGAGAAGCTATAAAAAATGAAGACGGAACTATACATGCAGGACCTACTTATCACCATATTCCGTCTGCTTGGACACTACTAAGTCCTGCAATTTATATGATTATTTGTCTTCCATTAGGAACCTACTTATATGCACGCTCACCAAATGAGCACAATGGAAAAATACTGCTATATCAAAGACTTCATGTCTATTTCTCAATATGTACTTCCATTTGTTTCGGACTTCTTGGCAGCGAAATTTTCACTGATGGCAGTAAATCTATTCCGCTTCACTATATGTATTTTATAGGGTTTAGCATTTTGACATACGTCATTTTACAACGAATGTTAAAACATAAACTTTCTTTATACGCAAAATAGCCTCCTAGTCAGGAGGCTATTTTCAATATATTGAAAACCAAACTTGTCACCATACACTTGCCTTTCCCCCCTCCTCTTTACAATTGAAAGAGGAGTTTTCATATGTACTATGTAGAACAGAACCTGAAAAAGTGAGTCACACTTCGTTTGCTGCGCGGTTCTAGCATAGATTTAACCTACAAAAAAACAGAAGAAGGAAAGATAGTCTACATTGTAATCCCCCTTTATAGTAAAATATAAAAAGGTATAAAACTGAATTTTTAGACATCTTAACGTGAACTGAAATAATTCTGAGCGTGGAAAAAGCAGATAAGGGGGAGACTTACATGAGAGCCATTGAAAAGGATACATTGTGGAAACTTATAGAAGTATCAAAGGGTAAGCATCCAGCAACAATTTGGATTACAGGAGGAATTGTGTTTAATGTATACACAGGAGAGCTGGAAAGAAAAGATATTGTTTTATATGAAGATCGTATTGCTTATGTAGGAATACGGGAACCGCAGATTGATGAGAAAACGCAAATTATAGATGCATCCAGTTTTACATTAGTTCCAGGATACATCGAACCTCATGCACATCCATATCAGTATTATAATCTTACCTCATTTGGAGAATTCGCTTTAAGCTTAGGTACAACGACTTTAGTGAATGATAATCTAATATTTTATTTAAATACAAATCAGAAGGATTTTGAATATTTAATGGACTACAGCAGTCATTTACCTGTCAAAAATTATTGGTGGGCAAGGATGGATCCACAAAGCAACCACCCGGATATGTTAGCGAAATTCACGACTGAGCGCTTGGTCAGTTTACTTAGTCATAAGCAGGTTATACAAGCTGGCGAATTAACTGCTTGGCCTGCTGCCTTGACTGGCGATGAAACAATACTTGAAGGAATAGCAGAAGCACGGAGGCTTGGCAAAAGAATTGAGGGGCATAACCCAGGAGCTTCCAGTGAAACCTTAAATGCTTTGGCAGCACTCGGTGTTACGGCTTGTCATGAAGCTATCACTGGAGAGGAAGTAATCAGAAGGCTTCGTTTAGGTATGTATGCAACTTTGCGTCACTCCTCTATACGTCCTGATTTGCCGGGCCTAATCAAAGATTTACAAGAGCTCAACTTTGATTTCTCTTCCGCTTCAAGGCTTATGTTAACAACAGATGGCTCCATGCCTCCGTTTCTTCAACATGGATTGATGGACTATCTTATTAAGATTTCTCTCGATAATGGTGTTCCTTTCCATGCCGCTTATCGGATGGCCACTTTAAATCCCGCAACATATTATGGATTGGATCAAGAAATCGGTGGAATCGCTCCGGGACGAGTCGCAGATATTCTATTTCTCGAGGATATAAGCAAGCCTTCCCCGGTCAAGGTTATAGCAAACGGACAGCTGGTTGTGACAAACGGACAGCTCTTGAAGCCGTTTCCTGTATGTGATTGGCAACAATTGCAGTTTGAACCTATGCACATAGAATGGCGTGTTCAACCGGAATGGCTGGATATGACCGCTGAAAACCCGGAAGTCCCTGTAATAGAAATGCTTAATGCGGTCATTACGAAATCCAGTCTAGAAGCATTACCGCTAAAGCAAGGCATTATTGAGTTGGAGGCTAGAAAAGGATATTGTTATGTCAGTCTTATTGATCAAAAGGGGAAATGGGTTACTAACGGCATATTAAAAGGATTTGCCGATCACCTAGATGCTGTAGCGACAACCTACACAGCATCTCAAGATATCGTTGTTATAGGGCAAAACAAAGATATTATGGTGAAAGCTGTAAACCAACTGCTCGATCAAGGGGGCGGTACCATATTAATGGAAGGGAAGGAAACCTTATTCAATTTGGAATTGCCGCTTGGAGGGAAAATGAGCAAGTTGCCCATGCATGAACTGATTTTAAAAACGACAGGGCTTGTGCAACTTCTAAAGGAAAGAGGACATCAGCATATCGATCCATTATATACAATGTTCTTTTTAACATCGACCCATCTACCGGCTGTACGCTTAACAGCTGAAGGAGTATATTCCATTAAAGAGAACGCGGTTGTGTCTTCGGTTAAAACAGTGAAGAGTAACTATTTTATCAGATAAAGTGAAACTTCCATCAGTGGGGGTTTTTTCATCCCCCACTGATGGTTAGTTGAACCAATCGACTTACGGGCAGTTATCCCCCACTTATCTTCCTCGCTGCTCTCTCAATCTTGAGGTGGGGGTCTTACTGCCCGTTAATGCGAGATAAACAACGTGAAAATAGCCTCCTAGTCAGGAGGCTATTTTGCATTCTTTCGTCTTTCGCTATATGTCTTCTCTTCGTCTGTCCCAAATCCATCATCGTTTGTCACGATTTGGTCTGTCGGTGCGACAACACTTTCAGCAATTTTCCAGTCCCCATACTCTTGTACAAATACTTGTAAAAAGTAATTTATTCCATTTAGTTGGTATGGATTTTCTTTTTTTACATCATACTGCACAGCTAAATAGTACACTTGTACATTTTCTTTTCCGAATTTTGACACATACTGAGAAACTCGCGGAATATAAACAGAGGCTTTGGCCAGTGAAATTTCTTTTACCTTTACGAGGGAGGAATGTTTTATATTATGTAAAGTATCTTGATGATGAATGTTATCACTATGATGAAACAAAACAGAAGTTTGCATCGAGCGCATCCATAATTGTGAGTATAAAACAGGCTTATGATTTGAAAGATATTCTAGTTCTTTTTGTACAATTTGATTTGGAGACGCTGCACTTATCTCTATACTGTAACATAGTACACATATACCAATAATTCCAAAAGAAACAATACGTTTCATAGTCTGCCCCCTATTCCATATAGGTAAAGTATAGGAATGTAGGTCTGTTTTTATGCAGCGCATCCGTTCTATAGTATGATGAAGCCATAAAAAAATAGAAAAGCAATCTCTGCTTTTCTATTCTTCATAGAACTCTGCCAAAGAGCTCTAATACCATTTCAATTTCTTGATCGCTCCAGTCCTGGAACTTCTCTCTATAATATTCTTTTCGAACATTTTCAAGCTTTTCGGCAACATCTTTCCCGGTATCCGTAATTTCTAAATAAACAATGCGCCTGTCTGAATCAGAGCGCTTTCTCGTTACAAGCCCCTTACGAACAAGGCGATCTGTAACCGCTGTAATATGACTCGATGTAACATTCACTTCACTTGCAATTTGCGATGCCATTTGCGGGCTTTTCCAATATAATGCACGCAGTACAGAAAACTCATTCCATGGCATATGCTCAGAAAAGAGTTCATTAATATCATTTTGTAATAAACGAATCATTTTCCGAAAGGAGATAGATAAGTCTAAAATAAGTGCTTCTCGTTTTTCGTTCACTGTTCTCGACCCTTTTTTATAATATTTACACATATTATAATGCATGAATACCTTAATTGTATATATTTTCTTTCAACTTAGATTTTCCACTATATTTCTAAATTTAAGGAAAAAATGGACTCCCTTCTTTCATATAAATAGAGAAAGGAAGGTGAACAGTTATGCAAATTGGAATGCCCCTATATTCACATGAATTACGTAATGGCAAAGAAGCAACTGTTACTGTACAAGGTGAAGGTGTCGTAAAAGCAAAACCTGATGTTGTCGTGTTAACAATTGGTGTTCGTACTGAAGGTACAAATGTAAAGCAAGCACAAGAAGAAAATGCTGCTCTTTCTGCTAAATTACTTGATTCTTTGAAACAACTTGGAATTACAGAGCAAAATATCAAAACGCTTTCTTACACCATTACACCGCAATATGAATACGTGAACGAAAAGGCTATGTTACGCGGTTATCAAGTTGAGCATTTATATGAAATTATTGTGTTAAATGTACAAAAAGCAGGGGAAGTATATGAAGCAGCTGTAGCAAACGGGGCAAATGTCGCCAAAGGACTTGTATTTCGCGTTTCAGAGCCTAATGCTTATTACAAACAAGCATTAGTACTCGCTGTGCAAAATGCCCAAGAAAAAGCAAGGACGATTGCTAGTACATATAATCTAAATGTAAATCCCATTCCCATTTCTGTCGTTGAAGAGTCCTCTCATATGCCGCGGGAATTTGTTGCTTATTCCGCTGTCCATAGCGGTGCTCCTCCTATTCAATCAGGAGAATTGGAAATCATTTCGACTGTCCGTGCTATTTTCACCTATATTTAATTGTACATCTAGTAAAAAAGAAAACGTTCTCATTTTTTTATTGTAAAAACTCTTTGTTTTGTTATAATAATAGACGGTGAGTCCTATATAGGGATATCACGGGCGGGAGAGGGATATGAAAAAGAAGGTTTAACATGAAAGGAATCCTTGAAAAAACATTTAAATTAGACCTACATCACACATCACCAAAACAAGAAGTACTTGCTGGTGTAACATCATTTTTCACGATTGTTTATATTATGATTGTGAATGCATCTATTTTATCAGATGCTGGTATTCCCCTTGAAGCAGGAATTCTAGCAACTGTATTTAGCTCATTTATCGGCTGTCTATTGATGGCATTTTGGGCAAATGCACCAATGATTCTTGTACCAGGTATGGGAGTAAATGCATTTTTCACGTACACAGCTGTGCATACACTTGGTTTAACTTGGCAAGAAGCATTAGCAGCTGTCTTTATCGCTGGTATTATTTTCGCAATTACCGCGTTTACACCAATTGCTCGCACACTTTCTACTTCAATTCCAAAGTCGTTAAAAGAAGCAATCACTGTCGGTATCGGGCTATTTTTAGCATTTATCGGCTTGCAAAAAGGTGGTCTTGTCGTTGCGAATTCGAATACTGCTGTTGCATTAGGAAAATTAAGTAGTCCAGTTGTTCTAGCAACTCTGCTTACGCTTATTGTTGCATTAGTTTTATTTATTCGTAATGTACGTGGAAACTTTTTATGGACTATTGCAATTGGAACCGGAATCTCCTGGTTGTTTGGTATTGTTGATACAAGTCAAGTTGGCAATAGTTCATTTTCATTTGCTAACTATGGTGATATTTTTGGTGCAATGTCGTTTGGGAAACTGACCTCTTTACCATTTTTAATTGCAACGTTCTCATTGAGTATGGTACTCATTTTTGAAAACATGGGACTTTTACACGGTTTATTAGAAGATAAGCGTAAATTCCCTCGTGCTTATCAAGCAAATGCAATTTCAGCGATGACATGCGGTCTATTTGGCACAAGTCCAACTGTTTCTACAGTAGAGAGTGCTGCTGGTATTACAGCGGGCGGTAAGACAGGTCTGACGTCTATCGTCACTGGCGGATTATTCTTTGTCTCATTGTTTGCTTTACCGTTTGTAAAGTTAATTCCAGATAGTGCAATCGCTCCAATCTTAATTATTATTGGCGGTTTAATGATTACAAACATTCAACAAATTCCTCTGAACGATTTTTCAGAAGGATTTCCAGCGTTTTTAATTATCGTTATGATTCCGCTCACATATAGCATTGCTGATGGTATTGCTTTTGGATTCATTGCATACCCAATCTTAAAAGTAGCACTTGGTAAACATAAAGAAGTTGCAAAACCTCTTTATACTATCACATGTCTTTTCTTACTCATGTTTGTGTTACACGCCATCGGCTAAATAAAAACCCCGGGAAATTCCCGGGGTTTTTTATTATCCCGCTATTCGCAGGCAATAAGATCACCACCTCAAGATGTAGAGAGAAACGAAGAGGATAGGTGGCGGACTGTGCCCGATTGGTTCAACTAACCATCAGTGAGGGGAGAAAGCCCCTACTGATGAAAGTTTCACTTTATTTAAACCAGCCCTTCTTATAAAACCATACCATCATGCCACCACCAATAAGAGCCATTATGGCTAAGCAAATATAATAACCATACTCCCACTTTAACTCTGGCATGTTGTCAAAATTCATTCCATATACACCAACAATAAATGTTAATGGCATGAAAATGGTTGAAAAAACTGTTAACGTTTTCATAATGTTATTCATATGATGAGAGTTTAGCGAAAAGTAGCTATCGCGAATATCAGCTGTCAGCTCTCGGCTTGTTTCAATCATCTCAGACAATTTTAACAGGTGATCATAAATATCTTTAAAATAAATTTCATGATCATTCACACCATGAAAACGCGTTGAATTTAAAATACGATACAATAAATCGCGCATTGGTACAATTGTTCTTCGTAATTTTGATAAATCATTACGAATATCAAATACCTCTTCTAATACAGTACTTGTTGTATCTCCTGTTAAATTGTCATCAATTGCATTTAAATGATCTTCAATATAATATACCGGAGCAAAATAATCATCGACAATTTGGTCAATAATTGTATGCGTCACATGAAGCGTGCTTCTCTTTATACGTTGTCTTTCCCCAAGTTTATTCCACGCTCGTTCAATCGCCTTATTATGCGAAAAGTGAAAGGATACAACAAAATGATCACTAACGAACAAATCAATTTCATGCGGCTCTAATCCATCTTCACTAAAAGCATGAAGAACTAAAAAGTGATACCCCTCATAAAAGTCAACCTTTGGCCTCTGTACATATTCTAAACAATCTTCAATCGCAAGGGGATGGAATTTGAAATAGTCTTGTAAAATATATGTATACTCTTCTTTCGTCGGTTTACATAAATCTAGCCAAAACCACACAATATCTTCTCGCTTTGTTTCTTCTAATGACAAATCATATAATACTTCATTTTCTTTTGTTACTGCACAAATTCTTATCATATTTTCACCCATTATTATTATATGCAAAAAAAGCCAAGGAGCAAACTCCTTAGCCTTTTTTATCTCACAATTCGTGAACAAATTGTCACTTTATTTTTCTACGATACCGTGTACTAACTTCGGTGCATCTACATGCTCTGCAGATACCTTCATGTTATCGTAAATTTTTTGTTTTACGTCTTCTACATTTTCACGGTTCGCGTAAATTGTTACAAGCGCTTCACCTTTCTTCACGCTATCGCCCACTTTTTTACGAAGCATAAGTCCAACTGCTAAATCGATTTCAGATTCTTTCGTTGCACGACCTGCCCCTAAAAGCATTGCTGCTGTTCCAATTTCATCTGCAACGATTTCAGATACATATCCATCTTCTTTTGCCTCTACTTCAATCTTATATTGTGCTTGTGGCATTTTAGAAGGATCATCTACAACTGAAGCGTCGCCGCCTTGTGCTGCTAAGAACGTTTTAAATGCTTCTAGTGCTTTTCCGTTGTTCATGACTTCGATTAGCTTTTCACGCGCATTTTCTAAAGAAGAAGCATGTCCAGCTAGGTACACCATTTGACTTCCAAGCGTTAAACATAACTCTTCTAAGTCTTTTGGCCCTTTTCCTTGCAATGTATCAATCGCTTCCTTCACTTCTAAAGCGTTACCGATTGCCTCACCAAGAGGCTGACTCATATCAGAAATAACAGCCATCGTTTTACGTCCAACATTATTACCGATGCGAACCATTGCTTCAGCTAATTGCTTCGCATCCTCATCCGTTTTCATAAATGCACCTGCACCTGTTTTAACATCAAGTACGATTGCATCCGCACCAGCTGCAATTTTTTTACTCATAATAGAGCTTGCAATTAACGGAATAGAATTTACTGTTGCCGTTACATCACGAAGTGCATATAACTTTTTGTCAGCGGGTGTTAAGTTTCCGCTTTGACCAATAACAGCAATTTTATTTTCATTTACAAGACGAATAAATTCCTCGTTTTCAATTTCCACATGAAATCCTGGAACTGCTTCTAATTTATCAATTGTACCACCTGTATGCCCAAGACCACGACCAGACATTTTTGCAACTGGTACACCAAGAGCTGCGACTAATGGACCTAATACAAGTGTAGTTGTATCACCAACACCGCCTGTTGAATGTTTATCTACTTTTACTCCTTCGATCGCTGATAAATCAATTGTATCGCCGCTATTTACCATTGCCATCGTTAAATCAGCACGTTCCTGCTCATTCATATCTTGAAAGAAAATTGCCATTGCAAGTGAACTCATTTGGTAATCTGGAATATCACCATTTGTGTAACCTTCAATGATAAAATTAATTTCTTCTGTCGTTAATGCTTTACCATCACGTTTTTTTGCAATTAGGTCCACCATTCTCATTGTGAACTTCACCCCTTCATTTGTTTTACAATTGCTTTTACAAGTGCTAAGAAGTTTGCTTTTACACGCTCTGTTGTTTCAATTACTTCATCATGATGAAGCGGCTGATCTAAAATTCCAGCTGCCATATTTGAAATACAAGAAATACCAAGTACTTTCATACCGGCATGACCAGCGACAATAACTTCTGGAACAGTTGACATTCCGACTGCATCACCGCCAATTGTACGAATCATACGAATTTCTGCAGGTGTCTCATATACAGGACCTGTCATCGCGACATATACGCCTTCTTGTACTTTAATATTTAAATCAACAGCAACTTGTTTTGCCATTTTACGAAGGTCTTTACTGTATGCTTCAGACATATCAGGGAAACGTACACCCATCTCAGAATCATTTGGTCCGATTAATGGATTATGTCCCATAAAGTTAATGTGATCTGAAATTAACATTAAATCGCCTGGCTCAAATGATGTATTTACACCACCAGCTGCGTTTGTAACGATAACTGCTTCTACCCCTAATTCTTTCATAACACGAACTGGGAATGTTACTTTTTGCATATCGTATCCTTCATAATAATGGAAACGACCTTGCATTGCTACAACTGTAACACCTTGAAGTGTACCAAATACAAGTTGACCAGCATGACCTTCTACAGTAGATACAGGAAACTCAGGAATTTCACTGTACGGTACAGCTACTGCATTTTCGATTTCATCAGCTAATACACCTAGACCTGAACCCAGGATTAACCCTACTGTTGGTGTTTCTTGAAACTTTCCTTTTAAATATGAAGCAGATTTTGAAATTAACTCGCGATTCATTTGATGTTCCTCCTTATTTATCTAACTCGTTCAAAAAGCTTTTTCCGTATTTCGGCATTGTTACACCGAAGTTTTCTGCAACTGTGGCACCGATATCAGAAAATGTTTGACGAAGCGGTAATTCTTTTCCGCCATCTTTCATGCTTGGACTATATGCTAATAATGGTACATATTCACGCGTATGGTCTGTACCGTGGTGAATTGGATCATTACCATGGTCAGCTGTAATAATTAACAAGTCGTCTTCTTTTAACTTCTCAAGTACTTCAGGAAGACGTGCATCATATTCTTGCAGTGCATCTCCATAACCCTGAGGATCACGACGATGACCGAATAGTGCATCAAAGTCAACAAGATTTACAAAGCTTAAACCTGTAAAGTCCATACTCGCTGTATCTGCAAGCTTATCCATACCATCCATGTTAGATTTTGTACGAAGAGATTGCGTTACACCTTCTCCATCATAAATATCAGAGATTTTACCAATTGCGATAACATCATAGTCACTATCTTTTAATTCATTCATTACCGTACGACCAAATGGTTTTAGTGCGTAATCATGACGGTTTGGCGTACGTGTGAAGTTTCCTGGCTCTCCAACGAATGGACGAGCAATCACACGACCTACCATATATTTTTCATCAAGTGTTAACTCACGTGCAATTTTACAAATGTTATATAGTTCTTCAAGCGGTACAACTTCTTCATGAGCAGCAATTTGCAATACGCTATCAGCAGACGTGTACACAATTAATGCACCGGTTTCCATATGTTCCTGTCCAAGTTCATCCAAAATTCCCGTTCCAGAAGCTGGTTTATTCCCAATAATTTTACGTCCTGTTTTCGCTTCTAACTCATCAAGTAATTCTTTCGGGAACCCTTCTGGGAATACTTGAAACGGTGTATCAATGTACAAACCCATAATTTCCCAATGACCTGTCATTGTATCTTTTCCCATAGATTTTTCTTGCATTTTTGTATAATATGCAAGTGGCTTCTCTGCTTTTGCAATCCCTTTCATTTCACGGATGTTACCAAGACCTAATTTCATCATGTGTGGCATTTGTAATCCGTTCATATGCTCTGCAATATGGCCAAGTGTATCAGAACCTTTATCGCCATATTTCTCAGCATCTGGTGCTTCTCCAATTCCTACGGAGTCCATTACGATAAGAAAAATACGTTTATATTTATTCACAGCTGTACCTCCTATATATGCTACTTATGTAGTATGTTCAAATCGATGTAAAAACTTCCCTTTTCTCCTAAGTCAGATGTCAGACATCTCATGCTGCTATCATAACATGTTCACGCTTTCTTTTTAAGAAATTTTTATCACATTTCGTTTTTTTTCACATTTTCATTGTAATACATTCTACCTAGAAGCGCTAATGAAACCGATATATGTTTCTCAACATACAAATAAAAAAAACAGCTCTTTAAAAGAGCTGTTTTTATCCCGCTATTCGCGGGCAGTAAGACCACCACTGATGGAAGTTTCACTTTATTTCACTTCAACTGTTTCTTCTTTATGATCATGAAGATCACCTTTTCGCACATGAACCTTCACTTTATATGTTCCTGCTTCTTTAAATGTATAAGTACTTGTATACTCGCCTTTGTTACCTTCTTTTGCTGGAATAAACTCATGCTTTTCTGCACCGTCTTTCCAAATTTCAAGTTGAACTTCCGCACCAGTTAATGCTTCTTCTTTTGTTTTACATGTACGTTCATTGTAGATTCTGTATTTGCTTTCACACCATCTGCCATCAGATGAATCATTGTATCACCATGAGCATGATCGTCATGATGACCATCTGTTTCTTTTTTTGTATCCTCAACTTTTGCATTTCCAACAGCCACTTTCACTTCTGGCATCACATGCATATCACGTGCATTTGTATGTGCGATAATATGATAAACACCATCAGATGGGAATGTTTTATCGATTGCATAAACACCGTTACCTTTATTCTTCGCGTCTAGCATCTCTTTTTCTCTTCGCCATCTTTCCAAATTTCAAACTTTACATCTGCATCTGTTACTTTTTCTTTCCCTTGTGTAACAGTTGCTTGTACTTCTGCTTTTTCATTCGGCTTTAATGTTTCAGGGTTCGTTTTTATTTCTACCTTTACTTCTTCAAGCGACTTATTCTTTTTCGTTGTCTCGTCTGATTTCGTATTACAACCAGCTAACGCTAGCATTGTGATAAATAATGTAATTACAAGTTTTTTCATCATAACTTCCTCCTTCTTCCTATCTTAGTATAGAGGAAATATACGTTCATATTCTAGCCTTCTGCTGAAAACAATGTACGAAATGTTTGTGAAGTTTTTGTGAAGTGCTTTCATTTTATCCCGCTATTTTGGAGCAGTAAAACCCCCACTTCAAAATTAAAAGAGAAGCGAGGAAGATAGGTGGGGAATAACTGCTGGCATGTGCCCTATTGGTTCAACTAACTATCAGTGGGGGTGCCCCCACTGATGGAAGTTTCACTTTATAATAAGTAAAAGGGCATGAACACTCATGCCCTTGGATGAAACTGTTTATATACATCTTTTAATCTAGCTTTTGAAACATGTGTATAAATTTGTGTTGTCGAAATATCGGCATGGCCAAGCATTTCTTGTACCGCCCTTAAATCTGCTCCATTCTCTAATAAGTGCGTTGCAAAGGAATGACGCAATGTATGCGGTGTAAGTTCTTTTTGAATATTTGCTTCTTGTGCAAGCCTTTTTAAAATCTTCCAAAACCCTTGGCGAGATAAACGGTTTCCATGATGATTTAAAAAGAGTGCTTCGGCCATTTTCTTTCCTAAGAGTTCCGGTCTTCCTTTTTCAATATAATACTGAATCGCTTCTGTCGCTAAACTACCGAGAGGGATAATTCTCTCTTTATTTCCCTTTCCGACGCAACGAACAAAGCCCATTGTTAAATGTACATCTGGTAAGTTTAATTCAATTAATTCAGAAACACGTAACCCTGTTGCATATAATAACTCTAACATAGCCTTATCACGAATCCCAAATGCACTCGTTCTTTTCGGTATTTGCAATAGTGCTTCTACCTCATTAATCGATAACACTTTCGGTAATTTCCGCTCACCTTGAGGTGTTTCAATATGTACAGACGGGTCATGTTCCACAACACGTTCACGCAATAAAAATTGATGAAACGACCGTACAGATGCAATGTGACGTGCCATCGTTTTCGAAGATTTCCCATTATCTTTTAGATGATGTAAAAAGTTCACAATATGCATGCGCGCTACATCATGAAAAGATGTAATTTGTTCTACTTTTTGTAAATACTTCGTATAACTTTTTAGATCACGCTCATATGATACAACTGTATTTTGAGCTAATCCTTTTTCAACAACCATATAATGAATAAAGTCTTGTAATTGATCTTCCAATCTTCTCTACTCCCCATTTTCATAGAAAAAAATCATTCTGTTGACGAAAGCATCTTTCGCAGGCTCCTCTGTTCCAGATACTTTTTCTACCGTTTCTTCTTTAGGCTTTTCATAACGATGATAACTTTCATATTCTTCATTTATCCATAGTATAGCGAAATAAAACAAAATGGTACAACTAATAAACAATAAAAATACTTTCATACCATCAAAAAGAACTTTAATTGCTCGGCGCATTGTGAATTCCTCCAAAATTTATGTTATTACAACATATGCCAAGCTTTTCATCATTTATACCTAATTATGAAAACTCCCGCACTTCTCTCTCTAAAATCTTAAGGCGGGGAGTCTTACCCATTTGCAAAAAAAAACCTTTTCCTAACTAAATAGGAAAAGGTTAACTTTCTTCTGTTAATTTTTCTTGACACTTCTCACAAATACCATGGAACGTTAAACGATGGTCTTTGACTTTAAAGCGCCACTCATTTTCTACTCTTTTTTCTACTTCACAAAGTAAATCTTCTTGAATTTCTTCTACTGCACCACATTCTGTACAAATTAAATGATGATGAAAACGTGATGCACCTTCTTGTCTTAGGTCATAGCGCGAAACACCGTCACCGAAATTAATCTTGTCGACAATCTTTAACTCGGATAATAATTCCAAAGTCCGATAGACGGTTGCAAGTCCGATCTCTGGCGACTTTTCTTTTACAAGGAGGTAAACATCTTCCGCGCTTAAATGGTCTTCTTCATTTTCTAGCAGTACGCGAACCGTAGCTTCACGTTGCGGTGTTAACTTATAACTCGCTGCATGCAATTGCTTTTTAATTCGATCAATTCTTTCTTCCATTCGGTACTACTCCCTCCCTCGCCACTCTTACCCCATTATATCAGAAGAAGGAAACTGTCAAAAGAAAAATAATCAAAATTACTTGATAATAATTATCAAAGTATAATTATTTTTTGTTAATAGTCTCCATGACTTGTTTCATAAAATTTGGCGATGCATAAGCTTCAATCCCTGAAGCAATCGCTAGCGCTGCACCGATAATAAGAAAAAAGCAAGTATAGCGGATAAAAAGTGGTAATAGAGGCTCATTTACTTTTCGAATAAATTGATGACGAATCATGCGCAAGGAAAAGCTAGCGGCGATCGTCGTCATAATAAGAAATGTTGGGATAATAATTAAATTTTGTGGAAGTACAGCCACAAATGCTAATAATAAGCCGTTCCAACCAAGTTGACTTACTAAGAAACCTACTGTAAATCCAACAACCACTCCTTTTAAAAATAATAAAATAAAAATAAGAGGCAAACCAATAATGGAAATACCTAAAATCCAAATAAAACCAATATATTTCAGTTGCGATAAGTAGCTTTCGCGAAACATCTCACCTGCATTTGCAAATTGCCCTTTGGAAACTTGTCCAAAAAAACGACTTAAATAAAAATACAAATCTTGTTTTTGACTTATTTGTAAACTATTCACAAGGATTGCCCCAAAAATAACCCCCATTAATAAAAGGACAGCTACAAATACATATAATGAGGCGTGTTCCTGTACATGATATGTTACACGATCTTGCCAAGACGATTTCCTTAGCATATTACGTCCCCCCGTTCTTCCTCTTACTAGAATGTATGATAGAAAGAAAAAAGTATGACGAATTAGCATTGAAATTCCACGCCACTTTGCTAAACTTAAAGGTAGAGAATAGGAGGGATTTCTTTTGAAACAACTATTATTAGATTTTCCAACATTATTTCAGACCGAGCGCCTGCAGGTACGTAAACCGTTCCCTGGCGATGGTGCAGAAGTTTATGAAGCAATTCAAACTTCTTTAGAGGATCTACAGCCATGGATGTCTATTACACATGAAACTGAAGAAACGGCAGAAGCAGCAGTTAGAGCCGCCCATGGGAAATTTTTACTTCGAGAAACATTACCGTTTCATCTATATGATAAAACAACAGGTACATTCATCGGCGCACTCACACTTCACCCAGAAAACTGGGATATTCCAAAGTTTTCTATTAGCTTCTGGCTTCATAGCTCTTACACAAAACAAGGGTATATGACAGAAGCATTAAAAGGAGCCATTCAATTCGCGTTCGATAAACTCAGAGCGAAGCGACTTGAAATTCGCTGTGATGCCAATAATACAAATGCACGATTAGTAGCAGAACGCCTAGAGTTTATTCTAGAAGGTACGCTAGAAAATGACTTCCTTGCTCCCGATGGTAGTTTACGTGATACATGTGTATATGCAAAAATACAATAAAGTGAAACTTCCTTTTGTGAGACGTTTTTCCTCACAAAAGGTTAGTTGAACCAATCGGGCGCATGCCAGCAGTTATCCCCCACCTATCTTCTTTGCTTCTCTCTGAATCTTGAGGTGGGGGTCTTACTGCCCGCGAATAGCGGGATAAAAAAGAGGCGCTACAGCTAGTCATCTTCAAATTTCACAAAAATAAACACTCGCATAAAGCGAGTGTTTATTTTTTCAATTGTAAATATTGAATTGCAAACATTGTCTTTGCATCATGAATACGTTGCTCTTTTATTAATTGCAGCGCTTCTTCTAATGATACTTCCATTAACTCAACAAACTCATCCTCATCAAGATCTGCTTTGTCTTCCTTCTTCTTCAAACCAGTCGCTTCATATACATATACAATTTCATCTGCAAACCCTGGTGATGTGTAGAATGACGTGATGAGCTTCATGTTATCACATATGTACCCTGTTTCTTCCTCTAATTCACGAATTGCTGTTGCTTCAGGTTGTTCTCCCTGCTCTAACTTTCCAGCAGGAATTTCTACAAGCGCTTTTTCCATCGCTTTGCGATACTGTTCAACTAACACAATTTTCTCGTCATCTGTAATTGCGATAATCGCTACCGCACCAGGATGCTTCACAATTTCACGTTTACTCGTCTCACCATTTGGCAATACTACTTCATCAACACGAACTTTAATTACTCTTCCATCAAAAATAGGCTCAGTCGCAATCGTTCTTTCTTCAAGATTACTCATAAGACTTCATCTCCCTGTTCTATTTCCTAGTCTTTCTTCATACATTCTATCACATTGAAAGGAGCGAAACGAAAATGAAAGTGTATATTTTACCAAATCGAGTAACGTTAGTCGGAAAAGCCTGGGAAATTCGTCATATGCTAAAACAATATGAACAACGTTATAAAACTGTTCATGACTGGATTACAAATACACAAAGGTAAAGTGTTTGTGAAACTCCTTACGCTTTCGTACAATAAAAGTAAGGAGGGTAATGATGAAAACACGTAAATTAGGAAATTCAGATTTATATGTAAGTGAAATTGGACTTGGATGTATGTCACTTGGAACAAATGAAACAGAAGCCATTCAAATCATTCATGAAGCGTTAGATTTAGGTATTAATTTTTTAGATACAGCCGATTTATACAATTATGGATTAAATGAAGAATTTATCGGAAAAGCGTTACAAGGAAAACGAGAGCAAGTTGTACTTGCTACAAAAGTTGGGAACCGCTGGACAGAAGAAAAAACGGTTGGACTTGGGACCCTTCTAAGGCATATATAAAAGAGGAAGTAAAGAAAGCCTGCGCCGATTAAAAACGGATTATATCGATTTATATCAGCTACATGGCGGAACAATTGAAGATAATATTGACGAAGTCATTGAAACATTTGAAGAACTAAAACAAGAAGGAATCATTCGTCATTACGGGATTTCTTCCATCCGTCCTAATGTTATTCGCCAATATGCAGAGCGTTCTAATATCGTAAGTGTTTTAATGGAATATAACATATTAAATCGCCGCCCAGAAGAATGGTTCCCATTCTTGCAAGAACACAATATTAGCGTCATTGCCCGCGGTCCACTCGCAAAAGGCTTATTAACTAGTAACAATGCACAGAAATTAGCTAAAGTGATAGAAAAAGACTATCTCTCTTACAGTTACGATGAAGTAAAACACATCGTATCTCGTGTGAAAGAAATAACAAATGAGCGCTCTCTAACAGAAACCGCGCTTCAATATTGCCTACATACTCCGACAATTGCAGCTCTCATTCCAGGTGCAAGCTCAATTGACCAATTACGCGAGAACATAAAAGCCGGCACTACAAATTCATTGACAGCCGAACAATACACACACATTCAAGCAATTGCGAAATTAGATACATATGGATCTCATCGATGAAAAAAGCTACCGAAAAATCGGTAGCTTTTTTACATCGTATCGTATTTCTCTGGATTTGTTCCTGAACGCTTATTACAATCTAGTTTATCAATTTGCTGCACTTCTTCTTCCGTTAATGAAAAATCGAAAATATGAAAATTCTCTGCAATGCGAGATGGTGTAACAGATTTTGGAATTGTTACAATTCCACTTTGAATATCCCAGCGCAAAATAACTTGAGCAGGTGTTTTCCCATATTTTTTAGCAATCTCTTGAATAACCGGATGTTCAAATACCTCTCCGCCTCGCATAAGCGGACTCCATGCCTCCATTTGAATTTGTTCTTGCTGACAAAAATTGCGAAGTTCAAATTGTGCTAACATTGGATGAAGCTCGACTTGATTCACCATTGGTTTAACATGACAATTCGCTAATAAATGTTTTAAATGATGAATATGGAAATTTGACACACCAATCGCACGTACTTTTCCTTCTTCATACAATTTTTCAAGAGCGCGATATGTATCCACATACTTTCCACGTATCGGCCAATGGATTAAATATAAATCCACGTAATCCATCTGTAACTTCTTTAAACTTGTTTCGAATGCTTTAAGCGTCGTTTCATATCCTTGTTCATCGTTCCATACTTTCGTTGTAATAAAAAGCTCTTCACGAGCAACTCCAAATTCACGAATCGCTTCTCCGACACCGCTTTCATTTTCATAAATAGTAGCCGTATCAATCGCACGGTATCCGATTTCTAGCGCAGTCTGTACCGCTCGCTTTACTTCCTCCCCTTCTTTTGCTTTATATACTCCTAAGCCTAGCATTGGCATTTTCACACCGTTATGAAGTGTTGTTGTTGGAATATGCATAAAAAACTCCTCCTTTACTCCATTTCAACAAGAAAAAAATAAAAAGTCAAAAAAAGCGATTTGTTTACATAATCTTGTTATGTTAAGAAACTAG
The DNA here is from genome assembly GCF_055814245.1 of Bacillus sp. EA-CB0995. Lineage (NCBI taxonomy): Bacteria > Bacillati > Bacillota > Bacilli > Caryophanales > Bacillaceae > Bacillus > Bacillus sp. EA-CB0995. Next base: position 1,544,699 of record NZ_CP169269.1, on the reverse strand, counting down.
AAGAAAGTATATAAGTACAAATTGAAAAACCGACTTAAAATAACTATTTCTTTTTAGGTGGGTAAGAGCATCTGGCCATGCATAAAAGCGGTCAGAGCCTTTTCCTGCCACATGTAAGAGTGAAAACAAAGGGAGAAAGCAAGTGCAGGTCATGTTTTCTTCTACATAGCAGCGGCTTATATGTTAAAAAATTAAAATGGATTTATATATTGTTGTTTCATTTTATATGAACAACCTTTTCTCGCTTTTTTCAAAGAGTAATTTCTTGCTTTCTTCATCCTTTTATCTTACAGTGTAAGCGTAAAACAAAATACACAAAGTAGAGGGAAAAAGATGAAAGCTCTTGTATTTAACACATTTGGAGAACCAGAAGTATTACAATATAAAGAAATCCCTAATCCTGTTATCGGACCTAATGATATTCTTGTAAAAATGAAAGCAATTGGTTTAAATTTTGCCGATGTTTATAGAAGAAAAGGAAATTATCACCTTGCTGGTCAACCACCATACATTTTAGGTTACGAAGGCGCTGGAATTGTAGAAATGGTAGGAAATAATATTACGACCATAAAGCAAGGAGATTCTATTGCATTTGCAGATGTTCCATATGCAAATGCAGAGCTTGTAGCAGTTCCAATAGAGAAGGCAATTCCACTTCCTAATCATATTTCATATGAAACAGCTGCTTCTATTTTACTGCAAGGTTTAACAGCTCACTACTTAACTCGCGATAGCTATGCAGTAAAAGAAGGAGACATTGTACTCGTACACGCTGCTGCCGGTGGTGTAGGACAACTTCTTGTACAAATTATCAAATTACTAGGCGGTAAAGTGATTGCCCTTACCTCTTCTATGCAAAAAGCAAAAGCTGCCGAAGAAGTTGGCGCAGACTGGACCTTTTTGTATGAGGATGACTGGAAACAGAAAGTCATGCATGCGACTAACGGAAAAGGTGTAGATGTCGTATATGAATCTGTTGGTTCTACGTTGATGGATAGCTTTGAAGCAACACGTATTGGAGGAACCGTTGTTTTTTACGGAATGGCAGGAGGCGATCCAGCGCCTGTAGACCCGCGCATGCTTATGGATACATCTAAGACGTTAACCGGCGGTGATCTATGGAATGTACTCACTTCTCATCAAGAGCGTGTTCTTCGTTCTGAAGAGCTATTCACATGGATTCAACAAGGAAAAATCAAGTTATCCAAGCCAACTACATTTTCCTTAAACGAAGGAGCAAAAGCACATCATTATTTAGAAAGTAGAAAAAGCACAGGGAAAATTTTATTACTTCCATAAAATAATTATAAAAATAACGTGCCATATATGTGTGGCACGTTATTTTTTCTTCATCTATTCTCCTTCATATTCGTTTCTTATTTAAAATCTTTCCATGACAAACTACTTTCACTTAATAATTCTTCAAATGATTTATTTTTTCGCGCTCACGCTGTTCTTTACGCTTTCTCTCTAACTCTATTTCTTTTTTCTGCTCTTCTTGCTCTTTTAGCTCTTTTTGTTTACTCTTCAGCTGCTTCATTAATATTTCGTTTAATTGATCTCCAATTGTTACTGTTTCTTTTTCCATCTTCATCCCTGTTTGTTTCTGTGCTTGCTTTTGCTTTTTCTTTGCCATAATTAAATCACCTTTTACTTTTTCTTTATTATAGTAGAAAGTGCAATTTACCAGCAACCACAAGAGCTGTATCTGTATCTCTATTAAGTTGCGCGAATCCCAGCTCCAATTCCACATGAAAATGCAAAACAGTTAATCATCCATAATTAATGATTTATTTTCTATATAAAAATAAAGAGATTTTGTTTTATAAATTTTCTTAAAATATAGAATTTTATATAGATTGTTTTCTTATAATCTATTAAAATGATGTCGTATGATGTCAGATTTATATAAAGGGGAGAAACAAAAAACATGTGGAAAAAAATTATACCGGCAGTTGCTGTTTTAAGTACAGTCACATTTTCAAGCGTATTTGCAGCACAGCCCACTTCTACACCAACACAAGAAAATCGTTACATTGATGTTCAAATGCTAGGCATTAATGACTTCCACGGTCAATTAAACACAGTAAAAAAATAAACAATAAGGAAGCCGGTGGGGTCGATTACTTAGCTGCATACTTGCGAGACCGCGAAAAACAAAACAAAAATACGCTACTTGTTCATGCCGGAGACGCAGTTGGAGCAAGTCCACCAATTTCTGCTTTATTACAAGATGAACCAACAATTGATATTTTCAATGACCTTGGCTTTGATGTTGGAACAATTGGAAACCATGAATTTGATGAAGGTGTAGACGAAATGCGTCGCCTTATTTATGGTGGCTATCATGAAAAGACTGGCAACTTTAAAGGTGCTCAGTTCCCTTACGTTGCAGCCAATGTTTACAACAAAACAACTGGTCGTTTATTTTTACCGCCATTTACAGTAAAAATGGTACAAGGAGTTCCAGTCGGCTTTATTGGTGTCGTCACAACAGAAACACCAAGCATCGTTATGCCTAAAATGGTTGAAAACGTAAAGTTCACAGATGAAGTAGAGGCAATTAACAAGTCTGCACAACAATTAAAACGATTAGGTGTAAAAGCAATTGTTGTATTAGCACACAATCCTGGTACAACGGATGATAAAGGAATTACAGATGGTGATCTCGTTCGTTTAGCTCAAAATACCGATTCAGAAGTCGATGTCATTTTTGGCGGCCATAACCATGCATATGTAAATGGAACTGTAAATGGAAAACTTCTTATACAAGCTTATTCGTACGGTACAGCTTTCGCAGACGTTGACTTAAAAATTGATAAGAAAACAAAAGATATTGTAGAGAAAAAGGCTGAGATTGTTACAACATTTCACGATGGCATTCAACCTGATCCACAAATTAAGAAAAAGTCGAGCAGTATGCTGAAAAAGTCGCTCCACTTGTAAATGAAGTTGTCGGTAAAGCTGCAACTGCTTTAGACAGAAAAGAATCACCTGCTGGAGAGTCAACACTTGGTAACTTAATTGCAGATGCACAGCGCAGTGCGATGAACGGACAAATTGCTCTTATGAATCCTGGCGGTATTCGCAACGATTTAGATGCAGGAGATATTACATGGGGAGAACTATATGGCATTCAACCTTTTGGCAACCAATTAATAAAATCAACATTGACTGGAAAAGATATTCGGGACATTTTAAATCAGCAATGGCAAAAAGATAAAACACGTATGCTCCAAATCTCTGGTATCACGTACAAATGGGACGCTAACAAAGCAGATGGTGAAAAAGTAATTGATGTACGTTTATCAAACGGCGAAGCTCTTGTTGACTCGCAAACATATACTGTCGTAGCGAATGCCTTTTTAGCTTCTGGTGGAGACGGTTTTGTTTCCTTTAAAAATGGAACAAATACAGAAACAGGACCGAATGATTTAGATGCATTAGTAGATTATGTGAAGCAGGCAAATTCACCGATCGAAGCAAAAATTGAAGGGCGTGTTCAAAAAATAAATTAGCCGTTATAACATACAATTTTCATGAGTGGAAGAAATCAAGCTTCTACAGGCAGTTCTTCTTTTAAATCTTACTGCCTGCAAATAGTAGGATAAAAGCGGGAAATCCCGCTTTTATTATCTTTCACGATATCTTTCTAAATATTCTTTCAGTGCAATTTCTACAAGTTTAGACTTATGCACACCATTTCTAACAGAAAGACAATCTAATTGTTCTAGTACTTGTTTAGAAAGAGAAAATGTACGTTTTTTTCTCTTCTTGCTCCACAGACGTGATACGTATTCCATATTCGCGTTTTTGCAACAACTCATAAATATGTTGCAATTGCTCATAAATGAGGCGCTGATAATCTATTTTTTCCTGCTGTAGACTTACAGCTTCTTTTAATTGTAAATGACGAGGCTCCTCCCCTTCTCCAATAAATACCCTTTTTTTCTGCTCATTATCATATCCATATCCGAGTAATCGTAATTTTTTTGATAGTGTATATGGACTCATTTCCAGTCGTTTCGCAACAATTGCTATCGATTCATGATTATTTAAACGATCAATAATTTCACCAATTTCCACCTCCTCCCTCCTCTCTATTAAACATAGGATAACGTGAAACTTTCATCACCGGGAACTTACTGCTTGTTAATGCGGGATAAAGTTATTATGTTATGATACAATAATTTCTTATTAGTATATTTAGTATATGATGAAAAAAACATCACTGTTCAATATATCGCAATCAAAAGGAGGTCGTCCTCATGTTCATCCGCAGCAGCACCCCCTCTTTTTACGATAAAAATAAAAAACACATCTCAAATAGTATTGCTACAATTGAAAATGTTCTTATAAATAATCGGAAACAATCGTTACTCATTCGTGGGCAAGATCTCAATCAACCTCTTTTATTATGCTTACACGGTGGACCAGGAATGGCTCAAATTGGCTTTGCACGCCATTTTCAAACAGAAATTGAGAAACATTTTATTGTTGTCAACTGGGATCAGCGCGGAGCAGGAAAATCCTTTTCATGGCGAGATTTCAAAGAATCGCTAACAATTGAGCAATACGTTTTAGATACACATAAAATAATCGATTATCTTCTAAAAAGGTTTCAAAAAAGGAAATTATTTCTTCTTGGGCACTCTTGGGGCAGCATCATTGGATTATTTGCTGCACAGCAATCTCCTCAATACATCGAAGCATATATCGGAGTGGGCCAAATTGTGCATATGAAGCAAAATGAGGAACTGCTTTTTGAACATTTAATTCGATCCGCAAAGCAGCGCGAACATACCCGTGCACTTGCTTCTTTAAAAAAGCTTGGAAAACCTCCATTTCTAGATAAAAGGAGACTACTTATCCAAAGGAAATGGCTCGGTATCTTTGGTGGAGCTATTCAAAATGGGACATTCTTTTCTTTCATTCAAAAAGGGTTTCTATCCCCTGAATACACATGGATAGATTGGATTAAATTTTTTAGCGGAAATATAAAATCTGGGGAATTATGGAAAGAAATGTTGGCGATTGATTTCTTTTCACAAGTGCCGAGCGTTTCATTTCCTGTCTATTTTTGTTCTGGACGCTATGACTATCAAACGCCTTATGCACTTGTACAACAATATTGCGATGTTCTTAACGCACCTATAAAAAAAATGATTTGGTTTCCGAACTCAGCTCATTCTCCAAATTTTGAAGAGCATACACGTTTTGCAGCAATGTTACTTGATATTAAACAAGAACACTTCTTACTGCACCCTTGATTAAGTGAAAATTTCATCAATCAGACTCCTGCGGCCCTACGAGTAACAAAATAGAAAAAAAGGTGCGTGTTCTCACGCACCTTTTACTTTGTTGATTCTCTCTCTATTAGAACGAAGTCCAAGTCAGCTATATCTCGGTTATATTCCACCTTTTTTATTTTTGCAATTAACTTATGAATAGCAAGTGCCCCTACACTTGTTATCGGCTGGGCAATTGTCGTTAAAGCTGGCGTAGACCACTCCCCTTGTACAATTCCATTTAAACCAATAACTTGTAAATGTTTCGGAATGGAGATACAAAGCTTTTGTGCAGCACGAATAAAGCCAATCCCTACAATATCGCTACAAGTAATGATACCATCTATGTATGGATATTTTCGTAATACCTCCACAGCTATTTGTTCTGAATCTGTCTCTTCCCTATGCGTTTCTATAACTCGGTAAGATATCTTCTTCTCCCAAGCCGCGTCTAAAAAACCAGTGAAATGTTCTTCCATCGCTTCATTATTTGTATCTTCATGAATATAGGCAAGAAACTGACATCCTTTCTCTTCTAGAACAGAAACAGCTTGTATCGCTGCATTATAATAATGTAAAGAAAACCCCTCGACCGAATCTACAATTACAAACGGAACTGATACTATTTCTTTTTGCAAGCTTCCATATACATCACGTGTCATAATAACACCTGCAATATTATTTTGTTCCAATACATCCATGTAACCACGCTTATGTTTCATATTGCATATAATAATTTGATATCCTTCTTTGTAAGCTTCTTCTTCAATAACTGTAAGTAATGGTAAGGATGCCGGGTCTTGTAAGTCAGGTACAAGCAGGGCAATCATCGTAGAAGATTTTTTAAATAGCGCCTTGGCCACCGCATTTGGTCTATATTGCAACTCCTCAATTGCTTTCTTCACCTGTTTTACTGTATCTTCATGTACATACCCTTTTTCATTTAATACTCGTGAAACTGTTGCGACTGAAACTCCCGCCAACTTTGCAACATCGCGTATCGTTGCCACATCTTCACCCCTTAACATGGAAATAGTTTACAACCTCACCGTAAAACAAAATAAAGCCTACGTCAAGGTTATTGTTATATATTTCTGAAAATTGTTACATAAAAAAAGAAGTGCTTACATTGCACTTCTTTCCTCTTTCAATTGCTTGTCTTTTATCGCAAATGTTTTCTTTAACATCGGCGGTGTAATCATCGTTGTCAAAATAACAACAATAACAATCGCTGTAAAGTAATCTTGCGCTAATAATCCTGAAGCCAAACCTTGTCCTGCAATAATCAAGGCTACTTCGCCACGTGAAACCATTCCAGATCCAATGATTGTAGAAGACTGTAAATCAAAACCTGTCATACGTGCTCCAAGACCACAACCAATCAATTTCGTTAACACAGCAATTACTGTTAAAATGACAATAAACCAAACTTTATCTCCAAGTCCTGCAAACGTAATATTCATCCCAATACTTACAAAGAAAATAGGAACAAACATTGCATAGGCAATTGGTTCAACTTTCTTCTCAACTTCATGTTTATAATCTGTTTGGGAGATAGCAATCCCTGCCGCAAACGCTCCGATAATTCCCGCTATTCCTAGTAATTCTCCAAAATAAGCGAAGGAGAAACAAATAATAAGGGCTGCGCTAATAATAGATTCTGACACACGAAGCGGAGAAAGCCAGCGCATAATCATCGGAACACCTTTCCATCCGATTAGGATAATAGCTGCGAAGAAGACAACCTTTTTCAAAATAATCATTGTTAGATTCACATCACCTGCACCTAAGAAACTCATGGCAAAAGCAAGCAAAATAACAACAAGGATATCATCAAACACAGCTGCGCCAAGCATTGTTGTACTTTCGCGCGTTTTCATTTTCCCTAAATCCCGAAGCGTTTGCACAGAGATACTAACGCTAGTTGCACAAAGAAGTAAGCCCAAAAAGACTGCATTTGCTTGCTCCATTCCCATAATCAGACCGGCAACATAGCCACCTAGAAACGGCATAATAATTCCACCCACTGCTACTGCTAAAGAAGAATTGCGATTTTCATTTAGTTCCTTTAAATCCGTTTCTAAACCCGCCATAAACATGAGGAGAATAACCCCGACTTCACTTAATTGCTTCAGTAAATCTGTATTATCAATTAATCCCAATACTGCTGGACCAATCACAATACCAACAATAAGTTTTCCAAGTACAGACGGTTGCCCTAGCCTGACACTTAAGTCACCCGCAAGCTTTGTACTTAGCAAAATTACTGCTAATTGAAAGAAAAATATCATCTCATCTCTCCTTTTCTCATCCTAATCATTAGAATCATTATAATTATATATGATGTATACTAGTCTGTGAAATTATCAAATTAGCACATTCATGTAATTATCACATTCATTTCCTCCTAATAAATTCCTATAATAAAAAAACTTCCTATTTATAAAATAAGAGCATATATTTTAGCTTATCTAACTTTTAATTTGACATATTTTTTTTCAAACGCAATTTCATGTAAGATTGGAATTCCCTCATATCCAATAATCGGAATTTCTCGTTTCAACTTACGAGCTTCTTGTACAGCATCTATGTATAGATTTGTCATAGTAAATCCTCGTTTCTGGTAAAATCGCATCGCATTTACATTATCATTTGTCGTGATAAGCCAAATTTTTTCACAAAATTGTTTCTTTGCCGCATCTATTACACACTCTACAAGCTGTGTACCAATCCCTCTTTTTTCTTTGAAACTATCAAGTGATACAATTTCACAATTTTTATCAACGAAATAATATGTGATAATTCCTATTATTTCGTTATTTTCCACTGCAAGAAACCCTGGTAATCGATCTAATTGATGGATATGTCCTCTTGAACCCATTACAGTACTGCCCCAATTTTCTTGCATAAATTGACCAATTTCTTCTCGCATCTCTGCTGTTATATTTTGAACTCTCATCATACTCACTTCTCTCACCTTTACAGATTGTTATGATACAATATAATTGTATCATATGTATTGTAGCTTGGAGGATGGAGTATGAAAGCGTTTTGGACAGCATTACTAACGATATTGGGTACTCTTATTGGGATTGGTATTTTCTTCACGAATGCAGTCATGTATTTAAAGAAAAAAACAGAAGAAGAAATTTTAGAACGTGAAACAAAACAGCATTTTCGCTTGGAGGATTTCGAAGCTCTACAGAAAGAAGAAGTATACCTCTCTTCTCAATTTGGTTATAACATTCATGGTTACTATATTCCTGTTAACAATTCAAATAAGTTCATGATTTTTTGCCACGGCGTAACCGTTAACAAAATGAACTCAGTAAAATATGCGAATTTATTTTTAAACAGAGGATTCAACGTGTTTATTTATGATCATCGCCGCCACGGCCAAACAGGAGGCAAAACAACAAGTTACGGCTATTACGAGAAACACGATCTAAAGACGGTAGTGGATTGGCTCAAACAACGATTCGGTTCAAATATTACACTTGGTATTCATGGTGAATCCATGGGAGCAGCAACATTATTACAATATGCAGGTATGGTCGAGGACGGTGCTGATTTTTACATTGCCGACTGTCCATTCTCTGATTTTTACGAACAGCTTCATTACCGTTTAAAGGCTGAGTTTCATCTACCAAAATGGCCTCTTTTACCACTCGCTAATGCATTTTTAAAAGTGCGTGATGGTTATACAATTCAGGAAGTTTCTCCTATTGATTGTGTGAAAAACATTAAAAATCCTGTATTGTTCATCCACAGTAAAGACGATGAATACATTTTATGTAAAATGACACAAGCATTGCATGAAGCAAAAGAAGGCGCAAAAGAACTCTTTATTGCAGAAAAAGGCGCTCACGCTTGTTCTTATGCAGAAAATAAAGAAGCATATGAAACAGCAATTGATCAATTTTTAACAACATACGTAAACGAAACAAAAAACAGGCTTGCATAAGCCTGTTTTTTGTTTCGCTACTTTTGGGCAGTGAGAGCTTTCCATCAGTGAAGAATAAAAAACTCACACTGATGGAAGTTCCATTTTATTTTAGCGAAAGAACAATCGGTTCATCTTTAGCAAAATCAGGAGCAAACAACAATTCAGATTCCACCTCTTCTTTAGGCATTTCAAATATAATGCTCGTTTGCAATGAATCGTATGATTTTAGCCTTCTATCATGCAATGTACTTGGATTCCTTTTCGTTTGAACGGCCCCGTATATTTTTCCAGTCATTGAAATAACATTAAACTGAGCAGGTTTAACAACAATACTTTTGTTTCTATTGTTTTCTAAAGAAAAGTTTATAACAAGAAGTGTGTGGTTTTGTTTCGCAGTCCACACATCATAATGCGCTACACGGCTTATATTTTTAATATCAAATTCGATTTGATCGGCGGATAAAACCCCTTTGACACTTGATTTATTAACCTGTTCCTCTCTATTACATCCGGCAATACAAAAACACATGATGATACTTATTATACTCAATCGTTTCCGCAACAACTTCCACCTTCTTTTGCTGTTTCTATCGATTGTATGATGTACACATTGTACGTTTTTATACATATGAAATACAGTGAAACTTCCATCAGTAGGGGCTTCATCCCCCACTGATGGTTAGTTGAACCAATCGAGCTTTTACGGGCAGTTATCCCCCACCTATCTTCTTCGCTCTTCTCTGAATCTTGAGGTGAAGGTATTACTGCCCACGAATAGCGGGATAAAACCTGTGAAATTATACAAAAAGGCTAATTCATCCCTTAATGAATTAGCCTTTTTCCTATCTCAACCAACAACAGAAGTCTTATTATATCAAGTACCTACTAATAGCAAGCTTATGTTACGCCAATACGTCTGTAACTTGATCCATATTTTCAGAAATCCATTTTACCGCTTCATCAAGTGATAGGAACTCTGTTGTTTGAAATGTGACTTCATCTTGTAATAACCATACATCCTTCACTTCTTGCTGCACACCAGCAATCGACCAATGAAGTAAGCTGTATGGATGATTATCGTTTAAAAACGATACCCACGTTCGCTCTTTTGCAATGTTTTGTAATGTACGTAATTGTTTGTTCATGTTTATATTCACCTTAATATCTTTTCAGTATATAACTTATTATATCATTTCTATTTTCTCACAAAAAGCATTGTTTCTAAACATTGTCAAGTAATTCTAGTAAGTATATGATAGACATAAGCGTTTGGTAAGGAGGTGTAACAATGGAGAAAGTACAAATTAAAGTAAATAATAATGGTTCGTTCCGTATTACAGGGGATGTGGAACTAATCGATGCTGAAGGGAATGTATTTCCAGCTAAACCGGCATTTTCTCTATGCCGTTGTGGATTATCCCAAAATATGCCGTATTGCGATGGTTCACATAAAGGAAAATTTGAATCTGTTGTACGTGCACCAAAAGAATAAAAAACACGCGCACAAGAAAATGTGCGCGTATTTTTACATGCTCCCAATATAAAATCCAACAAAAGCACTGCCAATACCTATTCCATAACTTATAACAAAATATAGTAATGCCTTTTTCCCTTCTCGTGTATGTATAAGTTGTATCATTTCTAGTTGATATGTTGAAAACGTCGTAAATGCTCCCATAAATCCTGTACCACATAACAATATCCACATTTTAGCTACTTCAGCACCATTTAACATACCAAGTAAAAATGAGCCGATTATATTTATAAAAAATGTTCCATATGGAAAAGCATTTCCGTACTTTTCTTTCGCTACAGTACTAATAAAAAAACGTGTAATTGCACCGAAGAAGCCCCCGATACTGACAAGTAGAATACTCATATGTTTCCTTCTTCCTCAACCTGCGTTCATACAGCATATTCCCAGCATAAAATCCACTAAAAGCTAAAAGTAATCCCCCTATCATACTTGCGCCCACATATAAAAATGCCATTGTGAATGCTTCATGCTGTAGTAGCTTCAGTGTTTCCACACTAAACGTTGAAAATGTTGTAAACGCACCAATTATTCCTGTACCAACAGCACTTATCATAAGCGGTGAAACTTGTTTCATCCGAAAAACAGACATCGTTAAGAATGCTAATAAAAAGCTACCACTCATATTGATTAACCATGTTGCTAATGGAAAACCAGCAGAAGATGTTGGTTCAAGCAATTGGCCTACTCCATAGCGAGCCAAAGCTCCAATAATACCGCCTATTCCTACAGCAATATATTTTTTCATACTCTCACCTCGTTTTAAACACGATATAAAACCTTTGCTACACTAGTATAGCAAATTAATCCTGCCGCTAATGCAGCTTTAGCTTCTCCTTTATTTTCATGCAATTCTTCACATTTAAATATTTTTTTATGGCCTTTTTTCTTTTCTGTGCTATAATGTGAGCAAACAGCATTCTTCGGGGTCGGGTGAAATTCCCAACCGGCGGTGATGAAGTTCACACTTCTAAGTCCGTGACCCGCTTTCAAGTTGAAAACGGTGGATCTAGTGAGAATCTAGAACCGACAGTATAGTCTGGATGGGAGAAGGATATGTTTTCTAGTACGTATAATAGGATACAACGTTTATTTCAGCATGTGCATTTGTATTGTTTATTTTTAAACATACACTTGTTTTCTTTCGTATACCATTTGGTTCGCTGCTGAAATAACGGGATAACACTAGCATGTGAAAAAATCGATATTTGCTAGGCTTCTTTTCTACGCAAACATATCAATAATTGCTAGGTTTCTTAAGCATACTCTCGTATCCTTCTTATATTTCTAGAAACATCGTCTCTCTCACCCCAAGGATTATGTCCTTGGGGTTTTTTGATTTTTTAAGAGAGGTGAGTTTATGACAGATCAAGAATATATGGCACTTGCTTTGCAATTAGCAAAAAATACAGCTGGTCAAACAAGTCCTAATCCAATGGTCGGTGCTGTTGTTGTAAAAGATGGAAATATCATTGGAGTAGGAGCTCATTTACGAGCTGGAACTGAACACGCTGAAGTTCACGCTCTACACATGGCGGGTGAAAACGCCCATGGTGCAACAGTATATGTAACGTTAGAACCATGCAGTCATCATGGAAGAACCCCACCTTGCTGTGATTTACTTATAAAAAAGAACGTAAGCCGAGTAGTCATTGCAGTGCTCGATAGTAATCCGCTTGTTTCAGGTCAAGGTGTCAAGCGTTTACAAGAGGCTGGAATTGACGTAACAATTGGTGTACTCGAAAAGGAAGCAAAAGAATTAAATCGTTACTTTTTTCACTACATGAAAACAAAGCGTCCATTTGTAACCTTAAAAACAGCAATGAGTCTAGATGGAAAAATCGCTACTCGTACAGGAGAAAGTAAATGGATTACAGGTGAAGCATCGCGGGCTGATGTACATCGTTATCGTCATACACACGATGCCATTCTTGTTGGTGTAAATACAATAATTGCTGATAATCCGCATTTAACAACGCGCCTTGTAAATGGCGGAAAAAATCCGATTCGCATCGTACTTGATACGCATTTACGAACTCCACTTTCATCCCATGTGATTACAGATGGAGAGGTGCCAACATGGATTGTTGTTGGAAATAGCGTTTCAAAAGAAAAAATTGCAAAATTTCAATCTGATATGGTGTCCGTATTGCAAATGAAGACAAGTAACATTGAAATAAGTGAAATGCTTGATCTTCTTGGAGAAAAAAATATTCTTTCTCTCTTTGTCGAAGGCGGACAAACTATTCATGCGAGTTTCTTAGAAGCGAAATGCTTTCAGGAACTGATTACGTATATTAGTCCAAAACTAATTGGTGGTAAAGATGCTCCAACATGGTTTGGCGGAAATGGTTTCACAAAACTGCAAGATGCACTTACCTTGCACATTCAATCGATGGAACAAATCAGCGATGACATAAAAGTCGTTGCCACACCAAGAAAAGAGGTGCCTTATGTTCACAGGAATTGTTGAGGAACTTGGAACAATTGCTAACATGCAACAAACCGGCGAAGCAATGCAACTTACAATTTCCGCACAAACTATTTTGTCGGATGTAAACTTAGGCGACAGCATTGCTGTAAACGGGATATGTTTAACTGTCACTTCTTTTACAACACACTCTTTTACCGTTGATGTTATGCCGGAGACGATGCGAGCAACTTCGCTGCAAACTCTTAGCCGCGGTTCAGAGGTAAATTTAGAGCAAGCCATGGGTGCAAATGGTCGCTTTGGTGGACATTTCGTTACAGGGCACATTGACGGTATTGGAACAATTATTGATAAAAAACGGAGCTATAATGCCGTATATTACAAAATACAATTACCCAATGAACTACTTCGTTATTGTTTACAAAAAGGATCCGTTGCCATTGATGGTACGAGTCTTACGATTTTTGGTGTTGATGAATCTTCCATCACAATCTCCCTCATTCCACACACATTAAGTCAGTCAGTAATCGGGAAGAAAACTGCCGGCGATATCGTGAATATTGAGTGCGATATGATTGGAAAATATATTGAACGTTTTATTACGCAGGCAGCACCTAAAAAAGCTCGCTTACAGAAAGCTTTTTACAAGACAACGGATTCCTATAAGGGAGGAAATGAAATGTTTCATCGTATTGAAGAAGCGCTAGAAGATTTAAAGCAAGGAAAAGTTGTCATCGTATGTGATGATGAACATAGAGAAAACGAAGGGGATTTTATTGCCTTAGGTGAGTACATTACACCGGAAACAATCAATTTCATGATTACACACGGGCGCGGTCTTGTATGTGTTCCGATTACAGAAGAATATGCCAATCGTTTGGAACTAAAGCCAATGGTTTCAAATAATACAGACTCTCACGGCACTGCCTTTACAGTTAGCATTGATCACATTTCAACAACAACTGGTATTAGTGCTCATGAACGTGCGACAACCGTACGGGAATTATTAAACCCAAAGGCGAAAGCAAGTGATTTTAAGCGTCCTGGACATATTTTTCCTTTAATCGCAAAAGCAGGTGGTGTTCTCCGCCGCGCCGGGCATACAGAGGCTGCTGTAGATTTAGCAACATTATGCGGTGCAGAACCAGCAGGCGTCATTTGTGAAATTATAAATGAAGATGGCACGATGGCACGAGTACCTGATTTATTAGAAATCGCAAAGCAATTTAATCTCAAAATGATTACAATTGAGGACTTAATTGCATATCGCCGTCATCATGAAACGTTAGTACAACGCGAAGTGGAAATTACTTTACCAACGGAATTTGGTACATTCCAAGCAATTGGCTATTCCAATTCTCTTGACGATAAAGAACATATTGCTCTTATAAAAGGTGATATTTCCACAGGTGAACCAACTCTTGTACGCGTCCATTCTGAATGTTTAACTGGCGATGTATTTGGGTCTTGCCGCTGCGACTGCGGTCCACAGCTTCATGCCGCTCTCACTCAAATTGAACGAGAAGGAAAAGGAATTCTTCTATACATGCGTCAAGAAGGACGCGGCATTGGACTGCTTAATAAATTACGAGCATATAAGCTGCAAGAAGAAGGTTACGATACTGTAGAAGCAAATGAAAAGCTTGGCTTTGCAGCTGACCTTCGCGATTATGGTATTGGTGCACAAATTTTAAAAGATTTAGGATTACAACAACTTCGTCTCTTAACAAATAACCCACGTAAAATTGCAGGCTTACAAGGTTATGATCTAGAAGTTGTCGAACGCGTACCGTTGCAAATGCCGGCAAAAGAAGAAAATAAGGCATATTTACAAACGAAATCAACAAAATTAGGTCACTTATTAAATTTATAATAAATTAAGGGAGAGATACATTATGGTATTCGAAGGTCATTTAGTTGGTACAGGATTAAAAGTAGGTATTGTCGTTGGTCGTTTTAACGAATTTATTACAAGCAAACTATTAGGCGGTGCATTAGACGGTTTAAAGCGTCACGGAGTAGAAGAAAATAACATTGATGTCGCTTGGGTTCCTGGTGCATTTGAAATTCCATTAATCGCGAAGAAAATGGCAAACAGCGGAAAATACGATGCAGTTATTACACTTGGAACAGTAATCCGCGGTGCAACAACGCATTATGATTATGTTTGTAATGAAGTTGCAAAAGGTGTGGCTTCTCTTTCATTACAAACAGAAATCCCTGTTATCTTCGGCGTATTAACAACAGAAACAATTGAACAGGCAATTGAACGTGCTGGTACAAAAGCTGGAAATAAAGGCTGGGAATCTGCTGTCGCAGCCATTGAAATGGCAAACCTATCCCGCCAATGGGCATAAAGTGAAACTTCCTCTTGTGAGGTGCTTTTCCTCACAAGAGGTTAGTTGAACCAATCGGGCTCTTATGGCTGGTTAGATTTTCTTCCTGCTCTTACTCCTTACCAGCCGTTTGAGCGGGATAAAGTGAAACTTCCTCTTGTGAGGTGCTTTTCCTCACAAGAGGTTAGTTGAACCAATCGGGCTCTTATGGCTGGTTAGATTTTCTTCCTGCTCTTACTCCTTACCAGCCGTTTGAGCGGGATAAAGTGAAACTTCCTTTTGTGAGGTGCTTTTCCTCACAAGAGGTTAGTTGAACCAATCGGGCTCTTATGGCTGGTTAGGTTTCGAGCAAACAACCAAAAGAGGCTTCGGCCTCTTTTTGCTTTCTCATTTTTTCTTTTCTCTGTTCCTCTTGTGCAATATGAAGCTCTCTGCCCACTTCTTTTAAATCTTTTCCTTCTGTTTCAATTCCAAAATACTCAGCTTGATGCCGAAAATGCTGCTCAATTCTCGCTTGCATATCTTTCTGTTCAGGATTTTCAATTGCTTTCACTGGGTCTGCACTAATTGCTTTTAACAAAATAAGAAAGCTCATAATTGCTAATATATATTTATGCATACAAATCTCTCCAAACCGTTGTTGATATCTCTCTTACTATGTACAATTGCGGAGCGGGAAATTCGGCTGCATATCATGTTCATCGCCTTACAAGTTGAATGACCACAGGGGTTATATACGTTTTATTACATTTTATTTACAAAAAAGAAAGCTCCTATATCAAGAGCTTTCTTCCCTAATCTTTATTGATTTCTCGCAACTACAATCCATGTAACTTTATCCCGCATTAACGGGCAGTAAGACCCCACCTCAAGATTCAAAGAGAAACAAGGAAGATAGGTGGGGGATGAAAAACCCCCTACTGATGGAAGTTTCACTTTATTACAACGCACATTCCTCAATTTCAAATCCTAAATCTTCAATCATTCCCCAGTCTGCTGTTGGCTCTTGGCCATCTGTCGTTAAATAATCACCAACAAAGATTGAGTTTGCAGCAAATAAACCAAGTGGCTGAACAGAGCGTAAATTAATTTCACGTCCGCCAGAAATCCGAATTTCTTTTGACGGATTCACAAAGCGCATCATTGCTAATACTTTTAAGCACTCTACTGGTGTTAATTCTTTTGCCCTTCTAACGGTGTTCCATTTACAGCAACAAGGAAATTACATGGGATAGAATCCGCATCTATGCGTTTTAATTCAAATGCAATTTCTACACGTTGCTCCTTCGTTTCTCCCATTCCGAAAATAGCACCCGAACATGGTGATATACCCGCATGCTTCGCTTTTTCAACTGTATCAACACGATCGTCGTACGTATGAGTTGAGCAAATACTCTCATAATTATCTACATGCGTATTTAAATTATGATTGTAACGATGCACACCAGCTTCTGCAAGACGCTGCGCTTGATCTTCATTTAAAAATCCTAAACAACAGCAAATCTTCAAATCAGTCGTATCACGGATTTCTTTTACCGCTCCAATGACATGTTCTACTTCTTTATTAGTTGGACGGCGGCCGGAAGCAACAATACAATATGTACCTGCCTTGCGTCGAATCGCTTCATGTGCACCTTCTACAATCTTCTCTTGCGTTAACCAAGCATACTTATCAATGGGAGCCTCTGATACGATTGATTGGGAACAATACCCACAATCCTCCGGGCATAGACCAGATTTCGTATTAATAATCATATTTAGTTTTACTTTTTTCCAAAATAATGATGACGAATCACATACGCAGCATTCATAATTTCTAAAATTTCTTCATCATTTGCTTGCAGAATGTTCAGCGCTTCTTCTTTCGTTACAGCTCTTCCTTGCACTACCTCAGATGCGATTTGCTTCCAATTTGTTTTCGTTTGTACATGTTTCATTTATTCTCTTCCCTCTTTTTTCATATAAGAAAATAAAGCATGATATGTTGCTGCAATTCTTCCATCTTCCATAAAATCTCGTTCATATATGCGAAGCATATTACGAAAGATAGAAGGACTTTGGCAATAGGATTCTTCATTACTGTTCGTAGCCCCAACTTTACGAATGGATTGTAAAAACTCACGAACTGTAGCAAATGTTTCTATGTAACACGTTTCAGCAACATGTATATCCCCCGTTATTCTTTTACATAACTCTTGCAACTGTAGTCCTGTTAAAAAATTTGGCCAACAGTTGTTGCATCAGCTATTGCACACGTTGTTTTTGCACGCTGAAATGATGTATGAAGCTCATGAAATGTTTTATTTCCAAACGTCGAAAATAGTAGCACACCATCTTCATGTAAATGATTATATAAATTCGCTAACGTAGCCGATAAATCGTTTAGCCATTGAAACGTTGCATTGGATATCATCACATCATATTGTTCATAAAGTTTAATATGTTCAATGTCTTCACATCGAAATGTAACAGACTCCATATTGCGCTGCGTTTTTGCTTTCGCAATCATACTTTCTGCAAAATCCACAGCTGTAATCGTCGCATTTGGAAAAGATGTCGCTAGTCTCTCTGTTACATAACCTGTGCCGCATCCAAGCTCTAAAATACGGATTTGCGCCGCTGCATCGTAATGTTCTTTCATATAAACAAGCAGCTGGTCTGCCATCTTTTTTTGTACATTTGCATATTGATCATAAGATACAGCAGCTTGATTAAATCGTTTTTGTAACAACGGCTTGTTGATCATTTTGTTGTATCTCCTTTACAAACTGTAGAATTTCTTTAGCACATCGTTCTGCATGTGTAAAACAAAGTGCATGTCCAGCTTCCTCTATAATCGTTAGCGATGCATTTGTTTTTTCGCGTATATACTGCGCTGCAGAAGGAGGACAAATGGCATCAGCTTTTCCATGAAGAAGTAATAACGGAACATCTATTTGCTGCAGCTGTTCTCTGGCATCTGTTTTTAT
The DNA here is from genome assembly GCF_055814245.1 of Bacillus sp. EA-CB0995. Lineage (NCBI taxonomy): Bacteria > Bacillati > Bacillota > Bacilli > Caryophanales > Bacillaceae > Bacillus > Bacillus sp. EA-CB0995. The sequence goes on along the minus strand of NZ_CP169269.1, from coordinate 1,526,195 downwards.
TAAGTAATCAAGTCCACATTGCAAAGAGTCAATCGAATCACCTTGAAACTCCTCAGCTATTTTTAGAAATGCCTGCTCCTCTCCCATTTCCTGCTCCGTCTTTGAAAACATGCTTACATAAAATTTTTTCAACGTAGCATCTTTTTGTTTGAGAAGACTTCGTTTCAGTCTTTCGACAAAAGACCCTTTCCATCCATGTACATAATCAGAGTCCATTGTAAATTTCGCTGTTCCTCCTAATAAAACGATCCCTTTCGTTTGCAATGAATTATAAACTTGAAGGGTTGCCAATGCACCAAGTGACCAGCCAATTAAAATCACTTCTTTATCTTTAGCTACCTCTATGATTCGTCGTTCAAAATCCTGTTGATCTTCAACATTCCGCCAATGAACAACGTGTACTGGAACATCATGTACATATGGAAGAAACGACTCCCAAATTTGTTCCTCCATGCCCCATCCAGGAATAAGCACAAGGCTAAATTGCTTCATGAAATCACCCCTTCCTCCTTTCCAATTTGTACAATCCGCTGGGCTGCCCACTGTAAATCATCATTCGCATGCTGTGCTGTTACAGCAAACCGAATGCGTGAACTATGCTGTGGAACAGTAGGGGGACGAATGGCAATTGCCGCTATTCCTGCCTCTTGCAATTTCATACTAAAACGAAGCACTGCTTCATTAGAACCCACAATAACAGGAACAATATGCGTGGTGCTTTCTCCAATCTGAAAACCAGCTTCTTGCAGAGTGGTGCGGAAATATTGGCCATTTTCTATTAACCTTTGACGATACACTTCATTTTTGCTTACAATTTCAATTGCTTCCCCGATTGCTCCAAGCATTCCTGGAGGTAAAGCAGTTGTAAAAATTAAACTGCGCATAGTATTGATCATATAATCAATACAAACAGCTCGTCCGGTAATGTAAGCACCATAACAACCTAGCGCTTTACTAAACGTACCCATATGAATATCTACACACTTTGCCAATTCTGGATGCTTATGAGCAAGGCCTGCTCCATTCTTGCCGTAAACTCCGCCAGCATGCGCCTCATCAACCATAAGAAGCGCTCCGTACTTTTCTTTCAGCATTACTAGATCCTCTAGATGAGCCCTATCTCCATCCATGCTAAAAATAGTATCTGTGACGATCAGCTTTCGTTTTTCTGCTGGAGCAGATTTCAGCAATCTCTCTAAATGTTCCATATCATTATGACGATAGCGCTTATGCTCTGCACCGCTTAATACGATGCCATCTACGATACTTGCATGATTGAGCTTATCGCTAAACACAATGTCATGCCGGCCTACAAGTGAAGAAATCGCTCCAACATTTGCTGTGTAACCGCTATTCACAATTAGTGCTTTTTCAGTTTCTTTCCATGCGCATATACGTTGTTCAATTTCTTCATATAACGGATAGTTACCTACAACAAAACGGGATGCTGTTGCTCCTGTCCCATACCTTTTTGTTGCTTCCATTGCAGCTTCTTTTAACCGTCCATCTCCAGCTAATCCTAAGTAATTATTTGAGGCTAGATTTAGCAGCCTCTTTCCATTTCGAACGAGCCACGTTTTTTCTGCATGTTCCGTCACGAATAATGTTCGGTGCTGTGATGTTTCTGTAAGACTCGTTAATTTAGACTGAAAATGTGCTTCCCACACTGGATTCATGACGCAAAAACTCCTCTAATTTTGAGATAGCAATGCTCTCTTCTGCTGCTTGTAATAGTTCATTTCGTGTAAATCCTTCACGAAGCGCTGGTAATAATCCAATAACCGGTACGTCACTTAACTCTTCAATCATTTTTTTATTTTCTAGCACTCTCTCTTTTTCATATTGTTGGCACCCAGAAAAAATGACACCTGCGACTGATAGTCCTTGTGCTTTTGCATAAGAAATAGTTAAAACAGTATGATTCACTGTACCAAGTGTTGGACGTGCTACAATAAGTAACGGTAATTGTAACTGTTTCGCAAAATCGACAACGAGCGCATCTTCTGTGTAAGGAACTACAAGCCCACCAGCACCTTCTACAAACAAAGAATCAAATTGTTTTGATAATTCTTTGTAATGCTTTGTAATATCTGATAATAGTACTTGTCTTCCTGCCCGTTTCATAGCTAAACGCGGTGCAAGCGGTTCTTCAACTGAATAAGGACAAATCTCTTCGCATGATGTCATCACACTTGCCGCTGCTTTCAAGCGGGCAGCATCACCTTCTGGATGAGAGGAAAGATGACCGCTTTGCAGTGGTTTATACACACCGATATTATGACCACGCTGACGAAGTACACCTGCTAATGCACCTGTTACAACCGTTTTGCCTACTTCAGTATCAGTTGCTGTCACAAAGAAACCTCTCATCATTATCCCTCCGTTACTTCTTGAATTGCTTGATGTAAAATCGTAATCATATCATCAAGTTCTTCTATTGTAGAAGCGAGCGGCGGCATAAATACAACAACATTTCCTAATGGACGAAGAATCATACCTAAATCACGTGCTCTTCTACAAACCTTCACACCCATTTGTTCCCGCCAAGAATACCCTTCTTTCGTTTCTTTGTTTTCTACGAGCTCAAGACCAATCATAAAACCACGCTGACGAATATCTCCCACATGTTTAAATTCATGAAAAACTTCTAACCGTTTTGCAATATATTCCGCTTTATGAGCAACAGCTTCTATAAGGTTTGTAGTTTCAAATAATTTCAAATTCGCAAGTGCTACTGCACAACCTAATGGATTCCCTGTATAACTATGACCATGGAAAAATGTTTTTTGCTCCTCATAGTCACCTAAAAAAGCATTATAAATTTCATCGGTTGTTACTGTAATTGCAACTGGTAAATATCCTCCTGTTAACCCTTTTCCAGCCGTTAAAATATCCGGAGTAACGCCCTCATGTTCACATGCAAACATTTTACCCGTTCTGCCAAATCCTGTGGCTACTTCATCTGTAATAAGAAGAACATTATAAGCTGTACAAAGTTCTCGCAATCCTTTTAAATAGCCCTCTGGCATTGTAATAATGCCGCTCGCTCCTTGTACAAGAGGCTCTACAATAACAGCTGCTACTTCTTCGTGATTTTGTCGCAACATCTCTTCCATTTCTTCTAAATGTTTTTTCACAATAACTTGGTGATTTTCCCCATAAGGAGAACGATATGTATACGGATATGGTACTTTTAACGTATCAAATAGAAGCGTACTATACACTTGGTGAAACATATCAATAGCTCCAACAGATACCGCTCCAATTGTGTCACCATGATACGCTTCTTTCATCGTAATAAACTTTTTCTTTTCAGGTTTTCCTTTATGCTGCCAATATTGAAATGCCATTTTAATTGCAATCTCAACCGATGTGGCACCAGAGTCAGAATAAAAACTTTCTTCAGTCCATTTGGTACAATTTCAATAATTTTTTCGGCTAACAAAATACTTGGCACATTCGCAATACCTAGCAATGTAGAGTGCGCTATTTTATTTAGTTGCTCACGAATAGCATCATCCAGCTCTTGTACATGGTGGCCGTGAACATTAAGCCAAATGGATGATACACCGTCCCAATATCCTTTTCCATTCACATCGTATAATTTTCTTCCTTCTCCTCTTTCAATAATGACTGGATCATCCTCCAAGAAATCTTTCATTTGGGTAAATGGATGCCACACATAGTCTTTATTTTTTTGAGCTAGTTCCTCATATGTAAAAGTTTGATCAATACTTCTTACAGTCACGATTGTCACCTCTAATGTTAACTTATTTTTATTTAAGGTTAACATTATAGAACAAACACTGTCAATTCTTTTTCAATGCTATATTATTCTTAAAAAAGAACGACTTATCCTATGATAAGTCGTCCTATTTACCGTGCTGAATTTTACCAATCTCCTGAATCAATTGTTCATCTGTTTTGCCTTCTATTTCAATTCCGAGCTCTTTTGCATGCTCTCGAAGAAGCTCTTGTCGCTTTTCATAACGCACTACATCTATTTCTTTTTGGATCTGTTCTTTTGTTTTCCCTTCTGTAAAAACTCCTAATTTATTGGCTGTTTTCTGTATTTTCTCTTCTTCACCTACGTTCTTTTCTTCTTTACTTTGTTGTACCGTTTCTTGTGGTTTTTCAGCACTTGTCTTTATTAAATTAGGAGATGCCGCAAACGCTGTATAAATTCCAGCACCGCCGACGACTGTGAACACCATAGAAACAATTATAATTTTCATCTTCATGTTTTCTCCTCCTTTCATATTCATTATAACGAACAATAATATGACTTGCGTTAATTTTCTTTATATTATTTCTATCGTATGAATTCAAAAATAACTATTGACATGCTTCTCTTATTTATGATAAAAATTTACTAACACGATATGAATCGGCAATGATAGGATTTAGTAGTATTTCGTTTCATGCTTTCAGAGAGCTGATGGTTGGTGCGAATCAGTACAGAACGGAGTATGAATTACCCCTTAAGCTTCTTTTACGAAACAGTTGGAGTAGTGAAAGACGGTTACAGACCGTTATTTCTGCAAAGTGGTGAAATGTTTTTTGTTTCACAATTTAGGGTGGTACCGCGATGTTTTCGTCCCTGCATATACTGCAGGGGCGTTTTTTATTTTGATCGATCGGTGTATACCTTTAATTGTCATACGTACATTTCACAAGCTAGGGTGGTACCGCGATTATTTTCGTCCCTGCATATATTGCAGGGGCGTTTTTTATTTTTAAAAAAGGAGAGAAGTAGTATGCGATTTTCAACGGCCGGGGGAATTATTCGATATTGGCGTATTTTTTCAAATCATAGTAAAACATAACATCTAGGGAGGATTTATTATCATGATTTCAAAACGAGCATCTATTATACTAACAGCTCTTATCTTTTTCTGTATCGGCTTTAGCGTCATTCAATTACAAGTTATGCCTCATATTCCTATTTTATTTGGGATTGTCATATTATTAGCGTTTGGATTCGCAAAAAAATTCCATGGTCTGTTATGGAAACAGGAATGAGAAATGGAATTTCAGCTGGTCTGCCATCTATTTTTATCTTTTTACTTGTCGGTGTATTAATTAGCGTTTGGATTGCTGCAGGGACAATTCCAACATTAATGGTGTACGGTTTTCAAATTGTTTCACCGAAAATTTTCTTACCAACGGTCTTTATCGTATGTTCTATTATCGGCACTAGTATTGGCAGTGCCTTTACAACAGCTGCAACAGTTGGAATTGCTTTCATGGGGATGGGAAGTGCCCTTGGTTACGATGCTGCTTTAGTTGCTGGTGCTGTTATTTCCGGATCCTTCTTTGGAGACAAAATGTCACCTCTTTCTGATACAACAAACTTAGCACCAGCTGTCTCAAAAGTAGACATGTTTGACCATATTCGAAATATGCTTTGGACGACTGTACCAGCATTTATTATTTCACTCATTATTTTCTTCATTCTTGGGAAAGACGCTTCTGGAAAACTTCAGTTTGGATCTTTCACAGAAACATTACAAGAACATGCAACGATTTCCGTAATTACCTTACTTCCAGTTCTTGTGCTATTTGTATTAGCTATAAAAAAGTTCCAGCAGTTCCAACTTTACTTGCTGGTATTATCTCAGGTATTATCATTCTATTTATTTTTACTCCAAATACATCTCTTACAAATTTAATTAATATTATGCAAAACGGATATGTATCGCATACAGGTGTAAAAGATATTGATAGTTTATTAACACGCGGCGGATTACAAAGTATGTTAATGTCTGTTGCCCTTATTTTCCTTTCTCTTGGCATGGGAGGATTGCTACAAGAAATGGGAATTATTAAGCAACTTATGGCAGCAATTTCAAGCTTTGTCAAAACGAGCGGACGTTTAATCTTCTCTACAGCAATTACTGCAATCGGTGTTAACTTTTTACTTGGCGAACAATACTTATCAATCATCTTACCAGGTCAAGCATTTGCAGAAAAATACGATGAGATGGGATTAAAACGCCGCAATCTATCACGTGTATTAGAAGATGCAGGTACAGTTATTAATCCACTTGTACCATGGGGAGTTAGTGGTGTGTTTCTCACAAGTGTCCTAAACGTACCCACGGTGAGCTACCTTCCATACACAGTTTTCTGCTTACTTTGCCCAATTATCACTTTACTCGTGGGATTCACAGGCTTTGGCCTTTCATGGGATAAAGAACATAAAGAAAAGTCCGCTGCATAGCAGTGGACTTTTCTTTATTATTTATTTAATTTCTTTCTTCTAAATAGCACTAGCGCACCTGCACCAATACATGCAAGTCCTGCTGCTAATGTCGTAAACACATTCGCCCCTGTTTTCGGCAAGCTATTATCTGTTTGCGGTTGATCTTGAACTGAATCTGCAGTTGTCGGCGTCTCTTCCCCGTTATTATTATCTTCTGGTGTTTTCGGTTGATCTTCACCGTTATTATTATCCGGTGGCGTCGTTGGTTGATTAGTCTCGTTATCTCCACCAGTTGATTCATTCTTTTTCGTTAAATCAATCGCATATTTCGCAAATTCATTTTCTGATGGACTAACATAAGAAATATTCCCGTCTTTTTCTATATATTTTTGGGCGTTCTGTGAAGAATCAAATGTTATATTCAATTTCTCACCAGCAATTGGTTTAAACGTCCAGTTTTTATCTGCTGTCGGGTTAATTGTTTTCATTTGTTTCATATATTCTACAATAATTTGACGCGTTTCATCAGGAGATTGCAAAATCACATCTCCTTTACTTACACCTGGGAATGTTTGACTGCTACCACGGTAATTATTCGTTGCTACAACAAACTCTTGATTGTCAGTTACCGGTTTTCCATCATACATTAAGTTCACAATACGATTTGCAGCTTCATTTACAACTTTTCCATCTTTGTCAAACTTAGCTGGCTGTGTTACATCAATTTCATATTTAACGCCATCTAACACATCGAAGTTATATGTTGGGTAATTTATATTCACTAATTTTTGCTCATCTGTTTTACTTGAATCAATTTGGTTAAATTGACCAGCAGACATCTCTAACCAATCTTTCAACTGAGCGCCATTTATTTTCACTGCATATAATGTATTTGGATATACGTATAAGTCCGCAACGTTTTTAATTGCAAGCGTTCCAGCTGGAATATCTGTATAATATGTAGATCCGTTACGTCCACCCGCTTTAAACGGTGCACCTGCTGATAAAATTGGCAAACCTTCAAATTTTGTGCCCTTCATCTTCTGCTCTGTATACCACTTTTGTGCATTTGTTACAAGTTGAACAGATGGATCATCTTGTACAAGCGCAAAATAACTATTAATTGGTGCTGTTGTTTCACCAACTGGTGTGTTTACATATTTAATTGTCGCTTCATGATCATCCTTTATTGCTGCTACTAAAGATGGATCTGATTCTACTTTTGCATTTCCTTTACTATCTGCAATTGGGCGAACAGAAGGTTCAGATTTATCTTTTTGTACTTCCCATTTTCCATTGACTTGCTTCAATTCCATATCAATAATTCCTAAGTTACTCCCAAAAGCACCAGGCATTACAACCGGAACACCATTAAATGTATCGGTTACAACCGCATGGGAATGTCCTGTTAATACCGCATCAACACCAGGAATATCCGTTAAATAATAAGAAGCATTCTCCATTCCAATATTGTATCCATTCTTATCGATGCCAGAGTGTGCTAACGCAACAATAACATCTGCACCTTCTGCTTTCATTTTTGGAATCATTTCTTTCGCTGTTTCTACAATATCTTTCGCTATTACTTTTCCTTCTAAATTCGCTTTATCCCAGCTCATAATTTGTGGTGGAACAAAGCCCATTACGCCAATCTTTACTTTATGTTTTTGACCAGCTTCATCTTCTACTTCTTTTTCAAACACATGGTACGGTTTGAAATAATTTTCACCACTTTTTGCATCATATACATTCGAGTTAATTACAGGAAACTGTGTTTTGCTAGTCGCTTGTTTTAAATAATCTAAACCGTAGTTAAATTCATGGTTTCCAAGAGAAATGACGTCATATTTCATCATATTCATTAAACGATACAATGGATGTACATAATCTCCTTCTAATCCTTTTACTTTTGCTACATAATCGCCAAGCGGTGTTCCTTGCAGCGCGTCTCCATCATCAAATAAAACAGAGTTTTTTGACTCTTCCCTCGCTTGATTAACAAGAGTCGCTGTTTGAACTAATCCTACTTTATTATCTGTTTTTGTTTGATAATAATCATAATTCATTAAGTTCACATGAATATCAGATGTTTCTAATATTCTTAGTTTTACAGTACTTCCCTCTTCCTCTGCATGTACATGTATAGGCCATATTTGCGGAGCAATAACTCCTAATGCAAGCACAGCACCAGCCAACGTTTTTGTTGATTTTTTCACAAAAAAATCCCCCTTATAAAATAATCCCCTGCGACAAAGTAGAATGTTAGGTGTGTATCCCTTCACACAATCAGATTCTTAAAGAAGTTAGTTGTCTTACTTCTTTTGAGAACATAATAATAAATCTACCCGTCTGATATTTATCATAACGAACAGTAATTTATATCGTCAACGAATTTTGACAGACTTCCACAAATTTTCTGTAAAAATAATGTAATTTTTTTTGAAGGTATAATACCTACTCCATTACTTCTCCTAATGAATATGGTACAATAACCATTTATAAGGAGGGTATAACGATGAAAAAAATCATTTTATCTGCACTTTGTCTCCTCCTTCTTATCATTATATTTTTGGATTATGAAAAGAATCATGAGACAAATGTTCAAAAGGAATCTCCAACAGCAACTGCTCCGCATTGGATTGATTCACAAACAGATGCAACACTACATCATCTTGTCTTAGGTGATTCTCTTGCAAAAGGCTACGGGTCTACACAAGGTGGCTATACACAAATTGCTTCTCAGGAATTAGAAGAGCAATTGCACAAACAAATTACTGTCGATAACCTTGCTGTAAACGGCTTAACAACAGATGGTTTACTTCAAATGGTACAAACAGAAGAAGTAAAACAAAAAATAAAAGATGCCCACATTATTACAATTAGTATTGGTGGGAATAACATTTTACACATAAACAAAAATGTCGGTATTACGGAAGGAATGAAATTATTAAATGAAGAGCAAGATCGTTTTGAACGCGATTTACAAAACATCGTAAAGACCATTCGTATGTCTAATCCGAATGCACTCATCATTTTATCTGAGCTCTATAACCCATTAAAACTCGAAGATCCTATCGCTTCTTACGCAAATGTTTTCTTAGATAGCTGGAACAAAACAATATATTCGATTTCAAAAGAAAATCAACCTTCACTCGTATTACCGATTCGTAAATTATTACCAACTGATCAAAAAGACTTACTATACGACCAAGTTCATCCGAATGATAAAGGATATGAAAAAATTGCAGAATCCTTTGTACAGCAAGTGTTATCATATAAAGTGAAACTTCCGTAAGTAGGCGATTTTCCTCCTTACGGTTAGTTGAACCAATCGAGCCCTTACAGGCGGTTTTACACCTTGAATTATCCCAAACTACCGCCTGTTTGAGCGGGATAAAGTGAAACTGCCGTAAGTATGCGGTTTTCCTACTTACGGTTAGTTGAACCAATCGGGCCGTTACAGACGGGCTTCCATCTTGTACCACTCACACATACCGCTTGTTTGGGCGGGATAAAGTGAAATTGCCGTAAGTAGGTGGGTTCCCTACTTATGGTTAGTTGAACCAATCGGGCCGTTACAGACGGGCTTCCATCTTGTACCACTCACACATACCGCTTGTTTGGGCGGAATCAATATAAAAGCAAATAATTCTATTTTTATACATCGTGATTTTTTGTTACAATAAGAATAGAAGGGGGCCTGTTATATGGAGTCACGTGAGTGGGAGCGTATCGTTGATCATCTTCTTTCGTTAGTGCCTCTTTTTTATCGCAAGTTTATGCTTCCTGGAGAGTTCTCTTCTCGTCGACATATGCCACCATCACATACACAGGTGTTATTGTTATTGCATGAACGAGATACATTAGCAGTTTCAGAAATCGGAAAACGTCTAGCTATTTCGAGACCGAATATGACACCATTGCTAAACAAACTCATTCAAGAAGAACTTGTAGAGCGCCATTATAGCGAAAAAGATCGGCGTGTTATTTTAATGTCTCTTACAGCTGAAGGGAAATTATTGGTAAACCAATACAAACAATTCCTTTTAGAAAAACTGAAAGAAAATTTACAAACGTTATCAGCAAGCGACCGGGAACAACTTACCCATTCGCTACAAACAATTCAAAACTTAATTATGAAAGCAAATATATAAAGCTGCTTCTAGATAGAAGCAGCTTTATGTTTCGTAATAATTTCCATAATATACATTGGAATACGGCCAAGTAGTTAAATACGGTTTATTTTCTTGTGATGGTTGTATCTGTCTTACATATGGGACAGGATAATATACAATATGTGGATAGTACCTAGGAGCATAATAAGAAAAAAACATCAACTCCCCCTTTTTAGAAGCATATTCAAAAAGGGAATTTGATGTGCATTCATTATATTTGTGTAATGGGCCTTTTTATTTGTTTCTTTCTTCTTGTCAATCTCAGTTTGCGATTTTTTTCGTATAAATAGTACATAACAAAATAAGCAATTATGCCGAATACAATTCCTATAATTGTCATTCCGATTATTACATACAATTCGTTTTGTAACAGGTTTTTTAACATCGTTAGCCCATTACTTGAAAAAAAGTCTTTTATTGTATAGTGGTGATACGGCATTGTTTTTACTTCAAATGGATAAATAAGTTTTCCAAGTGCATGCGCGAACGGAATTAGAATAACAGGTAAAAATGATGCTTTTCCGATAAGATTGCCGATAACAGCTGCTGGAAACGAACCGTTCAATAATCGAACGAGCGGATAAAAAATAAGATATATGAGAGATGCTGTATGAATAACTAACATTTCTATTCCAAAACCAACAGCAAATCCTCTCGCTACAATTTTCGCACCTTCTGGTGCACGCAATAATTTATAATAATTTAACTTCACTCCTCGCCAAATACGCTGAAAGAATGAATACGTTTTCTTAGTTGCTCGCATCTGAATCATCTCTCTTTTATTTTTCTGTTATTTACTATTATAAAGTATACAAAGAAAAAATGCGAAATCTCAATAAGACATTTTAAATAAAAAACAACCTTCCATTATGAAGAAGGTTGTTTTTCTTGTAATAAACTGACTAATAATGCCTTTTGTACATGCAAACGATTGCCGGCTTGCTGAAATACAATTGATTGTGGCCCATCAATAATTGCTGAGGTTACTTCTTCTTCACGATGAGCAGGCAAACAATGTAAGAAATGATAAGTTGATTTTGCATACTGAGTGAGCTGCTCGTTTACTTGATATGGCTGAAATAATTCATATTTCTCCTTACTATTTTCTTGGCCCATGCTCATCCAAACGTCTGTATAAATAAAATCTGCTTCTTTAACAGCTTCTTTTGGATTATGCGTAACTTCAATTTTAGCTCCTGTTCCCTTTGCAATTTCTATTGCACGTTTTACAATCTCTTCATCCGCTTCATATCCTGGAGGCGTTGCAACTGTAATATTCATTCCCACTTTTGCACTTGCAAGCAGCAATGAATGACAAACATTATTTCCATCTCCAACGTAAGCAAGTTTGATATCTTGGAATGTATTCACTTCTTCATAAATCGTCATTAAATCTGCCAGCGCTTGACATGGATGGTGATCATCTGTTAATCCATTAATAATTGGAATTGTCGCTTCTTTTGCTAATTCTTCTACTTCCGCATGTGAAAATGTTCGTATCATAATTCCGTCAATATATTGTGACAGCACTTTGGCCGTATCTGCAATGCTTTCTCCTCTACCGAGCTGCAATTCTTTACCGCTTAAAAACATACCGTGTCCTCCAAGCTGAATCATACCAGCTTCAAATGATACACGTGTACGAGTAGAATGCTTATCAAAGATTAATCCTAAAATTTTACCATTTAATAAGGGCAATGTTTTTTCTTTTTTTACATACATCGCAAACTCAATAATTGCAATGATTTCTTCTTTCGTTAATTCTTCTAATGTTAAAATATCCTTTGTTTGAAGTTTAGGTACAGACATTGTTTTCATACGAATTCCCCCTCTATTTAATCAATACTTGTTTGCATACACGATTTATCATATGTACTGCTTCATCGATTTCTTCTTTTGTTACGATAAGTGGCGGTAATATACGCAGCACATTTGACCCGGCTTGCAAAACAAGAAGCCCTTCTTCCTCTAACGCCGTTATCATAGGACTAACTTCTCCTTTACAAACAACCCCAATCATAAGTCCTTTCCCGCGAATATCAATAATCCAATTCATATCCTGTAATTCTTCTTGTAATTTTCGTAAAAAATATGCTCCCTTTTCTTGTACTTCTTGCAAAAAAGAAGGTTGTGAAATAATTTGTAATACTTCTTTTGCAGCTGTCATCGCGATAAAATTCCCGCCAAACGTCGAACCATGTGTCCCAGGGGAAAAAACAGATCCTAATTCCTTTTTCCCAAGCATCGCTCCAACTGGAATACCATTTCCAAGCGCTTTTGCAACTGTGACAATATCAGGGGAAATCCCCATTTGTTCGTATGCAAATAACGTCCCTGTTCTTCCAATTCCGGTCTGCACTTCATCTACGATAAAAAGTGCATCGTGTGCATGACACAACTTCTCGATTTCACGTAAAAATGTGATATCTGCAGGAAGAACGCCACCTTCTCCCTGCACAACTTCCACCATAACAGCTGCGACTTCTTCATTCATCGCTTCTTGAAACGCAGCAATATCATTAAAAGGAAGATGCAGAAAACTTGGGAGGAGCGGGCCGAATCCATCATGGATTTTAGATTGCCCTGTTGCACTCATTGTTCCAAACGTTCGTCCGTGAAACGATTGTTTACACGTGATCACGACTGATTTCCCTGTATGCTTACGCGCTAACTTCAGCGCTGCTTCATTCGCTTCGGCTCCGCTATTACAAAAAAATGCATAGTCTAATTCTCGATCTTTCGTTAATAGCGCAGCGACTTCTTCTTGCACTGTATGGGGAAATAAATTTGAAATATGCCATATTGTCTTTAACTGTTCTTCCACAGCATTTACCACCGCTGGATGACAATGTCCTAAATTGCATACCGCAATTCCAGAAGTGAAATCTAAATATTGCTTTCCTTGTTTATCTGTAACCTTTGTGCCGCTACCTTTCACAATTTCAATGTTTCGTCTACTGTATGTTGGAAAAACATGCTGTCCCATTATAGATCCCCCTTTTTTTATTGTTGTACCAATCCACTCTCCTTTATTTGTCAGAAAACGTTGTGTACCGTTTACAATTACAACATCCTTTACACCTAGTTCTAGTGACTTCAGTGCTGCTTTCACTTTCGGAATCATTCCACCAGTAATAATTCCATTGTCTATAAGATCTAGAAGCTGCTTTTCCTCTGCTTGCTCAAGAAGCTCCTCCTTATATATGACACCATCTACATCTGTAATAAAAATTAAATTTTTCGCATTCATCGCTGTCGCAATTGCTGCTGCCGCTGTATCTGCATTGACGTTGTATACCTGTCCAGCCATGACTCCAACTGGTGCAACAACAGGAATAAACTGATTTACTAACAAATGTTCTAGTAACATCGTTTGAACATATTGCACTTCACCGACAAAGCCAAACTTCTCTTCTAACGGAACAACTTGCAATAACTTTCCATCACAGCCGGATAATCCAATTGCTCCAAGTTCTTGTTCATTTAACTTTGAAACAAATGTCTTATTTGTACTACCGCATAAAACCATTTGCACAACTTCCATTACCTCTGCTGTTGTTACACGCAGTCCATCTTTCTTTTCAATTGGGATACTTAATTTATTAAGCATCGCATCAATTTCAGGCCCACCGCCATGAACAACAATCACGTCATATATTTGTGCCATTTGTTTCATACATTGAAAAAATGTTTCACCTAAACGAGCTAACATACTACCGCCACACTTTATTACAATACGCTCTCTCATTTCTTCTCTCCTTATGTGCGATAACAAGCATTAATTTTCACATATTCATAACTTAAATCGCATCCCCATGCTCTTCCACTGGCTTTGCCAAGATGTACATATACATCTATAACAATCTCTGATTGCTGTAACAGTTGTTTCATCTCTTCTTCTGAAAAATGTTGCGGTTCACTACCTTTTAATACTGCAATCGACTGAACATTAATATCCACCGTACTCGTTTCAATTACAATGCCGCTTTGTCCAATTGCGCTAATAATACGTCCCCAGTTTGCATCTTCGCCGTATACAGCTACTTTTACAAGATTGGAACCGACAATTTTCTTCGCAATCATATTTGCTTCTTCTACAGTGCGTGTGCCATGCACATTTACTTCAATTAACTTTGTCGCCCCTTCTCCATCTTTCGCAATTTGCTTTGCTAAATCTTCACACACCTTTTCAAGTGCCATCAAAAACTTCTCCCATTCTGGATGTTCTTCACATATTGCGGTTGTGTTTGATAGGCCGCTTGCCATAACAAGTACCATATCATTTGTAGACGTATCTCCATCGACCGTAATTTGATTAAATGTATGATTCGTAATTTGTGACAATGCTCTTTGCAACGCTTCACTTTCTATATTTACATCAGTCGTAATAAACCCAAGCATCGTTGCCATATTCGGGTGAATCATTCCTGAACCTTTTGCAGCCCCGGCAATTGCAACCTCTTTTCCTTCAATAGAGAGCTTATAGCACGATTGTTTCGCAACTAAATCTGTTGTCAAAATCGCTTCATAAAATGATGCCGCAATCTCTACTTCTTTTGATGGTTGTAAAAAGAAATACCGCTTCGCACTTTTTCCATCGGTAGAGGCTCTCCAATAACTCCTGTAGACGCTACCGCAACATAATGCTCCTCTACATGAAACTGCTTAGCTGCTAATGCACGCATTTCATATGCATCTTGTAGTCCTTGTTCGCCTGTACAAGAATTTGCATTTGCACTATTGACAACAATAGCTTGTAATTTTTCCTTGGCAGCAATACTTTCTTTCGTAACAATAAGAGGAGCTGCTTGAAATTGATTTTGTGTATAAACAGCCGCACAGCTAGCTGGCACTTCACACACAATTGCTCCTATATCTTTTCTCTCTTTTCTTAACCCCGCATGAATTCCAATTGCTGCAAATCCTTTTGGTGTTACAATCGAACCGTTTTCTATCTTCGTGCATAATACTGTTTCAATCATGATTCTTCCCCCTTACGGATATAGCGGCATAAAGTGTAAATTCTCCGTTTCTTTCACTCCTGCCAATATATTTGCATTTTGTACAGCCTGCCCAGCTGCACCCTTCATTACATTATCAATGACTGCTACAATCGTAATTCGTCCCGTCCGCTTATCGTAAGCTGTTCCGATATCACAAAAGTTAGATCCCCTTACTTCTTTCGGGCTTGGAAAAACTCCCTTTTCTCGTATTCTTACAAACGGTGAGTGACAATAACTCTCTTCATAAATTTGCTGAAGTGTAACATCTGTTATCTCTTGCTTTACCTTTGCATAGAGTGTTACCATAATTCCCCTTGTAATCGGAATAAGGTGTGTACTAAATGTGATTGGTTTCATGCTCTCATCCCACTCTTGTAACATTTGCTCAATTTCCGGAACATGCTGATGTTCATTTACTTTATAAATGTATAAATTATCGTGAATTTCTGGGAAATGCGTCATACTTGTTGGTGTCTTTCCAGCTCCAGAAACCCCTGATTTTGCATCAATAATAAGTGAATCCACTTCAATTATTCCGTTTTTTACTAAAGGAGCTGCCGCCAGTAATGTTGCTGTTGCATAACATCCTGGATTCGCAATTAAGTTTGCTGTTGCGATCTCACCTTTTTTCCACTCCGTTAATCCATACACAGCTTGTTGTAACACTTCTTCTTTCGCAGCTTCTTTTTTATACCACTCTTCATATATAAACGGCTTTCGAATTCGAAAATCTCCTGATAAATCAATAACTCTCATACCCGCTTCTAGTAAACTTGGAGTCAAATTTGCTGACACCCCAGCCGGTGTTGCTAAAAATACAATATCTGCTTCTTTTGCAATTCCTTCAACATCTACTTCTGCTAATGTGTGAGAAACAAAAGTAGATAAATGGGGATAAGGTGTTGTCATGACGTCTCCAATTTGCGAAAAAGAATGTACCGATGTCACTGTAAAACTTGGATGATGTGTTAATAACCGTAAAAGCTCAAGTCCTCCGTATCCAGTTGCCCCAATAATTGCCGCTTTCATAATTCCTCCTCATTACCTTTTAGATTTAATTATGATTATAATATTGTATATTTATAGAGTCAATTAAATATTTATAAATTTTCAAATAATAAAAACCTATATTAAAAGTCATTTTACTAATAAAACTTTTAATATAGGTGAATTTTATGCAAACAAACAAAATAGAGACTTTCTTTTCTAATTCAAGTACAATAAAAACAATACATATATACATGTAGGTGGGAAAAATCATGAATGAAAAACTAATCCAAAAAATGATTACAAAAAGTTTTCAACAATATCAATGTACGCCAACTTCACAAGAAGACTATAAAATGCTTATAAAACGTATTCAAAACATACTTTCTAGTAATACAGAGATTGATTTGTATGAGGCGATAGAGGATGTCGTATACGAATATATTACGTTATCTTAAAGAGAGATATTATTTCAAAAAAATATTGAACTAAAATCAGCAATAGACAATTTAATTAAGTAAAAAATAGGAGATTCTCAAAAGAGAATCTCCTATTTTTTACTTAATGATTTTCCAGCTACACGCTCGAATAACCCTGGAAACAATGAAAAAATAATCGGTCCTAAATTCATCCACTTGGGTAAATTCACTTCACGCTTTTTCATTTCGATTGCTTTTACAATTTGCTGCGCTACATAGTTTGGTTTTAATATGTAACGTCCGACACTTTTTACGTATGTACCAGATTGATCTGCTATCGTATGGAAGTTTGTATCAATTGGACCTGGATTAATTGCTGTTACAGTAATGTTTGTATTTGCAAGTTCCATACGCAAACTATTTGTAAACCCTAATACTGCATGCTTTGTTGCTGCATATGCACTTGATTTTGGCGTTGCAATTTTCCCTGCTAGTGAAGCGATATTCACAATATGCCCACTATTTCGTTTCATCATATAAGGCAAAACTGCCTTCGTACATGCTACTAAACCGAATACATTTACATCGAACATATCCTTTACTTCTTGTACCGATGCATCAACGAATGTTTTAAAAACGCCAAAACCAGCATTATTGACTAATATATCAATACGTCCTATATCATGAAGTATTTGTGTGAAAACAAACTCCACTTCTTCTTCATTACTAACATCCAAAACATAGCAATGACAAGAAGTACGATATGCTGTTTCAATTTTTTGCTTGAGCGCTCGCAGTTTTTCTTCTGTACGAGCAATTAGTACAGTGATTGCACCTTGCTCCGCTACTTGCATCGCTAGCTCTTCTCCAATTCCACTTGAAGCTCCTGTGATGACGATTACTTTGTCTTGTAAACGTCGGCTCATGGCTGTCACCTACTTTGCATAGTAAATCCATTGTTCTGATGACTTATCAATCATCACTTGTTGATTATATGCTAAAAAGTCTAATTGTCCAACTGTTTCAGAGATTGTAAGCGGCAACTGCTTTTCATATAACGTAGGAAATAGTTTGACACACACCTCGAATGCTGTCATCGGTTGTTCTTTTAATAAATTTAATACTTTAAAAGCTCTTGCCCCTTGTTTTTGTAATCGCTCATTTACCAGTCCTTTTACATCAAGAACATCTTCTCCATGCCCTGATAAAACACGTGAAATATTCATACGAGCTAAACGCTTTAATGTTTCATTGTACTGCAGCATCGGTTGTGCTCGTTCTGTTTCTCCCTCATATGGCGGCTCTAGAATTGGATTAGAAGAAATATGTCCAATCAGCGCATCCCCGCCAATTAACAACCCATCTCTTTCACGGTATAAAGAAATATGAGTAGAGGCATGCCCCGGTGTTTCAATCACCGTAAACTCCGGTAAAGAAGCAATACTATCTCCTTCTCGTACAGTATGTGTAAGCGAACGTTTACAAGAATAAATCAGTGTTTTCGTCAACAATGCACCTTGTGGTAACAAGACTTCTGGAACCCCAAATTGCACAGATGCTTCTAAAAAGAACTGTTGATAACGCTTTAGAAATTGTGGATCTTGTGTAATCCACGGTTCATTCCACGGATGTCCAACAATATTTGTTCGTTCAGAAAATATATCCAATAATCCGCAATGATCTGCATGATGGTGTGTAAGAACAACCGTTTCAATATCTTCTATCTGATATCCTAACGCACCTAGTTGCTTCTCCAGTGCAAGTCTCGCTTCTTCTGTATTTGTTCCTGTATCAATTAATGTGAGTGTCTCTCCCTCTACTAAAAAAACATTGACTACTTCAACTGCAAATGGAACAGGAATTTCCATTCGATGAATGACTGTCATACATATTCGCCCCCTCTTTCTTTCCGTTTCAAAAAATGAATCTTCCTTCAGTTTACATCTTACATAAATATTTGTCATTATTTTCAGATAAAAAGGAGGGATTTTCTATAAAGAACCGAATGTATGTAAATTTATAAGTTATTCTCATATACACAGTAAAAGGAGGACTCATCATGTCACTACAAAAAATCGCTTTTATCGGTGCAGGTTCAATTGCCGAAGCTACCCTTGCCGGCTTATTACAAGCTCACGTTGTAAAAGGGGAACAGATTACTGTCAGTAACCGCTCTAATGAAAGAAGACTGCAAGAGTTACATCATCGCTACGGAGTACATGGTACACATGATAAAAAAGAGCTGCTTGCTCATGCCGATATCATATTTTTAGCAATGAAACCAAAAGATGTTGTGGAAGCCCTTACTCCATTACAAGATTACATTACAGAGAATCAATTAATCATTTCATTATTAGCAGGTGTATCTACGACATCCATTACTAATTTATTACAAAAAAATGTTCCTATCATCCGGGCAATGCCAAATACATCATCGGCAATTTTAAAATCCGCTACTGCTATTTCTCCTTCTGTTCATGCAAAAGAAGAACATATCATGCTTGCAAAAACGCTTTTTGAAACAATTGGTCTTGTTTCTGTTGTAGAAGAAAAGCATATGCACGCTGTGACCGCTTTGTCAGGAAGTGGACCAGCTTATATTTATTACGTTGTCGAAGCGATGGAAAATGCCGCAAAACAAATCGGCCTAGAGGAAACTGTTGCAAAATCACTTATTCTCCAAACAATGATTGGTGCCGCAGAGATGTTAAAAACAAATACAAAGCACCCTTCTATATTACGAAAAGAAATTACATCACCAGGAGGAACGACGGAAGCTGGCATTGAAGTATTGAAAAGCTTTCAATTTCAAGAAGCGCTTATTCAATGTATTACAGAAGCAACAAAACGTTCTCACGAGCTTGGTGAAACGTTAGAGAAATTTGTAAATGAAAAATAAAAAAACCTCGCTGAGTAAGCAAGGTTTTTCTCTTATTCACTTTTCTTCCCAAAAATTTCTTCCTGTATACGACGCCCCGTTGGCGTTGCCGCAAGACCGCCTTCTGCTGTTTCACGAAGCGCACTTGGCATCGATTGCCCGATGCGGTACATTGCTTCAATTACTTCATCACATGGAATAACACTTGTTACACCAGCTAATGATAAATCAGCTGCAATCATCGCATTTGATGCACCAGCTGCGTTACGTTTTACACACGGTACTTCTACAAGTCCTGCAACAGGATCACATACTAAACCGAGCATGTTCTTAAGCGCAATACTCATCGCTGTTGCCGCCTGCTGTGGTGTACCTCCAGCCATTTCAACAGCTGCTGCCGCTGCCATACCACTTGCTGAACCAACTTCAGCTTGGCACCCACCAGCTGCCCCGGCAATGCAAGCGTTGTTCGCTACAACCATACCAAACGCACCAGCTGTAAATAGAAATTCAATCATTTCTTCACGTGTTGGGTTTAATTTTTCTTTTAGCGCAAATAACACACCTGGTACTGTTCCAGCTGAACCAGCTGTTGGCGTCGCGCAAATAATACCCATAGCAGCGTTTACTTCATTCGTTGCGACAGCTTTACTTACCGCATCTAAAATTGTATCCCCAGACAACCCTTTTCCGCTTTTCATGTACGCTTGTACTTTCACTGCGTCTCCACCAGTCAGTCCAGTCGGAGATTTTACGCCTTGAATTCCGCGCTCAACTGCTTTTTCCATTACAACTAAATTTTTTTCCATACCAGCGATTACTTCTTCACGAGAAAGTTTTCTTGTTTCCATTTCACATTGAATCATAATCTCTGCGATTTTTACGTTTTTCTCTTCTGCTTGTGCAACCAGTTCCGCTACGTTCCGAAACATGTTGTGTCCCCCTGCTATTAATCCATAATTGTTACTTGACAAATATTTGACTGTGCTTTAATTTCCTCGATTATTTCATTTGCTAACAATTCATCCGTTTCAATAACCATTAATGCTTTTCTTCCTTTTTCCTTACGTGAAACACTCATCATGCTAATATTGATTTCGTGCTTTGCAAGAATAGATGTAACAGAAGCAATTGCTCCGAAACGGTCATTATTTACGATAAGGAGCGCCGGACTTGTACCTGTTAATTGCAAATCAAATCCATTTAGCTCCACAACTTCAATTTTCCCACCGCCGATTGAGCAAGCAACCACTTCAATTTCATCCTCATCTTTGTACAAACGAATTTTCGCTGTATTTGGATGCACTGCTTGTGCTTCTTCTTCAATAAATGTAACGTCAATTCCACTTGCTTTTGCAATTTCAAGTGCTTGTGGAATACGAGGATCATCCGTTTCAAATCCAAGTATTCCTCCAACAAGCGCTACATCCGTACCGTGACCTCGATACGTTTTCGCAAACGAACCGTATAAAGAAATGATAATTTTCTCAGGTTCATGACGGAACAGCTGACGAGTAACTTGCCCCATTCTTGCTGCACCTGCAGTATGCGAACTAGATGGACCAATCATAACTGGACCAATAATATCAAAAACTGAGCGATATTTCATAACAGTTCCCCCTAAATCTTCATTATGAAAAAGTTATTTACTAATAATCTATTAATCTGTTGCTTTTTTGTTTTTCTATTTGTACTAATAAATTTATAGAATCAATTCAATAAACTGATACACACCATCAGCTATCATAATATATAAGAATCATCTTGTCACTTCTTGATTTATTTCATTTTTTTACAAAAACAAACAAAACATAAATTTATAACGTACAAATACATTGAATACGCTTTCATTATATCTCTTTTTTTACAGAATTTAAACTTTTTAATATTTCAAATTAAGCACAAACTTTTCATACATTCAGTTCGATAGTATTTTACCGTTAATAGTTCTTCTCTATTTTACGAAAACGATACAATGAAAAAAACATGACAGATACATCCGTTATCTCTGTCATGGTTTTTTCATTATCTTGATACAGGAAAACTTTTCAAATCCGCTGCGATTTCCGTGTTTGGAAATACTTGTTTCGCTTCTTCGACGAGCATTTTACATGCTTCACCTTGATAACGAGAGCTAATATGAGTTAAAATCATTTGTTTTACATTTGCCTGCAGCGCAATATTTGCCGCTTGTTGTGTTGTAGAATGGTAATAATCATAAGCTTGCTGTGAATCTTCGGCACCGAACGTCGCTTCATGTATAAGTACATCAGCATCTTGTGCTAATTCAATACTCGCTTCACAATAACGTGTATCTCCTAAAATTGTAATAATTCGTCCCTTTTGAGGTGGTCCAATGAAATCCTTTCCGCAAAGTATACGCCCATCCTCAATCTCTACTGTTTCTCCATCCTTTAACCGCTTAAAGATTGGTCCCGGTTTAATTCCTTCCTCTAATAGTTTATCTACAAGAAGATGCCCTGGAATATCCTTTTCTACAATACGATAGCCAAAACATTCAATGCCGTGTGACAATCGTTTCGTTTCCACAAGAAATTGCTTATCTTCATATACAATACCTTCTTCGGTAATTTCTATAATCTCTATCGGGTATTTTACATGTGTTGTACTCACTGCCAACGCTACTTCAACAAACTGTTTAATCCCTTTTGGGCCATATACAGTTAACGGAGTTGTTCCTCCCTGAAAAGAACGGCTGCCTAACAAACCTGGCAATCCAAAAATATGATCCCCATGTAAATGCGTAATAAATATTTTCTCAATGCGACGCGGACGCACTGATGTATGTAAAATTTGATGCTGCGTTGCCTCACCGCAGTCAAATAGCCACGTTGCACCTCGTTCTTCTAATAATTGTAAAGCTATCGCTGATACATTTCTTCCCTTTGAAGGAACACCAGCTCCCGTTCCTAAAAATACAAATTCCACGTTGCATCCTCCAAGCATTTCATAATATCTATCGCTATCTTACGGAATATAAACAAAAATGGCAAATAAACTTTGTATAAACCACTTATATAGACAACTATATAATACGAACATTCATTACAAAAAAATCACACTCGTTCGTTTTTTGTAGTAAAATAATACTATTATTTATACAAGGTGGCTGAAACAATGAAAGAATTATTTCGTTTACAAACTGACTTTTCTTCTTCTTTTGATCGCTGGGTAAGTTCATTTATCTCTGAAACACCAGCAGAATTACAATGGTCTACATTAAAAGAATTAATTCATGAGTATATAGCATTGCATACAGTTCAAGCGGTACCAGAATACATCTCTTCTTCCATCACATATTATGCACAGCGTATTTCTACGCCAACTAATACAGACATTGTGATTTACGAAAGTCCTTCTATGTCATAATATGTTTACGTATTAAAACATAAAAAGGTATCGGCTTCCGATACCTTTTTATGTTGGGATGAATAAGCAAAACGACTTGTTTAAATACAAAATGAAGTACATAGACAGGCACCGTTTTTGAATTATGATGCATATAAATCACGGGTTTATCATCTTGAAAAATCCCTAAAAGTTAATCTCCCATAAACGTTATACTTATATATTCCATAAATATATTAAATAATGTAGAAGATAAGGAGCATATGAGTGATAAAATGAAATTTCCATCAGTGGGGGTTTTCTTCATCCCCCACCTATCTTCTTTGCTTTTCTTTGAATCTTGAGGTGGGGGTCTTACTGCCCGTTAATGCGGGATAAATACAAAATGCCTATCAATTGTTATGTATTGTTACAAATTGCTTAATCATTTCATTTAAATCCTTCGCTGCTTTTGTAGGAATCTGATGCTTTACATTATCAATAAAATTTAATTTATTACATGGCAATTTTTCATACAGTAGCTTCGCATAACTGTAAAATGGTTTATTTTCCTTACCATAAACTAACAAAACAGGAAGCTTAATCTTTCTAAGTTGACTTGTACAATTATAATGCAAACTATAACGATAATATTGTTCGATATTTTTCGCATTTCCTTTTCGCGCTTCTTTAAACATCTTTACGAATAATTTCTGTGTATTCGAATTGCTCCATGCAATGGACAATGTTAGAACATGAATAGCTCGTGCTTTTGCAAGTGTTATACCTAAAGAAATTTTATTCTTTAGATAGTTATCCTTTACTTCTGATATCCCTCCGATTACAATGCCCCCTAAGGCCCTATCCGCATCATGCAACAAAAATTCCAATACGACAGAACCTCCAATTGAATACCCGCATATAAATGCTCTTTTGATGTTCAAATGATCCAATAAACATCTAATATCTTCAACGATCAATGGATAAGTTATCGATTGTTTTGAATACTGACTTCTTCCGTGACCTCTAATATCAAAAGTAACAACTTGAAACTTTTGAGATAATTCTTCTACTTGGTACTCAAAATTTACAGAAGTGAGTACAGGAGGATGAATAAAAACAATAGGAATCCCTTGTCCCTTTACCGTATAGTATAGACTGCTACCGTCCACATCCAACATTGGCATGTATGTAATCACCTCATTGTCTTTACATTAGCTTCTGTTATTATACGAAGCTTTTCTTTTTATATTCTGGAAAATACATTAGCATAAGTTGCCATCATAAATCTCCATAAATTTCGCAATATAAATCATGTAGAATGGAGCTTAATATCTATTCATAAATTTTTCTACAAGGAGTCGAACATGAATATTCTAAGATGGTTCATATCATTATTCGCTTTTAGAAGAGGAACTCAGCGAGTGTTCCGATTGTTTAGAAATAGACGAAACACTCGAAATTGGATTTGGATTTCTTTACTAGGTATAGGAACAGTTTTTGGTTTAGCAGCACGCCGAAACTTCAATATGATGCGGCCGGCTCAACGTTTCTTTCGAGGCGTTCAAAATACAACAAGAACAGTTATGCCAAACAATTTAAATTTGGCAAATGTGGAATTTGGTAATGAAATAACTCCAAATAAACAAAAGAAGTAATGGAATCAAAATTAATAACGATTGTGGATTAAGTAAAGCTTAAAAATGTATTGTACGCTGAAGAGAAGACTTTATATACAAGCTCTTAGCTTAATTTTAAATATGAAAGGCTGGCATTTTGCCAGCCTTTCTCAGTGCACTTCAAAGTATTCAATCTCTTCCACATAATAGTACCTTTAAATTATCCCGCATTAACGGTCAGTATGCCCCCCCCACTGATGGAAGTTTCACTTTATTTTCATATGATTCTTCCATGATTTACGCATAAAAACCAAAGAATTGGTCATTTTAAAATATAAAATTGAGTAAGGAGGAGCATACATGAAAAGAATAAACATCCTTGTTGTATTTTTTCTATCAATTATTTCATTGTTTGGATGCGCAGGAAATCAAAAAGAAAAAGCTTTGAACAATCGTAAAGATAATGCAATGCAAAATGTTCGATACGAAGGCAACAATGCTGGTATTCAAAACGATAGAAATAATCGTATAAATGATAACAACCAAACACGACTAGAAGTGGCTAATAAGGCCGCTGACCGAATTGCTGAATTAGATGAAGTCGACCAGGCAAATGTCATCGTTACAAACAACAATGCCTATGTTGCAGTTGTCTTAAAAAATGGAGTACAAGGAAACATAACAGATCAGCTAGAAAAGAAAATTGCCGATCAAGTAAGAGCTACAGATCCAGATATTCGAAATGTATTTGTATCGTCAAACCCTGATTTTGCCAATCGGATGAGGGACTATGCAGAAAAAATCAAGCGAGGCGAGCCAGTAGAAGGGTTAGTTGAAGAATTTAATGAAGCCGTTAAGAGAGTATTCCCTACCGCTCGTTAAAAGTGAATTTAAAAAGTATTAACAACAACTTATCATGTTTCTTAAAAAAATTTTATTGTCTCTAAAATCTCGCAGAAGATACCTCCTGCGAGATTTTTCTATAGCAAATGCTATTACATATTAATGTTTCATATAAATTTATTCTCTAAATTCTGCTGAAATGTTCTCTCTTGTTGTCGAAACACTTGACTGCCGTGCTGAATAACCTTCGTACCATATTTACTATTTAGTTGTTCCATCACTGTCAAAAGCGGTTCTGCCTTCGCATCTTCTTCAAAAGAAAATAAATCAAGCTGCTTAATCGCTTCTGTTTTCCATTCTAATTCACAGGCAGTAATGCCAAGTAATCTCACAGGGTCACCATCCCAATGTTTTTTCCATAGCCTTATTGTTGCTTGAAAAATATCTGGTGATTCCCAAATTGCATTTTCTAACATTTTACTGCGCGTAATCGTTCGGCGATTATAGTATTTAATCATAATTTGAATATTATATGTAACGAGAGCACGTTTTTGTAATCTTCGGCTCACAGATTGAGATAAGCGCTCTAACATATCTAGCAATTCCTTCTCTTCGTCCACATCTTTTGGCAGCGTTATAGAATTTCCAATCGTTTTATATTGTCCCATTTGACTTGGATCAACATCTCTATTGTCTATACCATTTGCACGTTTTTGCAAATCCAGCCCATGATTTCCAATCACAGAACGAATAATATGAGCTTTTCCAGCGGCTAAGTCACCAATCGTATGTATATGTACATCTTTTAATTTTTCTGCTGTTTTCTTCCCAATCCCATGCATCTTTTCAACTGGAAGCGGCCAAAGAAGCTCTTGTACATCACGTTTACGAAGCACTGTAATACCTAGCGGCTTTTTCATATCAGAGGCTGTTTTTGCTAGAAATAAGTTTGGAGCAATCCCAATGCTGCATGGAAGCTGTAATTCTGTTAGTAATGTTTGTTGAATCATTTGAGCAATTTCTAACGGTGAACCGAGCCCATAGCAATCTGTAATATCTAAATACCCTTCATCGATTGAAACAGGTTGGATTTTTTCTGTAAACCGCGCAAGAATTTGAAACAAAGCAAAAGAAGCCTCTCTGTATAACTCAAAGTTTGGATGTTTTATAACAAGTTCCGGACATAATCGTTTTGCTTCCCAAACAGGCATTGTCGCACGAATTCCCTTCGCCCTTGCTTCATAACTGCACGTTACAATAATTCCTTTCCGTTCCTTCGCATTCCCAGCTATCGCTAACGCTTTACCTTGCAACGATGCATCATGTGCGATTTCAACAGATGCATAAAAACAATTCATATCAACATGCAAAATGACGCGGCCATTTTTCGGATACATTTCGCGCATCTTTCTCACCTCACAGGAACATTCGTTCTTATTTTATCAAAAACATTATAAAAAAATCAATATTGGAGAGGAGAGAATTGTTAATATATAGAAGTACGTTCATGTGGAATTTTATAGGAGGTAAAGAGAACACATGACTACACGTTTAAAACCCCTTTATCTAATTTTACTATCTGTTTTCTGCTTGTTGTTCATCTATTTACTACTTCCGATCATAGGTTTCGATGCTTACGGGCTTCTTTCATCTCTACTGCCATTTTCAACTTTGTACATTCTTCCATGGATTTTTCTATACTGGTTTATCCGCCTTGTAAAAGCAGTGGAATCAAAATAAAAAGAGGTTAGCATTTATGCTAACCTCTTTTTCCACATTACTTCGCTGCTTCTTCAATAATCGCAACGACCATTTCTGCTGTTTTTACTAATTCTTCAACAGGTATTCTTTCGTTTGTTGTATGAATTTCCTCGTAACCAACTGCTAAGTTTACTGTTGGGATACCGTGACCAGCAATTACGTTTGCATCGCTGCCGCCACCGCTTTGGTGAAGGGATGGTGTACGACCGATTTTTTCAGCAGCACGTTTAGCAACTTCTACAACGTGATCGCCATCAGCAAATTTGAATCCTGGGTACATTACTTGTACGTTTACTTCTGCTTGTCCGCCCATTTCTTTCGCTGTAGATTCAAATGCTTCCTTCATTTTACGAACTTGCTCTTGCATTTTTTCGTCTACTAAAGAACGTGCTTCAGCAAAAATTTCTACATAGTCACAAACGATATTTGTTTGTGTACCGCCTTCAAAGCGACCGATATTTGCAGTTGTTTCAGAATCAATGCGGCCAAGTGGCATTTTTGCAATAGATTTCGCCGCAATTGTAATTGCAGATACACCTTTTTCCGGCGCGACACCTGCATGAGCTGTTTTACCGCGAATAATTGCATTTACTTTTGCTTGTGTTGGCGCTGCAACAACGATTTCTCCAACTTTTCCATTACTATCTAATGCATAGCCATATTTCGCTGTAATACGCTCACGATCCAATGCTTTTGCACCAACAAGACCAGATTCTTCACCAACCGTAATGATGAATTCGATTTTTCCGTGTGCAATATTTTTCTCTTTTAACACGCGAATTGCTTCAAACATTGATGCAAGTCCAGCTTTATCATCAGCACCTAAAATCGTTGTGCCGTCTGATACGATATAACCATCTTGAATAGAAGGCTTAATTCCTTTACCAGGAACAACTGTATCCATATGAGAAGTAAAGTAGATTGTATCTACTCCTTCTTTTGTTGCAGGTAATGTACAAACTAAGTTACCTGCACCGTGACCAGTCTCACCCATTGTATCGTCTTCAAATACTTCAACGCCTAAAGAAGAGAATTTTTCTTTTAATACTTTGCAAATTTCAGCTTCGTATTTTGTTTCAGAGTCTACTTGCACAAGTTCCATAAATTCATTCACTAAACGTTCTTGATTAATCATGAGAATGCGCCTCCTGTTATATATGTAACAATGACTATTATAACAGAATTTCGTAAAATTTTCGAAAGAGATGGTACAAGAGGTTATTTACATTATATCTCTTTACTAAATTGCTTCTCTTATCATCATTCGTTCAACAATATCCATCACTAAAATACTTCCTTTTTATCGTCTTTTTATTCAGAATCTTAAAATTATAGCAACTTATCTACTTTCAATTTTGTCTAAGTAAATCCCTTGTCTCCTTTTTTATTTCTCGTTACAATAGATAGAAGAGATTCGCAAGGAGGATCAACATGAATAAAAAAACTCAAAAAATTATGGTTTATGTTATGTTAATTGCAATGCTTGTAACAACATTGCTTACTGGGATAAGTATGTTTTGGTAAACAAGGGCTACTTTGTCCTTGTTATTTTATTATAATCACAATACCAGCGATACTAAATGCAAATCCCATCACCAGTGCTAGCACGAAGCTGCTGTAATGTCGCTGATAAAAAGCACCTATTGCAAAAGTAAAATTGAGAAGAGAAATAAAAAAGATAGCTATAGTGAGTGGAAAGATATTAAAAATAGCCAATATAAAAGCAATAACGGAAAGAAAACCTACAAAAAATTGGATGTATGGTAAGCTCTGATTTATATACACAACAGCAACCTCTTTTCACCAAACCTTTATATACCTCTCATTAACGAACAATAAAGTGAAACTTCCATCAGTGGAGGCTTTCTTCATCTCCTACTGACGGCTAGTTGAATCAATCGGACTTTTACGGGCAGTTATCCCCCACCTATCTTCTTCGCTTTTTTCTAAATCTTGTGGTGGAGGATCTTACTGCCCGTTAATGCGGGATAAACCTCATGTAAAAATGAAAATTTTAATTTATTCTCATTAACGCATGCTATATGTACACGTGTCAAGACAATATGCAATACAATAAAAAGCCAACATATACTGTCGGCTTTTTTCGTAAGCAATCGCGCCTTTTTCTTTCGCGAGCTGCTGAAATGACTTTTTCGATTTAACAATCCATACTTTTGTTCCAATCGGAACCTGATCGTATAAATACTCTACATCTTTTTTATACATGCGAATACAACCTTGCGAAATATATTTGCCGATTGAGCTCGGCTGATTTGTTCCGTGTATTCCATATTTACTACCATCTGTACCTCGGGCATTAAATCCAATCCATCTAGAACCGAGCGGATTTTTCGGTGAACCACCTGGGATGTTCTTTGCAATATAATATGGATTTTTCGCTTTCATCACAACATCAAATGTACCTTCTGGCGTTAAATCATTCGTTTTACCTGTCCCAACTGGAAATGTGTTTTGTATCTTTCCATCATGAATATATGCAAGCTGGTTCGTTTGTTTATTGACGATAATAAGCGGATCACCAACACGTGGATTATCACCGAGCGGCCAAAGCGGCGATAGGGAAACAAATAATATGAATGAAAGAAGATATGGCATACCTCATTCCTTCCTTCTTATATTAATTCTTTGATGTTATATTTCCCTTTGAATCGACTTTTAATAAGTAAATATTGTTCTATTTCATACACGAGCTGAACGAGCTTGGCCCGCATTTCAAATTCTTCTCGTGTTTCTGGAAGCCGCATTTCTCGAAAGATTTCTCGCATCTCCTGAAGTTGCCTTAATGAAATAACCCCCGTACTTTCTGGGCGAATTGCATTCCCAACATTTTCAATTACATCCGCCACCATCCCCGCTTGTTCATACGACCAAGATAACGAAGCGGCTAGCGGCATAACTCTTTCTAAAATTTCATACTGTTGCTGACGCATTTGAAAATAACGATAGTAATAATCATCTTCACGCATAAACTGATTTTCCAGCTTTTTAAAAGACAATTCTTTTGCCTTCTCAAGTAATGTTTCCGTTTCAATTAGCTCTTTTCCATTCCACACACTATCACGATTTCTTAAATATGCAGCCATTTCAAAAAGAATCGTTTTAAAATTAGATTCTACTTTTTGTTGATAATCTTTTAACTCACTTTCAACACTTGGCATGTACAAATTAATTAACAAAGCAACGCTAATTCCAACCGTTAAAATTGCAATCTCATTTCCAACAATTGACCACGTAATTTTTTGTAATGAAAATAAATGCATAACAATAACAGAGCTTGTAACAATCCCCTCTTGAATCTTAAGCATAACTGCAGTTGGAATAAACAGAAGTAATAGAAGTCCAATTGCTAGCGGTGTATACCCTATCGATTCAAAAATAAAAAATGCAAACACCATAGAAAGTAAACAAGCTAAAAAGCGATGAATAGATACTTCTAATGATTTTCTTTTTGTATTTTGCACACATAGAATAACCAGAATGCCGGCTGTGCTATAAAACTCCAAATGAAATAATTGAGCAATCCACACAGCCAAGGCAGTTCCAGCTGCTGTTTTCACTGTTCGATATCCAATTTTAAACATATTAACGCTCCTATTATGTACGAACTTCTTTCAAAATAAGTATAAAGAAAAGGATGACACAATGTCATCCTTTTTCCATTATTATTCACGTAATTTTTACATGTTACAACATTTTTTGCAAAAATTCTTGTGCACGTTTGCTTTCCGGTGCTGTAAAAAATTGCTCTGGGTTCGCGTCTTCTACAAGTTTTCCACCATCCAAAAACAGAACACGATTTGCTACTTCTTTTGCGAAGCCCATTTCGTGCGTAACAATTGCCATCGTCATTCCTGTCGTTGCAAGAGATTTCATAACTTCCAGTACTTCTTTTACCATCTCTGGGTCCAGTGCTGAAGTCGGTTCATCAAAAAGCATAACGTCCGGTTCCATTGCCAAGGCTCTTGCAATTGCAACACGCTGTTTTTGTCCACCAGAAAGGCGATTTGGATATGCATCCTTTTTCTCAAGTAATCCCACTTTTTCTAATAATTCTTCAGCCTTTTTCACTGCATCGTCCTTTGAGACACCTTTTACCGTAAGAGGAGCATACGTAATATTTTCTAACACTGTCATATGAGGGAATAAGTGAAAATGCTGAAATACCATCCCAACATGCTGACGAACTTCCATAATATTTGTACTCGGATTTGTTACTTCTTGACCGCCAATCCAAATTTGTCCGTCCGATGGTACTTCTAATAAATTCATGCAACGTAAAAACGTTGATTTTCCTGAACCAGATGGCCCAATAATCGCTACTACTTCGCCCTGTCCAATTGTTGTTGTAATATCTTTTAATACTTCGTTATTTCCAAATGATTTATGAAGGTTTGTAATTTTAATCACTTTTCTTCATTCTCCCTTCAACCGCTTTGCCGATGAATGTAAGAATAATAACAAGGATGTAATAAATCATACCGACAAATAAAAGTGGTTCAAAATATGACAATGTCTCTCCGCCAACAATATATGCGCGGCGCATTAAATCTGTTGCGCCTATCACAGTAACAACTGCCGACTCTTTCGTTAATGTAACAAACTCATTTACTAATGCAGGTAAAATATTTTTTAATGCTTGCGGAAAAATAATATTTCGCATCATTTTTCCATATGGAATACCGAGAGCCATCGCTGCTTCTGTTTGTCCTTTATCAACTGCCTGAATTCCAGCGCGAATAACTTCTGACATATATGCACCGGAGTTTAAGCTAAATGCTAAAACTGCTGCTAAAAATGCTGAAATATCATATCCTGTAAGTTGAGGGAGACCGTAATAAATAAGCATTAATTGTAGTACAAGCGGTGTACCACGAAAAATAGATGTATAGAAATCAGCAATAATACTTAAAACTTTAATTCTGGCAATTTTACAAAGTGCTAATAACGCACCTAGCGCAAAGCCGAGCAAAGAAGATACAAAAACAATTTTCAATGTTACTTCTAAGCCCTTTAACATATATGGTATTGACGGCGTAATTTGCGAAAAATCCAAGTTCATCCTAAGTCATTCCTCTCCATAATATGGAAAGGCGGCTTATTGCTCGCCGCCAAACCATTTCTTCACTAATTTATCCATTTCTCCATTTTCTTTCATTTTCTTAATCACTTTATTAAACTCCGCTGTCTTATCACTATTTTTCGGAAGTGCAATTGCTGAACCAGCTTCATCCGCAGCTTCCGGAATTTCTACACTTTTTAACTCTTTATTTTTTTCTAAATATCCTTTTGCTACTGTATCTTCTAAAATAATTGCATCAAAACGACCTGCTTGAATTTCTTGAATTAGTTCTGGTATACGATCGCGTCCTTCAGACTGGAACGATACTTGTTTCTGTAGATCCTTTGCCTTTTCTTCTTGAATTGATCCTGTTTGTACCCCTACTTTTTTCCCTTGCAAATCTTGCAATGTTTTAATATTTGAACCTTCTTTAGAAATAATCACATTTTTTGACGTGAAATAAATATCTGTAAAATCAGCGTTTTTCTTACGTTCTGCTGTCGGTGTCAGTCCAGCCATTACAAAGTCAACTTTTCCAGCTTCTAATGATGCTAACAGTCCGCTAAAATCCATATCTTTGATTTTAACTTTATAGCCTAATTCTTTACTGATATAGTTCATAACATCGATATCAAAACCGATAATATCTTCACTCTTTTTCGCATCGACATATTCAAATGGTTTGTAATCTGCAGAAGTTCCCATAACTAAAACTTTATTTTTATCAGTACTTCCTGCTTCTTCACGCTTACTGCAAGCTCCGAATATACTTACGATTAAAATAAGTGCAAATGAAATGGATAAAAATTTCTTCATTACTTTTCCTCCTAGTTAATGTATATTTAAATATTTTATAGAATTTTTATTCGTTGAATGTATTGTAGCAACAAATTTATTTTTATGCAATAAATAAAATAAAAATAAATTTGTTTTTTCTTTCCACAGCATCATCAACAGTGTATACACTGTATAATTTTATGCATAAACAACTGATTTTATGTAAAAAAAGAGCCGTTAAGATTCTATTCTTAACGGCTCTAAAAAGGCATATTACATTTCATCACAATGTTCTTCAAAGTACGATTGTAATTTAGCAATTACCTGCATTGGTTCATGGCCTTCAATTTCATGACGCTCAACCATTGTCACAATCTTACCGTCTTTTAATAATGCAAACGACGGAGAAGACGGTGGATATCCTTCAAAATATTCACGAGCACGTGCCGTTGCTTCTTTATCTTGACCTGCAAATACAGTAACAAGATTGTCTGGGCGTTTATCATAATGAACCGAATGTGCTGCTGCTGGACGTGCAATACCACCTGCACAGCCGCACACAGAGTTTACCATTACAAGCGTTGTGCCTTTCTTTTGTAATGCTTCCTCTACCGCTTCTGTTGTTGTTAATTCTGTATAGCCAGCTGCCACGATTTCTTCGCGTGCTTGACGGACAACATCATTCATAAAAAAGTTGAAATTCATCAAAGTTTTCCCTCCTCACATATACCTATCTGTATCTTACCAATAACTATTTCTAAAATACAAGTAAACTTACTTGCTTTGTATCATTTCTACATATACTTCAATCATTCTTTTATGCGATCCTACAATATACTCTGGTAATTCCGTAACCGAAAAAAACTTTAATTGTATTGCTTCTTTTTTATTTACAGTAGGTTCTCCTTCATAATCATGAGTATAATATGCAGTCGTTACTGCTTGGAACTCGTCACCGTTTGCAAGTTTCACAAAATGTTTTGCACCTGAGAACACATTAATGAGCTGCAAATTCTTCACACGAATGCCGGCTTCTTCATAAACTTCACGACACGCTGTTTCTTCTGGTGATTCCCGCAGCTCCATTAATCCACCAAGAAGTCCCCATTTCCCATACGGTTCTTGTCTTTGTTGTAATAATACTTCCCCATCTTTATTCAATACAAGAACAACCGAACCGACTAAAATTAAAGGGTAGTGACCAACTATTTTTCGTAATTCCTCCACATATCCCATTCCAACAAACCTTTCTTTTTTATTTCCTTGTCCACACCATTGTATCATATGTATAAAATGGAAAAATGCGTAATTTTTTTACTTTTTAAGCAAAATGTTTATTTGTCCCTTTTCATCTACCGTTGCTAATTGAATCGATTGAATCGGTACTTTCTGCTTTAACTCATCTTTTACCCACTCTTCTGTTTTTTCTATTAAAGCGAGAACATCCTTTTGGATATCCCCATTCTTTACCAAGATAAATGTAATAGGTGATTGCTCTGCATATATTTTCATATCTTTTCGAGACACTTTTTCATATGCTGCATATTGAAATACAGAAACAACTCCACTTGCTTCCCATAAGGCTAGTTTTACTGTTTGAATATCTGTAATACCTTGCAATCTCAGCTCAGAAAATAAATACTCTACTGTAATCCGTGCCTTCTTTAGATTATTAAACTGAACAGAACCATTATGTATCAGAATAATCGGTGCAGGCTCTAAAAAACGTCTCCACCAATCCACCTTTAATGTCAAAATGGAACTTACTATATGAAGTACTACGAGAACAAATGTTGTAATCAGAGAACCGAGAAGGCCTACTCTTTCATCAGATAATGCGTTCGATATATTTCCGCCTAATAATAGCACTAGCACAAGATCTAAAAACGAAGCTGAGCAATAGAGCGTTGTCCCATTGCTTTTGCAACAATAATTAAAAACATATATGCCAATATGGCACGGATCACCCATTCGAAATTCGAAAGATGCTTTGCTCCTTCAAATATATGCATAAATGGCACCCCTTAACAAAATTCCTCCTTTTAGTTTATGTTTATCCGTATTGTCTATGTAAAAAACAATGTAAATCTTCAGCTAAGTTGCAAATTTACATAGGAAATATGCTTCCACTTAAAAACTTCTCATTCATATACGTAAAAAAAGCCCGCCAATTGGCGGGCCTTCCTATGATTAATATACAGAAGTGTTATCTGCAGACGTATTCTCAAGAATTTCTTTTACACGGCCTAAGAACTTACCGCAAATGAATCCGTCCAGTACGCGATGGTCAAGAGATAGACATAAGTTAACCATATCACGTGCACCGAACATACCATTATCCATAATCACTGGGCGTTTCACGATAGATTCCACTTGTAAAATTGCCGCCTGTGGATAATTAATAATACCCATAGACTGAACAGAACCAAATGATCCTGTGTTATTAATTGTAAATGTTCCGCCTTGCATTTCGTCAGCTTTTAATGACTTCGTACGTACTTTCGTTGCAAGCTCAGTAATTTCACGAGCGATACCTTTAATTGTTTTCTCATCAGCGTGCTTAATAACTGGAACGAACAGTTCATCGTCAGTTGCAACTGCGATAGAAAGGTTGATATCTTTCTTCTGAACAATTTTATCGCCAGCCCACATAGAATTAATTTGTGGGTATTCTTTTAATGCTTGTGCAACAGCTTTTACAAAGAATGCAAAGAATGTTAAGTTGAAGCCTTCACGCTTTTTAAATTCACCTTTAATTGAATTACGGTATGAAACAAGGTCTGTTACATCCACTTCAATCATCATCCAAGCATGCGGTGCTTCATGCTTACTGCGCAGCATGTTTGCAGCAATCGCTTTACGCACACCAGTCACTGGGATTTCAATATCTCCAGGCATTGTTGGTACAGATACTGGTTTTGCCGCTTCTGTTTTTGGAGCTGCTGGTGCTGGTGCAGCCTTTGGTGCTTCTTGCGTAATTGGTGCAGCTGCTGCTTCTTTCTTCGCACCTGCTTGTGGAATATTTCCAGATTCCACTAATTTTATAATATCTTTGCGCGTAATACGGCCATTTGTTCCCGTACCTTCTACTACATCTAAATCAATATTATGTTCACCTGCAAGTTTTAATACAGCTGGTGAAAAGCGTGGCTTACCATCAGTTGGTTGCTTCGCTTTTGGTGCTGCTGGTGCTGATGCAGCTGTCTCTGCTTTTGGCGCCTCTTCTGTTTTTTCTTCTACAGCTGTTGCAGCTACTTCATTTGCACCTTCAACTTGAATCATACAAATCACTTCACCAACAGCTAATGTATCACCTTCGCCAGCGATTAACTCTGTAACAACCCCAGTGAAAGAAGATGGTACTTCTGCGTTTACTTTATCTGTCATTACTTCTGCAAGCGGATCATATTTATTTACATGATCACCAACAGAAACAAGCCATTTACTAATTGTACCTTCCGTTACACTCTCCCCAAGCTGAGGCATCGTAATTTTTTCTACAGCCATGTATAGTCCCCCCGATTAAAATTCCGCAAGTTCGCGCATTGCTTTTTCAACTTTATCTGGATTTACCATAAAGAATTTTTCCATTGTTGGTGCATATGGCATTGCTGGAACGTCTGGACCTGCAAGACGAGCAATTGGTGCATCAAGGTCGAATAAGCAATTTTCTGCGATAATTGCTGCTACTTCACTCATAATGCTTCCTTCTTTATTATCTTCCGTTACAAGAAGAACCTTACCTGTTTTTGAAGCTGCTTCAATAATTGCTTCCTTATCTAACGGGTATACAGTACGTAAATCAAGAATGTGAGCAGAAATGCCATCTTGTGCTAATTTTTCAGCAGCTTGAAGAGCAAAGTGAACACATAATCCGTATGTGATAACAGTAATATCATCACCCTCACGTTTTACGTCTGCTTTTCCGATTGGTAATACATAATCATCTTCCGGCACTTCACCTTTAATTAAGCGATATGCACGTTTATGTTCAAAGAATAATACTGGATCTTCATCACGAATTGCTGCTTTTAATAAACCTTTTGCATCATACGGTGTAGAAGGAATGACAATTTTTAAGCCAGGTTGGTTTGCAAAAAGTGCTTCTACAGATTGAGAATGATACAATGCACCGTGAACACCGCCGCCAAATGGTGCGCGGATTGTGATTGGACAAGTCCAGTCATTGTTAGAACGGTAACGAATTTTTGCTGCTTCGGAAACAATTTGGTTTACCGCTGGCATAATGAAGTCAGCAAATTGCATTTCTGCAATTGGGCGCATTCCATACATCGCTGCACCGATTGCTACTCCAGCGATTGCTGATTCTGCAAGTGGTGTATCAAGCGCGCGCATTTCACCAAATTGATCATATAATCCATTTGTCGCTTTAAATACGCCACCTTTTTTACCAACGTCTTCTCCTAATACAAATACTTTCTCATCGCGTTCCATTTCCTCGCGCATTGCTAATGTAATCGCGTCAATATAAGACATTACAGCCATGAAACGTTCCCCCTTATTCCGCGTATACGTGCTTTAATGCAGATTCTGGATCTGCATACGGAGCATTCTCTGCATATTCTGTTGCTTCGTTTACGATATGCATCACGTCATCTAACATTTGTTTTTCAGATTCCTCTGTTAAAATACCTACTTCTTTTAAGTAGTTTGCAAATGTATACATTGGATCTTTTTTCTTTGCTTCTTCTACTTCTTCTCTGTCACGGTACACACGATCATCATCGTCACTAGAGTGAGCTGTTAAACGATAAGATACAGTTTCAATTAATGTTGGACCTTCACCACGGCGACCACGATCTGCCGCTTCTTTTACAGCTTTATATACTTCAAGCGGGTCATTTCCGTCTACTGTGTATCCTGGCATACCATAACCGATTGCACGATCAGATACATTTTTACAAGCTAATTGTTTTTCAACTGGGATAGAGATTGCATATTTGTTATTCTCACACATGAAAATAACTGGTAATTTGTGTACTCCTGCAAAGTTTGCACCTTCATGGAAGTCACCTTGGTTAGAAGAACCTTCTCCAAATGTAACAAACGTTACTAAATCTTTTCCTTCCATCTGTCCTGCTAATGCAATACCTACTGCGTGCGGTACTTGCGTTGTAACTGGTGAAGAACCTGTTACGATGCGATTTTTCTTTTGTCCAAAGTGTCCAGGCATTTGACGTCCGCCAGAGTTTGGATCTTCTGCTTTTGCAAATCCAGATAGCATAAGCTCTTTTGCTGTCATACCAAATGCTAACACGACACCCATATCACGGTAATATGGTAATGCGTAGTCCTTTTCGCGATCAAGTGCAAATGCTGCGCCTACTTGTGCAGCTTCTTGTCCTTGACAAGAAATTACAAAAGGAATTTTCCCTGCACGGTTTAATAACCACATACGCTCGTCAATTTTACGTGCGAGTAACATCGTGCGATACATTTCTAATACTTGCTCATCGCTTAAGCCAAGCTCTTCATGGCGCTTTGCTTTTACTTCAGCCATTTTAACACCCTCCTAAATCCTTTTTACCCCGCTCTATTATAAAGCAAGAACGATACACTATCCATTCCCAATGGTTCACTTTTATCCGTGTAACGCTTTTCCATCAACTGCTAACGCAGCTTCACCAATTGCTTCTGATAATGATGGATGCGGATGAATTGTATGTGCAACTTCCCAAGGCGTTGCATCTAATACTCTTGCAAGACCTGCTTCTGAAATCATATCTGTTACGTGTGGTCCAATCATATGAACACCAAGAATATCATTTGTTTCTTCATCAACAACAAGTTTCACAAAACCATCAGATTCTCCATATACAAGCGCTTTACCGATTGCACGGAATGAGAATTTACCTACTTTTAATTTATAGCCTTTTTCTTTTGCTTCTTGCTCTGTTAAACCGACAGAAGCAACTTCTGGGCTACTATATACACATTTAGATACCATAGAGTAATCAATTGGCATCGGCTCTTTTCTAGCAATATGTTCAACTGCTACAATTCCTTCATGAGAAGCAACGTGTGCAAGTTGCAAGCCGCCAATTACATCGCCAATCGCATAAATGTGTGATTCTTTCGTTTGATAATATTCATTTGTTTGAATATAACCTTTTTCAACAACGATATCTGTATTTTCTAAGCCGATATTTTGTGTGTTTGCTTGTCTTCCAACAGATACAAGCATTTTTTCAGCTTTAAATTCTTTATTTTCACCGTTAAGTTCCGCTTGAATTGTAACACCATTATCTTTTACTAAAGTTTCTGGTAATACTTTTGCACCAGTTACAATCTTAATACCTTTTTTCTTAAGCAAACGCTGCATTTCTTTAGAAACGTCTTGATCTTCAAGTGGAAGAACATGTTTTGCATATTCAAGTACAGTTACTTCGACACCGAAATCAGCAAGCATAGACGCCCACTCAATACCGATTACACCGCCACCAACAATAATAACAGACTCAGGAAGCGCTTCCATTTTTAAAGCGTGGTCAGATGACATAACATATTCACCATCAAGCTCAAGTCCTGGTAAAGAATTTGGGCGTGATCCTGTTGCAACGATTACGTTTTTCGGAATAAGCATTTCATTCTCTTCACCACTTGCTAATTCAACAGAAATCGTTCCCGGCATCGGTGAGAAAATAGATGGGCCAAGGATACGACCAATTCCTTCATATACATCGATTTTCCCTTGCTTCATTAAATGCTGAACACCTTTATGAAGTTGGCTAACGATTTTTTCTTTACGTTCTTGTACTTTTGCAAAGTTTAATGAAACATCGCTTGTAACAACACCAAATTCTTCCCCTTTTTCGCCGTTGCGTATACTTCCGCACTACGAAGCAACGCTTTACTTGGGATACAACCTTTGTGTAAACATGTGCCACCAAGATTCTCTTTTTCAACAAGCGCTGTTTTTAGTCCTAATTGTGATGCACGAATAGCAGCAACATATCCGCCTGTACCGCCGCCAACAATAACTAAATCGTACTCTGTTGCCATATTTTTCAACCCCTAACTACGGTTTCTTTTTCCCTTACAACATACTCTTTTGCAGTTTCTTCTTCACGAAGTACACGAAGCGCACCTTCTGCTAATGCTTGTAGTTCATCTTCTCCTGGATGTACAATGACATCGGCAATCCAATGAACGCGCTCTTTAATTTCATCAACAAGGATTTTGCTATATGCAAGTCCACCAGTTAAAACAATTGCATCTACTTTCCCATGAAGAACTGCACTTGCTCCGCCAATTTCTTTTGCAACTTGATATGCCATCGCTGTATAAACAAGTGTTGCTTCTGGATCACCTTGTTCTACCATCTTTTCTACTTTAATTGCATCATTTGTACCAAGTAAGCTTACTAAGCCTCCTTGTCCAACGATTTTTTTCATCATTTCATCACGGTAATAGTCACCAGAGAAGCACATTTCTACAAGCTGACCTACCGGAACTGTTCCTGCACGTTCTGGGCTGAATGGTCCTTCTCCATTTAAACCGTTATTTACATCAATAACTTTTCCTTTTTTATGAGCACCAACTGAAATACCGCCACCCATATGTGCAATTAATAAGTTTAAATCTTCATATTTACGATCAAGTTCTTTTGCAACTTTACGAGCTACTGCTTTTTGGTTTAGCGCATGAAAAATACTTCTTCGCTCCATACCAGCTATTCCGCTAATACGGGCAATATCATCCATTTCATCTACAACTACTGGATCAACAATAAACGCTGGAATGTTAAGTCCAGAAGCGATTTCATATGCTAAAATACCTCCCAAATTGGAAGCATGATGGCCACTATAACCATTTTTTAAATCTTCTAGCATAGCTTCATTTACTGTATACGTACCGCCTTCAATTGGGCGAAGTAATCCGCCGCGTCCGCATACAGCATTTAACTTAGAAATATTAATGCCATGGGAATGAAGCACCTCTAAAATAGTTTGCTTGCGAAATTCATATTGATCAATAATACGCTTATATTTCCCAATCTGTTCTTCGTCATGACGAATTGTTTCTTCTAAAACAGGTCTTTCGTTATCAAAAACACCAATCTTCGTAGATGTACTACCAGGATTAATGACAAGAATTCGATTCACGGACAAGGCTGCTCCCTCCACCATTTATTTAGAAAGACAGTAGCAACTTCTAAATGAAGCCGCCACTGCTTTCACATTTACTTTTTCTATTAATTAGCGACGGCTTAAAATGTTATGACCGTTACTTAAAAATGTGCTGCGTGTATTTTTTAAGCTTGCGATGCGCTCTTCAGCAAGATGATCTGCCGCTACATATGTTGGCACGCCATCACGTTTTGAAATTTCGATTACTTTTGCAATCGTGTCATAAATTGCTTCTACACGTTTTAATGCACGCTCTCTATTGTATCCGTATAACTCATCCGCTACGTTAATTACGCCACCTGCGTTAATAACATAGTCTGGTGCATATACGATACCCATTTCATGAACGATATCACCATGACGATCTTCTTTTAATTGGTTATTTGCAGAACCAGCAATTACTTTCGCTTTTAATTGTGGAATTGTTTCATCATTTACTGTTGCTCCTAATGCACATGGTGCATAGATATCACATTCTACACCGTAAATTTCGTTAGGTTCAACAGCAGTTGCACCAAATTCATCTACAGCACGTTGTACAGCTTCTTTATTAATATCTGTAACGATTAATTTTGCACCTTCTGCATGCAGGTGTTTACATAGGTGATAAGCTACATTTCCTACACCTTGAACAGCAATTACTTTACCTTCTAAGCTATCTGTACCGAACGCTTCTTTTGCAGCTGCTTTCATACCAACATATACACCGTAAGCAGTTACTGGAGATGGGTTACCAGAAGAACCGAATGAAGGTGAAATACCTGTTACGAAATCTGTCTCTTCATGAATAATATCCATATCATCTACAGTTGTACCAACATCTTCTGCTGTAATGTAACGGCCATTTAAACCTTGAATGTAACGGCCTAATGCACGGAACATTGCTTCGCTCTTATCTTTACGTGGATCGCCGATAATAACTGTTTTTGCACCGCCTAAGTTTAAACCAGCCGCTGCGTTTTTATATGTCATTCCTTTTGCAAGACGAAGAGCATCTTCAATTGCTGCTTCTTCAGAATCGTATGTCCACATTCTTGTTCCGCCAAGAGCTGGTCCAAGAGTTGTATCATGAATTGCAATAATTGCTTTTAATCCTGATTCTTTATCTTGACAGAATACTACTTGCTCGTAATCGTAAGTTTCTAAGTATTTGAAAATTTCTAATGTCATTGTAATTTCCCCCTTGATATGTTTAACATTTTCGATTTTAGCCCGTTATACTGGACTCATTTCCTTAATCATTAATGAAAATAAAACATGTACTGCAAGAAAGTTTATTTAGAAGCAGTCGTAACTGCCAATGCTAATGAATACACTTTTGTTTCTGCTGAATCTGAGCGAGATGTTAACACAATCGGTGCTTTTGCTCCGGCAATAATCGCTCCTACTTTTGCATTTGCAAAGTATACAAGCGATTTATATAGTACATTTCCAGCTTCAATTGTTGGGACGAGTAAAATATCTGCTTTACCAGCTACATCACTTTGAATTCCTTTATGCTCTGCTGCAATTTGTGAAACAGCAATATCTAAAGCAAGTGGTCCATCAATGATACAATTTTTAATTTGTCCTCGACGATTCATTTGCGTTAACATTGCTGCATCAATCGTTGCTTGCATTGCTGGATTTACAACTTCCACAGCAGCGATTGGAGCTACTTTCGGTAATTCCACTCCTATTGCCTGAGCA
Organism: Bacillus sp. EA-CB0995; assembly: GCF_055814245.1. Lineage (NCBI taxonomy): Bacteria > Bacillati > Bacillota > Bacilli > Caryophanales > Bacillaceae > Bacillus > Bacillus sp. EA-CB0995. The sequence continues at coordinate 1,483,261 of NZ_CP169269.1, read as the reverse complement.
ACTTCAACTGCATTTTGTGCAATTGCCGCTTTTTGCTGCACATCTGGAGCAATATTCATCGCTACATCTGTTACAATGATAAAGCGATCATAATTAGGTACTTCAAAAGCTGCAACGTGTGATAACACACCGCCTTTACGAAGACCCCATTCTTTATTTAATACTGCTTTCAAAATGCTAGCGGTTGGAATATTCCCCTTCATAAGTACATCTGCTTCTCCGCCTCTTACAGCTTTTACTGCTAATTCAGCAGCTTCTGCATTAGATGTAGCGGAGATTACTTCAATATGTTCTGAAGGCTGTATTCCATGCTCCTGTAACATATTCATAATCGTTTCGTGATTTCCATATAGACGAAATTGAGCTAACTGTAATTGAACAGCCTTTACAACTGCTTCAATTACTTCATGATCTTCAGCTACTGCAACAGCAACCATTTTTTTCGGCTGCTCTGCTGCCTGATCAATTAAAGTTTGTAACTTCATATTTTGTAATCAACCCTTCCTCGTCGTCCCTCGCTTATATTAAAGCAAATATCGTGCCAACTTTTAAATCCCCTTTAAATATTTTTGAAAACGCATTCAAAACGTAGAAAAATCAACATTTTATAACTAAACAAAAAATTCCGTCTAATTTTGTCGCATTCTATTTACCGTGCAATTTCTTGCACGGTATGAAATTTATTGCATGCCATTTTTTGCACGTTCGTATTTTTCTAGTTTATAATATAAATTCCGAACCGAAACCCCTAATGCTTGGGCCGTTTTCGTTTTATTCCCATCAAATCTAGATAAGTACTCATGAATAATATTCCCTTCAAACTCAGCTACTAAATCATCAAGAGACTTTTCTTCTAAGTCAGGAAGTAAATTGCTCACTTTCAATTCAGATTGGTCCTCTTGATGTAACGGAGGTAAATGATGTACATCAATATACATTTCATTATAATTCATAAAAATAATTGCTCGCCCTAAAATATTTTCAAGCTCACGAACATTTCCAGGCCAATCATACGACTGCAAATACTGCACCGCTGATTCCGTTAATCCTTCGACATTGCGTCCATAATCTTGATTAATTTTTTGAATTAACCGATCAGCAATTTCAGCAATATCTTCTTTACGTTGACCGAGCGATGGAATATGAATCGGAATTTTATTTAAGCGATAATATAAATCTTCCCGAAAATCACCATCTAAAATTGCCTTTTCTAAGTTCACATGCGTTGCGGCAATAACTCGAACATTAATAGGAACCGGCTTCGTACCTCCGACCCTCACAATTTCTTTCTCTTGCAAAACACGGAGTAATTTCGCCTGTGTATTCGCAGACAGTTCTCCTATTTCATCCAAGAAAATACTTCCATTATTTGCTTCCTCAAAAAAACCACGCTTCCCTCCGCGTCGCGCGCCGGAAAATGCTCCTTCTTCGTAACCAAATAGTTCACTTTCTAATAGCGATTCGGAAATTGCTGCACAATTCACCCGAACAAACTTATTGTACTTCCGATTGCTGCCATTATGAATGGCATGCGCAAATAATTCTTTTCCAGTTCCTGACTCTCCGCGCAGTAGTACCGTCGCTGGTGTATTCGCTCCTAGTTTCGCTTGTTCAATTGCCGCTATAATCTCTTCTGACGTTCCAACAATATCATCGAATGAATATTTCGCCTCCAACGTACGAATAATTTGTCTCGCCCTATTTAATTCATTTGTTAACTTTTGAATTTCGGATACATCACGAATCACGCCAACGCTTCCCTTTAAAATCCCATCAACAATAACCGGGGCTACGTTTACAATAACATCTCTCTTTTTTGACCAATCTTCATGTGAATACCACGCACTGCTCTGCGTGTCCGGAGCACTTTCATATGCATACTTTCTCCTTCTACAATATCCGTTGTCGCCGGTTTACCAATAATATCCTCTTCAGAAAGACCTGTTAATTTTGTATAGGCTGGATTAATAACAAGCCCTCGTCCTTGTTCATCAACAACGGAAATCGCTTCTTCAGAAGAATGAATAATTGCTTCTAGCAGCGTTTGAATTTCTTTTAAATTCGTCACTTCTTCAGCCAAATTTACAATTTCGGTAATATCTTTAAAAACCGCAAACGCCCCTTGCACTTCTCCAATTTCATTTAAAATTGGAATGCGCGTTGAAATAATTTTCTTTCCATTATGTAATGTTAATTCTTGATTAATCTCAATTTGTTTCGTACGAACAATACGAAGTAACTTACTTGTTGGAATTACTTCTAAAATGTACTTATTAACAACATCTTCGCTTTTATAGCCTATCATTCTTTCCGCACTTTTATTGAATAATAGTACATTCCCATCTTTATTAACAACAATCATACCATCGTGCGTTGAATTTAAAATCAGGTCACGCTGCTGCGTTTGTTCTTTTAACTGCCCAATTAACATTTCTTTTTCATGCGCAAGCTTAACAACAATATTCGCAACGTCACCCGGGACAAGCAGTGCATCTTCTTTTTCTTCACTAAAACCTTTTCATACACACTGTAGTCACCTGTCATATCAAAGATGACATCAATATCCTCTCGTATAAACGCTTCCCAATCACTTCCTGTAGAAATATAAAGACCCTTTGCAAGTTGTATACCTTTTGCCTTTTCATCAATATCCACAATCGCAACCACTTCAAATATATTCGATTTTTGCAGCAGACCTAGAATCGCACTACCCCCAGCACCCGCTCCAATAATTAATGCTCTTTGTCTCATATGCCACCAATCCTTCCGCAGCACCTCTGCAAAATTTTTCACACCTCTATCTTACTTGTTCCGAAACCTCTTGACAAACGAATACAAATTATAACATCATTTTGTATATACTAAATTGTCTGAAAAGGAGTTTTCCACATGCAGCGTTACCTCGCTCTTTTTTTAGCAGTTATCCCTATTTCACTAGCTGTGCTAGGTATTAAACTGATGAGAGATACTGTCTTCGGTATTCTTTTCTCTCCAATCCCTGTATTATGGTTACAATTTTTAATTGGAGCACTCTGCTTTGCGATTGGTTTTTATATTTTTGGCGGATTCGTTTTATATCGTGACCGAAAACGAAATAAAGTACAAGCTCGCTTTCGAAGATAAAGTGAAACTTCTATCAGTGGGGTTTTCTTCATCCCCCCACTGATAGTTAGTTGAACCAATTGGGCTTTTACGGGCAGCCATCCCACACCTATCTTCTTCGCTTCTCTCTCCATCTTGAGGTGGGGGGCTTACTGTTTGCGAATAACCGAATAGAATTCTTCACCTTGAAATATTCCACAATATCAAACGTTCATACGAAAAATGAGACCTTCTCTGAAGAAAGGTCTCATTTTCCACTTTGTAATAGCTTTTTCACACGCTCTGGATAGTCTGTAATAATAGCGGTCACATTCATCCTCAAAAACTTTCTCATCACTTCTTCATCATTAATCGTATATAGACGCACCGCTACACCATTTATCATCGTTAATTCTATAATCCCATCCGAAATATAACGATAGTTCGGATGAATAGCACTGGCTCCCATCTTTTTCGCATAAGCCCACGGACTATGCAGCCCTTCTTTATATAAAATTGCTGTTTCAATATCAGGAGCCATCATATGACACTTCTTCATACTATAATGATTAAAAGAAGATAGAATAATTCGCTCCTCCATATTATATTTTCGAACGAGCGTAATCACCTCTTCTTCTAACCCTCGATACGGCACCTTATTATTCTTTAATTCGATATTAAGAAAAAGGTTGTTTGTTTCTAGCCATTCTAACACATCTTCTAATAAAGGAATACGGCACGCACCGACCTTATCATAAAATGTATAACTGGCATCTAACGAACGCAAATCTTCATATAAATAATTCCGAACTGCACCTTTTCCATTCGTCGTTCGATTTACTGTTTCATCATGAATAACAACAATTTTTCTATCTTTTGTGAACTGAACATCCAATTCAATTCCATCCGCTCCGAACTGCTCCGCCGCTTGAAAAGAAACCATTGTATTTTCTGGGTATGTTCCCGCAGCCCCGCGATGTCCAAAAATAAGCGTCATCTTCTCACCTCAAATCTTATCTACTCTAACTGCTAGTAAGAAATCATTGCAGGTTACAAACCTTACGAGCTACTACCATTAGCGAATCTCCCGCCAATGGCGACTTCTCTTTATGTTATACTATACAAAAAGGAGGTACTTTTATGAAACCATTACAACTTTCACCAGACACAGCTATTAAGTTATCTGAAGCTCTCGGTGTTCCACTTGAACAGCTTATGCATATGCCTCAGCATATTTTAATTCAAAAACTTGTTGAATTAGAAAAACAAAATAAAGATACAGAATAGACAGTCCTGTTATGCACAGGACTTTTCTTATGAAGTGAAACTTCTATCAGTGGGGGTTTTCTTCATCCCCTACTGATGGTTAGTTGAACCAATCAGACACATGCCAACAGTTATCCCCCACCTGTCTTCTTCGCTTTTTCTGAATCTTGAGGTAGGGGCTTACTATCCGTTAATACGGGATAAAATTTCAACCCACTGAAACAATAAAAATGAACATTCCTTTCATGATGGTTATCTAAAACTACCATAAAAGGAATGTTCATCGATTTGTATATCAATGATTTATTGATTAAAAAAGAAATTTATTGCTGAACTTACTTTTATAAACAAAACCGCTTCATCTATTGATATCGTTAATTCAACTTGCCTTATGCTCAAGCCTTAATTTATCTGCAACCATCGCGATGAATTCACTGTTCGTAGGTTTCGCTTTTGACATGGAGACAGTATAACCAAATAAAGAAGAAATAGATTCAATATTCCCTCGGCTCCATGCAACTTCAATCGCATGACGGATTGCACGTTCTACACGGCTTGCCGTTGTATTATATTTCTTTGCGATATCTGGATATAGTACTTTTGTAATTGACCCAAGCAACTCAATGTCGTTATATACCATTGAGATCGCCTCGCGCAAATACATATACCCTTTAATATGAGCTGGTACACCAATTTCATGAATGATACTTGTAATGCTCGCATCTAAATTTTTCGGTTTTCCATCAGACGTTGTTACAGAACGAAAAGCTGATAGTGGACGTTTAATTGTAGCGCTTGATTTTCCACTCACTTGACGAATGTGACTTGTTAAGTTTTCCATATCAAATGGTTTTAATATAAAATATGATGCACCTAAATCAACAGCTTTTTTTGTCACATCCTCTTGCCCAAACGCTGTTAGCATAATAACACTTGGTTGTTTGAAACGGTCAATATGACGCATTTTTTCTAACACTGCGAGTCCATCTAAATGTGGCATAATAATATCAAGGACCAGTACATCCGGTTGTCTCTCTTTTAATAAATTTAAGCACTCTTGACCATTGTAAGCTACCCCAATCACTTCCATATCATCTTGAGCGGCAACATAACTCTCTAACATAGATATAAGTTCTTTATTATCATCCACGAGACACACTTTAATTTTCTCCACAGCTTTTCCTCCCTACAAATGATTTCTCCCGACATAAAGTATTAGCTTCTAGACTACATGAATTGTTCGACAATTATGTGAAAATCCCCTTTAAAACTTTCTTAAATTCCGAAAAAATCACAAAAAAACATCTTTATCGTTCATTTCTTAGTTTTTCTTTACATATTCCATCATATGATTACAACTGAATATACATACTCTACTTTTATTTTACAACAAAAAACAACCATTGCGAAACTTTTGTAACTTTTTAACGACTTTATAAAGTGAAACTTCCTTTCATGAACGCTTTTTTGATGAAAGGTTAGTTGAACCAATCGGGCTTTTACTGGCAGTTATCCCCCACCTATCTTCTTCGCTTTTCTCTGCATCTTGAGGTGGAGGCTTACTGCCCGCGAATAGCGGGATAGATCGAAAAAAGCAAGCTGAATAAATTCAGCTTGCTTTTTTCTGATCGTTATAAATATTAATACCCGCTTCATGTAGCATCCACTCAATATGAACTCCATATCCGGATGTTGGGTCATTGACAAATACGTGTGTTACAGCTCCAACTAATTTCCCATCTTGTACAATAGGACTACCACTCATTCCTTGTACAATTCCACCTGTTTTTTCTAATAGACGTTTATCTGTAATCTTAACAACCATCCCTTTTGTTGCAGGGAATTTTTGCGGAACTGTACTTACGATTTCTATATCGAATGCTTCCACTTTATCTTGATCAATAACCGTTAAAATTTTGGCAGGTCCCTCTTTTACTTGATAAGAAAGAGCAATTGGAATTGCTTCATCCATAATTCCATTTTTCATTCCTGTATTTAACTTACCGAAAATACCAAATGGACTATTCGTTGTAATATTACCAATAATTTCATGATCTGGTGAAAATCTTGCTAGTTTTTCACCTGGATCACCATTACTACCACGTTCAATGGATGTTACTGTCGAACGAACAATTTGTCCATCTTCAACTTGAATTGGTTTTTTTGTATCATTGTCAGAAATAACATGACCAAGTGCACCGTACTTCATTGATTCTGGATGAATAAAAGTCATTGTTCCAATACCTGCAGCTGAGTCACGAATATACAACCCAATTCGATACGACTGTTCTCCCCATCTTTTTGCGGAGTTAATTTTGTTCGAATATATTTTCCATCTCGCAATAAAACAAGATTAAGCGACTCCCCTGTTTTCCCGCTATCATGAATAAATGGTGCAATATCACTCATTCGTTCAATCGTCTTACCATTTATCTCAGTAATCATATCCCCTACTTGCACACCTGCAAGTTCACCCGGAGATACTTTTCCTTTTTCTGTTTGGATTAAATGATGGCCTACAACAAGTACCCCTTTTGCATTCAACTTTACTCCTATTGATTGCCCACCTGGAACCACCTTAAAATCTTTTAACACTTTTACATTTACTTTTTTCACCGGCAATCCTGCAAGCTCATAAACCATATCAGCTTCTCCGCTTTGATGCGGATTTACTGCAATTGTTTTTTCACCAGCATGTTGAGAAACAATTGTAAAAATCGTTTCATCTGTTGATTTTGTTTGAAATACAGGTAAAGAAGATACTTGTGAATCTTGATTTTGAAACATAACAAGTTGCTTTGGAAGTGAAATAAACTCGCGAAGCGGTTTATAACACCCAATAAAGACAAGCGAAACAAGGAGACAGATTCCTATGATTTTTCGAAATTGCTCTAATTTCAATCTTTTCACTCTCCTCGCTCCTAACCCACATTCAGCCAAGCGGCTTCACTTTTTAATCTCTCCTTGCTACCCTTTCTTTATAACCGGAAGAATTAAGAAATCATTGTTGTTACCAAAAAAGCTATCCATTATTGGATAGCCTCTGCTGCTTGTTTAAAACGATGCGCTTGCGAGAGTAACTCTCTTGCATGCTCTGTTGTTAAATCAGTTATTTCTACACCAGAGATCATGCGAGCAATTTCTGTCACTTTTTCGTCCTGACTTAGTACAGTAACAGATGTAACTGTTCGTTCATTGACAATTTGTTTACGAATAAACAAATGAGAATCTGCCATAGACGCGACTTGTGGTAAATGTGTAATACATAGCACTTGTGAATTGACGGAAACACGATAGATTTTTTCAGCAATTGCCTGCGCAACACGCCCGCTTACTCCAGTGTCTACCTCATCAAAAATAACAGAAGCAACACCTTGATGTTTAGAGAAAATACTCTTTAACGCTAATATAATACGGGATAATTCTCCTCCTGAAGCTACTTTAGAAAGCGGCTTTAACGGTTCTCCTGGATTTGTAGAAATATAAAATTCCACATAGTCATACCCATCTTGGGTCATTTTTACAGGAGCTCCTTCGACAAGAGGATCGTCAATTGTCCCTTCTTTTTCTTTATCATTACTTCAAATTTTGTTTTTTCCATGTACAGCTCTTTTAATTCTTGATGAATTGCTGTTGTTAATCGGTTCGCAAGATTATGACGCATGCCACTTAATAATTTTGCTTCTTTTACTATAAGCTGTTCTAATTCTTTTAATTTTTTCTCGTTGTTTCAATGTGTACATCTTTATTTTCAATGGTAAATATTTCTTGTTCGATTTCATCCGCATACGCTAAAATTTCTTCTACAGTATTTCCATATTTACGCTTTAACATACGAATTTCATTTAAACGCGTTTCAATTTCATCTAAACGATTAGGGTCATACTCCATCATATCTAACTTTTCACGGAGCTGATAAGCGACCTCTTCTAATAAATAATAACTATTTGCAATCGCATCATAGTTTTCTTGATATGCTATATCCAAATCAGTAATGCTCTCCATTTGATTCATTGCATTTCGTACATGATCTAAACCAGAACGGTCTTCAGTTAAAGAGCGATACGAATCACCCAACGCCTTATAAATCTTTTCGAAGTTCGAAATCTTCAATCGTTCTTCTAATAAGTTTTGCTCTTCATCTATTTTCAAGTCTGCATTTCGAATCTCTTCATGTTGAAATTGAATCAAGTCTAAACGATGTGCCATTTGTTGCTCGTTCTCTGTTAAAGAGAGCAATTGTTTTTTTAATTGCTCGTATTCTCTATAAACATTTTGATACTTTTCTAACTGAACTAAAATATGGTCCCCATCAAAATGATCAAGCATAAATAAATGACGATCTTCATTCATTAAATCTTGTGTTTCATGTTGCCCATGAATATCAACAAGCGTTTTCCCAATTTCCTTTAATACACTTAATGTAACCAGTTTTCCGTTTACGCGGCATACACTTTTCCCATTCACAGAAATATCCCGTTTTAAAATCATCATGCCATCTTCAATTTCAATATCAAGTTCTTCTGCTTTCATAACGCAAGGATGATTTTCATCCTCAATATAAAATAACCCTTCAATTTCAGCTTTATCTGTCCCATAGCGCACAAATTCCGCAGAACCGCGTCCTCCAACAAGAAGACTAATCGCATCAATAATGATGGATTTCCCTGCACCCGTTTCACCACTTAAAACAGTCAGCCCTTTTTGAAAAGAAATATTTAATGATTCAATAATAGCAAAGTTTCTAATCGATAATTCCGATAACAATGCCTCATTCACCTCGTTATCTAATTCACACTCCATACTGGAGGCTTAAACTATTCTCACATACATTCTTCTATTCATTCTTTTCTTGATGAAGAATATATTATGTAATCTGCTTCATTGTACCAAACATTTGTTTTTACGGTCAATGTAACAATATTGATATTTCGATATGGAAATGTGTATTTTTACGTGCTATTTTGGATTTTATCCCGCATTAACGGGCAGTAAAACCTCCCCCACTGATGGAAGTTTCACTTTATATTTCTTCATAACAAAAATATCTTGCTTACTTTTCACTCTTCTGAGCAATAAAGCAAACAAGATTCTTTTTGTTACAGCATATTTAAAAAGCGATTCGATACAACTCCTGTATCTTCAGGTGTACGGCAAATAATTAAACACGTATCATCACCGCAAATTGTGCCAATAATTTCATCCCATTCTAAATGATCAATAAGTGCACCAAGAGCATTTGCGTTACCCGGCAACGTCTTTAACACGAGCATATGACCAGCTGAATCTAATTTAACAAACGAATCGATAAGATTGCGTTTTAATTTTTGAAGCGGATTAAATCGTTGGTCGGCTGGTAAGCTATATTTATACCTTCCGTCATGAAGTGGCACCTTTACTAAATGTAATTCTTTAATGTCTCGTGATACTGTCGCTTGCGTTACATTAAAACCTTCATTACGCAAAATATCTACTAGTTCATCTTGTGTTTCAATTTCTTTATTCGCAATAATTTCTCGGATTTTAATATGGCGCTGCCCTTTATTCATATTTTTGCACCTCGCACTATCTCTTACCTTAGTTTTAACGTCGCTATACTTCACTTCTTTATGTTAACGTATAACTGGTTACTTGTACACCGTTGTTTTTACAATTGTGTTTACAATTCTAGCTTGCTGTATGTTAAAAAAAGGAACAACAATTGTTATTCCTCTTTTCCTTTTTGCTTCAGGGCCTCGTGAGCTTCTGTCACAACTTCCTCTACTCGAATAGGAGAATGATTTTCCCCTTGCGTACGCTCACCATACCATTTTAAATGAATTAAAAATTCAATATTTCCATCTCCGCCCGTAATTGGAGAGAATGTTAAATTTTGAACATCATAACCCTCTTCTAATGCAAAATCGACAATCATTTCTATAACCGCTTCATGCACTTTACGGTCGCGAACAATTCCCTTTTTCCCCACTTGCTCTCGCCCAGCTTCAAATTGCGGCTTAATAAGCGCTGCAACGTCACCACCAGAAGTTAACATCGTTTTCAATACAGGTAAAATTAATTTTAAAGATATGAATGATACGTCAATGCTCGCAAATTGCGGTAATCCTTGCTGCAAATCAGCAGGTGTTACATAACGGAAATTCGTCCGTTCCATTACCACAACGCGCTCGTCCTGACGCAGCTTCCATGCAAGCTGGTTATAACCTACATCTAACGCATATGATAACTTCGCTCCATTTTGCAAAGCACAATCGGTAAACCCACCAGTTGAGGAACCGATATCTAACATAACCTTATCTTGCAAATTTATTTGAAATGTTTCTAATGCCTTCTCTAATTTGTATCCACCACGGCTTACATACGGCATCACTTGTCCTTTTACTGTAAGCTCTGTATCTTGCGGTATTTTTTCACCCGGCTTATCTAAACGCATTTCATTAGCATATACAAGACCGGCCATAACAGCCCGCTTTGCTTTTTCTCTTGTTTCCACAAGTCCTCGTTCTACTAATAGTACATCTACTCTTTCTTTTTTCCCGCTCATTCGTTACGCCCTTTTTTGTTTTAATGGAATCATTGTACAAATGCGCTCAACAACTGCATCTGTTGTTAAGCCAATTTCTTCAAGAAGCTTAGATACACTGCCATGCTCGATGAAATGATCTGGAATACCCATACGCTCAATTAGTGCATTATGGTACCCATGCTCACTAGCAAATTCTAACACACCAGAACCAAATCCTCCGATTAAACACGCTTCTTCAATCGTTAAAATCGGCATATTCTTTCCTAATAACTCATGTAAATACGATTCATCCATCGGTTTGATAAAGCGAGCATTCACAACTTTTACAGATATCCCCTTTTTCTCAAGAGATTCCGCTGCCTCTAAAGCCATTGGAATTGTCGTACCAAATGTTAAAATGGCTGCTTGTGAACCTTCACGAAGTGTTTCCCATGTACCGATTGGAACTTCTTTAAACTCCTCATCCATAGGTACACCAAGCCCATTTCCACGCGGATAGCGAAGCGCAATCGGCCCATCTTCGTAATTGATGGCTGTATATACCATATGTTGACCTTCGTTTTCATCTTTCGGCATCATGAGAACGATATTCGGAAGATGGCGTAAAAATGCAATATCAAATATACCTTGATGCGTTTCTCCATCAGCTCCTACTAACCCTGCTCGATCAATCCCGAAAAAGACATTTAAATTTTGGCGGCACACATCGTGAACGACTTGATCATAACCACGTTGTAAAAACGTAGAATAAATCGCTAAAAACGGCTTCATATCTTGCGTCGCTAAACCAGCCGCCATCGTTACCGCATGTTGCTCAGCAATCCCTACATCAAACATACGATTCGGAAATTCTTTTGCAAATTTTTCAAGCTTTGATCCGACCGGCATTGCTGGCGTCACAGCAACGATACGCGGGTCATCCTTCGCTAATTTACGAACTGCTTCGCTAACAACAGAACTCCATGCCGGCGCAACTTCCTTCGGTTTCACAAAATCACCAGATTCAATTTTGTATGCTCCTGTACCATGCCAAGTTCCAATTACATCACTTTCAGCCGGTTTATAGCCTTTTCCTTTTTTCGTAATCACATGAACAAGAACAGGACCTTTCGTTTTCTTTGCATATTGAAGATTTTCAAATAAACTTTCATAATCATGACCATCAACAGGGCCTAAATATGTAAATCCTAATTCTTCAAAAAACACACCGGAAACGAGTAAATATTTCAAACTATCTTTTACTTTTTCTGCTGTTGCAGCTACTTTACCGCCTACTGCCGGAATTTTCTTCAATAAGTATTCCAGTTCATCTTTTACCCATTGATATTTCCCTGCTGTACGTAAACGTCCAAGTACGTTATGCAATGCACCAACGTTCGGTGCAATCGACATTTCATTATCATTTAAGATAACCGTCATATCTGTTTGCTCATGTCCAATATGGTTTAGTGCTTCTAGTGCCATTCCACCTGTTAACGCACCATCACCAATAATCGGAACAATATACTCTTTCGTTTTCTTTAAATCACGCGCAAGCGCCATTCCCATTGCGGCAGATAATGAAGTAGAACTATGCCCAGTTTCCCACACATCATGCTCACTTTCACAACGCTTTGGAAAACCACATAATCCTTTATATTGTCTTAATGTCCCAAAATCCTTTGCACGCCCTGTTAAAATTTTATGTACATAGGATTGATGTCCTACATCCCATAAGAATTTATCTCTTGGACTATTAAATACTTTATGCAAAGCAATTGTGAGTTCTACTACACCTAGGTTCGGAGCAATATGTCCACCTGTTTGAGAAAGCTCTTCAATTAAAAACTTTCGAATATCTTCGCTTAATGCCTCTAGTTCGCTTATAGACATATCCTTCAAAAAACTAGGATTTTGAATTTGCGTCAGATCCACAAGGATCACTCACTTTCGTTTCATAATCTGTCATCATATCAACTAGTATACAAAATACCTGTAAAACATATTTGTACTTAATTGTAGTACAAATATCAAGCATCTTCTTTATTTTTATACGATGAAAAAAGAGCCGCTAACACAAAGTGATAACGGCAATGTAATCTACATATATTTTTGCCAATAACAAGAAAAGAAAAACCTTTGTCTACATTTATACCACAAAATCCCCAATGGCTCAACAAATGAAAACGTTCTGATACTAGTGATTACGCTTTGCAATTAAATCACAAATTGTTAACAAATATTCATCTTGTAATTGTAAAGAAGAAATTGCGTCTTTTGCTTTTGCAATTGTTTCTTCTAAAATTTGCTTCGCTTCTTCTAGTGTAAACAACGTTGTATATGTACTTTTTTCATTTGTCATATCGCTTCCGACCGGTTTCCCAATTTCTTCTTCTGTTCCTTCTACATCTAAAATATCATCACGAATTTGAAAAGCAAGTCCAACATACTTCGCAAATGTAAGTAGTTTTTCTTGTTGCTCAGTCGTAGCCCCTGATAATAGCGCACCAGCTAATACTGCAAATTCTAATAAACGGCCAGTTTTATGCTTATGAATATATTCTAACTCGTGAAGCGTTAACTGTTTCCCTTCCGCTTCCATATCCGCAACTTGTCCTCCAACCATTCCTTCTGGTCCTGCTGCTTTTGCAAGTTCTAACGCAATGCGCATCTTTATTTCAGGAGTAATGTCTGTATGCTCTTGTCCTGTTACAACTTGGAATGCATATGTTAACAATCCATCACCAGCTAATACAGCCATCGCTTCACCAAATACTTTATGATTTGTCGGTTTTCCACGGCGTAAGTCATCATCATCCATACAAGGCAAATCATCATGAATTAAAGAATATGTATGAATCATTTCTAGTGCACAGGCTGTATCTATTCCTAAATCTCTATCTTTCCCAAACGCTTGTAGCGTCGCAAATAAAAGTAACGGCCGGAGACGCTTTCCGCCCGCTTCTAATGAATATGCCATCGCTTCGCGAAGCACATTCGGACATTGTAATGTATTTGCATAACGGACAAGCTGTTCTTCAACAAGTGCTTTGCTCTCTTTCATAAAAGCATCAAAAGCTATATACGCCATTATGCTTCATCTCCTAGGGCAGTAAAAGGACGAAGTTCACCGTTTTCACCAAGTATAACTGCCATTTGGTCTTGTACATCTTTCAACTTGTCATCGCAAAGCTTAGAAAGTTCCATACCTTCTTTAAAATACGAAATTGCTTCTTCAAGCGGAACATCGCCTTGTTCAAGCTTAGAAACAATTTGCTCAAGCTTTGCAATCGCTTCTTCAAAGCTCACTTTATTTTCCATCGCCTAGTTCACGCTCCTCTATTCCCCATACATTACATTCTAACACACCATCTTGAAGCTGTACTGCAACCGCATCTCCAAGATCAATTTCTTTCACGCTTTTTAACACCTGTTTTTTATTGTTATAGACAAGACCGTAGCCTCGCATCATCACTTTAAGAGGACTTAACGTTTCTAATTTCTCTACTGCTCTTGTAAAAGCAAACTCTTTCGCTTGTAGAAGAGTTTGCATCTCGCGTTGCAGTTGTTTTTGCAATGCGTCCACCATAAGCTTTGTTTGTTCAATTTTTTGCGAAGGATGATGCTTTCCTAAATAAAATGACAGCTGCTGAAGCTGATTCGCCTTCTTCTCTATGTAACGTTCTTTCGTTTGCATCAGCTTATCAATTGTACGATCCAATTGTTCTTCCTTTTGCTCATACAGTTGTTTTGGATAACGAAACGCATATGATTTTTGTAATGCTTGCAGATGCTCCTGCTTATAGTTCATCATCTCACGCATCGCTCGCGTTAACCGAAGTGTACGCTGCATCACTTTTTCTTCTAATTCGAGAATGTGAGGCGCTGCCAATTCAGCTGCCGCTGTTGGCGTTGGCGCTCTTAAATCCGCAACAAAATCAGCAATTGTAAAATCTGTTTCATGACCAACAGCAGAAATAATCGGAACTTGACTCACAAAGATTGCCCGGGCTACTGTTTCTTCATTAAACGCCCATAGTTCTTCAATTGAACCTCCGCCGCGACCAACAATTAGTACATCCATATCGTTCATTTCATTTGCTTTTTCAATAGCCTGTACAATCGAGGGAGCTGCGAACTCCCCTTGTACAAGAACTGGAAATACAATTACATTTCCAATAGGATAACGACGTGTAATCGTCGTTATAATATCCCGAATCGCCGCACCCGTTGGTGACGTAATAACACCAATTGTTGTTGGATAAGCAGGAATCGGTTGTTTATATACTTGTGAAAACAGCCCTTCCTCTTCTAAACGAGCCTTTAACTGTTCATATGCTAAATGAAGATTCCCTACTCCATCTGGCTGCATATCATGAACATAAATTTGGTATGAACCACTTGCTTCATAAACAGAGATTTTCCCTTTTACAAGCACTGTCATCCCGTCTTCTGGTCTAAATTTCATATTACGATTATGACTTGCAAACATGACCGCAGCAATTCTTGCATTTTCATCTTTTAATGTGAAATACATATGACCGCGGCTATGATATTTAAAATTTGAAATTTCTCCTTTTAACCAAACAGACTGTAAATGAGGATCATACTCTATTTTTGTTTTCATATAACGAGTTAATGCTGTAACGGTTAAATATTGCTTTTCCATCTTTCTCTCCTCATAGCCGCTTTGCAATTACTTACAAACAACACCTGCGCGCTCTGCAGATAGTACCGTATTTTCTAGTAGCATTGTAATTGTCATTGGACCTACGCCTTTTGGTACTGGGGTAATATAGCCTGCAACGTTTAATACATCATCAAAGTCAACATCACCGCACAACTTCCCTGTGTCTAAGCGGTTTACTCCGACATCGATTACAACTGCGCCTTCTTTTACATAATCAGCTGTTACCATTTTTGCTCTTCCAACTGCAACAATTAAAATATCAGCTAGCTTCGTTAATTCTTTTATATTCGCTGTTTTTGAATGACAATAAGTAACTGTCGCATTTTCGTTTAAAAACAGTTGTCCTACTGGTTTTCCAACAATATTGCTTCGTCCAATAACAACAACGTGTTTCCCTGTAATATCAAGGTTTGTTTCTTTTACTAATTCTAAAATGCCGTGCGGTGTACATGGAAGGAACGTATCTTGTCCTGTCATCATACGACCGATACTAATTGGGTGGAAACCATCTACATCTTTCTCAGGAGAAATTTTTTCAATGATAGCCTTTTCTTCAATGTGATTTGGCAAAGGTAATTGCACTAAAATACCGTGAATACGATCATCGTTATTTAAACGTTCGATTTCTGCTAATAAACGATCTTGTGTAATTGTATTAGGAAATGTAATTAATTCAGAATAAATGCCAACTTGTTCGCATCCTTTTTCTTTCCCCTTTACATACGAATGAGAAGCTGGATCATCCCCAACTAAAATCACAGCTAGTCCTGGTACAATTCCTTGTTCTTTTAGTTCTGTAACTTTCTCTTTTAACTGTGCTCGCTTTTTCTCTGCAACTTCATTTCCTTTGATGATTACTGCTACCATGTTAAAATTCCCCCTTAAAAAATTACAAAGCTACTTTTCTTCTACCCCGCTCTAACGAGCAGTAGGGCCCTCACCTTAAAGATTTGAAAAATCAAAGAAGATAGGTGAGGGTTAACTGCTCGTAAAAGCTTAATTAGTTTTACTAATCATCTGTGGGGTGAAGCTCCCCGCAGATGAGAGTTTACTTTATACTAGATAAAACGCCGTTAATAAAACGACGAGATTCGTCGTCCCCATATGCTTTTGCAATTTCAATTGCCTCATTAATAGATACGCTATACGGAATATCTTCCATATATTTCATTTCATACACAGCAAGTCGTAAAATACTGCGATCAACAATGCTAATGCGCTCTAATTTCCACTTTTTTAAATTTTGACGAATAAGCTCATCGATTACTTCTTTATGCTCTACACACCCGAAGACAAGTGTTTCTAAAAATTCATTTGTACTTTCGCCTTCTTCAAGTGTATTTTCTACTGCAGCCTTCGAATTATATTCTCCGGTAATATCCATTTGATAGAGTGCTTGCATTGCTCTTTCTCTAGCCGTCCTACGTTTCATTATAACTCTCCTTTATACTTCAAGTCTTCCTTATGTTTTGTTATATTATTATAATTTATAAGCCGTCGAATTACTTACTCTTTATAATTTCCGCTGAGTTTTCAACCTTATAATACAATGATAATACCACAATTTATCGTTTCATACACGAGTTCCCTAACGGAAAAATAATAAAAAGATTAACTCCAAGTTCCATATCATACCACAATGTACGTTTTTTTCAAAAATACGTATTTACCCTTATATTTTTTTCATTTTTTTGAATAATATAATGTTTCTGGAACTTGAATAGAGGTATACAAAACGATAAAAAAAGGTGCCTGTATAACGAGGCACCTTTTTAGTATTACACTGGCTCAATTTCTGTCCTTGGTGTCTCAAATGTTACACCAACGATATGCACGTTTACTTCTTTCGGTTCAAGGCCTGTCATTGTAA
The DNA here is from genome assembly GCF_055814245.1 of Bacillus sp. EA-CB0995. NCBI lineage: Bacteria > Bacillati > Bacillota > Bacilli > Caryophanales > Bacillaceae > Bacillus > Bacillus sp. EA-CB0995. The sequence goes on along the minus strand of NZ_CP169269.1, from coordinate 1,465,849 downwards.
GAAGCGCTTGACGAATATTATCTTGAATGTTTTGTGCAACAACTGGAATTGCTACACCAAAATACATTAATACATAAACATCAACGATAATGTCATCGTTTGCTAACTCTACTTTTACGCCCTTTCCGTGATTTTTCTTCCCTAACTTCTCAACAACATCTGTTGCAAAATTACCACGCATTGCTGCTACACCTTCTACTTCAGAAGCAGCAATACCTGCAATTACTTCAATTACTTCCGGTGCGATTTCTACTTTACCAAGAGTTGTGTCTTGCCCCATGTCTAACATATGATCAGCCATGAAAAAACCTCCTTTAAATGTATCAGTGCGCCGTTAAATCATGCTGTTCTAGAAACTTAGTGTTAAATTCACCTTGTACAAACTCAGGATGGTCAAGAAGTTGTAAATGAAACGGAATCGTCGTATGTACACCTTCAATGACGAATTCACTTAGCGCTCGCTTCATTTTTGCAATTGCTTCTTCACGTGTTTTTCCGTAAACAATAAGCTTTGCAACCATCGAATCGTAATAAGGCGGAATCGTATACCCAGGATATACAGCTGAATCGACGCGAATACCAAATCCTCCTGGCGGTAAATACATTTCTACCTTCCCTGGAGATGGCATAAAGTTTTTGGCAGGGTTTTCCGCATTAATTCGGCACTCAATTGCCCAACCGTTAAATTGTACTTCTTCTTGCTGCAGCGATAACTGCTCTCCTGACGCAACACGAATCTGCTCTTTAATAAGATCTACTCCCGTTACCATTTCAGTTACAGGATGTTCGACTTGAATCCGTGTATTCATTTCCATAAAATAGAAACTTTTCGTTTTATATTCGTAAATAAATTCAACTGTGCCGGCACCTGTATAATCTACTGCTGCCGCTGCTTTTACTGCTGCCTCTCCCATTTGTTGACGAATGGTAGCATCTAAAGCTGGAGAAGGCGACTCTTCTAGCAGCTTTTGCAAACGACGCTGAATTGTACAATCACGCTCTCCTAAATGAATGACATTACCATGATTATCTGCCATCACTTGAATTTCGACATGACGGAAATCTTCAATGTACTTTTCTAAATATACACCAGGGTTTCCAAAAGCGGTACTTGCCTCTTGCTGTGTAATTTGAATCCCTTTCACAAGCTCTTCTTCAGTGCGCGCAACGCGAATACCCTTGCCGCCGCCGCCCGCTGTTGCTTTAATAATAACAGGATATCCAATTTTCTCTGCGAGTGCTACAGCTTCTTCGGTATTTTTAATGATTCCTTGTGAACCCGGTACAATCGGAACCCCTGCTTCTTTCATTGTATCACGTGCAACGTCTTTTGTGCCCATTTTTGAAATAGCTTCTGGACTTGGACCGATAAAAATCAAATTACATTCACGACAAAGCTCTGCAAAATCAGCATTTTCTGCTAAAAATCCATATCCAGGGTGAATTGCATCACAGCCTGTTAATTTCGCAACACTAATAATGTTCGTTAAGTTTAAATAGCTCTCCTTTGATACAGTTGGACCAACGCAGTATGCTTCATCTGCCACTTGTACATGAAGCGCTTCTTTATCTGCCTCAGAATAAATTGCAACTGTTTCAATATTCATTTCTTTACAAGCACGAATAATTCGTACAGCAATTTCCCCGCGGTTCGCAATTAATACTTTTTTAATCATAACTCAAGACTCCCTTATTATGCTTTTACAAGAAATAGCGGTTGTCCATATTCAACAAGCTGACCGTTATTCACAAGGATTTCAACGATTTCTCCATTTACTTCTGCTTCAATTTCATTAAAGAGTTTCATTGCCTCTACAATACAAACAATTTTCCCTTCTGATACGCGATCTCCTACATTTACATATGCAGGCGTATCTGGTGATGGAGATCCATAGAACGTTCCAACCATTGGAGAAGTAATCTTTTGTAAGTTCTCCTCTTGTACTGCTGGTTTCTCCTCTTGTTTTGGCGTTTCAGCTTGAGCTGGCGCAGCAACCACTTCTGTTGCTATAGCTTGTACAGGTTTCTGCGCTGCAGGAGCAGGTTGCACAGCAACTACTTCATTACCACGCTTTTTCATCTTAATTGTAGTACCATCTTTTTTGTATTCAAATTCATCAATATTAGAATCATCAATCAACTTAATCAATTCACGAACTTCCTGAATTTTAAACATGTAAAATCCACTCCTATATACTTGTTTGTCCTGCTGCAACAGCTTGGCTGCTTCTACAAACCATCAGTTATAAACGCCACTGATGAAAGTTTCACTAAATCCTGCTATAACAGCCAATAATAAGTTACTTCACATACTCTTAATAAAAAAATACTATGAAGCTTCATACTATATATATCTTACGATAAATATTTTCAACATTCCAATTTATTTTTCTTTATGATAAATAAAATCTTCTGTGAAAATAACAGTATGGTATATTTTATCACCTAGTAATAATACCAAGTTTCACTCAAAATTGGCAAGACCACTTCTAAAAAAACAACGTATTCTTCCTTATTATGTAAGTTTATATATTTTTTACTAAATATTCAAAGTTTATTTACCTCCACTTCATATCCCCTTCATATAAAAGGAGTATCGTCAAAGTAGAATCATATACAGTGAGGTGTGGAAACGTGAACATTTGGCTTATTCTCTTTCTACCAACTGTTATTATTTGGGGTGTAGCTCTCGCTATTCAAATGAAATGCGGACAAAGTAATCACCTTCATCAAGAACCAATGATTTTTTACTCACAACAAATTTCTCCTATAAAAGTGAAAGAAACCGAACTACGATTGCTAGACTAACTTCTAGTAAACAAAAAAAGCTATCGAAAAATCGATAGCTTTTTACTTTGCTATTTCAAATCGAACATCTGCCATTAAGCCCGTTTCACTTTTTACAAGCTGCATAATTTTATTTGCTTCTTTTGCAGAGAGCTTCGCTGCTTGCACTGTCACTTTAATGTCATTTCCATCTGCACGTACAAGTGCGTCTTTATAGCTACCTTCTGTTTTAATTAATGTTTCTAATAACGTTTCTTTGGCTGCTAAATCACTTAATGCATTAAATTCATCTTTTGCTTTACTTCTCTCTTCAGCAGAAGCGTTTGTTGAGTTCATTACATCTTGCAATTTTTCTTTCATTTCACTGCGCTGATCCTCCATTTTCAAACGTAGTGCTGTGAAACTATCATCACTAGCAGAATGACTAGATACATTACCTTCTTTTTTACTTGTTTCTTTTTTGTTTGTTTCCTTTTCAGGTCCTTGCTTCTCTTTCGTTACTTCTTCAAGAGATGTTGTAACAACCTTACTTTTATTATCTGGCGTCATTACATAGTATACCGAAAGAACAACAACTAAACTTAACATCGTTAATAACCAAACTGTTTGTTTTTTTAGCACTTTATTTCCTCCCTAATTCTTTTTTGGTAAGACAGATACACGGTGACTCGGAACCTCTAGCATACGTGTAACAGCTTCTATCACCATCTGTTTCACTTGTAAATTATCTACTCCTTTTGCAACAACAAGAACACCGCGAACTTTCGGCTTATTTTCTCGGAGTACAATTGGGGCTTCTTTATCCCCTTGGCGTACAATCACTGTTTTTTCGTCAATCGATTCATCTTCAACTTTCCGCTTTCCACCTTCTTTATCTGTTTCATCTGTGCCTTGCGATCGCTTCACTGTATTTTTATCGAGTATTTTTTCTTCAGATGAATCAAGATTAATTTCAATTGTTACATCTTTAACGCCCGCAACACTTTCTAAAGCTTCTTTTAATTGTTGTTCATATTCTTTTTCATATTTATCAATGATAGATTTGTTATCGCTGCCTTTTTGCCCAAACGTCGGGACATCTTTTACTTGCTCTTGTCCGGTTTGTGATTTGAGAACAGGTACTTCTGGTTTTTTTGCTTGAAAGAGATTACTAGAAAACATAAGGAGCACACCGAGTATGAGTAAGATGATTAAAAACTTGGATGTTATTTTTTTCTCTTTCTCGTCTTTTTCATTTCCTTTAAAAAATTTGAGAAGAAATTGAAATTTATTGTTCATTTACTCTCCCTATCCCCCTTCCATCTGTACTTTAATTTTGCTCTCTTCTAATTGCCATTTGTTTGAGAAAAATTGTTTCATTTCGACTGTGTTTTGTTCTGATGTCTTTCGAGGTTCCTTCGAATTAATTTCTACCTTTTGAATTGTTTCAATAGCTCCTTCTCGATTGCGTTCATTTTTTTGAAGCGTTACGACAACAGACTGAATATCTTGCTGAGATTTCACTTCCTTTTTGTCCTCTGGTACTTTTATCTGCAAACTCATAACGGCCATGCCATATTGTTCTTCCAGTTCTTTTCCAACTTGTTTTTTCATTTGGACAGCCATCTGTTCTAAAATATATGCACGTTGTGAGGCTTGTATTTCTTTTTTCTTTGTATCAATTTGATTTTCTACTAATCCATCGGCTGCATACTTGTCTTGACTAACGTTTGCAATTACATCTTGAATGTCCGTTTGTAACAATTTAAATAAGGGCGTTAAGATTAAAACAACTAGAAGCAAACTAACAACAAATTTGACATACTTTTGTAATTTTGAATTAGGAAGTAACATATGAAGCATCGTCGCTAATAGTAGAAACACAATAATATTCCGAATCCACTCTACTACAAATTGCAACCTGATCACCCCCTAACGCATCATTAACGTAATATTTCCAGCCGCGATAATAATAGTGATACTTAAAAAAAACATAAGCGATACAATAGCCAAGCAAGCAAACACGTATATAATGCTTCTCCCGATAATATCCAAGCATTGGATAATCGCTCCTCCACCAACAGGCTGCAACACTGCTGCTGCAAATTTATAAATGAAAGCAATGCAAAAAATTTGAATAGCAGGAAAAGCAACGATAAGTAATAAAATAACAACCCCAACAATTCCAATTGTATTTTTTAATAATGCAGATGCACTAAGTACTGTATCTGCCGCTTCGGTAAACATTCGCCCCACAACTGGAATAAAATTTCCGGTTACAAATTTTGCTGTTTTAACAGCAATCCCATCCGCTACTGCTGTTGCCGTTCCTTGTACAGAGAGCACACCAAGAAAAATTGTTAAGAAAATGCCAATGATGCTAACGCTAACATTTTGCAATAGCTTGGACAATTTTGTGACTTTATATTGATCACTCATTGTACTTACAATACTTAAAATCGTTGCAAGCAGGAGAAGCGGTAAAACAATGTAATTCATGAGCATCCCGCTCGTATTCATAAGAAAAACAATAATTGGATGAAAGAAGGAAACAGATACAACACCGCCTCCAGTAGCGATGAGTGCCAACAAAATAGGGAGAAGCGCTAAAATAAAATCTATCATTGTTTGAATGGCGTCTCTTGCATATGTCATTACAACGTAAAAACTATTTAAAGCAAAAACGATAAGTACCATATATACAACAGCATCTGCTATTTTCCCTACACTGCTTTTTTCAAAAGCAGATTGAAGCGATTGAAGAAGTGCACTAAAAATAGTAAGCATAATCAATGTCCCAAGTAACCTTCCATTAGCCAGTAATTCATGAAATAAATATTTTAATAATCCAACCATCCACTCCTTAATTGAAAAGTTTTTTCTCCTTTTACAAACTCCATAAAACTTCCCTTTTGGCTTTCCGGCAAATATCCCCCGTACTTTACAACAAGGTCATCCCAATATTTCTTTACATCTTCTATTCCAAGCTTTCCTAGCTGTTCATCCACAACATTTTGTTCTAAGGGAGAAGCTTGTACAATAATCGGTAAAGAAAAAAAGAGGAAAAAAGCAAACAAAAGCTTTATTCCAAACGATCGCACGATTCATCCCTCCTTTATCCGGTTGGCAAAAAACCGAGAATTGTTTCAATTACAACCGTTAATATTGGAATCGCCATTGCTAAAATTAAAATTTTCCCTGCTAATTCGATTTTTGAAGCAATCGCTCCTTGTCCTGCATCTTTCGTAATTTGTGCGCCAAATTCTGCAATATAAGCAATTCCAATAATTTTCAGCAGCGTTTCCACATACACATTGCTCACTTTCGCTTCATTTGCAATACGCTCAATCATCGTTAAAATGGAGTGAATTTGATCGATTACAAGTAAAAACATAACGCTACTGACAAATACAACAAACAATGAAGTTATACTCGATTTATGCTGATTCAATACTGCCGCCAAAAAAGTCGCCACAAGCCCAAGTCCTACAATTTGTAATATTTCGATTCGAATCGCCCCCTTTACTGAAAGAGAAAGACGCTTTTAATCTTGTCAAACAAATTGTTAATTAAAAATGCAACCTGAAATAAAATAACAACAAAACCAACGAGAATAACCCAATTGGCAATATCTTCTCGCTTTAGTTCTTTCAGCACAGTATGAATGAAAGCTAAAATAATACCAATACCTGCAATTTGAAAGATTAATCCTACATCGATCGACATTACCATTCCCCCTTACAACAATAAAATCACGATAAGTAATCCTGCTAATACGCCTAAACTTTTCAGCATTTTTTCGTACTGGATTTGCATTTCCTTTGCTTCGCCTTCTTCTCTCTCTAGATGTGTAATACATAAACGAATATGCTTTTGCTGTGATTCGCGATCGTGTTGTCCTAACGTTTCTCCAAATTGCTGTAAAATTTCATATTCTGTTTGCTTCAGTGCTGTGAGTTTCCAATTTTCTTGTAAGCTATCCATCCACGCTTCCCGCACAGTTTGCTCTCCCGTTTGTAATCGCTCATGAAAGCTATGAAAAAACCAGTTCAAAGGCTTTGGCATTTGTTTCACAAGGCGTGCAGCTGCCTCAGATAACGGAGTATGCCCATACATAATTTCCGCTTCTAACGATTGCAGGGCAGCCTTTAACAATCGCAGTTGACGAGGGCGCTCACTATATTTTTTCGCATGTGAAAAACCAAAAAACGTTGATACCGCAACAATAAGTGCAGCGCCAAAGAATTTAATCATACGCTCAGCACCTTCTCCCCTCGGCGCATTGGCCTTCCGTTACCATCTTTCATGTTTATAATAGTTCCTGGTCCTTTTATTTTAGAAAGTTCAATAAAACGTTCAAACACGCCCAGCTCTATGATTTTTCGCAGCGAAGGTCGTTTCAGTATGTCTTCGTATCCAAATCCATGTGCACTAATAAACAATTGAACACCAGCATGAACAGCTTCCATAATCGCTTCGCTATCCTCTTGCCGGCCAATTTCGTCAACGATTAGTATATCGGGACTCATTGAACGAATCATCATCATCATACCTTCTGCTTTTGGACATGCATCTAGCACATCTAATCTTGTTCCAAACTCATATTGAGGAACACCTTTCACGCATCCAGCAATTTCTGATCTTTCATCTACGATACCAACTTTACAAGAAGGAACATGTTGCCCTGGAACACCGGCACTCATACAGCGCGCTACATCACGCAATAATGTTGTTTTCCCTGTTTGCGGCGGACCAATAATCATCGTATTTAGCCAACGCTTCTCGTATAAATACGGTAAGAGAGGCTCAGCAATCCCCATTTTCTGCCGAGCAATTCGAATATTAAATGACGCCACATCTCGAATCATTTTCACTGCACTCTTTTCCATAATTACCTTTCCTGCTAAGCCAACCCGGTGCCCCCCACGCAGCGTGACATACCCTCGCTTCAGCTCTTCTTCCATCGTATAAAGTGAATATTGACTCAATTTATTCAGTAAATATGCCGCGTCTTCTACCGTCACGATATAGTTATAAAAATGCGCTTCCCCGCGCGCAATACATTCAAGCGGCCGACCAATCCGAATCCGTATTTCTTCTAATGTGTCATATTCTTTGCAGTCTTGTATAAAACGTTCGATTTGCTTTGGCAACATCTCTAATACTTCTTTCATAGCTCTCTCCCCATCACATCGCTATTTCAGTACTGCAATAAAAATACAACCAATCCCAAGCACCAGAAAAAATAGTTTCAAAAATGAAATTTCGTTCGTAACACTCGCAATTCCAACTGACATCGTCACAATCAAAACAGTCGGTCCAACAAATGCAAGCATGCCATTTACGAACAATGCTTTTTTTACATCATTGAAATACAACATAAGCAAAGCGGCGAAAATCTCCATGCTCCCCGAAAAGATTCTAAGAAGCGCCATCACTAGCACAGACGTTTCAAATGCCGCTAGCCACTGCTTCATCCTCTCACCTTCTCTCGTTATCCTTACACCGTTCTAACAGCACACATATATCTTGCTGAAACAAGATGAAAGAGTACGTTTGTACAACCATATGCAAGGGTTGTCTATTTCAGAAGCAGAAAAGTAATTTTTTAATTATCAAACAGAAATAGACGGAATTTTCTGTTAAATTATGGTATACTAGAACAAAAAAGGAGAAAAGTATGAAAGTTTCTAAAATCACTCTTACTATCTCAGTAGAAATAGTTGCTATTTTCTTACTTACAAAACTTATTGATTGGTCATTTATAGAAATTTTCTTTTTAGGGAGTTTAGCCATTTTCAGTATCACTTGGCTATTGCTTTTAAATATGAATCGCAACGCCAATATGGAGCGTGCTATCACAAAAAGCTGGACAGGAGTTGATACCGGGGAAGTAATACCTTTTCAAATTCGGATGAATCCCTATATGATTGGAACCCTCCTTCTGCTTACGATTAGTTTTATTATTACCGTCATTTACTACATACCTTATTTCACATAAAGTGAAACTTCCGTCAGTGGGGGTTATTCATCCCCCACTGACGGTTAGTTGAACCAATCGGGCTTTTACGGGCAGTTAGCCCCCACCTATCTTCTTTGCTTCTCTCTGAATCTTGAGATGGGGTAATGCGTAATTGAAAGAGGCACTCATGGATGACCCATGAGTGCCTCTTTCAATTACGCACGAGAAACGTATTTTGATTCTCCTGTGTTGATAATAAGCATTTCACCTTCATTAATGAAGATTGGTACTTGTACAACTAGACCAGTTTCTAATGTAGCTGGTTTTGTTACGTTAGAAGCTGTGTCACCTTTAATACCCGGTTCCGTTTCAACAACTTTTAACTCAACAGTGTTTGGAAGTTCTACACCAAGTACTTCGCCTTGATATGTCATGATTTGTACTTCCATGTTTTCTTTCAAGAACTTTAATTCGTGTTCGATTTGCTTGTCAGCAAGTTCGATTTGCTCGTATGTTCCATTATCCATGAATACATGAGCTTCACCGCTTGCATATAAATATTGCATACGACGGTTTTCGATATGTGCTTTTTCTACTTTTTCACCAGCACGGAATGTTTTTTCTTGAACAGAACCTGTACGAAGGTTACGTAGTTTAGAACGAACGAACGCTGCACCTTTACCTGGTTTTACGTGTTGGAAATCTATAACCTGCCATAGACCATTGTCCACCGCAATTGTTAAACCTGTACGAAAATCATTTACTGAAATCATGCAAAAAATCCTCCTGTGTATTACAAAATAATAAGTTCTTTCGGAGATTTAGTTAACACTTCATTACCTTCAGCTGTTACTATAATATCATCCTCAATGCGAACTCCGCCTACATTTGGAATATAAATTCCAGGTTCTACAGTCACAATCATTCCTGGCTCAAGTACCGTTTCAGAGCGGAATGCCAAACTTGGTCCCTCATGAATTTCCAGACCAATTCCATGACCTGTAGAATGCCCAAAATACTCACCGTATCCTTTTTCAGTTATGTAGTCACGCGTTAACGCATCAGCTTCACGGCCAGTTAAACCAGCTTTAATGCCGTTTACACCGCATAGCTGCGCTTCTAATACGATATTATAAATTTCCTTTAATTTGTCGGACGGCTCACCTACTGCAATTGTACGAGTAATATCAGAGCAATATCCTTTATAGTAAGCACCGAAGTCTAATGTAACAAAATCTCCATTTTCTATCAATTTTTCAGATGCCACGCCGTGCGGCAATGCTGAACGAAGTCCCGAAGCAACGATAATATCAAACGAAGAAGAAGTTGCTCCTTGCTTTCTCATGAAAAATTCAAGTTCATTTGACACTTCAATCTCAGATACTCCCGGGCGAATAAATGATAGAATATGTTCAAAGGCAGCATCTGCAATCTGTGCAGCTTCCTTTAATATCTTAATCTCTGAATCAGTCTTAATCAAGCGTAACTTTTCCACAATACCAGAAGTTGCAACAAATTCTGCATCAACTTCTTCTTTATATGCCGTATAAGAGCTGTATGTAAGAGTATCTTGCTCAAAACCAAGCTTTTGGATTCCTAAGTCTTTTACTTGTTTTGCAACTTCTTCAATCATCGCACCTGTATGCTGCACGATCTCATAGCCCACCGTTTGTTTTTGCGCTTGTTCAACGTAGCGAAAATCTGTAATAAACAAAGCACGTTCATTTGAAATTAATACAACTCCTGCCGTTCCTGTAAAGTTTGTCATATATCTACGGCTATGTTGATTCGTTAATAGAATGCCATCAATACCAGCTTCTCCAAATGCACTTCTTAATTTTGTAAGTTTCTCCATTGATTATGCCTCCCCGATTTTCTCCAATAATGCAAGTAACGCTAAGTGATAGCCGTACAAACCAAATCCCACAATTTGTCCTGCTGTGACCGGCGCCGTAACAGATACATGACGAAACGATTCGCGCTGATGAATATTTGAAATATGCACCTCAACAACAGGAATCGAAACGCTCGCAATCGCATCACGAATTGCATAGCTATAATGCGTAAATGCTCCTGGATTTAGAATAATGCCTTTATATGTACCCTCAGCCTCATGAATGATATCAATAATGGCACCTTCATGATTGGATTGGAAACACTCTAGCTCCACTCCCAAACTTTCTGCTTGTTGTTTCATATCTGTTTCTAGCGATGCTAAAGTTCCCGTACCATATACGTTAACCTCTCTCACACCGAGGCGGTTTAAATTAGGCCCGTTAACGAGGAGCAATTTATTCATATACCTAACTCCTTAATAAAAAAAATGTCTATATAACATTTTACCACACCTCTCACTTATTTGAATAGTTTGTCTTTTCCCCATTCCCTATACCCTTTTCGTTATTCACCTCAAACGAAACAGAATATGCAATAAAAACACCATATAAAATAAAAATACATGCTGTCGTTACAATTGTTGTCCTAGGCATGTCTAACGCACTTCTTATGACAGGTGCAACAGATCCAATTACAAAAAATAATATTCCCCACCATATAAGACCGTATATAATGCCTGGAATCACACCTTCAAACTTACTCAAAGTTACCTTATATACAAACGCCACAACAATTGAAAGAATCCCCATACACACAATTGCCGCTACATTTCCCCATACACCTTCTTTCCAACTTCCAAGTGCAAACGGGAGCAATAAATAATTTGGACCCGCATCAGTAAAGGAAAAAATATGGAGAAAGTACCAAACAGCTCCCCAAAACAAACCTCCAAACACACCAATTTGGGCTATTTTTTTCGTGACAGATTGTTCTTGTTTCACATCCACACCTCCACCTACTAGTATGTCCGAAACTTGTTTAAAGCATGTTTAAATACTGCAGAATTTGTCTATAAAAAGAATAGGAAATGTCTGACTAACCTGCTGATTTTCCTTGTCAGAAGTACACTTTTGTCGATAAAATAAAGGAAACTGTAGTGTTGTCATGCAATATAATGACAACACCTAGAGTCGCTACCTCTTTTCTGATAAGAGAGAAACAAATACAGGTTGGTGTTGACATGACAGAGAAGACAAAACAAATCTACGGCGGTCAAGCAGTAGTAGAAGGAGTTATGTTTGGCGGTAGAGAATATACTGTTACAGCGATTCGTCGCAAAGATAAATCTATCGAATTTTATCGATTACCTCGTACTCGTAATAAAGTGTTATCGATGTTTAAAAAGATTCCATTTTTACGCGGCATCGCGGCAATTATTGATGCAAGTGCAAACGGGGCAAAGCATTTAAACTTCGCTTCAGAACGCTTTGATGTACATCCTGCAGATGATGAACAATTCGTACCAAAAAAGAAGAACAATCGAAGCTAACGATGATACTTAGCGTTGCAGCAGTCGGGGTCTTATCCTTTATCTTCGGAAAAGTGATTTTCACTGCGGTTCCTGCACTTTTAGCAGAACTGACAAGACCCGTTTTCCCATCTCATGCTGGGCAAATCATTGTCGAAAGTATCATTAAGCTTGTATTATTACTTAGCTACATTTACTTTGTTTCATTGACTCCACTTATTAAACGTGTATTTCAATATCACGGGGCGGAACATAAAGTAATTAATGCTTATGAGAATAATCTTCCATTGACAGTAGAAAACGTACAAAAACAAACTCGTCTCCATTATCGTTGCGGTAGTAGCTTCATTTTATTTACTGTTATTATTGGGATGTTTGTATATTTTCTCGTTCCAACAGATCCTCTTTGGGTTCGTCTTATGAATCGTATTTTGCTCATTCCTGTAGTGCTTGGTATTTCATTTGAAGTACTGCAATTTACAAACAGCTTACGAAGCGTTCCAGTACTCCGCGCATTAGGATATCCCGGTCTATGGCTTCAGCTATTAACAACGAAAGAACCAACAGATGATCAAGTTGAAGTAGCAATTGCATCTTTTGAAGAACTATTGCGTCTAGAAGAGAGACAACAATAACTTTTTCATATTATTATTCAACTCCTTCGCCTTTCGTTAATAAACTAATTAAATATCTTTCTTTTTAGGAGGTGTTCCTTATGAAGGCTCGCTCATTTACGTTCGCTCTATTTGTTGTAATTGTTGGGTTAGCAGTATTTAGCCTTGTATCATTCACAATTGAAAATCCAATGGGAGTTGTAAAAAACATTGCAATAGCGCTCATTGTTATCGGTGTCTTTTATTTACTTTATAAGATGCTTACGAGTTCAAGCGGTTCAGCTAATAACTCACAATCTTCCTACAAACGTGCTGCGAAACAATCGAACCGAAAATATGGAAAACAAAATGTAACACCCCTAAGTAAAAATTTGTTAAAGAAAAATGCTTCCGATGCTAAAGGAAAAAAGGAAATACTTCCTTCCTAAAACGAAAACGAAAGCAATCTCACTTAACAGTTATTGAAGGAAAAAAGGCAAAAAGAAAGACCGCGCTTCCTTTTAGAGAAGCGTGGTCTTTTTTATTTTTGCTTAATAAATTCAATAACCTCTGCTAAATTCTTATCTTTCATAGAGTTTAAACGTAAATGATGCAATTCAAAAGACAAGGATTTCGTCACCTCATTTGGCACAATTACACATTTTAACCCGGCTGCAACTGCAGCCCTTGCTCCATTCACGGAATCTTCAAAAGCAATTACTTCAGAAGGATTTACGCCAAGTTCATTAACAGCACTCACGTATAGTGCTGGGTCCGGTTTTACTTGTAATACATCTTCTTTCGTTTTAATAACCTCAAAATATTTTTGTAATCCCAATTCCTTCAAAAAATTCGTCACCCATTTCCTTGAGGAACTAGAGGCCAAACCAATTTTCAAATTGAGTTTCTTTGCTTCTTCTAAATACTCGTTTACCCCTTCACGAGCCACAGGTAATTTCATTTTTTCACGATGCAATATTTCTACTTTTTCTTCTATATGCTCTTTATTCCATTTTTCTTTTAACTCACCTTGCAAAAATGTATGTAAGACTTCATCTGTCGTTCCAATACATTTTGCAAACTCTTCAAGTGGCAATTCTCCTCCGTATTCACGTACAATTTCCTGATATGCTGCAAACCATGCCGTTTCTGTATCTACAATGAGTCCATCAAAGTCAAACACAATCGCTTTCAACATATCTTCCCCCTATTTGTGTAATCAGCATATATATTCTACGCTGTGCACCAATCTCCCTTTTTCACAAACAAAAAAGGAAACTGATCCTCAGTTCCCTCTCGTCTCTTACTGCGCCTGTTCTTCATTTGCCTTTTGAACACCACGAAGCTTCTCAACGCGAAGCTCATCTTGCTCAAAGTACTGCACTAAATCGCCAATACGATCGATAGCTTCCCAGCTTAAATGATGTTCAATTCCTTCTACATCATTATAAATCTTACTTTCATCTACACCGATAATACGCATAAACTGCTCTAACAATTCATGACGATAAACAAGGCGCTTACCAATCTTTTTCCCTTTTGTTGTTAATACAAGCCCTCTATATTTTTCATAAATTAGATATTCATCTTTATCAAGTTTTTGTACCATTTTTGTTACAGAGGATGGATGTACATTAAGCGCTTCGGCAATATCAGATACACGGGCATATCCCTTTTCTTCAATTAACAAATAAATTTGTTCGATATAATCTTCCATACTAGGAGTAGGCATCGGTTTCCTCCATCCAATTCATTTTATATATTCCGCACTAAGCAATCAATAAAATGATACAACAGAAAGGATATCGTGACAAGAGTGGAAACAGGCCTATTTTCCCAATACACAAAAGAACCCACATACATAACGTAGGTTCTATCATGGAAAATATTGCATTTCAGTATTTGGAAAATATTTATCGGAAAATGGGCAAGAAAACCCCATCTTCAAAACGCGCAGGGCATAGCCCAGTTTAAGGTGGGGTTTTCTTCATCTCCCACTGATGGAAAGCTCTCACCAATCGGGCTTTTACGGGCAGTTATCCCCCACCTATCTTCCTCGCTTCTCTCTCAAACTTGAGGTGGGGGTCTTACTGCCCGCGAATAGCGGGATAAATGGTTCCAGAGTAATCTTCACCTTCTTTTCTTAGTATGAGCGAAAGACTAGATGAAAACTCGGTTCAAACTTTTCCACTTTTACTCATCTGTATTCTTAAATATTCACTTTTTAAAAAGAGTATCTATCCTATCACTTAACGATATGGCAAGGTGTCGTATTAGCCCTTTTCTTCTACATTTTCTATAAATTTTTATTTAAAACCTCAAGGTTTTAACAGCTCTGTTCTGGGCTGTTTTTCGCTTGTATAAATTTACAAAAAGAAAAATAACATAAACAAAAAAGAAAAATACAAAATAATTAAAGTAAATTGTTGACGTGATGCTTTTATTATCGGTATCATATTTCTTCGTGAGCAATTATTTTTCGTTATACGATTTTTTTATTATTACTGAATTTTTGAGAGGGAAATTTGATGTCACTTAAGAAGAAAACGCAAGTACGCACCGGCAAAATGGTACGTGAACTAATGTTAGCAGACGAAGATGTAAATGCTTCGCTAATTATGGTATATAGTGAAAACGGTGTAAACGCAGAAATTAAAATCGAGGGCTTAACGCCAAAATGTAACGAAGAATTATTTTTGAGCGGAAACGTAGATTGGAACAAGAGCGTTATTTATAAAATTGTCGATTTTACTGGCAATGCTGAAGTTGGTAAAGTGACATTAAGCGCAATGAACAAAAACAATGTTTCACTGCAGATCGAACGCGTCATGTGGAGTAAAGGAACAAAAGAAGAAACGGCAGAACTAGAAGACAATACACTATCAGTTGTCGAAACTCCAAACAAAAAGACAGCAGTTGAAACTTCAAAAGAAGTGACACCTGTAACAAAACCAGTTGTAAATGTTGCACCTACTCCAACATCAATTCCAAAGCCAGCGCGTCCAGAACCAGTAGTCAAAGCTGCACCAACGCCTGTACAAAAAGAAGTAACTGTACCAACTACAGTGCAAAAAGAAGTAACTGTGTCAACTCCAGTACAACCAGTAGTTCCAGTTAAACAGCCTGTAACGAATCAACCAAACTCTGAATTACAAGAAAAATATGTTCGTCTTGTAAAACAAGCTGTGGATGTATGTCAGGATTACGAACTTGGTATGGATGTAGACGATTCTATCGAAAATTTAAAAGATGAATTACAAAAACAAGGAATATCGGTAGCATTTGATGCAGAAATTATGGATGTTGTAAACCGTTTACGATCACTAAAGCAAAAGGGCATTAAAGTAGAAAAAGTATTGAACTTATTATAAAAAATAGGGAGATGGATCACCCATCTCCTTATTTTTTATAATTCCATTCGTCACTTTCATATTTTTCTTTTGCTAATGTTTCAACTTCATGCAGTTGTTCTTCTGTTAACTGATACGGAACAAGTTCAACATTTAACCCTTTCTCGAATCCAATCTGAAATGCATCGATAAGTTGTTGAATTGTAAATGTACGATCTGTTAATTCATTAATTGCGATTGCTTTTGAAGAGAACATTTTTTTCATACGTTCTTTCACACGTTCATTTGGAAACAGAAACAAATCATACAGCGTATCTAAATCAATTTCTAACGGAATTGAGCCGTGCTGTAAAATAACTCCCTTTTGACGCGTTTGTGCACTTCCAGCAATTTTGCGCCCTTCTACAACGATCTCATACCATGACGGAGCATCAAAACAAACTGCTGAACGCGGATTTTTCAAATTATCGCGCTCCTCCGCTGTTTTTGGTACTGCAAAATATGCTTCTAAACCTAGTTCTTTAAATCCATCTAACAAACCTTGTGAAATGACGCGATATGCTTCTGTCACTGTTTTAGGCATGCTTGGATAATCTTCAGATACAATTACACTATAGGTTAATTCATTATCATGAAGAACGCCCCTGCCACCCGTTTGACGGCGTACAAAGCCAAAACCATTTCTATTCACTGCATCCATATCAATTTCTTTTGAAGCACGTTGGAAATATCCCACTGTTAACGTCGGAACTTCCCACTCATAAAAACGAATTGTTGGAGGCATTTTCTTTTCACTTTGCCAATTTAATAAACATTCATCTAACGCCATATTAAACGCCGGAGAGCATTGACCAGAATTTATATAACACCATTTTTCCTTTTCCATCCCACACCTCATATAACTAATTTTTCTCACATTCTCTAGTCTATCAAATTCGACAAAATTTGTGAAAGAATACGAAATTTCTTCTAATACAAAATGAACTTGTTGCATAAATACATATGGGCATTATAATATTGAAAGTAGGATAAGAAAAAGGGAGCGATACAATCGTGTCAACAAATGTTATTATTTTACTAGCCATAACCGTAGGATTCATCGGCTACTCTGTATGGATGTATTTCTATCAGAAAAAATTAGTTAAAACACTTTCAGAAGAAGAATTTCGCGCTGGATATCGTAAAGCACAACTTATCGATGTTCGTGAAGCGGACGAATATAATGCTGGTCATATTTTAGGAGCGCGCAATATCCCGATTTCACAAATACGTCTTCGTTACAAAGAACTTCGTAGTGACCAACCGATTTATATGTATTGCCAAAACGGTTTCCGAACAGGCCGCGCAGCACAGTTTTTAAAGAAGCACGGTTACAAAGAATTTTATCAATTGCAAGGCGGCTTTAAAACTTGGTCTGGTAAAGTGAAAAAGAAGGATTCATAATAAATAGCTAGCTTGTTTATCACAAGCTAGCTATTTCATTCCATTTTACTAGCGATATACATTAAATTTTTCTTTACATCTTCACTACCTTGATCACGCACATTTCGGTAGAGCAACTGATATTCTACTTTCTCTTCTTTCCAAGTGAGCGTCGCAATGTCTTCTCCATCCATTTCTCCGTCACCATTTTTAAAATAAGCTGTTATACCATTTTCAAGCTTTACTTGCTCTTGAAAATGATTTTGCTCTACAATAAAAGGAAAATTATACGAAAAGTTGGCAACTGTTAATTCAATATAATCTTTCATGCTTTTTTCACGTCGTTCATATTTAATACCAAGAGCAATTCGCTTATCTCCCATTTTTCGAACTACTGCTTTTGGGTTATCTTTTGACTCATACGGTAAATATGATGGTGTTTGAAACGAAAACGGGAGAACGTTTTTTACAGCTTGTACCGATACTGGATCAGACATCATATCTTCACTTGCCTCTAAACTTGCTGCAAAATTTTTTCCTCGATCATCGTTTGTTGAAAAGAACATGCAGTTAGCACCATACTAGAAAACACGAAACATAGCATCCGTTTTTTCAATGTGTATCCGCCCTTTCTCAACATTCTCTTTTCTATCAAGATACAATTGAAGCTTTCGTATGTTATGTTCATATTCTCTTTTTCTTCCTGTTCCACCTCTGAAAATTTTCCTCGTTTATCTCACACAATTTGACAAAAATACTTTCCCTATTCTCACGCCAAGTATGATTGTTACGCGAATAGAGGAAAGCATTATTAACAAAATAGAGTATGAAAAGCTTTTCATGTCAAGTGTTTCATAAGATTTCCCTCATCCTTTTCCTGTATAATGAAAATAGAGGTGAAACATATGGTAAATATAAAACAAATTGCGAAAACGGCCGGAGTCTCTATTACGACTGTTTCACGCGTCTTAAATGAACATCCATATGTCAGTGCAGAAAAAGAAAACGCGTCCTAGACGCTGTTGAAGAATTGAATTATGCCAAAAATGTAAATGCAGTTCATCTTCTAAAAGGAAAAACATATACGATTGGTGTTATGCTCCCTTTTATTAATCTGCCGTACTTTAGTACAATTATTGAAGGAATTGGAAACAAGGCGCTTGAAGCAGGATATCGCATTAATCTTTGTCAAACAAATTACGATAGTATTGAGGAAATACGTGTCCTCGAAATGATGAAGATGAAACAATTTGATGGAATGATTATTTGTTCTCGAACAAGTTCATGGGATGCAATTGAACCTTATGCAAAGTTCGCTCCTATCATTTCGTGTGAAAAACTGCTACATCCTCTTATATCTTCCGTGTTTGTCAATCATTATGACGGCTTCCGTATTGGGACAGAATATTTATTACAAAACGGACACGAATACATTGGATTTTGTTTAGCACGCGAAAAAAGTGTGAGTACAAAACAGCGCGAGCAAGCATTCTTTGATGCGCTTCGTACAGCTGGAAAACACGCACAGACAGACTGGCTATTTTATCATTGTTACAACATTCAGGACGGCGCAAACGTAATCAAAAATATACTAACTATGAAAAATCGCCCCACTGCTCTTTTCGCTGCAAGCGACCAAGTGGCTGCTGGCTTATTAACAGAAGCGAAAAAACAAGGATTGCGAGTCCCAGAAGATTTAGCAATTCTTGGATTTGACAATCATCCCATTTCTGAGGCACTAGAAATAACCACCATTGAACATCCTGGACTAGCAATGGGGAACCGTGCTTTTTCACTATTTTATGAACAAGTACAACATGAGAAAATTATAGGGACTTCTGAAGAGTTACCATTTCGTTTAATTGAACGAGGAACAGTGTAAAGCTCCTATTATTAGAGCTTTACACTGTTCCATTTTGTATAATTGTCCTTCTTGACTATATATTTTTTTATCTTATACTTTAACTAACGAACGGTAGGTAGGGGATGAACATGACAGCAAACCGCATAAAATCTGTAGCACTTTCACACTTTGCACGCTATGGCTATGAAGGAACTTCACTAGCAAACATTGCACAAGATGTTGGTATTAAGAAGCCGTCCATATACGCACATTTTAAAGGAAAAGAAGAGCTATATTTTATTTGCTTAGAAGAAGCCTTACAAAAAGATCTGCAATTCTTTAAACAGTATGTTACGAATCCGGAAAACACACCGTTTGGAGACTTTTTATTCCGTCTTCTTAAAGACTACGGTCATCGCTTTCAAGAGGGCATTGAAACAATGTTTTGGCTTCGCACTTCATTTTTTCCACCCGATGCCTTTCGCGAGCAAATTGTAGAAAAAGCAAATGCATACATTGAAAACATCGGACAGCTTCTAATACCTATATTTGAACAAGCAAAAGAAAAAAGAACTTTGTAACATTGAAGTAGCAGAAGCTGTTGCAGCTTATTTGTGTTTAATTGACGGATTAATGGTTGAATTTTTATTTGCTGGAATACAACCCTTTGAAAATCGATTACACTCATCTTGGAAAGTGTTTTGGCGCGGATTATCAAAATGACGGATTGCATACGCAATGCGTCATTTTCCGGCCCCAAACCTAACGACTGGTAGGAAGGAGAATAAATGATGGAATGGATTTATGTTATTTTAGCAGGAATCATTGAAATTATTTGGGTGATTGGTTTAAAACATGCAACAACACCACTAGAATGGATCGGTGTAGCGATTGCAATCGCTTTTAGCTTTTTCCTTTTATTTAAAGCTTATGCAAAACTCCCTGTAGGGACTGTGTATGCTGTTTTCACAGGAATCGGAGCTGGAGGTATTGTGCTAACAGAAATTTTTGTTTTTGGCGAACCATTTTCGATTGTAAAAATCTTTTTTATCGGTTTAATTTTTGTTGGTGTTATTGGTTTAAAACGAGTAACAGGTGAACAAGTAGAGAAGGAGGCTGCATAAGCATGGCATGGTTATTTTTAATTATTGCTGGTATATGTGAGATTACTGGTGTTATCTTTATGAAGATAGCCACTGAAAAAAAGGTTGGATGCCAAAACTTATTTTAGCTGCAAACTTCGGTGTAAGCTTCCTTTTCCTGTCTCTCGCAATGGATACACTGCCAATGGGAACGGCTTACGCAATCTGGACGGGAATCGGAACTGCAGGAAGCGCACTGCTTGGTATTATCATTTTCCGCGAATCTGCTGATTGGCGCCGCCTTGCTTTCTTAAGCTGCATCTTATGCGGTGCGGTTGGTTTAAAACTCATGAGTTAATGAGGTGACTGCTGTGTGGAAAAAAGAGGAAAACAAATTATGACAGGAATCATACTTGCAATTGCACTCTTATTGCAATCTATATTCCATATTGCAGAATGGTTATTTCATAAAACATTTTCAATCATCTCTTTTATTCCAAACATGGCTCTTGAAGTAACTTTCGTTGCTTGGTCGATTATCGCTTCAATTGGAATTATCATCATTTGGATTATCGCGAAACTTTGGAATAAATTCTTTTTAAAAGACAGTTCTTCTGGCAAGAAGTAACTGTCTTTTTTCATATAATTCCCTCCTTTGCACATACTACCAAAAAAGGAGCTGATTATATGCAAACTTCTGTACATAAACATATTTTGCTACTATTTTTTGCCTTTATTGTATGTGTTGTATTTTTTAGTTTCGTACTACATACGTATAACGTGCCTGCTTATTCACCAAGTATGGTGTCAGTTTATAAATTTGTTGTACATAATTTGTTGCATTAAAAAAAGACCAACATTTCCCTGTTGGTCTTTCATATATGTATCACTTCTCAAAACGATTTAGCATCTCATCTCTCATCCCAAAGCTGACAACAGCAATCCCGACATACATAAAAATAAGAACTGCTGGATGTACTGTATTGTACCAGTGGCTATCAATAATTAAATATACCGTTAACACTGTAACAAGTAAAAAAGCAACAATAAACATGTAAAAATGTCTTTGACTACCCATAACGAACTCCTCTCTAAATTACTCATTTATTGTAACGAATTCTCCCCTATGACTCAAGACTAACTTTCCTGTAAATGGTCTAACTCAACTTTCACAATATCATGACAAGCGATTGGAATGAGTGTTCCTTTACTATCGATTGCGGTTACACTTTTATTATCTAATACGTGATGTTTCACTCTCTCTAACATTTTTTCTGTATCTTGGTAATAAAATTCTTTAATATCCTTAATCATCTCACCATTTTCTAAATGGTACACCATCCTATAACGCTTATAGCCCATCTTTTTCATCCCCTTGTTCATTTCTTCACATATGTATGAAAAATTGACATTTTTGCTTCTCATTTACTTTAATTTCATTAAAATTCTAACAAAAATACACAATTTTATCAAAGGGACTTTTTCAACAAAAATGTTGAGAAAGTATGACAATTCCACAATCTTACATAAAACCTGCAATTTTATAACATCTTTTTTAGGTAATGATACTTTCTTCGGCAATATATGAAAAGAACTCGCATATAGCGAGTTCTCTCTAACCTATTATTGATGATTAAACTTGTACCATAGATGGTTTTTGATAACGTAAAACCGGCTTACGCGCTGCCATTGTTTCATCAAGGCGCTTAATTACTGTTGTATGCGGCGCTTCTTGAACCACTTCTGGGTTTTCTTCTACTTCTTTTGCGATTCGAATCATCGTATCAATAAATCCATCTAATGTTTCTTTTGACTCTGTTTCTGTCGGCTCAATCATGATACATTCTTCCACATTTAATGGGAAGTAAATTGTCGGCGGATGGTAGCCGAAATCAAGCAGACGTTTTGCAATATCAAGTGTACGTACGCCAAGTTTCTTTTGACGACGACCAGATAAAACAAATTCATGCTTACAATGTCTATCGAATGGAAGATCATAGAATGGAGCTAATCTTCTCATCATATAGTTAGCATTTAATACTGCATATTCTGTTACTGCACGAAGTCCGTCTGGGCCCATAGAACGAATATACGTATACGCACGAACATTAATGCCAAAGTTACCATAGAATGGTTTTACGCGTCCAATTGCTTGTGGACGATCGTAATTAAAGTAGTAACCACTTTCTGTTTTCTCTAAAATTGGTTTTGGTAAAAACGGAATTAAATCTGCTTTTACACCTACTGGACCAGAACCTGGGCCACCGCCGCCATGCGGACCTGTAAATGTTTTATGAAGGTTTAAATGTACAACGTCAAATCCCATATCTCCTGGGCGCGCTTGACTTAATACCGCATTTAAGTTTGCACCGTCATAGTACAATTTACCGCCTGCATCATGGACGATTTGTGCCATTTCTAAAATATTCTCTTCAAATAGTCCAAGTGTATTTGGGTTTGTTAACATAAGCGCTGCTGTTTCTTCGTTCACAACACGTTTTAAATCCTCTAAGTCAACAAGACCATTTTCATTTGATTTTACCGTAATTGTTTCAAATCCTGCTACTGTTGCAGATGCTGGATTTGTTCCGTGCGCAGAGTCAGGAACAATAACTTTTGTACGGTTATAGTCACCGTTTGCTTCATGGTATGCACGGATTAACATTAATCCTGTCCATTCACCATGCGCACCAGCTGCTGGTTGAAGTGTAACAGTATCCATACCTGTAATTTCGATTAAATGTTCTTGTAAATCGTACATTAATTCCATTGCACCTTGCACTGTTTTTTCATCTTGAAGTGGATGAATGTGTGCAAAGCCTGGGAAACGTGCCACGTTTTCATTGATCTTTGGATTGTACTTCATTGTACAAGATCCTAATGGATAGAACCCTGAATCAACACCATGGTTACGATTTGAAAGAGCTGTGTAATGGCGCATAATATCAAGTTCAGATACTTCTGGAAGCTCTGCATCTTCAGTACGAATATAATCGCTCTCAAACACATCTTCTAATTTTACTTCTTCTACATCTAATTGGGGTAAGCTATATCCTACGCGTCCTTCTCTACTCATTTCAAAAATAAGTGCTTGGTCTTGATTCTTCATTGGATAGCCCCCATTTCGTTTACAAGTGTGTCAATTTCTTCTTTTGTGCGAAGCTCTGTTACAGCTAGAAGCATATGATTCGCAAGCTCTGCATAGTCACGGCCAAGGTCGTAACCACCGATAATATTTTTTTGTAATAATGCATCGTTTACTTCTTGTACTGGACGTTTGCAATCTACAACAAATTCATTGAAGAACGGTCCAGCAAATGTTACTGTGAATCCTTTCGCTTCAAGTTGACGTTTTGCGTATTGTGCTTTAGAAACATTTTGACGCGCCATTTCCTTCACACCTTGTTTTCCAATTGCTGTCATTGCAACAGAAGCTGCTAATGCGTTTAACGCTTGGTTTGAACAAATATTAGATGTCGCTTTATCACGGCGAATATGTTGCTCACGTGCCTGCAGCGTTAATACGAAACCGCGTTGTCCTTCGGAATCCACTGTTTGTCCAACAAGGCGTCCTGGAATTTTACGCATAAACGCTTTTGTTGTTGCAAAATAACCGCAGTGAGGGCCACCAAACTGTGTTGGAATACCAAATGGTTGTGCATCGCCTACAACAACATCCACTCCAAATTTACCAGGTGGTGTTAACGCTCCTAATGCTAATGGGTTAGAAGAAACGATAAATAATGATTTTTGCTGATGAACGATTTTCTCAATATCAGCTAGTTTCTCCACTTGTCCGAAGAAGTTTGGATATTGAACGATTACGCAAGCTACTGTATCATCTACTTTGCTTTGTAATTCGTTTAAGTCTGTTATGCCATCTTTATAATCAATTTCAACAACCTGAAGATGTTGACCTTTTGCATATGTTTCAAGAACTGCTCTTGATTCTGGATGAACTGCTTTAGAAACAAGAATTTTCTTTTTACGAGTATGACCTGCTGCTAGCATCGCCGCTTCTGCTAACGCTGTACCTCCGTCATACATAGAAGAGTTTGCTACATCCATTCCCGTTAATTCACAAATCATTGTTTGGAATTCAAAGATTGCCTGTAATTCCCCTTGTGAAATTTCCGGTTGGTACGGCGTATAAGCTGTATAAAATTCTGAACGAGAAAGAACATGATCAACAATTACTGGTGCATAATGATCATATACACCTGCTCCTAGGAAGGAAGCATAGTCTTTTAAATTTGCGTTTTTACGAGCAAGCTCAGACAGTTCTTTTAAAAGTTCTGGTTCTGATTTTGCTTGTTTGATATTTAAATCCCCTTGAAAACGAACGCTTGTTGGAATATCAGAAAATAATTCATCAATCGATTGTACACCAATCGTTTGTAACATTTCTTTTTTGTCTTCTTCTGTCATTGGAAGATAACGATGCAACATGAAATCTACCCCTCTCCCCGTTACTTTGAACGTTTGTAAAATGGTGTTGGAACGACAACTGCTTTGACGCGTTTGTTACGAATTTCAATTTCGACTTCTGTATCAATTGCTGCGTATTTTACATCAATTAGCGCTAAACCGATGCTTTTCTTTAACGTTGGAGATTGTGTACCACTTGTAACTTCCCCGATTTTTTCATCGCCTACATATACTGGGTAATGAGTACGCGGGATACCACGCTCAATTACTTCGATGCCGACTAATTTACGAGGTGCACCGTTTTCTTTTTGTTCCTTTAAAGTTTCTTTTCCAAAGAAATCTACTTCTTTGTTTGGTTTTACTGCAAAGCCAATTCCAGCTTCGATTGGTGTAATATCTTTTGATAACTCTTGACCATAAAGCGGAAGTGTTGCTTCAAAGCGAAGTGTATCACGCGCTCCTAAGCCACATGGTTTTAAGCCGTCTTCTGCTCCTGCTTCAAGAAGTTTCTCCCAAAGTTTTGCAGCATCTTCGCTCTTACAGTAAATTTCAAAGCCATCTTCACCTGTGTAACCTGTACGAGATACAAGCGCTTCTACACCATCTACAAGAACATTGTCTTTAAATTTAAAGAACTTAATTTCTTTCAAATTTTCTGACACAACTTTTTGTAAAATGTCTTCTGCTTTTGGTCCTTGAATTGCAAGTTGTGCAATTTCACTAGAAACGTTGACTACTTGCACATCACCGCTTACATGAGACGCTAACCATTCGTAATCTTTTTCAATGTTTGATGCATTGATTACTAATAAATAGTCTTCTTCCCCACGTTTGTAGATTAATAAATCATCTACTGTACCGCCATCTTCGTAACACATTGCCGTATATTGTGCTCCGCCTACCTTTAAGATAGAAACGTCGTTTGTAACTATACGTTGTAAAAATGCTAAACTATCTGCACCTTTTACTTCTACTTCTCCCATGTGAGACACATCAAAAAGACCTGCTGCTGTGCGAACAGCCTCGTGTTCTTCTTTAATGCTCGAAAATTGAACTGGCAATTCCCAACCACCAAAATCAATTGTCTTCCCACCATACTTCGCGTATACATCAAATAGCGGTGTACGTTGTAATGTAATCATGTTCTCTCCCCCTTACGCTGTCTATGACAAATCAATAAAAGTTGGCTTCCCATATCTAAACATTTTCAATTCTGAAAAGATGGGATATACGGAATCTCACTCTATTTTTTTATGAAAGCGCAAATAAAAAAGTACTTTCTTGGATAAAATACGAAAGATTCCACACATTTCACATCATTATCCTAACATTTTTCGAGTCGTTTCATCAATATTCTAGCTAAAAAAATAATTTAGAATTTATAGAAGGTGAGATATTATCCATGAATGTCGAAATTTCAATAGATCGTTCTTGGCAAGAAAACTTCTTAAAACGAATAGAAGAAGATGGCCCGTGGACAAATTGGGAACTATTTCATCTAGCATATCAAACAGAGAAGTCCCTTCTCATTCCAACATTTGACGGGCTACAAGCACCCAAGCATTTACCTAATTTCACGCCACTTCCACATCAGTTAGAAGTAGCACAAACAGTCATTGAACAAATGAACGGAAAAGCAATCTTAGCAGATGAGGTTGGTCTTGGAAAGACAATTGAAGCTGGGCTTATTTTAAAAGAATATATGGTGCGCGGACTTGTGAAAAAAGTGCTTATTCTTGTACCTGCTTCACTCGTTTCACAATGGGCATATGAATTGAATACGAAATTTTTCATTCCAGCTGTCGCACAAAGAAAGAGTTACTCCTGGGAGCAAGCTGACGTTATTGTTTCTTCCATCGATACAGCAAAGCGCTCTCCGCACCGTGACATTGTTTTAAATTTAGAATACGATCTCATTATTATTGATGAAGCACATAAACTAAAAAACAACAAAACGAAAAACTATGAATTTGCGCAACTATTAAAGAAAAAATTTTGTTTATTACTTACAGCAACACCTGTTCAAAATCGCATTGATGAAATCTTTAATCTTGTCTCATTATTAAAACCCGGCCATCTCGGTAATCAATCCAACTTTGAAGAATACTATGCTTCTAAAAATCGCAATGCTGAAACAGATGAACATTTAAAAGAACTCATTAATAAAGTAATGGTACGGAATCGCCGGCATGATACCGGCATTGAATGGCCAAAACGACATGTTCATACGCTCTTTGTAGATTTCAACGAACAAGAGAAATCCTTATACGATGCGATTGAAGGATGGAAAAGGCAAGAGGCATTTACTTCTGTATTTTCTGCTTTAACATTAAAGCGTGAGGCATGCAGCAGCCGAGAAGCTGTTTATTTTTCACTCAAAAAGCATGTAGAAAAGCGTCAAAAAGAAGATGAACAATATACACTAGATCCATACATAGATGTGTTGATGGAAAAAATCAATTGTATTTCTTCCAATTCAAAAGCAAATAAAACGTTAGAAATTATTAAAGAAATTAATGATAAAGTTGTAATCTTTACAGAATATCGTGCTTCTCAAATGTATTTACAATGGTTTTTAAAGCAGCATGGTATCTCGTCTGTACCATTTCGCGGCGGATTTAAACGCGGTAAAAAAGATTGGATGAAAGAATTATTTCAAAACCATGCACAAGTATTGATTGCGACAGAAGCAGGTGGTGAAGGGATCAATTTACAATTTTGTAATTATATGATTAACTATGACCTTCCTTGGAATCCGATGCGACTTGAACAAAGAATCGGACGTATTCATCGTCTTGGACAAAAACATGATGTTCATATTTATAATTTGGCAACGAAACATACAGTTGAAGAACATATTTTAAAATTGCTGTATGAAAAAATTAACTTATTTGAGCGTGTCATTGGCGATTTAGATGAAATTTTGACAAGAATTAATATGAAAAATATCGATGCGCACATTCAAGACATTTTTGCACATTCCAAAAGTGAAGGAGAAATCCGAATAAAAATGGAAAACCTGACGTCCATTATTGAATTTGCAAAACGAAATGAAACTGAGGTGCGTGGTTATGCAGCAACATGAAATTCATAATTATTTAAGTTGTTTTTTCGCGGCAAATAGCTGTGAAATTTTACAGCGTTTTCCGCATTTACTAGACGTACAATTAACAATTGATATGGACAAGCTGCTGATGAACCGTCCATTTTACTGGCATTATCTTGAGAAAACCGGCGGCACACCAAATCCGATGCGACTTACATTCATTACTGATCCAAAACATGAGGAGAAAGAAGGCGAGCTCATTCACTATGGTTCTCCGCGCTTACATCAAATTTTCCAAGCTACAAAGGAATTAGGTGCTTACATCCGCTTATTTGAAGATGTTCATTCTAATGGGCACGCAAGCACTCCGCTTCATCCTTGGCTTGGCGTCAATATAAAAGTCTCCTATCAATGTGATCGAAAAAAAGATATGCTATATTCCGTCGGTATCCATCTTATTTCTGGTACGATGATTACAAATTTTCATGAGGCACTAGCAACACTACGTCTAACACCAAAAATTCCTGATTTTTGTTTTACATTAACACCTATTATTAAACCGCAAAGCGGGTTATCTAGAATTGAAGAAGCAATGAAAAATGTCATTGGGACAGACGATCACACATGGGCTGAAGAAGCAAAAGTGCGTTGGAATCACGATTTACAGCTATTAAATCGCTTTTACGAGGAAAGTGATGAATTACCAGAAAGCTACGCGATAGAAAAACAAGCATTGCAAGAACAATATGAACCGCGAATTACCATGCAAATTATAAACGGCGGACTCTTTTATGTCACAGCAAATCATTTTCTGACATAAAAAAAGCACCTTCTAGAAGGTGCTTTTTTTATCCCGCACTAAGGGGCAGTAAGACCTTCACCTCAAGATTCAGAGAAAGCGAAGAAGATAGGTGAGGAATAACTTCCCCTAAGAGCCCAATTGATTCAACTAACCATCAGCGGGGAATGAAGCCCCCTACTGATGAAAGTTTCACTTTATATTTTCCCATTATATTTTCGACCATCGTTATGTTCTTGTTGTTGAATCTTTGTCATTCGCTTTTGATATTCTCTCTGTTTTGCACTCACATGATTTGCATCTGTTTCTTTATTCTTCTTTGAACCGCCTGCTCCGTTACTCATTTTATTCACCCCACTCGCATATACTTCAACATTAGTTTTAGCAATCATAATTTTCCTTATGCAAAAAGTAAGGAGAGGCATTGGCCTCTCCTTACACATACTTTTGAAACATATCATGCAACCCTTGATTCACAAGAAAAGAAATCTGCTCATCAGACTTATGAGGATAACGATCACGTAGTCGAATTGATGCCTTTATAATTAAATTTTCTAATACAGAACGCCCACCTTTTCCATAAATCGTTTCCGCATATTCTACCAACTTTCCGTCCTCAACTCTTGCAGGGTTTTGATCAAAGAAAAATTTACTCATTTATACCACCTCTTTTTGATAACGTTTACATTTATATAGATTCAATATGTTATTTATTTCACAATTAATGTATGCACGTATTAATGATTAGTTTCATTATAAAACAACATTGCCACAATATTAATGTGTAATTTAGACAAATTTGTGAACAACCCCAAAAAATGAAAGCGTTTTAATTATTGTATAACAAAAATGATTACCCTGCTAGAGGTAATCATTTTTTGTTTCTTATTCTCGCTTACTTTACAAACCGGAAACAGAAAACATACACAATCAATTATCAATGAAACAAAAGATATTTGTTTCTATTCTTCGTTTAATACACGCTCAAGACGTTTACGAAGCATTGGCATACCACTGCCACCTGCTTGGAAATGACGCAGTTTACCTTCTTTATCAAATACGTAATACGCAGGGACATATTTATTTTCAAATGCATCTGTAATTACATGCTTGCTATCCACTAAAATCGGTTGAATGATATCATGACTTTCTGCCATTTTTTCAATCACCGCTAAATCTAAATCATCTTCTGAACGAGGCATATGAACTGCAACAACATTTAAACGATCATCGTACTCATCACGTAATTCATTTACTTCTGGCATTGCTTCTTTACATAGATAACAACTTACTGACCAAAAATGAATAAGCGTTGGTTTATCACCAATTAACTCTTCACGTGTGATTGTATCGTTTAACATTTGTGTTGCGCCTTCTAATGATGGCATTTGCTCGCGTAATTTCATAACTTTAATTCCCCCTTTAAATTATAACGTTTCTTGCCCTGGTTTCCAGTTCGCTGGACAAAGTCCACCTGTTTGTAGTGCTTGTAGAACACGTAATACTTCGTCTACTTCACGTCCGATATTGTTGTGATGTACAACTTGATACATTAATTCACCCTCTGGATTTATAATGAATAATCCACGAAGTGCAATACCTTCTTCTTCTAATAACACACCATAGTCACTTGATACAGTGTGATTTGTATCCGCTGCTAATGGATAGCGTAAATCACCTAATCCATTTTTCGTACGATCTGTGTTAATCCAAGCTAAATGTGTGTGCACTGTATCTGTAGAAACACCGATTACCTCTGCGTCTAAATCTTCAAATTCGTCATAACGATCAGAAAGGGCGATGATTTCAGTTGGACAAACGAAAGTGAAATCCATTGGATAGAAATATAGCACTGTCCATTTATCATTTTTCATATTTTCTTCTAAACTAACTTTTTTAAATTCTTTATTTGGTATCACAGCATTCATCTCAAAACGCGGTGCTTGTTTTCCTACTAAACGTTTTGTCATATCCCTATTCTTCCTCCTAAAAACTAATTAATATTTATTACTACTTTATAATAATTACAATTAATATTATATATGTTATTAAATTAAAGTCAACATTAAATTAAAATTATTTTAATTTGAGTTTTTTTCTCAATTAAAAAAGTTGTAATGTTCAGAATTTTATTCATGAAATCCAAGCCGAGGAGGACTTTGATAAAACAAAACTATATGGCTTTATATGATTTCTAAGTTTGGAGTAGATGGATACGGAAAAATGAAAGCAATTATAACAAGAATTTGTTGGTTCGTTTCGGTAGGCATCAGAGCTGGATTTCCTTTAGGTTGGTTATAAAATTAAGCAAGTGACAGAAGCAGAAATTTAACTTATAAAGTGAAACTTCCATCAGTGGGGATTTTTTATTGGTTTAAAATAGAGTGTTTCTTTTTCTTTGGCTCTGTTAAAGAAAATCAAATAGCATAGCCAACAAAAAAGAAAGCAAACTAAAATTGTGGATGCCAATAACGAAAAATATCACTCCAATATCTTTATATAGTGTAATTTATAATATTTGGCATCCTTGAAGGAATAACTAAATCAAACTACAAGGGCGGTGAAGAAATGGCTAAAAACAAGAATAACCAATTTAAAAATAATAAAAATGCTCAGCCAAAAGCAGATGTAGAATTTTCAAGAGAAAATGGACTTGAAAAAATAGCATTAAGAGCCCAAAAAAATCCAAAATAAGTAAACAATATGGGACAGTTAACCTGTCCCTCAAAATTAACCTGATGTTTTTAGGGATACTAACAGTAGAACGTCATAAGATGGTCTTTTTATTTTAGGTAAATACATGGAACTAACGGGTGCATTAGTTAAGTGAGAAACAAACAAAAGGAGCAAAATTAGCGGGATAAAGTGAAACTTCCATCAGTAGGGGGTTTTCTTCATCCCCACTGATGGTTAGTTGAACCAATCGGGCTTTTAGGCAGTTATCCCCTACCTATCTTCTTTGCTTCTCTCTGCATCTTGAGGTGGGGGTGTAACCGTTCATAAAGTTTGAGACAAAAACCTTCATAAGCCCTTATTTTACTACGTCTATATTCACAAAATTTGAGACAGAATTTCATTAATTTGAGATAGGAGAAAATAATATTCAAAAAGATGAGATAGAAAAAAACACATTTTTTTCTTAACTGTTATCAAATTCATTCGTTCCATGAATATTTCATGTTCCTCTCCTTTTTCACATATCAAGATACCTTGGATTATGTATTTCATATAAGACTTATTTATATCTTAATACTCACGACTATTAATTCTTTTTCCATGACAAAATAAAATAAAAGGGATTCATTATGATGTTAACGGGTTCCCTTTTGAGGTGCAAACATTGCAAATCACATCACATTTTTTGTCACTAATATCAATGCAATTCTCAATGGAATTCTCTGAGTAAATAACATCAATAAACGCAAAGAAGGGATAGCCATTAAGCTATCCCTTAATTTCTCTGTCGACTCCCGGTAGTTTTGTTGTCTGTTTTTATAGAGTATCTTCGTCGCTTTTGTACTCCAAAATATCACCCGGCTGACAATTCAAAGTCTTACATATCGCTTCTAATGTTGAAAAACGAACCGCTTTTGCTTTCCCATTTTTCAGAATGGAAAGATTCGCCATAGTAATTCCAACCCTCTCCGAAAGCTCCGTTACGCTCATTTTTCGTTTTGCTAACATCACATCAATATTAATAATAATTGTCATATCCTCCACCTCAGACCGTCAAATCATTTTCTGATTTTATGTTAATCGCTTCTTGTAGAAGCCGTTGGAGGATAGCAGCAAAAACGGCGATAACCAACGAAGCAAAAATGATGATGAGCCCCATTAATCCAATAGGAGGGTCAACTTTCTTCGCTATAAAATGAAAGAGTGGCAAACCTAATACATACAAACCACTGATTGTAATCGCACAGCACTTTATGTTCTTTAACGCCTTTACAGATAATTCCGAGAACGCTGTGTTCTCGTCAATGTACCGTAAAAGATTGAAAGCCTGATAGAGAGCAAAGTAAAAAGGCACAGCCGCTCCATACATCACGATGAAAACGAGATATTTCATTGGGGCAATATTTGGATACAATTTTGCTGCGAAATTCGCCATATGGGGCACTAAAAATATACATAAAGCAAGAACCGGTAGTCCTATAATAAAAATAATGACTTTTAAGAAAGTCGTTGAACCTCGTTTAACATTCATTTAAAACACCTCACTTATTTAATGACAACATGATTTTAGCATACGATTTATCGTTTTACAATAAATTCATATTGTTTTTTATTATATTATTATTGTTATTGAAATATCCTTTTAATTTTGACAAAAATAAAAAGCATTTCTCATTACAAAGAAATGCTCTTACTTTAAAATGTTAAATTTACAACTTGTTCAACAAAACTTTCAAATAGTTTAATAAAGTAAATCAACAACGAAAGATAACAGAACCTACTTAAAATAAATAATATCCTTCATCGTAAATTGTTTATCGGCAATCCCCAATCTTTGAGCTGGTGTAGCCTTCACTTTATCCCATGAATTGTATGGCAAACAGAAGTTGTAGAAAGTACGAAGGATAGTTAAAGCGTATTGAGCATACTTCGGATTAAAATTTGCATAGATATAACTTTTCCTTCGCCTCTCGCAGTAACCAACGGGCGCTCTAAATATCTGTTCCTCCTTTATAATTCACAGTAAAAATCACATGATAATTCACAGTTAAATTCACACTGTACAGGGGGTCTTGCTGCCCGTTAATGCGGGATAAACAGGTAGCTCCACTGTTTACAAACAGTGGAGCTACTTGTTTAGGTTATATTGTCGAATAGATGACGAGTACAACTCGCCGTAGAAATTGTACTATGACATACAATTCTTTTCTAGTTGTAAATTATTCCAAAAATCATTAACTTGATTTCTCTCGCTTTTTCTTCACTTGTCGGTAAAATAATGCAGCACTTAACGGCAGCATACCAAACCAACGATTTAAAAATGGTTCTCTCTCTTCACGGCGCTGTTGCCGCTTTTGTTTTCGGTCAGCTTTTGGAGCATCCATATATGATACGAATTGTTGTGTCATATATCTTATATAATCATTTGTAGACATATCTCTCACCCCTACTAAATTAGTATGTCCACTTTTTTATTCCTTAATCTGCGCTTGAATTTCTTGCACAATTGTTTCAATACTTTTATTTGTCGTGTCTATCTTCAGTACTGCTTCTTCATAATAGGCTTGACGCTTTTCGAATTTCTCTATAAATGATGGTATGTTTTCTTTTTGAAATAATGGTCTTGTTGTATCTCCGGCAATTCGCTCTGCGATTACATATGGATCACAGTACAAATAAATTACAGTGCCATGTTCTTTCATCCATTGTCGATTCTCAGCTTTTTCGACTATTCCCCCTCCTGTTGTAATAATACAATCCTTTGTCGGCAGTAATTGCAGCACTTCACTTTCATACTTTCGAAAGACATCCTCCCCTTCTTCAGAAAAGATATCTCGAATGATTTTCTTTGTCTTTTCTTCAATGCGTTGATCTGTATCAATGACCGGGATATGAAGTACACTGCTTAATGCTTTACCGATTGTCGTTTTCCCAGCTCCCATAAAACCTGTAATATATAATGCCCTCATACTATAACCTCTCCTCTTGCCAATTCGTAATCGCTTCGTTATTTGTATTATAACGAAAGCTCACTTTATATGTGAGCTTTCGTTTCGTTATACACTGTAAAGTAATAAAAGCATCCCCATCTACTATTGTGTAATCTCCCTTCGCTTCCCCTTTTTCATACGTATAAAAAAATGTCCTTTTTTCCATTCCAGTTTTTAACTCTTGTTTTACTTCTGCAATAGCTTGATCCGTTATTTCTTCTAATATAAATAATTCTTCTGCTTCTGCATAAAACTTTTGATCTGATAAGAATATATTTGTCTCATATACAAAGAAAGACATGAGCAACAATATGAGAATAATCGTTCCTGGCATTGTAAATCCACTTTCAGATCTCATCTATTCACCTCAATAACAGAATAACGAGTAACAACACCATCATATACCTTACCACTTATATCCTGCACGCGTATTATCAATGTATGCGCTGTTAATTCATAAGAAATATTCTCTACTTTTTGCAAAAGAACTTCATGTCCCGTCCCATTTACTTTTCGAACAACATTATTTCCAGACATAACATACGTAACACGTTCTCCTGTCTTTGTTTTCAAAAATAATTTCCCGTCGCCATTATTTCCTTCTTCTACTTCTCGAAACTCAATTTGTACTTGCTCTAAAAAATATTCCATTCCCAATTCGTAACTTGTTTAGAGTAAGGAGTTTCTATAAATAATACGTGAAGACGAGGTAGAAGAAGAAAGAATACCGATAACAATAGAAAGCACATCATAACTTCTAACAACGTAAATCCCTTTTCTTTTTTGCTATTTTTTAACATAGCGACACCGTTCAATTTCTCGTCGTTTAATATCTTGCCATCGTACACATACCTTTTCATCCTGCCATCGAATTCTATACGTCACATTCTCATATTGTTTTTCTATTACTGGTGAAATTACATGATGATACATATATGTGGCCGCTGCTTCTTTTAAGAATAGCTGTGCGTTGTACCGAAGTTGAATATTTTTTCGTTCTTGCATAATGAGAAGCGTTTGCGGAAGCAAGAGTGAGACCGTCATCATTAGTAAACTAAGGGACACAAGGATCTCCAGCATAACAGAACCTTTTTCACACTTCATAATACGTAAATCTTCCTCTCCCAAGCTGAAATACGATATAATACGTTTTCGTTTTATAAGAAACAATAATTGTGCCGCCTCTATTAATATTTCCATCAGCACCGTAAGTCATTGGATTTGGAAACGTATTTAGGTTCACCTGTATGTCAGATGAATAGTACCGAACAAGAACAGGATCTGTTTCTCCTGAAGATGTAACGCTATACTTTCCCTGATTAGGAAACCATCGTAACGTATGACGATTACGATGGCTTATCGCTGCTTGCTGCATAAAAAGGATGTCTTGAGAAAATTGATTCATAAACTGAGCAATTCTTTGTTTTTCATATATTGAGGATAGATTAAAGTATGTTACAACACTTAATATAGAGATAGCACTTAATACGATGAGCATTTCTAATAACGTAAAGCCATTTTTCTTCACGATTTCCCTGCAACTGTAACTTCCCCATCTGTCGCATTAATTGTAATACTCTCACCTTTTGGACAAGTTTTAGATGTAATATATTTACCATCGTATAACTCGTCTACTGTTGGGATTTTATTATATTCTAATTGATACGCTTGTACTTGCGCTTCAACAGACTTTACAAAGGCGTCGCATCCCTTTCCTTGTACAGAAGAGCGCTGTTTTACCACATTTGGAATAATAAGAAGCAGCAAAACAGAAATCACAAGCATAACGAGCAACATTTCTAACAGCGTAAAGCCTTTTTCATTTTTCACAGAACAAGCCTCCTAAATAGAATCCATCATTTGAAACATCGGCATAATCATCGCCAAATACATAAGAATAACAACCATTCCGATACATGCAAATAAAAGAGGTTGCACAACAAATAAAATACGATTAATTTTCTCTTCCATCTTTTCTATTGTCATTTCACTATAATCGGCAAGCTCAGCCCCTAAATTCCCATTTGCTTGTCCATGTTTAATAATATAAGAAAGCTCCCTTTCGTAGTAAGGCCGATTCATCATAATGAAATCCAGATGTTCGCC
This sequence comes from Bacillus sp. EA-CB0995, assembly GCF_055814245.1. Taxonomy (NCBI): domain Bacteria; kingdom Bacillati; phylum Bacillota; class Bacilli; order Caryophanales; family Bacillaceae; genus Bacillus; species Bacillus sp. EA-CB0995. The sequence goes on along the minus strand of NZ_CP169269.1, from coordinate 1,429,422 downwards.
TATCGTTAATAATCCCTCTATTTTGAGAGCTTCGCATTGAAAAAATGGATGATGCTTTTGTTCCTTCATTAACGCGAGTGCTTCTAATATAGATAACCCGCCTTGCAAAAGGCCGCTTAATTGGACTGCAAAATATTGTGAGTTTGTTAACATAAAAAACTGTTTTATAAGAGGCACTCGCATAAAAATATTCATTCTCCTAACCGGGTGCAACCTCTTTACATACACCATATATATAAGCACTGCAATACCAATTGCCAAAACAACTCCACCCATTACATACGGAAGGACTTGAATAAACGTTAAAATATCATCTGTAAATGAAGAAGAGGACCCGCGAAGTGAACGATATAAAGTTGAAAACTGCGGAAGAAGCACCATATTAAATACGAAGAGGATTCCTAATAGAAACAAGGAAAGAAAAAGTGGATAACGCAATATCTTCATCATATTTTTTTGATGTTTATCTTTTCTGCTGAGTAGTGAGCTTCCTTGTTGCAACGCAAAGGAAATGTCACCATGCTGCTCTGCATAAAATAAATAACTTAAAATGTCTGGATGAAATGCAAGTTTATAGAACACATCATGCAAGCTACTTCCTTTTCTAAATTCTTCAGCAGCATCTTGAAGCTGTATTTGTTTATGAGGATTTAAGTGGAAATGAAGAAATTCTAATGCATGTAATAAAGAATACCCTTTCTCTAAGAGCTCGCCAAGCCTTCGCAGCAATAAAGCTTGTTCATGTAACCGCCACCTCTCATGTTTAAACATAAACATCTTCTTCAATAAACCCTAGTGCATATCCTTTTCTTAATTCATCTTGAAGCGTTGTATATTGATACATTGCTTGTTTTCCATTCGCTTCCCGAATGACTTCTTTCAGCTCATAACCGTACAATAATTCATAAATGCTTGCTCGGCGTACATGACGCATTTTTTTACATAACGGTGAGCATTTTCCTTTGCAAAATGGACATTTCAATTCCACTAATCGTTGTGCCGCTACCGCTAATAACGACTGTTCAATTTCTTGAAGGGTAATACCATAATCCATTAAGCGTAATACTGCACCCTTCGCATCATTTGTATGCAATGTCGTCATAACTAAATGGCCTGTTAAACTTGCTCGAACCGCCACCTTTGCCGTTTCTTCATCTCGGATTTCTCCTACTAAAATAATATCCGGGTCATGACGTAAAATTGCTTTTAATCCAGTTGCATACGTAATACCAGCTTTTTCATTAATTTGTATTTGTAATAACCCGTCCTTTTTCTTTTCAACTGGATCTTCAAGCGTAACAATGCGGCGAGTCTGTTCCTTCTTCGCTACTTCTAAAAGGGCATACATCGTTGTTGTTTTTCCTGACCCAGTTGGTCCTGTAAAGATAATCAATCCATGCGAATGATGTAAAAAAGATAGAAGTGTTTTCGCAGAACTTGGGAATAATGAGAGATGCGAGAGGTTTGGCACCGCCGTTTGTAAGTGCATACGAATGACCAAACTTTCATGATGTATAGTTGGTAAAGTAGAAAGGCGTAAATATACTTCCTCCTCACTAACTTTCATCTGCAATGAACCATTTTGCGGCTTTCTCCTTTCACCAATATCCATAGCTGCTAAAAATTTAAAGTGCGATACAAGCCGTTCGCAAAACTCTTTTGAAATACAGTGCTTTGTTACTAAATCTTTTCCAATACGCAATTGCACAACAGCATCTTCATGACGCGGCACAATATGAAGATCTGACGCACGCAACCGGCATGCTTCTTTCATGATTGTGTCAGCAAACTGTTCGACAGCATTCACTGTTATCCCCTCCTCACTATTTATATATCATGGCCATCGTGAAAAGAAAAATGAGGAATTTTCTATTTCTATCATGATATTTTTCAATTTTCTAAACAGAAATAACAAAAAGTATGTGAAATTATGAACAATTAATGAATCATTACCAAAATCCGTTATTATACAACATTATCTATATTATAATGTTGTTATCTCAGATAAACCGATAAAGGTGGCGATCCTCATGGAACAAGCTTTAAAAATTACAAATGTACTATCTGATCCAACACGCTATTATATTTATCAATATATTTCTCAAAAACATAATGAAGTTACTGTACAAGAAATTGCTGATGAATTTGATATTCATCCAAATGTTGCGCGTTTACACCTCTCTAAGCTAGAAGATGTAAATATGTTAAAATCAGAAACAAAAAAAACAGGTAAAGGTGGCAGACCAAGCCGGTTATACGCACTATCAGACGATGTGATTCAACTGCAGTTTCCGTTTCGTGATTATCAATTGTTAGCACAAATTGCATGCAATACATTGCTTAGCTTAGGTGAAGTCGGTGAAAAAGCACTATATGACACAGGTAAGAAATTTGGTAAAGAATTAATGGAACAACATCTACATCGGCTAAACATTAACGAAAATGAATTGACAGTAGAACAAAAAATACAAATTGCGAAAGAAGCTTTAACAACAGCGGGATTATCTCCGACATTTGAATTAAGCATTGATGAAACAAAAATTTTCTATGATGTATACAATTGCCCATTTAAAGAAGTTGCCATTCACCATCCAAAAGAAATTTGCAACATGCACGTCGATATGATGACAGGCATCTTTGAAATTTTATTCCCGAACATGGAATTAGCCCGCAATGAGAATATGCTAGAAACAGGTTGTAAATCTTGTAATTATCATCTTCATATGTAAAATAAGAAGCCAGATTATACTGGCTTCTTATTATTTTGCAAATGTTTACAATAGTTAGAAAAGTGCATTATAATAAAGGGAGTATTAAGTTCATATAGAAGGAGGGGAATGGGATGGAGCGCATGTTTCGCGTTCTCGGCTTTTGGACTGGTATTTTTTCAGTCATGTTTTATCTAGGGGATCTGTATGGGGCAGCACTATTGTTTTTAGGACAAACAGGATTTTTTGTACTTTTAAGTTATTTAAAATTAACAGAGCGCATGTACATTTATGTATTCGGCGCATATTTAACAGTTTTCTTCATTGGATTTACATACTATACGACATTCCTTCTTACACCAGGAATAGGACATTAAGATGGCATATACGCCATCTTTTTTTATATTTAACTCATTTCATAGTTGACTTATAGGTTTTATTGGAATATATTTGTATGTAACAGATTTGAAGGAGGAAAACAGTATGAATACATTGTTAGTTAGCATAAACGTTGTAATTATGCTCCTATTAGTCAGCGTGTTATATTATATGCAGCGTAAGCATGTTTCTTTTAATAAACGTGTATTTACCGCACTCGGACTCGGAATTATATTTGGACTTATTTTACAATTTTTTTATAAACCAACTTCTGAAGTCATTATCCAATCTAATAATTGGTTTAACTTAATTGGAAGCGGTTATGTTAAGTTATTACAAATGATCGTTATGCCGCTTATTTTAGTTTCTATTCTTTCAGCGTTTACAAAATTAAAACTAACAAATAATCTTGGTAAAATTAGCGGTTTTATTATCGGTATTTTACTTCTTACAACGGCAATTGCTGCTGCAGTCGGAATTGCTGCAAGCGCTGGTTTTGATGTGCAAGCAACTGGCTTGCAGCAAGGTGATGCAGAAACAGCTCGCTTAAAATTAGTGGAAGAAAAATTCACTTCCATTGACCAAACACCCATTCCGCAAAAATTATTAGAATTACTTCCTGCAAATCCATTTCTAGATTTAACAGGTGCTCGTCCAACATCAACAATTTCTGTTGTCATTTTTGCAGCGTTTATTGGGATTGCCTTCTTAGGAGTGAAAAAGAAATATCCAGAACAGGCAGAACAATTTAAAAAGATGCTCGATGCCGTATATGCGGTCGTAATGCGGATGGTGACATTAATTTTACGTCTTACTCCATATGGCGTACTTGCTCTTATGGCAAAAACTGTTTCAGGTAGTGACATCCAGGCCATTTTAAAGCTTGGAAATTTTGTATTAGCGTCTTACGTGGCACTCATTGTTATGTTTATTATTCACTTATTACTTATCGCTCTTTCTGGTTTAAATCCAATCCAATATTTGAAAAAGGTATTCCCTGTTTTAACATTTGCGTTTACCTCACGCTCAAGCGCAGGTACACTGCCATTAAATATTGAAGCGCAAAAAGAAAAACTAGGCGTTTCAGAAGGAATTGCAAACTTTGCGGCATCCTTTGGTGTATCAATTGGTCAAAACGGATGTGCCGGTATTTATCCTGCAATGCTTGCGATGATGGTTGCACCAACTGTTGGTATCGATCCGTTGCAGCCGCAATTTATCTTAACGTTAATTGCCGTTGTTGCGATTAGTTCATTCGGCGTTGCTGGTGTCGGAGGCGGAGCAACATTTGCAGCACTCATCGTACTTTCTACAATGAACTTACCAATTGGAATTGTCGCTCTATTAATCTCTGTTGAACCATTAATTGATATGGGACGCACAGCTTTAAATGTGAGCGGTTCTATGACAGCTGGTTTGATTTCTAGCAAATGGCTCGGAGAATTAGATGTAAATACGTACAATGAAACAGTCAATAAAACTGAAGAAGTTGCATTATAAGAAAACCCCTGAACATTCAGGGGATTTTCTTATTTGTATAATCTATTTTTTACAAATACCCATGTTCTTCACACCAATCATGAAATTGCCGAACATCTACATCAATTAAAACAATATCTTTTAATTCAATATCAATATTCATATCGTCAATTACAATCGCATATTTTGTAATGCTCTCCGTATCATTTCGTTTTACGATTCCAATTTGATTCCGATACGGTCCATCTTTTACATATGCTTTTTGTCCTGTAATATCAAAGTTCAACATCTTCACCTCTTTCATTTGCTCCATTTCTGTATATATATGATGAAACAATGAAAGAGTCTCCTACTTTTTGCTTTATTACAATTATTTTTCATTTGTTTTAATTGTATAAAATATACATAAAAATTCATATTAGAAACACATTGATAGCGCTTTCTAAAATATACTCATGTTATACTAATACAGTGAAACTCCGATTAGTGGGGACTTCACTAATAATCAATTTCACACATCGTTTTTTGTAGGCCTTTATTCTTCACTACCTTTTTGGCTTTCTCACAGTCTTGAGGCGGAGGGCTTATTGTCCGCAAATAGCGAGGATAAATTAGAATTTCTTAAAGAGGAAGAACAATGAATACAGTAATCATTACAAAAATCATCGAAACCTTAAAATCGTATGGATTTCAAAATGCAACATATTGTGAAAAAACAAAACAATATCTATTTCACAACGAGACAGATATTATGAGCGGCTATGCTGAAATAACATATAGCGCTCAATTTGAAAAATTCAGCGTACAAATCCATCCTATTGAAACACATCACCTTACAGAATTGCAAGAAGTCGAGAAGCATATACAATCCTGCATACGAAAGGTTGAGTATTTAAATACAATCATTGAAAAGCAATATAAAAATGCAAAACATACAATCATTGTATAAAGTGAAACTTCCTTTCATGAACGCTTTTTTCATGAAAGGTTAGTTGAACCAATCGGGCGCATGCCAGCAGCTATCTCCACCTATCTTCTTTGATTTTCTCTGAATCTTGAGATGGGGATTTTACTGCCCGCGAATAGCGGGATAAAAAAAGAACGTGCCTAGCACGTTCTTTTTTTATACATTCATGTTTTCTTTAATTTGAAGACCTGACGTATTCTCTAATAATTCAACTGCTTCTTCTAATGTCATATCAAAAATCGTTTGTTCACCTTCCACATAAGGAAACTTCTGAAAACGCTTCTCCATTTTTTTCACTGCATCAGATGAAAACGTCGCACTATCTACACGAAATTCTGATTCCAATAACACAATGCAATCTAATAGATGAAATCCTAAACCATTTATAAAGGAAATAAACTTCTCTTTTGACTGCGATGATACAAAAACGTTACGCTCAAGTTCATAAAATAACTCTTCGCCTAAGATCTCTTCCAGTTCATCATCATGTTCACGATTTATAATCTCTTCATACCCATAATCATCAACGAGTTCTTCTACCTCTTCTCCATCTTCAAATAGTAATTGTGCTAAAAGTGCATCTTTCTTATATTCACTTTGCTGTACAACTGTTAGAAAGTTTGTTTTCCATCCTTGTTCTAACTGCATATTTATATCTCCTTTTTATATACTCTTTATTTTTAAATATATACGTTTTTTCAATTGCTTTTTCGCTTTCTCATTACACTGTTTAACAAATGGAGATACGATAGACGCTCTTTGCATCTTACCATTTCTATAAACAGACGGATCAATTAATCGTGCTTTTCCGCCCTTATAACAAATGTCGTATTCTGCCCTGTTCTCTTCTAATTCTACTTTTGAATGTAAGGAACTAAGCATCTTCTCAATTTCACTATCTCCACTATTTCGCAACATATGTAACACCGTTTCATCATCGGCTGAAAAGTCAGATAGATCCAAAATATTCTTTTGCAGCGCTTCTTGCAATACCTTTGTTAATATATAAGCACCGTACGACTTCAATGGATGTAAAAAGAAATCAATCGTTTCTTTATAATAAGTTTCTGTAAACCATTCTGCTGCCTGTACAGACTGTAAACAGATTTGTCCATTATGAACTGTTACGTCTTCTAAAAAGAGCACACTTCTTGCTTTGAAATCATTCCATATGTGTATAAATCCCGTAACGTATAGTCCATACGATCTGCACATAAATTCGGCAGAGGTTGTTCTAACAACGTCCATTGTTCCCATTTCTCAATCATTCTATAATCATAGCCATATGTTTGCAAAATAGATGGAATATCTGAAGCTTCAATAACGTCCATAAAGATTTGTTCATGATAATCTTCATCTTGCTCCTCTAATACGCGGTCCACAATGTGAGAAAATGCTGTATGAGATATATCGTGAAGCAAGGCGGCAATTTGTTCTTCTACACTACCACCTAACATTTTCACAAGAATCATAACGCCAACTGAGTGCTCGTAACGTGTTACATTCCACGTTGGATTCACGAGAAAGCTTGCACCGCCTTGATGAATCTTCTTTAGGCGCTGCACTGCTTTTGATTGCAATAGTTCCGCGAGCACGCCATCTATATGATGTTCACCATATATAGTATCATTAATTGTAATCAAACTTTTGCCCCCTCTAACACTTGTTGAATAAATTCTTCTATACCACCTTCAACTATATGTACTTCTGGTAAATGGTAAAACGTTGTATCTAAAGAATGATTTTCACTATACAAATATACCTTTTTATCCCAAGCAAGTGCCATTCCTAATTCTGTATGACTCCCTTTTCCTCCATCTAATAAAAGCAGAAAAACGTCAGCGTCTCGCACAGCTTGTTTTTCTGCTTGTCCAATATCTCTTAATTGTAATCCACTTGTCGCTTTTTCATTTTTTGTCCAATCATATGTATGAATCCATCCTGCTTGTTTCAGTTTATCAGCCACAAAACGGACAAGAGGTTTATTTGTAAAGGTTGAAGCAATGTAAAATTTCATACTACTTCTCTCCTTATTATATATAAAATAGACGGGAAACCCTTCGTATGCATGAAAAAAGAGGACGCTTACAACTATAACTCTCTTTTTACTTTTTGATTGCTTTTATCATTTAACATATCTAATTCAGCTTTAATTTCTGATTTTTCTAGTTTTCGTTCTTGCGAAAAATTCCGTCCCATATAAACTATAATACTACCGATATACAATACTAAACAAACAACTAGAGCAATATTTTCATAGAGACTTAGCCCCAACGTAGTCACTCCTAATCTCATCCGTATTTTCACGCGTCAACAATTAGAATTCCCCTGTCAAATCTATGTTATTGTAACATAAAGTATGCTGTTATCTCTATTTAAAAAGCATGATCTCTATGAAATCATGCTTTCGTTACGTAATCAATAATCGTTTGCAACGCTTCTTGTCCGTTATACTGCTGCATAGATCTTTTATACTGCAAACGATGTTTATACAATTCTTCCACATATTCAACAAGTAACGTTTCCGTTAAATCTTCTTCAAATAACACACGTCCATATCCTTGTTTTTCAAACGATTGTGCATTTAAAATTTGATCGCCTCGGCTCGAAGACTTCGGAAGAGGAATTAATAACATCGGCTTTTGCAGTGTTAGAAATTCAAAAATCGCATTGGACCCTGCACGAGAAATGACAATATCTGTTGCTGCTAATATGTCTGGCAGTTCACCATGAACATATTCAAACTGCTTGTATCCTGGCATACTTTCGAGCTTTCCGTCGAGATTTCCTTTCCCGCACAGATGAACAATTTGATACGTTTGAAGAAGATTCGGCAATGCACCGCGCACTACTTCATTAATGCGCCGTGCTCCTAAACTGCCTCCCATAACCGTAATAACTGGCTTTGATGCAGTGAACCGTAAAAATTGCAATCCTTTATTACGACTCCCTTGCAAAACCTCTTCTCGCACAGGTGAACCAGTATAGACTGTTTTTTCTTTTGGTAAATGTTTTTTCGCTTCTTCAAACGTAACAAATATTTTTGAAGCAAAGCGAAGAGCAATTTTATTTGCAAGCCCCGGTGTCATATCAGACTCATGTAAAAAAACAGGAACACGGTTTAACCATGCACCAATTACAACTGGTACAGATACGAAGCCACCTTTTGAAAAAATAACATCTGGTTTTAATTTGCGAATGCGTACATACGCATCCATAACCCCTTTCATCACAAGAAAGGGGTCTTTTATATTTTTTAAATCAAAATAACGGCGAAGCTTTCCGCTTGCAACACCATAATAAGGAATCCCTTCTTTTTCAATGATGGTCTTTTCAATTCCATTATGCGAACCAATATAGCACACGTTCCACCCACTCTTTTGAAAATGCGGTATAAGCGCTAAATTAGGTGTAACATGGCCAGCAGAACCTCCGCCTGTAAATATAATCGTCTTCACAGTAAGTCTCCTTTTATAGAAGTTTTACTTTAGATTATAACACACTGAAATAACGTGCTTCTGGATGAGCAAACACCATTGCTGTAACAGAAGCCTCTGGTTCCATCATAAACCCTTCAGTTAAGGAAATCCCAATTTCTTCCGGATAAATGAGGCGGAATAATTTTTCTTGATCAGCAAGTTCCGGACATGCAGGGTAGCCAAAAGAAACGCGAATTCCTTGATACTTTGTGCGGAACCGCTCTTCCATCGTCATGTTTGGTGAATCTGGAAATCCCCAGCGATCACGTATGAGCATATGCGTTTTTTCAGCTAAGCCTTCTGCAAGTTCAAGGGCAAGCGATTGAATAGCATGGCTGCGCAAATAATCGCCTTGCTCTTTCCACCTTTCTGCTACGGCGCGTACGCCTTTTCCAACTGTTACAGCTAAAAAAGCAACATAATCCACTTCATCTCCAACCGGGCGTAAATAATCACCTAACGTCCGGTGCGGTGCTTTCCCTTGTCTTGGGAATGTAAACCGCTCTAATACACGCGTTGGGTCTTTCGGGTCATAAATTAAAATATCTTGGTTTTCGCTTTGTGCAGGAAAGAATTGATATACAGCGCTCGGACGCAACCACGATTCTCCTTCACGAAGCAATTCATCTATTAAGTCATTCAGTTCATGAGCCCTTCTATCCCCTTCTTGCAGCAACTTTTTTACATTCCCTTTTAAACCTAAGTGATGACCAAGTAACATTTGTCGATTTAAAAACGGAGCAAGATGTGCTACTGGAATATCGCGGAGAACGACACGTTTTGTAGAATCTGGTACAATCACTGGCACTGGCGGTAATTTTTCAATTTGAACCGGTACCTCTACTACTTTTTTCTCTTCTTTTGCAACAATATGTAAGTGGCGCTTCGCTTTTTCTTCACGCATCTTTTCGCGTTCCTCTTCGTGTTGCAGACGATTGATAAGATCTAACCCTGTCATCGCATCGCTTGCATATAAGACAAGTCCTTGGTAAGAAGGAGAAATGCGCGTTTCTGTGAATTTCCGCGTCAGCGCAGCTCCACCGACAACGATGGGAACATCGATATTTGCTGCTTTTAAATCTTCCGCTGTTGTCACCATCTGCTGCGCAGATTTAACAAGTAATCCTGATAATCCAATAATATCAGGCTTTTGTTCTTTTACCTCTTGAATAATACGATCAGATCGTACATTAATACCGAGGTTCACAATATCATATCCATTATTCGATAAAATAATTTCCACTAAATTTTTACCGATATCATGTACATCCCCTTTTACTGTAGCAAGCAATACTTTCCCTTTCTTCGCACTATCATTTGTCTCCATATATGGCTCTAAATAAGCAACCGCCGCTTTCATGCTTTCCGCACTTTGCAACACTTCTGCAACAATCAGCTCATTATTATTAAATAAACGTCCTACTTCATCCATTCCTGCCATAAGCGGCCCGTTAATAATGTCAAGCGGCTTTCTTCCTTCATCAAGCGCATCTTGCAAGTCATCGTGTAATCCTTGCTTCGTTCCTTCAACAATATAATGAGATAAGCGCTCATCAAGCGTTAACGTTTCAGCTGCTACGACTTCTTTCTGCTTCACATTTCGATAAAAGTTTGTAAACTTCTCTAACGTTTCTTTCGTTGTTTCAAACAAAAGAGCGTTTGCTAATGCTTTTTCTTCTTCAGAAATAGAGGCATAGCGCTCTAGTTTTTCAGTATTAACAATTGCATAATCTAAGCCTGCCTTTGTGGCATGATATAAAAAGACTGAATTTAATACTTCGCGTCCTGCTGGTGGTAAACCAAACGAAATATTACTTACACCTAGTATCGTTAAACACTCGGGCATCGCTTCTTTTATAAGCCGAATACCTTCAATTGTTGCCGCCGCTGAACCGATATATTCTTCATCACCTGTTCCAACAGGGAATACAAGTGCATCAAAAATAATATCAGATGGACGTAGCCCGTATTTGGTTGTTAATAACTCATAACTTCTTTTTGCAATTTCTAGCTTCCGCTTGGCCGTTACCGCCATACCAATTTCATCAATTGTTCCAACAACAATAGCGGCTCCGTACTGTTTAATAAGTGGAATCACCTTTTCAAAACGCTCTTCTCCATTTTCTAAGTTAATGGAGTTAATCACTCCTTTTCCTTGCAAATAAGTAAGAGCTCTCGCCATAACTTGCTCGTCTGTCGAATCGATCATAATTGGCACCTTTAATACTTTCGTCACAGCTTGCAGGAAATTCTCCATATCTTCTATTTCATCACGATCTGGATCTGCCATACAAATATCGATAATATGGGCATTTTTCTTTACTTGTGCCCTTGCTACTTCTGCTGCTTCTTCAAAATTCCCTTCTGCAACAAGACGTTTAAATTTCCGTGAACCAATTACATTCGTACGCTCCCCAACGAATAACGGGCGCATTGCATCTTCATATTGCAACGCTTCAAGCCCGCTAATTCCATGCCCTTTTCTTTCTTGCTTCACACGTGGCTGAAATGATAGCAACGCCTCTTTCATCGCACGAATATGTGCTGGCGTCGTTCCGCAACACCCACCAACAATGTTGACCCAACCTTCTTCTGCAAACTGCTTCACTTTATATGCAAGCGAATGCGGCGATTCATGATAATGACCGTCTTCATCCGGAAGCCCAGCATTTGGATAACAAGAAATATAGCACTCTGATAACTCTGCAAGTGAACGAATATGTTCTCTCATAAACTCTGGTCCTGTTGCGCAGTTTAGCCCTACTGATAATGGATTCATATGCTCTACCGATAAGTAAAATGCCTCAATTGTTTGCCCAGCTAACGTCGTTCCCATCGGTTCAATTGTTCCGGAAATCATAAGAGGAACTTTTTTCTCTGTCTCGATAAATGCCTTCTCAATTCCTAAACAGGCTGCTTTTACATTTCTCATATCTTGACTTGTTTCTACAAGTAACAAATCTACTCCACCACGCAGTAACCCGCGCGCCTGTCTTGTATATGCCTCAATAAGCCCTTCAAATGTCACTCCACCCGTAACACTAATCGCTTTTGTCGTTGGCCCCATCGCACCTGCTATATATACTTCTTTGCCGCTCTCTATTACAGCTCGTTTCGCTAATTGAGCTGCCTTTTCATTTAACTCCTCATCTAAGTGAGAGAGATTATAATCACTTAGTACAATGTTCGTTGCACCAAATGTATTCGTTTCAATAATATCTGCTCCTGCTTCGATATACTCTTTATGAATATGTATAATAACATCTGGGCGTGTTTTTACTAAATATTCATTACAGCCTTCATACTCTTCACCACCAAAATCTGCAGCTGAAAGGTCTTCTTGTTGAATCATCGTTCCCATTGCACCGTCTAAAATTAAAATTTCTTGCTGCAATCTTTCCTCGATTGGTCTCATACATTTATTCCTTCTTTCTGCTCTTTCTTTGCTTGAATATACCTAACAAGTGCTTCTGTCACTTCGTACTTTAAAAATGGTGTAATTAAATAAATACCGTTAAATAATTCCATCGCGACATCAATTAACTCTTGAGATATAAGAATGCCTTCTGCCACTGCTTCTTCTGACGTTCCATGCCCGTCCATACGCCTTCTCACTTCTTCTGGAAGAGTAATACCTGGTACTTCAAAATGTAGAAAATCTGCATTTCGTTTACTTACAAGTGGCATAATGCCAATAAAAATCGGCTGCTCGATATGCTTCGTTGCTTCATATACGTTTCGAATGACTGTCGCATCATAGATGGGCTGCGTTAAAAAATACTCAGCGCCAGCTGCAATTTTTTTCTCCATGCGTTTTACAGCTGCTTCTATATGTCTTACATTCGGATTAAAGGCTCCGCCCACTGAAAAATGAGTAGCTGCTCCAATTGATTTCCCTAAAATAGAACGCCCATTGTTCATTTCTTTAATCATTTTAATAAGCTCTACAGAAGAAAGGTCATATACAGATGTTGCACCCGGAAAATCACCAACGCGTGCTGGATCCCCTGTTAATGCCAATACTTCCTCCATACCAAGCGCTGCTAATCCAAGTAAATGAGACTGCAGCCCGATTACATTATGATCACGGCACGTTAAATGGGTCAATACAGGAATATCATGCTTTGTTAATAACGCACCCATCGCCATATTTGATACACGCGGTGATGCTAAGGAATTATCTGCTAACGTAATAGCATCTGTTCCCGCACGCTTCAACGCTTTTGCTCCTTCAAAAACCGTTGCGTATCCAAAGTTTTTGGCGGATCAAGCTCAACAATCACTGTCGTTTCTTTCTTCGCTTTTTCTGCTAATGTAATTCGATTCACTGTATTTACACGCTTCGTTGCTATTACTTCTGCACGCTTTACAACTTCTTTAGCTGTTACAGGACGCTCATTTTTAAGTGCCCGCTTCATTGCTTCGATATGAGCAGGGGTTGTACCGCAACAACCACCAAGTAACCTAACTCCTTGCTTAATAAATTCTGGCGCCATCTCTTCAAAATAAGCAGGGCTTCCTTCATATACATAACGACCTTCTACATATTTAGGAAGACCGGCATTTGGATATGCAGATAAATAACCATATTCAGGAATTGCTATTGTTTTAAAAGATTCGATCATATGAAGCGGCCCTAATTGACAATTTAATCCGACCACATTTGCACCATACTCTATAAGCCGCTTCAATACACCATCTACACTATTTCCATTTTGAGTTGTACCAGCTTCGTGAAGAGCAAGCTGTGCAATAAGAGGGACGTTTGTTTGCTTTCGTAATACTTTCACTGCATGAAGCAATTCAAATTCATCATAAAAGGTTTCTAATAATAGCCCATCAACATTTTCCTCTAGTAAAGCATTTGCTTGCTCTAAGAGCATAAATTCTCGTTCCATATCAGTCGTTGTAACTGCTCCAATGTGTTTCATACCACCGATTGTTCCAACAATTGCATTTTTTTCTGTCACAGCTGCTTTTGCATGTCTTACAGCGGCACGATTAATTTTTCTTACGCGATCCTCCAGTCCATACATGCGAAGTTTTCCTTCATTTGCTCCGTATGTATTTGTTTGAATAACATCTGCTCCGGCTGCAACATATTGTTTATGAATCGAAATAATCCGATCCGGCTCAGATAAATTCAATTCTTCAAAGCAGCTTTGTAAACCATGAGAGTGTAACAATGTTCCCATTGCCCCGTCCCCAATAACAATTCCTCGTTGCAATAAATCTAGTAATTTCACATATCTCCCTCTCTTCTTTTCAATATAAAAACCCCCTCTTCTCAATGAAGAGGGGGACAGCATTTCATCCTCCTCTTATCATTCAGAACAATTTGTTCTGCAGGTCTTAGCACCGTCTCAAACATGTTGTTTGAAGGTTGCTGGGTTTCACAGGGCCTTTCCCTCCACCACTCTTGATAAGAGTTTCATTCTATTGTGAATGCTAAAAGTAAACATCATCCGTTCACCCATTAACAATCTTTGTTAATTTTTTCATTAATTTAGCATGTTGAAGTGAGAAAGTCAACGAAAATAAAGAAAAATAAAATTATTCAAAATATAGTTGCGCTTCTTTCTAAATTTGTTGTAAAGTAAAAAAACATAATAAAAAACTTCATATTTCGAATTCTTATCGAGAGAGGTCGAGGGACTGGCCCATTGACGCCTCAGCAACCATTAACAAGCTTTTTATTTGTTAATAAGGTGCTAATTCCAGCAAATTGAGAAATGATTTGACAGATAAGAAGAAGACTATATTCGTCATATATAAGCCTTCTTCTTAGAAGGCTTTTTTATTTTGTATAAGGAGGAATTCTATTATGTCTACAATTGAAACGAAGCTTGCCCAAATTGGAAATCGCAGTGAAACAACAACAGGAGCAGTCAATCCACCCGTTTACTTCTCCACTGCGTACCGTCACGAAGGAATTGGAAGGTCAACAGGGTTTGATTATTCCCGAACAGGAAACCCAACACGTCTTCTATTAGAGCGCGCAATCACTGACTTAGAGCAAGGAGAGCAAGGCTATGCCTGTAGCTCAGGAATGGCTGCTGTTCTTCTTGTCCTTTCACTATTCCGATCTGGTGACGAACTTATTGTATCTGAAGATTTATACGGCGGAACATATCGTTTATTTACAGAGCACGAACAAAAATGGGATGTTCGATGTAGATACGTAGATACGCAGCATATACAAGAAATTGAAAAAGCAATTTCACCAAATACAAAAGCAATTTTCATAGAAACACCAACAAACCCACTTATGCAAGTAACGGACATCGCAGCAGTTGCTACCGTTGCAAAACGTCATAACTTGCTACTTATTGTTGATAACACATTCTACACACCGTATTTACAACAACCATTAACAACCGGAGCTGACATTGTCCTGCATAGTGCTACAAAATATTTAGGCGGTCATAACGATGTATTAAGCGGACTTGTCGTTGCTAAAGGTACAAAGTTATGTCAGGAACTCGCTCACTATCATAATGCATCTGGAGCTGTGTTAAGCCCATTTGATTCTTGGCTTTTAATACGCGGCATGAAAACATTAGCGCTTCGTATGAGGCAACATGAAGAAAACGCAAAAGCAATTGTTGCCTATTTACAAGGGGAAGAATCTATAACCGATGTGTTTTATCCGGGAAAAGGCGGTATGATCTCTTTTAAACTGAAAAAGAAGCATGGATTGATCCGTTCTTACAATCTCTTTCTCTTATTACGTTTGCAGAAAGTCTTGGCGGCGTAGAAAGCTTCATTACATACCCAGCAACACAAACACATGCTGATATACCAGAAGACATTCGCACTGCCCGCGGCGTTTGTAATCGTCTGCTCCGTTTTTCCGTAGGAATCGAGAATCAAGATGATTTAATTCAAGACTTACAGCAAGCACTCAAACAAGTAAAAGAAGGAGTGAGAATATGAGTTATTCCATAGATACGCTTTTACTCCATAATCGTTTTAAGCATGACAAACAAACTGGAGCTGTCAATGTTCCTGTTTATAACACATCCACGTTTCATCAATTTGATGTAGATACATTTGGAAAATATAATTATAGTCGCTCTGGAAATCCAACGCGCGAAGCTCTTGAGGAGATGATTACTTTACTAGAGGGGGAAGTAAAGGGTTTGCCTTCTCATCTGGTATGGCTGCTATTTCAACAACTTTTCTTCTTTTATCACAAGGAGATCATGTCCTTATTTCTGAAGACGTATACGGGGGCACATATCGAATTGTAACTGAAGTTCTCTCTCGTTACGGCGTTTCTCACACATTCGTTGACATGACAAATTTAGAAGAAGTAGAACGAAAGATTCAGCCGAATACAAAAGTTTTTTATGTTGAAACGCCATCAAATCCATTATTAAAAGTGACAGATATTAAAGCTGTTTGTGAGCTTGCCAAATCTGTTGGAGCGCTCACTTTTGTTGATAATACATTTTTAACACCACTATTTCAACAACCGTTAGAACTTGGGGCTGATATTGTTCTCCATAGTGCAACAAAATTTCTTGCAGGTCATAGCGATGTTACCGCCGGATTGGCAGTCGTAAAAGATGAAGAACTTGCAAAGAAAGTTGGCTTTTTACAAAATTCTTTTGGAGCTATATTAGGACCGCAAGATTGTTCCCTCGTCCTTCGCGGCTTAAAAACATTAAACGTTCGCTTAGAACACTCTTCACGAAGCGCTGAAAAAATTGCAGATTATTTGCAAAGGCATCCAAAAATTAAAGATATCTACTATCCTGGATTACCGTCCCACGCCGGATATGAAACGCAGCACGCTCAGGCAAAATCAGCAGGAGCAGTTCTTTCCTTTTCACTAGAATCTGAAAATGCACTACGCCAATTTCTAGCACATATTCAGCTTCCGGTATTCGCCGTTAGTTTAGGTGCTGTTGAATCGATTCTTTCGTATCCAGCAAAAATGTCGCACGCTGCTATGTCACAAGAAGAACGCGAAAAACGAGGTATTTCAAATTCACTACTGCGCTTATCTGTTGGATTAGAAAATGCAGATGATTTAATTGCAGATTTTGAGTATGCACTTACGTATGTAGGAGAGGCTGTTATTTCTTAATGAGAAACCTATATAAATATTAATAGTGATTATACAAAAGGCCTTCATGCTTCATAAAAAATGTTTTAAACTATAAAATCAAATATTGGTCTGTGAAAAAATAGCTATAGACTAAAAAGTGTTTCATATGAGATTCTGGTAAAATTACCATATTGGATCGACAGGCACTGTATCTCAAAAACTCAAAAAGTTCCTTCAGAAGATTGAAGGAACTTTTTTCACATATCTCTCGTTATCGGAAGTTACACTTCTAACCTTTTTTCTAAAAAGTGTTGGCTGAATCCTTTCGGGTGATCCTTAAGGAGACCGAATTCCTTATAGCCATGTCTCTTATAGAATTCAGGGGCTTGAAAACTAAAAGTATCAAGCATAATGAGTCTACATTTCTTTTCTTTTGCAATCTCCTCAATCTTATGTAGTAATTTAGTCCCATATCCTTGATGACGTAATTTGTCTTCTATCCAAAGGAAATCAATATGCATGTGATACCAAAATATTGTTCCTGTTATGCCACCTACTATATTTCCCTCTTCATCTTTTACCATAAAGCTTACATTTTCAAGAGAAGTTTTTATTTCATCTGGCAGTTGTGAAGCATTATATTCTATAACTTTTCGTCTAATATAATCACTATCTTCTTGATTCCATTGTCGGAATATTCGCATGAAAATTTCCTCTTTTCTGTTTCCCATCCCGAATATCATATCACTTCTAAAATGATTACACTTCAATCTGCATCGTATCGTAAGCAAACGTTATATTCATACCTTCTGCCCGCAATTCAGCTTCGATTTCTTTCAGTTCGTCATATCCAAGATTATCTACTTCTTCAATGTGCGTAATGATTGTATGTTTTGCTTGTAATTGCTTCGCTACTTCTAGCGTATCTTCAAACGTCGCCTCGCGTATACGTTCAATAAAAGCACGGTCTCTTATTTGCTCTTTCGTCTTCCAATCAAACTCGACGATTCCCATCGGCAAAATAGCTACATCTAAATTACCAATTAGGTGAGCGGGTGGTTCCCATTTATATAATTCATCCATTGCAATCAATACCCGCTTTTCTTTTTCTTCTAATAAAAACGCATACACATATTGTTCATGTAAACGAAACGGAGTAACTTTCACTTTATTTTTCACGAAAGATTGCTCATCTCGTAATACGATTAAATCAATCCATCCTTGTTGCTGCATAAATTGCAGATGATCCCACGATCCTAGAAATTTTTTCATATCTTCTGCCACTTGCTCTGGTACATACACAGTAGTAGCCCAAGCTTTGTTCGTTTCAAACGCCATCGTTTCCCAAATTCTCCGGCCCATCGTATGATCAGGATGCCAATGTGAGTAAATCCCGGCTTCTACTTTTGAAATGTGAGATCTCTCTAATTGCAATCGTATTTCTTCTGGTGTATCAATTAATAAATGAAGATCGTGAATAAAAACACTTGGTCCCATTCTACTATATGGTAAACCTTTTTCCCTCGCCTCTTTGCTTACTTTGCTATAACTCCCTGGTCTCGGAATCGGTGTGGCTCCGCCTGTTCCTAAAAATTCTATCCACATGACTATCCCTTCTTTCCATCCTTATTAATTTCTAGATTGATATATTTAACTCCTTTTCTAATTATTCCAAAAATTTTCAATTATAATATTGAAAGAAAAATAAAATATGGTAAAATTGTGACATAAATGAAAATGTTTTTTATTAAGAACAAAAATATCCGTTATTTCAATCTACAAACCTTGATTTACCTCATTGGAAAAACGTCCAAAATTATCTAATTTATTTACACCATGTTCTCTTTTCTTACAGTTTCTTTACTTTAGGGCATTTTTTTTGCAACAACTGTTTTCTTTGCTTTAAAATTTTGTTATGTATATTATGGTATAACAGCACGCATGGAGGTGGAAAAGAATATGTTAGAAACCTTTCAAAAGGAATTAGAATTGTATGAAAATAATGCGGAATTATTGAAAGTACTTGCTCATCCAGTTCGTTTATGTATTGTAAAAGGATTGATTGAACGAGGTCCAAGTAACGTTTCTACAATGTATACAGGTTTAAACATGCCCCAATCTACAATTTCCCAACATTTAGCAAAATTAAAAAGCGCTAAGATTGTTTCGAGCGAAAGAAAAGGGCTAGAAATTTACTACAAAGTAGAAAATGAAACGATTATTCAATTAGTTCGCGTATTACTAGGTTAGGGGTATTTAAATAAAAACAGGGTGTATTGTATATTTTTAATCTCATATCTTTAATATAAATATATATCATGAGAAAAAATATAAATACTACATAATCCTAAACAAAACGTCGTATTAACCTACAAAACAAGGCACAGAGTTTCACTCTGCGCCTTGTCTTATGAAAAAATATGTAGATAATGCTCTAAGTTTAAACACGAAATCCCCTTTTGCTGAATCACAACATCAAAAGCATCACCTATACCACCTTGTAAAATCATAGAACGAATCGCACGATTTTTCTTTTGCTTATCAGAAAACGGATTACGATCTTCATGATTTACAAGCTGTTCTAAAATACCTGCAGCTAGCAAAAATTCTCTTTGCTTCGTATGCCATACTGTTTGTAATCCTTTCTCTTCTCCAACTGTCTTCAAGGCATCCCAATGAATATGAGTTGTTATATCCATCTCTCCTGGAAATTGAAGAGGATCAGGAATCATTTGATGCCTATAATAGCTTCGTAGGCTTCCTTCACGATGAGCTGGATGCGCCCATTCTTCATTTGTATAACCATAATCTATCGTTATAAGCAATCCTTCTTGCAGCCAACTTGTCAGCTGTTTTACATAATCATTCATTTGTAACGGTACTTCAAATCGTTGTCCTTCATATAGTGAAATTTGATGTCTTTGCAAATACTTTATAACACTTTCACTATCCAGCGGTCGCAATACTTCAACAAGTCTACCTTCACTGTTATACTTTACACGTACTTCATATAACATTCTTTCTCGTTTCTCTATCACTTCTACAGGAAACGCGTCAAACAACTCATTTGAAAAAACAATTCCTGTAAAGGAAGCTCCCAATTCCTCATAGGATGCATATTGCGAAACATTTGAAAAAGAAATAAGTTGTTGTTTCTGCAACTCTCTATGAAACGGACTCACCTCTATAATTGAATATTGCATATTTTCAAACGTATCAGGAGATATCGTTTGCCACTCTTGTAACATGTCATACGCAAATCTTCCTGTTCCACCACCAATTTCACATATATGCGGTGAAACAACTTCTGATTTCACAAGCTGAATAAAAAAATGAGCAAATGTTTTTGCATAAACAGAAGACACATTACTGCTTGTAAAAAAATCTCCTTGCCTTCCAATTTTTTCACGTTCTTTCATATAATAGCCATTGTTTGCGTCATATAATGCAAGGCTCATATATGTACTATAAGAAATAGACTGATCTATTTCTTTTTCCATTGCTTGTTTTAGAACGTGTTCCATCCTCGTACCCCTTATTGTAAAAATGGATTATTTTCTTTTTCAAAACCAATTGTTGTTTCTGGGCCATGTCCACATAACACTTTTGTATCATCCGGCAGTACAAATAACTTCTCTTCAATACTCATGATTAATTCTTGGAAACTGCCTCCTGGCAAATCAGTACGGCCAATGCTCATTTGAAATAATACATCTCCGGAGAATACAGCATTTGCTTCTTTGCAATAGTACGAAATACTTCCTGGTGAATGACCTGGTGTTTCATACATATCAAATGAAAACGAACCAATTGTTAATACTCCTTCTTCCTCGATAATGTGGTCCGCAGGTTTTGCCGTAATACTACGATTCATCATAAAAATTTGCGAGCCATTACAAGTAGCATCTCCTAGCCAATCAGCCTCCTCTTGATGAACATAAACCGGAATTTGAAAAGCAGTACGTACTTCATCTACCGCACCAATGTGATCGAAATGTGCGTGTGTTAATAAAATAGCTAATGGCTTTAACTGTTCTTTCTTTACATAATTTATAAGTTTTTCCCCTTCACTACCTGGATCAAAAATAATACATTCTTTTTGATCATTACTTAAAATATACGCATTTGTTTGCAGTGTGCCTAACGGCATTTGAATCCAATTCACTCTTAATCTCCTCCAGTCGTTACACTCATTTTCATCATACAACATTTTCTTCTCATAAGAAAAGAAACGATACCTCGACAACAATATGGAAAACATGTACAATAAAAATGAAAAAATATTACAAAAACTCAAGCAAAAATGAGAGAGTAGAGGGGGATATGTATGGGTCTTGTTATTATTTTTGCGTTAGTCACTCTGTTAGGTGTATACTCTTCTCTTAAAACGTTGCGAGATAAGAACCTTCTTGCTGGAGGTTTTTCCGTTGCAACTGTACTTGTTTTCGGTTGGTTTACAGTCATGACCTTTATAAATAATGGCTATCCACCAACACATTAAGCAACTTGTCTAAACTCTCTACATACATCATGATTTCTAGCATATGCAAAAAGGAAGGGATCCCCCTTCCTTTTTCTTATTATGCTCGCAAAAGATTATTCATTTTGTTAGCCTTCAACACATATAAAGATTCACTTTACTTTGCTTCATAAATATACTTTTTCACAAGCCAAGCACCGCCGATTACTCCAGCATCATTTCCAAGTGTCGCAATTGCTAGTTTTGTGCTTTTAACAGCACGTGAAAATGCATATCTTTCGAAATAGCGTTGAATTGGTTGCAGCAATGCATCACCTGCTTTTGATACGCCACCACCAATAACAATTTTTTCTGGATTTAATGTACTAGAAAGGTTTGCCACCGCTAATCCTAAATAAGAAGCAACTTTGTCTACTATTTTCGCTGCTAATATATCACCTTGTGCAAGTGCATCAAACACGTCTTTCGATGTAATGCTTCCTTCTTGTTCTAGCATCGAACGTAGTACACTTGCTTCATCTGTTTCCTGCATTTTTTGCATCGCAATGCGTACAATACCAGTTGCTGAAGAAACCGTTTCTAAGCATCCTGATTTCCCGCAATTACAAGCAAAGCCATTTTCTGTTACAACTGTAATATGACCAATTTCACCAGCTGCTCCGCTTACACCATGTACGATTTCACCATTTGTGATGACACCGCCACCAACACCTGTTCCAAGTGTCATACAAACAATATCCTTTGAACCTTCTCCAGCACCTTTCCACATTTCTCCAAGTGCTGCAATGTTAGCATCATTATCAACGACAACTGGTAAACCAGTTTCTACTTCCAATAAATCTTTAAGAGGATAGTTTTTCCATCCTAAGTTTACTGCTTCATAAATCATTCCAGAAGCAACATGAACAGGCCCTGGGGCACCCATCCCAATTCCGATTAATTTGCTTTTTAACTCACCTAATTCTTCTAACTTTTTATCAATTGCTTTCGCAATATCAAGTGTAATATGTTTTCCCTGTTCACTTATATTTGTCGGAATTTCCCATTTATGTAAAAACTCACCATAAATGTTAATGAACGCTAACTTAATTGTTGTTCCACCAAGATCAACACCAACCAACCATTTCTCTTCCATTTTACTATCCTTCCTTCATCGATTTCTTCAGCTAATCGCGGCCAGTAAGACCCCCACCTCAAGATTCTGAGGAAACAAAGAAGATAGATGGGGAATAACTGCTGACATGCGCCCGATTGGTTCAACTAACCACCAGTGGGGGATACCCCCCACACTGATGGAAGTTTCACTTTATCTCTTTTTGAATTTCCTGCTTTAATAAAAATAAGGCAGTTTGATAATCTTTTGGCTCAATCAGCTGTGATTTATATAATTCACGAAGCTCATCGCCCATTAATTGTAAGTCCGCAACACGGTCTCCTGTATAAATAATCGTTCCAAATTTCTTTAATAATTGTTGAATATCATAAACAGATATCATTCTTTCACCCTCTATGTCCACTTACTATAAAAACATAATAAGAAAACGTTCACATATTTTATTATAATAAACATGAAAAAGAATCGTCAATTTATAATTGACCTATATAAGTTCCAAAATAGAGATCGTTTCTTTTTCTGTAATAATTTTTTGTACAGTTTTATCAAACGGTTCAACTGGGATATGAGAGACAATTTGAAAATCAAAAACTAATGATAGCGTTTTCTCTTTATAGTTCACAAGATAACGATCATAATATCCTCCGCCATATCCTACCCGCTCTCCTTTTCGCGTAAACGCAACACCTGGCACGAGAAGTAAATCAATCTCCTCTGTTGATACCTCTTCTGTTATAGACGGATCTGGCTCTCGTAAATTCATATAAACCGTTTCTAATTGTTCAAAATTCGTAATTTGGCGGAATGTCATTGTTCTCGTTTCACGATTACATTTTGGGACAACAATTGCTTTCCCTTCTTCCCATGCCTTTTCAATAATTGCATATGTATTTACTTCACGTTCCATAGAAAGTGTAATCCCGATTGTTTTTGCCTCAATCCATTCTCGTTGTTTATATAAAGAATCCGCAATTTTTGCTGATAAAGTCGTATACTGTTCTTCCGATAAAGCATTCATACGCTGCAATATTTCTTTTCGTAATCTTTTTTCTCTTCTTTCATCATAAATTCCCCCTATATACAAAAGAAACAGTAGGAAAATATCCCTACTGCTTACTTTGTTTCGCGGTGTAACGTAGACTTCTTGTCACGCTTGCAATATTTTTTAAGTTCAAGACGCTCAGCGTTGTTACGTTTGTTTTTCTTTGAGATATAGTTACGATCTCCGCATTCTGTACATGCTAGAGTAATATTTACACGCATTCTTATTTCCCTCCAGTCACTAATAACTTAAATCAGACTATACTATAATACCACTTTTAAAATAAAAATTCTACACCTTTTGATATTGTCTAATTTTTTCTATAAGAGTATTCATATTTTCCTTTGCTATGACTGGATTTCTTGCTTGAGAATACACAAGAAATTTCGGTTGATTTACATCAGAAACAACATAGGACCACTCTTCTTCCGCATGTGTAAACTTAATTCCCTCTAATACCTCAAACTCCCGCTGTGCCATGTCTCTAAGCAACATCCCTAACACTTTTCCTTTCTCATTCCATGAACAAACTA
Organism: Bacillus sp. EA-CB0995; assembly: GCF_055814245.1. Classification (NCBI taxonomy): domain Bacteria; kingdom Bacillati; phylum Bacillota; class Bacilli; order Caryophanales; family Bacillaceae; genus Bacillus; species Bacillus sp. EA-CB0995. The sequence continues at coordinate 1,405,186 of NZ_CP169269.1, read as the reverse complement.
CCTCGTCACATAATAAGTAAAGTGGTGGATATTGCTCTAACATTGCCGGAAGTGTCTTCCCTTGAAGAACAATTAACTCCAATAATTTACCAATTCGAAATAAAATATCTTGCTGCCATCTCATTTGCAATAATTGCTTATTTTCATTCTGCATATAAAAAAGAAGATAACATTCTCCTAACTTTAATGATACCGGATAGACACATTCATCTTTTTCAAATAATAAATTTGGAATATCAATCTCCTCACAATTTGTATTTTTGTAAATATTCCCATAAGAATCATATAACTCAAATGTATTTCCCTGTTCCCGAAACATAATAGCCATATCTGCTTGACTCGATTTCATTAATGACTTAATATGCTCTTTTTCTCAGCCGCATATATCCACGTTACTGTGCAGCCAATTTTCTGTAAAAAAGATAGTAACAAAGACTGAAACATTTCATCGCACTTATTTATAAGAAGATGGAATGTTTGTTTTTTTATAGCTGGTACATCTATTAATTGCAGAGCAGATTCAATATACATTTTTGAACAAACATGTATGACTTCGTTATTCCCGATTTTTTTACAATCGACATATCGAAATGACTCCGCCATATACAAATTTTCTATTTCTTTTTGCTTTTTATATGTTAATCCCATTCCTTCTTCATTATAAAATTGAATGACTAGTTTCTCATCTTGCCCCTTATAAAAATACACACCGCCAACGACATTTGTTTGCCCGACCGCATATCGAAAACAAGACTCATTTATTTCTTGGCATTCCATTGTATGCAATCCCACTGTATGAACAGCATGTAAAAAAATATGTTTAAACATTTCTACTTCTGCATGTGCACTGCTGCCAATCAGCAAATTTCCTCCTTCTTCTAATAAAGAACCGTATGCCATTGCCAATTTCACAACAACTTGCGGTGTAATATCTAAATTACTTCTTCCACACATACGACTTTTCTGCAGAAAACACGAAATATTTTCATGCTCTCTAATTCCAGATGAAGCAATAATTGTACTGTTTTCAACCACTTTCTCTGGCCATACTTTTCCCTTCGCCTTGATCACTACATTCCGTCCAATTCGACATTGATCAGCCACAACACTCTTTTCAAATAAAGTAACTCCATCTTCAATAATTGTACTTGCCCCAACTGTTGTTCCAAGCAACTCACATTGCTTTCCTATGTACGTATGGGGGAGTAAAATACTTTTTTGAAGACGAGTATATGCAGAAATCATGCTATGCTTACCGATAATAGAATACGGCTCAATAACAGCTCCTGTTTGTATTGTTGTTCCTTCACCAATAAAAGCAGGACCGTGGATCTTTGTTCCTTTTTCAATTGTTACATCTTCGCCAATCCATACCATTGGCAACACTTCTGTATATGGAATAGGTACATGAACTTTCTTTGTAAGCAAGTCAAATTGCGCCTGACGATATTGAGCAAATGTTCCAATATCAAGCCAATATCCATCCGCTACATATCCATACATGGCTTCTTTGTTTTCTAATAAAGGAAATACATGATGACTAAAATCAAAAAACGTATGAGGTGTAATATAAGAAAAAATCTCGGGGTTCATAATATAAATACCAGTGTTTACTGTATTGGAAATTACTTCGTTCCAGCTTGGCTTTTCAATATATTTAATAACTTCATGACACTGATTTGTTACAACTAATCCATACGATAACGGATTAGCTACTTCTTTTACAAACATTGTAACTATTCCGTTATGACTGTTATGAAAATCAATCCCTTTTGACAGCTGAAAATCTGTTAGCGCATCTCCGCTAATCACAACAAATGGCTCATCTAAAAACTTCTCTGCTTGTTTTACACTCCCCGCCGTACCAAGAGGAGGAGTGTCTTCAAAATAATAGAGCTTTACTCCCCATTTACTACCATCACCAAAATAATTTTGAATAACGGAACTCATATATTGAACAGTAATAGCAATTTCTCGAATACCATGCTCTTTCAATAGTTCAATACTATATTCCATCACTGGCTTTTGTAGTAGAGGCAACATGGGCTTGGGAAGGTTACATGTTAACGGACGTAAACGCGTCCCTTTCCCTCCTGCTAAAATAACCCCCTTCATTGGCATTCAACCTCCACATTTATGATGTTGAACTGCTTTTTCATACGTGTGTGCGGTTGCTCTTGCAATTTCACCCCAACTATAGTGAACAAGAACATCTTCATATCCTTTATTTGCCACGCACTGAGCAAATTCTCGTTGTTCTATAATAAATATTAATTTCTCACTCAAATTTTGCGAACAACCTGATTTCATGTGAAACCCATTCACACCATCTATAATAATCTCTTGCAGGCCACCCACACGCGAAACCAAAACTGGTCTCTTTGCAAGCATCCCCTCTAATGCAACAATCCCAAAAGGTTCATACAAACTTGGAATTAATAATACATCACACCTTTGGAGAAAAGCTCGTTGTTCTTCTTCTGTAATATGACCGAGAAAAAAGATAGAGTGTTGCAGTCCTCTTCCTTGAACAACTGCACGGTACTGCTCTAACATGGGGCCTTGGCCTGCAATAATAAATATAACCTGTGGGTATAGCTTAATAATCTGCGGCGCAGCTTCAATAATCGTATAAAAACCCTTCTCATTGACAATACGGCCAATTGAAAATACAACCAATCGTTCTGCTAAATTATAACGCTTCGTAATTTCTAATGAAGGCGTAACAGCATGAAAGAAATGACGGTCAATCCCATTTGGATGTACAAAAACACCCTCACCATTTACTTCCAAATCTCGTACAACCTCATCTTTCATAAACTGACTACAAACAATCACAATGTTAGATTCTTTTACTACCTCTTTTTCATGCATATGTATTTGCCATTGCAGTGATGTATAAATTCCACCATTACGTCCACGCTCCGTTGCATGAATGGTTGTAACGAGAGACAAATGTTGCTGTTTTTGCAGTTCCATCGCACAAATAGCAACAAGCCAATCATGAGCATGAATCACATCAAACGTATAACGTTTACACAGTTCTTGTGTATAAGCAAGCATAGACTTGTTTAACTGAGCAATCCACTCATAAAAATGATACTTTTCACGATCATCAACTGACACACGATGCACATGTACATCATGTACCTTTTCATATGTCGTGCAATGCTCTTCGTGTACCGTTACTACATGCACATAATGTCCATTATGTGCAAGAGCACGGGATAATTCATACACATGCCTTCCAAGGCCTCCTACCATCATCGGGGGATATTCCCATGCCAACATTAAAATATGCAAAGGCTCCATACATCCCTCTTTTCTCTTCACGTAGAAGAATAAAGTGAAACTTCCTTTCATGAACGCTTTTTTCATGAAAGGTTAGTTGAACCAATCGGGCTCTTACGGGTGGTTTGATTTTCTTCTTGCTTATACTTCTTACCAACGGTTTGAGCGAGGTAAAGTGAAACTTCCTTTCATGAACGTTTTTTCATGAAAGGTTAATTGAACCAATCGGGCTCTTACGGGTGGTTTGACCTTCTTCTTGCTTACACTTCTTACCAACCGTTTGAGCGGGGTAAAGTGAAAATTCCTTTCATGAACGTTTTTTTCATGAAAGGTTAGTTGAACCAACCGGGCTCTTACGGGTGGTTTGATTTTCTTCTTGCTTACACTTCTTACCAACCGTTTGAGCGGGATACAGTGAAACTTTCGTCCCGCGAAAAAGTAAGCGTTTTCTTTTTGTTGCATTATAATCCATCTTACCACCGCAACAAGCAAGTAACAATAATCCTTTTTTGTCATATTTTGACTAAAAAAAGAGAGGAACACTTTGCATCCCTCTCTTTTAACAATTTTTATTCATTTAATAAATAATGCTTCCCTTTTACAAGATAAAATACATTTTCTGCAATGTTTGTACTATGATCAGCCACTCGTTCAATATAACGTGCAATAAACGACAGCTGTGTAATTTGTCCAATCGTCTCTGGCTGATCTGGAATAGAAGAAATAAACTCACGAATTGCTTTCCCATAAAGTTCATCAACTTCATCATCCATCTCAGCAATCTTTTTCGCATATGTTAAGTTTTCTTCTCTATAAGCTTGAATCACATTTTGCAGCATATCTATTGCAATTCCGAACATATTTTCAAGGTTTTGTAATGATACAGATACTTCTTTTTCACCAAGACGGATTGTTGACTTAGCAATATTTACCGCGTGATCTGCAATACGTTCTAAATCTGTTGCAGTTTTAATAGAAATAAAAATTCTTCGTAAATCACTGGCAACAGGTTGTTGTTTCGTAATCAACATTAATGCAAAGTCATTAATTTCTTCTTCCAAATTATCCATACGATAATCACCATCGATTACCTCAAGCGCCTTCTCTACATCTCTTGTGCGCAATCCTTCCATTGCAATTTCAAGAGCTTGTTTTGCTAATTCACCTAGTTCAATAATTTTTTGCTGTAATGCTTGCAAATCATACTGAAATTGTTCGCGTACCATGTTGGTCCCCCTTTATTCGTTACACGTGCTCCAATATAAGATGAAGCTCTCACCGAAATATTCCAATTGATAAGAACATACATTTCTCTCTCAAACAGACACTATTAACCGAATCGTCCTGTAATATAATCTTCTGTTCGTTTGTCTGTTGGAGTTGTAAATAATTTATTCGTTTCTGTATATTCCACAACTTCTCCGCTTAAGAAGAAAGCAGTTTTATCAGAAATACGCGCTGCTTGTTGCATATTATGCGTAACAATAACGATACTGAAATCTTTCTTTAACTCTTGAATTAACTCTTCCACTTTTAATGTAGAAATTGGATCTAACGCTGATGTTGGTTCATCCATTAAAATGACATCTGGTTCAATCGCTAAGCAACGTGCAATACATAAACGTTGTTGCTGTCCACCTGATAGCCCATACGCATTATCATGTAATCTATCTTTTAATTCATCCCAAATCGCCGCACCGCGCAAACTCTTCTCAACAATTTCGTCCAACGTTTTCTTATCGCGAATACCATGAATTTTCGGACCGTACACAACATTTTCGTAGATTGATTTTGGAAATGGATTTGGCTTCTGAAATACCATTCCAACATGTGTACGTAATTCCTCAACAGGATAAGATTTCTCGAAAATGTTACGATTACGATATTCAATCACCCCTGTTGTCCGAACGATTGGCACTAGTTCAACCATACGATTTAACGTTTTTAAATACGTAGATTTTCCGCAGCCACTCGGGCCAATAATTGCCGTCACTTCATTCTCGTAAATACTTAAATTAATGTCCTTTAATGCATGGTCTTCTCCGTACCATAAGTTTAAATTTTTCGTATCAAATACAACCTTTTTTGTCTGAGGTACAGTCTTTTCTTCATTTTTCACCTGTACATTTACTACTGTAGATACCATTTTGAAATTCCCCTTTCATCCATGTCTTTCTTACTTACGATTTCGTAGCCATATTGCAAAAGTATTTATAAAAAGCAACAACAGTAATAACACGATAATTCCAGCTGCTGCTACATGTTGAAACTCCTCCTGCGGCCTGCTCATCCAATTAAAGATTTGAATTGGTAAAACTGTAAATTTATCAAATACATCAAGCGGTACATAGTTTGCAAAAGCAAGTGCTCCAATGACAAGTAATGGCGCTGCTTCTCCAATCGCTCGTGATAACGCCAAAATACAGCCTGTTAAAATCCCTGGCATTGCTGCCCTGATAACAACACGAGACATTGTTTGCCACTTCGTTGCCCCCACTCCATAAGATGCTTCTAACAGAGATCTCGGTACAGATCGAAGTGCCTCTTGCGCTGCTACAACAACTGTCGGCAAAACGAGAAGACTCATCGTTAATGCTGCTGCCAATATACTTTCACCTAACTGCAATCCATATACAAACATTGTTAACCCTAATAATCCAAAAACAACAGATGGCACTCCTGCCAACGTTTGAATGTTGATTTTTATCATTCTTGTAAACAATGATTGCTTGGCATAGTATTCTAAATAAAGAGCTGTTCCGACTCCAAATAAAAAAGAAGTAGGAGTAACAACACTCATAAATAAAATCGTTCCCGATAAAGCAGCTGCAATACCAGCTTCCTCCGGATTTCGCGATGCAAAATTGGTGAAAAAATCAAATGAAATATATGTTATACCTTGTTGAAAAATTTGATATAGTAAAAAAATTAATATACAAAGTGAAAATAACATAGTCATACGAAACGCAATCTTGCATACACGATCTTTCCAAAATCGAGAAGGCATATGTTCTTCTATGTTTCGCTCGTTTAACATGCGCATATTATGTCGCCTCCTTAAAACGACGCATAATATACTGCGCAATCATATTCATGATAAGTGTAAAAATAAATAGTGTTGCTCCGACAGCATACATGCTGTAATAGGTCAGCGTTCCATAAGGAGCATCCCCTAAGCTAACTTGCACAATATAAGCCGTTAGTGTCTGAATAGACTGTGTCGGATCTAATGATAAGCTTGGCGTTGAACCACCCGCAATGACAACAATCATCGTTTCTCCAACTGCTCTTGAGGCGGCTAGCACAATTGCTGCTACAACTCCCGTAAAAGCTGCTGGTAATACAATTTTCTTTGCCGTTTCAAGACGAGTAGCTCCGATTGCAAAGGAAGCTTCTCGCACCTGATGCGGAACAGCACGCATCGCATCCTCACTAAGAGATGCAATCGTTGGAATCATCATGATACCAATTACAATCCCTGGACTAAGTGCGTTGAAAAACTGTAGATCCGGAACAATGCGCTGCAAAACAGGTGTAACAACTGTTAAAGCAAAAAAACCGTATACAATTGTCGGAATCCCCGCTAGCAGTTCTAATGCCGGTTTTAATACCTTTCTTGCTGCACTAGAAGCGTATTCACTTAAAAATATCGCACATCCTAATCCAATCGGAATCGCAACAACCATTGCAATGATAGTAACAAGCACAGTTCCATATATAAGCGGTAAAATACCAAACTTAGGATTCTCAAAAAAAGGAAGCCATTCTTTTTCTGTAAAAAAGGAATATATTGATACTCTTTCAAAAAACATAAATGTTTCATTTGCTAAAGTTACAATAATTCCTATCGTTGTAACAATAGAGATACTGGCGATTATTCGTAATACGAAAGGAACCATTTGATTGATTCGCTGTGCTTTCTTTCGCTTGCCTATATTTCTTTCAATCAAATGTTGAACAGAAACCGTAACGTGACTCTTATCATTACGAGCCAAAGATGAAAACCCCTCTCCATCCTGACATTATTTTTGTATTTCTGTTAACATTTGCAGCTGTTGATTATATTTATATTGCGGTAACTTCACATATCCAATCTCCTCTACGAGCTCTCCTGCGTGTCTCATCATAAAAGATACATAATTCGCAACACTTTTTTTGCTCGAATTGAAGAATTGTTTACATATACATAGAGCGGCCTAGACAGCGGCTTATATGCCCCGGATTGAATTGTTTCTTTCGTCGGGGGAATACCGTTAATTTTTACGGCCTTTACTTTGTCACGATTCGCGGCATAATATGCATATCCAACAAATGCAATTGCGTGTTTATTACTCATAACACCTCTTATTAGAACATTGTCATCTTCGGATAATGTAACTGTTTTTGTTATGAGCTTTTTTTGTAACACTACATTTTGAAAATAATCATACGTACCAGAATCCACCCCTGGTGCGTAAAATTGTATCGTTTCCTGCGGCCATTTCGGATGAATTTGTGACCATTTTTTCGTTGTTTCACTTTCACTCCATACTGTTTGTAACTCTTCTATTGTAAGATTATCTGCCCACGTATTCTCACGATTCACAATAAGCGTAAGACCATCATAAGCAATTTGAAGTGGCGTATACGTGATGTGATGCTTTTTAGCCAGTTGCTCTTCTTCTTTTTTCATCGGCCTAGAAGCGTTTGTTATATCCACTTCTCCTTTTCCAAAACGATGAAATCCTCCCCCTGTTCCAGATATACCAATGGAAAGTTTTACAGAGGGTTCTCGTTTCGTATACTCTTCTGCTACTGCTTCCATAATTGGAAAAATTGTAGAAGATCCATCAATTTGTACTTTCCCTACAATATTCGCAGCAGAAATAGGTAACGTATGAGCAGATAAAAAAATATCGATAATATAACCATGGTGTATGCTCTATTACGTTTCACGTAATATTTCCTCCTAGGGGCCTTCTGATAACAGAAGTACACATATAAGAATAATGCTGAACTATTAACTCGGTTTTAATAATTTGTAAAGGTTTTGTAAATACCAACATTTTTTATACGTTAACGAACAAGCAATTATGCCGCACTATCAACTCGGTTTTAACAGTTTGTAAAAGTTTCGTAAATATCAACATTTCCTATGCGTTAACGAACAAGTAATTATGCATCTGTAGCCTATCTTCCCTCAGTGAATGCTTCCCCTCCTACCTTCTTTGTTTTCTCTGAATCTTGAGGCGAGAGTCTTAATGTCTGCGAATAACGTGATAAAGTGAAACTTCCATTAGTGGAGGGGTTTCTTCATCCCCCACTGATGGTTAGTTGAACCAATCGGGCTTTTACGGGCAGCTATCCCCACCTATTTTCTTCGCATATCTCTGAATCTTGAGATGGGGGGATCTTACTGCCCGTTAATGCGGGATAAATCCCATTTCATTCATTATTTACGAAAACACAACCCTTATTCCATAAGCTTGTACACTTCTGTCATCACTATATGCAGCACACATAAAAAAAGCACACTATCTTCACAGATAGTGTGCCAATCTTACATATTTTTTATCCTTATTGATTTGTTTTCGTAGTATCTGCTGGTTGTCCAGTTTGTCCGCTAGCTTCTTGCTTTTTCAAATCGAAATATGCGTCCGTAATTCGGCGTGCAATATTTTTGTTTATTGGATTGTGATCATTGGTCATCCACGGAACAACAACAGAAAATGCAATTTCCGGATCAGATGCCGGCGCATATCCAACCATCGTTAAATTATACGTAGTTGGCGATTGACCTAACTGTGCTCTTACTTCTTTTTGATCTGGACCAGCATAAGCTGCCTGTGCTGTTCCTGTTTTTCCGGCCGGATCATATGTCGCATTAGCAAAAGCAGAATGACCTGTCCCATTCTGTGTTTGCATTACCATTTTAAAGCCCTCTTGGACGCGCTTAATATAATCATCTTTCATATCTATTCGATTTAAAACAACCGGCTCCATCGATTCTACTACTGGACCTAAATCTTCTGGTTTTGAAGTCGGCCTGCGAATTTCTTTTACAATCTGCGGCTTCATACGATAACCACCGTTCGCAATCGTAGATACATATTGCGCCAATTGAAGCGGTGTATATGTGTCATACTGTCCAATTGCTAAGTCGAGTAAGTTCCCTGGTTTTCCTTCCAGTCCTTTTACTCCAGACACTTCATTTGGTAAATCTATTCCAGTTGGCACTCCAAGACCAAATTGACTATAGTAATAACGCATTGTATCAAAGTCCTTTGGTTTAATACTTAATGTACCATTTGGAACATAATCTACACCTGCGATTTTCATCGCTGTTTTAAACATATATACGTTTGAAGATTGTTGCAGGGCTGTTAAATCATTAATTGGCCCCATTGTTTTCCATGATTTTTTCACCGGCGTACCTTTAAGTTTGATTGGTTCATCAACAAGTACTTCTCCCGGCTGAATTGCTCCTGTTTGATATCCTGTCAAAACAGTTGCTCCTTTTACAGTTGAACCCATTTCATATGAACTCGTCATGGTGCCAAGTGCATAATCTTGTATAGTAGGTTGTCCATTTTCATCTTTGACAAATTGTTTACCAGCCATTGATAAAATTTCTCCGTTTTTCGGATTCATCATAACAACAAACGCACGGTCCATATAGCCCGCTTCGCCTGTAGCTTTCGCTTTTTTCATTTCTTCTTCAATAATTTGTTCAACCTGCTTTTGCAGCTCCATATCAATAGTCAGAGTTAAATTCTTTCCACTTTCTCCTTTAGATACGTAATCTGTTTCAATAATATTGCCCTTTGAGTCTGTAATATTTTTCACTTCTGCTTTTGTACCATGCAACACGTCTTCGTATTGCTGTTCAATATAACTTTTTCCGACGCGATCATTACGATCGTAATCACGAACTAAGTAGTAATCTAGATTCTCTCGCGGTAATCCCTCATCAGAACTCGTTACACCGCCAAGTACAGTGCGGAACATATCACCATAAGCATAGTTACGATCCCAATCAACCGTAGTGTCTACCCCTGGCAACTTTTCTAAGTTCTCACTAATTACAGCATATTCTTCAGGTGTAGCATCTTTCTTAATAATTTGCGGCGTCATTGTATAACCGCTATCCATTTTACTCTTAATTGCTAACACTTCTAAATCCTGTGGAGTTAATTCATTTAATTCTGCTTCTGTAATACGGTCGAGTTGACGCTGCGCTAGTTCCTTATCGTCAATCTTTTTCGCTTTCAAATCCGCTTCATCTTTTTTCGTAATTTTTGCTTTTGCTCGCTCTGGATTTAACAGTATCCAAAAATCTTTTTTATCTCGTTCTGTTAACTTATCCGTCGGTACATCAATTAATTTCGCAAGTTGCTTTGCAGTTTCTAAACGTTCTTCAGGTTTCGACCCCTTCATTCTTGTATACGTAATCGTTCGAAGTGGTGTATTATCTACAACCGCACGACCATACCTGTCATAAATCTTTCCGCGTGGAACAGGAGTACTTACCGTTGAGTTTTCCTTTTTGGCTACTTCATTTTTATAATCTTCACCATGTACAATCTGTACCATTCCTAAGCGGACAATAACTGTCGAAAACAGTAAAAACACACAAAAAAACAACACATTCAACCGAAACGGAAGCGTGGCTTTCTTCTTTTTCTTTTTCTTGCTCATACGAACCCCCTCTGCCAACAGCTATGCAAGCGGAAAGGGACACCTTCTCCAGGTGTCCTCGCCACTGTTATATACGTTTTATTATTTTAACATAAAATAGGGCAGAAGTTAACCTTCTCCTTCGGTTGTATTTTGAGTCGTTTGTACAACTTCTAGCCTTGTTGAATGCGCCTTTTCATCATCATATGTGACATTTCGAATCGCAAAATAGATGAGTAAATGTCCAGCACCCAATATTAATAATAAAACGGGCAAGCTTTTTTCTGCCGGAAATAACGAAACCGCTAGTAGGAAGCTTAAAACGGAACAAATTCTTCCTCCGTTTAACCATAGTTCACGAACGACAATATATTCTACTCGCCACTCTTTTGCATGTTTGGCTCTGCCAATTATATCATATGTCATCGAACCGTATGGAACAAGAAGAATTGGATATGCCACAGCAATACAAGCTGCATAAATAAGCAATTTCGTATACGTAACATGAAAGACAACTAAAAATACAACTGCATATAAAATGATTCCACCGAGTAAAATGGCTTTTTTCTCCATTCCTTTTTCATTACACGTGCTACTAAATAATAGCAAATGAAAGAAACAGCAGAATTCACAAGTCCATATTTTCCTAGCGCTAATTCGCTTCCAGAAGCCAAATACACATATACAGAAATAACAAATATAAATGTACCTTCTCGTAAACCTTGAAATAAGTGAGCAAGTGTAATTCTTCCCCAGTTTTTATTAACCTTTCTCTCTTTCATTACTTCAACAAGTTCATAACGCCCTTCACATTCACGCTTTGTAAGAAAAAAGCTGACGACAATTGCAATAGTAAATAAGGTTAAAGATAGAAAAAAAACGAATGTATAACCACTCCACTTTTCCATACGCGAAATGATAAATCCGGATGCAATTGGACCAATCATACCCGAAAATGAGCTAAGCAATCCGAGAAATCCGTTAAAAAAATCACGTGTCTCCGGCTCTGTAATTTCAAATGTTAATAAATTAAATGAGAGCCAGTAAAATCCATATCCCATTCCAAGCAAACTGCCGATTAGTAAAATATACTGCGAAGCATTCGTTCCTGTTAGTAATACAACAATAAAAAAATAGCTAATGTTGTCACGCCGATTCGGAGCAAAATCGTACGATCTACTCGTTTCGCTAATTTTCCGGCAACAAGAAATGTCAGTGGTTGTAAAACAACGCTTGCTAAATTATAAAGGCCAATATTCACAAAGTCCTTCGTTTGTTTCCATAAATAAATATTAACAAACGTATTCGACAATGAAATAGCCAACGCATATAACCCGCCAATTATGAGTAATAATACTAAGTCACGATTCACCTCAACATCGCCAATTAAATGTTTCCATTTCATATGAACTCTCCTTTACTTCATGTTCTAGTCTTCCAAAGAAGAACACAATTATGTAAAGAAGAAGAGGGAAAGTGAAACTTCTTTCAATGGAGCATCTTTCTCCATTGATGTGAACTCTACCAATCGGACCGGTGTAAGAAAACAAAAAAAGCTAGGAGAAACATCTCCTAGCTTTTACAATTATAATTATTTTGCGTCTTGGTAACGTTTTTCAACTGCGTTCCAATCTACAACGTTCCAGAATGCACCGATGTAGTCAGGACGACGATTTTGGTAATGTAAGTAGTATGCATGCTCCCAAACGTCTAGTCCTAAAACTGGAGTTTTACCTTCCATTAATGGAGTATCTTGGTTTGGTGTGCTTGTTACTTCTAACTCACCATTGTTTACAACAAGCCATGCCCAACCAGAACCGAAGCGAGTTGCGCCTGCTTTTGCAAACTCTTCTTTAAATGCATCAAAGCTGCCGAATTTTGCTTCAATTGCGCTTGCAAGTTCACCTACTGGTTGTCCGCCGCCATTTGGAGAAAGGATTGTCCAGAATAAAGAGTGGTTTGCATGTCCACCACCGTTATTGCGTACTGCTGTGCGGATTGCCTCTGGCACCTCGTTTAAGCTTGCAACTAATTCTTCAATACTTTTTTCTGCTAATTCCGCATGTCCTTCTAATGCAGCATTTAAATTTGTTACGTATGTGTTGTGATGTTTTGTATGATGGATGTTCATTGTTTCTTTGTCAAAATGAGGTTCTAATGCATCATACGCATAAGGTAAATTTGGTAATTCATGTTTTGCCATTGTTATATTCCTCCCATTTGTATGTATTTGCCGATAATGACTCGGCATACAAATTCATTTTACCCTAATTACATAGAGGTGAAAACAAATTTAACGTATTGCCTCGCTAACATTAAAGTAGCAAATTTTCCATTTCTTTTCAAACGAAATGCTCATAAATTTCGTAAAAAAGCTTCCTTCTATAAGGAAGCATATGTGCTATGTATCAATATGTGAAATGGATATGGACCCTGTAGGACTCGAACCTACGACCGGACGGTTATGAGCCGTCTGCTCTAACCAGCTGAGCTAAAGGTCCACAATACATATACGAATAACTGCCAAGGTATCCTGTATACTCTAATCAACTAAACTACTCTAGAATGTATGATTACATATAAAAATGTAAGATAAATTTACCATAATGAAAAGAAATGTGTCAATTGCATTTTCATATCACACATGATATATCTTGTGATTCTTTAGAAACGTACGTTACAATGGGATGGTAAATCAATATATTTAAAAGAAGGAAGTGAATTCATGTCCATATTTACGCAATTGTTTAAAAGTTTATATGCACCAAAAGAGATGGCACTTTTTCGTTTTCAAAAAATCGGAAAAACGATTCTTTACATAATGTTGCTATGTTTACTTGCTACCGTTCCAAAAACGATTCTATTTGGAAGTTTCATTCAAGATGGCATTAGTCTGGTTAATCATTCTATCGAAAAAGATGTACCTGATTTTAAAATTGAAAATGGCGAACTTCACGCAGACATCGACAAACCCATTGTAAAAGATGACACAGATTTTATTTTTGTATTTGATCCAAATGCAACGGATGCAAGTGCATATTCCAACCGAGATGGTGTGTTCATCTTAAAAGATAAAGTGATTTCAACAGCAGAACAAAAAACACAATCATTTCCATATAGTGACTTAGGAAATACGACTTTTGAAAAAAAGATATTCAAGAATTAGTTTCATTTGTCGATAGCATATATCCAATTGCTATGTTCGTTATCGGAATACTTATTTACTTATTCCAACTCTTCATTACATTCCTTGGCGTTACGCTATTAGCATTTATCGGCTCTGCAATGAGCGGACAGCGTAAACTATCGTACAAACAAATTTGGACATTAACTGCCTACAGCTATACAATCCCAACTATATTCTTTATGATAATGGATTTGTTAAAAATTAACGTCCCAGGCTCGTTGTTCCTATTTATTACCGTTGTTCTGATTGTTCTTTATTTAACAATAAAAGAAGTACCAAAACCAAAAGAAAAAAATTCACTATAAAAAATGCCTTCAAGGCATTTTTTTGGACAAGCATATATTTCTCTACAAAGGAGTGAAGAAATATGAAAAGACTTGGCGGTGTCTTATTGTTGCTTGTTCTCGGTTACGTCTTGTACTACGATATGACAATCGGCACTTTACCGTTACTTCATACATATTCCAAAACAAAAGAAACTTCGGCTAAAGCTTCAAAAAACGACCAAAAAGAAAATATATCATCAACAAAATATAAAATCATTGAAATAAAAACAGGCGATACCGTTCTATCCATTACAGAGGAAATTAACAAAAAAAAATCCCTTCTATTGAAAAGGTTGTTACAGATTTTAAAGGATTAAACCAAAGTGAATCTCCTGCAAAATTACAAATTGGGAAAAAATACAAATTCCCTCTCTATCCATAACAGTATCACATAATTCTTGTCAATTGCAGCAAAGCGCTGATACAATAGAAAAAGTGAAGCTAGACATTTGGCTTCACGAGACAAATACTGCATACAATATAAATGTATTTGTCTACAAAATAAGAAACTTCTTTTATAAGGAGAGCGATCTATTCGTGAATGAAATAACTCATCGTACAAAAACACGTCCTGTTAAAGTTGGAAATTTAACAATCGGCGGTAATAATGAATTAATTATACAAAGTATGACAACAACAAAAACGCATGATGTGGAAGCAACAGTTGCCGAAATTAAACGTTTAGAAGAAGCAGGTTGTCAAATTGTCCGTGTAGCCGTTCCAGATGAGCGCGCTGCAGACGCAATTGCTGATATTAAAAAACAAATTAATATCCCTCTTGTTGCTGATATTCATTTTGACTATCGCCTAGCATTAAAAGCAATTGAAGGCGGTATTGACAAAGTTCGTATCAACCCTGGAAACATCGGTCGCCGCCATAAAGTTGAAGCAGTTGTAAATGCTGCAAAAGAACGCGGTATTCCAATTCGCATCGGTGTAAATGCAGGTTCATTAGAACGTCACATTTTAGAAAAATATGGATACCCAACGGCGGATGGCATGGTAGAAAGCGCATTGCATCACATTAAAATTTTAGAGGATCTAGATTTTCACGATATCATCGTATCGATGAAAGCATCCGATGTGAACTTAGCAATTGAAGCATACGAAAAAGCATCACGTGCTTTCGATTATCCATTACACCTTGGTATTACAGAATCCGGAACTTTATTTGCTGGAACTGTAAAAAGCGCAGCTGGTCTTGGAGCTATCTTAAGCAAAGGCATCGGTAACACACTACGTATTTCGTTAAGTGCAGACCCAGTTGAAGAAGTAAAAGTAGCGCGTGAATTATTAAAATCATTCGGCCTTGCTTCAAACGCTGCTACATTAATCTCTTGTCCAACTTGTGGACGTATTGAAATTGACTTAATTAGCATCGCAAATGAAGTAGAAGAGTATATTTCAAAAATTAAAGCACCGATTAAAGTTGCGGTACTTGGCTGCGCAGTAAATGGTCCTGGTGAAGCACGTGAAGCTGATATCGGGATTGCCGGAGCACGCGGAGAAGGTCTACTCTTCCGTAAAGGCGAAATTGTACGTAAAGTACCAGAAGAAACAATGGTAGAAGAATTAAAAAAAGAAATTGATAAAATCGCAGCAGAATATGCGGCAAAACAAGAAAAATAAGGTGAAAAATTCTAATAAAAAAGCTTGTCAGTTTCAAAACTGACAAGCTTTTTATTGTGCACACTTCGGACAGCGTCCATATATTTCGAACTTATGCCCAGTTACTTCAAATCCTTTAAAATCTTTATTCATTAGTTCCATTGGACACGATGTAATTTCCTTCGTTCCCCCGCAATCTAAACAAATGAAATGGTGATGGTGTTCTGTAGTAGAACATTTGAAGCGAAAATGCTTTTCACCATTTAATTCAGTCTGTTCCAAAATACCAATTTCTACAAATACAGTTAAGTTGCGATAAATGGTATCAAAACTTAATCCCGGATAATCATCTTTCATATTAGCTAAAACATCTCTCGCTGTTAAATATTTATTATGAGCTGCAAATAGGCGAAGCATCTCTTCTCTTTTTCCGGTATGTTTATAGCCTTTCTCCTTCATAAGGTGTAAAGCTTCTGTAAGATTCATAATCATCCCTACTTTACGCAGTTTTTTCTTCTCCCATAAGATTGCACCAATTAAAATAAGAACTGCTAACACAACAATTGTACCACCTGGAGCGATGTCAAGCTGATAAGAAGCTAACATACCTCCGACTACCGAAATTTCCCCAAATACAATAGAGTAAAAAATCGTTTGCTTAAATCCTTTCGCAATGCGAATACTCGCTGCAACCGGTAATGTCATTAACGATGAAACGAGAAGAATACCGACAACACGCATCGAAACCGCAATCACAAGTGCAACTAAAATAATAAAAATAAAGTGAATCCATTTTGCACGCAAACCTGTTGCTACAGCATATTCTTCATCAAAAGATAATAAGAACAGTTCTTTGTATAATGAAATGATAACAACGAGCACAACAATAGCAACCAATCCAATAATGAGTAAATCGCCGCTTGTTACCGCGCTCACACTACCAAACAAATAACTAAATAAATCTGTATTAAATCCATTCGCAAGCGAAATGAACACAACACCAATTCCAATACCAGCTGATAAAATAATTGGAACTGCTAATTCTTGATAATGTTTATATACCGTTCTTAATTTTTCAATGAGTAAGGCACCGCCAATAGAAAATACCATTCCCATATATAATGGATTTAAAAAGCCACCGGTAAATACTGTTTTTTCTAGTAATAAGCTCGCTGCAATACCTGACAGCGTAACATGACTTAACGCATCAGCAATGAATGATAAACGACGAATTACAACAAAAACACCTAGCAACGGGGCAACAATTCCAATTAAAATTCCAGCATATAAAGAATTTCGTAAAAAGTCATATTGTAAAAAATCCTGTATCATCGTATCCCCCGTGATGCTCGTGATCATGCTCTAAACGATGAACATGATGCCCATATAATAACGACATTTCAGCATCTTCTAACTCTCGGAATGTCTCTACATTTCCATGGAAATGTAAATGCTGATTTAAGCAAGCCACATGCGTCACTTTTTCTGTCACCGCGCCAATATCATGCGTCACAAGAATAAGTGTAATTCCTAATTTCTTATTTAAATGTGCAAGCATTTCGTAAAAACTCTCAACGTTTTTTACGTCTACACCTACTGTCGGTTCATCTAAAATCAATAGCTCTGGATCGCTGACAAGTGCTCTTGCAATAAAGACGCGCTGCTGTTGTCCTCCGGAAAGCTCCCCAATATTCCGAGTTGCAAAATCACTCATTCCAACATTGTCGATAGCCTGTCTTACTTTTTCTTTATCAGATTTTGATAAAAAACGAAACAAACCTTTTTTAGAAACAAGTCCCATCGAAACAACTTCAAATACAGTTGCTGGGAATCCAGAGTTGAAGCTATTTGCCTTTTGTGAAACATATCCAATTTTATTCCAATTTTTAAACTTTTTACTATCGACACCAAACAACCGAATTGTCCCTTGCTTCGGTTTTAAAATACCTAATATACATTTCAATAATGTAGATTTTCCCGATCCATTTGGGCCTACTAAACCTAAAAAAGCTCCTTTAGGAACTTGCAATTGAATGTTCTCTAACACATTTCGCTCTTCATAACGAAAGGTTAAATTCTCGATTTCTAATATATATTCCATCATATCTCACCTATTTTAATTCAGAATGATTCCGATTTATTTCTATTTGAATTATATTATAGCTCATTAGGACTTGTAAACCAATCTGTCCTAAAATATACCTCTCATTTTAGACAACCCTTCTATTATAGCAAAAAGCAGAGAAAATCTCTCTGCTTTTAGTGAATTGCTGATTTAAATTTTGCACCTTTTGTTTCTTGCGTATTCATAATGGTAATAAAAGCCTTTTCATCTACTTCATGAACAATCGATTTTAGCTTCGTTACCTCTAAACGAGTAATAACTGCATAGATGACTTCTTTCTCTTTATCCGTATAGCCACCTTTCCCAACCAACTTCGTTGTTCCGCGACCAAGTCGATGTAAAATTGCATTTGATACCTCTTCATAATAGTCTGATACAATAATAACTGCTTTTGTTTCATCTAAACCTTGAATAACTGTATCAATTGTTTTAAAAGCAATATAGTATGTCATAACAGAATACATTGCTTGTTCTACTCCAAACACAAATGCCGCCCAAGAAAAGACGAAAATATTCATAAACATCACAAATTCACCAACAGAAAACGGTAATTTCTTTGTTAGTAAAATACCTAGAATTTCCGCTCCATCTAATGAACCGCCATGCCTAATTACAAGTCCAACACCAACACCTAAAATTAATCCACCAAAGACAGTCGCTAAAATCGGCTCTGTCGTAAAGGGCTGAATAGAATGTAATGTTGACTCAATGAAAGCTAAACATACAACGGCAAAAACTGAAGATAACATAAATGTTTTTCCGATTTGCTTATAACCTGAGTACATAAATGGTAAATTGAGGATTACAACTAAAGTGGAAAAGCTTAGCCACCAAATATTTGGTGTAAGGTAATCTAATATGAGGGAAACACCAATAATACCACCATCAATAATTTTGTTTGGGATTAAAAACAGTTCGAGTGCAACTGCTGCACAGCCAGCACCTATTACAATCATAACAAGACGATACAAAAGATGAATTATACTTTCTTTTCTATGCTGTTTTTTTTCCATGTTACCTCCTTAAATGATTTTTATATAGTTTTGTTCTTTTATTATAGCATACTCTTCTTTTTCTGATGAGAAAACAGCCTGCTTTGGAATATATACAAGCATATTCCACATATATTCGGATATAAGGACAAAACAAAGGAGGCAGCACCATGAACCTCATTCAACAGTTTGTAAACAAAAAATTAAACACCATGACTTCTAAAGAATTATTAAAATACAGTATAGAATATGGAGTATCTATTACAAGCGAACAAGCAGACAAAATCGTTACATTAATTCAAGGAAAACATATTAATATTTATGATACTCAAGAAAAATTGCAACTTTTAAAACAAATTGCAAAGATTACCTCTCCTGCTACTGCACAGCAAATCAATACCATATTCCAAAAATTAACAAAATAAAAAAGGGGTTTTCCCCTTTTTTATTGACCTTTAATTTTCTGAAGAATCTCTTCATCAAACATACCGTTTTTCAGCATTTCAATTTCAAATTTGTACGGCGGCTTTTTATCTTGTTTATCCTCACCTACATATGGTGTTTCAAGAATTTTCGGTACATGCTGTAATTGTGGATGATGCACAATGTGATGCAATGTTTTATAACCAATATGACCGAAGCCGATATTCTCATGACGGTCTTTTCTAGCACCGCGCTCATTTTTACTATCATTAATGTGTAATACTTGCAAACGATCAATACCTATAATTTTATCAAACTCGTTTAACACACCGTCAAAATCATTAACAATATCATAACCAGCGTCATGTGTATGACAAGTATCGAAACAGACAGATAATTTCTCATTATGTGTTACACCATCAATGATTCTAGCAAGCTCTTCAAAGCTGCGCCCGCACTCTGTTCCTTTTCCAGCCATTGTTTCTAGCGCAATGTTCACCGTTTGATCAGTTGTTAACGCTTCATTTAATCCTTCAATAATTTTTTGAATTCCTGCATCCGCACCTGCTCCAACATGCGCTCCTGGATGAAGCACAATTTGTTTTGCAGCACCTAATGCTGATGTTCTTTCAATTTCCATACGAAGAAAATCCACACCTAGTTGGAATGTTTCAGGCTTTGTTGTGTTACCAATATTAATAATATAAGGTGCATGAACAACGATTTCTTCAATTCCGTGAAGTTCCATGTGTTTACGTCCAGCTTCTATATTTAACTCTTCAATCGGTTTCCTTCTCGTATTTTGCGGTGCCCCTGTATAAACCATAAACGTTGTTGCACCATATGATACAGCTTCCTCACTCGCTGCTAATAGCATTTTCTTTCCACTCATCGAAACGTGAGATCCAATTTTCAACATGTAATCACCTCTTATAAATACAATAGCTATAATGATAGCATAATTTGTAGAAACCTGACACTGCTGATTTCTACACAAAAAAAGATAAGGAATCCCTTATCTTTTCTTTTTGCTATATTTTTTCTTAATTTTTTCGCGTTCCCATTCAAGTTTTTTCTTATAGTTCGGTTTTACTTTTTTCGGTTTTTTCACAACTTTTTGCGCCATAGCATCTAATTTATCATTTGGTTTCTTACGACTTTGACGACGACGACGAGGTCCTAATTCAATCCACTCACCTGCACGCAAATCAACGTGTTGGAATTCAATATGGCGTTGCTTCTCTAAAGTATCTAATGCTTCTTCATCCGCCGGATCATAAATTGTTGCTGCAATACCAGAGTACCCAGCACGTGCAGTTCGACCAACACGGTGAATAAAGAAATCTAAATCGGACGGAATTTCATAGTTAATAACATGACTAATTCCCTCAATATCAATACCACGTGCTGCTAAATCTGTAGCTACAATGTATTGGAATTCTAAATCACGAACTTGTTTCATCATTTTCTTGCGGTCACGAGGGATAAATCACCGTGAATACGACCAACTTTTAAACCGCGCTCTGCTAATCCATCAGCTACTTCATCAGCCATTTTCTTTGTATTTGTAAACACAATCGCTAAATACGGCTGATATTGCAGTAACATATTTTTCACAAGTTCAACTTTATTGCGGTGTCTTGATGGAATAAGATGATGTTCAAGATTAACTGCTGCTACTTGCTTCGGATTAATATGAATATGCTCTGGATTGTCCATATATTTCTTCATAAACGGTTTTAACTTTTGCGGAATTGTCGCTGAGAAAACAAGCATTTGTAAATTTTTCGGCATACGCGCTGCAATTTTATCCACATCGTGAATAAAGCCCATATCAAGCATTAAATCTGCTTCATCGACAACAATAACAGAAGTCGTATGTACAAATAGCGCTTGCTCTTCCACTAAATCTTTAATACGACCAGGTGTTCCGACAACAACATGCGGTTGTTTCTTCAACTTTTCAATTGAACGCTGTTTATCTGTTCCACCGATAAAACAACGTGCTGTAATCATTTTGTCTTCTTCACAAAACTTTGTTAACTTTACAATTTCTGCATAAATTTGCTGTGCTAATTCACGAGTTGGAGCTGTAATTACGAGCTGTACTTCCTCTCGGCTTGTATCAATACGATTTAACGTTGGAAGTAAATACGCGTGTGTTTTTCCAGATCCTGTTTGTGATTGCCCGATAATGCTAATGCCTTTTTTCACGACCGGGAAAATTTTCTGTTGAATTTCTGTCGGTTCTGAAAAACGTAATTCACGAATTGCATCTATTAAAAATGGTTGAAAATTATACTGTGTAAATGTTTGCACTGTCATACATTCCACCTTCTTTCTTATTTCTACTGCGTTCATTAATCAGTCAAGTTAACATTATATCGAAATCTATCAGTAAAATCTATCTTTAGTTTAGCTTTTCAGGGGAAAAACTAACCTTCTTACTGTCAATTGCATATTGTGATGTATATTACCAAATTGAAGAAAGGAGGATTTCCTAATGCGTATGAAATCTCCTCCATATCAACAAATGTACGGTCAGCCTCCCTATCCTTATACGATGTATCCGTCACCAGGCATGCAACCGTCACCAGGTATGCAACCGATGATGCCTAAAAAGAAAGGCTTTCTTGCAAAATTGTTTAAAAAAACGACCCAGCTACAGAATATATGCATATGATGCCCCCTTATAGACAAATGGAAACCTACTCAAATATACCATATCAGCAAAACCGTCCATATATGCAACCGCAGCAGCAGCAAAACCACCCATATATGCAACCGCAGCAGCAGCAAAACCACCCATATATGCAACCGCAGCAGCAAAGAATGATGCAACCTCAAATGATGGCACCAAATGAAACACGCGGAGCAGCAGGAGCAGCAGGAAGTACATCTAGTGGGATTGGCAACTTTTTCACTAACTTCATTTCAAACCCCACTGGAATGCTAAACAACGTTGAAAAAGTTGTTCAAATGGCCCAATCCGTTGGACCTGTCGTGCAGCAATACGGCCCGATTGTCCGCAGTATTCCTAACATAATGAAAATACTTACATCTGGAAAAAGTACTGAGGAAAAAGAAACAGAAGAAGTCGAAATAATACCTCCCACTCCACCTAAACAAATACCTATTACAAGCAAACCACTTACTTCTCAGATCATACTTGAAGATGATGCAAACGTAGAAACCTTACAGTCAACTACTCCTAAACCAAAATTATATGTGTAACATTTCTTTGTCATCCGCCTCCTTCTCCTTTATAATAAAAAGGATTGACTTTATAAAACAAATCCTTTTTTAAAGGAGCGGATTAATCACATGAAAATTGTTAAAATTTCCCCTCGCGGCTATTGCTACGGTGTTGTAGACGCGATGGTCATCGCGCGCAATGCAGCGCTTGATAAAACTTTACCAAGACCAATTTATATTTTAGGGATGATTGTCCATAACAAACACGTAACAGATGCGTTTGAAGAAGATGGCATTATTACGCTTGATGGCCCAAGCCGCTTAGATATTTTAGAGAAAATTGAGTCTGGCACTGTTATTTTTACAGCTCACGGTGTATCTCCTGAAGTAAAGCAGCGCGCAAAAGAAAAAGGACTAACAACAATTGATGCGACATGTCCTGACGTAACAAAAACACACGACTTAATTGAGGCAAAAAAGCAGAAGGCTACCATATTATTTATATCGGTAAAAAAGGACATCCTGAGCCTGAAGGTGCAGTTGGAATTGCCCCAGATATTGTCCATCTCATTGAGAGAGCAGCAGACCTTGAAACACTTGCCATTCCAACTGATAAAATTTTGGTCACAAATCAAACGACGATGAGTCAATGGGATGTTCAACATATTATGGAGAACATCCAAGAAAAGTTTCCAACAGCAGAATTTCATAAAGAGATTTGCCTTGCTACACAAGTCCGTCAAGAGGCTGTCGCAAAACAAGCAAATGCTGCTGATTTAACAATTGTTGTTGGCGATCCAAAAAGTAATAACTCTAACCGTCTTGCACAAGTATCTGAAGAAATTGCCAGCACAAAAGCATACCGCGTTGCCGATGTAAGTGAAATTCAATTAGAATGGCTACAAGGCGTGGAAACAGTCGCTATTACTGCAGGCGCTTCTACACCAACACCTATTACAAAAGAAGTAATCGCATTTTTTGAACAGTACGATCCAACAAATCCTGCAACGTGGGAGCGTAAGCGAAACGTACCATTACAAAAAATCTTACCGAAAGTAAAGGCAAAATAAAGTGTAACTTCCATCAGTGGAGGTTCCCCCACTGATGGAAAGATTTCACCAATCGGGCTTTTACGGGCAGTAAGCCTCCCACGAATAGCGAGATAATACAAATAAATCCGTTATCTTATGAGATAACGGATTTTACTTTGCATTTTATACAAATGTAAATGGATCGGTATGTAATTCTGAAGCATGAATACGCGCAGTAAACTTTCTCTCATCTACTTTTGCTTGTAATTGTTTTTGCACGCCTTTTTTCATCACTTTCTCCACGTTATGCCCTGGGTCTACAATATTTAACCCTAACATCATCGCATCATGTGCAACATGATAATACATATCTCCTGTTACATATACGTCTGCTCCTTTAAACTTCGCTTGCTTTATATATTTATTTCCATCCCCGCCAAGTACCGCTACTTTTTTCACAGTATCATGTAAGTTCCCAACAACGCGAGCCCCCTTCACTTCAAGGGATTCCTTCACATGCTCTGCAAACTGCTGTAATGTCATTTCTTGTGGTAAATATCCAATTTTCCCAAGTCCTAATGTTTCACCTTTGTTCTCTAGCGGATAAATATCATATGCCACTTCTTCATACGGATGTGCCCCTAGCATTGCTTTCATGATTTTACGCTGCAAGGAAGCCGGGATAATTGTTTCAATACGAACTTCTTCCACTTGTTCTAAACGCCCTGTCTCTCCGATATACGGATTCGTTCCTTCTTGCGGCAGAAACGTACCAGTACCCTCACTATTAAACGTACAGTGGCTATAATTGCCGATATGACCTGCTCCTGAGTCACCAATCGCTTGACGTACTGTTTCTGCATGCGAAGAAGGAACAAATACAACTAGCTTTTTCATTTCTTCTGCATAAGTAGGAACAAGCACTTCCGTTTCCTGCAACCCTAAAGCATCTGCAAGTAAATCATTCACACCACCTTTTGCGATATCCACATTTGTGTGAGCAGCATAAACCGCAATATCATGTTTTATACACATTTCAATAATACGCCCGTATGCTTGCTCTGTATGAATTACTTTTAATGGATTAAAGATCAGCGGGTGATGAGCAATAATTAAATTTGCCCCTTTTTCTATCGCTTCTTGTACAACGCCTTCCGTTACATCAAGAGCGATTAAAACATTCTCTACCGATTTATTTAATGCACCAATTTGCAATCCCACCTTATCACCTTCGACTGCTAAATGTTTTGGGTACATACTTTCAAATAAAGAAATGATTTCATATCCATTCGGCGTTTTACTCACGATAAAACCTCCTCAATCATACGTATCTTCTCTAACACTTCTGCACGCTTTACTTTTGTATCTTCTGTCTCTGTCGCAAGTTCTAATTGCTTGCAAATATTTTTAAAGTTTTTTCGCTCGCTCTCCCATTTTTCTACAAACGCTTCATTTTTCTCTTTCATTAAAAATGGTCCCATTAATAAAGCTTCTTCTTTTTTCTCATTGTACGGTGCAAGGGTATTACCCTGTTCCCCTACTAAAATTTCGTAAATCTTCCCGTCTTCTTTTACAATTTTTTCTTTTATTAATTCCCAGCCATTTTCAATAAACCATTCGCGAATATGATGCGCAGCAATATTAGGTTGTAGAATTAAACGAGTTACACCAATAAGCTTCTCTTTTCCATTCTCTAAAATATCACGAATTAACGCACCACCCATACCTGCAATTGTAATTACATCTACTTCACCTGGCGCGATTACTTCTAAGCCATTCCCTTTACGTACGTTCACTTTATCTTGCAATCCGCACTCTGCTACTGTAGCTTGAGCGGAACGGAACGGACCTTCTACAACCTCTCCTGCCACCGCTTGTGTGGAAATATTATGTAAAATCGTATAGCAAGGTAAATAAGCATGATCCGAACCAATATCTGCAACAGTGGAACCTGTTGGAATTTCAAGCACCACTTCTTCTAATCGTTTTGAAAGCTTTACTTCATTCATTTGTTTCAATTACTCCTTCTCTTTTCAGTCTGTCTCCATGATAAAGAATTTATAGTCGTTGTTGCAAGGGAATAAATCATTTCCTCCCCTTACAAAGCATTTATTTTTCAAAAACCTTTCTCCCAATTTGTCCATATATCAAAAAATAATTGTTTCATGTAGTCCTCACATTGCTTTGTTACGATTATCTTTATCCTATTTTAAAAAGAAGGCAAACAGAAAGCAAACATAATAAAGTGAAACTTCCATCAGTGGGGGTTTTTCTTCATCCCCCACTGATGGAAAGCTCTCACCAATCGGGCTCTTACGAGCAGTTTACCTCCTACCTATCTTCTTTGTTTTCTCACAATCTTAAGGCGGGAGTCTTACTGCCCACGAATAACGGAACAAAAAAAGACCCTTCGCTTAGGCGCAAAGAGTTATCTATGTAATAAAATATTATTTTTTCTTTGATAACCAATCCGCAACTTTTGATGCTTGATCCGCCGGAATAATACCTGCTGGCATATTTCCTCTTCCTTTTAAAATAACTTCTTGGATTTGATCTTTTGAAAGTCTGTCGCCCACTTTTTGTAGATTAGGACCAACTGCCCCTTGCAACTGATCACCATGACAGCTTGTACAACTTTGTTTTACAATCTCTTCAGGCTTCGCTGCTGTTTGTGTCGTTTTTCCCCCGTGTTTCTTCGCTTCAGCTAGTTCCTTTGATTTATGCATGCCTTGAAATGAAAATACAAACATAATAACAATTCCCAATACAGCAATAAGAGCAAATGGAATTAACGGATTACGCTTCATTTTTTCTTTTTCCCCCTCTATATCCCCTAATAATTTGATGATTCAGTCATTTCTATTGTACTTGAAAACGCTCTACCAGAAAAGACCAAACTATACTAAGTTAAAAATATTCCATATATTCTATCAATTATTCTGCTACAAAATCATGTAAATTTTTGATAAATATCCTCTTTTCTCATCATAAACAGTTATATTTTCCACATATTTTTGCTAGGAATACACGAAATTAATCGAAAAATCGAAAAATGACCATTTGCAAATCAAAAGACAATTCTGTAAAATAAATTACAAGAATTGTAATTGCTTTCGATGGCTAAATTTTAACAAAAATTAACAAAAGAAAAAAGTTTACTCCATATTAATGAAGTAAACTTTAAACAAATCTCTATTCTAAGAAATCTTTCAAACGTTTGCTACGGCTTGGGTGTCTTAATTTACGAAGCGCTTTTGCTTCAATTTGACGAATACGCTCTCTCGTAACGCCGAATACTTTTCCAACTTCTTCAAGCGTACGAGTTCGTCCATCGTCTAAGCCGAAACGAAGACGAAGAACATTTTCTTCACGATCTGTTAATGTATCTAATACATCTTCTAATTGCTCTTTTAATAACTCATATGCTGCATGCTCTGCAGGAGATGTTGCTTCTTGGTCTTCAATAAAGTCACCTAAATGAGAGTCGTCCTCTTCACCAATTGGCGTTTCAAGAGATACTGGCTCTTGTGCAATTTTTAAGATTTCGCGTACTTTTTCAGGAGCTAGATCCATCTCTTCACCGATTTCTTCAGGAGACGGCTCACGGCCTAAATCTTGTAATAACTGACGTTGAACACGAATTAATTTATTAATTGTTTCAACCATATGAACTGGTATACGAATTGTTCTTGCTTGGTCCGCAATTGCACGTGTAATCGCTTGGCGAATCCACCATGTTGCATACGTACTAAATTTATACCCTTTGCGGTAATCAAACTTTTCAACTGCTTTAATTAGACCCATATTCCCTTCTTGAATTAAGTCTAAGAAAAGCATACCGCGGCCAACATAACGTTTTGCAATACTTACAACAAGACGTAAGTTTGCTTCTGCAAGGCGACGCTTCGCTTCTTCATCGCCTTCTTCAATACGTTTTGCAAGAGCAATTTCATCTTCAGCAGATAGTAAGTCAACACGACCGATTTCTTTTAAGTACATGCGCACAGGATCATTAATTTTCACACCTGGCGGTACACTTAAATCATTTAAGTCAAACTCTTCTTCTGCTTTGGCTAATTGACGTGTGTTTGGATCTTCATCGCTGTCGCCAACTAAATCAATTCCTTGTTCACCTAAATATTCATAATATTCATCCATTTGTTCGGATTCAATATCAAATCCGCTCATGCGTTCTGCAATCTCTTCATATGTAAGAACGCCACGTTTTTTTCCGAGCTCTGTGAGTTGCTCTTTCACTTGCTCAAGTGTTATATCAGTTTCAATTTGTTTAGAACGAGCTGGTTTATCAGCCATTTGTTCCCCTCCTTACGCGAGATACAAACAATGATTATAATAAGTTTTTATACAAAAAGCTATTTTCTTGCTTTTCGCTTTTGTAAATACTCTTGGAAAAAACGCGCTGCTGCCAAATGGTCTTCTTTTTCCATTTGCTTGAGCGTAAAAATATTTTCCATTTTCTTTATTTTTTGCTTATGCCGACGCAAAGCATCTACGTTACCTTGAAGCAATTCTTCTGAGTATTCGGGATTAATCATTTCATCTGTTGAAATATTGGTTACAATATTTTTTAACTTTTCATCAGAAAGCCAACTTAAAAAGTTTCCGACTGACGGTTCATTTCCCTTTTCATAATATGCGTATAGCTCATATAAAATCCCTTTATGTTCTTCCGTATGAAAATCTTCTATATGAGGCTCGATACGAAAAGCGATATCTACACTTTGCAACATATGATAAATAAGCTCTCTTTCAGCTCTTTCAAAACCAGAAAATTTCGGCTTCGCATGAACAATTTGAGAAGGCTGCGAAATTGGCTTTGTCTGTTTTTGCTGTACCTTTTGTTCTTTGCGATATTGGTGCAATTGCCCAAGTAGTGTTTCCATTGAGTAAGCAAATTCCTGTGACAATGCCTTCAAATACGATTCTGCCTGCATTGCGTCTTGCAATGACGCTAACTCTTTTAAAACACTTTTCACATAAGCTTCTTTTCCAGATTCATCTTGCAAATTTTTCCCTAAACGAAGATAATTTATTTTAAATCCAACAAAACTTATACTTGCATGTACAAGTTTCTGAAACTGTGTTGTCCCGTATTGCTGTACATATTCGTCAGGGTCTAATTTATCTGGCATAGAGACAACTTTCACTTCACAACCGGTTTGCAATAACAATTGTCCTGCTTTCATTGTTGCTTCTTGTCCTGCTTTATCACCATCATAGCAAAGAACAACAGTTTCAACATTACGCCGCAGAAGCTTCGCCTGTTCCTCAGTTAAAGCAGTGCCCATTGTTGCAACAGATTCTTCAATTCCACTTTTCACAGCTGCTAAAACATCCGCATATCCTTCAAAGAGAAGAACTTGCCCTCGTTTTCGAATAAATGGCCTTGCTTGATGAAAATTATATAGTAGCTTGCTTTTATGAAAAATAGGCGTTTCTGGGCTATTCAAATACTTAGGAGTATCATCTCCTAATGCCCGTCCACTAAAAGCAGCTACTTTTCCTTGCAGTGTATGAATTGGAAACATAACTCGTCCACGAAAACGATCATGATAACTGCCATCCTTCTCACTGCGAACAAGTAACCCAGCTTGTTCCATAACAGCTGGTGAGAAACCTCGCTTTTGCAAGATTTTCGCCGCTGCATCCCAAGCAGGAGTGGCATATCCAATTTCAAATTTTGCAATCATTTCTTTCGTAATACCTCGCTCTAGCAAATACGAAAGCGATTGTTTCCCATCTTCTGTATTTACTAAAAGATGATGGTAATACTTTTTCAAAAGCTCATGAGCTTGCAACATAATCATACTATCATCAGATATGTTTTGTTTTTGCTCTAAGTCTGATGTAAAGTTAGCAACAGGAATTCCATTTCGCTCACCTAATTTTTGTACAGCTTCCACAAAAGACAGTCCGTCTATTTTCATTAAAAAGGAAAAAACATTTCCCCCTTCTCCACATCCGAAGCAATGAAAAATTTGCTTATCAGCAGAAACAGAAAACGACGGTGAGTTCTCGCCATGAAAAGGACAAAGCCCAAAATAATTTCGACCTTGTTTTTTAAGCTGCACATATTCCCCAATGACTTCAACAATATCAGACGATGTACGAATTTGTTCTACAACTTCCTCGGGAATTCTGTTCCCCATAACTCCATCTCCGTGTCGTATTTTGTATTCGATACAAACTAAAGAATTCCTTTATAATTCGACAATATTTTTTCTAAACTAGACAAAAAACATTATCGATCACACTTAGAAAATGATTTTGGCCCTTTTGTAAAGGTTCCTTGTCTACAGATACATATCGATTATATAAAATTGTATCCATATGCTCATCGGTCACAATTGTGCCGCGCGGAGATAATACGTACACTCCTTTTTTGACGAGAAGACCAGCAAGTCCCATATCTTGTGTGATAACGAGATTTCCTGCTTTTGCACGTTGATAGATGTAAAAATCCACCTCGTCTTGTGCAGAATCTACATTATACCCAATTTCCTTTTTAGCTTCTTGACTGATGAGCGTAGGATGAGATAAACCAAATTTCTTCCTTCACTGGACATGCATCTGCATCAACAAAAATTTTAGTGATGTTTTGCATATTTCTCTATTCTACATCCCTTCTGTGAATCCTTCCATAATGTGTGTTTTCTTGTTCAGATTTTTGTCGATTTTACGTAAAAGTATTTCCTTTACAAATCCTATCCCTAGTTTATTCTGAAAAATTAAAGTCTAAACGTAAAATGAATGTTTTTATCACAATTTTTTATTATAATATATTTTTCTAAACTTAGCTAGATGTCCATTGTTTTTTCATAATTGAGTGAAAAAAGCACATTCACCTTTGGTAAATGTGCTAAAACTTCTGTCGGTTTTGCACTGCATTCACAATAATATTTGCTGTTTCTTCAATCGCTTTATTCGATACATCAATAACAGGACAACCGATTTTATTCACTACACGTTCAAAGTGTTCAATCTCTTCTTTAATACGATTAATGTTGGCGTAACTTGCTCCATCACTTAATCCAAGAGATTTTAAACGTTCCCTGCGAATATGATTTAATTTATCGGGCGTTATTTTTAAACCAAAGCATTTTTCTTTCGGCACGCGATATAATTCTTCCGGCGGATCCACTTCGGGTACGAGAGGAACATTGGCAACTTTTAATCGCTTGTTATGTGCAAGATATTGTGAAAGTGGTGTTTTTGATGTACGAGACACTCCAATTAATACGATATCAGCTTTTAAAAGACCACGCGCATCTCTACCATCGTCATATTTCACAGCAAATTCAATCGCTTCAATCTTTTTGAAATACTCTTCATCCAACTTTCGTACAACCCCTGGCTCATACCTTGGGATTTGCCCTGTTACTTCTTCAATTTGATCGATAAGAGGACCGATAATATCATAAGCCTCTACACCTTCTTTTGCCGCTTCTTCCCGTAAATATTTTCGCATATCGGGCTTTACTAACGTAAAACAAATGAGCGCATCATTACTTTTGGCGATAGAAATAACTTCTTTTAATGTCCCTGTATCTTCTACGTACGGTACACGTCTAATATCCGGCGCAAATGGAAATTGTCCCATCGCTGCTCGAACAACTAAATCAGCTGTTTCTCCAACCGAATCAGATACGACATATACAATTTTACTATTCATTGCATTACCTCACTTTAAACGAATTGCACTTACTCATGATTCACTAAATCAACGAATGCACGCGTAATATTAGTTTTTGTGATGCGACCGACAACTTCTAATCCTTGTTTCGTGTCCTTCACAACCGGAACAGCATCAATCTGCTTTTCTATTAAATCCATTGCAACATCATACAAGCTATCTTCCTTGCGACACATCGTAACATTCGGCATTCTTGTCATAATAATATTTACCGGTAATGACGTTAAATCCTGCTTTCCTAGACTTGCTCTTAGCAAATCTTTTCGAGAAACAACACCGACTAACAATGTATTTTGGTCAACGATAAATAAAGTACCGACATCTTCTAAAAACATTGCACAGATTGCATCATATACAGAAACGTTTTTATCAATCACAGCTGGCCTAGATTGATAATCTTGTACAATAATTTTTTTAACTGCCTCAGAAAGCAATTGTCCACCTGTTTTCCCGGTATAAAAGTAGCCAACACGTGGACGCGCTTCTAAATAACCCGCCATTGTTAAAATAGCTAAATCTGGCCTAAGCGTTGCTCTCGTTAAATTTAATTGCTCAGCAATCGCTTCTCCTGTAATTGGACCGTTATCTTTTACAATCTGGATGATATGTTCTTGGCGCTTATTCAGTTCTATGATAATCACCACCTTCATTACAAAACGAAAAGAGTTATACTATCTCTTAAATATTATATACTAAATATACCATTCGAAAAAGAAAGTATGTAAAAAAGACCTCATTTGGTCCACTATATTTGAAATTTATCCAGCTGGTCTAAAAAACGTCTTGATTTTAAATAGATCCCACAATACTCATCATAGTACATATTCAATACTGTGCGCATTTGTTTCTTTGTGTCTTCTTTAACAGATACACTTCCAAGACGCGCTAAATCAAAATGATAAAATAACCGCAACAGCTTGTGAACAGCTTCTCCAATTGCAATACGATATGAGTCTTGCTCAGCGTGATGTTTACAAAGAAAGCCGCCTTCCCTAACAGAGAAGGCGACAAAATCTGTTGACTGGTGACAAATCGCACATGTATCAAAGTATGGATTAAGCCCGAAAACTGGCAACATTTTCGTTTGATAGATTAGCGCTAAAACTTCCGGGTCAACCCCTTCACTCATATAATGCAACGTTTGATATAACATTTCAAATAAATATGGATTATGTTTTTTCTCTTCTGTGGCTTTATCAGTCAATTCAACAATAAATGACGCATAAGCTGTTAAAAATAAATCTTCACGGATTTCTCGCATAGAAGAAATAATTTCACCTTGCTGTAATGTCCCTAAACCAGAACCCATTTGAATAAGAAAATGGCCGTGAGTTAATAATTGAGAAATGGATGCCAGTCTACTTTTAGGTTTTTTAGCTCCTCTGGCCATTGCGCTAACTTTCCCTAATTCGCGGGAAAATATAGTTACAATTTTGTTTGTTTCTCCATAATCAATCGTTCGAATGACAATTCCCTCAATTTTTTGAAACATGTTCGTCACCATCCAAGATTCGAACAAAATGGGTCAGGAAATTGGAGAATCTAGCTCTAATACTTCATCATGCTGATGCACTTCATCCTCTGCACTATTTTCAATTTCTTTCAAGAGCAGATATGTTTCAATGCTTCCTGTTTTCGAGAAAACTTTCCAGGTAAAATCTAACATAAGAATCCACCTTTCTCAGTAAGCTTACATGTAATCCAATTTCTTTCTTTGTTATTAAAATGACCCATTTTGTTCATTTTCATGTGAGAAAAATTTTTCTAAATTATACAGTTTTTATCCTGCCATTCGCGGACAGGCCCCCACCTCAAGAATGGAAGTTTCATTTTATCAATATTCGTCTTCGCGGAAGCCAAGGTCACGTAATTGTGACATTTTGTTACGCCAATCTTTCTGCACTTTTACCCACAACTCCAAGAATACTCTTGAACCAAGAAGCGACTCAATATCAAGGCGCGCTCTTTTTCCAATTTCTTTTAACAACTTGCCTTGTTTCCCAATTACAATTCCTTTTTGTGACGGACGTTCTACAATGACTGTTGCATTAACATAAATTGCCCCGCCTTCACGCTTTTGAATTGCATCAATAACAACCGCAACAGAATGCGGCACTTCTTCACGTGTTAAATGCAATACTTTTTCACGAATAAGTTCTGCAATAATAAAACGCTCTGGATGGTCTGTCACTTGATCTTCAGGATAATATTGCGGGCCTTCTGGTAAATATTTTTTA
This sequence comes from Bacillus sp. EA-CB0995, assembly GCF_055814245.1. Classification (NCBI taxonomy): domain Bacteria; kingdom Bacillati; phylum Bacillota; class Bacilli; order Caryophanales; family Bacillaceae; genus Bacillus; species Bacillus sp. EA-CB0995. The sequence continues at coordinate 1,371,401 of NZ_CP169269.1, read as the reverse complement.
ATCGCCCCAATTAACGCTTCCACATTATTCCTTCTAATGCTGAAATAGGTACAATTTCAGCAAAATCATATAACGTACGGTATTTATCAATAAGCCCAAGCAGTTCCTCTGGATGAACTTGGTCAATCTTATTGATTACTAAAAAGACTGGTCGCTTCGTTTCTTGTAATTTTTCAATAATAAACTCTTCACCGCGTCCAAAGCCTTCCTCTGCATTGACCATAAACAAAACAATATCTACTTCTTTTATTGTCGTTTGAGCCATTTTAACCATAAAATCGCCAAGTTTATGCTTTGGTTTATGTATACCTGGTGTATCAATAAATATGACTTGCGCATCATTTTCTGTATAAACACCTTGAATTTTATTACGTGTTGTTTGTGGTTTATCGCTCATAATCGCAATTTTTTGACCGATAATTCGGTTTAAAAATGTTGATTTCCCAACGTTTGGTCTCCCAATAATAGAGACAAAACCTGATTTAAAACCTTCTCTATTCATGTAAATCCTCCGCTAAAAATGCTCCTGGTAACAATTCTCCTACTGTTGTTTCTTGAATGTCACCGCTTAAATTTGTTAAATATACTTTTGTATTTGACTCACACAATTCTACCATAACTTGACGACAGGCTCCACAAGGAGGCACTGGGCGTTTTGTATCTGCTACAACTGCAATTGCAGTAAATTCTGTACTTCCTTCCGAAATCGCTTTAAATAGCGCCGTTCTTTCCGCGCAGTTACACAAACCATATGATGCATTCTCAACATTGCAACCACGGTATACTTTTCCGTCTGTCGTTAATAAGGCAGCACCGACTTGAAATTTAGAATACGGTACATATGCTTGTTTACGCGCTTCGATCGCTTCTTGAATTAATTCTTTGCTGTTCATCGTGTCTCGTCCTTTCCATTCACATTATGAAAAGATAAAAATCTTTGGAATGCAACTATATCATATACGGCCCAAAGATAATAGCGCCAATTACAACAGCAATAATCGAGAAAAACAATACCGCGCCTGCTGCTGCGTCTTTTGCTATTTTAGCAAGGGGTTTCACATCAGTCGTTACTAAATCAACAGTTTTCTCTATCGCTGTATTAACGATTTCTAGCGCAAATACAACGCCAATTGTCAAAAGTAAAATAAGCCATTCTGTTTTCGTAACATGAAAATAAAAACCAAGACCACTAACAATGAACGTTGCTAAACAATGAATTTGTACATTTCTTTCATGGAGAAGACAAAAGAAAATCCCTGCAAATGCATAGCGAAAACTATTTATTAGTTTCCCTTTTTTCATCTACCCAATCCAAAAGTATCGAGAATTTCTTTTTGCTTTCCAAACATAACCTTTTCTTCTTCTTCTGTCATATGATCATAACCAAGTAAATGTAAAAAGCCATGCACTGCTAAAAAACCAAGCTCACGCTCAAAAGAATGACCATATTCTTCAGCCTGCTCTTTCGTTCTCGGAATAGAAATAATAATATCGCCTAACATGCGGGGCATGTCCACACCGACAATTTCCATTTCTCCTTCGCCCATATCTTCCATCGCAAAAGAGATTACGTCTGTTGGCTGATCTTTATCACGATATTCACGGTTAATTTCTTGAATGCGCTCATTATTTACAAATGTAATTGAAAGTTCCGCTCCGTCTTCTACAGATTCTGTCTCTGCTGCTTTTTCAACTAACTGTTGAATCATTTCAACATACTCTTCTTTTACTTCTTCCGTTTCATCAAAAAAGTCAATTATTAACCCCATTTACTTCACCTTTTCTTCTGATAATTTCGGATACTTAATCCGAGAATGGAAAATTCCATTTAATGTTTCACATAATGTTTTCTCCACAATTTGCAGTTCTTTAAATGTTAAATTACATTCACTGAATTGTCCATCTTGTAGACGGTCTTTAATAATACTATGAACAAGATTATCAATTTGCTCTGGTGTTGGTGCATTCATGGAACGCACTGCCGCTTCTACACTGTCAGCAACACCGACAATAGCCGATTCTTTTGATGTTGCTTTTGGACCTGGATAACGAAACATCTCTTCTGTGTACTTCTCTTTATCCTCTTGCATTGCTTTATAGTAGAAATACTTTAACAAAGTAGTTCCATGATGCTGCGCTGTGATATCAATAATCTCTTGCGGAATATGATGTTCTTCTAACATTTTTACTCCATTTGTAACATGGGCAATTATAATATCTCTGCTTGTTTCAGGGTCCAATCGATCATGGGGATTTGAGATTCCCATTTGATTTTCAATAAAGAAATGCGGCTGCACTGTTTTTCCGATATCATGATAATATGCTCCTACACGTGCTAGCACACCATTCGCCCCAACAGCTTCACATGCCGCTTCTGATAAATTCGCGACCATGACACTATGATGATACGTTCCTGGTGCTTCTAATAAAATTTTGCGAAGCAATGGATGATTTGGACTTGCTAATTCCACCAACTTCATACTAGAAACAAGACCAAGACCACTTTCTAAATATGGCAAAATCCCCATTGCTAAAACCGATGAAATAATCCCAGATGCTGCTGCCATTAATAAATGTGTTCCAATCTCAATCGGTGAAAAGTTTCCATTGCGCAGTAGCAATAAAGCTGCTAATACAACCACATTTAAAATAGATACAAGTATCCCAGTTTGCAGCAACATTGTACGACGATTTTTTCCCGCAAAAAAATGCTAACAGAAAGCGAGCTAAGCAATACATAAATCCCAACTGAATAATTAAGTGTACTCGTTACCTCTTCATTAAATAAAATACTACCGCACACTGAAAAAATCACACTTGTTATAAAAACAAATCGATCACCAATCATCAGCTTCACTAATATAGTTCCCATTGCAACCGGAGCAATATAAGCAATACCGGCATATTCTAACTTTTGAAACAAACTAATAATTTTCATTAAAACAACTGTAATGGCGACAATTGTTGTATATGCTAAAATATATGGCTTGTCCTCTCTTTTCGACTTTAAAAACGCCTCAAATTGCTTATGCATAAAAAATAGAAGAACACCAATAAAAATAGCTAGTCCTAAAAATGGTTGAAATGAATTACTTTGATTCAGTAATCCTACTAACTTCAACTGTTCATACACTTCTCTTGTAATTGTTTCACCTTCTTTTACAAGAATTTGACCTTGTAAAATATAGACAGGATCCACTTGATCCATCGCCATTTGCTTCTGTTCCTTCGTAGCAGACGAATCGTAAAAATAGTTTGGTACGATTGCATACTGACCAAGTGCGGTAATTGCTTGTTTCAATTCGTTACTAACAGATACGTTTTTTAACTCGTTAGTAATACGGTCTTTAAACTGATCCACTTCATTCATTTTAATATGATAACTCATTAAATTATTGACAGCTGTGACGGTTGATTCCCTCGCCACAAGAAGCTGATCTTCTGTCGCATTTAAAAATTGCAATAACACTTGATCAGACAAACTTTTCGTTAAATCCGTTGGCAATTTCTTTTTTAATTTATCCAATCGTTCTGTAGTCGACAAGTTTTTTTGCGCATTTGGTGCCGAAGCATTTGCCTCTGAATCCACTTCTTTTATTGCATCAAAGACCGAATTCACAACATCAATTCGGTTTTGTTTATATTCACTTCGATACGTATACTGATCCTCGACCTTTTGAGCCGCTTCTCTCTTTTTCTTTTCTGTCGTTACTTTATCTTCAATTTTAACAGGAGAATGGATTGTCTTTTTTGAAATAGACAACATTTTGACATCTAATTGTTCCGGTTTTACATTATTCATCAGCGCCAAAAATAGCACCGCTCCTAATAAAACATAAGAAATCCAGCTCAGTTTTTTCGAATGTTGTGTATTGCGAAACCACTTAGCAACTTCTTGAAACCCTGACATAATTACAATACCTTCTCCTCTCCTGATATAAAGTGAAACTTCCATTCGTGAGGCGCTTTTTCCTTACGAATGGTTAGTTGAACCAATCGGGCTCTTACAGTTGGTTGGCCTTCTCTTCTTTGACCTGCTACTACCAACTGTTTGAGCGGGATAAAAAGAAATGATCCTTACAAGCAGGATCATTCCATTTTATCATATGCTTCAATAATGCGCTGTACGAGCGGATGACGAACAACATCCGATTGCTCTAGTTTAATAAACGAAAGTCCAGGTACACGGTCTAATACATTCGCTGCAATAGAAAGGCCAGATTTCACACCTTTCGGTAAATCAATCTGGGATGGATCTCCCGTTATAACCATTTTCGAATCAAATCCAAGACGCGTTAGAAACATTTTAATTTGCGCTCCTGTTGTATTTTGTGCTTCATCTAGAATAACAAACGCATCATCGAGTGTTCGTCCTCTCATGTATGCTAACGGGGCAATTTCAATAATACCGCGTTCTATCATTCTTTGTGTATGTTCTTGCCCAAGCACATCATGAAGAGCATCATAAAGAGGGCGTAAATACGGATCCACTTTTTCTTTCAAATCTCCAGGTAAAAAACCTAAACTTTCTCCAGCTTCAACAGCAGGTCTTGTTAAAATAATTTTTTTCACATCACCATTTTTTAATGCACGAACAGCCATCACTACAGCTAAGTAGGTTTTGCCAGTACCTGCTGGTCCCATTCCAAAAACAATATCATTCTTCTTAATGGCATAAATATATTGCCTTTGTCCTATCGTTTTCACACGGATGGACTTACCTTTTGCTGTTTTAAAGATTTCTTCTTCATATAACTCTTCAAAATGAGCCAATTTCCCTTGACGGCCAAGTTGAATCGCGTAGATTACATCACGCTCAGAAATCGATACACCCTTGCGAATAACAACTAGAAGCTGTTGTAATATACCTTCAACAAGAGCTAACGCTTCTTCTGTTCCAGATACACGAACAGATTCCCTCTCGTAACAATCGATACCTCAAGTTCGTTCTCAATTACTTTTAAATGCGCATCATTTACTCCAAACAAAGCAATTGCTTCATTATGGTTTTCCAATTGTTGATTCATCTCTACTAATTGTTCAGCCATTAATTACTCAATCTCCTTGAATATCGGATTCAGATATCGGTTGAGCCTCTGCAATATTTTCAATCACTGTATAATGCAACAATAATTTTAAATTCCCATTCTCAACCTGTTTATGCAAAACTTTCTTCCCTATAATCATAGCACGTTCATCCAGTTTTTTCTTTAATTCTTTTTGTCCCATTTCCTCCGCCACCGCAATTGCCTGTTTTTCTGTATATTCACGGTTTGCTTCCTCCTCTTCACGTACAATCGCTTTTTCATAAGCAATCGGCAGTGTAAAACCGAGCAACTTAACATCATGTCTTACTGTCTCCGTTTTAGACCGCTTATACTTATCATGCTGAAATCCCCATATTTTTATTTTTACGTTTCCGAAAGTAAGATAATGTTCTCTATATGAATTCCCTGTATAGACTTGAAATGTCGTTTTCAAAGGTACCTCCACTTCAGACTTGTACCAAGTTTCACCAAATACAACCCCTTTAGCAGAAACAATTGTCGGGCTATCTTCTTTCCCATATACCCCCGATACAAGAAGTTGTCCCTTTTGCACATAATCATTTTTCATAACTGCTGGCTTTCCAATCTCCACAAACATCTTCGTAATAATCGCTTCTTTTTTTGCGACTAAATGTTGCGGCACCTGTTCTTTTTCTTTTTTCGGTTCATTTTTTTCAACTATTTTAAAGCGATATGTCGTTCCTTTCACTTCCAAACCAATCCACGTAATGGCATTAATATTATCAGTCAAATAACGCTGTACAGTCTCTACACTAGGCATTTGAAATTGCAGCTTCCCTTTCTTAATACCCATTTTGTCCAATTCTTTCATCATAATATATTCCGTCTCTGGCTTTGCCCCTGTTATTTCTATTTTCCATACCATGTTTGATAAAACGATAACAATTAAGAAAAAAAGGAGAAAACCAGCAAGAAAACCACTATTTCGAAGTAAGCGCTTATTCCAAAATGGCAGCCCATAACGTCCAATGAAATACAGTTTACATTCATTTTTACGGTAAATCGGACGTAATCGTTTCACATCACGAAGCGGCATACAAAATACAAGTGTATCATCTGCTACTTTCTTCACACTCCAAACAAGAATATCACGCCGTACACATTCATTAATAAATCGTTCTACTCCCCTTCCTTGAATCCGTACCTTCACATACCCAATCCATCTTGTAAACCACTGATTTTTCATAACTCGCCCCCATCTGCTTTCTGAAAAAGGCGCAGTCTTCCATAAAGACCTGTACCTTCCCTATCACTTTGTCCCGCTCAAACAGTCGGTAGTAGTAAAACTAAGAAGCGAAGGCTAACCGACTGTAAGAGCTCGATTGGTTCAACTTACCATTCGTAAGGAAAAACAGCTTACGAATGGTAGTTTCACTTTATCCCGCTCAAACAATCGGTTGTAGCAGTAAGACTAAGAGGCGAATACTAATCGACTGTAAGAGCCCGATTGGTTCAACTCACCATTCGTGAGGAAAAGCTTCTCACGAATGGAAGTTTCACTTTATCTATCTTTTTTTCTTCTTCTAAAAACAAGACTTGCTCAATAGTTCCCTCAAGCAAAAGCTCTTCTGGAAGAATCGTTTTAATAACAAAAGAGTCCCCTTTTATTAATAATTGTCCTTGCTTTAACAAAAGCCGTACCTCTTTATCACTAAATACTAATAATCCACGATGATTTTCTATATAAATATGCACCTGCCCAACGAGGGTAATTCTCGGCAGATCCATGAATACATCCGCAGGTAGGTCTATCTGCTTAGTAATCCAATTTTTCATTTGCTGCAACTTTCTCATCGAAGACCCCCTCTCATCCCATATGTATGAAAAAAGCTTGTAATATCACGTCCAAATTGAAAAAAACATAAAAAAGCGTCTCATTATAAATGAGACGCTTTTTTATGCTAATAGTTGTGAAACAAGCCTATTCACTTGTGAGCCATCTGCTTTACCTTTTACTTTCGGCATAACAGCACTCATCACTTTGCCCATATCAGCTTTAGAAGCTGCACCAACTTCAGAAATAGTTTGCTGAATAACAGCAGCCAATTCTTCTTCTGTTAATTGCTCTGGCAAATATGTTTCTAAAATCTGAATTTCGCTTTTCAGTTTATCAACAAGGTCCTCACGACCCGCTTTTTCAAATTCAAGGAGGGAGTCTTTATACTGTTTTACTTCACGAGTTAAAACTGTTAATTCCTCATCTTCTAGAAGAGAGTGCTGCAGTTTTATTTCTTCATTTTGTAAAGCAGCCTTAACCATACGAATAACGGTTAATTTTTGTTTTTCTTTATTCTTCATCGCTTGTTTCATATCATCGTTTAAACGACCGAGAAGACTCATAAATTACACCCTCTCTTAGAACTTACGCTTTCTTGCCGCTTCAGATTTCTTCTTACGTTTTACGCTTGGCTTTTCATAGAACTCGCGTTTTCTTGCTTCAGCAAGCGTACCAGCTTTAGAAGTTGATCTTTTAAAACGGCGAAGTGCATCCTCCAAAGACTCGTTTTTACGAACGACTGTTTTTGACATTCTCTTTCCCTCCCTCCGAAACATCCACTTACATCCTAAATTCAGCATGCAAAAAAGAAACACTTACTCAGCATGTCTTTTACGATTATAATACATTTTATACTTTTAGGTCAACTATCTGATAAAAGAAAAGCGGAGCAATCGCACTTCTTTTTCACGATATGTTGAATTTCGATATAAAATTCTATATCAATGCGACATTATTCTACAAAAACGTTCGCTTCTTTTATTCATCATCTAGATACAATATCCTAGACCCTCGTGTTAAAAAATCTTAGCTGCCAGGACTGAACAGTCGGCTCCGCTTTTATTTTAATAATCAGTTGTTGCTGTTTTTCCGCTTACTAGCGCTACACCAGAGCTTGTACCAATGCGCGTTGCACCTGCTTCTACCATTGCGTCCATGCCATTTTCGTCACGAACACCGCCTGATGCTTTTACACCGATATCTGGTCCCACTGTTTTTCTCATTAATGCAACATCTTCTACTGTTGCACCGCCTGATGAAAATCCTGTTGATGTTTTTACAAAATCAACGCCTGCTTTTACAGATAATTCACAAGCACGAACTTTTTCTTCTTCTGTTAATAGACATGTTTCAATAATTACTTTTACAAGTGCTTTTCCTTTTGCAGCTTCTACAACAGCGCGAACATCACGCTCTACTAACTCGTCGTTTTTATCTTTTAACGCACCGATGTTAATCACCATGTCAACTTCTGTTGCGCCTTTTGCGATTGCATCTTTTGTTTCAAATGCTTTCGTTTCTGATGTGTTTGCTCCAAGAGGAAAACCAATTACCGTACAAACTTTTACGTCTGTCCCTTTTAAAATTTCTGCTGCTGTTTCAATCCATGTTGGATTTACACATACAGAAGCAAAATCATGTTGTTTTGCCTCTTCGCATAGAGTAACGATTGCTTCTTTTTTTGCATCTGGTTTTAATAACGTATGATCAATTAATTTTGCGTAGTTCATTTAAAAATTGCCCCTTTCTCAACTTATACTCAGTGATTTTGTTACTTGTTAGTTGTCTGACAACCTTAATCTTCAGCATTATATCATAAAGTATAGCGTTTTCATATTTTAACTTCTCCATCAAATAAAAAAGCATGCAAACAAAACTGTTTGCATGCTTTTCTCTTCTCTTACGCGCTTGCTGATTCTTTTGGAGATACATCTTCTAGCACACGAACAAATTGTGCTTCATTATAAGGGTAACCGGCTTTCGTGATTTTCACCTTAATCAATTTACCAATTAATTCTTCAGATCCTTCAAAAACAACTTTTAAGTAATTATCTGTATAACCTACATATAATCCTTCACGATCAGCTTCTTTAAATGGTTCTTCTGGAATAATTTCAAGAACTTCACCTTCAAACTGAGATGCATATTCTTTCGCTAATTGATCAGATAATGCAATCAAGCGGTGTACACGCTCGTTCTTGATTTCTTCTGCCACTTGATCGTCCATACGTGCTGCTGGTGTTCCTGTACGTTTTGAATACGGGAATACATGGAGCTCAGAGAAACGGTTATTTTTGATAAAATTGAACGTTTCCATAAATTCTTCTTCTGTTTCACCAGGGAAACCAACGATAACATCAGATGTAATTGCTAATCCCGGCAACGCTTCTTTTAAGCGATCTAAACGCTCCTGGAAAAATTCCATTGTATATTTACGACGCATACGCTTCAATACTGTATTAGATCCAGATTGAAGCGGAATGTGTAAATGACGTACAACAACTTTAGAGTCGCGCAGTACTTCAATCACTTCATCAGTAATTTGACTTGCCTCAATAGAAGAAATGCGAAGACGTTTTAAACCTGTTACTTGCGCTTCCATATCGCGAAGTAATCCTGCTAAATTATAATCTTTCATGTCTTCACCATATCCACCTGTATGGATACCTGTTAAGACAATTTCTTTATAGCCAGCATCTACTAATTGCTGCGCTTGGCGAATAACTTCTTTCCCGTCACGAGAACGCATTAACCCACGAGCCCATGGAATGATACAGAACGTACAGAAGTTGTTACATCCTTCTTGAATTTTCAAAGATGCACGCGTACGATCTGTAAAGTACGGTACGTCTAATTCTTCATATACACGTGTTTTCATAATGTTACGTACAGCATTAATTGGCTGACGTTCATTGCGATATTCTTCAATATAGCCAAGCATTTTCTCACGGTCTTGCGTTCCGACAACAATATCTACACCTGGAATTGCCATAATTTCTGCTGGAGATGTTTGTGCATAACATCCCGTTACACAAATTACCGCATCAGGATTTTGACGAACGGCACGACGAATTACTTGACGACTTTTTTATCCCCTGTATTCGTTACAGTACATGTATTAATTACATATACATCAGCTGTTTTCTCAAATTCAGTTCGCTCATAACCACCTTGTTTAAACAGTTGCCAAATCGCTTCTGTCTCGTAGTGGTTTACTTTACAACCTAACGTATGAAACGCAACAGTTGCCATATATATTCACCCCATTAATTCAAAATGATAAGACACGGCACTTAGCGCATATAAAGGCGCTGTTTCTGTCCGCAATATTCTTGGTCCTAAACTGCAAGGTACAAAAGTATGCTCAGAAAGAGCAGACACTTCCCCTTCTGTTAAACCACCTTCTGGCCCAAATACAATGAGTACCTTTTGTCCTGGCTCTAACTTTGTTAAAGCCTTAGCAAAATTTGATTTTTCACCTTGCTTCGCTTCTTCTTCATATGCAACAAGACAACTGTCATAGTCTTTACTGATCGTGAGAAGCTCTTTAAAAGAAACAGGTGCATACACAGTAGGAACTTCACTGCGATGAGACTGCTCGGCTGCCTCTTTTACAATTTTATTAAAACGCTCTACTTTTTTCCCGGCTTTTTTCGCATCCCATTTTACAATAGATCGAGATGCTTGAAACGGTAAAAAGGCGGCTGCTCCAAGCTCAGTTCCTTTTTGTAAAATCAACTCAAGCTTATCTCCTTTAGGCAGTCCGCTAGCAATTGTCACAAACACAGGTAGTTCACTTGACATCTCTATCCATTCTACAATAGTCGCATTTATAAATTCATTGGTAATTTCAGCAATTGTACAAATTGCTGTTTTCCCATTTGTACAACAATAAATGTGATCACCAGGCGTCATACGCATCACTCTTCCAATGTGATGCACATCATCTCCTACAATACGAATTGTCGTTTCATTTATGTTTTGCTCTTCTACAAAATAACGCTGCATCATATCACCTTAGTAAAGTTTAGCTCTTTTCGTAAACTCATGCTTACGAAAAGAGCCAAACAGTATAATTTGGACTGAACAAACGGTAAGTCCCTCACTACTGTCAGCGAGAGACTGTCCGCTTATATTCTCCCGTCAAACGGGCAATAAACTCTTAAAAAAGGGAAATTCCATCTTACCCTTTACGCGCAATAATTGCTACCCAATCTTCCATCGTTAACACTTCTTCTACTGTAAAACCTGCTTTTACTAACGCTTCTGTTATAATTTTTTCTTTCGCAGCAATAATACCAGATGTAATAAACAGTCCACCCGGTTTTAAAACTCTCGCTGCATCTTCTGGGAATAACAAAATAATTTCCGCTAGTAGATTTGCAACAATTAAATCAACAGGACCTTCAATGCCCTCTAGTAAACTGTTCTGTCCAACGGTTACAACATTCTCTGTATGATTTAATCGAACGTTCATCTCAGCGCTTTCTACTGCAACCGGATCTAGATCGTATGCTTGAATAGAGGCAGCACCTAGTTTAGCAGCAGCAATACTTAACACACCAGATCCTGTTCCAACGTCAATAACAGTATCACCAGGTTGTACTGTTTTTTCTAAAGCGCGAATACACATCGTTGTTGTTGGATGTGTTCCTGTACCAAATGCCATTCCTGGATCTAACTCGATAATTTTTTCTTCTGGTGAGGAAGGTGTATACTCTTCCCATGTTGGCACAATTGTAAATGTATCAGAAATTTTCACTGGATGGTAATATTTTTTCCAAGCAGTAGCCCAATCCTCTTCATCTACCTCATTAACAGATACAGTTGCTGCTCCAATCTCGATTCCGTAAGAAGGTAACAGATCAATGGATGATTTTACACTTGTAATTGTTTCTTGCAAAGTATCATTCTTTGGGAAATACGCTTTTACAAGTACACCTTCTGTTGGATATTCAGCTGGATTTAACGCATAAATCTCACCAAATTGTTGTTCACGCTCTTTCGTTAATTCAGCAGGATCTTCAATCGCAACACCGCTTGCTCCTGCTTCATGTAAAATATGCGAGATTGCTTCTACAGCTTCCTCTGTTGTATGAATACTAATTTCTGACCATTTCACAATTTACCAACTCCATTTTTTATTTCCATTATTCCCCTTTAAAAGCTCGCTTAAGCTTTTTAAATAGGCTATCATCATGGTCTTCTTGACCTGTAAATTCTCTCAACAATTCTTTTTGGTGGGATGTTAATTTTGTTGGTGTAACAACACGAACAACAACATATTGATCACCTTGCCCATATCCGCGTACGTTTGGCGCACCTTTTCCTTTTAAACGGAATTCTGTTCCTGTTTGTGTTCCTGCTGGAATTTTTAACTTTACTTTTCCAAGCACAGTCGGAACTTCCACTTCATCTCCAAGTGCTGCTTGCGCAAACGTTAATGGCATTTCACAAATAATATCATCACCTTCGCGATGGAAGAATTCATGCTCTATTACACGAACTACTACATATAAATCACCTGCTGGTCCGCCGTTTACACCAGCTTCTCCTTTACCAGACACGCGAATTTGTTGACCATTATCAATACCTGCTGGAATTTTAATGTTAATTTTTTTACGTTTACGTACTTTTCCAGAGCCATGGCATGTTGTACATTTTTCTTTAATTATTTGACCTGTTCCAGAGCATTGTCTACAAGCTTGACGATTCACAATACGACCAAATGGCGTGTTTTGCTCCACACTAACTTGCCCTGTTCCAGAACAATGTTTACATGTTTCTTTCGAAGTTCCCGGTTTTGCTCCGCTACCACTACATGTATTACAAGGATCTTCAGTTGGAATTTCAATATCCATTTCCTTACCAGAAATTGCTTCTTCAAAATTTAAAGAAACTTGATATTGAAGATCTGCACCTTGACGCGGCGCATTTGGATCACGGCGTCTACCGCCTCCACCACCAAAGAATGAACTAAAGATGTCTTCAAAACCGAAACCGCCACCGAAGTCGCCACCGCCAAAACCACCAAAGCCTTGATTTGGATCAGCATGACCGAATTGATCGTACTGCGCACGTTTTGAATCATCACTTAATACTTCGTATGCTTCTTGCACTTCTTTAAATTTTTCAATTGCATTTTCTTCTGTACTTACATCTGGATGATACTTTTTCGCCAAACGACGGTATGCTTTTTTAATCTCATCTTTTGAAGCGCCCTTGCTAACGCCAAGCACCTCATAGTAATCTCGTTTACTCATAAGTTTGTAACCCCCGAATCCTTTCACATAAACGTAATTTTAACATCGAAAGAAAGTGCTTTGCAACACTGTTTCCTTACTTACAGTATGCAAAAAGAAAAACATTGGACTCTCACACAAAAGACTCCGTGTGCACCCGGTCTTTTCTCCACTCGTGAAAAAAGCCAAAGCCAAGGCACGCTTGACTTTGACTTTTTGTCATCTTACTTATTTTATTACTTATCTTCTTTTACTTCTTCAAACTCAGCATCGACTACATTGTCATTTTTTGCGCCTGCATTGCCTTGTGCGCCTTCTGCTTGCTGTGATCCTGCAGCAGCTTGAGCTTGCTCATATAACTTTACAGTTAATTGTTGTACGATTTCTTGAAGTGCATCTTTTTTCGCACGGATTTCATCAAGATCGTTTTTCTCGATTGCCGCTTGTAATGCATCTTTTGCTTCTGTTGCTTTCGCTACTTCAGCTGCATCTACTTTGCCTTCTAAATCTTTTACAACTTTATCTGTTTGGAATACAAGTTGATCTGCTTCATTGCGAAGTTCAACTTCTTCTTTACGTTTTTGGTCAGCATCAGCATTTGTTTCTGCTTCTTTTACCATACGATCTACTTCTTCATCAGAAAGGCCTGAAGAAGATTGGATTGTAATTACTTGTTCTTTACTTGTTCCTAAATCTTTTGCACGTACGTTTACGATACCGTTCGCATCAATATCGAATGTTACTTCGATTTGTGGGATGCCACGTGGTGCTGGCGGGATATCTGTTAGTTGGAAACGACCTAACGTTTTGTTATCCGCTGCCATTGGACGCTCACCTTGTAGTACGTGAATGTCTACTGCTGGTTGGTTATCAGCAGCTGTTGAGAACACTTGTGATTTACTTGTTGGGATTGTTGTGTTACGCTCGATTAATTTTGTAAACACACCGCCCATTGTTTCGATACCTAAAGAAAGCGGAGTTACGTCTAATAATAGAACGCCTTTTACATCACCAGTAAGTACACCACCCTGTACTGCAGCACCTAATGCTACAACTTCATCAGGGTTTACACCTTTATATGGTTCTTTACCAGTTTCACGTTTAATCGCTTCTTGTACAGCTGGGATACGAGTAGAACCACCAACAAGAATTACTTTATCTAATTCGCTTGGAGAAAGACCAGCGTCTTTTAATGCACGACGAGTTGGTTCTAATGTTCTTTCAACAAGGTTCGCTGAAAGTTCTTCGAATTTCGCTCTTGTTAATGTTAATTCTAAATGTAATGGACCTGCAGCTCCAGCGCTAATGAATGGTAATGAAATTTGTGTTTGTGTTACACCAGAAAGATCTTTCTTCGCTTTTTCAGCTGCATCTTTCAAACGTTGAAGCGCCATTTTATCTTGGCTTAAATCAATGTTATTTTCTTTTTTGAATTCAGCTACTAAATGATCAATGATAACTTGGTCAAAGTCATCACCACCAAGACGGTTGTCACCAGCAGTTGAAATAACTTCGAATGTTCCATCTGCTAATTCAAGGATAGATACGTCGAATGTACCGCCACCTAAGTCATATACTAAGATTTTTTGTTCTTCGTCTTGTTTTTCTAAACCGTAAGCAAGCGCAGCTGCTGTTGGTTCGTTAATAATACGTTCTACTTCTAAACCAGCAATGCGGCCTGCATCTTTTGTCGCTTGACGCTCTGCATCGTTGAAGTATGCTGGTACAGTAATAACAGCCTTTGTTACCGGCTCACCTAAATATGCTTCAGCAGAAGCTTTTAAGTTTTGTAAAATAATCGCAGAAAGTTCTTGAGGTGTATATTCTTTACCTTCTACTTCTACTTTGTAATCTGTACCCATATGACGTTTAATAGAGATAATTGTATTTGGGTTCGTAATCGCTTGACGCTTCGCTACTTCCCCAACTTGACGCTCTTCATTTTTGAAAGCTACAACAGAAGGAGTTGTACGGTTACCTTCTGGATTTGGAATAACCTTTGGTTCCCCGCCTTCCATAACAGCTACACAAGAGTTTGTTGTACCTAAGTCAATACCGATGATTTTACTCATGACGAAACCTCCTATATTTATGTAATTATTGATTTACTTTAACCATTGATGGTCGAATCACACGATCTTTCAGCTTGTAGCCTTTTTGGAATTCTTCCACAACCGCGTTCGATTCAAATTCACTGTCTTCTACTTGCATGACAGCTTGATGTTCATGCGGATCAAACTGTTTTCCAACAGCTTCGATTGCTTCAACACCTTCTTTTGTCAGAGCTTCTAACAATTGACGATATACCATTTCCATCCCTTGTAATAAGGATTTCATTTGCTCATCATTTGCTTCTACCTGCATTGCTCTTTCAAAGTTATCAAGAGCTGGCAAAATGTCTGACACAAGACTTTGTGATCTATACTTTTCAGCCGCTTGCTTATCTAGTTGAACGCGGCGCTTATAGTTTTCAAAATCAGCTTGTAGACGAAGCATGCGACCTTCCGTTTCCGTCAATTTCGCTTGTAATCCATCTACTTTTGCTTGTAAAAGAGCAGCTTCGCTTTTTCTTCTCCAACAGTTTCTTCGCTATTTTCTGGTGCTACAGCTTCTTCTGTTTGCGCTTCTTTTACTTCTTCTACCACTTGTTCATTACGCTCTTCCACAACTTTCACCTCCTTAAAAAAGCAGGGCCAATACAACTCAGCACTAACCCAAATATCTAATTTCTTGTATCCAACTGGTCATCAGCAGCAGGGATACCCCCGCCACAAATGAAAGTTTCTTATTATTTCGGTTTATATAAACCGTTCAGTCCATCTGTAAATTGTTTTGTAAACAATTGCAACAAACTAATGACACGAGAGTATTGCATTCTCGTCGGACCTAAAATCGCAATTGTTCCAAGCTGCTCATCCCCAATCGAGTATGTCGCAGAAATTAAGCTACAATTTTCCATGGCAGCAGAAGAATTTTCACGTCCAATTTTCACTTGAATACCAATTTGTTTGCTCTGCAAGATGTTATAAAACGCATCTTCATTTTCAATCATAGTGAATAATGATCGGACCTTCTGAATGTCATGGAATTCTGGCTGAGCAAGCATATTTGCTTTTCCACCAAAATATATTTTTTCAGATAACGGAAATTGGAATGTACCGTCTAACATTTTCATGACACTATCATAATTATGAACGTACTGGCGCAAAACCATTACAATTTCTTTAAAGATTTTATTATGCAGTTCCGACATCGGTACACCTGATAATTTGTCATTTAAAATGTTAACCATCTTTTCTAAATCTAATAAATCAATAGATTCCGGAACAGTGATGGTCTTACTTTGTACATGTCCTGTATCAGTTACAATAATCGCGACCGCTGTTTGATGATCGAGCGGAAGAATTTGTACATTTTTCAGCTTATTCGCACTCATTTTTGGCCCAAGAACAATTGCCGTATAATTCGTGAGTTCTGATAAAATTTGCGCAGATTGCTGTGCAAGCTTTTCCGCTTCAAAAACTCTTTCAGCAAACAAGTCTTTGATTTGTACAATATCTTCACTTGGCAAATGCTGCGGCGAAAGAAGATGGTCTACATAAAAGCGATATCCTTTTTCAGAAGGAACGCGCCCAGAAGAACTATGTGTTTTTTCAATAAACCCGAGTTCCTCTAAATCAGCCATTTCATTTCGAATTGTCGCTGAACTAAATGTAATTTCTTCTTTCTTAGACAACGTTCTTGATCCGACAGGTTGTGCAGACCCGATAAAGTCGTCAATTATTGTTTGTAAAATTAAGAGCTGACGTTCCGTAAGCATTTCATCATCACCTCTGTTAGCACTCTTATGTTTCGAGTGCTAAATCTATTACTAACTTACCAAAATTGATATTGAATTGTCAACGGAAACGTGATGAGATACAGTGAAACTTTTAGCAACACGATTTTTGCTGCTAATTAGTTGAACCAATCGGGCTCTTACGGACAGTTAAACTTCTTGATTCACTTCTCTGTACCGTCCGTTTGAGCGGGATACAGTGAAACTTTTAGCAGCATTCTTTTCCGCTGCTAATCAAGTTCTTACAGATGGTTTAGCTTTTCGCTCTACTGAGTGGAGAATCCAATTTAAAGTTAGATTAATCCACTAAGAATGATTGAAATACTTCATTTCCTAATAGCTTTCCTTTTCTTGTTAAACAAATATGAGTATTCGTCTCTTGAAGCAGTTCATGTTCTTTATTATGAAGTAATTGCTTTGCAAAGATTTCGTTCATCTCTACGCCAAATTTTCTTCTAAATTCCAGTTTAGAAACACCCGCTGTTTTTCGCAGCCCTAAAAATAACTCTTCTTCCATTTTTTCTTGTCCCGTTACTCCATGAACATCTAAATATGGCAAACCTGTCTCATCAATTTTCATGAAATATTGTTTTAATGGACCCACATTTTGAATTCGCTCGCTATTTACATAACTATGAGCTCCAGCTCCAAAACCATAATACTCTTCATTATTCCAGTATGTGAGGTTATGTCTACTTTCATAGCCTTCTTTCGAAAAATTACTAATTTCATACTGTTTATAACCATGCTTTTCCATCTCATCCATCACAATTTCATACATTCTTGCTTCATGATCTTCTCCTGGAAGTCTCAGTTTTCCTTTATTCATTAAATTATAAAAGACCGTTTTCGGCTCGACAATTAAAGAATACGCAGAGAAATGTTGAACCCCAAGTGTAAAAGCAATATCTAACGTTTCTCTTACATCTTCTATTGTTTGCGTCGGCAGTGCATAAATTAAATCAACATTAATATTTGTAAAACCAACTTCCTGCGCCTCACGAATCGCTACGAATGCATCTTCTCTCGTATGTCTGCGCCCAATTTTTTGCAATAATTCGTCTCGAAATGTTTGAACACCAAAACTAATCCGGTTTACACCACCTTCTAGTAGAAGATTCAATTTCTCTTTTGGCAAGTCTCCCGGATTGGCTTCAAAAGTTAGTTCACAATTGGGCGCAAACGGACGTAAACGACGATTAATAATATTTAATAATTGCTCTGTCTGTTCCATATTTAGCGCTGTTGGCGTTCCTCCACCAACAAAAATCGTTTTCATTTCTTTAAAAGGCGTTTTAGTGGTTGTATTCACAATTTCTTTCTCTAAATATTGCAAGTATTGTTCAACTGGCTGACGCTCAATAAATACTTTATTAAAATCACAATAGTGACAAATATGCTGACAAAACGGAATATGAATATATGCAGCTTGTATCAAACTATGTTCCTACCTTTCTAAAAAGAACCCCCCGCATTTTGGAGGTTTATTTACTTCTGTAACCCTATGCGAATTTGTTCCATTCGCATTTTTCCCCAATCATACATCATTTCAACGATTGGTAAAAGTGTCATGCCGAGCTCCGTCATAAAATATTCTACACGCGGAGGTACTTCTGGATATACAGTCCGATTAATAATTCCATCTTCGGTCAATTCTTTTAATTGATTGGACAAAACTTTATGAGAAATATTAGGAAATAAACGCTGAAATTTACTAAAACGATGCGGATTTCCCATACATAAATTCCATAAAATCACAACTTTCTACTAATGATAGAAAGTATGAGTTCCTTTTCAAAGTGAAAATCACCATTTTGTATTTTTTCTTGAATTTCTTTTCGAATGTTCTCAGACACGACAGTATCCCAACTTTTAATCTATGGTTATAGTTGCTGTTTGGTTACTCTTTACGAAAAAGCATCACCACTATTGTAAAGGAGGGATACAAAGATGTCTAAATATTAACCAAAGCTTTAGGGGCCATTATTTCTGATTCCTTAAACAAAAAGAAGCCGTACAAACGGCTTCTTTTTGTTATTAATTATCATCCATTTTCAATACAGCCATAAATGCTTCTTGCGGTACTTCTACAGAACCAACGGACTTCATACGCTTCTTACCTTCTTTTTGTTTCTCAAGAAGTTTACGTTTACGAGAAATGTCACCGCCGTAACATTTTGCTAATACGTTTTTACGCATCGCTTTAATTGTAGAACGCGCCACAACTTTATTTCCGATTGTCGCTTGTATAGGCACTTCAAACTGCTGTCTTGGAATTAACTCTTTTAACTTTTCTACAATTACTTTTCCACGGTCATATGCTGAGTCACGATGCACAATGAAAGATAGCGCATCGACTTGCTCATTATTCAATAAAATATCCATCTTCACAAGCTTAGACGGTTTGTAACCAATTAGCTCGTAATCAAAGGATGCATATCCTTTCGTATTCGACTTTAATTGATCGAAGAAATCATATACGATTTCAGAAAGTGGAATTTCATACGTCAAAGTAACGCGCGTTTCATCTAAATATTGCATATCAATAAACGTACCACGTTTTCTTTGGCAAATTTCCATAACTGCTCCAACATAATCGTTTGGAACCATAATAGATGCTTTTACATACGGTTCTTCCACACGATCAATAGATTGCGGATCTGGCATGTTAGATGGGTTATCAACTATCATGTCTTCACCGTTTGTTAAATATACTTTATAAATAACACTTGGTGCTGTTGTAATTAAATCAATTTTAAATTCACGTTCAATACGTTCTTGAATGATTTCCATATGAAGTAAGCCTAAGAATCCACAGCGGAAACCAAATCCAAGTGCTTGAGACGTTTCTGGTTCAAATTCAAGAGCAGAGTCATTTAATTCTAGCTTTTCTAATGCATCACGTAAATCATTATAACGTGCAGAATCAATTGGATATAAACCACAGAATACCATTGGGTTTAATTTACGATACCCTGGTAAAGGTTCTGTCGCTTGACGTTTTGCATGTGTAATCGTATCACCTACACGCGTATCACCAACATTTTTAATTGATGCGGCTAAGAAGCCTACATCACCTACTGTTAATTCTTCACGCTGCGTTGTTTTCGGTGTGAACACACCTACTTCTGTTACTTCAAACTCTTTACCTGTTGCCATCATACGTACTTTATCGCCAACTTTTACTGTACCGTTTACAACACGGATATAAGCAATTACACCGCGGTACGGATCATATAAAGAGTCGAAAATCATACATTGTAATGGTTCTTCCGAATCACCTGCTGGAGCTGGTACTTTTTCAACGATTTGTTCTAAAATCTCTTCAATACCAATCCCCGCTTTTGCAGAAGCAAGCACAGCTTCTGATGCATCTAAGCCAATTACATCCTCTACCTCTTGACGAACGCGCTCTGGATCAGCGCTCGGCAAGTCAATTTTATTAATAACCGGCAAAATTTCTAAATTATTATCTAATGCTAAATATACGTTTGCTAATGTTTGCGCCTCAATCCCTTGCGCTGCGTCAACAACAAGTATCGCACCTTCACATGCCGCTAAACTACGAGATACTTCATACGTAAAATCGACATGCCCTGGTGTATCAATTAAGTGGAGAATATATTCTTCTCCATCTTTCGCTTTATACGTTAATTGTACTGCATTTAATTTAATTGTAATTCCACGCTCACGCTCTAAATCCATAGAGTCAAGTAACTGTGCTTTCATTTCGCGTTGTGTTAACGCATTTGTTTTCTCTAAAATGCGGTCTGCCAACGTTGACTTTCCGTGGTCAATGTGAGCAATAATGGAAAAGTTACGAATTTTAGACTGCCTTTTTGCTCTTTCTTCTTTATTCATCTATTTTCTCACTCCTACTAATCTCGCCAATATACACTAGCACTGATTATATCAATACAAGGGCAAAGATTCAATGAAAACTGGTGCAGCGTTATAAGCAAGTGCTCTTACTTTTATCATATGCAATCCGTAAACAATAGACAAACCTTTTCTTTCATGAAGAAAAGCTACCCTACTCTTAAGTAAGATAGCCGCTTCTTTACGCTTCAAATGAAAAGAAACTTCCACCAGTGGGGGTTTCTCTTTATCCCCCACTGGTGATTAGCTAATCGAGCTCTTACGGACGTTCCCCCCACCTATCTTCTTTGTTTTCTCAGAATTTTAAAGTGGGAGTCTTACTGTCCAAAAGTAGCGGGATTAATGAAATGCACCTTTCATTTTGTCAACAATGGTATATGTTATACTGCGAACTACATTTTGCACCAATAAAGTCAATCCTTTCCCCATGCTCTCTAGCATATTAAAACTTTTTAATTCTTCTAGTTGTTTTTGCTTTTCCTCAACGGAAAATGTCTTTCCAAGAATTGTTCTTTCTACATCCTCGTGGTCTGCTCCTGTTATGTGAGCAATTTGCTCATATGTTGGATTGTTATAGCCTTTCATCTGTTTTAACCCGCTATTGGCAACTTGCATACCCGCTAACGTTATAAGAAATAGACCAATAACGAGAAGGATACATTTACGTGTAAATTGCTCCAATTCTTATTTCTCCTTTTACAATCAATGCGTATATGCCCCTGTATTATCTTGATCAACTTGGTGATGAAGTGCTGCGTTCAAACCACTCGCAATGAGATTAGCCATATCTTCAATAAACGCATCCACTTCTTTTGGTGTTACCATTAAATTATGTCCGAGCGGCGCTAACACTTCATAAATTAACTTTCGCTTCTCTTCTTCCTCAAGCGTACCAATAGCTCCCAAAAACATATTACGGCTTTTTTCATCCGGCATATCTTCTTCTGTAAGCTTTTTCTTCTCACCAAATGTAAATCCAGCCGGAAGTAAAGAACGGGCCGGCTTTCCACCCTCTCGCATCTCACGCCCAAAATGTTTTAAAATGAAATCAATTGTATCACTTGTAATTGAAACCGCATCAACAACAGTTGGGACACCAATTGCAATAACCGGTATACCTAGCGTCTCTTTACTTAACTCTTTTCGTTTATTCCCAACACCAGAACCAGGATGAATACCCGTATCCGAAATTTGAATGGTACTATTCACTCGTTCAATAGACCGAGCAGCAAGCGCATCAATTGCAATCACAAAGTCTGGTTTCGTTTTTTCAATGACTCCATAAATCATATCGCTCGTTTCAATACCTGTAATGCCCATAACTCCCGGTCTAATCGCACTGACAGGACGAAAACCTTCCTCGACACTTTCCGGCTGCAACTTAAATAAATGGCGTGTGACAAGTACATTTTCTACAACAATTGGCCCTAATGCATCCGGTGTTACATTCCAGTTACCAAGACCAACAATTAAGCAGCTCGCTTCCTTTTTTATTCCAATTTCTTCCATAAAATAAGAAAACTCTTTTGCAAAAATCCCCTCTACCCTTTGTTGTAACTCTGTATCTTGCTGACGAATCCCTTGTACTTCTAGGGTTAAATAATTCCCTGGTTTCTTTCCCATCGCCTCAACAGCACTTTCATCAATCGTCACCTTTGTAATCGTAATACCATCTTCTTCGCGCTCTTTTACAATTACACCTTGAATAGCAGTTTTTTCTTCTTGCTGCTCTTGCAGCATTTGATGGGCTTCTAATGCAAGATCTGTTCTTATCGCATATTTACTTAAATCAAGCGGTTCACGCATACAATCTCCTCCACTACTTATAATAAATATTCATTAGAATTCCCCAAATCATTTTTAGTCATTCTTTTCCTATATTGAAATTTCATCGATCTCACTATTGCAATTCTCTTCTCCGTTTGATAGAATATCACTTGTTCTATGTAAGTATCGAGTCACTCGATCGCACCAGGGAGGTGAAATATATGGCAAACATTAAATCTGCTATCAAACGTGCTAAACTTAGCGAAGAGCGTCGTGCACATAACGCTTCTATCAAATCTGACATGCGTACAGCTGTTAAAACTGTAGAAGCTTTAGTTAACAATAACGATCTTGAAACAGCAAAAGAAGCATACAAAGTAGCTTCTAAAAAACTTGACAAAGCAGCTCGTAAAGGTCTTATCCACCAAAACGTTGCAGCTCGTCAAAAATCTCGCTTAGCGAAACAAGTAAACGCGTAAGCGTTTAAAAAAACGATCCGTCTGGGTCGTTTTTTATTTTCCTAAAAAAATGTTCATGTAGTTATTTACATGAACATTTTTCCACTATCCAATATGATTTAAACGCATTAGAAAAAATTCTAGTACAAGGCGTTTATCCATTCTTCCTGTTTTCATATTATAATCTGCTTCAGCAAGTTCGTGAATCACTCGCTTTAACGCTTCAAATGAAAAGAAATTCGTTTGATTCATAGCCAATTTCACGCGATACGGGTGCACACCAATATGCGATGCAATTTGATTTTGCCCATACCCACGCTGCTGAAGTTCTTTCACTTGATATAATAAACGAAACTGACCTACAAGAAGCGCAAGTAGTTTAATCGGCTCTTCTTGCTGTGTAAATAATCCTTCTAAAATACGCATGGCACCTGCAATATCTTTTTTTATCACCTTTTCTGTTAAGGCGAACACATTTTGTTCAACAGACTTTGGAACAAGCTCTGCTACAAGACTTGTAGTAATCTCCCCGCCTATCCCGACATATAATGTAAGCTTATTCATTTCTTGGGCAAGCATCGTTACATTGCTTCCAACAAGCTCCAATAGTAAACTAGCTGCCCCTTCCTCTATATGAATATGCATTTCTTCCGCACGGCTTACAATCCATTTACGTACATCTTGTACTTGCATTGCATTTGCCTCTACTACATCCGCTGTTTTTTTCAAGAGCTTTGTAATTTTTTTACGCTCGTCTAATTTTTCAAAAGGAGCGATAAATACAAGAATAGAAAATGGTGAAGGTTCAGCAATGTATTCCTCTAAAATTTTTACGTTTTGCTCAATTTTTGCTTTTTGCGATGTTAAAAATAACGGTGATTTCACAACGATAATTTTACGATCCCCAAAAAAAGGAAGTGTCTTTGCATCTTCAACTACTTCTTCTATATACGCTTCTTCTAAGTCATACGTAACAACGTTGAACTCACGGTCTTCTTCAGGTAAGGCTTCTGATGTCAAAAGCTGAAGCGTTTCATTTATAAAATATGCCTCTGTTCCATATAACAAATATAATGCGGCAAATTGCTTTTTCTTTATTTTTTTATGTACATCACTCATGTAATTTCCTACTCCCTAACACTTTATATACTTATAGTAATGTGACAGCTACCGTTTTACAAGTGCAAAGGAACAGGCAGCTACCCGTTCCTTGATCTATATAAAACGTTACAAAATAAGCCCCGGGAATCTTATTTTGTAACGGTGATCACCTTGATTTTATTGTTTGCACCTGCCTTACCAACTATGAATGACAACTGTTAGCACACTTGGAAAAGCATTGATAAAGTGAAACTTCCATCAGTGGAGGCTGTTTTCCATTGTTGGTTAGTTAAACCAATCGGACTTTTACGGACAGGTATTCCCAGCTCTCTCAGAATCTTGAGTTGAGAATTTTCACTGCCAACGAATAACAGGATAAATTGTAGATTTTTTTCTGACAATATTTTATACTAAAATGGAATGTTGGGAGGGATTCAAAGATGAATGAATTTGAAAAAAACGTTCAAAGTAAGCGTAACGACGCTACTGATTCAGGGGTAGGCTTTATAGTTTCATTCGGATTTTTTACCACATTATTTATCATCGCAACAGTCATTAAATTTATCGGTTCTTAAAGACTGCATGTGGCAGTCTTCTTTTTTCTGTGTTTCATCATATGTTAACTTACTGCGAAACGTTCCCGTCTCCCCTTGAAAAACATAAGAAATTGCCCCTTGTTCATCCGTTCTCCACACTTCAATTCCGCGCTCCCTTAAACGCTCTAACACTTCGATATGCGGATGTCCATAACGATTTTTCTCTCCAACAGAAATAATAGCTTTTATCGGCTGCACTATATCCAAAAACTGTTGTGAAGATGACGTTTTACTACCGTGATGTCCAACTTTTAAAACGTCTGCATGCAGCTCTGGATACCATTGTATAAGACGCTTCTCACCTATTTCTTCTAAATCACCTGTAAATAACCATGTTAGTCCTCCTATTTTTGTCCAAATCACAATAGATTGATCATTATCTTCTTTTTCTTCTCCTTCTGGGGATAATACCGAGAACACCGCATCTCCAGCCTTCCAGCTGTCTCCTCTTTCTACAATTCGAATAGGTATGTTCTTTTGCACAGCAAGCTGCTTTATTTGTTGTTCAGGTAAAGAGAATTTTATTTTCTTCCCTAGCACAACCTCTTTCACAGCAATGGATTGCATTACTTCTTTGGCTGCTCCCATGTGATCCATATCTCCATGTGTCACAATTAATTTATCAATCATTCGCACACCCTCTTTTTGTAAAAATGGAATGAGAATATCATGTCCAACAGAAAATTCATGTTTTTTCTGCTGCCATTCTTCCTTCTTTACTGGAAGTGTCCCACCCGTATCAATTAAATACGTTCCTTGATTGTATGGGAGACGAATCAAAATCGCATCCCCTTGTCCAACGTCAATATAAGTAATACTTCCGTTTACATTCACATATGGAAATGCATAATGACATATACTAAGCAGAAAAAAGCTCGATAGAAACAACATGCGATATTTTCTCCAAATAAGTCCCTCCCATGATAAAAGGACACTTACAATACTCATGCAATATAACATAACGATAAATGGCGGTGTTTGTCCAAAGGTAAGACGTACAAACGGTAAAGCTTCGCACATTTGAAGCATCACATTCGAAACGTGTATACATAGAGACAATATGTGAGCTAACCACTGCGACACAATTGGGAGAAATACTATACATATAAGAAGCACAATGCATATAGGTAAAACAAATAAAGATAAAAACGGGACATAGATCATATTAAGAAGAATACTGTAAGGAGAAAAATACCCAAAGTGATAAAGTAAAATAGGCGTACTTGTTAACTGGGAAATAACCGAAAGATACATGGAATTTTTCACTATACCATTTCCACTAGCTAGAAGCCGTGACGAAGATAATAAAAGGGAAAAACTTCCTACGAATGAAAACTGAAATCCAATGTCAAATAGTACATACGGATCATAAAAAAGCATAATCATCAATGTCATACTTAAAGCATCTATCCCCGAGACTCGGATTGCTTGCGTGAGTGCTCCTAGCACAATAACAGCAGCTATAGATGCTCGTACAACAGATGGTGAGGCCCCTGCACAAAACATATACAGCGGAATACAAACGAGTAGGAGCATCGTCGTACTTTCACGTGTCATACCAATTCGAAGTGATACAAAATAACACATTGCAGTCAACAGAACAATATGCGATCCTGATATCGCCAATAAATGAACAAGTCCAAACTGTTGATACTGTTCCTCTACCTCAAACGTCATATATTGACGATCACCAAACAATAAAGCATTCATAAAGGCTCCTGACTGCCCAGAAAACGTTTCCCCTATATAAGAAATTGCTGATTGCCTCACTGAATATAACCAATGAATAAAGGAAATATCTTTTTGCACACAATTCGAGATTGATTCAACCTCAAAAAGAGCATGAATATGCTGTTTATATAAATAATCCTTATAATCAAACGCATAAAAATTCCGAGGGGTGGTGGCTCTTTCAAAGTACC
The DNA here is from genome assembly GCF_055814245.1 of Bacillus sp. EA-CB0995. NCBI lineage: Bacteria > Bacillati > Bacillota > Bacilli > Caryophanales > Bacillaceae > Bacillus > Bacillus sp. EA-CB0995. The sequence continues at coordinate 1,344,752 of NZ_CP169269.1, read as the reverse complement.
GGTAAACGCACACACCATACCAGGATGTAATTGCTTTAATTCTTCTTTTAATTTGCGAGATGGAATTTTGTAAACCAACTGCACTGTTTCATTACTTTCCATTCCTAACTGAAAAGAAAGACGATTTCCGTTTATAAGTGGTGTACTTTGAATTGTACCTGTTACGTTTGTTTCACGAAAAGAGAGCATAGAATGATTTTGTGTGTCTACGTAGATTGCGTATACATATGTAAGACCAAATACGAGGACAATCAAGGAGAGTATTGGAAGAGAAGTACGAGAAAAACAAATTAAACAATAGCAACCGAATATAAGAAAAGGAACGATAGAAAAAGAGGAATAAGCTGTTGCAATCCCAAAGATAACTGAGATTGCAACGTAGCTCCATTGCCCACGGAACACGTACTCACCTCACGGTTTATACCATATTTTTTGCCTGCAGTAATACTTGTTGCAACTGTTCCAACGTCATTTCGTCCGTTTCTAACGAAGACAAAAGCTGTTTTAGCTCCTGCATTTTCTGTTGTTCTTCCAATGTTGTTACGTCAAATGCAAGAGGAACATGTTTTACTCTTACGTTGGCTTGCTCAAATAACTCAAGTGCATACGGATGATTTTTATAATCTCTTGCATAATACACCGCTGTAATACCACTTTGAATAATTGCTTTACAGCAATGTAAGCACGGAAAATGCGTAACATAAATTTCCGCTCCATCTGTTTTTGCACCAAATTTCGCACATTGCAGTATTGCATTCATTTCCGCATGAATTGTGCGCACACAATGATTATCAATCACATAGCACCCTTCATCTATACAATGCACACCGCCAGCAATCGATCCGTTATAACCACCAGCAATAATGCGTTTATCCCGCACAATTGTCGCTCCAACCGCAAGCCTTGTACACGTGCTGCGCAGTGATAACAAATGACTTTGTGTCATAAAATATTGATCCCAAGAAACTCGTTCCATTATCTTCACCTACTTTTTAATCTTCTTACAGTTTAGCGAAATAAGAAAAAAGTCGTCAATCATTTAAGGAACAATTATTTCATCTTTTATTTTTTCCAGCGATTTTTCACCAATCCCATCAACCTCCAATAAATCTTCTACTTTTTGGAACGGACCGTGCTGCTCGCGATATTTCATAATATTTTCTGCTTTTCTAGGACCAATGCCAGATATTTTTTCAAGTTGCTCCTTTGTCGCTGTATTAATTTGTATTTTCCCTTCCTGCAAGGAAAATTCATTCACAGTAGCAGTTTGTTCTCCTTTTTTTGGTACATAAATCATCATTTGATCTTGCACAAGCTGCGCTAAATTTACCTTTGTTACATCTGCTTCTGGCAAAAATCCGCCTGCCTTTTCAACACTATCTTTCACCCGATCTCCAATTTGTAATTCATACACCCCTTCACGATGCACAGCTCCTTTGACATCAACTATAATCGGTTTCGATTGCAGTTTAGAGTCTGTTACCTTTGTTTTCTCCTTCCTCTCTTCTATCTTAGAATTCGCTTCCACTTTCACCGCCGGTTGTTCTTGCCAACCTTTTGTTTGCCATACAAATAAAATACCGACAATACCAATTGCTGCAAACAAAACGAGCCACTTTCTTTGCAAATTCATCATCATTTTGCACCTCTAATTCATAAATTCAAAATAAACTTCATATTGTTTAGGAGAAAGATGTTACGAAGGAGGGGATGAAACATTGAACATAGGAATAATAGGAACAGGGAATATGGGGAATATACTCATTGATGCATGTATCGAAGCCCGGGCTGTCAAACCTTCGTGTCTTACTATCATTAATCGTACTTTCGCAAAAGCATATCATATAAAAGAGAAGTATCCTTCTATTCATATAGCAAAAACAATTCAAGAAGTAATTGAACGCTCTGAGCTGATTTTTATTTGTGTAAAACCATTCGATATATATCCTATTTTGACAAAGCATGCTTCTATTCTTACAAATGACAAATGTCTAGTTTCCATTACAAGCCCTATATCTACCGTACAATTAGAAACGATCGTATCCTGCCATGTTGCTCGTATTATCCCGAGTATTACAAATCGCGCATTAGCTGGTGTCTCCTTATGCACATTCGGAAAAAAATGCTCACAAGAATGGCAAATATTGTTATTGGAATTGTTTCAAAAAATCTCTAAGCCTATTATCATTGAAGAGAATATCACAAGAGTGGCATCTGATATCGTAAGCTGCGGTCCGGCATTTTTCAGCTATTTATTACAACGCTTTATCGACGCCTCTGTAGATGAAACAAATATTACACGTGAAGAAGCTACTATTTTAACGAGCGAAATGATTATTGGGATGGGAAAACTGTTAGAAAAACAAATTTTCACCTTGCCGACTTTGCAGGAGAAAGTGTGCGTAAAAGGCGGTATAACAGGAGAAGGGATTCGCGTTTTAGAAGAACATATTAGAGATATGTTTAACAAGGTGTTAAAACGAACACATGAGAAGTATGAGGAGGATGTTGAGCACGTGGAACAGCAATTTAATAAGCATTAATATATCTCTTACGACAAAAACTACTATATTCCTTCATAAATGCTTTATTTTTTTGTGGTCTACCTTTATAAGTAAAAAAGCAACCATTCATACGGTTGCTTTTTTACTATGAATTCTTTTTAGCGACAAAGAAAATACGCTCTGTTTGTTCTGTTACTTCAGTTCTTTCGAAGTCTCCCGTTACGCGAAGAACAGTAAAACCAACTTCTTCAAGCCATTTTGTCAATTCTTCAACAGGATATGTACGCTGCATATGCAACTCATCAAATCGATGATACACATCCTCCTCTTCATCTCGTACAAAAAATGTTAAATCATGCTCAACGCTGTTTGTTTCTTCACCAGGGAAGCAGTTCCAAATGAGAGAAATTTCTTCTTCATTAACTGTATACGTTTCATTTTGAAATACGTGATGAATTTTATAAAGAGAGTGAACATCAAATAAAAATAAACCATCTTGATGCAAATGATGATAGACACGTCGAAACGTTTCTTGAACGCCTTCCCCTTGCAATACATAATTTAACGAATCACAAAAAAGCGTCACGCAGTCAAACTCACCCGGAACATCCAACTCGCGCATATCCTGTTGATAAAAAGGAATAAAGTGACCTTCTTCACATAGCTTTTGCTGAGCGATTGTTAACATTTCTTCTGATAGGTCTACTCCTGTTACGTCATATCCTTTTTTCACAAGAGGCAATGTAACATTGCCCGTTCCGCAAGCCACATCAAGAATTTTCGCATCTGTTTTGCCTATTTGCTCTAAGCTTTGTTCCGTAAATTCCACCCATTTTTCGTATGGAACATCATTCATTAGCTCATCATACAATAATGCAAATTGTTCGTATCTCATTGACCTAACTCTTCTGCGATATCTTCGCGTGGTACATCGCCCCAAAGACGTTCTAAATTATAGTAATCACGCTCATCTTTATGGAATACGTGCACAACAACATCCCCAAGGTCAACTAACACCCAACGCGCTTCTTCAAAACCTTCCATGCGCTTTACATCAATGTGTACTTCATGTGCTTGTCCTTTAATTTCGCGAGCGATTGCTTGTACTTGTTTATCAGAATTACCATGGCAAATCACAAAATAATCCGCAAGCGGGGAAATCCCTTGCATATTTAAAACAACAATATCTTCTGCTCTTTTATCGTCAGCTGCTCGTGCTGCCAATACTAACAATTCTCTATCTTTCATTTCGTAAAGTCCTCCTTAATGACTGCATTATACGTTTGAAATGTTAATGGATAAATCGTTTGGTTCTTTTCCATTAAAAATTGTATTGTATGCTTTAAAGCATATAATAACGCTTGATTAATATCTTCTCGTGCCAGCTTCCGTGCTTCTTTAACGCCTGGAAACTTACGGCCGGGTTCAATATAATCCGCCACGTAAATCACTTTATCAAGCATCGTCATTTGTTCATGTCCACTCGTATGATACGTAATAGCTTGTAATATGTCAGCATCTGTAATACCGACTTCTTTCTCTACTAAATATGCCCCAACTGGTGCATGCCATAATTCTTTATTATAATGCAACAAGTCTTTTGGGAAATTTTCTCGTTTAATAATTCCTTCCATTTCTGAAATCGGTCTACACTTTGCATAATCATGAAAAATCGCTGCCATCTCGGCCTTTTTCTCGTCAACACCATATTGCTTTGCGAGTTCAATGGCCGTTTCCATAACACCAATTGTATGGATATAACGCTTTTCATGCATTTGTTGTTTCACAATTTCAAGTGCTCGCTTACGATCCATATAACCCATTCCTCTCAATGTATTCCTGTACCTCTTTTGGAAGCAAATATTTGCATGTCTTCTTCTTTGTAAACCGTTCGCGTAGAAGCGATGAAGAAACAGCGAATTCTGGAATTTCCACCTTTACAATTTTATAAGGAGTAGAAAGTGTATAACCAGGACGAGCAACGCCGACAAACGTAACGAGCTTCAATAATTCATCGATGTTATACCATTTTGGTAAGTATTCGACCATATCCCCGCCAATAATAAAATGGAATTGTACGTCTGGATGCTCCTTTGTTAATTGTAACATAGTGTCATACGTGTAAGATGGGCCTTCTCGTTCAAGCTCTGCTAAACAAACAGAGAAATGCATTTCTTGTTCGATTGCTAAATGAATCATTTCTAAACGATTACGTACACTTGTAACTTCCCTATCTCGTTTATGAGGGGGATTTGATTTGGTAGAAACCAGACCTCATCCAGTTGCAATGCATCATACACTTCATTTGCAATTAACAAATGTCCATTATGAGGCGGGTCAAATGTCCCGCCAATAATCCCGATTCTCTTCAAAGAAAACGCCCCTTTACCTTGTTCTTACAGGCACTAGATCTCACCCAAAACCTCTAATGCACCAAAGGAGCAAGATGCCCATAAGAACCCGATTGGTTCAACGAACTGTCATTGGAATAAGATTTCCCGAGATCGTTACTTTGTTTTTGGTAACACAATACGTTTATTCTCTTTTGATTCTTTATATAAGACGATTGTGTTTCCGATTACTTGTACAAGCTCTGCTTTTGCACCTTCCGAAAGCTCTTCTGCTACTTCATGACGATCAAATTCGCAGTTTTGCAGCATACTAATTTTCATTAGCTCGCGCACTTCTAGCGCTTCTGCAATTTGCTTTACCATATTTTCATTTACTCCACCTTTACCAACCTGAAAAATTGGTGTTAAGTGATGTGCCTCAGCACGTAAAAATCGTTTTTGTTTTCCTGTTAACATGTATTTAGCCTCCAAGCTTTTTCATTACTATTTGTTTCATTCGTTCTATATCCGGTAAGCGTCCCGTCCAAATTTCAAACGCAAGCGCCCCTTGGAATACAAACATATCAATGCCATTTTGCACAATTGCTCCATGCGCCTTCGCATCTTGCAACAATTTCGTTTCAAATGGATTATAAATAATATCAGACACAATGCTTCCTTTTTTCAAATCACGAATACATAACGGTGTATTCTCAACGTTCGGATGCATACCTACTGTCGTTGTATGGATGATAATATCGTACAGTGCTTGTTTGTCTGTTGCTTCTTCTAAGGAAAGCGCCAAAGACATAACTTCACTTCTACAATCTGTAATAAGCTGCTCTGCTTTCTCTACTGTACGATTCGCAATGTCAATCTCTTTCACACCAGCAGCTGCAAGTGAATAATAAATCGCACGACACGCTCCACCAGCCCCAAGCAGTAAAATACGTTTGTTCGTTAATGGCTCTTTACTAATAGATTGCAATGAACGAACATACCCTATTCCATCTGTATTATAACCAATTAATTTTCCTTCTTTATGAAGTACTGTATTTACCGCACCGATTTGTTCTGCCAACGGATCAATTTCGTCTAAATGCTGCATAATAGAAACCTTGTGCGGCGTTGTCACATTAAATCCAACCACTCCAAGTGCCTTCAATCCTTTCACCGCTTCACCTAACTCACTTTCTTGAACGAGAAAAGCATGATAATGTGCATCCATCTCTAAATGTGTAAATGCATCATTATGCATGAGCGGTGATAAAGAATGTCCAATTGGATTTCCAATTACGCCATATAATTGTTTCACAGGTCCTCACCACTTTAAATTAAAGATTTACGTAATGAAACACTAACTCCTTTTGGTACATGCGCCGCAATTTTTGCACCAGCTTCATTCACTGTTACCCATCCTAAACCTGAAAATACAACATCTGTTTTCGGCTCATGGATTGTAAATTCATATCTTACAAGTTCTGGCATGTTCTCAAGTTCTTCTGGTGTTGGTGGATTTAATAATTCCCCAGCATGCTTTTCATACAATGCATCCGCTTTTTCAAGCTTCGTACGATGGATTGTCAGACGGTTCGATAAATGACAAGTAACCGAACGACGACCACCACTTATATAATCAAATCTTGCTAATCCACCAAAGAACAACGTTTGTTCTTCATTAAGCTGAAATACCATCGGCTTAATTTCTTTTGTTGGAGTAATCATTTTTAAGCTTTGCTTTCCAACATAATGCGCCATTTGATGATGATTAATAATACCTGGTGTATCATATAAAGATGAAGTTTCATCTAATGGAATATCGATTAAATCCAGCGTTGTACCAGGAAAATGTGATGTCGTAATAACATTTTCTGTTTCCTCACTAAATTCTTTAATGATACGGTTAATAAATGTTGATTTCCCAACGTTTGTACATCCAACAACGTAAACATCTTTTCCATCACGATATTGTTCAATTGCACTTGCAAGCTCATCAATACCTTGACCTTTCGCTGCACTAATTAAGAAAACATCTTCTGGCTTTAACCCGAGTTGTTTTGCACTATAGCGCATCCAATGTGTTAGCTTTTCCGGTTTCACAGATTTTGGAATTAAGTCCGCTTTATTGCCGACAAGAAGTACTTTATTATTTCCAACAAAACGGTGTAAACCCGGTAGCCAGCTTCCGCTAAAATCAAAAATATCAACAATTTTAACAACTAATGCATCAGATTGTCCAATTCCATTTAAAATACGTAAAAAATCATCATCTGTTAATGACACATCTTGAATTTCATTGTAATGCTTTAAACGAAAACAACGCTGACAAATGATATGTTCTTTCTCTAACGAAGAAGCTGGTGCATAACCAACTTCATTTTTATTTTCTGTTTGGATTGCAACACCGCATCCAATACATTTAAATGTCTCAGTCAAGCTTTATTCCTCCCAATTAATTAAACCTTTTTTCTTCATATTACGCATAATTCTACGCTCAATTTTCCGGTTAAAACGAGTCATAAACCCATCTGTTTGTGCAACTGGAACAACTAAAATCGTGTGCAGTCCAACACGATTACCTCCAAGCACATCCGTTAATAATTGATCTCCAATTACAACTACTTCTTCCGCACGCAGATTCATTTTCGTTAGCGCTCGTTTAAAAGCACGAACAAGTGGCTTACGTGCACTATGAATAAACGGAATACCAAGTGGATCAGCAAAATCTTTTACACGTTGTTCGTTATTATTCGAAACAACTGTCACTTGAATGCCGTGTTCTTTCATTTTTGCAAACCACTCTTCTAATTGCGGCGTCGCATTCGGACGATCCCATTCAATCAAGGTATTATCTAAATCAGTAATAATCCCTTTTATACCTCGATCTTCCAATTCTTCAGGTTGAATATGATACACGTTTTTCACGTATTCATTCGGTAAAAATAAACTCAATCTCTTTCACCTCTTTGAGGGGTTTTGTAAAGTTCAACTTCTCTTTTGAGAGCGATTTTCTCTCAAAAAGGGTTAGTTGAACTTATCGGGCTCTTACAGGAAGTTATTCTTCTCGTAATTTCCACTGCTACTGCCCGTTAGTAGCAGGATAAATCTTCTAACGGCTGCTGTCCGTTAAAATTGGATAAAATTTTTCGACAGCATTTTTCGATTGCGTACCTGTGGATAAACTTGTACACAATTTCCACATTGAAGTTTCAGTTAATTCTAAAATTACCAACAATTATTACACATCTTATCCACGATAGCATGTGGATAACCAGCAGATTGTGATATAAGACAAATTTTGGTACATTAAATGAGACAAACTTACCTTTTTCGCAGGAGGTGAACCGTCTTGACGGCGAAACATATGGAAAAGTTATCTACTGAATTACTCACTGAGTCTTATTATAAAGCAAAAGAATTAAAATTAAATCCCGACTTCATTTTACTTATTAAACAAGAAATCATTAGACGCTCACTAGAGGACAAGCTTTTGAAATCGTCTTAAATACATATACAGTGAAACTTCCATAGGCGGACTTTTACCCGCTTATGATTAGCTGACCGGATCGCCTTAATAAGCTCTATATATTAAAGTTAGAGCTTTACTGCCCAGTCAGTGCAAAACAGATACTGCTTTACTTGTAAAAAGAGCCATCTATAAGACGGCTCTTTTATTATAAAGTGAAACGAGCTATATAAAAGCTGCTTCTTTTATAATCGAGTTGCGACTTTTTCACCAACACGAACCTCTTGCCCACTAGTTAATGATTGAACTACTTCAATCATATCTTTTTCAAATAATAGAACGACTGTAGAACCAAATGTAAAGTAAGCCATCTCTTCACCTTTTTGAATAACTTCTCTCTCATGCAACAGTTCAATACTATTAACAAACATTGCGCCTACTTTAACAAGAGCTAACCGCGACCCCTCACTCTCTATTTCAGTTACAGAGCGATAGTTTTTGGATAACGTATCTTTTCCATATTTCATACCTGCTGCATTAACAGGATAAGATTTCCTTCCAAGTACAAAACGTTCTGTCACTGCACCTGAAAGCGGGCTATGAATACGGTGATAATGGCTTGGACTTAAATAAATAACCATATATGTACCACCCGCGTAGCGCGCTGCTCGTTCTTCCGTACCAAGCATATCTACAATAGAATATTGTTTCCCTTTAATCTCAAACATTTTTGCCTGATCAATAGGACCGTGATCTGCAAAAACACCATCAACCGGACTCACAACGCTGGATACCTCTGTATCAATTGCTCGTTTTCCCTGTTTTAATTTACGCGTAAATAATTCATGCAGCGTTCCGTACTCTTTTAAATCCTTCTCCATCTCATCTTGCCTAATTTGAAATACTTTCGCATAAGACGGAATAATAATCGAGCTTAAACGCGACTGCGCAAATTTACGCAATACATAGGACGTAAAACGACCGTTTGTAAGTTCAATCAATAATCGATATAACGTACGTCGCAAACTGCGAAACCCCCTACTATGATATATAATTTTCTAATAAGACTATTACATGTAGTTTTTCCTATTTTTGTTTCTATATCATAAATTATTAGCACCTTTTAATATTACAGATAGAACCCATCATTTTCAACCGTGAACATAGATTTATCAAAGGAGTTTCATTTTATCCAAAAAGAAAAGTGCCTGCTTTCGAATAAAATCAGGCACTTTCCATCTTTAAGATTTCCCCTTCTTCTCTTTTTCTGCACGAACAAATTCATGAAACATCTTCATTAATGCCCTCTTCTCAATACGCGATACATAGCTCCGCGATATACCAAGTGCTTTCGCAATCTCCCGCTGCGTTTTCTCTTTCTCCATGCCAAGACCAAATCGGTTTACAATTACTTCTTTTTCCCGTTCATCTAATATATCGATATACTCTTTAATTTTCTCAAGCTCCATACTCAGTTGAATGGTATCAATCACATCTTCTGATTCTGACTTTAAAATATCTATTAAAGAAATTTCATTCCCTTCCTTATCTTGCCCGATTGGATCATGAAGAGAAACATCTTTTTTTGTTTTCTTTAATACGCGTAAGTGCATTAAAATTTCATTTTCAATACATCGAGCAGCATACGTTGCCAATTTTGTTCCTTTTCCTTGCGAATAGCTTTCAATCGCTTTAATTAAACCAATCGTACCGATGGAAATTAAATCTTCTGCATCTTCTCCTGTATTTTCAAATTTCTTCACAATATGTGCCACAAGACGTAAATTATGTTCGATGAGGAGATTTCTTGCGTGCGCATCTCCTTGCTCCATAAGCTCTAAGTACCTTCTCTCCTCATCAGGCGACAACGGCTGTGGAAATGCGTTATTTTTGACATACGATACGAAAATAAAAACTTCGCGAATCATATATCCAATTGCGGCGAACAGACTCAACCTCTTCACCTCCGCAAAAATAGTGGTCTTTCCTATATGTATGTGGGCGAGTGGTTGTTTGTGTCTGTACAACGCAAATATCAATTCTTGTCTTTTTCAAAGTCCGTTATCAAATCAAAACCTTTTTTATCATACATTTAGAGTCCCATCCAAATTACTTATTGAAGGGGATTGATGTTGGCATAAAGTGAAACTTCCATCAGCGAGGGTTTTCTTCATCCCCCACTGATGGAAAGCCTGCCCAATCGGGCGCATGCCAGCAGTTATCCCCCACCTATCTTCTTCACTCTTCTCTGAATCTTGAGGTGGGGGTCTTACTGCCCACGAATAGCGGGATAAAAATGATTGAAATTTATGCTGCTATTCGTGCCGAATCTCCTAACCCTAGATTTTGTTTCTAATCCTTATAGGACAGGAGGTGGAGGTGGAGGAGCTATTGGAGAGAAAGGAACAGGTGAAGTTATAGGACTAGGTATCAACTGATTATGCAAGACGGTATTTCCCTCTTGCGGCACACCCGCAGCATTAGTCCCAAATGTATTGACGATGACACGTCTGATAGGAGCAGGTGGGTGAGTAAAATTAGACGAAAAAGTAACAATCACTTCGTAGCAAGGACTTGGCAGATGTGCAGGTTGTGGTGGAGATGCGTGAATCGTAAAAAGACCGCGTGGCGGAATCGTAAATGTAAGAGGTGTAAAAATCGATTGGACATTGTTAGGAGGAACGATATTAGTTTGCTGCGGTTGAACCCCTTGTGTCGATAAAGACGGATTGATAGCTTGTCCGGCTAGAAATCCTGCCTTAGCAAACTCTGTAGGATTCCACGTATTTTGCCAATCTAACACGGACACAGTGACCGTTTTGGATTCATAGAAATCCTCATTCAAAAGCGTAACAACCACAATCTCAGTATTGGGATTTCTCAATATAGGTCCTGTTGTAAATACGTGTAATTTTTGTGGTCTTTGAGCTCCTGCAATCGGAACCGGAGACTCATACGGATGGAAAAATTTTTGATCTTTTGGGGGCAAGAATAAATAAACTCCTTTCTATTGAAATATACTATAAATATATGAAATAAAACTCCTTTTGCTTGTATCCTTGTCCACGTTTTTTCTAGCAAACCTCCGTATGTATCTCAGCTTCATATTAGATTGACACAGCACGTTGTTATCGAGAGTACAAATTATCTATTTTTTGTCTTTACATCTAACTATAAATTCACTTATGTCATCACACACGATATCACTGTATTCCCCTCCCTATTCCCTTTACAAATAACAAAAAACGACTAGAATTTCTAGCCGTTTACTTCGTTTCACGATGTAATGTTACTCGCTTTAATCGCGGACAATATTTTTTTAGTTCAATACGCTCTGGATTGTTTCGTTTATTTTTCTTTGTAATATAATTGCGATCACCGCATTCTGTACAAGCTAATGTAATATTTACACGCATAAGTTTACACCTCCTAGAAAATTCATTCTTTGAAACAAAACGTAATCATTACGATTTATATCATAAACTCTGTAATTCACTTTGTCAATTCTATAAAAAAACGGTTCTCCTTATTTGAAGAACTGATTCATTCTTCGATATATACTATCGATATAATCGAATTATAGTTTCATCACTTTTTCCCATTACAATCATTAATACTGCAATCATATAGAAACTTATACAAAGAACGCAAAAACACCTCGAATTCAACGATATAAAAAAGACAAATAACTGAAACAATTTGTTCATACGGAATTCACATCAATCAATTAGTATAGAAAATGTACATAGTTATAACAAACACTATGTGTGAAGGAGGACAGCCTAATGAAAACACGCTACCGCTTTATGATCTCATCATTCGCAGCATGTGCGTATATGATTTGGTATTTAGTTTAAGCAACCTTACCTTCCAAATAAGAAAAAGGTGTGTATATAATGGAATATAACCAAACAACAGTTGATTATTGGAAAGCATTTGTATTACCTTATACATTTGCTCTTGAAGAACTCAAAACAAAATTTGAAATTATGAACCGGGAAGCTCAGTTTCTAGAAGACTACAACCCGTTTGAACATATAAAAACACGATTAAAACAACCAAAAAGTATTATTAAAAAGCTAGAACGAAAAAACTTAGGACCAACTGTCGAAAACGCCCAACATCATTTATTCGATATTATTGGTATTCGAATTACATGTTGTTTCGTGGAAGATATTTACTATTTAAAAAATTTGATAGAAAAACGAACAGATATGGAAATCATAGAAGTTAAAGATTATATTGCAATGCCAAAACCAAATGGCTATAAAAGTCTCCATATGATTATTAAGTATCCATTAGCATTAAATTCAGGAACACAAGATGTTTTTGCAGAGATTCAATTACGTACGTTAGCAATGGATTTCTGGGCAAGTTTAGAACATAAAATGTATTATAAATATGAAGGAAATATCCCTGAATATTTAAAGCAGGAATTACATGATGCCGCTATGAAAGCTGAAGAACTTGACAATAAGATGGCATCTATCCGTCAAGATATTGATGATATTGAATCGTGTTCAGAGCGCATTTTATTACCTGTGTAAAAGGAGTTCTCGATTTTAGAGAACTTCTTTTTTATCCCGCATTAACGGGTAGTAAGACCTCTACTGATGGAAGTTTCACTTTATCCTTCTTCAATCACACGTACCTCTTCTATCTTCCATACACCGTTTTCTTTTCCTACGGTGTAACGAACTTTCTTTTTCAGCAGATTCTTCTTTCTCTTTTGTTTCTACTACAGCATACTCTCCTTCAAAATTCCTTACACTAAAATCCAATAATTCGATTTTTTTATTCTTATTTTTAAATTCTGCTTCTTTTTGGGCTTTTGTATCCTCTAATCCTAATGACTTCGTTGAAAAAAGTGCCATATGCCCCTCAAAGTTTTTCTCATTTATTGTTTGAACATAGGAATCTATTAACTTTTCAATTGCTTGTTGTTCTTCCTCCGGTATAGGCTTTGTCATCTTTTTATTTTTCTCTTCTTTATGAATCGTTTCTTCTTTTTTCATTATGTCTTTTTGTACTTTTTCTTGTGAGCTACATCCACATAATTGAAAACTTATTATGCCTAAAATCCCTAATCTCTTTAGAATTCGTTTCATATATGTCCCCTCCAAAATCAAAAAGAAAAAAGCAAGGCAACGAAGCCCCGCTTTTTCTTCATATTAGCGTCTACCTTTATTTGGGTCGCCACCGCCAATAATATCAAATACACGTTTTGCTAAGTTTGTATTTTCTTGAACGCCAGCAAATAAGTATTTTCCTGGCCCAAATGCATATACACCAACATCTTCACCAGTATGACCACCTGTTGTCCAACCTGTGTAAGAGCGTGTATTAAAAATTGCTTCAATTGCATTATCAATCTTTGTTACATCTTTTGACGTCGCAGCATCATTCACAGATTTAACTTCTTCAGGTGTTAATTGTAAATCAATATACTTTTTCAATGTTTCTTCAACATTTGCACCTTTCGCGATTTCAGATGCCATAAAATCAGGTGTACGTTTTGCTGCTTTAATTGGCTTTACATCAAAATTGTACACGCCGTTTGCTCCAAGAGAAAGACCACCAGTAGAATGATCAGCAGTTGCTACAACTAGTGTATGCTTATCTTTTTTCGCAAACTCAATTGCTGCTTTAAATGCTCTTTCAAAGTCTTCCATTTCACTCATCGCTGCAACAACGTCATTATCATGACCAGCCCAGTCAATTTGGCTGCCTTCTACCATTAAGAAGAAACCATTTTTATTTTTATTTAAACGATCAATTGCAGCATTTGTCATATCTTCTAAAGAAGGTGTTTTGTCATTGCGGTCAATCATTTTATCGAAACCGCCTGGTGCAAACAATCCAAGAATTTGGTCATTCTTATCATTTAATAACTGCTGACGATCTGTTACATAGCTATAACCATCTTTTTTAAATTCTTCTGTAAGATTGCGGTCTTTTCTTACAAAGTTATTTACACCGCCACCAAGAAGAACGTCTACTTTATGCTTACCATTAATTTTTTCATCGAAGTAATCATTTGCAATTGCATCCATATTTTTTCGATTAATATCATGCGCACCGAAGGCTGCTGGTGTTGCATGTGTAATTTCAGAAGTTGCAACTAAACCTGTAGATTTCCCACGTTCTTTTGCCTGTTCTAATACAGTCTTTACGTTTGTTTCGTCATTATCTACCGCTATAGCTGCATTGTATGTTTTGATTCCTGCTGACATTGCAGTTGCAGCAGAAGCAGAGTCTGTAATATTTTGATGCTCATCTTCTGGATATGTAACTTGTGTGCCTACCAGATGCTTATCGAATTCTGTTTGCTCCATTTCAAATGTTTTTGGGTTATCCTTCATATAACGATGCGCTGTCATATAAGAAGGGCCCATTCCATCTCCGATTAAGACAATTACATTTTTAATCTTTGCATTGTCGTCTTTTTCATCTGCTTTAATTACATCTGAACGCGTAACATTCCATGTTACAATTGAAGTAAGTGCTAACGATGAAACAACTGCAAACGGCCATGCTTTCTTCATAAATTTTTTCACCTTATAAGTCCCCCTAAATTCTTAATTCAATCCCCACTCCCCAATTTAATAGACAACTGTTAAGCGGAAATTGGAAATATGTAAATATTTTGTTAATTTAAGGTGAATATCGTTGCAAGCTGTATTTCTTTTTCGTTTTAGTTATTGATATATACGGTTATTCCAAATGTAGTATGTTTGTACACACACTCTCTTTCCTTAACCCACAACAAGACAAAATCTTTTGATTTTTTCATGATAAAATGTATCTACTAAAGAAAAACGAGGGAGCATAATATATGCAGATAAAAGCACTAAATCAGTCTGATATCCCACAACTTCTATCTCTTTGTGATGCAGTAGGTTGGTTACATGACATTTCGTTTATGAAGGAACAATTTGAAACCTTCTTTTCTATCGGTACTTTGTTTGGCCATGATAACGAAGGCAAACTCATCTCTTGTATCGCTGTTTTTCCATATAAAACAGGATTTACTTCTATTGGTATGCTTATTGTTCATCCAAATTTTCAACGAAGAGGATTAGCACGCTCTTTGCTGGACATTTGCATAAAAAATGCTCCGCCATTACAACCTTTTGTTCTCATTGCAACGGATGCTGGTATGCCGTTATATCATACATATGGATTTAACACAATTACTTCTATTCATCGATTAGAACGAAATAGCACAGCAACAAAAAACAACTCCTTTTCTACTAGTCAAATCACGAGTCAGGATCTTAACACGCTTATTCAACTCGATTTCATAGCAAGCGGTGCTCATCGTTCCAAGTTGTATTCAATACTCTTAAACCGAACACACCTTGCATTAAAAATAGAAAAAAATAATAGACTAGAAGCTTTTGCGTTATGTATACGAAAAGGAAATACCTTATGCGTTACTCCCCTTATTGCTCGCAATGAAGAATATGCCTTGCATTTACTGCTATCCATATGTAATCAATGGAATGGAACTGTTCGTATCGATATTCCTCATTCACAAAAAAGCTTTAGGGACAAACTGCTATCATTTGAGTTTAAAGAAACGTTGCTTTCTCCTCTCATGATAAAAAACGGAGAGAATCTTCCTGGTAAACGAGATTTCATATTTGCTATGATGGATGCAGCGCTATGCTAGAAAGGGGAAACCACTTTGAAACGATGGAAGCTCTACATGCTCAGCTGCTTTGTTCTCACAACATTAACGAGCTGCAGCACAATTGAGAAGCAAACAAAAAAAGCAACACAAATAAAAGAAACAATTGCAACAAAACTAGAGACAAACGAAAAAATGATTGAAATTGATGGACAAACCATTTACTTCAAACAAATTGGTAAAAATAAACCACCTTTACTTATGCTTCATGGCTTTGGAGGCTCATCAAATGGATTTAGTGATATTTATCCAGATTTAGCAAAAAATCATACAATTATTGCTGTCGACATTTTAGGTTTCGGCCATTCTTCAAAACCGATGGATTTTCGCTATTCCTTCCCAAACCAAGCAAATTTGTATTATAAATTAATGAAAAAGTTAGGATATGATACATTCGCTGTATTAGGACACTCTATGGGCGGAGAAATTTCTTTAAATTTAACATACTTATATCCTGATGCTGTAACCCACCTTATTTTAACGGATGCAGTAGGAGCAGAAACTTTACAACACGGGAAAGGATCCCCAAAACCAACATTATCGACTGATTTAAGTACTGTCTCTACTCCGAAAGAATATCGCGAGGAAGAAGTCAAGTATAAACGTGAAGATACAGCACATCATGACGAGTTAGGCAAAATGTGGCCGCGCCGTTTACGCATTAACGCTGATGAAATCAAAGTGCCAACGTTAATTATTTGGGGAAGAAATGATAAAAGCGTTTCCTGGGAAAAAGGCGAAACGTATCATCAATTCTTAAAAAACAGTACATTTCATATTATCGAAGAAGGCGAACATGCACCGTTTCGTCAACAGCCGCAAGAGTTTATGCAGTATGTTGATGAGTTTTTCAAGACGCATCCTACTAACCCCCACTGATGAAAATTTCACTTTATAGCAAAATCACCCCAAATTCGTTAAAAGAGGTATCTCATAATGAGATACCCCCTTTTATACGCTAAGCGGCTTGCTTTTTATAATTGCGTGATTTTTCATTAAAAATTTTTGATAAAATAAATCCATCTACACCAAATTTGCCAGCATTATAACCTGAAACTAAAATAAACATAGACAAGATTACTAATTGTGGATTCACACCCGTTGACCCACTAAACATATAGGAAAAGTTCATTACAAGGCCAAAAAATACAGCTGTTTTCGTTAAACATCCAACAATTAACCCTATTCCAACTAAAAGCTCTCCCCATGTAACTAAAAAATTAAATAGCTCTACATTTGGAATTGCTACTTCATTTAAAAAGGATGCCCACCATGATTGCACTGCAGGATGAGCTCCTGATGCTTGTTCAAGTGCTCCTTTTAAATAACCTGTTGCGTCAAATCCACCTGTTAGCTTTTTCATCCCTGCCATAAGCCACGTATAACCAATATAAATACGCACTGCTGCTAGTACATAGGAAACTGCTTTGTTCTCTCTTAAAAACTGAATAACCATATATTCCTCCTGATTTTTGTAATTAAATTAATTACATGAATACAACAACATTCGTAACCGGTTTCGTTTTATAACCACTTTTATTTGCAAATAAAAACTTGAACCTATAATAACACAAACGATAATGATTTTCATTACTATTTGTAAAAAAATTATGTTCTCAATGTCAAATTTTATAAAAAAGCATATTTTTAATCTTTTTAGATGAGTAAACTCCTACTTATCGTTAGTACACGACCAGGCTCTTATAAACACTTACCCCTCACTGATGGAAGTTTCACTTTATTTTGATCTCTTTTCTACTATAATCGAATTTCATACATCCCTGTTTCCTCTAAAAAGTTTCCCCTCGTTAATACTTGTTTCATTACATATTGCCTATATGCTGTAATCGTTCCATCATGAGAAACAATTATTACGCGTGAAACTTGTAACGTTTTACACCATTCAATGAAGCTATGAGCGGCCGTGCAAAACTCAAGCTCTGAAATCGTATTGATCCCACTACTCCATAACTCGTCATTGTGTTCTTCTGCTAATGAAAATTGAGGGAACAACTGCTGCATATTCTTTTGGCTTAACATTTGGTCACAAGGCAACGTTCTCGCTCCTTCTCGATATGGAAAAATACGAGGCGAAATATATGGATGGACAACTTTCCTACAAGCAACATGCTCACTCCATAACGCAGCTGTCTGTAATGTTCGTACTGTCGGACTTGTAATTAATATATCACTCTCACGTAGAGGGAATTTCCCTCGCAGCGATACAGCCTGCTCTTCTCCCTTATCTGTGAGAATTGGATGATTTATTCGCAAACTATCCGGCAGATTTGTTGTATGCTCTCCTTCTCCATGCCTGACAAAAATAAGTTTCATACCAAAATCCCTTTCTATTCTGTATTAAAATGAAATCCCTTCACTCATAGAAGCTTCTCCTTCTCTTCCTTACAAAAAAATCCTCTCTTTATAAAAAAAGAGAGGATCCACATATATCTAAATTTAAGGGGGAAACAAAGTAATATGACCCTTTCCTTACAGGAGTTCAGCATCTACATAACGAATATAATGTGTTATGCAAAAATAGAAATGGGTGATTTTGATGATTCGTGAAATTACAGAAGTAGATGCAGCTCCGTTTTTGCAGCTATGTCAAACAATTGATCAAGAAACAAATTTTATGTTATTTGAGCCTAATGAGCGAAACTTTACGATAGAGAAACAAACATCTATGATTCAAGCACTTCTCTCTCCTCATAATTCAACACTCTTAGTAGCGGAGAAAGATGAGCAACTTGTTGGTTACATAATAGCTCGCGGCGGAGCAGTAAGGCGAAAGCAACATGCTGCATATTTAGTCATTGGCGTCCTCCAGCAATATGCAAGTCAAGGAATCGGCAAACGATTACTTCAAGAAATCGAACAATGGGCTCGTACACAACAATTACTGCGTCTAGAATTAACAGTCATGTCTCATAACGAAAGAGCCATTGCGTTATATAAAAAGATAGGGTTTGCTATTGAAGGTGAAGCAGTGCATGGTTTGATTGTTGATGGACAACCAAGAAATGAATACTATATGGCGAAAATTTTATGACAAACTATACACTCTTTTAATATGCGTCTCTGAAATCAGAGCACGCATATGTTTATTCTTTTACGGATACAACATGCTCCCAATCTCGTTTCTCATAATAATTTACTGCTTCGTCTATATTTTGAATCCATTTTCTCGCTTGTGAACTGTCTGAATTTGCAATCCACATATTAGCAAAGCATATCCATTAGGAGTTGATTTGTGCGTTTTATATAGTACGGATAATAATCTCCGTACCCTTTTGACGGGGTTGTAATTTGACGCTGCTGTGCATTCGCAACATTGATTTGATATAGTGAAGGCTGCGGACGTTGCTTCGGATCATTGCTCTAGAAATTGTAATCAACATATTACTATTCCAAGTGAAATCCCAATCAACATAACCTTTTGGAGTGAAAGTAGCTTGTTGAAAAGCAGGAAGTTCTTTTAATTTTAAATGTTTATTTTCGACGGTAAAACGTCCTTCTCCTTCTATGTATGCAAGAATATTTTTTGATGGTGCCCATTGAAACCATTTTGGCTGAATCAACATTTGATTAACTGCTTCAAACTTACTTCCATCCGCTCTGATTATACATAACCTATCCATCGACCAAGAGGCAGTTGGTGTTGCTAAAAATGAAATCCATTTTCTATCATAGGAATACCTCACTTTACAAGCTTTGCAATTCCCTGCATTCCTTTTATAAACAATAGCATGCTAACTCCCCACGATAGGCCGGCAATTCCAATATAAAGCGAATTATTTTCTGACTCAAATCCCTCTCCAACAGACGGTTCTTGTAAAATATGTACCCAAGCTGCAATCCCAAAGCTTAGAAATATAAGATGACTAAAAAACCAGCCATATACACCACATTTTGTTTTCCACCATAACAGTGCAGCAATAACAAAAGACACCATTAAAAAAATTGTTGCCCCATGTATTAATAATGGTAATACCCCTTGCTCCATTTCCATGAACTTTACCTCCTACCTTTCATTTTCTTATAGCTTTTCGTTACTGAAGCGAAGAGTATACAAAGTTTGCAAAAATAAAGTGAAACTTCCATACCGCTTGATTCGTTTACATCGGTAGGTTCATATATTCTTGCTGTTTCATTGTTTTAAACAAACAATCTAGGAAGTTATACGATAGAAACGATTTCTTTTTTGTCGATAATGCAAACAGATTACATTTGATTTCTTTCCGTTATCTTAAGAGAATGGTAAACAGTTTTTTGTTTACAAGTAGGGTGGTACCGCAATTTTTATCATCCCTATCGTATTTTCCGATAGGGATTTTTTTATTTGCAGCAAAAACAAATATTAAATAATTCGGAATTTTATGATAAAATTTTATAAGCGTTTACATTATTTTGGAAGGAGTGACGCGCATAAAAAACGGAACATAGCATTTTTTACATAAAGGGGGATATATCTATATGACAAAAACAGCAGAAATTCCATCACATTTAAAACCATTTGTATCAAAGCAGCATTACGACCAATACACACCTATTGATCACGCTGTATGGCGCTACATTATGAGACAAAATCATAACTTTTTAAAAGACGTTGCACATCCAGCGTATGTAAACGGATTACAGTCTTCCGGTATTAATATAGATGCCATTCCAAAAGTAGAAGAAATGAACAATTGTTTAGCACCGAGCGGCTGGGGAGCTGTTACAATTGACGGCTTAATTCCTGGCGTAGCATTCTTTGATTTCCAAGGACATGGTCTCCTGCCAATTGCGACAGATATTCGCAAAGTAGAAAATATTGAATATACACCAGCTCCTGACATTGTTCATGAAGCAGCTGGACATGCACCAATTCTACTCGATCCTACATATGCAAAATATGTAAAATTGTTCGGACAGATTGGAGCAAAAGCTTTCTCTACAAAGGAAGAGCACGAATTATTTGAAGCGGTTCGCCAATTAACGATTGTAAAAGAGAGCCGCACATCTACTCCAGAAGAAATTATTGCGGCAGAGAAAGAAGTGGAAGAAAAACAAAAACATGTTTCTGGCCTATCAGAAGCAGAACAAATTTCCCGTCTTTTCTGGTGGACAGTAGAATACGGATTGATTGGTGATATACAGAATCCGAAAATTTACGGTGCTGGACTTCTTTCATCTGTAGGTGAAAGCAAACATTGTTTAACTGACGCTGTTAAAAAAGTTCCATTCTCCATTGAATCATGTATTCAAACGAGCTACGATGTAACAAAAATGCAACCGCAGCTTTTTGTATGTGGTTCTTTCGAAGAATTGATTGAAGCACTTAAAAAATTCTCAGAAACAATGGCATTCAAATCAGGTGGTACAAAAGGTTTAGATAAAGCACTGCGTTCTGAAAATACAGCGACAGTTACTTTAAACAGCGGATTACAAATTACAGGAACACTAGTTGAAGTAGTAAAAGATGAAAATGGCGAGGCTATTTATATAAAAACAGGTAGTCCAACTGCATTAGCTATCAATCATACACAATTGCCAAATCATTCTACAGATGTGCACCAAGATGGGTTTGGTACACCAATTGGATTGTTACAAAATAATATCGCATTAGAGTCTTGCACAGACGAAGAATTAAACACATTAGGAATCTCTGTTGGCAACAAAGCTGAGCTTACTTTTACAAGCGGTGTACATGTAACAGGGACAGTAACCGACATTATTAAAAATGAGGAAAAAGTCGCTGTCATTTCATTTACAAATTGTACAGTCACTTTAAAAGATCGCTTATTATTTGATGCGGCCTGGGGTACATTTGATATGGCAGTTGGTTCAGCAATTCCTTCTGTTTTCCCTGGTGCAGCAGATCCAACAGCATTCTTTCCAATAACAGAAGAAGACGAAGTAATACCTGCACCGCGCGCGCAAACAGAACTTGAAAAAATGTACGAAACGGTTCGTGATATTCGCAGCGAAGATTTATTACACGAACAGCATATAGAACAGCTTGCAGCAATCCATCACGTATTAGATAAGTTTTATGAAAAAGAATGGCTACTACGCCTTGAGATTTTAGAGTTATTACTAGAACATAAAGTGAAGATTCCAGAACGTGCAGCATTGTTACAACAGCTTTCTTCCTTTAAAAATAATGAAGAAGTTCAGCGTTTAATCAATAACGGGCTTGCCTTACTCCCAATAAAGGATGTGACAAATAATGCAACGACTAACTAATGAAGAAGTTCAAGAAGAGTTAATGAAGTTGGATAAATGGACAGTAAAAGACGAAAAATGGATTGAACGAAAATACATGTTCTCCGACTACTTAAAAGGTGTCGAATTTGTTTCTGAAGCGGCCAAACTATCAGAAGAACGCAATCACCATCCATTCATCCTTATCCAGTATAAAGCAGTTATTATTACGTTGTCATCATGGAATGCAAAAGGTTTGACAAAACTTGATTTTGAAATGGCAAAGCAGTTTGATGAGATGTTTTTGCAAAATGAAAAAGCAATTGTACGATAAAGTGAAACTTCCATCAGTGGGGGTTTCTTTATCCCCCACCTCTCTTCTTCGCTTTTCTCTCAATCTTGAGGTGGGGGTCTTACTGCCCACGAATAGCGGGAGATGCAGAAAAGGAAGCCTAATTCAGGCTTCCTTTTTCTATTTCATAATAAATGGAATATGATGACCACAGTTCACTGTACAAATTTCTATATTAAGGTAAAATCAAAAACTCATACTATTATTCTAGTTAAAATTAGTCTTTTTTCAACATTTTCGCTTTTAAGAAACGATCTACAAATCCTTCTGCTTTCACAACAAATAAGTAAGCGCCCATTGCTAATAATGCAAGCTCCATTTCATATCCAGGATTTTTTCCATCTCCTAATAAACCAGCTGACCATTTCACTTTTACAATTGCTCCAACTAAAATAAGTGCAAATAATAGTCCAACATATCTTACGCCTAAACCGATAATTAAACAAATACCACCAACTAATTCTACTGTCGCAACGCCATATGCAAGACCCCCTGGTAAACCAATACTTGTAAACCAGCCTGCAATGTTATCGATTCCTGCTTGAAACTTCGCTAAACCATGAGCAAAAAACGTAACTCCTAATACAATTCGAATAATTAAATTACCAATATATTGATTCATTGTTATTTCTCCTTTATTGTTTTGTTATATAAAACTTTTATTCACAATACAAAACATACAATAATTTTTTTGTTCGTCAATTGATTTTTATTGAGAAAAAATAAAAAAGATTTGCTATGATACAAATATCTGTTTAGAAAAAGGAGATCGAGCATTATGAATATCGGTTCGACAATACGTGAAATTCGGCAGCGCAGAGGCATTACAATTGCGCAAATTTGTGAGGGAACAGGACTTTCTAAAGGATTTATGAGCCAAGTGGAGAACAATAAAACATCTCCATCTATTTCTACTCTAGAAACAATTGCTCATTTTCTAAATGTTCCTCTTCCTTATTTATTGTTAGAGCAAAAAGATCGAATGAAAGTTGTTAAAAAAGAAGAACGAAAATATAGTATTTACGGAAAAGACCAGCAAAGAATTGAACATGTAGCTGAGCAAGGCGGACTGCGTTTATCATTAGTAGAAATTCCTATTGGCTTTCCGAAAGAAAACACGCCAAATGCTCATGAAGGAGAAGAATGTCATCTTGTCTTGCGCGGAAAATTAGAAGTACAACATGGAGAAGATATTGCAATTGTAGAAGAAGGAGATTCGTTTTCTTGGAGCGCTTGCGTACCGCATATCGTTTGTAATATTGGGGATGAAGCTGCACTTCTTCTTATTTCAAGCTATACTGAAAATCGAAAACATGTGTATTGAAGCATTGTGAACAAATTTGTTTGCAGTGCTTTCTTTATGAAATAAAAAAGAGCAGGTTATTAGTTTCCTATCCCTGCTCTTCTCATTGAATAAACGAGAACATCCATATTATGAAATAACACCGTCTTCTCATAAGCCATACCTGTTTTTCTTGCTACAAAAATAGAAGCTGGGTGATCGGGATTAATAAGAGAAATGAGTTTTTCAAGCTTAAGTACTTGAAAGCCATAATCACGAAAAGCCGCTGCGGCTTCTTTCGCATATCCGTTTCCCCAATACTTTGGAAGCAGCCAATATCCAATTTCAATTTCTTCTTTTCCATCAACACGCTGACGGACAAGTCCTGCATGACCGATTGGTTCTCCCGTCTCTCTATGTAACATCATGAATAAACCGAGTCCACGCTCATATCCTGGAAGAATCCAGCTTTCAAGACTTTTTTGCATTGTTCATACGTTTTAGGAGTTCCTTTCCCAATGTAGCGAATCACCTGTTCGTTTGCCCATAAAGAAGCATAGAAACCTAAATCATCGATTGTATATTTCCGAAATTGTAAACGTTCTGTGTGAAACATAGCCTCCCCCTTATGTAAATTATAAACAAAAGAATATTATTTTTACAAAAAATAACAGAAAATATTTACACTTTTTGCAAACAGTCAAACTCATACTAGCATAATGAAATCTAATGAAGAGAGATAAGATTTTTTCCGATTCACTAAACATATAACTACTTATCCTCCACTAACGAGCACTAAGCCTCGCACTGATGGAAGTTTCACTTTATCCCCACCAGGATGCCACTTTTCATCATTCTATTTTTGTTTTTTATCATGAAAACTCCCGCCACTTATCTCCTTCGGATCTTGAAGTGGGGGTTTCTCGTGTATCACCTTCAAGAGATGCTTAACACGAGTGGAGTTGACACAGCTGCCTGATGGCACAACCCCTCTATTCCATTGGCAAACGCCTTTGGAACTGCTTTTTTTAAGATGTTATAGGAACCGTTCACATCTGCGTTCAGTAGTTTGTTTTCTTTCGTACGATACAAGCCACGTTTGATCCGTTTCCCACTGAATACAGGAATGTCTTCCTCACCATAAGTGGGGATCACATCATTGTCTAGAAAGGATGCCTTGCTTGTATACGATTCTTCCACGACTTGTACAATAATACCCTTTCGTTTTGCTTTATAGATGATCATTTCAATGAGGAGATTGTGTGGGGTATGGCAGAAGGATTGATTCTGTCGGTTTCCCATATCACTGTTTTGTTTCCATGATGTATTTTTCCCAATCACAATCATAGAGATCTCATGTTGAACTGCGAAATGAACAATGTGGTAACTGATTTTGTGGAAGAAATCTTTTATTTTGAGAAACCGTTTCTCATGAAGCCTCTCTAAGCGGTTTGATGTATGTGGTCCTTCTTTTGGTTCTTTCCCATGACGAAGAATACCCAGTAAATACGCCTTTTTCTTGTTGTAGTATTGATTGATACTTTTGATGACATTGCCCTTTACTAACACAGGAATGGCTCCTGTATTGGTTGTGAGAGTTGCAATGTTAGTAATACCTAAATCAATACTCATATAACGTTTGTTGTCTATATGCTCAGGTGCTGGCTCGGATTGTTCTGTTACAATTTCTACCTTAAACTTCCCATAAGCAGGAGAAACACGTACCTCTTTCAGATTTTCAATATATCCGAACAATTTACCGATATTTAATTTTATGCTTGTTTTTGGAAACCGAATGTACTTATCTTGGAGTTTACATACTTGATTTGTAAATACAATTTCTTTCATAGATGATCTAATATACTTTGGAATGCGAGGTCTGCCCGTAAAAGTAGAAGGATGTTTTTGGTATGTCTTGATGGAAGCGAAGAATGATTTCCAGTTTTGATATAGCTTCTTCATAACTGCTTGATTCGTTTGTGCTGGCAAGTTCATATAATCTTGTTGTTTCATTGTTTTAAACAAACAATCTAAGAAATGATACGATAGGAACGATTTCTCTTTTGTCGGGAATGTAAACAAGTTACATTTTATTTCTTTCTGTTCTTTAACAGGTTTTTCTTTTTGTTTTTTCACGCGTTTTTGGTATGCATGCAGTTGATTTTCATTCATGATTTCAATATGTGCTTGTAATATATGAAGAACTTCTTGTTGAAGTGGCTGTAATGGTTGATCAGTACGTAAGGCCGTATACACTTGGCGAATATAGAAGTTTGTTGTATTGTAGAGATTTTTTGCATTTTGACACATTTCCATGAAGTAGGCGTGCAATTTGTGACCTTTCTTAATCCAAATTTGATAGGTTGCATATTCTTTTTCTTTTGTCATAATTTTCACCTCCTTCTTTCCCTAATAATACTACAAAACAGCAAAAAAGAACATACATTCGTATAAATACCACAATTTTTACGAGCGCAATGGCAATTCACCCCTACCTTAAACTAGGCTATGCCCTGCGCGTTTTGAAGATGGGGGTTTCTTGCCAATTTTTCGATAAAAAAAACGCTACTTAAAGGTATGTACTCTTTAAGTAACGTTTCTATTTATAATACCTGTTCATTTTCGTTCTCCTCTAGCTTGTCACGCAGCTCTTTTGCACGGTGGAAAAAATAAAATGAACCGCCTAAAAAGGTAACGATAACCCCCATCATGGCAAACATTTGCACCGTTTCTTTTTGTCCATTTGGGAGTAATAAACCGAGCATTAAAAATGCACTTAGCGCTAACATGACTTGACCGAAGCGAATATAATCTGCAATTTTTTGCTGCAACTCTTTCATTCTTTTATCACTCCTCTTTTTTCACTTTATCATATTTTCATCGTTTCGTAGGCAAGTAAATATACCCAATGAGGGAGAAGCTTTCCATAAGAAAAAGAGCCGCAATACATGCGGCTCTTTCTTTCATTACACACCTTTATACGCTTGCATATATACCTCTTTTAGCTCTGAAATAAGTGGTAATTTCGGATTGGCTGTTGTACATTGATCTTCAAATGCTCTTTCAGAAAGTATATCAACAACCGCTTCAAATGCTTCTTTTTCAACACCTTGGCCAGCAACGCTCATATTAATATTTAATTCTTTTCCAAGAGCGATAATGGCTTGTACTAATGATTCCATGCCTTCTTCTACTGTGCTTGCTGGAAGACCAAGCATTCTTGCGATATGTGCATAACGCTCATCTGCAACAAAGTACTCATATTTAGGGAACAGCGCATGTTTTCTCGGTTTGATTGCATTATAGCGAATAACATGCGGCATTAATATCGCATTGGCACGTCCGTGCGGAATATGAAACTCCGGTCCAATTTTATGTGCTAAGCTATGGTTAATACCAAGAAACGCATTGGCAAATGCCATCCCAGCAATTGCTGAAGCATTATGCATTTTCTCACGCGCCTCTTCGTCATTTCCATCTTTATATGCACGTGGTAAATATTTAAAGACAAGATCAATTGCTTTTAAAGCTAATCCATCTGTATAATCATTTGCCATAATAGATACGTACGCTTCAATCGCATGTGTTAATACGTCCATTCCTGTGTCAGCAGTCACGTGCGGCGGTACTGTCATAACGAACTGCGGATCAACGATCGCAACGTCTGGTGTTAACTCATAATCAGCAAGCGGATATTTGATATTGTTCTTTTTATCTGTAATAACTGCAAATGGCGTCACTTCTGATCCTGTTCCAGATGTTGTCGGAATCGCAACAAACTGCGCTTTAGTTCCTAGTTTTGGATATTTACATGTACGTTTTCTAATATCTAAAAACTTTTGTTTGATACCAAAGAATTCTGTTTCTGGATGCTCATAAAATAGCCACATTCCTTTTGCTGCGTCCATTGCTGACCCACCGCCAAGAGCAATAATCACGTCCGGCTTGAAGCTTCGCATCATTTCTGCTCCTTTAAATACCGTTTCATCTGATGGATCTGGTTCTACTTCAAAGAATACTTCTATCTTTACATCATTCATATGTTGACGTAAATAATACGTTACTGTATCAACATATCCAAGCTTCACCATTCCAGGGTCTGTCACAATAAATGCACGTGAAATGTTCGGCATACTTGCTAAATATTGCGTAGCATGTTTTTCAAAATAAATTTTTGGTGGCAGCTTGAACCACTGCATATTCTTTTTTCTGTTTGCAAGTCTTTTTATATTCAGTAAATGTGTTGCTGTCACGTTTTGAGAAACAGAGTTCTTTCCGTATGATCCGCATCCAAGTGTAAGTGATGGAATAAAAGCATTATATACATCACCAATTCCGCCTTGTGATGACGGCGCGTTTACAATAAGACGGCATGCTTTCATACGTAATCCAAACTGCTTTTGTACTTCTGTATTCGTAGAGTGAATGACTGCAGAATGACCTAAACCGCCAAGCTCTAACATGTTTTCACAATGCTGCAACCCTTCTTCTAATGAATTTGCTTTTATACAAGCTAATACTGGACTTAATTTTTCACGGGATAACGGATAAGCTACGCCGACCCCTTTAATTTCTGCAACGAGCATTTTCGTATCTTCTGGTACTGTAATTCCCACTAACGCTGCAATGTAATGAGGGGATTTCCCAACAATATCACTATTTACTGCACATGTATTCTCATTTATAACAAGTTTCTCTAATTTTTTTCGTTCTTCTGTTGTTACAAAGTAACAATTGTTCGCTATCATTTCTTGTTTCACGTCATTATAGATTTCTTTATCTACAATAATTGCTTGTTCAGAAGCACAAATCATACCGTTATCAAATGTTTTCGATAAGATCACATCATTTACAGCTCGCTTCACATGTGCTGATTTTTCTATATAACACGGAACGTTACCTGGTCCTACCCCTAAAGCTGGTTTACCAGTTGAATACGCTGATTTCACCATTCCTGCGCCTCCTGTTGCTAGAACAAGTGCTACTCCTTCATGATTCATAAGCTGCTTTGTGGCTTCAACAGAAGGTCTTTCAATCCATTGAATGCAATTTTCTGGTGCTCCTGCTTTTACTGCAGCATCGCGCACTGTTTTAGCAGCTGCGATAGAGCATTGCTGCGCTGAAGGATGGAATGCAAAAATAATTGGATTTCTCGTTTTCATCGCAATGATTGCTTTAAACATCGTTGTTGAAGTTGGGTTTGTTACTGGCGTTACCCCAGCAACCACACCAACCGGCTCTGCAATTTCTATAACTTCCTCATGAGGATCCTCACGAATAATCCCCACTGTTTTATCGTTTTTTATACTATTCCAAATATATTCAGTTGCGAAAATATTTTTGATACATTTGTCTTCATACACACCGCGTCCTGTTTCTTCAACAGCCATTTTTGCTAGTGGCATATGTTGATCCACACCCGCAAGTGCCATTTCATGTACAATGTTGTCAATTTGTTCCTGTGTAAATCCTTCTAATGCTTGTAAAGCTTTTTGACCGTTCTTTACTAACGCCTCAATCATCTCTGTTACTTCTTGCATTTCATTTACAACTTTCTCTTTGACTGCCATGTAATTTCCTCCTATTTCGCTTTTGGACACATGATGTCCCTGAGGGTCTAAATATGTCCCTATTAGCTAAAAAAATAGAACTACCTTTTCTACATGAATCTTATTGTTTGTGAAACATTTCACATAAATATATGTGAAGCTTCTCGTTTCATGCTTTTTACTATACACGAGATCTTTTCATTTGTGTGTGTCCAATTTGTGAAAAGTTTCACAAATTTAAAATATAAAAAACAAGCACTACTGAGTGAAGTAGTGCTTGTTCCATTATGCTAATGCTCGTGCTAAATCTTCAATTAAATCTTCTCCGTCTTCAATTCCGACTGAAATACGAATTAATGTATCTGTAATTCCTAGTTCTGCACGGCGCTCTGCAGGAATAGAAGCATGTGTCATTTGAGAAGGAATTGAAATTAAGCTTTCTACTGCACCTAGACTTTCAGCAAGTGTAAAGTATTGCACTTTCCCAAGGACAGCGTTTAATGTTTCTTTACTATCTACATCAAATGAAATAATTGCGCCATAGCCATTTGCTTGCTCTGCTGCTAAGTCATGATTATGGTGACTGCTAAGGCCTGGATAGTACACTTTGTTTACTTTCGGATGATTTTGTAAGAACTCAGCAATTGCACGAGCATTTGCTTCATGCTCCTCCATACGTACTCCTAACGTTTTTAAACCACGTAGTAATAAAAAGCTATCTTGTGGTCCTAAAATACCGCCTGTTGAATTTTGTACGAAATGAAGCTCCTCTGCTAACTCTGCACTATTTACAGCTACTACTCCAGCAACAACATCACTATGACCACCTAAATATTTTGTTGCACTATGAAGTACAATATCTGCACCAAGAGAGATTGGTGTTTGCCAATACGGTGTCATAAATGTATTATCAACAATTGTTAATAAGTCTTGTTTCTTTAGCAAGTGCCGCAATTTGTTTAATATCTGTAATTTTTAAAAGTGGATTCGTCGGTGTTTCCACATAAATTGCTTTTGTATTTGGAAGAATTGCTTCTTTTACTACTTCTAAGTTTGTTGTATCAACAAATGTATGTTCAATTCCAAAGCGATTTAATACTTTTGACATCACACGGTATGTTCCGCCGTATACATCATCTGTTAAAACAACATGATCCCCTTTAGAGAAGAGCATCATCACCGCTGTAATTGCTGCCATACCTGATCCAAATGCAAATCCTGCATGACCATTTTCAAGAACAGCAATTGTTTCTTCAAGAGCCGCACGAGTTGGATTTCCCGTACGTGAATATTCGTACCCTTTATGATTTCCTACACCTTCTTGTTTGTACGTACTCGTTTGATAAATCGGTACTGTCACAGCTCCAGTTGAAGGTTCTCCGATATGAATACCATGAATTAATTTTGTTTTTTTCTCATTTTTTATTCCCACCCTTTGTATATATGCTTACTCAAATAGCGTTCACTGCTATCTGGAAAAATTGTTACAATATTTGTGCCCGGCTTTGCTGTCTCTGCTTCTAATAAGCTTGCATGAAGCGCTGCACCCGAAGAACTGCCAACAAGAAGTCCTTCTTTTTGTGCCAATTGTTTTACACGTGAGAATGCATCAAGATCTGAAATCGTATGAATGGCATCAAAATATGCTTGATTCAGAAATGGCGGTATAAATTCAAGCCCAATTCCTTCTGTTTCATGGGAGCCGGCTTCGCCTCCATTTAAAATTGAGCCTTCTGGTTCAACAATAACTGTTTTAATCTGCTGATTTTGCTCTTTTAAATATAACGCCGTTCCCATAAATGTTCCACCGGTACCAGCACCAGCGACAAATATGTTAATGTTTCCGTCTAGTGCTTCCCACAGTTCAGGACCTAATGTTTTATAATATGCACGTGGATTTGCTTCATTAGCAAATTGACATGGAGAATATGAATTTGGAATTTCTTCAAGAAGCTCTTCTGCTTTTGCAATAGCACCTGTCATACCTTTTGAGGTTGGTGTATGAACAATCGTTGCACCAAGAGCTTTCATAAGTTCTTGTTTTTCAATACTAAATTTCTCTGGAACGCAAACGATAACATGTAAGTTATGCTCAAGTGCTGCAAGTGCCAGTCCAATTCCTGTATTGCCAGCTGTTGGTTCAATAATTGTTCCACCTGGCGTAACAAGCCCTTTAGCAAGAGCATCCTCAATTAATTCTCGCCCTAACCGATCTTTCACACTTCCTCCTGGGTTATAGAACTCAAGCTTCGCAAAAAGCCGAACACCTTCTGGAAGTAAAAAGCGCGTAATTTCAACAAGCGGTGTATGTCCGATTAGGTCATGAACACTGCGATACACTTTCATCGTATTTCCTCCTTACCTAACACCTCAAAGGAAAAAGGCAACTGTATGTATTTCCTATATATGAAACAGTTGCCTTTTTGCTACATTACTTTAACTCTTCTAATACTTTTACGATAAAGTTTGTAGAATGAAGAGCTGCTTGATCTAAAAATTGGTCGAACGAAATATCTGATTCCTTACCAGCGATATCAGAAAGTGCTCGAATAATTACAAATGGCACTTTATATTGATAACATACTTGTGCAACTGCTGCCGCTTCCATTTCTACTGCATATAGATCAGTAAATTTCTCACGAACAAACGCAACGCGATTTGGATCGCTCATGAAAGAGTCTCCCGTTGCAATCATACCTTTTACAACTTGAATGCCATCTGCTGCTTGCATACATTTTTCAGCTAATGCAACAAGTTCTTCATCCGCTGGAAATCCTGCTGGCATTCCTGGTACTTGACCGTATTCATAATCAAATGCAGTTACATCTACGTCATGATGACGAACTTCTGTTGAAATCACAACATCTCCTACATTTAAAGAATGGTGGAATCCACCAGCTGAACCTGTATTAATAATTTTTTCTGGCTTATAACGCTCTAATAAAATCGTTGTTGACATTGCTGCATTTACTTTACCAATACCAGACTTCAACAAGATAACTTCATGTCCTGCTAATGTACCCTTCGTAAATTCACAACCTGCAACTGTTTCTGTTTCTGCTTGTTCTAACTTGTCACGTAAAATACGTACTTCTTCTTCCATCGCTCCGATTACAGCAATTCTCAATCTAATCCCTCTTTCTATTGCTTCGTTGCCTCCATTACCCAAACATAATGATTCATGCGGGTGAATGTGACTTGAAAGCCATTGTTTTCAAAAATAGATTGCATGACAGGAATACGAGTATAGTATTCCGTTTGTAAATCATTTGCTAACTGATGAAATCCTTGCTCCTGCGCAGCTTCAACAGTTTTATCATATGCTTCCTGATCTACAAATATCGTGTCAGCAAACACTATTTTACCACCTTTATTTAGCAATTGACTATACTTCGCAATTGCCACATTTTTTTCTTTATCTGTTAAGTGGTGAAAAGCATAGGTACTAACAATTGTATCAATATGCGAAGGGACAACAAAGTTCAGAAAATCACCTTCTGTAACTGATACATCTTGCGGAAGTTTTTGTTTCGCAATCGTACGCATTTCTTGTGACGGCTCTATACCATAAACAGTGTGACCAGCAGCTAATAATCTATTTGTTAAGTTTCCAGTACCAACACCAAATTCTAAAACATTTCCAAAAGATTTATTTACTACATCCTCTAAAATTTCCTCATAATGAGCGAAAACTTCTTTATATTGTACATCTTCGCCCTGTACGAAAGAATCATACGTATGAGCCCATTCATCAAATAGTTCATTAAATTCTGTACCCATAAAAATTCCCCTTTTTCTTATCGGATTTATCAGTATAATATGCCTTATACACTAAAAAGTCAACAAAAATGCACATGGTATTTCTTAGTCTACTTTGATACACTAAACTATGAACATGCGGAAAGAGGTGTGATTCATGTCGTTTACATTTGAAATGATGGAAGATAAAATTGAATTTTTTGAAGCAGCTAATTTAGCATCGCTAGAGAAGAAAATCAATGAACAAATTGATAATAATAAGGCACTTATGATGGAAGTACATCACGTTTCACATCAAATGATTATGGATCCTGAAAGTAAACGACCATATTATAGCGCTGTTGTCCATTTTAAATTGAAAAAATTGCGCTAAAAAAGAGAGAGGCTTTATCACCTCTCTCTTTTTTAATTTAGGACTTGAACAAGCGTTGGTTTCCAACCCTCATTTTCTACCCAATCAATATTTACATAATATTTTTTACCTGTTTGTTTATCTTGTACATTTCCGTATGCTTTCTGTTTTCCACTATTTCCAATACGGTGAATCACCAACTGATCTGCTGGGATATCAATTGCATAAGCAATGGCCTTTATCATCTCATTCCAGTCAGTACTTCCTTTTTGGAATGTCATTGCTGGTGATTGGCCTTGCTCTGTACCAACTGGCTTCCAAGCTGGTTTTGTATATGCTTCTGTCGCTGTTGCAATTGTTTTCTCTGCGGATACTTTTTCATTCTCTTTTGCTTTTGCTTCTTCTTCCGCTTTCTTTTTCTCTTCCTCTTCTTTTTTCTTTTGTTCTGCTGCTTTCGCGTCTTCTTTCTTCTTAGCTACTTCTTCTTTTTCTTTCTTTTTCGCAGCTTCTTTTTCTTTTTCAGTTTGCTGTGCTACCTTTTTATCACTAGAAGCAACTTGCTCTGTATTATCAGAAGTAAAGATTAGTTGATATGCTACAATCACGACCGCTAATAGCACGATACCAATTGCAATGTTCAAAACACCATTTTGACGACGCCTTTGTTGCTTTTGTTGAAATCTAGTTCCTGCCATTATTCAAACCTCCATGACATTTTTCATACTTGTTATTGTAACATCAAATGCACAAAGGTTGAAGGATTAGGACTATTTTTTCACAAAATGAAAATATTTCTTATCACTTTCTCTTATGTTCCCATTTAGCAATCGCTTCTACATAATCAGCAAAAATGCGTGGTACAACATTGTCTTGCCTATTCGTTTCTAAATCAACGACGACTAAAGCATAGCGAGGGCTTTCATACGGAAAATAACCAGCGAACCAACGATTTTCACGATTTTCTTTCCCTGTTTGTGCAGTTCCTGATTTCCCTGCTATTGTAAGTGGTAATGATTGATAAGCGGAGCCTGTACCATTTGATGCCGTTACAACACCTCTTAACAATTGCTGCACCTTCTTTATCGTATTTCTTTTGAGTGTTTTCCCTCGTAGTAGATGATCTTCAAAATGAAATAATTTCGTTCCGTTTTTATATGTAATGCCCCGAACAGCTTTGACTTCTTTCTTTTCACCCCTTCTTGCAATTGTTGCCATCATATTGGCAACAGCTAGCGGTGATAATCGAACATCTTTTTGACCGATTGCAGTTTGTTCAATTGCTTTTCGAACTGTTTTATCTCTTTCATCACGCCAAATCGTTCCCTCTTTTTCTTCTACGAGCTGCTGAAATAAAGATGTATGAAAAACAGAGCCTTTCCATCCAACGCTGTTCGCTGCTCCTAACGCCTCTACATACTTCTCAATCATC
The DNA here is from genome assembly GCF_055814245.1 of Bacillus sp. EA-CB0995. NCBI lineage: Bacteria > Bacillati > Bacillota > Bacilli > Caryophanales > Bacillaceae > Bacillus > Bacillus sp. EA-CB0995. The sequence continues at coordinate 1,309,847 of NZ_CP169269.1, read as the reverse complement.
ATTTTATCTTTTTGTAAGAGTTCACGCCCAAGCACTGCAAACGTACGATTACAGCTGCGAGCAAAGCTTTCTGTAAACGATAGCGTCCCCATCAACCTATCTGCTTTCCCTTCTCCGTAAAGATCCATATCACAGTCAAATCTTCGCTTTGCTGTAAGTATTCCTTCCTCAATTGCAGCAGCTGCTATAACTGTTTTAAAAACAGACCCTGGAAAATGCGGGATAAGCATTTGATTACTTGCACCTCGCTTATACGCTTCCTTGTTGTTTGTATGTAAAGACGGCTTACTCACCATCGCTAAAATTTCATTCGTTTGAATATCAAGTAATATAAGACCACCTTTCACAAGCTTGTACTGATTAATAAGTTCTTCCGCTCTCACTTGTAAACTTTTATCCAATGTTGTTTCTATAATAAGTGGATAAAAAGGATTAGCAGGATATGTATACTTAACGTTTTTCCCAAAAATCGGTTCTCCTTGCCCATCAACATGATACAGTATTTTTGCTTCTCCATCTGATAATAAAAACTCATCAAACGAGCGTTGTAACCCTGAAATACCGATCGGTGTTTTCTTCTTTTCTTTTTCCCCGTACCTCTTTACAAACTGCTCCTCATTTTCTCCAGTAATTCCAATGAGATGCTCTGCTATGATGCCATTCTGCTTCAATCTTGCATGTGCTGCTATAATACCTGGAATCTTTAAATCGTTAATTTGCTGCATTTGTTCTTTTGTTAATTTCAATGGCTTTTCATCTTGTTGAAATACAACGGGATTGTTTGCTATTCGTATTTGCTGCTCTAATTCTTTCTCTCGCACTCCGATGATATTGGCAATCTTTTGCACCGGCCAGTTCGTACGTCTTAGAAATGGAAATAAAATTAAAACTGTCTGATCATCATCCACCAACTCTTCACCATTTCGATCAGTAAAACGACCGCGTCCATCATCTACAATAACTGCCTGTGTACGCTGAGCAACGCTTTTTTCAATTAAATTAATATGTTTATCTGTAAACGACTCCGTTTCCACAAGCTGAATTTGTATTAAACGGCCAAGTAAAATAAACATCATGCACATAAAAGCTACTAAAATTATGATAATTCGCTGCTGCATTTTCATAAAAAAACACCTCGTCTTTCATTGTTGACGAGGTGTAATTCTTTTTATACAAACAGACAGAAGAAATTAATACGAAGTACAACTTTCACCTATGAGGATTTTCTTCATTTTATCTGAGTCTTGAAATGAAAAAAGCTAACTCACCATACGATGAGTTAGCTTTTTATGTTTTACTTTACAGAAACGATTTTTACGCGCATATCTCCGCCTGGCGTTTGCACGATTACTTCTTCACCAATTTGCTTACCCATTAAGCTCCTCGCGATTGGAGAATCGTTAGAAATTTTGCCTTCAAACGGATCAGCTTCCGCGCTACCAACGATTGTATATGCTTCTTCCTCACCATCTGGTAACTCTTGGAAAATAACTGTTTTACCAAGCGTTACTACTGTAGAATCTTCACCGTTATCTTCAATAATAACTGCATTGCGAATCATGTTTTCAAGCTGTGTAATACGACCTTCTACGAATGCTTGCTCGTCTTTTGCTGCATCATACTCAGAGTTCTCAGAAAGATCACCAAAGCTGCGCGCAATTTTAATACGCTCTACAACTTCTTTACGTCTTACTGTTTTTAATTGTTCAACTTCATGCTCTAACTTTTGTTTCCCCTCAAGTGTCATAGGGTATGTTTTTTCTGTTGCCATGTTTTCCACTCCTTTTATATACCAATCCCCTGAAAAAAGAGGAGTTCAATATGAAAACTCCCCCGCCTTATCATATAGCGGAGGTTTCTAGCGCAATGACACTAGTGGAGTTGTCACATACAACCCCGTATTTTTCCAATCCTTCCTTATATAAAGAAGATATGTATGGAAATTTCATATAAATATGCCCCCACCTAACATTAGGTGAGGTTGCATGTTTCATTGTATTCGATAGGAAGGGAAAAATCCCTTCTTATCGTATATCTTTTACTATGCTATTACAAATTCACTTTTTGTTCAAGAATTGTTGCAATTTTTGTAACCATAATATCGATAGCAACATGATTTTGTCCGCCTTCTGGAATAATAATATCCGCAAATTTCTTAGAAGGCTCAATAAATTGATTGTGCATTGGACGCACAACATTTACATATTGTTCAACAACAGATTCCATCGTACGACCGCGTTCTTTAATATCTCGCTGCATACGGCGTAAGATGCGAAGGTCAGCATCTGTATCAACAAACACTTTAATATCCATTAAATCGCAAAGACGTGGATCTTCTAAAATAAGAATTCCCTCTAGAATAACTACATCTTTCGGTTCTACTGGAATAATTTCTTCCGAGCGTGTATGCAATGTGTAATCGTATACAGGCTTCTCAATCTGCTTATACGCAAGCAACTGATGCAAGTGCTCAATTAACAAGTCATTATCAAATGCTAACGGATGATCATAATTTGTTTTTAAGCGCTCCTCCATTGGCAGATGGCTTTGATCTTTATAATAATAATCTTGCTCTAAGATTAAAATAGAATGACCTTGAAATTGATCAAAGATTGCTTTTGTTACACTTGTTTTACCTGATCCTGAACCACCAGCGATTCCAATTACAACAGGCTTGTTCGTCCCCATTCAACTACCACTCTTTCTTATTGAAGTATGCTTTTTCGCATCATGTTGTTCACATACACTGGTCGATCCACTTTGAATTTCACGATTTGCAACGGATGTCTCGCTGCATCTAATTCGTTTCCATCCTCATCCCAAATTTTTTCCACCGTTTGTGTAAAGTTTTCAATTTCTGGTCCAAAGAACTCAACTTCATGACCTGGTTTGAAATGGTTACGCTGCTCTATTGTCACAATGCCTGTTTCTTCATTATAATCTAACACTAAACCAGCAAAATCATACGTTGTTTTCTTACTATGATTTCCATACATTTGCTCTTGATACCCAGGAACGCCTTCAAAGAATGCAGGAGCTGTATCACGATTTGCACATTTATCAAGTTCTTCTAACCATTCTTGTTTAAACTCGAAGTTGTCTGGATCTGCACAATATGCATCGATCACTTTACGATACACAGTTGCAACAGTTGCAACGTAGTGAATTGATTTCATGCGCCCTTCAACTTTCAAGCTGTCAATCCCAATTTCAATCATTTTTGGGATAGATAAAATAAGATTTAAGTCTTTTGGACTCATCGCAAAAGGAGCATCCTCTTCTTGGAATAAAGGAAGTTCTCCTGCTTCTTTATGTTGCGATACTGTTTGAATTAAGTCATAATCCCAGCGGCAAGACTGACAGCAACCACCGCGGTTAGAGTCACGTGCCGTCATATGATTACTTAATGTACATCTTCCAGAGTACGCAATACACATTGCACCGTGGACGAATGCTTCAATTTCAATATCAACGTGCTCTTTGATTTCTTTCATCTCTTCATAGCCTACTTCACGAGCTAATACAAGACGATGCAATCCTTCTTCTTTCCAATACTGCGCTGCTTTCCAGTTGGATAATGATTGTTGTGTACTTAAATGCACTTCAACAGAAGGCGCTACACGTTTACACGTCTCAATAATAAGAGGATCTGCAACGATAATGCCCGTTACACCAGCTTTTTCAATCCCTCTTAAATATTCTTCTAAGCCATCCATATTTTCATTATGTGCAAAGATATTTGTTGTTACGTATATTTTAGCACCATATTTCTTTGCAAATTCAACGCCTTCTGCCATTTCTTCTAGCGTAAAATTACCTGCATTTGAGCGGAGACCAAATTCTTGTCCACCTAAATATACAGCATCTGCACCGTAATGGATAGCTACTTTTAGTTTTTCTAGGTTACCTGCTGGTATTAACAACTCAGGTTTCTTTACAATAACACGTTTTCCATCAATTACACGTGAAATTTCTTTGACAGTCATATGCTGAACCTCCTTTTTAATAAACCGTTTCTTTGAAGAAGAATCCTGTATCTAACGGGCGATTTACCGGTTGAATTTCTTCAATTTCTTTATATAAATCGTCTTTTGCATCATAATACGCATCGCGATCTTCTACGCATAAATCGATGGCCTTACGATATCTCTTCGTTACTTCAACAATGTATTCTGAACTTTTTAATACACCATCAATTTTTAAGCTATCGATTTCAGCATCGATTAACTCTTCTAATTCATCGATAAAACAAATATCATTCGGACTCATAATGTGAGTGCCGTTCTCATCTTCATAGACTGGATATTTATTATTACGTTCTTTATCATGTAAAAACATGTTTTCTTCATACTTCTTCTTTTCAATTTCCATATCGCGGCCTTGATACTCAAAATAGTTTCCTACTAAAGAACGCTTTGATTGGAACATGCATGTCATTCCGTGGATTTGTACTTCCACTTCCACCTCTGCATTTTCTTTTAATTCCACAATTTCATCTAAGCTTAATTCGCGGGCAAGAACAGCGCGTTTTGCACCTTTACGTCCCCAATAGTTACATGTAAACCAGTTTGTTGCTGTTGTTTCTGTATTCCAATGCATTTGCATATTTGGTGCCACTTCACGCACTGTCATTAATACAGCTGGATCTCCAAAGACAACTGCATCTACATTTACTTCTTGTAAAAATGCAACGTAATCTTTTAAAGCTTCTATTTTCTCATTGTGAAACATCGCATTCATTGCAACATACACTTTCATATTATTTTCATGTGCAATAGCTACTGCTTCTTTTACGTCTTCACGAGAAAATTCACCAGCTAAACGTAAACCAAACTTTTGTTCACCAATCATTACTGCATCTGCACCTGCTTTTGCAAGTGGTGCAATATCCGCCACTGTTCTTGGCGTTACTAACAACTCAGGTTTTTTCATTATACGTCACCCCTTCTTTTTACTCACTGCTACCCCGTCACCAATTGGGAAAATGGTTGTATCATATCCTTCATGATTCATGAGCCACTCATTATACGTTTTAATTCTTCTAATTAAACCGCGTGTACGTCTATTTTCAATGTGCTCTTTTGTCGTCACAAGACCGTGATATAGTACATTATCTGAAATAATAACGCCGCCAGGATTTAATAACGGCTCGTATATATCAAAAAAGCGACGATATTGCCCTTTTGCTGCATCAATAAAAATGACATCAAATGTGCCATGTTCTTTTACTTGCTCCCCCGTTTCTAAAGCATCTCCAAAAATAACAGAAATGCGTTCTTTTACTAGGGAACGATTTATATATTCAAGTGCTTTTTCATATCGATCCGCATTTCGCTCTACTGTGACAATGCGTGAATTCGGAATGGCTTGCATCATGCGAATGCTAGAATACCCAATTGCTGTACCTAGTTCTAATATGCTCTTTGGCTCAATTAGACGCAAAAATTGCAACATAAACTCCATGCCAAGACGATCCATAATTGGTACATGGTACTCCATCGCATACTGTTCCATTTCAAGAATCAGCTCATCTTTCGGATCGATAAAAGACTGCAAATATTCATAAACTGCATCTTGTTGCTCCATAGATAGTCCTCCTTATCGCATGGAGAAGTAAAAAAGAATATTATCTCTTTGCGGAAAGAAAAATACAAGCTCGCTCTATCCTTAGCTTGTACGGGCCGTTTCTATATTAAAAACGATTCTTCTTCCAGTTTTTAACCCGATACATTTTATCATAAAAAAGAGGGATATGCGAATTTTTCTCGCTTCCCTCAAAAAATTTACGATTGCTTTTGTGTAATATATTTTTGTTTTAACGCGTTATGTTCTTCTAACGTCTTAGCGTAATACACTTGACCGTCTGGTGCTGCTAAGAAATAATAATAGTCTGTTTGTGCAGGTTCAAGTGCCGCTTCTACTGATTTTACACCAGAATTCGAAATTGGTCCAACTGGTAATCCTTTCACAACATATGTATTATACGGAGAATTTACTTTTAAATCCTCATATAGTACACGTCCCTTATGCTTACCTAATGCATATAGCACTGTTGGATCTGTTTGCAGCGGCATTCCTTTTGCTAAACGATTATAAAACACACTAGCAATATTTTTCCGATCTGTATAACCCGTTGCTTCCTCTTCGATTAAAGAAGACATTGTCAATAATTGATGAACATCCAATTGTCTTTCTTTCATTTTTTGCGCGTTTTGCTCAATCAATTTATTTGTTTTATCAAGCATTGGCGTTACGATTTCTTCTAACGTTACTTGCTCTTTATAGTACGGGTATGTAGCTGGATATAAATACCCTTCTAATGGATACTTAATATTGCTATCAAAAATTTTATCAGTAAGCAATGTTGGATACTTCTGCTGGAGTTTTTGCACAAATGCTTTATCATTCAACTGACGAATAACATCTTCTTTATTTAACTTAAATTCCTTCGCTATTAAATCAGCAATTTCTACAACTTGTATTCCTTCAGGAATTGTTAGCTTATAATATGCTTTACTATGCACCTTTCCAGCTGTCATGCTATCTGTTACTTCCGCTACACTCATAGACGGACTCAATAAATAATTTCCCGCCTGTAAGCCGCGTTCTGACTTCATTTTTACATATAATCCAAATATCGTTCCGTTTTTAATAATTCCATTCTCCTCCAAAATCTCTCCTATCTTACTTGTAGAAGAACCTTTTGGAATTTCCACTTCAATTTCCTTTTTACTCTCTGCATTAAGCGGCTTTAAAGCTGAGGCAATATATGCATATGCAGAACCACAAACAACAAGCAACGCAATGAAAATAGCTGCAATTACTCGTCTTCGTTTTTTTGTTTTCATTTGATTCACTACCCTATGTCCTCCTTATTTCAAATTGTATAATGTACTCGCCTACTCTATACAACAACCTACAAAATACTAAAAAACATGTCTATCCTTTAGACATGTTCTTTCTTTTTTCTACAATCTGTATCATTATACTACAAATAACTATCTGCTTTCGACAAAAAATCTTTCATTCATCGTACAAATATAACAAACAAACTGATTTCAATATGAAATCAGTTTGTTTGCACTTACTATATTATTCTTCGCCTTCTTCTTCCTCAGCAAGAGTGTTAAACATTTCTTGTACCATTTCCCACTCTTCTTCTGATTCGATTGGAAGTAATGTTCCACCAGATTCTTCTTCGTTTTGCTCGAAAGCCATTGCATCATAAATTGGATCGCCATCTTCGTCAACTTCACCGATTGGTGAGAATACTACGTAAGATTTTTTACCAAATTTTTCAGCATCAAAAGTGAAAATAATTTCACATAGATGTTCGTTACCTTTTTCGTCAACAATTGTAATTTGATTTTCTTCCATTATGGTCACCTCTTATTTACTATCTAAATATCCTTGCAAAATTACGACCGCTGCCATCTTATCAATGACTTGCTTTCGTTTTTTTCGGCTTACATCTGCCGAAATGAGCAGGCGCTCCGCTGCCATTGTTGACAAGCGTTCGTCCCACAGTATAACTTCCAATTGCACGAGCTCACCCAATTTTTCTGCAAATTGCTGACAAGCTTCACCGCGCGGACCGATTGTACCATTCATGTTCTTTGGCAATCCTACTACTATCTTGTCCACATTGTACTGTTTTACTAACTCAGAAATACGATTAAAACCAAATTCGCCTCTTTCTTCGTTAATTTTAATCGTTTCCAAGCCTTGTGCTGTCCAACCCATTTCATCGCTTATTGCAACGCCAACTGTTTTTGTCCCAACATCTAAACCTAATATACGCATAAATTACTCCTCACGATGATGTTTCAAATAGGACTTTACAAGCTCCTCAATAAGTTCATCGCGTTCTAGCTTGCGAATAATATTGCGAGCATCTTTATGACGAGGTATGTATGCTGGATCGCCACTTAATAAATAACCGACGATTTGATTAATCGGATTGTATCCTTTTTCTTGAAGTGCATCATACACAGTTAATAGTACGTCATTGACATGGACATTTTGTTTTTCTTCTTGGAAGTTAAACTTCATCGTCTTATCGAACCCGTCCATTTTTAAGCACCTCACTTTACTAGGTATAGGGAGAAAGATATTCCTTCTCCCTACTATTGTACACTACTATCTCTTTATTTTGAAACAGATTTAACGTACTCTTCTACAAATGCAAGTGCATCCTCTACTTGTTCTGGATTTTTACCACCAGCTTGCGCCATATCAGGACGACCGCCGCCGCCACCGCCGCAGCGAGATGCTACTTCTTTTACAAGCTTACCAGCATGGTATCCTTGTTCAATTAAATCTTTCGTTACACCAGCAAGAATGTTGACCTTATCATCACTTACAGCTGCAAGCACGATAATTGCAGATTGTAATTTGTTCTTTAAATCATCCATCATTGTACGTAAGTTATTCATATCTGCAACATTTACTTTTGTCGCAAGCACACTTACACCATCAACTGTACGCACTGCATCTGTTAAATTACCAGCTTCAATATTGCTTAGTTTTGCTGCAAGAGATTCATTTTCTTTTTGCAGTTGTTTTACTTCAGCAAATAAGCCGTCAACTCTTGTTAAAATGTCTTTTGGATTTGTTTTCATTTTGTTTGCTGCTTCTTTTAATAAACCAACTTGTTCGTTCATTAATTCATATGCAGCTTTTCCTGTTACTGCTTCAATACGGCGTGTTCCTGCTCCAATACCAGATTCAGCAACGATTTTGAAAATACCGATAGATGCTGTATTATCTATGTGGCAACCGCCGCAAAGCTCTAAGCTATAATCGCCTACTTGTACAACGCGTACAACATCTCCGTATTTTTCACCGAATAGTGCCATTGCACCCATCGCTTTTGCTTCTTCAATTGCTTTTTGAGAAATGTCTACTGTGATACTTTCCCAAATTTTCTCGTTTACAATACGCTCAATTTTTTCAAGTTCATCCGCTTGTACTTGACCGAAATGAGAGAAGTCAAAACGTAAACGCTCTGATGTTACAAGAGATCCTGCTTGGTTTACGTGTCCGCCAAGGATATCTTTTAATGCTTGATGCAGAAGGTGAGTTGCTGTATGGTTTTTCACGATTGCTGCGCGGTTTTTCGTATCAATTACCGCTTTTACTGCTGCCTCTTTCGTTAATGTTCCTTCTTCTACAACTACTTTGTGTAAGTTTTGACCATTCGGTGCTTTTTGTACATCTTTTACAAGTACTTTTACGCCATCAGCAAGAAGGTAACCACGGTCAGCAATTTGACCACCGCTCTCAGCGTAGAATGGTGTTGCATCTAACATCAATTGTCCTTCTTCACCAGCTTGTAAACTATCTGTGAACTCACCATTCTTCACAAGTGCAACAACGTTACTTTCTGTTCCAACTGTATTGTAACCAACAAATTCGCTCGCTACTTTAATTTCACCAAGAACGCCGCCTTGTATTTGCATAGAATCAACATCTTGACGAGCTGCACGTGCACGCTCACGCTGTTTTTCCATCTCTGCTTCAAAGCCCTCATGATCAACTGTCATACCAGCTTCTTCTGCATATTCTTCTGTTAACTCAATTGGGAATCCATATGTGTCATATAGACGGAATGCGTCTTCGCCAGAAATAACAGTTGATTTTGCTTCTTTTGCTTTTCCAATCACTTCAGCTAAAATTGCTTCGCCGTCATGCAGTGTTTCATGGAAACGCTCCTCTTCATTTTTCACAACGCGTGCAATGAAATCTTTCTTTTCCAGAACTTCTGGGTAGAAGTCTTTCATCACTTCTCCAACTACTGGTACTAATTCGTACATAAATGGACGATTAATATTTAATTTCTTCGCATAACGTACAGCGCGGCGCAGCAGACGACGTAATACATAACCGCGGCCTTCGTTAGAAGGAAGAGCTCCGTCTCCAACTGCAAATGTTACTGTACGAATATGGTCAGCAATTACTTTAAATGCTGTATCTTGTTCATCATTACCAGCACGGTATTTTTCACCAGAAATAACTTCTGTTGCACCAATAATTGGCATAAATAAGTCTGTGTCAAAATTCGTTGGCACGTTTTGAACAACAGATGCCATACGCTCAAGACCCATCCCTGTATCAATGTTTTTCTTTGGAAGCGGTGTATATGTACCGTCAGGGTTATGGTTAAATTGTGAGAATACAAGGTTCCATACTTCTAAATAACGCTCGTTTTCTCCGCCTGGATATAATTCTGGATCGCTAAAATCATTACCGTAAGCTTCTCCGCGGTCGTAGAAAATTTCTGTGTTTGGTCCACTTGGGCCTTCACCGATATCCCAGAAGTTTTCTTCTAAACGAATAATGCGCTCTTTTGGCACGCCCATTTTCTCATTCCAAATTTGGAATGCTTCTTCATCTTCTGGATGGATTGTAACAGATAAAAGTTCTTTATCGAAACCAATCCATTTATCACTCGTTAAAAATTCCCAAGCCCATGTAATCGCTTCTTCTTTGAAGTAATCACCAATTGAGAAGTTCCCTAACATTTCAAAGAACGTATGGTGACGAGCTGTTTTTCCTACGTTTTCAATATCGTTTGTACGAATTGATTTTTGCGCATTTGTAATGCGTGGATTTTGCGGAATTACGCGGCCATCAAAATATTTTTTCAGCGTTGCAACACCACTATTAATCCATAAAAGAGATGGATCTTCGTGCGGAACTAATGATGCACTCGGCTCTACTGCATGTCCTTTTTCTTGGAAAAAATCTAAAAACATTTGACGAATTTGTGCACCTGTTAAGTGTTTCATATGTATTTCCTCCTTCATTAAAATCAAATTAAAAACAAAAAACTCCCGTCCCCTATAACAGGGACGAGAGTTGACTCGCGTTACCACCCTGATTATGAAATAAAAAGCGGAAGTGTCTCACTTTTAGACACGACGGCTAGATTGCATATCATAACAATATGCATATATTTCATCACCTCAAGTTGCCATAACGTGGCAAGACGGCAGGAATTAGCTGCTCTCAGGAATAGCGTTCTGTTACCCTTCATCTGACACTTCTTTCAGCCTAAGGAAGTCTCTCTCTGCAAAATGGACTGTAACATACTCGTTCCGTCATCAATTTATCATATACTATATGCACAAATTGTAGCGAATCAGTTTCCATTTGTCAATGTTTCCAAAATGGCTTCGCATGTACAATAATAGTGCGAAGAATTGCTAACAGTGGTACGGATAACAACAGTCCTACAATGCCGCCAATTTCACCTCCAACAAGCAGTGCAAGCATAATGACTACAGGGTGCATCCGGAGAGATCTTCCTACAATATAGGGAGACAAAATATTACTCTCAACAAATTGTAAAATTGCAAGCGTAATTCCAGCTTTAATAACTAAATTCGTTGATACTGTCGCGGCAATCATTAATGTTGGAATTGCTCCTAAAATAGGACCGAAATACGGGATAATGTCAGTAACCCCAACGATAATCCCTAAGAGAAGCGGATATTTCATTCCGATAAACCAAAATGATAGCGTAGAGACCCCTCCTAAAATTAAACAAACAAATAATTGTCCGCGAATATAATTTCCAAGAGACTTATCAATTTCTTGCGCTAACTGCTGACCGTTCTTACGCCACTTACTCGGTACAAGCTTCCAAAAAATACGATAAAATTCACCGTAGTCTTTTAATATGTAAAATACGATAAATGGAATTAAAAAAATAATAAGGAGTGAATCAAGTATCCCTCTTGCCGTGCTCATCACTTTATTTAAAAGCACTTGTATCTTCCCTTCAACTCCCGCAAAGATTTGTTTAATTTTCTCATTCACGAATTCAGGAAAATTTTCAGTTTGCTCAGTTACTCCATCCGTCCATGTTTCATACATATTTACAATTTGAGGAAATTGTTCGTTCATTTCTTGCAACTGTGCAATAACAGCCGGCGTTCCTTTATACACACCATATCCAAGACCGCCGAAGAAAAGAATGTAAATGAGCAAAATAGCAAGTGTTCGGGGCACACCTTTTTCGTGCAATTTTTCGATAAGCGGATGCAATAAATAAGCAATAAAACAAGCAATTAAAAATGGTGTAATAGCAACCTTGAACACATATAAAATCGGAGCCCAAAGCGGCTTGATTTTCAAAAAAACAAGCAAGCATAAAAAAATTAGCAATAATAAACCTAACCGGTAAATCCAAATAATTTTAAGATTCTTCAATAGAAAAACCTCCTCTATTTCCTAGTTTGAAGAGAAATAAAGAAGGTTATGTGTAAAAATTAAAAAACCCCACCCTACTGGGGTTTTTTTGTAGGTATTCTTACTGTTTTGTAGAAGAATACATATACTCAAATTAACAAGTGCAATTTCATAGCATTTCTTGTCCTCGTTATTATTTATCCTGCATTAATAAGATCCTCACCTCAAGATTGTGAGGAACCCGAAGAAGATAGGTAAGGGATAACTGTCCGTAAAAGTCCGATTGGTTCAACAAAGTTAGGAGGCGTAAAATGATTTGGTTAATGCTGGGGCTTTCCGCACTTTGCATGCTATTAGAATGGGTATGTATTGGATTTGGCATTTGGAAAGGCTTTTTCATTCCTTCTTCAACACAAGAACGTGCCAGGCATCTCTGGTATTATGGTGTACTAGGGCTTGGCTGCTATGGACTTTCTCATCTATTCTCCCAAATTGGACTGTTTTATCTCTACACAAGCACGTAAAAAAGCTCCCTAAAATTAAGGAGCTTTTTTCGTATCTGAAACATGCATGTATAATGGGAATTATAAATAAGACTTAAGCATTTTACGTGCTCTTTTCATATTTCGTCTTGAAAATACATCTTGCTTACGTGCATATTGATATGCTGCTGCTCCTACACCTAATGCAATTAATGATGAGCGCAATTTCAAAGTTAACACTCTCCTTATTAGCCGATTGTTCGTTCATTCTCATCAAACAAATCATCTAAAGAACTTAATGAACCGTCTTCTTCGACTTGATGTGTATGAATTTTCCCCTTTGAAATCGATAATTCAATAAAGCAGTTCCAGCAATAATATTGATTCACACCGATTTTTCCAATATCTTTTCCTTTACAGTTTGGACAACTGAACATATGGCGTTCATCTCCTTACAATCTCCCGTATTCTATTACGCCATTATGTCCAAACTATATATGTTTATACATGAGAAGAACTGCATTACACTATATAATTTCACCTCGTTACATAAAATCATACGGTGAAATGTTTTCCACATCGAGACCCTCTTCTGTCACAATCTCAGTTGCTTCTGTCTTTCCTTGTAACCTGTCGCATAATGTTGTTTGACGAAGTGCATCATCAAGGCGATTTACACCAGATTGAAACGCCGATTCTTCTCCGCACATAATTAAAAACTTTTTGCTGCGTGTAATCCCTGTATAAATTAAATTGCGGCGCAGCATGCGATAATAACTTTTCACAACAGGCATAATCACAATCGGAAATTCGCTTCCTTGTGATTTATGAATGGAACAGCAATACGCATGTGTAATTTGATTTAAATCTGCTTTTATATACGTTACTTCAATACCATCAAAAGAAACAACAACCATATCTTGCTGTTCCACATTTTCTTTCGCATAAAAGACCGATACAATTTCTCCAATATCGCCGTTAAACACTTGACTTTCCGGCTGATTAACAAGTTGAAGCACTTTATCTCCTACTCTGTACACAACCTCGCCATATGCAATTTCACGACTTTTTTCTTTCTTCGGATTAAACACTTCTTGCAACGCTTCATTTAAGATATTAATACCCGCCGGCCCCTTGTACATCGGAGCTAACACTTGTACATCACGCGCACTAAATCCTTTTGTTTTTGCGTTTTCACACACTTGCTTAACAACCTCAACAATTTGCGTACTTGCACACGCAATAAATGAACGATCTTTTTTGTTTTGTGTTACATCAGGAGGTAACACACCCTTTTTAATTGCATGGGCAAGTTGAATAACAGATGAACCTTCCGCTTGTCTATATATTTCCGTAAGCTTTACCGTCGGAATAACGCTCGACTCTAATAGATCTTTCAACACTTGTCCGGGACCAACAGATGGTAATTGATCTTCATCTCCAACGATGATGACTTGAATGGTGGATGGCAATGATTTGAACAATTGATTCGCAAGCCAAATATCAACCATGGAAAACTCATCAATAATGAGTAATTTTCCTTGAACAGGATCGTGCTCATTACGCTGAAACGACCCTTCCGGTGTCCATCCGAGCAGACGATGAATGGTACAAGCAGGCAAGCCTGTTGATTCACTCATTCGTTTTGCTGCACGGCCCGTCGGTGCTGTTAATAAAATAGGGAACGGATTGTCATCACTATAATCCTTCGGGTCTAGTGATAAGCCATGAAGAGAAGCATACATTTCTACAATCCCTTTAATAACAGTTGTCTTTCCTGTGCCAGGCCCTCCTGTTAAAATCATCATCGGTTTATGAAGAGCTGTTTGAATACCTTCTTGCTGAAGCGGTGCATATTGCACTCCGAGCTGTTCTTCAATTGTCCCAAGCGTTAACAATAATTCCGATTCAGGAAACGAAGGAAGCTCTTCTTGCGTAAGCAAACGATGAATAGAGGCAACAACACCTTTTTCGGAATAATACAAGGAAGCTAAATACACACGCTCATCTTCTATAATCACTTTGCCTTCCCCTTGCATCATTTCCGCGCATTGCAATACATCTTCTTCTGTAACAGCCGTTTCCTGCTTATTTAATAGCTCCATTGTTTGTTGCACTAACTGGTCTTTGTTCATATATACATGACCTTCTTGCAGCGAAACGTGCTCTAATGTGTAAAAACATCCCGCACGTACACGATCAGCATGATTGCCAGAAATACCAAGCGCTCGTCCAATATCATCAGCTCGCCCAAAACCAATACCATCTACCTCTTCAATAAGCTGATACGGATTATTCCGAATGACTTCAAGCGTCATTTCTTTATACTGTTGATAAATTTTAATAGAAAGCTTCGTTCCAAATCCATAACCGCTTAGAAAGCTCATCACTTTTTCAAGACCTTGATGTTCAATAATCGTATCGTATATTTCCTGTGCTTTTTGCTTATTTACAATTCCGTCCAAAGCTGCAGGATCATCCATAATTTTCGAAATTGCATGTTCACCAAGATGATCAACAATCTTTTCAGCTGTTCGTTTCCCAATTCCTTTAAATAAATCGCTCGCTAAATATTGCACCATTCCTGTTTTTGTTTGCGGCAATTCTTTTTTAAACGTTTCAATATGATATTGTTTCCCATACTTCGGGTGATCTTTAAAATGACCAGTTAGTGTAAACACTTCATCTTCATGCATCCGGGGAAAGTAACCCGTTATCATGACCTTTTTTTCGTCATATGTTTCGTTCGTTTCAATAATTTTCATACTGACAACGGAATAGAGGTTTTCTTCGTTGTGGAAAATGGTATGAAGAACTTGTGCTTTTATAAACTTCTGCTCTTCCTCAAACAAATCCATTGCATGTTGATTTCCCATCGTTCCCCTCCTTTCCGGTTTATACGTCTTGCTCTAATAAACGAACACCGTTACCTGCTAAAAAATGATCTGGTTGAATAGCTACAGCTTTCTTAAACATCGCAAGCGCCTTCTCACTCTTTTCTTCAAACGCATACGCAACACCTAAATTGTAATAGGCATCTGCATGTTCTTCGTCAAGCTCTACAACTTTTTCAAAATAAGATTTTGCTTCTTTTACATGTTCTAGACGCGCAAAGCATAATCCGCATTGAAAAATAGCTTCAACGTCACTTTCATTTAACTCAGCTGCACGTTGTAAAAACGGCAGTGCTAAGCGATCATTTCCAAGCTGCACATATGTAATGCCAAGCATAAACGAAACATCTCCGGTCTGCAGCCCTGCTTGCATCGCTTTCTCAAACGCTTCTTTTGCCTGTGCAAAAAGCTCTTGCTGGTAATATATATTTCCTAGTCCATAATACGCTGTAGCAGATTTTTCATCTAATTCGATCGCGCGTTTATAAAAGGCAACAGCACGCTCACTGTCCCCTAATACATCTAATAAATTTGCAAAGTTAATATAACCAAGTGCATCTTTTGGGTTTTCCTCAATGGCCTCTGTAAAATTTTTTGCTGCTTCTTCCCAGTTTCCTTCTTGCATATATTGAATGCCTGTTTCAAGCTTGTTTGACATATTCCTCACCTCTACAACAAATTATAACAAAGAATCTATTTTCCGAGCGAACAAAAATTCGCCTTTACTAAAAAGAAACCTCTGACCGGTACAAGGCAGAGGTTTTTCTTTCTTATCCTAAATAATCGAGTTTCTTACCATTACGGTATACTTCATCGATTGTCGCGCCGCCTAAACACTCATCTCCATCATAGAAGACCACTGCTTGTCCAGGTGTAATAGCACGAATTGGCTCATCACAAAGAATTCGAATTGTATTCTCATCAACAATTTGAACCGTTACAGCGTTATCCTCTTGACGATAGCGGAATTTTGCTGTGCATGTAAATTCTTTTTCTTTCGGCTTATTGCTTACCCAGCTTACATTTGTAGCAAACACTTCGTCACCATATAACAGCTCATTATGGAATCCTTGTTCTACATATAAAATGTTTTCTTTCAAGTTCTTTCCAACAGCAAACCATGGATCACCATTGCCACCAATGCCAAGGCCGTGACGTTGTCCAATTGTATAATACATTAAACCGTCATGTTTCCCTTTGACTTCGCCAGATAATGTTTGCATCTTACCTGGTTGCGCTGGTAAATAGTTACTTAAAAAGTCTTTAAAATTGCGCTCTCCGATAAAGCAAATACCTGTACTATCTTTTTTCGCCGCTGTTGCTAAACCTGCTTCTTTCGCCATTTCACGAATTTGCGGCTTCTTTAACTCACCAAGCGGAAACAATGTTTTTGATAATTGGTCTTGGCCTAGTTGATTTAAGAAATATGTTTGATCTTTATTATCATCAACGCCGCGGAGCATTTTATACTCACCATCAATATACGCTACACGTGCATAGTGCCCTGTTGCTACATAGTCTGCACCAAGCGCCATTGCATGATCTAAAAATGCTTTAAATTTAATTTCTTTATTACACATTACATCTGGGTTTGGCGTACGCCCAGCACGGTATTCATCTAAAAAGTACGTAAATACTTTATCCCAATATTGTTTTTCAAAATTGACTGCATAATACGGGATTCCAATTTGGTTACATACTTCAATGACATCGTTATAGTCTTCCGTTGCTGTACATACGCCGTTTTCGTCCGTATCATCCCAGTTTTTCATAAAGATTCCGATTACATCATAGCCTTGCTTCTTTAATAGCATTGCTGCTACAGATGAATCAACGCCACCGGACATCCCGATGACAACGCGTGTTTCGTGAGGTAGTTTGTTCATCATGTCACCTCCTATATTAATTTTGTGTTAATCGCTTCACGATCTTCACTGTTTCGTACACTGCCTTTTCGACTTGTTCTTTCGTATTCCCAAGACCAAAGCTAAAACGTACGGATGAACGTATTTTATCGGATTCTTTTCCGAACATCGCCACGAGCACATGTGATGGATCAATAGAGCCGGCTGTACAAGCAGATCCGCTTGAAACCGCAACTCCTGCTAAGTCCAGATTCATAAGAAATGACTCAATATTCATTCCTGTAAAACTTATATTTAACACATGTGGCAAGCTATGCTCGAAGCTTCCGTTTACCTCGAAAGTAATGTCTTCTTGTTTAAAGACAGATATCATTATATCTTTAAATTCCTTGTATTGGGCAATTTTTTGCTCACGAGTTTGCTCCGCTAACAAAACAGCTTGCCAAAGCCCGACAATTCCCGGCACATTTTCTGTACCAGCGCGGCGTTTTCGCTCTTGCTCTCCGCCTGTTAACAGCGGTTCAAATTTCACATGCTGCCCTGCATATAAAAAGCCAACACCTTTTGGACCGTTAATTTTATGGGAAGAGATTGATAATAAATCAATGCCAAGCTCTTTCACATCAATTGCTGTTAAACCGTATGCCTGTACTGCATCTGTATGAAAATAAGCATCATGTTCTTTTAATAAAGCACCAATTTCTGCTATCGGCTGCACTGTACCCACTTCATTATTTCCAAACATAATCGATACAAGAATCGTTTGATCTGTTAATGCCTCTTGCAGATCAGAAATACGAATACGCCCTGTTTCATCAACAGGCAAATACGTCACTTCAAACCCTTCCCGCTCTAACACATTGCATGTATGCAAAATCGCATGATGCTCAATCGACGTCGTAATAATGTGATTTCCTTTCTTACGATTTGCACGAGCTACGCCGAGAAGAGCTAAATTATCAGCCTCTGTACCGCCGCTTGTAAAAATAATTTCATTTGGATTTGCTTGGATGCTGCGCGCGCACGCACGTCTTGCTTCATCAACTGCATGACGGCCTTGGCGCCCAAAGAAATGGATGCTTGACGGGTTACCAAATGCTTCTGTCATATATGGAATCATCTTTTCGACTACTTCTGGGTGAGCCGGAGATGTCGCAGCATGATCTAAGTAAATGCGTTCCATTATATCTCCTTCTTTCCAAATCGTTACACACGGAATTAAATGTAAAACATATAACCACCGTTGTTTTCTTCTTCATAGCGTACTAAGTCTTCTAACGTTGTACTATCAAGAACTTCTTGTACCGCATCACGAACACGTATCCAAAGCTGACGCTGTGCGGGTTCTTCTTCATCCAACATTTCTACTACGTTAATCGGACCTTCTAATACACGAATGACATCACCAGCTGTAATGTTAATTGGTTGATCCGATAATACATAACCACCATATGCACCGCGTGTACTTTTTACAAGACGGGCATTACGAAGCGGCGAAATTAGTTGCTCTAAATAATGCTCTGATAAATCATGTGCTTGAGCAATTGATTTTAATGAAATTGGACCTTCTCCAAATTTTTTTGCAAGATCAATCATAATCGTTAAACCGTAACGGCCTTTTGTTGAGATTTTCATATATGTTGCACCTCTTTTCAAATCTTTCACTTTTACTTGGCTAGTTATTCTTTTATTTAGTAGGAAGAGCACTCTCTGAAATCAAAATCCTTTGAAATTATAGCATAATATAGTATGATAAGAAATTTCAACTTTTCTAACAGAAATGATAACATATAAGTATATCAAATAACTCGGAATTTATAACATAAAGTGAAACTTTAATCAGTGGGGCTTTTCTTTATCCCCCACTGATTATTAGCCCTCACCAATCGGGCTTTTACGGGCAGTTTATCTCCCATCTAACTTCTTTAGAAAAGCGGAAGCGGCTCGCTCAGAATCGCAGGGCGTTGGAGCCTAAGGCGGAGAGGCGCTTTTTGCCTCGTCCGAGGGGGGCGAAACGACCGGAGATTCTAGCCGCTAGAGCTGGACAACGAAGAAATGCGGAAGTGGCTCGTTCAGAATGTGAGGGGGATGGAGCTTCTGACGTAGAGGTGTTTTTTACCCCGTAGGAAGAAACGAAGCCACCGAACATTCTAGCCACTGGAGCTGGACAATGCTTTACCAAATTTTGAGGTGGGAGTATTACTGCCCGCGAATAGCGGGATAAACAACGAACGGTCACTGAAGGAGAGAGAACATATGAAACAACCACTCGCGCATCGAATGCGTCCGACCAATATTACAGAAGTTATCGGACAAGAACATTTAGTGGGCGAAGGCAAAATTTTATGGCGGATGGTACAAGCAAAGCATCTACAATCAATGATTTTATACGGACCTCCTGGAACAGGAAAAACATCCATTGCAAGCGCCATTGCCGGCAGCATCGGTATGCCTTTTCGCCTATTAAATGCCGTTACTCATAATAAAAAAGATATGGAAGTTGTTGTCCAAGAAGCAAAAATGCACCGACACCTTATCTTAATTTTAGATGAGGTACATCGATTAGATAAAGGAAAACAAGATTTTCTTCTTCCTCACTTAGAAAGCGGACTCATTACATTAATCGGGGCAACAACAAGCAATCCATTTCACGCAATTAATTCCGCTATTCGGAGCCGTTGTCAAATTTTTGAGTTACACGCTTTAACAGAAGAAAATATTTTACAAGGATTAAAACGCGCTTTAACAGATGAGGAAAAAGGACTAGGAGAGTACAATGTAACAGTAACAGATGAAGCTCTGCTTCATTTTGCAAACGCATCGGGCGGTGATATGCGCTCTGCTTATAATGCGCTTGAGCTCGCTGTCTTATCTAGCTTTACAACAAATGAAGAAACAGTAGAAGTCTCACTTGAAATAGCTGAAGAATGTTTACAGAAAAAAGTTTTGTACACGACAAAGGCGGCGATGCACATTATGATGTATTGTCAGCTTTCCAAAAATCAGTTCGCGGAAGCGATGTAAATGCAGCCCTTCATTATTTAGCCCGCCTTATTGAAGCTGGTGACATGCAAAGTATCGGCAGACGATTACTTATTATGGCATACGAAGATATCGGGCTTGCAAACCCACAGGCTGGGCCGCGTACGCTGGCTGCCATTGAATCCGCAGAACGCGTTGGCTTTCCAGAAGCTCGTATTCCGCTTGCAAATGCAGTCATTGAACTATGTTTATCACCAAAATCAAATTCAGCATATAAAGCACTCGATGAAGCCTTACATGATCTTAGAAATGGACACACAGGCGATGTCCCCTCCCATTTAAAAGATAGTCACTATAAAGGCGCTGAAACGCTCGGTAGAGGTATTGGTTACTTATATCCGCACGACTATCCAAATGGATGGGTTCAACAACAATACTTGCCAGATAAAATAAAAAACAAACAATACTATAAACCAAAGAAAACAGGAAAATTTGAACAAGCACTCGCTTCTGTTTATGAAAGATTGCAACATTCGTATAAAAGTGAATGAAAAGGGTAATATAAGCGAAAACGACATGAAATATGGGGGTTTCGCAATGAAAATGCGCCAAGATGCATGGACTGGAGAAGAAGATTTACTTCTAGCAGAAACCGTTTTACGTCATATTCGCGAGGGCAGCACCCAATTAAAAGCATTTGATGAAATTGGCGATCAATTAAACCGAACATCCGCCGCTTGCGGCTTTCGTTGGAATGCAGAAGTTCGGCAAAACTATGAAGAAGCTGTACAAATTGCGAAAAAACAGCGAAAAGAATTGAAGCGGATACAAGCAACGGAGCAAAAACAGCAAATATCACGCTTGAAACCGAAGAAAAGTGTCATAATTGATGCTGAGTTTTCAGAAGAACTCAGCATCAATCAACCATCACTTACGATGCAAGAGGTAATCTCATTTCTTCAAAACATTGAACAAAACAATCCGCGATTAGAGAAGTTACAGATTGAAAACGAAACATTACATCGGCAGCTCGAAAAACAGCGAAAAACACATCAAGAATTAGAGAAAAAGCTTGAAACGTTGAAGAAGCAACAACAATCTGTACAAGAAGACTATGAAACACTTGTCAGAATTATGGACCGCGCTCGCAAGCTTGTTATATTAGACGAGCCGAAAGAGCAAATGGCACCGATTTTTAAAATGGATCAGAACGGAAATTTAGATATTGTTTCACAATAAAAAAGAGAGATGCATAAGCACCTCTCTTTTTTACTCTTGTCCCACACGTTTTACTTCTATAGCCTTCAAACGTTCACGTACAACATGACTTGCCATAATTAAGCCAGCCACAGATGGAACGAATGCGTTAGAGGACGGTGGTAATTTCGCTTTGCGAATTTTTGCGTTTTCATCTGGAACGATTTCTTTACGAATATCTTCACGAATCACAATCGGATTTTCGTCAGAGAATACAACTTTCACACCTTTTTTAATGCCCTCTTTACGAAGCTTCGTACGAATGACCTTTGCAATTGGATCTGTATGTGTTTTGGAAATATCAGCAATGCGGAAACGAGTCGGATCCATTTTATTTGCTGCACCCATACTTGAAATGATTTTAATTTTACGTCGCAAGCACTGTTTAATTAAATGAATTTTGAACGTAATTGTATCAGATGCATCCACTACGAAATCTAAACCATATTTAAAGAACTCTTCGTATGTTTCATCTGTATAAAACATTTCTAATGCGATAACTTCGCAGTCTGGGTTAATATCAGCAATACGCTCTTTCATTAGTTCTACTTTCGAACGACCCACAGTAGAAAGTAATGCATGGATTTGACGGTTAACATTTGTAATATCGACAACGTCTTTATCAACTAATACAAGACGACCTACGCCAGAACGCGCTAACGCTTCTGCTGCAAACGAACCAACGCCGCCAATTCCTAAAATACCAACTGTACTATTTTTTAATATTTCAATACCTTCTTTTCCGAAGGCTAATTCATTACGTGAAAATTGATGTAACATGCGTTCTACACTCCTATTACAAAAATGGTCTACCATGTATTCTAGCGTTTTTCCGACTATTTGTATAGAAAAAGTTATATACTCAAACAAAAAATCCTAGATGGAATTAGTATGTCCATCTAGGATTCGTTCTTACTTCTCTTCTTTTACTTTTAATTGTAAGTAAAGCTCTTCAAGCTGTGCATCTGCAACTGGGCTTGGCGCTTCTGTTAATAAGCAGCTTGCGCTTGCTGTTTTCGGGAATGCAATTGTATCACGAAGGTTCGTACGACCTGCAAGCAACATCACAAGACGGTCTAAACCTAATGCGATTCCTCCGTGCGGCGGTGTACCATATTCGAATGCTTCTAATAAGAATCCGAACTGCTCTTGCGCTTCTTCTTGCGAGAAACCAAGTGCTTTGAACATTTTTTCTTGTACATCACGCTCGTAAATACGAAGTGATCCACCACCAAGCTCATAACCGTTTAATACAAGGTCATATGCTTGTGCACGCGCTTTTTCTGGTGCTGTTTCTAATAACTCTACATCTTCACGGAACGGCATTGTGAATGGATGATGAGCTGCGAAGTAACGATCAGCATCTTCATCATACTCAAGAAGCGGCCAATCTGTTACCCATAGGAAATTAAATTTGCTTTCATCAATTAACTCAAGTTCTTTACCTAAGCGTAAACGAAGTGCTCCTAAGCTATCTGCAACAACGCTCTTCTTATCAGCAACGAATAATAATAAGTCACCAGCAGTTGCTTCTAACGTGCTCATAAGTACATTTGCATCTTCTTCGTTAAAGAATTTTGCGATTGGACCTTTTAAGCCGTCTTCTTCAACTTTTAACCAAGCTAACCCTTTTGCTCCGTACACTTTTACGAATTCTGTTAATGCGTCGATGTCTTTACGAGAATATTTGCTCGCTGCACCTTTTGCATTAATTGCTTTTACTTGCCCGCCGCTCTCTACAGCACTTGTGAACACTTTAAAACCACAGCCTGCTGCAAATTCTGATAGATCAATAAGCTCCATCGCAAAGCGTGTATCTGGCTTATCAGAACCGTAGCGAGCCATTGCATCTGCATATGTCATGCGCGGGAACGGTGCATGAATCTCTACACCTTTTGCTTCTTTCATTACTTTTGTCATCATGCGTTCCATCATTTCTAGAATTTCTTCTTGTGTTAAGAATGATGTCTCAATGTCGACTTGTGTGAATTCTGGCTGACGATCTGCACGTAAATCTTCATCACGGAAGCAGCGTGCCACTTGGTAGTAACGTTCAAAACCGCCGACCATAAGAAGCTGCTTAAATAACTGTGGAGATTGCGGAAGTGCATAAAATTCTCCTTCATGTACACGGCTCGGTACTAAGTAATCACGAGCTCCTTCTGGTGTGCTTTTCGTTAAAATCGGTGTTTCTACTTCTAAGAAATCTTCACTATCTAAGAAGTTACGAATTGTTTTTGTTACATCGTGACGCATTTTAAATGTGTTGTACATAGCAGGACGACGTAAATCTAAGTAACGATATTTTAAGCGAACGTCTTCTGATGCATCTGTATCATCTGTAATCATAATTGGCGGTGTTTTTGCTGCATTTAGTACGTTTACTTTCGTAGCTTGTACTTCAATACGCCCTGTTGCCATATTTTCATTGATTGCACCAGCCGCGCGTTCAACAACTGTACCTTCTACGTGCAGCACATATTCACCGCGAATCGTTTCTGCTACTTCTAGCGCTTCCTTCGAAGTCTCGGGACTAAATACGACTTGCACGATACCTGTACGGTCACGTAAGTCAATGAAAATTAATCCACCTAAATCACGGCGCTTTTGTACCCAACCTTTTAATTGAACCGCTTGTCCAACTGCTTCTACTGTTACTTTTCCGCATGCATGCGTTCTTTCAGCCATTTCCTTTTCCCCCTATAGAGACTTTTCTGCTACGTACGAAGCAAATACATCTAACGCAACTTCTTCTTGTTCGCCCGTTGCCATATCTTTTAAATTGATAATGCCTTTTTCTAATTCATCATCACCTAATACAGCTACATACTTTGCACTTAGACGATCCGCTGATTTAAACTGCGCCTTCATTTTACGATCTAAGTAATCTTTCTCAACCGCTAAGCCAGCCTTACGAAGGTCAAAGACAATTTTCGCAGCATGATCTTTCGCTTTGTCACCAAGCGCTACAACATAACAATCAATGTGATGAGCAAGTGGTAATTCAATATTCTCAGCCTTTAACGCCATAATTAAACGTTCAATACTCATCGCAAAACCAATACCAGGCATTTCTGGACCGCCGATTTCTTGTACAAGTCCGTTGTAACGACCACCGCCGCTTAACGTCGTAATCGCTCCGAAACCTTCTGCCTCACTCATAATTTCAAATACAGTGTGCTGATAATAATCTAAACCGCGCACAAGGTTTGGATCTTTCTCAAATGGAATGCCCATCATTGTTAATAATCCTTGTACTTTTTCATAGTACACACTTGATTCTTCGTTTAAGTACTCTGTTATAGACGGTGCTGTGCTCATCAATTCATGATTGCGATCTTTTTTACAATCTAAAATACGAAGTGGGTTTTTCTCTAAACGAGATTGGCAATCCGAACAGAATTCCCCAATGCGAGGCTCAAAGTGTGCAATTAACGCATCGCGATGTGCTTTACGGCTCGCTGCATCACCTAAGCTATTTAAAACAACTTTTATATTCTTTAAGCCCATGCCGCGGTAAAACTCAACAGCAAGTGCAATTACTTCCGCATCGATTGCTGGATCATTACTGCCAATCGCTTCAATACCAAACTGAACAAATTGACGGTAACGACCTGCTTGTGGTCTTTCATAACGGAACATCTGTCCGATATAATATAATTTTGTTGGCTGCGTAGCGTCACCGAACATTTTATTTTCTACATAAGAGCGTACAACCGGTGCTGTACCTTCTGGACGAAGCGTTAAGCTGCGCTCTCCGCGATCTTCGAATGTATACATTTCTTTTTGCACGATATCCGTTGTATCACCAACACCACGTAAAAATAATTCTGTGTGTTCAAAAATTGGTGTACGAATCTCTTTATAGTTGTAACGACGACAAATTTCACGTGCTTGTCCTTCAATATACTGCCATAGTTCCACAGTACCAGGAAGGATATCTTGCGTTCCGCGTGGGATTTGAATAGACATATTCAGTTCCTCCTCATTTTTTCAATAATAATAAAAATAAAAAAACTCCCGCCTCTACTGATTCTACAGTAGGGACGAGAGTATAATACCCGTGGTGCCACCCTAATTGAAGCACGTATGCTTCCACTTTTTTAATAACGCTTAAATTGCGTTCAATCTCTACTAAGCACTAAACTGTTCAAGACGAAACCTACAGAGTGTCATTCGATCAGTCATCATGTAGAAATGTTTTCAGCCCCGGACATTTCCTCTCTTTTCATGTGTCTCTCATCTACTCTTCTCTATCATCGGTTTATACCATATGTAACTGTAATAAAACGAATTTGTTTACTACTATACGGTTATTCACAAATGTTGTCAAGGTTCTTAAGAACGGCCAAGATGTTTCTTTAATGTTTTCACATCTTTTAAAGAAAGCCCAAATTCAGAAGCAAGTTCAAGCGATGTATTTTCCTGTTCTTTTGAAATAAACTCATGGAAATTCACATTAAACAATTGATTCGCTCCGTTAGTAGCAGCGTTTCCTTTCTCATTCATACGCATATGTATATCCCTCACATTCAATAGTGGAATTCTAATGACTAGTGTTCCATATTGATCGACGAGTTATACTTACGAATGAAACGACTACCTTTTCATGCTTATTTTTCGTCTAGCAGCAGTATTTCCTCAATTTCAAAATAAAAAAGAGAGAATATATTTCTATATCCTCTCTTCATTCCTTCTTATTTACTCTCTACAATCAACGTCACCGGACCATCATTAATTAACTGAACGTCCATCATCGCGCCAAATTTTCCTGTTTCCACATGCAACCCTTGTTTGCGAAGTTCTTCGTTAAAGAAATCGTATAAACGTTCTGCATAGTCAGGTTTTGCTGCATCCATAAAGTTTGGGCGTCTTCCTTTTCGGCAATCTCCGTATAACGTGAACTGTGAAATGGAAAGAACTTGTCCACCAACGTCTAATACAGAATGGTTCATTTTCTCGTTTTCGTCTTCAAAAATGCGTAAGTTTGCAATTTTTTCAGCGATATACGTTGCATCTTTTTCTGTATCTTCATGGGTGATTCCAACTAAAAGTGTTAAGCCGAAAGGAATTTGTCCTACAACTTCACCTTTTACTGTTACAGATGCTTCTTTTGATCGTTGTAAGACAACTCTCATATATATTCACTCCTAATTAATGCATCATGCGGCGCACCGCATAAATTTCTGGAACTTGTTTAATGCGCTCCACAACTTTTTTCAAATGCTGTAAATTACGAATAGAAATAGACATATGAATCGTCGCCATTTTGTTGCGGTCGCTTCTTCCTGAAACAGCCGAAATGTATGTTTTCGTTTCTGTTACAGCTTGCAATACTTCATTTAGTAAACCGCGGCGGTCATATCCTGAAATTTCAATATCAACGTTGTATTCAATTTCTTTTTCTGGGCTGCCTTCCCACTCTACATCCAGCAATCTTTCTTGCGCTTCTTCTGTATGAACATTTACACAGTCTGTACGGTGAATCGATACACCGCGGCCTTTCGTAATATAGCCAATGATGTCATCGCCTGGAACTGGATTACAACACTTTGATAAGCGGATAAGCAAATTATCAGCACCACTTACTTTCACACCAGAATCCCATTTCCGAATTTTCATCGGTTTCCGAACTTCTTTTACTTCCGTTATTTCTTCTTCACGTTGCTTACGGAATTTATCTGTTAAACGCGTTACAATTTGCGATGCGGTAATGCCGTTATAACCAACAGCGGCAAACATGTCCTCTTCGTTCGCAAAATTAAATTTCTCAGCAACACGTTTTAAGTTATCAGATGCTAATACTTCTTTCATTTCATACTCAAGGCCTCGCACCTCTTTTTCAACAAGCTCGCGACCTTTTTCAATATTCTCATCACGGCGCTGCTTTTTGAAAAATTGACGAATTTTATTTTTTGCATGCGATGTTTGAGCTAATTTCACCCAGTCCTGACTTGGACCGTATGAATGCTTAGATGTTAAAATTTCAATGATGTCACCTGTTTTTAACTTATAATCAAGAGTCACCATCTTACCGTTTACTTTTGCACCAATCGTTTTATTCCCTATTTCAGAGTGAACACGGTAAGCAAAATCAATTGGAACAGAGCCAAGCGGCAATTCCATTACATCTCCTTTTGGTGTAAAGACAAACACCATATCAGAGAATAAATCAATTTTTAAGGACTCCATAAATTCTTCAGCATTCGAGGCTTCATTTTGCCATTCTAAAATTTGACGGAACCATGTTAATTTTTTCTCAAGCGTTCCTGTTGTGTCAACCGCTTGTCCTTCTTTATATGCCCAGTGTGCTGCGATTCCATATTCTGCAATTTCGTGCATTTCTTTCGTGCGAATTTGCACTTCAAGCGGATCGCCTTTCGGTCCAATTACTGTTGTATGCAGCGACTGATACAAGTTTGCTTTTGGCATTGCAATATAATCTTTAAAACGGCCTGGCATCGGTTTCCAGCACGTGTGAATAATACCTAGAACTGCGTAGCAATCTTTAATACTATTTACGACAACACGAACAGCTAACAAATCATAAATTTCATTGAATTGTTTATTTTGGATTGCCATTTTACGGTAAATACTGTAAATATGCTTTGGACGACCAGAAATATCCGGTTGAATCGCCACTTCTTTTAACTTGTCACGAATTTCTGTCATAACTTCATCTAAATATTCTTCACGTTCGGCACGCTTGCGTTTCATTAAATTGACAATACGATAATATTGCTGCGGATTTAAATAACGAAGCGCTGTATCTTCTAGTTCCCACTTAATCGTATTAATTCCGAGTCTATGTGCTAATGGTGCGAAAATTTCCAATGTTTCATTTGCAATGCGACGCTGCTTTTCTTGTGGTAAATGTTTCAGCGTACGCATGTTATGAAGACGGTCAGCTAGTTTAATTAAAATCACTCGAATATCTTGCGCCATTGCAATAAACATTTTTCGATGATTTTCTGCTTGTTGCTGCTCATGTGATTTATATTTAATTTTCCCAAGCTTTGTGACACCATCAACAAGCATCGCAATCTCTTTTGTAAATTCACGTTCAATATCTTCTAACGTTACCTCTGTATCTTCTACTACATCATGCAAAAAGCCTGCAGATACAGTAGACGGATCCATTTGTAAATCAACTAAAATACCTGCTACTTGAATCGGATGAATGATATATGGTTCTCCTGATTTTCGGTATTGCTCACTATGTGCGGCACGCGCAAATTCATAAGCGCGCGCAACAAGATCAATATCATCATCTTGTAAATATTGCCCTGCTCTCTCCAGTACCTGTTCAGCTGTTAGTACTTGTTCATTCGCCATCTAATCACCTTTTATTAAAGATTAATAATCTCTTTCCTTGCCAATTAGAATAATTTTTATTTTACCATTATAACGTAATGATTGTGAATTGTGAAAAGGAAAAGATTTTACAGACATTTCACTTTACTTTTTCGATAAATATATAAAAGTACCCGATCCTCTCAAAGAGATTCACGGGTACTCCACATGCCGCCCTGTTTACAATTAATATTTTTCTAATACTAATACGTCATAACCGTCTAACACTTTACGGCCATCTAAGTAAGTCAACTCTACTAAGAATGCAATCCCTGCAACAACACCGCCAAGTTCTTCTACTAACTTAATTGTCGCTTCGATTGTTCCACCTGTAGCTAATAGGTCATCTGTAATTAATACTCGTTGACCAGGTTTGATGGCATCTTTATGAATTGTTAACACATCTTTACCATACTCTTTACCATAATCTACTTTAATTACTTCACGTGGTAATTTACCTAATTTACGAACTGGTGCAAAACCCACTTCTAATGCGTAAGAAACTGGACATCCAATAATAAAACCACGAGCTTCTGGTCCTACTACAAGGTCGATATTTCTTTCTTTTGCATACTCAACAATTGCATCCGTTGCTGCTTTATATGCTTTTCCATCATTCATTAAAGGTGTGATATCTTTAAAGACAATACCTTCTTTCGGATAATCCGGTACAATTGCAATATGTTGCTTGAAATCCATATTTATGAATCCTCCTCAAATATAAAAGAATTGTAAATACAAATCCTTTACCCTAACTGTTCTACTTCTTTATGATTACGAATCGTTTCAAACCATGCATATAATTGCTGATATGTGCTATAAACCAGTTCCTTTTCTAATTGTAAGTGGTTTATTTTCTCACGATACGTGTTTGATTCGGTTAAATCGCGCTTTTTCATTTCTTCCGCCATAAAAATGACGCCGTCTTTTATTGTAACAAATTCTAACTCAAAAAACACCTGTGTCATGAAATTTACTGTGTCTTTTGACCAACCTTTATGACGACAAAGTTTCTCTCCGTATTGTCGAAGAGAAAATGGTGCTTTTTGATGTAAAAATGAATAGTACCATTTAAAATGTTCCCTCGTTGGAACCGTACTGAATAAATGATTATTTTCTTGATAAAAAACTGTATAGATACGGTCTGGAAATCCTTTTTCACATATGCGCTTTAAATCCTCTGTCGCATTTGGTAAATCAAGAACAACAACATAACGCCCTTCTAATGTGGTCACATCTTTGGCGTGTACGAGATAATCTGTATACGCTTCTAAAGAAAACTTTTGCAATGCTTCTTCCTTAAAATACACGATTGTCAGTTTATCACGTGAAAGATCAGCTAGATTTGCTTCTACATTGCGCATGCTGCGCCAATCAAATAATTGCCAAGCTTCTACAGCAATATCTTGAATCATAATTTGTGGTTTACGGAAATTATTCCATTCATTAATAGAAGCTTCTCCAACGATCGACACGTGCGCTACAGGAGAAATTTCTTTTGCAAATGCACCAAAACCAAAACCAACGCTATCTAATGTTGCTTGGCCATCACGAAGTGTCATTTTCAAATGCGAACCATCAGAACCAATTGCACGAATACTTTCAAGACCTGCACCTTTCACAGCGATACGCGGCTTTGGGTTTCCAACACCAAACGGGGCAAGCTTTTGCATTTCTTCAATTGCAGCAAGCGTTACATCTTCCACGTCACACACTGCATCTACTACAGTGACTGGAATAAAATCTTCATCTGATAGCTGAACCGCAGCTTGCTCGTTTAAGCGTCGACGCAGTTCACTAACGTCATTCATACTAAGAGTCATACCAGCAGCCATTGGATGCCCGCCAAAGTGCGGTAAAATGTCCCGGCAATCTGATAAATTGGCATACAAGTCAAAACCTTCAATACTACGAGCTGATCCTTTTGCAGTCCCTTTTTCGGGATCAATACTTAGCACAATTGTCGGACGATAAAAACGATCTACGAGCTTTGAAGCAACAATCCCAATTACACCAGGATTCCAACCTTCTTTTGCAAGAACTAATACTTTATTCTCTTCTGGTGGATAATGTGCTTCCACTTCCGCAATCGCTTCTTCCGTAATTTGCTTTACAATATCTTTTCGCAATTTGTTCAGTTCATCAATTTCTTGTGCAAGTTCTTTTGCTTCTTCTACATCTTCTGACAATAGTAAATGCACAGCTGGCGTTGCATCTTCTAATCGCCCAACTGCATTAATGCGCGGTCCAATTGCAAACCCAACACTCTCTTCTGTAATCTCACCTTGCGAAATATTAGCAACTTTGAACAGTGCTTGTAATCCTACTCGCTGCGTTGTTCGCAATTTTTTCAGTCCACGCTGCACGAGTAGGCGGTTTTCACCATAAAGAGGCACTAAATCAGCTACTGTACCAATAACTGCAATTTCTAATAAATGTTCTGGCACACTCCCAAGCAAAGCATGAGCAACTTTAAACGCAACCCCAACACCTGCCAAGTAATGAAATGGATACACACCACCATCTAACTTCGGATGAATGATCGCTAAAGCTTCCGGCAATTCTGGCGGCGGCTCATGATGATCGGTAATAATTAAATCAACGCCAAGCTCCTTTGCAACCT
Organism: Bacillus sp. EA-CB0995; assembly: GCF_055814245.1. NCBI lineage: Bacteria > Bacillati > Bacillota > Bacilli > Caryophanales > Bacillaceae > Bacillus > Bacillus sp. EA-CB0995. The sequence continues at coordinate 1,278,196 of NZ_CP169269.1, read as the reverse complement.
GCGCCTCGTGAACAGCTGCAATTCCCGTATCAACCGTAATAATAAGCGAGAAACCAGCACGGTGCGCCCAGCGAAACGCTTCTTCATTCGGTCCATATCCTTCTGTAAATCGGTTCGGAATATAAAATTCCACATCCGCTCCAAGTTCTTGCAATGCTAAAAATAAAACAGTTGTACTACTAACACCGTCTGCATCATAATCACCAAAAATTAAAATTTGCTCTCCGTTTTGAATCGCTTGGCGAATACGCTCTACAGTACGGTCCATACCTTCTAATAAAAACGGATCGTGAAATTCTTGCTGCTCTGTATTTAAAAAGTCCACAATCTTTCCTTCCGTATCTAAACCTCTATTCAATAATAGCGAGATAACAAGAGGAGACAATTGAAGTTTATTTGCCAATTGTCCTACAAGCTCCTCATTATAATACTTTTCTTTCCAACGCGTCTTCGCTTGTAACAACGAAATCACCCCTTAACCCATCCATTATACTAGACAGACTAAGGGGTGACAATAAAGTGAGACTTCTATTTTTGGAGCGCCCTTTTCCAAAAATGGTTAGTCGAACCAATCGGGCTCTTAGGGACAGTTCCTTCTCTGCATTCACTACAGCTCTACTGTCCCTAAGAGCGGGGTAAAGCGAAACTTCCTTTAGCGCTTTTTGCTAAAGGTTAGCCCCGCCAATCGGGCTCTTACGGGCAGTCCTTCTCCTTAACCTACATTAATCAGGAGAATACGGATTAATGTGCACGAAAACATTTTGCACATTGTCTTGCTGCATGAGCACCTCTTTCACATGTTTACCAATGCGATGTCCATCTTCTACCGTAATGAGCGGATCGACAGACACTTTAATATCAACAATAACATAGTGCCCATGCTCTCTAGCATATAGCGAGCCTATTTTCTTTACTCCTTCCACTTGCATAACGGCTTCCCTCATCGGAACGATATCTTCCTCATGAAGTACATGATCCAACGTTGTATGAATCGCTTCTTTTCCAATATCCCAAGCCATTTTTATAACGAGTAAAGATACAAATAAACCGGCAACTGGATCGGCATATACAAGCCAATCCACCCCCATTTTACTTCCTATAATCGCCGCACCAATCCCAATTAAAGCCGCAAATGATGAAAATACATCCGAACGATGCTCATACGCGTTTGCAATAATGGCATCACTATTTATCCTTTTACCTAACTCATATTTGTAGCGAAACATCCCTTCTTTCACAACAATAGAAAGAAGCACAGCAATAACAGTAATCCAGCGCGGCGGCTCTAGCACTTGTGTAAAAGCTTTAATAGAAGAGATAACAATTTCAATTCCGACAACAAATAAAAGAACAGCTACAATAATCGCTGAGATAGATTCCGCTTTTCCATGTCCATATGGATGATCGTCATCAGGCGGTTGCTTTGCTGCCCGCAGTCCAAAAAGGACTGCTAACGAGCCAATGACGTCCGAAGCAGAATGAACAGCATCTGCCATAAGTGCCTTACTATTCCCAACATATCCAATAACCGCTTTTATAATTGCGAGCATAATATTACCGACAATTCCAACAATCGCTCCAAATTCCGCTTGTTTAAAACGTTCATCTTTTTCCATAACCGAAATCCTTTCTTTCGCCAACCTACACTTTATTTTATCCCCGAACAAAAAAGAAATGCCTACAATGAGGCATCTCTTTTTATTCAAACTTAAGTGACTTTAATTATACTTGCGGTTCAGACGTATTCACTTTAACTTGCTTCTGACCTTTTCCTTTTTTCAAGCGACGGCTTTCAAGCATCAACCAAATTTGGGATGCAACGAAGACAGAAGAATACGTACCAACAATTAAACCGACAAACAATGCAATTGAGAAGTTACGCAATGACTCACTGCCGAAAATTAATAATGTAATAACAGGTAGTAACACTGTCATGACCGTATTAATAGAACGACCAATCGTTTGACGAATACTCGAGTTCACAATCTCTTCTAAATCACTTACAGTACGAATTTTTTGTTTCTGTTTGTATAACTCACGGTTTCGGTCAAACGTAACAATTGAGTCATTAATAGAGTAACCGATAATCGTTAACACCGCTGCAATAAACGTCAGATCGACTTCTAGGTGAAGCAAGCTGAACACAATGATAATGAAGAATGCGTCATGTAACAGTGCTAATACTGCCGATAGCGCATATGTGAAGCGGAAACGAATACTCACATATAAAATGATAATAACTGATGCAATTAACACTGCAATAAGTGCATTTCGCGCAATTTCTTTTCCAATTGTCGGAGAAACTGTACTTACGTTTGGTTCTGTACCATATTTATCATGGTAGAATGTTTTTACTTTCGCAATATCATCTTTTGATAGTACACCAATTGTACGAACAGCAAATCCTTTATTATCATTACCTGTCGGCACGATATCTTCTTTCTTCACATCTATGTTTAAATCATGTAACTCTTGTTGTACTTGTGAAACCGTTATGGATTGATTTGTTTTAATGTCCATGCGCGTACCGCTTGAAAAGTCAATTCCAAGATTCAACTTAAAGATTGGTAAAATAATCGCACCTAGAATCATCACAACAACAGAGAACCAGAAAAACTTATGTCCAATATTAACAAAGTTAACACGGTCAAATTTCGTTGGTGCATGTACTACACCTTTTGATAACGGCATGACTTCCTTCGGTTTTACACCAAAGTAAGAATATTTTTTATCAAAGTAACGACTCTTAACAAGTAAGCCAAGTAAGAAGCGTGTACCGTAAACATTTGTAAGGAAGCCGACGAAAATACTTACAATTAAACTTGTCGCAAATCCTTTAACAGAGCTTGTACCGTATACAAATAAGACAGCAGCTGCCGCAAGTGTTGTAATATTCGCATCTAAAATCGTTGATAACGAACGCTGATTACCTGCGCGATATGCTGACAACATCGATTTTCCGATGCGCAGTTCTTCCTTTAGCCTTTCATATGTAATAACGTTTGCATCAACCGCAATTCCGACCCCGAGCACTAGTGCCGCTATACCGGGTAACGTTAGAACCACATGCATCCAATTGAATACGAGTAACGTTATGTAAATATATAAACCAAGCATAATTACCGCTACAAGACCCGGTAGACGATAGAATACAAGCATAAATAAGAAAATAAGAGCTATACCAATTGCACTCGCAAAAATTGTTTTTTGCAATGCCTGCTCTCCAAATTTTGCTCCAACAGAAGTAGAGTATATTTCTTTTAAATCAACAGGAAGTGTTCCGGCATTTAATAAATCTGCAAGTTGTTTTGCACTTTCTACTGTAAAGTTTCCACCAACAATAGATACTTCCGCTTGATTAAATACTTGATTGACAGTAGCTGCCGATAAATATTTAGGCTTTGGCTTCGCTGCTTCTGCCTTATAAGAATCTTTTCCTTCTTCAAAATCAAGCCAAATTACCATTAAATTTGTTGGCTGCGGCATGCTAGATATTTTTTCAGTTACTGCACGGAACTTATCAGCACTCTTTAATTTTAGACTAACGCTTGGACGGCCTTGTTCATCAAATGTTTGTTTTGCTCCATTCGTCGCTAAATCTGAACCATCCATAAGAATGTTATCATTTACATCACGAAATGTTAATTTCGCTTGCGTTGATAACACATCTCGAGCTTGCTGCTGATCTTTTACACCTGCAAGCTGCACACGAATGCGATTATTTCCTTCAATCTGGATATTCGGTTCACTTACACCAAGAACGTTTACACGTTTTTCTAGTGCACCAACCGTACTCACAAGAGTGTCGTGGGTAATTTTATCCCCTTTTTTCGCAGGTTGTACTTCATATAAAATTTCAAAACCGCCTCGAAGATCAAGCCCGAGGTTAATCCCTTTTGTAATGTTTTTTGTCGTTGCTCCAATGATTCCTCCAATTAATAACACAACGAGGAAAAAGGCAACAATTCTGCTACTTCGCTTTGCCATATGTTTCTTGTTCCTCCTTTGAACAAAGGCCCTTGTTCCAAAATTACCTCTTTATCAGTATTCATTATTATACTCCAAGAGGAAGAACAAACCAATTACAACCTATTATTTATTTTCATATTCTTCGAACGACCAAAGCGGTGCTTGATACGCCTTCATCGTTAAAAATGTCATGTACTCGTTAGCTGTTAACGTTAACACATCATTTACAAGCTCATACAATCTGACATCACTAGCTACTTTTTTCCACTTTCGGGTCTTTAAACATTTCCAAACGTCTTCCGTTGTAACGCGCTCATAGCCGAGCATTTGAAACTCTTCTACTTTACTTTCTAAGACGATTCTTAACTGTTCCCGGTATGCTTCTATTACCTCTTCTTTTCCAACCACTTCCAGCTCATCTCCTTCTTATCTCACGTTCCTTATTTCAAATGCTTGTCATGCTTGCCTTATAGATGCATATAAATTATTGTAAATCATTCCACTGATTTTGAGAAGGTAGGAGAAAACTATGACGAAACAAACCTTTTTACGAGGTGCTTTTATTTTAATGTTAGCTGGATTTATCACGAAAATATTAGGCTTTATTAATCGCATTGTAATGGCACGTACTTTAGGAGAAGAAGGTGTTGGATTATATATGATGGCTGTTCCAACATTTATATTAGCTATTACCATTACGCAAATCGGTCTCCCAGTTGCCATCGCAAAACTGATCGCTGAAGCAGAGGCTACACATGATAAGCAACAAGTAAAAAAATATTAACCGTTTCATTAGCTATTACCTCAGTCATTAGTATTCTATTAACAGCCGGAATTATGCTTCTGGCACCTTTGTTAGCAGAAACATTACTAACCGATAAACGAACCTATTATCCATTAATCGCTATTTTACCCGTTGTACCTGTTATTGCAGTTTCCTCTGTGCTTCGTGGTTATTTCCAAGGAAGACAAAACATGAAACCGAGCGCCTACGCACAAGTACTAGAACAAGTCGTTCGCATTACAATTATCGCAGTATGCATACGCTTTTTCTTACCATATGGAATTGAATACGCTGCAGCGGGGGCAATGCTATCTGCCGTGCTCGGAGAAGTTGCTTCTCTTTTATTTCTATTAACATTGTTTCAAAAAGAAAAACATCTTTCTATTCGATCTCATTTTATAGGTACTGTGAAAGAAAGCAAAGACACCTTTTATTCTTTAATGGATATTGCACTTCCTACAACTGGAAGCCGCTTAATCGGATCCATTTCTTATTTTTTTGAACCAATTGTTGTCATGCAAAGTTTAGCAATGGCCGGAGTTACAGCCTCTATCGCAACGCAGCAATACGGTATATTAAATGGATATGCATTTCCACTTTTGTCTCTGCCAGCTTTTATTACCTATGCTCTTTCAACAGCGCTCGTTCCTTCTATTAGCGAAGCAAATGCCAAAAAGCAGCACCGTTTAGTAGAGCGTAGATTGCAGCAAGCAATGCGCATCTCTCTTATTACAGGAGGATGGTCTGTTGTTATTCTATACATATTCGCCGCACCGATTTTAACTCTTATGTACGGTTCCGATAATGCGACCCTTTTTATTCAAGTACTCGCACCTTGCTTTTTATTTCACTATTTTCAAGGACCGCTCACATCGGTATTACAAGCCTTAAATTTGGCACGTGCCGCCATGATGAACACGTTTATTGGAGCCATTGTGAAATTACTTGTTATTTTCGTCCTTGCCTCGCAGCCAGAATTTCAAATGATGGGTGTCGCCCTTGCAATCGCAGCAAATATCGTTACCGTTACCTTGCTTCACTATGCAACGGTATTAAAAAGGATTACGTTTACTATTTATATAAAAGATTATGTATACGGATTGCTTGCCATGATCATTGCCGGAGGAGCAGGTTTCTATATGCATAAATACATTTTCTTTTCGCCTTCACTGGGTATGCAAACATTATGGGAAGTACTATTAACTACGGTACTTTATATCTTCCTTTTAATCCTCTTTCGCCTTATTAGAAAAGAAGAATTACTTCGATTACCTATCATTCGTAAATTCTCTTTTTAAAATAAAAAGTTGCTGCCTATTTCAAGAAGCAACTTTTTATTTATCTTTTAGATCAACAAAAAACTGGCCGTTTTGAAAACTACAATATGAAATGTTTTCAATATCCTTATACCCTAATTTCTTTAGTTTGTCTTCCAACCATATATCGGTATGTTCCATCATATATAAATGTTTTTGTTGAATTTCACCATCAATAATAAGCGGAACTGAAAATAATGGTGTGTCATTTTTACTCTTTTTACTTTTTTGTTTTTCAAATACTGATAATCTTCCAGACGGCTCTAAAATGGCATATTCCACATCACGTATATCACCGATACTTTGCTCACGTAATTGCATGAGCAAATCATCCATATTGTAACGCTGTTTACGCATTTGCTTCTCATCGATTTTTCCCTCACGCACGATAATAGCCGGCTCTCCTTCTAATATATGACGAATACGCTGACTTTTTAACGAAACAAGGGATAAAGCAATTTGGATGACCATAATAAGCACCATTGGAACGAGTTGATGCCAAATGGATTTATCCATATTTTCAATCGCAATAACCGCCATTTCACCCAGCATAATAAAAACGACTAAATCCAAAACACTCAATTCCCCAATTTCACGTTTTCCCATTAGACGAAAAATAATTAACATCACACTGTATAAGATAATTGTTCGAAAGACAATTTGAAGTAGTTCCATCTTTCATTTCCTTTCTCCTTTCAATTTCTATATATTAGTTTCCCCGTACAAAAAGAAACTAGTCTAACTTAGCAAAACAGGAAATATGCTTGTATTAGAAAGGAGAGATGCTCTATGGATGGAACGAAAAAATTATCAATTGCAGTTGGATTCGGCATCGTTACCTTACTTATCTTCGCTTGCCTAGCAAGTATCATCATTGCTTTATTATTGAAGTTTACAAACATAAATGAAGGAACTTTATCCATCGCACTTATTGTCCTCGCAATTGTGTCGACAATAATCGCTGGATTTGTTGCTGGGGTAAAAGCACAAGGAAAAGGATGGTTTGTCGGTGCATCCACTGGAGTCGTATTTGCCATTCTCGTATTTCTTGTAAATTATTTAGGCTTTTCATCGGCGTTATCAAAGGTACAGCTTCTATATCAACTTGTGATTATTGCAGCAAGTACAATTGGGGGCATACTCGGAGTCAACATTGGTAAGCGTACAACATATTAAAAAAAGCTGTCCTAAAAGTAATACTTTTGGGACAGCTTTTTTCATTAGCTTTTTACAATTTCACGAATCGCACTGCGATCAAATGTAAGGTGTGAACCACCAGATTTAATCACAATTGTTGTATCAGTTACAGATTCAATTGTACCGTGCATGCCGCCAATTGTTACGATTGCATCACCTTTTGACAGTTCGCTTTGCATTTGTGCTACTGCTTTTTGACGCTTTTGTTGCGGGCGAATTAATAAGAAGTAGAAAATCGCAAACATCGCAACGATCATGATAATATTCATCATACCTGGATTCATCTTTTATTCCTCCTTAATTATTATGTATTAGAAATTTTTAGCATTGGGTTTATTAAAGCCATACTGTTCAAAGAACTCATCACGGAAGTCTCCAAGACGGTCTTCACGAATAGCTTGTCTCACCTGCTCCATTAATTTTAACAGAAAATGCAGGTTGTGATAAGACGTTAAACGAATTCCGAATGTTTCATCACATTTCATTAAGTGACGAATGTATGCACGTGAATAGTTTTTACATGTGTAACAATCACAATTTGGATCAAGCGGGCCAAAGTCTTTTGCAAATTTTGCATTTTTTACAACTAAACGACCTTCACTTGTCATACATGTACCATTTCGCGCAATACGAGTTGGAAGTACACAGTCGAACATATCGATACCACGAATTGCACCGTCAATTAACGAGTCTGGAGATCCAACACCCATTAAATAACGAGGCTTATTATCTGGCAGAAGTGGTGTTGTAAATTCAAGCACACGATTCATAATATCTTTCGGTTCTCCAACAGATAAACCACCAACTGCATAACCCGGGAAATCCATTGAAACAAGGTCGCGTGCACTTTGGCGACGAAGTTCTTCAAACTCTCCGCCCTGTACAATACCAAATAGACCTTGATCCTGCGGACGCTGATGCGCTTTTAAACAACGCTCTGCCCAGCGGCTCGTACGCTCTACTGATTTTTTCATATACTCAAATGTCGCTGGAAACGGCGGACACTCATCAAATGCCATCATAATATCAGAACCAAGTGCATTTTGAATTTCCATTGCCTTTTCTGGCGATAAGAATAATTTATCTCCATTTAAGTGATTGCGGAAATGAACACCTTCTTCTTCAATGCGGCGGAAGTCACTTAAACTAAATACTTGGAAGCCACCAGAATCTGTTAAAATCGAACGATCCCAGTTCATAAATTTATGTAAACCGCCTGCTTCGCGTACAATTTCATGACCAGGACGAAGCCATAAATGATACGTATTACTTAAAATAATCCCCGCATCCATTGCTTTTAATTCTTCTGGCGACATTGTTTTTACTGTCGCAAGTGTTCCTACTGGCATAAAAATTGGCGTTTCAAATGAACCGTGCGGTGTGTGAACGCGGCCTAAACGTGCTCCTGTTTGTTTACATGTTTTAATTAATTCATAACGTATTGCTGTCATATAGTTACTCCTTTTTATTTCTTCTCTACTTTAGAGTGAGATGCAACAAACATCGCATCACCGAAACTAAAGAAACGATACTTTTCTTTTACCGCTTCATTGTACGCATGAAGAACATTTTCTCTTCCTGCAAATGCACTCACAAGCATGATTAATGTTGATTTTGGCAAGTGGAAGTTTGTAATTAAACCATCGATTGCTTTAAATTCATATCCTGGATACATGAAAATATCGGTCCAGCCAGAAGCTGCGCAAATCTTACCATTATTGTCTGTTGCAATTGTTTCAAGCGTACGCGTTGATGTTGTCCCAACAGTGATAATACGGCCGCCTTCTTGTTTTACACGATTTAGCAAATCTGCTGTTTCCGCCGACATATGGTAATACTCTGCGTGCATATGATGTTCTTCGATTGTATCTGCAGAAACTGGTCTAAATGTCCCAAGTCCAACATGCAGTGTAATAAACGCTAAATGAACGCCTTTTTGCTTCAGTTGTTCTAATAGCTCTTCTGTAAAATGAAGCCCCGCTGTTGGCGCTGCTGCTGAACCAACTTCGCGTGCAAATACCGTCTGATAACGGTCACGATCTTCAAGCGTTTCTTTAATATACGGAGGAAGCGGCATTTCACCAAGTTCATCTAAAATCTCATAGAAAATACCGTCATACGAAAATTCCAGATGACGACCACCTTGTTCACCAGTTCCGACACATGTTGCTTTTAGTTTTCCCTCACCAAAAGAAATTACCGTTCCTTCTTTCACACGTTTCGCAGGTTTAACAAGCGTCTCCCAAGTATCTCCATCTTCTTGCTTTAATAAAAGCACTTCAATATGTGCACCTGTATCTTCTTTTACACCATGCAAACGAGCAGGCATCACTTTCGTTTCATTTAAAACTAAGCAATCACCCTCATGTAAATAAGAAAGAATATCAGTAAAATGTTTATGCTGAATCTCACCCGTTTCACGATCTAACACCATTAATCTTGATGTTTCACGTTCTTCAAGCGGTGTTTGTGCAATGAGTTCTTCTGGTAAATGAAAATCAAACAGATTAATATCCATAACTATGTTCACCTATTTCTATTTAAATCGATTTATAACATACATAATAAAAGATAATACAATACTTATCACAATACACGTAATGATAGGAAAATAAAAGGTAACGTTCCCCTTTTTCACAAAAATATCGCCTGGAAGTCTTCCTATAAACTTCCAAGCTAATCCAACAACAACCAAAAGGATACCAGCCGTAATAAGCAGCTTTGACATATCCATCATACTTGCGGCATCTCCATTCCGAAATGTTCATATGCAAGCGGTGTAACAATGCGGCCCCTTGGTGTTCTTTGCAAGAAGCCAATTTGCAGTAAGTACGGCTCATACACATCTTCAATTGTATGAGATTCTTCCCCAATCGTTGCTGAGACTGTTTCTAACCCAACTGGACCGCCGCGAAATTTTTCAATAATACCAAGCAATAATTTATGATCAATATGATCTAGTCCAAGTTTATCTACTTGCAGTAGTTCAAGTGCCATTTGTGTAATATCCATCGTAACAGTTCCATCACCGCGCACCTGCGCAAAATCACGTACACGGCGCAGTAAACGGTTCGCAATTCGCGGTGTACCTCGTGCACGCCTTGCAATTTCTAAGGCAGCCAACGAATCAATTTCAACTTCAAACACTTCTGCTGTACGTTCTACAATGGCTGATAACTGATTAACTGTGTAATATTCTAAACGAGACAATACACCGAAACGATCTCGAAGCGGTGCAGATAACGCACCTGCACGCGTCGTTGCACCAACTAGTGTAAACGGAGGTAAATCGAGCCGAACAGAGCGCGCTGTCGGACCTTTTCCAATTACAATATCAAGACAGAAATCTTCCATCGCTGGATATAATACTTCTTCAATTGAGCGATGTAAACGATGAATTTCATCAATGAATAAAACATCACCTGGCTGAAGCGCCGTTAATACCGCTGCTAAATCACCTGGTCGTTCAATTGCCGGTCCTGACGTTGTACGAATATTAACGCCCATTTCATTCGCAATAATATTTGCTAATGTCGTTTTCCCAAGTCCTGGCGGTCCATACAATAAGACGTGATCTAACGTTTCTTCACGCATTTTTGCCGCTTCAATAAATACTTCTAAATTATGTTTTGCTTTATCTTGCCCAATATATTGACGGAGCGTTTGTGGTCTTAACGAATATTCTAAGTCCACATCTTCATATGCGGATTCTCCCGAGACAAGACGTTCGTCCATTCTACTCACCTCTTACCATTTAGTAAAAGACTAAGTGCCTTTTTAATATATTGATCCGTCGTAAGTGACTCTTTTAATAGTTCTGGCACGACGCGAGACACTTCTCGCTCTGCGTATCCAAGTGCTCTAAGTGCTTCCAGTGCTTCATCAAGCTCCGCAGATGTTCCTTTCTTCTCACCGAAACGCTCTGCATCTGAAAATAAGTCAACAAAGGCATCCGGCACAACATCTGCCAATTTCCCTTTTAAGTCTAAAATCATTTGACGCGCTGTTTTCTTTCCAACACCCGGGAACTTCACTAAGAATTTTTCATCCTCATGTTCAATCGCTTGCACAACCTGCCCTGTTTGACCAGAAGCTAGAATCGCAAGGGCACCTTTTGGTCCAATCCCCGATACACCTAAAAGCTTTGTAAATAACAAACGCTCTTCACGCGTTTTAAATCCGTAAAGGGCCATGATATCTTCTCTTACATAATGATATGTATATACGCGAAGTTCTTGTTCACTTCTTTGGAATACATACGGATTTGGAGTAAAAATTTGATAACCAATTCCTTTATGGTCAAGAACGATATATTCCGGTCCTACATATTCCACATAACCTGTAATATATTCAAACAAAACTGTATCTCTCCCTCTCAAATCATGTATTCCATTTTAACATAAATAATGATATAAATGCGAGATTCCCCCAACAAATGTTCTCTATTCTATTTTGTCATTTTCATATTGACAGAGCACCTTCAAAAAATTAATATTGCAAAATGATTTTAGAAAAACAAAAATAAGAAACAGCCGTAGCTATTTTAAGCTACGACTGTTTCCATTACTCCTAGAATACTGCTCCATATCCTTCATTACTTCCACAAATCGCTCTTTTGATTTCACCCGAATCCCGCGCTTCAACCGTTCACGCTGATAACTCTCCATCTTTTTCATATCAATTTGAAAGAAGGAATGAATGACATTATCGGTTTCTGGCACACCGTTAAAAATTTGGAGAATCCCCTCTTTCGAAACCCCAAAATAACCGCTTGTTTTTAATAACGGTGAAATATCATCAATGCGCTTTTGTAATACAATTTGCCCATCGTCTCGATCAACAAGTTGCCACTCTTTATATTGCTCCAAAAGCTTTTCTAAATTCACGACCTTTTCCGTGAAGATTTCCTGACTCACTTCCCCGTCTAAATATGTACGCTGCAACATGATTATAATTTGAGGTTCTTGTTGCACTGCATTACCCGAACTTTCTGCCAATGCTACACTCGATTCATGATAAAAACAAAACACAGCTAGCACGATTTGCATTGCAATGATCATGAATTTCATATGCTGTCACCTCTTTTAGGGAAAATAAAAAACTTCTATTTACAGTTTGACCGAAAATAGAAGTTTTATCCCCTAGAAAAACGGCGCCGACTGTTAACCCACTTAAGCTAAGGTTCTTAGACGGAAGGAGCTAGGAGGCGAAGCTAGACAATACGAAAAACGGAACTGACTAGAATGAAGTGAAACTCCCATCAGTGGGGGGTTCTTCATCCCCCACTGATGGTTAGTTGAACCACTCGGGCGCATGCCAGCAGTTATCCCCCACCTATCTTCCTCGTTTCTTTTTGAATCTTGAGGTGGGGGGCTTACTGCCCGTTCATGCGGGATAAACAACAAAAAAGCGGAATAGGATCTTCATCCTACTCCGCTAGGTTTCTATATAATAAGAAAGACGCCTGTCATGCAGGCGTCTTGATGCGTTTACGGCGAGAGACCAGGCGGCCACATCCGCGTGTTTAGCACTTAAGCATATCTCTCGTCTTACGTAAATTAGCTCATCGCTTTGTTAATATAACATTAATCATGTAAGAAAGCAAGAAGGAAATGAATGACATCGTCATCGTTGGCTTGGAATACATAGCTATCTACACCAATATTTCCACCACCAGCGCTACGCACAACGAAATTGCTATTTCCGTTTACTTTATGTCGACCAATAGGAATATCCTTTTCCGCTTTTACTATAACATACAGAAAAAAGGTCAAAATCACGCGCTCTTATATTTAAGCTCCCAATGCGATATATTCATATTTCATATAAAAAAAGGGGAAAGGACTAGCCCTTCCCCTTTTTCATTATCGCACCACATTATTTACATTTGCACGAAGGTCTTGGAACAGCTGCGTTACGTCACGATTTAAATTGTTTGTAACTGTCCCATTTCGAAGGCTTGTGCTCAACGTGTCAACACGAGTAAACATATCTTCTTTTGCCGTTACATAGACATTTCGATTGTTAACAAGCGGTGCAACAGCTTTACGAATGTCATCTGTTAATGCTTTTTCATCTGTCCCACTGCGAGATTTTACTGCAATGACAACATCATTGCCACGCACAACAGTAGAAACACGTTCCACGTTAGGCATACCCTTTACACGATTGGTAACAGCTTCAGCTGTTTTGGAATCAGCGTTAGCAGGCGCGTTGTTCATCGTCACATTACGAGTTGGATATGGATTCGCTATTTGACCGTGATAATTTACATCACGGTAATAATTGTACCCGACGTTATCACGACGATCATGAACGTTTTGGTTAATATTGGAATACTTTACATTTCCATACTGGTCTGTTTTTGCATTGTTACGGTATGTGACATAATCTGTGGTACGATCTGTACGCGTTACATTATTGTTAGACGGATAGGTATTATCGTACGATGTACGCTGATAATTATAAGTTGCATTACGGTCCATCGCACTTTTATTTGTAGTCGTACCACATGCAGCTAAAGCACTGGTAACTAACAAAGAAGCGGCAATAAGTTTAATTTGTTTGTTCAATATGAAAACCCCCTCTGTTAGGATGAACTTTTCTTTCGAAAAGCTCCTTCTTATCATGAGTCGCAAAGGGGGTTTTTACACTGTCAGTATTTTACTTAAAAGTTTGGAGGTGCTGCTGCTAAACGACGTTTATGCTCCGAGCGGGCATGAAGACGCTCAATGATAAGGCTTTTACTTTCGTTTGTAACCACTCAACAAGTTTTTCAATTTTTTGTTCCATTTCTGCTACTTTCTTTCTCAGCAGGATTCATTTGTACTTATTTTATTATATTATCTAATCTTTTCCGAATTTCCACACAGATTTTCACAAAGAAGCCGTTCTTTATAAAAGAACGGCTCCCTGACACTCTTTTTAATTTTCCTCTTCTTCCGGATATGGTGTACCAAATACAGAAGGAGGATTTGATGGATAATACATTGTACCCGGCTGCGGTGTATACGGAATATATGGGTTTTGCTGATAAGTTTCACGCGGGAAGTATGGCATACCTGGCTGCGGGCTATACAATGTAGGTTCATCATCACAACCACAATCCTCTTGTATTGGCGCAATTGACGGTGCATTATTATCCATTGTTATAGGCGCGACATTTGGATTTGGCATAGAAGTGTATTGCATATCGTATGGTGGCATGCCCTGCATTGGCGGCATACCTTGCATTGGCGGCATACCTTGCATTGCTGGCATGCCGTAGTATGGATTTTGTTGATATGGCATTTGATAATGTGGTCCTGGCATCATTTGCTGTGGATATGGTGATTGATATGGCATCTGTTGTGGGTATGATGGTTGATATGGATACGGCATTGGTGCAAATGGTGGCATTTGATTATTTTCCATCATCGGCATCACATTTGGCATATGGCTACTTTCCATCATTGGCATCACGTTTGGCATTTGATTACTTTCCATCATCGGCATCATATTTGGCATGTGGCTACTTTCCATCATCGGCATCACGTTTGGCATTTGATTGCTTTCCATCATTGGCATCACGTTTGGCATTTGATTGCTTTCCATCATCGGCATCATGTTTGGCATTTGATTACTTTCCATCATCGGCATCACGTTTGGCATTTGATTACTTTCCATCATCGGCATCATATTTGGCATGTGGCTACTTTCCATCATCGGCATCACGTTTGGCATGTGGCTACTTTCCATCATCGGCATCACGTTTGGCATGTGGCTACTTTCCATCATCGGCATCACGTTTGGCATGTGGCTACTTTCCATCATCGGCATCACGTTTGGCATGTGGCTACTTTCCATCATCGGCATCACGTTTGGCATGTGGCTACTTTCCATCATCGGCATCACGTTTGGCATGTGGCTACTTTCCATCATCGGCATCACGTTTGGCATGTGGCTACTTTCCATCATCGGCATCATGTTTGGCATGTGGCTACTTTCCATCATCGGCATCATGTTTGGTATGTGGCTACTTTCCATCATTGGCATAACATTTGGTATTGGGCTATTTTCCATCATTGGCATAACATCTGGTATTGGGCTATTTTCCATTATTGGCATAACACCTGGTATTGGGCTATTCTCCATTATTGGCATCGTAACATTAGGTGGAAGCACTTGTGGAATTTCTTTTGTAACCTGCGGTGCGACGACATTGCTTACATTTTCTTTTTTCACTTCCGGTGCGACGACATTACTTACATTTTCTTTCTTCACTTCTGGTGCGACAACATTACTTACATTTTCTTTCTTCACTTCCGGCGCGATGATATTGCTTACATTTTCTTTTTTCACTTCCGGTGCGACGACATTACTTACATTTTCTTTCTTCACTTCTGGTGCGACAACATTACTTCCCTTCATTTTATTTACTTGCGGAGAAATTAAATCGTTACCTTTTTTATAATATCTGCAATTTTATAATCTTTTTCGCTTTTACTGGCGGTTGCGGTGGCTGTGGTAAAATGTTCACGGAAAATTTTGTGCTCTCTTTTTGTTTTTCTACTTTGCTAACAACGGGTTGCTTCTCAACAACAGGTAGTTTTTCTACTGGTTTCTCTTTTTGTATAGGCTGCTCCTTTTGAACTTCTTTTTGTGGTTTCAATTGCATTTCCTTCTGCGGTTTTTGCGCTGCTGGTTTTTCTGTAATTGGTCCAGCTTGTTGAACGGCCTCCTCCTCTTCTTCTATACCAAGAGGTTTAGGCGCAACTGGAAATTCTTTTTGCTGCACTTCTTTTACATATTCTTTTGGAGGGACTGAACCAGCACCTGGATTTTTTTAATCGGAACACTGTTAGATGGTACTTTAATTTTCATGCCCGGCATAATTAAGTCTGGATTACTGAGCTGTGTATTCGCGTTTTTTAATGCTTCAAAATCCACCCCGTACTTTTTCGCAATTTTCCAAAGGGTATCCCCTTTTTGCACGATATGAATTTTCAAATTTTCCCCCTCCTGTATAACTTATCTATAATAAAGTGAAACTTCCATCAGTGGAGGTTTTCTTCATCCCCCACTGACGGTTAGTTGAACCAATCAGGCTTTTACGGACAGTTATCCCCACCTATCTTCTTCACTTTTCTCTGAATCTTAAGGTGGGGGTCTTACTGTCCGTTAATGCGGGATAAAAACGGATATTAACACAATGATTGCTTCAACACAATGTATGCTCATGAAAGAAGAATTATGTACAAAAGAAAAAGCAACGGAAATCCGTTGCTTCTATGCTCGCTCTAACATTCTGTTTAGCGCAAGTACCGCTTCTTCTGTTATTTTTTTATCTACTTGAATTACATTTACATGCTCGCCGCGCTCGATTGCTTCAAGTGCCCATAGTAAATGTGGTAAATCAATGCGATTCATCGTTAAGCACGGGCACATGAATGGATTTAACGAAATAATCTCTTTATCTGGGTGCTGCTGAATAATACGATTGACTAAGTTCATTTCTGTACCGATTGCCCACTTACTTCCAGACGGAGCTTTTTCAATCATATCAATAATATATTTTGTTGAACCTGCATAATCAGAAGCTGCAACAACTTCATAACAGCATTCTGGGTGAACAATAATATTCATATCTGGATGATTTTTTCTTACACTTTCAATATTCTTCACAGTGAAATTTTGATGGACGGAACAATGCCCTTTCCATAAAATAACCTGAACGTCTTCCATATTCCCATCATATTCTAATGAATCTGTGTGCGGATCCCAAACAGCCATTTTTTCTAATGGTACACCGAGGTCATACGCTGTATTACGTCCTAAATGTTGATCTGGTAAGAATAAAATACGTTCTTTTTGTGTAAACGCCCATTTCACCATCTCTTTCGCATTAGAAGATGTAACTGTCGCGCCGCCATTTCGGCCGCAAAACGCTTTGATTGCAGCAGTTGAGTTTACATATGTTAACGGAAGCATTGTATCTCCGAATAATTGCTGCAATTCTTTCCAAGCTCGCTCTGTTTGTTCGATATCAGCCATATCGGCCATGGAACAACCAGCTCGCATATCAGGAAGAATGACAATTTGTTCATCTGTTGTTAACATATCAGCTGTTTCCGCCATAAAATGAACACCGCAAAACACAATATATTTTGCTTCTTTATTGCGCGCTGCTACTTGCGCAAGCTGCAGGGAATCTCCCGTTGAATCTGAAAATTGAACGACCTCATCTTTTTGATAATGATGCCCCGGAATGAAAAGCTTTTTCCCTAACTTTTCTTTAATCTCACGTACACGCGCTTCCATTTCTTTAATTGACATTGTTTGATAACGCTCTGGTAACATTGTTTCAATCGGTTGCACTGTTTCTAAAATACTCATCTGTGAAGTCCCCCTCTTCCCTTCTCACAATCACACTTCAATATTGAAACTAATATCTAATGCTTTAACAGAATGAGTTAATAATCCTAACGAAATGTAATCTACACCTGTTTGACCATACTCTGCTAAATTTTCAATCGTAATTCCACCAGAAGCTTCCGTAACAATCGCACTTGGGACAAGCTTACAGTATTCACGTACTTCTTCTGGCATACGATTATCAAACATAATAATGTCCGCCCCGGCAGCAACTGCTTCTAACACTTGTTCTTTCGTTTCTGTCTCTACTTCTACTTTCACCATATGTCCAAGTTGCTCTTTCACTGCTGTTACCGCTTTTGTAATCGAACCAGCGAACGCAATATGATTATCTTTAATCATGACACCATCATATAATCCAAAGCGATGATTATAACCGCCGCCGCATACAACAGCATATTTATCAAACATACGAAGTCCTGGCATTGTTTTTCTCGTATCACAAATGCGTGTATGATCGCTTCCTAGTGCAGTAACTGCTTTTCTTGTCATCGTCGCTACACCGCTCATGCGCTGAATAACATTTAACACAACACGCTCAGCTGTTAATAAAGAAGCAATCGGTCCTTGTACAGTGGCAAGGATATCTCCGTTTTCTACCATATCTCCGTCTTTTGCATGGAGTGTAACCTCAATTCGATTATCTAATAATGTAAAACCTTCCTTAATTACATCGGTCCCTGCAAAAACACCCGTATCCTTTACTAGGAACGTTCCCCGCGCTTGCAAGTCATTTGGAAAGATAAGCTGCGATGTTACATCTCGCTCCCCGATATCTTCTAGAAAAAATTGTTTCAATGCCTCTTTTACTTTTAATGTATTCATAGAACCCCTCTTTTCCCTTCGCTATGCTAATTGTAACTTTTTCTTTCTCATTACAATTTCGTGCACCTCATTACTACGCTTTGGAAAATCACTGCGATAATGACCGCCAATACTCTCTTTTCTTTGCATTGCAGCTTTTGTTAGTAACTGACAAACAGTTAACATATTGATAATCGTTATATCCTCATTTGTAAGGGTTTCATATGAGAGCGGCTTGTTATATATTTCATACTGCTCCAGCCATTGCTTCGCATACAATAAGCCTTCTTCTGTACGGACAATGCCAACATATTTCATCATCATCTCTTGTATTTCTTCTTTTTGCGGTAACTGCATATGTTGTAAATCGCCTTGTATCATTACGTGGCTAGTCACTATTTGTGACCCGATATTTGCTAAAATGTGTTCCCCTACACGTTTTCCAAATACAAGGCCTTCTAATAACGAATTACTCGCAAGGCGGTTCGCACCATGTACACCATTACACGCGACTTCTCCCACTGCATATAAACGATGAATTGATGTTTCCCCATTACAATTTGTTTTTACACCACCCATATGAAAATGAGCGCCTGGTACAACTGGAATATACTTATTTTTGATGTTAACGCCATTCTTTTTACATAAAAAAGAAACGGTTGGAAAACGTTCTTCAAAATTTGAAATAGATGAGATATCTACATACACCGTTTCACCAGCTAACATTTGTTCATGAATGGCACGCGCGACCACATCACGCGGTGCAAGGTCTTGTTGTTCATGAATACGCGTCATAAACCGCTCTCCTTTTGCGTTTCGAAGAATAGCTCCTTCTCCACGCACTGCTTCTGACACAAGACCGCAACAATCCTCATTTACATATAACATCGTTGGATGAAACTGTACAAATTCTAAATCAACAAGCTCTCCCCCAGCTCTATATACCATCGCTAACCCATCACCCGTAACAGTACGATCATTAGAAGTAAACGCATATACTCCGCCAATACCGCCTGTTGCCAGCACAACACACTGTGCGTAATACTTTTGTATATTCCCTTCACTATCACGTGTAACAACACCGTGACAAGTTTGATTTTCTATCATGAAATCCAAAACCATTTCTTGTTCAACAACCGTCACATATGGAAGTACTTGCTCTGCAAGATGCTCTAGCAAATTTTTCCCGGTCGCATCTCCGCCAGCATGTAAAATACGTCGTTTTCGATGCGCACCTTCTTTTCCAAGGTGTAATCCTCGTTCATCACCGTCAAAGCGCATACCGTTATCTAATAAAGTTTTCATTTCTCTCGGCCCTTGCTCTACTAAATAACGAACAGCTTCCGGATTGTTATAATGACATCCTGCTGTAAGCGTATCTTTATAATGATCATCTGGATGATCGTATGAAGCAACTGCTGCCGCAATCCCGCCTTGCGCTAAATTTGTATTGTTATTCCGTCTCGTTTTCTTTGTGATAATCATCACATTCTTTTCGTGACAAATTGTTTGCGCAACGCGCAGCGCCGCAACCCCGCTTCCGATAATTAAGACATCTGCATTTGGCATTTTCATTGCCCCCTACTTTACACTTTTCAACTGTCTTGACACCTATATTTACATATATTTAAAATAATGACAAGAGCTTTTTATAAAATGACGATAAAAACGAAAAGAAAATCTTATAAAGAAAGGGCTATGCTCTATGATATATATGGATTATGCTGCAACAACACCTATGAGTAAAGAAGCGCTAGAGACGTACACAAAAGCCGCTGAACATTATTTTGGAAATGAACAAAGCTTACATGATATTGGCGGTACCGCCTCCTCTTTATTACAGTCTTGCCGCCAAGCATTTGCTGCTATGATTAGCGGGAAAGAACAAGGCATCTTTTTTACGAGCGGTGGATCAGAGTCCAACTATCTTGCGCTTCAATCATTACTAAATGCTCGAAACGGCAAGCATATCATTACAACACCTATGGAACATGCATCTATCCGAAATTACTTTCACCTTCTTCAAGAGCAAGGCTATGAAATTACCGAAATCCCTGTGGATAGCTGTGGCATGATTCAACTTGATGCACTCGAGCGTTCTATTACCGAACACACTGTGCTTGCCAGCATACAACATGGAAACTCTGAAATTGGAACGCTGCAACCAATTGCTGAAATTGGAGCCATTCTCAAAAAACATAACGTCTTATTTCATACAGATTGCGTGCAAACATTTGGGAAAATACCAATCGATGTAACTAAGATGAACATTGATAGTCTCTCTGTTTCTGCTCATAAAATTTACGGCCCGAAAGGGGTGGGAGCATGCTATATAAATCCACAAGTTCGTTGGGGGCAAGTGTTTCCTGGCACCTCTCATGAAAAAGGATTTCGCCCCGGCACCGTGAATGTTCCTGGCATCGCTTCGTTTATTACCGCAGCGCAGCACATGTTAAAGAATCAACAACTGGAAGTAACTCGTTTACAAGAATTACGAGCATACTTTATTCAGCAATTACAAGCCATTTCACACGAAATACAAGTTGAAGGCCATTCTACTTCTTGTTTACCACATATCATTGGGGTTACAATAAAAGGAATAGAAGGACAGTATACAATGCTAGAGTGCAATCGCCGCGGTATTGCGATTTCAACAGGAAGCGCTTGTCAAATCGGGAAACAGGAGCCTTCTAAAACGATGCTTGCGATTGGAAAAAAACATGACGAAGCGAAGCAATATGTCCGCTTTTCATTCGGACATCAAACAACAACAGAACATATTGATGCAACAATTCATGCACTTATAGCAATTGGAAATCAATTTAATAGAGGGGTTAATAGGAAATGAATCAAAATGAACAAAAAAAGATTTTAGGTGAGGAAAGAAGACAGCTCATTTTACAATGGCTCCTCGCTGCAAGTAAACCGTTATCCGGCAGTGAATTAGCAAAGAAAACAAACGTAAGCCGTCAGGTTATCGTACAAGATATTTCTTTATTAAAAGCACGAAACGAACCCATTATAGCAACGGCACAAGGATATTTATATTTAAAACCGTCAGAAAAACAACATACTACATTCGAACGCACTATCGTTTCTCAGCATGAGCCATCACAAGTGCGCCAAGAGCTTACGATACTCGTTGACCATGGAGTTACAATTAAAGATGTAAAAGTTGAACATCCAGTGTACGGAGATTTAACTGCCTTGATTCTGGTAAGTAACCGATTTGAACTTGAACAATATTTAAAAAAGATCGAAGAAACAAAAGCGACTTATTTATCTCAACTTACAGATGGAATTCATTTGCACACAATTGAGGCAGATTCTATTGAAAAATTAAATGCAGCTTGTGAAGCGTTAGACAGAGCTGGATTTCTTGTTTATTAAAAGACGCACAGAGAATTTTACTATCTCTGTGCATTTTTTTGTTTTTATCCATGCTACAATAGAAAAAAATGATGGGAAAGGAGAGAATATATGGGAATCGAACTCATTCACTTTAGCATCGGAAAACCAAAAACAATCCAATATGCAGAAGAAAAAGAAATGACAACCGGCATATGTAAACGGCTTGTTGAGGATGCTTTTTTATCAAAAGATGGATTTAGAGGAGACGGTGTTGCGGACTTACGTTTTCACGGAGGGCCCGATCGTGCCGCTTGTGTCTATCCTTATGAACATTATGAGCTGTGGGAAAACGAGTTTCATACATCACTTCCTACATCTGCATTCGGAGAAAATATAACAGTTACAAATATGTTGGAACAAGATGTTTATATTGGGGACATCTATCAGCTTGGAGATGCAATTATTCAAGTAACGCAAGGAAGAATCCCATGTAGTACAATTCCGAAAAGACTCGGCATTCCTGGTATTTTACCTCGCATTGTCGAAACTGGCTATACAGGATATTTATGCCGCGTTTTGCAAGAAGGAACGGTTCGAAAAGATTCACAAATTACATTACTAGAACGTCATCCATACCAAGTTTCTATTCTATTTGCAAACGAAGTCTATTTCCGAGGACAAAAAGATGTAGAGAGCATGGAAAAGATTATCGCGGTTCCCGAACTCGCAGAAGATTGGCGAAAATCATTAACAGCACGACTCGCAAAATTAACATAAAAAATCCCATTGCATATGCAACGGGATTTTTTTATACCCAATAAGAAGAATAACTCCCAAGTAACGTAACCGAAAAGCCAAGTGCTTCTAACTCCATTCTTACTCCCGGAAGCAGGACATCATCATACTCTTTCTCCACATCAATTAAGAAAAAATAATTGCCAAGCCCTGTTTTCATCGGACGAGACTCAATTTTGGAAAGGTTTAATTTTCTCCACGCAAATGCGGATAACACTTGATATAATGCACCTGCATAATCTGAAGGTAACGTTACCATAAGCGTTGTTTTCTTTCCGCGTCGCTCTCCATTTCTCGGCAATTCCACTTGTTCATTCTTATGCAATACAAGAAAACGCGTATGATTATTTTTATGCGTATGAATATCACGCTGTACAATGGATAATCCATATTTTTCAGCCGCTGCCTCATTTGCAATTGCAGCAATTTTTTCTTCCGGATGCTCCATCACAAACTGCGCGGCAGCACTCGTTGATGTCATATCACGCACCGTCACACCTTTTAACTCTTGATTCAAAAACTTATGACACTGCGCAATCGCATGCGGATGAGAATGTACCGCATATACGTCTTGCCATACTTGTGCGTACTGCGGATGAACGAGCAAATGTTGCTGGACAGGCACTGTAATTTCTCCAACAATCGGCAATGTTTGCTCATGCACAAGATAATCAATCGTAATATTCACTGAGCCTTCAATCGCATTTTCAAGCGGTACAACGGCAAAGTCTACAACATCATTGGCCGCTGCATCTATACAATCTGGAATTGTTCGATATGGTACATGTTCAGCCTCAGGAAAGAAGCGACTCACCGCCATATTTGTAAATGTTGCTTCTGGTCCTAAATAGCCAACTCGAATCGTCATCTCGTCCCCTCTTTTTCGTTTTCTTACTGTTATACCATAAACCCTCCTATTCTTCTACTCATTTTTTGAATATTAAAACAAAAAGACTAACAAGAGCTAGCCTATATGTTTCATATATTCTCTTTGCGCAAAGAAGAAATAGAGTATACACGCGATGAGATAAACTGCAATGACCTCTAAAACGAGCCCTAATGATTTAGATATAAAAAAGGCAACGTAGTACGTATGCAAGGCAACTGCACTATGTATGCTTCCTAATAAAACAGGGAAAAAGAATAGAATCCCTAGTTGCCAACGTGAAATCTTATATATTTCTTGCTTTGTCATCCCTATTTTTAAAAGAGCTTGATATTGCATGCGGTCATATTCAATATTATGAAACCATTTAAAATAAACGGTGCTACAGGACGCGAGAAAAAAGAGTACACTAATGAATGAACCGATAAATAATACGAGATTCCCTCCGTCTTTCGTCGTCTTATATATGAGCATATTATTGCGCGTTATCCCTTCCATGCTTTTTGAAATGTGAGCTTGTAATTCTTCGCCTAATCTTTCTGTATTCTCCCAATCTCTTAATTCATATCCGCTATATACATATTTTTCATGGTCAGGAACTTGACGAGAAAGCTTTTGAAAATCTTGATTATGCATAACGAGAAATCGACCACTGCGCTGACTACTATCCGCATTAAATACATTTCCTTCATATGCTCCGTTATATGCAAATTGATATGTTTCTTCTAACACTTTAAAATTTATATATTTCTTATGATGCCGAGGCGGAACATCATAATTACCATAATAAATAAATGTTACGGTTCCTTCTTTCGGATGCACCTGCGGCTTCGACTGCCTTTTGCTTCTCTATTATACTCGTCTTCGCTGATCACAGTTGCATAAGACTCTTTATCAGAATCTAACTGAAATGTTACCGGGATTCCAATAAACGTTACATAGCGAAAATCATTGACACCGTGCTTATGGAACAGATTTTCAACCGTTTCTTTCTCCATTACTTCCTTAGAACCAATTCCTTTTTCAACATATGAGAATGCATGAGGCTGATTGTAACGAAATTGTTCTTTCATACTTGAAAAAAATAAATAGACAGAGCCTGTAGCTGTTACTACTATCGTTGTTAACATAGATAAAATAAAGAAAAAACGTCGATTATCTTTTACTGTATGTAACAACTGATTGACAACGAATAAATATGGATATTGATACATCACACTCTTTCTACTTTTAATCCCTTGTAATACTTGAATCGTACCATGTGTACATACAAAATACGTACCGATTGTCGTTAAAATGGAAACAGGTATAAAATACAAAGCAATATTCATCATCGTCACTTTTATTGTTAACCCATAGCCAATTCCTATACAGACGAAACCGAACCACCAAAGCCAATTCTTACTTTTCGCTTCCTTCTTTCCTTCCTGAATTTCCTTTAATAAATGAATAATTTCGATTTTCCATATACGCAGTGCACTAAAAATTGATAAAAAAAGAAACATAGTACTGTATGCGATAATCGTTATAACAACAGCTTTTAGACTAAAAATAAACGATAATTGATTCGACATATTAAGCAATAAACTAAAAATCATAAAAAATAGCTTTAAAAATAACAAACCAATCCCAATTCCGGCAAAGCTTGCAATGAGCCCAACTGCCATTTGCTCCATCATCATTATACATATGACATTTGCTTTCGTAGCTCCCATTAATATAAATAGCCCAAATTCTTTTTTTCGAGATTGTATAAAGATCGAACTAGAATAAAGAATGAATATGATGGAAAAAGCAATTACAATCACATCGCAAACAATGAGGCCTGACTGTATCCCCTCGTACAGATTATCCGTTCTCATGTCAGGATGCAAAATAATAGATGTATACATAAAAAAGGCAAAAACAGAAAAACAACTGCTTAAGAAAAATATTTTATAGTTGTGCCAATTCCTCTAACATTTTGAAAAGTAAGTTGGTAAAACCTCACCTTTCCACCCCTCTAAAACCCCTTACATACGTAAAAAGCTAGGAACTCCTAGCTTTTTACATGCTTCAAATACCCTCTTTGTGCAATTGCAAAATATAATGCTGATGCTAGTACGTATGCTGTAATAATAACTGCTCCTGACTTCCATAAGTCTAAATACAACATGTTCCCTAACGTATATAATGCAAACCCACTGTGCAGAACACCTATCAAAATCGGAATAAAGAAGATTGCCCCCATTTGTCGCACTGCAATTGTACGAATTTCTTTATCTGTCATCCCGATTCTTTTTAATGAATTAAACTGGATACGGTCCTGTTCTTTATCATTAAACCATTTAAAGTACGTCATACTGCAAGCGAAAAAGAAAAACAGTATTGTTACAAAAAAGCCAATAAACATGGTGATTGAAGCATTTTCTTTTACTTCTTTATATATTAAACTAGCATTCGAAAACGCTCTTTGTTTTTCCGGAGCAATTTGATTTTTCATATCTGTCGCAAGCCCCTCTGTTGCCTTCCAATTATCGATTCCATATCCGTAATATTTCTCTTTCTCTTCATTTGGAACGAAACTCGCGTACTTTGCATAATCTTTCTCATTCAATACTAAAAAGCCAATCTCATTAAATACATTTTCTGTATAAAGTTGATTTAATTTGATGCTTTGCGGTTGATTTTGAACCGTGAATTCAAACGGTTTATTCGGACCTACTTGTATAAAGTCATTTATCATCCCTTCTATAACAAGGGTGCCAGTTCCAGTCGCATTATGGATTTCTTCCTTCTTTTGCGCCTTTGCTTCTTTATTAAACTCTTTTTCAGATATGATCGATAAGTCAAATTCTCGCTCTTGGTCCATCATATTTATTTTCATTTTCCCTGGTACGATCTCAAGCGTAGCTTTTCGCGCATCTTCAAATCCATGCTTCTGCAACAATGCTTGTACATTTTTCTCATCAATGATTTCGTTCGATCCAATGCCTTTTTCGGTATACGCAACCGCATGCGGATGTTGTGAAACCACTTTATTGGTCATATCTTCAAAAAACATATAGCGTACCTAACGCTGACGCCACAACTGCTGTAATAATCGAGATGACAAATAGAAAACGAGCATTATCTTTCATTTTGTAAATTAAATTACTTAATACAAACAAGTTTGGCTGCTGATAAAAAAGCGACTTTCTTTTTTGCAGCGCTTTTAGCAAAACAACACTTCCTTGTGTGAATAAAAAGTATGTTCCGACAATTGTTAACCCGACAATTGGTAAGAAGTATGTAATAAAATTCATGAACGTTACGCGGAAACAAAGAACGTAAGCGACAATAATACATAGTAAACCAGCTAAGAATAGCCATGTGAAAGAAAACGGCTCCACTCTTTGTTTTCTCGCATCCCGGATTAAATCAACAATTTGTAATCTCCATATCGTCCATAACCCTAGTAGTGATAATACGAAAAAGAGAACGAGATACACACTAGCTGTAATCGTAATCGCTTTTCCATTCCATACAAATGGCAATGATGTTTCAATTCCCACCGCAACACTTACGGCTTTAAAAAAGCGGTAAGCCGAGCATACCAAGAGCAATACCAATGACAAGGGAAATGCATCCTAGTATCATTTGCTCTAGTATAATCATTCTTCCTAATTGCCCTTTTGTTGCACCCATTAATGTTAATAATCCTAATTCTTTTTTCGAGCCCGTAAAAAGATAGAGTTTGAATATAAAATGAATAGGGCTGAAAAAATAACAACAATATAATTCGATGCTTCTAACCCTTTTTCTACACGCATTTTCTGACTAATGTTACCGCCTACCACATCAGGATGATAAATAAACGAAGCATACATAAAGAACACAATAATCGATAAACAGCTACTAATTAAAAACGCTTTATAATTCCGCCAATTACTTTTGACATTATTAAACGCGAGCTGCCGAAAGCTCATGGTGCTCTCCTCCTAACATCGCAAGTACATCTAATATTTCTTGGAAAAAGGCTTGCTTTGTTTCGCCTTTATGAATCTCTGAAAAGATTTCGCCGTCACGAATGAACAAAATACGTTCGCAATAGCTTGCAGCGACAGGATCATGCGTTACCATCGCAATCGTCACTTGCTTCTCTTCATGAAGTTCTTGCAGAGCACCCATTAACGATTTTGCTGATTTGGAGTCTAAATTCCCTGTTGGTTCATCGGCTAAAATTAAAGTTGGTTGATGAATAATAGCTCGGGCCGCTGCTGCACGTTGTTGCTGACCGCCTGATACTTCATACACCTTTTTATGTAAAATTTCTTCGATATTTAGAAATTTTGCAATCTCTAATACTTTCGCATCAATTTCTTTCACAGGACGGTTTGCCATCACAAGCGGCAAAATGATATTTTCCTTAATTGATAGCGTATCAAGCAAGTTAAAATCTTGGAAGATGAATCCTAAGTGTGTACGGCGAAACGCTGCAAGCTTAGCAGCACGCATTTGACTTATTTCTTCACCGTTCATATAGACATGACCAGATGTTGGCTTATCAATGGTTGCTAGTAAGTTTAGAAGCGTTGTTTTCCCGCTTCCTGATGGCCCCATAATGCCGACAAATTCACCTTCTTCAATTTTAAAGTTAATATTATTTAGTGCTGTCGTCGTTACCGAACCTTTTGATTGATATACTTTTGTTAAACCTTTTACTTCAAGAACACTCATTTTACATCCCCCTATGTACTTTCTTCTTACTTTTACTATAGAAAAAACGAGGGAAAGTAACGAGTGATTTCCTTACAAAACGGTTTGTTATCTTACAATTTTGTCATTTTTCTCATCATTTGATGATATCCTTTATCTTTCGAGAACTGGAACGTAAATGTTGTCCCCTCACCCTCTATCGACTGCACAGAAATTCCGTGGCTAAGATGATCACAAATTTGCTTTGTAATATATAATCCCATACCTGTCGCTTCTCTTGTTTTCCGTCCATTGACCCCTGTAAAAAACGGCTCGAAAATTCGCTTTATATCTTGTTTTGGAATCCCTATTCCGCTATCACAAATATGTAATGTAATGACACTTTCTGTTTCTTCTATCTGAAATGTAATCTCCTTTTTCTCTTTTTCTGTAATTCTTGTATACTTCAGTGCGTTCATCACAATTTGATTAATTGCAATACTGAGCCACTTTTGGTCCGAAGCTACCATATACTGCTCTTTATCAAACATGACTTTCGGATATACAGAATACTGAATAAAGGTTTTTTTATGCTGGTTAATACTATCACGAACAATGTCCACCACATTGACTTCTTCTATTTTATAATCTTTCCCAAACTGCTCAAGGCGTGCCATATGAAGTGCTAAATCTAACCCCTGTAAAATACGATTATTTTCTTCACGAATACTTTCAATCGTATCTCTTAGCTTCGCGGTGCGTTTGTCCAAGCTTTTGCAGCAATAATTCAATGACAGATACCGGCGTTTTCATTTGATGAATCCACTGGTTCATAAAGATCGTTTGCTGCTCTCCTTTTGCCTGTTGTTCATGCACTTCATTCATATATTGTTGTCTCAAAAGAGAAAAGGCTTCCACAATCGCTTCTTGTTCGTATGAATATGACGAACTAATCGATAAAGAATGATGCAGCTCGTGTCCCTCTGCAATGTAATGCTCTACCTTTTGCAAGAAAGCTTGTCTTTTCCGGTAATCATACATAAGAAAGAAAGCAAAAACGACGATTGATAATAAAAATCCATATAGCCAAGTAGTCCAATTTATAGATTGTTTTTGCAAAGAAGCTTGCAGCTGCAAGACAAGACCAAATAGAACCACACTCATGATGTAAGAAACAAGCAATGCTGCACGGTCCATCACATACTTTTTAAGATTCATGTTCATTCACCCAGTTCGTTAGGAGCGCATATCCATAGCCCCGTTTCGTAACAATTGCATCTACAATGCCAATCTCCTCTAACTTTTTACGAACACGCTTTACATTTACAGTTAAAGTATTATCATCAACAAAAGCAATTTCATCCCATAACGCCTCTAATAATTCTTCTCTCGTTACATATTGATCCGCTTGCTTCATTAAGCATTCTAATAAATAATATTCATTTTTTGTAAGCTCCACTTGCTTTCCTTGCCACTCTGCCATATGCTGTGCTGGAAATAAAAGTAACCCACTGACTCCAAAATAATCACTTTCTGTCGATGAAGCATATTCACCGTACACACGGCGCAGTGCACTTTTTACCTTTGCCATGACAATATCTAAATGAAATGGTTTCGTAATGTAATCATCTCCGCCATTTTCAATTGCCATCACTTGATCCATTTCTCCCGTACGTGCAGAAACAAAAATAATCGGCGCATTGGAAATAGTACGAATTTGACGGCACCAATAAAAGCCGTCAAAGTATGGTAAATTAATATCAAGTAAAACTAAATGAGGGTTCACTTTTGCAAATTCATCTTTTATATGACGAAAATCTTGCACGCGAACTGACTGATAACCGTATTTCTCTAGATGTCCTTCTAAAATATCAGAAATTTTCAGATCATCTTCTACAATTAATATTTTATACATACAATTCCCCACTCCCTTTTAAAAGTACATGAAGGCACAATTACTAAGTGCCTTACATCTACCCATTTTCCATTATAAGGGTAAATTTCCATTAGAGGAGATATTTTTACTTCGGTAAATAAAAAAGACTGCCGTATTTCGGCAGTCTTTAGTCGATAAATTCAAATTCATATTCAAGAATTTTTACAATATCGCCATCTTTTGCACCACGCGCGCGAAGTGCTTCATCAATACCCATACCGCGCATTTGACGAGCGAATCTGCGCACTGATTCATCACGACTAAAGTCTGTCATCTTGAATGTTTTCTCAATGTCATAACCAGAAATGACAAATGTACCATCGCTTTCACGTGTAATTTCAAATTTAGAACCTTCAGCCTCAAATTTGTACATTACACTTGCATCTGATTCATTTACAACTTCATGCACTGGGAATTCTGGTGTTGTTTCTATTAGATTTGCTACTTCAAATAGTAAATCACGAACACCTTGACGCGTTACCGCAGAAATTGGGAAAATTTTAACCTCATCGCCCACTTTTTCTTTGAACGCTTGTAAATTTTCTTCTGCATCTGGCATATCCATTTTGTTCGTAACAACAACTTGTGGACGCTCTGTTAGACGCAGATTGTATTCTTTTAGCTCGTTATTAATCGTTACGTAATCCTCATATGGATCGCGTCCTTCTAAACCAGACATATCAATCACATGAACAATAACGCGTGTACGCTCAATATGACGTAAAAATTGGTGTCCAAGTCCAACACCTTCGTGTGCACCTTCAATCAATCCTGGAAGGTCTGCCATAACGAAGCTGCGTCCATCACCTGTTTCAACTACTCCAAGGTTTGGAACAATTGTTGTAAAGTGATATTCGGCAATTTTCGGGCGTGCTGATGATACAACGGATAATAATGTTGATTTACCAACACTTGGGAAACCAACAAGTCCAACATCAGCTAACACTTTCAATTCTAGTACTACCTCGCGCTCTTGACCTGGCTCCCCGTTCTCAGCGATTTCTGGAGCTGGGTTCGTTGGCGTCGCAAAACGTGAGTTACCACGTCCACCGCGTCCACCGCGTGCGATAACTGCTGATTGCTCATGCGTTACTAAATCCGCAAGAATTTGACCAGTAGCTTCATCTTTTACAACTGTTCCCGGCGGAACCTTTACAATTAAATCATCCGCTTTACGGCCATGTTGGTTTTTACTCATTCCATGTTGACCGCGATCTGCTTTAAAATGACGCTGATAGCGGAAATCCATTAATGTACGTAATCCTTCGTCTACAACGAAAACAACATCGGCACCTTTACCACCATCACCGCCTGCTGGGCCACCTTTTGGAACATATTTCTCACGACGATATGCAACCATTCCGTTTCCACCGTCGCCGCCTTTTACATATATCTTGACCTGATCTACAAACATTATCTCACCACACTTTTTTCTAGTAGTTGTAATATAACCGAGATTTCTTCCTCTCGCACTGTATAAGAAATGGAAAACCATTTATTATGCTGATTCGCAAGCCATTCTTGTATCTCTTGTACATCTGTTAGCTTGCCACGAAAATCAAAAAAGAAACGAGCATCCTCATCGCTGCATTCGACTGTGATACAAACATAATTTTCAACATAAACGTCTAAACTATGCTCAAGCATTTGGAAAAATTGAGCCGTCCATACAGAAATTATCTCATCTAAATATGATAAGTTATGTATCTTCCCTAATACTTCGTACTCCAACAAGCACGGGTGCTGTTTCCAATTATATGTTAAAATCCATTCTGAAAACTTGGGCATAGAAAGCCCCATCAGATTCGATTCTTGTCTCGCTTCTTGGACAAAACGATTGATGAGCTCATGAATTTCTTCCACTCTTCCAAGCGAAAGATTTCCTTTAATCATCTGCATACGATTGAGCCAATCATGTCTCGAGTGACGCAGCGCA
This sequence comes from Bacillus sp. EA-CB0995, assembly GCF_055814245.1. NCBI lineage: Bacteria > Bacillati > Bacillota > Bacilli > Caryophanales > Bacillaceae > Bacillus > Bacillus sp. EA-CB0995. Next base: position 1,246,153 of record NZ_CP169269.1, on the reverse strand, counting down.
TCTATAATTGTCCATTTTTCCTTCATCCATATACCCCTTTAATATAGAAAAACTCTAACCTGCACCCAGGTTAGAGCTTTCCGTGAGTTTCTTATGCTTCTTGAGCAACAGGATATACGCTCACTTGTTTGCGGTCACGGCCAAGACGCTCGAAGCGTACTACGCCGTCAACTTTCGCGTATAATGTGTCATCGCCACCACGACCAACGTTAACACCTGGATAAATTTTTGTACCGCGTTGACGGTAAAGAATTGAACCACCTGAAACCATTTGACCATCTGCGCGTTTAGCACCAAGACGTTTTGACTGAGAGTCACGACCGTTCTTTGTACTACCCACACCTTTCTTAGATGCGAAAAACTGAAGATCTAATCTTAACATACGTTACACCTCCTGCACTTTTTCTATTAATCGGATATATTTTCCGTAATCAAGTTCGATCGTTTTTAGCGAAACAACCATGCCCTCTAACAGAAAACATGCTTTTTCTCTTGTAGAATCATCTAGATTACTAGGCAATTCATACGTCAAGAATCCGCCATCTTTTCCAAGTTCAATGGTTGCTTGCACATTACAAAGTGATTCCACAGCATTTATTACACCAAACACAACCGCCGTTGTTCCAGCGCAGACAAGATCTTGTCCATGCGGCGCAAAATTAGCGTGTCCGGTCATTTTAAATGATTGGATACTTCCTAATTCCGTGCGATTAATCGTAATTTTAATCATGACAACCCGAATTAAGCGTTGATTGCTTCAATCACTAATTTCGTGTATGGTTGACGATGACCTTGTTTTTTACGATTGTTCTTTTTCGCTTTGTATTTGAAAACGATGATTTTCTTAGCGCGACCTTGTTTTTCAACTTTCGCAGTAACCGTTGCACCTTCTACAACTGGGCTACCAACTTTAACAGTTTCGCCACCAACGAAAAGAACTTTGTCAAAAGTAACAGTTTCACCAGCTTCTACGTCTAATTTCTCTACGTAGATTGCTTGACCAGCTTCAACTTTAATTTGTTTTCCACCTGTTTCGATAATTGCGTACATAATTGCACCTCCTCATAATTACTAAGACTCGCCAAAACGAGGTAGACATACAATGTCATTTTGTAACCTGTCCTGTGCGGTTGTAGCATATAGCCGTTTAGGTGCTATAAACTATAACATAGAGATGTTATCACGAAACACAGCCTATTGTCAATGAATGTTCTACTAACTATTTTTTCCGTGCACATATCTCTTCCTTTGTTCCAAAGCGCTGAATCGTGTAACGCACGGCTGCATCATCAATAAAATAAATTTGAAACGATATATTACGGTGCAATTCTTTCTGAAAAAAGATTTGCTGCACATTAGGATGAGCAGCGATAAGAACGGCTTCGTCATCTGTTCCATTATAAGCGATCAGTTCTCTCTCTAGCTCGTATGCTACTGTTTCATGTGATAAAACATAACCGCTACTTTGACAAATCGTACAATCTGCTAATAGCACATCACGAAGCGATTGTTTTTTTCGTTTTCGTGTCATTTCTAAAATACCAAGCTCTGTAAATCCTAATACTCTCGTATAAGTATGGTCTTTTTCTAAGTGAGACTTTACGATTTCTCTTATTTTTTCTTTTTCTTCGCGGCGCTTCATATTAATAAAATCTATTAAAATCATCCCGCCAATATCGCGAAGTCGCAGTTGCCGTGCAATTTCTTTCGCTGCCATTTCATTTGTACGCAGTACTGTATCTTGTAAATTCTGTTTCCCGGTGAATTTACCCGTATTCACATCGATTACAGTCATCGTTTCCATTTGTTCAATGAGTAAATAGGCTCCATTTGGAAGCCACACAACCTTTTGCAGTGCTTTTTCAATTTCACGATCAATTCCATAGCGGGAAAATAAGGGTGTCTTCTCATTAAAAAAGGTAACTTTCTCCGCACCTATTTTCTCTTCGAATTCTTGTATCATACTGCGCTGATCTACAATCACTTCTGAAACAGTCTCTACTGGTATCTCTTGAAGGATACGATCTAAAAACTAGAAGGAGAATGAACAAGAAGCGGTGCTTTTCCTTTTTGTTCTTGCTTTTTCACAAGTTCAAATTGAGATTGAAGATGGCGCATCTCCACTTGTACTTCTTCTATTTGCACTTTCTCACATGCAGAACGGAAAATAAATCCTCCTTTTTCTTCAAGCGCAAGAAGTTGTTCTCGTTTCTTCGCATCTTTTATTTTCCGGGAAACGGCAAAAACTGTGTCATAGGGCATATACACGACATATTTCCCGGTAAATTCTATATTCGCTGTTATTTTTGGCCCTTTCGTATCAATTGCTTCTTTCACAACCTGCACGAGAAGCGCTTGTCCTTCATGTAACCGCGTAGATGATGGCACATTTTCATACGACAAATAAGCCTGCTTCTCTAAACCAATATTAACAAAGGCAGCATTCATACCAGCTATCGTTCGCATAACACGCCCAATATATATATTTCCAACAATTTGTTCTTGTTCATTTCGTTGCCATAAAAGTTCTACAATCTCTTTCTCTTCTTCAACAGCAACTCGTTTTTCCGAACCGATGTAGTTTATGTATAGCTTCTTCAAAGTATATTCCTCTCTTTATCCTTTTTTTATACCATAATAAAAGGTTAGTGTTATCGTCAACACTAACCAATTAACTCTTCTACAGATGATGTTGTTCTTTTTTCTGTAAAATATGCGTAAAGCAATTCATTTTCATCTAGTGTATATTGATTTTTATGATCTCCTTGTATGATAATTGAGTGTTTATATCCTCTCCGAAACTGTGTGAAAATATGATATAGACTCGTTTCTTTTTCAACTGTAATAGCTGTAACTTTTGCAATTTCTCGTTTTTTCCCGTAGTAGCGCTCTAATAAGAATCTCATAAATGCATAACGGCGTTGTTTCCATTCTTGAAATAAAGAGAATACTAAAAAAAGAAGTAATGTCCACATCATTACATTCTTGCTATTCCAGAAAAGTTGCAGTCCTAACACAGCACTAAAACAAGCAATTGATATTTTCATCATGATGTTATGTGCCTGTAAAAATGGAAAGCGATATGACAATATATTCAGCACAATCTTCCCTCCATCAAGAGGCCAAATCGGCAATAAATTGAAGCACAAAATAATCATGTTATTCCACATAAAAAAATGATAGAAGTCTTCTCCCATCCAACCTACTTTATACAACAAATAAGCAGCGGCTAACATCCATACATGTTGAATAGGCCCCGCTATAATGACAATCAATTCTTCTTTTAACGGCTTATTTCCATGCTCATCAAGCTCAGCCACCCCGCCAAATGGCAATAACTGAATTTGTTTAATACGCCATTTAAAATGGGCCGCCGCTATCGCATGACCTAACTCATGAATAAAGACAATGAAAAATAAAATTAATAATTCTTTAAAACGAGCTGTAAAAATCGCAATCGCCATAATTCCCCAAAACAATGGATGAATGGTAATTTTTGATAAAACCTCACTGTATTTACTCAAATGAAATCACCTGAATTGGATCAATAAATTTTTCATTCTTTTTAAAAGCAAAATAAAATTTTCCATTTTTCCCAGCCGTTTCATTCGCAACTGTTCCGATTTTTTGTTTTTTCGCTACATAATCATATAACTTAACTGATGTTTCTCCTAAATTTCCATACCATGATTCCGTACCATCTGCGTGTTGAACTTGAACAATATTTCCAAATTCTTCTTTTTGACCAACAAAAACAACAATTCCCTCATTTACTGATTCCACAATTGCATTTGCTGCTGTTTGTACAAATACACCTTGTCCGTTTGCGTGAAAGCTTTGCATTACTTTCCCTGAGGCAGGAACAGCATAATCCTTTTCTTTCTGAACCGTTTTCTTTTCACTAGAAGGTAAAAAAGACAGAGGCTTTCCAAATTGCGATTCATACCACTTAGAAACAGATGCAAACTGAAATTCTTTTTCCATCGCTTGTTTAACAGTTTTACGCGTTCCTTCAAGGGAACTGGTTGTATTTTTAAATAAGATCGCTACGGCAAGAACAAGAATTGCAGATAGTAGTAACTTAAAGAGAAATATCTCTTTTCGAAAAAGCGGATGTGTTTCTTCTCCTTCTTCAATAAGAAGCGGAGTATACTCTTGCTCTTCATATGAAAATAACTCATCTTCTTCTCTTCTTTCCTGCTTTGCTTTCCTCTTAGCAATACGTTTTTTTATTTCTTCTACTCGTTTAGTTCTCATCCTGTCCCCTTCCTCTTTCAATCAATTTGTACATATGTATGAGTTGTCCGGGGAAGATATTCATGGGAATGAAGTGAAACTTCCGTCAGTGGGGGTTTTCTTCATCTCCCACTGACGGTTAGTTGAACCAATCGGGCGCATGCCAGCAGTTATCCCCCACCTATCTTCTTTGCTTCTCTCTGAATCTTGAGGTGGGAGTCTTACTGCCCGCGAATAGCGGGACAAAAAGAAAGCACTCCGCATATATGCGAAGTGCTCTTAACGTATTCCGAAGAATTTTTTCATTTTCGTGAAGACCGATTCTTTTTCATTTTCAAATGGCTGTAATGGTACATTTTCCCCAAGCAAACGTCTTGCAATATTTCGATAAGCAATTGATGCTTTTCCATTTGGTTGCAATGCTACAGGCTCTCCTGTATTCGTTGCTCGAATAACTGCATCATCATCTTCTACAACACCGAGCAACTCGATTGAAAGAGTACGCACAATTTCATCTACATCCAACATATCCTGTTCATGTAGCATATGACTACGCACACGGTTAATAATTAACTTCGGTGGCTCGATATCTTCTTTTTCCAATAGTCCGATAATCCGATCGGCATCACGCATTGAAGATACTTCTGGTGTTGTAACAACAATCGCTTTATCGGCACCTGCCACAGCATTTTTAAAACCTTGTTCAATGCCAGCTGGACAGTCAATTAATATGTAATCATAGTCTTGACGTAATTGCTGTATTAATTCTTCCATTTGTTCAGGTGTTACCGCTGATTTGTCGCTCGTTTGCGCTGCAGGTAATAAATAGAGTTCATCAAAGCGCTTATCTCTAATAAGAGCTTGGGGTAAACGACAACGCCCTTCAACAACATCAACAAGATCATATATAATGCGGTTTTCCAGCCCCATTACTACGTCTAAATTTCGCAGACCGATATCTGTATCAATTAAACATATTTTTTTCCCAGATAACGCTAAGGCTGTTCCAATGTTTGCAGACGTTGTAGTTTTTCCTACTCCGCCTTTTCCAGATGTAATAACTATTGCCTCTCCCACAGCTATACAATTCCCCTTTCTAACCTTGTTAAATTAGGTCTAAGATGAGTGAGAAGTTGAATGCGATCGACAACAATGTAATTGTTCTCATTAATGTAGGCACATTCTGCCCCTTCCGCCCCGTCTTCTTTCTCTTCAGGAGCGCGCGTTGTTACGTCGCTAATCCGAAGCTGCATTGGATTCATAACAGAAGCTGTAATAACAGCTTCTGCATCCCCATAATATCCAGCATGTGCAATACCTCGTAATGCTCCAATAATAAAAATATTTCCTCCAGCGATAACCGTCCCGCCTGGATTTACATCTCCAATTAATAATAAATCGCCTTTTACATGCAATATTTGACCTGAACGAACAATCTTTGAAACAGAAACAATTTCTGTTTCTTCTTTCCATGCCAATGCTTGTTCTTTCGTTACAACATCACTCTCAATAGAATCTACAACTAAATTCTTTTTATTGCGAATTAATGTACGCAATTCTTCCTGCTGTCCTTCTGTCACATAACGATTCCCAACTTTGACCTGTACTTCAATTAACGAGCGTCCATCCCCCTCGTAATAATGGGTTGAAAGCTTTTCGTCAAGTTCTTGCAGCAATTCGCGAAATGAACAGGAATCATCAAGATGTAATGCTAAACCATCTTTCGTTCCTTTTATAGTCACATATTGTTGCTTTTTTTCTGTCACCAATGCTCACCCCACCGATTCAATTCGACATAAAATCAGAAAATCCTTTTTTCTTTTTCTTCCATGGCTTCTGAAAGACGTAAAATATATCGTCTCAGTGGGAAACAAAACAGTAGTAAAAAAATTCCGTTTAATAACAACGTTGGAAGAAGACGATCTGTGAAAAAGATATGCGCTGGCATATGAACACGACCAATTAGCGTCAAAAATCCATACACATAATATTCCAGCGCGGCGATGCTCGCTAATACAATACAGAACACAATAAAAAGATTAAGTTGTAAAATTCGCATTGCATGATATACAAGATAAGCTAAAATCGGATAAGCAAATATATACACACCAACTAGCTCTGTATGCACCATATCAAACAAAAATCCAAATAATAGTCCATAGTAAATACCTTGTACAGAATTAAAGTAAATTGTAACAAAGCATAAAACAATCAGAAAAAAATGCGGAGCTGCAATTGTATTCTTCCAAAAAGACTTGTTGGCACAATGGTGGAAAACATATTCTCAAGTACAAATACGAAAAGAAGTAGAAGAGGAAGAATTGCTTTTTTATAATCTCCATCTCTTCCCCCTCCTATTTCCCTAGATCCACTGACGGCATAACTCGTTGTGCGACCATAACATTATCTACATCATTTAAATCCGCCGCAGGTTTTACATAAGCTGTTTGTGTTAATCCGTACTCATCTGATGTCACATCGACGATTTGTCCAATAACCAGTCCTTCCGGGAACACCCCGCCGTAGCCAGAAGTTACAACCATTTGATCCTTCTCTACTGGTACGCCAGATGGGATTTTTGTAAAGATAAGCTGTTGCTTCTCTTTATCGTATCCTTCAATTAACCCGAAAACACGTTTATCTCCTTGTACAACAGCTGAAATACGATTTGTTCTATTTAATGAGCTTACTAACTCAACTGTTGAAGTGAATTGTGAAACGCTTTTTACTTTTCCGACTAAACCTTTTGATGTAATAACAGCCGCATCTTTTTGAATACCTTGTTGTGCCCCTTTATCAATTGCAATTAGGTCATACCATTTATCTGGATTGCGAGAAATGACAGTTGCTTGAATTGGATTATAATCACGAAGCGAATCTTTTTTCCAACAATGTCACGAAGCTCTGCATTTTCTTTCTCTAAGTCTTTCACCTTTACGGACAATTCTGCATACTTGTCCAAGTTTGCTTTTAATTCTTTATTTTCTTCATACGTGCGCTTTACATCTTCTACGTTCTCAAAGAATCCGGCAACATAGTTCGCTGGCTTTTGAAATACACGTTCTACAACTCCTACGGTATCTTTTACAAACTGCTCTGGCCATGTTAAATTTTTCCGTTCTTTCAATGAGATTCCGATCAATGCCACCAGAAGAATAATACTAACTAACAAAACAATTAATCTTTTGTTTAAGAAAAACTGTGGCACGTTCACACCCTCTTAAATTTACTAATTTTTATGCTGAAATAATGGATTTTATCGAGCAGTTTTGAAAAGATGGATATTGTCTAACGCTTTACCTGTTCCAATTGCTACGCAATCTAATGGATTTTCTGCAACAAGAACTGGCATATTTGTTTCTTCGCTAATTACTTTATCTATGTTACGAAGCAAAGCACCACCACCTGTTAAAACAATTCCGCGGTCCATAATATCTGCCGCTAATTCTGGCGGAGTTTTTTCTAATGTATTTTTCACAGACTCAAGAATCGCATCTACTGTATCTTTTAAAGCTGATGCAATTTCTTCTGGGCGAATTGTTATCGTTTTTGGTAATCCTGTCACTAAGTCACGACCGCGAATGTCCATTGGTTCAACATCTTCTACTTCACCAGCAGAGCCGATTTCTAATTTTAATGCTTCTGCTGTTCGTTCCCCAATCATTACGTTGTAGCTTTTCTTAACATATTGAATAATTGCATCATCCATTTCATCACCAGCAACACGAACAGATTGGCTTGTTACAATACCACCTAGCGAGATAATTGCAACTTCTGTTGTACCACCACCAATATCAACAACCATACTTCCTGTTGGTTCCCAAACAGGTAAGTTCGCACCAATTGCTGCTGCAAATGGCTCTTCAATTGGATATGCATCACGTGCGCCTGCTTGACGAGTCGCATCAATTACTGCACGTTTTTCAACAGCTGTAATACCAGATGGCACACATACCATTACATAAGGCTTGCGAGAGAAGAAGCCGTTTGATTTTTGTGCTTGTTGAATATAATATTTCATCATTGTTGCTGTTGTTTCATAATCAGCGATAACACCGTCTTTCATCGGACGAAGTGCTACAACATTTCCAGGTGTACGACCAATCATTTGTTTTGCATCGTTACCAACTGCAACAATTTGTTTTGTATCTGTTTGCAAAGCCACAACAGATGGCTCGCGTACAACGACACCTTTCCCTTTTACGTATACAAGCGTATTCGCTGTTCCTAAGTCTATTCCAAGGTCACGAGTAAAACCACCAATTCCAAACATATCATGTATCTTCCTTTCTAATTTAACAAAAGTACTTTATTTGTTCTTTTAAATACTATTATATTTATATAAAACATAACGTTTTTACATGTTCTTTGTTATAGTGTAGACGAAAGCCTACAAAAAACCCATAACTCACATTATAAAACAAAATAAAGAAAAAAAATAGTCTTAAATATGACCTTTATCTTTTAAACTAACAAATTTATGGTCACCAATAATAATATGATCGAGAATTTCAATCCCGATAATCTTCCCGCATTCTACAAGTCGCTTCGTTACTTCAATATCTTCTCGGCTTGGTGCGGGATCGCCTGAAGGATGATTATGAAGGCATATAATAGAGGCAGCAGCGCGGCGGAAAGCTTCCTTGAAAACCTCGCGCGGATGCACAATTGACGCATTCAAGCTTCCAATAAATACCGTTTGCCGATGCATCACTTGATTTTTCGTATTTAAATATAGACACACAAAATGTTCTTGTTGTAAAAAACGCATCTCCTCCATCATGTAGCGTGCGCAATCTTCTGGATTACGAATGCTATATCTATTCTGATACTCTAATCGTACCATTCTTCGTCCAAGTTCAAAAGCAGCAATAAGTTGGGATGCTTTTGCCATCCCAACCCCATGAATGCTTGTCATTTCTTCGATTGTTGCATCTTTTAGCATACGTAATCCATCAAAATGATGCAAAATTCGATTCGCTAATGTTAAAACCGACTCCTCTTTTGAACCCGTTCGAAGTAATATAGCGAGAAGTTCTGTGTTTGATAAGCTGCTTGCTCCTTCTAGCAATAAACGTTCCCGTGGTTGATCTTCTTTCACAACATCACGAATGCAGCTCATATTTCAGCCTCCTTTACATATTAAATTGTTTTAATTCACGCACAACACGTGCAATTGGCAAGCCGACAATCGCATAGTAATCACCTTGTATATGATGAACAAAAATAGCACCTTTTCCTTGTATACCATAGCTACCAGCTTTATCAAGCGGTTCTTTCGTTCGTACATATGCCTTAATTTCTTCTTCTGTTAATTCCCAAAATGTTACTTCTGCGCGCTCATAAAATGTCACTGTTTTTTCTTTTGAAATAAGAGCGACTCCTGTATAGACTTCATGTGTTTTCCCTGATAAAAGCTGCAGCATTTCTTTCGCTTCATTCTCATCTACTGGTTTTCCCAAAATACGCGACTCGTACGTAACAATTGTATCAGCACCAAGTACAACACAGTCTTCGTAATTCTTTGCTACAGCAGATGCTTTTTGCAATGCAAGCGACATTACGATATCATGCGGTGATGAATATGCCCCAATTATTTCTTCTACATCGCTAACTACAACGTCAAATGGCATATCTACTAACTCAAGTAATTCTTTGCGCCTTGGTGAACCGGACGCTAAAATAAGTTTTTTCATACGTTCTCCTTTCGTTTTCCAAATTAGCAGGAAGATACAACATAACCATACTAAATGTATATATTCTCCTCAAATTTTGAAAATATCGTTTTTCTTTAAAAAAATATAAAAGAAAGGAAAGAAGCTTAAACTCTCCTTCCCTTTCTTCAGCTTAAACAGATGATAAGAAAAAATAAAACCATCTTCTGATAAAGTGAAACTTCCATCGGTGGGGGATTTATTCATCCCCACTGATGGTTAGTTGAACCAATCGAGCTTTTACGGGCAGTTATCTTCTTTGATTCTCTCTCAAGCTTGAGGTGGGGATCTTACTGCCCGTTAATGCGGGATAAAGTGAAACTTCCATCAGTGGGGGTTTTATTCATCCCCCACCTATCTTCTTCGCTTCTCTCTGAATCTTGAGGTGAGGGTCTTACTGCCCGCAAATAGCGGGATAATGAGTTAAACCTTATCTAATTATTATACGTTTTTGTTTTTTGCGAAACTATTTTTTCATAAGAAAGAAAGCTATCTACTAAAACTTGCTGCAATTTTGTCATTGTTGTCACATCTTGTTTTCCCTCTTGTATTGTCTGCACAGCCACTGATGCATACGTAAACAATTTTTTTATATCGTCCCGCTTCAATGCCGTTTCCTCTTTTTTTATTGCCTTCCACTCATTTTCAATTTGTTCTATATTTGTTTTATTTATTTTATTTCCAGACTGCATCGCAGCTGCTTGTTGCAGCAATTTTCCATACAATGATTGTAGCTTTTCAAAAAACGATCCGTAGTCTTGATCCTGTTTTAGAAGTGCTTGATCCGCAATCTCCCATTTCTTTTTCATCACTGATATATCTTTTTGTTTATATTGCTCCATCATCTGCATAACAGATTGCTCGTCATGTGCCATTCCAAGAACGAGTAAATATTTATCTCCTGACTGCATAACTGCTCCAGGGATTCCTTTTTCTTGTAACTCCTTTAACGATGCCTGTCCCTTTTCTTTCGTAGAAAATACCCCGCCCTGCACAAAATATATAGTAAGCGGTGATAAAGCTGCTGATGCTGCTTTATTTTCTTCTTTTTCTCATTTGTTGATTGTTTCGTCTCATTTTTCTCTGTAACATTTGCTACTGGGGCTGTAGTTTCACGAACTGTTTCTTGACCTGTTAACAGATGCAGCATTCCCATTCCAAATCCTGTCCCAATTACAATCGCTGTGGATACTGTCAAAATGAAAGTATTACTCCATCCCTTTTTCCCTTTTTTCATGGAAGATAATACATTTTTTTGAAACGGAACAACATTATTTGTCACTGTATTCTCTGGCAGCACCCACTCAAACTCTTCTTTCTTTTGCTCATGCTCTTTCTTTTCTACATAATTGGCTTCCGTTCCATTCACTTTAATTGAAATTGTTCGCGATTGCTTGTCCATACCCCCACTCCTTACTTCTTATCATTGCCAGCATCGTATCATACTCGTTTCAAAAAAGAACGAGATATTTGTCATAGAGATTCGTCAAATTATCCTATATTGTTATCTTATATGTATGCTTACGTCTTTATTTGTAGAACTAAAAAACTAGACAGTTTATTTCTGTCTAGTTTTTTGCATAACGTATTTACGAGCTTCTGATATGAAATAAAGAGAACCTGTTAATATGAAAACATCCTCTTCTTGCAGAGAAGCCATTGTTGTATCAATCGCTTCCTGCCAATTCTTAAAAATATGTTTCGATTCTCGTTTTGAATAAGCAGCAAGTGCCTCAGCGGAAATTGCACGATCAAACGTAAACGTCGTAAAGATCATTTCATCTGCAATTGTTTCTAGCTGTCCAACCATTTCATCCAATTGTTTATCCCCAAGCGCTGTAAATAAAACAATAATTCGCTTTTCACTATAGTGGGCACGAACAGTTTCTACAAGGCTATGCACTCCTTCTGGATTGTGAGCGCCATCAATAATGATATGTGGGTGAGTAGATAGTTGTTCAAAACGTCCAATCCAGTATGCCTCAGCTAATCCTTTTCGAATATGCTCCTCATCAATTAAGAACGCCTGATACACTTTTAAGTACGTGATCGCCATAAGCGCAAGTGCAGCATTTTGCACTTGATGCTGGCCTTTCATGGAAATGAAAAGGTCTTCATATGTATGGAATGGAGACGAGAATGTAAATTGTTCACCTTGCTTATCTGCAGAAAGATGTTCCACTTTAAATTGATTCCCAAGTTCATATATGTTAGAACGTTTTTCATTCGTGATAGTACGAATTACTTCTAACGCTCCACCTTGCTGCACACCTGTTATAACAGGAACACCTGATTTCACAATTCCCGCTTTTTCAAATGCGATATCTTCTAGCGTATCTCCTAAAATATGCATATGATCATGACCTATATTTGTAATAATACTCAGTACAGGGTGAATGACATTTGTTGAATCAAAACGCCCTCCAAGACCTGTCTCAAATAAAACGATGTCACACGGATTTGTCTTTCCAAAATAATAAAGCGCCATAACAGTAATAATTTCAAATTCTGTCGTTTCGCCTAAATCCGTTTTATCTAACTTTTCCACAACAGGTTTGACTATATTTACGAGATCTGTAATTTCTTGATCTGTAATTGGCATTCCGTTTGTACTAATCCGTTCATTAAACGTTTCGATATACGGTGAGGTAAAGGTTCCTACTTTATACTCTGCCTCCTGTAACATATAGCGCATATATGTGAGAGTAGAACCTTTTCCATTTGTTCCCGCAAGATGAACACATTTTATATGTCGCTCTGGATTTCCAAGTTCCTCTAGCATCCATCGCATGCGTTCTAACCCTGGTTTAATCCCAAATTTTAAACGACTATGAATCCAGTCGATTGCTTCCTCATATGTATGTATCATGTATGCTATTCCCCTTTCAAATCAGCAAAAAAACGAACCAAGACAACAGAGTATCTCAGCTCTATTATACGCAAATAAAAGAGGCTCACCAATATAGTGAGTCTCTTTCGAATAACTTTATTTTTGAAGATCAGCTAGACGTTGGCGAACTGCTTCACGTTTTTCTAGATAATCTTGTTCCTTCGCGCGTTCTCCATCAATAACTGCAGCTGGAGCTTTTGCTACGAATCCTTGATTTGAAAGTTTCTTCTGTACACGCTCTACTTCTTTGTCAAACTTCTCAAGTTCTTTTTCAAGACGTGCTTTTTCTTCTTCAAGGTTAATCAAATCAGCTAACGGTAAGAATAACTCTGCACCTGATACAATTGCAGTCATCGCTTTTTCCGGTGCTTGTAAATCCGTTTGAATTGTTAATTCACTTGGATTACAGAAACGTTCGATGTAAGAGCTATTTTTCGTAAGCTGCGCTAGTACTGCTTCGTCTTTTGCTTTAATTTGCAATTGAACTTTTTTGCTCATTGGCGTATTTACTTCAGCACGAATGTTACGAACAGAGCGAATGATATCAACTAGAAGGTGCATTTCTGCTGCTGCTTCTTTGTCTTGTAAATCTTCACGAACTGTCGGCCATGCCGCTACTGTAATAGATTCGCCTTCATGAGGTAAGTGCTGCCAAATCGTTTCTGTTACGAATGGCATGAATGGATGCAATAGGCGCATTGTTTGATCAAGTACATATGCTAAAACAGAACGAGTTGTTTTCTTCGCTGCTTCATCTTCACCGTATAACGGAAGTTTCGCCATCTCAATGTACCAGTCACAGAAATCATCCCAAATGAAGTTGTATAATGAACGGCCAGCTTCACCAAACTCATATTTATCCATATTACGTGTTACACTTTCGATTGTTTCATTTAAGCGAGTTAAAATCCACTTATCTGCAACTGATTTTTCACCAGTTAAATCGATATCTTCGTATTTCATGTCATCCATGTTCATTAATACGAAGCGTGATGCATTCCAAATTTTATTAATGAAGTTCCAAGTAGATTCTACTTTCTCCATGCTGAAGCGTAAATCTTGGCCTGGTGCACTTCCTGTTGATAAGAAGAAGCGCATTGCATCTGCACCGTACTTATCAATAACATCCATTGGATCAATACCGTTACCAAGAGATTTACTCATTTTACGTCCTTGCTCATCACGAACTAAACCGTGAATTAATACATCTTTAAATGGACGCTCTCCTGTAAACTCTAAACCTTGGAAAATCATACGAGATACCCAGAAGAAGATAATATCATAACCAGTTACTAAAGCATCTGTTGAATAGTAACGTTTGAAGTCTTCTGCATCTTCATTCGGCCAACCAAGTGTTGAGAACGGCCATAATGCTGAGCTAAACCATGTATCAAGTACGTCGTTATCTTGGTTCCAGTTTTCAATATCTGCCGGTGCTTCTGTACCTACGTATACTTCACTAGTCTCTTTATGATACCAAGCTGGAATGCGGTGACCCCACCATAATTGACGAGAAATACACCAGTCGTGAATGTTTTCCATCCAGCGTAAGTATGTGTTTTCAAAACGCTCTGGTACGAACGTTACTTTTTCTTCTTCTTTTTGTTGAAGTTCAATCGCTTTTTCTGCAAGTGGTGCCATTTTTACGAACCACTGTGTTGATAAGTAAGGCTCAACAACTGCACCGCTGCGCTCACTATGACCTACTGAGTGCATATGAGGCTCGATTTCTACTAATACGCCAGCTTCTTGTAAATCTTTTACTAACTCTTTACGGCATTCGAAACGATCCATACCATTATACTTACCAGCTTTTTCGTTCATCGTTCCATCTTCGTTCATTACTAAGATGCGTGGTAAGTCATGACGGTTACCTACTTCAAAGTCATTCGGGTCATGAGCTGGTGTAATTTTCACAACGCCTGTTCCGAAATCTTTTTCTACGTACTCATCAGCAATAATCGGAATCTCACGGCCAACGATTGGAAGTGTAACTGTTTTTCCGATTAAATGTTTGTAACGATCATCTTCTGGATGAACTGCTACCGCTGTATCACCAAGCATCGTTTCTGGACGAGTTGTTGCAAGACGAATGTGACCAGAACCGTCTGTTAACGGATAGTTCATATGATAGAATGCACCTTGAACCTCTTTATGAATTACTTCAATATCAGAAAGAGCTGTGCGTGTTGCTGGGTCCCAGTTGATGATATACTCACCGCGGTAAATTAAACCTTTTTCGTATAATTGAACGAATACTTTATTAACAGCATCAGATAAACCTTCATCTAATGTGAAACGCTCACGAGAATAATCTAGTCCTAAACCGACTTTCCCCCATTGCTGACGAATGTGAGAAGCGTATTCTTCTTTCCATTCCCACGCTTTTTCAAGGAATTTCTCACGACCAAGATCGTAACGTGAAATACCTTCTTCACGAAGTTTTCCTTCTACTTTCGCTTGTGTTGCAATACCAGCATGATCCATTCCTGGAAGCCATAATACATCGTAACCTTGCATACGCTTTGTACGAGTTAAAATATCTTGAAGCGTCGTATCCCAAGCATGACCTAAGTGCAGCTTACCAGTTACGTTTGGAGGCGGGATTACAATTGTATATGGTTGTTTCTTTTCATCTCCTGTTGCTTCGAAATATTTGCCTTCAAGCCACCATTGATAACGGCCTTCTTCAACGGACATATGATCATATTTAGTCGGTAAATTCTTTTCCGTGTTTGACATTATTTTCCCTCCTTCAAAATAAAAAATGCCCCTCATCCAAAAAGGACGAGGGACATCGCGGTACCACCTTTATTTACAAACAAATTCAAAATTTGCTTATACTCTTAATTTGATAACGGACAAATCCGTCTTTTCCTAATGAGAATGACTCCGTTCAGAAAAGATGCTCCAGGGCTACCTTCTAACATGACTATCTAGAGAATCTTCCAGCTAATAATTCTCCTCTCTGCAGACGTTTAATGTTATACTCTTCCCCTTCAATGCATTTATATAATTGTTATTTATTATATACAATAGTGTAAAAAACGAAACTACATTCGTCAAGATAAAATTTTTTTTCGACTTACATCTACAATTATTAATTCTATCATACCTTTCGAGAGGACTCCCACCTCTAAACGTACGTGAAGGTGGCGAGGTGAATCGAAAAAGTGCATCTTATTTTCAGAAAATTATAGAAACGTATGTTCCTTCTTGGTATAATCTTCTTAAGAAGGAGGTGAAAAGATGAAAAAGAATCAGGAACAACAATCCAACTATCAAACATTTCAAATTTGGATTAAAAAAGGACATCGTATGTATGCTTACTTTCAAGAATCTTGTCAGAATGCCAAGAATATGTACAATACGGCCAACTTTTATATACGTCAGGTGTATACAGGACTGACACAAGAAAAAGAGTTACAGCCCCTACAAAAAGAAGTGTTGGATAGTATAGATCAATATATCGAAAAGATGAATGATACGCAGCTTCTCGCCTATCGAAAGAAATTAGCAAAAGAGAAGATGAAACCGAAAGAAAAACAGAAAGAGATCAAATGCAATTTGTTTTCCAAACCTACGAAAGAAAATCCTCATGTAGATTATTATTTTCTAGATGCCTTGTTTAAAGCTATGCTTCAAAAAGATTATCGTTCTTTACCTGCACAATCCAGTCAATCCATCATGAAAACTGTATTTCAAAACTGGCATTCCTTTTTTGCAAGCTTACGAGATTATCAACAAAATCCAAACAAATATACAGGAAAACCGAGAATTCCCAAATATATTCGTTCTGTGGAAAAAGAGGTGCTGTATACAAACCAAGACTGTGTTATTAAACATCATACCTTTTTAAAATTTCCAAAGACAAAATGCCAATTAAATATTGGGAAATTAGGTTGTGCCAAAGGCAAACTGAAACAAGTTCGTGTGATTCCTAAATATCATGCCTATGTAGTGGAATTGGTGGTAGATGCTCCTTCCAAAATACCATTCGTTGAAGAGAATGGACGTTATATGGGAATTGATTTAGGCATTGATAACCTTGCAACTATTGTCACAAACACAGGTATGAAACCTGTTCTTGTGAAGGGCAAGCAGATCAAAAGCATCAATCAATTCTACAACAAATTAAAGAGTGATTTTACAAGTATACTTCGAAAAGATTAGAAAAACTTCATCAAAAACGTTATCTGAAAATCAAAGATCTTTTTCATAAGGCAAGTCATGAGATTGTAAAACGAGCACAGGAAGAGAGAATTTGCAAAATCGTAGTTGGTCAGAACAAAAATTGGAAACAGGAAACGGATATGGGAAAGAAACAGAACCAAACGTTTTGTCATATCCCACACAGTGTATTGATTCAAATGATTACATATAAAGCAAAAAAAGTAGGTATCGAAGTGATTGTAATCGAAGAATCGTATACATCCAAAGCAAGTTTTTGGAATCTTGACTTCATTCCAACGTATGGAACAAATGACAAGCATGCAACTTTTCCAGGAAAACGAATCAAGCGTGGTATGTATCGTTCTGCGAAGGGAATCTTCATTAATGCAGACGTAAACGCTGCAGCAAATATTTTACGAAAAGCATTCCCGAATGCATGGACAAACGGGATAGAGGGGTTAGGTGTGAAACAGCTCGCCAGTGTGTTAACTCCACTAACGTTAATCCTCCGTTAGGTCGAAACGTTAGAAACCCCCACTTCCAGCTCCGCTAAGTGGGGGAGTATTCATTTTCAATCAGCTTAACCAAGTTTTTTATAACATATGCAAAGAAAATGGAAAAGTGCAGCACAAGCACATTAGACGCTTATCCTGCATAATGTAATATCACATTTATTCTTCTCTTATGATTGCATCCGAGAGGAGTTTCTAATACGGAGGACCATTATGCGACGCTTTCGACGCACGTATAACTTTTCAGCCCCTTCATGGCTAAGAAATATACAAACCATGTTTTCTGACTTTGCAATCCCGCTCACGATTTTCCAAGGCATTCGCACTTTACTTCTCCCTACGTTTTTAGATTTCGTCATACTTGTTATTTTCATAGCAGTAACGGTTCGCTTACATTTTCAGCCGTAACCTCTTCTTGAGGCTACGGCTAATTTTATTCTGCTATTCGCGAACAGTAAGACCTCCACTGATGGAAGTTTCACTTTATGTTAATTTTACTGCGCTTTTTGCGCAGCAGCTTGAAGCTGTGCAACAAAATACTCAATATTACTTATAAGCCAATGCGCTTGTTGAAGCATCGTTACATCATTTAGCTCCTGTGCTCCATTGCGCACATTTCGAGCGTTTATATATGACTGCACTTGCTTTATAAATGTTTTGGGATAAGCTAAATATGCAAACATAAGTAACTTTTCTTCCTTTGTAAACGCAAAATTATTTTGATAGATTTGGTACCATTCATATCGATCATTTCTTGCAATTGGATATGTGTTAAAGGAACGTGAATAAAACTGAACGATATCTTGAACTGGGGTAGCAAACTGCGCATCTTCTAAACTAATAAAATAGCCGTTTCGCTGATAATCAAATAAAAAGTGATTCATGGAAACATTGCCATGAATAAATGAAATGCGTGTTTTTTCTTTTTCTTTCATCGCTTCATGCCATTCTGTAAACTGTTTCTTTGCAAATTCATGAGCACGCAGCGCCTGATGAAAGTACGTACAATACTGCAATTCAAACGGAGACATATACCACTTTGCTTCAGATTCAACTAAAAACTGCTCTAATAGGGCTCCATCTTCTTCCCAACGGTTTGAAATAGTATCAAAATGTTCCTGAAGCACTTCTTCCTTCACTTCTTCCTCTCGCACCGTTCCTTTGTGCATCAAAGCAAGTGTTTGAAACATTTTATGATACTGATCATTCTCTTCACCTTGTCCTTCTGCACTTCCTAGCCAAGGCATTAAATAATAACTATATTCACCATCATTGAACACATGACTTCCATCTTTTGCATGATAAATCGGCGCAAAATTCGTAAAGCCCTTTTCCCGTAAAAATTGAACATGATACATAAGATTACTTCGTTCTAATTTCCGAGATGGTAATTTTTTTAACGCATATGGACCTTGGTTCGTATAAATTTTTGTTACATTCCCATATTCCTCAATATGTTCAGGAGCTAATTGATATAGCTGCAAAATAGAAGCATAACGGTCTCGTAATTCCATGTCCATACGAACAACGACCCTTTCTCCAAGAGCATAAAGTGAAACTTCCATCAGTGGGGGCTTCATCCCCACTGATGATTAGTTGAACCAATCGGGATTTTACTGCCCCAAAATAGCGGGATAAAAAGAAAAGAGGTGAGGAAGATTTCTCTTCACTCACTTTGTTTTCACTTTTGGCACTGGTATATACAAAATTTGTCCTGCTGTTAAATAAATATCATCCGTTTGATTTACACGGTGTAAATGTTGTACGGAAGTATCATAACGCTCTGCAACGGATTCAATCGTATCGCCTTCTTGCACAAAATACAATCGCAGCTTTGTAAATTCATCTTCCTGCTTTGCAAATAATTTTGTTAAATATAACGCATTTTCATCTCGCTGTGAGTATGAATTTTCTTCTTGTGCCTCCTCATTGGCAGCTTCCTGTTTCACTTTCGATTCCTTACGTCCAAAAAACAGCTGCGGTGCGACTTCTTCTTGTTTTTCCTCCTCTTCCTCGACTTCTTGCTCCTCTTCTAAATCAAGCTCTGGTTCTTGACGAGCTTCTAACTGAAATGGCTCAAAAGCATAATCTTCCCACTCATCAGTCTCTACCGCTTCTTCTACCTCTTCCTCTTCTCTTATTTCTTCTACCTCTTCCTCTTCTTGTATTTCTTCCTCTTCACGCTCTTCATTACACAATCCGTGAATTGAAATATCTGCTAAAAGCTGCAAACAGCCATTGTCCAACAATTCATAATCAAATTCTTCAATATCCACATATAAATCTTCGACTTGCTTCACACGTCCTCTTGGAATAGAAATCTCCAATGGAAACGAATGTACTAATTCATTTATACCATCTTCACGTGTTTCCACATAATCTACAGTGCGAACTGGTGATAATTCTCGCAATGAAAAAGCCTCTATTTCTTCCTTTGCAATATATTCTCCTGTTAAATCTAGCTGTCCACATACAACAATTTCATATTCACGTTCCTCTATAACAACATCAGGATCTAACGAAATAGAAAGTAACTCATTGACTTCCTGTCCTTTTTGAAACCAGACAGATTCTTTTAACGAAAACCGTAATGAAGTTTGTTGATCTGCTGCCACTTCGTATTCCCCTCTCAAACTATATGTCATTACAGGTTTATGTGAGAAACAGAGACTTTATGAATAAAAAAATCGCCCTCACTTGAGAGCGATTTTTGTCCCACATATTTAACAAAATAAAAGAACTAACAAATTATCCTTTTAATTTAGACATAGCCATTTCTGCCGCTGCAATAGTTGCTTCAATATCAGCATCACTATGTGCAGTTGATAAGAACAACCCTTCAAATTGAGAAGGTGGTAAGAATACACCTTGTTCTACCATTTCACGGTAATATGCTGCAAAATATTCTAAATTAGACGTTTTTGCTGTTTCATAGTTAATAACCTTTTCATCTGTAAAGAAAATACCTACCATGGAACCAGCACGATTAATACAATGCGGAATATCATATTTTACAGCTACTTCATGTAAACCTTTTTCAAGCATTTCTGCTTTACGTTCAAATTCTTTATAGCTCTCCGGTGTTAATTGGACAAGCGTTTCATATCCAGCTGTCATCGCTAATGGGTTACCAGATAGTGTACCAGCTTGATAAATCGGTCCACTTGGTGCTATTTGCTTCATAATTTCAGCCTTACCACCATAAGCCCCAACAGGAAGTCCCCCGCCAATTACTTTACCTAAACATGTTAAATCAGGTGTTACACCAAAATATCCTTGTCCACAATTATAAGCTACGCGGAAGCCTGTCATAACTTCATCAAAAATAAGAAGTGCACCGTATTCTGTTGTAACATCACGAAGTCCTTGTAAAAATCCTGGGAGCGGCGGTACAACGCCCATATTTCCAGCTACCGGCTCTACAATGACACACGCAATATCATCACCGAACTGTTCAAAAGCATATTTCACACTCTCTAAATCGTTATACGCAACAGTAATCGTATTTTTCGCAACACCTTCTGGCACACCAGGGCTATCTGGTAAACCAAGCGTAGCAACGCCAGAACCAGCTTTAATTAAAAGGGAATCACCATGCCCATGATAGCAACCTTCAAATTTCAAAATTTTATTACGCCCTGTGTAACCGCGTGCTAAGCGAAGTGCACTCATTGTCGCTTCTGTTCCAGAGTTAACCATACGTACAATTTCAATAGACGGTACACGGTCGATTACAAGCTGTGCTAATTTATTTTCAATTTCTGTTGGCGCGCCGAAGCTTGTCCCTTTTTCTACTACCGCTTTTAACGCCTCAACAACCCGGTCGTTGGAATGTCCATGAATAAGCGGACCCCATGACAATACATAATCAATGTATTCATTTCCATCAATATCATAAACTTTAGAACCTTTTCCACGATCCATAAATAATGGATTCATACCGACAGATTTAAATGCACGCACTGGGCTATTTACACCGCCTGGCATTAAATCTTTTGCCGTTTCAAACGCTTCAATCGATTTATCAAAACTTTTCATTATCGTGCGCTCCCTTCTTGTAACCATCTCGCTGCATCTTTTGCATGATATGTAAGTATTAAATCTGCTCCGGCACGTTTCATACTTAATAATTTTTCAAGAACAATGTCTTTTTCATTGATCCAGCCATTTTGTGCTGCCGCTTTAATCATTGAGTATTCACCACTCACATTATACGCAACAACTGGAAGATTAAAGCTATTTTTCACATCACGAATAATATCTAAATAGGAAAGTGCTGGCTTCACAATTAAGAAGTCTGCCCCTTCCATCACATCTGACTCAGCTTCGCGGAACGCTTCTAGACGATTCGCTGGGTCCATTTGATATGTTTTACGATCACCAAATTGCGGCGCACCATGTGCAGCATCGCGAAACGGTCCATAAAAGGCAGACGCATATTTTACTGCGTATGACATAACTGGAATATGCGCAAAGCCGTTTTCATCTAACGCATGACGAATAGCCGCTACAAATCCATCCATCATATTAGATGGTGCAATAATATCCGCACCTGCTTTCGCTTGACTTACTGCTGTTTTTGCAAGAACCTCTAACGATTCATCATTTAAAATAATTCCGTCTTCAATTACACCGCAATGGCCATGACTCGTATATTGACATAAACATGTATCTGCGATTACAACTAATTCTGGGAATTTCTCTTTAATTTGCGTAATTGCTCGCTGTACAATACCATGTTCACAATACGCAGAAGAACCAACTTCATCTTTTTCAGCAGGTAAACCGAATACGATAACTGAACGAATACCTAAATCGACAACTTCTTGCATTTCTGCTTGCAGATGGTCTAAAGAAATTTGATATACACCTGGCATAGAGGAAACTTCATTACGCTTGTTTTCCCCTTCTAAAACAAAAATTGGATAAATGAAATCTTCTGTATGTAAATGTGTTTCACGCACAAGAGCACGCATACTTGCACTTTGTCGTAAACGACGATGACGGTTAAATTGTAAAGGATTCATAACTTTCCATCTCCAATTCTTAAAGTTTCACTTTATTATACATTTTTATAATAATATTCTGAAATGCATTGTAACATAGCTTCAATTGTATATTCTTTCGGAATGAGAAGATTTTGAAAATGTTTACGTGCTTCTCGTTCTGTAACGGGGCCTATACAAGCAATTGTACATTCTTTTATCCATTCTCTCCAGTTTTCACCCTCAAGCAATGCGATAAAACTCTGCACAGTCGATGGACTTGTGAAGGTAATCACATCGATTTCTCCTGATTGCAG
Organism: Bacillus sp. EA-CB0995; assembly: GCF_055814245.1. Classification (NCBI taxonomy): domain Bacteria; kingdom Bacillati; phylum Bacillota; class Bacilli; order Caryophanales; family Bacillaceae; genus Bacillus; species Bacillus sp. EA-CB0995. Next base: position 1,223,326 of record NZ_CP169269.1, on the reverse strand, counting down.
TGCATCGATAAGGTGCCCCCGCTTTTGTACATAGACGGCAGTTTCATATACAACAAGCTCACGTACGATAGCACCATGACCTCGCAATGCTTCCGGTATCACATCTCTTGCAAGATTTCCTTTTGGCAGTAATACACGCGTCCCGCTTCCTATATAACTCACAAATTCTTCCGCAAATGCTTCAGCTACGAATGCTGTTGGTACAAAATGGACAGTATAGCCGCGTTTCTCTAATTCTTTCTTTGTTTTCACACCAACTGCAGCAATTTTAAGGGTATGTGGTAACGGTTGCTTCATACCATCTAAAAAGAAATTCACACCATTTTTACTTGTGAAAATAATCCAGTCATACGTGATTAATTCATCACGCACTTGTTGAAATTGTTCATGCGCGGCTGCTGTTATATGCAAAAGCGGAATTTCTAATGGAATTCCGCCCTGCTTTCGCACTTCTGCACTCATTTGCTTCGCCTGTTGCTTAGCTCTCGTAATTAGCACTGTTTTTCCACAAAGAGAAGGCATATTGCTAGTTTTGCCCCTGATTTGCTAAAGCAATAAGTTCCTTCGCTCCTTGCCCAATTAACAAGTCTGCTGCTTGTTCTCCAACTTCTTGGGAACTTTCACCAATAACAACTTCTTTCAATAAGACAGTTCCATCTGCAGATCCAACGAGAGCTGTTAATTCAATTTGGTCATCTTCTTTCAGCGTTGCATATCCAGCAATCGGTACTTGGCAGCCGCCTTCTAACTTATGAAGAAATACTCGTTCTGCTTCAACTGTTTTCGCAGTTACACTATCATTCAGATGACTTAGTAATTGTAATAAATCAGCATCATCCTCTCGACATTCAATGGATAACGCACCTTGTCCAACAGCTGGTACACATACCATTTCATCTAAGTATCCTGTAATCACATCATCCGCCCAGCCCATTCGCTTTAGTCCTGCTGCTGCTAAAATAATAGCATCGTAATTTTCTTCTTTTAGCTTACGAAGCCTTGTATCAATATTTCCTCGAATCCATTTTATTTGTAAATCCGGGCGCGCCGCTAACAACTGTGCACTACGACGTAAACTGCTTGTACCGATAACGGCTCCTTCTGGTAACTCATCAAACGATTCACCATTTTTGGAAATAAACGCATCACGTGGATCCACACGTTTTGGAATACATCCAATTGTTAATCCCTCAGGAAGTACTGCTGGCATATCTTTCATGCTATGAACAGCCATATCAATTTCTTTTGTAAGCAACGCATGTTCAATCTCTTTTACGAACAATCCTTTTCCGCCTACTTTCGAAAGTGTCACATCTAAAATAACGTCACCTTTCGTTACAATTTCTTTCACTTCAAATTCATATGGCAATCCTAGTGCTTTCAATTGATCGATAAACCAATGTGTTTGCGTTAATGCCAATTTACTTTTTCTTGATCCTACAATAATTTTGCGCATATTTTTCTCTCCTCATTATAAGTACCAAAAATGGAAATTCGATAAACTGCTAAATAGAAAAATATTAATTAACATTACGAGAAATGCCCCGATGTTCCAACTTGCAATTTTCTTCCCCTGCAATGTATCTGATCCGCGCAAATAAATACCCGCACAGTACACAAATAAAACAACGAAAGATCCAATCACCTTTGTATCATACCAATGAAAATTATCTAACTTCGTATATCCCCATATACACCCAAGCAAAATAGCTAATAAAAAGAATGGTATAGAAAATAAATTCAAACCGTATGACATAGAATCAAGCTTTGGTAAATTTCCTAAACGCCTTAATCTTGCATTCCATTTTTTTTGTTTTAATAAACGATATTGAATTAAATACATAATGGAAAAAATAAAGGAAACTGTAAATGTTGCATAGGAAATAATCGCCATACCAACATGCACATAGACAAGCTCCGATACCAATTGATTGGCCAACACTGGCGACATTTTTCCAAGCGGAGTAAAAATAGAAACAGCGCTTACACCAAATGCAATCATATTTGTAAAAAAGACTAAAAAATCAATACGCATAAATCGGTTAATAACTAATGATAATGTAATTAATAGCCATACATAAAAATAAATACCCGATAGCAACGTTAAAACAGGATTGATTTTCGCTTCTGTTGCTCGAAGTAACATAAATATAGAATATAATACCCATACAACCGAAAGTAACCAAAAGGCAATCCGATTTGCCTTTCGGTTACTTTGAAAATAATCTATAAAATATAAACTCACGCTGCAGGCATATAAAATAATGGCAATATGATAAATAATGCTATTGTTTAAAACACTCATCCGATTACCCTTTCCATTACAAAGATGGAGCGGATACTGTCCACTTCTCTGTCTGTTTGCATTCTGCTGCGTTTTCTTCTACTACTTCTTTCGCATTTAAATCAAAAATTTTCGCAAATAGAGCAAGCTTTGCTTGCGCATCTTCTTCAGCTGCCAACTCTTTCGCAATTAAAATTGGATCTTTTAACAATTGATTAATAATACTTTTCGTATGCTTACTAATCACTTTTCGCTCACGCTCTGTTAGCGTTGGAATCTTTCGTTCAATGCTTTGCATTGTTTCACTTTGAATCGCTAATGCCTTATTACGAAGCTCCGAAATTAATGGTACAACACCAAGCGTATTTAACCATGATTTAAATAAAATCATTTCTTCTTCAATCATAATTTGAATTTTTTCAGCTTCTTTTAATCGCTCGGCACGATTCGCTTCCACAACGCCCTGTAAATCATCAATATCATATAAGAAAACACTTTCTAACGCATCAATTGCTGGGTCAATATCCCGCGGCACCGCAATATCTACCATAAAGAGCGGACGACCAGAGCGCATACCTTCTACTTTGGACATCATTTCTTTCGTAATCACATATTGAGAAGCACCTGTTGAACTAATTACAATATCAGCTTCTAACAATGCACATTGCAGTTGATTTAATGGCTTTGCACGTCCCATATATTTTTCTGCCATCGTTTCCGCTTTTGCAAACGTACGATTCATAACAGTCACTTTATGAGCACCGCTTCCGTATAAATTTTGCAGTGCTAATTCACCCATTTTCCCCGCACCTAGAATAAGAACATGGCAATCTTTCAAGTCACCAAAAATTTTCTTTCCAAGTTCAACAGCTGCATAACTTACTGACATCGCATTGCCGCCAATTGTTGTTTCAGAATGAGCACGTTTTGCTAGCGTAACAACTTGTTTAAACAATTCATTAAATATCGTTCCTGTCGTTTTTACTTCTTGTGCTAGTAAAAAGCTATCACGCATTTGACCTAAAATTTGTGTTTCTCCAACTACCATTGAATCTAACCCGCATGTTACACGGAATAAGTGATCGGTAGCACCATCTTGTTCAAATATAGACAAATATGGTGAAATTTCTTCTATTTCAAGCTGAAACCAATCAGCCATAAATTTCTTAATATAATAGCGTCCTGTGTGTAACTGATCTACCACAGCATAGATTTCCGTTCGATTGCATGTCGATACAATGACATTTTCTAATACACTTTTTTGTTTTTGTAACGTTGTCATTGCTTGCTCTAACTCTGCTGCCTGGAACGTTAGTTTCTCACGAATTTCTACAGGGGCTGTTCGATAGTTAACACCAACAACAAGAATATGCACGCAGCATGTCCCCCTTCAACCGATTTTTCATCTTATCTACTATCATAATACAACTTTCCCCTTTTAAATCTGACAATCATGTGAACATCGTTTCATTTTATCCCGCTATTCGTGGGCAGTAAGCCCCCCACTGATGGAAGTTTCACTTTATCCCTTACTTAACTGACAGTAAAACATTCACTGGAATAAGTAAAGAATGAAAGGAAAAAAGGTGAGAAAAACTTTTCATAAAAGCCGATGTATACAACTAACCATCGGTGGAGAATACAAAAATCCTATTTTCCGTTCAAAAAGACAGTAAAAATCCTCCCTCATCTAGAGAAGAAATATTTCACTTTAAAATAATTATAAAATAATAACTCTATCTGTACGTTATCAAAAAAATTGTCGGAATCAAGTAATGGAAACTATTCCATACATGCTGAAAGACTATCTTTTACTAGCTTCTTTCAATTGAAAGAAAATATGTATGATTATTCCAAATGATTGATTTTCTTTTTGTTTGACATCTTATTGGGTTTATTTTATATTAATTTTACAAAATTAAATTGTGCACAATTCAAAAAGGAGGGATACTCATACACGAGAATCCTTTACATCTAGATAATCAACTTTGTTTTTCTATTTACGCTTGTTCTAGAGAAGTTACACGTTTTTATCGTCCTTATTTAGAAGAAATGGGCATTACGTATCCGCAGTACATTACTTTGTTAGTATTGTGGGAACAAGACGGAATAACAGTAAAAGAAATTGGTGAACGATTATTTTTAGATTCCGGAACATTAACGCCTATGTTAAAAAGAATGGAAGGTTTACAACTTGTTAAGCGTATTCGTTCAAAGGAAGATGAACGAAAAGTATGTATTGAACTAACAGAGCAAGGATCTACTTTAAAGAAAAAGCATGTTCATTGCCACAAACAATGGCATCACATTTAGGAATTACAACTGAAGATTATACAACTTTACTAATTCAATTAAACAAATTAATTGAAACAATGAAAACAATAAATGATAGAAAAGAGGAATAAACATGGAAGCATTATATACTGCTACTGTAAAAGCAACAGGTGGACGAAACGGAAAAGTAATCTCTGAAGATGGTGTATTAAACCTTGATGTAAAAATGCCCAAAGCATTAGGCGGTATGGGCGGGGAAGCAACAAACCCTGAACAATTATTTGCAGCAGGTTATGCAGCTTGCTTTGATAGTGCATTACAGCTTGTCATTCGTATGAAACGTGTAAAAGCAGAAAGTACGGAAGTAACGGCTCACGTAGCAATTGGCAAAGATACAGATGGGGGATTCGGATTAGCTGTCACATTAGATGTGCGCGTAGCTGGTGTATCTCACGAAGAAGCAACACAATTAGTAGAAGCTGCACACGGGGTATGTCCATACTCTAAAGCAACAAGAGGGAATATTGAAGTTACATTAAACGTACTATAATACACAAAAAACGTGTGACGAATGTCACACGTTTTTTGTTTTTGTAAACTTATGAATCGCTTTCCACGCTTCTTCTTTCCCAAGACCTGTTTCTGAAGAGAATAATACAACTTCATCTTCTGGTTCTACATCAAGCGTTTCTTTTACAACTTTTAAGTGCTTTTGCCATTTTCCCTTTGGAATTTTATCGGCTTTTGTTGCAATAATGATTGTTGGAATTTCATAATGCTTTAAGAAATCATACATCATCACATCGTCATTTGTCGGCTTGTGACGTAAATCAATAACAAGAACAGCTGCATCTAGCTGCTTTCTTGTTGTGAAATACGTTTCGATCATCTTACCCCATGCTGCTCGTTCTGACTTCGATACTTTCGCATACCCATAACCTGGTACATCCACAAAATGCATCATGTCATTAATAATGAAAAAGTTTAGTGTTTGCGTTTTTCCTGGTTTAGAAGAAATGCGCACTAATTTTTTTCGGTTTAAAATTTTATTAATAAAGGATGACTTTCCAACATTGGAACGACCTGCTAATGCGATTTCTGGTAAATCACCATCAGGGTATTGTTCTGGTTTGACTGCACTAATGACAATCTCCGCTTTTGTTACTTTCATTTTTTCACTCCTACTAATGCGTGCTCTAGTACCTCATCTAAATGAGAAACTGGCACAAACGTAAGGTTTTCCTTTACGCTTTCTGGAATATCGTCTAAATCTCTCTCATTTTCTGCAGGTAAAATAATTTTCGTTAAACCTGCACGATGCGCACTTAACGTTTTCTCTTTCAATCCACCAATTGGTAACACACGGCCACGAAGTGTAATTTCACCCGTCATTCCTACTTCTTTACTAACAGGAATTCCTGTTAATGCTGAAATAAGAGCCGTTGCTATCGTAATGCCCGCTGATGGTCCGTCTTTCGGTACAGCACCTTCGGGAACATGAATATGGATATCATGTTTTTCATGGAAATCAGGATCAATATGCAATTCTTCTGCACGCGAACGAATATAACTAAATGCCGCTTGTGCAGATTCCTTCATCACATCCCCAAGTTTCCCTGTTAAAATTAACTTTCCTTTACCCGGAGATACAGATACCTCAATTGCAAGCGTATCTCCTCCAGCTGATGTATACGCTAAACCTGTTGCCATACCTACTTGATCTCTCGTTTCAGCTTGACCATAACGGTATACACGCTTTCCAAGCAACTCTGTAATATTCTTTTCCGTTACTACAACGCGCTTACGCTCTTCTGTTACAACAATCTTCGCTGCTTTTCTGCAAAGCTTCGCAAGCTGACGCTCTAACGTACGAACACCCGCTTCACGTGTATAGTAACGAATAATTTCAAGAAGCGCTTCATCACGTACTTGTAAATTCCCTTTTTCAAACCATGTTCCTGTAATTGTTTAGGAAGCAAATGCTCACGGGCAATATGTACTTTTTCAAGTTCTGTATAACCAGCAATTGAAATAATCTCCATGCGATCAAGAAGAGGGCCTGGAATGCTTGCCAGCGTATTAGCTGTTGCAATAAACATAACTTTCGATAAATCGTATGGCTCTTCGATGTAATGATCACTAAAGTTATGATTTTGTTCTGGATCTAATACCTCTAATAATGCTGCTGAAGGATCTCCTCGAAAATCATTCGACATTTTATCAATCTCATCTAATAAAAAGACCGGATTGATTGTCTTTGCCTTTTTCATTCCTTGAATAATACGACCTGGCATCGCACCGACATACGTACGACGATGGCCACGAATCTCAGACTCATCACGGACACCGCCAAGTGAAACTCGAACAAAATTACGATTTAATGATGTCGCAATCGATTTAGCTAACGATGTTTTCCCAACCCCTGGAGGACCGACTAAACAAAGAATAGGTCCTTTTAATGAATTCGTCAGCTTTTGCACTGCTAAATATTCAAGTACTCGCTCTTTTACTTTTTCAAGCCCATAATGCTCTTCATTTAAAATTTTTTCAGCGCGTATAAGATCTATACGATCTTCTGTTGCCTCAGTCCAAGGAAGAGATAATAACCAATCAATATAATTGCGAATCACACCGCTCTCTGCTGAACTTGCCGGCAATTTCTCATAACGATCTAGCTCTTTTAAAGCTGCCTGCTGCGTTTCTTCTGGCATTCCCGATTCTTCAATCTTTTCACGAAGCTCTTCTACTTCGCCGCCTTTTCCTTCTTTATCACCAAGTTCTTTTTGAATAGCTTTCATTTGCTCACGTAAGAAGTACTCTTTTTGTGTACGCTCCATAGAACGCTTCACTTGCTGACCAATTTTCTTTTCTAAGTTCAATAACTCTTTTTCATCTTGAATAAAAGAAATAAGTGTATGTAATCGTTCTTTCACCGCAGTGATTTCTAAAATCTGTTGCTTTTGCTTCATTTTGAGAGGCAAATGAGATGATACGAGATCAGCTAATCGACCTGGTTCATCAACATCAACAACTGTTGCAAAAGTTTCATCTGAAACCTTCTTAGACAGCTTAATATATTGCTCAAAATACTCAATTAATGTACGCATGAGTGCTTTTTCTTCTAAATCGCCCTCTTCTTCTTCCATTAATGTACGGACATTAGCTGTAATTACATCATCTTCTTCGATGAACTCTGTCATTTCTACTCTATGTAAACCCTCTACAAGGATACGCATCGTCCCGTTTGGCAATTTGAGCATTTGCTTTATTTTTGCTAACGTACCTACTTTATAAATATCATCTTCTTTCGGATCATCGATATTCACGTCTTTTTGCATCGCTAAAAAAATTATATTTTCATCTACAGCCGCCTGCTCGAGCGCTTGTATCGATTTATCACGTCCTACATCAAGATGCAGAACCATCGTCGGATATACGAGAACGCCTCTTAATGGTAGGAGGGGCACGATTCTTTCGTTCGCATTCATATTAGACATAGCACCTCCATAAATATCTTTGTTTCCCTATTTTATATTACAATAAAGCCTTATGCAATCTCAGAGACTCGATGCTCTATTGCTCGTTAAAGAAAAAGGGACTTCGCTTAAGCATATAACAACTTAAACGAAGCCTAGGATATTCTGCTCTAACAGGCAGTAAAGTTAGCGTCTCTCCCATATGAGCCCGATTGGTTCACCTAACCCTTTACCCTTTACATCGATTGCACGTCACCTTCATCTAAAGAAAGCAATGTATCGCCTGTTGGCTCAATTTTCTCTTTTACAAATGCTAATGCAAATACTTCTTTTAATTTTCGCACAGGAACGATTTCAATACCTTTGATTGTGTAAAGAAAAGGCTGCATATTTTCTGCTGGGATTAGCACTTTCTTTGCCCCAGCTTTTTCGCTGCTTTTACTTTTGCGTAAACGCCACCAACTGGTTTTACTTCTCCGTGAATACTAATTTCTCCAGTCATGGCTACTTCATTATTGATATACATGCGATGAACGGCAGAATATACGCCTGTTGCAATTGCAATGCCGGCAGATGGTCCATCAATTGGAATACCGCCTGGAAAGTTAATATGTATATCATATCCTTCAGGTAACAAATCCAGCGAACGAAGAACAGTTACAACATTATCAACAGAACCTTTTGCCATACTTTTACGGCGAATTGATTTCGTTTGATTACCGATACTTTCTTCTTCAACAATCCCTGTTACCACAACGGATCCATTCTCTTTTGCTGGAATTGCTGTTACTTCTATTTCAAGTAGTGCTCCTGTATTTGGTCCATATACAGCCAGGCCATTTACAAGACCAATTTTCGGAATTGGATATACCCGCTTTTCGTATTTCGGCGTCAGTTGGCTTGAATGAATGACCCATTCAATATCCTCATCCTTTATAAAAGATCGTCCTTCATTAATTGCCATTCCAGCAGAAATTTGCACAAGATTAATGGCTTCTCTTCCATTCCGTGCGTACATTCCAATCATTTCTATACCCTGGTCACCTAGCTCCATATCCACCTTTTCAGCAGCATTTTTCGCTACTGCTTCGATTTCTCCTGTATCTAGTTCACGAAAAAAGACTTCTAAACAGCGTGACCGAATAGCCGGAGGAATTTCATCCGGAGAACGTGTTGTTGCGCCAACAAGGCGAAAATCAGCTGGTAATCCCTTTTGGAAAATATCGTGAATATACGTTGGAATGAGAGAATTCTCTTCACTATAATATGCACTTTCCAAAAATACTTTGCGATCCTCCAGCACTTTTAACATTTTATTCATTTGAATTGGATGCAACTCCCCAATCTCATCAATAAATAAAATACCTCCATGCGCATCTGTGACCGCCCCTTTTTTCGGTTGCGGAATACCTGCTTGCCCCATCGCTCCAGCACCTTGATAAATCGGATCATGAACAGAACCAATTAACGGATCAGCAATCCCCCGCTCATCAAACCGAGCCGTTGTGGCATCCAGCTCAATAAATGTTGCAGTGATTCGAAATGGAGATTTCGAGTTTTTCTTTGCTTCTTCTAATACGAGCCGAGCCGCTGCTGTTTTCCCAACTCCTGGCGGTCCATATATAATGACATGTTGCGGATTTGGACCGCATAGCGCAGCTTTTAATGATTTAATACCGTCTTCTTGTCCAACAATATCAGCAAAAGACGCCGGACGAACTTTTTCAGCAAGGGGTTCTGTTAAAGAAATTTCCCGCATTTTTCGAAGTTGCTCTAGCTCTTTCTTTGATTCTCTATCAATTGAAACTTTTTGTGTTCGCTGGTTTTTGAGTAAATGCCAAAAATATAATCCGACAATTACACCAAAGACAAGTTGAACGATTAAAAAAATATTTGTCCAGCTCATACTCATTTCCTCCCGCTATGTTTTACTTATCAGTATCCCCTGGGAGGAAACACGCTAAACATAATAAGAAACAGCAATTATACAATTGCTGTTTCTTATCGTTTATACTGCTATTCACGGACAGTAATATCCCCACCTCGAAATTCAGCAAAAAGCAAAAAAGTTAGGTGGGGATCAATTACTGGTATATATCCGATTCGTTCTACTCATAATCAGCAGGGATGAAATCCCCACTGATTAAAGTTTCACTTTATGCAGATGTTTTTGTATCTTGTTCAAGTATAGTACCATCTTGAAGCACTAATTTTGGCGTAGCATTCTCTGCTACTGTTTCTTTTGAAATCACACATTTCTCAATATCCTTACGAGATGGAAGTTCGAACATCACATCAAGCATAAGACCTTCAATGATTGAACGAAGTCCACGCGCACCCGTTTTACGTTCAATTGCTTTTTTCGCAATTTCAACAAGGGCACCCTCTTCAAACTCTAATTCAACATCATCAAGTTCCAATAACTTTTGGAACTGTTTCACAAGCGCATTTTTCGGTTTTGTTAAGATATCAACAAGAGCACCTTCATCAAGCGGCTCTAAATTCGCAATAACCGGAAGACGACCAATAAATTCTGGAATTAATCCAAATTTTAATAAATCTTCTGGCAATACATGCGATAAAACATGCTTTTCTGTTACATCAGCATTTTTCTTCTCAGAACCGAAGCCAATCACTTTTTCACCAAGACGGCGTTTAATAATTGGTTCAATGCCATCAAAGGCACCGCCACAAATGAATAAAATGTTTGTTGTATCAATTTGAATAAACTCTTGATGTGGATGCTTACGACCACCCTGCGGAGGAACGCTTGCTACAGTACCTTCTAAAATTTTAAGAAGTGCCTGTTGCACACCCTCACCAGATACGTCACGTGTAATTGACGGATTTTCTGACTTACGTGCCACTTTATCAATCTCGTCAATGTAAATGATCCCTTTTTCCGCTTTCTCTACATCATAATCAGCTGCTTGAATAAGTTTTAGTAGGATGTTTTCTACATCTTCCCCAACGTATCCCGCTTCTGTTAAAGATGTTGCGTCAGCAATTGCAAATGGAACATTTAAAATACGTGCTAACGTTTGTGCCAGTAACGTTTTACCGCTACCAGTTGGTCCAATTAAAGCAATATTACTTTTCGCTAATTCTACATCATCAATTTTGCTGTTAGAATTAATGCGCTTGTAATGGTTATATACCGCTACCGCTAAAGCCTTCTTCGCTTGATCTTGTCCGATTACATATTCATCCAAAATTTCACGAATCTCTACTGGTTTCGGTACATCTTTGAATTCTACTTCTTCATCTTTTGCAAGCTCCTCTTGCACGATTTCTGTGCAAAGTTCTATACATTCATCACAAATGTAGACACCAGGACCTGCAACAAGCTTTCGAACTTGCGTTTGTGTTTTACCACAGAAAGAACATTTTAATTGCCCTTTTTCATCATTAAATTTAAACATATTTTCACACCCCTTACAAAGTGCTAATACCTTGCCTTCGTATGTACACGATAAATGTATCGTATGTAAATACATATTATGTCACTACGTGGCGAGAAATACAAATAATACGGTTAGTTATGTACAATTAAAAAAAATTTGAAACTTTTGAAATATGTATATTCGACTTTCGAAGAATCTTTTCCTTCTTCATAATAAAAATGATTTACAAATATATTTATATTTATAAAACAAGGCACGAGCAATGTCGCGCCTTGTTATTTTATTATGCAGTCTTGCTGTTATCTACTAAGAAATCTACTGCTTTACGAACTTGAAGGTCTTCTTTTACACCCTCAACGTTACCAAGAGCTTGTTTCACAGCGTCTACTGGCATGTTGTACATTTCAGCCATTTTTTCAACTTCTGCATTTACTTCTTCTTCTGTTACTTCAATGTTTTCAGCTTTGATGATTGCTTCAAGAACAAGGTTAGTTGTTACGCGTTTTGCTGCGTCTTCTTGCATTTGTTCTTTTAATTTTGCTTCATCAGTACCTGTGAATTGGTAGTAAAGCTCTAAGTTCATGCCTTGGTAGCTTAAGCGTTGCTCGAATTCGCGAACCATGCGATCTAACTCAGTTTCGATCATTGCTTCTGGAATGTCAATTTCTGCATTTGCAGCAGCTTTTTCTACTACTTCGTCACGAAGTTTGTTATCAGCTTCTTGTTTTTTGTTCTCTTCTAAGTTTTCACGAAGTTTTGCTTTTAACTCGTCAAGAGTTGCTACTTCTTCGTTTGCATCTTTCGCGAACTCATCATCTAAAGCAGGAAGTTCTTTCACCTTAATTTCATGAACTGTTACTTTAAATGTTGCTGGTTTACCAGCTAGTTCTGCTGCATGGTATTCTTCTGGGAATGATACTTCCACTTCTTTTTGTTCGCCAGCTTTTAGACCAACTAATTGCTCTTCAAATCCTGGGATGAATGTATTAGAACCGATTGCTAAAGAGTAGTTCTCGCCTTTTCCACCTTCGAATGCTTCGCCATCAACGAAACCTTCGAAGTCGATTACAGCTGTATCACCGTTTTCTACAGTGCCATCTTCTTTAACTGCAAGCTCAGCTTGACGCTCTTGTAAAGATTTTAATTCATTCTCTACATCTTCATCAGTTACAGTAGTATCAACTTTTTCTACTGTTAAGCCTTTGTACTCGCCTAATTTCACTTCAGGTTTTACAGTAACTTTCGCAGTGAAAATTAAGTTTTCGCCTTTTTCGAATTTCTCGATGTCGATTTCAGGGTGAGCAACTGGGAAGATACCAGTTTCATCAATTGCTTCTCCGTATGCTTTTGGTAAGATGATATCTAAAGCATCTTGGTATAAAGATTCTACACCGAAGCGTTGTTCGAATAGAGGACGAGGCATTTTTCCTTTACGGAAGCCCGGTACATTAATTGTTTTTACAACTTTTTTGAACGCAGCGTCTAAAGAGTTGTTTACTTCTTTAGCATCAACTTCGATTGTTAAAACGCCAGCGTTACCTTCTAATTTTTCCCATTTTGCAGCCATTTATTCTTTCCCTCCAACTATAATAATGTATACACATACCTTTAAAGATCGAGGCATTTATCGTTTCTTATAAAGAAACAACAAACACTCTGTAAAGCTGATGTATTCAGCTTTACCATCCGTTATGAAAACTTCGGACGTATCATTCTCAATCTACTATTTGCCAAAAAGACAAATACGGTATATTTTGTTCGAGAATAATATGAAACATATAAGTAAGAGAATATTTGTTTCTATTCTCTTATAAAAAGGCAGATTTCAGCCCTTTGCAACCCTTACATTATAACATAGAATACTCTCGTTTCAATAACCGAAACATTCTTTTTCATTATACTGGCATAAATCCTTCTTTCTCAATACGTAAAAACCACTGATATGCAACATGATATTCTTCAAGTGTAATATCATACTCTCGAAGAAGCTCATCCTCATGAATCGGCATTCCAAATCGTTTTCTTCCAACTCTCTCTAAAACAGCTGCCCATAACTTGTCTTTCTCTATTAAGAAAGGAAACGGAAAGATGCTTGTTTGCATTTCTTTCCAATATGCAACAATCGCCTCATACATCGTTGGATTATCATGCTCTAAGCGATCAGACAATATATGTAACACTTCTTCTGTATCATATGGATTATAAGATAAATTAGCCGGTATGACCGTTATTGTCTCACCGAATTTCTCCACATCTATGCTTTCTTGTATTCGATTTTCCATTAATATGTATAAGATAGAAGTTTTAATATACGGGTGTTTCGTTTCATCTAGTAAAAATGTACACAGCGCCGGCAACGCGCTTTCGATATTTCTATTCGCAAGCTCATTTATCGCCCGCAATTGCTTCCCATAATCACCTTTAAGCAAAGCGTCTGCAAACGCAGGTTCATCAAAAAATACGTCATTGTCTATTTCTACTACTTCTTCACCATCTAGCATGCTCTTTGCAAACAATGCAAGTTGTGCTAATTTCTCTTTTTGCTCTTCTGTTATTTCTTTCGTTTGTAAAACGGACTGTACCGTTTCAATAATGCCTTCATAATCATTTATTTGCACTAAAATTGTAACATATGTCTCAAGAATATCTTGAAATAAGAGTTCCCCTGTTTCAAGCAATTCCTCGCATCGCTCTTTCGCTTCTTTCGTTTCCTTTAATTCTAGTAAACAAATAACTGAAGCCAATTCTGATTGTTCTGTCTGTGCCCCGTACTGGCGCAACATTTCGAAGCATGTTAACGCTTCTTCAAACCGACGCTCACGCAATGCAATAAATCCTTCGTCGATAAATCGCGCTGACAACTGCGGAAACAATACGACCGTACTTTCTTTTTTATCCATACGCTCGCCTCTTTTTTTAGATTTTCAATACACTTCAAAGTTAATATAACAAATGATAGTTCAGAACACAATCTTTGGAATCTGTTCGTTTTTACTGAGAAAATACCGATTTTTACTATATAAAAATCGAATATATTGCCTAGAAATACGAAAATAGAACTTTTATAGCAAATGAGGATTCTACGAGAGAAAATAAAAAACTCTCGGCTACCGGCGCGAAGAGTTTTAATGGAAAGCTTTTATAATAGTAGGATATACAAAGAGGGTTATCATTTGAAGAACAATAATTGTCATCACGATAATGCTAAAAAAGAAAATAGACTTACTACGTTTCATTAATACTATAATAATCATTATCGTACTGATGATTAAACACATAAAAAATACACTTATGCTTGAACTTAATAATCCAATTGGAAACATAAATAATAAAACAACACTACAAATTCCAATAATACCAAGTAACCATTCCATCCCTTATCCCCTTAAATCTTTATTTATGCAATTAATTGTTTTATCACATTAATCATATTCATCAATTTATCATAGGCAACAACTCCAAAAGCAATTGATAAGGCTGTTATAGCTAAACCTTTCACTATTTCTTCCCCTCGCTTCGTCTATGTTGCCTTTATTATAAATTTTTTAGAAATAGTTACCATCGAATTTTCTTACATATACCTTACAGAATTGTAAGATTTCTCAAAATAGACTTCTCTCATGTTATAATAAACTCGAAATGATTCAGAAATTTCAAAACGAAAGGGCGATATACAATGTTTAAAAAAGTAGCAGCTGATATGCTTGGTTTAAGTGATATTGGGTCCGTTATTACCCCTGCTGATTACGATAAAGTAGATGCTGATGATTATGTCATGCATGAAGAAAACGAAAAAATTTATTTTTTAATCAAATCAAAAACAGATGAGTATTGCTTTACAAATACAGCTCTTATTCATGTTGACGGAACAAGTGCGGTAAGTAAGAAACGTACACTTCGCCGTTATAATTACAACACGCATAAAATTTCTAACGTTCTGCTTGAAACAGCAGGGACAGTAGACTTAGATATTGAGATTAAATTTAATATGGGCGGAGAGCATTACTCCATCGACATACATAAAAAACATATTGAAGAAGTAAAAGATTTATATAAGGCGCTTCTAAAGATTGCAGAAATCACTCACGAAAATGATATCGCAACGCAATACGCACATAAGAGCCTAGAAATGGCATCTTCCACATTAGGCAACGTAAGAAATGCCGAAGTAGATCTAGCAGCACAGTTTAAAGAAATTAATCAAATTGCGTTCAATTGGCTTGTTGATACAAAGAAACAATATAATGTAAAAGATTTTGGCTTTGTATTTGAGAAGTTTATTAACAATTAACCTAAACTAATTTTGCTTTTAATTCTTTTTCTAATAACTACAGTTTTTCTGTAAAATTCATTGAAAACATAAAAATAGAATCCCTTCATGGCGTATCCATGAAAGGATTCTACACCGTTAAGATAGGCATGGACAGCATCTAACTTCGTTTCCAAAGATTTGGTCGTAAAAAAACTGCACCTCCCATTGTTAGTTGTGTCTAACAATTGAGGTGCAGTTCATTTGCGATTCCTAGAATTTTTATTTATTCGCTCCGTTTATGACACTAAGCGAATTGTTAAGTGCAGATTTACACTTGTTAACATCAGGGTTTGATGAACGAACTGCTGCTAATACACTGTCAATAGTTCCATCAATTTTAGTCCATGTTGAGCCATCTATTTTCCTAAGTTTAGGCTCCGATGTGTCCCATTCATGTTCTAAATCGTCAGCCTCTTTTTTCGCCGAAGTAAAGTCATTTGAGTTTACATGGTTTAGCATATCACTTTCAATTTTAACAAAATCTGTTAACTGCCCAGCTAATGTAGTTTGTGCAGAACCGGTTTGCGGTACTATATTATTACTGCGCCAAACATAACCGCCTATGCCAACAACTAAGAAAATGCACAGTACAACAATGGTTTGTGTCAAAACATTTTTCTTGTTTCCATTCACTTGGTTTGTTTCTGCTGTATCACTTTTTGCCTTTGTATCAACTTTTGTAACAGCAAGAAAAACAATTATCGCTAAAATAGCTATAAGAAAAATTACACTAGTAACTGTTGTTCCCAAACCTAACCCGCCATTATTTTTTGGTTGAGATAGGTAATCTCCTAATGATGCTCCGAGTGGACGAGTAAGAATATACGCAATCCAAAACGCTAATACCCCATCAAGTTTCAAAAATTTCCATGCC
Organism: Bacillus sp. EA-CB0995; assembly: GCF_055814245.1. Lineage (NCBI taxonomy): Bacteria > Bacillati > Bacillota > Bacilli > Caryophanales > Bacillaceae > Bacillus > Bacillus sp. EA-CB0995. Next base: position 1,206,702 of record NZ_CP169269.1, on the reverse strand, counting down.
AAAAATACACAACCAATTATCATAACGACTATTATTCCTGTGTAAAGATAGCCAAGACCGAGTTGTTCGGAATATAAATCTCCGACTGCTGTTCCAAGTGCAAATGTGAAAAGAATGGTAAGCCAATAGAAAACTTCTCTTTTTCTTGTAAAAATCGAGTGTATTGAGAGTGTTTTTTCACTAAGATACCAAAAAAGAAAAGTTAAACCTAGAAGCACGGAGAAAACTACCGTACTAACCTCAAGAGGTACTCCCATATTGTCTGTTAAATTATCAGTTACCAACGTTCCAAATACACTTATAAGAACAACAGTTAGCCAATAAATGCCTGGAACATATTTAGTTGCTCTGAATTGAAGATACAATACAACGAAAAACGCTACTCCCATAATTATGGTAGTGAAAGTTAAACCAAATCCAAGGTTGAAATTTAGGAAATCAGCAAATGTTTCACCGACAGTTGTACATAAAATTTTGATTATCCAGAAGAAGATCGTGACTTCTGGAACCTTATTCAACATCTGCCGGCCTAGTGACGAGGCGGCAGCGACTTCATCAGAAACGGATAGATTTTTTGCCAATGAACTCATCTCCTTTTTATTGTATTTAAACCGATAATCAATGTCTCAAATCATTTCGTGATTCTCGTTTATTCATTTGATGATTACTACAAGAACTAGTCCCTACTTTACTATCTTTTAATGAAATTCGTCTGAAAATCTAATTAAATCTAAATGAGAAATTTATTAAAAAAAGGAAAGCATTCTTTATAACAAGTTCTCTTCCAAGGAACAAAAGTTAAAAAAACAAATAAAATAACAATCATTTAACACTAAAAAAAGCATCAGTTTTATCACTGATGCTTTACTTTTTTATGATATTAAATAACACACTTACTCTTTCTTATTTAAGTCAAATCGAGCTATTTCTTTACCATCTAACGTCACTAATAGGGAAGCATCTAAAGCGTTATTCTCAAGTTTTTTCAATGCTTCTTTTGATGGAACCCTTAGTGGAACTTGAGAGTTTTCTTCGCCTACACCTAAATCAAAAGTTAGAATATATTCCCCATTTTTATCAGGTTTGATTTCTCCGTCAAAGGAACTTCCAAAACCTACACCCGTTCCTTCATATGAAGAGGGATCAAAAATATTAAAACCCACTATTTCTTTGGAGGTAGCTACTAATTTATCACTGGGTTCAATTTTAACTTGTAAACCTTTATCACCAATCCCTCCAATTTTTTGCTTCCCATTATTTTTAATTTTAAACTCATAATATAATGCCGTTGGTACAAGCTCCTGCCCTTTCTTATCACCTTCTGTTATACCTATCGCACCAACCTTATTTTTATCGGTAACTATATCAACTTTTGAATTTACAAGTTCTAAAGATGGCTTAGACGAGCAAGCTGTCAAAAGAGTAAAAAGCGCTATAAAGCCTAAAAGCATTATAAATCGTTTCATTTCAAATCCCCTTTTAACCATCCTTATACTCGTATTACTACCATTCTACTGGCTCACGCAAAAAAGAATGCGTTTAAAACAAATAAAAAACCTTGTTATCAAAAGATAACAAGGTTTTTTTAGCGTCCCAGGAGAGATTCGAACTCCCGACCGACGGCTTAGAAGGCCGTTGCTCTATCCTGCTGAGCTACTGGGACATGGAGCGGGTGAAGAGAATCGAACTCTCGACCAGAGCTTGGAAGGCTCTTGTTTTACCACTAAACTACACCCGCATGATATGAAATTTTTGCTAATGTCTCATCGACAGTTTTTATTATATTATTATCAATAATTAAAGTCAACATTTTTTAAAATAGGGTGAAGAAAAGTTCTTCACCCTATTTTAAACGTTTTTTCCGCTACAGTTGCACCATCTAATGTAAGAAAACGAATATCTATTTCGCTTTCTTGTATTTCGAGTAAAGCAAATGTTTTTTCTCTTCGCGAGCGCGGCAAGAGAATACTTCCTGGATTGATAAACAATATATCGTCTATGATTTCTACTCCCAATATATGCGAATGACCGAAGCAAACAATATTTGCCTCAGCTTCTTTCGCACGATATAAAAGTGTTTGCAGCGTCATTTTAATATTGTATAAATGGCCATGCGTTACAAGAAAACGTGTGCTTTGCACATCTGTGATGATGTCATTTGGAAAATCACCAACAAAATCACAATTTCCTTTCACCACATGAAACCCTTCTAGTTCAGAATGATGAGATGTTAATTCAGAATCACCGCAATGAATCATCACATCTACGTTTCCCTCATACCGCTCTTTTAATTGCTTTAGCTCTTTCACAGAACCGTGACTATCGCTCACAATTAACGCCTTCATCGGTTTCGCTCCCTTATTATTCTTCTCCTAAAAACCATACTGGAATTTTTTCTTCTAATTTACGAAGAGCACGCCCGCGATGACTAATTTTATTTTTCTCATCGGATGACAATTCTGCCATTGCGCCTTTGTATTCTTCTACATAAAAGATTGGATCATAACCAAAGCCATTTTCCCCGCGCTGTTGTTCTAAAATCTTCCCTTCACACGTTCCGTTTACAATCAATGGTTTTTTATCTTCTTGTGGAAACGCAACGGCTAATGCGCAATAAAAACGTGCTGTCCGTTTCTCCATTGAAATATTCTTTAATTCTTCTAGAACCTTTTGAATGTTAGCTTGATCATCCTTTTCCTCTCCTGCATAACGAGCCGAACGAACCCCTGGTTTCCCCTGCAAGGCATCTACAATTAAACCTGAATCATCCGCAATGACAATTTCATCTAGCTGTTTACACAGATGTTCCGCTTTTAAAATGGCATTCTCTTCAAACGTTTCACCAGTTTCTTCTACTTCTTCAATATGAGGAAAATCATAAAGTGATTTTACTTCTAAATCAAACTTTTCAAATAGCTCCGCAAATTCACGTACTTTCCCAGCATTCTTTGTTGCTACTACAACTTGTTTCATATTTTTACCTCTATTCCATATGAGTTACAATATCGCCTAACGCTTCTTTTTGCATTTCAATAAGCTGTAAAATTCCATATTCTGCTGCATCAAGCAATTCATTCAATTCACCGCGGCTAAATGTCGCTTCTTCTCCTGTACCCTGCACTTCAACAAAATGCCCTTTCCCTGTCATAATGACATTCATATCGACATTTGCCTTAGAATCTTCTGCATAATTTAAATCTAACACAACACCATTCTCATCAACGATTCCAACAGACGTTGCTGCCAAGTAATCCTTCACTGGAATTTTTGATACTTTCCCTGCTGTTACAAGCTTCTCAAACGCTAATACCATCGCAACATACGCACCGGTAATAGAAGCAGTTCTCGTTCCGCCGTCAGCTTGAATGACATCACAGTCAATCCAAACCGTCTTTTCACCGAGCGCTTCTAAATCAACCACAGCACGTAATGCTCGTCCTATTAAACGTTGAATTTCCATTGTGCGCCCTGTTACTTTTCCTTTACTCGATTCACGAATGGTACGCTGTTCTGTTGCACGAGGAAGCATGGAATACTCAGCTGTAACCCATCCCTTTCCCTCGCCTCTCATAAACGGCGGAACCCTTTCTTCAATCGTTGCTGTACAAATAACTTTCGTATCACCAACTTCAATCAATACTGATCCTTCTGGATGTTTTAAATAATTCGTATGAATATGTACACGGCGCAAATCTGATGCTTGTCTACCATCTACTCGCATAAAAATAACCCCCTTATAACTGCTACATGTTAGTATAGCCAATTTAAAAATTATGTTATGTATGACAATAAAAGAAGGGAGTTCCCCTTCTTTTCATAAATTAAGTATATCAAATTATTCCTGTTTAAAAACTACCTGTGTTCACGTTTTGCGGACGAGCGACTGGTTTTATTAATTTATCACCTTTCTCTGTAACAAGATTCGCTTTTCCATTCACTTGAATTAACACATTTTCTACTCCTTGTTTTTCCGTTAAAGTTAATACAAGAGACTGGAGTACATAGTCAGAAATCATACTTTTACCTTTATTCCCATAAATATTTTCATTAAAGTTTAGCGTCACCGTTCCTTTTTCAAGTTTCGGCTCATTGATTAGCTTCACATCTGGATTAAAGTCGTATGTTAACGCTGATTGATGCGCTGGTCCTTTTACAAGTTCATTTACAATTGTCGCGACTTCATTTTCTTTTCCTTCTGCAACGCGGCGCGTTACTGGTACATAATAATTTTGTTTATTATTTTGCGCCAAGAAATACAACGTAACTGGTTTTGTGTTTGTAATATCAGCCACTTGCTCATCATCAAAGTTAATGCCATTTGCCCGGCTTAATCCATTACCAATCGGCGTACCAGCAACAGGCATCTTCGCTAAATCTTGCCCATTCATACGAAACTTCACATTCTTCACTTCTTTAAACTGCGTTAATGTCCAAGTAACTGCTTCTACAATGCGACGTTCTTCTTCTTTTTTATAATTTTTCAGTTCTTTAGAAAAATCAACAACCGCTGTCCCGTTTTTCACATCAACTGTCATATCAGTATCTGCGGGAAGTACAGCTTGAAATCCATTTGGCAATAAATTTGTTACTGGTCCATCTTTCACTAAATATTGTAATGATTGCTTAATGACCGCATTATTTTTCGGAGCAGGTAACTGCACCGTTTGCGGCACAACATAACCATTTTTATCTACGAGATATAAATCTTGTTTTATCGTTTCCCCTTGCTTCGCTGTTTCTTTCTTCTCACCGTCTGTATAGGTAACTTTCTTAGGTGGATCAATTTGCTCTGTTCCTTTTTCCTTACCAAACAATCCGCATCCTGCTAATAAAACTGTACTTAATGTAGCACAAACAAGCCATTTGAAAGTCGATTTAGGCATACGCTTTCCTCCTAAAAATCTAAGTTTGTACTACATGTATACGAGCTCAACTTTCACTTTAGAACAAGCGATGACAACTTATCTCTTCTAAAAAATACCTGCGCAAAGTTTTATATCATGGTCAAAAACTTACTCCTTACCTCTGTTGGAATATTTTCAGCCTCTTTACTAACGTCTCCGTATTATTCTTTCGCGATAAAGTGAAACTTCCATCAGTGGGGTTTTATCCCTCACTGATGGTTAGTTGAACCAATCGGACTTTTACGGAGTTCCCCCACCTATCTTCTTTGCTTCTCTCTAAATCTTGAGGTGGGGGTCTTACTGCCCGCAAATAGCGGGATGAAGTGAAACTTTCATTAGTTGAGGCTTCATCCCCCATCCATCTTTTTTAGTTTCTCTGAATCTTGAAGTGGGGTCTTACTACCTACAACTAGTAAGATAAAATTATCAAATGTAAAAGGAGATTACAGCAAATTATGTGCAAATTTGAACAATTTATGAATCCTCCAAAACTGTGATAAATATCACATCTCCTTATTTTCTAAAACTTTTATAATACAAGTATCAAAGTTTGTTAAATATTTCACATATAAGAAGGGACATGAATATGAAAACACGTTTAGTCATGATTGGGAATGGTATGGCTGGAATACGCTGCATCGAAGAAATTTTAAAACAAAACAATACGTTATACGACATTACCATTTTTGGAGATGAACCGCACCCGAACTACAATCGTATTATGCTCTCCCACGTCCTACAAGGAAAAACAAATATGCAAGATATCATTATGAACGAATACAGTTGGTACGAAGAAAATGATATTACGTTGTATACAAATGAAAAAGTACTTCATATTGATCGGGAAGAACAAGTCATTGTTACAGAAAAGAATCGTCTTGTTATGTACGACAAGCTCATTATCGCAACAGGCTCCAGTGCTTTTATCTTACCTGTGGAAGGTTCAAATCTCCCTGGTGTAACAGGATTTCGCACAATCGAAGATACACAATTTATGATGGATACGGCTAAGCAATATAAAAAAGCAGTTGTAATTGGCGGCGGATTACTTGGTTTAGAAGCCGCACGAGGGCTTATTGATTTAGGAATGGACGTGCACGTTGTTCATTTAATGCCACACTTAATGGAGCAACAGCTCGATGCTAAGGCAGCTTCATTACTGCGTGAAGACTTAGAATCACAAGGTATGAAGTTCCTTCTGGAGAAGAAAACGGTAAAAATTCTTGGTACAGATCACGTTGAGGGCATTCAATTTGCAGATGGCGATATTGTAAATTGTGATTTAATCGTCATGGCTGTTGGAATACGCCCAAATACACAGTTAGCAAAAGACGCCGGTTTACTTGTGAACCGCGGCATTATAGTCAATGACTATATGCAAACAAATGACCAATCCATCTATGCGGTTGGTGAATGTGCAGAGCATAAAAGGGTTGCCTATGGTCTTGTTGCACCGCTCTATGAGCAAGGTGCTGTATTAGCAAAACAGATTACAAATACACAAACAGATGGATATACAGGCAGCATCGTCGGTACACAACTGAAAGTTGCGGGATGCGATTTATTCTCCGCTGGTCAAATTTATGAAGATGAGGTAACAAAAGCAATCTCCATATTTGACGAGTGTACACGTTCCTATAAAAAAGTACTAATCCGAGACAATAAAGTTGTTGGTGTTGTTTTATATGGTGATACAGCTGATGGCACACGCCTCTTCAGCATGTTAAAAAAAGAAGAAGATATACAAGAATATACACCAGCTTCTCTTCTTCACAAAGCTGGTGAAGATAGCGGACTTGATATTGCAAGTATGAGTGCTGATGAAACTGTTTGCGGATGCAACGGTGTCACAAAAGGAGCCATTGTTCACGCTATTTTAGAACAAGACCTAACGACATTTGAAGAAGTAAAAGGATGCACAAAAGCTGCAGGATCCTGCGGTAAATGTCGCCCAGTTGTTGAACAAATTCTATCTCATACACTTGGAGATAGTTTTGATGCTTCTGCTCAGGCTGCAGGTATGTGTGGGTGCACAACATTATCTCGCGATGAAGTTGTAGCAGCAATTCATGAGAAAGGTTTAAAATCACCGAAAGAAGTGCGAAACGTCCTTGACTTCGCGCACGAAGAAGGCTGTTCAAAATGCCGTCCTGCATTAAATTATTATTTACGTATGGCCTGCCCAGAAGAGTATGCCGATGATAAAGCATCCCGCTTCGTTAACGAAAGAATGAATGGAAATATTCAACATGACGGAACATTTTCTGTTATTCCACGTATGTACGGCGGCGTTACAACAGCAGATGATTTAATGAAAATTGCAGAAGTTGCGAAGAAGTACGACGTTCCACTCGTGAAAATAACAGGCGCAAGCCGCATCGGTTTATATGGGGTTAAAAAAGAAGATTTACCAAAAGTGTGGGCCGACCTTGGTATGAACTCTGGCTATGCCTACTCGAAGTCCCTTCGCAATGTAAAATCATGCGTCGGATCTCGTTTCTGCCGCTTCGGTACAAAAGATTCATTAGGACTTGGCATGTTGCTTGAACAGTCATTAGAAATGGTAGATACACCACATAAAATGAAAATGGGTGTAACAGGTTGCCCGCGTAACTGTGCGGAAGCATTAACGAAAGACTTCGGTGTCGTTTGTGTTGAAAACGGCTTCCAACTTTATATCGGTGGTAATGGCGGTACAGAAGTGCGTGAAGCTGATTTTGTAATGATTGTCCCTTCGGAGGAAGATGTACTTCGCATTGCCACAGCTTACGTACAATACTATCGTGAAACTGGTATTTATGGCGAACGTACAGCTCCTTGGGTAGAGCGTATGGGCTTACACCACATAAAAGAAGTGCTGCAAGATGAAAGTATGGTCGCTATGCTAAATGAACGTTTCCAAAAAGCACGTAGCACATATGAAGAGGCTTGGGGACAAGCACTAGAAACGCAATCATTAAAAACGATGTATGAAGTAGAGATTGTAAAGTAAGGAGCGATTCGTATGTTACAAACGAAAGAAAAAATAAAAATCATGCATGCTGTAGATCTTCCCGTACAAATTGGTAAGGAAGTGCGAATAAAGGATATGTCTATTGCCTTATTTCGCCTTGCAAACGGCGACATTCGTGCTGTAGAAAATCGGTGCCCTCATAAAAATGGACCTTTAGCGGAAGGAATTGTTTCTGGTGAATTTGTCTTTTGTCCACTGCACGATTGGAAAATTTCATTACTAACAGGTGAAGTACAAAAACCTGATGATGGTTGCATTCAAACGTATGAAGTACAAGTTATTGATGGCGATATTTATATATACATGTAGCTTATATAAGGAAGCCTCTTCTCGGCTTCCTTTCCAGTAAAAACAGATGAGGTGTAGAGATGAACGGATACGTATATTTAGTCGGTGCAGGACCTGGTGATGAAGGGCTTATTACAAAAAAAGCGATGGAGTGTTTACAAAAAGCAGATATTGTTTTATATGACCGCTTATTGAATCAAAATTTACTTCGCTATACGAAGTCAACATGTGAACTTGTCTATTGCGGAAAAATGCCAACAAATCATATTATGCGCCAAGAAATGATTAACGCTCATTTACTTCAATCTGCCAAAGAAGGTAAGACCGTTGTTCGCTTAAAAGGCGGAGATCCCTCTATCTTTGGCAGAGTTGGTGAAGAAGCAGCCGCTTTAGCAGCAGAAAACATTCCATATGAGATTGTACCAGGTATTACATCTAGCATCGCCGCTAGCGCGTATGCCGGCATCCCTCTCACCCATCGCGACTACAGTAATAGCGTGACATTACTAACTGGTCATACAAAGGGACCGATTCAGGATCATGTCAACTACAACTCACTCTTAAATAGTGATACTGTTGCCTTTTACATGGGCATTAAAAATTTACCAATCATTTGTGAAAACTTATTACAAACAGGAAAGAAAAAAATACACCAGTAGCAGTCATTGAATGGGGTACAACAGGAAGACAGCGAGTCGTTACAGGTACTCTATCCACAATTGTTGACAGAGTCAAAAAAGAACACATTTCAAATCCTTCCATGACAATTGTTGGAGATGTCGTATCCTTGCGAAAACAAATTGCTTGGAAAGAACATAAGCCACTACACGGAAAAAAGTTTTGCTCGCCTCTTCATCAAATAAAACAAGTAAAGCAGAGCAAAATTTACAAGAAGCCGGAGCAGAAACATATCAGATTCCAACTTTCAAAAAACAAGAATACACATTAACACAGGAACAACTCCGTGAAATATTTGACGCTAAACGTCTTGTTTTTTGTTCAGCCGAAAGCGTAGCAATTTTGTTGCAATCATGTGCACAACATCGTAAAGATGTTCGTTCCTTGCAGGGGGAACTGCAGTATATGAATAGCGGCACTCAAGAGGTACTTATGCAATATGGACTCTTCGGTGAACCAGCAAAATTTTCTGCAGAATCAACTGTGTATTTAGGGCGAAACATCAATCGAATTGCCGTTATTCAAGAAAAAATTGGCCCCGGTTCTTATATAATGACACATGAATATAAAATAGATCATCGTTTTGATGAAATTCATACACGTATGCTCTCTGAATTTACATGGGATAGCATTGTATTTGAAGGGCGTGCCGCAATTGATACATTTATAGCAGAGATCAAACGCCTTGGTTTCATGCATATTTTCAATTTACCATTCTCGTATACAGATGAACTCACTTTGCAGTATGCAAATAAAGTCGGATTACAGAACATTGATTATGAATTACAAGCTATTTTTAATGAGAAAGAAGTGGCGGCACAATGAAAGGGATTGTTTATATTGGGCACGGTAGCCGATTACAAGAAGGAAATGAACAATTCATTCACTTTGTCCAGTCCGTTATAAAAGAGCGGAGTGAAAATATCCAAAAAATTGGCTTTCTTGAACTCACAACACCAACTGTCCAGGATGCGATTACAGAAGCGATTCTAGACGGAGCAACTGAAGTTTTACTTGTCCCTGTTTTATTATTTGCAGCTGCTCATTATAAACGTGACGTTCCTTTTGAAATTGAGCAAATACAAAAGCGCTATCCGCATATTACATTTTCAGTTGTACCACCTTTTAGTACACACCCGCTCATGATTGAACTTGTAATCAAAAGAATACATGAAGCCATGCCCACACAAGGTAGCAAAATTCTACTCGTCGGCCGAGGTAGTAGTGATCCTCAGCCTATACATGAATTGCAGCAAATCGGATCAGCAGTTGAGCGAAAAATCGGCATGCCCGTTTCCTGCTCTTTTTTAACAAAAGGAGCACCTTCTTTTACCGAAGAACTCAATGGTATAGCATCATCAGCTCAACATGTATATGTCATGCCATACCTTCTCTTTACTGGATTACTACTCCGGAAAATTGAGCGCCATGCACACACATATACGAACGTTACAACATGCAACTGCCTTCAATTTGATCCCTATATGAAGTCCGCATTATTAGAACGAATGGAGGAATATATACATGTGCAACCTATATCCTCTTATATTTAATCTAAAAGGCAAAATCGTTGTCATCATCGGCGGTGGCAAAATCGCATACCGAAAAGCGGTTGGATTAAAGGATACAGGAGCCATTGTCACTGTTGTGAGCCCAGACATTTGTGAGGAAATGGAGAAGCTCTCCTATATTACATGGAAACAAAAAGCATTTACAGAGGAAGATATAAAAGATGCTCATCTCATTTATGCTGCAACAAATCATCACGATGTAAATATGATGGTCAAACAAGCAGCGCATGATTTTCAGTGGGTTAATATCGTAAGTGATGGCACGCAATCATCTTTTCACACGCCCGCAATTATTCGAAATAACGAGTATATTGTAAGTATATCCACTTCAGGTAAAGATCCAGCATTTGCAAAACAAATCAAACAAAAACTAACAGCTGTTCTTTCACAGCTTATAAAGTGAGACTTCCAACAGTGGGAGTTTTCTTCATCCCTACTGTTGATTAGTTGAACTAATCAGACTCTTACGAGCAGTAACTTTCATTCACCCTTGAACTACACTACAACCCAAATAATGAACTTTCCCTCAGAGCGGCTACTATTCGGGGTACAATTCAGTAAAATCAAAGACCATCCTTTCATTTTCAGATACACACTGAATAAGGATGGTCTTTTTGTCTTTTTATATTATTCTCTTAATTTGATAGCTATGAAAACAGCCTCTTTATAAAATGATATGCTTCACATTCTCAATTGGTTGCCCAAACCATTTGGAAGCAATTTCTTTAAACACATCAATTTCTCCTGTTGTTAAAAAAAGATGATCACTTTGCTCTTCTCTGCCATGCAGCATCTTACTATGATATAAAATGGTGCTCACTTCACGAGCTGTTTCATCACCTGAACTAATCAATTGCACAGAATCACCCATGACCCGTTTAATAACTGGCCCTAAAATTGGATAATGCGTACATCCTAAAATCAGCGTATCGATTTCAGTTTGTTTCAATGGTTGTAGCGTTTCTCTTACCACTTCATACGTCATTTCACTCTCAAAATTCCCGCTTTCTACAAGCTCAACGAACGGTGGGCAAGCTAAACTCTCTACTAATACGCGGTTGTTAATTGATTTTAGTGCCTCTTCATACGCACCACTTTTCACTGTTCCAATCGTGCCTATTACACCAACATGGTACGTATTTGTCATTTTAAGTGCAGTGCGCGCACCTGGGTGGATTACCCCTACCACTGGGATAGACAATTTTTTTGCATTTCTTCAAGTACAACTGCTGTCGCAGTATTACAAGCAATGACAAGCATTTTAATATCCTGCGCCAATAAATACTCTGTCATTTCCCATGTGAATTGTCTTACTTCTTCACGCGATCGCGGACCGTACGGGCAACGTGCTGTATCTCCTAAATATATAATTCGCTCTTTCGGTAATTGCCGAATTAATTCTTTCGCTACTGTTAATCCGCCAACGCCTGAATCAATTACACCAATCGCTCTATTCAAAACAATCGCCCCGTTTTCTCTTTCATAATCTAAGCGTACATTCCCAAATCGTGCACTCATCATCAGTACAACATACATAGACTAATAGAAGGTTCACTTCATCCCATTCTAACAGGCAATAAAACTTCCAATTCAAGATTCCGAGAAATCAAAGAAGGGAGGAAGAAGATAACTGCCCATAAGAGCCCGATTGGTAAGAGCTTTCCATCAGTTTGGAAATAAAGATCCCCCACTGATAGAAGCTTCACTTTATGTACATGTTAGACCTTTTTATTCTCCTCCTTTTTCTAGTAATTTGCAACATACAAAAATAACCGGCTTTTCCTTATATAAAAGCCGGCTTCATCCCTTATAATTCAAGCTCTCCCATACGAAGGAGCTCAACAACCGCTTGTGAACGTCCCTTAACCCCTAGCTTTTGCATTGCATTTGAGATATGGTTACGTACGGTTTTTTCACTAATAAAAAGTTCACTTGCAATTTCTTTTGTTGTTTTATCTTGAACAAGTAACTCAAACACTTCTCTTTCTCTTTTTGTGAGCAACGGTTTGGATTGATATTCTTTTTCCTTCAATTGGTATAACCCTCCTTGCTTAAGCCAGAGCTGTATATGTGTAAGTTGGGTGTTTATTTAGTCATGATATTGTATGAATAGAGGTAAGTGGTGGTGAATAAAAACGAAGAGAAATTCCATGTTTTAATTATAAAAAAGTTGTTTGTATTTCATTTTTATTCTTCTCTGTTTTACACAATGTCCCATTAAATAAAAACTCCCCATTTATTACCTCTTTCCTTACTAAATATTTGGCTACAAGACGCTCATACTACATAGTATCTATTCATGGAAATTTTGCATATTGGTGGTGTAAATATGTTTTCTACAGTCAAAAGATTTTTAATTGGGCGACCTTTAAAATCAACAGCATTAGGAGAGCAGAAGTTAAATAAATTAAAAGCGCTGGCTATCCTGTCTTCTGATGCGCTTTCCTCAGTTGCATATGGAACAGAACAAATATTAATTGTTCTTGTAACAATTGGAGCAGTTGCATTTTGGTACTCCATTCCTATCGCTGTCGGTGTTTTAGTTCTATTGGCAGCACTTATTTTATCATACCGACAGATTATCTATTCTTACCCACACGGGGGCGGAGCTTATGTAGTTTCTAAAAGAAATCTAGGCGTAAATGCAGGCCTCATCGCCGGTGGGTCATTGTTGGTAGATTATATCCTTACAGTAGCAGTAAGTGTATCAGCAGGAACAGATGCCATTACATCTGCGTTTCCGACTTTACATCGGTACACCATTCCTATCGCTGTTATACTCGTTATTCTTATTACAATTCTCAATCTTAGAGGGGTAACGGAATCTGCCTCTGTATTAGCTTATCCTGTCTATCTCTTTGTGCTAGCGCTCGTTATTTTAATTATTGTTGGGATGTTTAAAATTACATCTGGACAAGCACCGGCCACTTTGCACACACCTATTGGTACGGCAGTACCTGGAATTACATTATTCTTCTTATTAAAGGCATTCTCATCCGGGTGTTCTGCATTAACGGGTGTTGAAGCAATTTCCAACGCCATTCCAAACTTTAAAGAACCCGCTGCTAAAAATGCTGCCAATACATTAGTCATGATGGGAGCGATTCTTGCCGTTTTATTCACTGGCATTACCTTTTTAGCATATTGGTACGGCATTGCTCCTAAACATACTGAAACTGTTGTTTCTCAAATCGCTTCCAATGTATTTGGAAGAAACTTTGTTTACTACTTTATTCAAGGAGCAACTGCTCTTATTTTAGTGTTAGCTGCCAATACCGGATTCTCAGCATTTCCATTGTTAGCTTACAACTTAGCATCAGATAAATATATGCCTCGCATGTATTTGATGCGTGGTGATCGCTTAGGGTATTCAAACGGTATTATCACACTCAGTTTTGCTTCCATTATTTTAATTATTACGTTTCACGGGAAAACCGAACATTTAATTCCATTGTACGCAGTGGGTGTATTTCTCCCTTTCACCTTGTCACAAACAGGTATGATTATAAAATGGATTCGGGAAAAACCAGAAGGGTGGTTACCAAAATTACTCACTAATTTATTAGGAGCACTCATTTCCTTAACCGTACTGCTCATTTTCTTTGTTACAAAATTTATGCAAGTTTGGGCCATTTTCATATTTTTACCCATTATTGTATTTACCTTCCATCGCATTTATAAACATTATGACGCGGTAGGTGAACAACTACGTATAAACCCTAATGAATCACCTCAAAAAATCGAGGGCAACGTCGTCATCGTACCTATTGCTGGAATTACAAAGGTAGTGGAACAATCGCTCAATTACGCTGAATCTATTGGAGATACTGTCATTGCTGTTTACGTGGCCTTCGACAAAGAAAGCGAGATCAAAATACAGGAGAAATGGAATGCGTGGCAACCCAACATTCGTCTTGTTACATTGGTTTCCTCTTACCGAAGCTTAATGAGACCCATAAAAAAATTAGTAACTACAATTCAAGATAAAGCAGAAGAGGAACATTATGCAGTTACCGTTCTCATTCCGCAATTTATTACGAAAAAAAATTGGCATAACTTTTTGCATAACCAATCGAGTGTTTTACTAAGAATATATCTTTTGTATAAAAAGAATGTTATCGTTTCAACTGTCCCGTATCGATTTAAGAAATAAAGATGCTTTATCCTTATAGAAAGCCAAAAGCAATGATTTATTTTTAATCATTGCTTTTGGTTTATTATTTATGTTTATATTTCCCATGCAAACACACGAAATAATAAAAAACAGTAACCATATAAAGTGAAACTTCCATCAGTTCTCCATCACCTATCTTCCTTGCTCCTCTCTGAATCTTAAGGTAGTGGATCTTACTCCCTACAAATAGTGGGATAAAACTGTAATCTTCCCCCAAAAACATAATATAATTCGATAGTTCCTATATTTCTTTCCATGCAGGATAACAGCATAGGTATTCACTACTACATAGGAAAATGGTGAATCACGAAAAGGGGAGGATTTCATCATGGATAAAAAATTATGTAAATCTTCAACAGATAAAGTGTTTATCGGTGTTTGTGGTGGCTTAGGGAATACTTCGGTGTGGACACAAATATGATCCGTATTCTTTGGATAATTGCAATTTTATTTTTCGGAACAGGCTTTTTAGCTTATTTTATTCTTATGTTACTTATGCCACAATCTTCTGAATAAAGGCACCGGTTCCACCGGTGCCTTTTTATTATTTTACGATGAATATTTCATTGTTAAATGTAGAACTGCTACTTCATTTCCCTTATTTTCATAGCTATGCTTTCGATTTGCTTCAAATTGGATAGAATCAAATTCGTTTAATTTATATACTTCTTGTTCAACTTGAATGGAAACTTTCCCTTTCATTACTGTTACAAATTCAATGGCTCCTTCATGATGCGGATCTGCTTCGTATGTGCTATTCGGCTGCAAACAAGCACGATGCATTTCCATCCCTGTTTCTTTTGCATAGCGAAATATAGTCTCTAATCGCCAAGTTTGACTTTCTTCCTCTACAGTGAACCCTTCTCCACAGCGTGAAACATTTATTGTATCTCCTACAACCATAAGCCGTGACAACGGAATGGATAATCCCTTTGTAATTTTCCAAATCACGCCCAATGTAGGGTTTGTTTCCCCCTTTCAATTTTTCCTAATGTTAATTTACTAACACCAGTTTTTTTCGCTAATTCTTCTAAACTTAATTTTTGTTCATTTCGTATTTGTCTCAACAGCTGACCAACTTGTTGAATAACTTCTTTCGTCTGTATATCTTCTTGTTCTCGCATATGTATCCTCACATCCTAAAATACATTATAGTTTACTTTTTAATATAAAAGGAATATTATAATATACATCACTTTATAAAAAGGAGCGAACGTAATGCGTGCAATTTTATTAGGCATTTTATCATCCGCCTTTTTTTCCGCTACATTTATTATAAACCGGGCTATGAACGTATCAGGCACAAGCTGGGCTTGGACCGCTTCTTTCCGATTTTTATTCGCTTTACCTATTTTATTCTTTATCGTCTTATTTCGCAAAAACCTTCGTCCATTATGGACAGAAATGCGAAGACACCCTTTGGCATGGATTAGTTTCGGCACATTAGCCGGCGTTGGATTTTATTCCTTATTAAGCTTCGCCGCTGTATTTAGTCCTGCATGGCTCGTTGCAGGTACATGGCAAACGACAATCCTAGCTGGCTTATTATTGTCTCCGCTTTTTTTATTACAGTTGAAACGAAATCAGGAACAAAACGAGTTCGCGGTAAAATCCCAATACGAAGCTTGCTCATTTCCTTATTTATTTTAGTAGGTGTCATTTGCATGCAAGCAACAGAAGCTGGGCACATTACTGTTTCTCAATTTTTATCCGGTTTCCTACCTGTAGTTATCGCTGCATTCCTATATCCTTTCGGTAACAGAAAAATGATGGAAGTTGTCGGGGGACGTTTAGATACATTTCAACGTGTGTTAGGTATGGCAATCGGCAGTCTTCCCGTCAGTATTATATTGGTAATTTACGGATGGTCTACAACTGGCATACCAACATCTGGGCAAATGATGCAAGGTTTCTTATTGGCACTATGTTCTGGCGTTATTGCCACAATGACATTTTTCTTTGCTACTGACCTTGCAAAAAACAATTTTGCTTTGTTAGGAGCAGTAGAGGCGACTCAAGCAGGAACAATGATATTTACTGTTCTCGGTGAAATTCTATTTTTAAACGGTTCTTGGCCTACTGGATTATCTTTAATTGGGATGATTGTTATCATAATTGGAATGATAGCAAACAGCATTTTAAACCGCTCTGTCCCTGTTACAAAACGAAAGAAAACAGCATAATTATCTTTTCCGCAAGTTGCTTTTTACTCAATATAAAAGCAACTTGTTTTTATGTTGACAAAGAATAATAGTTGTAACTATAATAGTTACATAAAGTTGTAACTGAATTGATTACAACTAAATCAAAAGTAAATACATTTTTATATAAAACAAAGTGGAAGAGGAGAATGATTATGAAACTTGCAGTAGTAGGCGCAACTGGTAACATCGGAAAACAAATTATTGAAGAAGCTTTAACACGTGGACACGAGGTAACAGCGATTGTTCGCGATGCATCTCGCGTAGAAACAGCACATGAAAATTTACATGTTGTAACAGGTGATATTTTCAATGCAGACAGTATTGCAAAAGAAGCAGTAAATCACGATATTTTAATTAGTGCATTTGGCCCTAAACATGGTGAAGATGAGAAACTTGTAGAAGCAACGCACTCTTTATTAGAAGCAGCAAAACAAGCTGGTGTTTCTCGTCTTGTAGCTGTTGGAGGCGCAGGCAGCTTAGAAGTAGCGCCTGGTTTACAAGTTGTTGATACACCAGACTTCCCAGCAGAGTGGAAACCAATCGCATTAGCACACCGCGATGCATTACAGGTGTATAAACAATCCGATTTCAACTGGACGAATTTAAGTCCTGCTGCGATGATTGAGCCTGGTGAGCGTACAGGCAAATATGTCACAGGAACAGATCAACTATTAACAGACGAAAACGGTGAGAGCCGAATTACAATTCCAAACTACGCTGTTGCTTTATTAGACGAAGTAGAAAACCCACAATTTTCTCGTCAACGTTTTACAGTACGTAACGCCTAATAAAGTGAAACTTCCCTCAGTGGGTATTTTCTTCATCCCCCACTGAGGGTTAGTTGAACCAATCGGGCTTTTACGGGCAGTTATCCTTCTCTCTGAATCTTGAGAGGACCTTACTGCCCACGAATAGCAGGATAAAAAAGAACCTAGCCTTCCATCAATACAAGGCTAGGTTCTTTTATTGTTGTATCTTCTCTTCTAAATTTGTAACGAGCTGTTTTACCTTTACATTTGCAAGGACATTTTCCATCGCGTCTTGCGCTTGCAACAATATAATTTCTAACACAGTTTGAATATTAGCTCCAACTGGGCATTCCACATTTGGATTATCGTGAAAAGAAAATAAATGTCCTTCTTCTACAACTTCAACCGCTTTATATACATCAAGTAACGTAACTTCATTTAAATCACGAGCTAAGGAGGTACCACCTTTTCCAGCTTGTACATCAACTAATCCCGCTTTTTTTAACATTCCTGTAATTCGGCGAATAACGACTGGGTTTGTATTGACACTGCCAGCAATCCATTCAGATGTACATCGAGATTTTTTATCGACTTCTAGCAATGTTAACATATGAACAGCTACTGTAAAACGACTACTAATCCCCACTTGTATCCCCCTCCTTTATGTTCATTCTCTCTCATCTATTTAAAAATAACGTATCCTTTATTATATACTATTTTCCTTCATCATATAAAGTAAAAAACATTATACATACTATGTATAGACTCATAATTGTAACAGAAAAATATATTGGAAGTCCCTTAAAAATATTCACATACACACCTAGGAGGATACGTATGCAAAACAAACGAAAGTTTGCAACTCTACTATCTGTTGCATTATTATCAACATCCTTGACAACTTACGAGGTTACAGCAAAAGAAGCAACAGTCAAACTAACAGATCAACAAATAATGGCTAATTTATGGTATCAAACAGCTGGTGAAGCAAAAGCATTATACCATCAAGGCTACAACATCGGCACACTTAAGCTAGATGCTTCTCTTGCAAAAGGGACAAGCAAGAAACCAGCTGTTGTACTAGACTTAGACGAAACCGTTTTAGATAATAGTCCATACCAAGCAATGACAATAAAAACAGGAAAAGGCTATCCTTATAAATGGGATGAATGGGTTAATCAAGCAGATGCAGCAGCTCTTCCTGGTGCACTTGATTTCTTAAAATATGCAGAATCAAAAGGTGTAGACATTTACTACATTTCAAATCGTAAAACAAACCAACTCGATGCAACCGTTAAAAATTTAGAACGCATTGGTGCCCCGCAAGCAAAGACAGAGCATATTTTACTACAAGAACCGAAAGAACAAGGAAAAGAAAAGCGTAGAGAACTCGTTTCAACAACGCATGATATCGTCTTATTATTTGGTGACAATTTATCAGATTTCAGTGGATTTGATGCAAAATCTGTACAAGATCGTAATAAAGCAGTAGAAGAAACGAAAGACCAATTTGGCGAGAAATTCATTATTTTCCCAAATCCAATGTACGGCGATTGGGAAGGCGCTTTATATAACTATGACTTAAAAAAATCAGATGCAGAAAAAGATAAAATTCGCAGGGACAACTTAAAATTATTCGAAGTAAAAGAATAAGGGACGGCACTACGCCACCCTTTATTTTTTATCTTTTATAAGAGGTAAAATAAATATTTCTACTCGTCTATTTTTCACTCTTCCTTCCGGTGTATCATTCGGTGCGACAGGACGATATTCTCCGTAGCCAATTGCACTAAATTTTTCCGGAAGCAGTTGTTTATTTTGGAGCAATACTTGCGTAAAATTAACAGCGCATTAAGTGCAGCTTCTTTCAAAAACATTCCTAATACAACGGCAACTATCCCAAGGATAATTCCAATGATTGATGCCAAATTCATCGTTGTTCCCTCCTAGATTATTCGATACAATAAGAAGCTACATATCATAATATAATCGTTACATCTATCTATATATATTATACAGAAAATAGAATTCATGAAAGGTTGCAATGTGTCATTTTAAACAAAATCATGAAGAAATCGACTTTTTTTTACAAATTTTTTTCAATTTTGTTACATGAGGACTCCTTTATTCCTTTTTATATACGATAGACTTATAATGTAAAAAGATAATAAAGTACAAGTATTTTAGAAAGGAATAAATCGGTTAAAAATTATGAAAAAAACAATTATGAAAAGAACAATTTTAATTTCAATTATGATTCTCATTGTTATTTCTTTAATAAATTTTGGTTCCAAAGCTTTTACAGGAAATATACATAATCAAGCAGAAGCAGTTGAAACAAAGCAGCATGCTGAACATCCAAAAGAGAAGATTCCTCCATTCCCAAAAGCAAGCGCAACAGCTAAAAAAACCGATGAACAATATTCACTTGTAACTAACACTGATTCATTACTCGTTTTAGTAAACAAACATCGCAAACTCCCAGATTCCTACACACCACGCGATTTAACAAAACCAGATGTTCCATTTTTCAGTCTGCAAGATAAAGAGAAAACATTACTTCGTAAACCAGCAGCAGATGCCCTAGAAGAAATGTTTAAAGCTGCAAAACAGCAAGGGATTGAACTTACTGCAGTATCTGGATTTCGCTCTTACAAACGACAAGAGTCATTGCATAATACATATGTAAATCGTCAAGGAAAAAAGCTGCTGATGCATTAAGCGCCATTCCAGGGACAA
Source organism: Bacillus sp. EA-CB0995 (assembly GCF_055814245.1). NCBI lineage: Bacteria > Bacillati > Bacillota > Bacilli > Caryophanales > Bacillaceae > Bacillus > Bacillus sp. EA-CB0995. The sequence continues at coordinate 1,186,382 of NZ_CP169269.1, read as the reverse complement.
GCGAACATCAAACTGGACTTGCCATGGATATTAGCTCTAAATCAGCAAAATTTCAATTGGAGCCGATATTTGGAGAAACACCTGAAGGAAAGTGGGTAGCAGAGCATGCTCACGAATTCGGATTTGTCATTCGTTATCCAGAAGATAAAACAGACATTACAGGATATGATTATGAACCGTGGCATCTTCGTTTTGTCGGCAATCCACAAGCTACATATTTATACGAGCATCATCTGACATTAGAAGAAGCAATGGGAGACAAAAAATAAGAGGGCGACGCGCCCTCTTATTTTTTGTCTAATAACCGTTGTTTCCATTCCGCTGGCCAAGGTACTCCTTTCCCTGTTTTTTTAGAAGCTTGCACCAGTGCACCTCGCCCCATCAAACAAATCTCTCCTGCTTCGTTCCTTACCATATAATGCAAATCCAAAGAAGAATTTCCGACGTTCTCAGCTTTTACATACACTTTTAAGTTCTCATCAAAGAACACTTGTTTCAAAAAATTACATTGTAAATCCGCCACTACAATCATTGTTTCCGATGCTTCATGTACCCACTCTTGCATAAAGCCAAGCTCTTTAAAAAACTCAATACGAGCTTCTTCAAAATAAGTAAACGCAACACCGTTATTCATATGTCCAAACATATCTGTTTCACTAAAACGAACCTTTATAGGGATGTAAAATGAAAATGTACTTTCCCATTGCTCAAAGTGTTCAATATAATGAATCTTCTTCATAATTATTCATCTCCTTTAAAATTTCTCTCATTTTATATTGTTTGATTTTTCTGAATTAAAAACCTATAAAATTACGATCTATTAAGGTAAGAATAAGTATACTCAGATGTAAACATATAATTAAGTAACTTAAGTAAGAATGATATAAATATTGCCTCTTCAAACTGAAGAGGCAATATTTATTAGATTAATAGTTATTGTCACTACCAAAGAAATCTTTAAATGATTGAATCGTTGTATCACGGTTTAAAGCCGCAATCGATGTCGTTAATGGAATTCCTTTTGGACAAGATTGTACACAGTTTTGTGAGTTACCGCAGTTTGCAAGTCCTCCATCACCCATGATTGCACGTAAACGGTCCGCTTTATGCATTTCACCTGTTGGATGTGCATTAAATAAACGTGCTTGTGAAAGCGGTGCTGGACCGATAAAATCAGATTTGCTATTTACGTTTGGACATGATTCTAAACATACACCACAAGTCATACATTTTGATAATTCATATGCCCACTGACGCTTTTTCTCTGGCATTCTTGGCCCTGGACCTAAGTCATACGTACCATCAATCGGAATCCATGCTTTAACGCGCTTTAACGCATTAAACATACGGCTGCGATCCACTTGCAGGTCGCGAACAACCGGGAATGTTTTCATCGGTTTTAAGCGAATTGGTTGTTCAAGTTGATCAATAAGTGCTGTACATGATTGACGTGGTTTTCCGTTGATCACCATAGAACATGCTCCGCACACTTCTTCTAAACAGTTCATATCCCAAGCAATAGGTGTTGTATGATTCCCTTTTGCATCAACAGGGTTACGGCGAATTTCCATTAATGCCGAAATGATATTCATATTTGGGCGATATGGAATTTCAAATTCTTGATCATACTCCTGTGAGTTCGGACCATCTTGTCTTGTAATAATAAGGCGGATTGTTTTCTCAGACATGCTGTTTATCCCCCTTCTCTTCTCCCTTAGCAGCTACTTCATGTTTTGAAGAATAATCACGCTTACGTGGTTCGATTAATGAAATATCAACGTCTGCGTAATGGAATGCTGGTGCATTTCCTGCTCCCTCAAACTTCGCCATTGTTGTTTTTAAGAAGTTCTCATCATCACGATCTGGGAATTCTGGCTTATAATGTGCACCGCGACTTTCATTACGGTTATATGCACCAATTGTAATAACACGAGCTAATTCAAGCATATTTGCCAGCTGACGTGTAAATGAAGCACCTTGGTTACTCCATTTCGCCGTATCGTTAATGTTAATGCGTTTATAACGCTCCATTAACTCTACGATTTTCGCATCTGTTTCTAATAATTTTTTATTTTCACGAACTACTGTTACGTTATCTGTCATCCATTCTCCAAGCTCTTTATGAAGAACATACGCATTTTCATTACCATCTAACGTTAAAATATTATTGAATTTTTCTGTTTCGATTAATTCATTTTGCTCATATAAAGCAGATGAAACAGCATCTGATGATTTTGAAAGACCTTTCATATATTCAATTGCATTTGGTCCCGCTACCATACCGCCGTAAATCGCTGATAATAATGAGTTAGCACCTAGTCGGTTACCACCGTGCATAGAGTAATCACACTCACCTGCTGCAAACAATCCTGGAATATTTGTCATTTGTTTATAATCAACCCATAGTCCACCCATTGAATAGTGAACAGCAGGGAAGATTTTCATCGGTACTTTACGTGGATCATCACCCATGAATTTTTCATAGATTTCAATAATACCACCTAGTTTTATATCAAGCTCTTTCGGATCTTTATGAGAAAGATCAAGATATACCATGTTTTCACCGTTAATACCAAGCTTTTGCTCAACGCACACATCAAAAATTTCACGCGTTGCAATATCACGAGGTACAAGGTTTCCGTATGCTGGATATTTCTCTTCAAGGAAATACCATGGTTTACCGTCTTTATATGTCCAAACGCGGCCACCTTCACCACGTGCAGATTCACTCATTAGACGTAATTTATCATCACCCGGAATTGCTGTTGGGTGAATTTGAATAAACTCACCATTTGCATAATATGCACCTTGCTGATACACAGCAGATGCTGCTGTACCTGTATTAATAATGGAGTTAGTAGATTTTCCAAAGATGATACCAGGGCCCCCTGTTGCCATAATTACAGCATCAGCTGGAAAACTTTTAATCTCCATAGATTGTAAGTCTTGCGCTACGATTCCGCGGCATACGCCTTCGTCATCCACAATAGCGCGTAAGAAATCCCAGCCCTCATATTTCGTAACAAGACCTGCTACTTCATGACGGCGCACTTGCTCATCTAATGCATATAATAATTGTTGTCCTGTTGTCGCACCAGCAAATGCTGTGCGGTGATGCTGTGTTCCACCAAAGCGACGGAAATCTAGTAAACCTTCTTCCGTACGGTTAAACATAACACCCATGCGATCCATTAAATGAATAATACCAGGCGCTGCATCGCACATCGCTTTTACAGGAGGTTGGTTCGCTAAGAAGTCCCCTCCATAAATTGTATCGTCAAAGTGGATCCACGGAGAATCCCCTTCACCTTTTGTATTTACAGCACCGTTAATGCCGCCTTGTGCACATACAGAGTGAGAACGTTTCACCGGTACTAAAGAGAATAGTTCTACATTCACGCCTGCTTCCGCTGCTTTAATCGTTGCCATTAAGCCGGCTAATCCACCGCCAACTACAATAAGTTTCCCTTTCATGCTCTCCCACTCCTTACATGTTTGCTAGATTCGGATTAATGAACGCAAGTAATGCGCTCACCCCTACGTAAGATAACGCTAAGAAAATTGCTAATGTTACATACGTAGAAATACGCTGCGAACGTGGTGATACCGTGATACCCCAGCTAATACAGAATGTCCATAATCCATTTGCAAAGTGGAAAATAGCCGATACAACCCCTACTAAATAGAAACCAAACATAAACGGATTGCTTAAAATACTTGCCATCATATCATAGTCTACTGTTTGTCCCATTGCAGCTTGAAGGCGCGTTTGCCAAACGTGCCAAGCTAAGAAAATTAGCGTAAACACCCCTGTGAATCGTTGCAGAGCGAACATCCAGTTACGGAAATAGCTATAAGATGTTGTATTGTTCGTCGCTGTAAAAGCAATATATAAACCGTACACAGCATGATACAACAACGGCAAGAAAATCACGAAGATTTCCAATGCATACCGAAATGGAAGCATTTCCATAAAATGAGCAGCGCTATTGAAAGCCTCTGCCCCTTGTGTTGCAAAGTGGTTTACTACTAAGTGTTGTGTCACAAAGACACCAATCGGAATGACACCCATTAACGAATGCCACTTGCGAAACGTATACTCGCGGCCTTTCATGTCCCCATTACCCCCTCGAATGTTTGACTACTGTTTGTCACGTCACTTTATAACAATAGCATTTTTTCACTATTGCTATAAGAAAAACTGAAAAAATTATTCGCAATATTTCAGCATAATTTGATACCAAGTTCATTTTACTCCTATTTTTGTCGAAGCGTCAAGAAAACGTATACATAATCTGTATATAATTTTTATATTCTTTTTTCATTCTCTAAATCAGATTTTTTGCCAAGAAATAGCTGGGTTTATATATATAAAATGGTATATAATATTGGCAGTATAGAAAGTGGGGAATATTGTGAGTACAACAAAAATCGAAAGCGAATCTTTACAAAATATTTCAATGAGTGCTTTTGCCTACGAATTGCTGCGTGAAGAATTACTCCCAGACTTAATAGGGAAAGAATTAGATGCTATTCTATATTGGGCTGGCAGAAACTTAGCACGAAAATATCCTTTAGAAACAATTGATGAAGTGATTCAATTTTTCGTAAAAGCTGGATGGGGTGACTTAACCATCATTGAACATAAACGCCGTGAAATGGAATTTAAACTAACAGGTGCTCTTATTAAGGAACGCCAACAACAAAATAGACACTCTTCTTACCAATTAGAAGCTGGGTTTATTGCAGAGCAAATTCAAAAACAGCGTGGTGTAGTTGCTGAATCCTATGAAGAACAAAAGAAGCGTTCTGACTCTATTATGTTTCTCGTAAAATGGGATGTAAAAGATCCTGTCGAAGTGTAATGTTTATTTTATAAGTCAACTAGGCATAAAAATGTCCAGTTGACTTTTTTATTTATGTATAAACATTCGGTTTTTATTATTTTCAATCTTCTGAAATTATAACAAAAAAGAAAAGACACTGTAAACTACAATGTCTTCCCTGTTAAATACGAATGAATCGTCTCTGCTATTTTTTGCGGCATTCCTGCTTCTATAATGTCTGTAACAGACGCTTCTTTCATTTTCTTGAGAGAACCAAAATGTTTTAAAAGTGTTTTCTTCCGTTTTTCTCCGACTCCTGGTATATCATCCAATGCCGATTGAATGACAGATTTCCCATGAATTTGACGATGGAACGTAATCGCAAAGCGGTGCACCTCATCTTGAATACGCTGCAATAAGTAAAACTCTTGACTATTACGCTCTAACATAACAGGTTCAGGAGGTTCACCGATAATTAAATGTGACGTACGATGCTTATCATCTTTAACAAGTCCTGCTGTTGGAATAGAAAGACCGAGTTCATTTTCTAACACATCACTTACTGCAGCTAAATGACCCTTTCCGCCATCGATTACAATTAAATCGGGAAGAGGCAAATTTTCTTTTAAAGCACGTGTATAACGGCGGCGCACAACTTCGCGCATCGATTCATAATCATCCGGTCCTTGCACCGTTTTAATTTTATATTTTCGATACTCTTTTTTCGCAGGTTTTCCATCAATAAAGACAATCATGGCGGAAACCGGATTTATCCCTTGAATGTTAGAGTTATCAAATGCTTCAATTCTGTGCGGTGTTTCAATCCCAAGATGTTCTCCTAAGTTTTCTACAGCCTTAATTGAGCGTTCTTCGTCGCGTTCAATTAAATAAAATTTTTCATTCAGCGCAATTTTAGCATTCTTACTCGCTAAATCAACGAGTTCTTTTTTCTTACCGCGTTTTGGCTGCGTCGCTTCTACTTCTAAAAATTTTTCGATCAGTTCATTATCAATGCTGCTTGGTACAACAATTTCTTTCGGCTTAAAGTGATTATTTTGTTCATAAAATTGCCCGATAAATGTCAGGAAACCTTCTTCTGGATCATCATAAATGGGAAACATCGAAACATCTCGCTCGATTAACTTTCCTTTTCGAACAAAGAAAACTTGCACACACATCCAGCCTTTATCTACCGCATAACCGAAAATATCACGGTCAACTAGATCGCTCATAATCATCTTCTGCTTTTCCATAATCGCATCCATATGAGCAATCTGATCTCGCAATTCTTTCGCTCGTTCGAACTCTAATTTTTCCGCAGCTTCATACATTTTCGCTTCCAATTCTGAACGAATTTCTTTATGTCCACCATTTAAAAACTTAATAATCCCATCTACAATTTCTTTATTTTGTTCATCCGTTACTTCTTTCACACAAGGAGCTAAACATTGCCCCATATGATAATATAAACAAACTTTATCTGGTATATTTGTACATTTCCGAAGCGGATACATACGATCTAACAATTTTTTTGTTTCATGAGCCGACTGCGAATTTGGATACGGACCAAAATATTTCCCTTTATCCTTTTTCACATTTCTCGTAATGAGCAAACGCGGTTGTTTTTCAGCGGTAATTTTAATAAATGGGTATGTTTTATCATCTTTTAATTGGATGTTATATTTTGGATCATATTTTTTGATTAAATTTAATTCTAAAATGAGAGCCTCCAGATTCGAGGAGGTCACAATATACTCAAAGTCAACAATTTCTCCGACAAGACGTAGTGTTTTCCCATCGTGTGATCCGGTAAAATACGAGCGCACACGATTTTTTAACACCTTTGCCTTCCCAACATATATAACTGTTCCTTGCTTATCTTTCATTAAATAACAGCCCGGTTGATCTGGTAAAATCGCTAACTTCTCTTTTAAATGCTCGTGCACTCGTATTCCTCCGTTTCTTGCATGTTTATCATTCTTGTTTCACCTAAAAAAATACAACAAACCATTTCCCCAACATACGTTCTTTTATTGTAACGGAAAGTAGAAAAAATGAAAACATTATACATAGCAACCGCTAAAGAAGATATAAAATTCCTTTACGAAGTTAACCATATTTTTTGTACATAAAAAAGCTGCCCCGCGGCAGCTTTTTTCATAATTAGAAGTGTTTAGATACTAATTCAACTAACGCTTCTTTCGGTTTGTAACCTAATGCTTGATCAACCACTTGACCATCTTTTACTACGAAAAGAGATGGAATGCTCATTACTTCGAATTTACGAGCTGTTTCTTGGTTTTCATCAACATCTACTTTTACTACCTTTACTTTATCGCCTAATTCTGCATCGATTTCTTCTAATACAGGAGCGATCATTTTACAAGGGCCACACCAAGGTGCCCAGAAATCTACTAATACAACACCTTCGCTTGTTTCAGCTGCGAAAGTTTGGTCAGTTGCGTTTACAATTGCCATTTTATTTCCTCCTTTATGAACTTTCTAACCAAAGTATATCATTATCTTATATACGTGGCGAATAATATGTATCGTTAAGTATTGTATCAAATAATCATGCCTTTATACTATAAGAAAGTATTACTTTTCGTACGAAAAAGCGAGAAGCAGGGGACCTCTCGCCTTCCTTTATTTATATAGGGGTAATTACTTAATGGGAACCCATTATGCGTAACTTCATGTTTAAGAATGTACTTTTAACTTTTTGAATTCTTCTGTTAGAAGCGGTAACACTTCAAATAAGTCGCCAACGATGCCATAGTCAGCTACTTTAAAAATGTTTGCTTCAGGATCTTTATTAATTGCTACAATAATCTTTGAGTTAGACATACCAGCTAAATGTTGAATCGCACCAGAAATACCACATGCAATATATAAATCTGGTGTTACAACCTTACCTGTTTGTCCAATTTGCAGTGAATAATCGCAGTATTCTGCATCACATGCTCCGCGAGAAGCGCCAACTGCTCCGCCAAGCACATCCGCCAATTCTTTTAACGGCTTGAAACCTTCTTCACTCTTCACACCGCGTCCACCTGCGATAATGACTTTTGCTTCAGAAAGGTCTACACCCTCTGCTGTTTTGCGAACAACTTCTTTGATAACTGTACGCAAATCTTTTACGTCGACTGTCATAGAAGAAACATCGCCTTCGCGTGCTTCATCTTTCTCAAGCGGCGCAATGTTATTTGGACGAATTGTCGCAAATAATACACCATCTGTTACAATCTTTTTCTCAAATGCTTTACCAGAGTAAATTGGGCGTGTGAACACAACGTTTCCACCAGCCACTTCTAACGCTGTCACGTCAGAAACAAGACCTGCATGTAATTTCGCTGCAAGTTTTGGTGATAAATCTTTCCCAAGCGCCGTATGTCCAAAGACAATTCCTTCTGGCTTTTCTTCTTCATACACTGCTAGAAATGCTTGTGCATATCCATCAGATGTATATGAGCTTAACTTATCGCTTTCAACTGTCACAACGCGATCTGCACCGTAATGAATCAGTTCTTTCGCAAATGAAGCGACGCTTTCACCTAGTAAAAGACCGACAACTTCACCGCCTTCTGCAATTGTTTTTGCTGCTGCTACTGCTTCAAATGAAACGTTACGTAAAGATCCGTCACGAACTTCTCCCATTATTAATACTTTACGAGCCATATGTTTTCCCTCCTGGATATCCTAGTATTTTTTAAACTACTTTCGCTTCTGTATGCAACAACGATACAAGTTCTTTTACTTGATCTTGCAGTTCGCCTTGTAACACTTTTCCAGCATCTTTCTTAGGAGGTAAATAGATTTCAATTGTTTTTGTTTTCGCTTCTACATCATCTTCCTCTAAATCTAAATCATCTAATTCCAATGTTTCCAGCGGCTTTTTCTTCGCTTTCATAATACCTGGAAGCGATGGATAACGCGGTTCATTTAATCCTTGCTGTGCTGTTACTAAAATTGGCAATGTCGTTTCAATTACTTCTGTATCCCCTTCTACATCACGCTCGATTTTTACGTTTGTACCGTCAATTTCAAGCTTTGTAATTGTTGTTACATATGGGATATTAAGCGCTTCAGCGACACGTGGTCCAACTTGTCCAGATGCGCCGTCAATCGCTACGTTACCAGCTAAAATTAAATCGACATCCTTCTCTTTTAAGTATTCAGTAAGTATTTTTGCTGTTGTATATTGATCGCCATTTTCAACATCATCTTCAATATTAATCAATACTGCTTTATCACAGCCCATCGCTAGTGCCGTGCGAAGTTCTTTTTCACTATCTTCACCGCCAACTGTAACGACTGTAATTTCACCGCCTTGTGCATCTCTTACTTGAATTGCTTCTTCAATCGCATATTCATCGTAAGGGTTGATGATGAATTCCGCTTCGCCATCGTAAATTGCACCGTTCTTAATTGCGATTTTTTCTTCAGTATCAAATGTTCGTTTCATGAGTACGTAGATGTTCATTCTATTTACCCCCTTGTTTTTTTATAAAAATTTTGTTAATTATAATATTCTGTTTATTTATGTTAAAAAATATAGAACTACCTACCACTAAAAGAAGGTTTACGTTTTTCTAAGAAAGCAGCAACGCCTTCTCTTCCATCCCCACTTGTAAACACTTCACCAAATAACTGTGCCTCGCGTTGCACTCCTTCATAATAAGAAGAAGATTTTGTTGTTTGCAATAACTCTAACACAGCGCGAGTAGATGCTGAGCTTTTTCCTGCAATCTTTTTCGCTAGTTTTAACGTCTCTTCTAGCAATGCTTCTTCAGGGAATGCTCGGTTTGCAAGTCCATATTCAACTGCTTCCACACCTGAAATCGGATCGCTTGTTAGCATCATTTCACAAGCTTTTGCTTTCCCCACATAACGAGGTAAGCGCTGCGTCCCCGCAAAACCTGGGATTAACCCTAGCGTTAGCTCCGGCAAACCGATTTTTGCAGTTTCACTTACAAAACGCATATGGCAAGACATTGCAAATTCTAACCCGCCGCCAAGCGCTGCACCGTGAATAGCCGCAATAATTGGCTTTGAAAACTTTTCAACACGTTCAAAAATGACTTGCCCATGTTGTGATAATTTCGTCGCCTCTTTTGCTTCTTCAACAGAAGTGAATTCTTTAATATCCGCTCCCGCTGAAAAAAGCGACCTTCTCCATGAACAAGTACAACGCGCACATTTTCGTCCGTTTCCACTACATCAAGAAGTTCACCAACTTCACTAATGACTTGTGAAGACATCGCATTTGCCGGCGGATGATTGATCTTTACAATTGCTACGTAATCTTCCACCGTTAAAGATAGGAAATTCAAATGTACTCCCTCCCCATTAATTGCGGTAACCACAAGCTGCTACTAATAGCTCATGCACCGTTTTTGAAATTGCGACCAAATCATATTTATGATCGCTCATTACCCAGTTGGTTACAACTTCATCTACTGTTCCGAAAATCATTTGTCTTGCCACGCGTACATTTAGATCCGTGCGAAATTCTCCCTGTTGTATGCCGGTTTCTAAAATTTCATCCATGACTTGCAAGTACCCTTTTAGCACTTCATTAATTTTGATGCGTAATTCTTGGTTAGATTGGCGAAGTTCTAGTTGCGTAACGATAGCAAGAGGATCATTTTTCGACAGTAAAGAGAAGTGCGTTTCTACCAACATAAATAACTTCTCTACAGCGCTTTCAATTCCTGCTGTTTTTTGACGAATTGTTTCAATAAATTCTCCCATCTTCTCCTGAAATAGAGAAATCAATATATCTTCTTTATTTTTGAAATATAAATAAATAGTTCCATCGGCAACACCAGCTTGCTTTGCAATTTTGGAAACTTGCGCTTGATGATATCCATTTTCTGCGATGACAATCACCGCTGCATCAATAATTTGGTTATATTTCGGTCGATTCTTTTTCACAGTACTATCCCCTTCAAGAAGATGACTGAATGATGATTCATTCACATTTCAATAATACTGACTATTTAAAATGTTGTCAATACTACTCATCCCAAAAAAGAAAGGGCGTTTAGCCCGTCTGCTCATCTTCTTGTTTTCGCAGCTCTTCTTCAACAAGCACACGACGTAAAATTTTCCCAACAGTTGTTTTCGGCAAATCTTTCCGAAACTCATATATTTTAGGAACTTTATACGCTGCTAAATATTTACGAGCAAACTCATTTAATTCTTCTTCTGAACATGTTGCACCATCTTTAATAACAACGAACGCCTTCACTGTTTCACCACGGTACGGATCAGGCACACCAAGAACGACAACCTCTTGCACTTTTTCGTGCTCATACAATACTTCTTCTACTTCGCGTGGATATACGTTAAATCCACTGGCAACAATCATATCTTTCTTACGATCTTTCACATAAAAAAAGCCGTTTTCGTCCATATATCCAACATCACCCGTATAAAGCCAGTCATCTTGCAAAACTGCTGCTGTTTCCTCTGGTTTATTCCAATACCCCTTCATCACTTGCGGACCCTTCACAACAATTTCTCCAACCTCTCCTATTGGCAATGCTTCACCTGTCTCTAACGAAATAATGCGCGCATCCGTATCAGGCCACGGCACCCCAATACTTCCCGGCACCCGTCTTGCCCATAAAAAGTTACCATGCGTAACCGGGGATGATTCCGTTAAGCCATATCCTTCTACAAGCTTTCCCCCGTTACACTTTCAAATTGTTCTTGCACTTCAACCGGAAGCGGGGCGGAACCACTAATACATGCGCTAATGGAAGAAATATCATATTTATGAAGCTCAGGATAGTTTAATAGAGCAATATACATGGTCGGGGCTCCAGGAAATAACGTCACACGATGTTTTTTAATCGCCTCTAGCATCATTTTAATATCAAATTTCGGAACGAGCACCATCTTATACGCTTGCATAATTGATAAATTCATTACTGCCGTCATACCATATACATGAAAAAATGGAAGTACACCAAGAATAACTTCTTCTCCTTTTCTGCAATTATACAGCCAATGCATGCCCATAATTGTATTGGATACAAGATTTTTATGGGTAAGCATTACACCCTTTGGAAATCCTGTCGTCCCGCCTGTATATTGCAGAAGTGCTATATCTTCCTCGGGATCACACGAAACGTCTACCGCTTCATCCCCTGCACGTTCAATGGACCTCCAAACGTGGATATTCTCACTTTCTCTTACATTCACCACAAGGTTCGTTTGTTTCTTTTGCACAAATGGATATAATAAATTTTTCGGAAATGGTAAAAAATCTGCGATGCGTGTTACGATGACATGCTCAATGTCGGTTGAGGACTGCACATTGCTGACTTTCGGAAACACTAAATCGAGGCACAGAATGACTTTCGCTCCTGAATCATGAAGCTGATATTCAAGCTCTCTTTCTGTATAAAGCGGATTCGTTTGTACAACAATACCGCCAGCTAATAGTGTTCCATAATAACCGATAACACCTTGCGGGCAGTTTGGCAGCATAATGGCAACTCGATCCCCTTTTTCTATCCCTAGTTTGCGAAGATAGTTGGCGAATTGCCTAACTTTACAATCTAGTTCTGAGAATGTAATATCTTTCCCAAGAAAATGAAGTGCTTTCTTATCTGGGTATTGTGAAGCTGTTTGCTGTAAATACACATGAAGAGGCTGCATATCGTAGGAAATTGTATGCGGAATTTCCTTTGGATAACTTTTTAACCAGGGCCTTTCCATTTAAAAACTCCCCCTTCTCTACATTATAAAACTACCATCAGCATCTCATTCTCCTGTACTAACGGCTTTCTTTCCTCTAACAACAAGGTAAACTGAATGTGTATTCATGTTGACTATTTTCATTATAGTATAGGGATTATCGCGTTACAATCATAATATTCAGACTATTCTACACCTATTACCATCCTACAAGCATTCTCCAACAAACAAGTGTAATCACTCCCGTTAATAATGAAAACACAACTTGCCTTTTCCATACTCCTATACAAAATGCCACAATTCCCGCAACGATATACTCAGAACTCCAGCTCCCTCCTTTCATATGAAACAGAACAAGCGGAATTGTTAACGAAGCAAAGATACCAATCGGAACGACTTTCAATCCTCTTTCTACCCACTTTGGAAAAGAAATGCGGGAACTTAACAATAACATAGGAAAACGAGTTAAATACGTAAGTAAAACCATAATACAAATCGATACAAATAGCATATTATTCACGACGCATCACTCCTACAATTACAGCGCTAATGGTACCAAAAACAACCGCCAATGCCGTTCCTTCTATATAATAGCCTAAACATGCAATTGCTCCCGAAACAAGTGCAACAACTGCATAAAAACGAGAAACGATACTCGTTGCTAGAAACCCTAGAAACGTTGCAATAAACGCAAAATCAAGACCGTATTCTTCTGGATTAGAAATAAATGTGCCAAAAAACAATCCCACAAGTGTACTGACATTCCAAATGACATAATCTAACACTCCTGCTCCAAAATAATAAGGTAAACTGGCCTTATTTTCTTTTGCTACATAGGCAGACTTTAAAGCATACATTTCATCATTTAACATCCACGCCATCATCATTAACTTTCCAGTAGGAATATTACGAAATGCTGGACCTAAAGATAATCCATAGAGCATTTGTCTAACATTTAATAGCGTCGTAGACAAAATCATTGGCCATCCAATGATTCCTTGATTAATGAATCCAATTGCTGCAAATTGTGATGAAGTCATATTTAGAAGCAATACTTCAATCACACCTAATCCTGTTTGTTTCGCGAGAATACCAAAAATGAGTCCATCTACAATACTTGCAGATGCAATCGGTAAAATGTGCTTCATTCCTTGTAGAAACTCATGCTGCTTATGACTTGCTACGATTTTTTCTTTTTCTACCCCATCTTATCTCCCCATTCTTTCTCTTTACATAAGAAAAAGATGTGTGTTATGAACCACACATCTCCCCTACATACATAACTTCAAGACGTTCGTGTTATTTCCTTTAACAAATAATAAAACTGGAATCTTTTATTTTTCTTCATACTAGAAGGAAACTACAAAACTTTCACGAATTTACCATTTGAATCTAACCATAGGAGGTTTGTTCTATGTTCCAAACAATTGAAGGCTTTTTAACATCATGGAAATACGAAGCAGAGTCAACACAAAAGGTATTAGATGCTCTTACCGATGAATCGTTAAAACAAGAAATCACGCCGGAAAACTGGACGTTAGGACGCATTGCATGGCATATTGTAACTGCTATTCCTGTCATTACATCCCGTACAGGACTAAAGTTTGAAGGAGAAACAAAGGATTATCCTGTGCCAACTTCAGCTCAGCATATCGCAGACAGCTATCGTCAAATGAATGAGGCATTTACTCAGGCAATAAAGACACAATGGACCGATAAAGATTTAGCAACGATAAATGATTTCTTTGGAAAACCAATGCCAAATTCAATATTTTTAATGACTGTCATCAACCATCAAAACCACCATCGCGGACAAATGACGGTACTTATGCGTCAAGCTGGATTAAAGGTTCCTGGTATTTACGGCCCTGCAAAAGAAGAATGGGCTCTAGCTGGAATGGAACCTCCAAGGATGTAACGTTCAATTTCTAAATGAAAACAAGGTTCCTCCTTTTTGAGGAACCTTGTTTTTTATATACACCATCCTTTTATTCTATTCTTTTAAAAAAGGACAAAATGAAATTCCCTGGAATCATTTATAATGGATGTAAATTAATATTGGAGCTGAAACGGATGGATTATATAAGCTATTTAAGAAATATGGTTGGGCATGAAAAAGTAATCATGGTGGCCGCAGGTTGTTTTGTACTTAATGAAAAAAATGAAGTACTTTTGCAATTACGATCTGATAATGGACAATGGGGACACCCTGGCGGATTTATGGAAATTGGCGAGACTGTTGAAGATACAGTAAGAAGAGAAGTGTTAGAAGAAACGGGTTTAAAATTAGGAAAACTTGAATTCTTTAATGTGTATTCTGGAAAAGAATACGAAAAAACGTTATCCAACGGAGATCAACTTGCCTTAGTGAAGTTAGCTTATATTTGTAGAGATTTCCACGGAAATTTACATACTCATAACGAAGAGAGCTTACAGCTAAAATTTTTCTCCTTAGACGAATTGCCTGAATTATGGCGGGATCAACAAGCAGCTTTTGAAGACTTGTTAGAGTTTATGAAAATAAGGAATTAATTTTTTCTAGTAGGATTAGAGTCATACAGGTTCAATTTCAATGATAAAGTGAAACTTTCATCGGTGGAGGTTTCTTCATCCCCCACTGATGGAAAGCCCGCCCAATCGAGCACATGCCAGCAGTTATCCCCCACCTATCCTCTTTTCTTTTCTCTAAATCTTGAGGTGGGGGTATTACTGCCCTCAAATAGCGGGATACATTTTTGTAATTCGTCACCTATTCAAAAAACATTCTAATCCCATTTATACTTACACCTACTATCCCTATCATCATTAAAAGTAAAGAAAACTTCTGCTCTGGATTTCTGTAATATAAGATTACTCCTATTAAAAGTGCTATAAGTCCACCTACTAAATTAAGTACCAGTAAATCCATAATCATTCCTCCCTAATTAACTTTTATTATGCTGAATACTAGTGCCATTCCTATCAAAACAGCACTTCGTATTTCATTCCCCTTTCGCTCCCGTTCTATATTTATATAATAAGAAATGAAATTCTCTTTTTCCTTACCTATTCCTTACAAATTTCTTAAGCTACATAATCTTGTAGAATTGTTCTTTCTACAAGCTAAAGATTCCTATTAAAATTAAAGTCATACAAATCCAATTTCAATGATAAAAACTAGATTGCATCCTCTTTCTCAATGTCTCGAATTGCTAAGTAGGCAATTATAATTCCCACAACTGCAAGGACGAGCTGAATCGGAATAACAGTAACCACTGAGAACCCTGGATTATAAGAACAAGCGAATGAAACGACAAGCAATGATGATACAATTGTGGTAGGAACAGAATACTTACGCATCCCGAAATATAGTGGAATTAAACTTGTACCTGCAGCAGCGACTGCAAATGGAATCATGGTGATGGCTTGCTGCATCCATTCAGTAAATGTTATAGAGTATGATATAAACGAGAAGTATCCTTGTAAAAGAAAGACAGCACCTGTAATAACTATATTAGATAACCAAATTGTTATAAATGTCAGTATAGCTATAATGGCTAATTTACTGGCAATGATTTTCTTCCGCTTGATCGGATAAGAGAACATGAGCATTATTGTCTTATTTTTATATTCTTCAATAACTAACTGTGCAAGTAATACTGCTGCAAACACAATAAATGTTGCCCGCACCATTGCCCCTATCAATAAAAAAGCCTCCTCAGCATTCGTCATAATTACATCCTTTTCTACTTCCTGGATATAGTTCATGGAAATGAATAAGGCCGTAATAATGATGTTGGCGATCAACGCTCCTTTTACATACCAACCAAACTTAAACTTTTTCATTTCTAGCTTCATGAGCTGTAACATAATGGCCTCGCCTCCTATTTCATCTACTTCGCTTATTTAAACAAGTCCGCCTGCTCAACTTTTCGCACTGTCATATAAGCAACCACTATTCCAATACAAGCTAATATAATCGGAATGATAATAATATCATTTAACGAAGTTCCGCCATTATTCGAACTTACGAGAGACACAATTATAATAGAAGATATAATAGTTGTACGAACGGAATACTTTCTCATTCCAAAGAAGAGCGGGATTAAGCTCATACTCGTTGCTGCGATTGCATTCATCACTAATTTTGCTGCATTATGTGTAATGGTCGACAATGTTAACGCTTCAGTAAACAATGGATTATAAGCATTAACAACATAAAACAAACTAAACACAATCGTTTCCGAAATAATCATTGAGAAAAAAGTAAATGCAATCACAATCAGTAATTTGGCGATAATCAATTTTTGTCGATTGACTGGATACATGAATAGCACTGTTATCGTCTTATCTGTAAATTCTTGAACAATGATTTTTGCCAATAAACTCGCTCCAAAAATAATAAATGTTGCCCGTACCAAAGTATCTATGACAGAAAATAATTCATTATAATTTGTAAAGGCAATGTCTCCTTCTGATTTTGAAGTATATCCAACTAGTAGAAGAAAACCAAAAATTATAAACGTCGCAATAAATGCCCCTCTAATGGAAGAACCTAGTTTAATTTTTATCAATTCTAATCTCATCAAATTAAGCATGAATTCCCTCTCCATTCATAAGATTTAAGAAATAATCTTCCAATGAGCTATGCTTCTTATTAATTCCTTCAATTACGACATCATTCATAATGAGCGTTTTTGAAATCTCTTGCTGTGCTATTCTTGCTTCATAAATTCGAATCGTATTTTCATTCATTACTTTAAAGTTTGTAAGGCGTAGTTTATTCTCTAAAACATAGGCTGCTTGTTTTACATCCTGAACCGTAACCTCAATATACTCTGTTTGTTTACCGTTAATACTTTTCATCGAAACTTCTTTTATTAACTTCCCATTTTGAATGACACCAATTGTATCTGCCATTTGCTCCATTTCCGCTAAAATGTGGCTGGAAACTAATAGAGTAATTCCATATTCTTTACAAAGCATTTTAAATAATTCTCGTAATTCTTTAATGCCGATTGGATCTAAACCATTAATCGGTTCATCTAAAATTAACAGCTCTGGTTTTGTCGTAATGGCTCTTGCAATTCCTAACCGCTGTTTCATCCCAAGTGAGAAGTCTTTTACCTTCTTGTCGTCCACATTGTGTAAGTTTACAAGGTCTAATGCTCGGTCAATTGCTTTCTTGTCATAATAGCCCATGTACTCACAATGTAAATACAAATTCTCTCTTGCTGTTAGTTTTTCATAAAAGATTGGATATTCAATAATTGTCCCCATTCGCTTTAACACTTCATATGAAGTATCCGTTAATTTCTCACCGAAGATCTCAATCTCACCGCTCGTCGGTTTAATCAAATTCGTAATCATTTTCATAATCGTCGTTTTACCAGCACCGTTTGGCCCTAGAAAACCATATATTTCACCTTGTTTCACATGCATATTTACGTTTGAAATAACTTCTTTACCGTGAAACACTTTCGTTAATTGATTCGTTTTCAATACATATGTCATTTTCATTCCCCTTTCGCACTTGCTCTATATTTGCATTGTAAGCAACGAAGTTCTCTTTTTTCTTACTACATTCTTACAAATTTCTTAAGCTCAAAAAAAGCTTGTAGAATTCCCCTTTCTACAAGCTAAAAATTAATTTTCCTCAACATGACTGTAAACACTGTTTTCTCATATGGTGTACTAGACAGATGAATTTCTCCCCCTAATGCTTCTACAAGACGCTTCGTAATCGTAAGTCCAAGTCCACTGCCTTGATACAAACGATTTCGTGAATCTTCTAATGTGTACATACGCTCAAACACTTTATCAATGTGAGATTCAGAGATTCCTTTTCCTTTGTCCCATATATCCACGTACACAAACTTATCATCACTTCGTAGTGTAATCCCTAATGTTTTTCCGTCTCCCCCGTAGGCAATTGCATTTGAGATTAAGTTATTCATGATTCTTCCGATGACTTCTGTATTTCCATGCGCATATATTGGTGTTTCTGGTATATCAATATGAACATCAAATCCTTGCGTTGTTAATAAATCATAAAACGACAACATATGTTCCTGACAAATTTCATTCATATGAATTCGCGTCATTGCAATATCTTTATCGCCAGATTCTAATTTTGCGAGATCGAAAAACTTATGAATAAGATCTAGCACTTCTAACGTTTTCATATGGATTTTTTCTAGTAATATATGTCGTTCCTCTTCATTTATCGTTTCATCTACATTTAAAATTTCAACATAACCAAGAATCACAGTAAGGGGGTTTTTAAATCATGTGATATGTTAGAAAGCATCTTCCTCATCGATATTTCTAGTTTCGAATGCTTAGCAATTGTTTTTTTCTTTTCATCTAGCAAATAATTAATTGCCACTAATAATGATTTCAATTCTTTATCGTCTGTTACCACTAATAAATTTTCACTCGTTTGCTTTTCCACAATATCCTGCAACTTTTCATATGTATAACGTAAATTCGCACTTCGATTTTTCCCCGTACGATATTGAAAATAAATAACACCAATTAATATAAAAATAATAACCATTAATAATAGAACCATTCTATATCACTTCCAGCTTATAACCGATGCCCCATAGTGTCTTAATGTACTGCGGCTGAGATGGATCATCCTCAATTTTCTCTCGCAGCCTTCTCATATGAACATTAATGACATTCTCATCACCGTAATATTCTTCATTCCAAATTAAGTTATAAATTTGCGCCTTTGTAAACACACGATTTCGATTTGTCGCAAATAACTTTAAAAGCTCAAATTCTTTAGAAGTGAGTTTAATATCTTTGTTCTTTTTCTGAACTGTAAAATTCGTCGTATCAATTTTCAAATCACCTATTACAATCATTTCATCTTCTTTCTTTTGCGGAGCAGAATATTTTGTCGAACGACGAATACCTGCCTTCACCCGTGCAGACAACTCAATCATAGAAAACGGCTTACAAATATAATCGTCCGCGCCAAGTCCAAGTCCTAATGCTTTATCAACATCCGTGTCTTTTGCTGACATAATTAAAATAGGTACAGAACTCTTTTTACGAATGATATTCATCACTTCTAAGCCATCTATTTTAGGCATCATAATATCAAGAATGATTAAATCAAACTGATCTTGTAAAAACCTATCAAGCCCTTCCTCTCCGTCACAAGCCGTCGCTACAATAAACCCCTCTTTTGTTAAATAACTTTCCACCATTTCACGGATTGATAAATCATCTTCCACCAATAAAATATTATGTTGCACGCCCATCACCCAATTTCTAGAAGAATTTATATCTATATTGTAACTTGATGGTTTAATTTGGTAAATGAAATATACGGAGTGGATCACAAATAAATATAACCATGTTCCTATCATTCTTTTATCCCGCATTAACAGGCAGTAATACTCCCACCTCAAAATTCGGTGAAAGCATTGTCCAGCTCTAGCGGCTAGAATCTCCGGTCGTTTCACCCCCTCGGACGAGGCAAAAAGCGCCTCTCTGTCGGGGGCTCCAACGCCCTGCGATTCTGAACGAGCCGCTGCCGCTTTTCTAAAGAAGTTAGGTGGGAGATAAACTGCCCGTAAAAGCTCGATTGGTTCAACTAATAATCAGTGGGGGATGAAGAAAACCCCCACTGATTAAAGTTTCACTTTATCCCGACTAGCATGTAGCATAGTTCCTCATTTCAATTCCTCATATATGAATACAATTACATTCAAACAGCTTTTATTTCAAAAAAAAAACGAAATACTCAATAAGTTCATCGGTCGGACAAGTATACAAGCAAAAGGGATACAATTCCATATAATTGAATTATATTTTAAAAGAAAGGAGTTTTATTATTCTTGTCAGACAAACACTTTAATTCTTATTGGTGCCCGACTCCAAAATGCCCAGGAGAATCCGCTGTATTTACGACAGGATCTATATGTAGAAACCCCAATACCGAGATCGTGATCGTCACGCTTTCAAATGAGGATTACAACATGCCCCAAACCGTCACCGTATCCGTGTTAGATTGGCAAAATACGTGTAATCCAGCCGAGGTTGCCAAGTTTGTATTTTTATGTGGGCAAGTCGTCAATCCCGCACAAGCGATTCAACCTCAGCAAAGCAACATCGTTCCGCCTGATAACGTTCAACCGATTCTCACACCGCTTACATTTACAATTCCTCCTCGCAATCTTCTCGTGATTCACGCATTTCTCCCAAATCCTGTTCAGCAATCAAGTCCTTGCTATGAAGTACTTGTGACTCCTCAATATGGACCTGCCCAATGTGTCATCGCGAACACATTTGGAGTCAATACTGCGGGTGTTCCGCAAGATGGAAATACGATCTTGCATCATCAATTTTCACCTACTCCTGCCATTTCACATCTTCTCCCAAATTATCCTTACGCTCCGCTTAGCTTTATCACTCCATAAGAGAACAGATTATTATATCATCCACAATTTAGGAAATATGAGTAAAAAGCCCCTTCAGTTCATACACTGGAGGGGCTTTTTGTTAAGTAAATTGATACATGAACTATCGATTCGTTTTAACGCATTTCCAAAAGAAGTCCTTTACGACAACTTTTCCACTCTCATATCCCAAGCTTCTTATTTCTCCATAATCCAGCTTCATTTCTTCCCTCAACAATGATATGATTGAGTTCACTATGAATGTTTACAATTCACTGTATATAAAAGGAGATTTAATATGTCAGAAAATAAAAAAGTAAGCCTAGCGGATTTAATGCGTGAGCAACTTGCGAAGAAAAAGCAAGGAAATGGAAACGGAGCAACTGCTAAAAATCAAAGCCAATCAACGAAAAAGTTGCAAAATCAACAAACGAAGAAACCAAACAATCAACGCAGACGTACAGGTGTATAAATGAACGGACAACAGCGAGCAAATATTTCACCCGGGCTTGAGGTTGATATTGTATTAAAGCAAGATCAGCGTACAGGGAAATTAACAAGAGGTATTGTGAAGAATATTTTAACAAATTCCCCTTCACATCCACATGGTATTAAAGTCCGCCTTCAAGATGGACAAGTTGGTCGTGTGAAAAATATTATTTCATAAGAAAAGGAGCTCATTTTTGAATAATGAGCTCCTTTTCTTATGTGACTTTTCGTTGAATAGTCGATATATTGTACATTTAGCCTTTGATTTTTTTGATGAATACAACTTTTAAGTAATCCCCTTCTGGAAACTGTGCAATTGTACGGAAGTCCTCTGGTAATGAATGTTCTTCTAATACTTTATACTTGCCATTCATCTCTTTAAATGCTGTATCAATAAAATCTTTAAACTTTTTCATACCGAAGGCACTGCAATTTGTAGAAGCTACAATAATACCGTTATTTTCTGTAATCGCAATTGCTTCTTTTAATAAATTTTTATAATCTTTCGCAGCACTAAATGTATATTTTTTTGAACGTGCAAAGCTTGGCGGATCTAGAATCACCATATCAAATTTCAGTGCTTTCTTTACTGCATATTTGAAATAGTGAAATACATCTTCTACAATAATATCTTGCGCTTCGTAATCAACACCGTTCACGCTAAATTGTTCAATTGTTTTACTTAAGCTGCGATTCGCAAGGTCAACACTTGTCGTTTTTGCCGCTCCACCTAGTGCTGCAAAGACAGAAAACGCACCTGTATAGGAGAACATATTCAAGACTGTTTTACCGTCTGCATACTTGTCACGAATTTGCTTTCTTACATTACGTTGATCTAAAAACACCCCGACCATTGCTCCGTCATTTAAATACACAGCAAAGTTTACACCATTCTCTTTGACGATAATCGGAAACTCTCCGCGTTCTCCTGCTACGAAATCGTCTTCTTCAATATACTGCCCCTTTGTATCAAAGCGCTTCTTCTGATAGATCGCTTTAAATTCTGTAACATTTTGCAATGACTCGATAATCTCTTTACTAAATTGATAAATTCCCTCGCTATACCAGCTAATTACGTAATACCCATTATAATAATCAATAATTAAGCCGCCAATTCCATCGCCTTCACCATTGAACACGCGAAATGCTGTTGTATCTGAAGCTTCATAGAAGTTTTTTCGTTTACTTAAAGCGGATTTAATCTTCTTTTCAAAGAAGGATTGGTCGATTTGTTCTTGCTCTTTTCTTGTTAGAACCCAGCCATATCCTTTATTTTGCTTACCGTAATATCCTTTACCGATAAACTTATTTTTGTCATCTACAAGTTTTACGATTGTACCTTCTGAATTTACATCATGTAAATTCAGAATCGCTTCTTTCGAAATAAGTGGATAGCCACTTTTTAATTCGTTTACGTATTTCGTCTTAACCTTTAAAACAACTTCTGTGTTCATCACATATCCTACCTTTCAATTCCAATGCTTTCTAGCTATTCAGAAAGGCTTATACGAAGTCAGAAGCTTGATCACAACTTATCTTATGTATGAAACCACTCTATATTAGAAGCATATATATTCCAAAATGAAATAGGGCTGTTTATATAAGTATCCCCCATAAACAGTCCCTTCTAACTATACCACGTTATTCTTTTATCCCGCTATTCGTGGACAGTGAAACTCACACTGATGGAAGTTTCACTTTATCCACACAGCAAGCTCAAATCTTTACAAGTTCTTACCCTTTTTATGAAAAAAATTAGGTGTAAGTATTTGATTTGGATAAGGCTTATGATAAATATGTGTTGCTGCAGGAGATACAGGCGGAATTAACCATACCCAGTTCCCTGTTACAAGACGGCCGCATGCTGCTTCTTGCTTCTCAAATTGACTAAACTGCTGAGCCGCTGTATGGTGATCTACAATGGTTACTCCTTGTTTTTTGAAAGAATGTAAAACTGCTACATTTAGTTCTATTAATGCTTTATCTTTCCAGAGTGTACTATTTCTTGATGTATCTAATCCCATCATCTCAGCGACAGCTGGAAGAAGGTTATAACGATCATAATCAGCTAAATTGCGCGCACCTATTTCTGTTCCCATATACCAGCCATTAAAAGGTGCAGCTGTATAAGAAATACCGCCAATTTCTAAGCGCATATCAGAGATCATCGGAACACCATACCATTTTGCTTCCAAATTAGAGAATGGATACTCTGGATGTTCTAACGGCACTTCTTTTACATATTCTTCTGGGATCGGCATATAAACCGGTTCGTTTCCATTAATTGAAAATACGAGCGGCAACACATCAAAATGTGTCCCCTTACCACTCCAGCCAAGCTCCTGGCAGAACTCCGAAAATGACAATGAATGAGAATCACCGATAATACCTTGCTCGGTTTCATATCCCGCGTAACGAATCAACTGGTGATTATAAATTTGAATTTGATTATGCTCACCTTGATATTGTTTAAAAATAGTAATTGTAGGTAGGATTTTCCCGTCATTTGTAGCATATTGAATATGATGAAGCAATGCCTCATATATACCTTCTGCATCATTTACATCGCGTGCATCTAATACATGCAGCTTATTCCAAAAAAGACGACCGATGCAGCGGTTACTATTTCTCCACGCCATTCGCGCCCCGTGAACAAGCTCCTCAAAAGTATGTTCATACGTTCCTGTGTTTTGTATTTCAGCTTCAATTTGTGATAATCTATCTTGTATTTCATGAGATTTTTCTAGCTCATTGTAGCAAGCTGTAATAAAATTAGTGGCTTCCTCTAACAATTTTTTCGTTGTAATCATAACGTCTCCTTCTATTCCTGTATAACATTCTCTATTATACATAACAACTCCGACTCATGCACATACCCTAATATTTACTGGAAAACATGCAATGAAAAAGAACACCAAAAATGGTGTTCTCTCCTTTATTTCGCAAAAAACAGCAAATATATAACCCCGATAATAAAGAACGTTCCGCAACAAGCTAACAATACTTTTGCAAGTTTGTCCATAAACATAGTCGTTTCCCCTTTGCTTGTTTTCCTACTTCAGTTCTACAACTGTAACACCAAGGCCTCCCTCGCCCATATCACCATAACGGAAGCTTTTCACGCCGCGATGGTTTTTCAAGTAATCTTGTACACCTTGGCGCAGTGCTCCTGTTCCTTTTCCATGAATAATCGAAACGCGTGGATAGCTTGCGAGCTGTGCATCATCTAAATATTTTTCAACACGTGCCATCGCATCTTCAAAGCGTTCACCGCGAAGATCAAGTTCTAACGAAACATGATAGTCTCTTCCTTTTACCGCCGTCACTGCTTTTTCTCAACAGGATTTGGTGTATTAATATATTCCATATCGGACTCTTTCACTTTCATTTTCAGAATTCCGATTTGGACGTTCCATTCATTGTCGCTTACTTTTTTAAGAAGCTGACCTTTTTGACCGAACGTTAACACCTTCACTTCGTCGCCTGGCTGCAACACTTGTTTTGGGGCTGTGTTTTTTACATTGATTTTTTGTTTTTTCACAAGCTCCGGTGCTGCTCCTGCTAAACGGCTTTTTGCCTCAATTAGCTCGTGATCTTTAATATCAGCAAGCTTTGCTTTTCGCAATTGACGCAGTTCACGAATAATTTCTTCTGCTTCTTTCTTCGCAGCTTCAACTTTTTCTTCGCCTTCTTTTTGTGCTTTTAATAATCTTTCATCACGTTCTTCGTTAAATTCAATAATTTGACGCTGCAATTCTTTATGAAGCTTCTCAGATTGCTTACGAAGCTCTTCTGCTTCATTCCATTCACGCTCAGCATTCTTTTGGCTTTCTTCCAGCTTAGCAATCATATTTTCTACTTTATTTGATTCTGTACTAATATGACCACGAGCACGGTCAATTACGCGGTCAGATAAACCAAGACGTTTTGAAATTTCAAAAGCGTTACTTCGTCCTGGTACACCAATTAACAATTTATAAGTTGGGCTTAATGTATTTACATCAAACTCAACACTTGCGTTAATCACTTGTTCACGATTATATCCGTATGCTTTTAGCTCTGGATAGTGCGTCGTTGCGACAACGCGCGCACCGCGGTTACACACTTCATCTAAAATTGAAATTGCAAGTGCAGCCCCTTCTTGTGGATCTGTTCCTGCTCCTAATTCATCAAACAGTACTAAACTTTCAAAGTCAGCTTGTTCTAGAATATCAACAATGTTTACCATGTGAGATGAGAATGTACTTAAACTTTGTTCAATAGATTGCTCATCACCGATGTCGGCAAAAACATGTTTAAACACACAAATTTCCGATTCATCAAGAACAGGAATTTGCAGACCGGACTGCGCCATCAATATACAAATCCCTACCGTTTTTAATGTAACAGTTTTACCACCTGTATTCGGTCCAGTAATAACGATTGTTGTAAAGTCTTTTCCAAGCACAATATCGTTTGGCACAACGACTTTAGGATCAATAAGCGGATGACGCGCTTGGCGTAAATTCATATAACGCTCATTGTTCAAAATTGGTTTCGTTGCTTTTAATCGTTTCGCATAGAAAGCTTTTGCGAAAATGAAATCTAGCTCTGCCACAACATCAACGTTCTCTAAAATAATATCAGCCTCGGCAGCGACTTCTTCTGTTAACATCATTAAAATGCGTTCTACTTCTTGTTTTTCTTTTACCCGTGCTTCTTGCAGTGTGTTATTCAATTCCACAATGACTTGCGGCTCGATAAATAACGTTTGTCCTGAAGCAGACTGATCATGAACGATACCACCGTATACACCGCGATATTCTTGTTTAACAGGAATTACATAGCGCTCGTTACGAATCGTTACAATCGCATCTGATAACATCTTCTGTGCGTTAGAAGAACGCGTCATATTTTCAAGTTTCTCACGAATGCGACTTTCCGCTGTGCGAATTTGCTGGCGAATACCGCGTAGTTTTTCACTCGCGCTATCAACTACTTCTCCGCCATCACTAATGCAGTTCGTGATTTTCTTTTCTAAATCATATAAAGATATAATACGTGCTACATACGTTTCTAAAATTGGCAACTCAACACCGTTTTCAATCATATCTTCAATAAATCGTTTTATTTGACGGCTGCCGTACATCGTACTTGCAATATCGAGCAATTCATGCGGACTTAGCATACTGCCAATTTTCGCACGCTTTACATTTGGACGAATATCAAAAATCCCGCCAAGCGGCACATGTCCTTTTAAACGGATTACTTTCGCTGCTTCATCTGTTGTTTCTTGAAGTTCTACAACTTCTTCATAATTCGTGCTCGGCATAAGCCCTTTCACTTTATCACGACCAAGTGAAGAAGCAACGTGCTCAAGCAATTGTTCTTTTATTTTGTCATATTCTAATACCCGCAACGTTCGTTCTAACATAGTTGCTTGTCCCCCTTGTGTTACTTATTACGCTTAATATAATCTAATAAACGTTCAATTTCCCATGTGTTAATAACTGTATCTTTTTGAATCCAACCTTTTCGCGCTGCAGCAACACCAATTTCCATATCCTCTAGCATTTCAAGCGTATGGGCATCTGTGTTAATCGCGATTTTCACACCTGCATCTTGCGCTTGTTTTAACAGTTTCGCACTTAAATCTAAACGGTTTGGATTTGCATTTAATTCAAGTACAGTATTTGTTTCTTTCGCAAGCTCAATTAATAAATCTGTATCGACATCATATCCTTCACGTCGACCAATTAAGCGGCCCGTTGGATGCGCAATCATTGTCACATGATGGTTTTCAATTGCCGTGCGAAGGCGATTCATAATTGTTTCACGATTTTGTGAAAAACTAGAATGAATTGCACCAATTACATAATCAAGCTCCGCTAATACTTCATCATCAAAATCAAGCGTTGCATCCGGTAAAATGTCCATTTCAATACCGCGTAAAATGGTGATATCCGGATACTTTTCATTAATACGTTCAATTTCTTTTCCTTGCTCACGAAGACGTTCTTTCGTTAAACCATTCGCCACTTTTAAGTATTGTGAATGGTCGGTAATTGCCATATATTTATATCCACGAGCGCGACATGCTTGTACCATTTCCTCAATAGAAAAAGCACCGTCACTCCACGTTGTATGCATATGTAAATCACCCTGAATATGAGAGAACTGAATTAAATTCGGATACTGCCCAATCAAGTCAATTTCTTTCCCATCTTCACGTACTTCTGGCGGAATAAACGGAAGTCCAAAGTGTGCAAAAAACGCTTCTTCTGTTTCGAATGTTTTCACTTCACCCGTTTCTAAGTTTTCAACACCATATTCACTAATTTTCTCACCTTTATCTTTCGCAATTTGGCGCATTCTTACATTATGGTCTTTTGAACCTGTGAAATGGTGAAGAGTGGTAATAAATTCTTCCGGCTTAACAAGACGGAAATCAATAGAAATATCGTACTCATACTGAAGGCGTACAGAAACTTTTGTATCTCCGCTTGCAATGACTTCAATCATATTACCAAACTGCAATAAATGTTCGCGCACCTTTTCTGGTTCTGTTGTTGCAATGATAAAATCTAAATCTTTCACTGTTTCGCGAACACGGCGCAAACTACCAGCACGGGAATACCGAATAATTTCTGGTACATTCGACAATTTCTGTTCTATTTCCCCGGCAATAGGAAGCACCATCGCCACCGGAAGACGTTCTGGACGAGAACCAACTTGAGCAATTGCTTCTAATATTTTCTCTTCCGTTTTCTTACCGAATCCCGCAAGCGCTTGAATTTGATTCTCCTCACAAGCTTTCTTTAATGTTTCCATATCTACAACGCCAAGTTCTTTATATAACTTCGCTACTTTTTTACCGCCAAGACCTGGCAGTTTTAAAAGGGGCAATAAGCTGCTCGGTACTTCTTTTTCCAGCTCCGCAAGCACTTCTGACGTTCCAACTTCAATATATTCTGCGATAACGGCTGCGGTTCCTTTTCCGATGCCCGGTATTTTCGTAAAATCCTCAATCTCTGAAAGGCTGCGATCATCACTTTCTAACGCTGCTGCCGCTTTACGAAATGCTGATATTTTAAAGGGATTCTCACCTTTTAATTCCATGAAAAGTGCAATCGTCTCAAGTAGTTGAATCACTTGTTTTTTATTTACTTTCATTCTTCTCCCGCCTTCCCATCATAGAAAAAAACTTCTCTTTCTAAAAAGAGAAGTTATACCTTGTTACCTGTCTGCCATAATTCCTTAACTTTTTCAGAAAGAATCGGTGTATCATTTACAATTGCTTTGCTTATTGTTGATGTATTAAGCGACGTTTGTACTTGTTCAACTGGAAGTACCGTACCAATCACAATTAATACGAACAATATAATATACACTTCTAAAAAGCCTAAGATTGCTCCGCCTAATGCGTTAACCTGTTTCAAAACAGGGATTTCTGTAAACATATTTAAAAGCTGTCCCAGTAACGTTAACGCGATTTTTGTAATGATAAATAATGCGATAAACGCAATTGCTTGGTAAAAAACCGTTTCCATACTATTTGCATCGATCCAATTTGGCACATTTGTTTCTGGCTTAAATGGATACGGAATAATCTTTTGAAGTGCCGGTGCTAAATCTTTGCAATACCAATATGCCACAAGATAGGCAATAATAAAGCTTGCTAATTTTACAAGCTGCAGTACCAGTCCTCTTCTTAATCCAAGGAGAAAACCCATAACAAGCAATACAATGATTATAATATCAACCATGTTATTCCATTCCTTTTTGTTTCATTCTTTCTTTCAATTTTTCATTTTCTTCTTTTAATTTTATGTAATCATGCACGACATTGACTGCCGTCAACACCGCCAATCGATTTGTGTCAAGCGAAGGACTCTTAGCATTCAGTTCGCGCATTTTATCATCCACAATCGCCGCGACTATGCGTATATGACTTGTACTTTCATCGCCAACAACTGAATATTGTTGACCGTAAATTTCTACATTAATTCGACTTCGATTTCCTTTTTGTTGTGACAACTTACTGTCCTCCAATCCCGTACAGAATCCTACAGATTATCATACCATGAAAAAACATGATATGGAAACAGAAACAACAATTCGATATGATAAAAATATAAAGTCAAACTTCCAGCAATGAGAAGGCTTTATCCCCACTGCTGGTTAATTAAATCCATCGGGCGCATGCTAGCAGTTATCTCCCGCCTATCTCCTTTGATTTCTCAAAATTTTGAGGTGGGGGTCTTACTGCTCGTTAGCGCGAGGTAAATAATGAAAAAGGAGCAACCATTTTGTCAAATTCTATTGTCATTCAAGTAAGTTCTGCTGTTATAGAGGACATGAAAACAAAATACGCACAAGCATTGCAACCAAAAATCCCCCAAGGCGGTATCTTCATGGCAAAGGTTCCATCTTGCACAATTACAGCCTATAAATCAGGAAAGGTAATGTTTCAGGGTGGACGTGCCGCTGAAGAATCTAGTCATTGGCAAGCAAATGCTGCAGTGCCGAAAGCTTCTGTAAAGAAAAGTGTAAATGACCATTCCTATGCACCGCCAGCTTCCATCGCCACTATGTCTATTCTTGGTTCGGATGAAGTCGGAACAGGTGACTATTTTGGACCGATGACAGTTGTTGCAGTATACGTCGATGCAGCGCAAATTCCATTGTTAAAAGAACTCGGCGTTAAAGACTCAAAAAACTTAAATGATGCACAAATTTGTGAAATTGCGAAACAATTACTGGCGGTTGTCCCTTACAGTTCCCTTGTTCTTCACAACGAAAAATATAACGAAATGTTTGAGAAAGGCTACAATCAAGGACAACTAAAAGCACTGCTTCATAATAAAGCCATTACAAACTTATTGGCTAAGATGGCGCCAACGAAACCAGAAGGCATATTAATTGATCAGTTCACACAGCCGGCTACATATTATAAATATTTAGCAAAGCAGAAAAACGTACAGCGTGAAAACGTATATTTCGCTACAAAAGGCGAAAGTGTACATATCGCCGTTGCAGCAGCTTCCATTTTAGCCCGTTATTCATTTGTAAAACAATTTGATGAACTGAGCAAAAAAGCAGGTATGACGCTTCCAAAAGGTGCTGGGAAACAAGTCGATGTTGCAGCAGCAAAATTGATTCAAAAGCTTGGGAAAGACAGATTACCTGAGTTTGTGAAATTACATTTTGCGAATACGGAAAAGGCGTTCCGATTGTTAAAGAAATAGCTATTTTTCAGTATGGGCAGGATACGAAATGAATAAACAAGAAGCTGACCCAAAGGGCACCTAGATGCCTTTTGAAGTCAGTCCTTTTCTTCGTGTCCACCAATATATCGACCGTTCTTTAGAATATATCGGCGCTTCGACAGAATATAAAGTGAAACTTCCAGCAGTGACGCTTTTCTCACTGATAGTTAGTTGAACCAATCGGGCTTTTACGGGCAGTTTTCTCCTCAGTTCTTCTCCATCCTTTACTGCCCGTTAATGCGGGATAAAGACCTTACGATGATATTCGACATGCAAGTAGTCGAGCCGCTGAACTGGATCATGCCGAAAAGTGAAAGGAGCTGACTAAAAAGTGGATTTTTTAGTCAGCTCCTTTGTTTTTACTACTCTGTTTTAAACGTCTCTGCAACTTTTTTTGAGACTTCTTTTAAATCATAAAACTCAACACGTTCTTTCTCTGGTGTATCTTTATGCCCAATTACAACTTCCCCGTCATCTTCTACCCAAACAAAGTAATTTTCAACCGAACCATCATTATAATCCATAGTCATATTGTAGCGAATAGCTGATTTAGCTTCTTCATCTAGCAATAGTGTTTTAGGTTCATCCCCGTTTTCCGCCAATCCAACCTGCTCCATCGCGGATACAAGTTGTTTTATGTCATTTTCTTTTTCAATACTTTCGTACCTTTCGTTTTCGTAGATGTAAGCTGAATCTCCTTTATTTCTTTCCCTTGGAACGTAACAACCTCTGCCTCTTGTGATGTAGGAACTACTTTTTCTTGTTTTTCTTTTTCCTTTCCACATGCACTTAAACTGATTAGCACGATCGCTAAGAAACATATCATTCTTTTTTCACAAATTCAGCTCCTTTCTCTTCCTCATAATTGTTTCTCCTTATCTCACCTCTCCCCCTGCTCAAAAGAAAAATAAAAAGAGGTATATCACACAGCCGGATTGCTGTTGATATACCTCTTTTTTAATTAAAACTCCGCAGAAGCTGGTGTTCTTGGGAATGGAATCACGTCACGAATGTTCGCCATACCAGTGATGTACATTAAGAAACGTTCGAAACCTAGGCCAAATCCAGCGTGTTTTGTACCGCCGTATTTTCTAAGCTCTAAGTACCACCAGTAGTCTTCTTCATCCATGCCTAATTCTTTAATTCTGTCTACTAAAACATCCATTCTTTCTTCACGTTGACTGCCGCCGATTAATTCGCCGATGCCAGGAACAAGTAAGTCTGTTGCAGCTACTGTTTTACCGTCATCGTTTAAGCGCATATAGAATGCTTTAATATCTTTTGGATAGTCTGTTACGAATACAGGACGTTTGAATACTTGTTCTGATAAGTATCTTTCATGCTCTGTTTGTAAATCAATACCCCATTCTACTGGGTATTTGAAGTCTGCACCTGATTTTTGAAGAACTTCAATTGCTTCTGTATATGTGATGCGTCCGAAATCAGAGTTGATTACGTTGTTCATGCGCTCTAGAACTGTTTTATCAACAAAGCTATTGAAGAATTCCATTTCTTCTGGTGCGTGCTCTAACACATATTTCATTGCATATTTCAGCATATCTTCTGTTAAATCCATTACATCTTCTAATTCAGCGAATGCAATCTCAGGCTCAACCATCCAGAACTCAGCTGCATGGCGAGTTGTGTTTGAGTTTTCAGCGCGGAATGTTGGACCAAATGTATATACATCGCGGAACGCTAATGCATAAGCTTCAGCATTCAATTGTCCACTTACTGTTAAGTTTGTTTCTTTGCCGAAGAAGTCTTTTGAATCATCTACTTGTCCATCTTCACCTTTTGGTACGTCGTTCATATCATGCGTTGTTACACGGAACATTTCACCTGCACCTTCAGTGTCGCTTCCAGTGATAATTGGTGTATGAACGTGTACAAATCCGCGCTCTTGGAAGAACTGATGAATCGCAAACGCTGCGATAGAACGCACGCGGAATGTCGCTGAGAATGCATTTGTTCTTGGGCGTAAATGAGCGATTGTACGTAAGTATTCAAACGTATGACGCTTCTTTTGCAGCGGGTAATCAGAATCTGATAATCCCTCAATTTCGATTTTGTCCGCTTTAATTTCAAACGGTTGCTTTGCAGTTGGCGTTGCGATTAGCGTACCTTCTACTTTAATAGAAGAGCTTAACGGAAGCTTCGCAATTTCGTTAAAGTTATCTAGTTCTGTATCAAAAACGATTTGAACGCTTTTAAAGAAGCTACCATCGTTTAATTCGATAAAACCAAATACTTTTGAATCACGTAAGTTACGGATCCAACCTGATACTTGTATTTTTTGATCTACATACTTATCAGTTTCTCTATACAGACTTTTTACTAATGTGTTTTCCATATTGAAATTCTCCTTTACTTATATTTAAATACAAAAAAACCTTCCATCCATAAAGGGACGAAAGGTTAAACTTCGCGGTACCACCCAATTTGTCATAAAGACCAGCTCTCACTTGTATGTATTACACATACTTCCCGGTTTGTAACAGGCCGGATTCCCGTCTAAGTCTACTCTTGAATATAACATTCAATTTCGGTTAGCAACTCCAAGGTGTTCTTCACATATACCGCCTCATCAGGCTCGCACCGTCCCTGACTCGCTTTGGATTATAGTATATACTACTTTTCCTTATCATCGTCTTTTCTTTTGTTAAACTAAAATTAATGTACTACATTCGAGGAAAAGATGCAAGTTGTCGTTCTATATATCGACTCTTCTACAACATACGACATGAATTCTCCCTATAAAAAACAGCTGCCGGAATTTTTTCCGACAGCTGTTTTTTATTATTTACGTAACTCCGCACCAAATTTCTCTTCTACCGCTGCTAATACACGGCTATGTGCTTCTGTTACTTCTTCATCTGTTAATGTACGTTCTGAATCGAAGTAGTTCATAGAGAATGCAAGTGATTTTTTGCCTTCTTCCATTTTTTCGCCTTCATATAAGTCGAATAATGTTACTTCTTTTAGAAGTGCTCCGCCTGCTTCAGCAATTGTTTGCTTCATTTCGCCAGCTTTTACTTCAGTAGTTACAACAACAGCCATATCACGTGTCATAGATGGGAAACGTGGAATTGTAGTGTAGTATGTTTCTTCTACATCTGCACCAAATACTTTTACAAGAGATAATTCGAATACGTACGTTTCTTTTACATCTAATTGTTTTTGCGCTTCTGGATGTAATTGACCGATGAAGCCAATGACTTCACCGTCTAGTAAAATGTCAGCTGTACGGCCTGGGTGCATGCCTTCACGTTTTGCTGGTACATATGTGATGTTCTTAGCAACGCCAAGTACGTCACATAATCCTTCTAATACACCTTTCATAACGAAGAAGTCAACAACCTTCTTCTCACCTTGCCATTGATGATGAAGAGCAAGCCCTGTCATAACCCCAGCAAGATGTTGTTCTTCTTTCGGAAGTTCGCCTTCTACTGTTGGTAAGAATACAGAACCTACTTCGTATAATGCAACGTTATCTACTTTACGAGCATTATTATATGCTACCGCTTCTAATAATTGCGGTACTAGGCTTAAACGAAGCTGACTGCGCTCTTCACTCATTGGAAGTGCAAGGTTCACAGGTGTCTTTTCGTTTGACTCAACCATATATTGTTTTGCTTTTTCAGCACTTGTTAATGAATACGTAATCGCTTCATATAACCCAGCGCCTTCTAAATAACGGCGTACTTTACGACGCTTTGTTTGCGCTGCTGTTAATTTACCACGTGTAATTGTACCAGTTGGTAATGTTGACGGAATGTGATCGTATCCGTATAGACGACCTACTTCTTCTACTAAGTCCTCTGGAATTGTAATATCAGGACGACGTACTGGTACGTTCACATGGAATGTTCCTTCCACTTCTGTGAATGGGAACTTTAAGTTTGTGAAGATTGTGCTCACTTGATCAGCAGAAATGTCTGTACCTAATACACGGTTAATTTTTTCAACTGTAACAGATACTGTACGCTCTTCTACTTGTAAGTTATCAACTTCTACAACACCTTCTAACGCTTCGCCGCCAGCATATTTTGCCATTAATGCCGCTGCGTGTTGAATCGCTTCAAATGTACGAGTTGGGACGATGCCTTTTTCAAAACGCGCACTTGATTCACTGCGAAGACCTAAGTCTTTTGATGTACGGCGAACCGTTTGACCTGCAAAATATGCAGACTCGATTAATACATTTACTGTATCGTTATCTACTTCAGAGTTTGCTCCGCCCATTACCCCGGCAACAGCTAACGCTTTTGTACCATTTGTAATAACAAGGTGATGAGCTTGTAATGTACGCTCTTGATCGTCTAATGTCGTCATTTTCTCGCCTTCTTGTGCAAGACGAACAACAATTTCTTTTGATCCTAATTTATCATAGTCAAACGCATGTAACGGTTGACCGTATTCAATTAAGATATAGTTTGTAATATCAACTACATTGCTAATTGGACGAATGCCAGCTGCCATTAGGCGCGTTTGCATCCAAATTGGTGATGGACCAACCTTTACGTTTTTCACCATTTTCGCAATGTATAGTGGATTTTGCTCTGTTGCTTCTACACTTACAGAAATGTAATCAGATGTTTTCTCTTCCGCTTCTTGTAAGTCTGCTGCTGGAAGTTTTACTTCACGACCGTAAATTGCTGCTACTTCGTATGCAACACCTAACATGTTTAAGCAGTCTGCACGGTTCGGTGTTAACCCTAGTTCAAGTACTTCATCGTGTAAGTTTAAGATTTCTAATGCATCTGCGCCAACTTCTGCATCACTTGGGAAGATAAAAATACCTTCTGCATAGTCTTTTGCAACTAATTTCCCATCAATGCCAAGCTCTTGTAAAGAGCAAACCATACCGTGAGAAGCTTCACCGCGTAGTTTTGCTTTTTTAATTTTGAAGTTACCAGGAAGAACAGCGCCAACTTTTGCAACCGGTACTTTTAAACCTTTCGCAATGTTAGGAGCACCGCAAATAATTTGAACTGGCTCTTCTTCACCGATATCGATTAAGCATTTGCTTAACTTATCAGCTTCCGGATGTTTTTCGCACTCTAATACGTGACCAACTACAACACCTTTTACGCCTTTATTTAATACTTCAACGCCTTCTACTTCGATACCGCTTTTCGTAATTTTATCAGCTAATTCTTGTGCTGTTACATCTTTAATATCTACATACTCTTGTAACCAACGATATGATACGAACATTCTTTATCTCTCCTTCCCTTACGCTCGTTTGAATTGTTGTAAGAAACGTACATCGTTTGTATAGAAATGACGAATGTCATCAATGCCGTACTTTAACATCGCAATACGCTCTGCACCCATACCGAATGCGAAGCCTTGATATTCTTTTGAATCATAACCAGCCATTTCAAGAACGTTTGGATGAACCATACCTGCACCTAAAATTTCAATCCAGCCAGTTCCTTTACATGTGCCGCAACCTTTTCCATGACACATCATACAAGAAATATCCATTTCAACAGATGGCTCTGTGAATGGGAAGAAACTTGGACGAAGGCGAATTTCACGGTCTTCACCAAACATCTTCTTCGCAAATGCTTGTAATGTACCTTTTAAATCACTCATACGAATGTTTTTATCGATTACAAGACCTTCAATTTGCATGAACTGATGAGAGTGCGTCGCATCATCATCATCGCGGCGATATACTTTACCAGGGCAAATAATTTTAATTGGGCCTTTTTCTGTATTCTTTTCCATCGTTCTTGCTTGCACAGAAGATGTATGTGTACGAAGCAACATTTCTTCTGTAATGTAGAAAGAATCTTGCATATCGCGTGCTGGGTGATCTTTTGGTAAGTTTAACGCTTCGAAGTTGTAATAATCTTTTTCTACTTCTGGACCTTCAGCAACTTCATAGCCCATACCGATGAATAAATCTTCAATTTGTTCAACAACCGCTGTTAACGGATGATGACAACCTGTATTTACAGGACGGCCTGGTAATGTTACATCAATTGTTTCAGATGCTAATTTCGCTTCGATTACCGCTTTTTCTAAATGATTAATTTTTTCTTCTAAACGTGTTTGAATTGCTTCGCGTACTTCGTTTACTAAAGCTCCCATACGTGGACGCTCTTCTGGAGATAATTTCCCCATACCGCGCAGTACTTCTGTAATTGGACCTTTTTTCCTAAATACGCAACGCGTACATCATTTAAGCCCTTTAGCTCTTTCGCTTCTTCAATCAGCTGCAGTGCTTCTTGCTTTAGCTCTTTTAAACGTGCTTCCATTTGGAACCCTCCTAATTTTAAAAATAAAAAAACCTCGCTCCCTAAAAAGGGACGAGGTAAATTCGCGGTACCACCCTAAATTGACAGAACGAGTCTGCCCACTTCATTATTATAACGGCTTTTTAAACCGGAACGCCTTTACATATAAATGGTCCTGGCGTCAACTCCAGAGGTGAATTCACTCA
Organism: Bacillus sp. EA-CB0995; assembly: GCF_055814245.1. NCBI lineage: Bacteria > Bacillati > Bacillota > Bacilli > Caryophanales > Bacillaceae > Bacillus > Bacillus sp. EA-CB0995. The sequence goes on along the minus strand of NZ_CP169269.1, from coordinate 1,149,256 downwards.
CGTCTACTATAAGAGTGCTTTCAGTCTATGGCACTCTCTCCCTACATAGCGATTTTGTAAGTTACTCTTCTCTATCAACGTTTTTTAGTATTATACTTCAATTTATTATAAAAAGTTTTTTATCGATTCGCAACCGGAGTTTGTAAATAATACGTTAAAATCCCTGCTGCAACCGCAACATTTAATGATTCTGCCCCTCCGTAAATCGGGATGTATAAGTTTTGATCACATTTGGCAAGAATCTCTTGGCGTACACCATTTCCTTCGTTTCCTACAATTAATGCAAAACTTCCCGTCGACGTTACTTCACCGTATGGAACCCCGTTTTCAAGAGCTGTTCCGTATACAGGAACGTTCTTTTCTTTTAGCTTGTCTACCCATTTTTCTAAGTCTCCTTTTACAATTGGTAAATGGAATACAGAGCCTTGTGTAGAACGCAGTACTTTACTGTTATAAATATCAACGCATCCTTCTCCAAGCACAACGGCATGAATACCAGCTGCATCTGCTGTACGAATAATTGTTCCTAAGTTACCCGGGTCTTGCAAACCGTCAAGTAACAGAAACTTTCCATCTGTAAGAGTTACTTCTTTTTCTTGCTTCTCACAAACCGCAAATACACCTTGCGTCGTTTCTGTTTCACGTAACATCTTTACAATTGCTTCAGGCACAATGTACATTTCAACATCGGTAACTGCCCAATCTTTCGGAAGATCTGTTTGATCCCAAACGATAAGCTCTGTTACAACTCCTGCTTTTAAAGCTTCCTCAACTAAATGGAATCCTTCTACAAAAAATAGTCCTTTTTTATCGCGCTCTTTTTTCGTCTGCAGCTTTTTCCACTGCTTCACGCGCGGATTTTGTACTGAATCAATGTTTTTCATAATATGTATTTCCCTCTCTTCTTGTCTTCTCATTATAGCCTATTTTTCATACATATTTACATAAAAAAGAACAAAAACTAATGTCAGTTTCCATTCCTAAAAAGAGGTGAAAATGATGAACTTTAATTTACGCAATGCTGTATTAGCAAACGTATCCGGAAATACACAAAACCAATTACAAGAAACAATTGTCGATGCCATTCAAAGCGGTGAAGAAAAAATGCTTCCAGGTCTTGGCGTTTTATTTGAAGTGATTTGGAAAAATGCTGAGGAAAATGAAAAGCATGAAATGTTAGCTACGCTAGAGCAAGGATTAAAAAGATAAGGAATTTTCTCAAAGACGGAGTGATATTTTAATGCTCCGTCTCTAATCATATTCGTAAAAATAGTCACAGCATTTCATGAGCTAAATTTTCTTGTTGATGCTCTCCGTGATTCCATTGGATAAGAAGCTTAAAACGGTGTTTACAATCTTTTCTATCTGAAAAAATATTTTAGCGATTTTCACAACGACACCAACTGAATGAAATAAAAAAAGATTCTGAAATGATTACCGTTCAGTTTTGCGCCCTAAAAAATATATCAAATAAAAAAGCCTTGCGGAGAAAACCGAAGGCTAATTAATATATCTATACATTTATTAATTTATTTACTTTTGAACATTCGTAATATTCGGATTAAAAATACGAACAGTCTGAAGAAGGTTGTTTACAATGTCTTGTTGTTGAGCTGTTAGTGTACCCTCACCATCAGTAGTGAATACTGTAACACAGAGTGGACAAGCTTCAATCTGTATTCCTAATAGGTTAATAGCAAATCCACCAGGTACATTCAGAGTGAGAATAGGTGTTGAACCCGCAGGAGGAGTGCAGGTTTCACAGTTAGTTAAAAGAGCCATAATATTAAATCCTTTCTTTAATAGAGTTAATATATTTATATGACCGAATGTGACTCTGTGAAATAGACATTTGGACAACCTTTGATAGTTTCTGTGGAAGTTTCTTTACAACATTTTCTTCTCTAATTTCCATATGTCCCCTCCTCTCTCAAACGTTTTACACTTATTATTTCGATTATATATTGTTCATTTCTATCAAAAATCCATATTTTTTTATACTATCCAAAATAAACCTCCCAGTTATAAAATATAACTTATTACATAGGGGGGTTCTTACATATGCCAATCTTCAGCTTACTTTGGATCTTTTTCGTACCCGTTCTTGTACTATGCGGCATTGGCGGGGGATTATTTTTTATGATAAGAGGAGCAATACATAAAAAATGGTTTATTTTTCTAATGGGAATCGTTTGTTTTTCACTCGTTCTCCTGCCTATTATTTCTGCAGGGATAGGAAGGGATGTAGAACAGTCTCTCCCACTTTCGACGTCTATGTACTGGGGTATGTTAGCTATTGCTAGTTTATTAGCAGGCATCAGTGGTGCACGCAATCAACTAACTAGCATTAAACATGTAGGGATTACTGTATTTTCGCTTGTTGTAGTAGGGATACTTTTTTATGAAATGATGTAATACTCTTCTTGATTCTCTTGAAAGGAGAACATAACTTGCAAAAATTCTTCTTGTTTTTTTGCTTCTTATTTTTAGCAAGTTGCCACCAAGAACAAGAACCGCTTCCAAAAATGAGTGTAAAAGTAAACGAGAAACCTTTAGAAGTATATCAGGGAAGTTATTGCTGGGGTACAAAATGTGTGGATACGATTGGTCCTGAGCAAATAGCCGCCAAACATACACCAGCTGTTGTACGAAAAGGAAGTGAAGCCGTCTTCTCTGTCAAATCAAAAAGGAAACAGAAATCAATTGATGTTACGATGCTTCGTAATGGAGCCGCTGTTCCTGTTGTTCTAAATAAAAACAATACAATTCCTCTTCCAAGTGAACCTGGAACATACGTATATCATATCGGTGTTTTTTGGGAGCAAGGCGATGCGGGTTATATCTTTCAAGTAAAATTAGAATAAAAATTTTTCTATTACATCATTAATTACTTTACTAACATAACAATGATGTAGTAAAATGTTCAAAATATATTTATAGCTATTGTTTTTTCTCTATAATACACTGCACTGAATGAAAGGAGTGAATGTTTTATGCGCCGTGTTACACTTGAACAAATTTTTCAACATCCCATCACCCAAAAATATGTAAACCGTTCTGGAATGGTTCATGCGATTGCTGTCGCTTACCACGCGTTCCACTTAGCCAAAAAGCATCACGCCTCAGTCGATGCGGCAACAAAGGCTGGTTTTCTTCATGATATCGGACATCACACATGGTATCGGGATGGGAAATGGGACTATGAATTGTATAAAAAGAATGATATACACGCTATTAAAGGAGCGGAAAGAGCTCATAAATTGCTAATCCGATTAGAAGAACACCCTAATCAAGCAAAAGAAATTTCTGTTGCCATTCTCCTGCACACTGATTCTTTTCTACTAGAGCAAACACTTGAAAGAACGCCTCTGCAAAATATTATTAAATGGGCAGACGAAGCAGATGAAGAACCAGGGGGAACACATCACTATCGAACAATCTCTTATGAAAAAGCACTGCAAGCGATCAAGCGATTAGATCAGATGATAGATCGTGAATTACAAACACATACACCATCCTATTTGCACATTTCTGCAAATGAAGGAAAAGGACAGACAAAACTTGTGAAGCATTAACATATAAAATGAAACTTCCATCAGTGGGGGCTTCATCCCCTACTGATGGTTAGTTGAACCAATCGGGCATTTACGGCCATTTCATAACAGAAAAACGCAGAGATTTCAAAATCTCTGCGTTTTTTTATGTGATTCCATTGTTCAAAACAATGCCATTTTGCTTGTTATTTAGTCTATTAATTAACCTTCATAACCAAACTACTTACATCATCTCTCTGCTTTTTTGTTCACCTTATTTCCTGATTGTAAGAAAAATGATAAGAACAAGGCAATAGCTGTTAATATTGTTGCAATCCAGAACGCATCGTTAATTCCGTTAATAACAGACATCTTCGAAACTTGCCCGAATAGCATTTGTGAGCCTAACGCGTTTCCTGCCTGAGCTGATCCTGTCAATGCACCAATACTTTGCCCCAATTGAGATAATTTATTTACAATAATCGGATTTGTTGTTGTAATCGCATTTGCATAGTCTGCCATATGATTTGTCGTTTGCTGCGTCATAATTGTAATTAAAAGCGCAGTCCCAATGGAACCAGCAACTTGCTTTGCTGTATTTTGCGTTGCTGTTCCATGCGAAATCAGTTGCCTTGGCAGAGCATTCATCCCTGCTGTCATGATTGGCATCATAATAAAGGACATCCCAAACGAACGAATAATATAATCTATCATAATTTGAATAGAAGGTGTTTCTAATGTTAAATGTGTAAATTGGTATGTTGCGTATGTTGTAAGGAGTAATCCAAAAATTGCAAGCGGCCGAATCCCATATTTATCAAATAGCTTTCCAGCAAACGGTCCCATCAGTCCCATAATTAAAGATCCTGGAAGAAGTAACAATCCGGAAACAACTGGCGTAAATCCACGGATGTTTTGTAAATATATAGGAAGTAATAGCATACCACCATATAGCGCCATCGTAACAATTGCATTAATAATCAGCGTCGAAGTAAATGCAGAATAGCTGAATACACGAAGATCTAATATTTTATTGTCAGCTGTTAACTGTCTCCATATAAATAAACTTAGTCCAATAACTCCAATAATAATCGCAATGATAACTTCCGCACTGCCCCAGCCTTTATTTCCTGCCTCACTAAAACCATATAGTAAGCTCCCAAGGCCGATACTAGAAGTGATAACACCATACGTATCCAGCGTTGCCTTTGACACAGGCTGTTTTAGCGTGAAATATTTTAACGCTAATACAATAATGAATAAACCAATAATAAACATCGCATAGAATATCACATTCCATTTATAGTTTTGAATGATCCATCCTGTAATTGTTGGCCCAATGGCAGGCGCTAAAATCATTGCAAAACCGAGCAAACCCATCGCTGCCCCGCGTTTATGAGGCGGGAAGAGTGTCATAAAAATATTCATCCCAACAGGCATTAAAATACCGGCACCAACAGCTTGAATGACACGTCCTGTCATCATCATCGTAAAGTTTCCAGATACCGCACAAATAATCGAACCTACTGTAAAGAATATCATGGCTGCTAAAAATAAGTTTCGATACGTAAACCGTGAAACTAAAAACGCACTAACCGGTACTAATACCCCATTCACAAGCATAAAACCTGTTGTAAGCCACTGCGCTGTAGATGTCGATACATTAAATTCATTCATTAAAGACGGTAAAGCAACGTTAATTAATGTTTGATTCAAAATCGAAACGAACATCCCGGAAATAAGAACAGCCAAAACGACCTTCACGTTAAAATCAGGGAGAATCGCCTGAGCCCGAGAAGCTTTCGGTTCTTTACTTTCCACCTTTTGTTCTTGTACCGCTTCTTTTACAAATTCTGATGCTTTTTGTTTTTCAATTGTTTTTTCTACAATTTCTTGTTCCTGAGTTCTCTCTTCAATAGCTTCTGATATTTCTTGTTTTATTACTGCCTCTTTTGTATCCTTTAAAACTGCTTGAACCGGTTCTTCTATCCTTTGTGTGTCTTTCTTTCTAAAAACACGATTTACAATAATGAATACGGCAATACATAAAAGAGCGTATCCTGCAATAAAGATCGAGGACATATTTCATTCCCCCTTACTTATGAATCCGAACTGTGACATTCATGCCTGGGACAATATTTAACGATTTACTATGGTCTAATGAAATTTTAACTGGAATAACTTGTGTTACTTTCGTATAGTTTGCTGTTGCATTACTAGATGGCAGCATAGAGAACGTATTTGCCGTTGTTAAACCAATTTGTTCTACTTTTCCTGTTAACGTTGTATTAGGATATGCGTCTACGTACACATCTACTTCTTGCCCTTTTTGAATATCGTCGATGTCTGTTTCTTTAATGTTTGCTGTTACCCATAAATCACTCATATTATAGGCATATGCAAGCGGTGTTCCTGGAGCAATGTAAGAATCTTGCGTTGCATTCGATTGAACAAGTGTTGCATTTGTCGGAACTGTAATATCCACTTCTTGTGCTGTTCCGCCAGCATTACTCGTTACAGAACCTACTTTATCCCCAGCACTATAACTTTTTCCTACTTCAGCTGTCCAGTTTGTTAATTTCCCAGCAACTGGAGATGCAATAGGTACAACTTTTCCATCAATTTTTGCATTGTCCGTTTTTAAATAACTTGTTGATTGATTGTAATAATAATAGCCGGCAAATCCGCCGCCAACTAACACAATCAATGTAATAACATTGATGATAATCATTCTCCGAAATTGACTCATTGTGTTCTCTCCTTGTTTTGAATATTAATGTATTTTCTAAAAAGTCCTTCTCTTTTTTAGTTAACAATATTGACCATTCATATTGTTAAGGACTAGTTAAAAAAATAACCCTTTTTCGAGCACAAAATCCTCTCCTTATTTTGTGCTAAGAAAAAGAATATCGTTTATAATTATAAATAATTCATTCTGAGTGACAACCAACAATTTATTTCGATATGTTGTTTTTCCAACAGTCCTTCATATATATGTTGAAAAAGTATAAAAAAATCAAGCAAGGAGAACGAAAATGTCTATTAAAAATTCAAACGATCCACGCGTAAAACGAACGAGACAAGCGATACGTGATGCTCTTATATCTTTAATACATGAAAAAGGTTTTGATAGCATTACGGTTCAAGATATTGCTGAAAAGGCAACTGTAAACCGCGCAACCTTTTATAGTCATTATCATGACAAATATGATTTATTAGACAAAAGCATTGCAGAAATGTTAACAGCATTAGCAGATATTCTCAAATCGAAGAAATTAGATAAGAGGGAGTTTGAACTTACTTTTGATACTCCTCATCCTATCTTTTTATCTTTATTTAGCCATATTGCTGAACATGCTTTTTTTATCAAGTGATGCTCGGAGAGAATGGGATTCCGAAGTTTTCCTCACAAATGATGAAAGCAATTCAAACGAATTTGCTTAACGCCCTTTCTCTTTCACAACCAAATGAAGAAGAATTAATTGTACCTCGTGATATTCTCACTAGTTATATGGCAGGTGCACATTTAGGTATGATTATTTCTTGGTTAAGACAAAATATGCCGTATACGCCTCATTATATGGCCTTGCAGCTATCTCGTTTAATCATTTTAGGTCCGTATACAGCCGCTGGATTAGAACCACCATTTAAATAAAGTGAAACTTCCATCAGTGGGGGTTTTTTCATTCCCCACTGATGGTTAGTTGAACCAATCGAGCTTTTACGGGCAGTTGTCCCCCACCTATCTTCCTCGCTTTCTCTAAATCTTGAGGTGGGGGGCTTACTGCCCGTTAATGCGGGATGAAAAAGAGCGAAAGGAATGTCCCTTCGCTCTTTCGTATATTAATCAAATGTAATGTTATGTACAGCCTCAGCATCAAGACGTTTCACAACTTCTACAATTAACTTCACTGTGTTTTCATAGTCATCGCGATGCAACATTGCAGCATGAGAATGAATATAGCGAGTTGCAATTGTAATTGCCATCGCTGGAATACCATCCACAGAAACATGAATTGCACCTGCATCCGTTCCGCCGCCTGGAAGTGCATCGTATTGATATGGAATGTTTAATTCATCTGCTACACCAACAACGAAATCACGAAGACCTTTATGTCCAACGATAGATGCATCATATAAAATAATTTGCGGGCCATCACCCATTTTGCCTTGTGCTTCTTTTTCACTAATTCCCGGTGTATCTCCAGCGATACCAACATCTACCGCAAAAGCAATATCCGGTTGAATGTAGTTCGCAGATGTTTTCGCACCTCGTAAACCTACTTCTTCTTGAACCGTTCCAACACCATATACGATATTTGGATGTTTTTCATCTTTTAATTGTTTTAAAACATCGATTGCGATTGCACAACCAATGCGGTTATCCCATGCCTTTGCAAGTAACATTTTCTCATTTTTCATCACTTGGAATTCGAAGTATGGTACAACTTGATCTCCTGGACGTACGCCCCACTCCATTGCCTCTTCTTTACTAGAAGCACCAATATCAATAAACATATCTTTAATATCAACCGGCTTTTTACGAGCATCAACTGATAGAACATGAGGTGGCTTCGAACCAATGACACCCGTTACATCACCTTTGCTCGTAACAATTGTTACGCGCTGCGCTAACATAACTTGTGACCACCAGCCGCCAACTGTTTGGAAGCGTAAGAAACCTTTATCATCAATTTGCGTAATCATAAAACCAACTTCATCTAAATGACCAGCTACCATAATTTTCGGGCCGTTACCATCACCAATTTTTTCGCAACTAAGCTTCCTAAGTTATCTGTTGACACTTCATCAGCAAACGGTGCGATATACTTCTTCATTACTTCACGAGGCTCACGTTCATTTCCAGCAATCCCGCGCGCGTCTGTTAGTTCTTTTAGCATCGTCAATGTCGCATCTAGTTTTGTCATTGGACAATGTCCTCCTTTTTCTTCATCTCTTTAATTATACAAGAGCGGAAAAGAATGTTCAAAAAATTTCATCAATACCCTTCTGTTTGACGCTGATGATTCACTTCGTTTTTATCTAAATATGCTTTTTCAATCTCTTCTTGACCAAAATCAAGTGCTTGTCCTAGGCGAAGATAGCTCGTAAACAATTCAATATAATTCGTAATAGACGGCTGTTCATTAAAACGGATTACTTTTGCATATGCATCTAAGAAAATTTCTACCTGTGTTTTATTTGTTATTGCACACTTATAAAATAAGAAATTTTTATCAATTCCTAAGTCAATTCCGATAGATAAAATAAAATGTAACCCATCCACATACTCTTCTAGTACAATTGCACGCTCAGATGCTGGCTTGTTGCTCCAATATTTAAAGCAGCGTGTCTCGTTTGCAAGTTCTCCAATTTCCACAAGAAGCGCTAGCATCTTTTCTTTTAACAACTTTTTTGGCTCTAAATTATGTTCTCTCGCAATACGATCATCTAATTCTTTTTGTAATTTAAATAGTTGTAGTAAATCCAAAACGTACTCCTCCTTCAATATCCAATAAACATTATCCGATATTGTTCCATTCTAATGGTAAATATAAGAAAATAAGCAAGTTACATTCTTACATTATAACAGTGTCAGTTTCGCGTGGAAAGACATGATTGTCTGAAGTCAAACTCCTCCTTACCACCATCGTTCTTCCGTATATAAGTGAGCTTATGACTATACACCTAAATAAAGTGAAACTTCCATCAATGGGGGGTTCTTACTACCCCTTAATGCGGGATAAAGATAAAAAGTCAGAGACCCCCTCCGACTTTTTATCTTTATTCTTCTATATTATTGTGCCTTTTATGCTTATTTTGTCATATATGGCACAACACGTCCATTCATCTTTCTTTCTTCCATTTCAGCAAAAACAATGTTAATTTACGAAAAATAAAAAAATCCTTAGGAACAATGTCCTAAGGATTTTTTATCATTACTTATTTAAAGCAGTTTTAGCAGCTGTTGCTAATTCAGCGAAAGCTTTTTCGTCATGAACAGCTAGGTCAGCAAGCATTTTACGGTTTACTTCGATACCAGCAACTTTAAGACCGTTCATTAAACGGCTGTAAGAAAGACCGTTCATACGAGCAGCTGCGTTAATACGAGTGATCCATAATTTACGGAAGTCACGTTTCTTTTGACGACGGTCACGGAACGCATACATTAAAGATTTCATTACTTGTTGGTTAGCAACTTTGTATAATGTATGTTTAGAACCGTAGTAACCTTTTGCTAATTTAATAATTTTTTTACGACGTTTACGAGTAACCGTACCACCTTTTACTCTTGGCATATTATTTCCCTCCTAGATATCTATCTGAACAAAATATTAATTACATGTTGTCAAGCATTTGACGAATACGTTTGAAGTCACCAGCGCTTACTACACCAGCTTTACGTAATTTACGTTTAGCTTTTGTAGATTTGTTAGCGAATAAGTGGCTTGTGTAAGCGTGAGAACGCTTTAGTTTACCAGATCCTGTTTTTTTGAAACGCTTTGCAGCGCCGCGGTGAGTTTTCTGTTTAGGCATAGTGATTTCCTCCTCTATTTATTACTTATCATTTTTCGGTGCTAAAACTAAGAACATGCTACGTCCTTCCATTTTTGGCTTAGATTCAATTGTACTAACTTCAGCACAAGCTTCAGAGAAGCGATCTAAAACACGTTGACCGATTTCTTTATGAGTAATAGCACGACCTTTAAAGCGAATAGACGCTTTAACTTTGTCGCCTTTCTCCAAGAATTTAATAGCATTACGAAGTTTTGTGTTAAAGTCATGTTCATCAATTGTTGGACTTAAACGTACTTCTTTCATACTAATGATTTTTTGATTTTTGCGCTGCTCTTTTTCTTTCTTTTGTTGCTCAAAGCGGAATTTTCCGTAGTCCATAATACGGCATACTGGTGGTTTCGCATTTGGAGCAACTAATACTAGATCAAGATTTACGTTTGCAGCCATGTCTAATGCTTCTTGACGAGACTTAATTCCAAGTTGATCACCATTTGCACCAACTAAACGTACTTCACGTGCACGAATTTGCTCGTTAATCATCATGTCCTTGCTAATAGTAAGCCACCTCCAAGGTTTTTATGGGAATACGTTTTGGGAAGGCAGAACCCAAACAAAAAAGTGCGGGTATATGACACCCACACTTGTAATATCTTAAGTAAGAAATACATTTACCTGGTAACTGCTTTCGCGTCAATCAGGTGAGAAGCGGGTGCTTCTACTTGTTCCACAAATCCGTATTCTATTATCCTTGATGATTCTATCATAGGACGTGATGCGTGTCAAGAAGTTGAGCTTCTTAAGTAGCAACAAAAAATATTGTAACAAACAAAACGAATACATGCAACATTTTTTTATACAAAGCAAACTTTGGTTCTTATTACCAAACAAAACATACAAAAAAGCCGCGGACGAACCGCGGCTTTTTCTTATCGTTTTCCTTCAACTTTAATTAAGTCAACGAAAGCATCTAATGAGATTGTTTCTGATTTTTGTTCACCGTATTTACGTACGTTTACACCAGTTTCAGCAACTTCATTGTCACCTACTACAAGCATATACGGGATTTTTTGCATTTGTGCCTCGCGGATTTTATAACCGATTTTCTCATCACGAGTATCCACTTCAACGCGAATACCAGCACGTTGTAATTCTTCTTGTACTTTCTTCGCATAGTCTAAATGTACTTGCGGAGAAACTGGAATTACTTGTACTTGAACTGGTGCTAACCAAGTTGGGAATGCACCTTTATATTCTTCGATTAAGAAAGCAACAAAGCGTTCCATAGTTGATACAACACCACGGTGAATAACAACTGGTCGATGATGCTTACCATCTTCACCGATGTAAGTTAACTCAAAGCGTTCTGGAAGTAAGAAGTCTAATTGTACAGTTGAAAGTGTTTCGTCTTTTCCAAGCGCAGTACGGACTTGCACGTCAAGTTTCGGACCGTAGAATGCCGCTTCACCTTCAGCTTCATAGTACTCAAGACCCATTTCATCCATAGCTTCTTTTAACATGCCTTGTGCTCTTTCCCACATTTCATCGTCATCATAATACTTTTTAGTATCCTCTGGATCACGATAAGATAAGCGGAATGAATAATTTTCTAAACCAAAGTCTTTGTATACTTCTAAAGTTAAGTTTACAACGCGTTTTAATTCTTCTTTAATTTGGTCTGGACGAACGAAAATGTGCGCATCATTTAAAGTCATCCCGCGTACACGTTGTAACCCAGATAATGCACCAGACATTTCATAACGGTGCATTGTTCCAAGCTCTGCAATACGGATCGGTAATTCACGATAGCTGTGGATATCGTTTTTATAAACCATCATATGGTGAGGGCAGTTCATTGGACGAAGTACTAATTCCTCATTATCCATTTCCATTGATGGGAACATGCCATCTCGGTAGTGATTCCAGTGACCAGAAGTTTCATAAAGCTCTCGGCTTCCTAATACTGGAGTATATACGTGGTCATATCCTAAGCTTGCTTCTTTATCAACAATGTAACGCTCGATAATTCGACGGATTGTTGCACCTTTTGGTAACCAAAGTGGTAAACCTTGTCCTACTTTTTGGCTATTTGTAAATAGTTTTAACTCTTTACCTAATTTACGGTGATCACGCTCTTTCGCTTCTTCAAGCATACGTAGATGCTCATCTAATTCCGCTTTTTTCACGAATGCAGTACCGTAAATACGTTGTAGCATTTTATTATCGCTATCTCCACGCCAGTAAGCACCAGCAACGCTTAACAGTTTAAACACTTTAATTTTCCCTGTAGATGGAAGGTGAACTCCGCGGCAAAGATCGAAAAATTCGCCTTGTTCATAAATTGAAATAACCGCATCTTCTGGAAGATCATTAATCAATTCTAATTTTAACTCATCGCCGATTTCTTCATAACGACGAAGTGCTTCAGCACGTGGTACTTCATGACGAACGATTTCTAGGTTCTCGTTCACAATCTTTTGCATTTCTTTTTCAATTTTCGGGAAGTCTTCAACTGTAATTGCTTCTTCCATATCGATATCATAATAGAAACCATTTTCAATAACAGGCCCAATTCCAAGCTTCACATCTTTATATAAACGCTTTAATGCTTGTGCTAAAAGGTGAGCTGTTGAGTGGCGTAAAATGTATAAACCATCTTCAGAATCTAATGTAACGATAGAAATCGCACCATCTTGCTCAATCGGTGTACGTAAGTCTACCATTTCCTCGTTTAATTTCCCTGCAATTGCTTTTTTCTTTAAGCCAGGGCTAATAGAAGCAGCAATATCTTCTGTTGTTATTCCTTTTGGAAATTCCTTCACAGCTCCGTCTGGAAATGTAATTTTTACTACGTCTGCCATCTTTGGTCACTCCTTTTTCATAGTCAAAATAAAAAACACCCATCCCTATAAAAAGGGACGAGTGTTGAATTCGTGGTTCCACCCTTGTTCCAGCTAACGCATTGTTAACTGCTCAAGTTCATTATAACGGCATTTACCGTCAGCAATTACTAGAATTTCGTTCACTGCTGAAGTTCAGAGGTGGTAAGTAATAATCTCGTATTAAGAAGCTCACAGCCTAAGGCTTCCCTCTCTGAGAATCGTAGACAATTACTCATGTCCTCATCGTAACATTTTAATGTATTTTCATGTATGTACGTAATTATATGCTCAAAAATTTAGAAAATCAAGGGCGTTCCCTTTATTTTTATAATTTTTCACATTCTTTTCAAATTCATGAAGCGCATATAGTTGTACTCTCTCTTGAAACACATTTTGAATTGTCACAATCATATTATGATCTTGCTCTTTCGTATACAGATGAATTGTTTTAGGCGAGATTGAAAGAAGCGGTGCCATAATATTCGGATCAATGTACAAGCCTTTTTGAGAGAGTAATTCTTCTTCTATATACTGAACAAGTTTATCTTGTTTTAAACGAGCTCCCTTTTCATCATAAAAAATAAAACTGTCATCAAACACAAGATGCAAGCATGACAAACGCGATTTCCGGCTGCTCACTTGCTGCCGGAGCGTTTCCACAAACATTTGATACTCTTGTTCTAACTTATATTCATCTATCGCCATCTCTGTAGTGCGATATAAAAATTCATTGTACTTTCTCAAGCGAAAACGAATGTATGCTTCAAACGAAAAAGACATCTTATCATGCATCCACCCCCGCAAGGAAGAAACCACCAATTCTTTCCCTCTTTGTTTAGAAGGGGCATCGTTTAGCCCCTTACGTCTCCCATTTAAAATAGAATGAGCCATATGTAAAATTTGAATTCGTTCTTCTCGCTCTTCATAGTAAAACTTCTCTTTTAAAATATCACTTATCCATTCATCTTGTTTTGTATTTATAATATATTGAACAAGTACAGGGATAACCACTCGATCAATGTAGCATGATTCTTGTATTGGTATATGAACAATCACCATTTGTTCGTACAAATAAATGCTTATTTCTGCATATATATCATCTGTCCGTTTTTTCAGCTCTTTATATATAACAATAGCATCATTTTTTTCTTCAAAGCAGATTTCAATCACTTTTGTCCCCCTTTTATAATTCTTGCTATTTCCATATATATTAGGGGGATGTACAAAAAATGATACAAGCGTAAAGTAATTTATCATTCAAAGTAATGCTTTATTATATTTCCTTCCAAAAAATAAAGAGCAAGCTCACTGCTTGCTCTTTACTTATGCCGGCGGTTTTTCCCACCAATAGGAACCGGCTTTGCTAAATATTTAATACGCTCCATAATGCGGGCTGCTTTCATTTCTTCTTCTTCTCCGCGCTGTGTATATGTTAAATGATGTTCCAACTGTTTAAAATCAAAGTTAGATGTAAAAAACGTCGGTAAGTTCTCCAGCATACGAAATTGTAAAATCGCTCCAAGTACATCATCGCGCACAAAGCTCGACATCGCTTCTGCTCCAATATCATCTAACATTAATACTGATACACGCTTCACTGCATCAATCTTTTCACTAATTGTATTATTTTGCAATGAACTTTTAATTTCACGTAAAAATTCTGGTAAGTACACAATCATCGAACTTATTTTTTTCAGCGCCAGTTCATTGGCAATTGCTCCTAAAAGATAGGTTTTCCCTACACCAAATGGCCCATGAAAGTATATTGCCTGCACTTTTTTTCCAGGCTCATATGCACTTAAAAATTCATTAGCAGCACGAATTGCCTGAAACCGCGGCTCTAAATCTGATGGGTCTAAATTTCCCATAGAAGCTTGCAAAATATCACTTGGCATATACACACTTTGAATTAACTTCTCATGTTTCTTCCTCTCATCATAAGCCACTTTTCTTACGCAACGATCATATTGAATATCAATCATCTTACCTTGAATGATAAGCTTTGGTTCATATCCTTGAATCATATTTTTACATGACTCTAAGTTCGGACAATCCTCACATCTAACACTTTGCCCGATGTACTCATATAACTTCACAAGGCTGCGTTCTACCATGGACGTTGTCACTTCACCCTGATGCTCTTCTATAAACTCTTTTACACGCGGATGCGTCATTACCTCTTGTTTCAATACTTCATATCTATTCTTAAAATTTTCATTTTGCATTAACTTCGCAAATGTATTTTGAATCGGTTCCATTTTTTCACCTCAAAGGGAGCTCTCCTCTATTCGTTTCGCTTATATTTTTTCAGCTCTTCCTCTAACTTTTTACGCTCTTCTTCTAATTTTTCATGACCTTCACTGCGAGGCGATTGTTCAGCCAATTGTTCGCTCTCTTCAGCTTGTTCCTTTAACCAATCTGGTACAAGTTCTTTACGAACTGTTTTCTTCGTCGTCTTTCCTTTTTTCTTTGTTTCTGCCCACTCTTGATATTGACGGTTTTCCTCTTTCGCAAGACTCATCGCTTCTGTTACTGTTGTAACTTTTTTACGCGCCCAATGTCCAGCGATTTTTTCCACGTACGATTTCGCCAGCTTCATATCAGAACGAAGCATCACATAATAAATAAGCACATTTACAACGCCTGGTGTGAGCTTTTGATTCAACATCACTTCTTCAATAATTTGCAAATCAGCTTTCGTCGGCTCAGCTCCGCCCGAAATTTCTTTTAATAACTCTCTTGGCGAAATTTCTTCTAACTGTTTAATGAGCATTTCTTCTTGTGTTTTCGGCTCTTTCTCTTTCATCGTCCGCGCATGCAATGGCTGCGTTCGTTCACTAAATACTGGGAGCGCTTGTCCATTCTCAAATTGGTACCAATCACGCGCACCTTTTCGCAGTCGCTCCATATCAATTGTATGATGTTCTGTAACAGCACCAAGAACAATATTTTGCATGGATAGCGGATCAATCCCGTATACGTAAGCTAATGTCATCACACATTCACGCATCTGTTCTGTAATGGCTTTGCGCGGAACGAGTGCTGATAATCCTTCTACAAATAATGAAAAATCAAAGAAATCATTCCAGAGCTTAGGTGCATTCCCCTGCGCTCTGCCCGGCATCACAGTTGCATTTGGTATAAGCAATTCTTCCTTGGCATACTCAACTTGTCCTGGATTAAACGAGCCAAACACATCATTAAAGGATCGTGTCATATTTTCATAAGAAACAAAGTCAAATTCTTCTTCTAAAAAATATTGCTTTACTTGATTGTATTTTGCCTTGCTTAAGCGGTTATATAAAAAAATACTTAATACAATATCATCAAAAAATTGCTTCGGCATGAGAGGTGGCTGCAACTCATAAATAAACATGCGAATATCTTTTTCTTTTTTCATATACACATTTAAAAGTCCAATTGCCTCTAGTTTTATACGTTCTTCATAAATATCTGGGAGCGGCATTTGCATCGTTACCATAATAGAATGGTGTGTATTTTCTCTTCCAAATAAACGATCCTGCTCCAATTCTCCCCACAATGTCATATATAAACTAAAAGCTTTACTACCGATTAGCGGTTGATATAGCATCGTAAGCACTTTACGGTCATAATTACTGAGCAGTCCTCTTGCACTTACTTTATAACGGTCAATTGGCAGTAACTCCATCCATGACTGTCTTTCCATTCTTGCAAATCCTTTCTGTTATCCATTCTTATCATAAAGTGAAACTTCCATCAGTGGGGGGTTTTTTCATCCCCCACTGATGGTTAGTTGAACCAATCGGGCTTTTACGGACAGTTATCCCCTACCTCTCTTCTTCGCTTTTCTCTGAATCTTGAGGTGGGGGTCTTACTGCCCGTTAATGCGGGATAAAGTGAAACTTCCATCAGTGAAGGGCTCACTGATGGAAAGCTCTCACCAATCGGGTGCATGCCAGCAGTTGTCCTCCACCTTTCTTCTTTGTTTTCTCAGAATTTCGAGGTAGAGATCTTACAGCCCGCAAATAGCGGGATATATGTGATTTATATTTCCGTTCGTTACTACTTATTAGTGAAAAAAAGAGCTAATAGCTTACGCTTCTAGCTCTTTTATTTTCGTTCTTTTTGAAGTATATCTTTTAATTCTTCAATAAATACGTTCAAATCTTTAAATTGTCGATAAACAGATGCAAAACGTACATATGCAACATCATCAATATCACGAAGCTCTTCCATGACCATTTCACCAATCATATCGCTTTTTACTTCTGACATTCCTAAGTTACGCAATTCACGTTCTACATGTTGCGTGATTTCTTCTAGTTGTTTTAAAGATACAGGTCGTTTTTCACACGCTTTAATTAAACCGCGCAAAATTTTCTCTTTGTTAAACTCTTCTCGCATTCCTTCTTTCTTTACAACAATTAGTGGTGGCTCCTCGACACGTTCAAATGTTGTAAAGCGATTGAGACAACTTTCGCACTCTCTTCTTCTACGAATCGATCGCCCTTCGTCAACTGGACGCGAATCCAATACTCTCGTACCATTGTGAAAACAGGATGGACAACGCAATCCATTCACTCCTTTACAATTTAATTTTATCTTAACAAAACCAAAACATTATAAACAAGAATTATCTCTTCTATATTATAAACCCTTAATCAAATATACTTATGTACGTTATTCTTTTTTATCTTTCTAACAATTAA
This sequence comes from Bacillus sp. EA-CB0995, assembly GCF_055814245.1. Taxonomy (NCBI): domain Bacteria; kingdom Bacillati; phylum Bacillota; class Bacilli; order Caryophanales; family Bacillaceae; genus Bacillus; species Bacillus sp. EA-CB0995. The sequence continues at coordinate 1,131,634 of NZ_CP169269.1, read as the reverse complement.
TTTACCCAGACTTCCATCAGTGTGAGTCTTACTGTCCGCAAATAGCAGATAAATTAAAAAGAGGTGTATAATACACCTCTTTACATTTTAAATCACTTATCTTCTTTTTTAAAGAGCTTTTGTCTCTCTTTGTTTAATTTCGAAGCTACCTGTACCACGAGGAAGTTCAATGCTCTCTCTCGTTTTTGCGCTCAAACCTTCAGCGATGTACTCTGCAGCAACATTCGGATCAATGCGATCTCCGCAAGTATATACATCAATACTTGCATAACCATGTTCTGGAAAGCTGTGGATTGTTAAGTGAGATTCAGAAATAATTACAACCCCACTTACACCTTGTGGTGCAAATTTATGGAAAGCAACCTCACGTACTTCAGCGCCTGCTCGAAGTGCTGCATCCACAAATAATTTTTCAATATAAGGCATATCATTAAGTTTGTCGAAATCGCAATCCCAAAGTTCCGCGATTACGTGACGACCCATAGTATCCATAGTATCCATTCTACAGTTCCCCCTTATAAATTTAATCTAACTGTTCGAATTGAAAACTAATTTGCAATTTGGTTTGCTCCACTACCACGGGGAAAGTTAGTCCAGAGAGGTCCTAACCCTTTAAGTAGTGACTACCACCTCAGCTCTTAAGTTTACGAATGTTAGTATACTTTGTTTATTTTCATTTTGCAACAACAGTTTTTCATTTTTCCGATGACACTTTCTCTTTTTCTTTTCTCCGAAAACAAAAGAAAAGACTCCAAATTACAGTAATTATAGCTCTTTTAGGTGATTTACAAAGAAAAAGCATATGTATTCTTTTCCTTTCATAAAAAAAGAAAAAGGCTAGCTAACGCTTGCCCTTTTCTCATCTATTAAATATGTTGTACGTTTTCTTGTTTCGCAAATTGATCTACAACAAGCTTTACAAGATCTACAACACGACGAGAATAACCCCATTCGTTATCGTACCAAGCAAGTACTTTCACTTTGCGCTCGCCCATTACCATTGTAGATAAACCATCAACGATTGCGGAATGTGTATTTGTATTAAAATCTATAGAAACAAGAGGCTCATCACTAAATGCGACAATTCCTTTTAACGCACCGTTAGCCGCTGTCATAAATGCTTCATTAATTTCTTCCACTGTTACATCGCGCTTTACATCCACAACTAAGTCAACAAGAGATACGTTTGGTGTTGGAACGCGAAGTGCCATACCATGAAGTTTTCCATTTAAATGCGGAAGAACTTTTGCTAACGCTTTCGCAGCACCTGTCGTTGTTGGAATGATAGACTGGCCACATGCACGTGCTCTGCGTAAATCTTTATGTGGATTATCAATATTGTTTTGGTCATTTGTATAAGCATGAACTGTTGTCATTAAACCGTTTTCAATTCCAAACTGCTCATCTAACACCTTTACAACAGGTGCTAAGCAGTTTGTTGTACAAGATGCATTTGAAATAACGGTATGTTTTGTAATATCAAGTTGTTCGTCGTTTACACCAACAACAACTGTTACATCTTCATTTTTTCCTGGTGCAGTTAAAATAACATTTTTCGCACCAGCTTCTACGTGAAGACTTGCGCCTTCCTTGGAGTTAAACTTACCTGTTGCTTCAATTACAACGTCTACTCCCATTTCTTTCCAAGGCAATTCTCTTGGATCGCGGTTGTTTAAAAGGCGAATCATTTTGCCATCTACTAATAAATGATCTTCAAACGCTTCTACTGTACCATCAAATTTACCGTGAACTGTATCATATTTAATTAAATGTGCTAACGTTTCAGATGGGTAGCTCGCATTAATCGCTACAATTTCGAATGCGCTTTCTTTTATAGCTTGGCGAAACACCATTCTCCCAATACGTCCAAACCCATTAATTGCCACACGAATCATAATATGTTATCCCCTTGATTGCGTTATACTATTTATCTCCAATCCCAATAATAGTATAACACAAAAAGAAGATATGTCACTAAACAATTTCATCATTTTTAAATTTTTTTATTTAATAATGTTCCATTCTTTTAAAATGCGACTTAATTGGGCTTTCGTCTCTTCCATTGTGCCATTATTATTAATCACTTCATCCGCTAATGTGATTTTATCTTCTAGCGGCATTTGCGAAGCAATACGGGCTTTTGCCTCTTCTTCTTTAAAATTGTTGCGCTCCATTAATCTTGTAAGCTGAGTCTCACTATCAACATAAACTAGCAAAATTTTATCTACTAGACCTGTTAATTTACTCTCAAATAAAAGTGGAATATCGAGCACAACCGCTTGCGCTTTTTCTCTTATGTACATATCCTTTTGTGCATTCATTTCTTTTCGTACAGCAGGGTGAACAATGCCGTTTAACAGCAAACGTTTTTCTTCATTATGAAATACGATGCTACCAAGCTTCGGACGATCTAGTTCTCCATTTTCCCCCAGCACTTCTTTCCCAAATGCTGTTACAATTTCGTTATACGCTTCCTTCCCTGGTTCTACAACTTCCCTCGCAATAATATCTGCATCAATAACTGGAACATGAAAACCTTGAAACATTTGTGATACTGTACTTTTTCCACTTGCAATGCCGCCTGTTAATCCAATTACAACTGTCATCAAAATTCCCCTTAAGAAAAGCTTAAGCATCCTGTTTAGCAAAACAAGCGCTGAAGCTAGACATCTCCAACTTTTATAAAGCGAAACTTCCAGCAGTGGGGTTTTCTTCATTTCCCACTGCTGGAGAGCCCGTCCAATCGAGCACATGCCAGCAGTTATCCCCCACCCATCTTCCTCGCTTCTTTCTGCATCTTGCGGTGGGGCTTACTGCCCGCGAATAGCGGGATAAAGTGAAACTTCCATCAGTGGTTTTTTCATCCCCCACTGATGGTTAGTTGAACCAATCGGGCTTTTACAGGCAGTTATCTCCCACCTAGCTTCCTCGCTTCTCTCTGCACCTTGCGGTGGGGGCTTACTGCCCGTTAATGCGGGATAAATTCGTATCCTTTAAAAATAGAGACGTGAAACATCGGTTCACGTCTCCTCTTACATTTTCCAAATTCCAATAATAATAAGTAATATACCCGGCAAAAACGTAAGCTTTTGTAGCCATCGCATATTTGATAATATCGTTCCCGCTTTCATTCCAATAAATAAAAATAACGAGCTCATTACCGCAACTAATCCCGCCATCGTAAATGGGGAATATCCAAGTAAAGACGCCCCAATACCTGCTCCAAATGAATCTAATGAAAGCGCCATACCAAGAAGAAGTGCTTCCACCCCCGAAATTGTCCCAGATTTATCAAAATCAGCAACAGTCGGTTTTCGCAAAATTTGAATGACAAGGCCGAGAGAAGCAATTTCTAAGTTCCATACTTTTTCTTCTTGCGGTGCTTCCTCTTTTTTATCACTTTGAAAAAATTGATACAACACCCACGCACCGATTGCTACGAGAACCAATCCTCCAATTCTTGTCGCAAGCACCGGCGAAAAAACTTGTGCAATCATATGCCCGATTCCCATTGATAATATCATCACAACAGCTGAACAAATCCCGATTACAATAATAGATTTCAGTGGAATTCGGACGTTGCGGAGCCCATATGTAAGCCCCACACTGCAGCTATCTAAACTTAGCGTAAAAGCTAATAAAATAAGAGAGAAATAATGATACATCGATAAGCTCCTTCCCTATACATAGCTTTGTTGTATATATATGACAGAAGCCTATCCGATGTTATTACAAAAAATATATTGAAACTTCCATCAGTGGGGTTTTCTTCATCCCCACTGATGGTTAGTTGAACCAATCGGGCTTTTACGGACAGTTATCCCCCACCTAGCTCCCTGCTTCTCTCTGCATCTTGAAGGTGGGGGTCTTACTGTCCTTTAATGTGGGATAAAATGATGCTGTCATCAATAAGTATTTTTACTGATGTTTTGTTTGTTTAACTTTTCAACTGACAAACAGGGCAATAATGTGTACCTCGTCCGCCAACAACTGTTTTTTCAAGTGCAGTGCCACATGTTACACATGGTTCACCTTTTTTCCATATACGTAAAATCGTTCTTGAAATGAACCAATTTGTCCTTGCGAATTCATATACGTACGAATTGTACTTCCACCACGCTCGACCGCTTCTGTTAATGTTGCAACAATTTCTTTATACAACGTTTCAAATTCCTCATTCGTTAAAGAAGACGCTTCTCGCTCTGGATGAATACGTGAACGGAATAATACTTCATCTACATATATATTACCAAGACCAACTACAATACGTTGATCTAGCAAGACAACTTTTACTTTCCGAGCGGTTTTTTGCATTCTTTCTCGTAAATACGCCGGTGTTAATTCAGCCGAAAAAGGCTCAGGTCCTAAATCTGACAGCGGCATGACTGTAAGCTCCGTTCCTTTTTCGAAAAGATGCATCGTACCGAATTTACGTACATCTTTATAACGAAGTTCCGTACCGTCTGTAAAACGAAAACGGACGTGTGTATGTTTATCAACTGGATCATTTGCTTCGTGCAGCATATATTTCCCTTCCATTCGCAAATGCGAAACAATGACGTAATGGGTTACATATATAAGAAGAAACTTACCGCGGCGTTCGACCTTTTCAATCGTTTCTCCGCGCAGCATCTCTTTGAAAAGTTCAGCATCATCTGGCTCTTTCACCAATTTCGGGTATGTTACAATCACTTCTTCAATCGTCTTTCCTTTGACGAGCTTCTCTAGCGTTCGCCTTACATTTTCAACCTCTGGTAGTTCTGGCATACTATCACTTCCTTATTTTGCGTCGTACCATGTTGGACCATATGAGTAATCAACCTTTAATGGAACAGAAAGTTCAATCGCATGTTCCATTACCTCAGGTACAAGCTTCTCTAGCTTTTCCACTTCCTCTTGAGGCACTTCAAAAATAAGTTCATCGTGCACTTGCAAAAGAAGACGAGCTTGTAATCCTTCTTCTTCTAGTCGATCCGCCATAATAATCATCGCTTTCTTAATAATGTCCGCAGCACTTCCTTGAATAGGTGTATTCATTGCCGTGCGTTCTGCAAAGCTGCGCAGATTAAAATTGCGGCTCGTAATTTCTGGGATGTAACGGCGACGATTCAGCAATGTAGATACATATCCTTTTTGCTTCGTATCTTGCACAATATCATTCATATATTCTTTTACTCCCGGAAAACTCTCTAAATACTTTTGAATGAAATCAGCTGCTGCTTTTCTTGTAATGCCAAGGTTTTGCGATAAACCATAATCACTAATTCCGTACACAATTCCGAAATTTACAGCTTTCGCTTGTCGTCTCATATTAGAGGTTACCCCTCTTTTTCAACTCCAAACACATCCATCGCTGTTTTTGTGTGAATATCCATATCATGTTGGAAGGCCTCGGTTAAACCGTTATCTTCAGAAATATGTGCTAATACACGTAATTCGATTTGAGAATAATCCGCAGCAAACATAACCCAATCTTTTTCTGATGGAATAAACGCTTGACGTATTTTTCGTCCTTCTTCTAAACGAATCGGAATGTTTTGTAAGTTTGGATCTGTTGAACTTAAACGTCCCGTTTGTGTTAATACTTGATTAAAACGTGTATGGATTTTGGACGAATCTGTATAAACAACTTTCAGCAAACCTTCAATGTACGTAGAATTTAATTTTCCCAGCTGACGATAGTGTAAGATTTTCGGAATAATTTCATGATGCTCCATTAATTTTTCAAGCACATCAGCCGATGTAGAATAACCTGTTTTTGTCTTTTTTATAACCGGTAAGTTTAAGTTTTCAAACAAGATCACACCAAGTTGTTTCGGTGAATTAATATTGAATTCCGTTCCTGCAAGCTCGTAAATTTCTTCTTCCATTTTCTTGAGCTGCGCAGCCAATTTCATCACCCATATTACGGAGACGATTTGTATCAACTGCAACACCTTTACATTCCATTTCAGCTAATACGCGGCAAAGCGGCATTTCCAGCTCTGTAAACAATTCATACTGCTCATTCTTTTTCAGTTCTTCAGCAAATGATTGCTGTACATCGTATAGCACATGTACTTTTCGCGCTACGTGTTCTGCTACAACTGTCTGCTCTGGTACAGCTCGTTTTGCACCTTTTCCATATACCTCTTCATCTGATTGCACAGCATGCGTTTCTTTCATTTTCGCAACGGCACGAAAATCTTTATCGGTTTCTGCTGGATCAAGTAAGTAAGCTGCAATTAATAAATCAAAATCGATTCCCTTTATTTCATAGCCTTTCCACTTTAACGCAACAATTGCACGCTTAGCGTCAAATGTATACTTCTTCATCTCTGGATTCGCTAACCAGCTCGTAAAAGGTTGTGATTGAAGAGCGATATCAGTCGGAACAAAGTAACATCCGTTTTCATTTTGAATACCAAATCCTTGAATATCGGCTCCGTGATAATTGTCTTCTTGCACTTCTACAATGAGCGCACTATCTTGCTGCAACATTTCTTCCGTTACTTCTTCTACGATTTCAAATGAGATATCATCTAGCTCAGCTGCAGGCGTTTCTGCAATCGGTGCTCCTAGCTTAGTCAATAAAGAATGAAACCCTAAGTTCTCAAACATTGGAATAATATCGCTATTGTCATATCCGTTATAAGCAATATCATCTAATTGAATCGTAATTGGTGCATCGGTAATAATTGTTGCTAGCTCTTTACTCATCAATGCTTGCTCTTTATTTTCTTCAAGCTTTTCTTTTAATTTCTTACCGCTCACTTTGTCTAAGTTTTCATATACAGCTTCTACTGTTTCAAATTGCGTTAACAATTTAATTGCCGTCTTCTCACCGACACCTGGGACACCTGGGATATTATCTGATTGATCTCCCATCAGCCCTTTCATATCAATAATTTGCTTTGGAGATAAACTATATTTTTCAAATAATGTTTCGTTTGTATACTCGTCCACTTCTGTAATTCCTTTACGCGGAATACAAACACGGGTATTGTCTGAAACGAGCTGAAGCAAGTCTTTATCTCCGGAAATGACTTTTACTGGAACTCCTTGCTCACTCGCTTCTTTCGCCAATGTTCCCATAATGTCATCTGCTTCGTAGTTCTCTAATTCGTAACGAGGCACATGAAATGCATCTAACATTTCACGAATGAATGGAAATTGCTCTGATAGTTCTGGTGGTGTTTTTTGGCGGCCACCCTTATACTCACTAAATGTTTTATGACGAAACGTTGTTTTCCCTGCATCAAATGCAACGAGCATATGCGTTGGCTTTTCTTCTTCTAGAATTCTCATTAACATCATCGTAAAACCATAAATGGCATTTGTATGTATACCTTTGTCGTTGTTTAAAAGCGGCAACGCAAAGAAAGCGCGATATGCAATATTATTTCCATCAACTAAAACGACTTTCTTTTCCAATTTGAAAAACCTCCCCGTAAAAAATTAAAACGATTTCTCAATACATAGAAAAAACCGTTCCTTTTCTTCTCTCTATATTACCACGACTAGAAGAGAGAAGAAAAACAACGGCTTTCCTCATATATTATATTCAGCATCATATAGGTGGAATTCATTCTTACCCTTGAAATATAACAGCATATATATCGGTATAACATAGCATGCATGAATACATTTCAAAAGAAGAAATACCATTTAAAAAAGGGAAGTGACGAGAATAAGTCTCCTTATTCTCGTCCAAAACTACTCCTTGGATGAAGGGGTTTTCATGTATTATAGTAACAGACCTTTATTAATATAAAGTGAAGCTATTGTTAATATAATGTAAATATCTACTTACTGTACTTTTGAAGGGTAACAGTAAAAGTCGTTCCAACCCCAATTACACTTTCTACAGTAATCATCCCATGATGCGCTTCAACTAAATGTTTCACAATAGACAATCCAAGTCCCGTGCCACCTGTATTGCGGCTGCGCGCTTTATCAACGCGGTAAAAACGCTCAAAAATACGAGGGATTTCTTCTTTTTCTATTCCAATCCCTGTGTCAGATACCTTTATATATACGTTTTGACTATCATACGAAAGCCTAGCAGAAACAGTCCCGCCTGCTGGCGTATATAAAATTGCGTTATTCATTAAATTAATAAAGACTTGCTTCAATCGTCCTGCATCTCCTACAACAGAGATATGTTCATTTACATCGACATGTAAACGAATGCCTTTATCACTTGCTTTATTTTCTAATATAATACCGACTTCTTCTAATAACCCTTTTAAGTCGACAACTCCCATATCTAATCGAAATCCTTGTTGTTCAATTTTCGATAAATCTAGTAAGTCTTCAATTAACATTTGCATTCGGTCGCTTTCTTTCAAAATAATATGTAAGAAATGCTCAAGAAATTGCTGATTTTCCATCGCTCCATCAAGTAACGTTTCTGAAAATCCTTTAATAGAAGTAATGGGCGTTTTCAGTTCATGTGACACATTTGCCAAGAAATCTTTACGCATTTGCTCAAGTTTCTTAAGCTCCGTAATATCATGAAAAACAAGTACAATCCCTTTCCATTCATGGTTTGTTCCAATAATTGGAGCACCATATACTTCAAAGTGTTTTCTTTCAATTTCAAGAGGCAACAACATTTGCTTCCGTACTTTGACCTCTGTCATAAAAATTTCTTCCACAAGTTCGACAATTTCTTTGTGCGTAAATGCCTCATAATATAAACGATGTAAATACTCTTCATCTGTTACATGAAAAATCTCTTTATAAGAACGATTGACAAGACTAACATGGCCGCGGCTATCAATTAAAATCATACCGCTTCCCATATTTTCAATGAGTGTATGCAGCCGATCTTGCTGCATTTCTTGCTCCAACGTCATCTCTTGTAAATTACGCGCTAAAACGTTGATTGCCTTGCTGAGCATTCCCGTCTCATCCGAATGACTTTCATAAGCACGTGCTTTATAGTTTCCTTTCGCAAGTTCAATAGCTACTTTTGTAACAGACTCAATCGGTCTAATATACTGCCCTGTAATTCTCATAACAAGAAACACAATAATAAAGAAAGAAGTGATAAAACCAAGAATTACTATGCCCCATGTTTTTTGATGCACAGTTTTCAAGGACTCAATAGAAGCATTAATAATGATATACCCTTTCTTCCCCTGTGCATCTTGGATAAACGTAGCATAGTAATATGGGTGTTCATCCTTTGTTTCCTTCATCACAACTGTATGCGTTTGTTTTCTTGCTTCTGGAAGAAGGTCTTCCATCACTTCTTTACGTGGTACCGCCTGTTGATTTACAGTCTCATATTGAATTTGTTTTTGTTCATTTACAAACGTTACATATACACCAAACTGCTCTTCAAATTTCAAAAATACATTTGGTTTCTTAAGGACGTTATCAATTCCTTCCGCTTCGACAACAGAAGCAACGTACTGCGTTTCTTTCTCCAATCTCTCATGGAAACGATCAACATAAAATCCTTCCAATACTTTTTCAAGCAATAATCCTGTCCCTACAAAAATAAGAACAATTAGAGAAATAAACGTAAAGAGAAGCCTTGAGCGAAATTTATTCATCCCCTTTTGGCTCCTCCAATTTGTAACCTAATCCGCGGATTGTTTTAATATAAGTTGGTTTTTTTGTATTTTTTTCGATTTTATCTCGCAAGTGACTAATATGAACATCAACAATACGTGTATCCCCAGCAAAATCATAATTCCATACGGCACTTAACAGCTGATCGCGAGTTAACACGCGGCTTTTATGTCTCGCTAAATATACAAGTAATTCAAATTCTTTTGGTGTAAGTTCTAACTTTTCCCCTTGGAAATATGCTTCATAAAAATCCGGTAAAATTCTTAATTCAGCAATTATAATACTATTTTCATCTTCTACTTCCGTCACTTGTTCATCGTGGAGTTTCGTACGGCGCAAAATAGCCTTTACACGCGCAACCACTTCTCTTGGACTGAACGGCTTTGTCATATAGTCATCCGCTCCAAGCTCAAGACCTAACACTTTATCAAACTCATCATCTTTTGCTGTTAACATTAAAATAGGTGTCATAATACGCTGCAGGCGCAGTTCTTTACAAACTTCCATTCCATCCATTTTTGGAAGCATTAAATCTAATATAATCAGATCCGGACGTTCCGTCTGTGCTTTATGCAGCGCTGTTTCTCCATCCATCGCTGTTATGACTTCAAACCCTGCTTGCTGCAGATTAAATTCGATTAAAGTTAAGATAAACTCCTCATCGTCCACGACTAAAATTCGATTGCTCATTCTTTTCCTCCAGGTTATAGACTCTTAAACATTCTTCACCCTAGTATTCTTCCCCGACATTTCCATCATACTAGAAAACAATACCCCTCTCAATAAAATTGTACTTTGAAAAATAAGAGTTTATCCCGCATTAACGGGCAGTCCTCCCTACTGACTTATGCTCCACTTTATGTTACCTTTATACAACAAAATACATTTTTATAGAAAGGACTCTTATGTTAAAAGCATTTATTATCTTTTTTCTTGCAGGATTAGCTGAAATTGGCGGTGGTTATCTCATTTGGAAATGGCTGCGCGAAGGCGGTTCTATTGGAATCGGCATCATCGGGGGAGTGATTCTATTTTTATATGGGGTCATCGCTACATTCCAAGTATTCTCAAACTTTGGAAGAGTGTATGCAGCTTACGGTGGCGTGTTTATTGTAATGAGTGTATTGTGGGGTTGGTGGGTTGATAAAAAAACACCCGACTTATTCGATTGGACCGGAGCCTTTGTTTGCATCATTGGCGTATTTATTATGTTATGGCCACGTGGATAAGGTTCATGTTTCTCTAAATAACATTGCCCGTTTAAGCTGAATAAGAAAAACAGGTGACATCACATCACCTGTTTTTCATCAAAAATTATCAAGCGCTCTTTCAAATATCGTTGTTAAATGATGCGGCGGTGCTACTGTTAGTAAACCTTTCATCACTTCTTCTTCTTTCTCATTGTACGCAAACATTTGCATTTCAATTAAATGATCTTTCTCGTAAACGGAAACAACTTCAAAATGAATTTGCAGCGTTGCATAATGGTATACAGGCTTTATAAATTCAAGTTCTTGCCTTACAACATGACTTCCTGGACCAGGTAAGTATTTTGTAACCGCAGTTGTAACAATCCCCGTTAACATAACACTTGGTACAATTGGTTTTTCATACGGAGTTTGGGATGCATAGTCATGCTGAATATATAACGGATTTGAATCATTCGTTAATCCTAAATATAATAACAAATCTTTGTCTTCTATTTTCTCTGTAACGGATAACTTTTCCCCTACTGTAATTTCATCCATTTTACGACCTAATTTGCTTTTCTTTTTTAACATGATACAATCCCTCCGATCGATATTTAAATTATCCTACTCGAAGTGGTATATTATACGAATCTTTATAACAATGAGAGCACATTCACTACAAATCTACATTTTACATTGTAGGATACCTATTTGATAACGCTTTCAAATTATTTCACAAAAATAATCCTCTAATAGTGGAAAAAGATTCGGGAGCCCCGAACCTTTTTCCTTCTTTTCTTATGCAAGAACTTTCATTACACTGCGTACAGATTCTACAGAACGATCTAATCCTTCTTTTTCTTCTGGAAGAAGATCTAATTCAATAATCTTTTCGATTCCGTTACCGCCAAGAATAACTGGAACACCTAAGTAAAGATCGCTATAGCCATATTCACCTTCAAGGTATGCAATAGCTGGCAATACGCGGCGTTGGTCTTTTAAGATAGCTTCTGCCATCTCTACTAAAGAAGCAGCTGGTGCGTAGTATGCACTACCATTTCCTAATAGATTTACAATTTCACCGCCACCTTTACGAGTGCGTTCAACAATTGCATCTAAGCGTTCTTTCGGAATTAATGTTTCAAGCGGAATACCACCTGCATAAGAATAACGAACAAGCGGTACCATTTCATCGCCGTGTCCACCAAGAACAAATCCTGTAATATCTTTCACAGATAGATTTAATTCTTGTGCAATAAATGTACGGAAACGAGCTGTATCCAATACACCAGATTGACCGATAACGCGCTCTTTCGGGAATCCAGCTTCTTTAAATACAGAATATGTCATTGCATCAACTGGATTTGTTAATACAACAATAATTGTATTCGGAGAATATTTTGCAATTTCTCGCGTTACACTTTTCATAATTTTAGAGTTCGTTGCTACTAAATCATCACGGCTCATACCTGGCTTACGAGCAATACCTGCCGTAATGATTACAACATCAGAATCAGCTGTATCTACGTAATCAGATGTACCGATAATATTAGCATCGAAACCTTGTACAGGGCTTGCTTCTAACATATCTAACGCTTTCCCTTTTGTTGGATTTTCAAGTTGCGGAATGTCCACTAATACAACGTCTGCTAATTCTTTTTGTGCTAATAAGAATGCTGTTGTTGCCCCTGTAAATCCTGCACCGATGACTGAAACTTTTTTGCGTTTGATTGTCATAATTTCTCCCCCACTTTGAATTATGAGTTTTTAATAATCGCTGCGTCCATATTGTTAATAAGAGCATCAGCAAATTCGGAACATTTCACTTCAGTTGCACCTTCCATAAGGCGTGCGAAGTCATATGTTACCACTTTTGAAGCAATCGTTTTTTCTACAGAATTAGTAATTAATTTCGCTGCTTCATTCCATCCTAAATGTTCTAACATTAATACCCCTGAAAGAAGAACTGAAGATGGATTTACTTTATCTAAACCTGCATATTTTGGAGCTGTACCATGTGTCGCTTCAAAAATAGCATGTCCGGTAACATAGTTAATGTTAGCACCAGGTGCAATACCGATGCCGCCAACTTGCGCTGCAAGTGCATCAGAAATATAATCGCCATTTAAGTTCATTGTTGCTACAACGTCGAACTCGCGTGGACGCGTCAAAATTTGTTGTAAGAAGATATCTGCAATTGAATCTTTTACGATGATTTTTCCAGCAGCTTCTGCCTCTGACATCGCTTTATTAGCAGCATCTTTTCCTTCTTTCTCAACAATGCGATCATATTCAGCCCAAGTAAATACTTTGTCGCCAAACTCTTTTTCTGCTACTTCGTAACCCCAGTTTTTGAATGCACCTTCTGTATACTTCATAATGTTACCTTTATGAACTAATGTAACAGAAGAACGTTTTTCATTAATTGCATATTGAATCGCAGCGCGAACAAGACGCTTTGTACCTTCTTCAGAAATCGGTTTAATCCCAAGTCCAGAAGTTTCTGGGAAACGGATTTTTTCACGCCCATTTCATTTTGTAAAAACGCAAGAAGTTTTTGAACTTCTTCAGAACCTTGTGCATATTCAATACCAGCGTAGATGTCCTCTGTATTCTCACGGAAAATAACCATATCAGTATCTTCCGGACGCTTGATAGGAGAAGGAACACCATCAAAGTAGCGAACAGGACGTAAACATACGTATAAGTCTAGTTCTTGACGAAGCGCTACGTTTAAAGAACGAATGCCACCACCAACAGGAGTTGTTAATGGCCCTTTAATTGCGATTAAATATTCGCGAATCAATTCTAACGTTTCTTCTGGTAACCACTCACCTGTTTGATTAAATGCTTTTTCCCCAGCAAGCACTTCTTTCCAAACAATTTTCTTTTCGCCGTTATATGCTTTTTCAACAGCTGCCTCTAATACACGAGATGCTGCTGCCCAAATATCTGGTCCAATTCCATCTCCTTCAATAAAAGGAATGATTGGGTTGTTTGGTACATTCATAACACCATTAGTTACGGTAATTTTTTCTCCTGTAGTCACTGCGATTACCCCCATGTTTGAAATTTCATATGTATGAAACTGAGGGATATCCCCTCAGTTCAAACCATAAATTAAGTTTAAATATTCCAATCATTGTATCTTTACAAAAAAGTCAGATTCTTGAAAGCGCATTACGCTCTTTGGCCGATTGGTACATAGCGTTGGTTAATCGGACCATTATAATCTGCACGCGGACGAATGAGACGGTTATTTTCATATTGTTCTAGAACATGAGCTAACCAACCAGACATACGGCTGATTGCAAAGATTGGTGTAAATAAATCATGATCAATTCCTAAGCAATGATAAACAGATGCAGAATAAAAATCTACATTTGGCGGAAGCTGTTTTGCTGAAGTTACAAGCTCCTCAATTTTGATAGACATATTATACCACTTATCTTGCCCTGTTAGCACACATAAACGCTTAGACATTTCACGTAAATGTTTTGCACGTGGATCACCATTGCGGTATACACGATGGCCAAAGCCCATAATCTTCACTTTATTCGCAAACGCATTATGAATATATGATTCTACATTTTCTTCTTCACCGATTTCCATCAGCATCTTCATTACATTTTCATTTGCCCCGCCATGAAGTGGTCCTTTTAAAGCACCAATTGCTGCTGTAATACCGGAATACACATCAGAAAGTGTAGCTACACAAACGCGCGCTGTAAAAGTAGAGGCATTTAATTCATGATCCGCATGAAGTACAAGCGCCTTATCAAACGCTTCAATTTCAACTTCATTTGGCTCACGATTATTTAACATATATAAAAAGTTTGCAGCTAGTGATAAATCTTTGCGAGGCTCAACAACATCTAACCCCTTGCGGATTCTTGCAAATGCCGCAACAAGCGTTGAAACTTTCGCCTGTAATTTAACCGCTTTCAAATAATTGGACTCTACATCCATTAACTCAGCGTCTTCATCATATAATGATAGCATGGAAATCGCTGTACGTAAAACAGACATTGGATGTGTTATTTTCAAGTTTGTGTTTTTTAAATATTCTAAAATTTCCCCGGCACTTCTGCATGCTGGGATAATTGTGTTTTTAATTCTTCTAATTCCATTTCATTTGGAAGCTTGCGGTGCCATAATAAATATACGACTTCTTCAAATGTAGCATTTTCAGCTAAATCATCGATATCGTAACCCACATAAGTTAATGTATCATCAATAATGGAGCTTACAGATGATGTTGTTGCTACTACCCCTTCTAAACCTCGAATAACAGTCATTATAATCTCTCCTTTTCCTCGAAATTTCTCCCCAACCTTATACTTTGTCGCAATAAAATGTGTTTTCAGCTGGTAACGAAAATGAATGAGCATCCGTTCATCTCTGAAACAAGCAAAATACATCCTGGCACAATCACTTCTGCATTTACACCTATCTATCGTTCCATGCTTTTTAGCATAGACGTGAGCTTCTCCCCGATCCCCCACGCTACAAACGATACATAGTGAGGAAATATAATTTCGGAGAGCTGATATATAAAAACAACATAAAACAATATTAACCAAATTATTTCATGTTGTTTTTATTTTATTTGGTGTAGGTCTATGCTGTTATGTAACTCGAAGAAGTTCCATGAATCTATTATAAACAATTATCTGACTTTTGTGAATGGAAAGAATTCGAAAATTTATATTACAATAAAATTTTTTTATTTAAATAGCTGTATAATACTCATCGCAGCATATGCAATTCCAGCTCCAATTAACGGTCCCACCGCTACTCCATTAAATAGTGCTACCGAAATAATCGTTCCAAACACAAGAGCTGTCGTAATGTACGGATCACTCGCTAAAAGTTGTACACCGCCTTTCGCAAGAAGTGCTACAGCAATACCAGAAGCAAGAGCAATCCAAGCATAATAAGACTTTGTCGCCTCTACAAGTTGCTTAAATCCAATTTCTCCTGTCGCAATCGGCACAAGCACCGCAATTGTTATAATGGTAACCCCAAGGTTAATTCCTTTCGTTTGAAAATAAGGAAAAAGTTTATCTCCTAAGAACGTCCATTTCATCAACAGCAAAACGCCAACTGCTACTGATAAAGATTGATTTTTTGCGATAAATCCAATGAGAAGAAGTATGAATAAAAATAAAGTTGATTGACTAATCATAATGCCTCATCCTTTCTGAAAATAATGAAGGGCTCTCAAACATGCCCGTTTAATGAAATAAAGTGAAACTTCCATCATTGGGGCTTTTTTCACCTCTCAATGATGGTTATTTGAACAAATCGGGCGCATGCCAAAAATATCTTCCTCACCTAGGCGGGAATCTTACTGCCCGCGAATAGCAGGAAAAAGAGGAATTCATTCAACAAATAGAGAATCGTTTCCACTTACAACCAAATAGACTTTGCTTTCCTTTTCTTTCTTATAAGAAAAAGGTAAAATAAAAAGGAAAAAACCCATACAATATCATACCATTTACAGAAGAGGCATCAAAGCATCTCATCATTTGATAAGTGAACATTTACACAACTTTAGCTCATACACAACATATTTTGCAAAGGGGGAAAGACCTTTGAATCGACATTCACTATACATAGCACTTCGACTTCTCTTTGTCATTGCAGCAACTATATTAGGAGTATACGCACTCATATATATAGCAGGTCTGGTATACCCATTTATTATCGCTTTTGCAATTGCATATTTGATCAATCCAGTTGTAAACTTTCTTGATCAAAAACTACGATTTCCTCGTGCTTTGTCTGTTTTTATTAGCCTCATCCTTGTATTTGGAGCTATCGTTGGACTCGTTACTTATCTTGTAACAGAAGCGATTTCTGCAGCAACTTACTTATTACAAATTGTACCCGAAAAATTCCCGGCTATGGTTCAGTATCTGCAAGAATTCGCACTCACCAACATTATGCCGCTTTACAATGATTTGATTGCTAAATTTAATCACCTTGGAGCAACACAACAAATTACGATTACAACAAACATTCAAAACCTTGGGACAGAAGCAACTCAGCAAATGAAAACTATTTTGACAGCTATTATAAGCGGATTAACAAATTTCATTAGCGCTCTTCCGACTATGTTAACTGTTCTTGTATTCGTCTTATTAGCCACTTTCTTTATTAGCTTTGATTGGCACCGTCTCGCCCGTAAAATTGAAAAATTATTGCCAAATCGGTTACATGGCTATGGAAAAACAATTTTTGTTGATTTACGAAAAGCTTTGTTTGGATTTGTAAAAGCACAATTTACACTTATATCAATGACAACCATTATCGTTCTAATCGGCCTATTAATTTTGCGTGTACCATACGCAATTACTATCGCCCTTATTACAGGAGTTGTTGATTTACTTCCATACTTAGGAACAGGGACTATTTTCGTTCCATGGATTATTTATGTATTCTTTACAGGAGACACTGCTTTCGCACTTGGTTTACTCATTTTATATATCGTTGTCATTGTACAACGACAATTAATGGAACCAAAGGTATTATCATCTAATATCGGACTTGATCCACTTCCAACATTATTTTCTTTATTTATCGGATTTAAATTATTTGGTTTTTTAGGACTGATTATCGGTCCTGTAACTCTCGTTTTATTAAATACACTGCATAAAGCAAATGTATTTAAAGATCTTTGGAAGTTCATAAAAGGGTAAAGTGAAACTTCCATAAGTAGGTGGGTTTCCTACTTATGGTTAGTTGAACCAATCGGGCTCTTACGGACGCTTTTCCATCGTGAATTACTGAAAGTATAGCGTCCGTTAAGCGGGGTAAAATGAAACTTCCATAAGTGGGTGGGTTTCCTACTTATGGTTAGTTGAGCCAATTGTGCTCTTACGGTCGGTATAAAGTGAATTTTCAGCTAAAAACAAGGAGAAATCTCTCCTTGTTTTTTTATTTACTAATATGAATAAAAATACAATCTTTTTCTTCCTTTTTCTACAAATGAATATTTATTCATTTGTATTTTCGACAAAAAAATAACGCTTGAAGAGTTTCCTCTTTCAAGCGTTATTTTTGCACAATAATAGTGTTATTTCGGTTTATTTTTCGTTCCATCCATTTAATTATCATATATTTCACCGGTTTTCTCGCTATCGGAATTAATAAAACCAATCCTATACAATCTGTTATATACCCCGGGATTAACAGAAGTATACCACCTGCAAAAATACAAATCGCATCTAATACAGCATCACCGGGAATCTCACCCCTACTTAACCGAGACTGAATATCTCTCCAGACCGCTACTCCTTGCCGTTTCGCTATATACGCTCCCATGATACTCATTACTACAATCACACAAAACGTCGGCCACAGTCCAATCAATTGACTCGATCCAATCAATACCGTAACCTCTAACGCTGGAATTAAAATTAACAAAAAGAGAAATAACTTCATTCCTCTCACCTCTTTTTCTAAATCTTCTTATTCTCAAATTGTGTAAAAAAAGAGAAGGATTTTCGATCCTTCCCTACATATTATTTCTTATAGCACTTCCGCATGTCCATTATATACAATTCCACGCGCTGCATCAACTGTTACTTCTTGACCATTTTTTAGGATAGCAGTCGCAGTTTCTACACCAACGATAACCGGAATACCGATTGTTACACCAACAACCGCAGCATGGCTTGTTAAGCCGCCTTCTTCTACAACAAGAGCCGCAGCTTTTTCAATTGCAGGAATCATATCTTTGTCAGTGCTTGTTGTAACAAGGATAGAACCTTCTGTTACGTTTGCTAATGCTTCTTCAGCTGTTTTCGCTACAACAACTTTACCTTTTGCTGTTTTACGGCCAATTCCTTGTCCTTTAGCGATTTGTTCGCCAACAACATGAATTTTCATTAAGTTTGTTGTGCCAGTTTCAGCAACTGGTACACCAGCAGTAATAACAACTGTATCACCAAGGCCAATCATACCTGCATCCATAGCTGTTTCGATAGCAGTTTCTAACATTTCGTCTGTAGATTTTGCCTTTTCCTCTGCCATATACGCTTGTACACCCCATGCAAGCGCAAGACGACGGCATACTTGTTCATTAGATGTTACTGCTACGATTGGAGATTTCGGACGATATTTAGAGATCATTTTCGCAGTATAGCCGCTTTCTGTAGGAGCTACGATTGCCGCTACATCAAGTGCGATTGCTGTATGTGCAACAGATTGACTAATTGCATCTGTAATTGTGCTAGATTGCTCTTTAAGACGTTTTTGGAACATGTCTTCATATTGCAATGATTTCTCAACACGAATCGCGATGTTTGCCATCATTTGTACCGCTTCAAGTGGGTATAAACCTGCTGCCGTTTCACCAGAAAGCATGATTGCATCTGTGCCATCGAAAATAGCGTTCGCTACGTCACTTGCTTCCGCGCGTGTTGGACGAGGGTTACGCTGCATAGAATCTAACATTTGCGTTGCAGTGATGACTGGCTTCCCTAATACATTACATTTTTTGATTAGACGCTTTTGCACTAACGGTACTTCTTCTGGTGGAATTTCTACACCCATGTCACCGCGCGCTACCATTAAGCCGTCAGAAACTTCTAGGATAGAGTCGATATTATCGATACCTTCTTGGTTCTCGATTTTTGGAATGATTTGAATATGTTGTGCTCCGTGCTCTTCTAATAGCTCACGAATTTCTAATACGTCAGATGCTTTGCGTACGAAAGAAGCTGCGATAAAGTCAACATTTTGCCCGATACCGAAGATGATATCTTGAATGTCTTTTTCTGTAATACCAGGAAGCTTAATGCTTACGTTTGGTACATTTACACCTTTTTTATTTTTTACAGTACCGCTGTTTAATACTTTTGTGCGGATATCACCGTTCGCTTTTCCGATTACCTCTAACTCAATAAGACCATCATCGATTAGAATGCGAGAACCTGCATCGACATCATCATAAAGTCCCGCGTAAGTTACAGAGAACTTTTCAGCAGTTCCTAATACTTGCTCTGTAGAAATAACAACTTCTGCACCTATTTTTAGCTCAGCTTGTCCGTCTACAAAGTCATGTGTACGAATTTCTGGACCTTTTGTATCAAGTAAGATTGCTACAGTTTTACCAGTTTTCTTCGCAGCTTCACGGATGGTTTTAATACGTGCTCCGTGCTCTTCATGGCTACCATGAGAGAAGTTTAAACGACAAACGTTCATACCCGCTCCCATTAATTGTTCTAATTTTTCAATACTTTCGCTAGCAGGACCAATTGTACATACAATTTTAGTTTTGCGCATAACGCACCTCCAAATATTTATGAAAACGTTACCACCAATCCGACACTACGCCAATTAGATGGATAATTCTTTTGATAACTGATACACATCTAAATCAAGTTGATGTTTTTGCGCTAACGCTTCAATAATATCATGATCAACAAGTTGATTGTTTTGAATACCTACGCAGCGGCCACCTTTTCCTTCTAATAAAAGCTCAACTGCTCTTGCACCAAGACGGCTTGCTAATACACGGTCCATCGCACTTGGAGATCCTCCGCGCTGTACGTGACCTAATACTGTAACGCGTGTATCAAAGTTTGTTGCTTCTTCAATTTGTTTACCGATTTCAATCGCGCTGCCAACACCTTCAGCTACGACAATAATACTATGTTTCTTCCCGCGTTCGCTACCGCGTTTTAAACGAGCAATTACATCGTTCATTTCATAGTCTGCTTCCGGAATTAAAATTGTTTCTGCTCCGTCTGCTAAACCAGCCCATAACGCAATATCTCCCGCATGACGGCCCATTACTTCAATTACATATGTACGTTCATGAGATGTAGCTGTATCACGAATTTTATCAATTGCATCAATAACAGTGTTTACAGCTGTATCAAAGCCAATTGTAAAATCAGTACCAGGAATATCATTATCAATTGTGCCCGGTACACCTACGCATGGGAAACCATGCTCTGTTAATTTTTTTGCACCTTGGTAAGAACCATCGCCACCAATAACAACAAGTCCTTCAATACCGAATTTCTTTAATTGTTCAATTCCTTTTAATTGTCCTTCTAGTTCTTTGAACTCAGGGCATCTTGCTGTATATAATTTCGTTCCACCGCGGTGGATAATATCGCCTACAGAGCCTAACTCTAATTTTTCAATATGACCAGAAATTAATCCTGCGTATCCATGATAGATACCATACACTTCTAGATCGTGGTACATTGCTTTACGAACAACCGCACGAATAGCAGCGTTCATACCAGGTGAATCTCCACCACTTGTTAACACACCAATACGTTTCATTAGTACTCACCTCATAAAGATTATTTGCCTTATAATAAAATAACATGAAGAAAGATAAAATGACAATGGAGAAGATGTGTCTTTTCATAAGAAAAACGTGCATTCGCGAGATGGAACGCACGCTTTTTCTATTTTACCCCAATGGAAGCGTTTGAAAACGAAACTTGCCCAATTTTCATATATTTTGTATAACGATTTTCAACCAGTTCCTCTTTCGAAACACCTTCTAATTGTTGGAATGTTTTTTGTAAGGTACGGTTTATATATTCCGCTTGTTCTTTAACGTTGCGATGCGCACCGCCGCGAGCTTCTGGAATCATTTCATCAATTACACCCAATTCTTTCAAATCAGCCGCCGTAATTTTCATCGCTTCAGCAGCTTCTTTTGCTTTCGTAGCATCTTTCCAAAGAATTGCTGCCGCTCCTTCGGGAGAAATAACTGAATACGTGGAGTTTTCTAACATGTGGACATAATTCCCAATACCAAGTCCTAACGCACCGCCACTGCCGCCTTCACCAATCACAATGCATATAACTGGTACAGAGAGTCCTGCCATTTCAAATAAATTACGTGCAATCGCTTCGCTTTGTCCGCGTTCTTCACCTGCTTTTCCAGGATATGCACCTTTCGTATCAATAAAGCAAATGATAGGACGATTAAATTTCTCTGCTTGTTTCATAAGACGCAATGCTTTGCGATAGCCTTCTGGGTGAGGCATTCCGAAATTTCGGCGAATATTTTCTTTCGTATCTTTTCCGCGCTGATGGCCAATTACCGTTATAGGCATTCCATTATATTTCGCAATACCGCCGACAATCGCTGCATCATCACCAAATAGGCGATCTCCATGACATTCAAAAAAGTCAGTAAATAAGTGCTCAATATAATCAAGTGTTGTCGGTCTTTCGGCATGACGAGCAATTTGAACACGGTCCCATACTTTCATATTGCCGTATATTTCTTCCTCTAAATGCTCTAACTTATCTTCCAAAATACGGATTTCTTCACTGAAGTCCATCTGGCTGTTTTTCGTATACTCTTTTAATTCAAGAATCTTATTTTTCAGCTGAACAACTGGCTTTTCAAATTCTAATTCTGCCATGACGCTACTTCCTCCCCTTGATGAACTTCTAAAATCTTGCGGAGTGTATCTCTCATATCATTACGGTGCACAACTGCATCTAATTGTCCATGTTCCAGTAAGAACTCTGCCGTTTGGAAGTCCTCCGGCAATTTTTCACGAACAGTCTGTTCAATTACACGACGACCTGCAAATCCAATTAATGCGCCTGGTTCTGCTAGATTGTAGTCACCAAGTGAAGCAAAGCTCGCGGAAACTCCGCCCGTCGTTGGATGCGTCATAATAGAAATGAATAAACCGCCTGCATTGCTATGCTTTTTCAAAGCAACACTTGTCTTCGCCATTTGCATTAAACTTAAAATACCCTCTTGCATACGAGCTCCGCCTGATGCGGTAAAAATAAGAAACGGCACTTTCATTTCATGTGCTTTTTCAGCAGCACGCGCAATTTTTTCACCTACAACAGAGCCCATGCTTCCCATTCGAAACCTTGAATCCATAACCGCAACAACAACGAGCATATTCTCGATTGTTCCTTCTCCTGTCACAACTGCTTCGTTTAATCCAGTTTTTTTACGATCGCTCTCAAGTTTCTCCTCATAACCAGGGAAGTGAAGCGGGTTTGCCGAAATCATTTCTTTGTCATATTCACGAAATGAATTTTCATCTAACAAACTTTCAAGACGCTCCCATGCGTTCATCGGATGATGATACCCACAGTTAACACATACTTTTAAATTCTTCAGAAGTTCTTTCGTATACATGATTTTTTTGCATTTCGGACATTTTGTCATGACACCGTCCGGTACATCTCTTCTTACTTGCTCTGAAGGAATTGCAGCATATTTTTTCTTCTTTTGGAATAAATCTCGTAGCAAAGTTTGACCCTCCTTTAGGTGATAAAAGAGCTAAGGTTAACGAGTAAGAAAATGTGGCTAACACCTACATTAATAAGTGTTAGCCTTGTTTTCTCAATTTGTCTTATAACCCATCTCTTTACGTTTAACTTTAAACGTTGTCTGGCAGAATGTTTGTCAGAACGTGTCATGGTCATTTCGACAAATTTTGTATAGATGTTAGAATTACAAATGAAACTGTATGTTCTCTATGATTGCATCATAAAGCTCTATTGCTGTTTGTTCCTGCTTATTCTCTAATGCTTTATATAGCTTTTCATGCAACTCTCTCGCGTTTAAATGAACATCACAAGAAAGCGTCGAAGCGTAGTCATGTACAATCATCCAAACACGATACATTAAAAAATTATCTACTTGCTCTACAAGCGTTTTTAAAAAGTTTTGATGAAATTCAGCGATAGATGACTGTTCATTAGAAAAAGTTGCCTTAAGTGCCTTTAAGCAGTCTTCTGTCTGCATTTGACATAAAACACGAATCGCATCCCTCTCAAGCAATTCTTTCATTTGTAACAAATCTTGCCGCGTTTTTTCATCTTGTAATACGAACGGTGCAATTAATTGCACAAGACCATTTTCATAAAAATTTCGAATGAACGTCCCTTCACCGCGCCGCGTTTCAATTAAGCCGACCAATTCCAGCGCTCTGAGCGCTTCACGAACAGAGGAACGACCAACATTTAAACGTGCGCTTAGCTCTCGTTCAGATGGCAGGCGATTACCTGCTTCTAATCCGTCCTCTTTTATAATAGAACGGATTTTTTCACTATTTCCAGGTATACTTTTGTTTGTGATGATGTCAATGGACACTCCTCGCTTATTCTTTACCGATAATCGCTAGTTTTCTTGTTTTCTCAGCTACTTCATTCGGATCGACTTGACGGCGAGCAACACCTGTTTCCATTGCAGCTTTCGCTACATACGCTGCCACTTGCGGTGCTACGCGCGCATCGAATGGAGCTGGAATAATATAATCCTCATTCAGTTCTTCAGCTGATACAAGCTCAGCAATTGCTTTTACTGCTGCAATCTTCATTTCTTCATTAATTTGCGTTGCATGTACGTCAAGAGCACCGCGGAAAATACCAGGAAAAGCTAGTACGTTGTTTACTTGGTTCGGGAAGTCCGAACGACCTGTACCTACAACAGCTGCTCCAGCTGCTTTTGCGATTTCTGGCATAATTTCTGGATTTGGATTCGCCATCGCAAAGATAATTGCATCTTTGTTCATAGAACGAACCATTTCTTCTGTTAATGCGCCTTCTGCAGATACACCGATGAACACATCTGCACCTTGAATCACCTCTGCTAATGAACCCTCTACACGATTTTTATTCGTATATTTTGCAACTTCATTTTTCACAGGATTCATACCAACAGGACGACCTTCAAAAATCGCACCTTTCGTATCGCACATAATAATGTCACGTACGCCGTAGCGATATAAAAGTTTAATAATCGCAATGCCAGCTGCTCCGGCACCGTTTGCGACAACTTTAATATCAGACATTTTCTTTCCAACTAGCTTTAATGCATTTACAAGACCCGCTACTGTTACAATTGCTGTCCCATGCTGATCATCGTGGAATACAGGAATATTTGCTTCTTTCTTTAAACGCTCTTCAATAATGAAGCAGTTTGGCGCTGCAATATCTTCTAAGTTTACGCCGCCAAAAGTTGGCTCCATTAATTTTACAGTTTCAACAATCTTATCTACATCATTTGTATTTAAAGCAATTGGAAATGCATCTACACCAGCAAAGCTCTTAAATAATACAGCTTTACCTTCCATAACTGGAAGAGATGCTTCCGGTCCAATATTTCCAAGACCTAACACAGCCGTTCCATCTGTTACAACTGCTACCATATTGCCCTTCATTGTATATTCGTATACCTTGCTTTTATCGTCATAAATAACTTTACATGGTTCTGCAACCCCTGGAGAATACGCAAGACTTAAATCTTTTGCATTTTCTACCTTTACTTTTGATACAGTTTCTAATTTTCCTTGATGCACTCTATGCATGTGAAGTGCTTCTTCACGAAGTGTTGACAAACGATCCACTCTCCTCATATGTTCTTGCTGAATAGCATTATTCATTCTCCAAGGTGGTCTGACCACGAACGCTATTATTACTATAATCGAAATGGAGGGAAATTGTCCATTATATTTTTACAACGACATTTTCCTTCCCGACTACCTCATAAAGTGCTTGTAGGCATTCTTCACTTGGATGAATGGATAAACTACGAGATAATTGTACCATCTTATGCTCTTTTTCATAATAAATTAGTACTTTCACAAAACCTGAATAGTGAAATAATATTTTTGTTACATTGTTTAACAGCCTTTTTTCATACTGTGATGGTACTTTCACGTAAATAGAAGCGTCTTTCATTTTATCGTAAGTATCCATTTGTTCTAGCGGATAGACGCCATTTATAATCCATTGCAACTTGTGATTTCGCTGTTCAATTGTACCTTCTATTAAAACAATTTCACCTTCTTGTAATCGCTCTGCAAAATGGATATATGTTTCAGGAAATACAACCGCTTCCATTTCATTATTTTGATCACAAAACGTGACAAACGCCATCTTTTGTAATTTTTTTGTCCGAATGATTTTTATATTTGTCAAATACACAATTGCCCGCTGCACTTTTCTTTGCTGCTTCATCGCTTGTGCAAGTGTCGGAATTTCCAATTGTTTAACAAGCGGTTCGTACTGTGCAGTTGGATAACTTGATAAATAAAAACCTAGTGCTTCTTTCTCTTTATTTAATTGTTCGATAAAAGATAGCTCTGCCTCTTGTGCATACTCTGACTTCGGCACAAGTTCCTCGCCAATTTCACGTGCTAAGCTCGCATATTCTAACGCACCTTTAATACTGTTAAACAAGGACGAACGTGAAACCTCAAAATCATCAAAACAACCCGCCCAAATCATTGTTTCTAAATTGCGTTCTGTTACAAACTTCGCCGGCATGCGCAAACAAAACTCAAATAAATCTTGAAATGTTTTTTTGTTCCTTTCTTCAATCAAGGCTTTCACTGTTGCCATCCCTACATTGCGAATAGCAAGTAAACTATACCGAATTGCATTTCCTTCAACATGAAAATCATAACTGCTCTTATGAAGAGATGGAGGTAAAACATGAAACCCTTTTCGCTTTGTTTCCCGAACATATTGTACAATCTTCTCTTCATTTCCAATTGCACTTGATAATAGTGCTGTCATAAACTGCAGCGGATAATTTGCTTTTAAATAGGCAAGCTGATATCCAATCATACTATAAGCAACTGCATGACTTCTGTTAAATCCATAATTCGCAAATTGAACGATTAAATCATAAATTTTTTGGGCAGTTTCTTCATCATATCCATTTTGCAAACAACCTTTCACAAAGTGAGTACGCTCTTCATCTAAAATATCACGATTTTTTTACTTACTGCACGGCGTAATAAGTCCGCCTCACCAAGAGAAAATCCTGCTAAACGAGAGGCAATTTGCATAATTTGTTCTTGATAAACGATAACTCCATACGTATTTTCTAAAATTGGTTTCAAATCAGGATGAAGATAATGAATCGCACGTTTCCCGTGTTTTGATTCAATAAACACCGGAATTTGCTCCATTGGTCCTGGTCGATATAGCGCGTTGACTGCAACAATATCTTCAAACTCATTCGGTTTTAACGAACGCAAAACATTCCGCATTCCACTTGATTCGAGCTGGAAAATTCCGGTCGTATCTCCTCGTCCAAGCAGTGCTAATGTTTTTGCATCTTGAAGAGGCAATTTCTTTATATCTATATTTGTCCCAGTTGTTTGTGCAACAAAGGTACGAATATTTTCAAGCAACGTTAAATTACGAAGACCAAGAAAGTCCATCTTTAACAATCCAAGTTCTTCTAATACCTCTGCGGGATATTGCGTAATATATACACCATCATGCCCATCTTGAATGGCAACGCTATTTGTAAGCGGTTCTTCACTCATAATCACTCCGGCTGCATGAATAGACGTATGACGGGGCAAGCCTTCTACCCGTTTTGCGATATCAAATATCCTTTGAAATATGAGGTTACTTTGTATATAATTTTGCAGTGCTTGCGATTCTGCATAAGCTTCCTCTAATGTAATGCCAACCCTGGATGGAATATGCTTTGAAAAAATATCAATTTCATTTGGCGGCAGCCCCATTACTCTTGCAATGTCGCGAATCGCTGCTTTTGCTGCAAGTGTTCCAAATGTTACGATTTGGGCAACACGTAGTTCTCCGTATTTATCTTTCACATAACGAATCATTTCATCGCGGTGAATATCTGGAAAATCAATATCAATATCAGGAAGTGTAACACGCTCTGGATTTAAAAATCGTTCAAACAGTAAATCATACTGAATTGGATCGATATCGGTAATTTCCAGTACGTAAGACACGAGTGATCCAGCTGCCGAACCACGGCCTGGTCCTGTTAAAATGCGGTGCTCGTGAGCGTATGTCATAAAGTCCCATACAATAAGAAAATAATCACTAAACCCCATTCGAGAAATAACGCCTAATTCGTGCGCTAGACGTGCCTTATGCACATCTGTCACTGTTTCATAACGCTTCTTCAGCCCTTCTTCACAAATGCGGCGTAAAAAGCAATCCGATGACTCATCTGTTTGTACCGGAAACTTCGGAAGTTGATTTGTATGAAACGGAATCTCTACATGACAGCGCTCTGCAATACATACAGTATTTTGAATCGCTTCTGGCATAGCAGAGAATAACGCTTCCATTTCAGAAGGCGATTTCATATAATATTGATCAGTTTGTAAACGCGGCCTTTCAGAATCTGTCATTTTTGTCCCGCTATGAACGGATAATAAACATTCCTGTACAATCGCATCGCCTTGTTTGACATAACGAATATCATTCGTCGCCACAAGCGGAATTCCAAGCTGCTTTGCAAATGGCAGAAGCTCTTCCTGCAGCAATAATTCTTCTTGAATGGCATGGTGCTGCAAGCTTATGTAAAAGCTTGCAAATATACTTTTGTACATATTCGCTACTTCTTCAGCAACCTCATGTTTGCCCTGCAATACAAGTTGTTCAATTTCGCCATTTTTCCCTGGAGAAATCGCAATTAATCCGCCTGCATAGTGCGCAAGCCATTTCTTTGGAATACCGTCTTTTGACTTTGTCATAATGCTGCTAGAAATTTTGAGTAAATTTCTATACCCAGTTTCGTTTTCAGCCAGTAAAACAAGTGGATAAGACCGATCCTCTTCTTCATTCCATATCGAAGCTGTTAAACCGATAATCGGCTTAATACCCGCCTTTTTACACGCTTTATAAAACGGAACAACACCATACATCACATTTTCATCTGTAATCGCTAATGCTGTAAAACCAAGTTCTTTCGCTTGATGAACAAGCTCGTCTATTTTACAAGCACTTTTCAATAAACTATAAACGGTTTGACATTGTAAATGCACAAACTTCACTTTTATGCCCTCTCTTTATCTATTTGACTACCTCTTATTATACGTGAAATCAAAACATACTTCTCCTTCTTTGTCCATATACATGAAAAAGAAAGGGGAATGATGATGGAAGTGAATCAAAGCTTTTTCTCTCTTCTCGTTACAAGTTATTTTATTGCCCTTGGTGTTATGATTGGTGGATCGTTAATCG
Organism: Bacillus sp. EA-CB0995; assembly: GCF_055814245.1. Lineage (NCBI taxonomy): Bacteria > Bacillati > Bacillota > Bacilli > Caryophanales > Bacillaceae > Bacillus > Bacillus sp. EA-CB0995. The sequence continues at coordinate 1,102,892 of NZ_CP169269.1, read as the reverse complement.
GCGGGGTCGGTGCTTTTTTAGTTGGAAAACCACCCCTCACAATGATTACGCAGTTTGCAGAAAATTTACGAATTTGGGCACTCGTCGCTGCTATTGGCGGGACTTTTGATACATTTTACAGCTTTGAACGCAGCTTCTTTGGAGGAGATACAAAAGATATTGTGAAACAAATTCTGCTTATTTTCTTTGCCACAGGCGGTATGCAAACTGGATTCATTATTATTAATTGGATTACACAGGAGCATGTATGAGAGTTCCAAGCTCACTCTCCAATCGATGGAAGCTTTTTTAGGCGGCGCTGCTGTTGGCGGTATTTTAAGCTGGATTATTTTTTTGTACATATATGGCGTATTTCAAGAAGTACAAACAAAAACACTAGAACAACAAGAAGCAAAAATAAAGAAGTTAACAGATGACTTACATGTAATCATTGAAGATCAAAATAAAGAAAATGAAAAAAATAAAAAAATATTAACGATTCAAGAGATTGAAGTTGAGATTGTCAATCATGATAAATACAATGTAGACTCTCTAACTGTTGAAACATTAAAAACCTCGATTCGCGATGATCTCCGCCACTTGCTTACCCAAAATATTCAGAGCGTCGCAAACAATAAAGAACTACTGAAAAAGGTCATTGAAAATAAAATATATAAATATTACGACCGTGTCTATCGATTTGAAATCGAAACAGTTTCTTTTGACACTACACTCGAAATTAGCGTAAAAATAAAACAAGAAAGGTAGAGTCCCCTCTACCTTTCTTCTTATTTACACAATTCACGTAAGTCTGCAAAAAGACGATCTGCTTCTTCCCAAGAAAAAGCTTTTGCACCTGACGCCATCGGATGCCCTCCACCGTTATATTGCATTGCTAATGTATTAATTACCGGTCCTTTTGAACGAAGTCGAACACGAATTACATCTTTTTCCTCCAGAAATAGAACCCACGCTTTTAAGCCTTCAATGTTTCCAAGTGCTCCAACAACTCCTGATGCCTCAGACGGAAGTACATCAAATTGCTCTAATATTTCTTTTGTTATCTTAATATACGCTACTCCTTCTTCTGCCATTGTGAAATTTTGTAAAATGTAACCATTTAAACGTGCAATGCGCTCATTTGTTTTATACATTTCATCATATAATGCAGGGAATTCAACTCCCATGTCTACAAGTTCAGATGCATAACGAAGTGTTTTTGCCGATGTGCTCGGGAATAAGAAACGGCCTGTATCACCAACGATACCAGCTAAAATAAGACGCGCAGCTTCTTTTGTTAAAGTTAACCCTTTGTCTTTGCCGTATAAATAAAATTCATAAATAAGTTCACTTGTAGAACTAGAAGTTGTATCTACCCAAACAATATCTCCGTACGGATCTTTATTTGGATGATGATCAATTTTAATTAATTGCTTTCCTTTTGTATAACGCTGATCGCAAACGCGCTCTTGGTTTGCTGTATCACAAACGATAACAAGCGCCTCTTCATACGTAGCATCATCAATTTCATCCATTACGCGTAAAAATGCTAAAGATGGTTCATTGTATCCTACCATATAAATCTTTTTCTGTGGAAACGACTCTTGCAGCATTGTACCAAGTCCGCACTGAGAACCTAATGCATCTGGATCTGGACGTACATGACGGTGAATAATTATCGTATCAAATTGCTTAATTGCCGCTAAAATTTGCTCATGCATATGTAAAACTCTCCTTTTCCACCAATTTATACCCATTATAACGCATAACACTTCATACAGGTCGAGAATTGATTTACAATAAAGAAATAATATACAAACAGATGGGGGATTGGGGTCATGCCAGTATTAGTCTTTTGTATTATCGTTACATTTATGTTGTACATTTTCTACAAAACGAAATATTTTCGTACAAATCGTTCTATGGAGAAAGGATGGCTTGCTGGAAAATCAGCAATTGCACTCGGATTATTTGTTGCATTATTTGGCCTGAACCAATTTTTCTTGGATCTTTCAGCAGCTCGTATAATCGTTGGAACTTTATTTGTAATTGTTGGCGGTGCTAGCCTCTACAACGGTATTCGCCAATATAAGCATTTTTTACCGCTTGCGATTGAAGAGGCAGAGCAGTTACAAAAATAATTTGAGGTGAGATAAAATGAACACCTTTCTAAACGATTTTTTCAACCGCATTCAATATGAAAAAAAGATGTAACATTTGAAGATATTCGTACGTTACAATCTCAATTTGCTAAACATGTGCCATTTGAAAATATTAGTATTATACAAAATGAAAACATTGATATTACCTTTGAAAACTTAAAAAGAAAGATTATAGACAACCGGCGCGGCGGTGTTTGCTATGAGCTGAACCCTTTGTTTTACTACGCTTTAAAAAAACTAGGATTTCAAGTCCATATGATATGCGGCACTGTATTTAATGATGGAGAAATCCGGCTAATTGGAACCCATTTTGCAACGATTCTTCAGCATAACAGTCAGCCATACTTGATTGATGTTGGTTTCGGTTCACATCATACCCTGCAACCTCTTCCGTTTACAGGAGAACTAGTATCTTCTTCAACTGGTGAATATCGCATTCAAAAGAAAAAACAGATTTAGGAGAATACGCATTTGAAAAATATCAAAATGGCACTCTAGAAATTGGCTATGACTTCTTCACATCGCCAATTGATGAAACGGTTTTACAAAACGCACAACAAATCATTACCCACCATGAACAATCACCATTTAATAAATCACCGCTTCTTGCAAAACGAACAGACGATGGTCACATTACGCTGACAGACAAAACTTATACCGTAACGATAGGGAATCATAAATCTAAACAAACGATTGATATACAAACTTTCCAAGCACTTGCTTTGAGTGAATTTGGCATTACAATCGACTAGGAGTCATTCCTTTATCTAATAACTGTATTTTTTCTATAAGATTCATTGAAGACAAAAAAACGGTCACCCTTTCATAGAATATCCATGAAAGGATGACCGTTTTTAAATGAAACCCCCTTGTACATTCACCCTTACGACCTTAGCTTATAAAGTGAAACTTCCATCAGTGGGGGTCTTACTGCCCATTAATGCGGGATAACACATCATTGGTTAAAACCGTGTATCCCAACATCCACAAAATGGATCTACCGGACTCTTTCCTTTAAATTCGGATTCCCCCGTTAACTTCTTATAAAGATAATCAATAATGTCTTCGTTTGCGTGATAGCAGTTAATCATGACAGGGACTCTCGGAATATCGAATAAATGATACGGATTAGCTAAAGAAATGAAAATAGTAGGCACTTCCTGAATGAACCATGGTAAATCGCCCGCAAGCTTAGGCGACCACTGCAGCCGCAAAGTAGGCTTTACGCTAGCGGTAGGCAGGTTCGCTAAATAAATAACAAGGTCAAATTGTTCTTTTATTGTGTACGTAGGAGCTGTAAATGACGCTCCAAAATTTTGATTTGGATCAAAGAGAACCACCTCAAACCCATTCGTTCGCAGCTTATCTGCAAATTTTTCAGTGTATGATTTTGAGTAGAAGCCCTCTGCTTTTAACTGAGAATTTATGTCTTCTACAGGAATTAATAAAACTCTCCGATATTGATCAGCGGATATAGGCAGTAATTGTTTTGTATCTTTTACCAAGGTAATGGATTCATCTGCTGCAATGGATGCCCACTCCTTATGTTCTTGACAGCCGAGTACCTTAAGCTCCTCTTCTCTCGGAATTAACGCAGCGGCTTCTTTTTTATGAAGACCGAGAGATGCTTTTAAGGCCAACACTCTCGTGACTGCTTCCTCTACTCTTTCCATCGTCAGCAGTCCGTTTTCAAGACCCTTCATCATAAATTCAAAGTCCTCTTGTACATCTCGGTTAAAGAGCAGCACATCACAGCCTGCTTCGATTGTTAAAGGAACTGCCTCTTCTCGACTTTTTGCCATTGCGAACCCAGCCATCATTGTAGAGTCAGAGACAATGACACCATTAAATTGCAGTTGTTCTCTTAGTAAATCCTGTAACAATTCTTTAGATAGAGTAGCCGGCATGATTTCTTCTTCCTTAATATCAGGACGAAGCTTTCTGGAATAATGAGGGAGCATAATATGTCCAGGCATAATCGTTTTTGTACCTGCCTCAATTAATTCCTTATAAATAATACCATAGGTACGATCCCACTCCTCTACAGAGAGAGAGTTAACAGAAGTCACTAGATGGTGATCTCTTTCATCCACACCGTCTCCTGGAAAATGTTTGATGGATGCCGCTAGTCCGTTTTCTTGCAAGGCTTGTACATACTCTTTGCTCATTTTTATAATTGTGGAAACATCTGATCCAAAAGTACGAATGTTGGTAATCGGATTTCGAAAGTTTATATCAATATCTACTACAGGTGCAAAAGACCAGTTACAGCCGACAGCACTGCCCTCTTTAGCTGCAATCTCCCCTAACTTGTATGCGATTTCTGTGTTTCCTGTTGCTGCTGCCTGCATGGGATTAGCAATTGCTGTCCCGTCCAATGCAATGCCATTTCCTCCGGCTTCTAGGTTTGCCGCAAGAAGTAGAGGAGTAGTGGATTGCTCTTGTAAAAAACGATGAACCTCTTGAATTGCCTTTCCTTTGTCTGGCCTAAACATAAACCCACCAGGCTTAAATTTTTCCATTATTTCTTTCAATTTCTTTTCATCCTTCTCCATACCGTGCAGGCAGAAAAGTTGTCCGACTTTTTCTTCAGTCGTCATAGAGGATAAGGTTTCGTTCACCCATGTAATATCTTGATCTGTTAGATAGAAAGGATTTTCTCTTAAATTCATCATGTTTACTCCCCCTGATTTGTATGTTTTTTAATACATGTCCAAATTATCAGATCTTATTGTGCATTCTTAAATTCAGTCGTAGAACTCTTTCGTCTAATTTTTATTTCGGATAGGATTTTTTCATAGAATCCTTCTGTTAACTGATATTTCATAAGGGGTATAACAGAGATAAGCAGCAAAATTCCTGGAATAAGCGTAAAAAACAACTGCATCCAAACCATCGTTGTACCTGCTTGAGTTTGATTCGGGATGTAACCAATACCAGAAAGCGCATAAGCTCCTATTCCTCCGCCAATCGCTCCTGCGAATTTAGCGCGGAAAGTGTTAGTAGAAAATACCGTTCCCTCTGCCCGTTTTCCAGTTTTCCATTCCCCATATTCCACACAATCAGCAATCATAGCACTCATTGTAATCGTCGCTATACCAAAAAATAAACCACCTAGAATATTTAGTGTAAAGAACGGAATCATATTTTTGCCTACAAAGAATAAAGCAATATGCTCTACACCGTAACCAATAATTCCAATAATAGTCGTTTTCTTTTTCCCTAAGCGCTTCGAAATCGTAGGTGCTAACAGGCCTCCTATTAATACTGGCACTATGCTCACCAAAGAAAACACAGGGAAAAGATTTTCTGCATGTAAATAATATTTGAAATAGTAGATACCGAAAGCACCGCGGAATTTTGTTACTATGTCTTCCATTAACATTGTCAACAACAACAGCAGAAGCGGCTGATTCAATTTGATTACACGAAAAGCATCTTTGAACGTAAACTTTTCGTTTCGTGCTACTGTTACTTGTTCTTTTACATTGAAAAACGTAATCCAGAAGAAGCCGATACATAATACAGCATAGATTGCGCTGACAAGGATCCAGCTGTTTAACGCTTTAACAAGCGGTAAGGTAAAGACACTTACAAATAATGCAGCGATAATTGCCATTACACGAGGCACCATCACCACTTTTGTTCTTTCCTTTGGATCTTCTGTGATAGCGGATGTCATAGACCAATATGGAACATCTACCAGACCGTAGCTCATTCCCCACATGATATAGGTTACAGAAGCGTAAATGATCTTAGCGGCAGGACTAATATTAGGCTGCAAAAAGCAAAGAACTGTAAAACCGGCCATAATAACAGGGGGAAGCAAAAGATACGGCCTAAACTTTCCCCATCTGGATTTTGTATTATCTACCATGATACCTATAAAAGGATCCAATAAAGCATCCAACAATCGGGCTACAAGAAATAATGTTCCTACAGCAGCTGCTGATATCCCAAAGTAATCGGTATAAAATAACATTAAATAACTAACAGTCAAAATATAAACTAAATTCTGCCCAAGACTCCCCAGTCCGTAAGATAGAACCGTTTTTGACGAAACCTTCATTGTATGTCTCCTCCAAATTGTTTGTTATTTATGTTTCTATACAACACTTTTCTGCGCTTATTAGTTTGTTCGATCTTCCCCCTTAAAGTCATTGGTCTACAAACAGTGAGAAACAATCTTTTCGCTTAGGTATACCTTCCTTTCTTAGTTGTATACAAGAAGAATACCAGTGGAATGTAAATGAAATATTAATTATTCTTAAAGTTCATGTAAGTTTCTCGTTTATCCTGAACCGACACTTACGATTATTTACTTGCAGTTGAAACCCAGCTACTTTAAGATAATTTTGTAAATGATAAATGAAAGGAATTAAAAGTTCATGTCATCTAAATCTTTAATAGACATTGCCTATGCAAACATACGCCAAAAGATTATTCTTGGCGATTTCATGCCTGGAACACTATTATCAGAAAACGAACTTGCAAACGAACTAAACATGAGTCGAACACCGATTCGAACTGCCATTTCTCATTTGGAATCGGAGGGGTTTGTGGTTTCATTAAAAAATCGGGGCATTTTAGTGAAAGAAATTTCAGTTAAAGAAATTTTGGATATGATGGAAGTACTAACCTCTTTTAAAATACATGCGCTAGATTCTATGATTGAACGCGGTTGTATTTTAAATATCTCGGAATTAGGAAAATGTCTCAAAAATCAGATTGAGGCTAGCCAGCAAGATGATTATCCTGAATACGTCAAATACTCCCATTTGTTTTCACGCTGTATTATGTCTGCCTTAAATAATCAAGCTATGCTGCAAATTATGGATTCATATCAAGATAAAATTATCATGATTGCTACGGTAAACTGGAAGCTTACTCCTCATCAGCCTCATTATTCCGCTAACCGCGTTAATGAATCTCTTTATCAAGCTGTAGTATCCAAAGACTATGAAGGTGCAAAGCAAATAGTAAAAGAGACTCTTCTCAGCACTCGTAATCGTGTAGTAATGGAAGGAAGAATGTAAATTTTGAGTTTTATTTGTTTATACCTTACTTCATATTTATCAGGGACGTCAGATCATAAATCTTTCGTCCCTTTCTCTTTTTCTTTTCTGATAATATGTGACGCTTTTTTTAATAATTTCTTCCTATCTTTCACATAACCAGTTCTAAATTAGCTGTAGGAATGTGTAACTCCCGTGGATCCTTTTCGTATACAAAATACCTGTTTTTGAACTATAAGGAAACCCCAAAATATTATTTCAACGCATCTAAAATTCGAAAGTTACAAGAACTTTAAAAAGCCTTAATATTTTTTTTACAATTAAGTAGTATTCTACTTGTATACAACTTTCTATAAAAAAGAGAAAGTTGTCATTCAACTCTCCAACAAGCAAGTATTCTTAATTACAAATAGAAGAGGTGTTTATTTTAATGGAAATCACAACAGCAAATCGTTATGCGACATATCCTGCAAACCGAGTAGTCCCTTTTATTGGAGCTAATAACTTTCGTGACATGGGCGGCTATAAAACATCCGATGGCCGTACAGTAAAGTTTGGACTTTTTTTCCGTTCAGACGAACTAACAGGTTTGACAGACGAAGATATGAATTTCTTACAAACATTAAACATTAAATACATTTTTGATTATCGCGATGATCTGGAAGCACAAATGAAGCCCGATCCTATACTTTCAAATGTGGCATACGAACGTATCCCGGCATCAGAGCAAAATAATCAATTCGGCACGATCGAAGAAATGGCTAGAAATAATTTCTTCAAAAATCTTAACTTAGATATTTTGTCGGAGGTGTATTCCAAACTTCCGCTAAACAATCCATCTTACAAACGATTGATGGAAATTATCCAAGATCCAAATAATTTGGGGCTATTACATCATTGTGCCGCTGGAAAGGATCGTACGGGCGTTGGTGCTGCTCTTATTTTATCTGCGCTTGAAGTTCCAAAAGAAACTGTTATGGAAGATTATTTATTGACAAATGAAACGATGAAAGAGTTTAAAAAAAGGTATTGAAGCAAATTTCAGCGCATTTGGATGACAGAGGTCTTCAAGTTATGGAACAGCTGCTTGGAGTAAAAGAGGAGTTTTTAGAAGGTGTTTTCCAAACTATTACAAATACGTATGGAAACCTTGATACGTACTTTGCTCACGAGTTCGGTTTAACAAAAGAAAAACGACAGGCGTTACAAAGCTTTTGTCTTGAGTAGGACAAGATACATCTAGATGAAATCATATTCCCCATTGCATGTATATTGAAAAGGAACAAGGATAATCCCGTTTTTTAGTTTAGAGATCTGTGTAGAGATTCCCACCAACCTAACGAAATGAAATGCCCACATACTATACAAAAAAGCCGGCTCATCAATAGTGAGACCGGCCTTTTTATATTTTTTATTATTGCTGAAATATAGTCATTAGGACTTGTCTTAAAATAAAGACACTTACTAACGATGGCGCAATTTATATATAAGACTCGCAACAATAGCCGACGGTAAATTAAACAAACTCCCTTGCAAACTAAAATGCGCTTGTTCTTCTTCAAATGACATTTTTTCATATAACTCACTTTGCGTGAGACCTGCTTTTTTCATTCTTTCTTTCAAGCCAGATATATAGGAGTATTGAATTGGAATCATGATTAAAAAGTAAAGAACAGCAATGCTTCCGAAAAAGATACCAGAAGATAACACATACATCACTCCCTTTATTTCCCATCATAACACATCGAACAAAAATCCAGATATTTATTTATATAAAAAAACTGCCCTTTCAGGCAGCTTTTCCTCCTTAACGATCAATCAATTGAACCATGAGCAATGCTTTTCCAACAACATTTCCTTCGTGTCGTACTTCTACGTCAACCTTACCAAATTTACGTCCAATTTCTAGCACTTTCGGATGAACGGACACAACGTTATCAATTTGAACCGGCTTTACAAAGTAAATGGTTAAATTCTCAACAATGACGTCACCTTTTTTCTGCGCACGAAGCACACGATTTGTCGCTTCTGTCACAATTGTTGTAAAGACGCCATATGACAAAGTTCCTATTGAATTTGTCATTTGTGGTGTGACAGAAAAATGGTAAGCAGAATCTTGTTTTGCTTCTTTCGGATTCATAAATTGATTCGTTACAATATCATCAATCGTTTCCCCAACTTGCGGCTGACGCTGAATCATTTGGAGTGCTTGCAGCACATCTTGACGACTAATAATACCTTGCAATGTATTGTTATCATCAACAACTGGAAGAAGCTCAATCCCTTCCCACACCATCATACGCGCTGCTGCCGCAACAGACATTTTTCCGTTTACAGTAATCGGCTGTTTTGTCATTACTTTTTCAATTGGTGTTTCTTTTACTACGCCGATCATATCTTTGGACGTTACAATGCCAAGCACTTTATGTGCTTCATCTACAATCGGATAACGGCCATGCATCGTTTCTTCATTATACTTATGCCATTTTTCCACCGTATCACTTGGCTGTAAATATACCGTCTCTTCAATTGGTGTTAAAATATCTTCAACGAGAACTATTTCTTTTTTAATAAGCTGATCATAAATAGCCCGGTTAATAAGCGTTGCTACTGTAAATGTATCATAGCTGCTCGAAATAATCGGCAGCTTTAATTCATCTGCCAATTTCTTTACATGCTCTTCTGTATCAAATCCACCTGTAATCAGTACAGCTGCTCCTTCTTCAAGCGCTAATTGATGTGCTTGTGTACGGTTTCCGACAATAAGTAAATTCCCTGCTTCCGTATAGCGCATCATCGCTTCTAGCTTCATTGCCCCGATTACAAACTTGTTTAACGTTTTATGTAAACCTTCTCTACCACCAAGTACTTGACCATCCACGATGTTAACAACTTCTGCAAATGTTAGCTTTTCGATATTTTCTTTCTTTTTTTGTTCAATACGAATTGTCCCGACCCGTTCAATTGTACTTACATAGCCTTTATTTTCCGCATCTTTAATCGCCCGATATGCCGTTCCTTCACTTACGCTCAACTCTTTTGCAATTTGGCGCACAGAAATTTTATGCCCAATTGGCAAACTGTTGATATATTCCAAAATTTGGTTGTGTTTCGTAGCCAAGTAGTTTCACCATACTTTCTTTTCCCTAAATTCTTCATGTGTTATCTTTTTAGTATACTATATTTTCAAAACTGTTACACTGTATGTTTATATATCTGTACTAATTTTTTTATAACAAAAGGATACATGTTTCTTACAATTATGTAATTTCCTTGTCATCTTATTCGATAGTTTGTTTCATTTTCTTATCGTACAATAAAGACAAGAAATGAGAGACAAGGAGCGATATGATATAAAAAAACTTTAGAAATAATTGGTGCGGTATTGTTAGTGTTCGTGGATGGAAAGAAAGTAGCAACCGAAATCAACGAAGTAGCTGAAACAGAAACACATAGATTACAATCTAAAAATAATATAACAAATCCAACATTTACATTATGTCCTTCCCACATGTAAAAACCTTCACTTTGCCGCGCAAAATGAAGGTTTCTTTTTATCCCGCTATTCGCGGGCAGTAAGACCGCCACTGATGGAGGTTTCACTTTATAATTCAATTGTTTCTCCTGCTTTTAATACTTTCCCTACACTACCTGTTAGTTTCTCTACAAATTGATGCGGATCTTGTTCGATAACTGGGAAGGTATTATAGTGCATTGGTACAACAATTTTTGCTCCAATCCATTCTGCTGCTAACACGGCATCTTCTGGACCCATTGTAAAGTTATCTCCAATTGGTAAAAATGCCACATCAATTGTATGACGAGAGCCAATTAATTTCATATCCGAGAACAACGCTGTATCTCCGGCGTGATAAATTGTTTTTTCTTCTGCAGTAAATACAATCCCTGCTGGCATACCTGTATATGTAATCGTTTGATTTTCTTCATCAACATAGCTAGAACCATGAAATGCTTGTGTAAACTTCACTGTTCCAAATTCAAACGCATGGGAACCGCCAATATGCATCGGATGTGTATTTACACCCTTCCAACCTAAAAATGTTGCAAGCTCAAACGGCGCAATAACAACTGCATTATATTTTTTTGCTAATTCTACTGTATCCCCAACGTGATCGCCATGTCCATGAGAAAGGATAATTGCATCAACTGTTACCTCTTCTACTTTTAAATCTGTTTTCGGATTACCTGTAATAAATGGATCAATTAAAATAACCTTTCCGTTCGTTTCAATTTTTACAACTGAATGACCGTGATAAGATACTTTCATCTTTTCATTACCTCCCTTGTTCACATTCACACCTTCTATTCTACACGATTTCACAATTTCCTGTCTTTTCAAACATCGATTTTCTTGTCATAATACTTTCATTCGATGTAAAGTTATACATGTAATTGAAATTTCGGAGGTGCAGATATATGAATACTAGATTAGAAAAATTAACGCAATGGCTACAAGAACAAAATACAGAAGCTGCATTCTTAACTTCTACACCGAGCGTCTTCTATATGACGAACTTCCACTGCGAACCGCACGAAAGATTACTCGGTCTATTTGTATTCCAAGAAAAAGAACCGATGTTAATTTGTCCTAAGATGGAAGAAGACAAAGTAAGAAGTGCTGGCTGGACTCACGAAATTATCGGATTTACAGATACAGACAATCCATGGGATATGATCGCGAAAGCAATCAAAGCACGCGGCATTGATGCAAATGCAGTGGCAATCGAAAAAGAACATTTAAATGTAGAACGCTACGAGCACTTATCACAATTATTCCCAAAAGCAGTTTTCAAACCTGCTGAAGAAAAAGTGCGTGAACTTCGCTTAATTAAAGATGAAAAAGAACTAGCGATTTTACGCCAAGCTGCTGCTATGGCTGATTATGCAGTTGAAGTTGGGGTAAGTGCAATTCAAGAGAATCGCAGTGAACTTGAAGTATTAGCGATAATTGAGCATGAATTAAAGAAAAAGGCATTCATAAAATGTCCTTTGACACAATGGTATTAACAGGTGCAAATTCTGCCCTTCCGCACGGTATACCAGGTGCAAATAAAATTCAACGCGGTGATTTCGTCCTATTTGACTTAGGCGTTATTATTGACGGTTATTGCTCTGACATTACGCGTACAGTTGCTTTTGGCGAGATTACAGACGAACAAAGACGTATTTATGACACTGTATTAAAAGGGCAATTAAATGCAGTTGAATCATGTAAACCGGGCGTGACATTTAGTGAAATTGACCGTGCTGCTCGTTCTATTATCGCCGAAGCTGGCTACGGTGACTTCTTCCCGCACCGCCTCGGTCATGGACTTGGCATTAGCGTCCACGAATATCCAGACGTAAAAGATGGCAACAACTCTCCATTACGAGAAGGAATGGTCTTCACAATTGAACCAGGTATTTACGTACCAAACGTAGGCGGCGTTCGTATTGAAGATGATGTTTATATAACGAAAGATGGCGTGGAAATTTTAACGAAATTCCCGAAAGAATTGCAGTTTGTAAAATAATCATAATTCGAATGCAAAAAAGAAGGTACTTTAAATAGTACCTTCTTTTCTTTCGCTTATTTTTAATTGGAAGAATTTTTTCTCACTAAACTCTTTATACATTCTCCACGATAACTGTATCGGCATCTACATCTTCAAAGCAAAGATTAACAGTACGCTTTATCGCTCTTGTCCGATGAATCGTTCCTGCTGGAATGCATAACGTATCATTTGGCTTCAAGACAATTGTTTCCCGATCTTGAAAATCAATCAATAACTCCCCTTCTAATACCATGAATAATTCATCTGAATTCGAATGAAAATGCCAATCATATTCTCCTATAAATACCGCGATGCGTAAACAGTGGTTATTTACATCTGAAACAACAAAATTTTTATGCTGCTCCGTAATATTTCTTGTCATCTCTAATAAGTTGATTTTTTCTAAGTTTAATTCTTTTGTAAGTTCATTCTTCATATTTATCTCCCTCTTACTCATTATCCAAGTATTTTACTATTTCTTCTAATTTCATCATACCAAACATTTTTCTTATCTATCAGAAAAATTAGAATTATAGTGTAGATTCAAAAGTTAACTCGTGTTAATTTATTAATAAGAGTTAACTTTTATTAACAAGGAGCATAGTAATGAAAGAGAAGTTACCACTACGAGAAATCAAAAAAGCACGAACAAAAATCAAGTTATTTCACACTGCATTAGATATCATTGGAGAAAAATCATTTCGAGAAGTATACGTTGAAGAATTATGCGAACAAGTAGAAATTTCAAAGGTGACATTTTTTAAAATGTTCTCCCGCAAAGAAGACATTCTTATTTATTTCATGAGGTTATGGTTAACGGATCGGATGTTGGAGTTGAAAGAAACAAACAAAAAAGGAATGACCGCACTCCGTCATATTTTTGAAGGAGTTTCAGAATATGCAAAAGAAAAACCTGGACTGATGCTAAGTTTGATTGCATTTCTCTCTGAAGAAAAAATGCATCCTTGTATGCCCGATTTAACCGATGCTGAAATTCACCTACTATATCCCGAAAAAGAAGAACAAGTTCGAAAGCTCATTCCAAATTTGAATGAAGTATTTGCAAACTGCGTCGAAGAAGGAAAAGCCACAGGAGAAATTACACTCAAGATGGATACTTCACAGATTGTAAAACTATTACATTCTATTTTTTACGGTGCCTATTTAACAACTCATGTCTTTCAAACTCAAAATGTAATGGAAATGTATGACCTTCATTTAAACATATTAAATCCATAGTAAAAGAGGGATGAATAATGAAATCTGTAATATCTGGACGCTATACTGCACAGATGGGTGATTCCTTTGTAGTGTTTGTAATTGGTATGCGAATTAATAAATTTTTCGCTGTTTCAAAGTGGTTACCTGTAGCTCTGTCAATGGGTGGCATGCTAAAAGAACTATATGAAAATAAAGAACTCGGTTTTCTCGGCACAGAATCTTTCTTCAACGGCCGCACAATTGTACAAATTCAATATTGGAAGTCATTCGAAGCCCTTGAACACTATGCACGTCACGCTTCCTTACATTTAGAAGCATGGAAAAATTTTAATCAAAAGGCTTCCAAAACTGAAACAGTTGGTATTTTTCATGAAACATTTGTTGTTGAGAAAGGGCAATACGAGAGTTTATATGCAAACATGCCTCTATTCGGTTTAGCAAAAGCAGGTACTTCTTTTCCCATAAATAGTCAACGAGAAACTGCAAGAGCACGCATGAAGCCTCAGTAAAGTAAAATTAACAATCGGGCTTCTATAGAAAAAAGCGACTACCCAACGGATAGTCGCTTTGTATTCTTTCTTATGATAAAGCAGGAGCTTTTTCAAGAAGCTCTTTCGCATCTGCATATTGTAAACCATGTGCTTCTGCCACTGCTTCGAATGTTACATAGCCATCTAATGTATTAATACCTTTTAATAAGGCACTGTTATCTAAGCAAGCTTTTTTATAGCCTTTGTTTGCGATTTGTACTGCGTATGGTACTGTTACGTTTGTTAACGCAAGAGTTGACGTACGTGGAACTGCACCAGGCATATTTGCAACTGCATAGTGAACTACGCCGTGTTTTTCGTAAGTTGGGTTGTCATGTGTTGTAATACGGTCAGTTGTTTCAAAAATACCGCCTTGGTCGATTGCGATGTCGACTACAACAGAACCTGGTTCCATAGATTTAATCATTTCTTCTGTTACAAGTTTTGGCGCTTTTGCACCTGGAATTAATACTGCACCGATAACAAGATCAGACTCTTTTACAGCTTCTGCAATGTTATACGGGTTAGACATTAATGTTGCTACTTGGTTACCGAAGATATCGTCTAATTGACGAAGACGATCTGGACTTAAATCGATAATTGTTACGTCAGCACCTAAACCAACAGCAATTTTCGCTGCGTTTGTACCAGCTTGACCACCACCGATAATTGTTACTTTTCCGCGTTTTACCCCTGGAACGCCTGCAAGTAAAATACCTTTACCACCTTTATTCTTTTCAAGGAATTGTGCACCAATTTGCGCTGCCATACGGCCAGCTACTTCACTCATAGGTGCAAGTAGTGGTAAAGAACGGTTGTCTAATTGAACTGTTTCATACGCAATTGCAACTACTTTGTTGTCAATTAATGCTTTTGTTAATTCTGGTTCTGGAGCTAAGTGTAAGTACGTGAATAAAACTAAGCCTTCGCGGAAATAGCCGTATTCGCTTGCGATTGGCTCTTTTACCTTCATAACCATCTCTTGATTCCAAGCTTCTTGTGCTGTTTCTACAATTGTTGCTCCGGCTTCTACATATGCTTCATCTGTAAAACCAGATCCTAAACCAGCACCTTTTTGAACAAAAACTTCATGACCATTGTGAATTAAATGAACAACACCAGCTGGCGTCATTGCCACACGATTTTCATTGTTTTTAATTTCTGTTGGTACACCGATACGCATTGGAAATTCCCCTTGAGATTATAAAATTACCCCTGAATAGCCATAGCATATACGCTTTTCATAAAGCGCTTTCTATTCTCTTATATTTTACCATAATCTCGCATTTTTTGACAAAAATAATGCAAGTTGTCCGATAGAATTTGTCTAGTTTTGACGATGTCGATGAATAACGTCAACTGCTCCCGTTACTTCTATAATTGTTCCCGTAATCATGTCCGAATCTTCCTCACATAAAAAGGAAATTGTACGTGCGATATCTTCCCCTGTACCAGAACGCCCAATTGGTGTACGATGATCGGATAACGTACGTGCCATAGCAATTGTTGCCTCTTTCATATCACCAATAATGTCACCCGGGCATATCATATTTGATGTAATACCATATTCTGCTTCTTCATAGGCAATCGTTTTTGTGAGTGAAACTAGTCCGACTTTTGCAGCTGCAAATGCGGAACGATACATCCATCCCGGCGCGCTATCCGCTCCTTGAAATCCGTAATTCACAATGCGGCCAAATTTCTGCTGTCGCATAATCGGTACAACGAGCTTTAATAAATGAAAAACTGCCGTTAAATTACCATGAATCATTTCATTCCATTCGTCATCTTTATACTCAACTAATTTTTTACGTTCAAATACGTAAGGACCTGCATTATTAATAAGAAAATCGATACGACCAAAACGCTCCATCGCTTTTATTACTACTTTATGTAAATCTTCTTGTTTCGTTACATCCGCTTGTACAAATTGCATACGATATGCAAGATGTTTATATTGCTGTTGTAACTTTTCCATCGCTTGTACATCACTGCGATACGTTACTGTTACCGAATATCCTTTATCTAATAATTTCTCTGTTACTTGCTTCCCTAAACCTTTTGTACCGGCTGTAATGAGCGCATGTCTCACAAAAATAAGCCTCCTTTTTTCTTGCTATAATTCATATGTAACAACTTCTTCGAACAATTACAACTAAAAAGTTTGAACAGATTTTTCAAAATTCTGTAACGTTTCTGACATACTTTTTTCCATAATTTACTTTATAATAAAAGTGTAAAGAGTTATAACACTTATACAATTGGGAGGAATCGTTCATGAATACTACATATACAAATATTTTAATTGCAGTCGATGGTTCTAAAGAAGCTGAAAAAGCATTCAAAAAAGCCATTCAAGTAGCGAAGCGTAACAACGCTACATTAACAATCGCTCATATCGTTGACGTCAAAGCTTACTCTGCAGTCGAAGCATATAGCCGTGCTATTGCAGAACGTGCAAACTTATTTGCAGAAGATCTATTAGCAGACTACAAAAAGACTGCACTAGAAGCGGGACTTACAAAAATAGAAACTGTATTAGAGTTCGGTAATCCAAAATCAAAAATCTCGAAAGATATCGCACCGAAGCACCACGTTGATTTAATTATGTGCGGTGCAACTGGTTTAAACGCAGTAGAGCGTTTCTTAATCGGCAGTGTCTCTGAACATATTATTCGCTATGCAAAATGCGATGTCCTTGTTGTTCGCGGTGAAGAAGAGCAAGGAGAAATTTAATAACTGTAATGAAGCAGCACCAAGCCTTTATTTCATGAGCTTGGTGCTTTTTTATTTGCTTTAAATAAAGTGAAACTTCCATCAGTGGGGGTTATCCCTCACTGATGGAAAGCTCTCACCAATCTTCTTTGCTCCTCTCTGAATCTTGAGGTGGGGGCTTACTGCCCGCGAATAGCGGGATAAAATGATTCTCTAAGGTTATGCTAAGAAAAAAGGAAATGAGGGAAACGGCATGGAAAGTCATGAACGTATTATACTGGATTTAAACGGACAAGAAATTGACATGGTAGAAAAAATTTGTGCCCACTTCAAAGAAAAACATGGTGTAGAGTTAAGTCACGGTGCACTTTTTCGCGATTTAATGGATATAGAATATATTCGCATTACAGAAGGAAAGCATAAATACGAACATGAAAAAAGATAGGCGACTGGTTGCTTGCAGCGTACAAGCAACCCTTTTCTTTATGCATACATTATATATATGTCCAAGCATAAAGGTGTGATGTTTTTGAGTGATGAGAATAAAAGAAAAAGCAAATCCGCTACTCCTATTATGAACTTATGTATATTTACTCTTCCCGGCTGTAATGTAACTGAAAAACAAATTAAGCAGCAAGTTGCGTTAGCAACCAAAATATGGAACATAGACTTTATTATCACAAGTATCACAACGCTGAAAAATTTTTCTGTTCAAACGAATGATACTTCATTTCGTAAAAGACAAAGCAAAAATATACAGCGATTATTTCGTGAAAGAAAGTATCTCTTTCCAAATCCAAATAGTATTTCAATATTCTATACAAATGCAAGGCACCTCTCGAGTAATACGACAGGACGAACGTTCTCTTCCTTCACGACGAAAAGCCGCTTCAACCATATTATCCTTACAAAATCTTCGCTAGAAAATACACTTGCGCACGAACTCGGACATATCTTATTCTATTCCCACCGAAAACTACAAGGAAAAAATCCAGATAGAAACTCTTATCGGACGCATAGCTTAGACCCTGAAAATATTATGTTTGGAACTGCTACAAGCCGTAAACGAAAAACAACATCCCTACAAAGATCGTATGCATTAGAAAGTACATTAATTGAATATATGTAACAATCATGAAAAATCCCGTGAAACATTACATGTTCACGGGATTTTCTACTATCTCTTTTGCTTTTTGAAGTGCCTGTTCAATTTGTGCGAATCCTGTACCACCTGCACTGTTTCTTCGTTTTACTGCTGCATATGGTGAAAGCACTTCATATAAGTCTTCCTCAAATAACGAGCTCATCTCTTGGTAGGTTGTTAACGGTAAATCTAGCAAATAAACACCTTCGTTAATACAATGAAGGACAAGTTTCCCTACAATTTCATGTGCCTGACGAAACGGTAACCCTTTACTCGCTAAATAATCAGCAATCTCTGTCGCATTTGAAAAATCTTGCGTGACAGCCTGTGCCATTTTATCTTTTTTCACCGTCATCGTCTCAAGCATGCCTGCCATTACATGTAAACAGCCCTTTACTGTATTTACCGTATCGAACATACCTTCTTTATCTTCTTGCAAATCTTTATTGTAAGCAAGCGGCAATCCTTTCATAACTGTTAATAAGCTAAACAAGTTGCCGTATACTCTTCCTGTTTTCCCGCGAATAAGCTCTGCCATATCCGGATTTTTCTTTTGCGGCATAATGCTGCTACCCGTTGCATAGCTATCGCTCATTTCAATAAACTGAAATTCTTGACTGCTCCATAAAATAAGTTCCTCACAAAAACGTGATAAATGCATCATTAATATAGAAGCATTACTTAAAAATTCAAGAATAAAGTCACGGTCGCTTACTGCATCTAAGCTATTCTCATATATTCCTTCAAAACCGAGCAACTGTGCACTATACTCGCGATCAATCGGGAATGTTGTCCCAGCAAGTGCCCCGGCTCCAAGCGGAGAAATGTTAATACGTTTTAACGAATCTTTAAAACGATTCGCATCGCGCTCTAACATCCAAAAGTATGCAAGGAGATGGTGGGCAAAAGAGATTGGCTGTGCACGCTGCAAATGCGTATACCCTGGCATAATTGTTTCAATATGTTCTTCAGCTTGTCCTGCAAGTGCAATTTGCACTTGCTTCACTGCCTCGATGATGCCTTGCACTTCATTTCGCAAATACAAATGCATATCCGTTGCTACTTGGTCGTTACGACTTCTTCCTGTATGCAGCTTACCGCCAACTTCACCAATATGCTGAATTAACATCTTTTCAATGTTTAAATGAATATCTTCTGCTTCAACAGAAAACGTAAGCTCTTGCTTCTTTGCTTTCTCAAGTAAATACTGCAAGCCGTTTTTAATTTTCTCTCCTTCTTCAGCCGTTACGATACCGCATTTCGCAAGCATCGTAACATGGGCCATACTTCCTTGTATATCTTCTACTGCTAATTGCTGGTCAAAGGAGATGGAAGCTCCAAACTCCTCAACCCACTGTTCAGCCTGTTCCGTAAAACGGCCGCCCCAAAGTTTGCTCATGCCTCCACCTTCTTTTGACTCACTTGGCTGTATACTTTTGTTGGTAAACCAAATAATGAAATAAATCCAATCGCTGCATCGTGGTTAAATTCATCATCTACTGTATACGTCGCTAATTTTTCATCGTATAGAGAATACTCTGATTTACGTCCTTCTACAATCGCATGTCCTTTAAACAGTTTCACACGTACTGTACCTGTTACATTTTTTTGCGTTTCTTGTAAAAAGGCAACAAGAGCATCTTTTAAAGGCGAGAACCATAAACCGTTATAAATTAACTCTGTTAATTTTTGTTCAATCATCGGTTTAAAATGTGCTACTTCTTTTACAAGTGTTAAATCTTCTAATTCCTTATGTGCAGTAATCAATGTCATCGCCGCTGGGCATTCATACACTTCACGTGACTTAATACCAACAAGACGATTTTCTACATGGTCGATACGGCCAACCCCATGCTTACCAGCAAGAGCGTTTAACGTTTTAATTAACTCTGAAAGTGAATATGATACGCCATTTAATGTCGTTGGCACCCCTGCTTCAAAACCAATTTCTACAAATTCGGGTTTGTTTGGTGTATCTTCTAATGCTAACGTCATTTCATATGCATCTTCTGGCGGTGCTGCCCATGGATCTTCTAAGATTCCACATTCGTTGCTGCGTCCCCATAAGTTTTGATCAATTGAAAACGGGCTGTCTAAGTTAATCGGAATTGGTACATTGTTTTCTTTTGCATACGCAATTTCCTCTTCACGTGACCATTTCCATTCACGCACCGGTGCAATCACTTCTAAATACGGATTTAACGCTTGGATAGAAACTTCAAAACGTACTTGGTCATTTCCTTTTCCTGTACATCCATGTGCAACTGCACTTGCACCTTCCATCTCTGCAATCTCTACCAATTTCTTAGCAATTAACGGACGAGATAATGCAGATACAAGTGGATATTTCCCTTCATATAACGTGTGAGCTTGCAGTGCTTTTAATGCATATTCATTCGCAAACTCTTCTTGAACATCAATCATATAAGATTTAATTGCTCCGACGGACAATGCTTTTTCTTTTACAAACTCTAAATCTTTTCCTTCCCCTAGATCTAAACACAGGGCAATAATCTCGTATCCTTTTTCTTGCAACCATTTAATCGCAACGGAAGTATCAAGACCTCCGGAATATGCTAATACAACTTTTTTGTTCTCCATTTTATATCCCCCTAAAGAATAATTATTCATTGTTATTAATATTAATTCATAATTTATCACCTTTCACAAAATGTTGCAAGGGATATTCATAATTATTTTTAAAACAATTTCATCGAAGTTCTTTCTCTTTTTCGATACAATGAAGACAGAAAATGGAGGGGACAATGTATGGAACAATATTTCACATATAACGAACACCTAGGTATTGAACTACCTGATTTCCAAGAAGAATGGGAGGATATACCTGAAACAGTGCAACATACAATTTTATTAAAGTGGGAACAAATTCGCGGGAAAATACCAGATCGGATTAAAGAACTTGAACATATCATTAACACGAAACAACACGGGTTAAATAACGAAGAAAACTTTGAAATTTCTTGTAGACTCAATACAGAAATTGCGGATCTCGCTTCCATTATTAACGACCTTTGGCTTTGGTATCGTCTAACTCAAAATGTATCTGCAGGAAAAGTACATCAGTAAAGCGAAACTTCCATCAGTGGGGGTTTTCTTCATCCCCCACCTATCTCCCTCGCTTCTCTCTGAATATTGAAGTATAGGTCTTACCGCCCGCGAATAGTGGAATAAAAAAGTCGTTGAGAATATTTCCTCAACGACTTAATAATTTTATAAAGTGAAACTTCCATCAGTGCCCCCACTGATGGTTAGTTGAACCAATCGGGCTTTAACGGGCGGTTATCCTCACCTATCTTCTTAGATTCTCGAGGTAAGGGTCTTACTGCCCGTTAATGCGGGATAAAACAGTTCTATCCTTTTTTGCTTTCCGTTCCCCTTTGTACGTATTCTGCAAACGCTTTCAATTATAGGTAAACAATAGCGTCGTCGACTTGTTCAAATACGGTAAGTTACAACGCAAAACTAGTTAAAATATATTTATATTATAATAATGGAAAATACGCTCTTGTCTATTCCGTTAAACATGTAGTGGTAATCGTATTTTTCTTTTCAGACATATGAGACGCCTTCTCTGTGTATATAATACTTTCCATCAAAAGATATACTAAACTATCTAATTCTTGACTACATACAATTACTCTATCATGATAAAAACCGTACTCTCTTACAAGTTCAATTAGTTCCTTCCTTTTTTCCTCCATCCTTTCTTGTATATCTATCGTTTTCATACAAATCTCTCCAGTCACCATAGATAATATTATTCGAATAATACAAAATATTTTATTTAAAATAAACATTTTGTAATTAATTAAAGTAAATTTTACAGAAAAATCGACAAAATTTACTTTTTCATACAGAGACCCTTTCGACGGAAAATATTTTTGTATCGCACCATTTTTCAGCAAAATTCACATGAATTTCAACTAAAGCTCCCATATTTACGAAGTATGTAGGTTTTTCGTTGCCCATTGTCGATTTCCAAGAACATACATTTAAAAAAAGTATGATATAATAGAATATAATCTTTTATAGAAAGGATTTAGATATCATGATCGCTCGAAGGAGCATGTGGCATCGAAAAGACGAATCTTACACGTAGCGTATTTTTTTGCTTAGATACTTTGTCTAGCGAAAAAAATACGAGAGTGGGGAAATTATGATTGCCCGAAGGATAATTTGGCAACGAAAAGACTCTTCTTACACGTAGCGTTTTGTTTAGTCTGTTTCAGACCTAAACTAAAACGAAAGTAGGGAGAATTGATGGACGAGAGGATTATTCGTTATTTCTTCAGTGATATATAGCGTAGTTAGACGTATGTAAACTAACTGCTGCTATGTAGGCGTAGTTAGTTTATGAAAAACAAAAAACTACTAACTACGGAGAGAAGGAATAACGATGGAGAACATCCAAAGCATCCAAAGTCGACAAATTATTAAAGAAATTTTTATGGTTTTACTTGGTTCATTTATTTTAGCTGTCGCGCTATACCACATTCAGTTTCAAAATCACTTAACAGAAGGTGGCTTTGTAGGAATCGCACTGTTTTTACAAAACTTTTTTGACATTTCACCGTCAATTTCAACTGTTTTAATGGATATTCCTGTCATTTTACTATGTGCTACATTTTTAGGTAAAAAAATGGTCGGTTATTCATTTGTTGGTTCCGTTTCATTCGGAGTATTTTATTCTTTAATGGAAAACTATTCTCCGTTCACGGTGGATTTATCAAATCACTTATTTGTAGCTGCAGTAGTAGGCGGTGCATTAGCTGGGATTGGGCTTGGTTTTATTTTACGATTCGGTGGTGCAACAGGCGGAGATGACATTTTAACCATTGTATTAAGCAAAAAAACACGCTTTACAATTGGGCAAATTTTCTTCGTTTTTGACGCAATTGTCATTGCACTTTCATTATATTATTTATCATGGACTGAAATTGCCTTTACGATTCTTTCCCTTGCCGTGCAGGCGAAAGTACTAGATTTAATCTACTATCCAGCAAAGGAAAAGAAACCAGTGGCAATTCCATTAGCAAAACAACATGCAACAAACTAAAAAGCGAAAGGCGGCTGCCTTTCGCTTTTTATATTTTTTGGCGTAAATAACGCATTTGATAAAATCGATTTGCAAATTCTGTTATGCTCCGTGTTAACCGATAATTCGCCGTTGATCCAACCGCAATCCCAAGTACTGGTACACCTTGAAACAACTTGCGGCGCAGCGAATAAATAATGAACGTTTTCAAGATTTGTTTTAATAGTACTTGTACAGATACTGGATTTAGTACTTCCTCTTCTCCCTCATAGAAGAATGGAGCCGCTTCTTCTTGTTCTAACTCTTGCAGTAAGTTGTACCAAGCATACTGCTGCAAGTGCGCTGGCAATATGGCTGCATGGAATACTTTTAACGCTAGCATCATTTCATACGGTTTATTCACATCATGACCAAATGATGTGGCGATTAACTGCACTGCTTTCACATTTAAGGCAACCAGTACTGGTAAGTCTGCACTTAATAATAAAAAGCCACCAATTCCTGTTACTCCTCCTTGCACGAAAGAATATAAACGATGACGAGCTGTTTGCTGTTCTGCTATGTATGTTAATTGATCAATCGATAATGCTTTCATGTCTTCAATATGTTCAATGGAATCATTAAATAATCGTGCCGTGCCTAAAATACGTCCCCGTGCATCGAGCTGTGATTGCGAACTTTGAATAAATGCATGAAGATGAAAGAGCCATCCATCTGCTTTCGAAAAAAATTCATTTCGTTTTTTTCTGGCAGCTTAGAAAATGTGCCGTTCAACCACTTATCAAACATTCTCTGGAAATCCGTTGATTCTTGTTGCACTAATTGCTGCTCCCAGCTTTTCATATCATATAAAATTCGTTCTTCTCGCTTTGACAGCATACAAACAACCCCTTGGATTATTTTTTCTACATTGTAACATATTTGCTGTGAGAGTCCGTACGCCCTGTTTTTTTCTGAAAAATATACAAAAAAAGACGGGAATCATCCCGTCTTTTTTATCATATATTAACCAATATTTCCAAGACGTATTACGTCACGAGCAATCATAACTTCTTCGTCTGTTGGAATTATGATTACTTTTACTGGAGAGTGCGGGAAGCTAATGAATGCTTCTTCACCGCGGATATTGTTGCGTTTCGCATCAAAGTATACACCCATGAACTCAAGGCCTTCTAATACACGCTCACGAATTAATGCACTGTTCTCACCAATACCAGCTGTAAAGATGATTGCGTCTACACCTTTCATACGAGCTGCATAAGAACCGATATATTTATGAATGCGGCCTATAAATATCTCTAGTGCTACTTCTGCACGATGGTTTCCTTCTTCTTCAGCTTGCTCAATATCACGTAAGTCACTTGAGAATCCAGAAAGACCTAACATACCACTTTTCTTGTTTAATACGTTAAGAACTTCATCTACAGTTTGGCCTGTTTTCTTCATAATATATGGAATTAACGCAGGGTCAAGGTTACCAGAACGTGTACCCATTGTTACACCAGCAAGTGGAGTGAAGCCCATAGACGTATCAATTGATTTTCCGCCTTCAACAGCTGCGATACTTGCACCGTTACCTAAGTGACAAGAAAGTAAACGTAAGCTTTCAAGTGGACGGCCTAATAATTCAGCTGCGCGCTCTGTTACGTACTTGTGAGAAGTACCGTGGAAACCGTATTTACGGATGCCGTATTTCTCATAGTATTCGTAAGGTAAGCTGTATAAGAAAGATTCTTCTGGCATTGTTTGATGGAATGCTGTATCAAACACTGCTACTGAAGGTACGTTCGGAAGAACTTCTTGGAACGCTTTAATACCAATAACGTGTGCTGGGTTATGAAGTGGCGCTAACTCACTTAAAGCGTCGATTTCTGCTAATACTTGATCGTCAATTAGAGCAGAATCTGCGAATTTTTCACCGCCGTGTACAACACGGTGACCAATACCGCTAATCTCATCAAGAGATTTAATAATTCCAGTTTCAGTTAATTTGTTTAAAAGCATATTAACCGCAACTCCATGGTCTGCGATATTTGTTACTTCTGTTTGTTTCTCGCCGTTTACAGTAATTGTAAAGATACTATCTTCTAAACCGATACGTTCTACTAAACCTTTTGTTAATACCGTTTCATTTGGCATTTCAAATAATTGGAACTTTAAGGAAGAGCTTCCTGCATTAATCGCGATGATTTTTGACATCTAGTCTTTCGCCCCTTTTTCTCTTGTTAGCCGTGTGGAATCTTTCCACAAACCGCTCAATTTTATGTCTTCAATTTTTATCAGCTAACATAACCGTTTCACTGAAAAAAATTTAAACTCACGATTTTAATTTAAACATCGTACGACATATATTTCAAGTGAAAAAATTGTAACACAAAGATTTTTTTATATTACAGATTTCATAATTCTTATTTTTGTTCTTATATATATTACTGAATTTTGTAAACACTATAAAACTGTACTATATATTAGTATATACCTGTTACATACAAACATTATTTACTTTTGTTTAGCGAACCAACCATTAATTTGATTCATAATATTCTCCATCGCTGTCATATTTGAGAATTTTGGTAATTCTACTAATAACGCTTGTTTTGGCATTTGTATGTCTTGTCCCTTCTTTTGGAGAACAAATATACTTTTTGCATTTTTTTCGTTTTTAAACATGGAAACAGGTAGCTGTAGTAGCCCTTGTACAAAACATGTTTCTTTAATAAATGCATGAAGTTTTGGCGCTTGATCACTTTCAAATATGAAATTTGGTACTAAGAAAAATAAATATCCGCCTTCTTTTGTATGTTTTACACTTTGTTCAATAAAAAGATGATGTGCATAAGACATGCCTTCATCTGCTTTTAAAGTATATTCACTTGCACCAATTTCGTTTGGATAATAGCCAATTGGTAAATCACACACAACTACATCAACTGGATCAATATAAAGGGGAGCCAAGCCATCTTGATTGAAAAACTCAACTGCTTGTTTTTGTAAGTTTGCATTAACTAAAGCAAGCTTAACAAGCAAATCATCTACATCTACCCCAAATCCGCTCACGTTTGTACCTTCTGGGCAACCGTTAAAGATTGTCGTTAATAAATTTCCCGTTCCAACTGCAGGATCTAAAACAGTCATTTCCTTTTGATCCTTCATAAATTTTTGGAATAAATAACTCATAAACATACCAACCGCATCTGGCGTCATTTCATGATTTGCTTGTACGCCTTCTTTCATTCCTTTTAAGATGGCAAGTTGAAACGCTTTGCGAATTTCTTCGCCTTTATAGTTTTCTTCATTAAACTTACTATATTCACGCTCTAGTCGTTCAATTGTTGGTTGTTCTAATCCTTCTTGTAAAATTGTTCCTTCAAATAAATTATCGCCTGTTTCTACAAGCGCTTCTAAATAGGTTATGTCTAATTCTTTACGTAAAATTACGGCAGAAGAATCAAAGATAGAAAATAATGTTTCTACTGTTGAACTCACGAAAATTCCTCCTTAAAACTAAAATACACATAACTTATATCATACCACACTCTAAATTCTTTCCAAAAGAAAAAGCGACCTCTTTTCATAAGAGGTCGCTTTTTGCTCTTCACATTACTTTGCAGCTTTTGCTGCTTCTAATGCTGCTTCGTAATTTGGATGGCTTGTACCTTCGCTTACATATTCTGCGTAAACAACTTTGTCGTTGCTATCTACTACGAATACTGCACGTGCAAGTAAACGAAGTTCTTTCATTACAACACCGTATGCTTCGCCAAAAGAAAGGTCACGGTGATCAGAAAGCGTTACAACATTTTCTAAACCGTTAGCTGCACACCAGCGTTTTTGAGCGAATGGTAAATCAACGCTAATTGTTAATACTTTTGCATTTTCAATACCAGCTGCATCTTCGTTAAAACGACGAGTTTGTGCATCACATACACCTGTATCGATAGATGGTACAACACTAATTAATTTCACTGCACCTTTGTATGTTTCTAAAGTTACTGGAGATAAGTCATTTGCTAATACTTGAAAGTTAGGCGCTTGGTCGCCTACTTTAACTTCTGTTCCAACTAAAGTGATTGGGTTTCCTTTAAACGTTACGTTTGCCATTTGAAAATCCTCCCTTTTCTAAAACAAAATATGTACAGTGTAAATGATAGATGTTCAGCAAACAGAATGCAAATGAATCGCTCTGCTTTATGAAAAAAGAAGCTAATCACTCGATTAGCTTCTTCATTCTATATTTCATACTCCGGCTGTTCACCTTTTTGTGTGTTCATCATTTCTTTCACTTTATCGACCGCTTGCGGTGCTAATTCCATCACTTTATCAAGTATGTGCGTCTGTTTATCTAAGTGAAGCACTTTCACACCTTCACTATTTACAACGAGAAAAGCAATTGGATTAATGGAAACGCCGCCCCCACTACCACCGCCAAATGGATGGCGATTATTGTTTTCAAGTTTACCAAATTCACTCCCGCCTGCCGCAAAGCCAAAACTTACTTTAGAAACCGGTAAGATGACACTTCCATCTGGCGATTGAATTGGATCACCGACGATTGTGCTTACATCAATCATATGATTTAAATGTTGCATCGCTGTTGTCATCAATCCCTGAATTGGATGTTCCACATAATCCCCCTATGTTCATTGTTGCATAGCATTATCTGTAGCAATAACTCCTTGTTGTTTCAAAAATATAAATATACGAATTACCGCTTTCACTGCACGGTATATACGAAATGAAGCTGTTAATTCACAATGTGATGCCACAGTTTTCCCTTGAAAAATTGGAGTAACTTCAAGCTGAGGTGCACCAATAATTTCCATGTAATTTCCAGCAACACCAACAATCATTCCTTTTACTGACCATACATAACCTGTTATAACTCCAGTGCTCGCTGCATCACCTGTTCCAACTTGCGAACGCCATCTCCAATTTTTGATTTTCACTTTTTGAAGAAAACCTTTCATCATAGTATGGATTTCTTGCAACCTTTTTATAACCTCGGCTATACTGTCAAGCATTGCTACAAACTTATCTTCTGTTCCGCCCTCTTCTCCTGCTTTTTCAATTTTTTGATCTGTTTTCTTTTGTTGTTTCTCTATCCGCTCAAGTACATCAAACGTATAATGAATCATCCATATTTTCACTTGAAATAAACACTGTTT
Source organism: Bacillus sp. EA-CB0995 (assembly GCF_055814245.1). Taxonomy (NCBI): domain Bacteria; kingdom Bacillati; phylum Bacillota; class Bacilli; order Caryophanales; family Bacillaceae; genus Bacillus; species Bacillus sp. EA-CB0995. The sequence continues at coordinate 1,074,350 of NZ_CP169269.1, read as the reverse complement.
TTCTGTTTCTGTATATAACAAACTAATTTTCAGCGATAATTTCGATAACAAAATAAGCAAGACGAACAAAATAAGTATTCCAATTCCAATCGCAAGCCACTTCATCGTACCATCCTTTCATTCCGTATCCATTATCGACACAATATGAAAAGAATAAACGAAATTGAAAATATAGATTTTTCTAAAAAATAGAAGGACTTTTGATACTTTTTATCGAAATATAATATTCGAACATATTATTTACTGCATGGAGGGATACAAAATGGCAGATCGTCGCAATTTATTTTTCTTTTACGGTGATGATAAAGCAACACTTGTCGAAAAAATGAAACCAGTATACGACATTTTAGAAGAAAATGGATTTACAATATTAGACCATCCAAAACATGCAAATGCCATCGTTAGTGTTGGCGACGACGGTACATTCTTGCAAGCTGTCAGAAAAACAGGATTTCGTGAAGATTGTTTATACGCAGGGGTTTCGACAACAGATGATATTTCCTTTTACTGTGACTTCCACATTGACCATGTCGATAGCGCCCTTCAAGAAATCACAAAAAATGAAATTGAAGTAAGAAGATATCCAACAATTCAAATAACAGTTGATCACGATACATCTTTTTATTGCTTAAATGAATTTTCACTGCGCTCTAGCGTTATTAAAACATTTGTACTAGATGTGTACGTTGATGACTTATACTTTGAAACATTCAGAGGCGATGGCTTAGTCGTTTCTACACCAACTGGAAGTACGGCGTATAATAAATCACTACACGGAGCTGTTGTGGATCCATTAATTCCATGTTTCCAAGTGAGTGAACTTGCTTCTTTAAATAACAATACGTACCGTACACTTGGTTCTCCATTTATTTTAAGCAGCAATCGTACATTAACATTAAAATTAGCTCCAAATGGAAAAGATTATCCTGTCATGGGCATGGATAACGAAGCATTAAGTATTAAACAAGTCGAAAAAGCAGTTGTTCGTTTAAGCGATAAGCAAATTAAAACAGTAAAACTGAAAAATAACTCGTTCTGGGAGAAAGTACAAAGAACGTTTTTATAAAGTAAAACTTCCGTCAGTAGAGATTTTCTTCATCCTCCACTGACGGTTAGTTGAACCAATCGAGCTTTTACGGACAGTTATCCCCCACCTATCTTCTTTGCTTCTCTCTGAATCTTGAGGTGGGGGATCTTACTGCCCGCGAATAGCGGGATAAAAAATAGAGGCGGCATATACCGCCTCTATCTTTTATATACAATTTCACCATCCACAACCGTTATTACAACATCTACCTCTTTTATTTCCTCTTCCTGAATGTCAAATATATCTCTGTCTAATATAGTAAAATCTGCTTCATATCCTGCAGCAATTTTCCCGCGGCTTTCTTCTTTTCCGATTGCATATGCGCTTCCTGTTGTGAATAGCGAAGCAGCTTCAAATACTGTTATCTTTTCTTCTGGTATGTAACAGTTTCCATCCACAAAGCTTTTCCTTGTTACGGCACTGTATATCCCTAAAAGCGGGTTCACCTGCTCGATTGGTGCATCCGAACCGCCCGCGCAGTGCAAGCCAGCATCAAGAAGTGTTTTCCAAGCATAGGCATAACGAAGGCGATGCTCCCCTAGTTTTTCAATAACGGATGGAAAGTCGGAAGAAACGAAGACAGGTTGAAGATCTAAAATTGCAGGGAGCTTCTTCATTCGCTCAATTAACTCTTCACGTACAAGCTGACAGTGAATAATGCGATCACGCCGCCCTTCTTTTGGTGGATATTTTTCGAGCGCATCTATCACATACTCAAGTGATAAATCACCAATTGTATGAATTGCAACAGGCATATGGAAATCTCTCGCTTGTTTTACAAGCAGCGCCAGCTCATCACGTGAAAAGATGGCAACTCCATTTGTTTCCTTTGCATCTTCATATGGTTCACTAAGCAGCGCTGTTCGTCCGCCAAAGGAACCATCCGAAAAGATTTTCATTGCTCCAAACTCAATATAATGTGTATTCTCATAGCATTCCCGTTCATGTGCCACCTCATGATGAACAAGAAGGTGTGCTTTAAACGGCATATCTCGAATCACTTCTGCAAAGGCTTTATATGTTTTTTGAAAACCACCGTAATAGTTTAAGTCTTCTGTATGACCACCAACTAACCCGTATTTCCAACAATCTTGAATGGCTGTTTTCAATGCGTTTGTTAAATACGCTGCATCGATTTCTGGTTGAATATGAGCAATCAAATCCTGCGCTTGTTCGTACAATAACCCTGTGAATTCACCAGTTTTATCTCGCCCAATTTTCCCGCCTTTTGGGTCTTCTCTATCCTGCATAATCTCTGCTTTCTCAAGAATATAGGAATTTACCAAAGTCACATGACGACAAACGCGTTTCAATAAAATAGGATGATGAAGTGACAGAACATCTAAATCACGTTTATGTATGTCCTTCCGGTCTGTAAAGTTATTTTCATTCCAGCCCTCTCCAATAATCCATTCTCCTTGCTTGGCTATTTTTACTCGTTCAGCAACAAGATTTAACACTTCTTGATAAGATGTACATGCTGATAAATCTAAGCGAAGCAATCGTTCCCCGTGTCCAATAAGATGCATATGACTGTCTACAAGACCAGGGAGCATTGTTTTTCCTTCTACATCAAATAACTGCTTCGGATGATAACGGGCTTCTAAATCTTCTTTCATTCCAATAGCAATAATCTTACCATTTTCTACGTAAACAGCTTCTACGGTCGTTCCTTCTTCTTCCATTGTATAAATCTTTCCGCCATACCAAAGTTCTCCCATTTTTTCTCCCCCTTTGCTTCTTACTTTTTAGTGTACGAAATTGGCAGCAAGAAAAAAGCAGGCAGATTTCTCTGCCCACGATTCTTTCGTACTTACAATCCTTCTTTATCCCGCTATTGGTGGGCAGTAAAACCCCTACCTCAAGACTCAAAGAAAATAGGTGGGGGATAAGCCCGATTGGTTCAACTAACCATCAGTGGGGGATAAAGCCCCCACTGATGGAAGTTTCACTTTACTTCGAAGCTATTTCCATTTCACGCTTTCGCAGTTCAATGCGGCGAATTTTACCGGAAATTGTTTTTGGAAGGTCTTTCACAAATTCAATCTTCCGCGGGTATTTGTAAGGTGCTGTTAATTCTTTTACATGCTCTTGCAGAAGTGGAATTAACATTTCATCTTGTTCCTCTATCCCCTCTTGTAAAACAATAAAGGCTTTTACGACATTCCCTCTTATTTCATCTGGACTTGCCACAACAGCACATTCTCTTACGTATGGATGCTTCACAAGTGCATCTTCCACTTCAAACGGTCCAATTGTGTAACCAGAACTAATAATAATATCATCGCCTCGCCCTTCAAACCAGAAGTAGCCATCTTCATCCTTTTTCGCCTGATCACCTGTAATATAATAATCACCGCGAAATTGCATAGTTGTACGTTCCGGGTCTTTATAGTACTCCTTAAATAATGCTGGTGTTTTGATATGTACCGCAATATCTCCTACTTCTCCCGGAAGAACTGGTTTACCATCTTCATCAACAATATCAACTTGATTACCTGGCGTTGGTTTCCCCATCGAACCAGGCTTTGTTTCCATTCCTTTTAATACACCAACAAGTAATGTATTTTCTGTTTGGCCATAACCATCGCGAACCGTTACATGAAAATAATTTCGGAACGTATCAATAACCTCTCTGTTCAATGGCTCTCCTGCTGAAACAGCACTATGCAAGGAAGACAAGTCATATTGCTGCAAGTTGTCTATTTTTGCCATTAAGCGATATTCAGTCGGCGTACAGCACAACACATTTACTTTATTATCACTTAATAATTGTAAATATGTTGTCGGGTCAAATTTCCCGTGATACACAAATCCCGTTGCACCTGAACCAAGTGTTGCAAGAAAAGGACTCCAAACCCACTTTTGCCATCCTGGACTTGCTGTTGCCCATACAACATCATTTTCTTCGATCGCTAACCAATTTGCAGCACTCGTACGAAGATGAGCATACGCCCAAGCATGTGTATGTACAACACCTTTTGGATTACCTGTCGTTCCAGATGTATATGATAAAAACACCATATCATCACAATTTGTCTCTGCTATTTTTAGTACATCACTCTCTGTTTCAAGCGCTTCTCTTATATTGTTCCAACCGTCTAGCGGTTCTTCACTTAATACAAATTTATAAAGCGAATTCATGGCTTCGATTCCATCGAATTGTCTAACATACGGCTCATAACTCACAATCGCTTTTACTTCTCCATGCGCAATGCGGTATTCAATATCTTTTTTACGCAGCATTTCTGAACTTGGAATGACAACAAATCCCGCTTTAATTGCGGCAATATACGTCATATATGTTTCAATAAGACGAGGCATCATAATTAGAAGCTTGTCCCCTTTTTGCAGACCACTTTTTATAAAAGCGTTTCCAATCTTATTTGCCCCTTGTAACAATTCCCCATATGTTACTTTCTTTTTATTGCCTTGATCATCTTGCCAAATAAGCGCAAGCTTATTTGGTTGCTTTGCATGACGCTCCATCTCTTCTACTAAGTTATACGTCGGCGGTGCTAATAACTCTTCGCGGCTCACATGTCTCATACGCTTCCCCCTTTACAATATACGACTTCCTTTTAATAATAAAGAATTTTCTGTCAATAATAAAGAGTTTTCTGTCGATGGTAAAGAATTTTCTGTCAATTTAAAACTATCTTCTTTTGACAAATCGGTTTATATTTTGACCAGTTGGCTACAATAGTAGATGTTTTCTCTTATTTTTTTACAAAAAACAACAAAAAAAGAAAGAGCGGGGAATCCCGCTCTCTCTAAGCCATTATATATGGTTGTTATCGTTGAAAACCACCTAATTGTTGTTCAGCCATTGCAACTAAACGTTTTGTAATTTCTCCACCAACAGATCCGTTAGCACGAGATGTTGAATCTGGTCCAAGTTGTACACCAAACTCTTGAGCGATTTCATACTTCATTTGATCTAAAGCAGCTTGCGCACCAGCAACTGCTAATTGATTTGTGTTTGCCATATGGTATCACCTCCTTGTGAGTATAGAGTGTGATAAACCATATGGCTTCATACATATCTTTTAATGGTAATTTATGGTTTTAAAATAAATCTTCGAATTGTTCTTCTTCTGCTACTTCTACTGTTTGTAATACCATTTTCTCTGTATTGGTAACTGCTTCTTCAATAAGCGGCGTAAAATCATAGTATGATTCAAATTTATTTGCTTTTTCACGCTTCGGTTTTGTTGTTGGACTTGCTGGAGTAAATACTGTACAACAATCTTCGTACGGACGAATCGAAATGTCATACGTACCGATTTGATTTGCAATTTTAATAATTTCTAGCTTATCCATCGCAATAAGTGGACGGATAATTGGATAATTTGTCACTTCGTTAATCGTGTGCATACTATCTAATGTTTGACTCGCTACTTGACCAAGGCTTTCCCCTGTTGTAAGAGCAAGCGCGTTACGCTCTTCTGCAATACGCTCTGCAATGCGCATCATCATACGGCGCATAATTGTCATCGAATAGCTAGATGGAATTTCTTTATTAATTGTTTTTTGCACTTCTGTAAACGGTACGAGATGAAGTGTTACACGTTTACAATACTTCGTTAACTCTTGGGCTAAGTCAATAACTTTTTGCTTCGCGCGCTCACTTGTAAATGGCGGACTATGAAAATGGACAGCTTCCACTGATACGCCGCGTTTCATTGCTAAGTAAGCAGCAACTGGGCTATCAATACCGCCAGAAAGAAGAAGCATAACTTTTCCTCCAACACCAACTGGAAGACCGCCAGCTCCCATGCGCTCATCGCACATAATATAGCTATAACCGCTTCTAATTTCAACACGGATATTTACATCTGGATTATGAACATCTACTGTAATATCCTCTGTATTTTGTAAAACATGCCCGCCGATTTCTGGAAGCAATTCCATCGTTTGCATCGGGAAGTGCTTGTAAGAACGATGAACCGTAATTTTAAATGTTTTCACTTCACGCTTTACTTGCAAGAAAGCAGCAAGTGCACCTTTTTTAATTTCTTCTAAATCTGTTGGCACTTTCATTGCTAAATTAAATTTATGAATACCAAACACATCTTTTAACTTCTCCGCAACCGCTTCATGATTCTCACCATTTAACTGAATATACATGCGATCATGCGTCGCATCAATTTTTAAGTTTGTAAATTTCTTTAATTTATGTTTCACATTATCTTTTAATGTGCTCACAAACTTAGAACGGTTCTTTCCTTTTGTTGTCATTTCGCCGTAACGAACTAAAATATATTCGTATGTCATCATCTTTCCTTACCTCATCACTTCATATAATTTTGGCAATGTTTCTTTTACAATTCCTTCGAATTGTTTTACTTCTTCCAGCGTATTTTCCGGCGCTAGACTCACGCGAATTGCACTTGCTGCTACTGCGTGCGGCAAGCCCATCGCCAGTAAAACGCGGCTGACTTCGTTTGCTTTGGAAGAGCAAGCAGACTTTGTCGATACATACACATCACGTTCTTCTAAGGCATGTACAACAACCTCTGGCTTTAATCCTACAAATGATACGTTTAAAATATGCGGTGCCGTATGGTCATTCGGCGTATTAATTGTAACATCCTCCATATCATTAAAAACATGAATGAGTTCTTTTTTTAATGTTTGAAGATGTATGATATTCTCTGACTGCTTTTCTAATGTCATTCGCAAAGCTTTTATCATTGCAACAATTCCCGGCAAGTTTTCTGTACCAGAACGGTAACGCAACTCTTGTCCACCACCTGATAAAACTGGATCAAGTCTAACGCCATCACGAACATATAAAAGCCCTGTTCCTTTTACACTATGGAACTTATGCCCAGAAATTGTACAAAAGTCAATATGATTTTCATAAAAGTCAAGTGGTACTTTTCCAATTCCTTGCACATGATCCACATGGAACCGTACTTTCGGATAGTCCACTAACAACTTTCCAATTTCACCAACAGGCTGAATCGCTCCTGTTTCGTTATTAACGTGAATCATGGAAACAAGAATTGTATCCTCTCGAAGAGCACGTTTTACATCTTCTACCGATACAACACCATTTTCATTTACAGGTAAATATGTAACGTCAAAACCAAGAGTTTCTAGCTGTTTATATGCTTCAGACACAGAAGCGTGTTCAATATTTGTTGTAATCATATGCTTGCCGCGGGAGCGATTTCTCATCGCAATCCCCTTAATTGCAAGGTTATTCCCTTCTGTTCCTCCAGACGTAAAGATAATTTCTGAAGGCTTTACATGAAGAAGCTGAGCTGCAATCGCACGTGATTGCGTTAATAAACGCTCTGATTCTCCCCAAGGGAATGAATAGAAGAAGGATTTCCAAAATATTTTCCTGCAACTGTTACATAAGATTGCAAGGCTTCCGGGTATGGTTTTGTCGTCGCACTATTATCAAAATAGATCATCGTTCGTCCCCTTTCAGCGATATCACATCACACAATCATATCATAAATTCATGCGTTTACGCTAAGCATGCTCATAGTTTCCGTCATTAAAGCGGAAGTATGCTTTTCTACTTTTAACTAAAAAACGCTCCATATTCCGCTATTCATTATAGCAATATTGCAACATCACGCATACAAAAGTTATTTGAACAAAAAAAAAACAAACCCCTTAATACCTATTAAGGAGTTTGTTCTATGTCAACAAATTCAGCAATCTTTTGGACAACACCTGGCTCAATTTGCTCTAATACAGAAGCTGCTTGTTCAAGAGCTGCGTCGTATTCATATTCACGAAATAATTGCTCTGCGTTATCTAAACTTCGCGCCAGCATATCATCATGACTGCGATAACGATTACCATACTGAATTAACTTTTCTACTAAATATGCTTGCTCAATTAATTCTTGCGTTGCTTCATATACACCATTTACAATAGCTACTGCTTCTTCTAACGTACTATTTACCACACCCATATTCAGCGGTTTTAATTCCAGCTGCTCATACACACTTTGTATCGCACGTTGGCCGTTTTGCAGATCAACCATGATGCTATCTGGTAAACCTGGTAAATTTGATTTTTGCATCATACGTTTTGATTCCAACATTGTATGGTGCATTTCTCGTAACGCTTCACGTGCTTCGAATTCATCTTTACGCATTGTTTGTAACATATCCTTGTACTCAGCGTGAAGTACTTTCAATGTTTCACATTGCTCGTAAATTTCCTCTAAATCTTCTCGAATGACAGAGAAGGCGATATCTTGCTCTGCAATACGAAGTTGTAATACTTCAAAACGCTTCATCAAAATATGCATTTGTTTTTCAATCACTTTTTGTGATTCAATATCTTTATCTTGCAGCTGATAACTTTGCTTCACAAATTGTGTTTCTGCTTTTGTTTCCAGTGCTTGCTCTCGAGTTGTTTCTAAATCTTCATATACAGTTGCTGTCTGTTGCTCAACATAGTATCTCGCTCTCACTTCTAATTCCAATTGTTCGTATAACGTATCGAGCTGCGTTTTTAAAACATCGATTTTTTCTTTTGCTTCCAACACATGTAGATATTCTAAATCCGCAAGACATGTTTGCAGTTGTTTGTTCATCTCTCTTACTTCTTTTGGGATTTCCAAATGATTTAATACATAGCCTTGCTTTTTCATATCGTCGTGACCTTGTGTTAAGTCTTCTAATTGTACTGGTAAGGTCGCTTGACATTCTACTAATAGATCAGGCACTTCATGCACAATTAGTTCTAAATTTGATAACCCTTCTTCTAAACTCCTAACAATTTCACGCGCTTTTAAATAATCTCCATTTTGCGTTGCTTCTTCAAACGTTTGAAATTTCTTAGACTCTACATCAAGTAACTCTTCAATTTTCTGTTCTGCTGAGCCAAACATATGGCGATGAGCAAGCACACTCTTTTTCATATTCCGGTATGTATCACGTAACTGTTCAATTTCTGAATTGTTTTTCTCATAGCTTTCCAACAGCTCTTGCAATTCATTTAATATATCAGTAATCCGATGGTCTGCTTCATCTAAACTACTAATGGATTCATTCATTATATGTTTTGCTTTTCGGAAGGAAAATTGCGCGGCAAGCTTTTGAGCGCTTTCTAATTCTTTTTCTGCTTTCGGAAGAATATTAGCAACAATTTCATCCCATTCATTTCGCCACTTCTCAAACAGTTCTTCTGTTTGTCCGGTCATATTTAACTCTTTTACTCTCTTCAGTTCATCTGCAACGGGCTTATCCTTAATTTCTTGTTGCCATTGCTGTAATGCCTCGATATCTTTATATAAACGATTTCTCATCACAAGCTCTACTATGAGGAAGAGCAAAATAGAGCTTACTACGATGATAACGATCGTTAAAATTGAATCCATTCAAAAGCCTCCTATTTATTTTATCTTGTTTTTTGTCCGTTCCGTTTTTTGAAATGGAAGGCGTTATGTAAGAAAAGGAAAATCCCCTATATTTAACAACTGTCAATGTACTAATCATACCATGTAATCATATGTTTTTGACCTAGTTTTTAGAAAAATTTAACGAAAGAATTTACTACCTCCAAATTCATTATGGTTACACCTCTAACCAAAAGTTATAATTGCTAAAAACAGTATTTCTCTTCGATATAAAGTGAAACTTCCATCAGTGGGGGTCTTACTGCCCGTTAATGCGGGATAAAGTAAGTACTATTACCATTTCATTGATATACTACTATATAAGAATGCGAAAAGAAGATACTATTTCATTAGGAAGTAAACATAAAAACAGCTCGTTCCCATATATACTGGTAACAAGCTGTTTTTATGTTTTTCGATTTTCTTTATACATAAGCCGCTCTCGGCAGACGATAATGCGAATGCTCTATACAAAGAGTTTTCTCTATCCACTGCTCTACTTCCTTTATATACATTTCAATAAAAAACACTTCTGACGGAAATGAATGCAGCACTTCCGATATATATTGCGGATATAAATATGGCATACTGATCATCCCCTTCAGCTGCGTCATAAACATCGTGAAGGATACTTTTTGAAATTCTTTATTTTCCTGACCTTGTCTAATAAGTTGTTCCACATAATATCTCTCTTTTGAAAAGTAAATCGTCATTACTTCTCGAATTAATGTGCTATCTAATGAAAGTTCTCTGTAAAAGAAACGAGTAAGTTCTCTTCGCTCAAATTGATATTGTAAAATATTGCGTACCATCTGAAATAATACTTCTTTTGAAGACAAAAAATTCCGCTGTTCAAATGTCATTTCAATTACACGTAAGTACCCCTCTAAAAAGTCTGACACCAACTGTTCCAGCAACCCTTGTTTTCCAGCGAAATAATACGAAATATTGGCAGCATTGACATTTGCTTGTTTTGCTATATCACGCACCGATGTACCATCATATCCTTTCGCATAAAATAGCGAAATTGCCGCATCGATAATCTTCTGTCTTGCCTGTGTCATATACTTACTCACTCCCTTTCGTAGAACAGCTTTTATTCTTTAGCAAGCAGTAAGAGCCCGTTGGTTCAACTAGCCATCAACGGAGGACGCCCTCCTCTACTGATGAAAGTTTCACTTTTATGTAAATTTCTTGACTTTTAGGACAAATTCCTTTAATTTTCTATCGACAAAGTCATGCGAATTATAGCCTATTTTGCAATGATTTTACATTTTACTAGAGAAAGGGCGGCGTTTTTATGTTTACATCAGAAGGATATACAGGTACACGCGAGGAGCAATACGAAACAGTAATCAAACAGCTCGATGCATTATTAACAGGTGAGGCAAATGTAGTAGCTAACTTAGCAAATGCATCTGCTTTACTCAATGTGTTTTTACAAGATATTAACTGGGTGGGCTTTTATGTAACGGAAGGGAATCAACTTGTACTTGGACCATTTCAAGGATTACCAGCTTGCGTTCGTATCCCATTTGGCCGTGGTGTATGCGGCGCAGCAGCGGAAACAAAAACGACGCAACTTGTCGCTGATGTTCATCAGTTCCCTGGGCATATCGCCTGTGATGCAGCTTCTAATTCAGAAATTGTTGTACCACTTATCAAAAACGGTGAAGTCATTGGCGTACTAGACATCGATAGCCCAAATAAAGGTCGTTTTGATGAAATCGATCAAACATATTTAGAGAAATTTGTAGAAACTTTGTTAAACCATATATAAAAAAACGGCTCTTAAGATAGAGCCGTTTTTTCTTTTTGCAGCGCTTGTGCTAAATCTACTACGACATCTTCCCACGCCTCAAGTCCTGCGGATAAGCGTAGTAAATTATCATAAATACCCATCTGCTCACGAATATGTTTTGGAATAACCGCATGTGTCATCGTTGCTGGATGCTGAATTAATGTTTCTGTATCACCAAGGCTAACTGCAATTGCAATTAACTTTAAGTTATCCATCAAAGCCTGTGCCTCTTCTTTTCCACCTTTTACTGTAAACGACAGCACTCCACCGCCGCGCTTCATTTGTTTATTTGCAAGCATCCCTTCCGGATACCATACATCTTCTACTAATTCATGATTTCTCAGAAAAGCAGCAATTTTTTCTGCATTTTCAGAGTGGCGATCCATCCGCACTGCTAATGTTTTTAAACCGCGCAAAAGCAGCCATGCATCAAATGGTGACATAATTCCTCCAACATCTTTGCGAATCGGACGAATTTTTTCTGCAAGCTCTTTTGTTTTACAAATCGTAACACCCGCGACAACATCACCATGACCGCCAATATATTTTGTCGCACTGTGCAAAACAACATCGCAGCCTAATGTAAGCGGTCTTTGTAAATATGGTGAACAAAACGTATTATCAACAATAACGAGAAGCCCATGCTGCTTTGCTACTTTTACAACAAGTTCTAAATCAATAAGTTTCATCGTTGGATTAATTGGTGTTTCTACAAAAATAATCTTCGTATTCGGTTGAATACTATTTGTAATCTCTGCTTCTGTTTCCATCTCACATAATGTATGCGTAATTGCAAATTTCTCCTCTAACACTTCTAAAAATCCATACGTACAACCGTATAATCCGTTAGAACAAACAATATGATCTCCCGCTTTTAAAAAGGCTAAAAGCGTCCCTGAAATAGCTGCCATTCCGGAGCCAAATGCAAGCGCAGCTGCCCCTTCTTCTAAAGCTGCCATTCTTTCTTCAAATAACTCAACTGTTGGATTGCCAAGTCTAGAATAAATGTAAGCTGAATCATATCCAGCAAAACTCGCTTCCCCTTGCTGAGCTGTTTCAAATGTATACGTAGATGTTTGAAATAACGGAGGTGTTAAACTCCCTTTATACTGCGCAGCATCATACCCGTGATGGACTAGCGTCGTTTCGATATGTTTCTTTTTCATACAAACATCCCCCTTATACTCCATACTATGTAAGCGTTTTCTATCTGTTGCTATCCTTTCCATGAGCATTCATAAAATTCCTTCTTGCATTTTTCCAAAATTTATATGTATAAAATAAAAATTGATATTCTTGACTCCCTCCTAATAAACAGATATAATAGCCTTTGTGTAAAATAAAAAGGCAGCCTTGTAATGTGAGTTTATTGTTTGTATTTTGTTCCTCACGAAGAGGTGTATCGTGTAACTCCCTGCTGCTGGAGCGAGGGTACATGAAAATGAAATACGCATAAATGTCAATTACGTCTGTTTTTATTTTACAAAAATAAAAACATCTAAAGGAGGAGTCATTCATGGCTCGTTATACAGGTCCATCTTGGAAACTTTCTCGTCGTCTTGGAATCTCTCTAAGCGGCACAGGTAAAGAATTAGAAAAACGCCCTTACGCACCAGGTCCACACGGTCCTAACCAACGTAAGAAACTTTCAGAATACGGTTTACAATTACAAGAAAAACAAAAACTTCGTCACATGTACGGCATGACTGAGCGTCAATTCCGTCGCACATTTGACCAAGCTGGTAAAATGATGGGTAAACACGGTGAAAACTTCATGATCCTTCTTGAAGCTCGCCTTGATAACCTAGTTTACCGCATGGGCTTAACTCGCACTCGTCGCGCTGCTCGTCAATTAGTAAACCACGGCCACATCATGGTAGATGGCGCTCGCGTTGATATCCCATCTTACCGCGTTAAACCAGGCCAAACAATTAGCGTTCGCGAAAAATCTCAGAACCTAGCTGTAGTTAAAGAAGCTATCGAAGTTAACAACTTCGTACCTGAGTACTTAACTTTCGATGCTGACAAATTAGAAGCTACTTTCACTCGCTTACCAGAGCGCGCTGAATTAGCTGCTGAAATCAACGAAGCGTTAATCGTAGAGTTCTACTCTCGTTAATGATGAAAAGCCAATCCTTTTGGATTGGCTTTTTTCGTTTTATAAAAAAATTATTATTTAAGCTTTATATTCATGGTTTCATTACGTTCTGGTTTCTCTACATAAACATGTTGTTCACTTTGATTCTTTTGTAAGTGAGTTTTTTCATTTTCTGCTAACTGTCCTGCGTTCAGTAACGAAAAGATAATTAATGCTTCTAGTGACATATAGTTAAGCTCCTTTTTTCTATCACTTATGATACTTACATCATACAAGCTTGTTATGAACTTGAAGTGAACATACGGAAAATTTTTGAACAAAAAAAGACTCCGGTATCACATACCGAAGTCTTATATATTCTCTTACGCTATTTCTTTACGCTTTTCTCCTAAAGAGTAGTTCACAACTTTTGTAATTGAGCTGTTTGGAATGAAGTAAATCTCCCCTTCTTCTGCAACTAGCTGCGTCGTACGAAGCCCTACTTCTTCGACAATACCATCGATATCATTAATTTTCACTTTATCGCCAACTGAAAATTGATCTTCAAAAATAATAAAGAATCCTGTTACAATGTCTTTTACTAAGTTTTGTGCACCAAAACCAATTGCTAAACCGGCAACACTTACCCCAGCAAGAAGTGCTTTAATATCGATTCCTACTGTGTCTAAAACCGTCACAACTACCATGAAATACACAACATAATGAACAATATTTTGACAAAGCTTCGTTAATGTCGCCTCACGTCTTTCATTCGTGCGAACAGGCGCTTTGCTGCTCATCTTAAAAATTTGTTCAATTCCTACACAAGTTACGCGAATAACCACTTTTGCAACAATAAAAATAATAATAATTCTTAGGATAGTTCCCCCAAAGCTCATTAATTTTTCTGGGTTTAAAATATAATCTTCGAAAAATTTCTGAATATCCAAAATATTAACTCCTCTCCTTTAAAATGCAAAAAGCGTAAGGATTCTTACGCTTTTTCGCATATTAGTAACGAATTAAGAAATATTTTTTCTTACCGCGGCGAATGATTGTAAATTTGCCTTCAATGCGGTCTTTTTCTGTTACCGTGTAGTCTAACTCTTGTGTACGTTCACCATTCACATAAACCGCGCCATTTGTAATGTCTTCACGCGCTTGACGTTTTGATGGTGAAATTTTACTTTCTACAAGTACATCCACTAGTAATGCATCTTCTGTGTTACGCTCCACAGATGGTACATCCTTAAAGCCTTGTTCGATTTCTGCTGCTGTTAATTCTGCAACAGAACCGCTAAATAATGCTGCTGAAATTTTGATTGCTTGCTCTAATGCTGCTTCGCCGTGAACAAGTTTTGTCATTTCAGAAGCTAATGCTTTTTGTGATTCACGTTTTTCTGGTGCTTCTGCTACTTGTTTTTCTAATTCAAGAATCTCTTCATGAGATAAGAATGTGAAGTATTTTAAGTATTTAATAACATCGCGATCATCTGTATTAATCCAGAATTGATAGAACTCGTATGGCGTTGTTTTTTCTGGGTCTAACCAAACTGCGCCGCCTTCTGTTTTACCAAACTTCGTACCGTCAGATTTCGTTACAAGCGGTACTGTTAATCCAAACGCCTTCGCATCTTCTTCTGATTTACGGATTAATTCAAGACCAGCTGTAATGTTCCCCCATTGGTCACTACCACCAATTTGTAATTTACAGCCGTATGTTTGGTATAAGTTTAAGAAATCGTATGATTGTAAAATCATGTAGCTAAACTCTGTAAATGAGATACCTGTTTCTAAACGAGATGCAACTGTATCTTTCGCTAACATGTAGTTTAGGCCGAAGTTTTTACCGATATCGCGTAAGAATGTGATTAAATCTAAAGAACCAATCCAATCGTAGTTGTTTGCGATAATCGCTGGATTACCTGCTTTTTCAAAATCTAAGAAACTAGAAAGCTGCTCTTTAATGCGCTCACTGAAAAAGGCAACTGTTTCTTTCTCATTTAATGTACGCTCTGCTTTTTTACCACTTGGATCACCAATTAAACCTGTACCTCCGCCAACAAGTGCGATTGGTTGGTGTCCCGCTTGTTGGAAGCGACGCAGTATTAAAATTGGAAGCATATGACCAATATGTAAACTGTCAGCTGTCGGATCAAAGCCACAGTATAATTTCACACTTTCTTTCTCTAGCAACTCTTGTAAACCTTCTGCATCCGTTTGTTGATTAATCAAACCACGGAACTCAAGATCTTGTAAAATGTTCATCAAATTCACTCCTTTAGAAATAGTTTTTGCGCGGATTTTAAAAACATAAAAAAATCGCCCCTTCAATAAGGGACGATTTTACTCATCGCGTTACCACCCTAGTTGCAGGCAAAAAACCTGCCACTTCATTCACATAACGGCTTATCACCGTCTTTCCCCTTTCGGATGAAATCCAATCGAAGAAAGATGCTCCAGAGGTGTAATTCACGATCATTTATGTGCTGATTTCCACCGACCATCAGCTCTCTAAAACAGGGAAATGATCACTACTGTTCCCTTTCCACGCTCGATTATTTATATATTTTCTTTTATACCATCAATTGTATATGCATGTCAAATGAGCTTTACTTATGAAAATGACTACGGTCTTTTTTCCAGCGCTAATTTAATACCAAATGCCACAAGTACAAAACCGCTTATACCTTGAATAGCCCGCTCTGTAGACGGCTTTTTCATCCATGTCCGAATTGCATTGATTAAATAAATATAGAGTATAAACCATAGAAAGGTTAAAACTGTATATGTCATTCCCATAATAAAAAGTTGAAAAAACATATTTCCATCATGCTGTATAAATTGTGGTAAAAATGTTAAAAAGAAAATAGCTACTTTTGGATTTAACAAATTAGTAAGAAAACCTTGCCGGAAGCAAGGAGCACCCTGATACTTATTTTTAACTGTAATATCCTCCGTTTGTTTTCCTTTCTTTCGTATAGACCATAATGATACGCATCCTAAATAAATAAGATAAATAGCACCAATATACTTAAAAATAGAAAATAAAAATGCCGATTTAACAAGAATTGCAGAAATCCCAAGTACAGCTGCTAACGTATGAATACTTAAACCGCATAGAATACCAAAAACAGTTTTCATTCCGCCTTGTTTTCCCTGCAATATTGTATTCTGAGTTACTAATCCCGTATCAGGTCCTGGCAAAATAATAAGAAAAATTGACATAGCCACAAAAAGATAATATTGCGTCACTAACATCCCTCCACAGGTTAAACTTTTTCTTTATCCCATTGTATTAACATTCTTGCATCCTCTGTTGCATTTTACATATTACAATAAGTTATATGTAACGCTGAACAATTTGAACACAATTTCACTATACTCTAAACAAGAAAGGCCTGAACCAAGTGTAGTTCAGACCTTTCTTACTTAATCTTCCATCGTAGACAAGTCTCCTGTTGGCAAGTTTAACTCCCAAGCCTTTAATACACGGCGCATAATTTTACCGCTTCTCGTTTTCGGTAATTTATCACGGAATTCAATTTGACGAGGAGCCGCATGAGCAGCTAATCCTTTTTTCACAAATTGACGAATATCTTCTTTTAATTCATCGGACGCTTCATATCCTGCGCGCAGTGCGATAAACGCTTTAATAATTTCTCCGCGTACTGGATCCGGAATACCAATTACACCAGCTTCAGCTACAGCAGCGTGCTCGATTAATTTACTTTCTACTTCAAATGGACCAACGCGCTCACCTGACGTCATAATAACATCATCAATACGCCCTTGGAACCAAAAGTAGCCATCTTCATCCATATACGCAGAGTCACCTGATACATACCAGTCTCCTGGCATAAAATAAGACTCATATTTTTGCGGGTTATTCCAAACAGCACGCATCATCGATGGCCAACCTTTCGCAATCGCTAAGTTCCCCATCGTATATGGCGGCACTTCATTTCCTTCATTATCAACAATTGCTGCCTTCACGCCTGGAATTGGTTTTCCCATTGACCCTGGACGAATTTCCATACAAGGATAGTTACAAATAACTTGTCCTCCTGTTTCTGTCATCCACCATGTATCATGAATGCGAAGACCAAATACGTTCATTCCCCAACGAATTACTTCTGGATTTAACGGCTCACCAACACTTAACACATGGCGTAGCTGTGATAAATCATACTTTTTAAGCGTATCGTTACCAGCACCCATTAGCATGCGGAATGCTGTCGGAGCACTATACCAAACCGTTACACCATAATCTTGCAACGCTTCATACCATGCCTCTGGACTAAAGCGTCCTCCTACAATAACGTTTGACGCCCCGACTAACCACGGTGCAAATATACCGTAGGCAGTTCCTGTTACCCAGCCTGGATCAGCTGTGCACCAGTATACATCGTCTTCTTTTAAATCTAACACCCATTTTGCTGTTTGATGATGCTGCACCATTGCATTTTGAACGTGCAACACGCCTTTTGGTTTCCCTGTAGAACCAGATGTATAATGTAAAATAAGTCCATCTTCTCTTCCAAGCCATTCAATATTCAATTTATTAGAAGCTTTTTCAAAAAGTGGATTAAACGCTGTAATTTTACCGCCTTCTTCTACATTTTCACCAACGACAAATACCGTTTTTAATGCTGGTAAATCATTAAGGGGTATGCGCTCTAACAATTCTGGCGTTGTCACAAGCACTTTTGCTTCACTATCCACTAAGCGGTCGCAAACAGCCGCTTCCATGAAAGCTTCAAATAATGGTCCGACGATTGCTCCTAGCTTTACAGCACCAAGTAAAGTAAAATACAATTCCGGTGAACGAGGCATAAAAATAAAGACGCGATCGCCTTTTTCGACATCCCCAAAATTCTTTAAGACATTTCCTGCTTTATTCGAAAACTCCATCATTTCTTTAAATGTATATTTCTCTTTTCTCTCACCATCTTGATAATACAATGCTACTTTATTTTTTCGGTGGGATTTAGCATGTCGATCAATTGCTTCGTAGGCCATATTTACTCGCCCAGTTTCATGCCAAGAAAAGTTTTGATTTACTTCTTCCCAATTAAAATTTTGATATGCTTCATCATAATTTAACAAATTATTTTCACCTTTAATTACTGGAAGCGTTTCTACTTTCATTCTTTACATCCCCCTTCTATGTACTCCATGTATTTTTATTATAAATATATTTTTTATAATTTTCAGTATTTTTTACAAATTTCGCACAAATTTTTACTGACAAATTTCGATTCACATCGCATACTGAGTACAGTAGTATGAAAATAGATAGTAGATTCACAAAGCCCTGAAGGTGGTGAGCCTAAAATTGATTCATAGTAAAGTATACAACGCAAGGAACTTGAAAACGCCGAAAGGAACTTTAGTTATTGAAGGTCCTGTCAAAACACATAATTTAGAAATGTATGAGTTTCATCCTGATTTAGTTGCCTTTCGACCTGCCGATCAGCAATATAAAGCAATTGTCGAAATTTCTAAGTTACCGGAAGCCCGCATCATTATTGCTCGTCATGAACAAACGATTGTTGGCTATGTAACATATTTATATCCCGATCCGCTTGAGAGATGGTCTGAAGGGAAAATGGACAATTTAATCGAACTTGGTGCCATTGAGGTTTCATCAGATTTTCGCGGATGTGCTGTCGGAAAGAATTTATTAGAAGTTTCCATGATGGATGATTATATGGAAGATTATATTATTTTAACAACTGAATATTATTGGCACTGGGATTTAAAACAAACCGGCTTAAATGTTTGGGAATATCGAAAAGTAATGGAAAAAATGATGAATGCTGGTGGACTTGAATGGATGGCAACGGATGATCCCGAAATTTGTTCTCATCCAGCAAACTGCTTAATGGTTCGCATCGGAAAACGCGTTGATACACAATCCATTCAAAAGTTTGACCGCTTACGCTTCCAAAATCGTTTCATGTACTAAAAGGGAGGATTACATCATGATTGTTGAAGAAATTATGAATCAAAATGTAACAGCGCTGCGCCCAAACGACACGATTGAAACAGCTTTACGAACATTAGCAGCAAAAAGCATCCGTCACATTCCAGTTGTAAATGAAAAATATGAAGTCGTTGGGATTATCTCCGACCGTGACGTTCGAGATGCAAGTCCATCTATTCTTGATGAACACGTTTCAAAGGATGCTCTTAACGAGCCCGTTGAACGTATTATGAAACATCCCGTTATGACATGTCATCCTCTTGACTTCGTTGAAGAAATCGCCACGTTATTTTTCGAAAATAAAATTGGCTGTCTTCCTGTTACAAAAAGCGGTAAGCTTGTCGGTATTATTTCAGAATCAACTGTACTGCATACACTCGTCAAATTAACAGGTGCTCATCAACCAAGTTCACAAATTGAAATTCAAATAAAAAATGAACCTGGTATTCTCGGAAGAGTTGTTGCTGTTTTTAGTGAACTGAAAATTAACATTGTAAGTGTTCTCGTCTATCCAGCAAAAGAAGAGAGCGACAAAGTTCTTGTTTTCCGCATTCAAACAATGAATCCTCTTAAAGCAATTGAAGAGCTAGAACAAAAAGGCTACCGTGTGTTATGGCCGAATATCGCGGGGATGGGAACATGAAAAATGTATTCATTTACTCAGAAGATTATCAGGGCTATTCCTTTAGTCCTGATCATCCTTTTAATCAGCTTCGTGTAAAGCTGACATATGATTTGCTCCAAAAAGGAGGATTCATACACCCTTCACAAGTCATTCCACCACGAATCGCAACAGATGAAGAAATTGCTTTAATTCATACAGAGGAATACATAAATGCGGTAAAACGTGCTGGAGAAGGAACGCTAGAAAAATCAATTGCAATGTCTTATGGTCTTGGAACAGAAGATACGCCAATGTTTGCCAATATGCATGAAGCAAGCGCCCTTCTTGTTGGGGGGACATTAACTGCGGTCGATGCAATCCTTGAAGGAAAAGCAGAACATGCTCTAAATTTAGGAGGCGGCTTACATCACGGCTTTCGCGGCAAAGCATCTGGCTTTTGTATTTATAATGACAGCTCGATTGCTATTAAGTATATACAGCAAAAATATGGTCTTCGTGTTTTATACATTGATACAGACGCTCATCACGGTGATGGTGTACAGTGGTCCTTTTATGATGATCCTAACGTATGCACAATTTCCTTACATGAAACAGGGCG
Source organism: Bacillus sp. EA-CB0995 (assembly GCF_055814245.1). Lineage (NCBI taxonomy): Bacteria > Bacillati > Bacillota > Bacilli > Caryophanales > Bacillaceae > Bacillus > Bacillus sp. EA-CB0995. Next base: position 1,053,799 of record NZ_CP169269.1, on the reverse strand, counting down.
TTACTTATTTCCAGGAACAGGTACTGTAAACGAGCGTGGGCAAGGCAATGGATACAGTTATTCTTTTAACGTTCCTCTTGATGCCTTTACAGAAGATGATTCATTTATACATGCGTATCGCACTGTCATTCGTGAAGTCGCCGATTATTTCAAACCAGATATTATTTTAACGCAAAACGGAGCGGATGCTCATTACTACGATCCTCTAACACATCTTTGTTCAACGATACAAATTTACCGTGAAATCCCGAAACTTGCTCATGAAATTGCTCATGAATATTGCAACGGTCGCTGGATTGCAGTCGGTGGTGGCGGCTATGATATGTGGCGCGTCGTTCCAAGAGCTTGGGCACTCATTTGGCTCGAAATGAATAACATCCAGAACATCTCAGGTTATCTCCCTCCAGAATGGATTGAAGCTTGGAAAGGACAAGCAACAGCTGAACTTCCCCTCACATGGGAAGACCCTAACAACATGTATAATCCTATCCCTCGAAAACCAGAAATCGAAGAAAAAAACGCATTAACCGTGGCAAAGTCTCTTGAAATTATTCGGAATAATACAAAAAAGGCATTATATTAAATAAAAGAATAGGAGATTCGCTCCTATTCTTTTTTATGAAGGGTGATTTTTTAATACGAGGAGCTATTTTTATGAAAACCAACAAGTATTTTTTGTATTTAGGAGTGATATGGACACTCCTATTTTCTGTGTTGAGTTTCTATTGGGCAGCGGGTGGCATGTTTGGTGTTAGATCCCTAGGAGGTGCAATTTATAAAATGGCATTACATCCAACACCATCGTTTATAGCAATCGTTTGGATAACTGGATTCATAAAATTGCTCGGAGTAGTATTGCTCATCATGTTGTTAATGAAATGGGGAAATTCTCGGATTCAAAAGTCGCTCTATCTCATAATAAAAATTTGTGGACTTTTACTTTTTTTATACGGTTTGTTCAATTTCATAACAATATCCTTAAGTGCAATTGGTGTTTTAAACCTTGAATTAGATAGATATGCCACCTTCTGGAGATTGGTACTCTGGGAGCCTTACTGGATGATCGGAGGTATATTTTATTTTTTTCTATTAAAAAAACTAGAGAATGTAGAGTTACAAGATACAATAATAGCTGAAATAATAACAAGGAACGTTAATTCGAAAAAAGACTAATCACCTAATAGTAATTGTATGAAGTTTGCTATTCAACAATTAGCCGCGATTGCTGAATACTCTTTAGATTTAAACAACTTTATTGTTATATTTTTAAGTGCCGTGCAGTGTTTCATATCAAATGATAATTATCGCTCTTTGAGGAATAATAGTAACAGCAACTATTTAATTTATAGCGGAGAAGTGAATATGCCCAACATTTTTATTTATATAGCGTTTGCAATGTTGTCCATTGTATTTGTTCTATTATTATTCCTATTTATTGGTTGGCGTTGGATTATAGAACTCACGGTGAAGAAGTACGGGAAAATTATTTTAACCGATAATTATCAAGAAAATATTACAGAGTTGATACCAACTCTAAGGCATATGGGCATTCAAAATATGCTGGAAAATAGCTTGCGCGCAGAAACAGGCAGCGTCCTTCAGCGACCACTTGCTGGATCTTCCAAAAAATGGCCGCACTTGGATCCGATAACCTTTATTCCTGCACAAACGACACCATTTCCAATTGATGGCGAAGAGGAAATTGATGTAAAAATAACCATTGGACCAAAAGCAAAAAAACCACTGGAAATTCAAATCCCTCTAATGATCAGTGGGATGGGCTATGGGATAGGGCTTAGTGAACAAGCAAGGCTTTCATTAGTCGAAGCAGCTAAAAATGCAGGAACAGCGATTAATTCTGGTGAAGGAGGAATCTTGCCTGAAGAGTTAGACACAGCCGGGAAGTATATTTTACAGTTTTCGAAAACAGCATGGGCAAAGGAAAAAGAAGTGATTAAACGTGCTGACATGATCGAAATTAAACTTGGTCAAGGGGCACTAGCCGGGATGGGCCAGAAAATCGAACCTAAAGATTTAACAGGTCGTGCTCGCGAGGTAATGGGCCTTAAGGAAAATGAGGATGCTGTGATTTTTGAACATTTTTTTGAAAATCAAACATTAAGGGATATAAAAGAACTAGTTGAGGAACTGAGGAGTTTATCTGGCGGTGTCCCCATTGGTGTGAAAATAGGGGCAGGCGGAAAAATTGAAGAAGATATTGATCATTTAATTGACCAAGGTGTTGATTTTATCGCGATTGATGGAGGACAGGCAGCAATGAAAGAGGCTCCACCTATTTTATGCGATGATTTTGGTATTCCAACATTGCATGCAGTCGTTCGTGCTGTGAATCATTTAGAAAAAGAAATAAGAAAGGAGAAATAAGCTTAATTGTCTCCGGAGGACTTTTAGTCCCTGGACATTTTTTGAAGGTGCTCGCACTCGGCGCTGATGCCGTGTATCTTGGCTCTGCAATGCTATTTGCTCTCTCACATACTCAATCCTTCAATGCACTTCCTTTTGAGCCGCCGACACAAGCTGTTTGGTACAATGGGAAATTTAAGGATCAATTTAATGCCGAAGATGGGGTAAAATCTGCTGAAAAGTTCTTAACGGCAAGTGTAGAAGAAATAAAAATGGCATTAAGAGCAATGGGAAAACGCTCATTAAAAGAATTGTCAAAAAAAGATTTAGTATCATATGATGAGTTGACTGCGAAAATGGTTGGAATTCCGTTTTCATTTGAACCTTTGGAAGACAAGCAAATACAGGAATAAGTGCTATGTTTGAAAAACTAACTTTATTTTTAAATTATATCTTCATTAATAAAGAGAAACTTCTATCAGTGGAGAGGTTCTTCATCCTCTCACCGATGGAAATTTCTCTTTTTACGCTTAAACCAAATCCGTTATCTTTTGCATATTTTCATGAGAAATGAAAGAACTTAATTATAAAGTGAAACTTCCATCAGTAGGGGGCTTCATCCCCCACTGATGGTTGGTTAAACCAATCAGGCTTTTACGGGCAGTTATCCCCCACCTATCTTCTTCGATTATCTCAAAATCTTGAGGTGGGAATCTTACTGCCCGTTAATGCGGGATAAACACGCTATCATTCCACCATGTATGGCACTACATAAAGAAGGTGAACACTATGAAAAGATTTCTAGTTTTGTATACCCTATTTGCATTTATGACAGGCTATTCTACTAAACAGGCTTCCGCTGAAAAGCATGCATCTCATCCCAAGCATGAAGAAACCGAATTAACGAAAAATGTAAAATATTCATCGCCTCCAAAACAAGAAAAGGTTATTTTAGATGTACCGCTCATACCTCAAAAACCTGAGCTGAAATTCGGCTGTGAAGTGACGAGCTTAGCGATGGTACTGCAACACGCTGGCGTGAAAGTCGATAAAATGCAGTTAGCAAACAATATCAAAAAAGATAACGATCCGCCGTCTGTCAGCAAAGACGGGGACATTCTTCAATGGGGAGACCCTAAAGAAGGGTTCGTCGGAGATATAACAGGGAAAACTATGGGATATGCTGTTTACGTTGAACCGCTGCAACAATTAATGGAACAGTATCTTCCAAATCGCACAGTCAATTTAACAGGAAAATCTTTTGATGATGTGTTAGCTCAAGTCAACATGGGTAAACCTGTAGTAGTTTGGACAACAGGGGATTATAAACTTCCTGACAAATGGGCGTCATGGAAACATGGAAACGAAAATATTACAGCTCCTCTAGATTTACATGCTGTTGTACTCGTAGGTTTTGAAAATGGATGCGTTTATATTAATGATCCTTTAACTGAGAAAAAAGCACTGAAGGTAAACAAAGAAACGTTTATTCAATCTTGGGATGCGTTAGGAAAGCAAGCTTTGTCGTATCGTTAACAAATACAAAAAAAGGAAAACGCATTCAGTTTTCCGAATTCACTTTCATTCCCTTTTACTCTTTATTTCTACCTTAAATCTATATACAATGTATGGGATAGGACTAATAATTTTATACATTATTGTGAAAAGGATGGGAATTATAAATGTGGAACGAGTTTAAAAAGTTCGCTTTAAAAGGGAACGTCATGGATTTAGCTGTCGGGGTTGTAATCGGTGGCGCATTTGGTAAAATTGTTTCTTCATTAGTAAATGATATTATTATGCCATTGGTCGGAATTTTACTAGGTGGCGTTGACTTTACGGGTCTTTCTTATCCAGTAGGTGATGCAACATTAAAATACGGTGCATTCATTCAAACTATTGTTGACTTCTTTATCATTGCATTCTCTATCTTCTTATTCATTAAACTATTCAACAGACTATCATTCAAAAAAGAAGAAGAGAAGAAAGAAGAAGTACCAGCTGCTTTATCAAAAGAAGAAGCGCTTCTTACAGAAATTCGTGATTTATTAAAACAACAAAATGCATCAAGAGACAATGCATAATGAAATAGACGAAGAGAGAGCAGACATAGATCTGCTCTCTTTTTTATCCCGCTACTTTTGGGCAGTAAGAGCCCGATTGGTGAGAGCTTTCCATCAGTGGGGATGAACCCCCCACTGATGGAAGTTTCATTTTATAGCGTTTCTGAATTTGTATGAATAAACAAAATAATACCTGCGACAAGTAAAATAATAATAGCGCCTACAAATAATGTAATAGAAAAAAATACAAAAATGTCATGTATTTGGTCTCCAGCGCTTTCTAAAAAAATCGAAGTAACGTATGTGATTAGGGCTATCCCTGCCAAAACACCACCAGGAATAAAGCGTCTCATACCACTCTGCTTTAACGTCATATAAGCAAATATAGCCGTCACACAAAGCGTAATTCCCCAAAGAATTATCATTTCATCTCCCCTCACATAGTTTTATCCGCTATTCACGAACAGTATAATCTCCCACTAATGGAAGTTTCACTTTATAATCATTATACATTAGAAATAGTGGTAAAGCGAAACTTCCATCTAAAAACAAATGTCACAGCGACTATTGAACTCTTTACAAAATAAAAAACTCGTGGTTGTATTTCCACGAGTTTTCTCCTTATTACTTTGTTGAATCTCTAAACTTAATACTGTGCGGTAAGATAACAGTATGATCTTCTACTGTTTCTTTGTTCATGTATTTTGTTAATAAGCGCATTGCAACTGCTCCGATGTCATACATTGGCTGTACAACTGTTGAAAGCTGCGGGCGTACCATAATTGCAAGACGTGTATTGTCAAAACCAAGTACTTCTAAATCGTTTGGCACGTTTAGACCTTTATCTTGTGCTGCATGAATCACACCTAATGCCATTTCATCAGAGGATACGAATACTGCTGTCGGCTTTTCAGCAAGTTCCCATAGCTTATCTAATGCTTCCATACCTGAATCGTATGTATAATCACCGTCAACAACAAGCTCTTCATCGTAAGCAATACCAGCTTCTTCTAATGCTTGTTTATACCCTTGTAATTTTTTGCGCTGCCTGCTTTATCAACATAAGGACCAGATACGAAAGCAATGCGTGTATGACCTTTCTCTAAGAAATGCTTCATTGCATCATATGCTGCTTGTGTGTAATCAATATTTACAGATGGTGTAATGTTTTGCTCATCAAATGATGCCGCAAGTACGATTGGAACAGGAGATTTTTTAAATTCTTCTACATGAATGTCTGTAATATCTTCTCCCATAAATACGATGCCGTCTACTTGCTTACCAAGCATTGTATTTAATAAATGGAACTCTTTCTCTTTGTTTTGGTCAGAGTTACTTAAAATAATATTATATTTGTACATTGTTGCGATATCTTCAATACCACGTGCAAGTTCTGCATAAAACGTGTTAGAGATATCTGGAATAATAACTCCTACTGTTGTTGTTTTCTTACTTGCTAATCCTCGTGCTACTGCATTTGGACGGTAGCCAAGGCGCTCAATCGCCTCTAGTACTTTCTTTCTTGTTGTCGGTTTTACATTTGGATTGCCGTTCACAACACGTGATACTGTTGCCATTGAGACATTTGCTTCGCGTGCTACATCATATATTGTTACGTTCATCTTTTCACACACTCCTTTATAAAATTTATCTATATACTATGTATCGGTTAACTTGAATGAAAAAAAGACATCCACTCTACTTGAAGATGTCACTCCCGAGCCCTTTTACTAATGATACGATACAAATAAGGATTGAGACAATATTTTCCCGAAAAAGTTTCGAAAAAATTCGTTCCTTTTCTTATATTTTCATATTTTAAATAGAAAAATACTTATTTTCGAGAAAAAAATCTATGCAGCATTCAGCTGCATAGATTTTGAAGCCATTCTTATTCCGCTATTCGCGGGCAGTAAGACCCCCACCGATGGAAGTTTCACTTTATCCCGCACTAACAGTCGGTAAGGTGCTTAGCTACGAAGTAATAACAAACCGTCTGTAAGAGCCCGATTGGTTCAACTAACCTTTTGGAGAAGAGCGCTCCAAAAGGAAGTTTCACTTTATCTCATACGAAATGCTTTTAATTCGTTCATAAATGCATTAAATTCTGGAATATCCATTTGCTGCGCTGAATCTGAAAGTGCTACAGCTGGGTCAGGGTGCACTTCTGCCATAATCGCATCTGCTCCGATTGCCATCGCTGCTTTTGCAGTTGGCAATAATAAATCACGGCGTCCTGTTGAATGTGTTACATCTACAACAACCGGCAAGTGTGTTTCTTTCTTTAAAATTGGTACAGCAGAAATATCTAATGTATTTCTCGTTGCTTTCTCGTAAGTACGAATGCCGCGCTCACATAAAATAATATCGCCGTTCCCTTGTGCAATAATATATTCTGCCGCATACATAAACTCTTCAATCGTTGCGGATAATCCTCGTTTTAATAATACCGGCTTCTTCACAGAACCAGCTGCTTTTAACAGCTCAAAGTTTTGCATATTGCGCGCGCCAATTTGAATTACATCTACGTAATCAAGCGCCATTTCAATATCATTTGGATTTAAAATTTCACTAATTACAGCTAAATCATACTCATCTGCTACTTGGCGTAAAATTTTCAGCCCTTCAATACCAAGACCTTGGAAATCATATGGTGATGTACGCGGTTTAAATGCACCGCCGCGCATAAGTTTTAATCCTTGTTCTTTCATTGCTTCCGCTACTTGACGAACTTGCTCATAACTCTCAACTGCACATGGTCCCATAATAAAGTGAGCATTTCCATCACCAATTTTTTCACCTTTAATATCAACAATCGTATCATCGGACTTTTTCTTACGAGATACGAGGAGTGCTTTACGATGATCATCTTCTTGCAGTTCTAAACCTGTTTTAAAAATTTGTTTAAACAAATGTTGAAGCGTTGATGTTTCGAATGGCCCATCATTATTTTCTGCAATTAAATCAAGCATTTTGCGCTCGCGTACTGGATCAAAACGTTTCACACCTTGCACTTCTTTTAATTTACCAACCTCTTGTACAAGACGACCGCGCTCATTTAATAATTTTAAAATTTGTAAGTTCTTTTCATCAATTTGAGAACGTAAACGATCTAATTCCTGTGATGCCATAATAAAGCCACCTCTTTCAAAATTTATATGTATACTAATAAAAAGATATAAATATCATCCATAAGATAACTTATTATATATGATACATATGCAGATGTCACTTCATACACTTCGCATTAGACTGCGTATGGAATCGTTATTTTTTCTTAATTTAATCGTAAAACGCACAGCGCGTCAATAATATTTTCGAAAAATTTAAAAAGCAAGCATATTTGCTTGCTTTTCCTTATCTAATATTTTCTTTTAACGCTTGCTTTGTAATTTTCCAATGCGATGCATGCCATAGCACTTTACCATCTTTTATGTATAATACTTGCGGTGATTCATGTCTAATTTCAAAATGCTCGGCAACCTTATTTGAAACAGGACGTGCATCTTGCACATATAAATAATATGCCGGTACAGCTTGCTCTTCACTACGATATTCTTGAAACGCTGTGAAAGCACCGTGACTAATTGGACATGTTGTACTATGTTTAAACAAGATATAAGGCTCTTTACTTGCTGTTAATTCCTCAAATTGCTCCATTGTTTCAATCTTCGTCATGCTCATTTCATTCGCCTCTCATTCGAATCGGAAGTCGCGGTAATTTCTTTTCTTTTTTCGGTTTTTTCTCTGGCTTTTCAAACTGCTCTACTTCATCCTCTTTCTTTTTTGCACGAAAGCGATTGTACACATCAATGACCGCATTACTCCATTGCACTACTTGTGCTACTTTATCTGCATTATTTTCTACTTGATCTGCAACAGAATCAGAAACGCTGCGTAGTCTTGTGTTTAAAGAATGAATCGTTGTTCCAATTCCCTCTACACCTTCCACAACTTTATTTAACGACTGTGATTTCTGTTGAATATCTTCTGCTAATGCATTTGTTTTATGAAGAAGCTGCTCTGTTTCCACAGTAATACCCTGCATTTGTTTTTCAAGACCTTCCATCGTACTTGCTACATTTTCTAACGTTTTTTGGACAGATACTAAAGTCTTACATACATATACAACTAATACGGCAAACGCAATTGCGATAATGGCTACACTGACGTATAAAAGAATTTGCATACGAATCACTCCTTTATCTTTTTATGTTTTCTCCTATTATACAATCATTTTCCGTTTCATTCTAATTGTTCCATATTTCGTATTAATTTTCATATTTGTTTGGCAAATGCAACATAAATTATTAAACAAATTCAGACAAGTAGGTTACAATAAGAAAGGATACATATATAAGGGAGGCTTTACATATGAAAGACCCACGTATTGAAACATTAGCAAAAAATTTAATTAACTACTCTATTCGTTTACAAAAAGGCGAAAAAGTGTTAATCGAAAACTTCGGCTTACAAAAAGAGCTTGTAACAGCACTTGTAAAAGCTGCATATGAAGCTGGTGGTTATCCATTCGTATTATTAAAAGATCATCAAGTAGACCGCTCTTTAATGATGGGCGCAACAGAAGAACATTTCGAGCAAATCGCTGCATATGAAGCAAGCGTAATGAAGGATATGGATGCTTATATCGGCCTTCGCTCTGGTGATAACGTAAATGAACAAGCTGACGTTCCAAGCGAACGCATGAAAATTTACGGCAACACAGTAGGTAAAAAAGTGCATAGAGACATTCGTGTTCCAAAAACAAGATGGGTTGTACTTCGCTATCCAAACGCTTCTATGGCACAGCTTGCAAAAATGAGCACAGAAGGCTTTGAAGACTTCTACTTTGACGTATGTAACTTAGACTACGCTAAAATGGATAAAGCGATGGACAATCTTGTTGAGTTAATGAACAAAACAGACAAAGTACGTCTTGTTGGACCTGGAACTGACTTAACATTCTCAATTAAAGACATTCCAGCAATTAAATGTGCTGGTCACTTAAATATTCCAGACGGCGAAGTATACTCTGCGCCTGTTCGCGATTCTGTTAACGGTACAGTTTCTTACAACACACCATCTCCGTACAACGGTTACATGTTCGAAAATGTAAAACTTACATTTAAAGACGGTCAAATCGTTGAAGCAACTGCAAACGATACAGAACGCATTAACAAAATTTTCGATACAGATGAAGGCGCACGCTACGTTGGTGAATTCGCAATTGGCGTAAACCCATACATTTTACACCCAATGGGCGATATTCTATTCGATGAAAAAATCGACGGCAGCTTCCACTTCACACCGGGACAAGCATACGAAGATGCATGGAACGGCAACAACTCTAACATCCACTGGGATTTAGTATGCATCCAACGCCCTGAATACGGCGGCGGAGAAATTTACTTCGATGACGTATTAATCCGTAAAGATGGCCGCTTCGTTGTACCTGAATTAGAAGCATTAAATCCTGAGAACTTAAAATAAGATAGAGAAAGTGAGCACAGATTGTTGTGCTCACTTTTGTTTTTTAACATGAGGTTCGTTAGCGGAAATTATATGTATCATAAAGAATCAATATAATCTTTAGACTCACGTAATGATAATCCTAGATTTTTTTGGGCTTTTTGAATCGCTCTAATCTTCTCTCCATTTTTAACCAACTGACGAAGTTCTTCATTGCTTACATGCTCTGGAACACCCACTTGTTTAGCTATTTGCTCTAATTGATTTTCTGTTCGTTTTACTCTTTTATTAATTTGATTAATATGATCTGAAATATAAATGACACCGAAAAAAACTAATGCAGTTATAATCCAAGAATTCATATTTATTTCTCCCTTTCTTCTACACTACAAGCTAAATACAAAATAAAGATACTCATTTTTCCTAATAGAAGATTACTTCTTATACAAATAAAGACCATAATCTTGCATAATGGAGGCGTGACCTTGTTGTCGTAACATAGCTGCGATATTACCGCGGTGATAAGATCCATGAGTAACAACGTGTAGTATAGATTCAGAAATAGAAGTTGTAAGTAAACCAGCATATGGATTATCAACTACTATTACCTTTTCCATATCTTCTTGAACACTTAGAAAGTCTTTATATCTCCTTGATAAATCGAAAAATATGCTCTCCATTTCCTCGATACTTTTTGACTCTGTTTGCTCTATTAATTGATTTACTAATTCAAATGCTTCATTCATACTTTTACCAGAAATCACATCTAACCATAAGTGATCGGTGAGATAAATATGAGATAACGCTTTTGATATAGAAGGAAAAATACTCTGCATTTCCTTGGTGTAAACATCCTGAGACAGTTCTTTTAATCGATTAATCATTTTTTGAGTCGCCCATACATGATAGTCATACATTTCTAATGTGGAATTTATCATATTTCACATCTCCCTTTTCTCTATATTCCAAGCAAAGCATAGAATAGAGGCAATGATGATAGTGACCATCTGGATTCACACTTTTTTAATTAGGCTCTGTTAAATTTAAATGTTGATTTTTATATAGTAATTAGGGGAACTTTCATTTGTCGAGGTTCCCCATTCTTGTTCAACTAACGCCCCCGTTAGCTTAATAGCAAATGAATTACAACTCGTTATTTCTCCCAAAGCTCGATCAGTCGACCTTCAGGATCTTCAATCCAAATAAACTTTCCAAATTCACTAATCTCTTTTTTCTTTGCAAGAGGTACACCAATATGTTCAAGATGCTTAATAGTCTCGTTTAGATTATGTACTTGGAAATTTAACATCACTTGTTGTTCTGTTGGAAAATAACTGTCATTCTCGGTAAAGAAAGAAAAGATAGTCTCATTTCCTAATTGGGGTTTTATCATAGTCCCATTCCAATTTTCTATTTCAATCTTCAACACTTCACTGTACCATTTTTTTATAACTTCAAGATTCTTAGTTCTCCAAAATATTCCTCCGAAACCTTTTATCATCGTATCTAACTCCTGTCTGTCATCAAATTTTTAGCTATCCGATTACGAGTTTCCCTCATTTCATTGATTAAACGTTCGCCGATGGAGGAAGAAGGATCAACATAGCGTTTTACCCATTGATAGACTTGTTCTTTTTTTGTTAGGGTTAATTTATCAATGTGTTTTAATAAATTTCTAAACGCCTTATCCATCCTTACAACCTCACTCGAACACTTGTTTCTATATTAATTATATAAGAGAAACGGTGAGGTTTCAATTCTTCTGTTTTTGATGCTACATTCGGCATTTCATTCCCTCCCGGCTCGTCCATTACAACAAACTAAGTCCAACTTCTCCGTTAAAGCAAGAAAGTCTTTTATATCTTGTAAAACAACATGTATTGCTTTCTCCCAAAATTCTTGTTTTGTTAAATCAAAACCAAGATGATGAAAAGCTAATTGCTCAGCAGTCATTCTGCCAGTATCCCGAAGTAAATGTATATATTTTTCTTCAAATGAAGATCCTTCTTGAAGTGCATTTGCATAAATTCCTTGGCTGAATAGGAAGCCAAATGTATAAGGGAAATTATAAAAAGGTTTATCTGTGAAGTAGAAATGTCGATTCCAAATCCATGAAAAATGATTATAAGAAGCAAGCGACTCATTGAACGCATACTTCTGTGCTTCTGCCGTCAGATGGTTCAATTCATCGACTCCTACAACCTGCTTTTTTCGAATTTCATAAAAGTCTTTTTCAAATATAAAACGGCCCTGCACTCCTATTAAATAACTAAGTGCAGATTGTATTTTTGCTTCTAGAAGGAGCAGTTTTTCATGTTCATTTGAAATATCTTTAATCATTGCATTTAAAATGATAGTTTCAGCAAAAGTAGAAGCCGTCTCACTAACAGCCATCGTATATTGCTGTGCAAATGGAGGAACATCATTTGAAATAACTCCTTGATGAAAAGAATGCCCTAATTCATGTGCAAGTATAGCGAGATTATTAGGCGTTCCTTGAAAATTCATGAAGATGCGCGACTGTTTTGTTAACGGAAATCTAGATGAGAATCCCCTGCTTGCTTTTGTATCTCTGTTTTCAGAGTCAATCCAGCCTTCCAGAAATGCTCTTTTTGTATAATCCGCCAATTTAGGGCTAAAAGAGTTAAACTCAGTAAGGATTATTTCAGCAGCCTCTTCATATGTATAAGTCTTAGTCACTTTTCCTATAGGTGTATATATGTCAAACCAATTCATTTTTTCTACTCCTAGTAGGTGGGCCTTTCTCTCTAAATATGAAGTTATTACAGGCTTACTTTGATTGATGGCCTCCCACATCGAATCAAGCGTTGTTTGCGACATTCTATTATAACGAAGTGGTTCTCTTAAAATAGAATCTGAAGGTAACCCCCGATGTTTATATACTTGTAATCGAAAACCAGCGATGTTATTTAGAGCTGCTGCACATGTCTCAGCTACTTTTTCGCTTGCATCATTTAAAGCATTTACTAGATTCGTTCTAGTATGCTGATTTATAGATGAATGTAATATATTATATACTTGTCCAAAACTCAGGTGTTTACTTCGCCCTTCTTCCTCTAGAACAATTTTCGTTTTCCCAGTGACAGAATTATATAAATTGACCCAGGCATGATATCCATTAATAGAAAGATCTTGAATCAACTTTTCCTGTACTATTGGCAATTTCCCCTTCGCCTTTTCTCTTTTTTCATGAAGCGGGTAAGCAATCGGTTTTATTTGTTCCAGCTGCAATAGCTGTTCCCAAATATCATCTGGTATGTGTACCAATGTTTGTTCAAAGTCGTTTATGACTATCTCAAATTGTGTTGAAATCCCCCTTACTTTTTCACTTAATATAATAGCCTTCTCATCTTCAACATTTTCTGATTCCAAACATCCAACAAAATGGGTTGCTTCAAGCAAGCGAGTAGATAACTCTTGTATTCGATCCATTTGTTCTATCCACCGTTCGAATCCACTTATTGATTTCAGTTCCTTACTCTCTATTGTTGTAACTGTTTCTGTAGAAATATCTTCCTCTAGTTTCATGAGAAAATGTTTAAACTCACTAGACTCACTTCCCCCGTGGAAAATCTCATCCAAACTCCAACGCTGTTTTAAGGTTCCACGCAATTTACCCACCTCTTTTTAGAAGATTACTATTTCTCTTTTCCTAATTAACTTAGTATTTTATAATTAGATTTTTCCACTCCATATTATACCATTAATTGTCGGTAAATTCAGAAAAAAAGGAAGAAGCATCTCTCTATACGCTTCTTCCTTTTCTATGTTTCTATTTTTCGCAATAACTAGATGTTATTTACTAATCGTAGCATTCTCCATCTGTAAATAATCCGTACTTTCCACTTCATCTTCGTCATCCAAATCCACAACAGGTAAAGCAGTATGAACCGCCCAGTAATAGCTAATCAAGGAAACCATACTAACCGCTATCAAATCTGTTGAATAGGTTAAATACCCCTTTCCTTCACCAAACATCCCAAAGTACGACACCACCATTATCGCAATGTAGTAAAAAACGAGCCATAATGATGATTTGATTTGTTGTGTAAAGGATACTTGTGAAGTTGGTGCCCATTTTTTGCAACATAGATAGACTACAAACATGATAACTTGTGAAGATAATAACCAAGAAAGTGTTTTCCAACCAGACCAATAAACGATTAATGATGCAATAACAAATGAAAGTGGTCCAATGATTGACATTCCTTTTACCCAAAACGGACGATTTAGCTCAGGAGCCCGTTTTCTAAGCGCTGCCGCTGTAATCGGTGCGAGAGCATAACTTAATACAAGCGCTGCAGAAACAACATTAATTAACGCTTCCCATGAAGGAAATGGCAATGTCCAGAAAACAGAAAGGACAAATGTAAGCCAAAGTGCAGGTCTTGGTATACCTGATTTTGCATCAACTTTAGAAAATACTTTAAATAATGTTCCGCTTTGAGCCCAGCCATATACAACACGGGGCGTAGCGGACATATAAATATTCCCCGTTCCACTCGGTGATATAATTGCATCGGAAACAATAAAATAGACCATCCACCCCAGTCCTAACAGAACGGAAATATCTTTAAATGGTAAACTAAATTCATGACTAATTCCCGCCCAGCCTTGGCTAAGCATTTCAGTTGGAATACTTCCAATAAAAGCAACTTGTAAAAGAACATAAACAATTAATGAAGAGATCACAGACAAAAGAAGAGCAATCGGTATCGTTCTTTGCGGATTTTTCACTTCACTTGCAACTGATACAATAGGTGTCAGTCCTAAATAAGCAAAAATAACACCGCCTGCAGAAATAGCTGCTTGTACACCAGAAAATCCAAACGGCGCGAAACCAGCACTTGAAAAATTATCACCATGTAAATGCATTAACAATACAATGATTGTTAGTGCTGGTACAAAAAATTTAAAGATGGTTATGATTAAATTCGATTTCGCAAATGTTTTTACGCTCCAATAATTTAACAAAAAGAAAATGACGAGCAGCCCAAATTGCATAAGCCATCCACTTACAGTCGGCAAAGTAGAATTTTCTTTCGTCAAGCTCGGCCACCAAGCTGCAGCATATTGCCTAGCCGCTTCTACCTCAATTGCAATTAAGCTTGAAAACGCAATAAGAGTAATGAATCCGAGTAAATATCCAAGTATTGGACCATGAGAATAGGCAGGATAGCGAACAATTCCTCCAGCCCTTGGAAGTGATGCCCCAAGTTCACAATATACAAGTCCTAATAACAAAATAGCGATTCCGCCAATGACCCATGAAATAATTCCCGCTGGACCTGCTATTCCTGAAACATGGCTAGCAGCAAACAACCATCCTGATCCAAACATAGATCCAAAACCAATAAAGGCTAAATCCAATAATGATATTTCTCTTTTAAACTTGCCTTTGTTTGCCATACTTTAATCTCTCCCCTTTCAATCTTACATTTTCTTAATATTCAGTATTTTATAATTAGACTATTGCCATTGTTTCATAATTTTATAGAAGAACGGCATAGATGAAAAAAAACCCTCGATGTAAACGCTTTAATTTTTAGGTATTCCAATAACCTTTCAAAATTAATCGAAAAAACGGACAGCCCGTTTGGTGAGAGCTTTCCGTCAGTGGGGGATGAAGTCCCCCACTGACGGAAGTTTCACTTTATTTCAAGTTTACCCAAATGCTCTTCACTTCTGTATAGTTGTCGAGTGCATAAGAGCCCATTTCGCGCCCAATGCCCGATTGTTTATAACCACCGAATGGCGCTGCAGCGTCTTCTAAGTTGTAATCATTAATCCAAACTGTGCCTGCCTTTAAGCGATTCGCCACTTGGTGTGCCGTTTTAATGTTTTCTGTCCATACACCTGCAGCGAGTCCAAATGGAGTATTATTGGCTCTTTCGATGACTTCTTCAACTGTATCGAACGGCAGAACTGCGACTACTGGCCCAAATATTTCTTCTTTTGCGATTGTCATATCATCTGTGACATCAGCAAAAATAGTTGGCTGAACGAAGTATCCTTTTTCAAACACCTCCTCACCGCCAGCCGCAACTCTTGCTCCTTCCGCTTTTCCTTTTTCAATATAACGTAACACGCGCTCTTGTTGCTTTTTCGAAACAAGCGGTCCCATTTCAGTACCTTTTTCCATTCCTGCACCGAGTTTGACATTGTTTGCTAGTTTCGCTAGTTCTTCCACCACTTTTTCATAGTGCTTTCTATGAACGAACACACGGGATCCTGCACTGCAGTTTTGACCATGGTTGTACATGATACCGTTGAAAGCACCAGTAATCGCCTCTGATAAATCTGCATCTTCCAAAATAATATTTGGTGATTTTCCCCCAAGTTCTAACGTCACATGTTTAATCGTTTCAGCTGCTTGACGCATTATATATTTACCAGTGTCAGTCGAACCTGTAAAAGCTACTTTTTCGATATCATGATGATTCACAATCGCTGCACCTGCTGTTTGACCGAATCCTGGGACGAAATTCACAACGCCGTCTGGGAAGCCTGCTTCTTTAAAAAGCTGAGCCGTATATAATAGGGATAACGGCGTTTGCTCAGCAGGTTTTAATACGATTGTACATCCTGTCGCAAGTGCTGCCCCCATTTTCCACGCAGCCATGACTAATGGATAGTTCCACGGAATAATTTGGCCGACAACACCAATTGGTTCATGACGTGTATAGTTTAAATAGTCCTTTGAAATCGGAGTCGTCTGACCAAGAATCTTCGTTGCCCAGCCAGCATAATAACGGTAATGTTCCACTGTTGCTGGAATATCGTCTTCTAATGCTACTTGATACGGCTTTCCGTTATCTAGTGCTTCTAATTGAGCTAGTTCTTCTTTATGTTCGTCAATTAAATCAGCCAGCTTGTAAATTAAGTGTGCTCTTTCAGCTGCACTAAGTTCAGGCCATGGTCCTTTTTCAAACGCCCGGCGAGCTGCCTTCACCGCTAAATCAACATCTTCTTCTTGCGCTTCACTTACGAAAGCAAGAACTTCTTCTGTCGCTGGGTTATACGTTTCAAACGTTTTACCGCTTATAGCTGGTACAAATTTTCCATCGATAAAAAGTTCAATATTTCCTTCTAAAAAAGCTTTCACTCTCGGCTTTAATTCTATTTGTGCTGTTAACATGTTCCACTCCCTTTGCATTTTTTTATTCATACAGTGCTATACTTTTTTACACATGTGAAACGGCAGTCAAAGTGGCTAAAATATCTTTCAACTTTTGATCTTCCTCAAGTGTCAATCCTAAACGAGGATAACGGGAAGGACCTCCTGCCTGTCCATTTAATTCCATTGCACGTTTAACAATTTGCACATATTTTCCTGACCCTTCAAGGAATGTACAAAGCGGTAATATGCTGTCATTGATTGCCCAAGCTTCTTTTAGTTCACCTTTTTGGAAGTGATTAAACATTTGCGTAACAAGCTTTGGCACAATATTCCCTGCAACAGAAATCCAGCCTGTTGCCCCGACTAAATAAGACTCCATCACTAAATCTTCTGAACCGCAGAAAATTTCAATATCCCCTTTGCCATGTCTGACAAGATCTCTTGCTTTGCGAATATCCCCACTTGATTCTTTAATGTGAGTAACTCTTTCACATTCTTTTCCAATTCGCAGCATCAGCTCTGTACTCATATCAACGCCAGATGTAAAAGGATTGTTGTACAGCATAATAGGTACATTCACTGCATTTGACACTTCTTTAAAGTGGAAATAAATTTCTTCCTCTTTCGGTTTACAATAATAAGAATTAATGATCAGCGCACAATCTGCACCATGTGCTTCCGCCTGTTTCGTGTATTCAATTGTTTCTTTTGTCGTTTCAGCAGCTGTTCCCACAATAACAGGAATCCGGCCGTTGACTTCCTTTAATACAGTTTCAACCATTTGGAATTTTTCTTCTTTAGATAAGCTCACAAACTCTCCAGTACTGCCGTTGATTACAATACCTGCAACTCCTTGATTCACGAAATAGTTCACATTATTTTTCACACCGCCCCAATCAATCTCTTGCGCCTCATTCATTGGAGTAATTAATACTGGATAAGCTCCTCTAATTGTTGTCATTTCTATTTCCCCCTTAATATTTTTTTAGTTTTTTTGCTATTACTAGCAGGCATAATAACTTTAGTAAACGATTATAATTTGATTATTTTAGTAAAAATCCAGCGGGTAAAGGATCTGTCGGATCTAATACAAATAGCTGCATTCCTGTAATGAAACCACGACTTTTCAAGGTGAACTTACATCCACTCTCTGATTGTTTTGCTACTTCTACTGTCAAAGTGCTGCCAAAAATACTTTCATTTACAAATGGTGGTTCTATATACACCTTCCCTTTAGAAAGTAAGCTTGTATAACACGCCATCGTCGATTCGAAGCCGGGAGAACGAACGATATACTGATCAGCGCGAAACGTAATTGTTTTAATTCGCCCCTCTTCTAGATGAGAGTCATCCATTAAAATGACACCTTTTACTGGCATTTTTGACTCGAGAGCTTGAAGCACCGTTTGTCCCCATCTCTTTAGTTCAGAAAGTTCCTCAACGCGAATCTCTGCAGAAATATCACTTTTCTCAAACACTGCGTATAATTGATCAGCTTGCACGAGGGAGAACTGCGTATTGCAATGCGAATTAGACAATGGAATGTTTGTTTCGACTATTTGACACGGTTCACTTTCTATCACCACCGAAACTACTTCATCATTCTCCATCATCGCGATAACTGAAATCACACCACTGACCGTTTCGATTTTATATTCATTTGACGCTCTCGGCTGCAAATGACCGCATTCTAGTAAAGTTGTAATTACAGCAACGATGCCACCGTAATGAAATGGAACCGTTCCTTCATGATTTAGAAATAATACTGCGGCATCAGCTTCTTCATTAATCGTCGGAACAACAAGACAACCATTTAAACCAGCAAACCCACGCGGTTCATTCAACAAAAGATTGATTTCTTCTGCAAACACATGCGTAAAATGTTTATTTAACTGTTCCAAGTTTTGATAATGAATAAACGGCACATCTTTAATAACACGAAACGCTTCACCAGCCACGTGTACATCTGTTGTTGAATACGTCTTCTGAATTTTCATTTCACGTCCTCCGTTTCATGTTCCATGGGGGAATGAGCAAAAATCCTTCTTTAAGCGGATCTTCTTCGTGATAGAAGAAGCGATGCATCCCCATCAACCAAGCTGATCCCGTAATTTGGGTCACTACAGCCTCAACACCTTCCACATCGGTTGTTTCCAATACGCGTCCTCTAAATAAGGAACCAACAATGCTTTCATGGATGAATTCTTCGCCAATTGAAATTTGTTGATTTGCATATAGGACAGCCAATTTCGCAGAAGTACCTGTTCCACATGGAGAACGATCAATTCCTCCTGGGGGACAATAACTGTATTCTTCACATCTGCTTCCGCATGAGTTGGTTCAGTAAAAAACTCAACATGAGTTAACCCTTTAATAAACGGATATTGTGGATGAACGATTTCAAATTCTTCATTAATGGTATTTCTAATGTTGATCGCCTTTTCGATTATGTTAGAAGCATTCTCTGGAATTAAATCCAATCCAACTGATTTTGCGTCAATGATTGCGTAAAAATTACCACCATACGCAATATCAGCATCTATACGCCCAATCCCCTCAACATCAACGGAAACACTTTTTAAAAGAAATGCTGGGATATTGCAAAAAGACACTTCTTTTGCTTTTCCATTCTCTATTGAAATATCCACTTCGACGAGCCCAGCAGGTGTATCCAATTTTAAGGAAGTGACCGGTTCTTGAATGGGAATCAATCCAGATTCAACTAGCGCCGTACACACACCAATCGTGTCATGTCCACACATTGGCAAATATCCGCCCGTCTCTATGTAAATCACGCCAATATCTGCTTCTGGATGACACGGATCCGTTAACAAAGCACCAGACATAACATCATGACCACGCGGTTCATTCATTAACAGTTTGCGAATCCAGTCATATTCCTTTTTCATATAGAGCATTTTTTCTGACATTGTTTCCCCAACTAA
Source organism: Bacillus sp. EA-CB0995 (assembly GCF_055814245.1). Classification (NCBI taxonomy): domain Bacteria; kingdom Bacillati; phylum Bacillota; class Bacilli; order Caryophanales; family Bacillaceae; genus Bacillus; species Bacillus sp. EA-CB0995. The sequence continues at coordinate 1,033,817 of NZ_CP169269.1, read as the reverse complement.
TTTCGGAAGCCCGCTAATCAGTGTCCTCGTTGGATTCCCGCCTGTATGTGTATCAATTGTTGTAAAGACTCTTTGTGCCCTCATCTGCTCAACACCCTTTCTGTAAATCGGTTAAAGCTAAGCGGGTCAACGGGAATAGATGTTTCTTTTTCGTTAATTAATTCCTCTACTATTTTCCCAGTTACTGCTGCGAGGCTAATTCCATCCCCTTCATGACCGGCCGCAATATAATAATTTGGAATTTTATCTACGCGTGAAACGATTGGCAAATGATCTTCCGTCCATGGCCTTAATCCTGCATACGAACGAATCACCATCATATCTGCCATTTTCGGATAAAAGCGGATTGCCCGGTTAGCAATACATTTAATAATTTCATTGTTTACTTTCGTATGAAAGCCAACAAATTCTCTACTGCTCCCAATTAAAAAATTTTGACTTTCCGTTGGTTCAAAGACAAGAGCTACCCCGTATTTTTCAGTTAGCGGATCAACACTGCGCTTTCCACCAAACTTGGAAATTAAGTAACCAAACTCCATTACTTTTCGAGATCCTACATGTTGCTGCCTTGAGGCAACGATAATATGTCCTTTTCTCGGTTCAATTGGTATTGAAAGATCAAGCATCTCTCCTATTCGAGGCGCCCATACTCCAGCTGCATTGACGACATGATCCGCAGTAAAAACTCCGTTTGTCGTTTCTACAGTAAATGAACCACTTTCTTCTTTTTTCATTTGTTTTACTTCTGTATGCTTGAAAGCTTTAGCTCCTAGTTTTTTTGCTTCCTCCAAAAGTGAAAAAGCTAAGAGATAAGGATTAACCGTGGAATCAGTGGCACATTCTAGTCCCCCTAATAGGTCATCTGCAAAAAAGGGAGACTCCTGCCGAATATCCTGCTGGTCAAGCATTCGAAATGGTAAACCAGCGGCTTTTTGACGATCTACCCATTTCTGTGCCGCTTCCATCTCCTCGTCCGACTCACAAACAAGGATGCTTCCTGGTGCTCGATATTCAAATGGATGCTCCAACTCTTTGCTTAATTCATCCACTAAATTCTGACTAAACAGCGACATCTGACTATCAAAACCTGGGTCTTTATCAATCGCCAAAATATTGCCGTCACATCGTGAAGACGTGCCACTAACAAATTCCCCTTTTTCAATGATCGTTACATCTCTTCCATACTTAGAAGCATAATAGGCAATCGAACAGCCAATAATTCCTCCGCCAATGACTAACACGTCACAATGTTTCACATGGCATTCCTCCTCTCGATGAAATGGCCTCATTACCTAAAATGCAATTCGTGTGCCAATTAACGTGAAACTTTCACAACAGAGAATTATTTCTTCCCCGCTGATAGTTAGGTACGCGTGACAGAGACGCTGTACAAAGGAAATGTAATAGTTTTAGAGGAAGTTGTACTTTCAAATCTTTGTTGATTAGAAATTTATCCCGCTACTTTTGAGCAGTAAGACCCCCACTGATAGAAGTTTCACTTTATAGACACTCCCTCTTGATCCAGTTATCCAGTTCCTTGTTTTCTAGAAGTAGAAGCTTTACTGCCCTTTAAAGTGAGGTAAGCTCTATTGTAAAAATATTTTAAATATTTCATGAACACGTGTATAATTTTTTTTACAGTGTTAATAACTTTTTACAATTAATTTTGGAGGGGATTATCATATTTTCATTACCGTCAGGGAAAGAAATTATACAACGGATTTTAATGGATACATCGTTCGATAAGCAGCAAATTGAACAAAAAAACGGTGAATTTTATTATTGTTCAACAACAAAGATGCCCGAGCTTCCATGCAAAGTCGTATATGAAGATGAATCATTCTTCACCTTACTTCAGGCATTTAGTCATCATTCCACAGCTGTTATTCTTGATACAAACAAAAATCCAGTAGGCTGTATAACAGCAGCACAAATCATCCATTTTCTTCATAACTCTTACAATCAATTAAAAGCATTTTATGAAACTGTTATTCAAACGACGGATTCTTCCGTCACGGTCATTGATGATAACGAACGTGTTTGTACGTGGACAGAAGGAGCAGAAAAAATTTTCTCCGTCAAACGGCAAGATATCATCGGCCGACCGATTACGGATTTCTTTGACTATAAAAACCTAGAAATCTTGCAATCTCTACATAAAGGGAAAAAATTGTAGGACAGCACCATCAGCCTCAGTCTGATTTGTTTGTCTTAATTAACTCTAATCCCGTTTATTTTAACGATCAGATTATCGGTGCAGTCGTTTCAGAAACGGATATCACAAATCAAGTCGTACTGAATGAAAAATTGTTCAACATGTCCAATGAAGTACACCGTTTAGAACAAGAAGTAGCAAAATATAAAGATTCTTCTGATCCCTTTCATTCTATTAAAGGAAAGAGTGCTGCCCTGCAAAGAACAGTGGATTTAGCTAGAAGGGTATGTTCTGTTAAATCTACTGTTCTCATATTAGGTGAAAGCGGTGTCGGAAAAGAGGTATTTGCGAAAGCGATTCATGAAGCGAGCGAAAAACCGAAAGCACCTTTTATTTCAATTAACTGCGGTGCGATACCAGCAGCTTTATTTGAAAGTGAACTATTCGGATATGAGCGGGGCGCCTTCTCCGGTGCTGACAGCAAAGGAAAAAAGGAAAAATAGAACTGGCAAAAGGAGGTACATTATTTCTTGATGAGGTAGGTGAAATGCCCCTCGAAATGCAGGTGAAACTTCTACGCGTGCTGCAGGAGCGAAAATATTATCGCGTTGGTGGAGAAAAAGAAATTAATATCGACTTCCGTATCATCGCTGCCACAAATCGTGATTTACAAGAAGTAATGAAAAAAGGACAGTTCCGTGAAGATTTGTATTACCGATTGAACGTAGTCAGTCTACACATTCCTCCTTTAAGAGAACGGCAAGAAGATATTATTGAATTAACCCATTATTTTTTACATGACTTTTCTTTGAATTATCAACGGCCGATTCATGAATTTCCTCCAGAAGTCATGCATGAACTGCTTCGGTATGATTGGCCTGGCAATATTCGCGAACTTCGCAACGTCATGGAACGGCTTATCGTATTCGCAACAGATGGCGTAATAAAAAGAGATTATTTACCCTTTCATACCAATAGTATCAGCTTTGAAAACAAACCAAAGACTGTATCTAATGTACTTCAAGAAAGTGATTTTACCATCTTATCGTTACAAGAAGAAATGAATCAACACGAGAGAAAAGTAATCGAAAGAGCACTACAAATCTTAGATGGAAATAAATTAGAGTGTGCGAAACAACTCGGTATCACAAGAGCCACTTTATACAATCGCTTGAAGCGGCTTGGCTTACATTAACCCTCTTTCTCCTCTGCATTGGCACATTTTTTGCATAATATCTTTATGAAAGACTGTCGAGGAGGAATTCAAATGGTTAACAAAGAAAGCATTGTGATTTGCCGCTGTGAAGAAGTTACTTACGGACAACTCCAGTCAACAGCAGATCAACATAAATGCACAGCAAGAGAATTAAAATTAAGAACACGAGCAGGAATGGGCTTTTGTGGAGGCCGCACATGCAGGCCGACATTAGATAGAATTATTGAAAGTGTTATCCCTAATGTGTCACCTGGTGAAATTCCGTTAAAACACCAGCCCCCAATTCGGCCGGTGACTTTTGGAACAGTAGGTGAAAATCAATGACTAGAATCATGAAGCATCCAATTTTAGGGGATTTAGAGGATAGAGAACGTATTTCCTTTCAATTTGATGGAATGGAATATGAAGCATATGAAAATGAAACAATTGCTGCTGCTCTTTTGGCAAATGGAATAAGAAAACTGCGCGTTCACGAAGATAGCGGGACACCTAGAGGTATTTATTGCAACATCGGTCATTGCTTAGAGTGCCGTGTAACTGTCAATGATCAAGCAAACGTAAGAGCCTGCTTAACAGTTGTAGAGAAGGATATGATTGTTGAAAGCGGCAAACAGCATCCGAATATTGTAAGAAGGATGGTGGAAAAGCGATGATTGATGTAATTGTAATTGGAGGAGGCCCAGCAGGATTAGCAGGAGCTATTGCCTGTGCGAGCTTTGGTCTCAAAGTGACTGTTCTTGATGAATTTATAAAACCAGGCGGCAGGTTACTCGGACAACTTCATCAAGAGCCTTCCGGTGAATGGTGGAATGGAATAAAAGAATCAGAGCGCCTTCATCAAGAAGCGAAAAAATTATCGGTCGATATTCGCTGCGGTGTGTCTGTTTACAATTTAGAAAAAGAAAATCACCTATGGAATGTACATACGAGCCTAGGTACGCTAGAAGTACCATTTGTACTAGTGGCTACTGGAGCTGCCGAATACTCTATCCCACTGCCTGGTTGGACCCTTCCTGGCGTAATGTCCATTGGCGCGGCTCAAGTAATGACAAATGTTCACCGCGTCCAGGTCGGCAAAAAAGGAATTCTTATCGGAGCAAATATTTTAGCATTTGCGATTTTAAATGAATTACAACTAGCTGGCATAACGGTTGATCGAATTGTACTCCCAGAAAAAAGTGCCCTTAGTCAAAAAGCAGGTGAACCTGAAGAGGTTATGAAATCGCTCTTGAACGCAGCTCATCTTGCCCCATCACCGTTATTACGTATCGGGAGCCGTTTCATGAAAAATGACTGGATGAGGAAAGTTGCTTTAAACTTTTATCCGAAAAATGGCATGAAAGTGAATGGTACTCCCTCCAACTTCGGAAAGCAGCACTCGAAATTATCGGTAAAGATCAAGTGGAAGGAGTACGCGTCGCCGATATTGATGCGAATGGCAAGATTGTTCCGGGGTCTGAAACAATTTACGAAGCAGATTTTGTCTGTATAGCTGGCGGTTTATATCCGTTGGCAGAACTTGCTGCCGTTGCCGGATGTCCATTTCAATACATTCCTGAACTTGGCGGTCATGTGCCCCACCATTCAGAGACGATGGAAACTCCTCTTGATGGACTATTTGTTGCTGGTAATATCACCGGTATCGAAAGTGGCAAGATTGCCATGGCTCAAGGAACAACGGCGGGATTATCAATCGTCAAACATGCAGAAAAAGAATCGAACACGATTGACCAGAAACTACAACAATCTGTGCAGCATGTCCGTACCGTTCGCAAGCAAGCTGCAATCCAATTCAATCCTGGGATTGATAGCGGCAGAAGCAAAATGAACGAACTTTGGGAACGTCTCTATTCAAATAACAGCACTGGGAAAACTCCCAAACAAATTGTGTAATGAAATAAAAAATCCCGTCAGTCTTTGTTCTGACGGGATTTCTTATTTACATAACGCTCGTTAGCGGAATTTATACGTATTATAAAGAATCAATATTGCCCTTAGGCTCACCTAAATCTTTTTGAGCTTTCTTAATCGCTCTAATTTTTTCTTCATCTTATCTGAATTTCTTACGACTTTGCATCAAAATTTAAATTTGAATATCATTTCACTCATCATAATCAAGTGAAAAATATAGCTTCTATAGTTATGCTGCAGTTACTGAAGAACGTTTTGGTTTTCGCTTACTCTTTTTCTTGTGCCACCACATATACGTACCAGTAAACATTAAAATTGATGGTGTAAGACCACCAATAACATATAAGATTTTTGTAAATACACCACCAAACGTTCCTGTATGTAGTGGTTTAAGCCATGTCTGATACGTCAGTCCATCATCCACCTTTGGATCTTGTTTAGCCAACACTTTCCCGCTATACTGGTCAACCCATATTTTCACATTCCCATTCCCTGGATCGTATGGACGACTCAAACGAATTTCTACAGCACCTTCTGCTTTTCCTTTTTTAGCTTGCGCTGGCATCCTTACTTGCGTAATAGTCCCTTGAGGAACCGCCTTTTCAGCTTCACTTAGCAAGGAATCAAGAGGGAGTTTTCCTCCTGAAAGAGGCTTAGAAATAAGTTTCTCCTTCGATGGCATGACACTAGTTTTCGCTCCGACCCACCCAAAAATTGTCTTATCGTATGCAAAAAGTGCCCCTGTTAATGAAACCACTAATAAAAGTGGCATAGCAATGATTCCAATGACTTTATGTAGATCATACTGTTTTACATATGTATTCTTACTGCGCCGTATAACAAAACCACGTGCCCACTTTTTAATTCCAGGCCACCATAAATACAATCCAGATAAACTAATAAAAAAGAAAATAAATCCAATAATACCGACAATTTCTTTACCATTAAAATCTTTCAGAAGTAAATGATAATGAATTTCTTTGACTTGATTAAAAAACGCTGTTTCTCCTAAATCTCCATTTATGTTACCAGTCCCTGGATCAACATATACAGATTTCGTCCCTTTTCCTTCTTTCAAATTAAACAAATAAATCCCTTGAGAGTGTGGATCATCTGGCGTATACACACGCTGAATTTCTCCCTTTGGGTATGCGCTTGCTACAGTTTGCAAGGCTTTCTGGTATGTAACCGGTTGACCCTTAGTTATTTTGTATAAATCAGGATAAATCATACGATTTAATTCGTTGTCAAAGACAAGCAAACTTCCAGTCAATCCAATTAGCACAATAAACATACCAGCTATCATGCTAAGGTATAAATGAACCTTTCTAACCATACTGCGAATCTTCATAAAAGTCCCCCTTAATTAAATGAAAAGTCAAATTAATATTAAAGATAATGATTATCATTGTCAATGGATAAAAAATACATATCAATAAGGAACGCTTTTGTAAACGAAAAAAGGTCTACCTATTCCTGTTAAGTAGACAACTATAAAAAGACTAAACAGCCATCGAGATTTGATATTCTATCAGAGCTCGGTGGCTGTTTAGTCTTCTTTGGAATTGTTTATCCTGCATTAACGGGCAATTGGTTCAACTAATCATCAGTGCGGAATGAAAAAACCCCCACTGATGGAGGTTTCACTTTAGTAATCTTAAATGAAATATCACACTCTATTCTAAGTGAATTGTACAATTATATAGTTCTGAATCCCAACCATTCTTTGCTTTTATAAGTTTAGTTAGAGACGTGTTTCTCGGAGATTCCACCATATTTAAATGCGGTACTAGTTCCTTTAGAAGATGTCTAATGAATGCACCATGACTAACGATTAATATATTCCTGTTATCATGTTTAGATGCAATCTCCTCAATTACCGAAAGACCTCTTGTGATTACACTATCAGCTCTTTCAATTCCTAAATCTAGCTCTCTCCAATTCTTTCCCCATTTTAAAACTCGCTCTTCTTCCGTTGTCCCTTCAATCTGTCCGCCACCTGCTTCACGAAGCCTAGGTTCCAAGTAAATTGGTATATTCGCAATTTTTTCTCCTATAATTTCAGCAGTTTGCTTCGCTCTTAATAGATCACTAGAATATATGAAATTCCAATTCTCCTTACGCAAGCGCTCTGCAAGTTTATACGCATCTAATATTCCATCTTGATCAAGGGAAATATCTGAACTCCCTTGTGCTCTGCCTTCTTTATTCCACGGTGTACTTCCGTGACGGATTATACCTATTTTAGTCATAGTAAAACCTCCATCAGTTTCTCCCTGAAAATATAATATTCAGTCTACTATTCTCACATAGGGACTTCCTTGTAAAAGTAATTCCATAAACTTTTCTTTCTCTTTTGGCATTGTAATCATATGTACTTCAAAATTACTACCGTACGTGATTTCTAAGTTTCTCTTATTTTTTCCAACAAATCGCATAACACGAATGCTTACAATTGGAATTTTCTTCTTTGTTAGCCAATGCCCTGTTACAAGTTCACCATCAACGACTTTATGCTGAAACACAAACATTTCAGAAATCGGAATAATATTTGCAGCTAGAAATAAGATTCCTGCTGCAAGTCCTGTCAGCCAACCTTTCTCGTTCAGCATAAATGATATAACAGGAGAGATTACGACAAGTAACAGCATAATTACAGTAAGCAGTATCATAATTGGATTTTTTTCACGTAAAACTCCATCTTTATCACTCCTTATCCATATTATACCATTAATTGTTGATAAATTCAGAAAAAAGAAGCGTCATTTTAAACGCTTCTCCCCTTCCATTCTCTCGCTAACATACTATATACCGCAATGTCATGGAAATGATTATATAACCATTCTCCATCACGAATAATTCCATCTAAGTTAAAGCCGAGTCGTTCTGGAATTGCACGGCTCTTTTGATTTTTTACTCCGCAATGAATTTCAACTTTATTTAATTTTAATTCTTCAAAAGCATAACGGAGCGCAGCCTTTACACCTCGCGTCATAATTCCTTTTCCACTTGCTTCTTCTGCAAGATAGTATCCAAGGCTTGTCGCCTTCTTTTCCCAAGCCACCGGATGAATCCCAACCATTCCAACGAGATTTCCTTTATAGCGTATACCTGCTTCAAAACCATTTCCATCTGCGAAGTTATGCAGCCACATTGGAAAGATTTCATTGTATCCTTCAGCTGATTTCGTGCGATCCACCCACGGAAGCCATTCTCGCAAATATTCTCGGTTGCTATCCACTAATTCGTACAGTTCATCTTTATGATGTTTTTCTAATAATTGTAATTCGATTTCTTTATCGACTCTTAGTGTAAACATTTCCTCTCTCCTTTTTCTAACTATTCTAACATTTATACTTAGAAGTTGTTAATAAAAAATGACGTGCCTATTGCACGTCATTTCTCCCTTACTTTTTCTCCGCTACTTGTACTTCCTTCGCATAAGCAGCTTCAAATTTTTGAATATCACCAGCGCCCATAAAAATAAGTACGCCGTTTTTATGTTTCTTTAATGTTTCTGTTGTCATAACCGTAATAAGCTCTGCACCATCAATGCGTTGCTGCAGGTCTTGAATTGTAAGTTCTCCTCTATTTTCACGAGCAGAACCAAAAATATCACATAAATATACTTGATCTGCCTTACGTAAACTCTCTGCAAATTCATCTAAGAATTTTTGTGTTCGAGAGAATGTATGCGGCTGAAATACTGCTACAATTTCACGTTCTGGGTATTTTTGACGGGCAGCTTCAATTGTCGCATTGATTTCTGTTGGATGATGTGCGTAATCATCAATAATCACTTGCTCGCCCATTTTCTTTTCATTGAAGCGGCGCTTTACACCACCGAATGTTGTTAACTGATGTTTCACAACTTCGACATCAATGTCTTCATAATCACAAAGAGCAATAACCGCCAATGCATTTAGTACGCTATGATTGCCGTAACCTGTAATTTGGAACGTTCCATAATACGTATTACGAACAAAGACATCAAACACTGTACCATCTGTTCTTTTTTGAATGTTACGTGCTTGGAAATCGTTATCTTCACCAAATCCATAGAAAATAACTGGTACTTTCGCATGAATTTTTTGAAGTTCTTCATCATCACCACACGCAATAATACCTTTCTTCACTTGCAGTGCCATCTCTTGGAACGCACTAAATACATCATTAATGTCTGCAAAATAATCTGGATGATCAAAATCAATATTTGTCATAATTGCATAGTCTGGATGATATGACAAGAAATGGCGACGATATTCACACGCTTCAAATACAAAATACTTACTATCCTCTACTCCAAGTCCTGTTCCATCACCAATTAAACAAGATGTAGGGTTTGCTCCTTGCATCACGTGAGATAACAAACCTGTCGTTGATGTTTTTCCGTGAGCACCAGTTACAGCGACACTCGTATACTTACTCATAAAATCGCCTAAAAAATGATGATAACGATAAATAGGTAAATTTAATTCCTTTGCAGCTTCAATTTCCTCATGCGTATCTGGGAATGCATTTCCTGCGATAATCACTTGTCCCTCTTCAACATTATTCTTATCAAAAGGCAGGATAGAAATCCCACGATTTTCCAAAGCTGTTTGCGTAAAAAAACGTTTGTCTACATCAGAACCTTGAACAGTATGCTTCATATCATGTAAAATTTGCGCTAAAGCACTCATCCCTGTCCCTTTAATTCCTACAAAATGGTAAACTGTCATCTTAAAGAACCTCCAACATTTCGAACTATTCCAACGGTCTATCTATAAGACAGTATATGATTTTCTTTTTATTTTGGTAATCATCTCGATTTTCTTATAATCACGTTTATGCTCTCTTTTAAATCCACAACAAACTTATTATAGCAAAAAACAATCCGTTATACTATGATAACAGAAAAACTGATAGGGTCAATTCCCTATCAGTTTTTCCTCTTATTCCTCATTTTCTCTTGCTTGCAACTGAACACGCTCTAAGCGTGGATTTGGACGATATTTACGTCCTGCTTTCGCTTCCGGTTTTTCGTTCAATTCTACGTTATCACCTGTGAAGCCAATATTCATTTTTAATAAGCTGCTGCCAACACCATAAATATCAACAGGAACATTTTGTGCTTCAAACTCACGGATACGTTTTTCATCAAATCCGCCGCTCACTACGATATTTACATGCTGGAATCCTTCGTCATCTAATGCTTTGCGAAGTGCAAAGATAAGAGACGGATTCACACCGCGCGGATCAAATGTACCAAGCACTTCCGGATGACGAATGAAGTATTGATCAATCATCGTACGAGATGTATCTACACGTACTCCTTTTAGCTCTGATCCAAATTCACGTGCCACGCGAAGCGCATCTGTAATCACATCGTTATTGTAATCAATTAGTACAACTAACTCATCTTCTGGGAACTTTTTATGATATGCTTTTGCCGCTTCCACAACATCCCCGTTAAACATTTGAATTAAAGCGTGAGGCATTGTTCCCATGCCGCTTCTACCCCACCATTCATTCATCGCATGCGTTGCTTGCGCGCTCATGCCACCGATATAAGCCGCATAACCATCACCAGCTTGTTGCGTATAATGATCATCACGATCACCCATGAAAATAACAGGCTTCTCTTTCTCACCGCTGCGCGCAGCTTGCACAACGTTATACACATTTGTTGCAACAGAAGTACGGCGTCCTAAAATGCCATCTATTACACCTTCTAAATAGCCAAAATACTCATACGGTCCGCGAATCGTTAATACTGTTTCAAACGGATTAACCTGATCCCCATCTTTTAAAGAATAAATTTCAAGCTCTTCAGGATGCTCTGCAAATGTTTGTAATAAAGCAAGTGCTTCATCTGTTCCGCATAATACAGCATGTTCCTTTTGGAAGAACTGCATTGTCACAACGCTTCCTGGTCGAAATTCTTTAATAATATCACGAGTTTTTAAGAAATAAACCGCAGAAAACCATCCTTCACCAACGCGCTCATCAAACTTGAACGTCTTGTTTGTCAGTCGATTTATTTCACCTTGTAATTTTAATTCGATTTCTTTCATGTCGCTATACTCCCTACTTTACTATCCAACGTTTTCTCTTAGTATACAGCAAAACCTTTTCTTATACATGTATATCCTGCATCGCAGCAAATTCATCTTCTGTAATGAGGACGTCTCTTGGTTTTGTTCCGCGTGCTTCTGAAATAATCCCTTGCGCTTCCATGTCTTCAATAAGACGAGCTGCACGGTTATACCCAATGCGGAATCTTCTCTGCACAGAAGACGTGGATGCTCCCCCTTGTTCTACAACAAATTGACATGCCTCAAAGAACAACTCATCTTCAGATTCTTGCTGTTCTGTTTTTGCCAATAGGTCTTCTTGATGGAATAAATAATTTGGCTTCATTTGGCGTTTCGCATGTGCAACAGACTTTTCAATTTCTTCATCTGAAACGTATACCCCTTGCACACGAACCGGTTTTGATGTTCCATTATCTAAAAATAGCATATCACCACGGCCAAGTAATTTCTCAGCTCCGCCAATATCAATAATTGTACGTGAGTCTACTTGCGATGACACTGTAAAAGCAATTCGCGTTGGAATGTTCGATTTAATCAATCCTGTAATAACATCTACAGATGGACGCTGCGTCGCTACTAATAAATGAATTCCGCACGCTCTTGCCTTTTGGGCAATCCGGCAAATCGCTTCTTCCACATCACCCGGTGCAACCATCATTAAATCAGCCAGCTCATCAATAACAATAACGATATACGGCAACGTCTCGCCTGGAATTTCTTGTTCGTTCATAATTGTATTGTAACGCGTTAAATCACGCGCACCTGCATGTGCAAACAATTCATAACGACGTTCCATTTCCTCTACTGCCCACTTTAAAGCTGCCGTCGCCGCTTTTACATCCGTAATAACCGGCGCAACAAGGTGCGGTACAGAATTGTACGGCGCAAGTTCAACCATCTTCGGATCAATGAGCATCAGCTTTACTTCGTGTGGCTTCGCTTTATATAAAATACTTGTTAAAATTGCATTAATACATACGCTTTTTCCTGATCCTGTTGCCCCCGCAATTAAACCGTGCGGCATTTTTCGAATATCCGTCACAATCGGTGTTCCTGAAATATCTAGACCAAGTGCGACTGTAAGCGGTGATTCACTTTTCGTAAACACTGGGCTTCGTAAAATTTCACGAAGAAATACAGCTTTGCTCTCTTTATTCGGCACTTCAATTCCAACTGCATTTTTCCCTGGAATTGGCGCCTCAATTCGAATATCACGAGCAGCTAAATTTAATTTAATATCGTCACTTAAATTCGTAATTTTATTTACTTTCACACCAGGTTCTGGCTGCACTTCAAAACGAGTTACAGCTGGACCTTGCGTCACATTCACCACTTTTGCACCGACATGGAAATTATGGAATGTCGTATTTAACAGCTCTTTTTGTTCCTCTAACCACTCAGCATCATGTCCCGCCGGATGACTTGGGATATTTAAAAGTGCTAATGGTGGAAACTCATACGTTGGCGGTGCCTGTAAAACGTTACGAATATCTTGTTTTGTTTCTACAACAACTCGGTGCGTCATCTCTTCTTGCACTGGTTGTTTCACTGTTGGCGGTTCCATATTTTGTTTTTGCTCAGTCACATTTTGTGAAGGAGCCGGTTGCGGCGGCATTGCTACACGGCGCTTTTCTGCTAACATCTGTTTATCTTGCTTCAACATCACTACATTAAACGGAACGAAACGTTTCTTCTCACGTTTTGGTTCTTGCGTTGCATCTACTTTGGGCTGCCCTGTTTTTACTTTAGTCTGCTCAGCAATTGCATTTTGTTTTTCCCCTGTTTCTTCTATTAATACATTTGCAAAGGTTTGTACAGCTTGCTGTGTTTGTTCATCAGTTTTAACAGGTTCTTCACTTTGTTCATGAACGAAATTTTCAGTTACTATTGCTTCCGCTTCAAGTACTTCTTCTTGTGTATTAGACTCTTTCATTTCTGAAGATAACTCTACTGCTTCCACTTCCTTAGCTTCAAGCGGTTCTTCTGTTATTGAAGCTTCAAGTACTTCCTCTTGTATATTGGACTCTTCCATTTCTGAAGATTCTTCAACTTCTTCTGTTTCTTCTTGTACATCCGATTCTTCCATCTCTGAAGATTCTTCCACTACTTCTGTTTCCTGAGATTCTTCTGCTTCTTCTGTTTCTTCTTGTACATCCAATTCTTCTATCTCTAAAGATAACTCGATTTCTTCTATTTCCTGAGACACTTCTGCTTCTTCTGTTTCTTCTTGTACATTCGATTCTTCCGTCTCTGAAGATAACTCGATTTCTTCTATTTCCTGAGACACTTCAACTTCTTCTGTTTCTTCTTGTACATCCAATTCTTCTATCTCTAAAGATAACTCGATTTCTCCTGTTTCCTTAGATTCTTCAACTTCAAATGTTTCTTCTTGCATAACAGCTTCTTCTATCTCTGAAAATACTTCTACTACTTCTATTTCCTCAGGCGCTTCTGCTTCTTGTGCTTCTTCTTGTACATCCAATTCTTCTGTCTCTGAAGATAACTCTACTACTTCTATTTCCTGAGGCTCTTCAACTTCTTCTGTTTCTTCTTGTACATTCGATTCTTCCGTCTCTGAAGATAACTCTATTTCTCCTGTTTCCTTAGATTCTTCAGCTTCAAATGTTTCTTTTTGTACATTCGATTCTTCCGTCTCTGAAGATAACTCTATTTCTCCTGTTTCCTTAGATTCTTCAGCTTCAAATGTTTCTTCTTGCATAACAGCTTCTTCTATCTCTGAAAATACTTCTACTACTTCTATTTCCTCAGGCGCTTCTGCTTCTTCTTGCATAACAGACTCTTCTATTCTCTCAACTTCTTCTTTCATTTCAAATTCTGACTCTACAGCAATAGGTTCATGTAATTCATTTTCACCTTGAGCCGCAACTGCATCACGATTATGTAGCACCGTTTCATGGAATGTTGCATCATTTTGCACAGATGTAAGTTCTGCTTCATTTTTCTCTAACCATGTATCAACAACAGACTTCTTAACTTCCGCTTCAATTCGTGTAGACTCTACTTGATTTTGTTCTGGTAGAACATCTTGTGATGAATCATAAAACGCATAGCCATTCTTCTCAAACCATACATCAACAACTGCTTTTCCTTCTATTGATATCTCAATATCTTCTCGTTGTTGTTTCTTACTTTCAGTATGTTCTTGTCCCACTACTTCCGGGCGTTTATACCCAAAAATCGGAGAAACTATTTCTGTTGGACGAAACGGTCTTCGGTGACTTTCTTCTACAGAAGTAGGCTTTGCTTCCGTTACCTCTTGAATAATCGGTTCAATCTGTGTCTCTTTTTGTATTTCTTCTACTCGTCTTGATTGGCGTCTTTCTCGAATTGGTATTTCTTGTATAGCACGCTCCTCTATACGAGGCGATTTCATTGTGTTCTCCTCAAATCCTCCGTCAGGAATTAATGGAAAACGAAAATTCCTGCTCGCATGCGGCTTAGACACTTGCAGCTCATCTTCTCGTTTATTAGAGTAGTAGTTTACACGAGGAGTGTGCGAAGTAACCTTTTTCTCTACAGGAGTCTCTATTTCTCTCAATGCTGTCGCTTCATTTTCTTCCTCTTTTTTAAAAAACTTTTTCATCCAATCTAGCATGCTTACCACTCTTTCTACTAAATAGTAACACCCTTTATTGTATCAGCATTCGGCAAAAAGTGCAGATGAAATTAATTTCAAATTATTTACAGAAAAATGAAAAAGATTACAAAATGAAAACGCTTTTATGTGATATTGATCGAAAAAAGTTTATCCCGCATTAACGGGCAGTAAAGGATGGAGAAAAGCTGGGAAGAAAACTGCCCGTAAAAGCCCGATTGGTTCAACTAACCATCAGTGAGAAAAACGTCACTGATGGAAGTTTCACTTTATCCTTTACTTACTCGGTAACTTTCAACACTATCTGCCACACTTTGCAGTAAAGAGCGTAAATAATTTACGTCTGATAGTTTTTGGTCTTCTTCTGGGTTAGACATAAATCCTAATTCTAATAAAACTCCCGGTACTTCCGCCCAATTAAATCCAGACAAATCATCACGAAATTTAATTCCGTTTACTTGTACGTTACTGTTTTCCTTCACTTTATTCACAATGAACTCAGAAGCCGTTAAACTCCCTTGATAAATGTTTTTTGTAAAAGTATTTTCTTTTGACGGCGTTAACACTGCAAAGCCTTTTTGCGCTTCATTTTCCGAACCATCTGCATGAATTCGCAAAAATAAATTCGCATGATGTTCATTGGCGATTGCCGCTCTTTCTTTATTACTCATGTTCACATCATGTGTTGTTCTTGTCATGACCACTTCAATGCCTTTTGCTTCTAACATCTCTTTTAACAGAAAAGAGGCTTCTAAATTCAATTCGTATTCTCTTTTTTTCGTCACAACACCTGTTGTTCCATCTGTTACTTTATATTTTTGTGTCGTTGCACCTGGACCAATCGGCTCTAACTCTAGGTTTGCTTTTCGCTGATGGCCAGGATCAATACACACAATAAATTTTGGTTTCTCTGGTACAGGTGCCAGTGCAGGCTCTTCTTTCACTTGCTGCTCTTTCGTTTCATTGTTTTGTACAGGAGTAGATGAATGCGTTTCATCTACTTCTCTTCCTTCCTGAGGAGATTGTTCAGCTTCTTTCTTAGGTGATGTTTTTACAGTCTCCTTTGTGCACCCTATCATAGAGAATATAGCTATCATGATTACAGAAGCAATCCTTATGTACTTCATACTATCCTCCTTATCTATTGAAACAATCTTTTATTTTCCCCATAATTTCATCTATATGATTCGCAATACAAACACCCATACCACGCACGCTCTGCAGCATATACATTCAAGTTTTGGATATCTACAAAAATAGGATCACCAAGATTCGGCTCATACCCAATCATACTCCAAAGAGAACAGTTCCCCCTATCATCCAGATAAAAGGCGTAAAAAAGAGTACAGTATTTAATATTAATCCAATTTTTGACCATCCATTTTTGTCTGCTTTAAAAGAAATAAATGCTAAAATAATTCCGATTGGACAAAAAAACAAAGGTAAGAAAATAGGGAGTCCTTGAAAGGTATTTGGAATAATTCCATATACAAAATTAATAATAAACAAAGTTAATAATATGGGTATTAAAATAGATATAACCGCTCCTATCTTGTTTACTTTCACCATAACACCGCCTCTTACAAAAAAATTGTAATATATTCATTATTATACATTATTTAGTAATTTACAAAAAAAACTCATCCATAAAAAAAGTCCGTCTACCGGACCACTTCAATACATTTTTATACAAGTTCTCTCCATATGTTTACGTTTAGAATTAAATTCAACCTCCCATACCTCCCATGTTCCTGTATCGTGATTATAATATTCACAGTGTTGTAAAATACGATTGTCCTTCCGATGCTTAACGTATATATATGTTACGTTCTGCTCATCCTTAAATACAACCTTCGCAATGGTTCCTTCAATGCGGTCAGTATTCCGTTTCATGTTATATGTTGATTCTATAGAAAGAATCTCATCTTTTTTATATCCCTTCTTTTCTAAATACAACCTTGTCTCTCTCTCCATTACATATTTACTAATAGGATTACCGTTAAAAGCAACGTAAAACAAAACAGCGATAGCAGCAACGATACTAAGAAGTGATATGACAATTATTTTTTTCATACAACCCCTACCCTCAAAGTGTAATTTTACACTTTATAATATTATACAGAGGATATGTATATTCCTTTTTTAATGAAATTCTTTACGAAGAAAATATATAACCATAAAAAAATAGCCTCATTAACAATGAGGCTATTTTTCATCCCGCTCTAACGGGCCATATACTTAAAATTTAAACTCTTGTCCAACTTCGTAACTTTCTTCAAGTACAAGAATTCCTTTTTCTTGCGGAGCATCTGGAAGCTCTAATTCACGTGCTGAGCAAATCATACCTGAAGATGGAATACCACGAAGCTCTGCTGGTTTAATTAACATACCACTTGGCATTACCGCACCGATTTTCGCAACAACTACTTTTTGGCCTGCGTCAACGTTTGGCGCACCGCATACGATTTGTAATGTTTCTGTCCCAACTTCTACTTTACATACATTTAATTTATCCGCATTTGGATGTTTTTCTTTTTCTGCTACGTAGCCAACAACAAATTTTGGAGAAAGATCCGCTTCTACTTTTTCTGTAAAATCGTTCTTCGCTAAAATTTCATTGATCTTTTCAACAAGCTCTTTTGTTAGTGTAAGATTGCCTGTTTCTGTTACTTCCATATAAGAAGAAGCATTAAAGATGTTGAATCCTGCTGTTACATTGCTTTCACGATCGAAAACGCGCGCTACATCTCCTTTACGTTCAAATGTACGGTTTTCTAATGTAATATCTTGCAGGGCAACAATTAATGTATCCCCAATACCTTCAAGGTTATAAAAAACGTTCACTTTGTTCATCCTTTCTCTTTTTCACTTCGTTCCTTCCGATTTTTCGCCAAAATAAAGATTGGTTCGAAATTACCATCTTCATATACGAATGAAAGTGATGTAATCGGAACATGACCTTCTGCAAAAAACTTCATTGTCATTTGTGCAATAATATCATAACCGATTTTGTTCACGATATCAGCAACAATTAATACATCTTGGTGCGGAACCGCCACAACCATATCACCTGAAATTTGTTTACGCATCTCTCGTAATAACGCATCGTTTAAAATACGACTCGCATCATACCCGTCATTTGTATTTAAGAAATAAAACGTATTTCCAGCGACTTCATCTCGCTTAAAATCAGCATTTAAAGAACGAACGTTGAACAATGCCATTTCACGCACTTGTTCTTCTGTCATTCCAAGTTTTTGCAACAAACGCTGATCAATAAGGCGATATGTTTTATCTGAATCTAATGCATAGTAAATACGCGTTTCTGCTGTATGCTCTGTCATGACAAACGGATTTCCTTCTTCCGCTTCTTTCGGAAAGGACGTCGAACGAATAACAGGCAAAATTTTCGCCGTACTTTTTACTTCTTTATGCATCGCAACGAGCGCTTCTTCTACGTAATATACAACTTCGTCAATTGCCTTCTCTTTCTTTACCTCCCACTTCGCTACGATACCTGGAAGAGAAACAGTAATTCCCTTTTTCGTATCTGTCTGCTCAATGCGAAGTGTCTCCTTTTCACTATCGTACTGAAAATTCCACTCTGCTCTTTCAAGACGCTTCATAAGCTCGTCTTTCATCTTTTTACTCGTCATTTTCATATGATGTACCTCCCTTCCGAAAAAAACAACCTCCACATGTGAAGACAGAGGTTGTTTTTCGCATTCTAATTGGCTGGAAACAGCTTATCCCGCTATTCGCGGGCAGTAAGCATCCCTACCCTCAAGATTCAAAGAGAAACGAGGAAGATGGGGGAATAACTGCCCGTAAAAGCCCGATTGGTTCAACTAACAATTAGCGGGGAACCCCACCCACTGACGGAAATTTCACTTTATTTTAAACCCTTCAATAAACTCTTCAATTTGCTCTTGTGTTTTACGATCTTTGTTTACGTAACGACCAATTTCTTCTCCCTTATTGTAAGCGACAAAGCTTGGAATACCAAATACGTCTAATTTGATACATAGATCGATATATTCATCACGGTCTACATAATAGAAAGAGAACTCGCTATATTTTTCTTCTACTTCCGGCATAAATGGATCGATAAAACGGCAATCTGGGCACCAGTCTGCTGAGAATAAAAAGATCACTTTCTCCTCGTTTTTCAATTCTTGAAATTGCTCCATGCTTTCTAATGATTTCATCTATAATTCCTCCCTAAAAAGAAGTATGTATTTACTAATTTAATCTTACTTTATATATAAATCCATTTTGATTTATCAACATATAAATCGCTGCCATGCAGATCAAAACATGACCTGCAGTCGCTTTCTACCTTTGTTTTAACCCTTGCACGTGGCAGAAAAAGGCCCTAACCGCTTCTATGCATGGCCAGATGCTCTCGCCCATCTAAAAAGAAAGAGGGTTTTTAGGTCGTTTTTTTAATTTGTATTTATATACTACCATACATGAAGTACGGTGCAAGGTTTATGCTTCGTTTCTGTCATACATATATTGTCCAACTAATAGCTTCACAACATGCACAAACAAATCCGTTCGATCTACATAATTGTTTGTAAAAATGCCGATTGCTCCTTCATGGCTGCGAATGTCATGCCGCTTTGTATAGTCTTCCATCACTTCACTTAATTCTTTTCCTTCTTCAAGAGGTTGAATAAACTCATCTGGCAGTTTTATACGTGCTCCGCCTGCGGTAAATAGTTTGCCTTCTTTCGTTGCTAAAGCACCCCAGTTACACATAAACAAGCCGTGTTCTGTATGCATCACACCGCCTTCTAAACCAATTCCAATATCTGCTTTTCCTTCTGCTAATGCTAATTTTGCCCGGTTACTTGCCCCTTGCAGCGTTTCTTCATCAGAAAACGGCTGCGCTGACACATGAGATGGTACAGACAATGAAATCATTTCAGCATCTGGTAACACTTGCTGAACAGCATTTATTTTTGTTTTATTTTTTGATCCGACTGCTACTTTCACTGCTAAACCTCCTACTTAAAAAGAAAAGGCCGCATTTGGCCTTTTCCATATTAAACATTTTGTTTAATTGTTTCAAATGTTGTTTTATCTGTTGCTTTTACTAAATGAATCAACAATTCTTTCGCAGCTGCGTAGTCATCAATATGTAAAATTGACGCATGTGTATGAATGTAACGAGCACATACACCAATAACAGCTGATGGTACACCAGAGTTACTTGTGTGTACACGTCCTGCATCTGTACCACCTTGTGATACGAAGTATTGATACGGAATGTTATGCGTTTCTGCTGTATCTAAAATAAACTCACGAATTCCACGGTGCGTCACCATAGAACGATCATACAAACGAAGCACAGCACCTTTTCCGATTTGACCAAACTGTGTTTTATCTCCTGACGCATCGTTTGCTGGGCCTGCATCTAACGCATAAAAAATATCTGGCTGAATCATATTCGCTGCTGTTTGTGCACCGCGAAGACCGACTTCTTCTTGTACAGTTGCACCGGAATATAGCGTGTTTGGTAATTTTTCATCTTTTAACTCTTTTAACAATTCAATCGCAAGACCGCAGCCATAACGGTTATCCCAAGCTTTCGCCATAATTTTCTTTGGATTTGCCATTGGTGTAAACGGACAAATTGGCACAATTTGTTGACCAGGTTTCACGCCAATTTCATGTGCTTCCTCGGGGCTATCTGCACCGATATCAATTAGCATATTTTTTATATCCATTGGTCTCGCACGTTGTTCGTCACTTAATAAGTGAGGAGGAACAGAACCTACTACACCGATAATTGGTCCATTGTCTGTCATAATTTGTACGCGCTGCGCTAGTAACACTTGGCTCCACCAGCCGCCTAATGTTTGAAAACGAACCATTCCGTTTTTCGTAATTTGCGTTACCATAAAGCCAACTTCATCCATATGACCAGCTACAAGAACGCGCGGTCCATTTTCGTCACCCTTTTTTAAGCCGAAGATACTTCCTAAACGATCTTGCACAATTTCATCTGAGTATTTGCTCAGTTCTTGCTTCATAAAACGACGCACATCATGCTCAAATCCAGAAGCTCCTTGCAGCTCTGTTAACGTACGAAATAGCTCCATTGTCTCTTTATTCATCGCGTTATCCTTCCTTCAATCCAATAATAGAATCACTCTTTTTATTGTAACGAAATTTTCGAAATCTTTCTAGTTTCTTCTTTTTTCATGTAAATTGATTTATAATTATGAAGATGAACTTTTTATAGAATAGAGGTGAGTATATGAATTGGAAAAGCTTACTAGCTGGTGTTGGTATAGGATTTGCGGCTGGATATGTTGTTGCAAATAAAGTACAAGAACAAGCACACATTTCTTCTGAAAAAGCATTAAAAATGGTGAAACAAGCATTAAGTCATAAAGGTGAAATTACAGGTTCTTGGGTCCATATGGTCCCTGAGACGTTTGAAAAATATGATGTTACTTATGATGTATACCGCGGTGGTATTACAACGTTATTACACGATGTACAAGAACGATTTGAATTTTTAGTAGATGCAAAAACAGGTACAATTTTAGAAGTAAAAGTTGCTTAATCAAAAGGGTGCAGATTCATTTCTGCACCCTTTTAATTATCACATCAATATATCGGCGAGCCGATAATATATGACTTAAATTTACTGTTATATTCTTTCAATAATTGTTGCCGTTGACATCCCGTGTCCAATACAAATCGTAAGCAACCCGTATCTTCCATTTCTTCTTTCCAGTTCATGAAGAAGAGAAGTCATCAACTTTACACCTGTTGCTCCAAGCGGATGCCCTAATGCAATAGCACCGCCATTGACATTTACCTTATGTAAATCTGCTTCCATTTCTTTTTGCCATGCAAGAACAACGGAAGCGAATGCTTCATTAATTTCTACTAAGTCCATATCATGAATCGTTAAATTTGATTTTTGCAGTACTTTTTTCGTTGCTGGAATAACTCCAGTAAGTCCCATTGTAGGATCTGAGCCAACAACAACTTGATTCACAATTCGCGCCCGTGCTTTATATCCTAGCTCTTTCGCTTTTTCACTGTCCATTAAAAGAATCGCTGCTGCTCCGTCACTAATTTGACTTGCATTTCCTGCTGTAACCGATCCGTTCTCCTTGAACACAGCCTTTAAATTTGCTAGTGCTTCAAGAGAAGTATTCGCCCGCGGCCCTTCATCATTTGTAACTAGTATTGCATTTCCTTCCTTATCTATTCCATTTACAGGTACAATTTCTCGTTTAAAATGACCTGCTTCTATCGCATGTAGTGCGCGTTGATGACTTTCAAGGGCATAGCTATCTAGTTGCTCTCTTGTAATTCCATATTTTTCGGCAATCATTTCTGCTGATACACCTTGATGTACAATTTCATATTTTGCATGAAGACTACTCGGAATTGTATTTGCATTGCCATCGCTTAAAATTGGCACTTTCGTCATATGCTCAACACCAGCAGCAATGGTAATATCCATATCACCAGATTTAATTTCTTGCGCCGCAAAATGGATCGCTTGTTGTCCCGAACCGCAAAGACGGTTAATCGTTACGGCAGGAACTGTAATCGGAAAATTTGCTTCTAGCGCGGCAAGTCTACCAATATTAAAGCCTTGCTCCGCAATCGGCGTCACACATCCCATTACAATATCTTCTACGATTCCTTTTTCGATATTTGCACGTTTTGTTACTTCATTCAGTGCAACTGCTCCAAGTTGTACTGGATGAAGTTCACGAAAAGCACCGTTTCTTTTTCCAACTGGAGTCCGTACCGCTTCAACAATAACGACTTCTCGATTCATATTTTCTCTCCCACTTTCCCTTTTTGATAATCATAGAACCCTTTTCCCGTTTTCCGGCCAAGATGTCCTGCCTCTACAAGTTTTACAAGTGTTTGCGGAGCGCGGAATCTATCACCAAACGCTTCGCTTAAGCCTTGACTTGCAAATAGCATCGTATCTAATCCAACATAATCCGCTAACTCAAACGGACCCATTGGATAATTCAAGCCGAGTTTAATTGCTTTATCAATTTCCTCTTTACTTCCTACTCCTTCTTCATACATGCGCATACACTCTAACAAATGCACTGCAATTGCTCTTGAAGTGACAAATCCTTGCACATCTTTCACAACAACTGTTTCTTTTCCAATCTCTTCTGCTAATTCTTTCACTGCTTGTATTGTATGTTCCTCTGTATCAACCCCTTTCACAATTTCAATGAGTTTCATAACAGGCGCTGGATTAAACCAATGCATCCCTACTACTTTCTCTGGATGATTTGTCGCACTTGCAATCGCCGTTACACTTAATTCAGATGTATTTGTTGCAAGAATAGTAGCCTGAGAAGCATAGCTATCTAGCTGTTTAAAAATCTCTTTTTTCAACTGCAAATTTTCAGGTGCAGCTTCAATAACAAGTTCTACATCTTTACATGCTTCCTCTAACGTAATCGTAGAAACAATATTAGCAAGAACCTGCTCTTTCTCTTCTTCGTTCATACGCCCAGCTTTCACAAAGCGATCCAAACTTGCGGTAATCCCCTTATATGCCTTTTGTAAACTTTCTTCCGATACATCATACATTTTCACACACTTTCCGCCCATCGCTAACGCTTGCACAATACCGCTTCCCATAATTCCTGCACCGATTACTGCAATATTTTGAATCATCGTTTCTCCTCCCATTCCTCTTTCATTACAATCCCATACTTTTCGCGATAATACTTTTCATAATTTCGTTTGTTCCGGCATAGATCGCACTTACTGGAATATCACGGTACCGCCTTGCAATCTCGTATTCTTCCATATATCCATACCCGCCGTGCAGTTGCATGCACTCTGCCGCTACTTTCTTCGCAAGGTCTGTTACCCACCACTTTGCCATCGATACTTTGGTAACGATGTTTTCCCCATGCATATGTGCCCTAATACATTCATCAATAAATGTGCGGCCAATTTCAATTTCTGTATACATTTCTGCGAGTCTGAATTGAACAGTTTGAAAATCACTTATACTCTTTCCGAATGCTTTTCGCCCTTTTACATATTCCTTTGTTAAACGCAGCATCACTTCTGCTGCAGTTATGGCAGCAATCGCGACAACGAGGCGCTCTTGCTGCAATTTGTCCATTAAATAATAAAAACCTTTTCCTTCTTCTCCTAACAAATTAGAGGCAGGAACTTTCACATCTTCAAAAATAAGTTCTGCTGTATCTTGGCTATGTAATCCAACCTTTTCTAATTTTTTCCCTCTTTTAAATCCTTCCATTCCTCTCTCTAAAACAAGCAAACTCATTCCTTTATGAGCTGGCTTTACAGTAGAATCCGTCTTACAAACAACAACGACTAAATCTGCATGAATGCCATTTGTAATGAATGTTTTTTCTCCGTTTACAACATAATGAGCTCCTTCCTTTCGTGCTGTTGTGCGAATACCAGCTAAATCAGAACCTGCTCCCGGCTCTGTCATCGCAATTGCAGTAATGTATTCACCGCTCACACATTTTGGAAGCCAACGTTTCTTTTGCTCTTCTGTTCCATATGCCGTTAAATAAGGAACGACAATATCATTATGGAGACTAATTCCTACTAAACTAGAACCAACCTTTTCTAACTCTTCATTTATCACAGCTGAATATCCAAAATCTGCTCCAGCTCCGCCGTATTTCTCCTCTACCATCGGACAAAGAAAGCCATTTTGGCCCATCTTTTTCCATAAGGAACGCGGAATAATACCGTCTTTCTCCCATTGGTTATAGTGCGGATACGCTTCCTTTTCTAAAAATTTACGGAAGGCATCACGGAAAATGTGATGCTCCTCCTCCAAATATGCATGCTTCATCATATTCTCCCCTTATTTATTTACCTCTGCCCCTTCACTACGTATAATAAACTTTTGAATTTTCCCGCTCGCATTTCTCGGCAACTGCTCCGTAAATACATACTTGCGCGGGCGTTTATAATCAGCGAGTTTATCGCTCTGTTTACAATATTCATCTAATATTTCTTCTGTAAGAGACCCGTCCTTCGAAACAACATACGCAACAACCCGCTGTCCCCACAATTCATCCTTCTCTCCCAGCACCGCAACGTCTAAAACACCGTCATGCGTATACAAAAATCCTCTACTTCACGCGGATAAATATTCTCACCGCCGCTCACGACCATATCATCAACGCGGTCTGCAACGTATAAATACCCATCGCTATCTACATACCCTAAATCGCCTGAATGATACCACCCTTTATATAAAGCCTTTTCTGTCGCTTCTTTATTGTTGTAATACCCTGCCATTACACACGAACCTCTTATAATAATTTCTCCAATTTCATATGGCGGTAACTTATCATCAGGTTCAGACGGTCCATCATCGTTCGGACGGACAATGCGAATTTCATGATTATACCCAGCCTTTCCTGCCGAACCAACTTTTGAAAGCTGCTCATGCTCACGTAAAAACGTAACGGCTGGTCCCATCTCTGTCATTCCGTAAGCTTGTACTAATGAAACCTTCAATTTTGCATCGCAAGCTTTCACAAGTGCAGGTGCCATCGACGCCGCTCCATATAAACCGTATTGAAGTGAGGATAAATCATACTGTGACAAATCTTCTTGCAGTATCATATTCCACATTGTCGGTGCCGCAAACATAACAGTCACCTTTTCACTTTGAATTGTCTCCAAAACAAGCTTTGCATCAAAATGATGAAGAATGATATTTGTTGCACCGCTATGTACTCTCGGAATAAAGCAGCAATGCAGCTCCGCGCAATGAAACATCGGCGCTGTTACAAGGCCGCGGCTATTTTCCGTGTAATGTAAATAGGCAACGCCCATCAAACTTTGATCAATAATCTCTCGGTGACGATGAAGCACACCTTTTGGATAACCCGTTGTTCCGCTTGTATACATAATGGAACAAATATCATCTTCTTTTACTTCTATTTTTTCAAAATGTGGCGTGGCACTAGATATTTTTTCTTCATAAGAAATAGAAAACGTTGGCTGATCTTGATCAATGTACCAAAACTGAATGTGAGGAAATTGTGTATGAATGCTTTGTACTTGGGAGGATAATTGCTGTTCAAAAAGTACGATTTTAGGAGAAGCGTCTTCTAATATATAAGCAAGTTCTTGCGGCTTTAACCGAAAATTAATTGGATTGAATACAGCCCCAATTTTTGCACAGGCAAAACATGTCGTTGCCAGCGCACTACTATTAAAAAGAAATGTCGAAACGCGGTCACCCTTTCGTATCCCGCTTTGTTGAAGTGCATGGGCAAGTTTGTTTACCTGCTCGTTCCACTCTACATACGTCCAGCGAACCTGTTTTTCCGGCTCAACAATTGCTTCCTTATTCGGATAACTTCCAACCGTTAATTCCAGCAGCTTCCCAATCGTCATATACACGATACATTTCCCTCCTTATCCATTAAAACGCTTTCATTTTTTTCGTTATCTTCTTTTAAAAAATGGACTAGCTTGGGGCTATTATAACAATTTTCAGAATGCTTTAGAGACGAACATTTCGACAAATAGTTACAATAAAACGTTAGACAGCTACTTCTTAAGAAAAAGGAGAGCATTCTTTGCTCTCCTTTTTCTACACCTATTCGTATTATTGAATAATCCGTACTATTGGTTTAAACGAACAAATTTATCTTCCGCTAATCTTCGTTCTTTTTTCGGAGAATAACTAATCCCTAGAAACACTAGCAAAATTCCAAGAAGTTGATAGACATCAGGACGGTAATTCAAAATAGTAACATCCAGTAAGATTGCAACAATTGGATCAACAAAAACTAAAATAGCAATTGTTTGAGCCTTTAATTCTCGCAAACTACTAAAAAACAAATAAAACACGAATCCCGTATGAATAAACCCTGTAACAAGGATATAAAACCAATTTTCAGCGGTAAGATGCGTAAACTTTGACCAATCTACGAATGGAATCAATAATAAAACACCCAAGCTCGTTTGAATAACGGTCGTTAACAACGGACTAAGTGTTTGAATTCCCTTTCCCGTAATTGAAGTAAGGGCATAAAAGAGTGCTGCTGCAAACGCCCATAAAACGCCCGTAGATAAAAATCCAGCAACGGTTGTATGTTGATGAATCCCTCCGACTAACAGTGTTCCTGCAAAACAAATAAAGAAGAATATCAATCCTGTTCCTGTTATTTTTTCTTTAAAGATAAAAGAACCTAATAAAAGCACAATAACAGGCGCTAAGTGATAAATGGATATTGCCACAGTAATGGGCATTACTTCAATAGAGCGAAAGAAAAAGACCCAGTTTATGATAAGAAACACACCACATAGTAAAGCAAGTAAGTACTCCCGGCGCGGAATAAAACTTTTATGCTGCTGTTTTGTTGTTAATGTGTGAAACCCCCATATTGCTCCTAAAAGAACACTTGCACAGAGGCAACGTACAAAAACCAATTCAATCGATGGGAGGCCTGTTTTTATCGAAAATAAACCGATTGAACCAAAGATAGCCATAGAGGCGGCAAATTTTAGTTTTGCATACATCTAATTCCCTCCAAAGTCGTTATAATTATAACGACTCTTGTTTTATGATAAAAAACAGCCCTATACTAAGCTGTTTTTTCCTGTCATGACATGAATTAAATCTTCTCGTTTCTTCCATAGCTCATCAAGCTTTTCAGGACCGAACGCAGTTGTAATTTCTTCTACCATAATGTCGTGTCGAATATATTCGGTAGCGATAAGAACGAGAGCAGGGTCAGTTGACTTTACAGCCCATTCTGAACCTCTGTCGCTAAACTTAGCAATTAATGCTTCTTCTTCATCCCGAATGAGAATGGTCAAATACCCGCCCATACGTTTACTCACAATCTCTGGTGCCATATAGTTGTGATGATACGTGTGTCCTAGCGTCTTATCTTCAGCCCCAAATAAAACTGTAAAAATAGGGATCGATCCTTCTTTCTCTCGAACAGCTTTTTCAATGTCTTTCACAATAGGAGACCAAATGGATAACCAAAGTTCTTTGTTTGCATCTCGAATCATCGAAAGCATTTCTTGAACAATATGTTCATATTGAACAATTCTCGTGACAACATCTATCTTTTGATCACTTTCTAACGTGGTAAGAGACGATTCTAGTACTTCTAATGATGTATTGATCTCTTCTTTCAACCTAGCAAGCAATTGCTTCGGCTCAACTGGTTTATAGACAATTGGATCAGAGGGAACGGTTTGAATTGCCCCTTTATCGAGTAATTTTCCTAATACCTCATAAATCATTGAGCGCGGGACGCCAGAACGCTTACTTAATTCATAGCCAGTGATGGCTGGTGATTTCAATAAACCTATATAGGCCTTACACTCGTATTTTGAAAATCCATGTTTTTGCAATTCGGTAATTGCTTTCTCTTCCATAAATCCTCCTAATAGTAGTTATTGTATTAACTACTATAAAACATTCACAATTAAATGTCTATATTTTCAGAATTATCATTAAAAATACAAAAGTACCGGTTAATAAAGACCGATACTTTTCGTTTACTCATATGGGTTATCTTTTCATTCGCTTCATGTTTGCTTATTCAAATTTTACTCCATTACACTTCGCTCGGTACTTCTACTTCTTCACGTTCTAATTTTTCTACCATGCGCCCCTCTTCGTCCCATTTCACCGCACGGTAATATGCATCGTGATAGAAAGTAAACCACGCTTTCTGCTCTGCGCCATATTTCATCCATTTTTGTTTATTCTCAATTGACGTCATTGGATAATCATCATACGCCATGACCCACAATACATTTTGATGCGCATGCGTTGGCAGTAAGTCTGCTAAATGAAGCAATGTTTCATTTTGGCTTTGCGCAATGACAACCGCATGTCCATCGCTATGTCCGCCTGTATGAACCATTCGAATTTCATCTGTAACGTTTACTTCTTCCGTAAACAGCTGTACTTGATGTACAATTGGCTCCCAATTTTCTTTCCAATATGTATTGCGTGAGCGGATATTCGGATTTCTCATTTCGTCCCATTCTGTTTGTGATACATATATTTTTGCATTTGGAAACGTCGGGACAAGCTTTTCACCTTTCCATTTTGTTAAACCAGATGCATGATCAAAATGAAGATGCGTCATAAGAATATACTGAATATCTTCCGCTTTCAAACCAAGTTGAGCGAGCGATTGTTCAACAGATGACTCTTCAGTCACCCCTTGATTTCGCTTCATTTTCTCATTCATTTTATTGTTGCCTATCCCGGAATCTATGAGCATATTTCCATCTTTCGTTTGCAGCAGCAATGGATCTGTTCGTAAATTAATTTGATTTTTATCGTTATGGCTATATTTTCGTGACCAAAGGGCTTTCGGCACAACACCAAACATCGCCCCACCGTCTAAATGCGTATTTCCTCCCCGCAACCATGTCACTTGTATATCTCCAATTTGTAAATGTTCCATTTTTTGTATACCCCCTTTTTTCTTTTATGTTATCATATAATTCAGAAAAATAACGACTTTGCCAAAACAGAAAGGGGTAATTTTGTAAAAAAGGTTAATTATTTACAATAAAATTTATTCAAAAACTTGTACCGTTTTAACCAACAAAAAAGTCTTTGACTATCCTGTATTAGTTCTTGTGCTATTTTTTCTTTATCCCGTCCTTCACTAACAAGCTGTTATGTGCAAGAAAAAAGATGAATGGGGAATTATAATATTGTTTCCTAATATTTCACTATACCTCTAAAAGGGAGTTAATCTATGCACAAGTGGAAATATATTATAGTTACTTTTTTAGTTGCTGTTATAATTTATAATTTTACTTCAGCCCCCTCAATTCAAGCGATGGAGAACTCTTCTTCTCCGAATTACAATCATTCAACAAATCATTTACCACAACAAGTAAACTGGAAACTAGTTGAGAAAGCAATGGGACAATCAGGTGCGATGAAGCCAGGTGAAGTCTTTTATATCAGCCTTCCACGTAATGATTTACAAGTAAATGTCCAAGGAATACCAATCCAGCCTAGTTTAGCCTTGGGAGGCTGGACAGCTTTTAAACAAATGGGTAATCAAACGATGGTTATGGGTGATTTAGTTCTTACGGAAAATGAAGTTCAACCTGTCATGAATCAACTTTTTCATCAAGGAATTCAAGTTTCTGCACTACATAATCATTTGCTGGGAGAGTCACCGCGTATTATGTACTTGCACGCTAAGGGGTATGGTGATCCAGTTCAATTAGCTAAAGCGATTAGATCCGCAATGGAACTAACAACAATACCATGGAACAACAAATTACCGAATGATTCGCATGCCTTTTCCATTGATAAACAGAAGCTTGATAAAATATTTAGACATAAAGGTACAGTTAGTGGTGGTGTTTATCACGTAAGTATTCCCCGGTTAGAAAAAATCATGGAAAATGGCATGGAAATTCCTCCTGCTATGGGGGTAGCAACAGCAATCAATTTTCAGCCGACGAAAAACAAAAAAGCTGCCATAACTGGTGATCTTGTACTTACTGCTGAAGAAGTAAATCCTGTTGCAAGTACGTTACGTAAACATGGTATTGAAGTAACTGCTATACATAATCACATGTTAACCGAGAATCCCCGACTATTTTTTATGCATTTTTGGGCAAATGACGATCCAATCAAATTAGCTAAAGCACTGCGTGAAGCCATAGACAAAACTCATAGTATGTAGACTGTTTCGTTCGAATGCTAAATGGGATTTCAATTAGAAAAACAGATAAATTCATAAAAAACGCTATTCTCTCCGTATGTTTCCACAAAAGAATAGCGTTTTTTCTTTATATAAATACAAA
The DNA here is from genome assembly GCF_055814245.1 of Bacillus sp. EA-CB0995. Classification (NCBI taxonomy): domain Bacteria; kingdom Bacillati; phylum Bacillota; class Bacilli; order Caryophanales; family Bacillaceae; genus Bacillus; species Bacillus sp. EA-CB0995. Next base: position 1,003,002 of record NZ_CP169269.1, on the reverse strand, counting down.
CTCGTTTTAATCTACTAAATCAAAGTATGCCCACCTTCAACATGCAGAACTGTTCCCGTAACAAAACCGTTCTGCATCGCATATAGTACAGCTTGTGCTACATCTTCTGCTTGCCCCACTCGCTGTGCAGGGAGTTTGTTTCCTAAGTCAGTATAGAATTTGTTGCGCGCTTCTTCGGCCATTTCACTGCGTGACGGCGTATCAATAATTCCAGGAGAGACAACATTCACACGAATAGGAGCCAGCTCTAAAGCTAACGTTTTGCCAAGATTAGAAACAGCCGCATTGACTGCACCGAGCGTTGCCGACCCAACCATAGATTTATAAGCAACAACTCCGGAAAATAAAGTAATGGAGCCCTTAGTAGCAATCTTTGGTGCACCATATTTTGCAGAGTAGAATTGTCCCCAAAATTTGTTTTCAAACAACTGACGTGCTACGGCTGTATCTGTGTCGATAAAGGAACCTCCTGATGTTTCTGCTGCCGTAACAACTAAATGATCAATCGTACCTACTTGTTCAAAAAAGGATTGAACTTGTTGTTCTTGCGTCGTATCAAGCGTATAAGCAGTCACGTTTCTTCCTAACTGATCCGTCGCCCTCCGCAACTTTTCCTCTGAACGACTAGCAATGATAACTTCAGCTCCTTGCAAGAGTGCAAGTCTCGCTGTTTCTAAACCAATTCCGGAACTTCCGCCGATAATTACAATTTTTTTATTGCTTAACATGTTCATTCCCCCCAGTTTTTCTTGTTTTGTTTTGCTGAGATTATTGTATTTTTAAAACTTCCTTTTTGGAAGTAGTGATATTTAATACACATAGTTACATTTTAGAAAGTTTCTTTTTTGACAAGAAATGTACACACAAAAAAATTGTTTTTCATAATAAAAAAGGACCCTGTGGTCCTTTTTTATCTACTTTCAAATTTTTTTCATAATGTTAATCCAAATCGCTTTAATTCAATGAAAATATGTTCTAAACGTTTTCCTTTGTCCGTTAATGTGTATTCGACACGCGGTGGAACCTCTGGGTATACCGTTCTTTTCACAATTCCTTGCACTTCAAGTTCCTTCAAACGAAGCGAGAGGGTTTTCGGGCTAATTCCATCCATCGATTTTTGTAAATCACTAAATCGCATCGTTCCTTCAATAAGAAGATCTCGAATGATTAAAAAGTCCACTTTGTTCCGATCACGTCGAGTGTTTTCGCAATGGGACAAATTTGCCCTGGTGTTCCTTTTGTTAATTCAATTGGATCCATATTCTCCATTAAAACACGCTCCTGAAAAAAATTTTTATGATTTTCCTTTATGCTATCACAATTCTATCCTTACGGTAACTATATGAAATAAATATCACTACTTCCCAAAAGGAATTAACTATATATACAATATCATTAGCGACTAGATATTTCTAAAATACGGAGGTGATTGAGGATTAACCAAAAAAGCTGTTAACGTCTTTGCCATCAATATTTTACAGATTAAAGATGGAAAGATCGTTGAAGATTGACACTTAGAGGACCACCTTACTCTCCTATAGGGCGTAGTACCAGAAAATTAAACAGCTTTACAAGATTGTTAGAATCAATAACACATTATTATATAAAGGGGCTAAATAAAGATGAAAAATATACTTATTATAAACGGGCATCAAACATATAGATCAGCGGAAGGAAAACTAAACAAAACATTGACGGACGACATGGTGAATATATTAAGTCCCGAGAATCATGTACAAACAACAGTGGTTCAAAACGGATATGATATCGAAGAAGAACAAAGTAAGTTTTTATGGGCTGATATTGTCATCTTCCAAACACCTATTTATTGGTTTAATGTTCCAGGATTACTGAAAACATACATGGATGAGGTATATGCTTACGGATTATTTTTCAAAGGCTCTGAGCAATACGGAAGAGGCGGATTATTAACTGACAAATACTATATGTTTTCGACTACGTGGAATGCTCCCGAAAAAGCATTTAACGATCCAACACAATTCTTTGGAGGAAAAAGCTTAGAAGACGCACTCAGTCATTTACACCGGATGCAAGAGTTTATCGGTATGAAACCGTTAAAGAGCTTCGCTTGCTATAATGTAATAAAGAACCCTGATGTTGATAAATTTGTATCTGAACTAAATACACATCTAGAAGAAGTATTACCACTTTAATTTACTTTCACATTAGAAAAGCCCCTTCAGATCTTCTGAAGGGGCTTGCAAATTATACTCAATTTTCATCCGTATCTTAATTATTTAATCGTTCCCATCCCAGCAACTTTTACACTTACCTTGACATTTACATCCCCCTTTGCCAATGCCTTACCCCATTGATTTTGGACTTTTTTCCACTCTGGATATGTATAAGTTCTTGCATATTCACCAAGTCCAAAAGGGTCGATTTCGGCTGCTTGTATTTTCTTTATTAAGTGCTTGAAATCAGCTTCCAGCTTAGTTTCAATAGCTTTTTGCAGCTTTGCTGCGTCCTTTCTTGTATTGAACGGAAAAAGCCGTTCTGTAATGATGATTCTCATCTTTACATCTGTATTAAATATAAAACGACCGTCATATTTTGCCTTTGTCTTTACCTTGATTTTTTGAGCAGCAAAGCTGATCCAATCTTTATTACGATCATCCGATTTCGGCTTGATTGCAAGTGTAAATAGAAACTCACCTTTATTTTCGTGCTGTAAAATGCGTAATAATCTGTTTTCATCCGGTGTTAGCGTCAATTTATATCTGTCTTTTTCGTCCAACAAGGCGGTTCCTGTCACCCATACTCTATTCTTTTTTTCATCTCGGTAATACTCGCTGTCATCCCTTTTTCTTTCATCTGTTCATGCAATTTTTGAAGAGTTGTTTTTACCGTAACATTTCTTATATAGGCGGTATCAACTAATTTTGCTAAATACAAAGGGAGCCGAGGCTTATCTTTTGGGTTATAAAAAATTACATCCGAAACAGGTCCATCTACAGCGACAATTCGTGCAGTAACCGTATTTTTGGGGTCACGGTAAAATGGGTCAAGGTAATCTGTCCAGTTTTTTCGTTTCAGCAGCCGTTTCCCAATTAAGAAGACTTGAGTTTTGCTTCCCGATGTTAGCGCCATAACCGTAGCATCGAATTTCTCTCTAGAATTTCGAACCGTAACAGATTTCACACCAGTATTTTCTTCTTTCATCTTTGCTTCTTTATTAAACACAGGACTTGACATATATACCAATAAATTATTATCGCGATCTAAATCCATACCAAGTATAAGAGTAAGGGAAACATCTTCAACATTTGTTTGATCAAAGCATCCAGTCATCGTGAACGTCAATAACAAAATACAACATAGTACCTTCCTTTTCAATGTATTCCCCTCCGGCTATACTTCTCATATACCCAGCTGTACATCCATAAAATCACAGGTGATATATACGCCAATCCTAATCCAGCATTTGATATTACCTGTTGCCAAACCTCAGATTGATTCCAAGTAGGATGGGTCAAAAATATGAAACCGATAATGCACAATAATAGAACAATGACGTGAGAGCTATGATCTTCTTTTCCAAGTAATTGACTAGAACAAAATACACAACAGTATATACAATTAATCCAGGATTTAGAAACAACAATTAGGTAAACAGCCAATAAAACCATGTCAAAACGTTCTAAAAAACGAAATTCAATTACTTTAAATAAGTTTAGTACTGGTTGGTTAAATTCTGTAATGCTATCAGGGCTAAAATAGGAAAAGCAAACTAGAGTAACAAACAGATAGAATAACATCGTCAAGGTATTTGCAATAACGAATCCATGGACCGCGTACTGCTTTTTTTGTAAAAAGGGATACAAAAAGAACGCAATATCAAACCCTAAATAGGTAAAAATAGTAGTTGGCACAGCTGACAATATCGGTTTCCATCCCTCTTTCAACAGTGGAAAGAAAGGCAGCCAGCTCCACCCACCTCTTAGCGGTATCAAAAAAAACACCGGAACCCAAAGCATCATATAAAAAGCGAGTTCAGAGTATCGTCCTATAATACGAAGACCGTTTCGTACAACAAGAAAAGTCGGAATTGAAAACAAAAATATAGTGATATAGTCAGGCGTTTTCGGGAGAAGCCACGCCTTAAGATAAAGCATAGCGTTCACAAGAACGATACAGGAATAACAAGCGAAGTATATCGTATAAATAACAACTAGTGCTTTCCCAACTATTTTTCCAAACAATCGTATAAGAATGTCATAAAGCGTGTCCTCTGGATATCTTGCAGATGTTTTAACGATAAAAGTACCAGATATTGTGGAGAATACCCAGCCGATAAGTATAGCTATCCATCCATCTGTTCCAGCTTTTTCTGCAAGCACTCGTGGGAGAGATAAAACTCCAGTTGCCACCTGCATTCCATTAATTATAAAAATATACTGCATAAGAGTGATTTCATTATAGGCATACTTTTTCATAGTTTCACCTTTTATTATGGTTTTTTCCTTGGCGAATAGATTGAATAGCTCCCGTACCTTTAGAACGACTTCTCATTGCCCAGAGAGGAAAGCGTACAAAAGCATCCTTCATATCTGCAAAGCGAAACGGTGCTAACGGAGTCCCATAAGGAGTACCTAGCGATTCAAGACTGATGAGATGTGCAATTAATGTCATCCATCCGATAACAATTCCTACAATTCCAAACAAGGCAGCTGATATCATCATAGGAAATCGCAACAATCTGACTGCCGCTCCCATATCATAATTCGGAATGATAAAGGAAGCGATGGCTGTAACAGCAACAACAATAATCATAATGTTGCTTACAATTCCCGCCTGAACAGCCGCCTGTCCAATGATGATCCCTCCTACAATTCCAACTGTTTGACCGATAGGAGTAGGTAACCGCAAAGCTCCTTCCCTCATCATTTCTAAAGTCATTTCCATAAGCAGTGCTTCCATAACTGGAGAAAATGGTACGCGCGTTCTTGATTCCGCAATAGATAAAAAAAGCTCCACAGGAATGACCTCAAAATTAAAGGAAATAAACGCAACATAACTCGCTGGCAAAAATAGAGCAATCATAAAAGCGAAGAAACGAAGTATCCGAATAGACGAGGCAACTAACCAACGCGTCCCGTAATCATCAATTCCTTGAAAAAAGGATATAAAATTTGTCGGAGCAATCAATACATTTGGAGAATGATCCACAACAACTACAAACCTTCCCTGGAGAATGTGAGATACAGCTAAATCGGGTCTTTCAGTTAATATAAATTGAGGAAACGGTGAATACGGATTATCTTCAATGAACTCGATAAGTTCACCCGTACTAATGACAGCGTCCACCATAATATCTTGAATCCGTGTTTCTAATTCTTCCAGCACTTCTTCGGAAGCTACATCTTTCAAATATAAAATGGAAATCCTCGTTTTGCCCCGCATACCAATTGTAATCTCTTTTAACATTAATTCTCGATGAGGAATATATCTCCGAATCAATGCGATATTTTGACTTCCAGTTTCTACAAACCCTTGATGAGCACCTTTTAGTGATATTTCATTCCTAGAATCTTCAATATTTCTTTGCGGCCATCCTTTCGTATCTAATTGATGCGCGGTAGTTTGGCCATGAATAAATAAAACGCTATCTCCCCCTAAAATAGCATTTTCAATTTGTCCCCACGTATCGACGACTTTAACCTGCCCTAATGTAATGGGCAGATCCATGTTAGGATCACGGACACTATTCATCAAAGGACTTAAAACATGATTTTGAATTGATCGCTTGTCTGTTAAGCCAGACAAATAAACTAAAGCTGCTTCTAATCCATCGACTGTGATTGGAAACGGACGAATGACCAAATCAGGAGATTGACAGAAGAGTTGCTGAAGTTGAGCTATGTTCTTAGCTAAATTAACGTCCAAGGGAGAATCTTCTATGTTTTTTTCCTGAAAATGAGTATTATTGTTTATTTGAAGAGACTTTGAATTACGTCTACCTTTTAATGGTTTCAGAAAATTAAACATACACTCCATCCCTTTCTGCATTTCATAACTATTTTTTATTATGTATTCTTTAAGGGAAAATATTCTAATAACCATTTTGGCCCATTATTCACGAACTAATGGTACTCTTAATCAAATCCTCAAAACAAAAAAGCATTTCTTTCTGTATGACTAATAGAAAGAAATGCTTTTTTGTTTTAGGGATATAAAATAAATATTTTTAATTATTTTCGATTTTTTTCTTTTTATTTCGTTCTAATTGAGCTGTAATACCAGCGCGGTCAATTTGAATCCAGTACTCTACAATTTTCCCGCCTTCTACACGATACACCGCGCTCGCTAACTGAATGATAGGAAGTCCAGTTGGTTGAAATCCATCAACTTCACCAATATGAGCACCTGTTTGTTTCCATCGAACATATACACGATCTTGCTGAGATACTAACAACTCTTGAATTTCTAAAGTAAACGTACCATAAGCATCCAACATCTCTTGTACATGATCCGCATAATCCATAGGAGATCTTTCAACTGTTACTTCATCTTCAGCTTGAACTTGATGAGCCAACACTTTTTCTGCCATAAACTCTGTTACTAGATGTAGATTACGTCCTGAACGTATTTCTTCAAAAAATCTTCTAACTATAATCTCAGGCATCATATAACAATCGCTTCCTCTCAGTATTATTTTCTATGAAAATAGCAAAAAACACCTCATTTTGCAAATGAAGTGTTTTTGTATGTCGAATATCATCGAGTGGTCTTTATGTTGTGGCGAAGCGCCGTTATATTGTAAAAAGCGTCGATAAATGATGCACTTACGCCGATATATTTGTCCTACGCTACTTACTCTATTTTCCACTATACACCTTCGGACAGTCATTTCCAGTCGGTTCGTAAAAACAATGATTCTTATATTGTCCTGCATGAGGTTGATCCCACCACGTAGGAGGACAATCGCCAACTGGACGAAAGAACCAAAGAGAATATACACCTGGCCATATACGAGCATAATTCAAACATTTTCTTGCCATTTCTTTGTCGCTCTCTCTTGCTCGTTGATAGAAATACCCTTTCGTCACTGCTTCAAATCCGCCTGGCTGCTGATACACCATTTGTTGAATATTTGTAATTTGTTTAAAATCCAAACAATCACACATTACACGATTCACACCAACTGTTCCTACTGCCATCATACCCTGTTGCCCTTCACCTTCTGCTTCCGCTCTCATAAGACGAGCAAGTAAATCGACATCACTTTCTGAATAGGCAATTCTCGTCACTTTTATCCCTCCGTTCTCCCTATAACTATATGCAGCAAGGAGCATTTGTTTAAAAAAGACATGTTCTAAATAAGAAAAAACCCGAATAGTGACTTTTTAACTTGTCTACCACTCGGGTTACCATTCATAAATCATCTAATTATTTCATTCTTTGACGGAAGAATAGAATTCCACCTAAAACAATCAATATGAAAATTTAACTGTTTGTTATTCGCAATTTTTATTTTTTAATCCCTTTCATATACGCCGAAATATCAACGTTTAATGCTTGCGCTAAACGCATACCATACTCTCGATCTGCGCGGAAGAAGTTACAAATCGCAAGCAATTTTGTTTGTTCATGTACATCTTTTAAATCATTTGTTAGGTTCGCAATTAAGTTATCTTTTTCTTCTTGAGAGAATGAACGATAACGCTCACCAGCTTGTTGGAAATCATTTGGTTTCTCAATTTTTTCACGAGTTACATAACCTGTAAGTTTCATAGTTGAATCTCGATACGCTGGATCTTCAGTTGGATTTTCAGTATGACGACTTGGTTCATAATTGATTGTAGACGGTTGTTGATTTACTTGCATGAAACCATCACGTTGTTGGTTGTGTACAGCTGCATATGGACAGTTTACAGGTATTTGTAAATAATTTGCACCTAAGCGATAGCGCTGTGTATCCGGATAAGAGAATAATCGTCCTTGTAATAATTTATCCTCAGATGGTTCAATACCAGGCACAGTTGCGCTCGGTGAAAATGCCACTTGCTCTACTTCTGCAAAGAAATTTTTCGGGTTACGATTTAACGTCATTGTACCTACTTCAATTAATGGAAAACGGTCTTCTGGCCACATCTTTGTTGGATCTAGTGGATCAAACTCTAAAGAATCCATTTCATCTAGTTCCATGACTTGTACGTGAAGATTCCATTTCGGATAATTGCCACGCTCAATCGCATCAAATAAATCACGAGTTGCATGGTTAAAATCTTTTCCTTGCATTTGTTCTGCTTCTTTCGCATTAAAGTTACGTACATCTTGTTGTGGCTTCCAATGATATTTTACGTACACAATTTTGCCATCTTCGTTCACCCATTTAAATGCATGAACACCGAAGCCTTCCATTTGACGGTAATTTGCAGGCGTACCGTAATCAGAGAAGACCCATGTTAGCATATGAGTTGATTCTGGTGATAACGTCATGAAATCCCAGTAACGATCTGGTGTTTGAATATTTGTATCAGGTGCCGGTTTTAAAGAATGAACCATATCGGGGAATTTGATTGCATCACGAATGAAAAATACAGGTAAATGATTACCAACAAGATCGTAGTTCCCTTCCTCTGTATAGAACTTCACCGCAAAGCCTCTTGGGTCACGAGCTGTTTCTGGAGAACCTTGACCATGAATAACAGTTGAGAAGCGAACAAATACAGGAGTTTCTGTTTGTTCTTTCTGTAAAAACGCTGCTTTTGTATAGTCTTTCATACTTTTTTTGTTACGAAAATACCATGGGCACCAGCACCACGCGCATGTACAACACGCTCAGGAATACGTTCACGATCAAAATGAGCTAACTTTTCTACTAAATGATAATCCTCTAATAAGACTGGCCCACGGCGACCTGCTGTACGAGAATTTTGGTTATCCCCTACAGGAGCACCTTGGTTTGTTGTTAAACGATTATTAAGATTCATTTTTGAAATCCTCCTTTCAAATAACAATTATTTTTTTAAAATTATTATAATCTAATTATTATTAAAAAGTTACTCCATTGTCAATTATTTATATAAAAATATTTTCACTTTTTGAAAACTATTACTACTAAATAATGAATAAATACATCTTAGTCATCTCGCATACCTACTCTTTTCTATTCAAAAAAGCTGCCCTCAAAAGGTCGTTATTTAACGGCCTTTTGAGACAGCTTTACATGTACAACTGTATTTTTGTTTCATCAATACAACGCAATTTACTTACCGGTCTCCCTACCTGCTGATAAACCATTTCATTTTCTAAAACTCCGATTTCAATTAAAAACATGACATACTTTCGAATAGACACCCTTGAAATTCCAACTAATTGTGCCATTTCATCTGTTGTAAATGGTTTTCCATAAAGCGATTCTATCTGTTTCCAAACTAACTGCAATGTTTGTTTTGTTAATCCTTTTGGAAGTTCTTTACTTACGTGAGGTTCTACTTTTTCTTTTTGTAAAATCAGTGCATCTAGTTCAGATTGATTAATCTTTTGTTGCGCCTTCATAAATCTAAACTTCTCACGATATGCAGTTAACGCTTCCTTAAAACGTTCAAATGTAAATGGTTTAATTAAATAGTCGACAACTCCATATTGCAGTGCTTTTTTAATACTCGCCATATCATGTACCGCTGAAATCATCATAACATCAGTTTCTTTTTCTTTATTGCGGATATGCAATAACAATTCAAACCCTGTATCACCAGGCATAAAAATATCAAGCAGTATAAAATCTATATGAGATTCCTCTAATATTTGCACTGCTTCGTTTACGGATTTAGCTATATGAACAAGTTCAAATCCTCCCACTTGTTCTAAATAATGCTTATTTAGCATCGCCACCATTGGGTCATCTTCTACAATTAAAACTTTGATCATTTTCCTATCTCATCCCTACTTTTATATGGTATTTCAATTGTGATGGTCGTTCCCTTCCCTAAGACGGAATCGATGTATATATTCCCTTTTATGCGCCTTATACTTTCATTTACAAGATATAAACCATACCCTCGATTTTCACCTTTTGTGGAATAGCCTTTGACGAATATTTTATCCACTTCTTCTTTCGAAATTCCATTTCCTGTATCGGTAACTTTAATAATCAATTTATCATGATATTGGACGGAAACATGTACTTGCTTATATTCACAACTCGCCACCGCATCTAGGGCATTATCAATTAAATTTCCTCCAATTGTAATGAGTTCATGAATCAATCTCTCATCATCTGGATCTGGTAAATACGAATCCTCACTTATAGTCAGTTCTATCCCCTTTTCTCTCGCATAGCTAAGCTTGCCCAGCATAAACCCTGCAAACACGGGATTTTTTATTTTCCTCATCACACCGCCAATTTCATATTGATGCTCTGATACCATGCTACTAACATACGTCTCTAATTCTTCATAATTTTTCATATGTGTTAGCCCTAATACAACGTGCATCTTATTCATAAATTCATGAGATTGTGCCCGTAAAGCCTCTGCATATAGTCGAATACCCGTTAACTGCTCTGCTAATTTTCTCATTTCCGTTTTATCACGAAATGTTGCAATGACACCAACAATTTCATCCTTTACGTATAACGGAACTCGATTCGTAACAATTGTAATCCCATGTAGACTTTGTTCCTCATCGAACTGCGCTGCTCCCGTTTGTAATACTTCTTTTATCCTTGTGTTCGGCATATACTGCTCAATGTCTTTACCAATACATTCTTCTTTAATTCCGCTTTTCTCAATTAACCGTTTCGCTTCGTTATTAATTAAAGTAATCCTCGCATCTTTATCAATCGCAATAATTCCTTCTTTGACGGATTGTAGCATCGTATTCCGCTCTTCTAAAATTTTTGAGATTTCACTAGGTTCGAGGCCAAATAAAATTTTCTTAATATGTCTAGCTAATAAAATAGCACCTATAATACCAACTAAAATTCCAACACTAACACCGATGTAAATAATATGTCTACTCTCCTTAACCCTTTCTTCCACATTGTCAGCTGAAATTCCAACAGCAACAACCCCGATTTGTTCTTTCGCTTCAGAAAAAATGGGTACAAATACCCGCATAGATCTCCCTAATGTTCCTTCTGCTTTTGATACATGTTCTTTTCCTTTCATGGCTAAGCCTTCATCGCCCCCTACAAAATGTTGGCCGATCTTCTTAGGATCTGGATGAGACTTTCTTATTCCATTCATATCCATGACTACAATGAATTGAACATCTGTATTTTTTAAAAGTCTATTCGTATACGTTTGAATTTCAGATACATCTTTTCTTCCCGCTAAAGCATCGATTACGAGCGGTGAATTTGCTGTAATACGTGCAACTGCTTTAGCTTTTTCCATTTGGCTCTCTTCTGTCATACGCTCAACATGATGACTAATTAAAATATCTGTTACAAGCAAAGACAATATGACAACCGTACACACCAGCAATGTAATCGTTGGCCATAAACCTAACAAGTTTTTTCTTTTTCTCATCTCTCTATTTTCTCCCTTATTTCTTCTATACCGCATGAAAAATCTATATTTACTTATTCTCTTTAATAAAAACAACACTTTTTATAAGTAAAATCATCCACATTACTTTACTAGTTTTAATACAAATATACTATAGTTCCAAAAGGTCCATACAGATTTCTAGATTTTGGTAAAAAAATAGAAAAAAAGAGCATAAAGTGAAACTTCCATTCGGAGATGCTTTTCCTTCGAATGGTTAGTTGAACCAATCGGGATTTAACGGGCAGTTATCCCCCATCTATCTTCTTCGGATTCCTCACAATCTTGAGGTGGGGGTCTTACTACCCACGAATAGCGGGATAAAATTTGCTGAAAAGCTACTTGACACCCGAGTGAATTATTTTTAAAATAGTGTAAAATTACACTTTAGGAGATTTGAAACTATGAAGCAAAAAAACATGTATAGATTATCTCTCATACAATTACTTGTTTTCGTACTTAACCTATTTATCTTCTCCTCAACCATACGATTTTTACCTTGGTTTGTTGAAGATGCTGTAGGTTGGTTTGGGGTCCTTATTACTGCTCCCCTACTATTAATTATTGCTGTAATGATGATATATCTTCAGGAAAGTAAAGGGTATGTGATATCAAGAACGAAAAAAATCATTCCTTTTATTGCATCAATTTTTTCAATCTGTATCGTATTATTAAATATCACAGACTTATCTGTTATAACAGCTCTTATATTTAACTTGGGAATGATCATTATAACTGTTATATTTTTGGTACAAGATTTCTTCACACTTAATAAAAATTAAGATTTTGAGTATAGATTCAAAAGAATGCGAATTAGAACACTCTATTTCCAAAGATTATACTAGTGGTGATTTTAAACAAACAAAAAAGATATCCATGAGTAGCGATGGATACCTATTTAATTTAACAAGCCAAGAAAACATCAAATTATAAAGTGAAACTTCCATTCAAAGTTTCACTTTATTGTTCTGTAGAATAGTTTGGCATCGTTGTGATTTGCGCCACTCCTGATTGAATAGCTGCTTTTGCTACCGCGGCCGCTACACTTGGTACAACTCTTTTATCCAGTGGATTTGGAATGACGTAATTTGCATTTCGTTCTTCATCCGTAATAATGTTAGCAATTCCGTACGCCGCAGCTAATTTCATTTCCTCTGTAACATCTGTTGCACGGACATCTAATGCACCGCGGAATATACCTGGAAATGCCAATACATTGTTCACTTGGTTTGGATAATCAGAGCGTCCTGTTCCAACAATAGCTGCCCCAGCTTCCAGCGCATCCTCTGGGAATATTTCTGGCACGGGATTCGCCATTGCAAACACGATTGGATTTGTATTCATTGTCTTCACAAGTTCCTTTGTTAATACGTTAGGAGCAGATACACCAATAAAAATGTCCGCACCGGAAATCGCTTCTTTTAACGTTCCACGTACATGTTCACAATTCGTTTCTTTAGCAATCTCGATTTGTGCTGGGTTCATCCATGACTCTCCTTCACAAACAACCCCTTCTAAACTTACTAATGTCATATGCTGTGCGCCTGCTTTTAATAATAATTTACCAATTGCAATCCCTGCAGAACCAGCACCATTAATGACAATCTTTACTTCATTCATCGTTTTATTTACAACTTTTAATGCGTTAATCACCGCAGCTAAAACAACAATTGCTGTTCCGTGCTGATCATCATGAAACACTGGAATATTCATTTCTTCTTTTAAACGTTTTTCGATTTCAAAACAACGCGGAGCTGCGATATCTTCTAAATTAATTCCTGCAAATGTAGGCTCTAAATTTTTAGTAATGGTTACGATTTCATCTACATCCTTCGTTCCAAGGCAAAGCGGAAACGCATCGACATTCGCAAACTTTTTAAATAAAATACTTTTTCCTTCCATAACAGGCATAGCTGCTTTCGGTCCAATATCCCCTAATCCAAGCACTGCCGTTCCATCCGAAATAACTGCAACCATATTACCGCGTGCAGTATAGTCGTAAGCTGTTTCTTCATCCGCCGCAATGGCCTTACAAGATTCAGCTACGCCTGGTGTATATGTCAAGCTTAAATCATCTGCTGAATTCACTTCTACTTTACTTGTAATTTCAATTTTTCCTACTAATTCTTTATGAAGCAATAATGAACGTTCCTTAATTTGACTCTCTAACATAGAAATAGTCTCCTCCTAATTCGACAAGCTAGCTACGTCTTTCCATAGCTAGCTTGTCTGTATACATTACGAAAACATTTTTAATAAAATTGTTGCAGCTACAACCATTGCTGCTCCGCCTAAACGTGTTGAAATTTGTGCAAATGGCATTAATTCCATACGGTTTGAAGCTGATAAGATTGCAACGTCTCCTGTTCCACCTAATCCGCTATGACATCCTGTTACAATTGCAGACTCGACTGGATACATGTTCATGATTTTTCCAACAAAGTAACCAGATACGATCATTGTTACTACTACAGATGCACACACAACAACATATCCAACTGAAAGAACAGCTGCTACATCTTTTAACGGAATGTATAACAATCCTAAACCGACCATTAATGGCCACGTGAAGTTTGTAGAAATAAATTTATATAAGTGAAATGCTCCTTGCTCCATTTTTGCTGGCATTAATTTGAAGTATTTCACAACTGCAGCAGAAAAGATCATAATGATTGCTCCTGGAATACCAATAAATTTAGAAGCAAACCCACCGAAGATAAAGAACGTACATGCAATTAATAAACCTGCTCCCATTAATGAGAAATCAATCGGTTTTTCTGTATTTTTTTCTTTTAATAATTCAGCTTGATTATCTGTTTTCACTAATAAACCATTACCGCTAAGCTCTGGTTTTTTCTCACCTAATCGTTTCATATATCCAGCACTTACAATCGCAAACATATTTCCAATAATTGCTGCAGGAATAAGCTGAGATACAAATGTTGCTGATGATTGATGTAAAATATCGCCGTATGCTAAGGAAAGTGGTAAAATTCCTTCTCCGATACCACCGCTCACAATTGGCACAATAATAAAGAAGAACGTTCGCTTCATTTCGAATCCAAATAACGATCCAACTAATAACCCAACCGCGATTGAAGCAAGTGTTCCTACAACCAACGGGATAAACATACGAATAAACCCTTGTACTAACACTTTACGGTTCATTCCTAAAATACTTCCGACTACTAAGCAAGAAATATATAAATATAAAAAGTTCGATTTTTTCATTAACATATTCGCAGCATTCATTGAAGCTGGGTTCATCCAATTAAAAAACACAAGCAATGACGGAATAAATAATGAAAGAATTGCTGGTCCACCAATGTTCTTTAAAATCGGAATTCTCATTCCGATATCACCTAAGAAAATTCCCATAATCATAATAACTGCAAATCCACCAATCATATCAGCAGGCAACTTATTATATACAGATGCTCCGTAAATAACAGCCGCTAGCACGATATATAAAGGCAACGGTATAACACCAATTTTTATATTCATGATTTTTGAAACGAGTGATTCTTGTTTTGTTTCTACTTCACCTACAGGTGACACCGTTTCCATTTTATTTTGAATCCCCATAGAGGCACCCCCTTATGTTGTTACTCACAATATTAAAACGCTTTCAATAGTAAAAACAGATTTTGTAAGTTTTGTAATTGGTTTTGTAATTAAAAAAACGAGATTGGCAAAAAAACGCTATTCTTTTTATATTTCTACAAAAAGAATAGCGTTTTTTTCTAAATAAATACGGACTGCTTTATATATATATTATTTCACACCTAACTTTTCTTTTGCCTTCACAGGTAATTCGTTCATTGTTACCTCTTCATAAGTTTGAATTGATTTCGTTTTGTCATCATATTCACCCTCTACATACACACGAAGAAATGCATGTAATTTCAAATTTTTATTTGCAAAAAATTTAACAGTTACTTCCTTACCTTTATCATCATATGCTTTCAATGTATACCAATACAACGTATACATTTCCCCATCTTCACCTTTCGTAGATTCTTCTTTTCCGTTCTCTGTGATTTGAACATAATATTCTTTTGTTCCCCATTTTTTAATATCTAGTACATCATTCTTTTCAGCAACAGCCAAAACTGCTACTGAAGATAGTAAAAATAATAGAACACATGTCATAACACCTACTACATATTTCTTCAAATCGTTCACGCCTTTTCTATGAATTTGCAATGTATTATCTTTTTGTATCGTAAAGGTTTTGTGCGTGATTTGTTATCGATTTAGGTTACGTAACCATTACATTTTTGTAATGGTTGAATCTTTATCACAGATATTATCCAAAAATCCTAATTGTCGAATTAATAGGAAAATTGTCTATTTTTTGTTGATTTATTTTATTTTTAGTGTTACACTTACAATCACAAAGAGAGAGTAACTAAAACCCTCTGTATTCCAAGAAGTATAAATATTCATTTTTTTGCTTGTTTACTCTATTTCCACTTGTTTGACATGTATGTGCAGTTACCACTCTTTCTTTGCTGTCCTGTCATATCAAACCAAATACCTTAAACTTTTTGAGGTTATTTGGTTTGATATGTATTTTATCTATTATTTAACTAGATTATTAACACAAAGACTTGTATGTTTTTTCAATATCAAAAATCCCTTTAGATTTTTTCTGAAGGGATTTTTTTATGTTTCTTATAAGATTAAAAATGCACGTATTTTTCGCCCTAGATAGGTATAACTCTAATCGCAAATGCTATGAACAATCAAAAGCTCAAAATACGAACTGTTTTTTGCGTTGCATTTAATTCAATAGTTGCTCCAATTGGCATTGTTACAATAGGATGTGTATGGCAGCAATCAAAATCCGCTAAGATAGGTATATCAAGGTCCCCGATTACTTCGAGTAAAATGTCATATGGCGCTAACCCTGTTCCTTGATCGTCAAACTGTTCATGCTTTCCTATGATTACGCCGCTAACCTTGTCGAACACACTATGTATTTTTAGGAAACTAAAATGCTTTTCAACGATCGCTGCTGTTTTTTTACAGTCTTCAATCATTAAAATATCCCCCTTATTAATAGCAGGCATATAAGGACTTCCCCATATACTTAACATTGTCGTTAAATTTCCAGCTATTAACCGACCTGTTGCTACACCTTCTTTTACACAAATCCATTCATTCGGATAACTTTTTTTGGCCTATTTTGTGTCTGCCAATTTAATTGCTCATCTGTCCAAAAAGGATATACAGGATACTCATATGGAAGTGCTTCACTTTTTATTAGCACATCTTCAAATGATGAAAATGTGTCATTTACATACGGAGGAAATTCTCCCAATGAAGAAATCAAGGAAGGTCCATAAAATGTTTGAATACCTGTTTTAGCATAAATACCTAATAAAATTGCTGTAACATCTGAATATCCAACAAAAATTTTAGGGTGTTGTTTTATTGCTTCGTAATCTAAATAGGGAAGTAAAGAATTTGAATTGCTCCCTCCAACAGACGACATAATACACTTAATCGCTGGATTTCGAATGAGTTCATTCAACTCTTGAGCACGATCCTTTATACTTCCAGATCGATACCCATCATGTTTTCCAGTAAGACTTCCATCAACTATACGAAATCCTTTACTTTCCATAAACTGTTTGGAGCGTTTGAATCTATTAGGCGATGTATATGTACCTGGCAGTGATGGTGAAAAAATACCTATTTGATCTCCTTTGTTTAACTGAAACAATCCTTTTCACTCCTATGTATTGCATGTGCTATCCACATTTAATATAACCTAATAATAGTTTAAATGGTTCTGATGTAAAGTGAAACTTCCATCAGTGGGGGTCTTACTGCCCGTTAATGCGGGATAAACCTCAAATTCAATCAAAAGATGTAATTCCAACAATATATTCATGTGCCTAGCTTTCCAGCTTTAGTAACTATATTAAATTCTTATAAGTAGTCTTATATTAGTCTGTTTAATTGTCGAATTATAAAGAAAATTGTCTATTTTTTGTTGATTTATTTTATTTTTAGTGATAAACTCATAATCATAAAGAAAGAGTAGAAAAAAAACACCCTATAAGCTTTATATTTTTCTGAAAATTTAGTTTTCAAACCATTTCACTTTCATTGACATTCTTGTGCTTCTCTAACTCTTTCTTTTTTCCAAGAAGCTGTCACAAAGCTAGTACTTTGGGGCGGCTTCTTTATTTTATGCAGCTAGTTCCTTAAAAAGAAAAAACCTGCGCATTATTGCGCAGGTTCTGTACGATATTTTGCTTCAACGCGGTAAATACGATTTCCCTTGCTTGAGAATTTTGCTTCGTATTCCGTCATAATGTTGCCTTCAAAATCACTGTTGTGAAGATCTAAGCTAATATACGGCAGCAGCATGCCATATTCCGCCATACTTGTAAGAGAGTATTCGAATAGAGCTTGGTTATCTGTTTTGAAGTGAATTTCTCCGCCCTTTACAAGTACTGTTTCATAGTTACTTAAAAACGTTTTATACGTTAAACGGCGTTTTTCATGACGATTCTTTGGCCATGGATCAGAGAAGTTTAAATAAACGCGATCAATTTCATTCTCCGCAAAAAATACTGTTAAATCTTCTGCGTCTTTATTAATTAATTTTAAATTCGGCACTGCTTCTTCAATTAGTTTATCAAGTGCATCTACAACCACACTTGTAAACTTCTCAATTCCAATATAGTTTACATCGGGATTTGCTTTTGCCATTTCGTACATGAAGCGGCCACGTCCTGTTCCAACTTCAATATGAATTGGGTTGTCGTTACCAAACAACTCTTTCCATTTCCCGTTATGTTCTTCTGGATTTCCAATTACAAACTGCGAATATTCTTTCGTTCGGTCCATTGCATATGGTTTATGTCTTAAGCGCATAGTTCTCTCCCTCTCTGCATTTCAAGATGTGTGTATCAAATAAAAAACCAAGTACGTACGAGCACTCGGTCCGTTTCTTTCTAGTATAAGATTTGCTATTTTGATGGAAACTACAAAGTGTATTACATACAACTTCCATCAACTCTTCGCTGGCGGTACACTACGCTCGTTTCATTGTTACGATAACAACTGAAAAGGATGTGTCAAAAATGCCACTTAACCATGAACATCAAATGGCAATCTTAAAAGACATCTTAGTCAATCATCAAAGTGATTGCTGTGGAACGGTTTCTGAGTGTGAACAATTAGAACGTCTCATTCAATCATTACTCGTAAATGACAGTGTGAGCAATGAGGTCAAAACGATGTTAAACGATGTATATTACTATAGTCAATCGGGTAAATTGTCTCCTGATTTAGACGGCCATATTTCTGGTCATCAAGAACAACTGTCACAATGGATTACAGGAATGGATAGTTTTTCTTAAATTATTCTGAAGCGAGTAGTTGTATTAAATATTGAAGCCAATATTCTGCTTCTACTTGCTTATTTTTTGCTGTGTACCATTGTACGAAAATCATACATTGCAGTGTAACATACCATTTCATACGGCTTAGCAAAGAATCAGTCAGTTCTAATCCATAATGCTCAAGCCACTCGTGCCATTCATCCCTTGGAATGTACCAATGGAGTAGCATCCCAATATCAAGAGCTGGATCTGCAATAACTGCTCCGTCCCAATCAATCAAGAACAATTCATCATCATCTGTTAATAACCAATTGTTATGATTCACATCGCAATGACAAACAGCAAGATTATCAAATTCTACATTCTGGAGGGACTTTTGTAAATACTGAAGTCCTTTTTGAATGATTTCATTTTGCTTTACATCCTCTTGCAAGGTGAGAAGCACTTCTTCTAATATATCTTGTGCTTGCAGGGGCCGTTTCCCAAGCTTTTGAAGCATATGCACTAACGCCTCAGAAGAATGAATTTTTTTCAGCAATGCTGCAACTCGCTTAGATTTCATATCTTCTGGCTCTAACCTTTGTCCTGGCAGCCACTTTTGTGCCGAAATGACATCGCCATTTGTTAATCGCCTTGTCCAAAGTAGCTTCGGAACAATCCCTTCTGCTGACAATACCGCAAGAAAGGGCGATGAATTGCGCTTTAAAAATAGTTTATGTTGTTCATTATGCGCAATATAGGCATCTCCTGTCGCCCCTCCGGCTGGTATTACTTTCCACTCTTCTCCTAACAATTGTTCCAACCATTCCATGTTCATTACCCGTTAACAATTCCTTATCTTTTATAGTTATGAAAAGAAACAAACAAGCTGTTCACTCTTTTACTTTATTTTACAAAAACAATAATATATATGGCAACTTATCTGAATAGCCACCTTTGTCAATTCTACATTTATTATATTCGCATCGTCAAGGGTCGATTTGTCACATTTTCGCCAATATATAGGTACTAATCGGAGCAATCACAAATGTATCTCCATCAAATGAAGAAATTGGACTCTCTGCTGCATTTTTATCATTCGCAAGTACATACCATACGCCGCTATTTGGCAATGAAACAGTTTGCTCTTCTATTCCGTTATGAAAGAACACAACAATTTCTTTCCACTTCCCAAACTGCTGCACATCCTGTAAGTAATACGCGATAACAGAAGGAACCGTATTTAAGAAGGACATATACCGCTTAATTAACTCAGAAGACGCAAAACGAAATGCTCCGTGTGATTTTCGAATACGAATCATTCCTTTTATATAGGAAATATTTTCTTCTTCTCGCTCTTTTTGATCCCAGTCCATCTGATTGATGCAATCCGGGGCATTATAACTATTTTCATTTCCTTGTTTTGTACGGTAAAATTCTTGACCAGCATGTAAGAACGGAATACCTTGTGCTAATAATGTCATTGTCGTTGCGAGGCGGTGACGACGTTTTTGCAATTGTTCCTCCTCTTTACTGTTGCTTGCAATCTTATCCCACATTGTCATGTTATCGTGACATTCTACATAATTAATGCTTTGCACAGGCTCTTGAAATAAACTAGCCGACTTTAAATAAGGGACACTTCCTGTAAGTAAATATTGGATATGCTCTTTATTTGTTGTTTCACCAAGAGCGTAGCCGCTTTTTTGCACATCAAATGTACTTCCCTTGATTCCATCTCGAAATTGATCATTAAACTGAGCAATAGATGGTATTTGGATTGCATTCTGTAACGTTGCTTTCTTATCAGCAGCAAGCGGTGTTTGTAAATCCCATCCTTCACCTATTAATACTACATGCTCTTTCACTGCATTTGTTTTTTCACGAATCTCGTTCATTGTATCGACATCTAAAATACCCATTAAGTCGAAACGAAATCCGTCCACATTGTATTCTGTTAACCAATATAATACCGAATCAACAATAAATTTACGGACCATATTACGCTCTGATGCAATATCATTTCCAACACCCGTCCCGTTTGACGGCATCCCATTTTCATCGTGCCGAAAGTAATATCCTGGTACAAGCTTCTCAAAAGAAGATGTTTCTCTTTCGTATATATGATTATAAACAACATCTATAATAACGCGTAGACCATTTCGATGAAGTGCTTGAATCATTTGTTTACATTCAACAATTCGGTTGTACGGATCAATCGGATTTGTTGCATAACTGCCATTTGGAACGTTGTAATATAACGGATTATATCCCCAGTTATACGTTGTGAACGGCTGCTCCTCATCTACTCCAGCATAATGATGAATAGGCAATAGTTCGATATGTGTAACTCCTAATTCCTTTATATAAGAAAGAGCTGTGAACGTCCTATCTTTTCCTACTGTTCCTTCTTCCGTTAAACCGAGGTACTTTCCTTTATTGCTCGCACCGCTATTAGGATGAATCGTCATATCACGAATGTGTGCCTCATAAATAATGGCATCCGTCATAGAAGTCATTGGCGGTAACGGTTCATGGTCTTGTACATACGTTTTCGCAAGATTTACGACGATTCCATATGTGCCGTTTAAAGAAACTGATTTTGCATATGGATCAACTGCTTCTCGCCAAATAAGATTGATACAGACAAGAAATGTATATTGCGCACCATCCCAGTCTCCCGACAACTCATAGCACCAAACGCCTTTTTCTTGTCCATTCATTTCATAATCTGTATATACATCGGCGCTTTCATAAATACGAACTTTTGCTTTAGTGGCTGTTGGTGCCCACACTTTAAACTTAGTTTGTTCCTTTGAATAAGAAGCTCCTAAATCGCTTCCCTCGTACATATATAACTCATCAAACTTCGCTGTTCGAATGACAGCACCCATCTGCAAATCTGTTTCTACGCCGCGCTCATCACATATGATATAACACTGATTCAGTGTAATTGGTTCACTCACTTTACATTCATATTTTATTGCATGTGGAAGAGAGATGATACGTTCGATTGAGAGCTCCCATTCATTTGCATCTTGTTTTAAATGGAAGATGCTACTCGTTCCGTACGCATGCGGAAGTAAAATTGTGATTTTATCCGTTTCATCTAAATACGCTTCAAACGTACGCTGTATGTTTAACATATGTACTCACATCCTCCCAAGAGACATTCCATTTTCTATAGTATATTCAAAAAAACGGAAAACGTTTTCAAGCTTGTGTCTTCTGTAAAGATATTTCATGGATTGCCTCATACTTCGGTACCTGGTCTACATGAGTTTCGTATAAGGTTACTGTTTCGACTTCAAATGTACGCCGCGGTACTACTGAAAGCTGCTTCTCATCAAATTTTTCTTCACCTTTCCATTTACGAGCTATCGTAATGTGAGGGTGATACGGGCGTGTTTCTAATTGAAAACCATTCTGTTCACATATTGTATATACTTGTTTTTGTAAGTCGAACAAAGCCCTTTCTTCTTCCACTCCCACCCAAAAAACACGCGGCTGTTCTTTTCTTCCAAATGTATGACATCCTTGCAATGTAAGTGAAAAACGTGAAATTTCAGCTAGCTGCTGCAAGTCTTGTTTCAATTTTTTAATCTGCGCTTCCTCAGCACCTCCTAAAAACGAGAGTGTAATATGATAGTCCTCTTTATGCACCCAAGAACGAAACGGAGCGGTTTCTTCTATCGTTTCTTTCCACTCCGCCAGCACATTCTTTATCTCATTTGGTAATTTCACTGCAATAAAATAATGTCTCGCCATCTTTTCTAACTCCTTTTCCTGTTATTAAACTTTCTAACTAAATACATCTCAACAGGACTTTTCACTATTATTAGTGTGAAACGTCTTCTTATTCTCCATACATACAAAAGAAGCCGCTCTCCTTGCAGAGAGCGGTTCATGTATTGTTGCTACTATTTCGCTAATTCATAAATAGCGTGTGCATAGATGGCTGTCGCTTTTAGTAAATCCTCAATTTCAATATACTCATCTTTTTGATGCGCTAATTCTTCTTTTCCTGGGAATAGAGGACCGAACGCAACACCAGCTTCCAATGAACGTGCATATGTACCGCCGCCGATTGCTAATAGCTCTGCTTTTTCGCCTGTTTGCTCTTCGTATACACGCTGAAGTGTACGAATTAACACATGATCTTTATCTACGTGATGCGGACGAGAGTCTGACACATTTGTTATAGCAAAGTCCTGTGCACTCACATAATTCGTTAATGTTTGCAGCGTTCCTTCTAAGTTTGTTGTAACTGGATAACGAATATTTAATCCAAGTTTACCGCCTTCTTCTTTCTTATATGAAAGAAGACCAACGTTTACTGTTAATGGCCCGGTAATCTCATCTGCATAAGCAATGCCAGCTTTTTTCCCAAGCGTATCATTTGTGAATGTTTCCGCCGCTAGGCTAGCAAATGCTGCGCCTTGCTCATCTAAAGAGATTGTCGTTAAGAAGTTCACAAGTGTTAATCCTGCATTTTCTCCTTGTTCAGGCGTAGAGCCGTGTGCAGAAATGCCTTTTACTTGCAATGTAACTGTATTTCCTTCCACAATTGCTTTTCCGTTTTTCTTTGCTTCTTCTACATATTGTTCATACTGACTTGCAAGTTCTGCTGCTTTTTCGCTCGTTACAACAGCTTCTGCAAAATCAGGAACCATATTTAAACGACGTCCAGATGAAAATGATACTAATACATTCTCTCCTGCTGCGTGTTCTTTTTTATTTTGAACAACATATAAATCGCAAATCCCTTTTTCAGCATTAATAATCGGGAAATCTGCATCCGGTGCAAATCCCATCGTTGGCATTTCTTCATGTTTGAAGTAATGATCCACGCATTTCCAATTACTTTCTTCATCTGTTCCTAAAATCATTCGAACACGTTTAGAAAGCGGCAATCCTAATTCTTTTACAATTTTCATTGCATAGTAAGCTGCCATTGTTGGCCCTTTATCATCAATTGCACCGCGTGCAAAAATTTTACCATCGCGAATATCCGCACTATATGCAGGAGTTGTCCAGCCGTCTCCTTCTGGTACAACATCAACATGACATAAAATACCAAGAAGTTCTTCTCCTTGTCCCATCTCTAAATGACCTGCATATCCTTCTAAATTTTTAGAAAGAAATCCGTCAGCTTCTCCCTTATCTAGCATGAAAGATAATGCCTTTGCTACACCCTCGCCAAATGGTGCACCTTCTTTTGCCGTCTCTTCTTCCCATACACTTTTAATTTGTAAAAATTGCTGTACGTCTTGAATAAGAGCATCTTTTCGTTTCTCTACTTCTTGCATCCAATTTATGTTTGTCATACCTTCACCTTCTTCTCTATTCTCTCTTTCATCATAGCAAACGATTTCTGATTATGCTAGCAAGGAAAGGATTAATACCGAACAATTTAAATATTTCAGATAATTAAAATTGGTTTTTTCTTATTTTTCTCAAAATTTTTTGCAGGAATTTGACGTTTTCCGTAGAAATTTAGTAAGATAGTTGATAAAGAGAAACAAAATGTCAACAACTTTCTTTCTACAAACTCTATTACATGTTAAAATTTTGTAAAATTTGAGCAAGTTAGAGCATGATTTTTTTCATATGGAGTACAATGGAAGTAAAGACCTTCTTTCCTGAATGGGTCAAAAAACTTGTAGAGGAGTGGTTTTTTGATAAAACCTACAACTACTCGTATGCTAACACGCATTAAATCTATCTATATGTACATTAATGAGAAAGGCACCGTAACGACGCAAGACCTTGTAGATGAGTTCGGGATCACACCGCGAACGATACAGCGCGATCTGAATGTGTTGCAATTTAATGAACTCGTGTATAGCCCTTGCCGCGGCAAGTGGACAACAACAGGAAAGAAAGTGAGAATGACCTCGTGACAAATTTAACTTGATTTACAATATATATCCCCTTTCTATACAGAGAAAGGGGATTCTTTTTCGTTTTCGGAATCGGTCTCAGGGTAATATATTAATTATCTAAACCCTCTGTTTGAGAATGATATGACTTCAGCATTTCTACTTCTTCATCTGTTAACTCACGATATTGCCCAAGTTCTAATTCCTCATCTAATACTAAAGGCCCCATCTCTGTACGTTTTAAATACACAACCTTTTTTCCAACTGCTTCAAACATGCGCTTTACTTGATGAAACTTACCTTCTGTAATGACAAGTTCAATTTCAGACACATCATCGCTTTGTAAAATCGTAAGCTCTCCTGGCTTCGTTTCATATCCGTCATCTAAAATAACACCTTTTTTGAACGCAGCAATATCCTCTTCTGTAACTTTCCCAGCTACTCTCGCAAAATATTTTTTCGGTACGTGCTTTTTCGGAGAAAGTAATTGATGCGTTAGCTTTCCGTCATTCGTTAATAAAAGAAAACCTTCTGTATCAATATCAAGTCTTCCTACTGGAAATGGATTAAAAATAGCATCTTCTAGTTCTAATAAGTCAACAACCGTTTCATGATTATCATCTTCTGTTGCAGAAATGACGCCTTGAGGTTTATGCATCATTAAATACACAAATTCTTTATACTCCACTACTTCCCCGTGAATCATAACCTCTTGTTCTTCCACATTCACATGATATTTTGCATCTTTCACCGGTACGCCATCTATTTTTACGACGCCGTCTTTTAATAGCTTCTTCACTTCTTTGCGGCTACCATAGCCCATATTTGCTAATAATTTATCTAATCTCATCGTTTCACACCTTCTTTTTATACTCAGAAAAAGAGAGGCGTACGATTACGCCCCTTTAGTTTTCACTTTAATTTTCAATCTACTACCAAGTTTACGCTGAATCTTCTCTAAAAATTCACCGCCAAGTACTCGTTCGATTACGCCTGTACGAAGTGCTAAATAGCCATATACAGCCGCTCCTCCCATTGCGCAAATGCCTACTGTAACCAATGCTGCAAAACGGCTTGTCTCATATGGAAGCATAAAGGAAAGGATCCATAATAATAGCTTTACAACAATCACCATCACAGCTGTTAACATTGCAATTTGGAACGTTCGTTTATATACAAGTTCAAATGAGAAATGGGCATGTTTTCGAATTTGTTTATTTGTATACCAAATGGATGCGAAGAACCCTACACCTGTTGCTACGACCGCACCAATTGTTCCAAAATAACGAATGAATAGCACGTTACATAAGAATTTTAAAATAATCCCCATTCCAAGTGCAATGATTGCATACTTTTGTTGATTTATCCCTTGTAAAATGGCTGCTGTTACTGTAAATAGTGCAAATAATAATGCGACTGGTGCATACCACATTAATACTTTTCCGCCAAGTGGATCAGCTTCGTAAAATGCTGTATAAATTGGATAAGCTAAAGCTGAAATTCCAATTACAGCTGGCAATGTTAAAAACATATTCACTTGAAACGTTTGTGTAATTTGCTGGTTTAAATAACGGAACTGCCCTTCTGTAAACGACTTTGTAATCGCTGGTACAAGCGTTAAACTGAACGCCGTTGCAAGCGATACTGGAATCATAATTAACTTATGTGTCCACATCGTAAAAATACCAAGAGCACGCTCTGCAATATCGCCTTGTCCAATTGCTTGCATAATCGAGTTAAATGTTAGCGCGTCAATTTGCTGATAAAGCGGAATCGTTAATCCAACTACAACATAAGGAATCGCATAAGCAAACAGCTCTTTAAATAGGTCAAATATACGAACTGTTGATTCTGGTGCGGTTTGATTGATGATGTATTGATTTAAATGATGCTTTCTCTTCATCCAATACCAAATGAGCACAGCTAGCGCTCCAACTGCGGAAACAAACGCTGCAAATGTCGCCACACCAACTGCTGTTGCGACAGAACCCTTCAATACTTTTATTACGATAAAACTACCTGCAAGTAAAAATACGATACGAATAATTTGTTCAATAATTTGCGACACTGTTGTAGGTCCCATTGATTGGTGACCTTGGAAGTAGCCGCGAATTAAACTCGCTGCTGGTACAACAATAAGCGCAAAGCTGACCAGGCGAATAATCATTGTTACATCTTCTAAGCTGCTATGTAAACTCTGTTTCCCTAGCATTGCCTCAGCAAATAATGGCGCTGACATATACAATACTAAAAAGGAAAGAATTCCACTCACGATCATCATGATCATACCTGAGCGAAACATTCTTCGGCTCGTTTTATAATCTCCAAGCGCATTATACTTCGAAACAAACTTTGAAACTGCAAGCGGCACTCCTGCCGTTGCGATACTTAAAAAGATTGTATATGGAATATATCCATATGTATACAGCGTCCCGCCTTCTGTGCCAACTAACGCATGAAACGGAAAGACATAAATCATACCGAGGAACTTTACTAAAAATGTCCCAAGCGTCACAATAAGCGTTCCGCGTAAAAATTTTGAATCGGACATAAAAATCCTCCTCCATTATTCAAAACGCTGAACTCAACTTTTGTATTGTACCACAATTTCTCATGTAAACAGTACCTTCCCTCATTTTTCTTTTCTACAAAAACGTGATATTCTTGAATGCAGCAAAATAAGAAAATGAGGTCGATTTATATGCATTATGATGTAATTGTCATCGGAGGAGGCCCTTCTGGATTAATGGCAGCAATCGGAGCTGCGGAAGAAGGCGCGCGTGTCTTACTTCTTGATAAAGGCAATAAATTAGGAAGAAAGCTTGCGATTTCTGGCGGCGGACGCTGCAACGTGACAAACCGTCTCCCGCTTGATGAAATTGTAAAACATATTCCTGGAAATGGTCGTTTCTTATATAGCGCCTTTTCTATTTTTAATAATGAAGATATTATTCAGTTTTTCGAAAATCTTGGCGTGAAATTAAAAGAGGAAGATCACGGCCGCATGTTCCCAGTATCCAATAAAGCACAGTCAGTAGTTGATGCTTTGTTAACACGCTTAAAAGAACTGCGCGTTACGATTCGTACCAATCTTCCTGTTAAAACAGTAGAGTATGAAAATGGGCAAACAAAAGCGGTTATTCTGCAAAACGGAGAAGTTCTTGAAACAAATCATGTTGTAATCGCTGTTGGCGGTAAATCTGTACCGCATACCGGCTCAACTGGTGATGGCTATGCTTGGGCTGAAAAAGCAGGGCATACAATTACAGAACTATTTCCAACTGAGGTACCGATCCTTTCTAATGAACCATTTATTCGTGACCGTACATTACAAGGCTTAGCACTTCGCGATGTAGAACTAAGCGTATTAAATCCAAAAGGAAAAGCTGTTATATCTCATAAAATGGACATGCTCTTTACTCATTTTGGCGTTTCTGGTCCCGCTGCCCTTCGCTGCAGTCAGTTTGTTGTGAAAACGATGAAAAAGTTCAAAACTCGCGCGGTACAAATGAGCATTGATGCATTGCCAGATGAACATAGTGAACAACTCTTCCAGCGCATGATGAAGCAAATAAAAGAAGAGCCGAAAAAGGGATTAAAAAATGTACTGAAAGGTTATGTACCTGAACGTTATTTCTTATTCCTATTAGAAAAAATGAAATTGACGGCAGTCAGCAATGCGGACAAATTTCTCATGAAAAAATCCGGGCTCTTGCTGCAGACTTCAAAGGATTTTCCTTTACCGTAAATGGAACGCAGTCTCTTGAAAAAGCATTTGTAACAGGCGGCGGTGTGTCTGTCAAAGAAATTAACCCGAAAGAAATGTCATCAAAACTCATGAACGGCTTATATTTCTGCGGCGAAGTTCTTGATATTCACGGCTATACAGGCGGATATAATATTACTTCTGCACTTGTTACAGGCCGAATTGCTGGAATGACTGCGGGGCAAAATGCTACCATGTAATAGTAAAAAATGTCGGATGATATAAAATCACCGATATATCAGTATAAAGAAACAAAGGGGAAAACAGATGAGAAAAAAGTAATGATATCTTTAATGTTAATGACGTTTCTCTCCGCTGTTGAAGGAACGATTGTTAGCACAGCAGTGCCTCGCATTACAAGCGAACTGTCAGGCATAGAACTTGTAAGCTGGGTATATGCGATTTATATGTTAGCAACCGCTGTATCAACTCCGATCTACGGAAAGCTAGCAGACTTATTTGGGCGTAAAAAAGTACTATTAATTGGTGCAACTATCTTTTTAATCGGCTCTACATTATGTGGCCTTGCAACGACAATGGAACAATTAATTCTTTTCC
Source organism: Bacillus sp. EA-CB0995 (assembly GCF_055814245.1). NCBI lineage: Bacteria > Bacillati > Bacillota > Bacilli > Caryophanales > Bacillaceae > Bacillus > Bacillus sp. EA-CB0995. The sequence goes on along the minus strand of NZ_CP169269.1, from coordinate 973,934 downwards.
GTGCTCTGCAAGGGTTAGGTGCAGGAGCTGTCATGCCAATTACAATGACAATTATTGGCGACCTATACAGCGAAGCAAAAGATAGAGCAAAAGCACAAGGATGGATGAGTGCTGTTTGGGGTGTATCTGGTGTTATTGGACCGTTAGTTGGCGGTTTTTTAGTAGATTCACTATCTTGGCGTTATATCTTTTTCATAAACATTCCATTTGGAATCATTGCTTGTGCGATGATCGCCATTTCTTATAAAGAATCCATCACGCCAGCAAAACACCATATCGATTATCCAGGTGCTGTTATTTTCTCACTTAGTACAATTTCTTTACTTTATGCACTATTAACAGGAAGTCAGCATCAAAACTGGGGAGATATCACAATTATTGGCCTGCTGCTATTTGCGATTGTCGCATTTATCATTTTCTTACTCGTAGAAAAAAATCACCAGAACCATTAATTCCATTAGATCTTTTCTCAAATCGGACTGTATCTATTGTTAACGCATTAACGTTAATTGCTGGTGGTATGATTATTAGTATTACGATGTACCTCCCAATTTGGACCCAAGGCGTATTAGGAAAAAATGCAACCGAAGCCGGTTTGATTCTTATGCCAATTCCAGTCCTTTGGACAGTTGGGGCCATGCTATCTGGTAACTTAGTTGGCCGGTTACAAACAAAACAAATTATTTTACTTGGCGGCAGCATTTTATCCGTTTCTACATTCCTGTTGTTCACATTGTCTACTCACTCGCATCCAGCTCTCATTTACATCGCAATGGGTATGTTCGGTTTAGGAATGGGACTTGTGACACCAATCTATATGGTCACAATTCAAGCTTCTGTCCCTGCAAATAAACGCGGAACAGCGGTCGGTTTAAATACATTTATTAATACATTCAGCCAAACGCTAGGATCAGCTGTATTTGGAACGATCTTCAATACAATGATTCACAGTGCAGGTGAGGGAAATGTAAACTTAGTAACTTCGGAACACGGAAGTACTGCTACAGGATCGCAAGAAGTCTTGGCTTCTAGTGTTCATATTATCTTTAGCGGCACGTTTATATTAGCTGTGATCAGTTTACTTATTTCATGGTTCTTCTTAAAACAAAACCAAGATGGTGCAGCAGCCCCCAGCAAAAGGCTGCAAATAAGTAAAATTTATATTAAAAAGGCTAGCGAAACGCTAGCCTTTTTTGTTTATCCCGCATTAACGGGCAGTAAGACCCCCACTGATGGAAGTTTCACTTTATTTTCAGAACCTATTCCTGCCGTGTGTTGTCGAACGGTCTTTATATCGTGTCCAGTGGTCGATATATTGGAAAAAGCGCCGATAAATTTAAAAAACAACGAAAAAGGACGACTTCTCGTCATCCTTTTTCGTTGTTTTTATTTAAGACCGATATACAACCATCGCTGAAAAACAATAAATTTGACTCTCTTCATCATTATTTGAAACCGACACTTGGTATTTAATATCTACAATTTGCTCTTCATCCATCTTCTTTAAAAAGACATTGATAGCCTCTTCTAAATCCTTTTCATGACTTTCATCAAATATCTTCACTCGAATCACATTAACACCATCCTAAGCCACAACCTTCTACGGCTGAACTATTATCTCGGCGCGTATCAATGATGCGATAAAACTTACCATCTTCATACAAATAACCATCTTCTAATACATACTGCTTCTCTTCAGTATAGACATAAAATTTACCAATCATAAATTTATTAGAGTATAATTCCAAATAATCTGTCTTGAATTTCGCCACTACCTTGTCTGTTATATCAATTTTAATTGTGCGGCTCATCTCCCACCCCTCCTTTCGAAAAAGAACGGATTTGGTTTATTGTATTAAGGATTTTTTATTTTATGAATGAAATTTAAGGGGATATGCTAAGTAGAAAAGAAGAAGCTCGAGGTAAACCTAAAAACTATGAACAAAATAATCGTTCTCCGTTTTACTAACAATAAAATTTATAAATTTTATAATATATAAAATCTCTGCTCCGTTAATGAGCTTGCATCTTTAATCACGGGAGCGCAGTCCCTCTGTATTCATGAGTACAATTCTCCATCCATCAGGATCTTCTATTGTAATTCCTTTTTCTTTCCAATAAGGATTTTCTGGCTCAACTTCATAATATCCTATTGTATTTAGTCTATGATGTATTTTTTCGATTTCACTTTTATCAGGAAAATAAAATACAAGTAAGTTATCTTTTGTTGGAGCAGGACATGGACTTCCATTTATATGCCTTGTAAACTCTAAATGATATTCTACACCAGGTAATCCAAACATTACCCCATCATAGTCTTCATGATTGTGAAACTCACCTATGCGTTTTAACCCCAATCCTTCTTCGTAAAACTTAATTACTTCTTCAAGTTTGTCTGTCGGTCTTGCTATTCTAAACTGAACCCATTTTTTCATATGAATTCCTCCCTCTACGAATTCAAGAGCACTTACATCTTCTACTATAAAATAGCGATATGCTTCTTAAAATCCCCCATTAGAGTTAGAATGAGGTACGAAAATAGGAGTATAAAACAATCTTTAAGAAATCAGCCTTCTTTTCAAAACGATATACAAACTTAACAGCAACATATATCCAAAACTAGTAACCATAATGATAACTGGTATAGGGTAAAATTTAGCTGTATATACAAAAAAATCGATTTGCAAGATGTCATGGGAATCTGAAACAGGCCCTTTAAAATAATTCGTAAACTTAGCGGAATATTTCCAGTCAAATGAATCCTCAATTAAATTACTTCCTTCATACCAACTGATAATTGCTGAAACGATGAAGAATATAAAAGCTACTCCGAATTGAACCATGTATCTTATTTTCACAGAACTCTCCTCTTTCTATGTATTGAAACGATAAGTATTGTTACAATGCAAATAACAGCACCTGTAGTTTTGTAAAAAAGTTTGATAAAAAGGGCGAAACTAATTATTATTAGACAGCAAACAAAAAGAATCCATAAAAAAAGATCGAACAAAATAGATTCTACAGTTTTGAATACAGATGGAATTTTTATAAAAAAATCAGATCAATCTTTACTTGTAATTCTGTTAATTTCTTTAGCAATTGAAGCCTTTTTTCCCCTTCCTTTTTTGTAATTTGTTAATTGAATATGAAAGTAGTTAATATACTCAATTATAGCAAATGCATAAATGAATAATGTTAGTAAAAATACAGGAAATGACATCCGTTCCATCATAGTTATATCAATAAGAAATATGATAGGTGCTATACATATGAGTATAAAATTTATTTTTTTTAGTATGCTAAGCAACTTGTAAAAATTAGGAAGAAGAGATTTTTTTCTTTTAATCGTTTCCACTTTACAAACCAGTAAAAACTCCCTTGTAGTAAGACGAAATTTAATATAAAGAATACATATATTAGAGCATAACTACCGTTAGGGTTTAAAGGATAAAAAAAGTACAGAAAAATAAAGGTAATCACTGCGAAGAGTTCCCCTGTAAATAAATACACAAGTCTTTCTTTTAAACTCTTATTCATTCCGTACATCCTCCCTATCCTATCGAACCTCGTTATAAATTCCCAATCCTTATTTTAAAAGCTCCAAAACATCTCTTTAGACAAAAATATTCCAGGGGGTTAAACAGTACAACTTTTTTATAAATGATTAATCTATATTTCAAATCCACCTCAATACAAAAATACATAATATCCCATATATTCATATTAAAGGTTGATAAAGTATGATTCAATATTCCATTTTATAATGGGGTAACACCACATGCCCATCAAGCTAACATCGATAATTTGAAATTTCATAAAGTAAAACTTCCATAAGTGGGGGATCTTACTGCTCGCGAATAGCGGATAAAAAAAGAGCTTATAGTAATATAAGCTCTTTTTTTGGTATTTAATTCTCTTAGGTTGATAGCAATACGGTGCTATCCCATAATTTTAAGATAGAAGCCCTAGATTTCTTCTATTATTGCTTAGATTGTGATTTAACGCTTGTAAGATGAGCATCAAACATATCAATTATTTCAAGGAATCTATCAGCTTCACGGAAAACATGGTCTGCTAATAGTGGGTGAATGATACTCTTTATTTTACATTGCTCAATTAAATCACGTGCCGTTTTCTTAAAATCCCGAAGAGCTGTGACTGACACACGATTTTGATCCAGGAATTGATCTAAAAGAGGAACTGTTTGAGATTGTGGTTTCATAGATTCTAAGTCAATTGCTTGATACATCAATTGATCAAAATCATTGCTGAAATTCCGAGCCATATCTACAAGCTTTCTTTCCGATGGATCAAGAAGATGACCAATAAATTTAGCATGGTCTGCCATAATCCTTAAAAAGAAAACATTTTCTTTAATAATAGCATCAGGAAGAGCATCCAATTTACCTTCATTTAATTCAATTAAACGATTTCTAAAATAATTAGCTTCCCTACTTGTATGATCAACTAACAGTGGAAAATTATTTTGCCCTGGCAATTTACATGTGAGAATTAATCCTAGAATTTTTCGTTTAAATCCGAAAATATTAGTTGCAGCTTGTTGTACTTCTGAATTAAATCTTTTTATTTGCTCAGGATCTGTTTGATTTGTATAGGAATGTGCAATTTGTTCGATATGTTCAAACAATCGGTAAAATTGATTAGCCTCTTGGATTAGTTGAGTATCCTCACATCTAAACCCCAATCGAAGAAATAAAGAGTGCTCTTTCATGATTCTAGACCAAAAACGAATTTCATTTAATGATCGTTCAACAAACATTCCAGATGTAACACCCGTATCAGGATGTAATGAGGCTCCATTCCTATTCATTTTCAATCCCTCCAGTAAATATTCTTATGAATAGATATATATATAAATACCATCAATAAAAGTTCAGTCTGGCTATAAAAATAATCTTATTTTTCTATTCATCACAACATAAATAATAATTCTAATTTATTTACCAAACAGACGACTCCAAAGTGATTTCTTCTGTTCTGAAGCTGCTATTAGGCGCTTGCGTTTTAATTATTAAAAACAAAAACAAGACAAAAAAAACTACTATTTAACAGCAAGAGGGGGTTTCGTATTAACTTTATTTATCACCCGGGGCGGGCTGATCTACGCCCTTAACATGATGTTTATGTCCGTTATCTTCTGTCGTATAAAAATCGTAATAATGAACATGCATCCCATTTCCAACCGGGATTGCTGGCCCTGAGTACGCCTTGTAATAGTGTGTATGTCCATCTTCGAACAAAACATATCCTTCTGTATAATGTATATGCCCACCCTCTTGTGTCTTAATTGGCGGGGATGTTACATCTAGACATTGATGTACATGCCCTCCCTCAACAGATGTATAATCCACTGATCCATGGTTATGATGTGGTACAAACCCAGAAACAAAATCATTTTTTCCTACCCTGTTCATTCTATCCATTCTCTCCATTCCCCTTATGCATAAAGATAAGCTCTATAAACTAATATGCTTATACTATCGAGATAATTCCTCTCTCATTTATCCTGCTGCCTCTGGGAAAGGAGAGCCTGATTGGTGAGAACTTTCCATGAACAATCTCTCCTAAAAAATTTAAAAAGGTGTCTCCAAAATCTCGACTTGGAAACATCCTCTTTTACTATCTATGCTGTAACATCGCAAGTAACTTTTCTTGACTATACATCCACACTGTAATAATTAAACAAGCAAGTGCTACTTCTGATAATGCCATAAAGCCAATTGCATAGTGGCCTGTAAATTGGAATAATATCGTTAAGATTAATGGCGGGAAGAAACCGCCAAGTCCCCCAAGTGCCGATACAAGACCGTTTACGATACCAGCTTGTTTCGAGAAATACATTGGTACAAGTTTAAAGATCGTTCCATTTCCAATACCAGCGCAAAATGCAACTAATAAACAGCCAAATGTATATACGTGCATGCTTGGCATAAAGGATAAAATAATGCCTGATAATGTTAATCCAATAAACACAAAGATTAAAATTTTAAATGGATTAAATTTGTCACCAAGCCAACCCCCAATTGGACGCATGATTGTTGCTAGCACGATAAAACCAGCTGTGCGTAATCCAGCATCTACTTTAGCTAAGCCAAAGTGAGATACAAGAAAGTTCGGTAAATAGACTGTAAATGCAACGAATGAACCAAACGTTAAGAAATAGAAAATACATAAGAACCAAAGTTTTTCATTTTTATATACACCTTTAATTTGTTCCATTAATGGTGTGTTCACCTTTTCTCGTTACGATCCCCTAACAGGAAATTGAGCAGTGCAAATGCAGCGAGTAAAATTAAGTACATTTGTACAGTCGTTCTCCAGCCAAATGAAGTTGCAAGTACTGGTGCAAGAAACGATGTAACCGCTGTTCCTGCATTTCCTACTCCATAAATTCCGTTTACAAAACCATGCTTTTCTTTCGGATAATATTTTGGAAGAGCTGTTACCCCAACAGAGAATACAGCACCGCCAACTCCGGCAAATAAACCACCAATAATTAAATCTAGCATCGATGTTGCTTTACTAATATAGAAAACAGGGAATAATAGAATAATAAAACTAATAAAGAATAATTTTCTTGCTCCGAAACGATTGGTCCAGTAACCAATTGGAATGCGAAGAATAGATCCTAAAATAACTGGTACTGCTGTGACAAGAGAAATCTGTCCTGCTGTTAACGCAATGTCTGCTTTAATAAATGGCATTAAAGAAGATAAAATAACCCATACCATAAAGCCCATTACAAGATTTGAAGTTTGTAATCCTAACTGAAAATTCGGATTTTTCATCAGTCTCTCCTCCAATTTTGTTCAATATTTCACAATTTCTATTGCTTCCCTCCTGCCTAATCACGATAGAGCGTGATTAGGCAGGAAAGAATCAGCCTCCACTTACCGGTGGAATCAATGCGACAACATCACCATCTTGAATGATATCATCTTCATTCGCATATTCTTCATTAATTGCTACCATTGTGTGCTGTGAAAGGGATACATTGTAGTCTTTCGTCACAAGTTCCTTTAATTCTGATACGGCAAGATTTTGTACATCGATTTGTAATTGATGTGTTCCAGCTTCTTCTTGTAAATGAGAAAATAATAATACTGTAATCATTCCGCATTCTCCTTTCCTGGTTCCCCTTTTGGATACGATGTTTTCTCTAATTGATCGCCAATCCATTTCTCGCCGTCTTCCCAAAATTCTTTCTTCCAAATTGGCACAATTTGTTTAATGCGCTCCATAATGTACTCATTTGCTTCATACGCTGCTTTTCGGTGCGGCGTCGATACAGCAACAACTACGGCAATATCAGAAATTTGCAGTGTGCCGATGCGGTGCGTAATTGCCACATGTGTTCCTGGCCATTTTCCCTTCGTTTCTTCACCAATTTTGGCAAGCATCTTTTCGGCCATCGAATGATATGCAGCATATTCTAGATAAAGTGTACGGCGCCCTTTCGTGAATTCACGCACTGTACCGATAAACGTTGTAACTGCACCGCATTCACGGCGAATCACTTTCTTTGTCACTTCTTCAATGGAAATTGGTGTATCCACTACTTCAAAATACGTATTTGTCATTTTGCATCCCTCATTCTTTGTACGAGCCACTTTATATACTCTGCCTCTTCTGTTATACGAAAAACTTTATAGTTCTCGTGCCATGTTTCCGGAGCCTCATTCCATGTAATGACAGCGATCACATTTTCTACACTTTCTAATAAAGAGGCATCTTCATCTGACCTAAGTAAAACTACTTTCGGGTATTGTTCTTTTTTATATCCTTCAACAATAACAACTTCTGCTTCAAAACATGTATACAAACGAATGATTTTTTCTAAAGACCAGTGGCTCGTAGCAGATAAAGACAATAATCCGTCACCCTCCACTGCACTTACAATTGCTCCCGCTTCGCGATGGCGTTCGCTATCTTTTTGCAGCGGCAACTCTGGATATCCTCCGTGCCCATGATGCTTAATCGTCCCTACTCGCACGCCTTCATTCGTTAACGCCTTAACCAGTTTCTCTGTCATTGTCGTCTTCCCGCTATTTTGATACCCTACGATTTGTAAGACTGGAACGGTTCTTTCCATGGCCACTCACTTCCTTGCTCTGCTTCCAGTAAAAGGACAGTAACAGTCATACCTGCTTCAAAACCACGCGTACCACCTGGTAAGACGATAAAAGCATTCGCATCAGCGAGTGAAGACACAGCACTTGATTTATCAAGCCCAACTGGCACTGCTTGCAGTTGTCCGTTTACTATTTCTACTTTCCCCTAACAAAACGTGTAAATGGATTCGCTTTCGGAAACCCCTTCATTAAAAGGGCATCACCGCGGTACATATGAGGCTGCTTCCGATGTAGAAATGTCTGAACAATAGGGCGTACAAACAATTCAAATCCAACATAGCAAGCAGACGGATTACCTGATAATCCAAATAATAATTTTCCGTTTACTTCTGCTACCGTCGTTACACTTCCTGGCCGCATCGCTACTTTATTGAACAGTACATGCGCTCCAAGCTTTTCGTAAATAGCCGGTAAGTAATCATAATCTCCAACTGACACACCGCCTGTTGTAATGAGAATATCGACTTCTTCCATTGTCTTTTTTACCATTTCATAGCAAGTATCGAAGTCATCTGCGAATTGTCCATAATACCGAACCGTGCCGCCCGCTCGCATAATTTGTGCAGCAATCATATAAGAGTTACTGTTACGAATTTTTCCTGGTTCAAGCGGCTTATGAACTTCTAGCAATTCACTTCCCGTCGTTACAATTCCAATAACAGGACGCTTTGCGACAGCTACTTCACTATAACCAAACGTTGCAAGAAGCGCTGCCACTCCTGGATTAATCACTGTTCCCTTTTCCACAAGTACATCATGTTGCTTTACATCTTCACCTTTAAATGAAATATTATCGCCTGATTGAAACGGACGCTTCAGTTTCATATATGTCTTCCCGTTTTTTTGGAAGCCTTCTGTAAGCTCTAGCATGACAACCGCGTCACAACCTGTTGGAATAGCTGCACCTGTCATAATCCGCACCGCTTGAAATGCCTTCACTTCTTCTGTAAAAACAAAACCAGCACCAATTTCTCCAACGACTTCAAATTCAACTGGCTGCTCCTGACTTGCTTTTTTTGTATCTTCTGCACGTATCGCAAAACCATCGTACGGAGAGCGATCGAAATGAGGAACATCATGATCCGCTACTACGTCTTCCCCAAGAATTCGTCCATAACTTTCTGTAAGCGGTACTCGCTCTGCGTCGCCATGTTTTGCATATTTCATCACATGTGCCACTGCATCGCTAACTGCAATTGGTATTCGTTTTTCTAGCATCATTTTCACCCCACATTTGCAAAATATCACATCTTCATTACAATTTTTGTTGTACAATGCTAATCATAATAGCAATTACTTCAAGGAGGAATTCCATGTCTTCATTTACTCATTTTAACGAACAAGGCCGTGCCAAAATGGTCGATATTAGCGATAAGAAGATTACCGTGCGAACAGCTATCGCTCGTTCTAGCATCATCGTGACGAGAGAAATTTATGATAAAATTACCCATAATAAAATCGGAAAAGGCGATGTTCTAGCTGTTGCACAAATCGCTGGTATTATGGCCGCAAAGCGTACTTCTGATATTATTCCGATGTGTCATCCACTCCTTCTAAAAGGTGTTGATATTTCCTTTGACTGGAATATTGCAGATGAACAATATCGTTTACTTATTGAAGTAAAAGTGAAAACAGAGGGCAGCACCGGCGTTGAAATGGAAGCTTTAACTGCAGCTTCCGCTACCGCTCTTACCGTATATGACATGTGCAAAGCTGTCGATAAAGGCATGATCATCGGTGAAACATACTTACTTGAAAAAACAGGCGGCAAAAGCGGCGATTATACAAGAAATCAGTCTTAAACTCTTTCATCGAATCCAAGGGGGCGTCCCCTTGGATTCACCCTATATAACGAGCGTATAATCGCTTTGCCACTTGTATATCATTTGTACCATGAACAAAGGCTCGCCCATCTTGGAATAAAACAAAGCGATATTCATCTACATGAAATGATAATAAGTACGGTGTCCTCTGCATCGTTACGCTCTTTTGTAAGCGCTTTTCTATTTCTTCTAAGTTAAGAAGCTGATTTATGCCTGGGCGAATCTGAACTGTATTTCGACCGCACAGCACTTCTGTTTTCATTTGTGCCTCAAATGTTAAGCTTGGATATGTACGCAATTTACCGCAAGACAGGCAATTCTCTTTTTTCTGTCTGTTTACTTTAAATGCCATATACTGATTGTTCCAAAGATCGAATGTTACCATCGTTTCTCGTAATGCTTCAAAATCTCCAACTAGTATTTTTAAAGCTTCTGCAACTTGATAAGCAACGACCATTTGCACAGCTGGTTGAATAATCCCCGCTGTATCACACGTTGCTCCGCTCGTTGGATGCTCCATTAAACATCGAAAACATGGTGTTTTCCCTGGAATAATCGTATACGTTACACCATAACTGCCTACACAACCACCGTATATCCACGGAACGTTATACTTCTGTGAAATATCGTTAATAAGAAGACGCGTATCGAAATTATCTGTTGCATCTATTATTACATCCACGTTCTTAACAAGCTGTTCCATTTCTTGCACCGTTACATCTGTTACAACTGGCTCGATATCTACTTCAGAGTTAATCCGCCTTAAATGCTGCGCCGCTGCAACTGCTTTCGGTACATAACGATTCGCATCTTCTTCTGTATATAACTGCTGCCTTTGTAAATTGCTCCACTCGACATAATCACGATCCGCAATAGTCAATTTGCCAATTCCTGCCCGGACAAGCGCCTCAGCATTTGCCGCACCAAGTGCACCAGCGCCAATGATTAATACGTGTTTTTCACCTAAATTTCGCTGGCCAGTTTCACCAATCTCTGAAAATAGTATTTGCCGTGAGTACCGCTCTTGCATCTTGACCCCTTCTCCCCTATCCGCCAATATATGACATTTCAATTTTCGGGCGGTTATTTGCACTTTCTTCCGTTCGTTCATCTGAATAACGATCACTACGCCTAGTCCACACATCTTGTACGACTCGGAATAATTCCTCATCATCTATCCCCTCGCGAAGCAGCGTTCGTAAATCCGTTCCTGCTGTTGCAAATAAACATGTGTATAACTTACCTTCTGCTGAAATACGTGCTCTCGTACAAGAAGAACAAAACGATTCAGAAACAGATGTGATAAAGCCGACCTCTGCCTCAGTTCCAACATATCGATATCGCTTTGCCACTTCACCAAAATAATGCGGATCTACCGGCTCAATTGGATACACACGTCCAATCATATCGATTAATTCTTTCTTCGTAATCACTTGTTCAAAATTCCAGCCGTTCGTACTACCAACATCCATAAATTCGATAAAGCGAAGAGGGATGCACTGCTCTTTACAGTAAGCGGCCATCTTCAAAATTTGATTATCGTTCATTCCTTTTTTACGACCATATTGATTTTTACTTCTAATCCGGCTGCCCTTGCTGCTTCAATTCCTCGTAATATAGGCTTCGTGCTTACATTGCGGCCGTTAATGCTTCGAAATACATCATCATCTAGTGCATCTAAACTGACGTTTACTCGTTGTAAACCAGCTTCTTTTAAAGCTTTCGCTTGCTTCGTTAAATGAATACCGTTCGTCGTTAGCCCAATATCTGTTAGACCTTCTAATTTTACAAGACGTTCAATAAGCTGTGGTAAATCTTTACGAAGTAACGGTTCGCCGCCAGTTAATCGAATTTTCTTAACACCCATGCGAACAAAAATTTTAGCTAGTCTCTCAATCTCATCAAAAGTAAGCAAAAATTCATTTTTTAAAAACGCATAATCTGGTCCAAACACTTCAGCTGGCATACAATATGTGCACCGAAAATTACAACGATCAATGACAGAAATACGTAAATCTTGAAGCGGACGCTCCCATACATCTAAAATCTTCTCAGTCATCTTCACCCCTCCTTCTTGCTGTCTCTATATACCTTTATTCTATTATAATATATTTTTAAACTAGGGTGTTTTTGCTCTTGCGCTTTATCTTTTTTTTGGCTGTCTTTCATTTGTCTTCATCATAAAAAAGAACAACAATCTATGTTGTGATATTTCTCACATCGATTTTCTCATTCAAAAATTCTTCACAATTCTGTTCAAAAACTGTTCACAATTATTTAAATGAAAAAACTGCTTGCATTTGCACTATATTTACATTCAAAATAAGAAATAGACTGTTCTGAAAAGAAAGGTGATTGCTGTGGCAAACAGTACGGCATTATCAAATGATTTAAAAGAATTGCTCGCATCTGTGGAATATAAAATGAAAGTAAGCAAAGCCAATTATATATTCCAAGAAGGTATGGTGGCAAAGGAACTATACATTATTCACTCTGGAAAAGTGCAAATTAGTAAAATTAGTGCCGATGGTCAAGAATTGACGCTGCGCATTTGTTCGCAGCATGATATTATCGGAGAACTCACATTATTTACAGAGGATGCCAAATATTTGTTAAATGCAAAAGTGCTTGAACATGCAGAAATCGGCGTCATTAAACGAGAGGCATTAGAAAAAGCATTGCTGGAAAAGCCAGCTCTTGCGTTTGAATTTATGAAGTGGGTTAGTGAGCATTTACGAAGAATGCAAACGAAGTTTCGTGATTTAGTATTGCATGGCAAAAAGGGAGCTCTCTATTCGACTCTCATTCGCATGACGAATAGTTACGGGATTTTAAAAGAAGAGGGTATTCTCATTGATCTTCCATTAACGAATCAAGATCTTGCAAACTTCTGTGCAACCTCTCGGGAAAGTGTCAATCGCATGTTAAATGATTTAAAAAAACAAGGCATTATTTCCATTCATAAAGGAAAGATTACCATTCATAATTTACACTTTTTAAAATGTGCAATCGCTTGTGAAGATTGCCCTACCTCTATTTGTAGTATTGAGTAGCATCTCATTTAGATGCTGCTCTTTTTTTATTCTACATCCTAAACATGTTTTGTAATGTGCAAAATGTCACACCTTCTCTATTTTTTCCTTACACACTCATGAATTTTTGACAATCTGTTGAACTGTGATAGATATCACATCTCTATTTTGCACGCCCTCTTATAGTGAAAGTAAGCAAGAGAGACGCAATAAAGGAGTGAACAGTATGAAAAAGAAACTATCACCATTCATGCAACGTTTAAAATATTTTTCTCCAATAGATCGTTATAACGATAATCATACACAAGAAACATACGAAGACCGCGAATGGGAAAACGCTTATAGAAAGCGATGGCAGCATGATAAAGTAATCCGCTCCACACATGGCGTAAACTGCACCGGTTCTTGCAGCTGGAACATTTACGTAAAAGATGGAATTGTAACTTGGGAAGGACAAGAGCTAAATTATCCGACTACTGGTCCTGATATGCCAGACTTTGAGCCACGTGGATGTCCGCGCGGAGCAAGCTTTTCTTGGTACATTTATAGTCCGCTTCGCGTGAAATACCCATATGTACGCGGCGTTCTTTGGAATATGTGGCAAGAGGAACTACAAAAACATGAATCACCGTTAGACGCTTGGAAAAGCATTGTTGAAAATCCAGAAAAAGCACGCACATATAAAGGGGCACGCGGAAAAGGCGGCTTCATTCGTGCAAATTGGGATGAGGTATTACAGCTTGTTGCTGCTTCCTTATTATATACAGTAATCAAATACGGTCCAGATCGAAATGTTGGCTTCTCGCCAATTCCTGCGATGTCAATGTTAAGCCACGCAGCTGGAAGCCGCTTTATGCAGCTTATGGGCGGACCGATGCTTAGCTTCTACGATTGGTACGCTGACTTACCGCCAGCTTCACCGCAAATTTGGGGTGATCAAACGGATGTGCCAGAAAGTAGTGATTGGTACAACGCCGGCTACATTATGACATGGGGTTCAAACGTACCAATGACGCGGACACCAGATGCCCACTTCTTAGCTGAAGTGCGCTATAAAGGAACGAAAGTCGTTTCTGTTAGCCCTGATTTTGCCGAATCAACAAAATTCGCTGATGATTGGATCAGTGTAAAACAAGGAACAGACGGTGCACTTGCAATGGCAATGGGGCACGTCATTTTACAAGAATTCTACGTGGATAAACAAGTGGACTACTTCATAAATTATGCAAAACAATATACAGATTTCCCATTCCTTGTCACGTTAAAGCAGCAAGGAGATCAATTTGTTGCAGATCGCTTCTTAAATGCGGCTGATATTGGCCGGGAAACGAAGCTTGGCGAATGGAAGCCCGTTCTTTGGAACGATAACTGTCATGATTTCGCAACGCCGCATGGCACAATGGGATCACGCTGGGATAACGAGAAAAAGTGGAACTTACGTTTAGAAGATGAACAAACAGGTGAAAAAATTGGGCCGCGTCTTTCTTTACTTGGTATGGAGGATGCAATTGGAACTGTACAAATTCCGTACTTTTCTGATGACGGAAATGAAGTATTAGAACGTACCATTCCAGTGAAAAAGATTACAACACCAAACGGAGATCTTTTCGTAACAACTGTCTATGATTTAACATTAGCAAACTACGGCGTAGACCGCGGTCTTGGCGGCCAAGAACCGAAGAGCTTTGATGAAGATGTTCCGTTTACGCCAGCATGGCAAGAAAAAATGACAGGTGTAAAACGAGAACTTATTATTCAAATCGCTCGTGAATTTGCTCAAAATGCTGTTGATACAAATGGACGCTCGATGATTATTGTCGGCGCTGGTATTAACCATTGGTTTAACTCTGATACGATTTACCGCGCTGTGTTAAACCTCGTTCTTCTTGTTGGTGCACAAGGTGTAAACGGCGGCGGCTGGGCTCATTATGTCGGCCAAGAAAAGTTACGCCCAGCAGAAGGTTGGCAAACCATCGCAACAGCAAAAGATTGGCAAGGCCCGCCGAAACTGCAAAACGGTACATCCTTCTTCTATTTCGTTACAGATCAGTGGCGCTATGAAGATACACCAGTTGGACATTTAGCATCGCCAGTTGTCGGCAATTCACGCTATCAACATCATGGTGATTACAATGTGTTAGCGGCTCGCCTTGGCTGGCTACCTTCTTATCCAACGTTCGAAAAGAATGGCATTGAATTATATAAAGAAGCAGTCGCTAGTGGTGCAACAACCCAAGAGGAAATCGGGAAATATGTTGCGCAGAAGCTAAAAGAAAAAGAGCTTAAATTTGCGATTGAAGACCCTGATAACAAAAATAACTTCCCGCGCAATTTATTCGTATGGCGCGCAAATTTAATCTCAAGTTCTGGTAAAGGACACGAGTATTTCTTAAAACATTTATTAGGTACAACAAACGGATTAATGAACGACGATAGTGATTCATTACGACCAGAGGAAATAAAGTGGCATGAAGAAGCACCGGAAGGAAAGCTAGATCTACTTATCAACTTAGATTTCCGCATGGCTGGAACAGCACTATACTCTGACATCGTTCTTCCTGCTTCCACGTGGTATGAAAAGCATGATTTAAGCAGTACAGATATGCATCCGTTCGTGCATCCATTTAACCCAGCAATCGGTTCACCGTGGGAAGCTCGTTCTGATTGGGATATTTTCTGCTCCCTTTCAAAAGCAGTCTCTGATCTAGCACAAAAGTTAGACCTTGAGCCAATGAAAGAGGTGGTTGCAACGCCGCTTCTTCACGATACACCGCAAGAATTAGCGCAGCCGCTCGGACAAATTAAAGATTGGAGCAAAGGGGAATGTGAGCCAATCCCAGGCAAAACAATGCCGCAAATTCATGTTGTAGAGCGTGACTATAAAACGATTTATGACAAAATGACCGCACTTGGACCAAACGTTGGAAAACAACCGATTGGCACGAAAGGCATCTCTTGGTCTGCGGAAAAAGAATACGAACAACTAAAGAGTAAATTAGGTGTAATTCGCGCTGATTCTATCGCGAAAGGATGCCCTGACATAACAGAAGCAATCAATGCCGCTGAAGCCGTGCTAACCCTTTCTTCTACAACAAACGGTCATATGGCAGTAAAAGCATGGGAAGCACTTGAAAAACAAACGGACTTACAACTCCGTGATTTAGCAGCAGAGCGTGAAGAAGAATGCTTCACATTCGAACAAATTACAGCACAGCCAAAAACAGTTATTACCTCCCCGCTTTTAGTGGCTCAGAAAAAGGAGGACGCCGTTACTCACCGTTTACAACAAACGTAGAACGTCTTATTCCTTGGAGAACAATAACAGGGCGTCAATCTTTCTACTTAGATCACGATATGATGAAAGAATTTGGCGAAACAATGGCAACGTTCAAACCAATTTTACAGCATAAACCGTTCCGTAAATCTCGCCCTGAAGTAGAAGGAAAAGAAATTACGCTGAACTATTTAACACCGCATAACAAGTGGTCCATTCATAGTATGTACTTTGATGCACTGCCAATGTTAACACTGTTCCGTGGTGGACCAACAGTATGGATGAATAAAGATGACGCCGCTGAAGCCGGTGTTGCTGATAATGACTGGATTGAATGCTTTAACCGAAACGGTGTCGTTGTTGCACGTGCTGTCGTAACACACCGCATGCCGCGAGGAATGGCCTTTATGCATCATGCACAAGATCGCCACATTAACGTGCCTGGTACGAATTTAACAAGTAACCGCGGAGGAACACACAATAGCCCGACGCGTATTCACGTAAAACCAACACATATGATTGGCGGATACGGTCAATTAAGCTATGGCTTTAACTACTATGGCCCAACCGGCAACCAACGCGACTTAAACGTCGTCATCCGCAAACTGAAGGAGGTAGATTGGCTTGAAGATTAAAGCACAAGTCGGAATGGTAATGAATCTTGATAAATGCATCGGCTGCCACACTTGCAGCGTAACATGCAAAAACACCTGGACGAATCGTCCAGGTGCTGAATACATGTACTTTAACAACGTGGAAACAAAACCGGGCATTGGCTATCCAAAACAATGGGAAGATCAAGAAAAATATAAAGGCGGCTGGGAGCTGAAGAACGGAGACCTTCAGTTGAAATCCGGTTCAAAAATGAAACGTCTCATGAACATTTTTCATAACCCAGATCAACCAACAATTGATGATTACTTTGAGCCTTGGAACTACGACTATGAAACATTAACAAACAGCCCGCAGCGAAAGCACCAGCCGGTTGCTCGCCCAAAGTCAGCCATTACAGGTGAATTTATCGATAAAATTGAGTGGGGACCAAACTGGGAAGATGATTTAGCAGGCGGGCATATAACAGGCTTACAAGATCCAAACGTCAAGAAAATGGAAGAAGAAGTTAAAACGGATTTCGAAAATGTGTTCATGATGTACTTACCGCGTATTTGCGAACATTGCATCAATCCGCCGTGCGTATCTTCTTGTCCATCTGGCTCTATGTATAAGCGCGATGAAGATGGAATTGTCCTTGTTGATCAAAACGCATGCCGCGCTTGGAGATTCTGTGTCTCTTCTTGTCCATACAAAAAAGTGTATTTCAACTGGCAAACGAATAAAGCTGAAAAATGTACGATGTGTTTCCCGCGTATTGAAGCTGGTATGCCGACAATTTGTTCTGAAACATGCGTTGGACGCATTCGTTACATCGGAGTTATGTTATATGACGCTGATAAAGTAAAAGAAGCCGCATCTGTAGAAGATGAAAAAGACTTATACCATTCTCAGCTTAACGTATTCCTAGATCCAAACGATCCAGAAATAGCCGCTGAAGCAAAGAAACAAGGTATTCCAGAAGAATGGATCAAAGCTGCTCAGCAATCACCTATTTATAAAATGATTATCGATTGGAAAATTGCGCTTCCACTTCATCCAGAGTATCGTACGTTGCCAATGGTTTGGTACATCCCGCCTTTAAGCCCGATTATGAACATGGTCGAAGGAAAAGGAAGCAACTGGCAAGCAGAAGAAATTTTCCCTGCTATTGATAATATGCGTATTCCGATTCAATATTTAGCAAACTTATTAACTGCAGGCGATGAATCTCATATTCGTCTTACATTGAAAAAAATGGCTGTTATGCGTACCCATATGAGAGCATTGCAAATAAATAAAGAACCAAATGAAGATGTATTAACAGGACTGGGCTTAACAAAAGAAGACATTGAAGATATGTACCGTCTTCTTGCGATTGCGAAATATAAAGATCGTTTCGTCATTCCAACTTCTCACCGCGAACAAGTAGCAGACCTTTATAACGAGCAAGGAAGCTGCGGTCTTTCCTTTGCTGGCGGCCCGGGCTCTTGTATGACAATCTCTTAAAATAAAGGAGGTAACAACTATGAAACAAAGTTTACAAACTGCTTTTTCTTGTTCTTCCTTTCTTCTCTCCTATCCTGAACAGGGATGGAGAGAAGCACTTCCTCATTTACAGAGTGATATTCAAAGCATCGAACATGAGGAAATTCGCACTACCCTTACAACATTTATCGAACAAGCGAAGCAAAAAACAAATGATGAATTAATTGAATCGTATGTATATACATTTGATTTTGGCAAAAAAACAAATATGTATCTTACTTATATGAATACCGGTGAACAACGAGAACGAGGAATTGAACTACTAGAATTAAAACAACACTATCAAAAAGCAGGCTTCGCTGTAACGGATAAAGAACTGCCTGATTATTTACCACTTATGTTAGAGTTTCTCGCAAATGCAGAGGAAGAAGATAGTGAGCCGATTATGAAAAAATACACAAGCAATATCGAGGCATTGCATCAACAATTAAAAGACGCAAACAATATGTACGAACCAATTGTCCGATGCATCCTTACTGCTATTGGTGCATGGCAGTATGAAATAGAATAGAAAGGAGTACGGCAAAGATGATAAATCAATTTTTATGGGTACTCTTTCCATATATCATTTTAGTCATTTTCATTGGTGGGCATATTTTTAGATACAACTACGATCAATTTGGTTGGACATCAAAATCTAGTGAACTATTAGAGAAGAAAATGCTCCGAATCGGAAGTTTATTGTTTCATTTTGGTATTATGTTCGTAATTGGCGGGCATGTCATGGGAATTTTAATCCCCGAATCCGTCTATAGTTCCCTCGGCATTTCTGAGCATACGTATCATATAATGGCAATCGGTTTCGGCCTTCCGGCAGGTATTGCTTCTATAATCGGATTATTCATTTTAACGTATCGCCGCTTTACCGTAAAACGTATTATCGCAACAAGTACAAAGGGAGACTACATTGCCCTCATCTTGTTGCTCATCGTAATGCTCGCAGGACTTTCTTCTACATTTTTAAATATTGATTCAAATGGTTTTGATTATCGAACAACGGTTGGCCCGTGGTTCCGCAGCCTCTTTATTTTCCAACCTAAAGCCGAGTATATGGCGGAGGTGCCAATTTGGTTTAAAATTCACATCGTTGCAGCAATGGGACTGTTTGCAGCATGGCCATTTACAAGACTCGTTCATGTCTTTAGCGTTCCCGTGAAATATTTACGACGCAGCTATGTTATTTATCGAAAAAGAAAACCGATAGAGTCTAACGAAATGAAACTTTAATTAGGGGATTTTTTACAAAATAAGTATTTTATAAAAATAGAAAAGCATTCCTTTCATCGGAATGCTTTTTTCTTATTCTACTATACAATCTGTACGCTCCACATTCGCAGCTCCCTGTGAAGCACCCGTCATCCCACTGCTATTCTGAGCTCCCGGTAAAGCACTTGTCATCCCATTGCTATTCGTAGTCCCCTGTGAAGCACCCGTCATCCCGCTGCTATTCTGAGCTGTCTGTAAAGTACCTTTCATCCCATTGCTATTCTGAGCTCCCTGTGAAGTACCTGTCATCCCATTGCTATTCTGAGCTCCCGGTAAAGTATCTGTCATCCCGCTACTACTTGCAGCAGCACCTGTCAAGGTGCTACCTCGTGTAATAGTTGTTGTAATTGTGTCTCCAGGTTTCAGACAAACTTCATTTGTATTTCCGATAACGACTACAACATCCATACATGTTGGTCCTGTTGATCCGGTAAATGTTTTTGTTGCAACAAACGAAGTATCCCGCAAATTATCTCCTGTGAAAATATTCCCAGAATTATTTATAATAACAAACTCCTTAATACAAGCTCCCATTTTTATACAACCTTTCTATTACACTCCTGCTGTTACACTTATTTCCGCCGGAGTAAATTCAGTATTACCTCGTGGTACGCTCGGTGGCATTAACTTCCCATTTAACAATCTAGCAGAGCTTGATCCACCAGCCCCACTAAATATCTTCGTCGCAATAAACGGAGAAAGATCATAACAATTCCCCATATTGATTGGTCCTCTATTGTTTATGATTTTAATTTTGCGAATAAGTGGATTCACCCGTAAACCACCTTCCTTAACAATATCTCTTCCTTTCTACACTGTATGCAAAAGAAAAAAACTTGAAACGGACGCGTTTCAAGTTTTAAAAGAATTATTTCTAGCAGGGATATCCCCGCTGATGATTAGTTGAACTTTATTTAATTTCACCTTCATATTGCATCATGCCGCCAACCATGTTTACTGTTTTATAGCCTAGTTCATTTAAATAATGACAAACATTTTCACTGCGCACACCTGATCTACAGATAAAAATGTATTCATTTTCTTTATCAAAGAAGTCTACTTTATGCGGAATATCATTCATTTTAATATGAACTGCTTCTGGAATTTTCCCGTATTCTACTTCTTCATCTTCACGCACATCTACTAAAAATAACGTTTCCCCTTTTTCTAAACGCTCTTGTACTTCTTGTGGCATAATTGTTTTAATTTCAGACATAGAACTGCCTCCTTCTTTCGATTCATTCTCAATTTTAGCATGCAATAGCTAGAAAACAAGCTATGTTCCCAAGTCTCATTAGAGAACATTTGAAGTTCGCTGATTTATGAATTGATGTACTTTGCTAGCAAACAAATGTGTCTCTAACACCCCTGCCATATGTCCATGTATACTTTCAATCTCATACACTTCTGCAAATTTTCTAGTCTTCCTCAATAACTCAACCATTTCATAATTATAACGAGAAGGCTGTAGTATATCTTGCTTACAAGGAATCATAAGGACGCTTGCTTCTACTTGTCGAAGCGCTTCTTCTAATGAAGAAAAACCGCGGGCAATGTCATGTAATAACGTTGCTTTTGCTGTATACATCCATGAATTTGCATCGACAAATGCAATATTCTGTAATGTTACTTCATGAATTTCTTCTTCAAATGAAGTTAAAGTAAAGAAATCTTGATAAGGTGCAGATTCTGTATGGCTCCGCGAAAATGTCGTCTCATAATAATGCGCATCAAATGCGTTTATAAACATCATTTTAGCGGCCATATGCAGTCCTTTCACCGGCTGCCTCTCTCCGTAATTTCCATTATTCCAAGCTGGATCTAATTGAATGGCATCTATTGCATTTTGCAAAACATTAACAGCCGTCACTATTGGATTTTGCGGATTTGTAATGACGCCAATCACTCGCTCCATCATATGCGGGTAATGAACCGCCCATTGCTGAGCAATCATCCCACCAGCAGATGGCCCAATCACAGTATGTAACCTCGCAATCCCCATATGTCGTATTAATTCGTATTGAATACGAGCCATATCAAGAAACGTAAAGACGGGAAAAGTCATCCCATACTCTGCACCTGTTTCTGGATTTATCATCTTTGGCCCGGTTGTCACAACATAAGGATTTTTCACTTGAACGTTACACAAATTGTCCGTGCAAATAACAAAATATTTATTTGTATCGATTGCTTTTCCTGGTCCAATTAATTCATCCCACCATCCAGGAAGAGGGTCATGCTCTGTATACTGTCCTGCCGCATGACTCGTTGCACTAAAATAATGACATACTAAAATCGCATTGGACTTCTCACGGTTTAACTTACCGTATGTTTCATAACCAATTTGAATTGGGATTGATGCACCGTTTTCAAATGTGAATTTCTTTAATCGAAATTCTTGTTTTTCTACATATAACACCATTTCGTCCTCCTTACATAACACTTTTCCTCATTTCTACTAGTACAAACAAAGTGTGATACTGAAGACAAAGCGAAAAAAGCCGCTGCAAATATATCCTTTGTTACAAGAATGCGCATACACCATAATCAATTATATTTATTCGAACGATAGGGCATGATTTCCTCCTACCATAACCCAGCCATTTGTTTCGCTTTTTTCAAATACAAATATGTGCATAATATATAAAAATTCCCACAGACTAAAGTTATCTTATTTGGATAAAGAGGGAATACATATGTTTTTTAAATGGTTTCATAGAAAAAAGAACAGTACAGATGCAACAAAGAAGGAACAAATGAAAGGCACACAACAAACTAAGCAAACGGAGCAACAGCCAAAACAACAACAAGCTCAAGCAAGTAAACAACAACCGGAACAGCAACAAGCTCAAGCAAGTAAACAACAACCGGAACAGCAACAAGCTCAAGCAAACAAGCAACAGCCGGAACAACAACAAGCTCAAGCAAACAAGCAACAGTCGGAACAACAACAAGCTCAAACAAGCAAGCAACAGCCGGAACAACAACAAACTCAAACAAACAAGCAACAACCAGAGCAACAACAAACTCAAACAAATAAGCAACAGCCGAAACAACAACAAGCTCAAACAAATAAGCAACAGCCAAAACAACAACAAGCTGATACAAATAAGCAACAGCCAAAACAGCAACAAGCTGATACAAATAAGCAACAGCCAAATCAACAACAAGCTGATACAAATAAGCAACAGCCAAATCAACAATCAAACCAACAATATTCCAAACAAAGTAAAAACGGCATTTTCGATTTTAGTAAGCCAGAGCATGAAACAGCTCATTCACTACAAGAACTTCTGCAAAAATTACAAGAATCAAGCGATTTTGTTCACTATCATACTTCCGAAGACCCAGCTAAGCCTTATTGGATTTCGTATTTTCGTACATCAATGGATGGTATGAGATTACAAAATTATTTAATGCCTGCTTTATTACATCATACTGCGCCAACACTAGAAGAAATAAAAGCAATGGTTCCAATAAGCGGCCTTACCATTACAAGTGATGTAAAAAAATTGAAGAAATGGTCTTAAAAGGGCATGCCATTATTCAACTGCAGGAGCATGATACTGAATGCCTACTTGCAAACATCGCAATTGAGAAATACAGATTGCCGAGTATACCATTAAACGAATCAGCAGTTATTGGGCCGCAAGAAGGATTTGTAGAGGATATCGATACAAACATTAATCTTGTTCGTAAGCGTTTACCAGTCCTGGAATTAAAAACAAAAGAATTGTTAATCGGGGAATTTTCAAAAACAAAAGTCGTTATGATGTATTTGAGTAATTTAGCAGAAGAAGAAAACATCACATATTTAGAAGATATCCTGAGCAAAATTCAATATGAGCAAATTAATGATAGCTATTATATTCCCCATTTAATGGGCGATACATCTATTTTTCCAACTTTTATTAATACAGAACGTGCTGATCGTGTAAGCAGCGGGCTCGTTGACGGAAAAATTGCTCTATTTGTCGATGGTTCACCAAATGTTTTATTAGCACCTGTATCTCTACTAGACTTCTTCATCTCGCCTGAGGATTACAGTGTGTCATGGTTTTATGCAACATTTTCCCGCTTATTACGTTTTTTAGCAGTTACATTTTCAATTTGTGCAACGCCTCTATATGTAGCGGTGCTTAGTTATCATTACGAATTGATTCCAAGTGATTTGCTGGAAACATTAATTTTATCGCGGGCACAAGTGCCATTCCCGCCTTTAATAGAGGCTATTTTTCTAGAGTTAGCCATTGACCTTCTCCGTGAAGCAGGGACACGTTTACCAATGAAAGTCGGACAAACACTCGGTATTGTAGGCGGTATCGTTATTGGGCAAGCATCTGTACAAGCGGGATTAACAAGTAATATTTTGTTGATCATCGTCGCCTTATCTGCGCTTGCATCGTTTATTACACCCATTTATAAAATGGGTAATGCCGTTCGTTTACTTCGCTTTCCATTTCTAATACTTGCAGAGTTGTGGGGACTATTAGGAATTTCGCTAGGATTTGTCATTCTTTTAACGCGACTTTTTCAATTATCATCCCTTCGAAAACCGTACGGGCTTTTTTATCCATTTCGGAAACAGTCGATAAAAGACTCACTCGTACGAATGCCCTTATCGAAAATAGATACACGCAATATTCAATCAAGGCCGCAACATGCCGGTCGTTATGTAAAAGAAGTGTTTCAAAAACGTATGACAGATTTTGATGAGTAAGAAACGAGGAGAGCATATGAGTACAGTTAAAATAACCTACAAAGTATCTCCCATTTTTGCTTTTTTCTTAATCCATAGTGCACAATTCGGGGTTGGTGTTCTTGGATTTGCACGTATTATTGCAAAAGCTGCCGGATACGATGCATGGATAGGCGTTATTATTGGAGGGATAATAATTCACCTTCTGATGTGGATGATGTACCGTTTATTAGGAAGTGTGAATGGAAACCTGATTACATTGCATCAAAATATATTTGGAAAATGGATAGGAAATGCATTCACTCTAATATTTCTTGTATATTTCTTTCTTGTTAGCGTATCCGTTATGCGCACGTACGTAGAAATTGTTCAAGTTTGGATGTTCCCAACAGCAGCTACATGGAAATTAACAATCTTTTTATCTCTACTTAGTTATTACATTATCTCATCTGGCTTTCGAGTTATGACTGGTATTTGTGTTGTTTCTGTTGTCGCTACATGCGGATATATCATGATGTTATTTTTAGCAATGAAATACAGTAACTTTGCAAACCTACTACCTATATTCTCTCATTCTTTTGGGGATATTTTAAAATCAGTTCAAGCATCTGTTTATACAATGATTAGTTTCGAAATTATTTTGATGATATATCCATTTATTAAAACACCCGAGAAATCTCATAAATTTGCACAATATGGTGTTTTATTTTCTAACTTTTTATATTTACTAAGTACAATTCTTGCTTTTGCGTTCTTTAGCGAAAAACAATTATCAAAAACAATTTGGTCACAGCTATCCATCACACAAGTAATTAAACTTCCTTTCATTGAGCGACTAGAATATATTGCTATCTCCGGCTATGCACTCATTGCAATTACAAGTATCATCCTACCCTTATGGGGTGCAACAAGAGGATTACATGAACTATTTCGCGTAAAACAAAAATACATATTAATTTCCTTACTATTCTTAACCGTCATTATTTCACAATTGCTAACAGAACGGTATGACATTAATAATTTTATTAGTCAAGTCTCAAAAGCAAGTTTTTGGATTGTTTACGTGTACATCCCGGTTTTATTTCTTATAATGTGGGTGAAAAAGAAATGGAAAACATCAAAAAGCAAGTAGTATTCCTTTTTAGTTTATGCTTATTTTTTACAACAGCATGTGTACCCAAAAACATTGTTGATGATCTTAGCCTCATTCAAGGTGCTGTTTTTGATGTCGCCTCAGATACAGACTCAAATAAAAAAGAGTAAAAGTGACTTACGTTTGTCCTATTCAAAGAAAAGGGAATAAAGTACAAGTACTTCAAGGGTATGGGAATACAGTCAAACAAATTAAAGTAACAACTTCTTTAGAATCTGGACAACCTCTTGTCAGCGGACAAATGCGCGTTAATCTTTTCACAGAAAAACTAGCTAAAAAAGGACTCTCTGGTATACTTGATACGCTTCTTCGCGATGTAACTATCGGTAACTTATTATATGTTGGCATCCTTGAAGGTGGCGGAAATGGAGAAGGGGAAAAACTGCTCACAGGCAAATATAACACATCTGCTAACGTAGCAATCTACATGACAAAAACGTTAGAACATAATATGAAAACGGGTGTATTACCAAAAGATAATTTACACCTTCAGGCTGCCAGATATTATCGTGAAGGGCAAGATACGTATATGCCTATATTAAAAAAGAAAAATAAAAGCATTAAAATTACAGGTATGGCTCTTTTCAAAACAGGTATGTATATAGGAAAAGTAGAAGAAAAAGATATGTTTCTTTTTAAATCACTGCTCGAGAAAAGTCAGATGGATTCGCATGAATTTAAAACAAAATTAGGCTATACGATCATTAACAATATTCGTTCTTCTCCTTCTTATCGTGTATATGTAAGCAACGGCAAGCCTTCCTTTTTTATTCACGTAAAAATGGCAGCTCGCATTCAAGAGGTTTCGAAGCAAGCTAACCTAGAAAACAAAAAAAATGTAGAAAAAATACGAAAAGACATTGAAAAGAGCTTAAATGCAGATGGAGTAAAATTAATAAAAAAATTTCAATCTCTTGATACAGACCCGCTCGCTTTAGGTGCCAGATTTAAACAACACTACAGACCTTTTAAATTGAAAGAATGGGAAAAAATGTACAAAGATGTTCCTGTGAAAGTAAAGTATACAGTTGATATTACAAATTCAGGCGTTATTGAGTAAAATAATTGATCCTCTTTCCTAAAATTAAATTGGAAAGAGGATCTTTTTTAGTAAAAACAGATTTTAAGCCTCCCTAACGTAAATCATGTTACAATAAAAATCGGCAAAGAACGAGAAAGGATGAAACAACATGACAAACGAAAAAGGTTTAGATAAAGGATATGAACTTGTTGCGAAAATGCATGAAGTATTCGGTCACCCTGTTGCTGATACTCCAACAAAATTAACAGAAGAGCGTGCAAAAATTCGTGCAAGCTTTATGCAAGAAGAACTAGAGGAGTTCTTAGAAGCAAATACAGTAGAAGATCAATACGATGCATTAATTGACTTAATTTACTTTGCATTTGGAACGTTTGCTGAAATGGGTGTACGTCCTGATAAAGGTTTTGAGATTGTGAACAATGCAAACATGGCAAAATTATTCCCAGACGGTAAACCACGCTTCCGCGAAGGTGACGGCAAGATTTTAAAACCTGAAGGATGGGAAGCACCAGAACCACAACTTCGTGCGGAAATTGAA
This sequence comes from Bacillus sp. EA-CB0995, assembly GCF_055814245.1. NCBI lineage: Bacteria > Bacillati > Bacillota > Bacilli > Caryophanales > Bacillaceae > Bacillus > Bacillus sp. EA-CB0995. Next base: position 946,815 of record NZ_CP169269.1, on the reverse strand, counting down.
CGTCAGCGTCAAGAAGCAAAAAAATAATATATGATTTCCATTTGAAAAGGAGCCATCTGTTAAATGGCTCCTTTTCTCTATTTCTTCTTCGAATCTCCCATCTGAGGTTGCTTTCCTTTCGAAGCATTTGCATCGAAATTAGGCTGTCTTTGGCCAGTATTGTTACTTCTACCTTTTCCCATATGTATACACCCCCTTTTTCTTTATCATTCCCAAATAAAAAATCTCCTTGCATAGAAGGAGATTTTCTTTAAGGCACTAACGCCCTATTCCATAGTTGTTTAATCTTACATGCCTTGATATGGCGTGACAGAAGGATGGCCGTGATAATAACCATGGTGATGAGGATGATAAATAACATGTTGATAGCCATGATGATGATATGGATAATGTGGATGATACCCCACATGATGATATGGATAATGTGGATGATATCCCACATGATGATAGCCATAAGGATATCCTCCATGTGGATATCCTACTTGTGTTGTAGGAACTCCACCCATGCCAGATGGACTAATCATTTGTCGTTGTTCATTATAATTCATTTCGTTCACCTCTTCCTCACAATTTAATGTGTCGATGTTATCATATTGCAAAAAGAGAAATAGGTGTTTGTCTGTCTAAAATTCAGCTCTTTCATCCCGTTCAAAACATAAAAAGAGCACCTAAAAATAGGTGCTCTTTTCCATTAATTCGCTACGATATTCACAAGTTTTCCAGGAACAACAATTACTTTACGAACTGTTTTCCCTTCAATTTGCTCTTTAATTGCCTCAATTGCAAGTTGTTCCATTTCTTCTTTTGATGCATCTTTTTTCATCGTTAGCTTCGCACGTACTTTGCCCATGACTTGAACAACGATTTCAACTTCATCTTCTACAAGTTTAGACTCATCAAATGTTGGCCAGCTTACATATGTGATTGTTTCGTTATGTCCAAGCTTGCTCCAAAGCTCTTCCGCTACGTGCGGTGCAACTGGTGCTAACAATTTCACAAAACCTTCTACATATTCTTTTGGAAGTGTTTCTGCTTTATATGCATCATTTACAAACATCATCATTTGAGAAATCGCAGTGTTAAAGCGAAGTTCTGCATAGTCTTCTGTTACTTTCTTCACTGTTTGATGATATGCTTTTTCAAGATTTTTATTTGCTGCATCTGTAATTTTCTCGCTTAGTTCACCATTATCTTGAACAAATAGACGCCATACGCGATCTAAGAAACGACGAGCTCCGTCAAGACCATTTTCAGACCAAGCAATAGAAGCATCTAATGGTCCCATAAACATTTCGTATAGACGAAGTGTATCTGCACCGTGGCTTGCTACGATATCATCAGGGTTTACAACGTTACCTTTTGATTTACTCATCTTCTCGTTGTTTTCACCTAGAATCATACCTTGGTTAAATAGTTGTTGGAATGGCTCTTTCGTTGGAACCACGCCTACATCATATAATACTTTATGCCAGAAGCGTGCATATAGTAAATGAAGTACTGCATGCTCTGCACCGCCGATGTAAATATCGACTGGAAGCCATTGTTTAATTTTTTCTGGATCAGCAAGTGCTTCGCTGTTTTTCGGATCGATATAACGTAGGTAATACCAGCAGCTACCTGCCCATTGCGGCATTGTGTTTGTCTCGCGGCGACCTTTCTTACCAGTCACTGGATCAACAATATTTACCCACTCATCAATGTTTGCAAGTGGTGATTCACCTGTACCAGATGGACGGATGTTCTCTGTTTTCGGAAGAACTAATGGTAATTCTTCTTCTTTTACAGCTGACATTGTGCCATCTTCCCAGTGGATAATCGGAATCGGCTCACCCCAGTAACGTTGACGGCTAAATAACCAGTCACGAAGACGGTATGTTACTTTTTGATTTCCTGCACTTGTTACTTCAAGCCATTCAATCATTTTTGCAATTGCTTCTTCTTTATTTAAGCCATCTAAGAATGCAGAATTTACGTGAGCACCATCACCTGTATGTGCTTCTTTCGTAATGTCTCCGCCTTCTACAACTTCTTTCATTGGAAGCTCGAATGTTTGCGCAAACTCGTAATCACGCTCATCATGTGCTGGAACTGCCATTACTGCACCTGTTCCGTAGCTAGCAAGCACATAGTCAGCGATCCAGATTGGTAATTTCTCACCGTTTACTGGGTTAATCGCATAAGCACCTGTAAATACGCCTGTTTTTTCTTTCGCAAGCTCTGTACGCTCTAAATCACTTTTCGCTTTTACAGAATCAATGTATGCTTCCACTGCTTCTTTTTGATCTGCAGTTGTAATTTCTGCAACAAGCGCATGCTCTGGAGCAAGTACACAGTAAGTTGCACCAAATAGTGTATCAGGACGCGTTGTAAACACCGTAAACTTCTCATCTGTACCGTCGATGTTAAAGTGTACTTCTGCTCCTTCAGAACGACCGATCCAGTTGCGCTGCATATCTTTTAAGCTTTCTGGCCAATCAAGTTCATCTAAGTCTTCAAGTAAACGATCTGCATAAGCTGTAATCTTAAGCATCCATTGTCTCATCGGACGACGCTCAACAGGATGTCCGCCGCGCTCACTTACGCCATCAATTACTTCTTCGTTCGCAAGTACAGTACCAAGTGCCGGGCACCAGTTTACTGGTACTTCATCCACGTAAGCTAAGCCTTTTTCAAATAATTTTAGGAAGATCCATTGTGTCCACTTGTAATAGCCTGGATCTGTCGTATTTACTTCACGATCCCAATCATAAGAGAAACCTAATGATTTAATTTGATTGCGGAACGTGTTAATGTTTTTCTCTGTAAATTCAGCCGGGCTGTTTCCAGTATCAAGTGCGTATTGCTCTGCTGGAAGACCGAACGCATCCCATCCCATTGGATGAAGTACGTTATAGCCTTGCATACGTTTCATACGAGATAAAATGTCCGTTGCTGTATATCCTTCTGGATGTCCTACGTGCAGACCTGCACCTGATGGATATGGGAACATATCTAGTGCGTAAAATTTCGGTTTATCTGTTTCATCTGGCGTACGGAATGTTTTATTCTCTTCCCAATACGCTTGCCACTTCTTTTCAATTTCTTGATGATTGAAGCTCATGAAATACCCTCCATTCAAATTCTATATATTTTCACCGCCAAAAATACAAAAAACCCCTCATCCCAGAAAAGGGACGAGAGGTTATATTCCCGCGGTACCACCCTAAATTAATGTCATACATACATTCGCTTAGATCCGTAACGTGGATAGACGACAAATCGCTACTATCTTTCACGATTGCAACTCCAAGGCGAGTTCATAACGAAACGTGGATTGACTTGCACCGACCGTCAACTCTCTAAACCAGCTTCTATTACTACTACTCCTTATCACTGTTATTACATATGAGTTATTTAAAATATATTCTAAAACAAGTTACATGTTCCGTCAAACTAAACTGCAATTTTTTCTTCTACTGTTTCTTCAACCCGTACTCTCTTATCATAAATACTCGTTGCGATAAGTGCTACTACAAGCATTACCATTATCGCTATGAACAATACTTCCATATTATATAGATCTACAATTGCTCCGCCGACAACAGGTCCAAACATTTTCCCAACAGTTGCTGCACTATTTACAACACCTTGATAAAAACCGAGCTTATCATTTGGTGCAAGGATATTCGCAATTGTTGGAATAGCTGGCCAAACAAATAATTCACCAATTGTTAATGTCACCATTGCGACAAGGAACATTGTAAATTGCTGCGCTTGACTCAGTACAATGAAGGATACTGCGAAAATACCAATCCCGATCATAATCTGTTGTTTTAAAGAACGCTTCATCGCTCGAATAATCATACTTATTAATGGCTGAGCACAAACAATCATCGCACCATTTATCGTCCATAATAAACTATAATGACGAAGACTAATATTCAATTCCTGCATATACGTTGCAATCGCTCCTTGCCACTGTACATATGTAACCCAGCATAAAGCATATGCTACACATACAATAAGAAGCGCCTTGAATCCTGGTGTAAGTGACCAACCTTTTTTCGTTTTTTCTTTTACTTCTACACTCTTCTCTTTCTTATCTTCCATACCACGGAATCCAATAAAAGCAATTAAGAAGAAAATAAAGTATAAAATAAAGTTCGCTAAGAAAATATAATCAAAACGATAAGAAGCAACTAAGCCACCGCACGCTGTTCCAATAGCGATTCCAACGTTTTGTCCTACATACATCGCATTAAATGCTCTCCGTCCGCCTTCTGGCCAAACCGTTCCGACCATTGCATACATCGACGGAAAGACCATTCCAGAACCAAATCCAATTAACGCAAGCCACACAACATAAAATGGCCAACCATGGAAGAATACCAGTCCTAAAATCGCTAATAGTGTAATAACAATACCAACTAAAATGGACTTATATCCGCCCCATTTATCAAATAAAACACCGCCGAGTAAATTACCAATTACTCCTGTTAACGAGTTAATCATTAATACCATTCCGGCCACAGATAATGACTTCCCTAAATGATCATGTAAATAAATGGTGTTAAAAGGCCATAAAAAAGAAGCACCTGTGACATTAATAATCATCCCAGCTACTAATAGCCATACTTTCCTTGGCATGCCCCTTCCCTCCTATTCTATTATTTTTTCGGTCTTCAATAACAGTAAAATTGTAGTCGTTTTTGAATAGGAAGGCAAATGATTAATAGTTGGTGAAATTCAGATAATGAGATATAAAATAAAACCCACCTCTACATAAAGAGATGGATTTCCTTTCACACTTTACAGCATTTGGAGAATACATTGAAGTTTCATCCCCTTATAAATCACGTGATTTAAATGTACGAATCGCTATAAAAATAGCTGCTAACACATATAAAACAGCATAAACAATCATCATATTACTCGGTGTCGAAACACTCCCGAACACTCCTTGTGAGGCTATTGATAAAGGATTGTCTGATGAATCAAATAAATAGATTGTCATTTTACGATACATTGTATCAATTGGGAATAAAAGGCTTGCAATTATGCCCATGTTTACAAGTGCTGTTTTTTGTGCCAATGTACCGATTTGCTCAACAAATCCGCCAATAAACCCAGTTCCGTACAAAATAATTAACACAATGCCAGCATTTAATGTCGCCATACGTGTGCTTAGTAATATCGCGATGCTAATTAAAATAACGGGCTGTATTAAAAAAAGAGCCAATGCTTTTATAATCTGCGTCGCCGTGAAATCTAAATGAAACGTATTCCCTCCCATTGTTTGATGAATAAGCACGATACTTATAAATAGAAAGGCTGCGTACGCAATCAGTAAGCAACATAAGCCGATCCATTTTCCCATTAAAAAGGAAAAGCGCGAAATCGGTCTCGTCAACCATGTATCAATTTGATGACTTTCAATTTCATTGGCAATGCTGCCAACACTACTTAAAATAGCTAACAACGCTGTGATAAACGAAGAAAAGTATAACCCTACCCCAAGAAGTTGTGTAGAAAAGAAACTCTTGCTCATAAAATCTTGAGCTGTCGAAAGACCACTAGATTCTCCTGGAATGATTTCACTGACGGCGTAATGAATGGCCACTCCATAAAATATTAAAAAGGCAAAAGTCATACATAATGTAATGGTAAAAATACGCTTTAAAAGGATTTCTTTAAATGATAACTTGGCGATTGTCCACATGCTGCGTCCCCTCTTTCTTATTCACCCAGTACATAAACACATCTTCCAAATGCGGGTGAACCGGATTTAGCTGATACACAGGAATATGTAGTGATACAAATGCTTCTAACAATCTAGGAATGTCGTCTTCTTGTTGCAGCGTGATAATCCAACGTTTACGATTTTGCTGTTCTTCTATCTTCCTTACATTTTTAATAAACGGAGGCAGTTGTTTAAAAAACAATTCGCTCTTTTCGCCAAGTGTTACTTCAACTTCTGTTTGAATCATCATTAATGAGCGCCAATCTCCTTGTACAATTAACTCTCCCTTATTAATAATCGCCACGTGATCACATAGATGTTCAATTTCATTTAATAGATGGCTATTTAAAAATACTGTCTTCCCTTGGTCTCGAAGCTCTTCCATTAAATGACGCACTTCTTTTCGTCCGATTGGATCAAGCGCGGATGTTGGCTCATCTAAAAAAATCAATTCCGGATCAGAAAGCAGGGCACAGGCCAGTCCAATACGCTGCTGCATTCCTTTTGAATAACCGCGAATTTTTTCTTTCTCCCTTCCCTTTAGACCTACTTTTTCAATAACCTCATTCATTTTTGCTTTCCGCTCTCGAAAAGGCAGATCGCATAATTTCGCATGCGTTTCAAGTAACTGCCAACCAGTCAGCCAATCAGGATAGCGAAACAGTTCAGGTAAATAGCCAATGCGCCGTTTTGATTCAATTGTCCCAATCGGCTGTCCTAGCATTTGCGCTGTTCCAGAATCCGCGTGAATCAATCCAAGCATCGTTCGCACAAACGTACTTTTCCCTGCACCGTTAGGACCTATAAACCCGAATACAGTACCGCGCGGAACGTCTAATGAAATGTTGCGGATACCGCCTTTTCCGTTATATTGTTTTGTTAAATTCTTTGTTTGTATAATCCAGTCTTCGTTCATGTTTTACCTCCGCCCTATACAGGAACAGAGCCGCCCCTTTTGCGGAGCCGCTCTTGTTCAATCATTATTTTAATTCATTTGCAAGTTTAATAAGATCACTTGCATTCATATCTTTTCCTTGCTCTTTATGTTGCTCGATCATATGCAATTTCCCATCTTTCTCCCAAATCAGCACGTTTTCATATTCAGCACTATATAAAACGGCCTTTACTCCTTGAACCTTTGTCTCTGATGCTTTTGCATCTTTTGCTACATAAGGAATCGGCAATGTATGTGTCCAATCTTGAATACCTGCAAGTTGTGTTTTCACATTCCCAGGAATAATCGGAAGCTCTAAAACTGTTTTTTGTAATTTCGCAACATCTACACCTTCTGGAACAGAAATTTTTGGTGCATCAATCACATTATAAGAAAAAGCGCTTGATGTTCGATTGCCCTCAACTTCTATTTGAGTACGTACTGATTCCGGAACTGTGATTGAAAACTGCTTACCATTCAAAGCACTTTCAAATTGCGTATTACTTTGTAATTGTTTCAATAATTTATTAGCTTTTTCTGTATCGAGCTCAAATTGCATAATAAATGACGGATTCACATCCACATTCGTTACACGATATCCATTTGGTACTTTTGGAACATCATATCCAGCTTCTCTTGCTTGCTGTTCTGACTGAAAATGAGCATCTTTTTTACTTCCATTATCTTTGATTCCTATTTTCCCAATTCCTTTAATGGACTTTTCTCCTTCTTCCATATTAGAGATCCATCCTTCCATTTCACGTAAGTCTGAATCAGTAAGTTGAACGAGCTGCACATCCTTTACTCGAAAAATCGATAACAAGTTACTTGCTCCTGCCCGTACTTCTGGAACTGTTAAAGACACACACACAACTGCCGCTGCCGCTGTTGCAGCAATCCAACGTTTAGATGATTTCTTCATATTCTCCCATCTTCCCTTCTTTTTAATTTCCTCACTGTTTGTTTCTTTCGTATTATGATTTTGTATATTTTGTTCAAAGTTTTTCCAAGCTCGATCAACGTCGATATCAACTTCTTGACCAACGTTTGTGAATTCATCATCCAATACCACTTGTACCCATTGATTAAGCTTGCTCATTTCTTCTAACGTCTTTTGACATGCTTTACATTGGTCAAGATGCTGAATATATCGCTTTCTTTCATCGCGGTTTAATTCTCCATCTAAATATGCCTGAATAAATCCAATATCTTGGCATTTCATTTGTCACTCCTCCTTTACCCCTCTATACATCTTCCGAAATTTTGCCTTTGCTCTTGCTAGCATTGTTCCAACCGAGGAAACTTCCATATGAGTTGCCTCCGCTATTTCTTTATATTGAAATCCCGAAAACTTCATCAATAAGAGGGTACGTTCACGCTCATCCATTTCTTTTAATGTACTTTGTACACAAGTAATTTCTTCTTTTTGAATACATTGTTCTTCCGATGACGGACAGCTAATTGACTGTTTATTATTGGCTTCTTTTTCGATTCTTGCTTGATTCCTTTTTTCAGATCGCAAATAGTTATATGCCGCATAAATGGATGCTTTTGCAAGCCATGCCGATACACTTTCAATTTGGTTCCATTTTGTATGATATAATTGCAAAAATACTTCCTGCGCTAAATCTTCAGCAATTGCTTGATCTCGCACAATCCTCATAATTTGTCTCACAACGTGAGCATAATATTGTTTAAATACATCTTGAAACTGTATATTGGAAACCGAATCTTGTTCATACATATTTAACAATGAAGCTTTCACCTCCACTCGTTTCTTCCTCCTTATTAGCCGCTTTCACTATAAAGAAACCATAAATTAGCTATTTGTGACAAAAAATAAAAAATATTTTCTTGTATGGAAACTAATTCCCTTTCCTTCTAAGAGATTTTCCCTAAAAGCACAGGCACCTAGCCATACATAGAAATTATCCATGAAATGGTATAAGATACATATAACCATTTTTAAGGGAGAAGCAAATGAATACGGAAAAAATACAAAAAAAGGGCAAGAAAACAAAGATAAAAATAAGAATTGTTTTTCTTTCTACGTTGATTATTGGAGCTAGTTTTGTATATTGGAAGTTTTTTAGTTTGCAAGGTGTTCCAAAAGGAAAGCTAATTCGAACGATTGAATCTCCAAATGGAGATTATAAAATTAAAACTTATTTTCATGATGGAGGATCATTAAGCGCAAACGCTGCTAGAGGTGAGTTAATTCATCTTAAAACGAATTCTGCTAAAACTATATACTGGAATTATCCAGATGAAGATCCACTTATTGAATGGGTAGATGAAACTACAGTTAGAATTGGAAATCAAACTTTAAATATTCGCAAACAAGAAACGTATGATTGGCGTAACGATAAAAACTATACGAGAGAATATCCTAAGCAATTTATGAAATGAAAAAGGAGGATTGTACCATAAACAACATACCTGAAAAAACCTTAAAAAAGATAGAAAACGATATTAAAAATAATGATTTAGGAAAAGCAAGAGATCGACTACATGGCTTAATTTCTACTTATCCTAATGTATTATATCTTCGTAAGAAACTAGGAGATGTCTATTACAAATTACAACATCCCGCAATGGCTGGTCGATATTGGTACCTAGAAGAGCAGAAAACACCTGAAATGATTGAGGCGTGTTCTCAATTTGAAAAATCTATGGGGAATAACGCTAATCATATAGCTAGAGCTTTAAAATTTAAAGGGGATAACAAAATTATTCAAAAGTTATGTTCGGAACACACTGCATCTTCTCTAAAAGAAAAAGTAAAAGAAAAAATTATAGAAGTACCTGAAGAAACGTGGCAAGATAAGCTCGTTCCTTTTGGGTGTATCTCAGTATTCATATTAATGATGTTGTTTACTCTACTCGGTATTTACACTGCCTTAGATTGGATATTTCAATAAACCTTTCCTTACATGTATTATCCTTATTTAGAACGGGAGGCTATATATGCAAAATCTAAGTGAGCACAATTTCTCAGAGTTACTTGGTCAATCAGTAAAAGAAATAAATCCTGAAACAAAACTTCCTCTTATCATCATATTTGAAGATGGGTGTTTAACTGTAGAATGTGCTTGGCGTATAAGAAATCATAGTGAGGTACAAGTAGGAAAACCAGAGTATGAACTTACAGATTCGGATGGATCCAGATTTCGTAAAATCGCAAGAAAACTACTACTAAATAGGAAGGTACAAAAGGTACATCATTTTTCACCAATTTCCGATTTAACGATTGAATTTGATAAAAATATCTTTTTAGATATTTTTCATGATAGTAGCTTTTTTGAAGGCTGGCAATTAAGCATAGGGAATGATTTTCATTTTACTTTACCGGGCGGAAGTTTAAGTTAAATCTATGTTATTTAGAAAAAAGAAGAGAAAATAGAAGAGATAATGCTTCTAAGTTAGCGCAAAAAATTAAAGAACTGAGAGAATCTATAAATGAATTAAAAGACGAAATCCGTGATTTAAAAGAAGAAAAAGCTAGGAAAAAATTCAATAAAACAAATGAATAGTTTCCTAGCTTTTATTCATAGCACTGTATCTAATTCTACAATTTTCAAAAATCGGTTATTCCAAATATTCTCGTGATGGTTAATAATAGTTTGCGCTTCTAATACTGTACTCGTTAATGTACTATGTGTATTTTTATAAAGAATGTTATTTTGATAACCTAAGCTATACGCAGCTCGAATTGTAGTGTCCAAACAAAATTCAGTTTGCGCACCTGCAAAAATAATTTGTTCAATTTCTTTCTCTTTTAAGTAGTTTAATAGTTCTGTTTGATAGAATGAATCCCATTTCGTTTTTTGAATAACTTTATCTGAAGGAGTTTTCACTAGCCCCTTATGTAATTGCCACTCATCTTTCTCTTCAAACAGTTCATCTGTTTCCTCTGCGCTCGTATGTTGAATGAAGATAACTGGGATATTTTTCTCATGAGCTTTTGTGATTAATTCGTTTATATTTTCAACTACATGTTCCTTGTCATATAAAAAGTTTTGCGGTTCATTAAAAAAGATTTCTTGCATGTCAATAACAACTAAAGCTTGCTTCATTATCGTTTCACATCCTATTTGTTTCTTTTTCATTATATCACTTATTGAGTTGGACACTATAAAGTGAAACTCCCATCAGTGGGGGTTTTCTTCATCTCCCACTGATGGGTAGTTGAACCAATCAGGCTTTTACGGGTAGTTATCCCCCTCCTATCTTCTTCGCTTTTCTCTCCATCTTGAGGTGGGGGTTACTGCCCGTTAATGCGGGGTCAAGCTAAAAAAGAGAGCGTGTGAGCCCGCTCTCCCAAAAATGCTAACTATAGTAGATATGTCGGTTTTGAACGATATATTGTTAGTTCCTCAAAAGAACCATTTACATAATGAGAAACAGCCAGCATTACTTAATTATGATGATGAAAATTTCACGGTTTTGGAGGGTTTACATATTTATCATTCACTTTTACGCCCACTCCCTGATCATAAACCATTTTTCCACCAAAATACCCTACAGACAGAATCGCAACAGAACATATTACTGAAAGCAAACAATACACAACCAGTATAGATTTTTGAAATTCCTTCCTTTTAATAATGAAGAACGTACGGAAAGCAACTACAAGAAACGCCAATATAGTAGTAAGATCCGCTAAGTTTTGATGATACTCGAAAATATTCGTATTTCCTCTCGCATCCTCTTCTGGACCTGTGCCAACCGCAATCCAAGCAAAAATAAAAGCAAGCATCCATAGCCAATAACCCTTTCTAGGCGAAAGCTCCCGATGCGTTATAATCCAAAATAAGTCGTAACACGTAGCCATAATAATTAACACAATAGGAAAATGTACCATGATGGGGTGAATATGAGAAAACACTTCCTGAAACATCTTTTTTCCTCCTCTAGAAAAAATGTATATCAATAATTCTATTATTTAATTTTTAAAATTTCTTTAAAAATACAATTCATATTTTTGACGAAAATAGCTTTTTTAATCATAATAAATTAACTTATCAAAGCGGTCTGTGCCTTAGTGCCTCACCGCATTGCCATCAAGCTAAGTTTTAACAGCTAAAACTATTGCCTATATATCAAACAAAAAGGCTATCTGCCACCCCGACTGAGTATCGAGAACAGATAGCCTTTTTGTTTTTCATGAATGTATTTCATTTAAAATTTTAGATATATTAGTCGTAAACAATATGTAATTTTGTTTTTTCGTTTTAATTAAAATCCGATTCGTTGTACCATATGGTGCACCTATTCGAATTGCATCAGCTTTTTCGCCACCGTAAGTATCATCTTCGGTAATTTCAATAATTTCTTCCAATGGAATATTGACCGTTGCAAGCTGCCACTTAATAATTAATTCTTTTTCTGTTTTTTTAACATCAATCCCTACCGTAAACATATGATCAGAACCTTCCCCTGTAATTTCTTTTCAATTTCATTATAAAGAGAATTCCTTTATTTATCATTGCATGTTTTTATTTCCAAAATCTTTTTCTTATACAATGAAAAATCTAATTACCTTTAACATGGAAATTGATCATATAGAACTAATAGTTAGAAAGATAAAAATGAATCCAGGGCGCTTCCAGCCATTAAGCAAAATCAAAAAAGCACCTTATTCGATAAGATGCTTTTTTTGTATTCTTATTTTAGTTTTCCTACTTCAGTTAACACAGTATCTAAATCTTCCGCTGCTTTATTTAGAGTTTGTACATCAAGTGGTTCAGCTTTTGCACCTGCTTCGATTGTATGAAGCGGTGTTTCTAGTTTTTCATATAAATCAGCATTCTTTTCTTTTACTGAATCTTCAAATGTTTGCCATGTTTTCTCTAGTTGTTCTGCATCGCCTTTTACTTTGGCAGCATCATTTGCCTGTAATTGAGCTTTCAAATCGCTCACTGTTTGTTTCATGCTAGTTGCTCCATCAGCAATAGAAACTGTTTTTTTCTCAGACGCCTGCTCCGTAGTTTTCGTACTTTCGGCTTTCTTTTCTCCTTGCGCTCCGCAAGCCCCTAATGCTAGAGAAGTTGCTACTATAACCGGTAAAATTAGTTTGCGAGATTTCATATTGTTTCCTCCTATTGAGCCTGTTTTTGTTGTTGTGATTCTAACTTTGTATCTTTTTTCTTATTCCATACTGCAAGTATTACCGCAGCAACAAGAAGAATTACTTGTGGGATCGTACTTTCCCATGATGGATAAATCGCGAAAAAGTCTATAGTTGGGATTGAAAGGTGCGTAGCTGGCAATAATCCAGCAAGTTGCAAGCCATGAATACCCATTCCTGTGAATTTAAAGCATAAGTAAAACATGAGAATACTTGAAACTAAGAAAAATGGACGCATCGGAATTTTCAAGCCTACCTTTAAAATTAAATACGATAGGATAATGAGTATAAAAGCTCCAAGTGCAATACCTATTAGCAGACTTGATATTTTAATGGAAGATGCCATACCAATGAAAAATAATACAGTTTCTGTTCCTTCACGAAACACTGCAAGGAATGACAGGATTGCTAATGACCATAGACTTCCCGTATCCAATGCTTTTGTACTTTGGGTACGAATATACCGTTGCCACTCCGCGATACTGGATTTACTATGAAGCCAGTAACTCATGTACATTAGCATCACCGCAGCAAATATTCCCGTCCATCCAGCAATGAGGAAGTTATTATTCCCAAATGCTCCTGCGGAGAAGAGCAGATTTACAATCACACCAAGAATGATACTGACGCCAAGCCCTGCTCCAACACCAATCCAAATCCATTTGCTCTTTTCTTCATGCCCAGCCTTTTTCAAGAAACCGAGCAACGCTACAACGACCAATAGCCCTTCTAATCCTTCTCGTAACAGAATAGTAGTCGCATCTAACATGTTGTAGCTCGTTTTCTGAACAAGCGGCGCTAAGTAATTTCGCATGTCTTCGATTGTTTTTTTAGCCCCTTCTATATCAGGAGAATCGGAAGAAAGCATAGCATACGAAGTAACCATGTCACGCTCAGCATCTCCATATATTTTGGAAGACTGCGTCAACACTACGCCCTCTACATCCAACCATGAGGAACGGAATGTCTCAATATCCTTTTTCGCTCCTTCAATGTCATGTTTGTCGATTTTGGAAAGCGAATCATCTAAAAGGGTAATCAAACTAGCCACATCCGCTTTTTTTGTATTTCCCTCGTCTTTTTGAGTAGATGTAGCAGAGAACTTACCGGCAATAAATTTATCATCTACGTCCTTTAAATTTTGAAGTGCGGTCTCTACTTTTTCTTTATTTGCTGGTTGTTGAGCAAACGCAAATTGCACCTGCCCCATTGCATCTTCAATATCGCGATACGCTTCTGAAGATTGTTTTTTGATTCCATCCTCAACGGAAAGCCATGTCGACCTAAAGGCTTCATATTGTTTGGAAGCTCCATTTATATCCCCTTCTTGTACAAGCTGAAGTGCTTGTATAACGGATTTATTTGCTTTTCCTAAATCATCTGCCGCTGTTGCAGCAAACCCACGGAATGGCAAACTTATGAAACCTAATAACACAATTAGTAAAAAGGTATGTACTTTCCACCTCATGTTAACCCCTCATTTCTATATACCAACAATTTTCCATTAAATGTAATGCAAATAACATTGAAAATCATTATCATTTAAATCACTAACAAAATTATAGGGTTTTATATTTTGAATGTCAATAATATTCTTTGCATTTATCCTCTGCATAAAATTACCACATGATTAAAGAAAAATATTTCTATTTGAAACACGCAATTAGAGTGTTTATTTAGTATCCATAATCCCCCATATTTACCATGATCATGTGTTATAACACAAAAAAATACCGAGCATACACTGCTCGGTATTTTCCAAATTCTATTCTTCTTTCGGCAAAACAATCCCTTTATACAATTGAACGGTAATGAAATAATAAATTGTATAAATGACTACGAAGATAACAATTGGAAGCCAAATACGGAAGTACGGATCAAGTAAAATAAAACCGAACATTTTCATCCCAATTAACACGTGTACAATTCCCACAATTGCCGGGAATAAGAACACTAAGAATAACTCTTTATAAATGGACTTGGTTAATAACTCACGACGCACACCGATTTTACGAAGCATGTTATAACGTGTAATATCTTTTGATGCACCAGAAAGAATCTTAAACATTAAGCAACTTGCCATCATTGCTAAGAACGCAATTCCTAGGAAGAAGCCCATAAATACAGTTCCGCTCGCAATACTGTAAAACCCTGTATACATCGCATATTTCGTTGCTAAATCATCACCTTTTACATCTTTATATTTCGCTAACTCTAACTCATCAAGTTTTTTCCATTCATCTTTATATGCTATAAAATTATCTGTTTTTCCAATGAAGGCAATTCCTTCGTTTCCTTGTACTTCATTGTACATCTTTTGATCAACAATTCTTATAGTGTGGTCGCGATATAAGTAGAATGGCTGGATACTTCCTAAAGCCTCTGCCCATTTTTCGGGAATTACCGCTGTATTCTCCGTTTTTTCTTGACCATGACTAGAAATAGCACCTACAGGAAGCTCTCCTGAAACGCGTTTAAATTTACCAAAGCTTTCTTTCCCTTTACCTTCATGTACTAACGGGGGATTTTTTTCTAAATCCTCTTTTAAATAGTAAACAAATTTATCATCAACTTTATAACGATATTCGTTTTTCTCATTGAATGTAATACTGTCTAAAATTTTCTTCTCTTCTGCTGTTGGATTATGAATAGCTACATCATATATTGCAAAGCCATCAACTGTCAGCGTGACATTATTTTTAAAAGCCATACCGCCAGAAATGGCACCTGCACCAAGAGCAACTAACATCGCTACTGTTGCTAACACTCTCGTTAAGCTGTTAATACGGAAATTTAACTGGGCAAATGTAAATGCGTTAAGCCCTTTTTCGCTTCGTTTTTTATTACTTTTCAGCTTTTTAATAATAAGCGGAAGAACAGAAGCAAATAACATATACGTTCCTGATGTTATTGTAATGAGCGCAATGATGATACCAAATTGTTGTAACTTGTCCATATAAATCATAGAAGCATAGCCGATTGCTAATAAAATAATCGCAAGAAATGCTACGATACCAGTCATTTTTCCTTTTACAGCAACCCGCTCTGTTTGCGCATCTGCATGCACAAGCTGTAATACTGAAATACGTGATAGTTTAATACTATTCATAATTGCGGATAACACAAATAATGCAAAGAAGAAAATACACGTAACAGTCATCGATGGAACATAAAATGCTTTATAACCACTTGCAGTAAATTCAATCTGTTTCATAAGCAGCTGCCCAATTCCTTGCGCCAGTCCTATACCGACTGCAATCCCAATCACAAGAGACGCTACTCCTATTACAATTGTTTCTATAAACATAAGCAATGTAATCTTATGTTTTTTCGCTCCTAACATCATATACATTCCAAACTCTTTTTGACGAAGGGATAGTAAGAATGAGTTCGCATATAAAATATAGAAGAATGTAATAATAGCTAATAAAAATGAACCTGCTTGAAAGACAAATGCAATTGATGCAATAACAGAATTTGATTCAAGAAACGCTTTATTTGTCGCTAACGTTTGGAACATATAAAAAATAGAAATCGACATAACAAGACCAACAAGTAAGACGATATAGTCTTTTAACTTACTTTTCAGCCCCGACATAGAAAGCTT
The DNA here is from genome assembly GCF_055814245.1 of Bacillus sp. EA-CB0995. Lineage (NCBI taxonomy): Bacteria > Bacillati > Bacillota > Bacilli > Caryophanales > Bacillaceae > Bacillus > Bacillus sp. EA-CB0995. The sequence goes on along the minus strand of NZ_CP169269.1, from coordinate 930,425 downwards.
AAATAACATGATTGAACCTCCTTTCTTACGCTTTTTGTGTGCCTAAATCAGCAAGCACATCTAAAATTTCTTTATAGAATTCTTCACGAGCACCCTTGCGGTGAATTTCTTTATATAACTCTCCGTCTTGAATAAATAAAATACGTTGGCAATAACTTGCACTATACGGATCATGTGTAACCATCATGATAGAAACACCTTGTTCTTCATTTAAGCTTGTCATCGCATCTAAAAGACTTGTTGCGTTTTTAGAATCAAGCGCTCCTGTTGGCTCATCCCCTAAAATAATTGCCGGTTCATGTACAAGCGCACGCGCTGCTGCTGAACGCTGTTTTTGCCCGCCTGAAACTTCTGAAGGGTATTTTTGAAGAATTGCTGAAATCCCTAACATTTCCGCTACCTTTTCTACTTTTGGACCAATCTTTTTAGAAGAAACGCCTTGCAAAGAAAGTGGCAAAGCAATATTTTCATAGATTGATAGATTCTCTAATAAATTAAAGTCTTGGAAAATGAATCCTAGTTTTTGTGAACGAAAATCAGATAGTTCCCCTTGCTTCATTTTCGTAATATCCGTACCAGCAATTTCAACAATACCATCCGTCGCTTTATCTAATGTTGAAATGACATTTAATAAAGTGGTTTTACCAGAACCAGATGGTCCCATAATCCCAACAAATTCACCCTCTTGAATGGAGAATGATACGCCTTTTAATGCATGTGACTGGCTTTCACCCTTTTTACCGTATACTTTTTGAACATTTTTTACGTCTACAACTGGTGCTTTCATATATACCCTCCTGTGCTTTGTTTTCCTGTTCCTATTTTGCTCTTTTCAAGCATAATCTGCCATTGATTAAACTTACATTTATCTTACATTTTTGTCATATACAAAAACGGCTCCATATGTTACATGTAAACACGTAGCATATGGAGCCGCTTGTTATTTTAAGATATATATTTTCATTTCACGTAATAAAGTGACATTACAACCGTGTGATCTTTCCAACGCTCACACTTGGATCTACATGTAATGTACCGCTATATTCAACTTCACCCACATTACAGTCTGGACCGATTTTTATATGACGACCAGACACAATTGATACATCTGTTTTACTTAAAGTGATGTCGTTTCCTTTTATCGTTTTACAAGCAATTCTTTTCTTTATGCCTGGGATGAAACTTGTAAGAGATATAAATTTACGAGATGGCGCTAAGCTGATTATATCCCCTTCAACATTTTGCAATTCACTAGGTGCTATAAATCCTATTTCAATCTTTTTTGCTTGTAGATTTCCATTTACTCGAACAGCCCCTTGCACTGTAAGTGTTTCAGCACACACATCTTCCTTTATCGATAAAGTACCCGATGAGTGTATATGTTTTGCCTGTATTTTTCCTAATTTACAACTACCGGTGTTTTTTATTTCGTTAATTTGAGATACCCCTTCAATCTTGCATGTACCAGAATTACTAAAACTTTTAGCAATTAAACTTCCTCGAATGACGCAGTCCCCGATTATACTAAATTCATTAGCCTGTACATCTTTTTTAAAAGATGCAACACCTTTCACACGGACACTTTCGGCAATAACTGGTTGTGAAAAAGATTTACTTCCAAATACATTGAGTTTCTCCTGTACATTATTAGTTCTTGTCTCTATAGTATTTTTCATCTCTATTTCCTTCCCTTTATTTTCTCCGTCGTGTTGTATCCCGCATTAACGGGCAGTAAGACCCCCACCTCGAGATTGAGAAAGAAGCAAAGAAGATAGGTGGGTGATAACTGCCCGTAAAAGCCCGATTGGTTCAACTAACCATCAGTGGGGGATAAAGCCCCCCACTGATGGAAGTTTCACTTTATAAAAAACTCAAGCATGTCAATATTTCTCTCCACACTAAATATACCACATATTACCATGTATAATATAAAAAAGCTGAGCTTACATGAGCTCAGCTTTTTTCATTTTATCCTTTTTAAAATAAAAGCCACTCTAACAATGATATGCTCTCCTTACGAGGGCTTTGTTTTTTCTGTGTATGAGCTGCAACACAAAAGGGCAGCTGAGATCAGCCGCCTTTTTGTTCAAATTCATCTTATTTGTTAGCATTAATTTCTTGTTGTAATTTCTGATTAGAATTTTGTAATTGTTGATCAAATTTTTCTAATGCAGCATTAATAGCTGTTTTGTCTTTCTTTTGAACAGCTGCTTTCAATTCTTTTTGAATACCACGTTCGCCTTGTTCTTTACCTTTATCATGATCTTTATCTTCGTGTTTTCCAAATATCGCTTCTAATTGCTTATGCGCTTGTTCTTTTGTTAATTTCCCATCTTTTACTTGTTGTTTAATAGAATTAATTTCTTGTTTATGAGCTTCGTAAAAAGCTTTTCGTTGTGCCTTCTCTTGTGCCTCTTGTTTTTGGAAACCAGCTGTTTTGTGCAATTGTTGCTCTAAGTTTTTATGTGTTGCTAAATCTTGTGTAAGTTTAGTTTTCAAATCAGAAGAAGCGTATTGATTAATGATATTCGTAAGCTCCTTCTCATGGTTACCTTTATGGTGATGTTCCGCTGTTTCATGTGTAGCTGATTTGTTAGATGTATTGGAATGATTCATTACTGCACTTCCAGATGCTGGAGTCAATATTGTCGCTGCTAAAATAGGTGCAATCAAACTTGATCTTAGTTTCATTTGAAGTTCCTCCTAAAATACGTAATGACGTTACAAGTGGAATTATCGGACATGTTCCTTAACTTTTCCTTAACTTTTAAAAAGTACAAAAAAATAATAGGGGTCCTGACACAATACAAGATGCAATAAAGTGAAACTTCCATCAATGGGGGTTACTTCATCCTCCACTGATGGTTAGCCCGCCCAATCAGGCACATGCTAGCAGTTATTCCTCACCTATCTTCTTCGCTTTTCTCTCAATCTTGAGGTGGGGGTCTCACTGCCCTAAAATAGCGGGATAAAAAATAAAAACCAGGTCATACTTCGACCTGGCTTACTCTGATTGCTTTGATTTTTGTGGTTGCCCTTTTTTACGATTTCTTTGCTTCGCTTGCACCACTGGATCTAATTCATTTGAAAACTCGGCATTATGTCCATTTTGTGTTTTTTGCTCTGGGTTATTTTGATCAGAACGTTTTGCCATTTATCTTTCACTCCTTATTAGTGCGGTGTAGTGATCATTTGATGCCGCAGTTGTTGAACTGCAAGACGAGCACGATATAATTGATCGCGCTGCTCAGCAGTTGCAAAGTGCTCCATTGTTTCAATTTCTGTATAAGCTTTTTCCAATTGGAGCTGTGCATCTGAATAATTCATCTTATTGTAATGTTCTTGTCTCATACCACATTCTAGTTGTTGTTTTGCGTATTCCATCGCCTGTTCTGCTTCATTCATGCATCGTTCAATTGCGCTACGCTCTGCCATCATGTTTCCTCCTTGCCTTTCATTTCTCCATTAGTCTATCCCTTCCATCTGAAGCTTATGAGTATGTTATAATGATTTTTGCTCATATCATTGAGGAGGCATAATATGAAGGCTCAAAATCCTTTCCCATATTCAAATGACAATAAACGTTATCATACATGGAACTATCACTTGCGCGGACATTTTGGTGAGAAAATCTTTAAGGTTTCCTTAGATGCTGGCTTCGATTGTCCAAACCGTGACGGCACGGTCGCATACGGCGGCTGTACATTTTGTAGCGCGGCTGGTTCTGGTGATTTTGCTGGAGACCGCCGTGATGATGTTGTTACGCAATATCATGAAATGAAAGAGAAAATGCATACGAAATGGAAAGATGGCAAATGTATTGCATATTTCCAAGCTTATACGAATACACACGCTCCCGTTGAAGTGTTAAAAGAAAAATTCGAACCTCTTTTAAAAGAAGAAGGTGTTGTCGGTCTTTCTATCGCAACTCGTCCAGACTGCTTACCAGATGATGTTGTCGAATATTTAGCTGACTTAAATAAGCGTACGTACCTTTGGGTAGAGCTTGGCTTACAAACTGTGCATGAACGTACAGCACTTCTTATTAACCGTGCTCATGATTATCCATCTTACGTAGAGGGTGTAAATAAACTTCGTAAGCATGACATTAACGTATGTTCACATATCATTAACGGTCTTCCGCTTGAAGACTATGACATGATGATGGAAACAGCGCGCGAAGTCGCAAAGCTTGATATTCAAGGTATTAAAATTCATTTGCTTCATTTATTGAAGGGAACGCCGATGGTAAAACAATATGAAAAAGGACAATTAGAATTCCTTTCTCTTGAAGATTACGTAAACCTTGTTGTTGATCAGCTTGAAATCATTCCATCAGATGTCATTGTGCACCGCATCACAGGTGACGGTCCGCCCGACTTAATGATTGGTCCGATGTGGAGCTTGAACAAGTGGGAAGTATTAAATGCAATTGATGCTGAATTTGTACGCCGCGGCAGTTGGCAAGGCAAATATGCAAATGAGGTGACGGAAGTATGAAATTAGAACGCATCTTACCTTTTGCACGCACGCTGCTAGAGCGAGCAGTGAAAGAAGGAGATTATGCCGTTGATGCAACGCTTGGCAACGGTCATGATACATGTTTTTTAGCAGAACTTGTTGGAGAGAACGGCAAAGTATTTGGCTTCGACATTCAAGAAGAGGCAATCACAAATTCAGCCGCGCGTCTACAAGAAAAAGGACTAGCTGAGCGTGCCGTTCTTATTCATGATAGCCACGATACATTAGCAGACATATTACCAGAGGATGCAAAAGGAAAAGTAACAGGGGCCATCTTTAACTTAGGCTACCTTCCTGGCGGTGACAAAAGCATCGTCACAAAACCGAACTCAACTCTTTCTGCCATCCAGCAGTTATTAAAAGTAATGGCACCGGAAGGAATCATCGTTCTCGTCATCTATCACGGACATCCAGAAGGACAAGTCGAACGCGATGCTGTTGTGAAATTTGCACAAGAGCTGGATCAAAAAGAAGCGCATGTACTGAAGTACGAATTTATGAACCAACAAAATAACCCGCCATTTATTATTGCGATTGAAAAAAGATAAAGCGTCTCGTCATATATATCGGCGCTTTTTGAAATATATCGACCGTTTCTCATCATATATCGGCGCTTCGACAGAATATAAAGTGAAACTTCCATCAGTGACGCTTTTCTCACTGATGGAAAGCTCTCACCAATCGGGCTTTTACGGGCAGTTTTCTTTCCCGCTCTTCTCCAGCCTTTACTGCCCGTTAATGCGGGATAAAGACCGTTCTACAAAATTCGACGTGAATACCCCACAAAAATACGTGCAGTATGCACGTATAAAGAAGCAAAAAAGCCGCTCTTTATACAACAGTATAAAGAGCGGCTTTTTCTATCACTGCGCCATTTTCTTTCGATACATCTTCCCATTCCAATAGAAAAAGCGCGAAGTAAGACCCCCATATTTCACAATACGCCGTGCCATCTGCTGCATTTCTTTTTGCTGCGACACTTTTTGGTCTGATAAATATATACCAAGCAGCCCACGGCTGATGAGGCGATGAAACTTCATATGCGGGATTTGTTCCAAACTTTTTTCCGCTTCCATCACAAAATGTTTCAACCTCTCAAGTGTTGCTTCTTTATTCTCATAATAACTACAAAAATTTAAATCTCCGCCAATGCGGTCTTCTTCTTGGTCAATGAAATAATCAAGTAAAATATGCAATCCTTGTACATACGGAAAATATCCTTGCTTAATTTTCATAATATCTTCGTCTGTTAATTCATCGTGGAACGCATACGCTACAAGACAGAAAATACCGAGCGTTGAGCCTGCGCATGCGGAAAATTCAAACCAGCTCATCGGTGGTACATTTTCACGATGCGTTGCAAACCACGTTTTTAAGCGCTCTTCTCTCTCTTCTAGCTTTACATGTTTATGAATTTGTAAATCACAATAATAACAAGCAAGCTCATGAAGAATTGGTGCAATCTTGTTATAATGCTTCGTTTTTGTAAGCACGTCCTGACACGTTTCTACAAGTTCATCTAAATAACCGCCATCATCTTGATCATCACGGTATCGATAATAATTGCTTCCTTCACTTCCTGGCGTTAGCGCCGCAAGCATCGATTCATGAAGCGCCGCAAAATCATTCGGATCAAGCGATGTGCTGCGATCACATAAATTATCCAAGTAATCACTAATCGTTTGATACGCTACAATAAATCGAATACATTCCTCACGATGTTCATGAGCAAGCAGTGCTAAAATCCCACCGCCTTCACAGTGAAACGTTTTATGTTCAATACTCGCTAACGCTTGATTATGAAGTTCATCATTCGGAATATGATAGGCGCGTTCTTTCCAGTTTGCGAGCTCATGGTGTACGACCGGAAACACATCTCGGTATACTTTCGCCATGAGCGTTATGGGGTTACTCGGTACTTTCACTTCTTTCTTCATCTCCTCTAATGAATATGGTCAAACATGTTCTAAATGTATTACGAATTTCATCTGTTTATTTGTCTTTCTGAATTAAATGTGTTTCTACAAATGATTTTGCATATGCGAAAACGTCATCTTTTTCATACTCATTAAATAGCTCATGATAGCAATTTGGCCATTCCTTGTATGCTTTGTCACTAATTTTCAGATTATCAAACCATTTGCGGACACGTGTTTTATCTACAAGTTTATCCTCACATGCCTGCATTAGCAAGAGTGGTACATCTGGAAACTCATCGCGTTTTTCATGGGCGATTTCTATAGCTTTAATTAACTCACTATACCAACGAACTGATACTTTGCGCAAGAACAATGAGTCATTTTCCATCGCATCACGAATTTCATGATTACGCGTTGCCATTTCAACTGTAATATTTGAATTAAACTGCATCTTCGGTGCAACAACATTCAACACTTTTATAATGGCCTGAAGCGGTACTTTAGGATTTGCTACAACCCCTAAACATGGCGAAGTTAAGATTACTCCTTGCATATCCATTTTCGTTTCTTGCATCACACGAATGACCGTTAAGCCCCCATACTATGTCCATATAGAAAAATAGGCAAGTAGTATTTTCTCGCTTCTTTAATCCATGTCTTTACTTCTTCTATGTATTCATCAAATGAAGTAATATGTCCTCTATTTCTTGAAGTTGTTCCGTGCGCCGGTAAATCCCCCATCACCACGTGAAAACCAATATGCCGCCACATTTCTGCAAGTGCCTCGTAACGGCCATGATGCTCCATCGCACCGTGTACCATAACTATAACAGCTTTCGCCTCTTCCGCTTCATAATTCCACATAAAACTCCTCCGTTTCACTCTGCTTCATAATTTGCTACACTTATATTAGTTTCTAGGAGAGGAAGGCTACTTATATGATTTATCCTTACAAAGACAAAAATCCGAAAATTGCTAATAGCGCGTTTATCGCTGACTATGTCACAATTACAGGTGATGTAACAATTGGTGAAGAATCAAGCATTTGGTTTAACACTGTCATTCGCGGAGATGTTTCTCCAACCATTATCGGAGACCGGGTCAATGTACAAGATCAATGTACACTTCACCAAAGCCCGGAATATCCGCTTATTTTAGAAGATGATGCAACAATTGGACATCAAGTCATTTTACATAGCTGCACAGTGAAAAAAGACGCTTTAATCGGCATGGGGTCCATTATTTTAGACGGAGCTGAAATTGGTGAAGGTGCATTTATTGGTGCTGGCAGTTTAGTGCCACAAGGAAAGAAAATCCCGCCAAATACACTTGCATTCGGCCGCCCTGCCAAAGTTATTCGTGAGTTAACGGATGAAGACCGTAAAGATATGGCTCGCATCCGTCGCCAATACGTCGAAAAAGGACAATATTATAAAAGTTTACAAACAAAATGATTTTTTTAGCTGCCACTATACAGGCAGCTTTTTCTTTGCAAAACTCTACGTTTTCTTTACAAAATCTTATTATTCCCTCAATAAAATCTTATTAAAATAAAAGTAAATCTTTAAATATATATGTAGTGAGGAGGAGAATTTTTCATGAAAACTCGTTCCAGCAGCTCCTTATATAAAATAGAGTGCTACATCTTCAAAGGAATTAATCGCTATTTTGAACGTAAAACATTAAACATCTTTTTTCGAACCATTACACATATGGGCGGTGCTACCGTTACGATTTCCCTCGTTCTATTCTTACTTTTTTTCACAAGCGGATCTTTACACGACGCATCAATTGCAAGTGCTATTTCCCTTGCGATTAGCCATATACCTGTGCAAATTTTAAAAAAGTTTTATCCAAGAAAACGGCCTTATTTAACAATTCTTAATGCAAAGTATCCAACAAATCCATTAGTAGACCATTCTTTTCCATCAGGACACACGACTGCTATCTTTTCTGTTATTATTCCTTTTTTATTATATGAGCCAAGTATGACATTCTTGCTACTTCCAATAGCGATTAGCGTGGGCATTTCACGCATTTATCTCGGTTTACACTATCCATCTGATGTACTTGTTGGCATGTGCCTCGGAACAATGTCCGGCATTGTTTCTTACTATCAATTCATTCCACTTTTCATATAAAGTGAAACTTCTGAACCTTGAGGTGGGGGTCTTACTGCCTGTTAATAGCGGGATAGAAGAAGGAGGGGATTTGATGAAAATTGCCATCTTTACAGATACTTTTACACCGCAAGTGAACGGCGTTGCGAAAACACTTGATCGCTTTACACAGTATTTGCAAAAGCAAAATATCTCTTATTCAGTATTTGCACCGCAGCATGCAGCGGAAGATAATTTTGTTACCAACGTCAATAAAATAAAAAGTATTCCACTTAAACTCTTGTATCCAGAGTGCCGATTCGCATTTCCAAATCCACGTTTCATCAAAAAAGAACTATTTCAATTTCAACCAGATATAATACATGTCGCAACGCCGTTTAACATGGGACTTTGCGGCATGTATTACGCCAAAAAACTAAATATCCCTCTTGTCGGTTCGTATCACACAGATTTTGATGCTTATTTGCAATATTATAAAATTGAATTTTTCTCCAATATGTTATGGAACTATTTAAAATGGTTTCATAGTTCCCTGCAAAAAACGTTCGTACCTTCTTTTGAAACGATGCATCAATTACAGAAAAAAGGCTTCCAAGACTTATACTTATGGAGCCGCGGGGTAGATTGCAATCTATTCCATCCTCATTATAATCAGGACGTATTTCGAAAAAAATATAACATTACATCGCCATATATCCTCTCTTACGTTGGACGTTTAGCTCCTGAAAAAGATATCGAAACATTGCTAGCATTAATCCAAAAAACAACGAAAGAACGAAAAAACGATGTTCATTGGATGATTGTGGGTGATGGCCCTCTCGCTGACGAAGTAAAAGAAACAATTACAGAAAATGTAACATTTACTGGGTATTTAAAAGGAGAAGAGTTAGCTGAAGCATATGCTTGTTCAGATGTTATGGTATTCCCTTCTGCAACAGAAACATTCGGAAATGTCGTCTTAGAATCCCTCGCATGCGGCACACCAGTGATCGGCGCAAATGCAGGCGGTGTGAAAAGCATTATTACGCATGAAACAACAGGATTTCTTTGTAAGCCGAAACAAACGGACTCTTTTTTATCTTCTATTTACACATTGCTTGATCAGAAAGAGAAACGTGAATACATGGGTCAACAAGGTAGAAACTATGCTTTAGCACAAAGCTGGGATGAAATTTTCGGTGATTTACTCATGCATTATGATGATGTCATTCAAAATCGAAAAACAGAAATGCTAGCTTAAAGTGCAACTTCTATATCGTACAAAATATAGAAAGAGAGGTCCTACGTCATAGTATAACCTCTCTTTGTCTTGCACTTTATATAGTAGCTACATAGATTTCACAATTATAGCTGACATTTGAGCTTATTTGTCTTTACCTTTTGTTTGGGTAGCATCAAACGTCCAGTTCAATTTCAATGAATCTCCTTGGAATACGTTTTGATCCTCTCCATTATCTACAAATGTGAATTTCACATAGAAAGTGTCATCACTTCCTGGAGCAAGTCCGTTTCCTTCCCAGTTTACGACACCTTTTTGTACAAGATCAGGAATGTTACCATCAGCAGTAGCTTTTTTCAATTCAGACAAAGTAGTTTCCCATACAGGAACTGTGTTCTTGTCTATGTTCCATAAGAACTCCACTTTAATATGATCACCGAAATCAGCACCTCCGTTATCACCTTTTGCATCTGTTACAGTGTAGTCAGTAAGAAGATGGACGTCCTTAATTTTTAAAGTGCCGTTATTGATCAAGTGGAAATCGCGTTCCATTTGGTCACCTGGTTTGATTTTGTCAACATCGATGATAACTTGTGGATCAACGCTCAAATCTAATGTACCAGCCGCAAACGTGTTTTCTGATACTTCTTTATCACTGAAGTACGCAAACGTTCCGCCTCCAATTAAAGATAAACCAAGAACTGCAGATGCAACACCCATACCAAGCTTTTTCTTAAGACTCATTTTAATAATCCCCCTATTTTTATAATATTTAAACTTTTCAAAAGCCAATATGCTCATATGAGGTAAAACAAAATCAAATAGCTTGTTCTCTTCAAGTTCTTAATAAAGAACTTTTCGTTTTATTCAAGAGCGACTATCCATATTTGCAGAGGATGAAATTCCCCCCTCTTTTATCAACAGCCGCTCCTAAGATACCTTCTTTTTATCCCGCATTAACGGGCAGTAAGACCCCCACCTTAAGATTGAGAGAAAGCGAAGAAGATAGGCGGGGGATAACTTCCCATAAAAGCCCGATTGGTGAGAGCTTTCCATCAGTGGCGGATAAAGCCCCCCACTGATGGAAGTTTCACTTTATTTCTTCGGCTCTAGACCGATAAGGCGTAAGAAGTCTGCCAGACCTTTTTTACCAATTGTTTCTTTTGGCTTGACTACTTCTGGAACGCCAACTTCTTTTTTCAAGAAGTTTTTCTCAATGAAGCGGACATCTGTCTCATCCACGACACCGTCTTGATTGATGTCTTGCGGCAAGATAGATGCATCTTTCTTACCGTATACCTCGACTACACTTTGCATATCGCGAATATCAATCAATCTGTCGCCATTCACGTCCCCTGCAAGACCTTTTAGGGAAGGAAATCTAAATTGTTGTCCACGCTGTTCACCGTTTACAGAATATCCAGGAATAAACTTCTGCATTGATTTGAGATGTCCCGGAACCTCGGCAACAACTGTGAATACTTCATCAGAAGCCGGGATGCCGTCGATACGATATTCTCCTCTTTTATCAATGGTTCCCTTATATTTTTTACCGCTCGGAGACAGCGCATATACTTGGGCACCGATCTTTGTATAATCTCCTGGTTTCAAATAACCACCTGCTGTCATAAATGCTTCCGGCCCAATATAGCCTACCACACTCGAATGCTTCGAAATGATATTAACATTTTCTATGTTGTAAAAAGGAATAGCAGTAGCTGCTGTTTGTCCCGTTTTCATATAAGACGCCTTCTTTACATCCATAAAAATATCGCCTTTATACCATTCATCATGTACTAATTTGAACGTGACATCAAGGAAAGGCATATCTCCGTCCAGACCGCTAAATGCATTCCCAGTCATCGATGCACCGACTTTTACCGTACTAAAGTAATCGCCATCCGTCACCACAGGCTCTTGCAGTGATATCTCCAAACCCTTTTCCTTTGCATACTGATTTACCGCATTGTTCAGTTTCACATTCTCAAACTTGAACAGCTCTTTCATGAATTCGACTTGGAATTCTCCAGATACAAGCTGCTTTACATTATTCAGGCTAAGTGTCATTGTAACTGTATCGCCGACTTTTACGTCTTTCTTATCATAACTAGAAGTTGTATACTCTGTACCTTCTTTCATAAAGACATAGCTTTGTCTACCAACTGCCGTTGCCATATCATACGTAGCCAAATTCAACTTTAGCGGTTGTGTTGCAATATCGCTTTCCTCAATTCCGAATTTCACATCTCCGTTTGCTTGGATCGGGAACCTTCCAGTTATGAATCCAGAATTTGCGTAGTAAGCCATTTGGTTGGACGATTGGTCATAGTTTAAGCCTTTTGATTTTAATACATCTACTGTGGAATCTTTAGCCGTTCCATGCAGCCATACCGCTTTTTGTCCATCCTCTACTGTAAACATGGAGTCATTGACCTCGATTACACCCGGTTTTTTATCCATATTCACTTCCGGTGCTGTATTATCCACGATCATCGGATTGCCTACCACATATGATTTTCCTTCCTCATCATGCCCGATCATTTCAATTGTATAGTCTCCTGCTGGAAGTTTCACAGGGACATCTCCGATTGGCTTGGAAGGATCATTTGTAAATGGATAGACATAGTTATTGAACAATCTGCCAAGATACTCTCTATCTGTTATCAGATTGCTGCCATCTATCGTTCCTGTCAATCCTACGGCTTTCCCCGATTTGCTTTCCTTAACAACTATATCGATTGTTTTCATTGGACTATTCAACTTCAAGAATCCAAAGATGAATGGATTCAAGTATTGCCAGAAAGGTGTATTATTGGTTACCGATGGTCGATCCGTTTTCACATAGGTGAATCCTTTTTCCGTCACCATGACAGCGAATGGGATTTGATACGTTTCGGCTGGATTGTTCGCATTCGTTACATGAATATATCCTTCATATCTGCCTGCCGCTGCGCTAGCAGGAATCGTAATTTTCGGCTGCAGCTCCTGTGATTTTCCACTTGCTACTGTAATGGATGCAGGCACCTCAACTTGTACACCGTTCTTCACTGCATCTTGAATACCTGTACGCTCGCCGTGATACTCTACTTCTACTTTAAATGATTTTTCTTCCTTGCCATTGTTTTGGACATTTACTTTTTTGCTTGCTTCAATTGGTTTATCACCTTGTTTGTAATGTCTGCCAAACACGATGGAACCTGTTTGTTCGTCAATTTCGACAACATTTCCGTTCTCGACATTTTGCGTTTTGTCCAATACTTTGATAGATGTATCCGTGTGAACAGCTTGATACGCGTCGATGCGCCCAGCACCCGCTTCGTATACGGAATAGTTCCCGTTCAAATCATCCGATGTATTCATAAGAGCCGCTTTTACATCGAAAGGAGTATATTCCGGATGTTCCTGCAAAATCAATGCTGCTGTACCTGTCACGTGAGGAGTCGCCATAGAAGTACCAGACAAGCGTACATATGCATTGCTGTAATTAATACCGTCCTGCGGATCGTTGATATATTCCGGTGCAGTAGAGAAAATCGACACACCAGGAGCAACTACATCCGGCTTAATGTCATCATTTCCGTTTACCGGCCCACGTGAACTGAAATCAGCTAAGTGATCACCTTCCGTTTTTGTATTGCTTAGCGTTTCGAATTTGAAAGATGCTTCGCCTAGCGCCTTTAACCGTTCACCATCCGCTTTTGACAGACGGAAAGATGGAATGTAACCTACACCCTCACCTAAGTAGGCAGGTATTTGTCCGTCAGCATTGTTATACACGATAACCGCTTTCGCTCCGGCTTTTTTGGCGTTTTTGATTTTTTCATCAAAAGTAAGTTCCCCGCGCTGAATTAACGCGATTTTTCCATTCAAATCTTTCCCTGTAAAATCAGCTGGTTTACCAAGTCCAGCAAATACAATTGGTAAGGATTGTCCTTGTAAATCTTCTAACTTATCAGGAAAATCTTTCCCTAATAACTGTAAGTTCTCAAATTTTTCATTGGATGCACTTGCACTGAATGTAGGTATTGACATAGAAACATCACTTGCTCCTACTGAAATACCTAGCGCTGCCGATCCTGGAGAACCGAGCGTTTTTTCATTCGGTCCAGAGTTACCTGCGGCAACAACTGTCACTACACCTGAAAGCATAGCGTTATTTGTCGCAACAGAAGTAGCATATAACGGATCGTTAGTCTGTGCACCAAGTGACATGTTAATCACATCCATACCATCTTCAATCGCTTTATCGATTCCAGCAAGGATTCCTTCTGTATATCCTGCTCCAAATGGTCCTAATACTCTGTAAGCATATAAATCTACTTCAGGTGCCACACCTTTCACAGCATAATCCGCGTTGTTTTTCTTTTGAGCTGCAATCGTTCCTGCTACATGTGTACCATGGTTTGTGTAATACACATAACCTGGATATTCCGGTTTACCAGCTTGTATCCAATCCTCGTATGTTGTTTCCATTGGATCTTCATCATTATCTACAAAATCATATCCGCCTTTATAAGCATCTTTTAAATCAGGATGATTGTAGTCAACACCTGTATCAAGAACGCCGACTTTAACACCTTTACCTGTAATGTTTTCTGCATGGAGCTTGTCCACCCCAATTTGTGGAATGCTGTCCGCCATTTTTGGCTGGATTGTTTCTTTCGTTTCTACCGGAGGTTCCACTTTTACCTCGTAATCTTTAAAGACACGTTTTACTACTCCGGATTGCATTAAATCCTGCACTGCGACACCAGGTAAAGTCATCGCTACACCATTGATCGCATTCTTATATTCACGTGTAATCTTCACCTTTTGTGCATCATACGTGCCGACGTTCTTCTTCGATTTCAAGGATTCGACATGTTGCTTGAACACTTTATGTTCTTCATCCACTTTTGCTTGCGCAGTAGTAGAAGCTATTTTCTTTCCTTTCGCCGCTTGTTTCATCACTTCAATTTTTGCTGGAGCCTGATTGAATTCCACGATAACCTTAACTAATTCAGGACTATTAGAATCAATATCAGGCGAAATCGTAAAATTAGGATTTACATCTAATTGCTCTAAAGCCTTTCTTTGATCCGCAGACAGGCTCGTCAAGACTTTCTCCGCATTATCAACTGGATTCAGTGCAACCGGACTTTCTGCCAATACGTTATACGGAATGCCTTGTGACAATAGCATACCTACAGCTAACGTTCCTATAAGAAGCTTCCCTTTTTTCTTCTCTTCATAGTGCATCCCCTTTTACTCATATAATTGTTTTTCCGAACAATTCATGAAGCTAGTAAACTACGATGCTATTCTGAAAATCAAACAAAAGAAGTAACCTTTAAAGCTATTGATCTCACTTTGTAAAAAAATATATATCAATTCAAAATCCGATATAAAAACCCTTTTCTTTTTCGGATGGACGAGAGCAACTAGCCATGCATAGAAGCGGTCAGGGCCTGTTTGTGCCACATGCCAAGTTTCAAACAAAAGGAGCAAGCAAGTAGCAGGCCTGTTTGATTCTTCATAGTAGCTACTTAGGTGTTGAAACATGAAAATGGATTTATATAGATAAAACTTGCCATTAAATGAAGTAAGAAATCATTAGTGGAGGATGAAGAAAATCCTCCACTAATGGAAATTTCACTTTATTACTTTGATTTCGGCTCCAAACCAATTTGACGCAGGAAGTCTGCCAGTCCTTTTTTGCCGATTGTTTCTTTTGGCTTAACTGCTTCTGGAACGCCGACTTCTTTTTGCAAGAAGTTTTTCTCAATGAAGCGGACATCTTTCTCGTCCACAACACCGTCTTGATTGATGTCTTGCGGCACGATGGATACATCTTTCTTACCATATACTTCGACTACACTTTTCATATCGCGAATATCAATTAATCTATCACCATTCACGTCTCCGGCAAGACTTCTACCACCTAATCTTATATGTTGTCCGCGCATCTCACCGTTTACAGAATATCCAGGAATGAATTTCTTCACCACTTTGAGATGTCCCGGAACATCAATAACAAATGTGTATGCTTCAGTAGAAGCTGGGATACCATTAATGGTGAAGGCTCCTTTCTCATCAATTGTTCCCTGATATTTTTTGCCGCTTGGGGATATCGCATATACTTGGGCACCGATTTTTGTATAATCCGTTTTTCTCAAATTCTCTGATTGTCCATTCCCCCCAGTCAAAAATCCTTCCGGGAAGATAGAACCCTGCACTCTCGAATGCGTTGGAATAAGGTTAAAATCTGTCGTGCTAAAATAAGGAATAGCAGTAGCTGCCGTTTGTCCCACCTTCATATAAGACGCCTGTTGTACATTAAAGCCAGTAATCATATCGTAATATGCATCACTTACTACTTTGAACGTTACATCAAGGAAAGGCATGTCGCCATCCATACCGCTGAATGCATTCCCTTTCATAGATGCGCCAACTTTCACCTTACTAAAGTAAGCGCCTTCGGTCACCACAGGTTCTTGCAGCGATACTTCTAAACCTTTTTCCTTCGCATACTGATCGGCCGCATTGTTCAACTTCACCTTATCAAACTTGAACAGATTGTTCATGAATTCGACCTGGAATTCCCCAGATACAAGCTGCTTCACATTATTGAGGCTGAGTGTCATGGTAACTGTATCGTCAATTTTCACATCTTTCTTATCGTAACTAGAAGTCGTATATTCCGTACCTTCTTTTACGAAGACATAGCGTTGTTTCTCCATTGCCGTTGCGATATCAAACGTAGTCAAAGTCAAATTTAAAGGTTTTGTTGCAATATCACTTTCCTCAATTCCGAATTTGACATCTCCATTCGCTTGGATCGGGAAGTACCCATCTATGAATCCAGAGTTTGCAGAATAACCCATTTGGTTGGAAGATTGATCATAGTTCAACCCTTTGGATTTTAATAGATCCACTGTCGCATCCTTGGCTGTTCCATGCAGCCATACTGCTTTTTGTCCATCCTCTTCCGTAAACATGGAATCATTGACCTCGATTACACCCGGTTTTTTATCCATGTTTACTTCCGGTGCTGTATTGTCTATAACAAGCGGATTGTCTACAACATATGATTTCCCTTCCTCATCGTACCCAATCATTTCAAATATATAATCGCCTGCTGGAAGCTTTACAGGAGCATCACCAATCGGCTTGGTAGGATCATTTGTAAACGGATAGACATTACCGCTGAATACTCCTATAACAAAAGCTTCTACGTCTGTCGGTAATTTACTAGTGTTCAGTGTTCCTACCAAACCTACAGCTTTCCCTGTTTTACTGTCCTTAACAAGCACATCGACGGTTTTCATTGGGCTATTTACCTTCATTATTACATGAACAAAGGGGTTTAAATATAGCCAGAAAGGTGTTGTATTTGTTACAGATGGTGTCGTCGTTTTTATATATTCAAATCCCTTTTCCGTCACCATAACAGCGAATGGAATTTGATACGTTTCAGCTGGATTGTTCGCATTCGTTACATGAATATATCCTTCGTATCTGCCTTTTGCTGCGCTAGCAGGAATCGTAATTTTTGGCTGTAGCTCCTGCGTTTGTCCACTTGCTACTGTAAGAGATGCTGGCACTTCCACTTGTACACCGTTCTTCACCGCATCTTGAATGCCTGTACGCTCGCCGTGATATTCGACTTCTACTTTAAAAGATTTTTCTTCCTTACTATGGTTTTGAACAGTCATCTTTTTGCTCGCTTCAATTGGTTGATCACCTTGTTTAACATGTCTACCGAACATAATAGAGCCTGTTTGTTCGTCAATTTCCACAACACTTCCGTTTTCGATATTTTTTGTTTTGTCTAATACTTTAATGGATGTGTCCGTATGAACAGCTTGATACGCATCGATGCGTCCCGCGCCTACTTCGTATACGGAATTCTTCCCGTTCAAATCATCCGATGTATTCATAAGCGCCGCTTTTACATCGAAAGGAGTGTATTCTGGATGCGCTTGCAAAATTAAAGCTGCTGTTCCTGTCACGTGAGGAGTTGCCATAGATGTCCCTGATAAGCGGACATATGCATTACCATAATTCACACCATCCTGCGGGTCATTCAAATATTCCGGTGCAGTAGAGAAAATCGACACACCAGGAGCGACTACATCTGGCTTAATGTCGTAATTTCCATTTACTGGTCCACGCGAACTGAAATCAGCTAAGTGGTCCCCTTCTGTTTTCGTATTGCTTAACGTTTCGAATTTAAAAGATCCTTCACCTAACGCCTTTAACCGTTCGCCATCCGCTTTGGACAGGCGGAAAGATGGAATATAACCGACACCCTCACCTAAATAGGAAGAGATTTGCCCGTCGACGTTGTTATACACGATAACCGCTTTTGCGCCAGCATTTTTCGCGTTTTTAATTTTTTCATCAAACGTAATTTCTCCGCGCTGAATCAATGCAATTTTTCCATTGAGATCTTTCCCTGCAAAATCAGCTGCTTTCCCAAGTCCTGCAAATACAATTGGGAGGGATTGTCCTTGGAAATCTGCTAACTTATCAGGAAAATCTTTCGCTAATAGTTGCATATTTTCAAATTTTTCATTCGCTGCACTTGCGCTAAATGTAGGAATCGACATAGAAACATCGCTTGCTCCTACTGAAATACCAAGAGCGGCCGCTCCTGGTGAACCGAGTGTTTTTTCACCCGGTCCAGCGTTACCAGCGGCAACAACTGTCACCACACCCGAAAGCATCGCATTATTTGTTGCGACAGAAGTCGCATATAACGGATCGTTCGTCTGCGCACCTAGCGACATGTTGATCACATCCATACCATCTGCAATCGCCTTATCGATTCCCGCAAGAATTCCCGCTGTATTTCCACCGCCCCAAGGACCTAATACTCGATAAGAATATAAATCGACTTCAGGCGCCACGCCTTTCACTGCATAATCCACATTATTTTTCTTTTGCGCTGCAATTGTTCCTGCCACATGTGTACCATGGTTTGTATAATACACATAACCAGGGGCAGTTGGCTTACCTGCTTTAATCCAATCCTCGTATGTTGTTTCCATCGGATCTGCATCGTTATCGACAAAATCATATCCGCCTTTATAGGCATCTTTTAGATCGGGATGATTATAGTCAATACCTGTATCAAGAACGCCGACTTTAATTCCTTGCCCCATAATGTTCTCGGCATGAAGCTTGTCCACACCAATTTGCGGAATGCTATCTGCCATTTTCGGATCGATTGTTTCTTTCGTTTCTACTGGAGGTTCTACTTTTACTTCGTAATCTTTAAAGACACGTTTGACTACGCCAGATTGCATTAAATCCTGCACGGCAACACCAGGTAACGTCATAGCTACACCATTGATTGCGTTCTTGTATTCGCGTGTGACCTTCATCGTTTGCGTATCGTACGTGCCGACGTCCTTCTTCGCTTTCAAGGATTCGACATGTTGTTTGAACACTTTATGTTCTTCATCTACTTTTGCTTGCGCAGTCGTCGCAGTGATTTTCTTCCCTTTCGCCGCTTGTTTCATTACTTCAATTTTTGCTGGTGCTTGATTGAATTCTACGATAACGTTAACTAATTCAGGACTATTTGAATTAATATCAGGTGAAATCGTGAAATTAGGAGTTGCATCTAACTGTTCCAATGCTTTCCTTTGTTCTGGAGACAAATTCGTTAGTACTTGTTCCGCATTATCAACCGGATTCAGTGCAACTGTGCTTTCTGCCAATACGTTATACGGAATGCCTTGTGACAATAGCATACCAGCTACTAATGTTCCTGCGAAAATCTTTCCTTTTCTTCTCTTCATAGCGCATCTCCCTTTACTTATTTATAACAATCCATGAAACTAGTAAACTACGATGCCATTCTGAAAATGAAACAAAAGAAGTAATCTTTAAAGCTATTAAAAAATATTTCAATTCAAAAATCTAATATAAAAACCCTTTTCTTTTTCGGATGGGCTAGTGCATAGTTTCAAACAAACGGAGCAAGCAAGTAGCGGGCTTGTTTGTTTCTTCCTAAAAATGGTTTTATATAGATAAAGCCTAGCGTTAAATGAAGTAAGAAATCATTAGTGGAGGATGAAGAAAACCCTCCACTAATAGAAGTTTCACTTTATTACTTTGATTTCGGCTCCAAACCGATCTGACGCAGGAAGTCTGCCAGGCCTTTTTTACCGATTGTTTCTTTTGGCTTAACCGCTTCTGGAACGCCAACTTCTTTTTGCAAGAAGTTTTTCTCAATGTAGCGGACATCTGTCTCGTCCACAACACCGTCTTGATTGATATCTTGCGGCACGATAGATGCATCCTTCTTACCATATACATCGACTACACTTTGCATATCGCGAATATCAATCAATCTATCACCATTCACGTCTCCTGCAAGATTTTTAGCACCTAGTCTAACATGTTGCCCGCGCATCTCACCGTTTACAGAATATCCAGGAATGAATTTCTTCATCGCTTTAAGATGTCCCGGAACATCAAAAACAACTGTGTATGCTTCAGTAGAAGCTGGGATACCCTTAATGGTGTAGAATCCTCTCTCATCAATTGTTCCCTTATATTTTTTACCGCTTGGGGACATCGCATATACTTGAGCACCGATTTTTGTATAATCCGCTTTTCTCAAATACTGAGAGCCCTCATTCCCAAGCAAAAATGCTTCTGGTCCGATAGAACCCTGCACTCTCGAATGCGTTGGAATAATGTTAAAATCTGCCGTGTTGAAATAAGGAATAGTAGTGGCTGCTGTTTGTCCCGCTTTCATATAAGACGCCTGTTGTACATTGAATCCGATAACATTATCGAAATATGCATCACTTACTACTTGGAACGTTACATCAAGGAAAGGCATATCTCCGTCCATACCGTTGAATGCATTTCCTTTCATAGATGCGCCAACTTTCACCTTATTATTGTAAGTTCCTTCAGTCACGACAGGTTCTTGCAGCGATACCTCCAAGCCTTTTTCCTTTGCGTACTGATTCACCGCATTGTTTAATTTCACATTCTCAAACTTGAACAGATCATTCATGAATTCGACCTGGAATTCCCCGGATACAAGCTGCTTCACATTATTGAGGCTGAGTGTCATCGTAACTGTATCGTCAATTTTCACATCTTTCTTATCATAACTAGCAGTCGTATATTCCGTACCTTCTTTCACGAAGACATATTTTTGTTTACCCATTGCCGTTGCCATATCAAACGTAGTCAAAGTCAAACGTAAAGGGTTTGTTGCAATATCACTTTCCTCAATTCCGAATTTCACATCTCCATTCGCTTGGATCGGGAAGAATCCATCTATGAATGGAGAATTTGCAGAGTAACCCATTTGGTTGGACGATTGATCATAGTTCAACCCTTTGGATTTTAATAGATCCACTGTTGCATCCTTAGCTGTTCCATGCAGCCATACCGCTTTTTGTCCATCCTCTTCCGTAAACATGGAATCATTGATCTCGATTACACCCGGTTTTTTGTCCATATTTACTTCCGGTGCTGTATTGTCCACAATAAGCGGATTATCTGCAATATATGATTTCCCTTCCTCATCGTGCGCAATCATTTCCAGTATATAATCGCCTGCTGGAAGCTTCACAGGAAGATCGCCAATCGGCTTGGAAGGATCATTTGTAAATGGATATACCGTACCGCTAAATGCTCCTATAAGAAAAGTTTCTCTGTCTGTCAGTAATCCACTAGTGTTCGCTGTTCCGATAAAACCTACAGCTTTTCCTGTTTTACTGTCCTTAACAAGCACATCAATTGTTTGCATCGGACTATTCAACTTCATGATTCCGTGAACCGTAGGTTCCAAATAATACCAGAAAGGTGTTGTATTTGTTACGGATGGTTTAGTCGTTTTTATATATTCAAATCCCTTTTCCGTCACCATGACAGCGAATGGAATTTGATACGTTTCGGCTGGATTGTTCGCATTCGTTACATGAATATATCCTTCGTATCTGCCTTTCGCTGCGCTAGAAGGAATCGTAATTTTCGGCTGCAACTCCTGCGATTGTCCGCTTGCTACTGTAAGAGATTCAGGAACCTCAACTTTTATACCGTTCTTCACTGCATCTTGAATACCTGTACGTTCGCCGTGATACTCCACTTCCACTTTAAATGATTTTTCTTCCTTGCCGTTGTTTTGAACCGTCACTTTTTTGCTCGCTTCAATTGGTTTACCCTCTTGCTTAAAATGTCTGCCGAACATAATAGAGCCTGTTTGGTCGTCAATTTCGACAATATTTCCGTTCTCAATATTTTTTGTTTTGTCCCATACTTTGATGGATGTGTCCGTATGAACAGCTTGATACGCATCGATGCGCCCCGCGCCCACTTCGTATACGGAATTCTTGCCATTCAAATCATCCGATGTATTCATAAGAGCTGCTTTCACATCGAAAGGAGTATATTCTGGATGCTCCTGCAGAATCAATGCTGCTGTACCTGTCACATGAGGAGTCGCCATAGAAGTACCAGACAGTCGTATATATGCATTGCTGTAATTCACACCGTCCTGCGGATCATTGATATATTCCGGTGCAGTAGAGAAAATCGACACACCAGGAGCGACTACATCTGGCTTAATATCATAATTTCCATTTACCGGCCCACGTGAGCTAAAATCAGCTAAGTGATCGCCTTCCGTTTTTGTATTGCTCAGCGTTTCGAATTTGAAAGATACTTCACCTAGCGCCTTTAACCGTTCGCCATCCGCTTTTGACAGACGGAAAGATGGAATAAGACCTACACCTTCACCTAAGTAGGCAGATATTTGTCCGTCGACATTGTTATACACAATAACCGCTTTAGCTCCAGCATTTTTTGCATTTTTAATTTTTTCATCAAACGTAATTTCTCCGCGCTGAATTAACGCGATTTTTCCGTTGAGATCTTTCCCCGCAAAATCAGCTGGTTTACCAAGTCCCGCAAATACAATTGGTAAGGATTGTCCTTGGAAATCTTCTAACTTATCAGGAAAATCTTTACCTAATAACTGCATGTTTTCAAATTTTTCGCTCGCTGCACTTGCACTGAATGTAGGAATGGACATAGAAACATCACTTGCTCCGACTGAAATGCCAAGAGCTGCCGTTCCCGGGGAACCGAGAGTTTTTTCATTCGGTCCGGAGTTTCCTGCGGCAACAACTGTCACCACACCTGAAAGCATAGCGTTATTTGTTGCGACAGAAGTAGCATATAACGGATCATTAGTTTGTGCGCCTAACGACATGTTAATAACATCCATACCATCTGCAATCGCTTTATCTATTCCAGCAAGGATTCCCGCTGTATTTCCTCCGCCCCAAGGGCCTAATACTCTGTAAGCATATAAATCTACATCAGGTGCTACACCTTTCACCGCATAATCCGCATTGTTTTTCTTTTGGGCTGCAATCGTCCCCGCTACATGCGTACCATGCTCTGTGTAATAGGTATAGCCTGGAGATGTTGGTTTACCAGCTTTTATCCAATCGGCGTATGTTGTTTCCATCGGATCTGCATCGTTATCTACAAAGTCATATCCGCCTTTATAAGCACCTTTTAAGTCAGGATGATTATAGTCAACACCTGTATCAAGAACGCCGACTTTAATCCCTTTACCTGTAATATTTTCTGCATGGAGCTTGTCCACGCCAATTTGCGGAATGCTGTCCGCCATTTTTGGCTCGATTGTTTCTTTTGTTTCTTTCGTTTCTACCGGAGGTTCTACTTTTACCTCGTAATCTTTAAAAACACGTTTTACTACTCCGGATTGAATTAAATCCTGCACTGCAACACTAGGTAAAGTCATCGCTACACCACTGATTGCATTTTTGTATTCACGTGTAATCTTCATTTTTTGCGTATCGTACGTGCCAGCATCCTTCTTCGATTTCAAGGATTCGACATGTTGTTTAAACACTTTATGTTCTTCATCCACTTTTGCTTGCGCAGTAGTAGAAGCTATTTTCTTTCCTTTCGCCGCTTGTTTCATCACTTCAATTTTTGCTGGAGCCTGATTGAATTCCACGATAACGTTAACTAATTCAGGACTATTAGAATCAATATCAGGTGAAATCGTAAAATTAGGACTTACATCTAACTGTTCCAACGCTTTTCTTTGTTCTGGAGACAGATTCATCAGTACCTGTTCCGCATTATCAACTGGCTTCAGTTCAACCGCGCTTTCTGCCAATACGTTATACGGAATACCTTGTGACAATAGCATGCCAGCAACTAACGTCCCCGTAAGAACCTTTCCAAATTTCCCTCTCTTCATACAAGTTCCCCCATCTTTGTTTTTATTTGTAGTCAATGTATAACATAAATTCACGAAGCTATTAGACTACGACTCTACTTCCTTATTTTATTAAATTTATACTTTTCTGAAAATTATCAAAAAGGAATATTTTTTATAGTTATTAGTTCTATACCGTATAGTACAAAAGAACTACTCCGTGCCTTATTATTTCGAGTGAAATAATAAAACACAGAGCAGTTCTTTTAAGCGCTTTTATTTAAGAAAATGGAACAAGCTGATTTCGAACGGCATATATGACTGCTTGTGAACGGCTTTTCACATTTAGTTTTTTGAAAATCTTATTAATGTGAATTTTAACTGTCTTGTCACTGATATATAGGGCTTCAGCAATTTCTTTATTACTAAGACCTTTGACCAATTCAAACAGAATTTCTTTTTCACGCTCTGTCAGTTCATTTTCATTTGATTCTGATTTCGTTTGCTGATGGTATGTAATCAACTTTTTAGTCATGCGCGGGTGAATCACAGAATCTCCTTGTAGTACCATTCGAATTGCGGCTACCACTTGCTCGGATGATGAATCCTTTAGTAAATAACCGTCTGCACCTGCCCGAAGAGCAGACATCAAGTATTCATCATGTTCATACATCGTTAATACGAGAACGCGGCAGTTCGGATACTGTTCTTTCACAAGCGATGTAGCCTCAATACCATTTTTTCCTGGTAAATTAATATCCATTAAGATACAATCAGGTCTGCACTCTTCCACTTTCTTTAATACCTCATCCCCGGAAACAGCTTCTCCAACTACTCGCATATCAGATTCGAGTTCCAATATACTTCGAATTCCATCACGCAAAACAGTATGATCATCCACTACTAATATTCGAATCATGATACTCCTCCCCCATTTCTGAATCTGGAATTAGCAATGTGATTTCTGTGCCTTTTCCTGCTGAACTATCAATCTGAAGGGCAGCCCCTAGCTGTTCAGCCTGTTCATTCATATGTAATATACCATAATGCGGCTCATTCTTTGCTTTAATCATAGATTCAAAAAGGGAAAAGCCAATTCCATTATCCTTCACTTTCAAAAGTACATGTTCCCGTTGATAACTGAGTAAAACGTCAACTTTGTCTGCCTTTGCATGCTTTACAATGTTCTGCAAGCTCTCCTGCAAAGTATCGAAGATGACTCGTTCTTTCGTAAAACTAAGTTTTCGAGAACGGCCTCTTTCATGATATGTAATAGCTAGATTATATTCTTGTTTTAAGGATTGAATTTTATTTGTAATTGCTTGTTTTAGCCCTAACCTTTGTGTTGGATATGGCTTTAAAGCATAAATAGAATAACGAACTTCCCCTAAACTTTTCCGTAATTTTTTTATGCTTGTATCTACCACTTGCTGCATGTCCTTTGGTCGATCTGCGTACTTTTTCTGAGCTGACTCCATCTGGAATATCACTCCGGCCAATGCTTGTGCGATTCCATCGTGAATTTCACGAGCAATTCGATTTCTTTCTTCCAAAATCGTTCTTTTTTCTTGTTCAGAGACAAGTGTCCGTGTTTTAAGCAAGCTGCCCAATTGATTGGCAAACGTAGCTAAAGTCTGTACATCTTCAGTAATAAAGCTCGCACTTCTGCTTTTCCCTGCTACAAACATTCCAACCAATTCATGATTTACTTTAAGAGGTAAATATACAAGAGAGCGCATCGTATTTTCAAACACTTCATCTCCCGGAGCCATACCTGTTTTCCAATCCGTAACAACAACAGTTTCAGATATCTCTTCAAACTTCGTATACAGGTCAGAATAATCAGAAATATCACGGTGCACTTTTCCATCCTTTAATAAAAGTGTCCAGTTTTCCTCATCTTTTGCCCATAAAACATATGCCTGTATTCCTAGGAATCCTTTCAGTGATTGTTTCATTTGCTGTAAGTTTCCGGCGGATAACCCATGACTTAATTCCGTCGTAATGGAAAAAAGCTTATATAAGCGTTCTTTTTCCACCCGTATTTGTCTAACGAAAGAGCTAATAATACAGATTGCCACAAGCGGGAAGAAGAAGAACAGAACCATAATTTCATCCATCACTCCGCGATATCGGTAATCTAAAATATGTATAAGCGAGGAGTAAAATAAACAAAAACTCACACTCAATAATACTAATATATTTTTTTACGCCACTCTTCTAGCGGATATGGCTGAGGAAGAAGTATGATTAAAAGATCGTAAAAAATGCTGTTAAAAAAGCAAAGAAACACGCTGAATAAAAATAAGCTTATGAATTTTTCATATAAAACTGAGAGATTCATCCCAGAAATAAAAAGAGAGAGACATTCGCTGGAAAGCCAGTCTGCTAATATAATACTAAGAGCAAGCTGAGCACAATTAAATAGTGTCCTTTGCATAGGTAAGCGGCGAAGCAAATGGATACATAACATCACACATACACAAGAAACAACAGTTATATGTATTCCAAACTGCCAATTCATTACATAAATGAGCGTAAGACTTAGTGTGATTCCCCCTCTCCAAATACGGATAGGAAAATACTCAGTAATTCCCATAAACATAATTAACACCAAAAGCAGTATGAGATGAGAAGGCATTTTACTTAAAAATAAGGAAATGATAACAGCAATCACACCAAGAAAAGAAATAGAATAAATATAAAAACTAGCTACTTGTTCTCTCATAGAAGTAAAGTCTATCTTTTTCAAAACGATCCCTCCCCCAAAATCTATTATCATCATTATCTAACAAAAAACCGGCACTGGCAAAATGAGAATGTTCCCATTAGCCAATCACCGGTTGTCCACTGTTCCTTAGAAGGGGTGGTACAATATTAGTATAAAACGAGCCTCCTTATTTGACTATCCATCAAATGTTATAATTGTAAATATATTCTATTCTAATCATATAGAACTAAAGATGTATATGAATCAACTTCATAATTGTTTCTTTACCAGTAAAAGATAATGCCTTGGATCCAATTTGTTCATATAATTTGTACTGCTGAAAGTAATTTGGGCCATAAATAAGCTTCATATCAGAATCATGCAACATACTCATATTTTAAGTGCGTATTAAAAAAAATGAGGTGATTTTTTCATGAATAATCAGCCAATGTACTTTCCGCATGTAAATTATAATCAACAGCCGTATTATCAACACCCAGATTATCCACAACCAGGTTATCAACCATTCGAGGACACAAGGGAAATCGACGATGATGTCTATCGTCCCGACGATGCTGAAGATGCTCCAACAACCCCACCACCGGCACAAGCACCAGCAGCACCAGCAGCATTTTCTTCTCCTATACAAGCGTTTCAAATACGATCAGCGATGTGTAATTGTTTAGGTAGATGGGGATTTATTGGTTTAAGAGGACAAGGACCTTTTGGTAGAGATTTTTGGTTTTATACAACTGAAGTTAGACAAAACGGAGTATCCGGATATATTTGGCAATCAGGACGTCGACGAAAAGTAAGCTATCGGTATGCACAAATTAGAAACTTTATGTGTGTCTCTTAACGGAAATAACAGACCAACTATTTGAAAAGAAGAGGAGAAGTCCTCTTCTTTTTATATTCATTTCACTTGTAGCATACATAAAGTGAAACTTCCATCAGTGGGGATTTTACGGGCAGTTATCCCTCACCTATCTTCCTCGTCTCTCTTTGAATCTTGAGGTGGAGGTCTTACTGCCCGTTAATGCGGGATAAATTTTACGCTATTCAAATTCAAACATTAATATTATGATGAACTTAACTAATTCGAAAGAAGTTGAGAAATATGAAAACAATATGTTTAAGAAACGGAAAAGAAGTAATTATAAGAGAGGCTTTACAAAAAGACGCTCAATCTATGATTGATTTTTATAATGTAGTCGGCGGCGAAACTGATTTTCTTTCATTCGGGAAAAATGAGTTCAGTATGTCTTTAAATGATTATGAAAAATTCATAGAATCTACTGGAGCAGATAATAGTTCCATCATCTTACTAGCAACAATGGATGATGAAATCATAAGCATCGCATCTATTACCTCGAGTCCAAAAGCTAGAACAAAACACGTAGGAACACTAGGGATCGTAATTGCAGAAGAGTACTGCGGATTCGGTTTAGGTAGAATACTGATGGACGAGCTTATCGAGTGGGCAAAATTAAATGGGACTACGAAGAGAATACATCTCGTAACGAGAGAAGATAATGCTAGAGCAATAGAATTATATAAGAAAGTTGGCTTTAAGGAAGAAGGATTATTACAACAAGATACGTATATAAATGGTGTTTATTATAATACTCTTATTATGGGCTTGATGATTTAGATACCTATATAACGTAAAACTTCCATCAGTGGGGCTTTTCTTCATCCCCCACTGATGTTTAGTCATTCGCTTTACGCTTCAGTACTCCCTAACGATTTCATATTCTCTCTCATCAACCTTATAATGCTCTCATAATACGAATGTTCATGCTGAACAAAGTTACTTTTATCTACAGCCTTATGGATTAAAACTTTTTCCCCGGCTTCATTCACTTCGAATCCTTCCACTGTAATTTCATTCATTTCTCCTAACCAAAGTTCAGAGAAACTATTAAATTCAGTTTTAACAATGCCTGATACTTCTTCTATTTGCAGCTTATATTCATCCATTGGTTTTTTATTTTCATATAAAAAAACGTGAGCTAATTCTTTATCAATAAAATCTCCTATTGTAACGCAATAATCGATAATACCTAATGACACTAATTCATCAAACGAGACATCAATCCCTACTTCTTCCTTCACCTCTCGGATTCCATCATATACCGTTTCGTGTGCCAATATATGCCCAGCAGCTGTAATGTCTAACAGATTCGGATAATCCTTTTTTGTCTCACTACGAATTTGAAAGTGAACATAATCTACTCCGTTTTCTCTACTTATAAACCAACACTGAAACGTCTCATGCCAATGCCCCAGTTTATGTACCTCTTCACGGGTTGCTACTCCTATTGGATTTCTATGATCATCAAATATTTTCAGTAATTCGTTCTCCATGATAGCTTCTCCCCTTCCCCATTCACTTCCTATTCTGTAATTGGCTATATTCTTCTTTTGTATTCACATTAAGAAATAACTCTTTCGACAGCTGTGATTCTTCTGCCGTCACATACTGGACATTACACTGAGATAATAGCCCCTGCATACTTCTCTTACCTTCTTTTAATAACTGTTCTATTTTTCCTTTTACCTTGTGATGATATAGCGCTAAAAGTGGTTGTTTCCGTCCTTCAACTAGTGGAACAATTGCTTCATATGTTTCGTCTGCTCGTTCGATGAATGTCATCGCCCATGCTTTCGAAATATTTGGTGTGTCACACGGTGCAACAATATACCAATCTGCATCTACAAATTCCATGCCTGTTAATAAACCGGCAAGCGGACCGTTTCCTTTATACAGCGCAATATCTTCTACAACTGGTACATACAGTATATGCGAGAGCTCATTTGTAATCGCTGGATGGCTAATCACAACAATGTCTGTAACAACTTCTTTCAATGCTTCTATACTATGTTCAATAAATGTTTTTCCGCACCAAGTTACTAATGCTTTCGGTTCTCCAAAACGACTGGACTGTCCGCCGGCTAATACAATTCCTGCAATTTTCACTGGCGATGCAACTCAAATGTAATGTGTCCAAGCTCTGGTAAAATTAATTTCTTCATCGCAAGGCGAACCGCACCTGTTGATCCTGGCATAGAAAAGACAACTTTCCGTCCAATTGTCCCGCCAATTGCCCTGCTTAACATCGCCGCGCTTCCGATATCTTCTAAATAACTAATCATCCGAAATAGTTCTCCAAAGCCTACAATTTCTTTATCAAGCAACGCTTCCACTGCTTCAATTGTGACATCACGTTTTGTAATTCCTGTACCGCCGTTTGTTAACACAACATCTACATCTTCTTGCTGGCAGCCTGCTAACACAGCTTGCTGAATACTTTCTTTATCGTCTTTTACAATTTCATAAGCCGTTACTTGATGATTTGCTTCTATTAATAACTCTTTTAATAACTGTCCGCTTTTATCTGTTTCTTCTGTACGTGTATCCGAAATCGTTATGATTTTACAACGAACCTGTGCCGGTGCTTGTTTTTTATGTTCTGTGACGCTCATTGTCATTCGCTCCTTCTTCTGAACTATCTAAATTTTATCATATATGATGCAGCAACAAAAAAATGTGCGGCATGTCACACATTTTTATAGAAAAAATATCTCACTTCCGAATTCTTCCTTATAATAGAAATATAGGGATTTTCAAAAGGGAGGAATTTCATATGGATACAATGCGAAAATTAACGACACTATTTATCTTACTTTTCGTCGCTTCCATTAGCGCCGGCATGGCACTAAAAGACGCTGTACCTTACGCAGTCATTGGCGGTTTTGGATGTGCAACAATCTTTTTACTTTGCAGTGCATACTGCTTCGGAAAATCCCGTTCACAGAGGGGGCAATAATTGATGTTCGGTAAAAAATCAGCTATGTGTACATCATGCGGAAAGGAAATTGCGGTACACGAACGTTCTTGGATTTACATGCAATATCCGCCAAGCGGCATAACAAATATTCAAAAGTATATTGAACTAGGCGGAGAAGTGTATTGTACTTCCTGCGTTGGGAAGTTAGAAAAACAGGAAAGTAATTAAATAAAAAAAGCCTTGCACGTGTGTGCAAAGCTTTTTTCTTCCTATATTATAGACCAGCTTGCTCTTTTAAAGCTTCAGCTTTGTCTGTACGCTCCCAAGAAAGATCTACATCAGTACGTCCGAAGTGGCCGTATGCTGCTGTTTGTTTGTAAATTGGGCGACGTAAGTCTAGCATTTTGATGATACCAGCTGGGCGAAGATCGAAGTTGCTGCGGATTAGTTCTACTAATACTTCTTCAGATACTTTTCCAGTGCCGAATGTATCAACAGAGATAGATACTGGTTTCGCTACGCCGATTGCGTATGCAAGTTGTACTTCTGCTTTGTCAGCAAGACCTGCTGCTACGATGTTTTTCGCAACGTAACGAGCTGCGTATGCTGCAGAGCGGTCAACTTTTGTTGCATCCTTACCAGAGAATGCACCGCCGCCGTGACGAGCGTATCCACCGTAAGTATCTACGATAATTTTACGACCTGTTAAGCCAGCATCCCCTTGTGGTCCACCGATAACGAAGCGGCCAGTTGGGTTAATGAAGAATTTTGTTTCTTCATCGATTAACTCAGCTGGTACAACTGGTTTAATTACAAATTCTTTTAAGTTGCGATCGATTTGTTCCCAAGTAATCTCTGGGTGATGTTGCGTAGAAATTACAATTGTATCAACGCGAACTGGCTTACCGTTTTCATCGTACTCAACTGTTACTTGTGTTTTACCGTCTGGACGTAAGTATGGTAATGTATCATCTTTACGAACTTCTGTTAAACGACGAGCTAATTTATGAGCAAGAGAGATTGGAAGCGGCATTAATTCTTTTGTTTCATTACATGCGAAACCAAACATTAAACCTTGGTCGCCTGCACCGATTGCTTCGATCTCTTCGTCAGTCATTTGACCTTCGCGTGCTTCTAACGCTTTGTCAACACCCATTGCGATGTCAGCAGACTGCTCATCGATAGATGTTAAAACTGCACAAGTTTCTGAATCGAAACCGTATTTTGCACGAGTATAACCAATTCCTTTAATTGTTTCACGAACGATTTTTGGAATATCTACATAAGTAGAAGTCGTAATTTCTCCTGCTACCAATACTAAACCAGTTGTTACTGTTGTTTCACAAGCTACACGTGCGTTTGCATCTTTTGCTAAGATTGCATCTAAAATTGAATCAGAAATTTGGTCACTAATTTTATCTGGATGTCCTTCAGTTACAGACTCAGATGTGAACAGATGACGTTTTTTTGTCATGTGGTAAACCTCCCGACAGTAAATGTATATATTGTACGGAACTCATCCTTAATTTGCCACAAACTGCGACATTCATGTATTCTCCCACAAGCGCAAAATAAAAACCTTTCCTATATATAGAGGAAAGGTTGTATTCGCTACTTGCATACTGCTTTTTGCCCTTCGCTCTTATCGCTCGAGACATTACATCTCGCACAGGTTTAAGCACCTATTCACTTGAACTTGTCGTACATACAAGTGAGGTTGCCGGGCTTCATCGGGCCTGTCCCTCCGCCAGCTCGGGATAAGAGAGTATCCGTCCTCAACTATACTAAAGAAATGCTTTTCATTTGTCAATCCATATACACATATTCCTATAAGTTTTTAACGACAGAAATTTATGGAAAAAAATAATATAATAACACAAACAAAAATAAATAAATAGTATACATTATTTATATGATTGTGTTATACTCTTAATGGGGATTACGAGAATATTTATAAATTAAACAAAGGATGGTATATAAAATATGAGTACTGTGAATGTCCAAATTGGATTACATGAGTTATTAAACGGAAGCAATGCACAGGTTCAATTGAGCGTTCCACAATTAACGGAAAAAGTATTAATGAGAAATGAAGGACGATTAACTTCTACTGGCGCTGTTTCTGTTTCAACAGGAAAATATACAGGACGTTCTCCGAAAGATAAATTTATTGTAGACGAAGCATCTGTTACGGACAAAATCGCTTGGGGTTCGGTAAACCAACCGATTTCTGAAGAGCATTTTAATAAATTATATACAAAAGTATTAGAATACTTAAAAGAAAAAGAAGAACTATTCGTATTTAAAGGATTTGCAGGAGCAGACCGCAACTACCGTCTTCCTCTTCAAGTTATTAATGAATATGCATGGCATAACTTATTCGCACATCAATTATTCATTCGCCCAACTGAGGAAGAATTAAAAAATCATGATTCACAGTTCACAATTGTATCTGCACCAAACTTTAAAGCAGATCCAGAAGTTGACGGCACGAACTCAGAAACATTTATTATCGTTTCATTTGAAAAGCGTATCGTGTTAATCGGCGGTACAGAGTACGCTGGTGAAATGAAAAAATCAATCTTCTCTATCATGAACTACTTACTTCCAGAACAAGATATTTTTTCTATGCACTGCTCTGCAAACGTAGGTGAAGAAGGCGATGTCGCTTTATTCTTCGGTTTATCTGGAACAGGTAAAACAACATTATCTGCTGATCCAAACCGCAAATTAATTGGTGATGACGAGCATGGTTGGTCTGATAACGGTGTATTCAATATTGAAGGCGGTTGCTATGCAAAATGTGTGAACTTATCTCGCGAGAAAGAGCCACAAATCTTTGATGCGATTAAATTCGGCTCTGTTTTAGAAAACGTTGTGCTTGATGATCATACACGCATTGCAAATTATGATGACACTGCATTAACAGAAAATACACGTGCAGCTTATCCAATTGATGCAATTGATAACATCGTATTACCTAGCGTTGCAGGTCATCCAAATACAATCATTTTCTTAACTGCTGATGCATTTGGCGTATTGCCTCCAATCAGCAAATTAACGAAAGAGCAAGCTATGTACCATTTCTTAAGTGGTTACACGAGTAAACTGGCAGGAACTGAGCGCGGTATTACTTCACCGCAAGCAACATTCTCAACATGCTTCGGTTCTCCATTCTTACCGCTTGATGCATCTCGCTATGCAGAAATGCTTGGAGAAAAAGTCGAGAAGCACGATGCTAAAGTATTCTTAGTGAACACTGGCTGGACTGGCGGCGAATACGGCGTTGGAAAACGTATGAACTTAGGTCATACACGCGCAATGGTGCAAGCTGCATTAAACGGCGAGTTAGATAGCGCTGAAACAGCGAAACATGATATCTTTGGTCTTGAAGTACCACTTCATGTTCCTGGTGTACCTGATGAAGTATTAATGCCAGAACAAACATGGACTGATAAAGAAGCTTACAAAGCAAAAGCAACTGAGCTTGCGAATAAGTTCAAAGAAAACTTCAAGAAATTTGATAACGTTTCTGAAACAATTGTAAAACTTGGCGGTCCAATCGCTTAAACCCGACTTTACTTTGAAATATCCTAAATCATGTGAATAAGTATGTTGTTATTGCAAGAAAACAAGTACTCACCGACAAAGCCCACGTTTTCTTGTGATAGCACATGCTTACATATAAAAGAGGCCTACGATTCATTTCGTAAGCCTCTTTCCTATTTGCAAACATTTTTGACGATTTCTAAAAAATCAGCTATCAACCTTACAAAATATGGATATAATATATAAGTACACGGTAAAGGAGGGACTTCCATTGCTCTTCTTTTTAATCGCTCTTATTCATTTTGTTATCCCAGCTCTTGTTGGCTTAACATTATATTGGTACACACCTAAGCATAGTATTTTTTATGCGGTCCTCAGCGTTCTTCTCACAGGTATGATTCTTATTAGCTTTTTCCGCTTACCTTTCCTCAACTGGATTCCATTTATTACAGCTATTTTGTATCTTATTTTCTTACCTAAAATAAAAAAATAAGAAAGCAGATTTGATCTGCTTTCTTATTTTGATATATTTTCTTTTACGAGTAATGTTTGATTAGCTTTTTTAGATTTTACAAGCCACAAACCAACAAAAATAACAATTCCACCTATCATTTGTTGTAAAGATAGCTGCTCTCTCGCCCATATTGCCGCAAATAAAACTGCTACAAACGGTGTAACGTACATATACACCATCGTATGAGATGCACCAATTTTTTGAATCCCAACGTACCACATGACAAGACCAAATACAGTAACGAAGAAAATCGAATATAATAACGAAAACCATGTACTGCCGTGCTGAATCTCAAAAGGCAGCTGAACAATTCGCCAACCGCTTACTAATACAAGTGGCGCTGCACCAATCGCTGCCGCCCAGGCCGTTACGCGCAGGGCTGAATATTTCTTCATAAGCGGCCCTGCTAAGACAGGATATAATCCCCAGCAAATCGAAGCAATGAGTCCAATTGCATTGCCATAAAAAGATTGCACAAGTGAACGGCCTGCAAGTAATACAAGTGCTGCTCCTATACACGCAATGACCGATCCAATGAGTTTACGTGATGAAAGCTGTTCTTCTTTCAAGAATACAGCAAACATCGTTGTAAAAATGGGAGAAATCGAAATTAATAGTGACGCATTAGTTGCAGACGTATGTTGAATCGTCTCCATGAACAGCGTTTGATACAGCGTAATCCCCACCATACTAACGAAAGTAAGCCTGACAACATCTTTCCATGCAATATAAAGCGATTTTTCTATGTAAAACGCCAACAATAATAAAAGTGGTGCAGCAGTAACCATGCGCATTGCTGTAAATTGGATTGCTGTTAATTCTACAAGACCGTATTTTCCGATTGTATAATTGATTCCCCATATGATAACAACACAGAAAAGCAGTAATTCAATTCCCCATCTTTTCATACATTTCCCCCACTATATCTAATCCTTTACCTCATTAAATTTCAAGAGACATGTTAAAATTCCTTCTTTCCTTCACCTATCTTCTTTGTCTTCCCTAAATCTTAACGTATACAAGCAGCAAAATAAAAAAGAAGAAAGCAAGTTTAATCCGCTTTCTTCTTTTTTATTTTATT
Organism: Bacillus sp. EA-CB0995; assembly: GCF_055814245.1. Lineage (NCBI taxonomy): Bacteria > Bacillati > Bacillota > Bacilli > Caryophanales > Bacillaceae > Bacillus > Bacillus sp. EA-CB0995. Next base: position 894,783 of record NZ_CP169269.1, on the reverse strand, counting down.
CATTACACCCGAACATGCAGTTTCATATTCGGATTATAATATTGACTTGGGCTTTTTAATTGAAAGTTTCCTCCTGATTCCTGAAAATCAACAATCAAGTTATCATCCATAAAAACGAGCTTCGTTCGATCTGCAATAAACTGAAATTTGTTTGATGAAATCTCTACATCGCGCTCATCTTTTTCAGATACAGCAACTAAGTCAATAATCCCACTCATCACACAGCCGCATCCTTCGTTATCATAAAATAATTTTATATATTTTGCCTCACTTGGAATCATTTCTTTTATTTTTGCATATGCCGCTTCTGTCACTGTAACATTCATTGTTTTTCCTCCTACATATATAACGATTATCCTATTGTAGCATTCTTTTTCATAAACTGATCTGATTTGTATATACAGAAAATTCATTCAAATATATAATAAAATTCATATATTTTCCAAAGGAGGAGTTCATCATGCCAACACTCCAAGACATACAACATAAATTAGATACTTTATTTGCAGTTCATAAGCATGGAATAGACCCTGGATTTAGTCGTTTTATTCCAGCTGTTTACGATCCTATTTCGTTTCCATGGCAAGATTTCTTTGAAAATGATTTTGTTACATATTTTAACGGGCTCATGCTAAAAGGAGAAGATACTGTTCGTAACGTATTTCTAGCTGTCTTTCCAACAAATGAGGTGCTAGATAGATTTCTTGATGAAGGAAAAGCTGGAGATTTATTATTTATGCACCATCCTCTTGTCATGGAATGCGGAGACCCGCAAGGCTTACCAGGGCGCGGATTCGTTCCTATTCCAGAACATTATTTACGGGCCATAAAAGAAAAAGGATTATCCGTGTACACATGTCATGTGCCAATGGATCGTCACAAAGCATATGGTACAAATATCGCTATCGCCAAAGCACTGCATGCGTCAGTCATTGAAAGCTTTGCTGAAGACGACGGGTTGATTTGTGAAATTGCCCCAATACATACAAATGCATTAATCGAAAAAGCAAAAAGTATTTTTGATATTCCGTATGTGGACTTTGAAGGACAAGAACGTTCTCATATTTCGAAAATCGCCATCGTCGCAGGATGCGGTGATAAAGTAAGTATGATGCAAGAAGCAGAGGAAAAAGGCGCACAAGCTTATATTACTGGAGAGGTGCATTGTCATATTGATAATGAATATGGCAAAAAGAAATATGCCATCATGAAAGAGTATATCCCGCATACAAATATGTCACTTATTGGGGTCTCTCATTCTGCGTCTGAGTTTTTAGTGAAAAAGACGCTAATGTATGATTGGTTTTCGCAAAACTTTCATGTAAATGTTGTGTTACTGCCGCAGGAAAAATGGTGGTATTAATACAAAAAGCGCTATTCTTTCTGTAAAAAAGAATAGCGCTTTTTCCTACTCATCCAAAAACCACTTTAAAGTCAAAACGAGTGTTTTACCTACTTAATCTCCTTCACTACAAGTGAAGCGTATGCCTCTGCCCCTGTTTTCGTCAAATGGACTCCATCTGGTTCAAAATATTCCTGCTTCCCAGCACTTGCTGAATACCAATCGACTAGTGTGACATTTGAGAAATTCTTCGCTGCTTCTTTTAATCTCTCATTCACCAATGATTCCCATGGACGCGGCACTCTTGTATTAATTAATATAACTTTACGTTCATTACCTATCGATTGAATCAATGATGTGATTTGCTCAGTAGTAAATGCTCCATTTGTACCTAATCCGATAATTACATACTCTCCTAAATTACCCTCTTTTTTCATTTTATCTACCGTGGCGGTTGCTTCAGACATTTGTCTTCCAATCTTCGCATCGATCTTAATATTAGGAAAAGTATTTTTCAAATATGGAGATATGTCAATCATAATTGAATCTCCAATGGCTGTAACTGTTGGAGGTTCTTTAGGCTTCTCAGAAACCGTTCCTTTTTCTTCTTTATTTTGAGCTGGTTTATCAGCCTGTTCTTTTTGTTCTGTTTGTTCTTTTGGTTTTGTTTGCTCTTTTGGTTTCGTTTGTTCTTTTTGTTCTGTTTGTACTGCTTCTATACTAGCTTTTTTAGAATCCGCTTTTGCTTGGCTCCCTGTTAATAAACCGAAACCAGCTGTCACAGAAACCAATAGTGCAAATGCTAAAGCTAGCTTACCACTTAACGCTAAGTTTCTTATGCTTAAGTTATGTAAACGAATATTCTTCAATGCACCTTGACGAATTGGATTTTCGATAAATTTCCATGAAAGCTGCGCTATAAACAGAATAAGAAAAAGTTGAAAAATGGCCCTCGTAAACTGAAATTCTCCAGTACTCACTTGCGGACTTGTCAATGTGATAATCGGATAATGCCAGAGATATATCCCATAGGATCGGACACCCATCCATCGTAAAGGCCTAAACCTTAAAAATACACTAATTCGGCTAGCTGGATGAGCAAGATTCGCTACTAATAATGCCGTAACAACCGAGAAAAGGAACATTCCTCCTCGGTATAGGAATGGATCATATTGATTCGTCTTCCAAAACATAAAGAGAATCACAATAAGAGCAATTCCTCCAATTACATCAAGAGCAAGACGAGCTGACGGGATAATTTTATTAGCAAGCCTACTGCTCGGCCAAATTAAAGCGAGTGCTGCACCAATCAATAAGGAAAACGCTCTTGTATCGGTACCATAATAAACCCTACTTGGATCAGCGCCCGGTACATATATCATTGCCATTGCGACAGCTGAAGCAATCGCTCCGAGGAAAATAAGTAACGTTATACGTGACTGTTTTTTTATATAGGAAAATCCTAGACTAATTATGAGCGGCCAAACCACATAGAACTGTTCCTCAACAGCTAATGACCAAAAATGATTCAGTGGAGCAAGTTGGCCAAAACTATCAAAATATGATACTTTGTGAAATATATACCACCAGTTACTAACATAGAATAAAGCTGCTAATGAATCTCCCCACATCTTTCCAAGTAAAGAACTATGAAAAATTGTAATCCATGCTAGAATTATAACAAGCATGACAAGCATTCCTGGAAGCAATCTCCTTGCCCTACGCAACCAGAAATTTTTCAAATCAATCCTCTTTTTTCCTTCCATTCAATAACAAGAAGATCGGTAATTAAATAACCAGAAAGTACAAAAAATACAGTAACGCCTAGGAATCCTCCAGGTAGCCACTTAGGATTGAGATGATACAAAATAACACCTAGTATGGCTAGGCCTCTTAGACTTTCTAATCCAACCATATAACGACGATCTTTCTTTAATGGTTCAGGCATTCACAGTCACCTCCCATGTCTCTCCAAGAATTCTATCAATTCTATACTATAACCCGAATATAAACCCATCTATATTTTACGTAATACTACATTTTAAAATGTATCATCAATCATGTAAAGGTTCAACTGAGATACGTGTAATGTGGTTCCGGCACAAGAAATCTACCGAACTTAGACATATTGATTCTATCAAATTAAAAAGGATAATTTTTAGAAAATGCTAGTTTATATAACAAATTCCCTTTATCACACACCTATCTTCCTCACTTCTCTCTCAATCTTGAGGTGGGGTGTTACTGCCCAAAAATAGCGGGATAAAATTCACAAACCGGCCATTCTGTAAAAATGGTACTACTTGCAGTAGATTTAGAGATGCACTATGTGTTACGTCCTCCGCGAATCCACGTTCACGTAACTCTCGGCCACTCCCACAATCCCAAATAAACTCATTAAGATTGGACTTTGCATTTTGAAAAGCACCCATACATAACTGTGCTTCAACTGACTTACTTCCTTGTAAATTTTCTATAATTGCACCTGCTCCTAAATAATCTTCTATTGCTGGTCTCAGCTCATTTTCATCTTCCTTTGGATCTTCCCAATGTTCTCCGCAAGGGACAACCGTAATATTTGCACCAGTTTGTTTTTGGAGGAGATTCGCAGCTTCCGCAACAGCTGAAGCATTCAGTAAACAGCCAATGAAAAGAGCAGGAACTTTCGAAGCAATCCATGTACAAGACGCACCGTTTAATGAACATAAAACAAACCTCTTCCCTTGGTCAGCATCGTTAAATGTTACCGGGGATAAAGAATGCTTACCCATTTCCGCTGCTTCTGCCCTGCTTAACATAAGCTCTGCACCTAATTGCTGTGCATACGCTTTTGCTTTTTCATTTAACGACGGCGGATATGGAAAGATCTCAGCCCCTACATGTAAAGCTGTGACTACTGTCGAAGAAAAACTAAGAACATCTACAATAATCGTAATATCTCCTCGCTTCGCTGCCTCCCTAGCGCCGCGCCGTCCCCACTCTATGCGACATTGAAATGAAGATTGATCAAAGACTGACATATAGTGTCCCCCATCCATTATTATTACTTTCACTCTCATGTTAGCTGCATACTATAAAAAGAAATAGACTATTTTTCAGAATTTTGATAACATATCGAATGAGGTCTGTATAAAAAAAGCGATGTAACAGCTTACACCTTCAGTGAGCTATTACATCGCTTTTTTTATCTCTTTACACAAAACTTAAAAAATCCACATCTGTATACGGAACTCCCTGTTCAATCCGATATCGCAAATTTTTTAATGTGTAAGCCTGCCATTCTTCTAACTTGTCAAAGTCCCATACTTCATGAAACAGCGTAAACAAAAAGACTTCCCGCAGTTTAAGAAAAAGCGGAATTTGCTTTAATATTTCTTTATTCATCGTATGTTCTTTATTATATCCTTCTATAAAATACCTCATAAATTCTTTGGGGAAGGATACATGTTCCGGCCTTACTGACAATCCCTGCCAAACTGCGTGATAAAATGATACCGCAATATCCTGTGCAAACCAGCAAAATGAGCAATCGTCAAAATCAAAAATTGTTAATGTGTTATCCCGCACAAAAAAGTTTCCTTGATGAAGGTCATTATGAATGAGTCCATATGTATCTCTTTCTTTGGAAAGCATCTGAACTTCTGTAATTATGTTTTCATAGCTTACGGCTAACGGTTTACTTATGGATAATAATAAATTCATAGAGTTTACACTCGGCTTCCAAATCGGCCTCTCGTACTCTTCATCATGACTATGATTCCGCTTAGCAACCGCATGCATCTTTCCAATCATTTGCCCCCAGTTTTGAAACAGCCTCATATTCCATTCTTGTTCATTCGCAACGTTTACAAACTGACCAGGTGCTTTTACAAATGAAGTAATAAAAAATGCCTCTTTATCTATATCTATTCGTTCTATATCATTTCCGAAACAAGAGGCAACTGGCAAGGAAACATTCACGCCGCCCTCTTGTAAACTGCGTATAAAATCTAGTTCACTTTGAATTTGTTTTAAATTTCTGCGAGAGCTCGGTGTAATCCGTAAAATACGCTGTTCTCCTTCATACGTATACTCATATACCTCATTTTGAAATCCGCTAGAGAGCTTAACGCAGTTTTCTTCTTTCCCACCAAAATATTTCAATGCTTGTTTGACTTTCGCATGCATGTCATATACCCCTTCTCTTTTTTCTCCTTTACATATATTAGTTTTCCCTTGCACATTTCCTTCATCTCTTTTAACAAAGTGATACTTCCATTTTTATGACGAAAAAATGAAATCCGCACATCGTTATTTTTTCTTTTCCGCTCAAAAAATTCCTCCTCTGTCCACTCACATATAGGCATTTACCCACATACATTAAAGTAGATGTATTTTTAGGAGGTGTCATAAATTGCGAAAAGTTCTAGCGTGTTTTTTAATTGTCTTCCTTACTGCCTTTACGTTTGTTGCGTGTAATAAAAAAGAAGAAAGTACAAAAGTAGAGAAAGTACGCGTTGGTGAGGTGACACATTCATTATTTTATGCTCCGTTATATGTCGCTATGGAAAAAGGATTTTTAAAGATGAAGGGTTAGACATTGATTTGCAAACAACTGCTGGCGGCGATAAAACGATGACAGCTTTATTATCAAATGGCATCGATATTGCCCTTGTCGGTTCAGAAACATCTATTTATGTTTATGCGCAAGGGGCAAAAGACCCTGTCATTAACTTTGCGCAATTAACACAGACAGACGGAACATTCCTCGTTTCTCGTAAAAAATTGGAGTCTTTTAATTGGAGTGATGTGAAAGGTACAACTTTCCTCGGTCAACGTAAAGGCGGTATGCCGCAAATGGTTGGCGAATACGTACTGAAAAAGCACGGAATTGATCCACATAAAGATACAAATTTAATTCAAAATATCGAGTTTGCAAATATTGCGAATGCCTTTGCTTCTGGAACAGGTGATTTCGTACAGCTCTTTGAACCAACTGCTAGTATTCTCGAGAAAGAAGGAAAAGGCTACATCGTTGCTTCATTTGGCGTTGAATCTGGAACTGTTCCGTATACAACCTTTATGGCAAAAGAAAGCTTCTTAAAGAAAGATAAGGCAACTGCTGAGAAATTTACACGCGCTATTTATAAGGCGCAGCAATGGGTTGATACACATAGCCCCGAAGAAATTGCAAAAGCTGTTGAACCGCGCTTTAAAGATACATCAAAAGATATTATGGTGAAAGTTATCGATCGTTACAAACAGCAACATTCGTACGCAACGAATCCATTGTTAGATGAAGCAGAGTGGAAACAACTGCAAAGTATTATGAAAGAAGCTGGCGAATTACCGAAAGAAGTGCAACATAAAGATTTAGTGAACACATCCATTGCAGAAAGTGTTATTAAGAAATAGAGGACCATGCAATGAACTTTCTACAGCTTTCTAACGTATCCCATTGCTTCTTCTCAAAAGACAATGCCAGCCTTGTCTTATCCAATATTTCCTTAACAATCGAGGAAGGGGAGTTTATCTCCTTCCTTGGCCCTAGCGGCTGTGGTAAAACAACACTACTTTCCATTATTTCGGGCTTACTGCAGCCAATTGAAGGAACTGTTTTTCTCGACGGAGAATGTGTGACAAAACCAACATCCTCCATCGGTTATATGCTTCAGCAAGATTACTTGTTTCCATGGAAAACGATTGAAGATAACATCTCAGTCGGCTTACGCATTACAAAAGAATACACATCAAAAACGAAACAACACGCCTTGCAGCTATTAGAACAAGTCGGTCTGCAAGGGGTTGAAAAACAATATCCGCATGAATTATCAGGGGGAATGCGCCAGCGCGCTGCTCTCGTTCGGACACTCGCAACAAACCCGAAAATATTATTACTAGACGAACCATTCTCTGCACTCGATTACCAAACAAAATTAAAATTAGAAGAACTCGTTTTTTCCATTTTAAAAGAATATAAGAAAACATCGCTTCTCGTTACACACGACATCGAAGAGGCTATTGCAATGAGCGATCGCATTTACTTACTGCAAGCCAAACCAGGCCGCATCGCCAAAGCCTTTTCTGTTCCAGAAAACATTCGCTCCCTTTCACCATTTGAAGCGCGTCAGCATCCCGATTTCCCTTCATTCTTCCAGTTAATATGGAAGGAGTTGGAACACCTTGGATAATATAAAAGAAATTCACCAAGACTTTCGAAAACGAGAAATAAAACGGACACTTGCTGTACGAACATTGCAGCTATTCATTCTCTTCCTCTTTTTCGCATTGTGGGAAGTCGCTAGCCGAAACCAGTGGATTGATCCATTATTATTTAGTTCACCTTCTAGCATTCTTCACTTACTCATTACAAAATGGCAAGACAATTCCCTTTGGCCGCACATTTATACAACGCTCTTTGAAACGTGCCTTGGCTTTATACTCGGAACATTTCTTGGTACGTGCATTGCAACCTTCCTTTGGTGGAGCCCTTTCATTGCCCGTGTACTCGATCCATACCTTGTCGTCTTAAATGCAATGCCAAAGGTCGCGCTCGGTCCGATTATTATCGTCATCTTCGGTCCGAATATCTCATCTGCAGTGGCGATGGGTGTCATCATTTCCATCATCGTTACCATTCTCGTCATTTACAGTGCCTTTCAAGAAGTGGACGCCAATTATTTGAAAGTCATGCAAACCTTTGGCGCAAACAAATGGCAATGTTATAAACAAGTCATCTTACCAGCATCGTTCCCAGCCATCATTTCTACATTAAAAGTAAACGTCGGTCTCTCTTGGGTTGGGGTTATTTTTGGGGAACTGCTCATTTCAAAAGAAGGACTTGGCTATTTAATTAGCTACGGCTTTCAAGTCTTTAACTTTACGCTCGTTTTGCTTAGCGTACTTCTCACATGTATTCTCGCAACACTTATGTATGTGCTTGTTGCAGGATTTGAAAAGTTCATTACGCGTACGAAAAAAGCAACCTAACAATGTATAGGTTGCTTTTCATATTAGTCACGAATAACTTTTGTTCCTGCAATAAAATCATGAATAGAACGTTTATCTTTTCGCAGTGCTACCATAAATGCACTTACGATAAATCCAATACCAATTGTAAGTGTATATACAATTCCACCTAATAGGTAGCGTTTTAACGTAGTCCAAATCGTAATTTTCTTTCCATCAATACGTACAATTCGAATATCTAATGCTTTCTTACCTACTGTAAACCCTGCCCATAAGACAGGAACAATTAGATAGTATAACGTTTCTAAAATACCTATTATATTATCTGATTTCTCCTTAGACATATCTAACCACATAAAAATTACAAGAAAAGGAACTAACACTAGTCCATCTAAAAAATTAGCTCCAAATCGTCTCCAAAATCCTGCTAGTTGTTGATTCATATTATCTTCTCCATTCTCTTGTGTATTTTATACAAATCTCTCTTTAGATTTTGGATGTATTTATAGATTCTCTTTTCTTGTCTAAACACCCTATCACAAATTTGAATGCTTTTATCAAACGTAAATGAATTAAAAGCGATACTCATGCTTAGACAAAAGAATTCGCATCTCCTCTATATATCACATCCAAAAACTATAACCTTCACAGTATAACAAATTTCGAGGTAACTCGACATTTTATTTTCGTATTATTCACGAATTATAATGTTATACTTATCCCCAATCTCACATCAACGAACAGTACTCACCAATTAAAATTTCATTAACATTTCCACAAGTGGTATTTTAAAAGCACCTAAGAAGATAGGAATGATAAGTGCAAAAACAAGAAATATCCCTTGAACTATCCGCTTTTTCCAGTGAGATTCAGATGCAAATTTTTGATAAAAATAACAAAAAAGAATAGCTGAAAATAAGAATAAGTAGCCAATCAAAGGAGGATACAATTGTGACATTACTATAGGGGGATATTCAGCATTTGGAGCGTCCAAAAACATAGAAACACCGAATACAATTAACAAAAATATCCCCAAGTTAATCATATGAAAAGATCCAATCAATAGAATTACTATTAAAATAAATTTGTTTTTTAATAGATTAGTTAAACTATTATTCATAACTCATGCATTCTCTTCCTTTTGTATAATGTCTTTATCCTGTTTTTCATCCTACGCCTCTTCTACTTCCTCCGAAATTTGCTGTAACCCTGACAGCACTTCTGCTCTCATCTTCACAAGCTCTGGAAATTGATAAAAGAAAGCAATCTTTTGATACTTTAATTCTTGTGATTCTTTCACTTTGCTAGAATCTTGTAAAATGAACGCGGTAAATGTATCAGCAATGTCTTCTGCGACATTCGTTGTTGCATATTCAGAAACAAACTTGTCTTCATGCTCTTTAAAAAATTGCACTTGTGCTTCTAAATCTGTCTCTACTTTTTTCTCTTTCCATTCACTTTCAAGCGTTTTCCAAAACTGCTCATAAAATTGGTTCACATACGAATCTTTCTTTGTACAGCCTTCTGTTAAAAACAGTGCTGTACATTTTGTTTCGTATGCGGAGATATCTTTTTCTTCTGTAACAGCTTTTATATACTTCGCATCTACAGGAATTTGCGTTTTGTTCAACGTTAAAACGTGAGCAGTTTCATGAATTAACGTTTTCATCACTTCGTTTATATTTATGTTAGAATCTAACGCATCTAAACTTATTATCCAGTCTTCAGGATTTTCTGCATTTTGCATAACATGAGCAACAATATTATCGTATCCGTCCGTTACAATATCGAATTCTTTAATATCCTCTCTATATTTTGCTGGAATTAAGAGGCTGTACATGTCCCATAGCGTTTGATGATAATCCATATCTTCATGAGATGCGATCACTTCTTTACTTGCATCTTTATCATCAGCAAATACTTTATATAATCTCTTTTTATCTAACTCTTCAAAATATGGATCTGTTAATTCATCATTATCAATATAATAAGAGGCTAAAAAGAAGTAACGGTCGTCATCTTTTCTTTGTTCTTCATAGGCTGTTAATTGTTCTTTATTTTCTATTTCCGTATATGCTTCTAGTTCAGAAATTCCCTGCATTTTTTTATTAATCTTACTAAGGAATGCATCTCCCTTTTTTATACATTCTTCTTTTGTTTTACATACCTCTTGTTCTTCTGCCACATCTGTTGCTTTACTACAGCTACTAATAAAGCAAATGAATATGAGCAAAAATAAAAAATGAATACGGTGTTTCCTCATAACGTCCTCCCTACACTCTATTATGTCATTGAAATCATAATCAATTTTGACAAGATATACAACAGCACGATTTAACTATTATTCACTTGGTAAAAGTAACTTCATTTAATCTGGACGCCGCCGTCCGCTACAACTCCCCTACTAACAGGCAAAAAAACTCGGCTGTTTCGTAAAACAGCCGAGTTTTTTATCTTTTCTATATTCCAGTATTCTCATTCCCATATTGAGTGATTTTTTCTATTCTCCAAATCCCATATGAGAGTAAGCCTCCAATAAGGAAAAACATTGTAATGGCAGTTATCATTAAAGTTAACGCAGCTTACTTCTTTTCTTAGGCTGAATTTTGAGGTGGGGGTATTACTGCCCGCGAATAGCGGGATAAAAAGCAATCCAATATACTTGGATTGCTTTTTACGTGCCTTCGAGGTATCATTCTACATCTACATACGATTTCTCCTCATTCTTCACGTCAAGTACATCAAGCAAGAAGATAAAAATCGGAATCCCAATTATTAATCCCCACACACCAAAAAATTGCTCTGAAAATATAAGGATCATAAACGTATAGAAAATTGGTAAATTCGTTTTTGCAGACATAAATTTTGGATTTAAAAAATAGCTTTCAAACGCATGAATGACTGTAATGAAAATTAAAATGTATACTACATATGTAATTCCACCAATATTATAGGCAATAATACAAAGTGGAAATAGCGAAATGATTACACCTGCAACTGGGATGAGCCCAAGCAAAAAAATCATTACTGCTAATACAAGGAGCTGTGGAAATCCTAAAAGCCAAAGTGCAATAACTGAAAGAATACCATTTACAACAGCGATTAAAAACTGTGCCTCAATAACTTTTCCAAATGAACGTACAAATTTCTGTCCAAAATATGCAATCTCATTGTAAAAAATGCTAAGCTTACTATCTTTGAATTTAGAAGTGAAAGCTATAATACGCTCTTTTTCTAACAAGAAGAATAAACTTAAAATAAGGGAAAGAAACATTTGCAAACTTACTTTTCCAATATTAGCTAAAGACTGATAAATAACATCGACACTTTGTTCAATATACTTTGATACTTCCATCTCTTTAATGGTAGAAATCAAATATTTTATAATTTCATTATCAGGTGGCTGCTTAAAAAACACTTGAAACTGATGAATTAACTGTGAAACTTGAACGGTAATGACCGGTAAATATTTATATAACGTGGTAATAATCAACATAACTAAAACAATGTATAAAAAAGCGATAATCACTTTCCTATTTATCCGTACAAAACGATTAAGCTTTTCAGAAATAAACCTTTGAAAATGATCCATTAAAAACGTAAGAATAAAGGTAATCAATATTAAATTAATCATACTTTTTAACCCATATAATATAAGGGTTAAAATTACTAACACAAGCAACCTTTGAAATCCTTTACTTTGAAAGAAATTTTTTATTTGCATCATTAGGACTCGATCTCCCCCTTCAGTGGATAGAAATTCAATATATTCATGAAAACGTTAATCATTTATCTATTGCTTTCTACCTGCTTTCTTTGTTTTTATTCGTATACAAAAAACACATGTAATATGATATGCGTATGTAGATTAAAAAAGGAAGAATCAATTTTCAGCAGTTATATAATTAATCTACAGAAAAGGAGAAGTGTAGATGAAAAATTATGAGGGGTAGCTGGATTTACGTGTTAGACGTACACCATAAAAATACTTTTCATGATATTGAATTGTCGTATAAAGAGGAAGCAAGATACTCGTTGCAACCCCCATCAAAAGGGCAGATAACTCAATCCAAATCGGTGAAAGAGGCGCTAACATCCCGCAAACAGCTGCGAAGATTGCAACAAGAAGAAAGCCTAACAATGACTCCCGAGTCTTCACTTTTTGGAAAAACGAATGAATGAGGAATGCCCCCGTATACTTAAATGTATAGAAAATAATAAGCGGAAGCCAACCATGCAAGGGAGTGTCATAAGAATTTCCGATAATGGTAAACAAAAAATACGGCAAAAAGATAATTATATTCATGAGAGTGTATGTAAAATAATTAAATTGAATCATATCACAAACCTGTTTTTATATAATATTTTTGAGTCCCCTCTAGCATGAATAAGGAAATACAATCAAAAAAATAAAAAGAAATCGACTGCTCTATTTCGTGAAACAGCCGATTTCTTCTATATGCTGCATTGTGCGCGCTAGTACGTCATCGCGCATAATGAAACTGAAGCGTCTATTCTCTTTAATATCTTCTGGAATATGTGTTAGTAGTACAGATCCCTTCGTTTCCTCATAGTGCGTATGTTGTTCTAATGCACTAATTGTTGCGAAATAAATGTTTTTAATGATTATTTTGTCTTTTCCGGATACTTTATATTGTCCGATATACGTTAAGCTTGATACAATGCCGCCCGTTTCTTCATGAACTTCACGAGCTGCCGCTTCTTCCGGTGTTTCCCCAGCTTCTACTTTTCCACCTGGAAATTCAAGACCCCGGCGCAAATGATGTGTTAATAACCATTGGTTCCCATATCGACACACAACCCAAACGTGCTTTGGTTCTGGAGAAAATGGGTAACGTTCAAACGATAATTGTACAGTGTTATGATAATAATCTTTAAATGTGTACATGCCCTACTCCCCTATTGATGGTTACAAGTTTCTTACCATAAATTGTAGCACATTCTGACTAGTATGACTAATCTTATCCAATCATAACCCATTGATAATCCCCATCTGTGCAATCAATTCTTTCGCTTCCTGATCCCCTAATTCATAAATCATTCGATATGCTTCTTGTAGTTGTTCATCGAACCGATCATTATTGGAATCATTATGATATTCGACAAACGGAACATGTGAGCGCACAAATGCTCCAAGATCTTCACGATATGCTTGATCAAAATATTCTCGGAGCTTAATAATTTCCTCGTCTGTCGCTTGAATCGCAAAACTATATGTATTGGCCGTTTTCACCTGTGAGATTTCACCATTTGCAACTGAAACATAGTATGTTTTCTTATCCATAGAACGTCCCTTCTTTCACCCGCTTTATTTTCTATTGTTTTCATTTTCTTACAAAAATATGTAAAAGAGAGTATATGCAATGATAAAATAAAAAAAGGGGGCCTTTCTATGATGAAAATATTAATTATAGCAGTCATTATTGTGATTGTTGTGTTATTACTCTCAGTATTAACGATTAATAAGGGATATTCTTATAAACATTCAGTAGATTCTGTAGAGGATAATCCGTATCAAGAAGAAAAGGGACAGTAACATGCTGAAAATATTAAGCATTACTTTTTCTATCATCACGCTTTTTTTAGCCGCTTTTGGACTTTTTACAGATAACATTCCATTCATTTTACCTTATATGTTCATCTCTTTAGGACTCATCTTTTTCGTTTCTAGTATTGCAGAATTTCAAAAAAAACAAACATCTGCTGGGATTTTTCTGTTTCTTACTGGTGCATTTGCATTATATATCCCTCTATTACAGTTCCTTCACTAAACGAAACACGATGTGAATACTACGATGCTAAAAATACTTCGCATTCTATTTAATACAATCACTTGCTTTTTACAATATATCGGCGTTATTTTCAATATATCGGCACTTCGACACGATATAAAGTGAAACTTCCATCAGTGACGCTTTTCTCACTGATGGAAAGCTCTCACCAATCGGGCTTTTACGGGCAGTTTTCTTCCCCGCTCTTCTCCAGCCTTTACTGCCCGTTAATGCGGGATAAAGACCTTACGCCACCATTCGACATACATATATTCGCCAATTAAAAAAAGCTGCCTTTCACAGGCAGCTTTCCTTCATCTTATCCAAACACTTTCTCAAGTTCATCTTTATCTTGGCTTAACCAGAAATTCATTAAGCGTTTTGCGCCTTCTAAGTCATGAAGCTTCGCTTGACCGCACTGCGTTTCATTTGCCGCAGGAATTTCTGTAATTTTTACTGCATCTTGCAGTGTTAACTCTAATAAATCAATGATTTCGCGTACTGTTGGCGTACCGCTTACGACAAGATAATATCCTGTTTGGCAGCCCATTGGCGAAATATCAATAATATCAAAATGAGGATAACGATCGATATATTTACGTAAATTAAATGCTAATAAATGTTCTAGCGTATGAATCACATCTGGCTTCATCGCTTGCTTATTTGGTTGGCAAAAACGAATATCAAATTTATTTACAATACCGTCTCTGCCTACTTGATGAACGCCGCAATGTCTTACGTAAGGCGCTTTTACAATTGTATGATCTAATTCAAAGCTTTCTACTGATGGCATATTCATCTCTCCCGCTTTTATTTTAATTCCGTTATATCCAATATGATATAACGGAATTGCGAATTAGTAAAGTATTATGTACAGACCATGCTATAATACTTACAGCATATGCAAGAAAGGAGATCGTTATGAAACGCATTTTCATCGGTATTATTCGCTTTTACCAAACATTCATTTCCCCAATGACGCCGCCAACGTGCCGCTTTCACCCAACGTGTTCTCACTACGGACTAGAAGCGATTCAAACTCACGGCGCATTAAAAGGAAGCTGGCTTACAGTGAAACGAATTTTGAAATGTCACCCGTTTCATCCAGGCGGATTCGATCCTGTACCAGAGAAAAAACAAAAAGAGAATTAACCTTCGTAGCCATTCATAACAACATCTAACTTTCCAGTGTCTGGATGAATAACAAGTCCATGCACAGGCACTTCTGTTGGCATAAGCGGATGGTTGCGAAGTATAGAAACACTATGCTCTACACTTTCTTCTACACTTGAGAATCCACGTAAAAACCTCTCTAAATCGATTCCAGAATAACGAAGTGTGTCCAATTTCTCTTCTGAAACGCCTCGTTCTCTCATCTTTTCAATCGTGCTGCTCGCTTGAATTTTAGCCATACCGCAATCATGGTGACCAACTACACACACTTCATTTGCACCAAGTTCATAAATCGCGACTAAAATGCTACGCATAATACTTCCAAATGGATGTGAAATAACAGCGCCAGCTACTTTAATAATTTTCACATCACCATTACGCATGTTCATCGCTTTTGGTAATAGTTCTACAAGACGTGTATCCATACATGAAATAATAACCATTTTTTTATTCGGAAATTTTCCTGCTTCATATTCTTCATACTTTTTACTTTCAACAAATTCCTGATTATATTTCAAAATCTCTTCTAATGTTCTCATAGTAAAACCCCTCTTTCTTCATATAAATACAAACTAAGTGTATCAAAGAATGAAAAAAACAAAAAATATATTGCTTTATTCTAAAAATACGATTTTTTCAGATAACAGCCATAATTCTTCCATAATTCTCACACAGTTCTGTAACAACTCATCCATACTTTGCTCAAATTTTCACTATAAACTATTTGTAGATAATGAAAAAAGGAGTGAATCTTTATTATGTCCGACGTTCTGTTACTGAGTCGTTTTCAATTTGCAATTACAATCTTTTATCATTTCTTATTTGTACCGTTAACACTCGGACTTGTTATTTTAGTAGCATTTATGGAAACGCAATATGCGCGTACATTGAATCCAACTTACCGTAAAATGGCGAACTTTTGGGGTAAATTATTTACTATTAACTTCGTAATGGGAATTATCACTGGGATTACGATGGAATTCCAATTCGGAACAAACTGGTCTGAGTATTCCAAATACATGGGGGATATTTTTGGATCTCCATTAGCGATAGAAGCACTTGTTGCCTTCTTCTTAGAATCTACTTTCATGGGAATTTGGTTGTTCGGTAAAGATAAAATTTCACCAAAGTTCCGTGCATTCTCTATGTGGATGGTCGCACTTGGAACAAATATTTCCGCACTTTGGATCATTACAGCGGACGGCTTCATGCAAAATCCAGTTGGCTATGTAGTCCGCAATGGCCGTGCTGAATTAACTGACTTTTGGGCACTAGTTACAAATCCATATGCATGGCATATGTTCTTCCATACTGTTATTAGTTGTTATATCGTTGGTGCATTCTTCGTTATGGCGATTAGTGCGTATCACTTACTACGTAAAAATGATGTTGCATTCTTTAAAAAATCATTTAAGTACGGTTTAATATTCGGTTTATTTGCAGCAACTGCAACACCTTTCATCGGTCACGAATCCGGTGCTTTCGCAGCAAAAATGCAGCCGGCTAAAGGTGCGGCAATGGAAGCAGTTTGGGATACTGGAGAAGGAAAACCTTTCTCAATTATTCAAATTCCTGATGTGAAAAATGAGAAAAACTTTGAAGCACTATCAATTCCAAAACTCGGCAGCTTCTTCTATACAAACTCATTTGATGGAAAAATTGTCGGTTTAAAAGATATTCCAAAAGAAGATCGTCCGAACGTAAATCTTGTTTATTACAGTTTCCGTTTAATGGTTGCACTTGGCACATTCTTTATGGCTCTAACATGGTTTGGCTTCTATTTAATGCGCAAAGGAAAACTAGAAAACTCAAAACGTTTCTTAAAAATTACAATGTGGTCCGTATTACTTCCATATGTAGCAATTAATGCAGGTTGGATCGTTACAGAAGCAGGACGTCAGCCTTGGACAGTGTACAAACTGATGCGAACAGCAGAAGCGGTTTCACCAATTGCTGTACCGCAAATTTGGTTCTCTTTAATTAGCTTAGTCTTGTTCTACACTTTACTATTAATTGCTGATGTATATCTCATGTTAAAATTTGCGAAAAAAGGTCCAGCAGCATTAGAAGAAACGAATCAAGGAGGTGCAGCTCATGTCTCATGATACACTTGCAATTATCTGGTTCGGTTTGTGGGGCGTGATTTGGACAGTTTACTTTATTCTCGATGGCTATGCACTCGGTAACGGAATGATTTTCCCATTCGTTACGAAAGATCGCCAAGAACGCAATCAACTACAAGAAGCAATCGGACCGTTCTGGGGCGGTAATGAAGTATGGTTAATTACAGCAGGGGGAGCAACATTTGCTGCTTTCCCATTAACATACGCAAACATGTTCAGCTACTTATACACACCATTATTTTTAGTATTATTCGCTCTGTTCGCTCGTGCAGCAGGATTAGAATTTATGCATAAAGATGATTCACCAGTTTGGCAAACTGTTTGTAAATGGACGTATGCGGTTGGTAGTTTCTTAATTGCTTTCTTATTCGGCGTTACATTCGCTAACCTGTACTACGGACTACAAATTGGTAAACATGGCTATGAAGGAAATTTACTTAGCTTGTTACATCCTTACGGTATTTTAGGCGGCCTCTTCTTCACTGCAATCTTTGTCGTATCCGGTGCACTTTGGGTTATGATTAAAGCAACTGGTGAAGTATCAGATCGCGCTTATAAAATTGCCAAACCATTTTCGATGGCAGCAGCAACCATTCTAGCTATCTTCTACGTCGCAACGGCAAATCTTACAAACTTATTCCAAAACTTTACGGAATATCCTGTACTGTTTATCATCCCGTTACTTGCGATGTTAATGAGTGTCATCGTAATCATTATGGTTTTCAAACGTAAAATTGGTTTAGCGTTCACATTTGTTTGCTTAACAATCGCCATGTTTATGGCAACTGGTTTTGCTGGCATGTTCCCAAGAATGTTGCCATCTCGCATTAACGATGCATACAGCACAACATTATTCCAAGCAGCAGGCAGTGAATTAAACTTAAAAATTATGTTCTTTGTTGCAATAGTCATGGTACCAATTGTTATTGGCTATCAGTTATGGAGCTACACAATCTTTAAAGAGAAAATTCATAAAGACTCTGCAAAAGGATATCACTAAAATGAAAAAGAAGCTTGTTTTTAGCAGGCTTCTTTTTTCATTTTGTCCGTGTTAAATATCCATAAAAAATATAGAGAACTCTTCCTAAATGACGATTAATGTTAATTAATACCAATGAATGTGTTAACATTTATTGAAAATAAAGATTTTTCGGGGGTGCAAAAAATAGATATTAAGACTCGAACAATTATAACTCTTTTAGGTAGTTTCCTATTATTTGCTTTTGGCACATTTAGAATAATTACAGGGTCACTATCATCAACATCCTTGTTCGTAGCTTATGTATTCACTATCACTGGTTTTATTGGCACAACAGCTAATGGTTCAAAGCTGAGAAAAATGAGGTAAAAATAAAATGACTTTTTTCAAAGGAGATGCTAATACCTTGAAAGATAATTTCATAACGCTCTTGCATTTGATTACAAACCTTGAGATAGATGGTCGATTTATTTTAGGGGTAGATGGATTAAGCCGTTCTGGCAAAACAACACTTGTGAGAAAACTTAGCGAGGCTGCAAAAGAAAAGAATATCCCTTTCTATGTCTTTCATATTGATGACCACATTGTTGAACGTAAAAAACGTTACAATACTGGCCATGAAGAATGGTATGAATATTATCATTTACAATGGGATATTACTTGGTTACGTGATCACTTTTTCGATAAACTCAAGTTTTCAAGTGAACTTATTCTCCCCTTTTATGATAACGAATCTGATACACAAAGTATAAAGAACATAAAACTTCCTAATACTTGTGTAATTGTAATAGAAGGTGTTTTTCTTCAACGTAAAGAGTGGAGAAGTTTCTATGATTATGTAGTTTATTTGGACTGCCCGCGAAATAAGAGATTTCTTCGTGAAAGTGAACATACGCAACAAAACATTTCTAAGTTTCAAAATAGATATTGGAAAGCAGAAGAATTTTATATAAACACGGAATTCCCTACAAACATTGCCGATTTAGTTTTACAGGGACAATATTAAACTACTAAGAAACATGAAAAAACGCATGGATCATTTCTCCATGCGTTTTTATATGTTATCTAGGAATCTCTGTGCTACTTATTCACCACATGCTTCATATCAGGGCTACAAGCATTGGACTGACATGATTTATTAATGGAGCACGCTGCACATTTCCTTTTTTACTTCTCTTTACAAAGTTAATTAACGTATATCCAGCATATCCAAAAACGACAGCTCCAATTAAAATATTGACTATCATTATGATACATCTCCTTCTAGAATCCCATCATAGATCCAACTTGGTATACAATTAGTGTTAATACATACGCAACAATAAGCGGATAAACAACAGAGAAGATAGTCCACTTGACAGATCCCGTTTCACGACGAATGACCGCAACTGTTGCTAAACATGGTACATATAATAAGATAAAGAACATAAATGCATATGCTGATAATGCTGTAAAATGAGCTCCGATTATGTTTCCTAATACATCTTCTTTCACAGAATAAATAATCGCCATTGCGGAAACAACAACCTCTTTTGCTAAAAATCCTGTTAATAGTGATGCAGCTGCTTGCCATGTTCCAAAACCAAGCGGTGCTAGAATTGGAGCCAAGACGCCGCCAATCATTGCTAGGAAACTATCTCCCATATCTACACCAAATCCAGATGGACCAGCATAGTTTAATAACCAAATGACAACAGAACCACCAAAGATAAATGTACCTGCTTTACGTACAAATCCTTTTCCTTTTTCCCATGTACTGCGCCATAACGTTTTTGCTTGCGGTACGCGATAAGGCGGAAGTTCAATTACAAAAATAGATTTTTCTTGCTTTAAAACCGTAACAGACATAATTTTTGTAACGACTAGTGCAAGGACAATACCAATGACATATAAAGAGAACACAACAATCGCTTGGCTATGCGGGAAAAAGACTCCCGCAAACAATGCATATACAGGTAGACGTGCTGAACACGACATAAATGGCGTCACTAAAATCGTAAGCAACCTCTCTTTATCCTGTTCAATCGTTCTTGCGGCCATAATGCCTGGTACGTTACAACCAAAACCGATGATCATTGGAATAAATGCTTTCCCATTTAGCCCAAAAAACTCCATAATACGATCCATTACAACGGCAATACGCGCCATATATCCAGAGTCTTCCAATAATGAAATAAAGAAGAACAATACAAAAATTTGCGGAACAAATACTATAACTCCACCGACACCAGCAATCACGCCATCTGTAATAAGCGCTCGAATAAACTCAGATGCCCCCATATTAGTTAGAGCTGTCGTTACCCAATCTGTGAACGGACCGCCGACAAATGCATCAAGTTGATCAGATAGAGGTGTCCCAATCCACGTAAATGTAACCTGAAAAATGAAATACATGATCCCTAAAAAGATCGGAAGTCCCCAGATTTTATGTGTAATTAATTTATCAATTCGTTCAGAAAAAGGAATGCTTCCTTCTTTCTCATGACGAAGTACACTTGCTTTTAACTTTTCGATATACGCTGCACGTGCTCCGTGCATATGCTGTTCCAGCGTTCCGTCTAATTCTGCTTCTAATGCAGAGCGAATCGCTACAATTTCTTTATATACATGTAATTGACTCAATTCTTTTTCTACCACTTCGTTATTTCCTAAGAATTGAAGTGCAAGCCATCTTGAATGTTCATAATTCGCTTGTTGCAATTTATCCATAACTTGTTGAATTCCTGCATCTACCTTTTCACCATAAGAAAAAATAAATGGCTTCTGTTCTACGCGATCACTTTCGTGAAGAGAAGCTAACAATTCCTCACAGCCTTTTCCGCTCCTCGCAATAACCGGAATAACTGTTACACCTAGCATTTCAGCTAGTTTCTTCACATCAATGATAATTCCACGCTGCCTGGCAACATCTATCATGTTTAAACCAATTGAGAGCGGCTTACCAAATTCTAATAATTGCAAAGTTAAATGCATATTACGCTCGAATTGAGAAGCGTCTACAATGTTTAACATATGATGAAATTCGTCAGTTAATAGGAATTGTGTAACAACCCCTTCATCACGTGAAACAGGGTTTAAATCATATACCCCTGGTAAGTCTATTAAAGTTCCCTTCTTATCTTTCAACTTACCAATCTTTTTTCTACAGTTACTCCGCTCCAGTTCCCTACATATTCATAAGAACCAGTAAGCGCATTAAATAATGATGTTTTCCCCGTATTTGGATTCCCTAGTAAAGCAACCTTATTCACGTTAATTCCACCTTTATCATTTTCGCATCACAATGGCGAATAGAGATTAATTGCCCGCGGCATTCTAATGTACACGGACCATTAAACATTGCCTTTTGTTTTACACAAAGTTCGCATCCTTCAGCAAATCCAAATGAAGCTAAACGACGTTTTAACAATTTATCAAGAGATTGTAAATCTTTCACACGTACTTTTTCATCTATATTCATATCAACTAAGTTCATAATTTATCCCCCTCAGACGATAACGATAATTATTATCAATGATAATTGTACCATGAATTTTTTAAAAAACTATACAATATTGTGTGAATTTATCACTATTTTTGTACGGTTTTATCATTTTTATCTTACATAACATAGCTATGCTAAAATTATATTTGTAATTATTATCCATTTTTATTACAATAATATTAACAATCTAAGAATCTCGTTATCACAGGGGGAGCCGCGTCGCTGAGAGGGAACACATCGTTCCGACCCTTTGAACCTGTTAGTTAATGCTAACGCAGGAATTGTGCAAACGTATATACATAAATAGTTATTTGTAACTTGTATATTTCAATATCCCCCTATGATAGTGATTCTTTTTTTGTAACTTGGATGTAGGGGGATTTATACATGCATAATACAAATTTACAAGCGATGATAGAGGCAGCGATTCTTGCAGCATTTGCGTTAGTCATCGATATTTTACCACTATCTATTAAACTTCCAGGCGGTGGTTCTATCTCATTTGCTATGATTCCAATTTTTATTGTCGCTTACCGCTGGGGATTTAAAGCTAGTTTCTTAAGTGGTCTCGTTTGGGGATTACTACAAATTGTCGTAGGAGATGCATACATTTTAACGCCTGTACAAGCGTTTATTGAATACTTCATTGCATTTGCTTTTATCGGTTTTGCTGGATTATTTCATACACCAATCCAACAAGCACTTGCCAATAGACAAAAAACAAAAGCAATTATGTATATCATTATCGCTACACTTATTGGCAGCCTAGCTCGTTACTTCTGGCACTTTATTGCCGGCGTTGTTTTCTTTGGTCAATATGCACCAAAAGGACAGTCAGCTGTTTTATATTCCTTCATCGTAAATGGCAGCACAATGATTGGTTCTTTCGCATTATGTGCAATTTTACTTGTTATTTTATTTACAACAGCACCGCGCTTATTTACAAGCGTGAATATGAATTATACAAACAAAAAAAAGATTGCTTAAATAGCAATCTTTTTTTGTGCCTCAGTTTCCCATGTTACTTTCCTAATGTGAATCTATGTGTCTTACCATTTCAGGAGTTTGAGAATGGAGTGTGTCTATCTCTCTCGGCTGCTCTCGTTTATTTTTACCGTTATGCTTATGAATCCAAGATTTCATCTCATTCCATAAAACAACTCTATGCATATCATACCCTATGTGCTGCTTCTTTATATTCTCTTTATAGCTACCATTCCATTTGTGCCACACAACTTTATCATGTGAATCTACCCATACTTCTTGTCGATCAACTACAGTTTTACAGCCTTCATTATTAGCTAACATAATCGCATCATTCTCTAATAATAAAGATAGAGCCGCCGAGTGCCTCTCCATTCCCCTACTCCTTTCTGTTTTAGTGCCTGCCTTTTTTCCCTAAAATGTGTGTGCCTTACACATATGTAGTGTATACAAAAAAATCAGTACAAACTATCGATTTACCTTACAAAAAACCTTACAATTTTGTAAGGTAATAATAATAAATGATTATATATAAATATATAAAATTCAATTACATATAAATAATACGCGTACTTTGATTGATAGTACTCTCTCATGAAGTAGCTTGTATAATTTAGAAACAAAGTGCAGGAAATGCAATGATTATTAGTATCGTAAAAAATTCAAAGCATCTGTACATACAATCGAATGCATATCCTGGTTGCTATTACCCGTTCTTTCGTCTTGATAATCGATCTGGCAATTGAATATTTATTGCTAGTTTACGAATGAAACCCGCTACTAAACCAAGTCCAATGAAAATATAAAAAATAGTAAAGAGCTTTCCAAAGTCTGTTTTTGGACTAAAATCGCCATACCCAACTGTCGTTAATGTGACAACACTAAAATATAAAGCATCAATTACGCGCATTTTTTCTACCGTACTATAAAAAATAGTTCCTGTCATAAGAGTTCCAGCCGTTAATACAAATAACACTTGAAATTCTTTATCTTTCCACGCTCTAAAAAAAGCTTCTAACATTCTTTTTAAAGTAAGTAAAAATGAAATCATATGACTCTCCTTTTCTATTCAGTTCATTTAATCAATGGAAAGTCTATCACTTTTCTACGCATAAAAAAAGTAGCATTTCTACTTTAAAGAAAATGCTACTTAAATAAGTAAATAACACATTTACTTTACCTTGTTTAAGTATCGATAGATGGTTGCTTCTGATGCTTTTAAATGTTTAGCAACTTCACTTACGCCGCCTTTAAGTAAAAATACCCCTTTATCATTAAGTTTTTTTATCACTTCCATTTTTTCATCAGGAGACATTCTCTCAGGCGAAACTTCGTATTCTAACAAAACTCCTGTAATAAGTGATGAAAGAAGACTATCAAGATTTTCTTCTAAGTTCTCAGAAAGGTCTAATTCAAGATTAGGATGTGACTTCTCTACATCTTCATTCAAGCTAGTATTACTCATAATCATACTGTCTAACCAGTCTCTTGCTTTTATCATATTACTAATATCAATGTTCACACACAGCATTCCAATTATGCTATTGTGTTCATCTTTAATGAAATAGCTTGATGAACGAAACGTTTGATTATTTTTTGAGTTCCCTTTGTAATTGGAAATAAAATGTTTATCTATGTATTTTTTTCTTGTAGAATTTTTAAAGCTAGGTCTGTTAAATGTCCACCAACTTTTCTTCCACTAAGATGTCCATTAGCAACCTCAATTATAGATTCGTCTGGATTCGTAACATCATGCAAAACAACTTCGCAATTTTCTCCAATTACATCTGCAATGAAATGAACAAGAGGAATATACTGCTTTAACTTTTCTTTATTTTCCATTGATATCGCACCTTTTTTAGAAGATATGAAGAAAGTATACATTTTCGCATCAACATTTTTCTTTGCTTTCTTCCTTTCATACTATCATACTACTACACAATGCCTCTCTAAAGATAAAGTGAAACTTCCATCAGTGGGGGTTTTCTTCATCCCCCACTGATGGTTAGTTGAACCAATCGGGCTTTTACGGGCAGTTATCCCCCACCTATCTTCTTCGCTTCTCTCAATCTTGAGGTGGGGGTCTTACTGCCCGTTAATGCGGGATAACGAGGCGGATCCCACCCAATTTTTCTCATTTTTTACTTTCTATATGTAAATTTATCAACAAAAAATTCTTATTGCAATGAGAATTTTTTAATATTTTAAAGAATTTTTAAAATATTTGTTGAATTAAGAAAAAGAAAGAATTAAAATAAAATCACGTTATAAGAAATTATTATAGTTATGAGAAAAAATTATCACAGGAGGTTTTTTGGATGAATGCGGTTATTTCTACTCAACATGCACCTGGTGCAATTGGTCCTTATTCACAAGCGATGAAAGCGGGGAATTTTATCTTTACTTCGGGACAACTGCCGATTGACCCTAAAAACGGAGAAATGCCTGAAACAATTGAAAACCAGACAAAACAGTCATTAGAGAATGTCAAAGCCATCCTAGAAGAAGCAGGAAGCGATTTAAGTAAAGTTGTTAAAACAACTGTGTTTTTAAAAGATATGAATCATTTTGCACAAATGAATGAAGTTTACAGTACTTACTTTACAGAAAATTGTCCTGCTCGAAGTGCCGTGCAAGTAGCACGATTACCAAAAGATGCACTTGTTGAAATTGAAGTTATTGCAACTTTATAAAGTTTTTCATACCAAAATATACAGTTCAATATAATTATATTGCTTTATATAAGGAAAAATTGAATATTAAAAATGAAAAATGAGATGCCATTCCCTTATTATTAAATGATTAAAAGACTTAATCTTCATAGTGAGGGAGTGATAAATTTCGGATCCAATGAAAGCGTTATCTTTTTAAAAATCAACCTCTGAGGGGGAAAAGGATGGATACTTCAAAAAAAATAAGTGGTTTGCACTTGTGGTACTAATTTTAGGCGGAGGAACAATTTTTAAACTTCCGTTTTTAAAAGATGCTTTTTATATTCCCATGATGGAGTATTTTCACTTATCTCATACCCAAATAGGTGTAATCTTATCTATTTATGGGATTATCCAAGCATTCGGTTATATCGCATCGATGTATATAGTAGACAGGTTTTCTAAGAAAAAATCATACCGTTTAGCTTAATTGGTGTTGGATTATCAGGATTATATTTAACAACATTTCCTGGTTATTATGGTGTTTTAACCGTTTGGATTATTTTCGCTTTATTTGCAGAGACTGCTTACTGGCCTGCTTTAATAAAAGCTGTAAGGTTATTAGGAGATAAAGACGAACAAGGTAGAGTGTTTGGATTCCTTGAAGCAGGAAGAGGAGTAGTTGATACGATCGTTGCTTTTTCTGCCCTTGCAATTTTTAGTTGGTTAGGATCAGGAGCAGCTGGCTTTAAAGGTGCAATTATCTTCCTTGCAGCAACAGCAATTGTTATTGGTATCATTTCTTATTTCTTAGTAGAAGACGACATAATTAAAGATACAGACGAACATGGTAACAAAATTAACAAAAATAAGGCTGCACTAGAAGGTGCTTTACAAGCAGTAAAGATGCCTGAAGTATGGGCGGTATCATTCACTATATTCTCTGTGTATTCCGTCTATATAGGTTTAACATATTTTATTCCGTTTTTAAAAGAGATCTATGGTATGCCTGTTGCACTAGTAGGTGCTTATGGAATTATTAATCAATACGCTTTAAAAATGCTTGGAGGTCCACTAGGAGGATTCTTAGCTGATAAAAAATTCAAGTCTCCATCTAAATATTTAAGAGTTGCTTTTATAGCCGCAATTATTGGGATGACTATTTTTATCTTCTTACCTCATGAGACGATGAATGTATATACTGGAATGATCTTTACACTTGGTTTTGGCACGATTATTTTTACTCAAAGAGCAGTATTTTTTGCTCCTATTGATGAGGTGGGAATTCCAAGAGAAATCAGTGGTGCATCTGTTTCCATTGCTTGCTTAATAGGATATGCACCTTCGATGTTTGCATTTTCTCTATATGGAAGCATGTTAGATAGAACACCAGGAATGGACGGTTATAAGCATGTATTTTTAACAATGATTGCTTTTTCCGTACTTGGTTTGATTATTAGCAGTTATTTAGTGCGAATTGTTAAGAAGAAAAATGAGTTAGCGAAAAATGAGGCAAGTTCAATTTCAAGTGAAGCATGAGATTGATAACAAATAGATAAGAACGGTGAGGATATTATGAAAATTGGATTAGAAACAGAAAGCTATCATTTATTTTTTCACAACAACCGCATGGATATTTTTGATTTTATAAGAAAAACAGCTGAACTCGGATTGGACGGGGTACAAATCAATATTATTACAAATGAGGCAGACAAGAATTTACATCCAGAGTGGGGCGTACTTGGCGGGAACGAACCTGATCACTTAAAAAAGGTTCGAGATGAAATTCAAAAGTATGGTTTATATGCTGAAATTGATACAAGAGGTACAGATATAGAGCATTTAACAAAAGTAATAGACATTGCAAATCAAATTGGTGCAGATGTCATTCGTACTTACGTTATAGGAAAATATGATGCTGAGAAGATGGCTAAAGCTGCTGAAGATCTCAAACAAATCGTACCATTGTTAAAACAATATCGAATTAAAATTGGATTGGAAAATCATGAAGAAGAAACAACAGCTGAGATAATTAAAGTTATTAAGGAAGTAAACAGCCCTTGGATCGGGGCACATTGTGACATTGGAAATGGAATGATGGCATGGGAAGATCCAGTTGAAGCAGTGAGAAATTTAGCCCCATATGCCTACACAACTCATTTTAAAGACCATATTATCATTCATGATGGGGAAGATCATATAGTTTGCGGGATTCCAGTAGGAAATGGAAATATCGATTTGGAGGAATGTTTTAAAATATTAGTGAATGAATCGACACTAACGAGAATCAATATAGAAATGTGTTTTCCATACGTAGCTCCATTTACACGTCCAAAAGGAACTGGAGGAGTATTTGAAGTCGGAGACGGAGCATTCAAAGTAGAAAAACCTCCATATGATTTACATGTCATTAAGCCGTCAGATTACTATTATCCTCCTGAACATCTATTAGAAAAAATGCTTGAAGATCAAGAAAAAGGTGTTCAACAATCTGTAAAATATGTACTAGCTTTAAGAGAAAAATATTGCATGCAAAAAAATTACAACGAAATAACTAGATAATTTCCACCTATGTTAGTGAAAAATGAGGCAAGTTCAATTTTAAATGAAGCATGAGATTCATAACAGGAAAATAAGAAAGGTGAGGATATTATGAAAATTGGATTAGAAACAGAAAGCTATCATTTATTTTTTCACAACAACCGCATGGATATTTTTGATTTTATAAGAAAAACAGCTGAACTCGGATTGGACGGGGTTCAAATCAATATTATTACAAATGAGGCAGACAAGAATTTACATCCAGAGTGGGGTGTGCTTGGCGGGAACGATCCTGATCACTTGAAAAAGGTTCGAGAAGCAATTCAAAAATATGGTTTATATGCTGAAATTGATACAAGAGGTACAGATATAGAGCATTTGACAAAAGTGATAGACATTGCCAATCAAATTGGTGCAGATGTCATCCGGACTTACGTTTGTGTAGGGGAATACGATGCTGAAAAGATGGCTAAAGCTCCTGAAGATCTCAAACAAGTCGTACCATTATTAAAAAAGTATCGTATTAAACTTGGAGTCGAAAACCACGAAGAAGAAACAACAGCTGAGGTAATTAAAATTATTAAGGAAGTGAACAGCCCTTGGGTTGGGGCACATTGTGATTTAGGAAATGGAATGATGGCATGGGAAGATCCAGTTGAAGCAGTAAGAAAGTTAGCTCCGTATGCCTACACAACTCATTTTAAAGATCATATTGTCATTCATGACGGTGAAGACCATATAGTTTGCGGGGTTCCAGCAGGAACTGGAAATATCGATTTGGAAGAATGTTTTAAAATCCTTGTGAATGAATCAACACTAACGAGAATCAATGTAGAAATGTGTTTTCCATACGTAGCTCCATTTAAACGTCCAAAAGGAACTGGGGGAGTATATGAAGTCGGTGAAGGAGCATTCAAAGTAGAAAATCCTCCATATGACTTACATGTTATTAAGCCGGCAGATTACTATTATCCTCCTGAACATCTATTAGAAAAAATGCTTGAAGATCAAGAAAAAGGTGTTCAACAATCTGTAGGATATGTACTAGCTTTAAGAGAAAAATATTGTAGACAAAAAAATTTCAATGAGATAACTAGTTAATTTCCACCTATATATGTACAAGTATTCTCTACATTCTTAAGTCGTATCATTTATCATTTTTAATAGCCTGTAAAGCAGTCTTAAGGCTGCTTTACAGATTATAGAGAAGTCCTTTTTTCTATATAATCATTTTATTTCTTCGCTACTAACTTCCTTTCCCTAATCTACAATATACTCCCTTAATTTTCTATATTTTTATTTAAAAGTAAATCCTCCTTCTCTTTTTTGACTTTTTTGTATGAATCCTTTACAGTCAAACTGTTCATAAGTTTTACAATGTAGGAGGATCAGCATGGAAATCCAAATAAAAGACACTTTAATCTCACAAGAACAGCTGCAAGAAAAAGTAAAAGAGCTTGCACTGCAAATTGAACGTGATTTTGAAGGAGAAGAAATTTTTGTTATTGCTGTACTAAAAGGTTCTTTCATATTCGCAGCAGATTTAATTCGTCACATTAAAAACGATGTAACAATCGACTTTATCTCTGCATCTAGCTATGGAAACCAAACAACAACAACTGGAAAAGTAAAATTATTAAAAGATATCGATGTAAATATTACAGGTAAAAATGTAATTGTCGTAGAAGACATTATTGATTCTGGTTTAACACTTCATTTCTTAAAAGACCACTTCTTAATGCATAAACCAAAAGCGTTAAAATTCTGTACGCTTCTTGATAAGCCAGAACGCCGTAAAGTTGATTTAACAGCTGAATATGTTGGCTTTGTCATTCCAGATGAATTCATCGTCGGCTATGGCATTGACTGCGCTGAAAAATATCGCAACTTACCATACATCGCTTCTGTTGCAACAGATAAATAATACGATATCAGCGTTTTTTACATATATCGGCCATTCGCCAATATACGACAATAAAAAGTAGCTATGGCTCATACCAATAGCTACTTTTCTACTACTCCTCACTTACAATATTAAAATAAGAACGAACCGTTAAGAAGTAATATCCAATATAAATCACACTATATACTCCAATGTTCATTAATAGTGGAATTAAAATTTCAAATGGCAATAAGTTAGCCAACCCTTTTAGCGCAAATAAGCTATGCAAAATTCCAATGACTAATGGAATCGCAAAAATAAAACGAATTTGTTTTGCGATTGCCTTCTTCATCTCTTGCTTCGTTACCCCAATTTTCCGAAGAACAACATAGCGATCACGGTCTGCATTTGCTTCTGTTAATTGTTTAAAGTAAATGATAGAACCTGTTGCAAGTAAGAATACCAGTCCTAGGAAAGTACTGATGAACATCATCAGACCAGTTGCTTCCATTCCGCCTTTAAATCCTGTATAGAAATCTCTAAATGACGGTGCAGGTTCAGGCTCTCTCGGCATACTCTTTGTTAATTTTTCCGTTAATGCCTTACTATTCTTCTCATTTTTCACATTAATATTTTTAACAACTCTCGTTCCATTTACCTTTTTCGCTTGCTCGTATACGTCATCTGGAACAACAACAACTAATTCTCCTAAGTTCGTAACATTACGACCTTCAACACCTTTAATTGTTAATGCCTTCGTTTCATTTCCAAGAGGAAATACCGCTTTATTTCCTGTATATACAGTACTAAACTCATGTCCTTCAATATACGTACCATCCAATACGAACGCTTCTCCAGCGGTTAACCTTACCGTATCCATTTTGTTCGCAATTGTATTGAAGGCGGATTGTGACACAAGTTGATATTGCTCTGTCATCATATAATGAGCATTCATACTTATATCAGCTTTTTCACCTTCAAATTTCCCTTTCACCGGCACCATTTCAATTTCGAACTGCTCTTTAATTGGATTATGCTTCTTCTCTTCCTCAAAGATTGCATTCACTTTCTGTTCTAAAGCCTCATCCTTTTTCTCATAAGAGAAGCTATACGGTGTATAATCTTTCGCTTGTGTGAATGTGTTGTAATACATCGTGACAGATGTACCAACAGCTGTTAACGTTACTGCACTTAAAATAGCAATGGTTGCAAGCGATTTTGCATTTCCTTTAATGCGGTATAACAACTGAGATGTCGTTACCATATTCATTCCATTATAAAAGGATGGTTTATTATTTCTTGCACGTTTTAAAACGACAACTGTAAAGAACTTAAATAATAAATACGTACCAATTACGGTTGCAAATAGAATATAAAATGCGATCATCATGAAGTCTGCGTATTTAATAGCTTTCGTAAACATAAGTGATAAGAAATATCCAGAACCAATTAAGAATATAGCGATAAATGCCATAATAATAGACCCTTTTGGCATTTGTTCTCCTTCACGCTCAGCGCGGAATAGCTCAATAAGTTTAAATCGATAAATTAAACGATACCCTTGCAGCGATGTATACAAAATAATAACAAAAAACACAACTGCCGTATTCGTAATTGCTGCTAACGGCACTTCAAAATGAACATGTAAATCGAGTCCCATTAAGCTTACTAGTAATTCCAGAAATAGCTTAGACAGTAAACTACCAATCAGAATACCAATTACTAAGGACATTAATCCCATTAACATATTTTCATAAAACAGCATTCTCCCAATTTGGCGTTTCCGAATTCCTAATAAAGAATATAACCCAACTTCTTTTTTCGTTTACGTGTAAAGAAGCTATTGGAATAAATAATAAATACCGCTACGAAAATAATGAGCATTACACTAGAGACTTGGAATGCCCCGCTAATTTTCTTTGATCCTTCTGCCGCTTTTTCCATTTGTGTATTATATTGAAGTGCTGCAAAGGTAAAGTAAATGACGATACTAAAAATCATCGACATAAAATATAAAGCATAATCTTTAAAGTTTCGCTTTATATTGCGAAGGGCAATACTAGATAACGTCATCTACTATACCTCCAGAGATAATAGACATTACGTCTAGTACTTCTTGGAAAAATTGCTTCCGCGTTAATTCTCCTTTGTGCAGTTCTTTATATAACTCACCATCTTTAATGAAAATAACACGCTGACAATAACTTGCGGCAAATGCATCATGCGTGACCATTAAAATTGTCGATTGATTATATTCATTTAATGCTTTCAAGCTCTCTAATAAGTCAGTTGCAGACTTAGAATCTAACGCACCTGTTGGCTCATCTCCAAAGATCATACTTGGATTTGTAACAATAGCGCGAGAGGCTGCGCAGCGCTGCTTCTGTCCGCCAGATACTTGGTATGGATATTGATCTAAAATATGATCAATACCAAATTTTTTCGCAATTTCAAGAACACGGCGATCAATTTCACCTGCTTTTACTTTTGATAACGCAAGTGGAAGCGCAATATTTTCTTTCACTGTTAACGTATCTAATAAATTATAATCTTGGAAAATGAAACCTAAGTTATCGCGACGGAATAATGCTAATTTATCATCATTCATTTTCACAATATCATTTCCATCAATTAAAATTTCACCGCTTGTTGCGTTATCAATTGTAGAAAGAACATTTAATAACGTTGTTTTACCCGATCCAGACGGCCCCATAATTCCAACGAACTCGCCTTCTTTCACTTGTAAGTTAATTCCTTTTAACGCTTCGTATTTATTTCCACCGGTGTCATATATTTTTTGTATATTATTTGCTTCTAGCACTGTTTTCATTACGATATCCCTCACTTTACCTTATCTCATCATTACTGTTGCCACGATCGAACCCCTTACACAAACATGATTATTATATAAGTCGCAATATCTTCTATAAAAATTATATTAAAATGATTTTCTTAAGTATTTTGTTACTATAACACCGCCACTAATGCCACACTATCTATTTCTCTTACATAAACATTACATTTATGTAAGATTAGAAAAAAGCCACTCTTCTCAATGGAAGAGTGGCTTTTTCTATTTGACCATTTTCATAATATATAATAAATAGATTGCTGATATAAGGGCTGTATTATAAGCCTATCCTAAAAGAATTATTACACAATAATATTTTACCTATATATTAATATAAATATCTTTTCTTTGAAAAAGAACCTTCTTTTTATATTTTCATCTCTTTCTTATAAGCAAAATAAGAATATAGCATTGTAATTACCACTCCAGCTAAAACAGTAGTCAGTACAATATACGATTTCCAAGTAACAGGAGCAAAAATGCTTAAACACATGATAATGCCTAAAACACTAAATACTTTTCCGCTAAAACGATGGGTTTTACGCCATACTTCTTCATTGCTTAATGTCCACGGAGTACGAATCCCAACGAAGAAATTCGGTTTACACTGAGGTAAATAGTTACCAATCACTAAAAATAAAATACCAACAATCAATTCTGCAAAACGATTTATTCGTAAATCATAGCCTAATCCAGTCGCAATAATATCCATGTTCGCAATAAACAATACAACGAGGACACTATACGTGATCATTGTAAAACCTTTCGAGAATTTCTTATAATTCTCTTTCTTTGGATCAATCTTTGGAACAACATTGAGTAATATATAAGTTCCAACCATAACCCCAACCATCAACAACATTCCATTTAGTTTAGAAGAATAGCCATTTACGGTGCCGCTGCTACTCCAATGCGTAGCGATTGTATTCGGAAGGTGCGGCCAAGAAATAATCCAAGCTAATATTGTTATGCTAATAAGTATAATGGCAAAAATGTGTTTCTTCATTTCGTTTCTCCCCCTCTACCCGTAAACGTAAATACCCAAGTTAGTAAATCTTGAAAAACAGTCGTGTTTAATGAATACACCACAAACTGTCCCCTTTTTTCATCTTGAATGAGCTCTGCGTTTTTGAGCGCACTTAGGTGATGCGATATACTCGGCTTTGTCATATTAAAATGCTCTGCAATTTCTCCAGCAGTTAAATCTCCTTCTTTTAAGAGGTCTAAAATTTTGCGCCTTGTCGGATCTGCCAACGCTTTAAATGCTTGGTTCAATGTCCTTCTTCCTTTCGTTAATTAGACATTTAGATATTTATCTAAATATTAAATTCACTTCTCTAATTTGTCAATTTCATCCCCACTGTATAGTATAATAGGTATTTTTGACATAATGAAAACTGAGAAAACACATGTTACACTATACATACACAAAGTTAGAGGAGGAGTTTCCATATGTACAAAATTTTAATTGTAGAAGACGATCCTAATATTTCATCTTTACTACAATCCCACATTCAAAAATACGGTTACGAAGCAATTGTTGCTGATAACTTTGATGATATTATGATTTCATTTAACAATGCAAAACCACACCTTGTTTTATTAGATGTAAATTTACCGAAATTCGACGGCTTCTACTGGTGTCGTCAAATTCGCCATGAATCCACTTGCCCAATTGTTTTCATTTCAGCTCGCGCTGGTGAAATGGAGCAAATTATGGCGATTGAAAGCGGTGCGGATGATTATATTACAAAGCCATTCCACTATGATGTAGTAATGGCAAAAATTAAAGGACAATTACGCCGCATTTACGGTGACTATGCACCAAGTATGTCAGAACGTATCGTTGAAGTGGAAGGATTAAAACTATATCCTGAACGACCAGAGCTTCATTTTAGAAATGAGCAAGTATTACTAACAAAGAAAGAAGCAATTCTAGCAGAAATGCTCCTATCAAAATATCCTCGTACAGCAAACCGAGAAGATTTATTATCTGCACTTTGGGATGATGAAAGCTTTGTCGAAGAAAATACATTAAACGTAAATATTACGCGTCTTCGGAAAAAATTCACTGAACTTGGAATTGAAAATGCCATTGAAACAGTACGCGGCTTAGGCTATCGCTTTAACACAACTTGGAGTGAATAAATCATGAAGTTATTTTTACGTGATCATGTTGGTTTTTTACTTCTTTATATTGTAAACTTTGTCATCATCTTCGCTTTGTATGATGCCGTTGATGGATTTCAAAACAATAAATTCTATTTTATTGTGTTAAGTATGTATCTATTCATCTGCTTTCTTGCTTACCGCTACGTTCGGAATCGCAGGTTGTATAAAAGACTAAGTGAACCACCTGAAAAAATGGAAGATGCGTTCATCGAACGAGCAACTGCCCCTATGCCGCATAGCGTAAATGAACTTGTTCGTACACAATATCGTCTATTTCAGAAAGAATTGCAAACATATGAAGTCAAACAGCAAGAACATCAAATGTTTATTAATCAATGGGTTCATCAAATGAAAACGCCTGTTTCTGTTATGCAGCTGATGGCGCTTGAAATGGAAGACGAACATCTCATTCCGAAGTTTAAAAAAGAGCTAGAGAGATTAAATCAAGGACTGGATATGGCATTATATATGGCACGGTTAACGAACTTCCATGAAGATTTCCACGTGGAAACCATTTCATTAAAAGATGCGGTAACGAAAAATATAAATAACTTAAAAGAACTGTTTATTAGAAGCGGTGTCTTTCCTGTTCTAGAAGTACATTCTGATTTAATGGTTACTTCTGATGCGAAATGGTTAAAATTCATTATTTATCAATTAATGACAAATGCCGTGCGTTATTCAGGAGAAAGAGGAAAAAAGTATTCTTATCTGCTTTTCAAAGTGGAAAAGATATTGTTTTTGAAGTTCGGGATGAAGGTGTCGGTATTCCTGAAGAAGATATTCGCCGTGTGTTTGAACCGTTTTATACTGGAAAAAATGGACGAATTTTTGGAGAGTCTACTGGTATGGGGTTATATATTGTTAGCAAAATTTGTTCTTATTTAGGTCATTCTATAAAATTAGAATCTGAAGTTGGAAAAGGTACAAGTATCAAAATTATTTTCCATAACGCTGTAATAAACAAAACAGAAGAGTATGAAGGGTAATTCTCTTTTTCCATTCATTCGTTCACTATATATGCCATATGAAACTGTAATGAAAGATAAGCATAGTTAGAAAGGTGATTTACATATGGACGAAGTACTACATATTAAAAATGTATCGAAAGTATATGAGGGAAAAGTCCCTCATACCGCTTTAAAAAATATTAATTTACACGTGGATAAAGGCGAATTTGTTGCCATTATGGGCCCGTCGGGGAGCGGCAAGTCAACTTTATTAAATGTCATTTCGACAATTGCTTCTCCTACATCAGGAGAAGTATTTATTAATGGAAAACAGCCGCATACGTTTCGCAATGAAAAATTAGCTGTGTTTCGCCGGCAAGAGTTAGGATTTGTGTTTCAAAGCTTTAATTTATTAGATACGTTAACAATTGGTGAAAACATCATTCTGCCATTAACGTTAGATAATGTTCCACTTTCTGAAATGGATGAGAAGCTAGATACAATTTCAAACAAACTCGGAATCAATCACATTTTAAATAAACGAATTTTTGAAATTTCAGGAGGACAAGCACAGCGTACGGCAGTAGCCCGTGCTGTTATTCATCAGCCATCTTTATTGCTTGCTGATGAACCAACAGGAAACTTAGATTCTAAAGCAGCTATCGATGTAATGGAGTTATTTACGAAGTTAAATAAAGAGGAACAAGCTACTATTTTAATGGTGACACATGACCCATTTGCAGCTAGTTATTGCAGTCGCGTCATTTTTATTAAAGATGGTGAACTTTACAATGAACTGCACCGTGGTCTCCACCGTGAAAAGTTCTATCAAGAAATATTAGATGTATTAGCATTGCTAGGAGGAAGACGTGGATGAAGTTTTGGCAATTTGCTTTAAGAAATGTAGTCCGTAATTCAAGAGCTTATTTTGCTTATTTTTTAAGTAGTTCTTTTTCCATTACGGTCTTCTTTTCATTTGCTGTGTACCGATATCATCCACGCCTGCAAAATATACAAAACTACAAAGATACCGGACCTCTTATGAATTTAGTTGGCTTTACCCAAGTTGTAATTGTACTGTTTTCTTTTTTCTTTTTGTTGTACTCCATTGGAGCGTTTTTAAAAGTACGTAATAAGCAGTTTGGTGTTTTAACGATTTTAGGTATTTCAAACAAACAACTGAAACGACTTATTTTTTAGAAAATATGCTGATTGGATTGCTTTCTATTTTTGTAGGCATTCAAGTTGGCCTTGTGTTTTCTAACTTTTTCTTATTAATCACCTCAAAGATCTCAGGTGTTAACGGCCTTTATTTATATTGGCCATCAGAAGCAATTTGGACAACTGTAACGACATTTCTCATACTTTTTATTATTGTATCAGTCTTTACACCTGCTTTAATTCGAACACGGAAAGTAACTCGTCTTCTAAAAGGAGGAATTCGTACAAAGAAGGAAAAACTGCCTTCCATTGTCATTTCAATTTTTAGTTTACTGTGTTTACTTTCAGGTTATATTTTTGCGGCTTATCCACAAAGTTATATAACAGAAGAAAGCTTAACAAATGGAGTTGGTGTACTCATTATCTTAGCCATTATTCCTCTTGTTATAGTTGGAACATACTTTCTATTCTCACAAGCTAGCTTCCTTTTCATTTGGATATTAAAAAAGCGACGACGCTTTTATATGAAAAAAACAAATATGCTTTGGATATCCGATTTGGCATCACGAGTTCGTGTCAATATTAATATGCTTTTCATTGTAACAGTGTTATCTGCAGTTGCTTTTACCACTATTACAACATTATACGCTCTTAATAAACACACAAAGGCTTCTATAATTGAATCATTTCCTTTTCCATTTACTTACGCATCTTACGAAGGGAATCCATTTGAAACGAAGCATATTACAACGCTAGAAAATGAATTAATGACAGACAAATTTACATATCAAAAGCATAAATCAGTTGTATATAAAGATATGGCAGCTAACGAAGATATTTGGATTATGAAACAAAGCGACTATAATATTCTTGCTAAATTTCTAAATCGTTCTCAAATTCAACTAGCTAACAACGAAACATATGTTATTCCAAAATATTCGCCTGTAACATTAGAATTGTTAACAAATCCTTTTCTTAAGCAAGAAAATATTACGTTACAATCTAATAAAAAACAATTTCGTATAAAAGAAATAGCAAATAAGCCAATTATACCGCAACATGCTTGGGTATATCTTATCGTACTGTCGGATGAGGCTGTAAACAACGAAATTCCACACCTCGAACCAATTACACTTTATAATTTCCAAGTGGATAATTGGGAAAATACGCTTCCGCTTACAAAGCGCATATTGCATATGACCGATGCCGATGCACATAGTTTACTTCCAAATCCAGATCAGCAAACGAAGCATGACCAGAAAAGTTTCTTTCATATTTATACTGCCAGCGATGAATTATATGCAGAAAAGCGATGGAATGTTGCTTACCTCTTCACTGGTACATTTCTTGGAATTATTTTCTTTATCGGAGCAGGAAGCGTTCTGTACTTCCGTATGTATACTGATTTAACGAGAGAAGCAGAAAAATATAAGACGATTACAAAAATTGGATTAACAAAGTCTGAAATGATATGTTCGGCAACAATTCAATTAGCCATACTATTTTTCGTTCCTTATATTATTGCTTCTATTCATACAATATTTGCAATTAAATTTATACAGAGTACACTCTCTTTCTCTTTAACAAAAGAAGCTATGTTAGTATTAAGCCTCTTTGGAATAGTCGAAGTCATTTCCTTTTTCCTAATTCGCTCATTTTACATTCAAAAGTTATCACAGCATATTAAACTGTGAATAAAATAGCCTTGTGCAGAGCACAAGGCTATTTTCAATAGTTTTTAACTTATTAGCAGCCAAAACCACCATAACCACCATAGCCAAAGCCGCCGCCGTAGCCACCGCCGTAGCCACCGCCACCGCCACAGAAGCAGGCAGCACCAATGATGATTAATAAAATAAACAATACGATTACAAGCGCAAAGCCATTGCCATGATGACGAAACCCATGCCCATGTCCAGATTCACAACTTTCACTCATTGCTCTTTTCCTCCTTTAATAAAAGTCCTTTTCATTTGTGGGATCCTTTCAATTGGATTCCATTTATCCTATGTTTTGAACGGGAATAAGAGCTTGTTCTTTTCAAAATCAGGCTTGTTTCCAAACGAGATTGATTTTCTAATCTATCCTGCATAAAGTGAAACTTCCATCAGTGCTTTTTTCATCCCCCACCTATCTATCTTACCCACTTTTAAGGCGAGGGTCTTACTGCCCGCGAATAGCGGGATAAAATGCAAAAAAGCTAATCATCTACTTATATCCTGTAAATGATTAGCTTTTACTCTTTTAAAAGGCAATATATTTATTCTTTTTTTAATTGTTTCAACAGCTCTTTAATTTCCGCTAATTCGCTTTCTATATTGTGTAAGCGGCTTTGCATATTATCAATCTCTTGCTCTGCTTTATAATTGATCGCAAAGTCAATAACAGATTCATGTTTGTCACGTGCAGCTTGACGGTTTTGGCTCATCATAATAACGGGTGCTTGAAATGCCGCTATAAAAGATAAACATAAGTTCAATAAAATAAACGGCGGGGCATCAAAGTGTGCTCCTTTTGTAAAAGGCAGGCCATTCCAAATAATCCATCCAGCAAGAAAACATGCAAACCAGATGATGAATCGCCAGCTACCTCCAAACTGTGCAATTTTATCAGCTATTCGGTCTGCCCACTTTGTTCGTTGTGTGTATTCACTATCAAGCTGGTGAAGTATTTCTGACTCGTAGCGATCTACAAGTCGGTCAATACGTGTTAAGCTTTCTTGGTTTAAGTCAATATCAAAACCTTGGATTTGTGCAGCTTCTTTTTTGTCCTTTAATTTGCTTCCAGATTTTTTGTACCATTGTACAAACCTCCTCTCTTATAGAGGAAGTCATCTTTCCAAAGTTTATATGAAGCGGTAACTATTTTTACACAGTAACCCGCTTCGGATATTCAGTTGTATGACTTCCTCTGACGTCGGGGCTATGTCCGACTCTCCTATACTCGGATTACTCATAAAACAGTTCCACCTCACTTTTTTCTCAAAATCCTTTATCATTATATGCTATCGTATTCCTTATG
This sequence comes from Bacillus sp. EA-CB0995, assembly GCF_055814245.1. NCBI lineage: Bacteria > Bacillati > Bacillota > Bacilli > Caryophanales > Bacillaceae > Bacillus > Bacillus sp. EA-CB0995. The sequence goes on along the minus strand of NZ_CP169269.1, from coordinate 854,729 downwards.
ACTATGCGATTGTTGAGAAAACACACTTTATTATCTTACATTTTGATATAAAAAATTTATGTGACTAGCATTTCATTATCATAACCCAAATCATAAGTGGCTTATATACTTCAATCTTGCTTTGTATGAGTACCCTTATCATTGAATAAATGAAACATATATTGATGATAATCTGTTATTAAGGTACTTAACTTCTCTATATGCTTATCTTTTAGATGTCTACCTAATTTCCAAGGTACTTTTTCTTTATATTGGGGGGCCTCCGTAAAATCTGCTTGCTGTAGTTCTTTAAACGGCAGATTATCTTTGTTCATTATTAAAATTCTCCTTTATCATGAAATTTAAATGAACAAATTCCAATGTTACTGTATCCAAAAACAGTTCAGTTCACACCTTTTATAATAGTTTTTAATAGGGTACTTATATGATTTTTCTCTTTTACTAAGATATTCTCATTTGAAAAGTGAAATCCCTTTGGTATATCATATGCCTGTATGTTTTACATAGTTATCGAAAGTAAATGAAAAGGCTCATTCCTTACGTACAAAGGAGAGCCTTTTTCTCTTTCAAAATCTTCATATCCGCTGCGCAAACAACCTGCCTTCTCGTAAAATATGACGCTTCAGTTCGCTATTCGACAATGTATTCAAATGAACTGCATCTACTTTCCCTGCTCCGTCCAGCTCTTCCATCAATTGAAACCAAAGCCACTGAAACTCACCTACTGAAATATGTGTTGTCTCAATTGCTATATCATAATCTGAAGAAGATGTTGCTTCTTTTCTTGCATGAGATCCGAAGATGTACGCCACTTTCACAAATGGTGTGTCTAATAAACGCGTTTGTATATGACGCAGCTCCTTTTCATGCTTTTGCATATGTTCACCTCTCACATACAATGCATTGTTTCGTTATCTCTTCTAGTCTTGCCCGGTTTATGTCATAACCAAACCCTGCTTGCTGCGGAATAACAATTTTTCCATTTTGCAGCGTTACTTCCGGTGAAATAATATCTTGCTCCCAATGCCTGTTCGAAGCTGAAATATCGCCTGGAATTGTAAAGTTTGGAAGAGATGCTAACGCAATATTTTGTGCACGTGAAATTCCCATTTCTACCATGCCCCCGCACCAAACTGGAATACCATGCTGCTGACAATAATCATGAATACGAATGGACTCTGTTAATCCGCCAACTCGTCCAGGTTTTATGTTAATAATACGGCAGCTCCCAAGTGTAATCGCTACCCTTGCATCTTCTAAGCAATGAATGCTTTCATCTAAACAAATCGGTGTTTCCATTTGCTTTTGCAAACGGGCATGATCAAGAAAATCGTTATCTGCTAGCGGCTGTTCGATCATCATTAAATCAAACTCATCCAATCGTTGGAGCTGCTTCATATCATCTAACGTATACGCAGAATTCGCATCTACCATTAATGGAATAGTAGGAAACGCTCTTCGTATTTCATGAAGCAACGCATAATCATTATCTGGTTTGATTTTCACTTTAAAACGTTTATAGCCTTCTTCTGCATACGTTTCAATACGTTTTAACATGTTGGGAACTGTATCAAGGCCAATGACAACACCAACTTCAATTTCTCGTTTTACACCGCCAAGCAGCTCAGCAAGTGATTGATTCTCACGCTTTGCATATAAATCCCATAATGCACCCTCTATTCCTGCCTTCGCCATATTATTACGTTTTATATGCTGAAAAAGAGATGCGACATCAGCAGGGTGCGAAAGCTTCTGTTCAAATAACACTGGCAACAAAAAGTCTTGCAGCATATGAAATGCTGTTACAACTGTTTCTTCTGTATACCATGGCTCAGAAAAAGCAACCACTTCTCCCCATCCGCTTCGTCCTTCTTCATCTATTAATTCAATTACAATACTTTCACGCTTTTCATACGTCCCGTAACTTGCAGCAAATGGAATAACGAGCGGCATTTCTGTTAGGTAAAGTATTGCTTTTGTAATACGCATTTACATTTCCTCCGCCAGCTGCCGTAGTTCACGGCGCAATAATTTTTTTGAAGCATTGCGCGGCAACTCAGAAAGAAAATAAATCGCTTTTGGCACTTTATACCGCGCTAGTTTATCTTCACAAAAAGCGAGTAGTTCTTCCGCTGGTACCTCTTCTGATTTCACAACGAATGCGACAGGAACTTGTCCCCATCTTTCATCATTTGCTCCAACTACTCCCGCTTCCGAAACAACTGGATGTGCAAGCAATACTTCTTCAATTTGCGCCGGATATATGTTCTCTCCGCCAGAAATAATTAAATCACTGCGGCGATCTAACACATAAAGAAAGCCACCTTCATCTAAATAGCCAATATCTCCAGTATGCAGCCATCCGTCTTGAATACTCTCTCTCGTCGCCTCTTCACGCTTAAAATAACCACCCGTTACATTCGGTCCCTTCACAACAATTTCCCCGGCAGTTCCTACCGCAGCTTCCCTTCCATCTTGTTCAATGCGAAGCTGACACGGAAATAATGGTTTTCCGGCCGAACCAACTTTCGTTAGCATATAATCAGCAGCCAATGTGCAAATTTGCGAAGATGTTTCTGTCATACCGTACGTCTGATACACTGGAATTCCTTTTGCAACGCACGTTTCTAACAACGGCCTTGGAGCTGGTCCTCCGCCAAGTAATACGCAGCGAAGAGACATTGGATAAGTATCTTCTTGCAACCTTTCTAATAAATCCGTCAGCATTTTAGATACGACTGAAATCATCGTTACGCCTCTCGTTTGCAGCGCTTCATGAATAAAATCCGGATCATACTTCGGAACAAGTAACACCCTCATACCGTACATAATATTCTTCATTAAAAGTGATAACCCGCCCACATGGAAACACGGCAAACACGCTAACCAGCAATCATCCTCACGAAGTCCTAAATTCAAAGAAGAACCAACTGCACTCCACCAATGATTCCCGTACGTAAGCATAACGCCTTTTGGCTTTCCTGTTGTACCTGACGTATAAATAATTGTCATTGTATCTTCTAAAACAAACTCATTCTGCACAGTTGCTTTTTGTTTTGGCAATGCCGTAAGTTCTGTAAATAAGTATACCGGTACTCGCTCTGCCTCGAAATCTTCATCCGTAAGCAAACAAGAAACTTCTGCATCCTCCATTTGCCAAAGTAGCTCTTCTCTTGAAAGACGTGTATTCAGCAAGACGGCTACTGCACCCATATAAGAAAGCGCATGAATCGTTATTACCATCTCCATACTATTTTTCATCAGAACAGCCACTTTTGTACCTTTTTGCACTTGTAAATAAGCAAGATGTTCACAAAGTGAAAGAACTTCTTCATGAAGCTGCAAAAACGTATGTGTACTTTCTTTCGTTTCAATCGCGGTACGCTCCGGTGTTAAAAAAGCTCTTTGCATAAGCCAATTTGGCATTCTCTCCATATCATATTCTCCCTTCACAGAATAGAAGACTAACATAACTTCTTTTACTTCTGACCTATTTCTTTACTTGTAACTAGTGTTGCCTTATTTCCATCTTATCTATCTCTTGCTTTTATATCAAATAGGAACTCTTTGTCTGTTTCATATGCTGCAACAAATTATTCTACATTATTTTTTTGAATAGCAAACGATTGCTCAGTACATAAAGAGAAACTTCCATCTGAATCTTGAGTTGGAAGTCTTACTGACAGTTAATGTGGGATACATGTAAAAAAATTGTCGAAAAAAGAAAAAAATTCAGTTTTTTTGTTGTTATCTTTTAATTTTACTGTTATTATAAATAATAATCATATAGATGTTGGGAATGTTGCTCCTTTAATAAACTGAATTTTCAGACTCCAATACCGGCATTGTGTGATTGTAAGCTCCCTCCCCTTTTTATTTTATGCCCGACAAAAAGAACCTTTTTAAGGTTCTTTTTGTAATTAGATTAAAAAAGCAAATTTTAAAATGATTTCTATTCATGAAATAAAACTACCACCAGCGAGGTTTTTTCATCTCCCCACCTATCTCTTTATCAGTTCTATTTGCGTACATGTTTTCATTTTAATAATCTATTTCGCGGTACTTATAATTGGTATCCATACCTCTTCTTTTGCGTTTACATCGTCCGGACGATAATGATCATCCATAACTTCAAAATGTTCCCTTACGTCTAAACTATAATTGGAATTTGGTAACCATTCTTGAAAAATATACTGGAAAGTGCTCATATCAGATGCCGTTCCTTGATGGATGAAAACAGCATATAAGCCGCCTGTTAAAGTATGCGTGGACAATTCCGAAAAAGCCTCCGTTTCAAAATCTTCAACTTCAACAGCAGCCCACTTTTCATAAGCATAGTTTATATCATTCATATTTAAAGGCGTATTTAATACCTTTACAGAAAGAAAACAAGAGTTACTTCTATGAGTGATACGATTTCTTAATGGCATAAATGTTTTCCATATTTCTCTTGTAACTTCGGGATCTGTGGCAAAAGTTGTTTCTCTCTTAATCCCAACAATTTTTTTTGCTGGAATGCTTACTATTTTAGGTTCCATTCTTTTATTTCCTCCCCCAATTCATATTCAACATGAATCACTTCAGTTTAAATTCGAAATTCTATATATGATATTCATAAAGTAGTTTTATATTTTTCCAATTAAAACGAATACCAGTACTCAACCACCTGTACTTCCCATATAAATAATTGAAATACACTATGTATAGAGGTGAGATTATGAATTCTTCTTCGTTTTACTCTATTGTGATCATAGTTGCTGCGTTGGTCTTATGGCGTAGAACTATGGCAATGTGTCGTCCGATTAAAGGAAACGGAGCCCGTCTTCTCTTACCCATATTATTTCTACTATTACCTAGTGTTTTCATAATCCTGAATCCAAATGTACATGCCGCTGCCTGGGAATGGATTTGTGCAGCTATCTTTGGGTTCCTTTTGTCAATTCCACTTATTTGGACCACTAACTATGAAATCCGATCCGATCAGCATATTTATGCTGTAAGAAACAAGAGCTTTGCCATTACCTTTCTCATCGTATTTATTATTCGATTTTTACTTCGTGATTATTTAAAATGGCTAGGTCCAGAGACAGAAGCAGCACTATTTATAACTGTAGCGCTGGGATATATCTTACCTTGGAGGATTATTTCTTTCATCAAATTTCGTCAACTATACAAAAGTCGAATCCGAACTAACGACAACATTGACTTCCGATAATACTGATTATGTGAATGGAAGGTCCCTTCAGTTCTTCTAAAGGGACTTTTAAAGGTTTTGTGATCCATTGGTTTTATGTTAACAAAAGGTGTTTTCATGTATAGAAAACACCTTTTCAATCTACAACTATTTTTTAACAGAATACTAGAACCATCTTCTCTACTTTACATTTACTTGAACGGAATCGAGAGAATATCCCGAATAGCCTCCACCGCTTCATCCACATTCTGCACTTTTATAGTGAGCCTACGCTCCTCTGGATAGTGTTTCGCCGTATGTTCATAAAGAGGATCATAGTAATGTTCGAGCAACAGTTGCACCGCTGAATCAAAATTACCTGATTGTAAATCATTGTTAATCTTTGTTGCGGCCGGTGTGTGAATACGTCTTTTGATTTTTTGGAAAGCCTCAATGCATTCCTCTTGATGCTCCCAAGGAGAATAATCCTCCAAAATGTGTCGGACTCGTTCTTCTACAGGCATATCAATAAATAATTGTATTCCCTGTTCTTTTCTCTCAAAAATACAATCGGGGATCATTACTTTCCCGACTCGCTTGCTCTCCGCTTCAACTAACATATATGGAGCTTGCTGTATATGAAGGACCTCTTGAACAAGAAGAGATTCGAACGTTTTCTGATTGTACGGTTCAAGTCCAATCTGCCCGAAGATGGAACCTCTATGGTTAGCCATCCCCTCCAAATCAAGAATAGGGTATCCTTCCTTTTTCAGACGTCGTAGAATAGTAGTCTTACCTGACCCTGTATAACCGTTCAAAACATAAGTTTTCTGCTTGAGCTCTAGATGATCAAGAGTTTCAACAACCCACTTGCGATAAGCGCGAATGCCTCCCTGTAGACGATAAACATGAATTCCCATTAAATCTAAAACGGTGGCTGTCGTCCCGCTGCGCATGCCCCCACGCCAGCAAAATACAGCCTTTTGTGCATCAATTTGGCCAAACTCCTTAACGAAAGCCGGCAACTTCGCTGAAACAATTTCAAGACCACGTTCTTTAGCTGCTTGAAAGCTAACTTGTTTGTAAATCGTTCCAATTTCAGCTCTTTCTTCATCATTAAACAGCGGAATATTTAAGCTGCCAGGAATTGTAGCATCCTTATATTCCGAAGGTGACCGAACATCGACCAGCACAAGCTCCTTTTTATCATGCAAAGCTAATAACTTATCAATAGTGATATCTTGGAACACTGATCCTTCCGCCTTTCTACAATATAGATTGCTTATATAACAACAATTTGACCCGGATGATCTTCTGTCACTTCACCGATTATGCAAGCTTCCACGCCAGCCTTCCGCAGATCCGCCAGAAGCAATTCCGCCTCTTCCCCAGTCACAGACATTAAAAGTCCGCCAGATGTAACCGCATCACACAAAATCCATTGGTCAATTTGATCCATCGTCTCTGGAAAACTCACCGCTCCTTGCAAATGAACAAAATTATTTTTCGTTCCTCCAGGAATCACGCCCGCTTCTGCAAGCTCTCTCACTCGCGGCAAGACAGGTACCTGATCTTTAACAATGCGCAGTCCCATACCACTACCCTTAGCCATTTCCGATGCATGTCCAAGCAAACCGAACCCAGTAACATCAGTACAAGCATGTACATTGTAAGACTCCATCGTTTCCGCCGCCGTTTTATTCAGCGTTGTCATTACCTGCGTGACGCGGGCAATTTCTTCATCATTCAATAGATTACGCTTAATAGAAGACGTCAAAATACCGACACCAATTGGTTTCGTCAAAATCAGTTTGTCCCCGTGCTTCGCCCCCGCATTCGTCCGTACTTTATTCGGATGAACGATTCCAGTTACAGCAAGCCCGAATTTCGGCTCCTTATCATCGATTGAATGACCGCCGACAAGCGTCGCTCCCGCTTCTTTAAGCTTATCACCAGCACCGCGTAAAATATCCGCCAAAATCTGCTTATCCAATGTCGTAATCGGAAAAGCAACAATATTAAGCGCAGTCAGCGGCTTCCCGCCCATCGCATATATATCACTAATGGCATTAGCTGCCGCCACCTGTCCGAACGAATACGGATCATCCACAATTGGCGTAAAGAAATCAACAGTTTGTACAATCGCCAAATCATCATTAAGGCGGTATACCCCCGCATCGTCACTTGTATCAAGCCCCACAAGCAAGTCAGGATTTGGCATTGCTGGAGGAAGTGTACGAATCACCTGCGCTAAATCTGCTGGACCAATTTTACAGCCACAGCCTCCTTTAGATGATAGTGAAGTAAGTTTAACTACATTAGATTTTGTCATGAGATACCAACCCTTCTCCTTAAGGTTTTATATATATTCATTATAGAACACGGTGCTGTAAATACATAATTATTGATATACAAGCATAAAAAATTCACTTTATGCTGCGGTCTGCCGATTCGCTTGCACTCCTACTAGAAATTACTTTCTTAGACCTGATTACAGTATACTCTCCATTAATTGTGTATCTTGTTTTATGGTAGTCGAGACGTAAAGAGTGATAAACATCTAGAGAAGTTTGCAAATGATATACATCCTCTAATTTTGCTATACATCCACCTATTTCTGTATAATCTCCTCCAAAATCAAAAACAAGTGTAGCATAGACTCTTTTGCAATCTTTAAATTATTACAATTATCGATGAATGATAAAAAAATTGACCTCGGATTTATACCGAGGTCATCTCTATTCAATCATCATACTGTTTTTTGAAAATATATTATACTTATACCTGCTCCAAATGATCTCGGATCAAACCAAGGACCTATTTTTCCCCACTCAAACGTAATATCATCACGTATCCCATCACTTTTTCCTAGTTCCTCAATAAGCCATTCTCTTTGTTCAGCTACATATCGCCAAAAATCATGCTCATCCATAATTGGTTCATCTATCTCTGGATCATCTATTCTAAGATCAATAGACCGAATCACTCCATTTTTAAAGAAAATACCTATCCCGAAACTTTTTGTACCTATTTTTACAGGTGCTAAAGGTCTTACCACCGTCGTTTCATCATCTATTTTTATTATCTTGATATCATCTTTATTAAATTCCAGAATAACTTCGTTTGATCTACAATTAGGGGTTATTAAAACTTTATTAATCTCTAAAATGCCTTGTTTTAAGTTATTCATTGTTTTATATTTTCTATATATAATTCTGCAGCAGCTAACACTAATGTATACTTTATTTTTCATTCACCCATATGTGCTTGTGCGTATTTAACTTTTGTACCACGAGCTTTGTCATTCTCGTGTGTAAAGTATAAATCGAGTAGTAAGTGTGGTTGCAACTCTTGCAAAGTCACTATAACCAATCAAGAGCTAGATTAAGGCATGAAGCTTACTCTAATTAAATTTTGCAACAACTATTTTTATAATAATTCTTCATTCAATTTTTCAGCTTTATATAACTCTCCTAATATAGGATTTTCATAATCACTATAACTATCTAAATATACTCTTATACCACCAATAATAGTAATTCTAGCGATATCTTTATCATTCTCAAGTATCTCTAATGCATTTTTATATCTTATGTATATAAGTTGTAGAACTCCTCCTCTCTGTATTTCCTTAAGATACTTTTCTTCAAGGCTAGTTATTACAATTTTTATTTGTTCAATTAACTGTTTTCTTTTATCCATTATGTTTTTACTCTCCAATTTACTTGGAACCTTCCCTCTTAATGAATCGATGATCCTGTTTCATCATGTTGTTCAGATATTTTACTTGCCTTATTTGGATGTCTTATACTCCTATTTACTAGGAAACTGCGACAGCGTTCCTTATCATTTTTAGACAATAAAAATATTTAGAAGGCCTAACATATTATTTGTCTCTTGTCACGCCTCCTCATATGCTTAGGAAAAGGCCATTTTATTCTCTTTAGAGTTTTCTATGTTTACTAACTTACTCCAACTTTGTTTCAGTTTATCATTCTTTTGAAATAGCCCTTGGTCTACTCCACCTTCTATATAATTTTGTAGATAATTTGTATAAAATAGCCCGATTATTTAACTACACTACATACTTCCATTTCATTTTCTACATGTTTAACTAGATTTTCTTAAATCATTTAGATTAAAAACGAAAAACCTTCTCATTCTAACGAAAAGAGAAAGTTTTATTAATAGCGTCGTATCTAATAATATTATTTACCTATTTTACCCATAGTTATCATATACAAAAATTTAAAAATTCTTTCTTCATTACCCTTTTCAATAATAGAAAAACTTTGTCTTTCATCCACATCGTATAAAACCCAACTTCCATCTTCAAGGTAACAACCTGTTGAAAATGGTATATTGGTTTTTCTTCCAATAACAATATTCAGTTCTGCCAAATCTATGCCTAATGTTTTTATTTCATTCTCATATTCATTCTTTTTCATATTACCAACCTCCTATATTTTTTATTATTCCTATATCTTCTAATGCCTTCACATTAATCGGCGTATTGATTTGTCCTGCACCACCGCTAGTAATTAACTCTCCATTTACCATCCATTGTTCAGCTTTTCCCATAACATCATAAGTAGAATTAATACCTTTTTCTTTACATAATTCGACTAACTTAGGTTCAATTTGAAAAGCGTTATAGTCTTTATTCCAAAACAAAACATCTTCTGCTTCTATTTTCCACTCAGAAATTATTTCTTCATTCTTTAAACCCATATATACATTTTTGCTATTTAAAAACAAAAAGTACTCAGTATACCATAAATTGATGTTATCACATTATGGTATACTGAGTACCTCTTAGGAGAAAAACATTATTTTCTTCGCTCTCTTCGATTTTTTCGTATTATTAAATATTTTAATATCAATTCACAAGCATCATTTTCATTTTCAAAGGTGTCTATAATATTCATTCCACCTCTCTCTAATGATTGATATACTTTCCATACTTTTTCTTCCTTTAATATCCCTAATTCCAATTCACGAATAGGTTTGTTACCTAAATTGTAGTCATGTTCTTCTATTCCTAATTCATTCAATCTAGCTTTTAACTCACTAATGTTCATTTCAAACCCCCTACTTATTTGATTTCTTTTATAAATCCAAATTCTTGTAATACTCTATTGAAATTGGTAATTTCTACGACGTCTGATGTTTTTAAGATTTCGTTCAGATGTATCGAGTTTTCTTTATTTCAGCTATTTTTATCACTTTTGTAGTTGAGAGTTCTATACCGCCAACACTGCCTGCTAAAGATTCACCTTCTATTGGTAGAGAATAGGCCATATAAGCTTACGCATTTTTTCCTGTTCCCTCATATAGAAAAAAGCTAATGCCTGTTTCTTGCATTAGCTTTTTCATTTATATAATAATGCTACTTACTCGATTGACCTAGTTTTGTACTGAATTATTCTATGATATTTTCTATATAATACATCATCTCAGCATACATATACTCGGTTAATCTTTCAATTTTCATATTCAATATTAATTTAGTCCTGTTTACTTTTCTTAAAAAATACCAAATATGCTAATACTGACGAGATTAAAAGGAATACACCAGCTCCTATACCCTCATATATTTTAAAGAAAATAGAAGCAACTATTACTAAGATCGACATTATTATTATTAGAATGATTATATATTTCATTATAAATTCTAACGCTTTATAGATAGGTACTATTGTACTTTCAAAAAAGCCTTTTTCTGTTTTTAAAGTTTTTGGCTCTTTATTCAAAGTAACACCTTCCTCTCTGTACAGATTAACTTATGAATAATTTTTAATTCTATCTTCAAGATTGTATCAAGTAATTGAAATAAGCTATATATAACTGATTCAACCGAAAAATCGTATGTCGAAATGATAAGTCAGTTACATATAGATTAAGAACGAAAAACCTTCTCATTCTAACGAAAAGAGAAGGTTTTATTCATACCATATATCCTTATACTATTCCAAACCATCTCTTTTAAGATACTTCATTATGTTTCCGTATTTTATAAATCATAAGCCTCGTATATTATTCTTCACTATATACCGCAATTTTCACTTCAACATATTGTAAAGACTCATCACCACTAAACACATGATAAATTGGTGAAGCTAAATTCAGATTATTATCCTCCATATACTGGAGCATTTCAGCATACGCATACTCTGTTAATTTTTCATAATCTCCCGTATAGCGTTTCATGAGCATATTATCAATATAGTAATAGCTTCTAAACTTAATTGTTTCTGAAGCTGGAATTTTATCTTCATGCACTGGCATAAATAATTCAATATACATATTTTCATCTGTTGGTATATTTTTCAAAGCATAAAACATTGGACCTTTTATCGTTAAATTCGCTTTTGTAATTTCCGACATAAAATCCTCAATTGCTTCTTCCATATCTGTGTAATGAAAAAAGTATTCTCTTGAAACAACATTTGCATATGCAATGCTTTGTCCTTCAATTATCATTTTACCGTTTCACCTACTTCTATAATAGGAGCATAAATATCTAGCCATGTATCACCGTATACATCTAAACATACGTGGTAAAAACTGTTATCTAATTTAATATGATGCTGCTCTGCAAACTCGTGTATTAAATTATAGGCATCCTCAATATCACCATCTTCGTCCGTAAACCGAATACTTAATGCACCTTCAATAATTAGAGCATCACTGTATTCATATGCAGAATCTTCCCCCAATTTAACACGTTCATTTACTGGAACACAGTATGTATATTCACCGTATTCTGGTTCATTTTCAAGTGGTGTATATTTAAAAAGAACAGGCCCTACCGCATATATTCCATTATGAACAACTTGATTTCTCAGCGCGATAGCAGGTAATAACCAATCTTCTTTTTTCACAATTTGAGTAATACTAATTAAATTTAAAAGTGATAATGCTTTATATTGAACTTTCATAAAAACTACTCCTTTTAAAATGATCTCTTACATATCGAAAGATGGAAAACAATCAAATCTTTTAGTCTAGTGCTTACAAGTTAATAGTCTGTATTCAGGCCAAGCTTTATTATCTACTTTTTGATTTATTCGATTTATTTTTCTTATTTTTCTTTCGGTATCTTTGAATTTCTCTTTGATGTTCTTCCCATGTTATATTGAATGATGGGAATTTAAATCTGCAATACGCTAATAGCTGAAATTCCGCTGCACCGATGGCCACGGCATACATTAAAACAGTTCCTACCACGTACATAGCTAAAGTATCAAACGCATAATCATTGTGAAAATAAATCAAAATAAGAAGAATTAATGCGTATATTGCAGCACCCTTCATCATAGTTCCTTTTGTTTTACTAAAAAAGGAAGTGGATCTTTCATTCATACTAAACGCACCTTCACTTGCTTGTTTAAACGTATCAATCGTTGTCACAATATGAACAATCACCGCTCCTAAAAATAATAAACCTACATATATTAACGTAATTCGATCAATTGAATAATCAGACATTCCAGGAAGAACTAACGCTGTGAATAATATCGTACCTAATTGAAATGCATATAATAATATGACAAGCGTTTGTAACTTTTGAAATTTAAAACGAGCTTTTGGAAATGAATATAGAATTAAAAAAATTACTTGCAAGCCATATAACACTAATTCAACACTAACAATTATTTTGTCAAAGAGAGTCGGATAGTAATCCCAACCTGTTTTAATTAATGCTAAAAAAATAAAAAACATTGCTAAGGAAACAAAAATTATACTTCCAAGAAAAAAACCCATAGCACCTTCAGGACTTAAACGATTTCTACATGTTATTCTAAATTTATCTAAATCTGCCTCTTTTATATTCCACATTATCTATTTGCACCTTTCGTGTAGTCTAATTACCCAAATATAGCTCCAAGTTTGTGTGTTACCTTTTTAACTCCCTTTTTAGTAACATCAATTATATTGTCACCTCCAAGTTCGTCCCATTTTTTATTCAATAACATTGTAGCACCTACCCCAACCGCTGCTCCAACCACAGTCCCAAGCGGCGGAAGGAAAAACGATCCCGCTACGGCACCAGCTGCCATCGCTCCTGCATTTGCTCCAATATCTACAGCTGAATCTGTTGCTATATCAGCTACATCGTTTAAATGCCAACCACCTTCTTTAGCATCTACAATATTACCTCCAACTGACACAACCGCCCCAAGAATACCTGCTCCTTTCAATGCTGTGGCCGGCTTACCCATGCCTTTAAACATTTCTTTCCATTTCCCAGGATGTAAATCCTTTAGACCGTCTGCATAAGCAGTTTGAAATGAACTCCATCCTTTTTTTCCAACTGCTTTAAAGAATCCATTATCAAGTCTATCAATTTGAAAGTCTTGATATCCCTGAAACTCTGGTAATTTTAAAACGGTTTTTCTTGATTTTTTTATTTGTGCATTTGTTGTTTTTAAATTATCAAATTCAAATTCAAGTTTATTCTTGAGAAATTTAGCTAAAACATCATCGTTATTATCCGACGTAAGTATTTTTGCTACTTTAACCCAATCTTCTTTCTTAAATATCGATAGTTCATATGCTCCTTTTCCTTTTCGACCTTCAGGCTTAAAAAGGACGTCTAAACCATAATTCTTTTTAACATAATGCATGCGTATATAGGAAGCTAAAAGAGCCTTAGCTCCCTTAACTCCAATGTCAAATTTGGTCATTATATCCGCTGTTCCCTTAATTATCCTTCCAATTGCTCCGCTAGCAATAATCTTATCTATTGAAGCACTAGATAAATTCCCATTATTCGCTTTTATTTCTTTCATTCCCTCATCTATCTTATGCATCTGTTCATGAAACTCTTGCAGATCACTTTGTTTACTATTATAAGCCTCTAATTTTTCTAATGTATCACTGATTTCTTTTTGACTTTTTACAGCTCCTTCAGTGATGTTTGATGATGATGGATATTGAATTGCGACGATGTCACTAATCTTATCCACTGTTTTTCTTGCCGCTTCATTAGAGTGGTTAAATCCTTCACTATATCCATTAACTTTTTTCTTTATATCACCTAAATAGCTCCCATGAATTTTTGTATCTGCATCACTGTCAACCTCACTGTTAAACTCCTCTACAGCTTTTTGAAATTGACTTTTTAATCCTTCCGTTGTAGCCGTAAATCCAGAGATAACCGCTACATGAACTGATAAATACTTCTTAATATTATCAGCAGTTTTCCCTTGAAAAGAGTTAATTTGTGTAAAATCCTCTATTTTTTGCATTAACGATTCAAAATGTTGATTTAACTCTTCAGCATTTGAATTAAAGCGAGTTTGAAGTTCTTTCACTTCCTGTAACTCAATGATTTTGCTCATGTTTCTCCCCCTATTTCTTTATATAGCCTAATGAGTAAAAATGTCTCTCAAATCTTTTCCAAGTTTTTCATCTTTCTCAACCATTTCTTTCCCGGCTTGTTGAATGTTATTAATATCTTTTTGTAGCAATTGTTCATACTGCTGCACTTTTTTCGATAACTCTTCTATTGCTTCACAAAATTTAGTTAATCTAGTTAAATTGGTGCGATTCAACTTCATATCATTGAATTTCGTTTTCCCTAAATCACTCGCACCGCTTTTTAGTTCATTTACTTTCGAATCAAAGACAGCTTTATTTAACTTAATTTCACCCATTATCCATTCTCCTTTTTCTGCTTTTCAATTCGAATATTATCGTTCACATTTGAAACACTTCTATTTAATGAGGAAATACTTGATTCACATGAATCAATTTGTCTCTCAATTTGTTGAATCGCATGATCAATATCTTCTTTTACTCTATCTAACTCGCCTATAAATCTTCCTAAATTTGAGATGACTTGCTGTTCATACGTGGATTTGAAAGTAGTTGCCGTTTTTCCTTTCCACAAACTATCATTAACTTCTAACGATTTAAATTGTTCATGATTTTCCCGAATGGATCCTATATTATTTACAAATTGTCCTTTCGCTTGTATTAATCGTTGTTGTTTCAGTTGCAGAGCCGCTAATTGGCTCTGCTGTTGATGAATACTATTAAGTAAACTTGCTTTCTGACTATTAAGTTGAGATAGCTCCATTAATATCCCCCTGCATAACTGGTACTTTAATTTTTGTTGCATATCTATCTTTTACAAAATATCCTTCAAAAGGATTTAACTTCGTACTAGTTAAATCTTTATTGGATACATCAAACACCATTTGTCCAGATGATTTTCTTAACAAGATAACATGAGATTGTGCTTTAACTGCTTTTGAAACTGAATCATAGCGACTATCAATTGCATCCACATCACAACCAATAACAAAATGGATTCCCATATACGCACCATTCGTAATTAATTCAGATAAGCTAAATAATTCAGTATCCCCTAAGCTACTCACAATGTCATTTAAGTCTGCAATTACGATAACAATTGGTTTGAACCTTTTAATAAAGTCTGCTGGATTCATTGTTTCATTAGAAGCTTCTTGCTCCTCTTTAAATGCAGCTTCCCTTGATCGATAAGCATTTGCAACTTGTTTAATCGTTTTTTCTATCCCTACTTTTTCAGCCACATATAAAGCTGTTTGGCCTTTAAAGTTTGAAAAAGTTTGTGCTCTTGTATCTACAAGACCTGTATCAAATTTTTGACTTGCAATTAATTGTTGCATAAATTGATAGATTACATTTTCAATTTCCTCTTTTTTGATTCCGGCTACAACAACATTTGAGGCTTCTACTAAGTCTAATTCCATTGGTGTAACATTCTCAGTCTCAACGCCAAAGGAAAGTTTACCAGTTTCAATAATTTCTCTCGTTTCTGGCCATGCCATAAATTCTTTGTATTCGAATACTTCTGGTACCATCGGAATCGGTTTTGGTTTTTTACCAGCCCAATAAGCCTCCATTTCTCGGCCTTCAGCTTGTATATGCTGAATTAAGTTCAGCACATCTTCCCCTTCCGCTGGCATACAAGTTTGGAATACTGTTGGATCTTCTAGTTTCACTAGACCGCGGCCAGCGATTTCTTCAATTTTCAAGTCAGTACGCCCTACAATTGATCTCGCTTCTGTTTCGTCTATCATGTAAAGAGCAATTTGCAATTTAATATTCGCATTTATTTGTACTCGTAATGCATTTTGGCGTGTAGCAGTTAACATGAGATGAATCCCTACTGCTGAACCTTCACGAACCACTTGGGTAATAAGGCGTTCGAAATCATCGTAAAATCCTGCATCTTTCACCGCATCATAATTATCTAACGTAATTAATATTGTCGGTAATATTTCATTACTAGCTCGTTCATACATTTCAAGACTAGCAACGCCGTATTTACTTAGTAATCGTTTTCTCTCTTTCAACGTCTCTTCTATACGACGAAGGAATTTCTCACATTTTTCTTCTTGGTCTAACGTCACCAAATCTGCTACATGAGGTAATGCTCTTAACGGCATTAATCCATTTGTACCAAAATCAAGCAAATACACATGCAAATGCTCTGGACTATGCTGACGCGCCACATCCATAATGACCGATTGTAAGAAAGTTGATTTTCCGTAGCCCGGACTTGAGAAGACTGCAACGTGACCGTCTTTGCTTATGTCTAATGTGAGCGGTGTTTGTGCTTGTAGTTCAGGCTGATCTAGTAAACCAACTGTTGCTTGTAATGGTTTCTTTTCCTGTTTCCACGCTTCTTTAAAGTTCACTGGATGTAAGTCTTGCAGGAATATTTTCTCTGGAAGCGGCGGTAACCATGGTCTTGGTAATGCTTCAATTTGTTTTTCTTCTGCGTAATCATGGATATAATCAATTACTGCATCAAGTTCTGTCGGTACAGTAGCAATTTCTTTACTGCTGCTGAGACCACTCAAATCCTCACTCAAAATCTCATACTGTCCTAAATCATTAATCGCATAAATCGTTGCGTCTAAATGCTCTTGATCGTCTCTGTTCTCTATGTAATCAGCACCGCTCCATGCAGATTGGAATAATTCATAGATTTCGTTGTTCCCGACTTGTAAGTAAGCTCGTCCTGGCAGTGTGATTTCTGCGGCATCTGGTGTTTTTAAGATTTCGTTACTGTCGGATGTGTTTTGTACTTTTAGTGCTAATTTAAATTTCGAGTTACTCCAAATTTGGTCATCGACAACTCCGCTTGGTTTTTGCGTTGCCAGGATTAAGTGAATTCCTAGAGAACGACCGATACGTGCTGTTGATACTAACTCTTTCATAAAGTCAGGCTGCTCTGCTTTTAATTCTGCGAATTCATCACTAATTAAGAACAGATGCGGCATTGGTTCTTTCGCTTTGCCTTGTTTGTACAGTTTTTGATATTGGTTAATATGGTTTACATCATGTTCCCCAAATAAGCGCTGACGTTTTTGTAATTCTGCTTTAATCGATGCGAGGGCACGCATACTTTGTGCACCGTCTAAGTTCGTAATAGTTCCTAGTAAGTGCGGTAAGTCCTTGAATAAGTTCGCCATTCCGCCGCCCTTATAGTCAATAAGTAGGAATGCTATTTCATACGGATGGAAATTAACCGCAAGAGATAAAATGTATGATTGAATAATCTCTGACTTACCAGAACCTGTCGTACCTGCTACTAATCCGTGTGGTCCATGTGCTTTTTCATGTAAGTTTAGATTTACAATATCTTCTTTACCGCGTAATCCAAGTGGTACAGCTAATGATTTGTGGGCTGCATTTTTTCCCACCTTGCTGTAATGTTTAATTCTTGAATTTTCTCGACACCATACATTTCTAAGAAAGTTACACTTTCTGGAATACTATTTTTCAAGTTTTGTAGGTGATTCAGCGGTGCTAATGCACGGGATATATCTTCTAAGTTAAAGTCCGTCGGAAAATGATCGAGCGCGAATTGATGGTTAACAAGTTCACCTTTTTCTAAGATGATATTCCCTTTTTTCGAATCTCTTATATCAATGACTGTCTTCACATGTTCTGGTAAACTTTGCATTACATCCTGTACAAAGACAAGTGATACCCCTAATTCCGTTGGATCTTCATTAAAGAATTCCATTACAATGTGATCTAAGATCAGTTTTTCATCTGTAATGAGTACAACATAGTGCGGTGCAAAATATAATTTTTCATTAGAAGAACCTTTTTCTTCTATTTTCATTTTGCGGTCTTTTAATATTTGATACAGACTGTTTAGTACTTGGTCACGGCTGCGTTCATGATACACAAAACCACGTACGTTAATATCGCGTACACTTGCTTGTGGCAGCCAGCGCATCCAATCCCATTTCTTCTTTTCCTCTTCAGGGAACAATGTAATAAACTGCAAATCATAGTAACTATGAAATAATGAAGTTTGCATAACTAAAAGTTGCAGTTGTTCTAACACTAAAGAACGTTGTCCAATATATCCGACTGGTCCATTCATTAAATCTGTCACGACTGGAACATCTTGTAGTGAGAGATATTGTTGTCTTAGTTCACGTGCTGCCTCAATTAATTCATCTTTCTTTTGACTAAATTCTTCTTCGTTAAATTGAATTTCAAAACTAGTATTTTCCTGACCTGTTCCAACACGATATGTTAAGAAATCATGATGAAGCATCGTTTTTTCATATATGCGTGAGTTTACCTGCATAGCCATGTTGCGAATTTCTGCAACATCTGGATAATGATAGTGAAGTGCATGACGTTGCTTTTCAGTTTCTTCATATAAATCTTTTGTCTTTTGTTTTAAATACTCTCTATAACTTGTGTCACGCTCTACAATATCAATTTTGTATTGCTTTAAACTTTTAATATACGATGTGACCGATATAATTACTGTTGCTACAGTCATCGCTAATGAGGCAAATATATATAAGCCATTTGACATAAAGATTGCCAATAGTACAGTGACCACGATCATAACAAGGGACGGAGCAATCATTCGTACTAAATGTTCTGTTGGTTTTGATGGTTCACTTGGTGGCTTTGCAATTGTCATTTTGTCAACTGGCTCGCGATAAATAATGCGTGGTGAACGATGGTAGTCTGGATATTCATCACGAAAATAGCTATCTGCTTCAAGTAAACGAGGTAATGTTGATTGTACTTTGTCTTTGGTTGTTACAAATTGAATATCTTCATGTCCAATTTGAATTGTTACACCATCAAAAAATAATTGATCTCCACTTTCTAAAATAGCACTACCTTCTAATTTTTGATGGTTATGGAATACACGCCCTCCGTGTACGTTAACTTTGAATGGTTCATCTAATGACTCACGAATGAATACGAGGTCTGCGCTTGTTCCATCAATGGTAATATCATCGCCTTCACGTTCGCTAAGCGTGATGGAATACTTCGTCGCTATATCATATACAGCAACCTCTTCAACATATGTAATCCACATATAGAGAGATTTATGATTTTTCAGTTCAATTTGATTCTCCTTGTTAACATGAATAGTTCTATCTTCTATTTTCCATACACCATTCTCAAGGTCCCAATTCATCGTAAGCGATTCTTCTAAATCAAGATTCGTAATTGTATTTGACCACTCATTCCCAATTGTCACAACGGGACGTTCAGATGGATTTAGGCGACATTTATACAATTTATCGCCATAGCTCACTGCTAGAAGTTGTTGCTTCATCCTTCTCCACTACTCCTTTGTTAGCTTCTATCGTTAAAAAAATATGTGTACTGTTTCTCTTAAAGATAGTAAAACTCCCACCTAGCTTCTTTTCTTTACGTTTTGAGGTGAGAGTTTTACTATCCATTAGAGCAGGATACATGAAGTAAAAGAAGTTTCATTCTTTTAACGTTCTTAGTTTGTTTATTTGTTCGTATTAGATAAATCTTTTTCATCAGATGTATCACTATATTTCTTTTTATACTCATCTAACTGTTGCTGATATGTTTTTAACTTCTCATCTCGTTCTTTTCCCGACAATTTCGGATTATTTTTCACAGCCTCTATTTGTTTAATTAAGCCATACATGATTAATTGTGGATCATCAATCTGCTTTGCTATATCTAGAGATTTGTTAAAATCTCCTTTACCGTTATAAATCCAATACAGCAAATAGTTTTCATCACTTTTTAAACTGATGTTCTTCATAATAGATGCTTTTTGCTGGTCCCCTAATTTCTCACCCTTAACATAAGAATATGCCAGCTCATATTTAGAAGCTAAAGGTAGTCCTTCAGCATCTTCATCTCGTAAATTACTAATGACTTGATCATAATCAGTAGCTAAAAAGTTTTTATTTGCTTCTAACAATGTATTTTGATAAGGCACTTTCATAAACGCGTAATATGCTAATGGTGCTATTAAAATAACAGTAGCTGCCGCAAAAGAATACGCCATATATTTGAATCTTTTAAAATTTTTCTTAGGGACAATTTGCATATTCTTTTCTGTTTTTCTTTGTTCTTTTTCAAAGCTATCTTCAATAAATTGGATTAATTCGTCTAAACTGTTCATACTAACAACATTTTGCTCAAATGTTGTTTCTTTTGCATTTTTCAAGACGCCACTATACAATTCATCATAGCTATATTTTTTAGAAAACAATGCAATAATTAAACATTTATATTGTAATAAGAATTTTTCTTCTGTAATGGGGGTTGGCGGAACAATCTCTCGAATTCCACGATGAACAATAAAAGGTAAATAATTAGTATCAAATACTAGATTTTCTGGGTGTAAAAAGAACGTTATTCTTCTATGTAAATACTCTTTAAAACGAGCGACATTTCGAAGCAATCGTAATTTTTCATTTCTCTCTAAATCTTTTATATCGTCCCACTTCTTTAATTTCTTACTAATTTCGTATGAAAAGACAAAGGTATCCTCTGTTTCTTCTACCGCTACCGGAACAAAGATTGCTGACTTCTCCATTAATAAATCAAATTGACAAAAATCTTTTACTCGAGTTTGTGACTGGGCAAGTTCTAATTTCCAAGTCCCTTCGCCTATTTCAAATCGATAATTCATCGAATCAATCTGAATCGTTTTCTCCACCATGTTCTTCTCCTTTTGATCGTATACATAAATTTCTACACATTGAACTATTTATCCAAGTAGTCATAGTACTTGTAAAATGTCTCCATCAGTTACTTCATAATCTATTAACCGATCATTGTCTGTTAGTAATAGTGACTTATTAACAACTTTTATGACATAATGTGACCCATCATGATTTTGAACTTTTAAAGTTTCTATTAAATTCTTCAACAAATATTTAATAGATTGATGATTAGGAATGCGTAAATCATATGTTTTCCCATTCCATTTACTAAAATCTACGGTGACATTAATATGTGTTTGAACAGCCATTCATATTTCTCCTTATACCCCAGTTTTTCGAATAATGGCATAAATACCACTACAAATGAGTAGAATCCCACCGATGAGTAGTACCGTCATCGTTGTACTAATTGGTGTTCCCGTTGTGCTTTGATTATTATTTGTTTCACTCGAATTCATTTGCACCGCGTAGTTTTTCTGGAATAAACTTTCTTTTGTATCTTTGATATCATCATTTGTTTTTGTATTGAGAAATAAGGATTCCCTTAATTCTTGCATCTGTTTCTTTTCTTTCTTTTGTTTTTCTTCAATTTCTTTTTCTACTTTTGGATTAAATAATTCTATTCCTGCCTTATCTAATTCCGTTTCTTGTTCCCCTTTATTCATTTTCTCTTGATCTGTTTGTTCGATTCGGTCTACTTTAAACTCCATTTTCCCATTATCATTGAGGTAGCTCTCTGCCGCGCACCTCATCGGTAACGCGGCAAATGAGCCTAGGAAAAGAAACAATGATAAATTAACTAATACTTTCCGTGATTTGATCATCTAACTCTTGTTCCTCTCCTCTTCTTCTATGCCATACAAAGAGATTGATAATAAATCCAAAAATAGCTAAGCCAATAATACATCCAAGAATAGCAGGCTCACTATTTTTACCACTTATAAAGTTATTTAAAAATGTTTCAATATATTGAAGCGGTGAGAATTTACGTATTTGTCCAAAGTACGACATTTTATCTACATTCATTCCTACTGCATTCGTTAAGAACAAATACATACTAAAGAACGTTAATAATACAAACATCCCAATCATTTTTACCTGACGTAATAAGTATGTGGAAATAAGAACTAAAGCAGCCATAATCATTGTAATAGAACCAATCCACATTAAATTACGTGTCTGATCAAATTGTAGTAAATGCCCTGAAATAATACCAATCGTTATCCCTTCTGCAATTGCAATTCCTAAAGTAATTGCAGTAATTGGTACATTTGAAAGCATCGTAGAGAATTCTTCTTCAAAATCATCTTTTTGACTACGTCTTTTCTCTTGATGTGCGATTGCATAAGAAGTAAATAAAGCAACAATAAAGCATACCAATACCATTAAGTACGGTGTAAACGCATCTCCAGCTGTAATCGTACCATCATTTTGCTTCTGAACTGGACTTGCTAAAAATTGATATAAGTCTTCATTTTGACGCTCTCCAACACGGCTATTTGACAGTACTTTCGCAAAGTTTTTGGAGAAATCCTTGTCATCTGCTACTTTTTCACTATAATCATCTAGTAATGTATTCGCTTTCGATACAATCGTTACACCACTATCTTGAATTTCTTTTGCCTGATTATTAATTTCATCAAACGTTTTATATACGTTATCTGCCGCTAATAGATTTCCTTTAGACGCATCACCTAAAGCTTGGCTTTGTGTTAACAATGATTTAAACTCGGAATCTAATCCTAACACGGCTGTTTGTTCACCATCACGATTAGTCGCCACTACTTTTTGGTCATCTATTAATTTCAAGCTATTTTCACGCCATGCTTCTACATTTTTTAAGTATTCTCCTAAAGTCGCATTCATAACTTGAGCTTGTTCTGTTGTTTGTTTTAATACTTCTGCCAAGTGTTCTGAATTTTGATCAGCATTACCTACTAATTCCATATACGTATCGACTTTTTGTTTTAAATCATTTGTTTCTGCCGTTATTTCACCAGTAATCTCAGTTGCAATAAAGTTTGCCATTACATCTACTATATCTTGCTTATTGAAAATGTAATAAAGAGAATCTGATTCCGCTTTCTCATCTAATGTTTTGTCTGCTAGATCTGCTTCTAAATCTGGTTTTGTCATATCAAAGCCATAATACAATTCATACAAACTTAACAATTGCTGATAAGCTTGTACTGATTTAACAGAATCGCTAATTAATACATTTGTTGAATCTGGAACTAAATTCTCTGCCTTTTGATGTGAGATTCGATCATTCGTGCGTTCAATTGTTTCTACCTTAGTTTTATCTTTATTAGGATCACCTGGGGTTGTTCCATCGCCCTTATTTGGATCGCTTGGAGTTGTTCCATTGCCCTTATTTGGATCACTTGGGGTTGTATCCGTTGTTTGTACTGTTTTCGTTACCTTTTGTGAGGCTGCACTTATCGATGTATTACCAGTTTTTCCGGCATCTTCTTTTCCATTAGGATTGGAAGGCTTTCCTGATTCAGTAGTTGTTTTCTTCTCAGACTTATGATCTAAATTCCACTGCCAATTTACTGGAGTAAACACATCTATATTGGCATTTTGATCTAGCAATTTAACATGTACACGAACCTCTAAATTCCCTTCTTCTCGCGCTGGTAAAGTAACTATGCCTTTATTTAAAAATTCTTCTGTATAATCATTACCATCAATTACTAATGACTGAAGACCAAACTCACTAGGAAGATTTAAAGTGAACGTTTGAGCAGCATCCATCTTCGGCACTTTTTTGACATCATTAAAGATGATTCCACTTGTTGCAAGATCCGTTTTAATGGTTTTTATTGTATTTTCTAAAGGGATTTGTCCTGTATCTTCAGGATAAAATTGATTCTCTGTATTGTATTTTCCAGTAACTAGAATCACATTTTTTAACTCTTGTTTTGTTTCATCTGGTAACGGAAGCTGATCTATCTCTTCCTTACTCACACTCGGTAAGTGATTGATTAGCTGTTCAATTTTCTTCTTAATTGCATCGTTCGGTTGCTGCATAAGTGTATTTAGATATACTGCTTTTTGATCCTCACCCGAAATGGCTTTCTTTAATTTCTCACGAGTCTCCGCTTCAATATCCGACTTTAACTTTTCTGTTAAATCTGCATCGTAGCTGCGAATTTTACTATTAACGTCTGTTAAGTAATTTTGAATAGCAGCTGAATCTGATAAAATATTAGCGCTTTTATCTGCAAGAGTGAATTGATCAGCTATCGCTTTGTTAGTTAACTCCAAAGTATCTAGCCTTTTTAATACATCCGCTGTACTTAAATCGCTATTGAATTGATTCAGTTGGTTAGAGAAATTATTTGCAACTAAACTATTTTCCCCTTGTGTCTTTTGGAAATTACCAAAACTATTTTGGAAAGCCAAGTTAGATTGTGAGGTTCCATCAATATTTTGTTCAAACCCATTCAAGACACCTTGAAACCCTTTAAATGTATCTATTGAAACTCCTGTATAATCTTGTACTGTTTTAAATTGTTGTGTATAGTTTGCTAAAGGGCTTTGTACATCTGTCTTATATACATTCAATTGTGCTTGTTCTTTGTTGGTGATTGCCTGTATATTATCTTGTGCACCTTGTAAATTCCCAACAATACTAGCAAAATAAACATCTACTATATGTTTATTAAACTCTTCTAAAATAGAAGCCGCAGTATTTTCTGCCTCTGCCTTCAAATCTTTATTACCAGTAGCATTAATTTTGTAACTTATCGTTACTTTTTCTGGCGAATCCGAATTAATAGCAACAGCTTTCTGCGAAAAATCATTCGGAATAACAATCATCATGTTATAATTATTATTTTTCAAACCACTTTCCGCTATTCCGCGACTTACTACATACCATTGTTGTTTATCATTTTTACTAATGTTTTTTATAAACTGATCTCCAAAATTTATTTTCTGCCCTTCAAACGCCGTTCCTTGATCTTCGTTTACTACGGCAACTGCCATTTTTTTAGCACTAGTTTCATCCTTTTTTTCAACCTTATGATTTAATGCTAAATAGGAAGTTCCCGTTGCTAGTACAAGAGCTAAAACAATAAACAACAAGATCCTCCATTGAATTTTTTCAATACTTACCACTCCTGTGAATATGAAATAATTTATCCATTGTTAGAATGCAGCTTATTTTTGTCCTTCAAATGTATAGCCTTAAACTGCATCAACATAATTGCAATGGAGAGAATGATTATTATTCAAATTTCAAAATTAAACCACTTATATATAAATCAGCCATACAACAAAAGTCGCATGGCTCATTTATCAATCTTCTACTATTCAAGCTTTCTTATTTCAAGCCAAAATTACGTGATAACTGCTCATCATGTTCAGCAACAGCTTGTGCAGTTCTGTCTAATTGAACGTTAATCTCATGTAATAATTGAGAGAAACTTTGTACTTTCGGTTTTAATTCATTAAATTGTTGATCAAACCCTTGGAAAGCACGGCCTTCCCATTCACCTCTTAATTCATTTTGTAACCCTTCCAGCTTGCGTAAAATACTATCAATTTCTTGAGAGCTTCTACCATATAGAGCTGCTTTAGCTTTAAGTTCCTCAGGACTCATACGAATTTGTCCAGACATTTAATATTCCCCCTATCAATATGCAAAAATTGTAAAATTAACCATTTTAATTTTACCATTTCTATTATAACAATAATGATAAAATAATGAGAAGGAAAATTTACCTTTTTGTATATAAATATCCAATATTAGAAGCATTTATTTATATATAAATATAACAATAACTTGTTATTATACGAGAATAACTGTAATCTAATACAGATTTTTGAAAATCATGTTAGAAAACTGGCTAAGCATAAAGTGAAGCTTCCGTTAGTGGGGTTTTTTTATCCCCCACTGATGGTTAGTTGAACCAATCGGGCTTTATCCCCCACCTATCTTCTTTGCTTCTCTCTGCATCTTGAGGTGGGGGTCTTACTGCCCGCTAATGCGGATACAAAAAAGAGACTTGATGAAATTTCATCAAGTCTCTTTTGTTCATCTTCCCGATCAAGGAAAACGAGGGAATTGTCCAAAGTCCGGACGGCGTTTTTCTTTAAACGCATCGCGGCCTTCTTTTGCTTCGTCTGTTGTGTAGTATAATAGCGTTGCATCACCAGCTAGTTGTTGAATACCAGCAAGGCCATCTGTATCTGCATTAAATGCAGCTTTTAAGAAACGAAGTGCCATCGGGCTGTTTGCTAAAATTTCTTCTGCCCATTTCACAGTTTCTTCTTCTAGCTGTTCTAATGGTACAACTGTGTTAATTAAGCCCATATCAAGTGCTTCTTGCGCGTTGTATTGACGGCATAAGTACCAAATTTCACGAGCTTTCTTATGGCCAACCATACGAGCTAAATAGCCAGCACCGTATCCACCATCAAAGCTACCTACTTTTGGACCAGTTTGGCCAAATACTGCGTTATCTGCTGCGATTGTTAAATCACATACGATGTGAAGAACATGTCCACCACCGATTGCATAACCTGCTACCATTGCGATAACTGGTTTTGGAATCGCGCGAATTAAACGTTGTAAGTCTAATACGTTTAGGCGCGGGATTTGGTCTTCCCCAACATATCCGCCATGCCCGCGAACCTTTTGGTCACCGCCAGAACAGAATGCACGGCCACCTTCACCTGTTAAAATGATAACGCCAACATTTTCATCATCTCGTGCATGTGCAAACGCATCGATTAATTCCATTACCGTTTTTGGACGGAATGCATTATGTACTTCAGGACGGTTAATCGAAATTTTTGCGATTCCATTGTATGTGGAGTAAATAATATCTTCGTAATTGCCTTCTTTTACCCATTCAATCGTCATTTTGTCTCTACCTCCTTTTATGTTTTGCAAAAAGCCCCTTACTATTGTATCAAACTTTTGCGGTTGTTCCACATGAATTGCATGACCCGCGCCAATAATTTGTACAAATTCAGCATGAGGGATATGTTTTTTCATCTTTTTTAAGATGTGAAAGAACTTTTCATCATATTCTCCGCTCATGAGTAAGACCGGCATTTGCAAGTGTTGCAATTCATTCCACCAAGATGGCTGCGCTCCTGTTCCCATGCCCCGCAAACTATTCGCAAGACCCTCAGGATCATTAGCTAGCCTTTCTTCACGTACACGAGCTTGTACGTCAAGAGACAATTTTTTTGCGTGGCAAAGAGCGGAATGTTCTCCCATTTTTCCACAAAAGCAGAAACGCCTTCTCGTTCAATCTTTTCAGCAAGCTGTTCGTCCTTTTGTCTACGCTCTTCACGTTCTTCTTCTGTTATCAGTCCCGCTGTACAGTTTTCTAACAAAAGAGACAAGACGCGCTCTGGATATAAACAAGCAAGCGTAAGCGCAAGGCGCCCGCCCATAGAATAACCTAACATATGCGCTTTTTCAATTTGCAAATGATCGAGCAAAGCAATGAGATACCCAGCTACCGTTTCTATGTTATAGTGCCGGGTTTCCTTTGGACTTTCCGTTTTACCATGTCCGATTATATCGACTAAAATCACTTGAAACTGATCGCTCCATGCAGGGACAAACGAACGCCATGTTTCCATGCTGCCTGTAAAACCATGAAGTACAAGAAGCGGCTCGCCGCTTCCGATTACTTCATATTCGTAAGAAACACCATGTACGTTTACTTTCATTTCCCTTCACCTTGCAATACTTCTGAAACAATGGCTGCTGCCTCTGCCATAATGTCACGATGAAGCTGTAAGTTCTCTTCACGATCTGTTTGGATTTCAATGACATGCAGTCCATTTTCTCTCGTACCTTTGTCCACTTCATTTCGAAACGCTTCCCATGTTTTTACGCGCTGGAATGAACCGTTATACATCTTGACGACATGTTCATAATCAAGTCCGAGCGGCGTACCAAATAATGCTTCAAAATGTTCTTTCTGTTCATACTGCGGTAAAAATGAGAAAATACCGCCGCCATCATTGTTAACGACAACAATAGTTGCATTTAAATCATGTAGCTTTGCTGCTAACAATCCATTTAAATCATGGTAGAACGATAAATCCCCCACAACTAATACGAGCGAATCACGAGCTACACTCACCCCAAGCGCTGTCGAAACAATGCCATCAATGCCATTGACACCACGATTTGCTAGCACTTCAATATTTTTATCATTTGAGAAGAAAAATGTATCTGTATCACGAATTGGCATACTGTTACTTACAAATAAAGTTGCATCATTTGGCAGAACATCTACAAGTTCTGTAATCACTTTTCCTTCAAAGGCATGTTCATACGATTCGATTTTAATAAGCTTCTCTTTTGTTACAGCATTTATCTGTTGCCACATATGAAGCCAGTCATAGTTGCTTTGCTGCTTGACGTCATTTACAAGCTGCTCACAAAATTTAGCATCATTAGCATACACAACTTCTGTGGACATAAGCGCTGGATCACGCCAATTTCCAGATTCGTCAACAACAATGTGCAATGCTTCTGTTTGCTTTTTCAAGTATTGCGTAAGTGCTTTAGAAACTGGCATACCGCCGAAGCGAATGATCACATCTGGTTTCCAACTATCTCGCAGTTGTTCATTTCGTAACAATGTATCATAGCAATCTATAATCGTCTCTTTATCGTGAAGACCGCTGCGAAGCCCAGAAAGCGGATCTGCAAGAATCGGATAACCATATGCTTTTGAAAAAGCCACGACAGCTTCTGCAATATTTGGATGACTATCATCACCACATACAATAAGCCCCTTTTTCATATGCGAAAGGCGCTCTCGTAAAGATGCTGCATATTCATCCGTCACCGCTATTTTCCCTTGATGAACGGTTGTTTCGTATTCTCCGCGGCCTTTTTCCCATAAATTTTCTAAAGAGAAATTCGGAATTAACGGCTCACGAAGCGGAAAGTTTACATGAACGGGTCCTTTCGGCGTTTGTAATGCCGCTGCTACTCCTCGTCCCGCTGTCATCCGTGCATATCGATACATTGGTTCCGCTGCTTCTGGAAGTGCCATTTCAATAAATTGTTTTACAAACGAACCGAACAAATGAAATTGATTCATTGCTTGCGGTGCACCAACATCTCGCAATTCATGCGGACGATCCGCTGTCAGTACGAGAAGCGGAACGCGCGAATGAAATGCTTCACATATAGCTGGATAATAGTTTGCTGCCGCTGTGCCTGATGTACATAATAAGGCAACAGGGCGTTTTTTTGCCTTCGCAATACCAAGGGCAAAAAAGGCCGCTGATCTTTCATCTACGTGTAAATATGTGCGGATTTGTTCATGCTGCGCCATTAATAAGGCAAGCGGCGTTGATCGCGAACCCGGGCTAATGACAACATCCTGCACATGCAGGCGCGCCAATTCATCAACAAACGCGCCTAAGTAATATGATAATGCTTCTATATGATTGCTCATCTAGATAGTCCCTCCAAAGCAGAAAGCATCGGCTTAAATTTCAGCCTTGTTTCCTCATACTCTAAATGCGGCTTCGAATCAATGACAATGCCGCAGCCAGCAAATAACGAAGCTTGTTTACCAGACAATAATCCGCAGCGAAGTGCTACGGCAAATTCGCCGTTTCCTTGCTCATCAACCCAGCCAATTGGCGCTCCGTATAACCCTCGATCTAATAGCTCTACTTCACGAATCAATTTCAGCGCTTCTTCTCGCGGTGTTCCTCCAAGAGCTGGCGTTGGATGAAGTTCTTCAATCATCGATAATAAATCACCATTTCCATTTGCTTGTACTGGTGTATATAGATGAAGTAAATTTTTCGTCTTCAATAATTGCGGTTCATATGGAATATCGACTGTTTCACAATGCCTTGTTAACACACTGCGAATCATGTTTACAACATAATCATGCTCTGCTAAATTTTTCTCATCATGCAAAAGTTCATATCCATTCTCTTTCGTTTCCTCTTCTGAAGCACCTCGTCCAATCGAACCGGCAAGACACATGGATGTATATGCTTCTCCCTCTTTACGAAGAAGTCTTTCTGGCGTTGCTCCTAAGAAGCACGTTCCTTTATAATCAAACGCAAATACATAACAATCCGGTTGTCCTATGCGAAGTGCTGCCAAAACAGAAGCCGAATCAACATTTTTATCCAAAACAAGTTGCATCTCGCGAGCTAACACAACTTTTTGGACAGCTCCTCGCTTCATTTCTTCCTGCACTTGTTCAATTGCTCGTAACCATTTCTCCGGCTCTATCTCCACTTTCGAAAGAATGGTCACATTCTCTTCCACGAAGGAATGCTTGCTTTGCTGTAACAATTGCTCCTCAGCGTTTTGCAATTCCTCATAAATCTTTTCTGCACAATCATTTTCAGAAACAAAACGGTTCACTGTTAACCATGCCTTTTCATTCTTTACCGTTAACAAAAAGGCTGGCAATTGCAGTGTTGTATCGTGAAATGACTCCCATAAATCTGTTCTTTCTTTTCGTGGATCAAAAGCAAAACCACCAAATAAAAGCGGCCCTGTTCCAAATTCGTAAGTATCACGATGAATTACTGCTTCGTCTTTCAATCGCGCCCACTCTTGACGAGCATTTTGAAAGCGCTTATTAGAAGAATTTGCTATAGTAAAGGCAGAACCTACTCCAGCGAAGATAACGTGCTGCGATGGATCTGCAAAATAACATCTGTCTCTATATCCAAATTGTGTTCCTGCTGCATAAAAAAGGAGTGGATCAATCCATTCCACTTGCTTCACAAAGCTAACGAGTACTTGCCCGTCAGCTGCGCGTTGAATCGCAGTAAGAATCACATCTTTTACATCATGTTGTTTCGTTTGAATCACACAGTCTCCCCCTATGGGCGAAAAATAGTCATAAATACGCTTGATTTTAAGATACACCTCAAACGAAAGGTGTGTCAATGTTTAGCATTTCTGAGAAAATCCGAGCATATTCCTAGAAAATAAACATTGACACTATATGATGCTTTTCCTACACTTAATTGTGTACTTTTTGTGTACGTGTTCCGCTCTAATGGGCAGTAAGAACTCATTTTTATTTTATATAACAAACAGATAGGAGGATTCCATATGGAAGTAAAAACTGAAACGAATTCCTCTTCCATGCAGCCAAAGCCAAGTAAACAAACAGGCTGGCGTATTTGGTGGAGTTTATTACGTCCTCATACATTAACTGCAGCTTTTGTTCCCGTCTTTATTGGAACAACTTATGCTATGCATGTTGAAGGTATTAGCAAAATAAATCTTCCTCTTTTCCTTAGCATGCTTCTTGCTTGCCTTCTCATTCAGGCAGCAACAAACATGTTTAACGAATACTTCGATTATAAAAGAGGGCTTGATCATGAAGGATCCGTTGGGATTGGCGGTGCAATCGTTCGCGATGGTATTCAGCCGAAAACAGTATTAAACTTAGCATTTGGATTCTTTGGCATCGCAATTTTATTAGGCGTTTACATTTGTATGAGCTCCAGCTGGTGGCTTGCGGCAATCGGTCTTATTTGTATGGCTGTTGCCTACTTATATACAGGCGGCCCAATTCCAATTGCCTATACACCTTTTGGAGAATTAACAGCAGGATTATTTATGGGTGTTATTATTATTGGGATTTCATTCTTTATTCAAACTGGAACTGTAACATCAGAAATTATATTACTATCTATTCCAAATGCCATTTTAATTGGAGCCATTCTACTTGCCAATAATATTCGCGATTTAGATGGCGACAAAGAAAACGGACGAAAAACATTAGCCATTTTAGTCGGACGAAACAATGCAATTAGTGTGTTAGCATCCATGTTTATCATTTCTTATATATGGACGATTGCCCTTATTATTGTCGGTATTGCCTCACCGTGGATGCTCGTAGTCTTTCTAAGCGTTCCAAAAGCATTTAAAGCAACAAAAGGTTTTATCGGAAAGAGCATCCCAATGGAAATGGCACCTGCGATGGTTGCAACAGCAAAAACAAATACAATTTTTGGATTTTTAATGGGAATCGGGTTGTTACTTGGATATTTCCTATAAGAAAAGCGCAAGTGTAAAAGCACTTGCGTTTTTTTGTGGTGCATTCATGTTATATATTGTCGAATCGTCTTTATCCCGCATGAACGGGCAGTAAGTGTTGAATTGGAATAAAGTTTAATAAAAACAAGTTGCTATATCCTTATAAATCAAGGGTTTATCCCAAGATATTGTGTTATTTTCATCAAACTTTATTTTAAATCACACATGATTGTTTTCATTAACTATCTTCCTTTAAATAATGGTTGGGTCTTTTCTAAAAATGATTTAGTTCCTTCTCTGAAGTCTTCGGTGGACGCTATCAAACCGAAATAATCTGCACCGAGAAGTGCGGACTCTTCTAAAGTTAGATTACCTCCCCGATGAATTGCCTCCCAAGTCATTTTTACTGCGATAGGAGCCTGAGACAGAATTTCTAAAATTAGCGTTTCTACTTCTGATAGTAATTTATGGGGTTCAACAATCCTATTAACCAGTCCTATTCTATAAGCTTCGTCTGCGCTTATCGCGTTTCCAGTGAGCAATAGCTCCGCAGCACGCCCCTTACCTATAAGTCTGGGCAGTCTCGTAGTTCCTCCAAAACCGGCAACAGCTCCAATACGGACTTCAGGATGTCCTAATCTAGCATGATTAGCACAAACACGGAGCGTACAGGATTCAGCTAACTCAAGTCCACCTCCTAGTGCGAAGCCGTTGATGGCAGCAACAACTACTTTCCCTAATGACTCAATTTTATTAGTAACCGTAACAGCTAACTGAGCTAAATCTCGTACTTCTAGCGGAGTGGCTTTATTGAGAAATTGAATGTCAGCACCTGCGGAAAATGCCTTTTCTCCGGCACCGATGATTATCACTGTCTTTACACCTGAATCAGTTTTAACCCTGTCCAAGACGAACGAAAGTTGTTCAAGAACATCTCGGTTTAACGCATTTAGTGCTTCCGGTCTGTTTAGTGTAATTCTTGCGATACCATCTTCTTCAGTGTAGAGGACGACATTTTTATTTAACATCTTAATCCCTCCAATAGTTTAGTGTACCGACACAAAAGGTTGCCTTCCTTGAAACACTATTCAATATTAGATGTTCTTACATAAAAACCCTCTTCAGACAAAAATATGTAAAGGAGAAAAACTTCGCAATTTTTTTATGTCGCGACTTTATTTTAAATATTGCATCTATTTTATAAACATCGTGACTTTATTTTAACCCCACAGTAAGACCCCTACTGATGGGAGTTTCACTCTATATTATGTTGAACCGCCGATATATTAACGTATTATTTTTCATAATTCCTGTAATTGAGCTCATACTACTTAAAGAAACCGAATTGTAGGAAGGTGGATTTTATGCTAACTCCACAACAAATGGATCATTTTCAATCTGTACTACAAAAACAAAAACAAGAGCTTGAACAAACACTGCAAAATCATGAAAGTCGAGGGCAAGCTTCTGAACGTGATTCAGTTGGCGAACTCTCTGCGTATGATAATCACCCTGGAGACATGGGAACAGAATTGTATGAACGTGAAAAAGACTTAGGATTAGTCGAATTTTGGCATAAACAACTTACGGATGTAAAGCATGCCATGCAAAAAATAGAAGCTGGAACATACGGGATTTGCGAAGTATCGGGTGAACCAATTCCACTTGAACGTTTAGAAGCAATGCCGACTGCAACAACTTGTATCGAACATACACATAATAAACTAATCCTTGGTGCGCGTCCTATTGAAGAAGAACTTATTGAGCCTCCTTTTGGTAAATATGATATGGATAGTGCTATTGGTTATGATGCTGAAGATGCTTGGCAAGATGTTGCTTTATATGGAACGTCAGAAACTCCTGCTGATTTAGAGCGCCGCGACTCTAAAAATTTTAATGAGATGTATGTAGATGCAGAGGAACCGCGCGGATATGTTGAGGATTTTGAAAACTTTATTGGAACAGATATGTACGGAAAAAACGTACAAGTATATGCCACAGAAGCACATGAAGAATATGAACAAATGCTAGATGACTACGAAAAAAGAACCTTTAACGGCGAACTTTCTTCAGATGAGTCAAGTTCAAGACCATAAAGTGAAACTTCCATCGGAGTGCCTTTTCTCCGATGGTTAGTTGAACCAATCGGGTTCTTACGGGCAGTTTTTTTCCCCGCTCTTTCCACAGCCTTTACTGCCCGTTAAAGCGAAAAAAAGAAACATTCCTTATTCAGGAATGTTTCTTTTGCCTTCATTACTTTTTAGTAACGTTAGCAGCTTGAGGTCCGCGGTTACCTTCAACGATTTCGAAAGAAACTTCTTGACCTTCTTCTAAAGTTTTGAAGCCTTCGCCTTGAATTGCAGAGAAATGTACGAATACATCTTCGCCACCTTCAACTTCGATGAAACCAAAACCTTTTTCGCCGTTAAACCATTTTACTTTTCCTGTTTGCATTGCATGTACCTCCTAAATAAAAAGAAATCTATCTATTGGAAACTACATACAAAGGTCGAGATAAACATCATGATTTCCTCACAAGCTAATGCTTTGAAACAAACACGCTTTATTTCCGTACCACATTATGCAGCTCAATAGTTCTTTTACTATATCACGCCCGGAATAAAACGTCAAACAAAACAAAAATATCTTTTTGAAAATTAACAAAACTTGTATTTTCTATTTGAAAATGTTTCGGTACAATATAAATACGGATATACATATTTATAATTGAGGTGAAACCATGAAAGCACATGAGATCGAATACAAATTATACGGCGATGATATGCAGTTTGTTGAAATTGAGTTAGACCCGCAAGAGAGCGTAGTTGCTGAAGCCGGTGCTATGATGATGATGGAAGACAATATTGAAATGGAAACAGTATTTGGTGACGGTGCTGCACAAACAGGTGGATTTTTCGGCAAGCTTGTCGGTGCTGGGAAACGTCTCGTGACAGGTGAGAGCTTATTCATGACTGTATTTACAAATACAGGACATGAAAAACGTCATGTTTCATTTGCAGCTCCGTATCCTGGGAAAATTATCCCTGTTGATTTAACTGAGTATCGCGGAAAAGTAATCTGCCAAAAGGATTCTTTTCTATGTGCTGCAAAAGGTGTTTCTGTCGGCATTGAATTTACAAAAAAACTTGGTAGCGGCTTCTTCGGCGGCGAAGGATTTATTATGCAAAAACTTGAAGGTGACGGCCTTGCTTTCATGCATGCCGGCGGAACGGTTTATAAGCGTGAGTTAAAACCAGGAGAAAGATTACGAATTGATACAGGTTGCCTTGTTGCCATGACACAAGATGTTGATTATGATATTCAATTTGTTGGTAATGTAAAAAGTGCAATCTTCGGCGGTGAAGGCCTATTCTTCGCAACATTACAAGGGCCGGGAACGGTTTGGGTTCAATCTTTAACATTAAGCCGCTTAGCACAGCGCATTGCTGGCCCAGGAGCAAAAAATTCTGGAGAAGGCAGTATTCTCGGTGGACTTGGACGCATTCTGGATGGCGACGAGTAAAGTTTTACTGCCCGTTAGTGCGGGGTAAAGTGAAACTTCCATCGGGAGTGCCTTTCTCCGATGGTTAGTTGAACCAATCGGGCTCTTACGGGCAGTTTTACTCCCCGCTCTTCTCCATCCTTTACTGCCCGTTAGTGCGGGGTAAGTAAAAGAATGAATTCCATATCCTCCTCATATATTGAATTATATTTCATCATGAGGAGGACTTTTCTATGCCAACTTCTGTATCCTTTCATAAGGATACCGCTGTGTTGTTAGCTACATGCTGCGAACTAACATATGAGCAATATAAGCAAAATGGCATTTTCACCATTCCCGAAGGTTTTCGATATATACAAGGCTTTCAGGCAAAAGCCATTCAAACAACAACATGGTTTGGATTTATTTTAGAATCAGAGGATCAAATTATTGTAGCCTTTCGCGGGACACAATCCGACCGTGATTGGATGGCCGATTCGATAGTCCAACAAAAACCATATCCATTTACTGCAAATAGCGGCAATGTTCATAGCGGCTTTCTTTCTATTTACGAATCATGTAGAGATACAATAATGGACACCCTCGTTTCCCTATCTTCTCATAAAGCACTTTTCGTTACTGGACATAGTTTAGGAGGAGCCCTTGCTACCCTGCACATACTAGACGCCCGTGTAAACACTTCATTCTCTCATTACACTCTCTACAATTTCGGCTCCCCGAAAGTCGGAGATATTGCCTTTCGAAATTATTATAAAATGCAAGTGTCCAACAGCTTTCGCTTCGTAAATTTATTTGATGTCGTCCCGCTTCTTCCCCTCGTAAAGTACAATTCGAAGAAAATAAATGGGAATATTCCCATATTCATCGCAGTATGACCTTTACGAAAAATATGAATTCCATTACAAAAAACCATCACATTACAACTTATAAAACGTCAATTACCGCTCTTTTTTAAAAGGTCTATATTGGAGACCGAACATAGTAAAAGCTATCGTTACATTCTTTCTAGTTATGCTTGTTGTTTTTACAGGTTTCTTTACATTTTCGTACTTTGCTACAGCAGAATACGATGGACACGGTATATTATATGCACCGTTCTATCCTACTTCTGCCACAAAGTAAAACGACTTGAAATGTTTACAAGTCGTTTTTTTCGTTTTCCTTTAGTAAACAATTGTTCCGCTTCTCGAAACTATTTAGATGAAACTCTACTTTCTTTTACCGCGCTCGCATGCCCTCTGCGATTCTCCAAATATCACGACTGTACTGTAAGATTGTTCGGTCACTTGCGAAATGACCAGATTTCGCAATATTAACAGTACTCATTTCAAGCCATTTTTTTCGATTCTCATATGTTCTTCCAACTTTTTCTTGCGCATCTGCATACGGTGCAAAATCCCGGAGAACAAAATATTCATCATTTTGAATAAGAAGGGAGTCGAAAATAGCTTCAAACTCATCACCCGCATCCTCAAAAAAGCCATTTGTCAGCTGATTGACGACTTTTTGAATGCGCATATCATGATGATAATAATCGCTAGCACGGTATCCGCCATTTTGATAATAATGTAGTACTTCTTCTGCAGTTAAACCGAAAATAAAAATAGCATCATTTCCAACAGTTTCTTTTATTTCAACATTAGCACCATCTAGCGTACCAACCGTTATCGCACCGTTCATCATAAATTTCATATTTCCGGTTCCTGATGCTTCTTTACTTGCAGTTGAAATTTGTTCACTCACATCTGCCGCTGGAAAAATATCTTCAGCAAGAGAAACGCGATAGTTTTCTAGAAAAATAACTTTCATATATTGACTTACATACGGATCATCATTCACTTTTCGGGCTAATTCATTTATAAGTTTAATAATCTTTTTCGCATAATAATAACCAGGCGATGCCTTTGCACCAAAAATAAATGTACGCGGATAAAAGGAAAAACTAGAATCTTCTTTTAAACGATTGTACAAATATAAAATATGCAGCACATTTAATAATTGCCGCTTGTATGCATGTAGCCGTTTTACTTGCACATCAAAAATAGAATATGGATCAACAACAATACCTGTTTGTTTTTCAATCCGCTTCATTAACAATTCTTTTCGCACTTGTTTTACATTATGAAGCGCATCTTGAAATGCTGCATCATACTTATAATTTCCTAAAGTTTGCAGCTGATCTGGCTCCTTCATCCAATCTGTTCCAATTGTTTCACAAATTAATTTTGACAGCTGCGGATTTGCTTTTAATAACCAGCGCCGATGGGTAATTCCATTCGTCTTATTATTGAATTTCTCTGGATAAAACTCATAAAACAATCGCATTTCTCGCTGCTTTAATATTTCCGTATGAATGTTAGCAACACCGTTTACACTATGACTGCCAACGATTGCTAAATGTGCCATCTTCACAAGCCCATGAGCGATAATCGCCATATTTTCAATGCGATTCCACTCATACGAATACCGCTCCCATAAATCACGACAAAAGCGCTCATTAATTTCTTGTACAATCATATAAATGCGCGGTAATAACGGCTCAAAAATATGAATCGGCCACTTTTCTAACGCTTCAGATAAGGTTGTATGGTTTGTATAAGAAATCGTATGTCTTGTAATGTACCACGCATCCTCCCAGCTCATCTTTTCTTCATCAAGCAAAATACGCATTAATTCCGGAATCGCTAAGACAGGGTGCGTATCATTAATATGAATCGCAATTTTCTCATGCAGATTGCGCAGCGTGCCATTTCGTTCACGATGCAACCGAACAATAATTTGTAAGCTAGCAGACACAAGAAAATATTGCTGTTTCAAACGAAGTATTTTTCCTTCATCATGCGTATCATCTGGATATAAGAACTCCGATACTGCTTCCGTTTCCCGTTTATATTTCAATACATCCTTGCAATTTTGGGGAAATAGAACCGGCTCTGCACTCCAAAGACGCAGTGTATTTACAGTATTTGTCTGATAGCCAACAACAGGTACATCATACGGTACAGCCATAATTGTTTCCGCATTTATATGCCGAAATTCAAGACGTTCATTTGACTGAAATGTATCAACTTGTCCCCAAAAGCTAACTTCCACAGCTTGATCATGCCTTCTTACTTCCCAAACATTCCCGTGACGCAGCCATTGCTCCGGCAGCTCGATTTGATAACCATCCACAATTTTCTGATCAAACAAACCGTGCTTATAGCGAATACCGCACCCGTGGCCTGGCAAATCTAATGAAGCAAGAGAATCAAGAAAACAGGCCGCCAAACGACCAAGACCGCCATTTCCAAGTCCAGCATCTGCTTCAATTTCTTCAAGGTCTTGTAAGTAAATCCCAAGTTCTTCTAATCCTCTCTCGCATACATCACGTATTCCCAAGTTTAAGACATTACTTCCTAATAAACGCCCTAATAAAAACTCAATCGATAAGTAATACATTTGCTTTTGATTGTCTGTCCGATATCGTTCATTCGTCTCAATCCAGCGCTGACTAATATATTCACGTACCATATGTCCGAGCGTATTATATTGATCTTGCACAGTCGAATCTTTAAAACTTTTACCATACATCGTTTCTAGCTTTTCTAAAAAAGCAGCTTTAAAACTCTCTGTACTCGAAAACATCTCTCTCACCTCTTCCAAAATGAAACTACCAGCAGTGGATTTCCCGCTGCTGGTTAGCCCTCCCAATCCGGTTCTAACGAATGAATCCTTCACACATACAACCCGTTCAGTGAAACATGTATCAATTACGCTTTCCTACTGATGATGAACAAAAAGAATCGGTTGCTTATCATCAATCTCCTTTTGTTCCTCATGAGATTGTGGTTCCTCATTTGACTCGAACAAGCTTTCATAAAGCTCCTTATACTTACGTGCGGACTGCTTCCAGCTATAATCCTCTGTCATTGCTCGTTTCACAAGAGACTGCCATACCTTTTTGTCATGATAATAGTGCAGTGCACGCTGCACCGTATGCAGCATATCGTGCGCATTGAAGTTCGTAAAACTAAAACCATTTCCTTCATTTATAGCTTCATTGTACGATTGAACTGTATCATTTAAACCGCCTGTTTCCCGCACAATTGGAATCGCTCCGTATGCAAGGGCAATTAACTGTCCAAGGCCGCATGGCTCAAATAAAGATGGCATTAGAAACAAATCTGTCCCGGCATACACTTGATGTGCCAGCCCTTCATGAAATCCGATATACACTTTCACTTTATCTGGATATTCATATGCCATTTGTTCAAAAAACTGTTCATATTCTTTATCGCCCGATCCAAGTACAATAAATTGCACATCTTCTTGCATCATTTCATGAAAAACATGACGCACTAAATCTAATCCTTTTTGCTGCGTTAAACGTGTAACCATCGCAATAATAGGTGCCTCTTCTTTTTCTGGCAATCCAAAATAACGCTGTAATGCACGTTTATTATCTCTTTTTTTATGAAGTGAATTTGCATCATACATTGCCGCTATCGTTTTATCATTCTTCGGATTGTACAAAACATCATCAATTCCATTTACAATTCCAACAAGTTTATCGTTATATTTACGCAATAAACCATCTAACTTCTCTCCGAAAAATGGATATTGAATTTCTTCTTTATATGTCGGACTTACCGCTGTAATCATATCAGAGGCGATAATTCCGCCTTTCATGAAGTTGATGTTTCCGTAAAACTCAAGCTGCTCACTATGAAAATACTCATTGCCAAGCCCCAATAAGTCATCCATAACAATGCGCGGAAACACGCCTTGAAACTGCAAGTTATGAATCGTAAAGACTGTCTTTATCTTTTCGTATAATGGCTGATCACGATATTTTTCACGTAATAAAAAATTTGCCATCGCTGTATGCCAATCATGACAATGCAGAACATCTACTTCAAAATCTATATGCGGAATGCATTCTAATACCGCCTTTGAGAAAAATGAAAAACGTTCGCCATCATCATAATGACCATATAGTGAATCGCGTTTAAAATAATATTCATTGTCGATAAAATAATACGTAATTCCTTCATGCTCCATTTTCAAAATACCGCAATATTGATTACGCCAACCAAGCTGAACCGTAATCACTTTATGAAGCACACATTCTTTTCGTACATGCTCTGGAATCAAACTATAGTACGGAAGCATAACACGCACGTTCATTCCAAGTTTTTGTAATGCCTTTGGAAGTGCTCCAGCTACATCTGCTAATCCACCCGATTTAATAAATGGTACACATTCTGATACTGCAAATAAAATATTCACTGCGATTGTCTCTCTGCAGCAGCAAGCATAGGCAAACTATGCTTACCTATGCCATGCCTGCAGATTCCTCCTCTCAATTTTCAAATATACATCTTAGTAAATCGTTATATTACTGCTTTGTATTGTTCCTTTCTCTACAACAAATGGAGAATGGGCTCCGCCTGTTAACGTCGTTCCATCTTCAATCTTTACATCCTTATCAATAATTACACCATCTAGTATACAATTCTCTCCAATTTGGCTCTTTTGCATAATAATACTGTTACGAACAATCGAACCTTTTCCAATCTTTACAGAACGAAAGACAACGCTATTTTCTACTTCTCCCTCAATAATGCTGCCATTCGCAACCATCGCGTTATGTACACTCGCGTTTTTTCCGTACCTTGTTGGCGGCTCATCCTTTACTTTCGTAAAAATCGGCGTTTCTTTCTTAAACACTTGCTTCCAAATATGCGGCTGCAGTATTTCCAAGCTATGTTTATAGTAACTTTCAATTGAATCGATTACCGCCACATAGCCAGTATGCTCATAACTTTCAATATGCAATGATGTGTTTCGTTTTTCTTTTACAACATCAATTAATCTATAATATCCCATGTCTTGATACGTCTCAAACAAATGTAATAATAACTCCTTCTTTAATACATATGTCTGAAGTGACTCACCTTGGTGACATACTTCTGTAATATCTGCCTCTGTGTATAAGTGACGGTCTAATACCGCTTGGAAATCAAGCGCTGTTACAACATGACTGTTTGTAATCACAACGTACTGCTCTTTACTACGTAAAAAGTAATCCATATGTCTGCTAAAATGAGCAAATGTACCAAACTCATCTTGATCACATTGACAATTTGGAGGAAATAAAAATAAACCATCACGTTTTCGATCTAAGTCCCACTGTTTTCCAGAACCGAGATGATCCATGAGTGAACGATTTTTATGACTTGTGAAAATGGCTACACTATGAATATGAGAATTTACCATATTGGAAAGCATAAAATCTATTAAACGGTAACGCCCAGCAAACGGCAATACCGCCAATGATCGATGATTTGTTACTTGTTGTAGTGATGGAAAATTCTCTGTTGCATTAATAATTCCTAACATTG
Organism: Bacillus sp. EA-CB0995; assembly: GCF_055814245.1. Lineage (NCBI taxonomy): Bacteria > Bacillati > Bacillota > Bacilli > Caryophanales > Bacillaceae > Bacillus > Bacillus sp. EA-CB0995. The sequence continues at coordinate 812,656 of NZ_CP169269.1, read as the reverse complement.
ATTCTCTCACTCATCTCATCCCCTTTTCGTCACGCTCTAACAGACAGTAAAATTATCACCGTAACCTTCCATAAACTCAAAGAAGATAGGAATAGAATCACTATCCGTAAAAGCTCCGATTGTCTCCGCTAACTATTTGTGAAGGGATTAAGCTCCCCTTGCTAATCATTAGTTTTACTTCATTTAATTTTCCTCTGCAATTAATACAACGTCTTCAATATTTCGTTCCGGACGAATGATTGCTCCATCTTCAACGACCATCCCTGGCCCAACAATGGCACGCTCAATCACAACATTCTTTCCAATTCTGGCATCTGGCATAATAACTGAATCTACAACCTTGCTGCCTTCCTCCACGATTACCCCTTGAAACAATACAGAATGCTGCACATCACCTTCTACAACACAACCTTCGTTAATTAACGATTCTTCCACTTTAGCTGACGGTGCAATATATTGAGGCGGCTGGTTCGGGTTAACGGAACAAATTCGCCAATCACGGTCATATAAGTTGAGTGATGAATCTTCGCGAAGCAAATCCATATTTGCTTCCCATAAGCTCTTCACTGTTCCAACGTCTTTCCAATACCCGCTAAATGGATACGCAACAAGCTTTTTCCCTTCATCCAATAAAAGGGGAATCACATCTTTTCCAAAATCATTACTAGATTCTGGATTTCTTGCATCCATTTCTAAATACTCTTTTAAAATAGCCCAATTAAAAATATAAATGCCCATTGAAGCTAGATTGCTTTTTGGAAACTGCGGTTTTTCTTCAAACTCAACAATTTCCATCGCTTCATTCGTATTCATAATGCCAAAGCGGCTTGCTTCATCCCACGGTACTTCAATAACAGAAATAGAGACATCTGCTTCTCGTTCCATGTGATGATCGAGCATTTTTGCATAATCCATCTTATAAATATGATCGCCAGATAAAATGAGAACATATTCCGGATCATACTGCTTTAAATAATTCAAATTTTGATAAATGGCACTTGCCGTTCCTGTATACCATTTCACTCCAGAAGACTCTGCATAAGGAGGGAGTACAGTAACCCCTCCATTTACACGGTCTAAATCCCATGCATCTCCAATACCGATATAACTATGCAATTCTAACGGCTGATATTGTGTTAAAATCCCCACTGTTTCAATACCAGAATTCGCACAGTTACTTAATGTAAAATCAATAATGCGATATTTACCGCCAAATGGAACAGCTGGCTTCGCTAGATTTTTTGTTAAGGCGCTTAAACGACTACCTTTTCCCCCTGCTAATAACATTGCTACGCACGTCTGCTTTTGTACCATCTTGTGTACTACTCCCTTTCGTGTTTTCACCGGCCGTAAAATTGAAATTCCAAATGGTGGTATTGTCATTTCAACATGAGCAAGCTGATTATGATAAGGTTCCATAATTGCTTTTAATCGCTTCTTATTGATTTGTCCCGAACCGCCGTATGCAGAACTATCACTATTTAAAATTTCGTTATAATAGCGAAATGCTGGTACGCCAACTTTATAGTTTTCATACACCGCATTTGTAAAGTTACAAACGATAACGAGGACATCCTCTTCTCTCTCCCTTGGCGAATAAACGAAAAAATACTTTGCTCACGATTATCCGCATCAATCCACTGAAAACCATTTTCTGTGTGATCAAGCTGCCAAAGCGGCTTAGAGCGCTTATACAATGCTATGAGCTCCTTAAAGTAATCATGCGTACGATCATGCATTTCAAAATCATGTAAGCCCCAATCTAAATCTTCAAGGTCTTTCCATTCGTCATATTGTCCAAACTCGCCGCCCATAAAGAGCAGCTTCTTACCTGGATGTGTAAATAAATAGCCATACAATAAACGAAGCTGAGCAAACTTGGACCAATAATCACCCGGCATTTTATTTAATAGCGACTTTTTCCCGTGTACAACTTCATCATGTGATAACGGTAAAATAAAATTCTCAGAATACGTGTAAAGCAGTGAAAATGTTACTTTGTCATGAATATATTTCCGATACTCCGGCGCACATTCCATATATTTTAAAATGTCATTCATCCAGCCCATATTCCATTTATAATTAAAACCAAGTCCACCTTCGTATGTCGGTGCAGTTACGAGCGGCCATGCTGTTGAATCTTCTGCAGTCATTAAGAAAGTTGGATCTTCCGCAAATACTGCTTCATTCAGCTGTTGCAGGAATAATACAGCATGTTCATTACTTTCCTGCCCCCGTTTCGCTCCCAATATAGCATGTTAGCAACCGCATCAACGCGAAAGCCGTCGATATGATAATACTTCATCCAAAACAATGCATTCGAAATGAGAAAATTTCGTACTTCTTGTTTTCCTAAATCAAAATTCACAGTTCCCCATACGTGATTTTCTTGTACATCAAGATCTCTATATTCATACGTTGGTTCTCCATCAAACAAATAAAGCCCATGAGCATCTTTACAAAAATGCCCTGGTACCCAATCTAAAATGACACCGATCCCATATTTATGACATTCATCGACAAAATACATAAAATCCTGCGGTGCTCCGTATCTACTTGTCGGTGCATAATATCCAGTCCCTTGATATCCCCAAGAACGATCATATGGGTGTTCAATAAGCGGCATAATTTCAATATGAGTAAATTGATGCTCTACTACATACGGAATAAGCTCATCTGCCATTTCTCTGTAAGAGTAAAAAGACTCATCTTCTTTCTTTTTCCATGAACCAAAGTGAAGCTCATAAATTGCTAACGGTTCATTATAAATTGGTTTTCGTTTCTTTTTTTGAAACCACTTCTGATCTTTCCACTTATATCCTTTTATATCATAAACAATGGATGCCGTATTTGGTCTCACTTCAGCATATATTGCATACGGATCAGCTTTTAAAATTGTATGGCCGTTTAAGGCTTCAATTGCATATTTGTACAATTCCAGCTGAGCTACATTTGGTATGAATAAAGACCAAATTCCATCCTCTGTCACTCGCACCATTTTATGAATTTGATTATTCCATTCATTAAAATCTCCTACAATACTCACAGCTTGTGCATGAGGAGCCCATACAGAAAAACGTGTTCCTTGCACCCCATCTTCCTTCGTTAGATGAGCACCAAATATTTCGTAGCTATCGTAAAATTTCTCTTTATGAAACAATAGCATTTTTTCCTCATTACAATTTGTTACAATCACTATGTTCACCTCACAAGATGACAGAATTTTAAATATGTTATTACTATTCTTCGGTAAATAGAAATATCCTTGCGATTTTCTAAAAAAACATACGTTTTTTTCGCGGAAATTCATGGGAATTCCGTAAATTTCCGCTGAAAATATCGAATTTTGACGAATATTCCTTGTAAGCGTTTTATTTTAGAATAATTTTCAAAATGAAAAAGAGGGGAGATTTTACTGCGATTCATTACTTCCTATTAGAGTAAAATACATATTACGTTTAAAAAGTAATTAACTTTCAGCAAAACATAAAAAAACCCTTTCCGGCAAAAGGGGATATACAGGGGGCTGCCGGAAAGGGGTTTATACAATTTGGATTATAGTACTGGTGCCATAGTTTCTTTTAGCACTTTTACAGAATGATCAAATTTCAATTCTTCCTCTTCATTTAATTCAAGCTCTACAATTTCTCGAACACCTTGGCGGTTGATAACTGCTGGAACACCTACGTAAACATCTTGTTGTCCATATTGTCCTTCAAGATATGCAGATACTGTCAATACGCTGTTTTCGTTGTTTAAAATCGCTTTAGTTACACGTAGTAGTGACATACCGATACCGTAGTAAGTTGCACCTTTACGTTGAATAATATGATAAGCAGCATCGCGTACATTCACAAAGATTTCATCTAAATCGCTTTGATTGTACTTTTCATTGTTTGCTAAGATTGTTTCAAGTTTTTGTACACCAACAGTAGCATGGCTCCATACTGGAAGCTCTGTGTCGCCATGTTCACCAATAACATATGCGTGAACGTTGCGTGGATCCACATCTAAGTATTCACCTAACATGTAACGGAAGCGAGCAGAGTCTAAAGTTGTACCAGAACCAATTACACGTTCTTTTGGTAATCCAGATTCTTTCCAAGTTACATAAGTTAAAATATCAACTGGGTTAGTTGCGATTAAGAAGATACCATCAAATCCGCTATCCATAATGCCGCGAACGATTTGTTTAAAGATTTTTGTATTCTTCTCAACTAAATCTAAGCGAGTTTCACCTGGCTTTTGTGGTAATCCAGCAGTGATAACAACAAGATCTGCATCTTTACAATCTGCATAGCTGCCTTTCCAAACTTTTGTTGGAGCTGGAGCAAATGGAACAGCATGGCTTAAATCCATTGCTTCCCCTTCTGCTTTTGCTTCGTTTACGTCAACAAGAACAAACTCTTCAGCTACACCTTGGTTAATCATAGAATATGCATAGCTGCAACCTACAGCTCCTGTTCCTACTAATACTACGCGGTTAATACCTTTTTTCATGGTAAAATCCCCTCTCTATTTTTCATTTCATTATTATTATTATCATTGTCATTTAAGTAAATAATTAAAATACTGATTTTATATTGTTTAACTTCCTTACACACATATTGTAGCACGTTCATTTGTGAATGTATTCACAAATTATGACCTATTTGTGAACTTTTTCACAGATGAGAGAAAATTATAGTATCAGGTATGGAATCTATCCCAGTTTAAGCGAAATACATTCACATACTAGTTCCGCCAGAATCATAAACCACTTATCGTCTATTCGGCGATTCGCCAATATCCAACATACGTAAGCAGTAAAAGGGACTCTCCCAAAAGACACCTACTTGCCTTTGGATAAGCCCCGTTTTTTCTATCCCGCATTAACGGGCAGTAAGACCCCCATCTCAAGATTGAGAGAGAAGCGAAGAAGATAGGCGGAGGATAACGGCCTTTAAAAGCCCGATTGGTTCAACTAACCATCAGTGGGGGATGAAGAACCCCCACTGATGGAAGTTTCACTTTATAAAAAGAAGAAACATAACCCAATAACAGCGCCGGCATATAACAAGTTGACAACACAAAATCCCATAATAATACAATGCACCTTTGTATTATTAAGCTAAATGAAAATACTCATATATCTTATATAAGTTGTCCACACCTTTTTTCAGCTTTCAAATATTATATATTGAGTCAAAAATTTATTTTGAAAGGAGTTGGTTTATATAAATAAGCATACAAAATGCGTCTGTGAACAACTAGCAGAATTACAGGTAGGTACAGTAGTAGATATTTTTCTAAATGGAAACTTTATAGATGATGTTACGTTTGTTAACTTTAATCCTGAAAACTTTTGCGCAACTTTCGTATTTACAGAAGGAGACGAAGAAGGAGGAGTACTTCTTATAGATTGCCGTGATATTCAAGCACTTACAATTAGTAAGGGCTAGTTTATAAAAGAGAGCTTTGAAAAAAGCTCTTTTTTTATAATTTCAAAATATATTTCTATCCGAGATAAACAAAAGAGGAAGAGGGAAAGAAACATGTCAATTCTCATAAATCATACTGCTACCCCTAAAATATTCAATCCGAATTTAGTAAAGGACACAGATATACAATCTTCACATATAAAAAATAAAAACAAACACCTTGAAGATATTTGTTGCCTTTTAAACACCTTTAATTTAGGAAGAAAAGTAAACGAAATTATAGTTAATGGCACACCATTAACCGTTTCAATTTTCACAGGATTTCACTTTAACACAGGTCTTGCTACGTTTATAGATAAAAGTGGGCGCATTATCCTCGCTAATTGCGAGCGCATTGATGCAATTGTTCTTTAGCATTTTTATTGATATTAAAACGAAGAATTGTATTTTAAATAAAAAAACTATCTTCTTTAATTAATACTCATGTGATTAAAGTTGAGGATTAATTATCCATTAACACAAGACAAATAAAAAAGAGATAGCATATATGCTATCTCTTTTTTTATGACCCGTACGGGATTCGAACCCGTGTTACCGCCGTGAAAGGGCGGTGTCTTAACCACTTGACCAACGGGCCAATTTCTGGCAGAGAAGAAGGGATTCGAACCCTCGCACCGCGTAAGCGATCTACTCCCTTAGCAGGGGAGCCCCTTGAGCCACTTGGGTACTTCTCTATATATGGCTCCGCAGGTAGGACTCGAACCTACGACCGATCGGTTAACAGCCGATAGCTCTACCACTGAGCTACTGCGGAATATGGTGGGCCTAAATGGACTCGAACCATCGACCTCACGCTTATCAGGCGTGCGCTCTAACCAGCTGAGCTATAGGCCCATAGAAAAAGCGGGTGAAGAGAATCGAACTCTCGACCAGAGCTTGGAAGGCTCTTGTTTTACCACTAAACTACACCCGCATAAAAATGGTGAGCCATGAAGGACTCGAACCTTCGACCCTCTGATTAAAAGTCAGATGCTCTACCAACTGAGCTAATGGCTCATTTTGAAATGGTGCCGGCTAGAGGACTTGAACCCCCAACCTACTGATTACAAGTCAGTTGCTCTACCAATTGAGCTAAGCCGGCTTGTATATTTCAAAATGGTGGCTCGGGACGGAATCGAACCGCCGACACGAGGATTTTCAGTCCTCTGCTCTACCGACTGAGCTACCGAGCCTTAATATAAATGGCGGTCCCGACCGGGGTCGAACCGGCGATCTCCTGCGTGACAGGCAGGCATGTTAACCACTACACCACGGGACCATTGGTTGCGGGGACAGGATTTGAACCTGCGACCTTCGGGTTATGAGCCCGACGAGCTACCAGACTGCTCCACCCCGCGATGATATAATATTCTTTTAAATAAAAATGGAGGAGGTAGAGGGATTCGAACCCCCGCGCGACTCTCGCCGCCTGTCGGTTTTCAAGACCGATCCCTTCAGCCGAACTTGGGTATACCTCCGAGATATATGAAACTTGAGTGGTGGACCTTGTAGGACTCGAACCTACGACCGGACGGTTATGAGCCGTCTGCTCTAACCAGCTGAGCTAAAGGTCCTTTATGGTAGCGGCGGAGGGGATCGAACCCCCGACCTCACGGGTATGAACCGTACGCTCTAGCCAGCTGAGCTACACCGCCATAAATAAAGTATAAGTGGAGCCTAGCGGGATCGAACCGCTGACCTCCTGCGTGCAAGGCAGGCGCTCTCCCAGCTGAGCTAAGGCCCCATTATTTTAAAACTATCGGGAAGACAGGATTCGAACCTGCGACCCCCTGGTCCCAAACCAGGTGCTCTACCAAGCTGAGCCACTTCCCGTTAATAAGCGCGCCCGAGAGGACTCGAACCCCTAACCTTTTGATCCGTAGTCAAACGCTCTATCCAATTGAGCTACGGGCGCATATGGTGCCGAGGGCGGGGGTCGAACCCGCACGGTGGTCACCCACCGCAGGATTTTAAGTCCTGTGCGTCTGCCTGTTCCGCCACCCCGGCATGTCATATTGAAAATTGGAGCGGAAGACGGGATTCGAACCCGCGACCCCAACCTTGGCAAGGTTGTATTCTACCACTGAACTACTTCCGCAGACATATATGAGATATTTTATTAAAAGTGCGGGTGAAGGGAGTCGAACCCCCACGCCAAAGGCGCCAGATCCTAAGTCTGGTGCGTCTGCCAATTCCGCCACACCCGCATAATATAATTTTTCAAGAAAAAATGGGGCGACTGATGGGAATCGAACCCACGAATGCCGGAGCCACAATCCGGTGCGTTAACCACTTCGCCACAACCGCCATAGTTGCTGGTGCCGGCTAGAGGACTTGAACCCCCAACCTACTGATTACAAGTCAGTTGCTCTACCAATTGAGCTAAGCCGGCATTATATGGTGGAGGATGACGGGATCGAACCGCCGACCCCCTGCTTGTAAGGCAGGTGCTCTCCCAGCTGAGCTAATCCTCCATTTGCCTGGCAACGTCCTACTCTCACAGGGACAAAGTCCCAACTACCATCGGCGCTAGAGAGCTTAACTTCCGTGTTCGGTATGGGAACGGGTGTGACCTCTCTGCCATCATTACCAGACTGTATTCAATTGAGACAATCATTATTATACTTGATTCACTAAAAAAGTCAACAAGTTTTTTTATATTCTCTCAAAACTAGATAACATCAATGTAGTATACATATTGTATGGTTAAGTCCTCGATCTATTAGTATTCGTCAGCTCCACATGTCACCATGCTTCCACCTCGAACCTATCAACCTGATCATCTTTCAGGGATCTTACTAGCTTAACGCTATGGGAAATCTCATCTTGAGGGGGCTTCATGCTTAGATGCTTTCAGCACTTATCCCTTCCGCACATAGCTACCCAGCTATGCCCTTGGCAGAACAACTGGTACACCAGCGGTGCGTCCATCCCGGTCCTCTCGTACTAAGGACAGCTCCTCTCAAATTTCCTACGCCCACGACGGATAGGGACCGAACTGTCTCACGACGTTCTGAACCCAGCTCGCGTACCGCTTTAATGGGCGAACAGCCCAACCCTTGGGACCGACTACAGCCCCAGGATGCGATGAGCCGACATCGAGGTGCCAAACCTCCCCGTCGATGTGGACTCTTGGGGGAGATAAGCCTGTTATCCCCGGGGTAGCTTTTATCCGTTGAGCGATGGCCCTTCCATGCGGAACCACCGGATCACTAAGCCCGACTTTCGTCCCTGCTCGACTTGTAGGTCTCGCAGTCAAGCTCCCTTATGCCTTTGCACTCTACGAATGATTTCCAACCATTCTGAGGGAACCTTTGGGCGCCTCCGTTACTTTTTAGGAGGCGACCGCCCCAGTCAAACTGCCCACCTGACACTGTCTCCCGGGTCGATAAGACCCGTAGGTTAGAATTTCAATACAGCCAGGGCGGTATCCCACCAGCGCCTCCACCGAAGCTAGCGCTCCGGCTTCAAAGGCTCCCGCCTATCCTGTACAAGCTGTACCAAAATTCAATATCAGGCTACAGTAAAGCTCCACGGGGTCTTTCCGTCCTGTCGCGGGTAACCTGCATCTTCACAGGTACTATAATTTCACCGAGTCTCTGGTTGAGACAGTGCCCAAATCGTTACACCTTTCGTGCGGGTCGGAACTTACCCGACAAGGAATTTCGCTACCTTAGGACCGTTATAGTTACGGCCGCCGTTTACTGGGGCTTCAGTTCAGAGCTTCGCTTGCGCTAACCCCTCTCCTTAACCTTCCAGCACCGGGCAGGTGTCAGCCCCTATACTTCGCCTTACGGCTTCGCAGAGACCTGTGTTTTTGCTAAACAGTCGCTTGGGCCTATTCACTGCGGCTTTCCGTTAAGAAAGCACCCCTTCTCCCGAAGTTACGGGGTCATTTTGCCGAGTTCCTTAACCAGAGTTCTCTCGCACACCTTAGGATTCTCTCCTCGCCTACCTGTGTCGGTTTGCGGTACAGGCACCTTTTATCTCGCTAGAAGCTTTTCTTGGCAGCGGGGAATCAAAGACTTCGCTCCATAAGGAGCTTCCCCATCACAGCTCAGCCTTCGCGGTAAGCGGATTTGCCTACTTACCAGCCTAACTGCTTGGACGTGCACAACCAATCGCACGCTTCTTCTATCCTTCTGCGTCCCTCCATTGCTCAAACGATAAAGAGGTGGTACAGGAATATCAACCTGTTGTCCATCGCCTACGCCTGTCGGCCTCGGCTTAGGTCCTGACTAACCCTGAGCGGACGAGCCTTCCTCAGGAAACCTTAGGCATTCGGTGGACGGGATTCTCACCCGTCTTTCGCTACTCATACCGGCATTCTCACTTCTAAGCGCTCCACCAGTCCTTACGATCTGACTTCACAGCACTTAGAACGCTCCCCTACCACTGATACCATAGGTATCAATCCGCAGCTTCGGTGGTGTATTTAGCCCCGGTACATTTTCGGCGCAGAGTCACTCGACTAGTGAGCTATTACGCACTCTTTAAATGGTGGCTGCTTCTAAGCCAACATCCTAGTTGTCTAAGCAACTCCACATCCTTTTCCACTTAATACACACTTTGGGACCTTAGCTGGCGGTCTGGGCTGTTTCCCTTTTGACTACGGATCTTATCACTCGCAGTCTGACTCCCAAGGATAAGTCATTGGCATTCGGAGTTTGACTGAATTCGGTAATCCGATGAGGACCCCTAGTTCAATCAGTGCTCTACCTCCAAGACTCTCACACTTGAGGCTAGCCCTAAAGCTATTTCGGGGAGAACCAGCTATCTCCAGGTTCGATTGGAATTTCTCCGCTACCCACACCTCATCCCCGCACTTTTCAACGTGCGTGGGTTCGGGCCTCCATTCAGTGTTACCTGAACTTCACCCTGGACATGGGTAGATCACCTGGTTTCGGGTCTACGACCACGTACTAAACGCCCTATTCAGACTCGCTTTCGCTACGGCTCCGCCTCTTCAGCTTAACCTCGCACGGGATCGTAACTCGCCGGTTCATTCTACAAAAGGCACGCCATCACCCGTTAACGGGCTCTGACTATTTGTAGGCACACGGTTTCAGGATCTCTTTCACTCCCCTTCCGGGGTGCTTTTCACCTTTCCCTCACGGTACTGGTTCACTATCGATCACTAGGTAGTATTTAGCCTTGGGAGATGGTCCTCCCGGATTCCGACGGAATTTCACGTGTTCCGCCGTACTCAGGATACATTCAAGAGGGAACGAAGTTTCAACTACAGGGTTGTTACCTTCTATGACGAGCCTTTCCAGGCTGCTTCGTCTACCTCGTTCCTTTGTAACTCCGTATAGAATGTCCTACAACCCCAAGAGGCAAGCCTCTTGGTTTGGGCTAGATTCCGTTTCGCTCGCCGCTACTCAGGAAATCGCATTTGCTTTCTCTTCCTCCAGGTACTTAGATGTTTCAGTTCCCTGGGTCTGTCTTCTTTACCCTATGTATTCAGATAAAGATACCATACCATTACGTATGGTGGGTTTCCCCATTCGGAAATCTCCGGATCAAAGCTTACTTACAGCTCCCCGAAGCATATCGGTGTTAGTCCCGTCCTTCATCGACTCCTAGTGTCAAGGCATCCACCGTGCGCCCTTTCTAACTTAACCAAAATTAAAAAAATATGAGCTACACTGTTATCTAGTTTTCAAAGAACAAGCCTACTGCGTTGAATACGCTTCTTTGCTGGCTTGCGGCGAGGAATCCATCATCGTGGATTTCACTTGCAGACGCAGCCGCATATAAGACTATATATTCACGCTGTATCTAATCGAGAGATAGTTCTCTCAAAACTGAACAAAACGAAACACGGAAACTTATATTGATGAACAGCGTTCATCAATTCTCCATAGAAAGGAGGTGATCCAGCCGCACCTTCCGATACGGCTACCTTGTTACGACTTCACCCCAATCATCTGTCCCACCTTAGGCGGCTGGCTCCAAAAAGGTTACCCCACCGACTTCGGGTGTTACAAACTCTCGTGGTGTGACGGGCGGTGTGTACAAGGCCCGGGAACGTATTCACCGCGGCATGCTGATCCGCGATTACTAGCGATTCCAGCTTCATGTAGGCGAGTTGCAGCCTACAATCCGAACTGAGAACGGTTTTATGAGATTAGCTCCACCTCGCGGTCTTGCGACTCTTTGTACCGTCCATTGTAGCACGTGTGTAGCCCAGGTCATAAGGGGCATGATGATTTGACGTCATCCCCACCTTCCTCCGGTTTGTCACCGGCAGTCACCTTAGAGTGCCCAACTTAATGATGGCAACTAAGATCAAGGGTTGCGCTCGTTGCGGGACTTAACCCAACATCTCACGACACGAGCTGACGACAACCATGCACCACCTGTCACTCTGCTCCCGAAGGAGAAGCCCTATCTCTAGGGTTGTCAGAGGATGTCAAGACCTGGTAAGGTTCTTCGCGTTGCTTCGAATTAAACCACATGCTCCACCGCTTGTGCGGGCCCCCGTCAATTCCTTTGAGTTTCAGCCTTGCGGCCGTACTCCCCAGGCGGAGTGCTTAATGCGTTAACTTCAGCACTAAAGGGCGGAAACCCTCTAACACTTAGCACTCATCGTTTACGGCGTGGACTACCAGGGTATCTAATCCTGTTTGCTCCCCACGCTTTCGCGCCTCAGTGTCAGTTGCAGACCAGAAAGTCGCCTTCGCCACTGGTGTTCCTCCATATCTCTACGCATTTCACCGCTACACATGGAATTCCACTTTCCTCTTCTGCACTCAAGTCTCCCAGTTTCCAATGACCCTCCACGGTTGAGCCGTGGGCTTTCACATCAGACTTAAGAAACCACCTGCGCGCGCTTTACGCCCAATAATTCCGGATAACGCTTGCCACCTACGTATTACCGCGGCTGCTGGCACGTAGTTAGCCGTGGCTTTCTGGTTAGGTACCGTCAAGGTGCCAGCTTATTCAACTAGCACTTGTTCTTCCCTAACAACAGAGCTTTACGACCCGAAGGCCTTCATCGCTCACGCGGCGTTGCTCCGTCAGACTTTCGTCCATTGCGGAAGATTCCCTACTGCTGCCTCCCGTAGGAGTCTGGGCCGTGTCTCAGTCCCAGTGTGGCCGATCACCCTCTCAGGTCGGCTACGCATCGTCGCCTTGGTGAGCCGTTACCTCACCAACTAGCTAATGCGCCGCAGGTCCATCTATAAGTGACAGCCGAAGCCGCCTTTCAATTTCGCACCATGCGGTGCAAAATGTTATCCGGTATTAGCCCCGGTTTCCCGGAGTTATCCCAGTCTTATAGGCAGGTTACCTACGTGTTACTCACCCGTCCGCCGCTAACTTCTTAAGAGCAAGCTCTTAATTGGTTCGCTCGACTTGCATGTATTAGGCACGCCGCCAGCGTTCATCCTGAGCCAGGATCAAACTCTCCAATAAAGTGTTTGTCTAGCATCATAAATAAAAATTGACGTTTCACGTTGTTTGTTTCGTTCAGTTTTCAAAGAACTTGTCCGCCGCTCAATTGCGACTTCCTTATGTTAGCATCTTTGTTTTTTGATGTCAACATTGTTTTTTATTTCTTTTTCTTTTCGCTTTCTGCTGTTGTGCATCAGCGACGTTTATTAATATAGCATGGTGAAAATCGAAATGCAACATCCTTTTTAAATTTTTTTATAAAAACTGTCCAACTTCCCTTCCTTTTACCATATACATAAAATATAAGCTCGTCTATTACCTCACTTTACAGGAAGGGATACAAATGGAACACTTCGATTTATTACTCAAGCTAGGCCTCTCTGCCATTTTAGGATTTGGGATTGGTTTAGAACGGGAATTAAAGCGCAAGCCACTAGGCCTCAAAACTTGCTTAGTTATTTCTATTATTAGCTGTTTACTTACCATTGTTTCAATTGAAGCAGCTTATAACTTACCAAGCTCCGTCTCAAACAGAATCGGCATGGATCCCCTCCGCTTAGCAGCTCAAGTTGTATCAGGAATCGGTTTTTTAGGAGCAGGCGTTATTTTACGAAGAGATAACGATAGCATCGCAGGCCTCACCACTGCTGCAATGATTTGGGGAGCATCTGGAATTGGCATCGCAGTCGGAGCTGGTTTTTATCTAGAAGCAATTTCCGGCATGTGCTTTCTTATGATTAGTGTAGAACTTATTCCTTTTGCAATGAGTGTTTTAGGACCAAAGTCACTTCGTCAACGCGAGATTGCTGTAAAACTCGTTGTGAATAGTATGGAAAGCATCCCTATCGTTATCGAAGACATCAAAAAGATGGATATAAAAGTTAAAAATATGAAACTCAAAACGTTAGAAAATGGAGCTCATTTTCTACAAATGAAAATATCTGTTGACCAAAAAATGCATACAGCTGACGTGTACTATGCCATTCAGCATCTTGAAAGTGTACGACAAGCCGAAGTTGAAAGCATGTGAAGACTCCCTTATTCCTATGAGGGGGTTTTTCTTCTTTTTATAATGGTAACACTATAACCATATTGATTGGAGAGGAGCTGCAGACATTGAATGCACGGAGTAGTATTTTAGACACATTCCGCAACTCTATCATTTTACGATTGGTTACCCTAATTACTGGATTCATTATCCTCTTTGGATTTCTTATACACAAATTAGAACCACTCCACTTTCCAACATGGTTTGACGGCATATGGTGGGCGCTTGTCACAACGTTCACTATTGGATACGGCGATTATGTTCCTCACAGTGTACCTGGAAGAATACTCGCAATTATTCTTATTTTATTAGGAACTGGATTCGTCTCCTATTATATGATATCGTTCGCTACGGAAATGATTAGTAAACAATATATGAAAATAAAAGGTGAAGAGGCTGCCTCTTGTCATGGTCATATGATTATTGTCGGTTGGAATGAACGTGTTAAGCATGTTGTAAGTCAACTGCACGTATTACAACCAAACCTTGATATTGTTCTTATAGATGAAACGCTTCCTCTACTCCCTAAGTCATTTCATCACTTACAATTTATTAAAGGCTGTCCTCATCATGATCATATTTTACTCAAAGCAAATATTCGTACCGCACATACCATTTTGATTACAGCTGATAAAGAAAAAAGTGAGAGTTCTGCTGATACACAATCTATTCTAACCATTTTAACAGCGAAAGGATTACATCCAAATATTTATTGCATTGTTGAAATGCTAACTTCCGATCAAATTCGAAATGCAAAACGAGCTGGGGCGACAGAAATTATTGAAGGAAATAAATTAACAAGTTATGTATTTACCGCTTCCCTATTATTTCCTTCGATTTCAGAGGTGCTGTTTACAATTTATAATGAAATTACTGCAAATAAATTGCAGCTTACGCATATCCCTCAGACATACGCTGGTGAAACATTCGAATATTGTAACAGTGCTTTATTAAAACAAAATATACTATTACTTGGTATACAACGCGACGGACAATATCACATAAATCCAGTTCACTCACTTACTCTGCAAGAAAATGATTCACTCATTGTCATTAAACATTAAAGAGATATTCTTCTAACTCTCGAACTATAGCTTTGCCAATATCAATATATTTAGCTTGCATGTCCCCATCTGCATCTTTCGGTTCTGCAAACTGATCGAAAGACGATAAGCCTGCTGTGAATGTATTTACCTCATCATCTAGTTCATCTTGGTACACATGCGAAAGAAGATAAGGTGTATCAAGACGAACGATAACTCCGTTTACATCAAGCTCTCCTTCAACGGCTGTAAACGGTAATCGTAAAAATTGATATCCATCTTCCTCATCTATCTTATAATCAAAACAGCCTTTCTCATAATCCCAATTCCCACCGATTGTATAACCGAGCGGCTTTAATATTTCTTCTAACTGGAAAAGAGCGAATGTTTGTCCTTCTAACTTCGAATGAATCCGAATCAAATGTATCATCCTTTCTAGATTTTTTTAGCATACCCATTTCGCGCTCCATATATCGGCGCTTCGACATGATATAAAGTGAAACTTCCATCAGTGACGCTTTTCTCACTGATGGAGAGCTCTCACCAATCGGGCTTTTACGGGCAGTTTTCTTCCCCGCCCTTCTCCAGCCTTTACTGCCCGTTAATGCGGGATAAAGACCTTGCGACAACATTCGACGCACATTCATCAAAAAAAGCTGTTGGGATAATCCCAACAGCTTTTCTTATTTCAAACGTTCTTCTAGTTCTGCTTTTAGTTCTTCGAATCCTGGTTTTCCAAGTAGAGCGAACATGTTTTTCTTATATGCTTCTACGCCTGGTTGGTCAAATGGATTTACGCCTAATAAGTAGCCGCTCATCGCACATGCTTTTTCGAAGAAGTATACAAGATAACCGAATGTATACTCATTTAGTTCAGGAATATTGACGATTAAGTTTGGTACACCGCCATCGCTATGTGCAAGCAATGTTCCTTCGTATGCTTTTGTGTTAACGAAGTCCACTGTTTCACCAGCAAGATAATTTAATCCATCTAAATCGTTCTCATCTAATTCAATTTTTAGTTCGTGTGTAGACTTTCCTACTTTTAGAACTGTTTCAAATAGATCACGGCGTCCTTCTTGAATGTATTGACCTAAAGAATGCAGGTCAGTTGAGAAGTTTGCAGAAGATGGGAAAATACCTTTTTGATCTTTTCCTTCACTCTCACCAAATAATTGTTTCCACCATTCAGCAAAATATTGAAGTGCTGGTTCGTAGTTAACAAGCATTTCAATTGTTTTACCTTTATTGTATAAAGCATTGCGTACAACTGCATATTGATAAGCTGGATTTTCTTCAAGTTCTGATTTCGCAAAATCATCACTAGCTACAGCTGCCCCTTGCATCATTTCTTCAATATTTAAACCACTTACAGCAATCGGCAATAAACCAACTGGTGTTAATACAGAGAAGCGACCACCAACGTCATCTGGAATCACGAATGTTTCGTATCCTTCTCCGTCGGCTAATGTTTTTAAAGCACCGCGCGCTTTATCTGTCGTTGCATAAATACGTTTACGCGCCTCTTCTTTTCCGTATTTCTCTTCTAATAGCTTACGGAAAATGCGGAATGCAATTGCAGGCTCTGTTGTTGTACCTGATTTAGAAATAACGTTAATAGAGAAGTCCTTACCTTCTAATACATCCATTAAATCTTTCATGTAAGTGGAGCTAATGTTTTGTCCAACAAATAGCACTTGTGGAGTCTTGCGTTGTTCTTTAGACAGCGTGTTGTAGAAAGAATGGTTTAGCATTTCAATTGCTGCTCGCGCTCCTAAATAAGAACCACCAATCCCAATAACCAGTAAAATTTCAGAGTCATTTTTAATTTTCTCAGCGCATTTTTGAATGCGAGCAAATTCCTCTTTATCGTATGCAAGCGGAAGCTCTACCCAACCTAAGAAGTCACTACCTGCTCCTGTTTTTTCATGAATTGCATGGTGTGATACTTTTACTGCATCACGTAAATATGTTAATTCTTGTTCACTGATGAACGATAACGCCTTTGAATAGTCAAACGTTACATGTGTGCTCATCTTTTTCCCTCCAATACAATATGTATATGTATTTCTGTCTTCACTTTAGCGAAACCACAGTTGTAAATCAAGTGAACTACAAATTGTAAGCGTAGCCAATTTATTTTTTTACAAAATCGTCATAACTTCCTTTTTTCGGTCTAGACAAGTATACAATAAGAAATTTTAATTTTTTGGGTATAAGAACAACAAAAGGTATCCATTCTATAAAGGAAGCTTCATTAAACGAGTGAATGTATCTCGTTTTTGCTTCATCATTTAAGGAGGGACTGCTTAAAATGAGTACATTACAACGCATTGCCTTAGTATTTACGATTATTGGCGCAGTAAACTGGGGACTCATTGGCTTCTTTCAATTCGATTTAGTAGCAGCTATCTTTGGAGGGCAAGATACAGCATTTGCTCGAATTATCTATGGTATTGTGGGTATTTCAGGTTTAATTAACCTTGGCTTATTATTTAAACCTTCTGAAGAACTTGGAACACACCCAGAAGCACGTGAAGTACGATAAATCTAATACCATTCTAAAATGATATGATAAAACATACATCTCCACTTGTTTTCACACAAGTGGAGATCTATGATGCTTTACTAATTTCTGACATACGGATGTTTCTTTATACTGATTACAAATGCAGCAAAAGAAATGTTTGATTATTTTATATCATAATGTATCACATTCACCGATTATTTGGTGAAAAAGAAATAAAAGCAGAGAGCTATGCTCCCTGCTTTTATTTTGTGATTTGAGATTCTTCAATCCACTCTGTTAACTTTTCTCGCAATGTGTTAAATCCATTTGCAGAAGGATTCGGTATACGCACCTTTCCTTGTTTACGTTTGGCAGCCTTCAATGATAGACTCATTTTTCCGTTCTCTCTATTAACTGAAAGCACCTTTACTTCTACTTCATCCCCAACTTTTAAAAAATCATGAATATCTTTCACATACCCATTTGTAATTTCAGATATATGCACAAGACCTTGCGTTTCTTCATCTAATGCAACGAATGCTCCGTAATCTTGAATTCCTGTCACTTTTCCCTTCACAACCACTCCTGTTGTGTATTTGTCTGACATAAGAAACACTCCCATATGTTTTACCTTTTGTATTAGTAAATTATACCACTTACTAGCATTTCATTCAAAAATCATGAAAAAATTTTCCTTAACATGTATAAATCTTCAAATATCGGGATAAAATACTAACACATGGCTTTCTAGTATTCCCCCCTTTTATGGACAAAACGTATTATGTTTTGTCCTTTTTTCGTTCTCCATAAACCGTTTCATGCGTTTCATCGCTTCCATAAGTTGTTCAAGTGATGTTGCGTATGAGCAGCGAATGAATCCCTCACCGCTCTCGCCAAACACACTTCCAGGTACAACAGCGACTTTTTCCGCTAATAATAAACGTTCGGCAAATTCCGCCGAAGATAATCCCGTTGAACGAATTGAAGGAAATACATAGAATGCTCCGCCTGGCATATGACAATCTAGTCCCATTTCATTAAATGAAGTCGCCATAAAGTTTCGGCGTTGTTTATAACTCTCACGCATTCGAACAACTTCTTGTTCTCCAGAGCGAAGTGCTTCTAATGCTGCAAATTGCGACATCGTCGGCGCACACATCATAGAATATTGATGGATCTTTAACATCAATTCCGCAAAATGTTGAGGGGCTGCGATCAAACCTAGGCGCCAGCCTGTCATCGCAAACCCTTTTGAAAAACCAGAGATTAAAATTGTATGATCACGCATATGTTTCACACTCGCAAAGCTTGTATATGTCTCATCATAGACAAGCTCTGCATAAATCTCATCGGATAGTACGATTAAATTGTATTTCTCTATAATGACCGCAAGTTTTTCTAATTCTTCTTTATTTAAGAGCGTTCCTGTCGGATTGTTTGGCGAACATAATAAAATCGCTTTCGTGTTCGATGTAATGGCAGCTTCAATCTGCTCCGGCTGCACTTTAAATTCATCCTCTGGAGATGTGGAAACAGGTACCGGTACCCCGCCAGCCAACGTAACAAGCGGTGCATATGATACAAAGCTTGGTTCAATAATAATAACTTCATCACCAGGATTTACAATTGCACGCATTGCGACATCTAACGCCTGGCTTGCTCCAACCGTTACAATAATTTCTTCTTTCGGATCATAAGATACTGCAAATTTTTTTCTAAATATTTTGCAATTTCTTCGCGAAGCTCTAATAATCCAGCATTCGCAGTATATGCCGTATATCCTTCTTCTAATGAACGAATGCAAGCTTGTCTTACATTCCAAGGCGTTACAAAGTCCGGCTCGCCAACACCTAATGAAATAACACCTTTCATACCCGCCGCTAAATCAAAAAACTTACGAATACC
Source organism: Bacillus sp. EA-CB0995 (assembly GCF_055814245.1). Lineage (NCBI taxonomy): Bacteria > Bacillati > Bacillota > Bacilli > Caryophanales > Bacillaceae > Bacillus > Bacillus sp. EA-CB0995. The sequence continues at coordinate 793,294 of NZ_CP169269.1, read as the reverse complement.
GGACGGTTGTAAAGATTGTGCTACTTTTGATAATTCAAATTTACTCATGGTGCCACCACAATTCGCTTATCATCATCTTTGTTTTCATATATAATTCCTTCATGCTTATACTTTTTCAAAATAAAATGCGTTGTCGTCGATACAACAGATTCAATTGTCGCTAACTTTTCCGCTACAAATGTCGCAACTTCAGCCATCCCTTTTCCTTCTACAGTAATGGAAAGGTCATATGTACCTGACATTAAGTAAACTGACTTCACCTCTGGATATCGATAAATTTGCTCCGCTACCGCGGCAAATCCAACGCCGTGCTTCGGTGTAACTTTCACATCAATCATTGCTGTTAAACCTGTATGTTCTTTTACCTTTGTCCAATCAATCAGCGTAACATAGTCTACAATCACTTTTTCCTTTTCTAATTTTTCAAGGATTGCTATCACTTCTTCTACATCTATGTTTAACATTTTGGCTAATGTTTCTTCAGATAATCGGCTATTCTTTTCAAGACAAGCTAACAATTCTAATTCTTTTTCTGTCATCATATTCGTCCTTCCCTTTTTGTGTATTTTCTAAATTATACAGACTGCTTTTCCTATTTGAAAAGAAGATTTTTTCAGAGAATTATGTAACAATAAGGTGAAACTTCTATCAGTGGGTTTTTTCTTCATCTCCTACTAATGGAAAGCCCACTCAATCAGACTCTTAAGGAGCAGTTAACTCTCATCTATCTTCTTTGTCTCTTCATAATCTTAGGGTGAGGGACTTACTGTTCAAAAGTAGCGAATAATATAGAAAGGTGATGAAATCATGAAACAAAGAGTATACATCGCAGAACAAGTTCCTGCCTTTGTTGAAGAATACATTGCTGAGCATTATGAATATGAGGCATGGGATAAAAACGAAAAAATCCCACGCCACGTACTATTAGAAAAAGTAAAAGATGCACATGGACTATTAAATTTCGGGGCAACCATTGATGAAGAATTACTCCAAGCAGCTCCGCAGTTGAAAGTAGTAAGTAATATTTCTGTCGGCTATGACAACTTCGATATCGAAGCTATGAAAAAAAGAAACATAATCGGAACAAATACACCGTACGTGTTAGATGATACTGTCGCTGATCTTGTATTTGCATTAATGCTATCTGCCTCTCGCCGTGTTTGCGAACTTGATCGTTACGTGAAATCCGGAAAATGGGATGCAGAAATTAGCAAAGAGCATTTCGGCTTAGACGTTCACCATCAAACAATTGGAATCATCGGCATGGGTCGCATCGGAGAAGTCGTTGCCAAACGTGCGAAATTCGGATTCGATATGGACGTTTTATACTACAATCGGAGCCGCAAAGAAAAAGCAGAACGCGAGCTTGGCGCAACATATTGCGAATTAGAAACGTTACTGCAAAAAGCAGATTTTATCGTTCTACTTACACCATTAACAGAAGAAACTCATCATTTAATTGGAGAAAAAGAATTTAATATAATGAAAGAAACAGCTGTTTTTATTAATGCGTCTCGTGGTAAAACGGTGAATGAAACAGCATTAATCGAAGCGCTGCAACAACGAAAAATTTTCGCGGCAGGCATTGATACATTTACACAAGAACCAATTGAAAAAGATAATCCATTGTTATCTCTACCAAATGTCGTTACGCTCCCTCACATTGGTTCTGCAACGTTAAAAACACGACAAAATATGGCGATGACAGCAGCAAAAAACTTAGTAGCTGGATTGCAAGGGAATACCCCTCCAAATCTCGTCAATGAACTGAAATAATCAATAAAAAGACAAGACCACATCACGGTGGTTTTGTCTTTTTTATGCATTTGGTTTTCTTCCTGCTTTCCCTTCTTCCACGGGATAATTTCCCCTAACAAGGAGATGATATGAACAAAAAACAACGGAGTGATGAAGATGGAAAACGAAGTTCAACTCCCTCACTTCACCTTTTCTACAAGAGGGGTAACAATTCATTATGAGCTTTACCAGTCTTTCAACACAGAAGAAAAGCCAACCTTTGTCTTAATTCACGGTTTTCTCTCTTCAACCTTTAGCTATCGGCGTCTCATCCCACTGCTCGCTCAGCAAGGGAATGTTGTCGCTCTAGACTTACCGCCATTTGGAAAAAGCGATAAATCGTATCATTTCACATATTCCTATAAGAACCTCGCAACGATTGTTATTGAACTCATTGAACATTTACAGAAAAAAACGTTATTTTAGTGGGGCATTCAATGGGCGGACAAATTGCGTTATATATAAACCGGTTGCGGCCTGATTTAATCCAAAAGACAGTTCTTTTATGCAGTTCAAGCTATTTATCACGAGCAAATTTGCCGCTTATCTACACTTCTTATTTACCGTTCTTTCATTTATACGTAAAAAATTGGATTATACGACGAGGCATCATCCATAATTTAATGAATGTTGTTCATGATCATTCTTTAATCGATGATGAAATGATGCAAGGCTATGCAGCACCTTTTTATGATAATCGTATCTTTCCGGCACTAACCCGCATGATTCGAGATCGCGAAGGAGACTTAACATCAAAAGAGCTACAACAAATTAAGACACCTACTTTGCTCATTTGGGGAGAAAAAGATCGTGTTGTTCCTATTAATGTTGGATACCGATTACATAATGACCTACAGCATTCACACTTTATCTCTTATGAAGACACAGGACATCTATTACCAGAAGAAAAGCCGGAACACGTATATGAAGAAATTATGACCTTCTTAGCAAATTGAACGCACTTGGCGCATACCAGCACTAAACCCTCGAATAGCAGGATAAAGAAAGAGGCTGACACCCAAAAGTCTAACTTCTATGACCTTCTGGATTTCAGCCTCTTTCTCCCGCTACTTACGAGCACTATACTTAAGACAATTCTTATGAAAGAAGCGTCCGTAAGAGCCCGATTGGTTCAACTAACCTTTTGGAGAAGAGCGCTCCAAAAGGAAGTTTCACTTTATAGCGTACAGCTTCCGCCACCTTTTAATAGTAACAATTGTTCTGCTAACCATTGACACTTTTCAATAGGTAATGTTTTTTCAAATGATAGCAAATAAATGTGCTGTATTTTCTTTGCGATATATTTCGCATCATCAAATGTACTTACAATGTAGACGATATCACTTGCTTCTGTTTCATAAAATTCTGGCCCCATTCGAAACGGATCCCAACTCTTCACAAAATCTATCATTTTCTCATACGTCCCCATACACTTCCCGCCTTTTTCTTATTTTCCACTTTTCTTTATCGTATCATATCAGCTATGCTAGAAGAAATGAGAGAACATTCAGTACTTTTAACCTATTATTGAAAGGAGTAACAAATATGGGGAATTTTAACGAAATGGTAAATCGCCGCGGGACAGATTCCGTTAAATGGGATACACATAAAAACGAGGAGCTTCTTCATGCCTGGATTGCAGACATGGACTTCCCTGTTCCTTCACCAATTCAAGACGCCTTAAAAAACCGGTTACAACACCCGATTTTCGGTTATAACACTTCAAGTGAACAAGTAAAAGAAGCAATTTGTCATTGGGTAAAAACACATTATAATTGGGTCATTGAAAAAGAATGGCTTGTCTTTAGCGCTGGCATCGTTCCTGCACTTAGCGTTTCTGTACAAGCTTTTACTGAAAAGCAAGATTCAGTACTTGTACAGCCGCCTGTATATTCACCATTTTTCGAAATGGTAACAACAAATAGTCGTCAAGTACTTACCAATCCATTGCGCCTAGAAAACGGTGTTTACAAAATGGATTTTGAACAATTAGAGAAACAATTTCAGCAAGGTGTAAAACTGATGTTCCTGTGCAGTCCGCACAATCCGATTGGACGTGTATGGACAGTGGAAGAGTTAACTAAACTCGGTACGCTCTGCGAATTATATGATGTAATCGTCGTTGCAGACGAAATTCATGCTGATATTATCTTTAATGGACGCAAGCATATACCACTTGCCTCTTTATCAGCAAACTTAGCAGAGCGAACTGTTACATGCATCGCTCCAAGTAAAACGTTTAATATTGCTGGACTGCAAGCATCGGTTATTATTATTCCAAATGAAAAGCTGCGAGATGCCTTTACCGCTGTGCAGCATCGCCAAGGCTTTCATGGCTTAAACACGTTTGCTTACGCAGCAATGCAAAGTGCATACACAGAATGCAATGAATGGCTAGCAGAGCTGTTACCTTATATAGAAGAGAATGCACAATTTGCATGTGACTTTATTAAACAGCATATTCCGAAACTATCCGTCATTCAGCCAGATGGTACATTCTTACTTTGGATTGATTGTTCCAAACTTGGGCTGACTCAAAATGAGCGAATGGAATTATTAGAAAAAAAGGGAGAATCATTGTAGAGCCAGGAGAAAAATTTGGTGTTGGCGGTGAGCAACACATTCGTTTAAATCTCGGCTGTCCACGCCCTGTATTAGAAGATGCGCTCCGCCGCTTACAATGCGCGTTTTCATGTACTTCCAAGGAAAAGCTATCTATGTGACTTAAGCCTGGTTATTATACATTCCAACTTTCTTTGATTGAACTACCCCCACCTATCTTCTTTGCTTTTCTCTGAATCTTGAGGTGGGGGTCTTACTGCCCGTTAATGCGGGATAAAAATCCGCTGCTGCGCCAAACCAGAATCTGTATGGTGATAGATTCATATAAGATCCGACGCAGTAGCGGTAATTAAAATTTTCCGAAGTCAAAAAATTATAGCGAACACAAAAAGCGCAGTAAGGAGAAAAACCAAACTCAAATAAATTAACGTACAGCGTCTGAATGCAGAAAGTGGAACACCAGAAGCTTGCGCATAATGGGAAGCAGTCAAACCAGCCAAAATACCCATAATGACAAACCACGGTTCGTAAAACAAGAGATCCCATATAGCTAAGCTATGGACATCGAGTACAGCCCAGCCAGGGAAGTTAATTGTAATGACACCTGCCAAAAGCATAGCTTTTGTAATCATGCCACTGACTCCATGAGCAATTAAAAAGGCAGTTCCGATAAGAGTAGGAATTAATAAAATAAGACGATGGATCTTTCTGCCTCCTATCAACGGCACCCATTTCGGAATGACCTTTCCACATGGTTTGATAAGTGTAAGCAAGGCAAATCCACATAACATGATGATGACACCAGCGATGTAACTTGCCATGTAAAATGATTTAGGGTCATTAAGTTGGCCCGAAAAGCCTATATTCCCCCTGCCGCTTCATAAAATCGAACAAAAACTGCATACATAAATGCCAATAGGCAACCAACGTAACCAGGCCATACCGCTTTCTTTGTAAAGCGTTCAAAAACATTCAATATTTGCACGGAAGATTCTCCATTATTCGTTATTTTGTTCATATTCATGCAACTCTCCTTTTTCTGCTTCAATTTTGATCGTCTCTCCCACAATGCGTACACTTACCACGCCGACGATAATAGTAAGCGATGGCAGCAAGACCAAGTGCTACTCCCCATGGCACCCAGAAAAGCATTGGTCCAATCGTCCACCCTATCTGACTGAAGAAGATATTGTCGACTGGTATAAGGTGAAATGTCACAGCAAAAAAACAAAAGGTAAAGACAAATCCGGCTGCAGTTACAGCAATGGCTACAATAGAAGCTGGAACTACCGCGAGCATGATGGGGACTCTTTTACCGCCAATGAACGGAAACCAACGGGGGAATATTTCGCCCCATTTTTGAATCAAACCAAGTGTAAGAATCCCTCCGCCTACACAAACAAATCCAAATACCCATGCTGTTATCTGTGCCATGGGGTTGACTTTTAAAAAATCGTGTAGGAATTGCGGGTCCATATTAAGTGCCCACGCAAAACGTGTGAGGGCATAAGGAATAGGTGCGAGAGCCGCGATAATGGTTAGCCATCTACCCCAGCGTACCAATACAAATGCGTTTCCGTTCTCTGTCCGCCCGCAATATTCACAAGCATCACGGGTCCTACGTTGATATGCAACAGCAGTCATGATCCAAAGCAGAGCACCTATAATACAAATAATCTGATTGAGCATAATCCAGTTAAAAGCAAACTTAAATAAAAAGGCATAAGCCATGACCTCGATTAGACTAATATCAGGAACAAAAAGGAGCAAGGCAACGGCAAAGCACCAAGCAAAAGTAAGGAATAGCCACCGAAGAAGAACACCTCTCCCCGTTTTTTGCATGGCTACGCCAATCACTATTCCTAGTAAACAAAGAATAACAAAAATGAGGCCTCCAACTTTGGAGGGAAGATAAGTAACCATAGCCGCAAACAAATCCATTTCACCACGTTTGAAGGGATACCCCGCCCCTCCAAGTAACCAGTAAAGCTGTACAATCCCGTAGAGCAGTGACCATCCCGCAGCGCCATATCCAATCCATAAGGGCCATCGTGTAAAGCCTTTTCTAGTTTTTTCTTCAATTATCGGTGATGAAGTCTCCATTGAAATCATCCTCTTTTCTTTACTATTGTAAACACCTACGACCTGAAGCTAAGGAACCAACCAGATAGGGTATTGGTATTTATTTATGTTTCAAAATTTAACCCCACCATCATTCTAATCAGTGAAGGTTAAAATGATGGTGGGGTCTAGTTTAAATTTCGTTTAACTTTTGTCAGGTGAGCTAATGCATGTACAGTGCTTATTTTGTTTACAGTTCAATTTTTTCATATAGATAAATGCGAGTGCCGTTCGTCGAACTTGCTATTTTCCATTCCAGATTCATTTCTTGGAGCATCAATGAAACAATGGATAAACCAATTCCAGCTCCTTTTTCACTGGAGATGCTATCCATTCCAGGGCCTTTGTCCTCAATAACAATAGCAGTCCTTCCATCTAACTCTTCCAAACTTACACCAACATACCGTCCGGCTTTTGCGTGTCTAACAGCGTTCTGGAATAGATTATCTAATATACGGGTAAACCAGTGCGGATCAACATTCCACGTTAAAGCTTTTTCTGCCAAATGAACTTCTACTTCAAATCCTTCCTTTTCAAATACAGGAAACCACCCTGCAGCGGAAGTCCGGGTTAATCGGATAATATCTGTCTTCTTCTGTTGCAAAGTATATTTTCCCGCCGATAATAACGTGTAGGAAAGAAGGTTTTCGAGCAATTGGCTAAGAGCATCCACCTTACTTTCAATCAAATGAAGTGATTCCTTCCCTTTAGGAGATAAAGTTTCCTTTTGCAATGAATAAGCATGTCCACGGATGGTGGTGAGTGGTGTCCGTAAATCGTGTGATATATTAGCAATCAATTGTTTACGAAGAACTTCCTCCTCCAGTTCACGTTTCCTACCGTTTGTCAACTCGTCAATCATATGATTGAATGCCGACCCTAGTTGCGCGATTTCGTCCTTTTTACGAACGAGAATTTTCTGAGGAATGCCGTTCTCATCGACTCCGGCCATTGCGGTTTGTAGTTGAACGAGCCGCCTGCGAATTTTCGAGAAAAATACCCAAGATGCAATTAGAAAAATCGCAAAGACAAGCACAGCATATACTAGTAAAAACTTATCATCGATGAAGGACACGCTGGCTGGTTGTGTAACGGAAAGAGGGACTTGAAAAACCATAAAGCCTTGACTCTGGTCGCCGCCAATAAAAGCAATCATTGTGAACAGGTTATTATCAACATTTTTCTTCATAAACTTAGTGCTTTCCTGAAACGTCCATTGGTCAGGTATACTCTTTTTTCGGGAAGCTTGAGCTGTGTTTTGCCTGCGGCGTCAACCCAAAACATTGTCGCCATTGAATACCGTTCTTTTAACGAACGAAGTTGTTTGTTCACTTGATCCGGGGGCGCCCCGTCCAACTTTGCTGCCTCATCATTCCACATTTGTTCCAACTTTTTTGTATCCATATACTTGACCTTTTGGTACATCTCCTTGTCTAGTGTATATTTCGGCAAGTAATAAAGAGGTAAAACAAACGGCCATAAAACGAGCGCAGTTGTAATGATCAACAAATATCTAGCTAACAGCGAATGTCGGAATTTCATTGTTTCACCCTGTATCCAATACCGCGAATTGTTTCAATTATTTGTGGTTGACTTGGCTCCTGCTCTATTTTTTCGCGTAAATGGCGGATATGTACCATTAAGGTTTTATCTCCTTCGATATACGGATTTCCCCATACAGCCTCATAAATTTGTTCTTTTGTTAAGATTTGGTTTGGATGACGGAGTAAATAGGTGAAAATTTGAAACTGCTTAGCCGTAAGTATGACATCATTATTCGATCTGGAATCCACAATGCGGTTCTCATTCAAATAAATGCGGAGATGTGATAGTACAATGAGCGGGGAGCATATCTTGTCAAACCGCCTGAGAAGCACTTCCACCCGTGCCGCGAGTTCATCGGGGTGAAAAGGCTTTGTCATATAATCATCTGCAAACTGCAGTCCCTGCAACTTATCATCAATCGATGATCTGGCGGATAGCATTAAAATAGGAGTCTTTGGAAAATCCTTTTTCAATCGCTGTCCAACTGAAAAGCCATCCAATCCTGGAAGCATAATATCAAGAATTACTAGGTCGATTTCCGCCATATGTTCAATGGCACCTTCACCTGAAGTAATCCAAGTTACCTGATAGCCCCGTTCGAATAAATCTTCACATACCCAAGCACCAATTTCCTTATTGTCCTCAATATATAGAAGCTTCTTTTTCATGTAATCCCCTTTCTTTATCCCCCGCCTATCTTCTTCGTTTCTCTCTGAATCTTGAAGTGAGGGTCTTACCGTCCACAAATACAGGGATAAAATGGAAATATTATATATTAATAGGTTATATTAATACAAACTGGGGTATCAAGTAGTAAAACAAATATTTTCAGGTGATAAAGTGAAACTTCCATGTTCGTTCTTCGACTGCTGCTTATCGCCGTGAAATTGTCCGTGCTTTAGCGGATGTCGCACGCGAATATGAGTTACCTTACACAAAGGACCAAATTTTATTGAAACACTTTGTACCCGCATCCAAGAACTTGTATCGGTGATTTTAACATTAAAATATATAAAGGCTGCCGAGACTTTCCCGGCAGCCTTAAAGCGTTCGGTTTGCCGAACGTTTTTCTTATTTTCCTTTTTCCTTTTTTATATCCGAAGCTTTTTTCACAATCACACCGCATACAATTCGTTTTCCAGAATTTCCAGCTGGTTGCGTCATTCCATCATCTGCATTTTCTGTAATAATAAGCGATGCACCGTCTTTTTTATGCAGCGTTGTTTTTCCTTCTTTTAAACTCACTTGCGGTGCAGTAAGATCCGCTTTAATCTTTCCTTCACCATCTGCAATTACATTCGGTAAATCTCCGTTTTCATACCCTTGCGGATGCAATAATCCATGCTTCTTTTTTCTCAACATTAAAATGATCTCCAGAAGAAATAAAGTCCGGTGCTTTACATTCACCCATTTCATGAATATGTACTCCGTGTACACCAGGTGTAAATCCTTCTGCTTTAATAGAAATCTTTACACCGCTTGTCTCCTGAGAGACCTTAGCTGTTCCAACTTTATCTCCAAAAGCATTGTAAAGCTTCACTTCTATTTTTGTCGGCTTCTCTTGTGCACATCCAGCAAAGAGGAAGGCTGCGAAACATCCCAATACGAGTTGCTTTTTCATCCGTATTCCCTCCAGACTCATTCTGTTCTTATATTGTCCGAGCCTAGAAGGAAACATACAAAAACTCCCGCCACTTATAGACGCTATACTTAAGACAATTCTCGACGAAAAAGCATCCGTAAGTGCCCGATTCGTTCAACTAACCTTTTGGAGAAAAACATTCCTAAAGAAAGTTTCACTTTATCCCGCTCTAACAGTCGGTAAGATGCTCGGCTATGAAGAAATAACAAACCGTCTGTAAGAACCCGATTGGCTCAACTAACCTTTTGGAGAAAAACATTCCTAAAGGAAGTTTCGCTTTATCCCGCTCTAACAGTCGGTAAGATGCTCGGCTATGAAGAAATAACAAACCGTCTGTAAGAACCTGATTGGCTCAACTAACCTTTTGGAGAAAAACATTCCTAAAGGAAGTTTCGCTTTATCCCGCTCTAACAGTCGGTAAGATGCTCGGCTATGAAGAAATAACAAACCGTCTGTAAGAACCCGATTGGCTCAACTAACCTTTTGGAGAAAAACACTCCAAAAGGAAGTTTCGCTTTACCGTTTCTCTTGTCCCATAATACGTTTTTCCATCTCTTTTAAATTCTCTGCTTCTCGTTCTGATGATTTAATAAAAATACGCCATGTAGCAACTGCTCCAACAAGAAATAACACGCATACAATACCAGGTATAATATATTCTGTCTTGTCTTCTGGAAAGTATAAAGGCATCATAATTCTTCACTCCTTTGTTTATTTCCTTATACAACCGATTATACAGAAATTTCAGTCAAAACAAAACTTCCTTCTCCTTTGACTCCTTCTCTTCCATTGCTTACTATGAGAAAGAGGTGAAAAACATGAATGAAACATTCCAAATTGGTGATGTTGTAACAGGCATTTACAAAACAGGGAAGTACATTGGTGAAATTACAAATGTTCGTCCACAGCATTATCTTGTAAAGGTGCTCGCAGTTATGAAACATCCAATGCAAGGCGACTTACATAACGTAAAACAAGCTGACGTGCCCTTTTTCCATGAACGCCGTGCCTTAGCATTTCGTGAACAAACAAATATCCCACAGCAAATGGTCAAGCAATATGAAGGTGACGTGCCTGATTATAAAGAATCGCTTCAAAAAGCATTAACAGAACAAATGCAACAATTACAAGAGGACGACTCTCCATTTGCACAGCGAAGTTTACAAATGCTAGAACAATTAAAGCATGATTATCAATTGTAAAATCAGTAGCGCCGAACAAACAAAACAGCCAAATTACAATTATGATTGTAATTTGGCTGTTATTGTGCACTTACCTTTTTTAATACTTTCGAAAAGTCTACAAGCTCGCCAAGTGTTGGAGGAGCTGGTTTTACTAAGTATTGTTTATCTTTCTCAACAAGTTTAAAAATGTTATATGTCGTCATCGCATCATCTAACGCACAGTGATGCTTACCTGTAGCGACCTTTCCGTATGCTTCAATAGCTTTCCATAATCCAGTTTGGTTGCGATCCCCAAAAAAACGCTTATACTCTAACGATAAATCACGGCATTGTCCCGTAAACGGATAAGGAATATTCGCTATTTCGCAATTATGTTTCAGCACTCTCATATCCATGTTTCCCCACGTCACAATTGTTGTACTGCAACGTTTATCATAGTTTGCCAGCTTTTCAACAAGCGTTGCAAATGAAATCCCATCATCCACTGCTTCTTGCTGAATTCCTAAAAACTTTTTGCACCGTTCTGTTAACGATGAAAAGGTTTCCGGTTTTACATAAGAAGAATACGTATCAACTACAACATGATTTACAACCGAAACAATTCCTACTTCAATAATTTCCGGAAAAATCCTTTTGGCTTTTTTCGATTCTGAGGCATTGTAAACTCAAAATCTAAAAATAATAATTGTTGTTCATCCATACGATCCCTTCCTTATAAATTCTTCCATATTAATCCATTATATCACAACAAATAACCCCGAATACGTTTACGTGCATGAATCCTAATTGAGAAAGAAGAAGCGTCCATAAGAGCCCGATTGGTTCAATAAGATGTATCTTATATATATGTCAAATAACAGCAAATATTTTCAAAAATAAGAAAATAACTCAATTCATTTGTGCAGAAAATATGACAAAACAATTGCTTTCATTTACATCTTACATTTTTCTACTTTATAATGGCTTTAATTGTGTTTATTACATAATCGTATCAAACAATAAGAAAAACTACTGAGAGGAGATGGGATTTTTGCATGAAACAACACAAGAAATTGCAAACTGGCAATACTATTTTGCAATTGCTGTCTTTTTAGTTACATATGCCATCATCATTTCTGAAAAAGTTAACCGTGCTGTCATCGCACTGCTTGGTGCAGCTTTAATGGTAATTGTAGGAGTTGTTGACTTACATAATGCTTTTACGAAGCATATTGAATGGGGAACGATTACCTTACTCATTGGTATGATGATTTTAGTTAACATTACGAGCAAATCAGGGGTCTTTCAATATGTTGCGATTAAATCCGCTAAGAAAGCGAAAGGAAATCCAATTCGTATTTTAATTATCCTTTCTTTACTAACTGCAGTTGGCTCTGCTTTTTAGACAACGTAACAACGGTTCTTCTCGTCGTACCAGTTACGCTATCTATCACACGTATTTTACAAGTAAATCCTGTTCCGTATTTAATATCAGAAATTATTTTCTCAAATATCGGTGGAACAGCTACACTTATCGGTGACCCTCCAAATATTATGATTGGTTCTGCAAATAAACATTTAGATTTTAATGCTTTCTTAGTGAACTTAGCTCCAATTGTAATCATCATTATTGCAGTAACAGCAGTTATGCTGTACTTCATGTATAGAAAACAATTAATAGCTGATCCAATCCAAATTAAAAAATTAATGAGTCTAGATGAAAAGCAATACATTAAAGATCCAGTACTAATGAAAAAATCACTAACTGTACTGGGGCTTACAATCATCGGATTCATGACACACTCTATTTTTCACGTTGATGCAGCAGTTATCGCCTTAACAGGAGCAACGATATTAATGTTAATCGGTGTAAAAGAGCATGAAATTGAAGAAGTATTTGCTAATGTAGAATGGGTTACAATTTTCTTCTTTGCTGGCTTATTCGTACTTGTTGGCGGTCTTATCGATATTGGTTTAATTACATCGTTAGCACAGCAAGTATTAAATATAACTGGCGGTGACATTTCTTTCGCTGCTGTACTTATTTTATGGGTATCTGGCATCGCTTCTGCAACGATTGATAATATTCCATTCGTCGCAACAATGATCCCGCTTATTAATGATATGACAATTGGACTCGGCTTAACACCATCTGATGCACAGGTCGACGTACTCTGGTGGGCACTAGCACTTGGCGCTTGTTTAGGTGGAAACGGAACATTAATCGGGGCATCCGCAAACGTAATCGTTGCAGGTATTGCAAACCGCGAAGGACATAGCTTTAGCTATATGGAATTCTTAAAAGTTGGCTTCCCAATTACAATTGTTTCATTAATCATTTCGAACATTTATATTTATTTCCGTTACTTAATGTAACGTAAAGCGAAAGCGGCTCGCTCAGAATGAGAAGCGAAGCCACTGACCATGCTAGCTGCTGGAGCTAGACAATAGAAAAAACGGAAGGAAACCCTTCCGTTTTTTCTTATCCTTAATATCTCGGTTCATTATTTCGAATTACAAATAAGTGAATCGGAAGAAAAATGGAACATGTAATAACGTGTAGCACCGTATATAGTACTGCATTTGTTGTGTATCTTTCTAATAGTAAATATACGATATAAATACCTAACGCAATCAATAGGACTGAAGATATGGTATGCAAAAATGGAATCCATCCGATAATAAAGCAGGCAACATACACACCAAATAACTTCCATCCCGCTTGCGGCTGCATAAATTGCGGTAATTTCTTTCCAATTAAATCTCCCCATATTTTACAATTTAAAAATGGAATAAACGCAAAGAAGGAATCTTCCAACCCATCAGCTTTTGCCATGTTATACAGCGCGAATGCTGTTAATAAATAAGCAGCTACAACCCAGACTAAAAAGATAATAACAAAAATAAGTCCTAACGCTAAAAAGCCGGCTATAATCCCATCATTCGCTGTCCCACCTATTACAACTTGGTCACCCATCTTAATACCCCCTTTTAACTCAGTTCCGTTCTTTTTCTATATATTCGTAACGGAAAGTATTAAGAAGTGGATAAAAAAATTTTTATCTTGTCCCAAAAGCGTTACACTTAAATAGAAAAATAAGAATAAGGAGTGAATATATGCATCCTTTCACAGAAAGCCTACAGAAACACTTTGAAGCACATCGCAACCGGGAAAAAGCAGAACCAATGGAACGTTATATGAAAAATCACTTTCCATTTCTCGGCATTCAAACCCCAGAGCGAAAACAGTTATTTCGGGAAGTGTTACAAAATACTGAGGCACCAAAAGGAGCAGAACTTCCTGTTATTCTTCGCGAACTATGGGCACTGCCAGAACGAGAATTTCAAATGGTTGCTTTAACTCTATTAGATAAATATCGCAAACATTTAAATGAAACACATTTACCACTCTTAGAAGAGCTCATTACTACAAAATCATGGTGGGATTCTGTGGATATGCTTGCAAGTCATTTTGTTGGCCTCATCTTAGCGACACACCCACATTTAATCGAAGCGTATGTGCAAAAGTGGATGGCGTCTAACAATATGTGGCTGCAGCGAACATGCCTTTTATTCCAGCTTAAGTATAAAGAAAAAACAGATATAAAACTCCTCTTCTCGTTAATCGAGCAGCTCAGTCACTCTAAAGAATTTTTCATTCAAAAAGCAATCGGCTGGGTACTTCGTGAATACGCAAAAACAAATCCGCAAGCTGTATGGGAATTCGTACAAACACATCATCTTGCACCGCTTAGTAAACGTGAAGCTATTAAACATATCAAAAATGTATTCGAGCAGTAATTTTTGGGCTATACTACATACTAGATACTGCATATACTACGCTAAATACGTCTCTCTATTGTGAATTAAAAGAGAACATGATAAAATATGGTCATCTATTTTTTAAATATGGTAGCGATGAAGGACAAATAAGTACTTGCAAAAACGAAGCGATTCAGGGATGGTGAAAGCCTGAAACTGCAAGGAAAAAGGCAGTCCCGAGCAATGCAATATAAAGTGGACATACAATTTTGTGTGTCAACTAGGGTGGAACCGCGGGCAAACGCTCGTCCCTAGGCTGAATAAGCCTTGGGACGAGCGTTTTTTTATTGAAAAGCGGAAGCGGCTCACTCCCCATCACTTCTACAAGTACTACTCTATCCTTCATCGCCAATACGTTACCTTTTAAGGAGGAATTGAAAATGGCTTCAATGGAACAAATCGTAAACTTAGCAAAGCATCGTGGTTTTGTTTTTCCGGGTTCTGAAATTTACGGTGGTCTTGCAAATACTTGGGATTACGGTCCACTTGGTATCGAATTAAAAAACAACGTGAAAAAGCTTGGTGGAAAAAATTCATTCAAGAATCTCCGTATAACGTAGGTTTAGACGCAGCAATTTTAATGAACCCAAAAACTTGGGTAGCATCTGGCCACGTTGGAAACTTCAACGATCCAATGATCGACTGTAAAAAATGTAAAGCGCGCCACCGTGCTGACAAATTAATCGAAGATGCTTTAGATGCAAAAGGCATCGAAATGATCGTTGACGGTCTTACTTTCGATCAAATGGCTGGATTAATGAAAGAACACGAAGTAAAATGCCCAGATTGCGGCAGCGAAGACTTCACTGAAATTCGTCAGTTCAACTTAATGTTTAAAACATTCCAAGGTGTTACAGAATCTAGCACAAACGAAATTTTCCTTCGTCCTGAAACTGCACAAGGTATTTTCGTAAACTTCAAAAACGTTCAACGCTCTATGCGTAAAAAGCTCCCATTTGGTATCGGCCAAATCGGTAAAAGCTTCCGTAATGAAATTACACCTGGTAACTTTACATTCCGTACACGTGAGTTTGAACAAATGGAACTTGAATTCTTCTGCAAACCTGGCGACGATTTAGAATGGTTCACATTCTGGCGCAACACTTGTAAAAACTGGCTTCTTACACTTGGTATGAACGAAGAAAGTATGCGTCTTCGCGACCACGGTGAAGAAGAATTATCTCATTACAGTAACGCAACAACTGATATCGAATTTAAATTCCCATTTGGCTGGGGCGAACTTTGGGGCATCGCGTCTCGTACAGACTTTGACTTAAACCGTCATATGGAGCATTCTACTGAAGACTTTAACTATGTAGATCCACAAACGAATGAACGTTACGTACCATACTGCATCGAGCCATCTCTTGGCGCAGACCGCGTAACATTAGCATTCTTATGTGATGCATACGAAGAAGAGCAATTAGAGAACGACTCTCGTACAGTTCTTCGTTTCCACCCAGCATTAGCGCCATTTAAAGCAGCAATCCTGCCGCTTTCTAAAAAGCTATCTGAAGGTGCACAAGAAGTGTTCGCAGAAATTGCAAAAGACTTCATGGTGGACTTCGATGAAACAGGTTCTATCGGTAAACGTTACCGCCGTCAAGACGAAATCGGTACACCATTCTGTATCACTTACGACTTCGACTCTGTTGAAGACAAAGCAGTTACAGTACGTGACCGTGACACAATGGAACAAGTACGTATGCCAATTAGCGAACTAAAAGGCTTCTTAGAGAAGAAAATTCAATTTTAATGAGAAAACGACTGCTTGAGGCAGTCGTTTTTTTCATCTTCTCAATATATCGGCGCTTCGACAGGATATAAAGTGAAACTTCCATCAGTGACGCTTTTCTCACTGATGGAAAGCTCTCACCAATCGGGCTTTTACGGGCAGTTTTCTTCCCCGCTCTTCTCCAGCCTTTACTGCCCGTTAATGCGGGATAAAGACCCTTCCACAATGTTCAATGAATACAGCATGAAAGAAAAAAAACGATTGCCAATATCGGCAATCGTTTTTATTTTTCTCTTTCACTGCAACTGTACATCTGGAAATACAAATTAAAGTATTGTCTTCATCAATAATTCGAATGTCCCACACCATCGTCGTTTTCCCTTTGTGAAGTGGTGTTCCGATCGCTGTTACAATTCCTTCTCGTTTTGAATGTAAATGATTTGCATTAATTTCAAGACCAAAGCACAGATATTTATCTTGATCAATTAAATTATATGTACCAACACTTGCAACTGTTTCTGCTAGAGCAACAGATGCTCCTCCGTGTAAAAAACCAAATGGTTGATGCGTACTTCCATGTACTGGCATTGTCGCTACAACCTTCTCCTCTGTCATTTCTAATAATTCAATACCTAATGCTTCCATTAATGTTTTAGGCATACAATTATCCCCTTTCGAATTACCAAAAAACGCATAATAATATCTATTTCTTTTCAAACTATCAGTGAATCTATAATACATGGAGGTACCTTTTATGAAGAAACTATTATATATTATATTATTTTTTTACTTCTCTATCGCTATTGTACCAAAAAATGCAATAGCAGCCCAACCATCTAACCTTACAATTAAAGTTCATACTATGACCCAAAAAGGTAAGAACCCTTATTTTGAATATCAACTCAACTATCCACAATTTCATAACATTCCAGATGGACAATTTCAAAAGAAATTAAATACGTATTATGAAAAAAGCACGAACCAGTTTAAAAAGAACTTAGAAAAAGATGCAAAAACATATTATGAACAATCAAAAGAGACAGATGCTCCATTTCATCCATATATCGCGAATGTTGACTACAAAGTAGGATTAAATAAATTCCCATTGCTCAGTCTATATGTAAATCGCTATCAATATACGGGTGGCGCTCATGGCATGTACGAGTGGAAAGCAAATACATTTGATGTAGAGAAAAACAAACCTCTCCGCTTAGCAGACTTATTTCAAAAAGATAGTCAATATGAAACAATCATTAAGACAGAAATCGTTAGACAAATTGAGCAAAATAAGGAGAACTTCTTCCCAGATGCTGCCGAGAAAGCGATGAACGAAAAAAACTCAAATACGTTTTAGAACAAGATCATCTCATGATTTATTTCCCGCTGTACGAAATTGCGCCGTACGCAAGTGGTATCCCACAATTCCGGATTCCATATACATTACTTCGTGAAGTATTAAAGCCAAAATATCAAAATATTCTAATTGACAATGCATAGATGAATTCAGTACGATAATGTTAACTACAAAACAATCGGAGGTTAACATTATGAATAAACTTCGTGCATCAGACTTAGCTTTAGCTGCAATGTTTGTCGCACTTATGGCAATTGGCGCAAATATTACATCTTGGGCACCATTTCTACAAGTTGCAGGTATTCCGCTTTCTATGCAGCCATTCTTTGCTATTTTAGCTGGTCTTCTTCTTGGAAGCCGAATCGGGGCCTTATCTATGATTGTTTATACACTAGTTGGAATTGCAGGAGCACCTATATTCGCTGGCTTTCAAGCTGGATTTAGTACTCTATTAAGCCCAACTGGCGGATTTATTCTTTCTTTCATTGTTGTTGCTTATGTAACAGGTAAAATCGTTGAGCAAGTCAAAAACCCAAAATTCGGTACATTTGCTACTGCTTCTGCTGTCGGAATCATTCTTGTCTATATTATTGGAACGACTTATATGTACTTAGCTATAAACAATTGGGTAGGCGGTCATATTAGCTATGCAGCAGCTTGGAAAGTTATGATGTGGTTTGCTGTAAAAGATATCATCTTTACAATGATCGGTGCAGTTATTGCACCTCGTATATACTATGCTGTTCGCCGTTCTGCCTATCAGAATAGTCGCCTTGCTTCATAAGGTGAAACCGTTATTTCATACTATTGTTTTGTTATAAGAGGCGAGAATTATTACGGTCTTTTATTGCGAGCTAAAAAGGATATCCGCCCCTATTGGGTGATATCCTTTTTTAATTGGGAAACATTTTACGTTACCAAGATATATTTGATTTTTACATACAAATAAATTATGCTTGAAAAAGAATTAAATTTAAATAAGGAATTGATTATAAATGAGTAGAGAGGCATCTCAAGACAATACAAAAAGATTTCTCATTGTAACACTATTTTTCACCCTTGGGACAGCTTTAGGAAAACTACTTGGATTTACAAAAGAAGTAACACTTGGAGCTTATTTCGGTACAAATTATTCCGTTGACGCATACGTTGTAGCTTTAAATATACCAACTATTGTTTTCACTGGTATTACAGGGGCTTTCGCCTTTTCTTTCATTCCTATCTTTATGGAGTTAAAAGGAAAAGATCCACATAAAGCATATCGATTTAT
The DNA here is from genome assembly GCF_055814245.1 of Bacillus sp. EA-CB0995. Taxonomy (NCBI): domain Bacteria; kingdom Bacillati; phylum Bacillota; class Bacilli; order Caryophanales; family Bacillaceae; genus Bacillus; species Bacillus sp. EA-CB0995. The sequence continues at coordinate 774,283 of NZ_CP169269.1, read as the reverse complement.
GAATAACTTTTTAAACATAGTTCTACTTATTTTTTTCATTCCGCTTTTGCTCATTGAATTACAGCCCCGCTTCTTCATTTCAATATTTGCGCATGGGCTCCCTGAGCAAACAGCTTTATTATCGGCTCATCTATTGCAAATTATTTTTCCGACTGTATTTTGTACATTCATGATTGATATTTTTAATGCTTATTTGAACAGTTTACATAAATTTCGTATTACGAGTATGCAATGGGTTGTATTAAACGGTATTACACTTATTATTTTTATTTGCCTTGTACAATGGATAGGAATTTATGCACTAGCATTAGGTGTTATTGTCGGAAACATCGTACAAAATATACTCGTTTATTTCGCCTCCAAGCGTGAAGGATATCGCTATCAATTTGTAATCGATTGGAAAGATCCTTCTTTAAAAACCATGATATCTTTGAGCATTCCTGCTTTTATTACAAGTATGTCTGTTCAAATTAATCTACTTGTAGATCGTACACTAGTCTCCGGATTACAAGAAGGATCCATCGCAGCTCTTAATTACTCCCAAAAGCTATACTTTATTCCGCTTGGGTTAATTGCTGCTCCTGTTTTAACAGTTATGTATCCTAAATTTGTCGAATACGTAAATCATTCGAACTGGAAAGACTTCACAAAATTAATGGAAACAAATATAAAGGTGCTGTTATATTTGTTTATTCCTGTTTTTATTTATTTCACCTTTTTTACAGAGGAAATTGTCAAAGTTGTTTATAACTATGGTGCATTTGGGGAAGATTCTATCATAATGACAGCAACCGCGCTGCAATTTTATGCGTTAGCTGCCCTCATGCAGCCTTTAAAAGACTTACTTGATCGCTTGCTTTTTCTTTGAAACTGAATCGATACATTATGTATGCATCGATTATTTCCATGATTATAAATGTTATATTATGCATTATACTCGTTAACCAAATTGGTTTAGCTGGTGCAGCTCTTTCCACTTCAATAGCATCAGCCAGCACTGTACTCATGCTATTATGGATGCTCCGAAAATTCATGAAAGAGAAAGAACAGGTAAGCTCGCACTACGGTGGCTTTTTACTTAAATGTATTGTTGCATCTTTTGTAAGTTTGTATGCTTCTAAACTGCTGCTTCATTTCTCACACGATACAAAGTTGCTTATCTTATTAGCAATAGCAATTGGTGCCATCGTTTACTTACTCGTTACTTATATATTAAAGATAAAGGAGCTACAACAATTGCTGTCGCTATTTTTAGGTAAAAGGAAGAATATAAATGAATAAAATTATGTACCTTTTAAATTATATCGGGGATGGCGGATCCGAAAAATACGTTCTAGATTTAATGGAATCCGTTGGTCCAGAACACTGTATCCTTGTATACTCTATCCCTGGTCCTTTCTTAAAAAAGTTTGAACAACTAAACGTACCGATGTATCAAATCAAAATGCGTCATCCTTTTGATATACAAGCTGCTATGCAGTTAAAGAAAATTATAAAAAAGAAAAAATCGATATTGTTCATGCACAGTTTTTACGTGAAAATTATATCGCTATTCTAGCCAAATTATTAGGTGCTCCTATTCGGGTTATTTGGACATACCACGTAAATGTGCCGATGTCATTTCACCTAAAGTGGAGCAATTCCTTTTTTACCCGCTATAATGATGCTATCATTTGCATCTCTCAATTTATGAAGGAGCAGCTATGTCAAAAGGGCGTACCAGAAAAAAGATAAAGGTCATTTATAACGGCGTTGCAGATCCGTATATAGATGCCTCTCTTTCTCAGCATCACCCAAAAAAAATAGCTGTTATCGGAAGGCTTAGCAAAGAAAAAGGACAACTATTCTTATTAAAAGGCTTGAAAGAGCTAAAAGCACTACATCCATCTTTACAATGGCATTGTGATATTATCGGTGAAGGACCGTTAAAAGAAGAGTTAACAGAGATGATTCAAGAGTTATCACTATGTGAACATGTATCATTAACAGGCTTTCAAGACGACATTATAAAAGAATATACAAAACATGACATTATTGTGATTCCATCAGAAAATGAAGGATTATCCTATGTCGCTATTGAAGCAATTGCTATGAAAAAACCTGTTATTGCAACAAATGTCGGTGGTTTGCCAGAAGTAATTGTTCATAATCATTCGGGTTTATTAATACCGTATGGATCGGAAGAAACATTGGCTGCATCTTTAGCACAATTATTACAAGATGAAAAGTTATATCATTCCTTAGCAGAATGTGGACGCGAACATTACTTACAAAACTTCACTTTTTCAAAAATGTTAAAGGAAGTTACAGCAATTTATCGCACACCATCATCATGTTAAAGGAGGATATATATGACACATTCAACTCGATTCTACTATATATGGGCAAGTATCTTCTTCGTTATATTGGGATTACTGTTTCCATCAACTTATACCGGACTTTTCATTTCTGTCGCACTAGCATGTGCTGCTTTTCGAGATGAAAAGCTCGGTATTGCTTATTTACTAATGTTTATTCCGATGCGCCCCTTTCTCGTTGCTTATAATCCTGGGCTAAAGTTTATCGGTCTATTCATCATTATTTCTCTCTTATTGCGTCTATTATGGCAGTACCGACATAATATTTCACAGCTTTTTTCATTCCGATACTTTGAAATATTATATTTTCTTTTCTGCTTGTTTGGTGCTGCAATCGGTCTATCGCATGGTGTTTCACTTGTCGCAATTGCTATGCAATTACACACACTGCTTCTATTTTATTTTGTATACTATATCGCTTCTCGTATCACCATTCACGATGAGGATATATTATTTTTTGCGCAAATCACCTTCATTGCTTCTGTCATTATGTCTATACAGGGGCTGATTGAGAAACTATCATTGCGAACCATGTTTTTGCCAGAAGCTTGGAAACATCTTGTGCTTGCTCCAACAAACAAAATTCGGATATACGGAATGGCGGGCGGCCCAAATGAATTGGCACTATATTTGATATTAGCTTTTCTTATTTCACTATACGTTCTTCGAAACGTATCAGGAAAAATGAAATATGTCACATATATAGGGCTCACACTCATTGCCACAACATTATGGCTCACATATTCACGTGGTGCATTTCTAACAATTACTGTCTTTTTAGTTGTCTATTTATGCATCAACCGGAAATTTTCAAATTGGAAATCACTGCTAGTAATCGCTCTTGTGTCATTCCTATGCGCTTCATGCATCTCCAAAATGACGAACTATTTAGAGGGAGAGAGAATGGGTGTAAAACGATTTACAGAAGCACTCTCAGAAGACACAGTTGAACTTAGTAAACAAGATGGGCGCATTTACTATGTAAAAAAAGCAGTTGAAATCTTTCAAGATAAACCAATTACCGGCTATGGATTTGGAACATTTGGTGATGCTGCTACGCAAACTTTCTCATCGCCTATTTATAAACACTATAAGATTACATGGGACTTCTATTCCGATAATCAATACATTCAAATACTTGCTGAAACAGGTATAATAGGCGTACTCTTATGTGCGGGATTCGCCTTTGGGTTCGTTTCTCTTCTTTGGAAATACAGGAAAGAATTAACATTCGCTCCTCTTGTTTTATATTTAATAGTTGGAGTAATTATTGGCAGCGCATTTTATAACATATTAGAAAATGCTTCATTTATGTTGTACTTCTTTTTAACAACTGGGTATATACAGCACCGTACAAAAAAAGCTACTGAAGAATTCAGTAGCTTTTTTCTTTATTTTTCATTTCTTATTCTACGTTTTTTCCGTAACATCCTTGTCTGTACAATAGCAAATAATACAGTAAGGATGACACTCACAACAGAAATACTGATACCTAGTTTTAAACCTGGAGAATGGTAAGTAAGTACAACTTCATGGTCACCAGCGTTCGCCTTGACTCCTAATAAACCATCCACAATTTTTTCTGTAGGCTGCTCTTTCCCATCAATTGTAACGGACCAGCCAGCATCATAAGGAATCGGAAATACAAATGTAGATTCATTATTTAATGCTATATTTCCCTTTATTGTTGTTCCTTTGTTTTCAGTAACTTTCATTGTGCTCTTTTGTAATTCTTTTACCGTCTCATTAAATTTGTCTATATCTAATCCATAAAACTGGAGCCCTTTTAATGAGAAGACATCTTCGTCCTCAACCTTTATCTTCATTGTTGTAATCCCTTTTGTTGGGAAGTATCCAAAATCAATTATAGATTTTTCTGGATCAGGCGGTAAGTAACACGTATACTGGTCATTCACTACGATTTCTTTCCACTTTTCAATTCCATCAGCTAATCCATATAATTGAACCTCTTTTGGTATACTTACTTGAATCGTAATATATCCCGGCTCTACCTTATTAACTCTTTCATATATTCCTTCTTCTCCTGAAACAGCGGCCATATTTTTTAGCGAAATTTTTGGGTCTGCTAGCTTTTTAAATAGCGTTCCTTCTTTTGCACCAACCAGCTTTTCTTGAAAAACAAAAGGATTCTTTTCATCTTTAGAAGGTATACGTTCAACCGGATAGCCGAATGGAATAATATTGTTATCCTTAAACACATTAGCAAAACCAATTTGTTTTATTTTCTCGTACCCATATTTCGGTATACTACCATCTTCAATTCTATATCCAATTTTTAAAATAGCGTCTAATAACAATGTGTCACCATGATTATTTGCTACTAAAAAATCGGGAGACGTTGAGTACCCTGTCTGCTTTAAAAAGCGATGAAATGATCCATTTGCCATCGAATTAAATGTTTGAAAAGATGGATAATCATATTGTAATGAATCATTTAGCGTTCGAAAATATTGAGAACTTACACGAGACCGCTCTGTATTGATTTCATTTACATATTGAATAGCTTGTTTAGCAGTTTTATTCAGTTCGTATTCTTTCCGCTTTGCATAAGTCATTTCTTTATGGAGACCATGAATGTAGTTATTTGTATTAAAACCAACATCAACTATTAAACAAATGAACAATAATCCTGTTGTTAATTTTGATAATGATGGTTTCATCATACGAATATGCAATACGATAACAACAACCGTAATAAAAAGAGCGTTTGTAAGCAGTATATCGTTATGAACTGCTTTATATCCTTTCACTGATAATGAATAGAGTAGAATAAGATGTACGATGTAACTAATCCATAATGGCACAACATATTTTCGATTCATATGTTGAAATACTCTGGCTGCCATAAAAATTGTTAACATAACAAATACAAAGGCAAAACGATGTGGGTACGCATTTGGTGGCTTATTCCCATGCCAAGCTAAATTTAAAAATGGAATTGCAAAACTGCAAATTAAGAACAAAAATACAAATATAGATAAGAATTTTTCTCTCTTGTTAATTTCTTTATTAACAAAGTATAAAGGTAATAATACTAATACTAATGTGGACGCATATACATTAGGAGCACCAAATAAACTTGAATCATATCCTCCAGATAATAGCTTCCAATAAAAATCAAGTAAATTAAGATTCCATTCTAATTTGAAGTCCATTGAACTGATACTATATGGGTTACTCTTTAACGCTCCAAGAGTTGGAAAAATAATTACAGATCCTATTCCAACAGCTAGTCCCGTTCCAATGCAAAACAACAGAAAATATTTCCCCCATGTTTTTATATCTCGAAACTTATATTGTGAAAAGAGTCGAATGATAAAATAAAGGAATGTAAAAATCCCGAACATAAATGAAATATAGAAATTAGCGATAAACATAATCGCTAATGCAACCGTAAAGAAAATAACCTTTCTGTCTCGTAAAAGCTTTTCAACTCCAATTAAAACAACCGGTAGGAACACGACACCATCTAGCCACATGACATGAAACGAATAGGCCATAACATAACCTGACAATGCATAAGCAGTTGAAAACAGTAACAACCCTTTATGCTCTTTCCCTATCACATAACGTAAAAACCAACCACATGTTAATCCTGCAAATCCCACTTTTAAAAGTGTGATAAGAAAAATAAATTCTGGAATGCTTTCCTTATTAAAGAAGTAAAGAAGAACAGAAAACGGGCTTGCTAAATAGTAGGCGAATGTCCCGAGAAAGTTAAGTCCCCCGCCTAATTCAATTGTATATTGTAAGCTCTTCCCTTCTGTAAATACGCTATGTAAATAAGAATAAAATTGAACATATTGCGTGTTTAAATCACTAATTAATATTGAATACTTTCCAAACGGATACACACCGAACAAAGCATAGCATATAAGTAATATACAGAATGGAACGAAAAAGAACAGAACGCCATACAGACTTCTTAATTTTTTCATTATTTTACGCTCCTGTTTTATTTTTATTTTCCTCTTGCGTACTTGCTGTTTCTTGACGTAAGCGAATATATAAAAATCCTCTCTAAGTAGGCTCTGTTAGCCCTACTTAGAGAGGATCCTCTTTCATTTTACTTCCTCTTCTTCAGCACGATAAAGCAAAGAAAAACCGTTGCTAGTAAGCTGATAACAGAAACAATGACCCCTACTGTAAATCCTGGGGATGTATACTTCAATTCAATTGTATGCGTACCTTTTGGTAGTTCTATTCCAAGAAATGCATCATTTAATTTCAGTACTTTTGCATCTTTTCCATCAACTGTTGCTTTCCATCCTTTATCATATGGAATAGATAAGAAAAGGAAATTATCTTCTTTTACATCAATCTTTCCTTCAACACTGCGACCCGTGTAGTTTGTTACGTTCAACGGCTGTTGTTTTAATTCATCTACCCGTTTTTCAAATGTATCTACATCAAGTCCATAGAACAATTGTTGATCTAATTCAATGGAATGAGGTTTTACCTGCACTTCTACTTCCACTTTTTCATTTTCAAAAGAGCCCAAGTCAAGAATACCATTGTTCCAATAATACTCTGGATAATTAGATAAGTCGCTATCCGGTCCCTCACCAATTGTTTTACCTAATGTTTTTCCATTTACGTAAACCTTTGTTACACCAGTTGGGTTCACACGCAATTTTGTATATAACTGCTGTTTTCCTTTAACATCAAACACGTATTTAATACTCGCTGGCTTATCATCTTGCAGTTTTGCCAATTCGATTGGTTTTTGGTTTGTAAGAGCCATTTTTTGCTTTTCATTAGCAAGTTGCTTCTTGCTTTTTTCTGTTTCTACTACTTGTAAGTTGTTATATTGAACAGAAACCGGTTGAAGCGCTTTATAATATTCAACACTTTGTCCATTTAACTTGCCAATTAGTTTATTTTGCTCTTCAAATGAGTTTGTATAATTGTATTTTTGAACCTTTAACTTATCTTTTCCTTTTGTATCAAACTCTTCTTTATTGACCATATAGCCAAACGGAAGGGCATTTTTATTCTCATATATGGAGAAGTCACCGACACTGTCGATTTTTTCAAAACCATATTTATTTAATGGACTATCCGAAATCATATATTTCATACCAAACAGGGCATCAGTTGAAACAATTCCTTTGCCGTTTTGTAAAATTAATGCGTCCAAATAACCGTAACCTAAATCTTGCATATATAAATTCAAATGCCCATTCGCAACAGAATTGAAATGAGTAATCCCTTTATATCCAAAGCGCATCGCATCATTCCAGGTTCTCCCCATTGTTGTTTCCATGCGATATAACCCTGGATCTTTTTCAGCTACTTTTTGAATCGTTTCTTCATATCCCGGATATGGGGATGCATATTCTTGACGATTAATGTAACCATACTCATAACCCATTAGCTTAATCGAATACATTGTATTCAGTGCAACATCCAGCGAGGCTATAGCTAACAAGGCAAAAGATACTAATGCTTTTTTGTTTTTTAGTCGAACCTTTAAGTATAGTAACAACGCATAAACAACAACCAAAAAGATGTTTGCCATCATTTTATTGGATTGCATATAAGAAGGTGCTACTTTCCCAAGTAAAATGATCATAAATATGTTGAAGAAAACTACTTTTTTTAATGCTGGTAATAAGTCTTCCCCAAATATCATAAATGTTCGAGCAGCTACATAAACAAGCAAAAATGAAAATACAAACGAATAACGATACGGGAAATTCGTTGGCGGCTCAAAACCATGCCAAGCAATATTTAAAAACGGTATTTCAAAAGAAATAACTAAAAACAGCATCACTGCCCCATACGCAATTTTTTCTTTTAATGAAATCTTCTTTGTTACAAAGAACAATGGTACAAGCAATACTGTTAATACACCAGCATAAACGTTTGGCATTCCATTAACCGTTGTATCTACAACTCCATTAAAGAAACGACTATAAAAGTCAAATGGGTCAAAATTAAACGATGTAGAAAATGGAATTTTCGCACGTTCCGCAAAATTGCTCTTTAAGTCCAAATACGTTGGGATCGTGATGAATGCTGACATTCCAACTGCTAAACCTGTCCCAATACAGAACCATACAAACTTTTGAAAGAATTGCTTTACATTGCGAATGTCATAAAGGACACAAAAACGCACGATAAAGTAAATAAATGTAAAGATTCCAACCATATACGAAATATAGAAGTTTGTAATAAATGTAAGAGCTAAACTAAAAATAAACAATCCGTATTTTTTAGTCGTCAGCAACCTCTCAATTCCAAGCATAATGAGTGGAAGTAGATAAATTGCATCTAGCCACATGACACAGAAAGAATAGACTGTTACAAATGACATTAATGCATAAAAAGTTGAGAATACTGCAATTGTAATATCACGACGCTTCATCATGTGACTTAAATAATGCGTCATTGTCATACCAGCTAACCCGACTTTTAATAATGTCATGACCATAATCGCTTCTGGAATATGAGCACGATCAAAAAAGAGAATTAAAATAGAAAACGGGCTTGCTAAATAATAGGCAAATACGCCAAGGAAGTTTAGTCCCATTCCGCCTTCCCAGCTATAAAAAATGCTTTTTCCATTTTTCATAACATCATATAAATATGTGTAAAACTGTACATACTGTGTGTGCAAATCAGTAACAAGAATTGACTTTTCTCCAAATGGAGCAATACCAAGCAGTATAAACATTACACCATAAATAGAAAACGGAAGGAAAAAAGCTAATGCGTACAAAAATTTCTTTTTCTTAAATAAATCTAACAGTTGTTGCATTATACGCCTCCATGTTATTCCTAGTTCAAAATATATATGTATAAAAAACAATAGCCGGCATATAGCCAAGCTATTTGTTTTTTATGCATTTTGGCCTTCTTTAACTTCGGCCTTCTTTTTAAAAATTATATATTTACTTGCAAAATAGTTAACAACTACAACAATAACATTCGCGATAATCTTAGATACTAAATCATTAATACCTAACCATTCGACTAATGCAATCATGGAGAAGATATCTATGAAATAAGATATTACGCGAAAGCCCATAAAATAGAAGAATTCTTTCATGGCATGGGCAAAGCTTGTTTGTTGGCTGCTAAATACATATTTTTTATTTGTAATATACGCAAACAACACAGATACAATCCATGCAATTGTCGTGGCAACTTTGTAATCCATTCCAGCTAAAGTTGCACAAACATAATACGTAACAATGTTGACCAGCGTCGTTAAACCGCCAAAAACCAAATAGTTAAAGATTTCCTTCGTTTTGTTATTCACGTTTGTAATCTCCTAACGATTTGATTTTACTTTATGATCTTCTACGCGATATAACTTTGCTGTCGGCTTTTCATCCAAATTTGTTACTTTATCATCATTATACTCATCTACAAAGTATAGTGGACGATTTTTCGTTTCGTTAAAGATACGTCCTAAATATTCACCGATAATTCCAATTGCGATTAACTGTACGCCGCCGATGAATAAAATCGCTGTCATCATAGATGGATAGCCGCTTACCGGTTCACCATACATCATCGTCTTAATAATAATCCACACAATGTAACAAAATGCAAAGAATGATACGGTAAACCCTGTGAAAGATGCAAGACGTAATGGGAACGTAGTAAAGGATGTAAGCCCTTCGATTGCTAAATCCATTAATTTAAAGTAATTCCATTTCGTTTCACCAGCTGCGCGCGGATCGCGGTCAAATAAAATTTCTTTCTTATTGTAGCCAATCCAACTGAACATTCCTTTTGTATAGCGCTGTGTTTCACGAATTTTCTTTAATGCTTCCACGCAGCGTCTGTCCAGTAAACGAAAATCTCCTGTGTTTTCTTGAATTGGGATTCTTGTTGTTTTCTTTAATAGACTATAGTATTTCCCAGCCGTCCATTTTTTCGCCCAAGATTCTCCTGCACGAGAACGTCTTTTTGCATAAACGTCATCATAGCCTTGCTCCCAATATTGAATCATTTCCGGGATTAATTCCGGTGGGTCTTGTAAATCAGCATCAATAATGATAACCGCATCTCCCATTGCATGATCCAGTCCGGCAATCATTGCTGTTTCTTTTCCAAAGTTACGAGATAAATCTACATAAGAAATGCGTTTATCGCGTACTCGAAACTCTTTAATAATATTTAATGTATTATCTTTACTTCCATCATTCACAAATAAAATTTCAAAGTCGTAATTTGGCACCGACTCAATTACTCCTGTCAACCGACTATACAACTGATCTAACACTTCTTCTTCATTGTAGGCCGGTACTAAAATTGTAATGGTCTTCAAAGTAGGTACCCCTTTCTTTTTCAAATTTTCCAAGTAAAGAACAATTTATAAGCACAGATTAGACATAGTAAATTGGATGTTTTCCTTAGAATACCTCATTCTCCAATTCACTATGTCTAATCTTGAACATCTATCAATAATTAGTTTTTAATCGCTTCTCCCTGTTCTTTCACAAGGTTTTGCATAATTTGTAGTAAATCTTCTTTTAATTCGTCATGTTGCAGCGCCATTTCAATTGTTGTTTGAATAAAGCCAAGTTTCTCACCAACATCATAACGTTTTCCTTCAAAATCGTAAGCGAATACGCGTTGAATTTCATTTAGATTTTGAATTGCATCCGTTAATTGAATTTCACCGCCAGCACCGATATGTTGTTCTTCTAAGAAACGGAAGATTTCCGGTGTTAATATATAACGGCCCATAATCGCTAAATTTGAAGGTGCTGTACCTTGTGCTGGTTTTTCAACAAATTGTTTTACTTGATAACGACGGCCGTCTTTTTCTAATGGATCAATAATACCGTAGCGATGTGTTTCATCTTCTGGAACTGTTTGCACACCAATTACGGATGACAGTGTTTTTTCATACTCATCGATTAACTGTTTTAAGCAAGGTGTTTCTGCTTGTACAATATCGTCTCCAAGTAATACAGCAAACGGCTCATCACCAATGAATTTGCGCGCGCACCATACTGCATGGCCCAAACCTTTTGGTTCCTTTTGACGGATATAGTGAATATCCACCATTTTAGAAGAAGCTTGTACCCTTTCAAGTAGCTCATACTTTTTCTTTTCTAATAAATTTTGCTCTAATTCAAAAGCATTATCGAAATGGTCTTCAATTGCACGTTTTCCTTTACCTGTAACGATAATAATATCTTCAATACCTGCAGCAACTGCTTCTTCAACGATATATTGAATTGTTGGTTTATCAACAATTGGTAACATTTCCTTTGGCATTGCCTTCGTTGCTGGTAAAAAACGTGTTCCAAGACCAGCAGCTGGGATAATGGCCTTTCTTACCTTTTTCATGCTTATAACCTCTTTCTTTGTTGGTTTATATGCGCATTTATACAAATATTTATTTTTTTAATTTGCCCCGTCAAAGTACATTTATTGAATACATTTTATTCCTTGACAAGACATCCCTTATAGAAAAAACGCAACTTCTATATTATATATCTATTAATCTGAGTGTCATATTACAGTTTTCTTACATGTTTGTTTCTCACTTACCGAAAATGACACTTCCTACAAATTCTACATGATTGCTTCTTTATTCGTCAAGGTTACTTTATAGTTGTCCTTTATTTGTCACTTTCCTTTAATAAACAGTTAATATCTAAAAGCGCACATCATGTAACATGCTTTGTTCTAGCATTACCATATGCTCCTGCCGTTACTTCTTCATTCTTTTTACTTCAATAAAATAAGAATTTACTATACTTTTCCAACGAAAAAATCCACTTAAATAGTAAGAAAATGAAGCAACCCTAATTATTATATAAACATCACCAATAATCATAATATTCCTACTTTATATTCACCTAAATGAGTTTGAATTACACGCATGCAAAAAGGAGTGAATACAAGATTCACTCCTTTTTGTTCTCTTTATCCCACTCTAATAGGCAATAAGCCCTCAACTCAAAGTCCTGAGCAATCCAAAAAGTTAGGTTTCCTGTTAGGGTCCGATTCGTTCAACTAACCATCAGTAGGGAAGCGCTACGATAAAAATTTCACTTTATTACATAGTCACTTTTTGGTTCTCTTCTTTATAATAGTTATCCAATTTTTTCTTCATTTTTTCATTTTCATGCTGATGAATCGCTACGATTTGCGTCAACTCTTTAATACGAGCAGAAGATCTTGAAACAACAATCGTTAAAAAGAACAATACACATGTTACAAATATAAATCCGAAGAAAAACAATGCGTTAATTGGCGTTGCAACGCCTAATAAATCCGATACAACATTAATCGTTTTTGGTACGATTCCAATGATGAGAATACCGATTAAAACGCCAAACCATGTTAGTACATACTTCAGGTCTAATTTCTCTTTACGCACTAAGTTTGTAAAAATAATCAATCCTACTAATACACCTAAAATAATTAATACTTGAAGGCGAATTGTCATGAAGCATTCTCCTTTCGTTTAGGTTTTAATCTGTCGATTGTAATCGCAAGTGTCACTTTAATCATATAATAAATTGCTTTGTAATTTACAATTGAAGATGTGCCACCGATTCTTTCTCGCATAAGTACAGGGGCTTCCTCTATTTTATAGTCATTTCTTAATACAGAAACAATACTTTCTGGTTCTGGATAATCTTTTGGATAGTAATCGCAAAATTCATTAATAATATCGCGATTCACCATTCTAAATCCAGAAGTAGCATCTGTGATCATTTTTCCAGATACAGCTTTAATTAACTTTTCAAAGAAACGAATTCCTAATCTTCTTGTGAAGGAAGACTGAAAGCCTTCTTTATTAATAAAACGTGAACCAATAACCATATCTGCCTGTTCTTCTTCCATCGTCTGAAGAAGAACGCCTAAATAGGCAGCATCATGTTGACCATCACCATCAAATTGTACAGCAATATCATAACCGTAGCGCTGCGCATATTTATACCCCGTTTGCATCGCTCCACCGATTCCTAAATTAATTGGCAAACTGACGTAGTTAAAATTATTATCTTTACAAATTTGCTCTGTATCATCCTTTGAACAGTCATTAATAATGACGTAATCAAAATCCGGTGCATTCGTTTCTATATCCTCTACAACATGAATTAAATTCGTTGATTCATTATAGGCAGGAATAATAATGAGCTTCTTTTTAAACAAAAGTAATCCCCCACTCCACTTTAATATAAATAACCTAACATAAAAACATTTGCATACAACAACATACAACATGCTAACTGCGCGGATCTTTGTGCCGTTAACTCCGAATGCTGTTTCACATTCATTTTTTCATTAAACATAAACAATATAATTGGCAAAATAGGTAAGAAATATCTTCCTTGTAGCCCACTTATAAAATCTGCACCAACTTCAGACCAAGTTAAATATAAACTTAACATAACTAGTCCAATTATACTTATACTTGTTAAAATAAAAATCCCATAATCGAAGTTGCGTAATTTAAACTTATCTTCTGTATAATCAAAGATTGCTGTCATAACAAGCCCAACCAAACTAATAATTACAATACCGCTCAGTAAATGCGTTACCCATCCAACTTGATTTAACATGGTCAGCCACGTACTCATTCCGTTTTCAAAAGTTCCAAAGAATGTTCTCATAGCCTCAAATGGATGTCCAAACATGAATTTCAATTGCTCAACTGGATTAATGTTTACATTTGGATTAATTGTTCCAACAAACTTCATCACAAATACATTCCAAGAACTCATCATTAAACCAGATATCCCTGCAAGCATAAGGAAAGAAATAATACCTTGCATTTTCGTACGGAATAGGTCCCGTCCAACAAATGACAACATTAAGAATGATAATGGCCAATACGTAAATTTACACAATACAATAAGGATTAATAACAAGGTTGGAATAACAAAGTCCTTAACTCGTAATACATCCTTTTCCGAACACATAAGTTTCTGTAATATAATAGCGATAAATAAGTAAGTTAGCCCCATCAACATTGCATCAGCCGAAAATGATGCAGCTAATGATACAAATAACGGAAATGCAGCTAAAAACGCTAGCGTATTTTTCAATCTTGGAATTATTTTTATCGCCATTGCAGTCAAGACAATATACACAATTAAGTTAAAAATTCTTCCTAACATTAGAGCGCTGAAAGCTTTTAAACCTAATATATTGGCAATAAACAAACCAAGAGCCTGTGGAATATATGGAATTGGTGTATAAACAGCCGTTGTCGGTTGCTCGACAAATTTTGTTTTATTTGCAAAGGTATACGTATCCCAAGCCTCGCTCTTAGCTCTATCGTATCTTTCGCCATTTGCAAGCAATCCATAGGTTGTCTCAAATTGATTTGGTCGTGGCATGTCATCTATATTCTCTGGCAAGTTAACGCCTACTTTATCACCTTGTTTCGTAGACAGAAGATGCCCTAAACTAATATCATACGCTTTTGCAAAATGAAAATTCTCATCAGTTGCTTCAAAAAGCGGATTATTAAAACTAAACATAATCCCCATTGCTCCAGCCACAACAACAAAATTCTTAATTGTATTTTTCCCAATTAAAGCTAAAACAACTAGGGCAACTAATGCAGTAATTGTAGCTTGTCTAATTTTTAGCCAATCCAGTTGATCGTATAATATTTTAGCTGCTACTGCTTGTCCTTTATCTTCTTTACCATTAACAATCAATTTTCCATCTGATGATAATGATGCCCCAGTACGAATACCAATTTTTTCACCATTCTCCGCTTTCACGATTTTCACTTTTAAGACAACATCATTATCTAAATCTTTTGGAATAGGAACTATGATACTACTTTTAAAATGAGGATCTTTAATATAGTCTTCTCCACCCCATTTGTTCAAATCGATTGTCTCTTTACTCACTACTCTTCCTTTAACCGAAAGTTCATACTCCAATAGTGCATTTTTATGATAACTTTCGCTTGTAAGAGGTAATAACAAATTCTTTGGGTTTTCCCCATCAAAATGAAACTCTTGTCGTAATTCATCGCCCTCGGCTAAATCAACCATCTTATAATTGCTATAAGCAAGACTTTTGTTTACAGTATGAATAGGTCCCGTCAGGCATACATACAAAACTGCACAAAAAACTACAAAAAAAGACAAAAATATCTTTTTCCTATTTATCATACAACATAACACTCCATTTATATTATTTGTCTTAAATTAACACTACTTATTATAGAAATACACTCCTCTCACTGCATACAAAACACAGCAATTCCTATAATGATAATAATATTTCCGATTATTTTTCTTTTCGTGATTTTCTCACCAAGAAAATACCAACTGAATATTAAAATAACAACATAACTAAGCGATTCTAAAACAGGTGCTTGCTTTAACGGGACACCTTTCATCGCAATTACATTTAAACCCGCATTTATCACAAATAAAGAATATCCAATAATTACATAACGATTCACGTATTCTTTCCATTTCGTATCATAAACAGCTAATGTTGCTTTTTTTAATAAAATTTGGGAATAGTTCGCCAAAATAATGCCGAAAATATAAAGCAGTACAAATTTATTCATCTCTTGTCACCACAACAATTCCAATTATAATGATAGCTGCACCCAGCAAATTATTCCATTTTATGACATCTCCAAAAAATACTACGGACCATAGAAGCCCCCATAAAATAATAATCCCTCGATGTGAATACGCTTTAGATATTTCAAAATGTTTAATTACTTGCTGCCAAATAATTGCATATCCAAACAAAAGAATAATAAGCCCCATGTAAGCTAAGAAAAAACTAATTGAAGTAACTGAAAATTTTGCCGCCCATTTCATATACACCATTATGATAGAGTATAAAAAAAGGCTGCATGTAAAAACACATAATTTTTAGTAGATGCTTTCATACACTCAACTCTCTTTTTGTGAATTAAAACCTAGATAGAAAATAAAACTTTCATCAGTGGAGATTTCCTTCATCCTGCACTGATGATCAGTTGAATCAACCAGCCACTTCTGGGCTCTTCTTCAAACATTCCGAATATTTCGATATTAATTCGCCATTCTTGACGTATAGATAAAACATAATTCTTCTAAACTTTCAATTTGAAAGCGTATACTTATCCCACACGATATAAAATTCTATCACAGAATAAGAGAAATTTCATGCTTATCTCATAATCTTTCTTGTCTTTATTATAGAAACATAAGCAAAATAAAAAAAGAGGGAAAATATTCCCCCTCTTTACTCATATTAAAAACGATTCATAATATCTTCTTTAATCGCTTCAAGCTTCTCTTCACTATGTTGTAGTGAATCTCCTTGTACACCAAAGTAAAACTTAATCTTCGGCTCTGTTCCTGATGGTCGCAGGCAGAACCAAGATCCATCTGCCAAATAATACTTTAATACATTTGATTTTGGTAATTCAATTTCTTCTGTCGCATCTTCTTTTACTTTTGTTCTAACGCTTGCTTTATAATCTTCCGCAATCGTTACTTCTAAGCCAGCCACTTCTGTCGGTCTATTTTCACGGAAAGATGTCATCATATTTTGAATTTGCTCTGCTCCATCTTTTCCTTTTAACGTTAAGGAAACAAGTCCTTCACGGAAATATCCGTACTTTTCAAATACTTCAAGTAAACCATCATATAATGTTTTACCTTGCGCTTTATAATATGCGGCAACTTCACATGCAAATAATACAGACTGTACTGCGTCTTTATCACGGCAGAACGGGCGAATTAAATAACCGTAGCTTTCTTCATAACCAAACTGGAACTCATATTCTCCGCTCGCTTCATATTGCTTAATCTTTTCACCGATGAATTTAAAGCCAGTTAACGTATCGATTGTATCAAGTCCGTAAGCTTTTGCGATTGTGCGTCCTAATTCAGATGTAACGATTGTTTTTAATACAACACCGTTTGTCGGTAAAATACCTTGTTCTTTCTTTTGTGTTAATAAGTAATCCAACATTAAAGCACCTGTTTGATTTCCTGTCAACACTTGATACTGGCCATCATGATTACGAACTGCTACACCAAGACGGTCAGCATCCGGATCTGTTGCAATTAATACATCTGCATCAATTTCTTCACCGTACCGAATTGCCAATTCAAATGCAGCATGTTCTTCTGGATTTGGTGACTTTACCGTTGAGAAGTCTGGATCTGGCTGTTCTTGTTCTTTCACAACAGTTACATTTTTAAACCCAACTGCATCCAAACCACGGCGAGCCGGAATATTAGATGTTCCATGTAAAGGTGAGAAGACAATTTTTAAATCTTGTCCAACTTCCTTCACAAGCTCTTTATTAAGAATAACCGTTTTTAATTGTTCTAAATACGCATCGTCAACTTCTTGACCGATGATCTGTAAGAGACCATTTTGTTTCAATTGCTCTACATCAGCAACCTCTACTGTCAATTCGTCACTTACATCATTTACATAATGAATTAACTCATCCGCTTCTTTTGGAGGCAATTGCCCGCCATCATCTCCGTACACTTTATAGCCATTATATTCAGGCGGATTGTGGCTTGCCGTAAGAACGATTCCACTGCATGTATGTAAATAACGTACTGCAAAAGAAAGCTCTGGTGTTGGGCGCAGACTTTCAAATACATATGTTTTAATGCCATGAGCACCTAGTGTTGCTGCTACTTCCATCGCAAACTCTGGAGACTTGTGACGAGAATCATATGCGACAACAACGCCGCGTGCTTTTGCTTCTTCACCTTGGTTTTCAATGAAACGGGCTAAACCTTCTGTTGCCTTGCGGACAGTGTACACATTTAAACGATTTGTGCCAGCACCTAGTTCCCCGCGCATACCACCTGTACCAAATTCTAAATCTTTATAAAAACTATCTTCAATTTTCTTTTCATCACTTTGCATTGCTTCTAGTTGCTGCTTTAGCTCTGCATCTAAATTCGCAAAGGAAATCCAGCGTTCATATTCTTTTTTCCAATTCATGTTGCTCTCTCCTCTCAATAGACATAATCCCATTATATGAAAAAAATAGCGCTTCCCTCAAATATTTTTTATCTTTTTACAACATTTAACTCTTTGTTCACTAAAGGAAAACATTGGCAATAATCTAAAAAAAGGATTGGCGTCTGCCAATCCTTTCCTCATTTACTCTTCCCCAAAACGCTCAACAAATGTTGCTAATGTACGCACCATCGCGCCTGTTCCACCAACTGGACCTAAGTCGTGTACGCTCTTTGTATCAGATGTTCCTGCAATATCTAAATGCACCCAAGGTGTTTCTTCTGCAAACTCTCCAAGGAATGTTCCTGCCATAATTGCATGACCATCGCGTCCTGGTGAGTTATTTAAATCTGCAAATTTACTGTTACGAACACGTTCTTTATCACGTTCAAAAATCGGTAATTGCCAAATTGGCTCATCCGTTTCCATCGCTGCTTCTAACATTTGCTCATAAAATGCTTCGTTATTTGTCATTGCACCTGTTGTATGGTTTCCAAGAGCAACGATAATACCACCTGTCAATGTCGCAACATCAACAAGATAATTTGCACCAAGCTTTTTCGCATACGTAATACCGTCAGCTAATGCTAAGCGGCCTTCTGCATCTGTATTTAATACTTCAATTGTTTTACCGCTCATTGAGGTAATCACATCATCTGGTTTAAATGCAGTTGCGCTCACCATATTGTCCGTAGAAGGAATAATCGCAACTACGTTTTGCTCTGGGCGAAGCTCACCGATAATTTCCATCGCTCCAAGAACAGCTGCTGCGCCGCCCATATCGCCTTTCATACCAACCATGCTTTCGCGCGGTTTCAAAGAATAACCACCTGTATCATATGTAATACCTTTACCAACTAAGCCAATTACATCTGTCCACTCTTCTTTACCTTTATATAAAAGAGCAATCATTTTTGGCGGTTCTGCGGAGCCTTGGTTGACCGCCAGAAGCGCACCCATTCCAAGCTCTTCCATCTCTTCTTTCTCAAGCACTTTATAGTCCATATCATATTTTTCTGCCAGATCAACTGCATAGTCTGCTAAAGCAGTTGCCGTTAATACGTTTGGCGGCAAATTCACAAGCGTACGCGCAGAGTTTGTAGCACGTCCATGTACATAACCAACCGTTAATGCTGCTTCAATCTCTTGCGGATCTTCTTCTGTAACAACAACAAAACTTTCTAATTGATGCGCTTCTTTTTTATCCGTTTTATATGTTACTAACTCATATGTACCAAGTAAATAAGTTTCTGCTGCAATATGCGCTACATCAATTGCGTCCATTTTTTCAGTAACGAATGAATCTAATACAAGTGCGACATTTTTTACTTTTGCACCGTGTAACGTTCTCGCTAACTTTCCAAGTGCACCGCGCAATGTTTCTGTTGTACATCTGTCTTTTTTGCCAAGACCGACAAAGTAGTAACGCTTTGCATCTGTTTTTCCTAAGCTATGTACTTTCGAAATTACTTTTTCTTCGGAGAAATTTCTTTCTCGTCTAGTAGCACTTGTAAATGTCCATCAAATGCTTGATCTAATTCTTTTACAAAACTACTCATTACCTCATCTTCAAATAAGGCGACAACTACCGCTTCATGACTTGCTAGTTCTTTTTGTACTTGAAACATGCTAGCACCCCCAGATTTTTTCTGTTTCTATTATAGCTTTATTTTCGTGAAAATGCGACAATTCAAACTTCTTCCATATATAAAATAAACTCTGGGAGCTGCGGCAAATTCTGCACTTGCTCGTATGGAATTCGATTTATCTCTTTCGGTAAAATTTTGCGACACAATTGAATAAAGTGTACGACCTTTTCAACATTCAAATTCCAATAAACAGGACAATATGGAGTTAAATATTCTTCCGCTACTTCCATCATCATTCGCGCTCCCTTTACATTCCCATAGCTGTAATGATACTGAGCAACTGCCATTTGCAATAAACCTTTTAAAAACAAATTCCCCCGGTCTTCGAGCCACATTTCTTCCAATAAGTCATGACACGTATAATAATCACCTTCGTTATACTTTATGAAAAACTCATAATACGCTAAAGGATAGTCTTCCATATATGCTCTCCCTTTGCTATATTTTCTTTCCCCTCTATTTCATGATGACAAGAGAATAAAAAAAGTCTAGCGCTATAAGCGTCTAGACTATCGTTGGTTTAAATATTGTCCGCGAAACACTTGCATCGGTTCCGCTTCGTTTAAAAGTGTTAACTCTTGTTCTGTAAATTTTCCATTTCCCATTTTTACAATGTAAACATTCACTGTCTTCTTTCCCCATTGACTGTATACATCTTGCACGGTTTCATAATATAAATCAAGTCGATTTCCTTTAATAGCACCGCCTTTATCCGCTACAACACCATAGCCATATCCAGGAATAAACAAGATTGTTCCAATCGGAAATACGCGCAAATCAGCCGCAATTGTTGAGTATATGTCCCGTTTTACTTTTACACCGGAATATGTAATCCCATACTGAGGATGTCCTTTTGTCTTCCCTGTTGACTCCCTGCCAGCTGTATATCCTGTTGCCATAACTTCCATCGAACGATATTTTGACCAATCTTTTTCATTCTCTAAAGCACGAATGACTGAGGTACTTGGAATCGCTTGCTTACTTTGCTCAGCTGCGTGAACTTCTTTCACTTCATTTTTCTTATACATATGAATCATTTCAGAAAGAGAGATTCCTGACACAGCTTGCCAAGTTACACATAATGCAACTAAAAATAAGCAAACCATCATCATGCGAATGCTAAATCGTTTTATCATTTTTCACACTCCTTCATCGTTATTGTTCCCTAAACGATGAAGAAAATACGCATGAAACACGTAAGTGCCCTGTTTAGCAAAGACAAGCGCTGAAACTAGACATCTCTAAAAAAAGCTCCTATGAAAGGAGCCTCAAAACATTTGATATCCATTTTTCCGCAATGCTTTGATCACAACACCAGATAAAGCAGCACCAACTAAGCCAGTTGATAAAATCATAATATCAGCTTGTCCAAGATGAAGAAAACTTGTTCCTAATGAAGAGAAAGCCTCTTTCGGCTGTACAAAATAATCGAAGAAATCAACTTTATCAATAATAAACACACAAATAAGCGGATATACAACGACCATCACCCATGTTGCTCGTAAAATCATATTTAATAAAAAGCCAATTCCAAAAAATAAGACTAAAAATAACATCATTGAGATTAATAAAACAGGTATGCTCATGATTTCTTCGCCCTTTCTTACTTATCAATCTACTCTTCCTACAAAAACGTTATATACCGTATAATCAAACTGTTCCCCTGGATTTAACGTCTCGTCCATTTTTAAAAGCGGTGCTGGCATCGCTTCTAACAAATAACGAATTAACACTGAGGCATTTTCATCATTTACAATATCCTCTGGAAATAGGAACGCTCCCTCATACAATTCTCGCTCTTGAACAACAATGTCTTCTCCTTTTGGCTCTAAAAGAAAAATAATCATATTATCACTAATCTCACCGCGTATCACGCCAGATCGTGCACCCATTATTCCTTTTACACTTGTGGCAATTCCTGTTTCTTCTAATACTTCACGCTGCACTGCTTGATCGATTGTTTCTCCTTCGTTCACAAAACCCGCAGGCAATGACCATTCCCCTTTTAATCCACCATATTTTTTCTTAACGACAAGCCATCTTCCATCTGCTGTGATAACGAGACCACTTACCGCTAGCCACACATTTCCTCGCTTACTCATCACTGCAAACCCCTTCCAATCAAACGAACAGAATATTCATTCTTTTCTTTCATTATACTATAAAGTGAAACTTCCGTCAGTGGGGTTTTACTGCCCGCGAATAGCGGGATAAAGCTTTCGAAAGGAGAATGTTGGGAAATGTGTACTCTTTGTGAAAGGTCTTTATTCACTTCGGAATATTCAGTAAAATAAAAATAAAAAAAGCAGAAACAGCTTACAGCCATTTCTGCTTTACATTACGTATTAAAATAACTTTAACTTACCTTTTTTAAGAACTAATAAAGGTCCGCCAAGCATGAATAGGTAACGGTTGTCGATTACTTTCTTCATGAATGAAGCTTTCCAACCAGTTAATTTTTTGCCCATTACAACGCCCATTGCATCGTCATGACCTAATGAACATACAGAACCTTTGTTATCGAATACAAACTTCTGCATTTCGCCTTTACCACGAACAAGAACAGCTAAGTTATGTGCAATGTTATAACCTTGTTGAATTGCAATTTGTGCTGTTGGTGGGTATGGACGGTTAATTTCTTCGTTAATGATTAACGCTGCATCACCAACCATGAATACTTCTTCATGACCTGGAGCGTGCATGTACTCGTCCACTTTTACACGGCCACGCATTGCTTCAAAGCCAGACTCTTCTACAATACCGTTACCGCGAACACCTGCAGCCCAAACTACAGTTGCAGATTTCAGTAATTCTACATCGTCACCGTTTGCAACAAGAATACCTTCTTCAGTTCCTTCTTTAATTGCTGTACCGATGCGGAATTCTACACCTTTTTTCTCTAATTGTTTTACAGCGTACTCAACTAGCTCTGGATCGAAACCAGGAAGCGCTGTTGGAGCAGCCTCAACACAGATGATGCGTGCTTTTTCGCGAGGAACATCATACTCTTTGCAAAGCTCAGGAACACGGTTTGCAAGTTCACCTACGTACTCGATACCTGTAAATCCAGCACCGCCGACAACAATTGTAACTAACTCGTCACGTTTTTCTGAAGCATATAAAGAGAACATATACTCCATATGCTCACGGATTTGACGAGTTGCATTAATGTTAGCGATAGAGAATGCATGCTCTTTTAATCCTTTAATACCAAACGTTTCAGATTCGAAACCAAGACCGATCACTAAGTAATCATACTCTAGCTCGCCATTCTTTAAGATAACGCGCTTTTCAGCTGCTTTAATTTCTACAACTGTGTCTTGTACGAAGTTTACTTTATTTGTGTCGATTACATCCTTGATGTCTAAGCGAACTTTGTCATGATGCAACGTACCAGCTGCACTTTCATGTAACCAAGTTGCTTGATAATGATAGCTGTTGTTATTTACTAATGTGATTTCAGCTTCACTTACAGATAATGTTTTTTGCAGACGAACAGTAGTAATCATTCCGCCATAACCTGCGCCTAGAACTACGATTTTTGGCTTCTTCACCCTAATCACAACCCTCTTCTTTATATAGATAGTAAAAATAATAAAAATAATGCTAAAACAATTTAAATGCTAAGAATGTAGACTTTCTCACAATCTAGACAAAATAAAAAAATTAATCTTCTTTATATAGATAGTAAAAATAGCAAAAATAATGCTAAAACAATTTAAATGCTAAGAATGTAGACTTTTTCACAATCTAGACAAAATAAAAAATTAAGTTTGAAAAATGTTACGAAATTTGTCACAAAAAATTAACACATTCACTTTCCTATATTAGTCGTTTTCTCTTTACTTTTCAAGCAGTTGTAGAATTATCAATATTTTAAAATAACGAGGTCTTTTTAAGTTTTTTCACATTCCCTTATTTGCTCAGAATTCAAGAGACAATTACTGTCTTCTCACCTTCAAATGTGAAATCATTATCTATAAATCTATTCAATTAACTACAGATGGTGATAATTACCAAATGATATGTACTTCACTTATTGGCTAGTTTTTCTTTTCTAACAAATCTATACGAAGTGTATACACAATTCAGTCGTTTTCTAACGCTTTTTTTATAAAATATGATATCATTTGTCTTGAGTGCGCTTGCACTCCGTTCACGGAAGTTCCGTATAACATACATACGAGTGTATATAGGAGAATCACGAAAAATTTCCTAATTATAGGGGGAGTAAACAGTGACAGAAAATCAAAAAGTATATGACATCACTATTATTGGTGGAGGCCCAACTGGACTATTCACAGCTTTTTACGGCGGTATGAGGCAAGCAAGCGTAAAGATTATCGAAAGCTTGCCACAACTCGGTGGTCAATTATCTGCATTATATCCTGAAAAGTACATATATGATATTGCAGGTTTTCCTAAAATTCGTGCACAAGAACTCATTAATAACTTAAAAGAACAAATGAGCAAGTTCGAACCAACTGTTTGTTTAGAAGAAGCTGTTCAAACGTTAGAAAAACAAGCAGATGGCGTGTTCAAGCTTGTAACAAATAAAGAAACACACTACTCTAAATCAGTCATCATTACAGCTGGAAACGGTGCGTTCCAACCACGCCGTTTAGAATTAGAGGATACAGAGAAATTCGAAAAAGCAAACTTACACTATTTCGTTGAGGATATGAATAAATTTGCTGGCAAACGCGTTGTCGTGTTTGGCGGCGGAGACTCTGCGGTAGACTGGACAATGATGTTAGAGCCAATCGCAGAAGAAGTAACAATTGTTCACCGTCGTGATAAATTCCGCGCACATGAGCATAGCGTTGAAACGTTAATGAACTCTCGCGCACAAGTAAAAACACCATACGTTCCAGTTGAACTGATCGGTGAAGAGAAAATTGAACAAGTTGTACTTCAACATGTGAAAACGGAAGAAAAAGTTGTCATTGATGTTGATGATGTCATCGTAAACTACGGCTTCGTATCTTCTCTTGGTCCAATTAAAGACTGGGGTTTAGATATCCAAAAAAACAGCATCGTTGTAAACTCTAAAATGGAAACAAACATCCCTGGTATTTACGCAGCTGGTGATATTTGTACATATGAAGGAAAAGTAAAACTAATTGCATGCGGATTTGGCGAAGCGCCAACAGCAGTAAACAATGCAAAAGCGTACTTCGATCCAAATGCGAAGCTGCAACCAATGCATAGTTCTAGCATGTTTTAATATAGGGCTGATCTCAAAAGGCACGTAAGTGCCTTTTGAGATCAGTCCCTTTTACGTGTCCGCCGAAATATCGGCGGAAGTGGTGCATTTATCGGCGCTATTTCTGATATATCGGCGCTTCGACATGATATAAAGTGAAACTTCCATCAGTGATGCTTTTCTCACTGATGGTTAGTTGAACCAATCGGGCTTTTACGGGCAATTTTCTTCCCCGCTCTTCTCCAGCTTTTACTGCCCGTTAATGCGGGATAAAGACCCTTCGACGATGTTCGACATGCGAGTAGCCGAGCCGCTGGAATTGGATAATATCGAAAAGTAGAAGGAAATCAAAAAGGAGCTGATTTAAAAACCCGCATTTAGCGGACTTTTAAATTAGCTCCTGAAAACATTTCAAGGTGTTCTATTTCTTCCACTTCAGAAGTAATGTTACCTTCTCTAACTACGTGGTCTTTTTTAGATTTATTGGTTGTTTTTCGACTCTTATCTTTTTCTAATTTAATTCCGTCATATCTTTCTGTTATTCCCGTTCTTCTCAAACCGATTAAATAGAAGTCTTTATTGAACTCAAACCCCAATGCTTTTCTGCCATTCTTAACAGCAACCGCAGCAGTAGTAAACGAACCAGAAAATGGATCTAAAACAATATCCCCCGGATTAGAAGAAGCTTTTATAATTCTTTCCAAAAGAGCTTCTGGTTTCTGAGTCGGATGATTTTCGTATTCTTCCATCTTAAATCGAACACGCGGAAATTCCCACACATTCCCAGGAACTTTTTCAGTACTATAAGGCTGTGGTGGATTCTTACGATAATCAATTAGTTTTCTTTTTGCACCCGTTTTTGCTTCAACTAAAATATCTTGAGCATTAAAAGTATAAGCTGCTTTAGAGTCCTTATTTACCATAAGAATGGGTTCATAAAGTGAACCGAACATTTTTTTAGACTGAACCCCTGAGCTATCGTATGTCCAAATAATTCTAGATAGTACATTGTAGTTTTCACTAATATAAACATCTAAGTAAGGCATGTATTGTGTTGCTGTCATAAAATAAAATGTTCCATTATCCTTTAACACACGGAAACATTCGTCAATCCATTGCTTGCACCAATTAATGTATTCATGAGTATTATCCCACTTGTCCTTATTATTACCAAAATCTTTCCCGATGTTGTAAGGAGGATCTGCAAATATTAAATCAATCGTTTTATCATTAACCTTCTTAAGTAGATCTACACTATCTCCCAATCCTACAAAGCTATCATTATTGTGAAGGTTTTCAAATTCCATATTTTTAAAAACTTTGTTCCACATTTATAATCACCTCATAATTTGTCAAACGGATAATTCATGGGCTAAACTATTTTAACATACAATAACAGTGCGACAAATCACAATAAAATACTGAATCCCACATATTAGATATATTCTTATATGTGGGATTCAGTATTTTATGTTTTAGGCGATATGCTATATTTGTGATGACCTCTAAACGACTTATGCAAATCAAGCTGTTATTATAAAAAACCAATCATAAAAGATATAAATTCCCAAATACGGTAAATATCTATATGAAATTTGAGCAAATATCAAAATAATTAGGTACTTAATCAATCAAAAGAATCATTCGAAAAATTAATCAACTTTTTTCGAAGTGTCTATTAATGGAACAGTTTAATATCAACCTACATTATCTTTTATTTCTAATAAGTCATTTAATAAACTGCTTATATTATTGTTGTGAAGTTGTAAAAGTTCATTTTGCACTTTTATATTTGGGATCATCATACCTTGAATACGAGCTATTTCAGAGTACTTAAATGTATTCCAAAGCTTATCTCTTTTTTGATCTACAGCTTTATTTTTTTCCATTATGATAAGTAACTTGTAAATGGTATCACCAAAAATATTTTTTGCTGCCTGTTCACACATTAACGTTTTAATAATTTTACCGTACGAAATAAATTTCCTATTTCCATAAAAAAGGGCAATATCGCCTTCATCAATTTTCTCCCAAAGCTTTTGATTTTTAGGGCTGTAGCGCATAGCCCATATCGATACAGAATCTAAAGAACTATCAACTTCTTGAATAGCTACTTTAATATTTTTGCCCAATTGATTAACTGATACTGGTTGTTCAACGGATTCTTGAAAATTTTTATAAGCTTCTGAACTACAAGCACTAAAACATATTATTTTTTGTTCCATACATTGATCACCTCTTACAAATAATTATGGTCAATTACTACCAAATATACACACTTGTACTATTACTGTATTGACTTAGTTACTTATCTTCACCATAATTATCCTTAAATTAGACATAGGAGTGGTTACTATCAGCCATTCTTCTTTGCTTTCTCTCAATCTTGAGGTGGGAGCCTTACTGCCCGTTAATGTAGGATAAACGAACTTTCGATCCAAATAATGCACAAGTTGATATTTATATTGCGTTAGTTTAAAGTGTAAAATAAGAAGATGCCTCGGCATCTTCTTATTTTTATGCTTCAAAAATCCGCTGGGCAAATTCTGCTTTTTTGAATACAATGGAAAAGTATCTGTATAGAAAAATTAGAAACTGTTAACAAAGATAAAAAGACATATGACAGAAAGGGATTCATATGGAGGAATTACATAAAAGTAAACTTGCTTCAAAAGAAATGGGAACACCTTTATTAAAAAATACCAATTTCCTCTTTCTTTGGGGCGCTACCCTATGTTCAAGCTTTGCCTTAGCATTTTTTACGTTTTCGCAAACGTGGTACATAGCAAAGACATTAAACTTAGAAGCATCACTTGGAATTGTATTTGTTGCCCTTAGTGTTCCGCGCCTGATCTTTATGATTATCGGCGGAGCCGTTGCAGACAAGTTCCAGAAAAAAACATCATGTTTTATTCTAATATTGTGCGTGCGCTTCTTGTAACGATCATTCTCATTTGGTTCATCATTGGGCACGTCACATTATACACATTTGCTTTCTTTGCGCTCTTCTTTGGTTTAGCTGATGCCTTTTTCTGGTCAGCTGATGGCTCTATCTTACCGGATCTCGTAGAGAAGCATCGCCTTACACAAGCAAATTCACTCACGCAAATGACAAACCAAGCATCCGTTATTCTTGGTCCTGTCCTTGGCGGGATACTAATTAAATTCAGTAATTATGAAACAATTTTTACGATAGTGATTTTATTATTACTTATTGCTGCCATACTCATCCAAAAAGTTCACACAAGTACAGTGCAAGAAGAAACAAATCCAAACAAAGGCATGTTCACTTCTATTAAAGAAGGCATCCTTTATGTGAAAGAATCATCATTTTTATCAACGTTTCTTATTTGCAGCGCCTTTTTGAATTTATTTTTAATTGGACCGATGCAAGTCGGTTTTCCGCTGTTCATTAAAGATGTGCTGCACGGTGACTCGCTCCACTTTAGTTACTTAGAAGCTGCTGTTGGTGGGGGAATGGCCATTGGTGCAGTTATCGTCGGGCTGCGAAATATTAATCGGCGACGCGGTTTATTTTGCATTATTATGATGCTGCTATCCGGTATTTTCTTCTTATCTATTAACTTTAGTACAACACTTTGGCAAGCAGTTCTGGCAGGCTGCTTTTACGGTATTTCAATCGCAATGGCCATCGTACCGTTAATGGCCATGATTCAATCAACTGTGAAAGAAGAAATGATGGGCCGAGTCATGAGCTTACTCATGTTATCATCGATGGGCTTTATCCCTATTTCGTATGCCCTTACCTCACTTGCACTAGCTGCCGGGATACCGATTGTCACGATTATGAAAAGCGGTGCAATTGCTGTCATTCTGTTTGTATTATTTATCGCCATTCGCGTTCCGACTGTGCGAAAATTTGATTAAAAGTAGAGAGTTATGCTTCATAAGCATGACTCTTTTCTTTTTTCACTTTCAAATGGATTATATAAAACAATCCCGCTGTTCCTCCTCACTGCCGCCCCCCACTCTAATGCGACATCTAAAAATAATGCCTGCATCGTACCATATAAAAGTGCACCAAAGTCTTTGCGAATCTCACCGTACTTATACGCCCTTACAACGCTTTTTGTCCGCCGAATGATTTGCATTTGTATATCATCATGCTTCATAATCTGTTCCCACAACAACCCTAGCTCAAATAAACCGCTCTTTTTATAAGCGAGTTCCACTTTACTCCAGGTAAAATTAATTGTTTGTGGATGACGAGACATTGGTGAAATCGCATCTACAAATCGCACTGGAATATCATGACGACAATACGTTTCGTCCATATCATACGTTTTTACTTTCTGTTGTATCTTTAAATTGTTTTCATAAACAATAGTTTCCGTTTCCTCATTCAACTGCTCCTTCTTACACTCTCCTGCACTCCCGTCATTTTCACATGCGGTCATTTGCATACGGTCACTCATGCGGTCAACTGCCTGTTTACAAAACACATACAAATTCGCACTATATCCCCCGCGCTTATATCTTTCCTTCGTGAACACACGTTTAATAATACTAAGCTGCTCAAGCTTTGCAACAGAACGTCGTACAGTCCGTACACTCTTCCCTATTTTCACCGCAATTGTTTCCATTAACGGACATGCAACACCAACCGTTTTTTGTTTTTCATTTATCGCATACCTTCCTAACAAACGAATCACGAGAAAATCTGTTTTATTCATATGAGCTTGGTACCGCGTTAAAATTTGATTTTGATATGTATTAAACTCTTCTTTACTTTGAAACTCGCTATATTCTTTCATTAACTCATACAGTTTACTCATATTTATCACCCCTGTTTATCCCGCTATTCGCGGGCAATCCCCCCACTGATGGAAGTTTCACTGTATAAATAAGAGGAAAAACATAAAAGTGGCGAAAGATTTTGTTGTATGATGAAAGTAAATCTATCAAACTGAGGTGAAAATATGATCGTAATCAGTGCATGCTTAGCTGGAATTGCTTGTCGTTATGACGGAAATGATAATCTCGTTACAAAGATTCAAGAACTGCTAGAAAAAGAAGAAACGATTCTTATTTGTCCGGAAGTATTAGGCGGATTGCCAACACCTCGTACACCTGCCGAAATTGTCGGTGGAAACGGTGACGATGTATTGAACGGAACTGCAAAAGTAATAGACCAAAACGGAAATGATGTGACGGAAATCTTTATTGCTGGGGCCTATGAAGCATTACATCAAATCAAAGACTTAGACCCTGAGTATATTATTCTGAAAGAACGCAGTCCATCTTGCGGAAGTTCCGTTATTTACACAGGAGAGTTTAACGGAAAAAAACAAGATGGTTACGGCGTTACAACTGCCTTATTCAGACGACATGGTTTTACGGTGATTTCGGAAGATGATTTTATACGAACGTAAGAAGAGTGAAGAAATCAAACGATATGAACAAGAAAATGAAGAAATCGTTATAGAAGATAAAAACATTTGGACACAGAACTTAAGAATGACATTTATCATACCGTGAGGTATATATGTTCAAAGGAGTGTAATCATTATGTACCCTTATTGGCAATCCAATTATTTCACATATGATATACCTTATGTAAGTTGGGATCCACAATCTGCGTTTTCAATGGCACGAAATTACCGTATCAGTAAAAATGAAGTTGATTTAAAAAGCTATATGCGCTCACTATGGGAACAGCATGTCGCTTGGACAAGGCTGGCCATCATTAGCATTATTTTTAATTTACCAGATGTTAACGTTACTATTACACGACTCCTTAAAAACGCTCCGGATATGGGTAATTTACTCAAACCTTTCTACGGTCAAAATGCAGCTACAAAATATAGTAATTTGATAAAAGATCACTTAGTAATCGCCGCAGACCTTGTCAAGGCAGCAAAAGCCGGCGATCAAAACGCTACCTCAATCGCAGAGAAAAAATGGTACACCAATGCAGACCAAATTGTTGAATTCATAAGCAGCATAAATCCTCATATACCTAAAGAAAAATTTAGGAAAATGTTTTATGAGCATCTAGCATTGACTAAAGCTGAGGCAGTATCCATGCTAAAGAAAGATTATCAATCAGGTGTGCAATTGTATGACAAAATTGAGAAAGAAGCCTTAGAAATGGCAGATGCGCTTACTGAAGGAATAGTAAAGCAGTTCCCTCAAGTATTTCAGTGAAAGAAAAAACCAGCCATTATGAGGCTGGTTTTGTAATTATATAACGTTGTTCAATTCGTTGTTCAATTCGTTCCAATTCTTGTTTATCATTAAGTATCTTTTTTTTATTTTCTTGCACTAATTCTTTAAATGATTTACTGAGTAATTTACGGTGCCTTCTTGTCATAATCATTCCTCCTTATTTTCATTGGAATCAAAGATGCAGAATGAAAAATACAACCACAAAATTTCTCGCTCTTTGTAAAAAATTGTCTTAATTTGTCGAAAAATTCGACTTACCTAAATAATACTATAACTTTTGATTTTTCAAACGTTGTTTATTTGAACGTTATGTGAAAAATTATTTTTCCCAAGTTACCATTAATTATCTGGGAATTTTTTAAAAATCTTATGTTAACTAATCATGTAGGAAATATGCCTTCTGTTAAAGTCTTGCAGAAGCTTTTTTTAATAAAGTGAAACTTCCATCAGTGGGGGCTTCATCCCCCACTGACGGTTAGTTGAACCAATCGAGCTTTTACGGGCAGTTATCCCCCCTATCTTCTTTGCTTCTCTCTGAATCTTGAGGTGGGGGTCTTACTGCCCGCGAATAGCAGAATAAATGAAAAAACCAGCCATTATGAGGCTGGTTTTTTATTTATATGACGTTGTTCAATTCGTTGTTCAATTCGTTCCAATTCTTGTTTATCATTAAGTATCATTTGTTTATTTTCTTGCACTAATTCTTTAAATGATTTACTGAGTAATTTACGGGTTTTTTTTGGCATAATCATTCCTCCTTATTTTCTTTGGAATCAAAGATATAGAATCAAAGATATAGAATGAAAAATACAACCACAAAACTTCTCGTTCTTTGTAAACATTTGACTTTATTTGTCGAAAAATCAACCTTAATTAAATAATAATCTAATTTTTTAGATTTTTCAAATATTTTTTCAAACGTTATGTGAAGAATTATTTTTCCATAATTACTATTGTCATCTGAAATTTTTTGCAAACATGTTATATTAACTAACCATGTGTGGAATATGCATTCTGTTAAAGTCTTACAGAAGTTTTTTTAATAAAACGGAAATGCTAAGACAAAAAAAGCCGCTTCACACGGCCTTTTTAGCTGAAGATCTTTATTTCGATTCCTTTCTACCAACCAAAATAGATAGGCCAGATAAAAGGATAAGAATACTTACGCATACAATAGAGTTAATTATATTGCCTGCGTTGAACAAGAAGAAAATAAAAATAATTGCCAAGGCAGCTGCTGCAAACAAGGTGCTGTATGGAAAGAACCACACGCGAAAATACGGCATTTTAGGATACTGTTTACGCAACTTGAATTGCGCAAGGCAAATGCTAGTCCAAATGAGCAAAACAGTAAAGCCCGGGATAGACATCAAATAGCCAAAAACATGCTCTGGCGTAAGGAACGCGATAAAAGCTCCAATTAATAAACCAGTGCAACTGACAAGAACTCCCCAGATAGGAACACCGCGCTTAGTAAGACGCGAGAATAAAGCAGGAGCTTCTTTATTTTGCGCTAGAGAGTACAAAATACGGGAAGTAGCATACATTCCTGAATTGGCAGCCGACAACACAGCGGTCAATAAAATAAAGTTCATAATATGTGCTACACCTTGTAATCCGGTTGCAGAGAAAACCTGTACGAAAGGACTGCCTTGCTTTCCTACTTCGTCCCAAGGGATAAGTCCAGTGATGATAAGAATAGGTAATGTGTAAAATAAAACTACTCGGAACATGACCCCTTTTATTACTCTAGGAAGCGTCTGTTCCACGTTTTTCGTTTCTGTTACAGTTAATCCAATTAATTCTGAACCTCCGAAAGAAAAGACAACTATTAAGAGTGCTGTGAAAATACTTCCCAATCCTTTTGGAAAGAATCCGCCGTGACTTGTATAGTTTGTAAAATATGCTGCTTCATGATTTGGAATGAAGCCAAATAATAAGGCAAAACCAAGCAAAATAAATAAAACAAGAGTAATAATTTTGAAACTCGCAAGCCAAAACTCTATTTCACCGTAAAGTTTGACGCTAAACAAATTGATAAGAAGAAGAAGCGCAGTACATGCTAGACTAAGCAGCCATAAAGGAGCGGATGGAATCCAATATTGTAAAAAGCTCCCCCTGCCAAAACCTCAACAATAATAACTAAAATCCAGTCGACCCAGTAGAGCCAACCAATGACAAAGGCGAAACGAGAACCGAAAGCTTTTTGAATCATCCCTTGAATGTTTAAACCAGGATAAGCAATAGCCATTTCCGCTATTGCACTCATAACAATGAGAAGAAGAAATCCTGCAAATAAATAAGAAAAAACGATGCCGGGTCCTGCAGCTGAAATTGTATCTGCACTTCCTTTGAAAATTCCTGTCCCAATCATCCCGCCTATTGCCATAAGCCTGATGTGACGCGGTTGCAGTTCGCGTTTCAATTGTTGTTGTGCCATGTCTAATCCCCCTTTAGTAATAAAATAGAAACAAAGTTAGTATCTTTTTCTTAAAAGTGATTACGTAACATCACTAATTGCTGCATAGTTCTTCCTAGGTGATTTAATATTTAAACTATACAATAATCCTTTTGATTTTGGCATATTTTTTTGAAGCGTATGTTGAGAGAATATGGGGGTGCAAAACAAAAAAATAGTGACGATTTTTTCATCGTCACCTCTGCATCATTTTTTTCTATTTAGGACTGTTTTTGAGTATCTGAATGTTTTTATCTCTTTCTCCGCCATCGGAAAGCTCCTCTGAAAATTCATGATCTGCTTTCTTTCCTAACAGCAATTCAGATGACCGAATTGTGCTGGCTGGCAAATTATTATTCGGTGCCGCCTGTTCATTCCATTTTCCCATCAAAATCACCTCTTTTTATTAGTATTAGAATGCTGCCATGATTTTATTAGAAATCACCAAAAAAACGCTTGAACGAATCCAAGCGTTTTTCATTTATAGCGAATTAGATAACCATTTGATTAAATCCTCAATAGGCTTCTTTAGCAGCTTCTCATATTCGATTGAATACTCATATCTCGATACTAAAAAGTTGCATTAGCACTCTTCAGGTTTACCAGCATTCGTCGCTGTGCGGAAAGATGATCCGCAGCCGCACGATGCGATTGCGTTCGGATTATCGATTGTGAATCCGCCGCCAAGCATAGATTGTTTATAATCGATTTTTACTCCTTTTACAATCGGAGCACTTTCTTTATCAATAACAAATTCAACACCGAAAAATTCAAGAACTGTGTCGTCTTCTTTTGGTTCTCTTTCAAATCCTAAGCCGTAAGAAAGACCGCTGCATCCACCGCCGTGCACTGCAAGGCGAACGTATTTCTCTCCATCTTCGGCATCTTTTAACATATCTTTAATTTGATATGCCGCTTGTTCTGTTACAGTAATCATAGAATCCACCTTCCTTTCTTCTTTCGTTCTATTATACATCTTTACTCTTCAATCTTATAATAATATACACCGCTGCAAGTGACTTCTGCAGGACCATTCATTAAAACTGTTCCTTCTTCTGTCCACGTAATCATTAAATCCCCGCCTGCTAAATGAACAGTGATTTCTTGCCCGCGCTTCATCTTTCCATTCAAGATTGCAGCTACAACTGCGGCACATGCTCCTGTTCCACACGCTTGTGTAATACCAGAACCGCGTTCCCATACACGGAAATGCATTTCATGATGATTCAGAACTTCAATAAATTCTACATTCACACTTTCCGGAAACATCTCATGTGTTTCCAGCACAGGTCCTAATGTTGTAAGCGGCGCTTCGTCAATATCATCAACAAAAATAACAGCATGCGGATTTCCCATTGAGACAGCTGTAAATGCATAGCGGTGATTGCTGTAAAGGAAATCTTCACGAATAAATGGTGTTTCTCCTTCACCTAACATCGGTAAATCCGTGCGTTTTAATCGCGGCGCACCCATATCAATTGTAGCGGAAGTTACAATTCCATCTTCAACTACTACTTCTGCTGTAACAATTCCTGCTAGCGTTTCAATTGTAAAAACAGTCTCTTCTACTAATTTATGCTCATATGCGTACTTTGCAACGCATCGCAGTCCATTCCCGCAGCTTTTTCCTTCTGAACCGTCTTTATTAAAAATACGCATCTTTACAGGAGCAACGTCAGATGGACAAATTAGAATCATTCCGTCAGAACCAATCCCAGTATTCACATTTGACACTTTTTCAGCAACTTTCGCTAGATGCTCTTCCGCAATTTGCTCTTCAAACATATTCACATAAATATAATTATTTCCAAGACCATGCATTTTCGTGAAAGAAAGTTGTTCCATATTGGTTCACTCCAAAATTTTTTATTGTTATAAGTATAAAATGAGCGCTTTTGGAAAACAATAAGAATGTCCCCCGTTTCTCATATTCAACGACAATTTTGGCGTAACAAAGTCGTGCTTGCACGTATCGTGTAAGAAAAAAGCCCTTCAACAAAGGGCTTTCTTTTTTTATATGCATACCAACGATTGCTGTACTTGTTAGCTTGTTCCTTCGAGATGGTTTTATGCGTTTATCCTTTCCTTTTATTCACATTAAATGAAAAAGACGCTGCCACGTTGCAACGCCTTAAAACATTGGATTTTCATCTAAATAATCGTATATGTTTTTCACAAGTTCTTCTGGTGTTTCGCCTTTTACAACTTCACCGTTCACAAGTGCATACGGCCCTTCAAAACAAATGCCGCAATAACCAAGACAACCATACTCAATCACATCTAAATTCGGATCTTTCTCTAGTTGTTCCCTTGCCTTTTGCGCACCACTTGCAAGGTTGCCAACACAAAATTCAATTAACGGTTTAATCACCCTTATTCCCCCCTACATCTATATATTAACCCTTGTTTTATAACAGTAAAACTAAGATGTTGTATAAATCGAGCTGAAACGACTAAAATTTTCAATCGTTTTATGCGTTAATCCTTAATAAAAAGCACTTTTCGGTCGAAAACTGCAACATTCTACAATTTTTTCACAAATCGCCCCACTTTTCTTCTTATTGTACAACAGATTATGCATTCATACATTGTTATTTGCTTCTGAATTCGATATAATTTGAGTGGGTAAAGTCAAAATATTTTTGTAATATAAAAACTTTTTATAATTAGGGGATATTTCAACAGAAAAGGGGTAATCCATCATGAAGCACCTCGTAATACTTGGTGGGGGCTACGGTGGAATGAGAGTTTTACAGCGTCTTCTTCCGAGCAACCAACTTCCGGATGATGTTCAAGTGACATTAATCGACAAAGTGCCGTATCACTGTTTTAAAACAGAATACTACGCATTAGTAGCAGGAACGATTTCTGAAACGCATATTCGCATTCCATTTCCAGAACATCCACGACTTAATATTCAATACGGGACGATAACTAATGTTGATTTAGAAAACAAAGCCGTTCATCTTGATGACGGTGAAATTGTGAATTATGATGACTTAATTATTGGACTTGGTTGTGAAGACAACTATCACAACGTTCCAGGAGCGCAAGAACATACGTATAGCCTTCAATCCATTGAACAAGTTCGTCAAACATATCAACAACTAAACGGTTTAGAGCCACACGCAACAGTTGCTGTTGTAGGAGCTGGACTAAGCGGTGTTGAAGTAGCAAGTGAACTTCGTGAAAGCCGTCCAGACTTAAACATTTATTTATTTGACCGAAAAGATCGCATTCTTTTCCCATTCCCAGAAAAATTAAGTAGATACGTGGAAGAGTGGTTTTTGAAACATAATGTTACAATCATTCGCAACTCAAACATTACAAAAGTGGAGCCAAATATTGTGTATAACCACGATGAACCACTTGAATGCGACGCAATCGTATGGACAGCTGGCATTCAAGCAAGTGAGGTTGTTCGTAATCTACCTGTCGAGCACGATAATAGCGGTCGTGTTGTATTAACAAAATATCATAATATTCCAGATTATGAGAATGTATATGTGTTAGGTGATTGCGCTGCGTTGCCGCACGCACCATCTGCTCAGCTTGCAGAAGGACAAGGCGAGCAAATTGTCCAAATATTATTAAAACGTTGGAATAATGAAACATTACCAGAAGAACTACCTGTTATTAAATTAAAAGGTGTTCTTGGTTCTCTCGGTAAAAAACACGGCTTCGGTTTACTCGCAAATCAGCCGTTAATGGGCCGCGTACCTCGCCTTTTAAAATCAGGTATTCTTTGGATGTATAAGCATCATAATGGTTAAGCAAAAAACAAGAGCCGCCATGCAGCTCTTGTTTTTTTATTACCTATATACATTAGAGACGATTTCAATGAAAGCACACAAAAGCATGAACTTCTTTTATCTCGCTATTCGCGGGCAGTATCCCCCCACTAATGGAAGTTTCACTTTATTTTCCCCACTTCTTCTTACATTCCTCTATTCCAAATAACAAATATTGCTTCGTCATCTCAGCACGTCTCCATCTCGATAAGGACGGTTTCATTCCTCCTTTGTGACGAATTCGATATACGTCTTGCAGCAGCGGTTCCCATTGCTTAAAAGATTGCATCACGTATTGCAGCCCTTCATCTTTAGAAACAATCCGTTCCGCCTCTAACGTGTATATGATACGTCCCATTGTCACAACTGCAAACTCCACCCATTCTGTAGATAAAAATAAATACGGACGCTTTACTTTCTCACTCCAATATTGTTCCACATTGTATTTCATTGTGTTCACAACATCATTCCACGTGATTGCATACGGAAGTTCGTTTACTTGTTTACCCCACACAGTAATACCTTGATTTTTTAATGTCCACCACGTCACAGAATTAATATCCCAATGCCCTTCATTCATTTTTCCGTCTGAACAATATAAATACGGTGACATTTCATGATTTTGCTTTCCTAAATCAACAAGCGGAATATACATACCGTCCATTCGCTTACCAAGATCATGTTTATAAAGTTTCTTATGTAGTTCACGTATCTTCACTTTCTCTACTTCACTCACTTGTTCTGTCGTCACCGTTACAAAATCAACATCACTCGTTTCCAAATGAAAAGCTCCTAATGCTAATGAACCATACAAATACACGCCAACTAGTTTTTCCTTAGAAACGATTTCCTGAAGTCCATTCACATACTGCTCTAATAAGACCTTTACTTCTTCTGGTACAAAATGCTCCGTTACGATACCCATAAGTATACCCCTAACGCAGCTGCCACATTTGGAATCGCTGCAAACACATTCGTTTTAGCAGATTGAAAACGGGATTCTTTTCGCCTTGGCTTTGCTGAAGAAAATGTCCCCCGCGCTCCTAAAATGAATCCATCTATACAAAGAAATGCTGCACTAGCTAAGAAAAAGAGGCTCAGCCAACCTGCTAACGAGTAAATCATCGCTGCATCTCCTTCCATATAGGCAATACCGCTGACTGCAAAAAGCCCTATACTCCCTATTACAAAGCCCTTCTTCATCTCATCCACCCCTTCAAATACAGAAAAAGCCCTTGCGATTCGTAGTCTACGTTGCAAGAGCTCTGTGAGTTATAAGTTATATTATAAATATTTCTCAATTTCTTCGTATACATCCTTTAAGCGAGGATTGCCTTCTCCGACAATCTCATTATTCACAAGAACAACAGGATAAAATAAGTCTTCTTCAATCACACGCTCAGCAAAAGCTCGTTTTTCTTCCTCTTCTTGCTGCTCGTGAATGTCCACATATTCAAAATGAAATTTCTCTTCTTGTCCTTCATACTTTCGTCCAATTGCTGCTTGCAGCCATTCATACGTTTCTGTTGATGACGGCATCCCAACGCAGCTAGCACACACAACTTTCGCCCCGTAAACGCTAACTTTTATCATATTTTCTCCCCCATTCGCACATACATTTTTTTCTGCATCTTATTGTCACATATAAGAAGGAATTCTCTATAAACTATTTTGACAACATCAGAAAGATATTAAAAATAGATTTTCCCCTGTATCTTGATTATAATAAAACTAATGAAAGGAGTCGATAAAAATGGAAAACGAAAACTTACACGAACAAGTAGTAGAAGTATTAGATAAATTACGTCCATTCTTACTTCGCGATGGCGGTGACGTAGAATTAGTAGATATTGAAGACGGTATCGTTAAATTACGCCTTCTAGGTGCTTGCGGCAGCTGCCCAAGTTCTACAATCACATTAAAAGCTGGTATCGAACGCGCACTTTTAGAAGAAGTACCAGGCGTAATCGAAGTAGAACAAGTATTTTAAGCTAAAGAAAAGAGACCCACTATGGTCTCTTTTTTCTAAATTACA
Organism: Bacillus sp. EA-CB0995; assembly: GCF_055814245.1. Lineage (NCBI taxonomy): Bacteria > Bacillati > Bacillota > Bacilli > Caryophanales > Bacillaceae > Bacillus > Bacillus sp. EA-CB0995. The sequence continues at coordinate 734,629 of NZ_CP169269.1, read as the reverse complement.
TATTATGTTAACCAATCCAGCTTACGAATTCCTAACTTATCAACAGGTAAACGAATAAGATCATAAAAGCGCTGAAGAAATTGTTCCGATTGATCTACCCGCTGTAAAATGGTTTCTAGCCGATCTTGATATACATATTTCTGCGTCTCGCTTCCAGTTAAGTAATACCCTTCAATTGTTTCAAAGTAATGAAGAGGAAAGAGCAGACGCGCAAATAGCAGCCGCCATCCAAAAGAAGATAATGGATAGTTACGTTCATAGTCGGTTACAAATTGAGCAATTTCTTCTTCCCAGTTTGCTCTTTTTTCAAAAGAAACGTGACGGACCCACTCTGCTAAGTCGCGGCTTGGATGATCGTATACCCAATCAACAGGCAGCTTTAATCGCTTCGTTTGCTGCCAAAGTAATGGCGTAAATCGTTCCTGACAAATCGTTGCGGCGTCAGCGCGTTGAGGAACATCATCAATTTCTGTATCCATTACATATTGAATCGCATTTTCGGCAAGACCTAAATAGTAAGGGAATGATTCGATAAATAATTGTTCAAACATGTCAGTAGGGTGACTTACTATTTTTGATTGCCAAAAGCGTTCGAGCTGATCTAATCGTTTTTCCCACAGCGCCTTCCATTCACCAATTCGGCTGAGATGTTCAATATCATCAGAATAGAATGCTCCGCGCTTATGAAATAACGATAGCTCGCTTCCTGAAGACATTACATTGCGCTCTAACATACGCATTCCTTTCAGCAAACAATAATTTGTATCTTCTATCTCGCTAACATAATAACCTTGTATGTTTGGAACAAACGTCGCAACTGTAATATCGCCTTGCTGATTCATATAATCACTTAACTTCTTCATTTCAAAAGCTCTTCTTCTTGCAAGTTTCCCGTAGCAAGAAGCACATAAGTTTTATTTCGAACCCAAAAGCTTTTATAGGGACCGAGGGTTGTAAATTCTTTAACGTGTATATGATAATGCTCATAAATATGTTGAATCATCGTACTCGCCACCTATATTTTTTCTATATATATATGAGCTTCTGATTAACTTTCATTCCTATGCACATAGTACACCTATACGTATACAATATTAAAAAGAAAAAAAGGTGATAATCATGACACAACGAAATGAACTACAAGAAAGAGCATTACACTTACTACAAGAACGCGGTGTAACAATTGACGATATTGCAGACCTCGTTCATTTTCTTCAAAAAAATATCATCCCAATTTAGCAATGGAAGAGTGTCGTTATAACGTAGAACGCGTCTTATCCAAACGCGAAGTGCAAAATGCACTCATTACAGGAATTGAGCTGGACGTCCTTGCCGAAAAAGGGTTGTTAAGCGCTCCTCTTCAAGACATCATACATCGTGACGAAGGATTATACGGTGTAGATGAAGTCGTTGCCTTATCTATCGTCAACGTATACGGTTCAATCGGTTTCACAAACTTTGGCTATATTGATAAATTAAAACCAGGTATTTTAGAATATTTAAATGACAAATCCACAGGTAAAGTTCATACATTCCTCGATGATATCGTCGGAGCAATTGCCGCTGCTGCATCCAGCCGTTTAGCGCATAGAGCTGCACATGCTGAATAGTACAAAAACAGGAAAAACCAACTTCTTTAAGCTGGTTTTTCTTATTTGTTTTTACATTCCGCCGCGTCATACTCCATAAGTAAAAATTCCCTTCCCCTGCTCATGAAAGAAGTCTTCTTTTGAAAACCTGCTTTCATATACAGAGCGATTGCACGCTCATTAAAAGTAGCTACGCTTAAACGGATTTTCTCTGGTCTAAATTGCTCGTTCGCAAACTGCAGTCCAGCTTGTAAAAAAGATATCCCCAATCCCTTTCCAGTTAACGCCGGTTTCATTCCAAGCCCAATATCCACAACACACTCACCTGTGTATAACTTTGCCTCTCTTCCGCCCGGCACTTGTGCGTTATCCCCAAAACAAAAATAACCGACGATTTCATTACGCTTATTACGAACGCCATAATATGTACCGTCCAACAATTCCTCCAGCGTTTCAGACGCTCCGGTAAAACTATATAATTCATACGGCGCATCATATTGCCATACATTTATTTCTTGCGCTTCTTCTAACGTAAGTGTATGAATGTTCATTTGTACGTTCACCGTCTCTTTCCTTGTACAAATTCGCTCACGCTAGGAAAACTCCTGTTTCTTAATCTGTAAGAAGCATCTTCTTTGACTTCCTAATACAATGTAACTACAATTGTTACAAAATATGTTTTGTTTACACTTTTGGACATATTACTAACATATCCACAGACAGGAGGAATTGTAATGAAACATTTAATCGTTTATGCACACCCGAATCCACAAAGCTTTAATCATGCAATTTTAGAAACATTTCAAGGACAGTTACAAGAAAAAGGACATGAAGTACGTGTTCGCGATCTATATGCGATAAACTTCAATCCTGTATTAGCTGCCGATGATTTCATTTCCTTTTCACAAGGAAATACGCCGGCTGATATTAAGGCAGAACAAGAACATATTACGTGGGCAGATGTGATCACATTTATTTATCCAGTTTGGTGGGCAGGCCTTCCCGCTATCTTAAAAGGGTATGTAGAACGTGTATTTAGCCAAGGATTTGCTTTTACATACGGTCCAAATGGTGTTGATAAATTTTTAACAGGTAAAAAAGGGGTATTATTATCCACAATGGGCAATTCAAAAGAGAATTACGATGCAGGCGGTATGTTTGAAGCAATGAAGAAAACAACTGATGCAGGGATTTTTGATTTTACTGGTATTGAAGCAGTAGAGCACGCTTTCTATACGAGTGTTCCTTCTGTGGATAACGAAGTGAGAACACAATACCTTGAAGAAGTGAAAGAACTAGTGAATCGTTTGTTTTAACGAAAATCCACCTTGTGAAGGTGGATTTTTAATTTCCAATAATTTTAGGGATATATCTTTGCAGGACTTCTTCTAACTCTTTTATATCTTCACTTCTAATAAATCCACTTTTCTATACTACTCTCTTGCGGAGATGCCCCTTTACGAACATTTTATAGCCTTTTCCTTCTTCGACTATAAGCTACTGTATAAATGGTTGCTCCAATTAATATGGTAACAATAAAAACAAGTAGTAAATTACTATACAAGTACGCTTTAGCATTTTGTATAGTGGAAAGTAACGGATATTCTAGAATATGTTTTGTTAACAACCCACCAACAATAGCCATCCCTAATCCCTCCGCTAAGAAGCAGGCGAAGTTGAGAAATCCCATACCTGCGCCGATTTCCTTCGGCCCCAGAGCATCCGCAACACTCGTAGAAATTACTGTTTTAACGAAGGAAAGTCCACCAAACATTAGAATCAACATACCTGAAACTAACCATGGTTTTTGATCTGCAAATAATGAAATGATAAGAAAGCTCGCAATAATGAAAAATGAGCCAATCCATAGAACAAACGTAGTTCCTCGTTTATCAACCAGGCTACCACCAACTATACCGAATAACATCACACTAATAGTTCCTGGGAATATAACCCACCCAATCATACTTGCAGACAGTTGGTGTACATCTCTCATCATATAAGGAATCATTGATATACAACCTGCCACAGTACCTAGCAGAATACAAGCAGTTAGAACTCCCAATATGAACTTTTGATTTATAAATAATCGTGGTTCTATAAAAGGCGATTCAGCCTTGTGTATATGCAAAGCGAATCCTGCAAACAACACAAAACTAACCGACAAATACAACCAGTTATATTGCGTTGTATATATAGTAAATGTGACAATCCCACAGGACAGTAACGCTAATCCCCAAGTATCTATCCTCTCTCCCTCTGTGGATTCATTAGGAAGTTCTTTTAAAAAAAGGGGATAGTGAAAAGTGTCAGCATCGGAATCAGAAAAAGAAATGGCCACTGTACATAATGGGCAACCGTCCCGCCAAGAGCTGGACCTATTCCTTCTCCCATAGCTACCAACGAGCCGATTATACCAAATGCTTTACCACGATTCTCTGATTTCACGTAGCGTGCAACGATTACCATAATAAGCGCCGGCACTGATGATGCACCAACACCTTGAATAAAACGCGCAGCAATTACAGCAAAAAAATTAGAATGTGCCAACACACCTAAAAGTGACCCACCACTATAAGCTAGCAGACCGAAAACAAGTAATTTCTTCACACCATATTTATCACTTATTGTTCCGTACGTGATTGACCCAATAGCAAATGAAAGCATAAAACTTGTATTTACCCAGTTAGCCAAAGACGGTGATATACCAAGGTCTTTCGCGATATCAGGTAAAACTACATTAAAAACCATTTCGTTCAATACGCTGAAGAAAGCAAGAAAGCCAAGCCATAGAAAAGCCTTCTTTACATCACTAAATACATAATTCGATAAATCGGTTACTGTAGTTGATATATTACTATTCTTTAATTCTTGTAAATCTTTTTCCACTAGGATGATACCCCCATATTAAAGGGGAACCACGCAGTTTATAGGGTAAATGATGCGTTTTCCCCTTAAATTTGTACCCCCATCATTTTTGTGCACTTCATAAATACGCCTCCTTATCACATTTGTTCCATATTATACCATTCACCTGTTCAGCAAGGAAGGAATAAAACTTCACACAATTCGACCATATATATCACCAGAACGAACTTTTTTGTTATAAAAAAATAGGCAACCTTTTACGATTGCCTATCTCTTCTTACATCTTCTCAATCCACTCTGTTAAACTGTGGACAACATGCGTTGGCTGCACATCATATTCTGTTAATTTTTCCACAGATGTGACTCCTGTGTGGACAAGAAGCGTATCCATCCCCGCATTCATACCAGCTAAAATGTCCGTATCGTAGTTATCCCCAACCATTAACGTTTCTTCTTTCGTTGTACCAAGCACTTTTAGAGCCTGTTCCATAATAATGGATTCCGGTTTACCAATGAAAATTGGATTTACTGTTGTGGATACTGTTACAACGGATGTTAAGGAACCGTTCCCTGGTAATAAGCCGCGTTCTGTCGGAATCGCAATATCAGCGTTTGTTGAAATGAATGTTGCCCCGTTTCGAACAGCTAAGCATGCTTTTGCTAGCTTTTCGTATGTAACTTCGCGATCTAATCCAACGACGACAAAATCCGGATTACTATCCACAAGTGTGAATCCTTTTTCCACAAGGGCATCGCGTAAGCCTTCTTCTCCAATCATATATACAGAAGCATTTTGCTTTCTTTCATATATAAAGTTCGCTGTTGCCATGCTTGTTGTAAATACTTGTTCTGCGCTAGCCGGAATATCAAACTGCACAAGCTTGTCTGCAACTTGCTCTGGTTTACGCGTTGAGTTGTTCGTAACAAATAAATATGGTAAGTTACGCTCTTGCAGCGCCTTTACAAAATCACTTGCCTCTTCAATTCGTTCTTCGCCTCGATACATTGTTCCGTCTAAGTCAATTAAATAGCCTTTATACATAGGTGCCACTCCTTCTTGATACATACTCTCCTCTTATCGTATCCTTTTTCCCAAAAGAAAAAAACGCTTTTTCAAAAAGCGTCCCATAATGTTCATTTTTTTTCTATTATTTGATACGAACAGAAGCAATCTCCATCACACATATTAGATAATACTTTCACATCAGCATCTGGCAACAGTGTATTATACATGTTTTTCTCATCATGACAAATTTGCGGAAATTTTTCAGCTACCTCTATTAACGGACAATTTTGCTTTTGTAATAGGAAGGAGCGCTCACTTTCTTGCTGCACACGCACCATATAACCATTTTTCTCTTGCATGACTGCAATTTCTTTTAATCGTTCTACTGTTGTTTCTTTTCGATTTATACGGTTTGCCAATTGTTCTTCCATACGGTTCGTACGTGCCCTTAAAAGCTTCTTAACGAGTTCCTCATCGCCAATATGTAGCAAGTCTTCTAACATTTCGACTGCAAACTGCTTATATTGTTTCGGAAACAAGTCTTCTCCTTTCGTACTTAAACGATAGACATACATCGGTCTCCCGACATGTTGACGCACCATCTTCGTTTCAATCAACTCTTCCTTTTCAAGCCTACTTACATGACGACGCACTGCCATCTCCGTGATTTGCAATGCTTCCGCTAATACCGCAACAGTCTGTTCTCCCCTTACTTTCAAAAGCTGAAGAATTTCTTCTTTTGTAGAACGTGCTGCTTCCCCCATTTCTCTACCTTCTTCCTTTTATCAAGCTCTAATGAACAAAGTAAATCACAGTCCATTAGAGCCACATGAATTCATCCCGCTATTCGCAGGCAGTAAAACCCCCACCTCAAAATTCTGAAAAAACAAAGAAAAGAGGTGGGGACTGACTGTTGAGAGCTTTCCATCAGTGGGGATGAATCCCTCACTGATGGAAGTTTCACTTTACTCTCCTGCAAATGCAGATACAGGACCAAGTTCTTGCTCCAAATAACGGCGAATATTAGCAGGATATTGTTTGATCATATCAATATGTTTTTGTACTGTATCATACACTTCTGTATGGTTCATATTTACATACTCCTGCACAATCATTTTACGAAGACGAACGACTTCTTTTAAACGCTCTCCTTCTTCATTCGTAACCACTTTTTCATCCATTAAAATATCAATAATATCTTCATAACTACCTGGATCACGCATAATAAATCCATCAATCATGGCATTGCCTACGTCTAAAATACAATCAATCATAAGATGTGCCATGCGCTCTAATGCATATTCATCAAGCGCTCCGCGGTACTCTTGTTTTGTTTGAAATGCTGCAACAACTTTCTCTAAACACTGTAACATTTGTTCAATTTTTTTACGGTCTACAAAGTACATATATGTCACCTACCTGGAAATTAAAGCATTTTCATTCCCAATTGTACCCCTTTATTCGAAAAAAATCGACAATTTTTCGAATTCACCTTTTTCCCATTCTTTGTTATAGTTATACGTGTATGATTTTCGGAATTGGAGAATTGGAGGAATGGCACCATGGAACGTGAACTCGCATTAGAAATTGTCCGTGTAACAGAAGCAGCAGCCCTTGCATCCGCACAATGGATGGGCCGCGGTAAGAAAAATGAAGCAGATGATGCTGCAACAACTGCAATGCGTACGATGTTTGACTCTGTGAACATGGCAGGCACTGTTGTGATTGGAGAAGGAGAACTTGATGAAGCACCAATGCTTTACATTGGTGAAAAGCTTGGAACAGGAAACGGCCCAGAAGTAGATATCGCTGTTGATCCATTAGAAGGAACAAATATCGTAGCAAAAGGTCTTGCAAACGCAATGGCTGTTATCGCTGTCGCTGATAAAGGAAACCTTCTACACGCTCCTGATATGTACATGGAAAAAATCGCAGTTGGTCCAAATGCAGCTGGTAAAATTAGCTTAGATGATCCAATTGAAAAGACAATTGAAATTGTAGCCGAAGCAAACAATAAAAAAATTCGTGACTTAACAGTTATCATACAAGAGCGTGAACGTCATCAAGACATCATCGAACGAGTACGTACAAAAGGTGCACGTGTAAAATTATTCGGTGACGGTGATGTTGGTGCATCTATCGCAACAGCGCTTCCTGGAACAGGAATCGACTTATTTATCGGTACTGGCGGTGCTCCGGAAGGCGTTATCTCTGCTGCTGCACTCAAATGTCTTGGCGGAGAAATGCAAGCACGTCTCGTTCCAATGAATGAAGAAGAAGAAGCACGTTGCCATGCCATGGGCTTAGAAGACCCACGTCAACTTCTTATGCTAGATGATTTAGTATCCGGTGACGATGCAATCTTCTCAGCAACAGGTGTATCTGCTGGCGAGTTATTAGATGGTGTGAAATTCCTTGGCGGAGATTTAGCAGAAACATATTCTATCGTTATGCGCTATAAAACAAGAACAGTGCGCTTTATTAAAACACACCACCATTTAGATCATAAACCACACTTAAATTTAGATATTTAAAAAGGAGTCATGTTCATGGGAGAACGTTTTTTTCTTTACGATGATACAGTGGAAACAAAAACGCGTTTCGTAAGCTTTATGGGAGAAAACGAGCGCCACGATTTAGCACTTTTGTATTCTGACCGTCATTATGGTAAAACTATCGTCCTTGATATACAGCGCAATAAATTTGCCATTGTCGGTCGTGACGACTTAGAAGAACCTGGCTACTTAGAACATGCATTTTCTATTTCAGAAGAAAATGCAGAAGAATTACGTTCATTTTTATTTGAACTGATGTAAATTTAAATCACCAACTTACAACAGAGTTGGTGATTTTTTATGTTATATATTTCGAATTTTCAGTTTAATGTTATATAATAACGACAAATCTATTTGGATAGAAAGGATGTTACACTACGTATGCCAACATATACTTTGTAATGGAGCAGCAACTGGATAGTATTACTCTCAAAAAAGCACAACGCTTTTTTCCGGGGAGTAGTCTGCCCAATTCCCATTACAAAGGAACGTAGCACATCTGTAGTATGATTGTTACGAAGGTTCCTCACAGGGGAATCTTCTTTTATTTTTCTCTGTTTTCTATATTTCATACTGCAAGACATCCAAATAGATGTCTCACGTTCCTTAATCTAAATGCGAGGTGAAGGAAAATGCAGAACATACAACTTTCTTGGAATTTATATAAGACAGAATTAGAAGATACTGTAGAAAAACATTGTAAAAATTGTGGTCATACAGTCCTGTTTACTGATACACATATTCGCAGACATAATGCGAACGGTAAAAACATTTATCGTTTTGCAATTTATAAATGCGAAAAAGGACATACATGGAATAAGAAATTACACATATATAAAACGTATTCTGAACATGTTGAAACAGTCGATATATCTCAAGAAGAACACCAAGCAACATTAAACGCCATTTCAATGATGCTCTATAAAAATGCAGGAACAACGCAATTAACTATTTTATTAAAATTCGTGCACGGTTCGTTTCGCATCGATAAAGCACTTGCAAGCTACATTTCAGGCTGGAGCCGAACAGTGATTACGGGAAAAATTAAAGACGGCTCTATTCATTTAAACGGTCAACACATTAAACCAAATGCCAAACTTTCAGCTGGCGATTGTATTTCTATATACCTGTAATTGATATAACAATGTTAAAAAAATTCCTCTTACAACGGTGTAAGAGGAATTCTTTTACTTCTTCACTTTTCGCAGTACAAAGTATGAACATCCAAAATTACAATACTCGTATAAATACTCCGATAACGTACTAATTTTCGTATCATACGTTGCACGCTGGTTGCTATCATCAAAAAAGCCGCGCAATCGTAGCTGATCATACCCCCAATCACCCACGATATAATCATATTTATTTAAAATTTCTGCGTAACGAGCTTTAAATGCTTCTTCATTAAATCCATTTCGATTTTCTTGTATGACTTCATACTGGATATTATTCACGTAAACTGTAGTGCGAATCTCCTGCTTCTGCTCCATCTTCCATTCCCTTTCCTATTCTTTCTTCTTTTTATCGTATCATAAAGCCACAAAACCAACAATTTCAAATACAAAAAACCTCCTAAGTGGGAAATGCTATGGAGTGAACCTTCCTTTTGAAGCGTTCTTCTTCAAAAGGTTAATTGAATCAATCGAGCTCTTACGGACAGTTATCTCCCGCCTATCTTCTTCAACTTCTCACAATCTTGAGGGGGGGGAGCTTTACTGTCCGTTAGGGCGGGATGAATAAAGCTCTCACCAATTAGGCTTTTTCGGGCAGTTATCCCCTACCTATCTTCCTCGTTTTTCCTTGAATCTTGAGATGTGGGTACTACTGCCCGCAAATAGCAAGATCAATAAGGAGGAAACAATCATGAAAAAACAACTGCTCCTATCCCTTCTCACCCTTTCCATCTTTGCTGGATGTCAAACAAACAACAAAGCGGAAATGAAACAGGAAGAAGGAAGCCGCGTACTCTTGTCTGCGCATAGAGACATATACGGGAAAGACGTGCCAAACGACAGGCTGACAAAAGTCGGCTATTCTCAAAAACAAAAAGATGAAGTGTCGAATCGCCAAGTCGGTACGATTAACAAGGAACGATTAGCAGAAATGATTACAGATATAACGGTGAAACTTCCAGACGTTATAAATGCCGCAACACTTGTAACAGATGATGAAGTATTTGTTGTATACCGAGCAAACACGACAGATCCAGCTCTAGTCGCTGATCAAGTACAAAAAGCAGCATTGTCCGTTGTTCCCCGCTATTACAAAGCATATGTATCAACGGATCAAAAATTGATATCACAAATCCAAGGACTCAAATCTGGCACATTAAATGATAAAGAATATGCCCAAACACTCGATATGCTCAAGCATGAAATGAGCAAAAATCCGCATTTAAGCAACACGCAAAATACTACACTGCCTAACACAATGAAGTAAAGTGAAACTTCCTTTTGGAGCGTTCTTCCCCAAAAGGTTAGTTGAACCAATCGGGCGACTGCCGGCAGTTAACACTCCTTTACTTTTGCTAAAATATTACTAATAACAGGATACATTAAATGACCTGAGAATATACTCTCAGGTTATTTACTAAACATTTCACCGTTTTTCCTGCATAATAGAAATAGTATATATATTAGAAAGTGGTGAAATGTATGGTTTCAAATGCAACAATTGGAAGTATGATTGTGCAAATTGCTATTTCAGTTCTTATCCCAATCATTGCTCTCGTTTACTGTCGAAAGAAGTATGGAATCTCTTTAAAAATTGTCGGTGTCGGGATTGTATTCTTTTTGGGATTCTCACAAATTTTAGAAAAAACGTTACATGTCTATGTATTTGGAAATCCAGCAGCAACTGAGCTACTAAAAAATCCGTTTATCTATGCTATATATGGCGGATTAACTGCTGGTATTTTTGAAGAACTTGCACGTTTTATCGCCTTTTTCTTTTTACTCAAGAAGTACCAGGAGTATAAAGACGGCCTTGCTTATGGAATCGGTCACGGAGGGATTGAATCATTATTAATTGGGGCGACTGCCGGAGTGCAAAGTCTTGTATTTGCTTTCTCTATTAATAATGGAACCTTCTCCAAAATGATTGAAAAGGTACCTCAGCTCAGCGCTGTCCAAGATGCATTACTACATACTCCGCCTTACTTCTATTTACTTGGCGGAATAGAGCGGATCGTTGCTTTTATCATGCAAATTGCTCTTACAATGCTTGTCTTATATGGCGTAAAGCATAAGAAGTATATGTTTGTAGGGCTGGCAGTATTTCTTCATTCGTTTGTTGACTTTTTCGCAGCGCTTTACCAACGTAGACAAATCAATTTGTTCGTAACGGAAGGAATTATGATACTGTTTGGCATTGGTGCTTACATCCTAATTCGTAAAATGAAAACAAAATTCCTAGCAGAACATGCAAGCTAAGCCGAATCGGCTTAGCTTTTTATTTTGATTTCAGTTACCAATAACTAGAGAAAGGAGGATTCCTCACTCTATTTGTCGAAGTACGTACAAATTCGTCTATTCATAAGTGAGGGATGAATCATGAAGAAATTAATTGTTGTCCGCCATTGCACTGCAACTGGGCAAGAACATGATGCACCACTTACAGCAGTAGGTCAGCAACAAGCTAAAGCTCTTGCAGATTTTCTCATCACAGAACAGCTCCCTATCGAAAACATTATCTCTAGCCCATTTACTCGTGCTGTTCAATCCATTACACCTTACGCGTCACATATGCAGCTCCCTATTCAAGAGGATATGCGGTTAACTGAGCGTATACTGAGCGGCGCTCCAATGAGTAATTGGCTACAAATGCTAGAGCAAACATTTATAGAAATAGATGTCGCATTTCCTGGCGGAGAATCGACGCGCCAAGCGACGGAGAGAGTACAGTCACTTATCCACAGCATATTACAAGAAGATACGAAAAAAGTAACACTGCTCGTTACACATGGTAACTTATTCACACTCATTTTAAGGCTTTTTGACAAAAACGTTGGTTTTTCCACATGGGAAAGCTTAAGCAATCCAGACGTATACGAAATTACATTAGACAAGCATGCAACAACTATCCACAGATTGTGGAGGGAGCAATTAGAAAATCGTTACGTTAGCTACTGATATAGTGAAACTTCCATCAATGGGGGTTTTCTTCATCCCCCATTGATGATTAGTTGAACCACTCTCGCATTAAATCAGAGCATATTTACTGTGCACCAACGAGGAATATATCGCACATAAAATTTGAATTGAAACATGAGAACTACAAAAGGGAAAAGAAAGGAGCTTGTATTCCAATGTACGAAGAAGTCATCTCATTACTACATAAAACGAATGTTTTATATGAGAAATTTGAACATGAACCTGTTTTAAATTATGAAACAGATCGAATGATTCGGGAACGTCTCGGTTTAGATGGTGAACCAAGTAAAAGTCTCTTTTTAAAAACGAAATCCGGGGCTTACTATGTCTTTTTTACATTAGAAGGAACTCGCCTTGATATGAAGCAAATGAAAAATATGATCGGTACAAGCGTCTCTCTTTGTTCACCTGATGAACTAAGAACGACAACAGGATGCATCCCAGGATGTGTTGCTCCTTTTGGCTATACAGAGGATGTAACAATTATTGTGGATTCTTCTATCTATCAATACGAAAAAATATTGATTTCACCTGGTGTCCCTGAATTTACAATTGCTTTATCCACAGAAGAATTGCGTAAAGTGTTATCCACATGTGGAAATACCGTATTAGAATATGAATGAAAAAGAGCTGAAAATTTCAGTTCTTTTTTCATCCATGTGCACCCGAACCCGACATATTTAATACAACAACTCCGCCAATAATAAGCACTATGCCAACGAACGTTTGCCATGTAAAAGCGTCCTTCCAAATGAGAACACCAAGTAATGCCGTTAGCGCTGTACCAACTCCAGACCAAATCGCATAAGCAGTGCTAAGTTGAAGGTATTGCAACGCTTGGGATAAACAATAAAATGCAGATATAAAACCAAGGACAACACCGACACTTGGCCATACTTTCGTAAATCCATCTGACAACTTTAGCATCGTTGTCCCAAATACTTCACTCACAATTGCAATCGCTAAAAAAACAAACCCTTTCATAAAACTCCCCCTTTATCCTCTGCATTGTCTACACTGGTATCTTGTCCAAAAAAATCCCCCTTAGCTCATTTACTAAGAAGGATTTCCTCATTATTTTGCTTCTACCGTATTTGCTTTTGCAGATTGTACTTGCTCATCTGCATGGTAAGAAGAACGTACAAGCGGACCAGCTTCACAGTGACTAAATCCTTTGCTAAGTGCAATTTCTTTTAGCTCTGCAAATTCTGCTGGTGTGTAATACTTAATAACTGGTAAATGCTTTTTAGATGGTTGCAAATATTGACCAAGCGTTAAAATATTAACGTTGTTTGCACGTAGATCATCCATTGCTTCGATAAGGTCATCTCTTGTTTCCCCAAGTCCTACCATGATGCTTGATTTTGTTGGAATATCAGGCTGCATTTCTTTAGCACGACGTAAAAATTCTAGAGAACGATCATATTTTGCTCTAGCGCGAACTCGGTCAGATAATCGACGTACCGTTTCAATGTTATGGTTTAAAATATCAGGACGTGCATCCATTAACATTTTTAAATTTTCTTCTACTCCGCCCATATCAGAAGGTAAAACTTCAATAGACGTAAATGGATTTTTACGACGAACTGCGCGTACTGTTTCAGCGAAAACAGCTGCTCCTCCGTCTTTCAAATCATCACGTGCAACTGCTGTTATAACAACGTGTTTTAAGCCCATTTGTTCTACAGAATCTGCTACGCGTTCTGGCTCTTGTAAATCAAGTTCTGTTGGTAAGCCTGTTTTAACCGCACAGAAACGGCATGCGCGCGTGCAAACTGCACCTAAAATCATAAATGTTGCTGTTTTACGAACAGCCCAGCATTCATGAATATTCGGACACTTCGCCTCTTCACAAACGGTATGAAGGTTCTTAGAACGCATCATTTTCTTTAAGCCTGTATAGTTTTCATTTGTGTTTAATTTAATTTTTAACCACTCGGGCTTGCGCATATATTCTGTTTGTTTTGTCATGTTTATCAACTCCGCACAATATGAAATAGTTTACCATGTTCGCTTCTTTCAATGTAACATATCTATTTTATCGTATGAAAGCGATTTGCTCAAATGAAGATTCAAAGAATTCCTTCCAATTATTACTTATAATGAAATATCGTGTATATCCCACACTAAAGGTAGTGATTTCGAAAGGAGCTTACTGCCGTGCATCGAAAATTTTTCCTTCTGTTTTCTATCTGTTTTCTTCTTCTTCAAACAAACATTGTGTACGGACAAGAAAACAAGCAAGAAGACATATACATGAAGCGAATGACATTATATAAAGAAATGGAGACATTCTCTCTTATTCCATGGTACTACTTTGCTGCCATCGATCAATACGAGCGAAATATCCGTGCTGTTCGCAGCGATATTCCGAAAAAGCCAGATGCCATTATCTCTATTTACTTCAAACCAGAAGTATGGTCCGGACCAGCAAATCCAGACCCCCATGATACAAAACCGTACACAATCTCCTTATTTGGAGGCATGGGGTTAGACGGAGACAACGATGGATTGGCAGACGCAAATAATGAAAAAGATGTTCTCTATACAATGACCACCATATTAGGGAAACGTGGGACAAATCGAGAACAGCTAAAAATTATGTTGTGGGAATATTATCAGCGGACTAAAACAGTAGAGCTAATATTAGGTTATGCTCGTATGTACAAGCACTACAATCGGATTAATTTAGAAGGTAATGCTTTCCCTCTGCCTGTTCGCAGCGATCATAGTTATCGCAGTACATTTGGTGCTAAACGAAGCTTTGGCGGACGGCGTATGCATGAAGGAACAGATATTTTCGCTGGCTATGGTGTACCTGTTCGTTCTACTTGCTATGGCATTATTGAAACGAAAGGTTGGAATCGTCTTGGCGGCTGGCGCATTGGTATTCGCGACTTATATAACAACTACCATTACTACGCACATTTAGGCGGATTTTCCAAAGAAATACAGCTTAGACAAATCGTCGAGCCTGGAACTGTCATTGGATTTGTCGGCAGTACTGGTTATGGTCCGCCTGGAACAGCAGGTAAATTCCCGCCTCACTTGCACTTTGGATTGTATAAAGATAACGGCTATACAGAATGGGCGTTTGATCCGTACATGCATTTAAGCATATGGGAGCGGAAAGAACGGATGAACTCCAAAAAATAACCGCAGTGCGGCGGTTATGAAAAATATAAAAAAGCGGGTAACATTAGTTATCCGCTTTTTTCTCCTTTTTCTCTGGTGCAACAACTCCGCCGCTTCCATAATAGCCAGGTACTTCTCCTTGAATAATGCGCGTGGCTACTGGAATATCTTGCTTCACAGTTACTTCCTTCGTATGAAACGGAATAATAACCTGAAGAGCCACTTCAATTTCCATCACAATTTTAATAGCCGTATTGTTAATTCCTTGCTGCTGAAAATCTTGTTTAATATTTGTGGATACATGACCAATTGTTGTAAACGTAATTGGAATATCTGGTCCTATGTTCCCAAGTAATGCATTATCCGTAATTCTACCAAGAGGAACAGATAGTGCAGTTCCGTCATCTTCTGATAATCCTAACCCCTTCGTATCCCCTTTCTCGACTTGATGTAAATATTTCTCTATGTACGTTGTTGTCGATGTTACAATCTCATTCACTGCTTCTGTATTTAAATCAATTGTAGATACTTTTCCATTCTTATCCGTTTGCACTTTCATTAATGAATCGACATCGATCCCTTGTGCAATCCTATCCTTTACTGCTTTCGTCATCACAACTGTCGCAGTTTGCTTCGTCTGCATTTCTGCATAT
Source organism: Bacillus sp. EA-CB0995 (assembly GCF_055814245.1). Classification (NCBI taxonomy): domain Bacteria; kingdom Bacillati; phylum Bacillota; class Bacilli; order Caryophanales; family Bacillaceae; genus Bacillus; species Bacillus sp. EA-CB0995. Next base: position 718,672 of record NZ_CP169269.1, on the reverse strand, counting down.
GTCATTAATGTTGGCTGAATGCTTTTGTTTACAAGCCACAATCCTTGTAAGGTCAGTATAATAAAAATAGCAAATGAAATAAGCAATACGTACCGAAATGGCAGTGGTCCTTTCCGAAACCGAGAAGTCCGGGGGCGAAACGCACGCATAACAAATCCCTCCTTCTTACACATGTATATGCAAAAAAGAGGGACGATATATTTAGATCATTTTTAGCAGTGCATCTTTTCCAATTGTACCATTTGTAATCCCTAACCTTTCCGCTTCAATCGTAACCGATTCAAGCGGTGCTTCTAACAACTGCTCAATCGTTCTTACGCCAACAGCGCGCCCTGCAAGAATGCCGCGATCGCTTAACTTTTCGTTTAACAATCCCACATCTAACGCCCCGCACATAATATATCCTTTATCGCTCATAACTGCTAACAAATTTGTCTTTGGAAGCTTTACGCTTACTGCTATAAACGTATATTCATTTATTATAATTGGTTCTATATTAACCATAGTTCACACTCCTCTCTCCTTTATCTGTATGAAATTAGAAAAAAGAATGTGAATATAAAAAGCCTACTGTAATCAGTAGGCTATAATTTCACAGATAATGCGCATTTCATTAGTGTATCCTTCAAAACATCACGGAGCAATTCCGGCATATAATACTCTTTTTCCGGCACGACCGCAAGCTCTGGGTATAAGTAACCGAATGTGAACATATCAATCGTTCCTACTGTATAGATTCGTTCTAGATCTAATGATTCCCCGTTAATGATTACGTCTTCGAGTAAAATTTTATTACCCGGAATCGTATCTGGCACAACATCTAAGCCAGCATACATCATTTTCCCCATGACTTTCCCGCGAAAACCTAAACCTTTTACTTCAAGCTGTTCCATGTTTGGACGTCGTGCTTTCAAAATAACATCTCGCAATGTTTTCCCTTTCACTTGCAAACGGCATGGATTAATCGGATGTGGACAAATGCGATGAATATCTCCTCGGGTAACTACACCTTCCTGTAATCCCTCGAGTAATACACCAGCATTCACCATGCCAATTTCAGCATCGCACCACTCCCTAAGGGATTCGGCAAGCATATGAGCAAATTTCGTTTCCTGAAACCAATCCATTTCTAACGATTCCTTTAAACTTACAACAGGCTCTGCCATGATGAACTTACTTTCTTGTTCAAGCTCTCCTAATAAAATATTGGGCTCTCCATATGCGCCTAATCGCTTCGCACTAATTGCCCGTCCATCTTTTTTCGTCACTTGCTTTGTTTGTAAGTCCACCGTTATTTGCACATGCCCCACATAATGTCCCCACTTCTCTGCGCAGCAGAGAAGCGTTCCATTCACTAATACACCGCGCTCAAATAAATGATGGGTATGTGCGCCTAAAATAACATCTATATCATAATGCTCTGCCATATATTCATCTGCATTCTTTCCTAAATGAGACAATACAACAATGACATCCGCCTGTGAACGTACCTCTTCTAAAATTGTTTCCAAATGTAGAAACGGATCTTCAATATGCCAATCTAACTTCGCATAAAAGTCAGGATATGCCACTGTTAAACCGATAAAAGCAATTGTAACCCCATTATCAAGTGTTTGCAGCACGTATGGTTTTACCCAGCTAGGACGTGCTTGATTTGTTTCAAATAAATTGGCAACGAGCACTTCAAAATTTGCATCGTCGTATAAATGATCCAGTTGCTCCTTCGCAAGTGTAATCCCTTCATTGTTCCCAATCGTTACATAATCGTACAACGCTTCATTTAATAGCTGCACATTTCCTTTTCCGCTCGTTGCCTCAGAAATCATATGAAAGCGATCAACGTGATCGCCAATATCTAATGTAAAGACCGCTTCACCAGCAGCAAGACGACGCTTTTTCTCTTCTACAACAAACCGAGAAATTTGCGGCCAATTTTCAAAATGACTATGTATATCATTTGTATGATAAAGATGAATTGTTACTTCTGTATCTATATTCAGAGAAAAACCTCCTCTCAATTCCATACTTCTTGTTTACGCTACATGTAAGCTCGAATCCTGTAAATACTTTTCGTCTTTTCTTGCTATTTTACATTGTACTCTCATTGATGGAAAAAGCAAAAGTTTCTTCTTTAAAAGTTAAGGAGAAGATGCAGCATGTTTGTAATTAACAAAAGCTTTTCGCATGTCGAACTTCTTCAGAAGGTCTTTATATTGTGTCAAAGCGCCGATATATTGTAAAAAGTACCGTTATATTTGCGCCCATGAAAAAAGCGCCCTGTAAACAGGGCGCTTCGGACGTATACATTACCTTTAATTATAACTAATATTAGCACTTGGGTATAATGTCGTTCCTCCAATTGAAACTTTGATTTCTTTTGATAATGGAACATTTTGTTCATTAATAACGGTTCTCCACCATTCCCATGCAAGACCTGTGCATTCCCATGCTACGACTTTTATATTTTTTGAATTAGGTGGAAGTGGTATTACTGTAGAGAAATGAGCAGTTTTGTCTTTGTCGTTTCCTTCCCAATTTTTATGGGATAGTACTTCTTTTCCATTTTCATCATATGAGAATTCATCCCAGGATACTTCAAATTGAGCAACATATGCACCATGATGATCAAGCGTCATTTTAGCACTGGAATATTCTGTAGTTGTAGTCTCGATATAATCTGTATTGTTATGAACAGCAGCAACTGCGTTATCCTTTAAGAAAGTGCTAGTATATGAAATTGGATATGCTGGATTTTTAGGACTTAATTCTGCATTATCTTTAATTATATTTCGTATTTCATTAAAATCTTTTGTAACAACCTTGTTATGCTCTTTTGAATCTCCGCCTAATACTACAGCGGTAAAGGTACTGTCTTCAAAAATATCTTTGTACTGCGCACTCGCTTCGACGCTGTTATTCTTAAGTAAAGCTTTAAAGGCAGCTTGTACATCTTTGCTCTTAGAAGTTGTTTCTAATTTTACATAAATTGTTCTGCCGTAAGCTACATTTGACACCATAACAGGCGGAGCCGTATTACTTACCCCTTTACGAGTTAACTCTTCAAAAGTAACGCTATTATCAAAAAGGTCTGATGGATTGTTAGGTAGTTCTGCACTTACGGTATAAAATATTTGCTTATATGCCGCAACCATCACTTTTTTCTCTCCATTTGCAATCGCATTAAAGTCAATATTCAGTCCATTATCAAGATATTTAGCGTTAACATTAAGAGCACTTGCTATTTGAGATTTACTATAAACCATAGATTCTGTATACTGCATTCTTGCAGGTAACGTATGTGTTGTTGAATACTTTTCATTCCAAGTAGATACTAAATCATCTACTGCTCCAGACACATTACTATATGTTGGATTTTGGACAGTTACTGTATTTTCTTTTCTCATGCCTGGTAAGTCTATACTAATATTCAAAGGTTTTCTCTTAGCCACTAATAAATTAGGTTGATTATCCGCAAAAGCCTTATTTGCAAGTTGTACTGCTCCTGGATATGTACGATTAGTCATAGAATCAATAATTGAAATATCCACTGGTGAAGTTGTAAGTGATTTTTTCTCACGTTCAACCACCACAAATTTACCATTTGAATTGATACCTTCCTTTGAAACAAAACTCTCTACTTTATCACCATTTACTGCTAAAACATCTCTACTATCATACTTTAAATTTGCTATGCCAGTATCAATTCCACTAGCATTTTTTGTTGCATCAGCTGAATTATCTGTTTGTGTTTCAGCAAAGGAAATAAATGAATAATTAATAGTGCATAAACTAACTAATAAACATGCTAGAAACTTTATTCCTCTAATGTTATTTATAATTTTCAAAAAATTCAACTCCTTTTTTAGAATAATTTTGTTGCATCAGCTGAATTACTTGTTTAAGTTTCAGCGAAGGGAATAAACGAATAATTAATAGTGCATAAATTAACTAATAAACATACTATGAATTTTATTCCCTCAATAAAGTTTAGAATTATCTAAAAACTAACCTCCTTTTTCAAAAAATTGTATCATAAAATTTCAATTTTTGTATATTGATAAAATTTTTTCAGATAGTTTTTCAGCTACTTTCATGCACCCGGTCCTTTTTTACTCCTTAACATCTTTATGCCTATAAAGTGAAACTTCCACAAAAATAAAATACGTGTCCGAGCGCCCTAACAAAGTAAATATCGTATGAAAAGCGCCGATATATTTGCGCCCAATTAAAAAAGCGCCCTGTTTAACAGGGCGCTTCTGCTTTTCATATTAACCGATAGAACCTTCCATCTCAAATTTGATTAGACGGTTCATTTCTACTGCGTATTCCATTGGAAGTTCGCGAGTGAATGGCTCGATGAAGCCCATTACGATCATTTCTGTTGCTTCTTGCTCAGAAATACCGCGGCTCATTAGGTAGAATAATTGTTCTTCTGATACTTTTGATACTTTCGCTTCGTGCTCAAGTGATACGTGATCGTTTTTGATCTCGTTGTAAGGAATTGTATCAGATGTAGATTGGTTATCCATGATTAATGTGTCACACTCGATGTTAGAGCGAGAGTTTGTCGCTTTTGGTCCGAATTGTACGATACCACGGTATGTTACTTTACCACCATGTTTCGCAATCGATTTAGAAACGATTGTTGAAGATGTGTTTGGCGCTAAGTGAATCATTTTCGCACCAGCATCTTGGTGTTGGCCTTTACCAGCAATCGCGATAGATAATGTTAAACCACGAGCGCCTTCGCCTTTTAAGATAACAGCTGGGTATTTCATCGTTAATTTCGATCCGATATTACCGTCAATCCATTCCATCGTTGCGTTTGCTTCACAAACTGCACGTTTTGTAACTAGGTTGTATACGTTGTTTGCCCAGTTTTGGATTGTTGTATAACGGCAATATGCATCTTTCTTAATGATGATTTCTACTACCGCACTGTGAAGTGAGTTTGTTGTGTAAACAGGTGCTGTACAACCTTCTACGTAGTGTACGTGTGCGCCTTCGTCTACGATAATAAGCGTACGTTCGAATTGTCCCATATTTTCAGAGTTAATACGGAAATACGCTTGAAGTGGTGTATCAACTTTTATACCTTTTGGAACGTAGATAAATGATCCACCAGACCAAACTGCAGAGTTTAATGCAGAGAATTTGTTATCAGTTGGCGGGATTACTTTCCCGAAATGCTCACGGAAAATATCTTCGTTCTCTTTTAATGCGCTATCTGTATCTTTAAATACGATTCCTAGAGCTTCTAGGTCTTCTTTCATGTTGTGGTATACAACTTCAGATTCGTACTGTGCAGATACACCCGCTAAATACTTTTGTTCTGCTTCTGGAATACCTAATTTATCAAACGTTGCTTTAATTTCATCAGGTACTTCATCCCAAGACTTCTCAGATTTCTCAGATGGTTTTACGTAGTACGTAATTTCATCGAAATCTAAGTCATTTAAGTCGCCGCCCCATTGTGGCATTGGCATTTCATAGAAATGATTCAGTGATTTTAAACGGAAGTCTAACATCCACTGTGGTTCTTCTTTCATACGTGAAATCTCTTCTACGATTTCTTTTGTTAAACCGCGCTCAGCACGGAAAATTGAAACGTCCTTATCTTTGAAACCATATTTATAATCGCCGATATCTGGCAGCTGTTTCGCCATGTTCGTATGTCCCTCCTTGGATAAACTTCGTATTTAGGAACTCATTTGCATTACTTTTCTTCGTTCAAGCCTTTTTCTAACGCTTTCCAAGCTAATGTTGCACACTTAATACGCGCTGGAAATTTGCATACACCTTGCAATGCTTCAATATCTCCTAAATCAACGCTGTCATCATACTCTTTTCCTAGCATCATATCAGAGAAAATTTTAGAAAGCTGAAGTGCTTCTTCAATTTTCTTTCCTTTTACCGCTTGCGTCATCATAGAAGCGGAAGACATAGAGATGGAACAACCTTCTCCTTCAAACTTCGCTTCTTGAACAATACCGTCTTCTACTTTCATTGTAAGTTGAATGCGGTCACCGCAAGTTGGATTGTTCAAATTAACCGTAACACTATCTTCTAATACGCCATGGTTACGTGGATTTTTATAATGATCCATAATAACTTGACGATATAACGTATCTAAATTATTAAATGACATTTGTGAAATACTCCTTTGTTTTCGTCAGCGCTTCGACAAATGTATCAATTTCTTCTTTTGTGTTATATAAATAGAAGCTTGCACGTGCTGTAGAAGAAGCTTTTAGCCACTTCATTAACGGCTGTGCACAATGATGACCTGCACGAACCGCAATGCCTTCTACATCTAATACTGTAGCAACATCGTGTGGATGTACGTCATCAATATTAAATGTAACAAGACCTGCACGGCGCTTTGGACCATAAATTGTAACACCGTCTACTTCTGATAGTCTTTCTAAAGCATACTGCGCTAATTCATGTTCATGCCTTTCAATATTATCAAGACCGATTTCTTCTAAGAAATCAATTGCAGCTCCAAGTCCGATTGCATTCGCAATAATCGGTGTACCTGCTTCGAATTTCCACGGAAGCTCTTTCCACGTAGATTCTTGTAAATCTACGAAATCGATCATTTCACCGCCAAATTCAATTGGCTCCATATTGTTAAGCAATTCCTTCTTACCATATAATACGCCGACACCTGTAGGTCCGCACATTTTATGAGCGGATAAAGTGTAAAAATCACAGTTTAAATCTTGTACATCCACTTTCATATGCGGTGTACTTTGTGCACCATCAACGACCATAATTGCACCGTTTTGATGTGCGATTTCTGCAATTTCTTTTACAGGGTTAATCGTTCCAAGTACGTTTGATACGTACATGATGGAAACGATTTTTGTATTTGGCGTAATCGTTTGACGAACATCTTCTAATGAGATTGTTCCGTCTTCTTGAAGCGGAAGATATTTTAACGTTGCGCCTGTTTTCTTAGCAACTTGTTGCCAAGGAATGATATTACTATGGTGCTCCATGTAAGAGATGACAATTTCATCGCCTTCTTTTACATTTTCCATGCCATAGCTTGCCGCAACTGTATTTAACGCTGTTGTTGTACCGCGCGTAAAAATAATTTCTTCCATAGACTTCGCATTAATAAACTTACGAACTTTTCGCGTGCGCCTTCATACGCATCGGTTGCTTTCGTACCGAGCGTATGAACACCGCGATGAACATTAGAGTTGTATTCTTTATAGTAACGTTCTAACGTTTCAATTACTTGAATTGGTTTTTGAGAAGTTGCCGCACTATCGAAATAAACAAGTTGTTTGCCGTTCACTTTTTGATCAAGAATTGGAAACTGTTTGCGTATTTCATGAATATCCATTAGCGAACTTTCCTTTCGATTACCTCAACAAGCTGTGCTTTTACTCCTTCGATTGGAAGCTCATTTACTACAGGTGCTAAGAATCCATGGATGACTAAACGTTCTGCTTCTTTCTTCGGAATACCACGGCTCATTAGGTAGTATAGTTGTGTAGGATCTACGCGTCCTACAGAAGCTGCGTGACCTGCCATTACATCATCTTCATCGATTAAAAGAATTGGGTTTGCATCGCCGCGTGCTTTTTCATTTAACATCAGAACGCGAGAAGATTGCTGTGCGTTTGATTTAGAAGCACCATGCTCAATTTTACCAATTCCGTTAAAGATAGATGTTGCGCTATCTTTTTGTACACCGTGTTTTAAGATAAAGCCTTCAGAATGTTTACCGAAGTGAACAACTTTTGTTGTAAAGTTTTGTGTTTGGTTACCACGGCCAATTGTTACTGTTTTTGTATCAGCAAATGAACCGTCTCCCATTAAGTTTGTTACGTTCTCAGAAATTGTGTTTCCATCGTTCATAAGACCTAATGCCCACTCTAGACGTCCATCTCGTCCAACTACGCCGCGGCGGTTTACGTAAGATGTTACATCTTTTGCTAATAAGTCAACTGCACCAAATTTCACTTGTGCACCTTGTTCTACAATTACTTCTGCCACGATATTTGCAATACCAGTAACAGTTTCATTTGCCACGTAGTTTTCTACATATGTTGCAGAACTGTTTGCATCTGCTACAAATAATACGTGGTTATATACATTTGCTTCTTCACCGTCTACTAAGAATACAGCTTGAAGCGGTGTTTCAAGAACAACGTTTTTCGGAACGTATACGAACGCACCGCCGTTGATTAGTGCAGCATGAAGCGCTGTTAAACGATGCTCGTCAACTTTCACGCCGTCTTTCATTAAATACTTTTGTACTAGTTCAGCATGCTCAGTTGCAGCTGTTACGATATCTGTAAGAATAACGCCTTTTGTTTTCGCCTCTTCTGATAAAGAAACGAATGCAGTTGTACCGCTGCGCCCTACAAGAACGCTATTATTTTCGTCAATTAAATTTTTCACTGCTTCTGGAAGTTCTTCTAAAGAATGTACAGGCTCTTGCTTTGCAGTTTGACCTTTGCCGATAAAATCCCATTTATCAATTTTTGTTTTATCAGGCGTTGGCATTGGAAGTTCAGTTGCCTTTGCAAAAGCTTGTAAGCGGAACTCAGTCAACCAAGCAGCTTCATCTCGCTTCGCTTGCGCGTTGACGGATTGTTTCTTGATCGAAAGGTAATGTACCAATTGTCATGTTTATGCTCCTCTCTTACGCTTCTTGCTCTTCTGTTTCGTCTTCAATACCTAGTTCTTTTTTAATCCAGTCGTAACCTTCAGCTTCTAAACGTTGTGCAAGCTCAGGACCGCCAGATTTCACAACACGACCATTCATCATAACGTGTACATGATCTGGAGTGATGTAGTTTAATAAACGTTGGTAGTGCGTGATCATTAAGCAACCGAAATCTTCGCCGCGCATTTCGTTAATACCTTTAGATACAACTTTTAATGCATCGATATCAAGACCAGAGTCAATTTCGTCTAAGATTGCGATTTTTGGCTGAATCATCATTAATTGAAGAATTTCATTACGTTTTTTCTCACCGCCAGAGAAACCTTCGTTTAAGTAACGTTGTGCCATTGATGGATCCATTTCTAGGAATTCCATGTTTTTATCTAATGTACGGATAAATTTCATAAGAGAAATTTCATCGCCTTCTTCACGGCGTGCATTAATTGCAGAACGTAAGAAGTCAGCGTTTGTTACTCCGCTAATTTCACTTGGATATTGCATTGCTAGGAATAGACCCGCTTGTGCGCGCTCATCTACTTCCATTTCTAATACATCTTCACCGTCGATGATGATGCTGCCTTGTGTTACTTCATATTTTGGGTGTCCCATAATTGCAGAAGATAAAGTTGATTTACCTGTTCCGTTAGGTCCCATAATTGCGTGAATTTCTCCACCTTTTATTTCAAGGTTTACACCCTTTAAAATTTCTTTGCCATCGATTGATACATGTAAATCTTTAATCGTTAATGTAGAACCAGTCATCTCAATACCTCCATTAATCATCTATATACATTTTAAAAATTACTAAAACGTTCACATTCTCATTTTATTCTCATTCTAATTTTATATCAAATAAAATGATATCGCAAACGTTAAAAAATGTAACAATTTTTCTACAAATACGAGCAGGAATTTTCTGCACATTATATTATGATACACCTTTCTTCCTACTTATATAAAGAAAAAAGGGCTGAAAAATCCCAACCCTTTTTTCACCTTATTCACTTAAAGGAATCACAGCTCCTTTGTATTCTTTCTTAATGAAATCTTGAATTTCTTTTGAATGTAATACTTCTACAAGTGCTTTAATTTCTTTCTTATCTTTATCGCCTTTACGAACGGCGACTACGTTTGCATATGGAGAATCCTTACTTTCAATCGCGATTGCATCTTTCCTTGGATTTAATTTTGCATCAATTGCATAGTTAGCGTTAATTAAAACAGCATCGCCTTCTTTATTGTTATACATTTGTGTTAATAAACCGGGCTCAATGTCCGTTTTGAATTTCAAATTTTTCGGGTTTTCTGCAATATCTTTTACGGTTGCTTTTACAGGGTCTATACCATCTTTAATTTTCAAAATACCTTCTTTTTGTAAAATCGCTAAACCACGTCCATGATCAGTAATTGCATTACTCATAATAATTGTTGCTCCATCTGGAAGCTCTTTTAGGCTTTTATATTTTTGAGAATATATACCGATTGGTTCTATGTGTATTTTCCCAGCTACTTCAAAATCATATTTTTTATCTTTCATTTCTTTCTCTAAGTATGGAATACCTTGGAAATAATTTGCATCTAAATCTTTATCCGCTAATGATTTATTTGGTAATACGTAGTCTTGGAATTTTTTAATTTCTAGTTTTACACCTTTTTTCTCAAGTAACGGTTTTGCTTGTTCTAAAATAACCGCATGCGGTACGTTAGAAGCACCAACTACAAGTGTCTTTTCATCTTTTCCGCCGCCGCCACAAGCAGCTAATGCAAATACAAAGGCTGCTATAAAAATTGAGAATATAATTTTCTTCATAAAATACCACCTTTATTTTCGTAATTTTCGGAACCTCATTTCTACATCCATCTTACTGGTTACAAAATAAGAGCTGGCATTTACCAGCCCTTTTTTCACCTTATTCACTTAAAGGAAGCACAGCTCCTTTGTATTCTTTGTTAATGAAATCTTGAATTTCTTTTGAATGTAATACTTCTACAAGTGCTTTAATTTCTTTTTTATCTTTGTCACCTTTACGAACAACAACTACGTTTGCGTATGGAGAATCATTGCCTTCAATCGCAATCGCATCTTTTTCTGGGTTTAATTTCGCATCAATTGCATAGTTTGAATTGATTAAAACCGCATCGCCTTCTTTATTGTTATACACTTGTGGTAACAAGCCCGGCTCAATGTCTGTTTTGAACTTCAAGTGTTTCGGGTTTTCTGCAATATCTTTTGTCGTCGCTTTAACAGGGTCTACACCATCTTTAATTTTTATAATGCCTGCTTTTTGCAAAATTGCTAACCCACGTCCATGATCAGTAACAGAGTTACTCATAATAATTGTTGCCCCATCTGGAAGATCCTTTAAGCTTTTATATTTTTGAGAATATACACCAATTGGTTCTAAGTGAATTTTTCCTGCTATTTCAAAATTATAGCCTTTATCTTTTATTTCTTGCTCTAAGTACGGAATATGCTGGAAGTAGTTCGCATCAATTTCTTTATCAGCTAACGCTTTGTTTGGCAGTACATAGTCTTGGAATTTTTTAATTTTTAATGTGATACCCTGTTTCTCTAATAGTGGTTTCGCTTTTTCTAAAATAACTGCATGCGGTACGTTAGAAGCACCAACTACAAGTGTCTTTTCATCTTTTCCGCCGCCGCCACAAGCAGCTAATGCAAACACAAATACAGCAAGAAGTGCTGAAAATAATACCTTCTTCATGTTATAACATCCCCTCTTTTTTCAATATTCAAAATATAAAGTCTATATAGAGTTTTCGTACGAAACGAAAACTCTTTATCCTAATAATAACTAACTTCTCTTTACCTTTTATCAAGTCGCTTTGTAAGAAAATCACCAAACATTTGAATAATAAATACAATAACAAGTACAAGAATTGTTGCCATGAGAGTAACATCACCATTATTGCGTTGGAACCCCTCTAAATAAGCAAGTGTACCAAGACCACCTGCTCCAACAACTCCAGCCATTGCTGTGTAGCCTACAAGTGCAATTGCCGTTACCGTAATACCCGAAATAAGTGCTGGAAAAGATTCTGGTATCAATACTTTTAAGATAATTGTACTCGTCTTTGCTCCCATCGCTTTTGATGCTTCAATAACGCCTTTATCAATTTCACGAAGCGCAATTTCAACCATTCTCGCATAGAACGGTGCTGCTCCAACAATTAATGCTGGCAATGCGGCACTTGCTCCAAGAATCGTATTAAGAAGAAACTTCGTAAACGGAATCAATAAAATGATTAAAATGATGAACGGAATGGAACGAAAAATATTTACAAACGCGCCAATCACAATATTAACTGGCTTGTTCTCCCACAGATTATCTTTTCCTGTGAGAAACAGTACTAATCCAAGAATAAGACCTAATACGAACGTTGCAAGCGTGGCAATTGCCGTCATGTATAACGTTTCTTGTGTTGCTTCTAACATTTGATCCCAATCGACATTTTGAAACAAATTATCCATGTGCAATCACCTCCAGCTCTACTTGCTCTTGTTGAATTGTTGCAACTGCCTCTGCAACTATATCTTCGTCACCTTTTAAATGAACAATTAAACTTCCATACGCCCCGTTTGTTGTTTGAGCAATATTCCCTTGCAGAATGCTCACTTCCACTCCATCTTGCTTCATTAACTCCTGCAAAACTGGTCTTTCTACCGCTTCACCAATAAATTGCAGTTTCACAACTTTTCCTTCCGGGTACTTCTCTACTAAATGTTCAATTGCTTCATCTGTATCTTCAGAATCTGTTATTTGCTTAACAAAACGCTTTGTAATGTCTTGCTGCGGATTACGAAATACTTCTAACACACTGCCGCTTTCAACAATCTTTCCTTTTTCCATAACAGCAACGCGGTTACAAATTTTTTGAATAACGTGCATTTCATGTGTAATGAGTACAATCGTTAAACCGAGGCGTTTATTAATATCGAGAAGCAAATCTAAAATTTGATCTGTTGTTTCTGGATCTAGTGCTGATGTCGCTTCATCGCATAATAATACTTTCGGGTTATTTGCTAATGCTCTCGCAATACCAACACGCTGCTTTTGTCCACCACTTAGCTGAGATGGATACGCATCTCCCCGTCCCTCTAAACCAACAAGACGAATCAATTCATCTACACGCTGTGTTCTTTTCTCTTTTGTCACTCCAGCAATTTCAAGCGGAAAAGCAATATTTTCACGAACGGTTCGTGACCAAAGCAAGTTAAAATGCTGGAAAATCATCCCGATTTCTTGACGCGCTTCTCGCAGTTCTTTTCCTCTAATTGCTGAAATCAAACGCTCTCCAACAGTAATTTTTCCAGACGTTGGTTTCTCCAATTGATTAAACAAGCGAATTAAGGAACTCTTTCCGGCACCGCTATATCCGATAACCCCGAAAATTTCACCTTTTTCTATTTGTAAATTCGCATTATCAACAGCAGTAACATCGCCGGTTTTGGAGCGATATATTTTCTTTACATTTTCTAACACAATCATTGATGTCACCCCTTTTTAGTTAAAAATCGTAAGCGGCTCGCCGCTATAACTATAAAAACGATTTGTCGTTTGAGCGTCCTCCTACACTGAAACAACAAAAAAACCTTTCTGCTTTAAAATGAGCAGAAAGGTTTATATACATAAATTACTATTATCCTTTCCTCTCATCTCTCAAAGCATTCGCTTTGCAGGAATTGGCACCATTTCAACATAAGTTGACGGTTGCCGGGTTTCATAGGGCACAGTCCCTCCACCTCTCTTGATAAGAGAAAATCAGATATAAATTTCGTCTGATTTTGTCGTTATGAAGTTTTCGTTATTTCATGTTTTGAATTGTATCAACGCATGAAATAGATGTCAACAGAAATTTTCGCAAAGAAGGAACTTTCTGAAATTTAAGCACCTATTCGTAGCGGCTTACAAATATGAAATACAGATTCTAATAATAACATTGTTTGGTATGTCCCTCTATATGTAATGGCCTTTCTACGCAATAGTGACTGCAAACGAACTTGTCCTGTAATTAATAACTGCAAGTCATCTTCTTGAAAACAAACAAGTTCTTCCGTTCCCATTGCACCATTCGTAAGCTCAATTTTATCTCTTGAAATTTTCAATGAATAACGCTCATCTTGAAAAGTAAAACAAACAGTCCGCTCAAATTGCGGCAGTAGCGGTTCTAAATGATATTGCGTATTGGCATATGTTACAAATGATTGAAGCAGTGAATACAATTTCATCTCCGTCACACTCCTCATATCACGTTTTACATAATACCATTCCATTTCTATAACGGGCTCTCCTGTATCTTTCTCTCGACAAAAAATCGCTTGTTGCTTATATTTCCCAAGAAATATGTCGAGGCGGCAAAGTATTTGCCGCCTATTGTAATTCCATATATAAATATTCCACAGATTGAAATGCATATATTTTCTTCATAAGTTGATTTTTCTCAAATATAAGTAAACACGGAACACTTTCAATTTCGTACTCCCGCGCAAAATGCGGTGCGTAATTTAAATCTAGCATCCCAATTTCCAAATGAGGTAATGCGGCTTCAACAACTGTTAACATTTTTTTAGCAAGTTGACACGTACCACACATTGGCGTATATACGTATAACACCGTTTTATCTTGATTTTCAACTGCAGCTACAGCTTCATTTCCTGTCAAATCGATCATTCTACCATTCCTTACCGTAAAAATTCTGTATAAACGTCAATGTCAGCTCCCCATAAAACGTTCGCTAAATGATTTGATGGTGCAGTTGCAACCTCACGATACGAACGATCAATATAAATATGTTCAGCATGTGGAAATTCTCGGCGAAATTGTTTGCGTAGCTTCTCTCCTGCATCATCTGCGTCCACAAGCACATACACTTCTTTATCGTACAGCTGATCAATAAGTTCATCCATTTTCGACAAACTAATTGTACCATTTGTACAAACAATTTCCACCGGTTCTCTAATAATCGTTTCAATCTTCTTCTTATCTGATTTACCTTCAACAATAATTACTTTTTCCACATAGACCACTTGGCATCACCCGATCACCATATACTATGATACAACCTTACCTTTAGTATATAGTATATTCGATATTTCAATGTTGTTTCCTGTTTATTTTTGTGAATAAAAGCGGAAGTGGCTCGTTCAGAATGTGAGGAAGAAGTGAAGCCACCGAACATTCTAGCTACTAGAGCTGACACAAATAAAAAAGGACAGCTATTAGCTGCCCTTTCCATCTTAGTCTTGATTGATCATTTCTTCGTATTGTTCTGCAGTTAATAAGTTATCCACTTGACCTGCATCTTCAATCTCAACTTTAATCATCCATGCACCTTCGTATGGAGATTCGTTAACAAGCTCTGGCTTGTCATTTAATTCTTCGTTTACTGCTACAACTTTACCTGCTACAGGTGCGTATAACTCAGAAACTGTTTTAACAGATTCTACGCTTCCGAATGGCTCGTCAGCTTCGATTGTTGCACCAACTTCAGGAAGTTCTACGAATACGATATCTCCTAATTCGTGTTGTGCGAAATCTGTAATACCGATAACAACTTGGTTGCCATCAACTTTTACCCATTCGTGTTCTTCAGAGTAACGTAATTGTTTTGGAATGCTCATGTCTGTACCTCCAATGAATGTATTAATTATGTAAAAATACCTTATCGGTACTTTTTCCACACGCTTTCAAATTGCTCTTCATTAAAGCCAACTGTTACATGATTACTGCCTGTTACAATTGGTCGTTTGATTAACATGCCATCAGAAGCGAGCATGTCCAACATTTCCTCTTCACTTGCATCTTTTAGCTTATCCTTTAAACCAAGCTCGCGGTAACGCATTCCACTTGTGTTAAAGAACTTTTTTAATGGCAATTCGCTTTTTTCACATAAACTGCGAAGTTCTTCCTTAGAAGGTGGATTTTCAACAATATGAATCATTTCATATGCTACATCATTTGCTTCTAACCATTTTTTTGCCTTTTGGCATGTTCCACATTTTGGATATGAATAAAATGTTACTGGCATACATTCACCTACTTTTCACTAACCTTTACCTTATCATATAGAAAATATTTTTTCATTTCAAACTTTAACTTAATTCGCTAAGAATTTCTTTTATCCTGCAAAATCTTTTATTTTTCTTAAATTCTCAAAAAATACTTTACTACCCTAAAGAAATTATTTAACATAATATTAACTATGTTAAATATATGGTTTTTAAAACACGAAATACTAAATCAATTTATATTGTTTTTTAGTAATTCGTCATGTATTCTCTTTAAGGAAGAATAAAAATGTTTAATCTTTTTTACTGCTTGAAACTGTTATATTAATTCTTTTGTTCTATATTTTTGTCTTTGATAGTACATAAAGAAAAGGAGATTATTTAACTATATGGACCTACAAATTCACTCAGTCATCCAGCAACAAATTCAACATCATTCAGATCAAACTACAATCCACTTTCAACTTGAAGAACTTGATGAATTAACAGACACAAAGTTAAAGTCAACAACATTGTCTGTTGCTATAAACAAAGACATTCTCCAGTTTCAAGTGATAAAGCAAACCGGAATAAACAGTACGAATACATATCGCAAAACATATGTCATTCCTGTAAAAGCATTTCACTACATTCTCGTATCAACACAAGAAGATTCAGGACAAATGAATGCTAATATACAGGTATTTGGACATCACGGTGAGTTTCTCTTAAACGAAAAACTCTCTTTACAACATATAGATAATATTCGCACAAATAGTTCAGAATTCCCAGACTTTTTTGCAACATTAAATGAAAGCGTAACTAAATACATAAATGAATATAATCCATCTATTTAAGCTTATATGATATTTTATTGAAATAATAAAATTCTAACTATTTTTATTATAATATATTTAGAGACAGAAAAACACTTCATTTTTTTTGAGAAGTGTTTTTTTATTTTTTCAAACAAGGTGCGCAGCATTATAGAACATATATCTTAATCAAACGTTTAATTAGTATTATAAAATCGAACATACCTCTTAAACAAACGTTTGATTAAGACCACAAAATCGAACGTACGTCTTAATCAAACATTTATTTAATGGCAATTCTCTCTTATTGAAAATGCAAATGAGCTATATCTTAATTTCAGAATATATTATAGTAAAAACACTTTAATGAAAATCGATAGCTCATTTATATTTTTCTATTATAATTTTTCATCAGTGCGGGGGTCTTACTGCCCGCGAATAGCGGGATAAACTCGAACATACCTCTTAAACAAACTTTTGTTTACTGACAGCTTCTCTTTATCAAAAATACAAATGAATAATATCGTCACCTTACAATATGATGTAGTGAAAACGCTTTAATGAAAATTAATAGCTCATTTACATTTTTTCTATTTATAATTTCTCAAGTTTCATCTCATTACATTAGAAATAGGAGAACCGCTATGGAGAATAATCAACGTTCATCCTTTCTTCCATTATGTTATATATTGCTACTCATACTTGTAAGCTTTCTTTATGACGAGCTCAATCAATCAACAGTAGGTGCTGTGAATGTAACAACAAAAATAGACGCATGGATTCCTTTTACAAAAGAATTTATCGTTCCATACTTACTTTGGTTTCCCTATCTATACGGTGCTCTAATTTATTACTGCTTTGCTGACCGAAAGCTCTACTATGTTACATTAAGTAGTGTTATATTAGGTGACCTTCTTTCTTTTAGCATTTATTATATGTGGCAAACAACGGTAACACGTCCTGAAGTGATTGGCAATGATGTGTTTGCTAATTTAGTTCGCTTTATTTACAGTATCGATCAACCTGTAAATTGTTTTCCTAGCATTCACGTGCTCACAACATTTGTCATTATGATTACAGCATATAAGAGAAAAAAGCAAAACAAATGGGAATATGGTCTATTAACATTTGTTGGCGTACTCATTATTTTATCTACTTTGTTTACAAAACAGCACGCCTTTATAGATGTAATAACAGGCATCGTAGTAGCAAGCTTTCTTTATGCTGCTATGCAATCTGTATTTGAATTACGTAAACAAAAGGTTAAAGCCCCTGCTGGATGATCGTATAATCTATGAAAACAAAAGCAGACTGCGGCTTCTTCAGTCTGCTTTTATCTATGTAAGAAGAGATTTTCAAATTGGTATATTATAGTCTCTAAGATTGTGGTACAGTCATGTCGCCAGGTTTAATGCGACCTGCTTTTTTCAAAATCATATACAGTATATAAGAAACAGCTACTGGAATTATGATATAAGTAATTACCATCGCTGGAACAACACTCAATCCTTTGCTTGAAATTAAGTTAATTGGTGCGATTAAAGAACTAAGTCCAAGACCCGCAATTTCTTTCCCCGCTGTCATTTGGAATACAAGCGCCGATACAGGACCTACAATTGCACTGGCGACAACAGTTGGTACAAGAATCATCGGGTTCTTAGTAATATTCGGAAGCTGTACTTTCGGTGTACAAAGGGCTTGTGCTAAAATACCACCTAAATTATTTTCTTTCGCAGAGATAACAGCGAATCCGATAAATTGAGCGACGCATCCTGCAAGGGCAGCACCGCCTGCCACTCCGTCTAGGCTAAGTGCAATTGCTAGCGCCGCTGATGACGCTGGAGAAATTAATAACAATCCCCAAACAACCGCAAGTACAACAGAAGCGATAAATGGGCTGCCAGCTGAGCTATCTTTAATAAATGCTCCAACTGCATTTAAGACTGGGCTAATATTTTGAGATAACCAAATACCTACTAAACCTGAACCTAATATTGCGGCAAACGGAACAAGCATCATATCTACAGCAGTTTTTCCGCTTAATCGTTTACCGATATAAACTGCTAGTGTTGCTGTTAATAACGCACCGATTGGTTCACCAGTTTTAATCATCAAACCGGCTGCAGTAATCGAAATTGATCCAGCTCCAATCGTTCCTGCAACCATCGCTGAGAAAATGACAAGTCCATTTGCTCCGAGCATAAAAGCAATTCCTGCTCCAATTGCTGGCGCCATAAGTGATTTCGCAACAACTCCGATTGTAATTAACATAGGAATATCAGCAATTCTTCCTATATTTTCGATGAGCAAACCAATTCCAAGAGATACGAAAATACCTTGTGCAATTCCTGCAGATCCTTTGAATATACGAGGCATGATATATTCCTTCATCTGTTTCACCTTCTTCTAGTTTAGTAACCGATTGTTTTCATGTAGTCGCGTAAAATGTCATTTGATTTTGCAAATCGGCTTTCTTCAGCTTCTGTTAAGTTCAGTTCAACAAGTTCTTTTATACCATCTCTTGTAATGATAGCTGGTACACCTGTGGAAATTTCATACTCACCATATTCACCGTCTAAAACGGCTGATACAGCAATAATACAGTGATCATCATTAAAAATAGAACGTGCAATATAAGCTAACGCATTCCCAATACCGTAATAAGTAGTTCCTTTCCGTCTATAAATTTCCCAACCAGCTTTTGCTGTTTTTTCCACAACTTCATCTAAATCAATTTCACCTAGACGCTCTTTTTGCTCCTCTAAAATTTGCAAGACAGGCTTTCCACCTACTGTTACATGTGACCAAGCAACCATTTGTGAATCGCCATGCTCACCTAATGAGTAACCGTGAATGCTACGAGGATCAACTTCCAGCATTTCAGATAAAATTGTTCTTAAACGAGAAGAATCTAATGATGTCCCAGTACCAAGGACGCGATTTCTTGGCAAACCTGATAATTTCCAAACTTGATAAGTAATAATATCAACTGGGTTTGATGCGATTAGGAAGATGCCATCAAATCCGCTCTCCATTACACTTGGTACGATACTCTTCATAATTTTCGCACTTGCCTCTAAAGTATCAAGGCGACTTTGACCTGGCTTTGGAGCAGGTCCCGCTGTAATAATAACAATATCCATATCTTTGCAGTCTTCATAGGTTCCTGCATATACTTTTGTTCTTGTATTTGTAAAATTAATGCAGTGTGATAAATCCATTGCTTCGCCAACTGCTCGTTCATGATTGAGATCAATTAACGCTAATTCTTCACAGATTCCTTGATTCACAATAGAATACGCACAGCTTGATCCAACTAATCCAGTACCAATAATCGCAATCTTTCTTGTGTTTCTATTCATGACAATCTCACCTGCTTCTTAGTGTAATTTTCTTTGTGCTGTGTTCTTTACACTTTTTATTATAGAAGTTTTTACCATGGAAACCATGTACATTTTGTGAAATATATCACAAATAATATGGACGTTTTATGTCCCCTTGCACATAATTTCGACAAAGTCACGAACATTTTACTTTCACAAAAAAAACAGGTAACGTCTCGGTTACGTCACCCGTTTTAAAAAATTCTCTTTTCTTATTGCGCACTTAGTTGATTCTTCAACTGCTGAACAATCGTTGGATTAGCAGGAGCTGCTGGTTGATAATAATTCTTTTGCTTTGCGAATTGATACAGATTACGTTGACGCATTTCGTCTTGATTACGAATTTGAATTAACGTTTGATATAATTGATCGTTATTCGTTTGAGCAATGTAATTCGCATAGCCTGTTAAACTTGCATTTAATTCAGCTAAATAATCATTTACCATATCTTTTTCATTCATGTTCTTTACACTCCTATCCTAGAAAAGACATTAATTGTTGCTTCGTATTTTGTGCATCTTGCACATCTTTTTGCAGCATCTGCTTCAACTGCGGATCCGTACATGACTGTGCATACTCTTGTAATTTGTTAATAACTGTTGCATGCCCGCCAATAAGATGACGTAAATTCTCCACTTCAAGCTCGTTTAAATTTTGCATCTAACAGCCTTCCTTTCTTTGTTCATTCAACATTTAGTATCTATTTATTTTTGAATTGTATGCACTAAAAAACCTTAGAATTGCTTCTAAGGTTTCCTCTCATTTATCCCGCATTAACGGGCAGTAAGACCCCCACCTCAAGATTGAGAGAGAAGCGAGGAAGATAGGTGGGGGATAACTGCCCGTAAAAGCCCGATTGGTTCAACTAACCATCAGTGAAAAAAGCGTCACTGATGGAAGTTTCACTTTATACTCAGGCCGCAAAACCAAATACATCTGTAATTAACGAAAGAATTAATAACACAACTACTACACCGCCGGCTACTCTTGCTATAGATTTCTTTTGTTGCTCTACACTCGAAACAACAAATCGGAAATATAATATACCACCTAATGCAATAAGAATACATTCCAATGCAATGCTTATAACTGGAAATCTCCATAGCTCAAAACCCAGCAAAGGAAAGTCTCCGAAATTCCCAGGAAGTAACGGCAAATCAGCACGATGCACAAGTAAATCAAGGATCCAATGACTAAAAACTACCGCTCCAATAACAAAGCCACTTCGTCTTCCCCAAAACTTCATACCCACTATTCCTGCAAAAAAGGCAATACACAGTGCTCCTATTAAAGAATGTGAATAATCCGCATGAATCACAACTTCACCATAACCATTACCACCAATAGGTACCATTGTCTCTACTCCTAAAACATAAAGCGGCACAAAGATCACGTCCAATAATTGTGTGCTTAACATGAGAGCCCAAAGCGGTATTTTCGGTGACTTTGCTTTCACTGCTGCAGCTAAGCCAAAATGTCCTGCAAACATTTCACTTCACATCCTTTTGCACTTTCATCTCTAACAAGCCGTAACCTACTGTAAAAAGAAGCATGAACAGCAAAAAATTCATGGTTTCTCTCTCCTTCTTTATTCTTTCATTACATGCAGTCCCTTAATAAACGTTTCCAGTAATAAATGTAAACTTGTATCTAAATCCAGCGGCAACCCAAATCCACCTTGCTGTTCAATCGACGAAAATCCGTGACAAATACTTCTTAGTCCACGCGTCGCATGAAGTGCTTTTTCACCTTCTAAACCATAGTGTTGTAAAACATGAAGGCAAAGCTCTACAGTTCCATCACCTGCTTGTTGCACTTCTTCATCTCGTAAAAAAGTTGCTTCATACAATCCAGGATGTTTTCGGACAAACGACACGTACGCTTCTCCTAATGCATGAATTGCTTCATCCATGCTTTTACCCTCTACCGCCTCTTTCAGCGCCTCATGCAGCTGCTCTATTCCGTAAACACCAAGGTTTTTTCGTACGTCTTGTAACCCTTTCACATGATTATATAGAGAGGGGGAACGTATTCCCAGCCTTTGCGATAATGACGCTAATGTTACTTCTTGTATTCCATTTGTATCTGCGATTTCTGCCGCTGTGTCTACAATTTTCTGTAATGTAAGTCCGATTCTCGGTGACATAAATTAACCCTCTTTCATACTTTCTACATTCCGCTTTGCTTCCTCAATGGCACTGTCTATTGCAGCGCCTGGATCCTTTATCATTTTCCCATGCCCTGCCGCAAGTAAGGAAGGCTCATATTCTCTTAGCTTCTCTGCACTCTGTAATGCTACTTCTTTACTCCACGTTGCCATTGCAGGAAACGGAAACCAAAATTTCATTTGTCCCGAAACAGCCATGCCTCCTCTTGTTTGAAATGCATCACCAACAATAAGGGCGTTATTTCGCGTATCAAGAAATGACATAGAACCTGGTGTATGTCCCGGTGTCATGATTGCAAGAAGCGAACCAATTCGATCTCCATCTTCTAATAAAACATCCGGTCTCGTTTTCACTTTTTTAGGCACACCGCCTTTTATTGGCGTATTTGGTTCATCTCTTTGTAATGTCGTATCCCCTTCTAACAAACGCGCATCCCGCTTAGAAATATAAACAGGAACATCAGGAAGTACTTCCTTTAATGCATCTAACGCACCAACGTGATCATCATGTGCATGTGTTAATACAATATTAGTAATCGACTTTCCGATTTTTTGAGCTGCTTGTAAAATGCCTTTTGCGCTATATGGCAGCGCCGCATCAATTAAAGTTAAACCGTCTTCTTCCTCCACAAAGTAACAATTCACAGGAAACACTCTTGGCAAAAATGACAATTGATATACCGTTTTCTCATGCATCATTCTCATATTTCCAGCTCCCCTTTAAAAACTAATGGTGTTAGTTTTATTATACTAATGGTATTAGTTTTTGTCACTGAAAATTCCATTTTTGGGCAAAAAAAGGCAGGAGTCGCTCTAAACGACTCCTGCTTTTTACATATTAAACTGTATAACGCTCATCCTCTAACACTTTCGCCGCAATTTCACGTTTCTTCGGAATTACGTTAAGCGGTGTGTGACGAGTGAATTTACGAAGCGCAGATAACATCATGCGCAGCATATCGCCATTTTCTACAGCGATAATTGTTTCTTTCGCATCTGCTTCGATTTGATTAAACGCTTCTTGGCAGAATACTTCAGTGTATAGAACTTTTTGTTTGTTTTTCTCAAGGCCAGTTGTTTTAATTGCTTTTTCTGTACGAAGAACTACTGATTCCATTGCGTATAGGTTGCTTACAATATCAGCGATATTCACAAGAACTTCTTGTTCTTTATCTAAAGCTTTACCATACTTTTGAACAGCTAATCCAGCTACCATTAAGCCGATTTTCTTCGCATTCTTCACTAAATGTTTTTGCAGTGCTAATGGCTCATCGCCTACTTCTTCCGGCATCATCATCATTAATTCTTCTTGTAGTTTTTGTGCTTTTTCGAGAAGTGGTAATTCACCTTTCATTGCTTTACGCAGGAACGTACCTGGTACGATTAAGCGGTTAATTTCATTCGTACCTTCGAAAATACGGTTAATACGAGAATCGCGGTACATTCTTTCAATCTCGTACTCTGCCATAAATCCGTAACCACCATGAATTTGAACACCTTCATCTACTACGTAATCTAATACTTCAGAACCAAATACTTTATTTAAAGAACACTCAATTGCATATTCAGCGATAGAAGCTGCTACAGCTTTACCGTCTTTTACTTCTTCTTCTGATAATGTACTCATACGGCTTTCAAATAAACCAACTGTACGATATACAGAGCTTTCCGCTGCATAAATTTTCGCTGCCATATTTGCAAGCTTCTCTTGAATTAATGGGAAGCGAGCAATTGGCTGCTTAAACTGCTGACGTTGATTTGCATATTGTGCTGAAATTTCTAAAGCACGTTTAGCCGAACCAACTGTACCAACACCTAATTTATAACGGCCGATATTTAAAATGTTAAATGCGATTACGTGACCTTTCCCAATTTCACCAAGCACATTTTCTTTTGGCACTAATGCGTCTTCTAAAATTAACGTACGAGTAGAAGAACATTTAATACCCATTTTCTTTTCTTCCGGGCTTGTGGATACGCCAGCGTATTCTCTCTCTACGATAAACGCCGTGAAATGTTCGCCATCTACTTTTGCGTATACAATGAATACGTCAGCGAAAGCGGAGTTTGTAATCCACTGTTTTTCACCGTTTAATACATAGTGTGTACCTTCCGCATTTAAACGAGCCGTTGTTTTTGCTCCTAATGCATCAGATCCAGATCCTGGCTCAGTTAATGCGTACGCAGCTAGCTTTTCGCCTGTTGCTAATGCAGGAAGATATTGTTTCTTTTGCTCCTCGTTACCAAATAATACGATTGGCAACGATCCAATCCCTACGTGAGCACCGTGCGTAATCGCAAAGCCGCCCGCGCGCGAGAATTTCTCTGCAATTAACGCAGAGCTAACTTTATCAAGGCCAATACCGCCGTACTCTTCTGGTACATCAGCACCTAATAATCCAAGCTCACCTGCTTCTTTTAATAAACGAACAGAACGATCAAACTCATGCTGCTCTAAATATTCAAGCTCTGGCAGTACTTCATTTACGATAAAGTCCTCTGTCGTTTTCGCGATCATTTTATGCTCATCTGTATAATCTTCAGGTGTAAACACTTGATCAATTGTAAAATCATCAACTAAAAAGCTGCCACCTTTTACTGCACTTCCTACTATTTTTTCCATAAAAATTTCCTCCTTCATATTTTCATAGGCTGCTTCTCTTGTTGTGAGAGAAGCTAGCCCCTCTTTGTTTGTTTTCATACCCTTTAGTCGCTTCCATTTTGAAATGTTATCTATTTATAGTGATTTCGCTTTTACAATAATTCAAACACTCCAGCAGCACCCATTCCGCCACCAATACACATTGTCACGATACCAAACTGCTCATTACGGCGCTTCATTTCATGAATAAGAGATAATGTTAGTTTCGATCCTGTACAGCCAAGCGGATGTCCAAGTGCAATCGCACCGCCGTTTACGTTTACTTTTTCTTCATCTAGTCCAAGTTCGCGAATAACTTGAATCGATTGAGAAGCGAATGCTTCATTTAGTTCAAATAAGCCGATATCAGATAGTTCTAAGCCTGCTAATTTTAACGCTTTCGGAATCGCTGCAATTGGACCGATTCCCATTACTTCTGGCGGTACACCAGCTACTGCGAAGGAGCGGAATTTTGCAAGCGGCTTTAGTCCGTCGCTTACTGCTTTTTCACGATCCATCAGTAGTACTGCTGCTGCGCCGTCGCTCAGCTGCGAAGAATTGCCAGCTGTTACTGAACCGCGCACGTTAAATGCTGGTCGTAGTTTCCCAAGCACATCTAACGTCGTATCTGCTCTTACACCTTCATCTTGTGAGAACACAATTGTTTCTTCTTGTAACTTGTTATTTGCCGAAACAGTGCGAAGTGTTACATCCACCGGTACTGTTTCACCCACAAACTTTCCTTCCGCTAATGCTTTTGCTGCACGCTGATGGCTTCTTACTGCAAATGCATCTTGCTCTTCACGGGAAATTCCATATTTCACTGCTACTTGCTCCGCTGTATGTCCCATGCTCATATAATATTCTGGAGCTGCTTCAACAAGACGGTTGTTCGGGCGAACAACGTGTCCCATCATCGGCACTAAACTCATAGATTCAGCGCCGCCAGATAATACTGCTTCTGAATGACCAAGCATAATACGCTCTGCACCGTAAGCGATACTTTGCAGTCCAGAAGAACAGTAACGGTTAATTGTAATAGCTGGAACATTATAAGAAAGTCCTGCTAATCCACCGATATTACGCGCCATATTTAAACCTTGTTCTGCTTCTGGCGTCGCACAGCCAAAAATTAAATCATCAATTGGACCATCATAGTTATTCGCACGTTTTAATGTTTCTTTTACAACCAATGCCCCTAAATCATCGGGACGTACTGTTTTTAATGATCCTCTCTTCGCTTTCCCAACTGGCGTTCTTGCCCCTGCAACAATAACAGCTTCTCTCATGAACACTCGTCCTCCTTAGTTACGTAATGGTTTTCCTTTTACAAGCATGTGCTGCATTCTTGCTTGTGATTTCATTTCGCTCACTAAACTGATAAATGCTTCGCGTTCCACATCTAATAAATATTGCTCATCAACTTCTGTTCCATATGGGACTTTTCCGCCAGCAATGACGTATGCGAGTTTTTTCGCAATGTGCAGGTCATATTCGGAAATATAGCCAGATAAGTGCATTGCTTCTACCCCAAGTACGAGCGTTCCATATCCTGTTTCACCGACAACTGGAATCTTTTTACGAATTGGTGCTTTATAGCCCGCTTCATATAAAGCAAGTGCCTTTTGTTTTGCATCATATAGTAAGTGATCGCCATTGACGCTAATACCATCTTTATCGCCTAAGAAGTTATGAGAAGCTGCTTCTTGTGCAGATCTTGAAACTTTCGCCATCGCTACTGTTTCGAACACTTTGTTTGCAACTTTTTGCAGATCAAATTCAACACCATTTGCCATTTTGTTCAAATGTTTAATGTATAACTCTTTGTTGCCGCCTCCGCCAGGAATTAAACCAACACCAACTTCTACTAATCCCATGTACGTTTCACTAGACGCTTGAATGCTAGCTGCCGGTAAGCAAACCTCTGTACCGCCGCCAAGTGTCATCCCATAAGGCGCTGCCACGACTGGTTTTGAGCAGTACTTCATTTTCATCATTGCATCTTGGAAGTTTTTCACGACCCACTCAATTTCAAAATAATTGTCATCTTGCGCTTCCATTAAAATCATCGCAAGGTTCGCACCGACGCAGAAATTCTTCGATTGGTTTCCAATGACAAGTCCTTTATAATTCTTCTCAACTTCATCGACAGCGTAATTAATCATTTGCGTAATATCCATACCGATTGCGTTGCTCTTTGAATGGAATTCTAAGCAAAGGATGCCATCGCCTAAATCAATAAGGCTCGCACCGCTATTTTTCTTCAGTACGCCATTTTTCTCTTTCAGTTGTTTTAGAGAAATTGCCTTTTTATTACGAACGATTTGTTTATATTCACCGTTATCATAGTAATAGCTCTCACCATTATCATGTTTATAGAACGATGTAATGCCTTTCTCGATCATTTCTTTTACCCAAGCTGGAACAACTTGACCGTCTTCCTCCATTTTCTGAACGGACTTCTCAACGCCAATTGCATCCCAAATTTCAAATGGTCCTTGCTCCCAGCCAAAGCCCCACTTCATTGCATTATCAATTGCAACAATATCATCAGCAATTTCTTTCATAAGCTTTGCTGAATATAGCAGAGTTGGCGTAATAATGTTCCATAACAATTCGCCAGCGCGGTCTTTTGCGTATACAAGCGCTTTCAATTTGTTTGCTAATCCTTTTTCCTGTTTACTTAATTCAACAGAAGCCGCGTTCAGATTTTTACGAGCCTCGTATTCCATCGTTTCAGGATTTAACTCTAAAATCTCTTTTCCTTGTTTTAAGAAGAAGCCTTGACCTGTCTTACTTCCAAGCCATTTTCGTTCTAACATGTCGTGCATGAAAGCTGGCACTTTGAAGACTTCACGCTCTTCTTCTTGTACGTTTTCATATACGTTATTTGCAACGTGAACAAACGTATCTAATCCGACAACATCTAATGTGCGGAACGTTGCACTTTTCGGACGGCCAATTAACGGACCTGTTACTGAATCTACTTCGCCAATGCTATAACCGCGTTTTAGCATTTCTTGCAGCGTTACAAGCAATCCATACGTACCGATGCGGTTTCCAATAAAGTTTGGTGTGTCTTTTGCAACAACAACACCTTTTCCAAGTACATCTTCGCCAAATAATTTCATGAAGTCTAACACATGAGGAGCCGTTTCTTTGGTCGGTATAATCTCAAGAAGTTTTAAATAACGTGGAGGGTTAAAAAAGTGCGTTCCCAAGAAGTGTTTTTTGAAATCGTCTGAACGCCCTTCTACCATTTTTTCAACGGAAATACCCGATGTATTTGAGCTAACAATAGAACCTAACTTGCGAACAGCGTCTATTTTCTCAAATACTTTCTTTTTAATTTCCAAATTTTCAACAACAACTTCGATAATCCAATCAACGTCAGCAAGGCGTTCCATATCATCTTCCATATTGCCAGCTTCAATTAACGTTAAGTTTTCTTTCATTGTAAGAGGAGCTGGTTTTTGCTTTAACAATTTTTGCAGCGCTCCGCTACTGAAACGATTTCGTACACTTTTATGTTCTAATGTAAGTCCCTTCGCTTCTTCCTCTTTTGTAAGCGTTGGCGGTACAATATCAAGCAATAATGTCGGTATACCGATGTTAGCTAAATGCGCAGCAATTCCAGAACCCATTACACCAGAACCAAGAACTGCAGCCTTTTTAATTTGGAACATCCAATTCTCCCCCTTATTCTTGAATGAATGCTCATTCAATTTTTCGACAAACGTCGCAATCTATGAATGAGCCTCTACTAATAAATATATGATATTGTTTAAATTTTCGCAATATATTTAAAGATAAAATTTTCTGAACTTATTTCTTTTTTATATTTTGGGCATGATATGTAGTGAACTTCCTTTCTTAAAACACTTTCTCCTAAAAAGGTTAGTTACACTTTAAAAATCCAGAAATTTGATCACACGGAGGCATAACTTATGGCTAAAATTAAGAAAAACCCATCAAAAGCAGGTATTAGTTCTACAAGCGTAACAGGAAATGCTGGTCCAGTTGATCGCGGCATCGAAAAAGGCCGACAAGGAAACAATCAGCAATATAAAAAACAAAACATGGGTGAAAAATAAGAGTACAACTATAGGCAGCGAACGTGGCATAATGAAAAATAGGCTATATCGCTGCCTATTCCATACATAAAAGAGGGTACAGAATGAAACGAACGATTACACTACTTGTTATTACTGCTACATTATTTATTGCGATGATCTTTTCCTTATATGCGCACAGACAAAAAGTAGCCAGGGCTGCCCAGCCTGATATATACGGAAAGTACGGCGTGACAATTGATGCAAATACAGGAGAAGTTTTATATGGAAAACGTGAACATGAACGCTCCTACCCAGCAAGTGTAACGAAAATGATGACTGCTCTTCTTCTACTAGAAAATGTAAAAGAAGATGAAGAAATTACCGTTACAGAACATGCAATAAAAACAGAAAGCCAAAGTAAAAAAATTACACTACATGCTGGAGAAAAGCTAAAGCGCGATGAGGCATTAAAGTTGATGCTGGTTATTAGCGCCGATCCAATCGCTGAATCGATCGCAGAACATATCGCCGGTTCCAAAGAAAAATTCGCAAAAATGATGAATGAACGAGCAAAACAGCTCGGGGCGACACATACAACGTTTAAAAATGCAAGCGGGGCTGATGCGCTTGGAAATAAAATTTCACCATATGATTTAGCACTTATTACAAAAGAAGTATTAAAGTATCCAGAAGTCTTACAGGATATGAATACCATTCATACAACTATACATACATCCATGCAAACGAAAAAAATCGCAAACTATGGACGTGAAGAATTGTACGCTGATTCACATGCGATTGGAAGTAAAAGTGGTCTTTCTACATTAGCAGAATATACAGTCGTCACAATAGATGAGAAAGACGGGAAAAGGGTTATTACCGTTGTCCTCTCTTCTGGCCGCAAAACACTGTACCCTGATACAAAAAAGATGGCGGACTATGCTTTTGAACAATTAAAATAACCAAGGAAGTTTATACTTCCTTGGTTATTTTTTAATCATTCCTTTTAATACGAATGCTACGTTAGCTGGACGTTCTGCTAAGCGACGCATGAAGTAGCCGTACCAGTCGTTTCCATATGGTACATACACGCGCATTTTATATCCTTCTTTCACAAGCTCAAGTTGACGCTCTGTACGAATGCCGAATAACATTTGGAATTCAAACTGATCACGAGAAATGTTGTATTCTTCAGCAAGTTTTTTTGTATATTCAATAATTGCATCATCATGTGAAGCGATTGCTGTATAATTACCATTTAATAAGTGCGTTCTAATAATCTTTTTATAATTATCATCTACATCTTTCTTCTCTGGGAATGCAACTTCTTCAGACTCTTTATACGCCCCTTTTACAAGACGTAAATTTGGATGATACGCATTCAAATCATCTATATCTTTCTCTGTTCGATATAAATACGCTTGAATTACTGTACCAACATTATCATATTCTTCTCTTAATTTCATGAAGATATCAATTGTTTTTCCGCAACGTGAATAATCTTCCATATCAATTGTTACAAACACACCGTTTTCTTTCGCTGCATCTAAAATACGGCGCATATTGTTCATAACTAAATTTTCTGAGATATCTAAACCCATAGAAGTCATTTTTAATGAAAGCTGAGAATCTAGCTTTTCGCGACCAATTGCACGAATCGCTTCAATCGATTCATCCGCCATTTCATTTGCCTCTGCTTCGTTATCAACAAATTCCCCTAAATAGTCGATCGTAACACAAAGGTTTTGTTTGTTTAAATCTTTAATTGCAGCTACTGCTAAATCAATTGTTTCCCCCGCAACAAAGCGTCCTGCTCCAAAACGTAAACCGTATTTTTTCGCTAGTTTTGTCATCGCTTTATTTTTTGATAAAAACAAGAAAGAGTTACGCATTAATTGTTCCATGTATTTCACCCCTATGACTGTACTTTGTCTGTTTTTTACCCCTCTTCTAAATTATATCATTGTTTAAAATTATTTGATACAAATAATTATTTAGATAATTAACATAATAATACAAGAATGTATGTATAATTGAATTTTAAAAGGAAAAATACGAAATGAAATTTTTTCGACATACAGAAATTTCAGGGGTGTGGGTAACAATATAGTAAAATGCCTTCTTCGAAAAATAATTTCGACAAATGTTTTTTAACATCTTCTCCTCTCTATAAACACTTCTTTCATTTCATATAAAAAATGGCATACAGATAAACAAACATTATATAAAAATAACTCATATGCATATTCATCAAAAAGAAGAAAAGACCACTTATACAAGTAGCCTTTTCCTATTTTTCACTTATTTTGTCTATGCTCATCATTTCGCTTTTTAATCTCTGTAATTAACTTTACCATCTCTTCTTTTGCATCTGGATACGTTTCATTCCAATGCTTTACAAGAGCTGGCATCGTTTTAGCAATATACGAATATAACGCCCATTTCTCAACCTTTTGTTTATATTCTTCGTTGCTCTCTCCTAATAATAGCTCTGTATACTTCTGTAGCAAGCCGTCAAACTGTTCTTGAAATTTGTCACTCATCCCTCTAGCTCCCTTCTCATTTCTTCATATTTGATAGTAAATAAATTTAAAGATAGAAACAATTTTCTTGTCCTACTTTTTTAAGTCGTATTAAAAAAGAAGCAGCCTTATTTAGCTGCTTCTCCTATTCGGGCAGTAAAATCCCGATTAGTTCCACTCTATAACTTCGACTGTACAGACTGTAACTTCTTCTCCATGGAGCTGACTTTATCACGGCGATCATCAACACGAATATTTGTTGCTACGCGACCTGCGCCTTTAGAAAATGGAACCTCATGCATTTGTTGAATGACTTCAAATAACACCGGAAGTTCTCCTTCAATAATTGTATTCATTGGTGTTAATTGATACTTCACGCGATCTGCATTTTTCTCAAGTACTTTTTGTATTTCCGCTACATACTCACTTACACTTGTAGTGCCTGTTCCAACTGGAATAATGGTAACATCAACAATTGCCATTTCTGTTCACCTCTTCTGTAGATTCTTTACTATTGTACAAAATTTTCTCCATAACTAAAAATATATCGGCGCTGTTTACAATATATCGGCGCTTCGACACAATATAAAGACCTTCCGACAATATACGACAGAAATTCACCTCAAAAAATGGCTGCTCGTAAAAGCCCGATTGGTTCAACTAACCATCAGTGGGGGATGCCCCCACTGATGGAAATTTTACTTTATTTTCCCAGAATATGCTTATCTACCGTAACTCTTTTCTGTCCGCCCTGCATATATTGATATGACTTCTGCAAGAAATCGCATTTTCGCAACTTTGAAAGGAAGTGGATTATGAAACGTTTATTTATTACCTTATTATTAGCAGGAAGTCTTCTGCTAGGAACAACAGCGTGTGAGAAAGAGAAAGACAAACCAACTTCTTCTCCTCCAGTTGAAAAGCCAGTTCCACCAGAACAAATACCAGCCCCAGCTCCTACCCCAAACCCACAACCTGCTCCTCAACCAGGCCAACCTAATCCACATCAACCAGCACAAGCTGAGACAACTCGAACTATCCAAGAATATGTTTCCACTTTTAACCGTCTTGGAAAGCCATCCGGATATAACTTAGGAAATGTTAAGCTATTCACAGAGGATCAAGCAACTGTTACGTACAATGGAACATTCAGCAATGGTTTAGGATTTGGCATGACAATTTATAAATCTAACGGCAATATCGGTGCTGTTGCTGTTGTCGGTTCAGATGCTTCTGAACAAGACACTTCAGCCTTTTATGCAACGGTAGGTCTTGTTATTTTGAGCTTAGACCCTTCTCTTGGTCAGCAAGGTGTTATGTCTATTTTAGAACAACTTGGATTAACTGATCGCACATCTCATCAATATACAACACAAGCTATTGGCGGGACATTAATGGTAACAGAAAGTAACGGCATCCTCACATTCCAAGCTGTCCATAATTAAATATGAAAAGAGTTACAATCTCAATATATCGGCGTTTTTCACGATATATCGGCGGAAGTGGGGCAGTTTTCTTCCCCTCTCTTCTCCATCCTTTACTGCCCGTTAATGCGGGATAAAGACCTTCCGACAATATACAACAGAAATTCACCTCAAAAAATGGCTGTCGGGAAAATCCCGACAGCCTAAAGTTCAATTTTCTATTTTAAACTGTTCTACTAGCTTTTCCAAATCGCTCATTTCCACTGTTAATTGCTTCATCGTTCCTGACACTTTTTCTAAATGAGTTACCTGTGTTTCTGTCGCTGCATTAACTTCTTCTGATACAGCTGCCGCTTCTGTTTCAATCACAAGAGAAGAAGCTTCTTCCCTTGTATTCACGAAGAGAGTTCCTTATTCTTAAGAAAGAAGAAATTTTCGTTCAGGAGGAACTATGTTACAAAGATTCGGTTTTTCACAATATGAAAGTCAAGCATACGAAGTCCTCGTTTCAAGCGAAGAGCCGCTTGATGCAACGAGCATCGTGAAGTATTCTGGTGTTCCGAAAGCAAAGATATACGAAGTATTGGCACGTCTTATTGATAAAGGCATGGTGATGGATTCTGTTTCTGAAAAGAAAAAACTATATATCGCCTTGCCGCTGCAGCTTGCTATCGAAAAGTTAACCGCAGAATTTCAATCAAATATTGAAGAGTTACAAAACAGCGTATCGAAAAAAATATATACAGATGACCGTGTTTGGAGCTTAAAAATGCAGTCTTCCATTCATGCGCAAAGTAAACAACTTGTGCAGGAAGCAAAGAAATCCATCCGTATGTCTGCATGGAATGATACGTTCCTAGAATATATGCCGTTATTAGAAGAGAAGAAAAAGCAAGGTGTAGAGATAGAAGCACTTGTTGTAGGGAATCTTGATACAACACTAGAACAAATTCACCTTCTCATCCCAACAGAAGAACATGATGCACTTGAACGCTTTTTACTCATCATTATCGATGATCATGAAATTTTATTTGCAGGTGTTGAGCAAAACTCATGGCAAGCAATGAAAACAATGTCTCAGCCATTCGTTAAATTTTTCACAGAATTTTTCTATCATGACGTTGCCCTTGCGAAAATTACAGAAAAGCATCATGATTTATTTATGAACGATGAAGAAATTCGAAGCATATTAATGAAATTACGTTATTAAAAAAACGGACATGTATTCCCACTCATGTCCGTTCTTCATTTTGATTCTTTATATCCGATAACAACGAAATAATTTGTTCATTTTGTTTTATTTGTTCTTCTGAGTTTATATAAATAAAACGAATCCATCGAAACACAAAGGCAAGCAATGCAAGTGGTGCAATCATAAAGATAAATTCGACAGCAGACGTTAACACTGTAAACACCTCCTTTTAACAACATATTCCACAATCTCTTTCAACATCCTTGCACAAAAAAATAGGCATCTCCAAAAGATGCCTATTTCAAAATTCATTATCGACTAACTTACCTTTTTCTTATTCAACTTTACCTCTTTCTTATTCAAATACCAATACACTGGTAATCCAGTTAATACGATACCAATTGACAAGAAACAACTGATTGGATCATTAATAATCGCACTTCCAATTACAAAGAATGATCCTAAAATTGCTATGATTGGTACGATTGGATATAAAGGAACACTATATTCACGTTTTTGTCCTGCATTACGTTTTCGTAAAATGAATACACCGATAAATGTCATCACATAGAAAATATAAATAATAAATACGGAAATCTCGGACAATTTATTCGGGTCACTTACAATCATTAAAATAATACCAAGTAGAATCTCTACAAAAATTGCATTTGCTGGCGTTTTAAACTTATCATTAATTTTCGCAATAAATTTTGAAAACGGTAGCTGACCAAGTTCCGCCATTGATACTGGAATGCGTGGGAATGTTAAAATTTTTCCATTTAAACATCCGAAAATTGAAACGATAACCCCAATACTAATCAATTTCCCACCGTATTCACCTAATAACATTTCAGCCGCTTTTGCTGTTGCATTCTCACTAAGTGCAACAATTTGCGGGGCTGGTAACACTTTTAATAATGCCGTATTAATCAACACATACGCTGCTGTTACCACAAGGATTCCAATTGTCAGCGCTTTTGGCAATAGCTTTGTTGGATTTTTCATTTCACCGCCGATAGACGCTAGTAAAATCCAACCATCATATGCAAATAATGTTGCCAAAATTGCCATCCCAATACTTTGATTTGCGGACGCTGGTACAACGACGTTAAATATATCGCTGTCCCCTTTCCAAAATCCCATCACAATAATAAGTACAACCGGGATCATTTTCCCAACTGTTGTCACAGTTTGAACAATACCCCCATACTTTGTTCCAACACTATTTACAGCACCAAGAAATACAACTGTTCCAATCGCGATTGGTAAATTCCACACTTTATCAATATGGAAAAAGTTTAAAACTAACGAACTAAAATACAATCCTAATGTTCCAATAATTGCTGGTCCATATACAAGTGTTTGCATCCATCCAGATAAATAACCCCAAAATCTTCCGTAAATCTCTTCTAAATACGTATACAAGCCACCATTTTTCGGAATTTGCGCTCCAATTTCTGCAACAGTTAAACCACTTGCTAAGGTTAAAATCCCCCTACTACCCAAGCAAAGATTGCCATGTTAGAACTTCCTGCGTAATCCAGTACCTTACCTGGCTTCATAAATACCCCAGAGCCGATAATTGTTCCGACAACGATTGATAATGCGACTGTTAGGCCAATTTTATTTTTGTCATCGTGATGCATACTGCGTCTCCTCCCTCTAATCCTAGTTTGATCTAAATAAAATAAAATAAAAAAACACTCCTCCCTAAAAAAGGGACGAGTGTTTGATTCGCGGTTCCACCCTTGTTCCAATTGACACGAAGACACAAAGCGCCAATTGCTCAAGTTTCAGATAACGGCTGTTGCCGGCAAACAATTACTAGATGCTCGTTCACTGCTGCAGTTCAAAGGTGGTAAACTATTCTTTCGTATTAGGAAGTTCACAGCCTAAGACTTCCCTCTCTGAGAATCGTAAAAAATAGATCATGTCCTTATCAATACTTTTGTCGAATGTTGTTGTTACTGTTCATTATATTGAATTTTTGAAAAAATGCAAGCGTGTTTTATATTACACATACAAATTATCTCAGTATAATATAACAGATGTAAAGTTCCTCTCTATTAACCCCCAAGCCCCTTCATAATCAAGCCGATAACAAGTGGTCATTACATTCATGCATCAATTTCGTATATCGAAATCACAAAAATAGACAGTGCTCTCACAAGCACTGTCTTATTTATAAAAATAAATTTTTCTTATGCCCCTTGCCCTTGCACTTGTACATCTTCACGATCCATGACTTTCTTCAATACTATAGTTTGAACCACAGTAAATAGGTTACTTGTAATCCAATACAAGACAAGTCCTGATGGTGCAGCAGATCCCATAAATAAAATCATTGCCGGCATCATAAACTGCTGGACTTTTAATACTTGGCTTTGAGCTTGTTCTCCTGTCATATTAGACTGAAATACTTTCATTTGCAGGAATGTTGTCATAGCAGCAAGGACAGGTAAAATGTGATAAGGATCTGCATGTCCTAAATTTACCCATAAGAAAGAAGATGAACGAATCTCTTCCGTGTGACTAATTGCATAGTACAATCCTGAGAAGACCGGCATTTGCAGCAGCAACGGTAAACAACCCATCAGCGGGTTTACACCGTCCTCTCTCATTAAAGTCATCATTTCTTGTTGATATTGCTTTTGTTTTTCCGGATTCTTCGTCGTATCGCCATACTTTTCCTTCAATTTCTGAAGCTTTGGCTGCATTTTTTTCGTTTTTAATTGGCTGCGATATTGCGTAATCGTCAGCGGCAGTAATATCGTACGAACTACAATCGTAATAATGATAATGGCAATCCCAAAGCTATGATTCGGCAAATGGTGCGCCACAAACTGCAGCATAACAGAAATTGGATATACAATAAAGTGATTCCAAAATCCTGGACTATTCGCATCAACTGGTCCTGCATTTGCATTCGCATTACTACAACCAGATAAAACAACAACAAGTAATAAAGATAAACTTACGAGCCAAGCTCGGTATGATTTAAACATATATATATTCCTCCAATGTTTCTTAATTCGTTAACGAAACATTGGTTATATACGGACCTACATCGTCACTCTCTCCGCTTGCTTCTTGCCTGCGAACTGAGTGGGCCATTCCATGTTTATAAAAGATAGAGAAAAGTAAACTATTCCCTATATGCTCCTCACATGTTTCAACGACTGCGAAAGCTTTCTGTCTACCTCTATATGTTTGCTGACGTACAAAACGTGAAACATTAGTGAGAAATAAGACTTCTAATAAACAAAGTGCCGTTGTTACAACAGATATACATAACATTGCATCTTGCAATAGGAATTCCATCTCTTCACATCCTTATGACAGGATTATATCATACTGCTTCCACATGTAAATTCCTTATATTTTACATATTCATGTTTTTATTCATACACTTAAATTGTAAAAATTTTATAAAATTTTCGTATAATAATAAAACTATTGCCAGTGTTTGAAAAAAGCATTATTCTCTTCTTGTAATCAAAAACGAATATGGAGATGAAAACAGACTATGGGCCAACTAGGAGACGCCGATTACGTTCCCGATACCGCCTTTTTAGCATTCCCAGCCGCAAAAACATTGCATTTAGAATTCATCATTCAACTTGTTGTTATTTCAGTCGCTTCAATCCTCTATGCAATTTCAATGAATATGTTTTTTATTCCACACCACATGATTAGTGGCGGCTTTGCTGGCGTTGGGATGATTATCGGTTACTTAATGCACTATAGCATTGGTGCACTCATCTTTTTATTAAACATTCCACTGCTCTTTCTTAGCTATTTTTATCTAGGAAAGAAAACAACTTTTTTAACAGCATACTTTCTTGCTGTATCGACTCTTGCAATGAATATCATTCCAGTTCATCAAATTTCTGAGGATGTTTTGCTGTCTTCTGTTTTTGGTGGTGTATTATGCGGAGCTGCAACAGGAATCATTTTCCGCTTTGCTTCTTCGACAGGTGGATTCGATATTATTGGGTTAATTGTAGCAAAACATAGAGATATTTCTATTGGATCCATTATTTTTGCCTTTAACCTTATTCTACTTGCAGTCGGTGGTTTTATTTTTGGATGGGATATTACACTTTACACACTTATCAGCCGATTTGTTGTAAGTAAAGTCATCGATTCTATTCATACAAAGCACATTAAATTAACAGTGATGACCGTTACAGAAAAAGGAAGTGCCATTAAAAAAGCATTACTACAAAACGGAATTCGCGGTGTAACAATGGTTGATGCTGTCGGTGGATATACAGATCATAAGAAAAAAATGATTTACACAGTTGTTACGCGCTATGAATTAGGAGAAATTAAACGTCTAATCCGACACGTTGATAGCCATGCTTTTATTAACATTACAGAAACAGTAGAAGTGGTTGGACGATTTAAACGTATATAACAAAACGCAAGGAGGAAATCCTTGCGTTTTTATTTGCATATAAAAGAGTTCCGTAAAAGCCCGATTGGTTCAACTAACCATCAGTGGGGGATGAAAAACCCCCCACTGATGGAAGTTTCACTTTATGATATAGAAGGAAATGGAAAGATGTTTATAGCTATGTGAAACATCAAAAACTAGAAATATCAGATAATTATTTTTATTCAAATCTAAAACATGTTATACTATGTATATATCATAAAAGTAGATAATAACTATATCTTCTTATTTAATTTTTATTAATTAAAATTCAGGTCCTCCTGTTCAAATGATGACGATAAAGGAGATGAACGTATGAACAAACGAATTAGATTTATAATTGCTACATTATTTGCCGTAGCAGGCGGTCTCGTATGCTTTTGGACAAATACTCATACTGGTGAAAATTTATATATGAATGGAATCGATTCTATTGTAAGCGCTTCAATTTTAGGCTCGTTTACTTTCTTCCTTTTCAATCCGGAAGAGAACGCAAGAAAAACAACACTTTTAACGATGATTGGAATTGTCGGCGGTTGTATCTCATTTTCAACAACAACTTATGATTTACCTCTGCAACTTAGTACAGCTTTCTTCCATGGTCTTTGGACTTGGTTTATCGCATTTTGCTTAGCAGATATCTTTGATTTACTACAAGATGAAAGCCATGTTCAAATGGAAAGTAATTCGTAATAAAAAAGAAGGTGGTCTCTGAAATGTGCCCTTTGTAAAGGGTACATTTCAGAGACCACCTTTTTCGACATAGAATGGATATTTTTAATTTATTGTCTGAGCAAACACACGTTTAATTTGTTTACGGAATCCTACCGCTGCACCTGCTGCCACGACCACAACAACACCGATAATAATCTTTCCAATATGGCCTTCAACCGCTCTAAAAATATTATCTAAGTTTCCACCTAACCAATAACCGCCCCCTAAAAAGAATGATACCCAAAGCAATGCTCCAGAATAAATCGTCATCGCGAAGCGGCGAAATGGTAAATTAATAATTCCTGCAAAGTATCCTGTAAAATGACGCACACCAGGAATAAAGAAACCAATAAAGATTAAAAAATAACCGTACTTATCAAACCATTTATTCGTTAAATCAATTTTGCGCTGTGTTAAAAAGACATATTTTCCGTACCTTTGTA
Organism: Bacillus sp. EA-CB0995; assembly: GCF_055814245.1. Taxonomy (NCBI): domain Bacteria; kingdom Bacillati; phylum Bacillota; class Bacilli; order Caryophanales; family Bacillaceae; genus Bacillus; species Bacillus sp. EA-CB0995. The sequence goes on along the minus strand of NZ_CP169269.1, from coordinate 679,183 downwards.
TAAATGGCATCCCAAGCTTGTTTCCGACAAAGTACTGAATTGTCATACCTACACTTGTTCCTACAAAAGATAAAAAAATTAGCGGCACTAGATGTAGCTCACCGGTATGTGCCAAATACCCTGCATACGCTAATGTTGGCTCTCCCGGAAACGGAAATGCAATATACTCTAGCATCAATCCAATAAGTACAACATAGTAGGCATGCTGTTGAAATAAGTCGTGAATCCATTCCATCTCTCGCTCTCCTTTTCTTATTGATACCCATTCTTCTAGCACGTACTGATTTTGTATCTTTATTGTATAAAAACCTTGTCGAAACTACTATCGCAATGGCTTACAATAAGATTACATTTTTGTAAGGAAAGTGCTTTGTATATAATTCATCACTTTCTTTTGTTTGCTGTAAAACGTTTCAAGCAGAACAAAAGAAAGTGATTATATATTTTTTCATATTAAAGACCCATACAGTTTTTCCACTTCTTCCTCAATTTTCTTCACATCGATACGTTCAAATAACGGTGATACATTCGAAATATAAGCTGGACATTCAGTGATGTAATTCCATTTGCTCTGAGAAACCTCTAACATTTGTTGTACTTGTGCAGATGAAAACGGAAGAAACGGCGCTAATACTTGTGCAAAGTTTATAATGAAATGAACGCAATTTCGCATTGTTTCATCGCAGGCTCTCTTGTCCTCTTTTATTTGTTTCCAAGGCTGTCTCTCATCGAAATATTTATTAGCATAACGAATCGTTTCAAAAATTAGTTCTAGTGCTTGTTTAAAATGCGCTTTTTCAATCAATCGCCCTGCTTCCATATATAATCCTTTTAGCTTTTCTTCAATTTCTTGATTGATGTGTCCAGTTGGTACAGTATTCTCGTAATATTTTTCAAGAAACTTCAGCGTTCTATTAACAAAGTTTCCATATGCTCCTAACAATTCACTATTATGACTATAAATAAACTCTCGCCACGAAAAATCTGTATCTCGATTTTCTGGTGCGTTTATAGTTAAAAAATAGCGTATCGAATCAGGATTATATTCCTTTAACATGTCTGGTATCCATACAGCCCAGTTCCTACTCGTAGATAACTTCCTTTTTTCCACCGTTAAATATTCATTAGAAACAATATATTCTGGTAATGCTTTCGCTTGTATTCCCTGCAAAATAGCTGGCCAAATAATTGTATGAAATGGAATATTATCTTTGCCATGCACATAATACGTCCGTGTATCCGCTTGCCAAAATGGTGTATCATCACAGTTTATTTCTTGTGCCCATTGTTTACTTGCTGAATAATAACCAGACACAGCCTCAATCCAAACGTACACCTTCTTCTCTTCGTACCCAGCAACCGGAACGCTTACTCCAATTGGCAAATCTCTTGAAACAGCACGGTCTTGTAATCCTTCTTGTAAATATCGCTGCGCCAGCTGCACGGCGTTCTCACGCCACGTGCCATTCTGTTTCACCGTTTCTATATACTCTTCTAACTGCTTCTGTAATGACGTTAGTGCAAAATAAAAATGCTCTGTCTCCTTAATTGTTGGCACACTGCCACACAACTTACATGTTTTCTCTAATAAATCTATCGGATCCAAAATAGCAGAACATGCATCGCACTGATCACCACGCGCCTGTGCGCCGCATTGCGGACAAATCCCTTCCACATAACGGTCCGGCAAAAACTGCGCACAAGTCTCACAATATGTTTGCTCCACCTTCTTTTTATAAATAAGCCCCTTTTCTAAAAGCTCTAAGAAAATGTTCTGAACTACTTCATGATGATGAACACAGTCAGTACGTGTATAGCAATCATAGGAAAAACCTAACTTCTGAAAACATCGTTCAAATTCCTCATGATAGCGATCCGCAATTGTTTTTACACTTACTCTCTCCTGCTTAGCACGAATTGCAATCGGTGTACCGTTACAGTCACTTCCTGATACATATAACACATTGTCTCCTTTTAAACGGTAATAACGCGCTAAAATATCTCCTGGCAGTAAACTAGCAATATGACCAAGGTGCAATGAACCATTTGCATATGGCCAAGCGCCTCCAATAAAAATATTCATCCTACATGCCCCCCTTTAAAAATAAAAAAGCCTCGCCCCTATCTTTTAAAAAGATAAGGACGAGGCTGTATATACAGTCGTGGTACCACCTTATTTCGTCAATCGCTCACACGACTGACCTCTGCAAGTACGGAGCAACTATTGCTCGTATACTGTGACTTTGATAACGAGAGCCAACACTCGTCGTCGCCTACTATTATCAAGTGATAAGTTCAGGACGAAGCTCAGAGGCCATTGTTCAAATGAGTATTCTTGCTTCTTCTCAGCTACCGAAGCTCTCTGGAAAGAATGATTTCATTCTACTTTTCCTCTTCAACGCTTTTCATATGTAATTTACATTTTATAATATTATACAGAAAAATCAAACTATTCGTTCGTTTTATTTCAAAAAAAATTACAATTCATTCCATTGAAAGGAAATTCCATGTTTACGAAGAACTTATACATCTTCATGGAAAGGGGAGATCATTTTGAATCAACAGCAATTAAGCGCAAAGAATAAAGCGGGCTGGAGTAAAGCCGCTTATGAAGCTTGGACAAATCGCCACGGAACGCCGCATTCTTTTGGCAAGCAAATACGGGAAAACCCTACTGCCGAGGTCGCTTATTATTTGCCTTACATCGGTGAAATGCGAGGAAAACGAATTATAAATTTAATGGGATCAAAAGGAAGTAAGGCGGTTGCCCTTTCATTATTAGGGGCAGAAGTAACGGTTGTCGATATTTCAGAGAGCAATGCGAAATATGCTAAAGAACTTGCCGCAGCCGCTAAAACACATATTGAATACATCGTGTCTGATGTACTAGATTTACCAGAGACAATAGGCTCATTCGACGTAGTATTACTTGAGCTTGGTGTGCTCCACTATTTCATAGATTTAGAGCCTTTATTTACACTTATTTCTCAATTGCTAAAACAAGGTGGAACATTCCTTTTACGCGACTATCACCCAATGTATACAAAACTTCTACAAATAGAAGATAACCAAGCAATCGCAAATGGAAATTACTTTTATGAAGATGTAATCGAAGTAGATGTAGCATACAGTATGCTCTTATCAGAAGCAGAGCGCTCCTCTTTACCTAAAAATACGATTCGCAGATGGACGTTAGGAGAAATTGTAACAAAAATCGCCCAAGCTGGACTCCGTATCGAAGAGCTCACAGAAGAATGTGGGGCAAAGCAAAAATGGGTCTTTCCACCTCACGCGCCGGAAGGAATTGAACGTCGCATTCCTGGACTATATACACTGATCGCCAAAAATATATAGAAAAACTCTCTTTAAAATGAAGAGAGTTTTTCTTCTATGTATAGCGCGTATAAGTCGAAGTTGGGGATTACTAAAGCGTGATTAAATAGGATAAAGTGAAACTTTATGAGGAATACTTTTTTGATCTAGAAAAAAATGCTGTGAGCTCAATCACTGCATCTTCTCTTTCCATCTTGTATAATGAGAATAAATATCAATCATGAATAGAGGTGTTTTCATATGTCTCAAACTTTAGAAGATAAAGTATATGCCAATTTAGAAGCTGTAATTGACCCTGAGCTTGGCGTAGATATTATAAACCTTGGGCTAGTATATGATGTCACAACTGACGAACACAATAATGCTGTTATTACAATGACAATGACTTCTATCGGTTGTCCAATGGCTGGACAAATTGTATCTGATGTAAAAAAGGTATTATCGACAAATGTTCCAGAGGTAAATGAAATAGAAGTAAATGTTGTTTGGAATCCTCCTTGGTCCAAAGAACGTATGTCCCGCATGGCAAAAATCGCACTAGGAATTCGCGATTAGATAAAAAAAGACCTGACATTATCAAAGTCAGGTCTTCTTTATTTCTTATTTTACACCTACTGCATCATATGCTTTTGTTACAGCTTGTACTTCTTTAGAATTTTGGCCGTATAAATCTGTAGCCGCTTGAATTGCAGCTTTGCGCATCATGCTAAAGTTTGAGTTTGCAGTTAAATATTTTGTAAGAGCACGGTAATAAATTTTTTCTGTTGCTGCGCGGCCAACACCATTTACAGTAACACCGTAATGAGTGCCACCTTCAGAAACTAAGTATGCAGCTTTGTTGTTAATACTGCTATTAATATGAACACCACCATTATCAACCGTTCCTGTGTAGCGTTTACTGTAATGATCTGGATAGCCTTCAGTTGGCTTTAATGGATTTGGAATAGCTGCAGGATTGCTTAAAGAACGCAGTGCATCTCCCGCTTTACCTGGCGTATAAATATCTTCTCCCATCTCCCAATCATCACGGTCCACCATTGCGCCCATAATATCAGATAACGATTCATTTAATGCACCAGGTTCGTTTTTATACACTAGATCTGCGGAGTATTCTGTTACTGCATGAGTCAGCTCATGCGCAATAACATCAAGTCCAGCTGATAATGGAATGAATACTTTTCCATCACCATCACCATACATCATTTGGACACCGTTCCACGCTGCATTATTCCATTTCTCCCCTACGTGAACAGTAGAAATTAACTTCGCTCCGTTGTTATCAAAGGAATTACGATTGAATGTTTTCTTATAATAATCGTATACTTTCTCAGCATTAGCGTGCGCATCAACAGCTGCTTTATCCTCGAAGAATTTATTTTTACTTTCTATTTCCTCACCGGTATATCCAAGCCATTGTGAGAATAAGTTGAACCAATTTTCATCCATATTTTCTGCATCAAATGTATGAACACCTTTTCCACGTGTCCCATCGAATAAATAAAAAGCTCCAGTTTTTGAGTCCTGTGCCATTTCAAAACTTGTTCGATTTCCCGCTACACCGTAACCAAATCCAGTAATATGATCAATCGCATTGTACTTCTCAATGACATTTCCGTTTGTTGCATCAACGAAATAATGCCAATAGCCTGGTGCCGGTTTTGAAGTAGATGCTTTTACAAGATAAGACAGATAATATTGCCCATCTTTTTCATATACATATAAATCTTTCTTAATACCATCATAGTTGTCTACTTTTCCAATTTCTTTCTCAATACCAGCTTTTGCAATATTTACAGCCTCATCTTCTGAAATACTTGCATTTTCTGGGATATTTTTATTTTCTAAATTCGGTATAACTTGTCCGAAAAATGCTTTCACATTATTATCTTTATCAATTGCTACTGTTTGATCAGAGCCATATACAGGAACACCATTATATTTTTCAATAAGCTTCACATGCGTTGTTCCCGCTTCTGCGTCTTTTTCTTCTCCAACGATTTCAAAATGTTTCTCCATATTTCCTGCTAATTTAAACATGTCTTTCTTACTCTTTAAATACTCAAACACCGTTTCTTTTTTATCTAGTCCTTCCGGTGCTTTCCACTCTTCCCCAATATAAGATGGTGTCTGAAATTCTTGGTTATATTGAACTTTTTGCTCTGCTGCATATGTACGTGACGTACCAAATGTCGCAAATCCCCTAAAGCTAGAGATAAAGCTAACGTTGAAGATAATACCTTCTTTTTCAAAAACAACACTCCCCATCCCCTAATGTTTTGACACTTTTATACAATTCTAGAGATAATAGTAATAACCTCCCGTTTAAATTTTAGAAAATTTCGACAGAAAATTCATACAAAAAAAGAGCAGCGCTATCTATAGACGCTACTCGTGGCATATTTTTATTAACGGGCAGTAAGCCGCCCCCTCACTGTTGAAAGTTTCACTTAATTATTGTTTCTTCATCTCAATTACTAAATAATGAGCTGTTTCTGCTGCTTGAATGTGGATATCTTCTTCAATGACTTCTGCTGCATCTCTCATCACTAACGTTTCACCATTCACAATGCCGCTTCCTTCAATTTGAACCAAATAAGCTTGACGCCCTTCACCAACTGGGAATGTAATCTCTTTTCCTTTTTCTAAAGCAAGAGAGTACAGATTTGCATCTTGATGAATTTCAATCGGTGCACCGCCATCAATTGGTGAAACCATGTGGAACCATGTATTCTCACGTTTATTCCAATCAAATTTAAATTCACCGTAATTTGGCGTATGACCAGCACGGTCTGGTAAAATCCAAATTTGCAGAAGACGCAATGTTTCATCTCCTAAGTTGTGCTCACTATGGAAGACACCTGTTCCAGCACTCATGTATTGCACATGACCGCGCTCAATTGTCCCGCGGTTTCCCATACTATCTTGGTGCGTTAATGCCCCGTCCACTACATAAGAAATAATCTCCATATCACGGTGTGGATGCGTATCAAATCCTGTTTGTGCTGCTACTAAATCATCATTAATTACGCGAAGTGCACCAAATCTCATATTATTTGGGTTGTAGTAATCTGCAAATGAAAAATGAAAATGTGTATTTAACCAACCGTGATTTGCTCTTCCCATTTGTTTATGATCAATTTTTTTGAACATATCCTTCACCTCATTTTATCTCGAATTCGAGATATTTATTTAAAATTTTTATGATTGTAATTTACGAAGTAATGCTAGCAGCTGTTTCTGTTCCTCGCGATCCAACTTGCAAAATTGCGCTGCTTGAAATCTTTCTTGGGGCGGAACAACTTCTTCATACAGTGCTTTACCTTTCTCTGTTAAGGAAAGATATTTCGTTTTTCCGTCTTGCTCTCTTTGAATCAAATCAAGCTGCTCCATTTTACTCAAAAGCTGCGTAACGTTTCCTTTTGTAACGAAAAGCTTTTGCCCTAATTCTTGCTGTGTTAAACGATCTCCTGCTCCAACTTGCACTAATACATCAAATTGTGCAGCAGACAAATCCCATTTTTTTAAATGCTGATTCGTTTCTCTAATACTTTGGTTGTAAAAGCGTGATAAACGAAACCATACTAATAAACCAAGTCGTTCATCTGTTTTCATTCCATCACCTCGCTAAGCTTTGTAACTATAGTTTAGAACTAAACTATAGAAATGTCAACTACTTTCTTTTTGTAGGTAAAACTAAAACATAGTGCCGGATTCACTATGTTTTAGTTTGCACACCTTCTCCTATATTCTCTCATCTTTCTCTTCGCAAACACTCTTGCATCCTTCTCAATCCACCGCTTTTCATACATTTCATTACCGACATATAATAACTTCCGTTCATGCTGCATATCATGCCGAAACTCATGCAACAATGTTTCCAATAAGCACTCATACTTCTCCCACATACAAACGAAAATTAAACGCTTTTCTTTATGATAAAATCCGTTCAGCGGAAATAAAAATTCTTCTTCCTCTTCTCCTAGTCGGACTAACACATCATTTGTTTCACACGTATCACAGAAAAATACAGATACCTCACGCCGTTCAATTAATGAGAACACATCCCTCTGCACTTGATTTATATCCCATGGAAAATCTTCATCAAGTACATACCAGTCTCCAGCTTGTTGATATATCTTTTGAGATAGAAGCTGCATCTTCATTCTCCTTTCTATTTATTCTCTTTTATCTATATGTCACATTATCTCCTGTTTTAAACCTACACCTGCGTCACAAAATGTTTAAAATTATATATGCAAAATGGGTTGATTTTATACCATCTATTAGATTATAATAATTATAAATTAGTAATTGATACAAAACAAAAAAACGTGAAGGAGATTGATATTATGAATACACAAGTTATTGAAGTATTAAACAAACAAGTAGCAAACTGGAACGTTTTATTTACAAAATTACACAACTACCACTGGTACGTAACAGGACCTCAGTTCTTTACATTACATGAGAAATTCGAACAATTTTATACAGAAGCAGCTACGCACATCGATGAAATTGCAGAACGTATTTTAGCAATCGGCGGCAAACCAGTAGCAACAATGAAAGAATACTTAGAACTATCTTCTGTTCAAGAAGCAGCTTACGGAGAAACTGCAGAAGCAATGGTTGAAGCAATTATGAAAGACTATGAAGCAATGCTTCTTGAGCTCAAAAAAGGCATGGAAATCGCACAAGATGCAGACGATGAAACGACATCTGATTTACTACTTGGCATCTACACAGAACTTGAAAAACACGCATGGATGTTACGCGCATTCTTGAATCAATAAGAAAAACGGCAGCAGCTTAGCAATATATCGGCGCTTTTCATAATATATCGGCGCAAAGGCATCATTTATCGGCGTTTTTTCTAATATAACGGCGATTCGACACAATATAAAGACCTTTCGACCATATTCGACAAATATCACATCAAAAAATCGAGCGGGACAATTCCGCTCGGTTTTTTATTTATTTACTTATTTATTTATGTTAACTGCTTCCACTTATTCCCCATCACTGGTCGTTTGTACTCTTTCATTTTAGGAATTAACTCATTAGCCGTTTTTGCAGATACAAGCAATTCTTTATTCGATGGATTCATAAAGCCTTCCTCTGCTGCACGGTCCACCATTTGTAATAACGGTGTGTAGAATTCTGCAATGTTCAGTAAGCCAACAGGCTTTTCATGAATCCCAATTTGTGACCAACATACCACTTCAAACAGCTCTTCAAACGTTCCATAACCGCCTGGAAGTGCAATAAATGCATCAGCAAGTTCACTCATTTTTGCTTTTCTCTCATGCATCGTTTCCACTTCAATTAGTTCTGTTAAACCTTGATGAACAATTTCTCCTCTAAATAATCCACGAGGCATGACACCCGTTACACGGCCGCCTAGCTCTAATACTTGATTTGCTACTTCTCCCATTAATCCAACACAAGAGCCTCCATATACAAGCTCTATATTATTTTGAACTAGTATTTCTCCAAGCTGTCGAGCTTCTGCTTGAAACTCTGGACGCTCTCCAACATTCGATCCTGCAAATACACAAATACGTTTCATTACTCCACCCCAAAACTACATATTGTTATGCTACAATGTAATCATACTACATATTGGGAGGATGGGAAAAGGATGAGCACGAATGAATTTCAAAGCTGGGTGGAACAATTTTATTATGAGCGGGGCTGGGCACAATATAATTCCTTTATTCGCGTAAATTTTTTAGCGGAGGAAGTGGGAGAAGTTTCTCGCGTCGTGCGTGCTATTGAAATTGGTCGTGATCGTCCAGATGAACGAAAAAAAGCGAAGAAGAATTAACAATTGAGTTAAAAGAAGAAATTGGAGATGTGTTAGGAAATCTTATTATTTTAGCGCAAAAATATAATTTAGATCTACAAGACATTATGGAAACGCATGTTAAGAAACTCTCCAAGCGATTCGAATATAAATGAGAATTATTTTCAATTATGATATGATTATATCGTAATAATATGAAAGGGGTCTTTTTATGTTATCTCCAAAATTACGTGAAGCACTAAATGATCAAATGAACTTTGAGTTTTACTCCGCCCATGTGTATATGGCAATGGCGGCTTACTGTACATCAGAAAGCTATGATGGATTTGCCAACTTCTTTCTTGTACAAGCAGAGGAAGAGCGTTTCCATGCCATGAAGCTTTACAATTATATTAATGATCGCGGTGAGCGTGCGATCATTACTGGATTCGATCATCCAAATAACGAGTACGAATCCATTTTAGCTGCTTTTGAAATCGGTCTCGAACATGAACGCGAAGTCACAAAACGAATTTATCACCTATCTGATATTGCTTGGGATGAGCGCGAGCATGCTACAATCACCTTCTTAAAATGGTTTGTTGACGAACAAGTTGAAGAAGAAGCATCTTTCGATAGCACCATTCAAAAATTAAAGCGAATTACAAACGATTCAAATGCATTATTTATGTTAGATGCTGAATTAGAAAAACGCACGTTTACTCCACCAGCTGAGTAGTAGAGTAGAAAACTGAAACAGATGTCTTAGAGATGGCTTTGCCATCTCTTTTCTGTTCTAGCTTAGCTGGGTACGCAAACAAAAAAAGCATAAATCAACCGCTTTCGTCAATTTATGCTTCTTACATTGTAAAATTGGAATAAAAAAACAGATATAACGCCCTGTAGGTTCTTAGATTATAGTCATTAAAATCGAATGCTTAATAATCATTTTTATGTTAACATAGGTGTATTACAGTATATAATATACTCAGTTGGTAGGCAAAGTCTTTTACTGGACAAGTCCATAAGCTAGAGGACGCAACTAGCCTTTTAAAATTTACTATTTCAGATTCGGTGATTACTTATAGTTCATTCGAATATTGCAACGGTTTGAAAAGACATATTCACCGGCAATAGTAACTTTAAGAGCAGCTTGCTCTAAATCTTTGTGTAAATTTTTACAAATTTCCTCGAGTTGTTACGGACGAAGAAATCTTACCTGTAATGGGGAATCTTCTTTCATTCCCAAAAATTTAAGAAGTATTGCTATCGTAAAGGAGAATTGGAGATGCCAGAAACAATCACTCAAACAAAGCCTGAACAAGAATCATTACAAATTTCTGCTAGTCAAGGACAGCTTGATGTACTTGATCAGCTATTAAAGCCTGAAGTTCAAGAGTCTTTAACTACATTAGTAGAACAACTTCCAAAGTTAACTGAGCTCGTTAACATTTTAACAAAGTCTTATGATTTCGCTCAAGCAGTCGCTACTGATGAAGTATTAAAAAATGATACTGTTGGAGCAATCCAAGAACTTGCAGAACCTGTAAAAGATACAGTGAAAGCCATTGCTGCAACTGCTATCGAAGCGAAAGATCGCGCTGAAGAAAGCAACGAAGTTATCGGTCTTTTTGGCCTTTTAAGAATGCTAAAAGATCCGCAAGCACAAAAAATGTTTCGTTTTGTAAACGCTTATCTTCAAATTACTGCAGAACGCAATCATAAATAATTCTTTCTTACACAACAATTAGTAAAGACGGGGGATATCATACTATGTCAAAACAAATTGTCATCTTAGGTGCTGGTTATGGCGGACTGCTTGCAGCTTTAAATGTACGTAAACATTACAGCAAATCAGAAGCACAAGTTACAGTTATCAACCAATATCCAACACATCAAATTATTACGGAACTACACCGCCTTGCAGCAGGTAACGTTTCTGAGCAAGCAATTGCAATGCCACTTGAAAAACTTTTCAAAGGTAAAGACATCGATCTTAAAATTGCAACAGTTGAGTCATTCTCAGTTGATAGCAAAGAAATTAAACTAGCTGGTGGCACTACTTTATCTTACGATGCACTTGTAGTTGCTTTAGGAAGTAAAACTGCTTACTTCGGTATTCCAGGACTAGAAGAAAACAGCATGGTATTAAAATCTGCTGCTGATGCAAACAAAATCTACAAACACGTTGAAGACCGTATTCGTGAATACGCTAAAACGAAAAACGAAGCTGATGCTACAATCTTAATCGGCGGCGGCGGATTAACTGGCGTTGAGCTAGTTGGTGAACTTGCTGACATTATGCCTAAACTTGCAAAAAGCCACGGCGTAAATCCAAAAGAAGTTAAACTTCTTCTTGTTGAAGCAGGTCCAAAAATCCTTCCAGTATTACCTGACCATTTAATTGAACGTGCAACTACTAGCTTAGAAGCACGCGGCGTTAAATTCTTAACAGGTCTTCCTGTAACAAACGTTGCTGGCAATGAAATCGACTTAAAAGACGGTCAAAAAATCGTTGCTAACACATTCGTTTGGACAGGCGGCGTACAAGGTAACCCATTAATCGGTGAATCAGGTCTTGAAGTAAACCGTGGTCGTGCAACAGTTGATGCATACCTACAATCTACTTCTCACAAAAACGTATTCGTTGCTGGAGACAGCGCTGTTGTCTTCGCTCCAGACGGTCGTCCATACCCACCAACTGCACAAATCGCTTGGCAAATGGGTGAGTTAATTGGATACAACTTATACGCAGCACTAGAAGGCAAAGCATTCGAAGAGTTCGCACCAGTAAACTCTGGAACACTTGCAAGTCTAGGACGTAAAGATGCTGTTGCTTCAATCGGAGCAAGCTCAACTCCACTTAAAGGCTTACCAGCATCATTAATGAAAGAAGCAAGTAACGTTCGTTACTTATCACACATTAAAGGATTATTCAGCTTAGCTTACTAATCTGAATGATAGCCCGAATCATGTTTATCTATGATTCGGGTTTTTATTTAATCAAAATTCTCTACATAACTTATTCAACAAGAAAGTGACATACACCTTTTGAAATCTCTAAATATACTGTCTACTTTGTTACGATTTTGTGTATTGTAAATAATCTATGTACTCCTCTTTCTTTTTAACATGCTTCCAAAAGAATTCCCCTTCCTCAAGGAATGAGAAGGGTGAGGCATACCGTCCTCCTTACCCCGAGGGATTCTTCGATGTTGCCTTTCCAAGTTCTTCACATCTTCCATGGTCTTCACCTATTAACTCTAGGCTCGACTTCTCCTATTGCTAGGGTGCTCTTGACGAGGCGGCACGGTTCACTTTATGTTACGGTCTGCTAATTCGCTCGCATTTCTAGTAAGAAGTTACTTTGTCACAGGGCTTCAATCTTAGAATTTCTCCCCCGATTGCCTGTCAGTTACTAGGCGGCTTGATTCTTACCTAGACCGGACTTTCACCAGTGAGCAGTGCCCAGCTTAGCTGGGCACGCAACAAAAAAGCAATGAGCCCGCTGCTCATTGCTTTTTCTTTTATATTATAGCATTACCCCAACGATAATCGCTGATAAGATACTTACTAACGTTGCACCGTATACAAGCTTTAATCCAAAAGAAGATACAACATTTGCTTGTTTTGCATCGATACTCTTCGTTGCCCCTGCGATAATTCCGATAGATGAGAAGTTCGCAAATGATACAAGGAATACAGATAAAATACCGATTGTACGAGGTGTTAAATGAGCTGCTGCTTTTCCTAAATCAAGCATTGCAACGAATTCGTTTGTTACTAATTTTGTTGCCATAATTTGTCCAGCTGTTACCATTTCTGATGCTGGGATACCCATGATGAACGCTAATGGTGAGAACACATATCCTAAGATTGTTTGGAATGTAATACCGAAAATAGAATCAAATAGACCGTTAATTGCTGCCATCAATGCAATGAATCCGATTAACATCGCTGCTACTGTAACTGCAATTGAAAATCCTAACATAATGTACTCGCCTAACATTTCGAAGAACGTTTGGTGCTTGTCCTCTTGTAACTCTAAAATATCTTCCTCTTCACTTACATCGTAAGGATTTAAAATGTGAATGATAATAAATCCACTAAATAAGTTTAAAACAAGTGCTGTTACAACATATTTAGGATCAATCATTTTCATGTAAGAACCAACGATTGACATAGATACTGTTGACATAGAAGATGCACATAGTGTATATAAACGATTTTTTGGTAACTTACTTAGTTGATCTTTAACTGTAATAAATACTTCCCCTTGACCAACAATTGCCGCTGCTACTGCATTATAAGATTCTAATTTACCTAAGCCATTTATCTTACTTAATAAGAAGCCGACCGCTTTAATAATGACTGGTAAAATTCTAAGATGTTGCAGAATTCCAATTAACACCGCTAAGAAAATAATTGGAAGTAATACAGAAAGGAAAAACGTATATTCTCCTTTATTTACAAGCCCGCCAAATACAAAGCTAATTCCAGCGTCCGCAAATTTTAAAATTGCACTAAATCCGTCAGAAATTCCTTTAACTAAATAATATCCAATCTGTGTATTTAGTAAGAAATATGATAATCCTAATTGAATAACAAGCATTATAGCAATTGGCTTATATTTAATCTTTTTCCGATCAGTACTTACAAGAAACGCTAGGAAAAATACAGCAATTAATCCTACAAGAAACATAACAAATTTCATACGTGAATCCTCCATTTTTTTCGTTTCATCTATTATTCCCTATTAGTCGTTGAACGATAGACGTCTGACAATTCAGATTAAAAAAATAAGTACCTCTAAAAATAAATTACCGCCTACACTAGTAAGCGTTTGCATTGTGCAAATTTATATACTACATAGTTCATGTGGAATATGAGAATGATATCATTTTGTTCTATCCATAAGCAAATTGTAAGCGTTATCTTTCAGAAATGCAATATATTTTTTAAAGGGAAAAATAGCCAAAAAAGAACATAGAATCTTTCTTCTATGTTCTTTTTGCACCACTAACCTACTTGTTTTTCTTTTCCAGCAACTGAATCTTCCCAGCATTCCGCATTCTTTAATCCTGGGATAGAGCTTGCATGGAATACAGGGTCTTTCCCTTGCTTTTTCTGCTTCACATAGTCTTTAAGTGCAGCAAATGCAAATTTACCAAGAAGTGCAATTGCAATTAAGTTTGTGATTACCATGAATCCCATGAATAAATCAGCCATGTCCCAAACAATTTGTACAGCTGCAACAGAACCGAACATAACCATTCCAACTACCGCAATACGATATACCGTTAACCAAGTCTTGCTCGTTTTAATAAACTCAATATTTGTTTCACCATAATAATAGTTTCCTAGTAGAGAACTAAAAGCAAATAAAAAGATAATAATCGCTAAGAAACCACTTGCCCAAGATCCGACTTGTGAACTTAACGCAACTTGTGTTAACTCAATACCTGTTAAACCTGGCGTTTTGTAAGCACCAGAGCATAGTACGATAAATGCTGTAGATGTACATACTAAAAACGTATCAACTAATACACCAATCGTTTGAATATATCCTTGCTTCGCAGGGTGAGATACGTCCGCTGTTGCTGCTGCATTCGGTGCACTACCCATACCTGCTTCGTTCGCAAATAAACCACGCTTAATACCCATCATAATCGCAGCACCAACGCCGCCGCCCACTGCTTCTTGTAAACCAAATGCATTCGTGAAGATTTCTGTAAATACATCTGGAAGCAATGTGATGTTTTTAAGCACAACAAACAATGCAATTCCAATATATACAATTGCCATTGGTGGCACAATCAGTTCTGACATACGTGCGATACTCTTAACACCGCCAAAAATAATAACTGCAACTAAAAGAGAAAGTGCAATTCCAACTATATAACGGTCAAGACCAAATGCATTCTTAAATGCAAGTGTAACTGTGTTTGCTTGTACTGAGTTAAAAATCAGTCCATAACTAATTGTAATTAAGATCGAGAATACAATTCCCATCCAACGCTTATTTAAACCTTTTTCCATATAATAAGCTGGACCGCCGCGGAACCCGCTGCCATCTTTTATTTTATAAATTTGCGCTAATGTGCTCTCTACAAAACTTGAAGATGCCCCAATAAGCGCAATTAACCACATCCAAAATACCGCACCTGGACCTCCCAAAGAAATCGCTAGTGCTACACCTGCTAAGTTCCCGATCCCAATACGGGCTGCAGAACTCATACAGAAAGCTTGGAAAGAAGAAACGCTACCTTTTTTACGCGTCTTCCCTGTCAATCCATCAGTCATTAAACGCACCATTTCCCCTAGGTGACGAATTTGAACGAATTTAAGTTTAAAAGAAAAATAAAGGCCTAAGCCAATTAACATGGCAATAATAACATAAGTCCATAGAATATCATTCGTTACTCCGACGAATTTTTCTAAAATGCTAATCATATTGTCCCCTCCCTTTTTTTCACATAAATTGAATTGTATCCTAAAATCAATCAAAAATCAACATTTTTCGACAAAACAACAATTTCATATAAATTTATCTCGTTAATCCTCTATTTTTCTCCTGAATACTCAATAATACAAACGCTTTCATAAAAATAAGTCATGTTAGTTTTTCTGACATAAAAATATAATGCACATAAAAAAAGCGCAATTCCTTCTAAAAGAATTGCGCTTTTTTTATGATTTTTGTTTTCTTTTCTCTATTATTCGGTTAACAGCCTAATATTTTATTAAGAAATATTTTAAAATCTACGATAAATTATTAGACTGTTAAAAAATAGCATTAGACTGAAAAAGTGATCGGAATGTGATACCCCAAATTGGGGGTGTTTTATGTCTTTTGCGAAAGTAGCAAGTTCCACAGTTTCCGTTTCACTCGTTTACTACAAAGACAAGAAAATTACACAAGGTTTAATAATATCGTTTTCGTACGATTATCCACTACTTCATAATAAATTTCTAACCCTTTTCGAGTGCCCGAAACGATTTTAGCAGCTTTTAACTTGGCTAAATGTTGACTAATTGTACTTTGAGGCATTCCCAATTTTTCATACATTGTTGTTACATTCGTAGGGCCTTTTGCAAGCATGGTTTCTACTAAACATAAACGCACAGGATGCGCTAATACCTTTAATATTTCAGCGATATCTTCATATTTTTCTATCATGTTCCCTCTCTCCTCTTTATATATAAATATTGTGTTTACAACGTTACACTATATTATTCGAAAGGACATACGATTTTATGTCCGTCGTTTTTAAAAAAATTTTAGAAATTAAAAATCCCAACGTTTCATACTAACTCGAAGCGTTGGGATTTGTTATTATCTTTTCTTTTTAGAAGGTGCTGGCGCTTCCCAATTTACTAACAAGTCAGGACTTGTTTTCTCTTCTCCTCGTTCTAAAAGAACTGTTGCATCTTGGATTGCAGGAGTACCTTTATATTTAATAGCTTGTAACCTCGAAAGGTTTGCAACAACTTTAAAACTAAATTCTCCTGTTTTTGTTGCTTTTGGAATTAAAACACGAAATTTTTCTCCTACGTTAAACTGTGTTTTTGCTTCGCCATTTTCATTCACAAACTTTACACCTTCAGGTGCATTCGTTGCTTGCACTTGGTACGTTCCTTTTGTCGCATTTGTTTCCACTGTATACAAATCGGTTTCAAAGAAATCATTTTTTAACGTTGCTGTTTGTTTTTCTGTTGGAGTTACATTCATCGTAATCTCTTGCACTTCTTGGCTGCTCTCCGCTTTTGCAACAATTTCTTTCATTGCTTTTCCTACATTTTTATTGCGATGATCTAAATCATTAATATCGATTTGCTTCAGCGCATTCCATACAGCTAACTGCGTTGCATAATGCGCTTCTTCCCAAGTCGATACACCGAGCTCTTGCGGACTTTTTACCGGATATCCATTGAGTAATACACGGTATACCCCAATATCTGCTTTTCCTATTTCAGGTAAATCCTGACCGCTTGGTGATTTTAAATGCACATTTAAACAAAAGGCAATTTTTCCATCTGCTGTTTTAATGAGCTCAGTTCGAATTGGTTTCTTTAAAGATTTACTATAACTCCAATCCATTTGATACTTCGTATGATCCATCACTTCTGCGAATGCCTTTTCAAGCGGAAAAACGAGATTTGTGATGATGAATAGCGCGCTCACGAAGGCAATCCAGAACTTATACGGTTGTTTTAAAATCATGCTTACAGCCCCTTTTTGGATTATAATAAAGAAAATAGCAAATTTAATATGTTTAGTATTTAATTACGGGGCGTTTTTATACATGCTATTTCATGCAAAGTAAATGATCCGTATAGTAATGATTACATGTAATTGGGTGAAACTAGGAAGAATACATAGTAATTCTTAATGCATATGAGACGGACGGTGATTACAAATAGAACAGCACTTAACTTATATCATTTCCCATTATGGATATTTCGGACTGATCATTGCTTTAGTTGGAGGAATTATCGGATTACCGATACCCGATGAAACTTTATTAACTTTTGTAGGGTACTCTATATTTCAAAAAAAGATGATATTTTCTCTTGCCTTACTAACTGCATGGGTTGGCTCTTCAATTGGTATTACACTTAGTTATATATTAGGAAAAATACTTGGACTTCCCTTCTTAAAGAAATTTGGTCCTAAACTGCACATTACAGAAAATAAAATCGCTCGAACACGAACTCTCTTTCAAAAAATTGGTCCACCTTTATTGATTTTTGGTTACTTTATTCCGGGAGTTAGGCATGTTACCGCCTATTTAACTGGTATTACCCGTTTGAGCTTTCGTAAATTTTGCCTTTACGCTTACACGGGAGCATTCATATGGAGTTTCACTTTTATTAAATTAGGAATGATATTCGGGAAAGATTGGCATTTAATCGGCCATTCCATTCACCGTTATGCTTCTATCTTATTATTGGTGTTACTCGTTCTCGCGCTTTTCGTTTTGGTTTTTCTATATGTGCGCAATAAAAAAGCAAATGCGAAGCGATGCACATAAGGTGAAACTTCCATCAGTGGGGGTTTTCTTCATCCCCCACTGATGGTTAGTTGAACCAATCGGGCTTTTACGGGCAGTTATCCCCCACCTACCTTCTTCATTTTTCTCTGCATCTTGAGGTGGGGTTCTTACTGCCCGTTAATGCGGGATGAAGTGAAACTTCCACGAGATAAAGCTGAGAAAGAGACTAAAAACAAAGAAAAAACACCTCCTCAATACGGAGGTGTTTTTTCACATGAACTTTTCGTGATTATTTATGCGTTTTATTTGGCTTTTTTTTGCCTGGGTTTCCCTTGCCTTGACGCTTTTTATTTCTTTCAGCTTTCTCTTGTGTATCGTGCAATTTCTCTACAAAATTACTTGTGTTATCCACTAAAGTAGCCTCCTTGATTATCGTTCCTTTGTTACTATAACCAATTGCATGTCAAATCATGAAGTATAGTTTTACTTTAATTTAACCTGAACTGGCGGCAATGTTTTCTCAGGGTGAAACGGCGACATCCCCACTTCTAATACATAATCATTTAAGCTGAAATTCTTCACGCCATACTCTCCGTCCAATTGAAACGTTGCTTGAAATTGTAGTTTTTCCTTATCTAATACTTTCACAGTACTTCCCTTTATAACGTGAAACTCCTTATCTATATAAGCCGAATCCTTCATCTTCTTAAGGCGACTCAATTACTTTCTTCCTATTTTCCTTGTTAACCAAAATGGACTGTACAGAAGATAAAAGCTTACAATCATCATTAACTCCAGCGAGAGAAGATACCACGGCCACGGTCCGAGATAGTCTAAAAGAGAAGCGCTTTTGGGCTTTTTCATGATATACAGGTAGTTCGCTCCTAACCACTTATCAAGAAAAAATACGCAAGCTGCATAAAGGTTAACAATGAGAATGGTTACCCACATGGAAGGAATGGTCGGCCGATATTTGCAGACCACCACCATAAACAAACATGCTATCACCACGCCTCCATGCGAAACAAAAAACTCGATGTATCGAATATGGGGAAACGAAAATTTCCCAAGATCAGGTGTAATGATAGCTTGAATAGAACTGCTTAATCCCGCAAAATACATAAATTGAAAAAGTCTGAGGCTACGCGTCAGTAACATCACAATGGCCAAAATGACAGCTAAATCACTAAGTTGAAGCGGCAAAGCTGTTTTAGGCGACCAAGCATTCTCATACACGAGCCAGAGATGATTAAAAACTTCAAAAGCCAATAAGAGAAACGCTAGAGAGAAACGAAAAAGCCGTTCTCTTCCCTGCTCTTGAATCTGTTTTCTAAAAATAACCAGAAGAACACCGAGGGTTAAAATGATTCCGAGCGTCAATAAGTGCTCCCTGGAAAAAAGACGAAATGGATCCAATTTTGAATGAAATTGAAAAAATTTTTGCATATCAATAACTCCATTATCTGAGCTAATTTTATACTTAAGTATTCTTAGTATAAGACAAACTCTTCTAAGTCTATCCCCCTTCTTTGTTTTGTTATCCATTTTTCCAACAAAATGAATAGTTCATAGACATGCCGTGAACCACCCACCAACTTTTAAATAAAATTTCACTTTCATTTTTCACTTATGAAACCTTACGAAACTGTCACCTTTATGTAATGTTATTAGATAGTTACTTTACTGTTTCAATGTAATAATAAAAGCATAAGAAACAATCATAAATTTTTAAATGTTATAGGAGAGTGTCGGTAATGATCGTAACAACAACTTCTGTTATTCAAGGAAAAGAAATTATTGAGTATATTGATATTGTAAATGGTGAGGCAATTATGGGGGCAAATATTGTACGTGACATATTCGCTTCTGTTCGTGACGTTGTCGGTGGCCGTTCTGGTGCATATGAAAGTAAATTGAAAGAAGCACGTGATATTGCGATGGAAGAAATGAAAAATCTTGCGAAGCAAAAAGGTGCAAATGCGATTGTTGGTGTTGATGTAGACTATGAAGTTGTTCGTGATGGAATGTTAATGGTTGCCGTAAGCGGTACAGCTGTATGTGTGTAAATATATATAAGAAACAGCACCTCAATCAACGAGGTGCTGTTTCTTATATATAAAGCGAAACTCCATTCATACTTTTAAACCCTTTACTCCGCCGCTACAATCGGTAATGTAATAATAAACCGAACAATCCCATTCTCATATTCTGCTCGAATTTCTCCGCCCTGCAACTCCACAATACTTTTCGCAATCGCAAGACCAAGTCCCGAACCTTCTGAAACCCTACTTCTCGATTGATCTTTTTTATAAAAGCGTTCAAATACGTTCTCAAGCTCTTCTTTTGTAAATTCTTCGCTATGATTTTCAACAGAAATGAAAATATTGCGACGCTGCTTTTGAAGTGAAACTGTAATTTCTCCCTCATCTTTACTATATTTAATCGCATTCATTAATAAATTATCAAACACACGAACAATTTTTTCCGAATCCAAGGCGGCATACAGACGCTCTTCAGGAAATACTTTCACAAACGAAAGATTATGTTCTTCTGCTGGGGGTACAAGTTCTTCGATTAATTGATCAAGAAGTTCGTTTACACATACTTCTTGCTTTTCTAATGTGATTTTCTCATTTGTTAACTTTGTGTACTCAAATAAATCTTCTATTAAATTCTTTAACTGCTCTGACTTTGAAAATGCAATTCTTACATACTCATCATATTGTTCTTCATTTTCATATTTGCCATCACGAAGCAAACGCAAATACCCCATAATAGAAGTAAGCGGCGTTCGCAAATCATGCGATACATTTGTAATCAATTCACTTTTTTGCTTTTCAATTTTCCGTTCGTTTTCAATATTCGCCCTAATCTCTTCTGCCATATGATTAATATTTTCTGTTAATAAGGCCAGTTCATCTTGTCCCTTTTCCTCAATTCGATACGCTAAGTTTCCCTTCGCAATCTCTTTCACTCCTTGTGCCATCGCTTCAATTTGCTTCATCTTTCGCTTCGTTATATAGAAGAAAGAAAAGATAAATACGATAACGCCAATAAGATACGGAAAAGGCCCTTCTGTCGTGCTATATATAACATCTCCTCTTGGAATACCGCCCACGAACATATATAAATTCTTACCTTCAATTGTAACTGGATAAAAAGTGATAAATTCTTTATGCAAGTCCTCAATTTCTCTTGAACCACTATCATCAATTGGACGGTTAATCGCAAAAGACATCACATTTCGGATTGTATCGTGCAAGTTAATTTGCTCTTCCTCTGCGTGTTTTGTTTTATACAAAACTTTACCAGTTTCATCCGTAACTAGCACTTTTAAAGCATGCTGTCCATGTTCTGCATTTTGATTTTCCATATCAATCATGTTTTGCAACGCATCTACTGTATTTTCTCTCGCTATTGTCTCTGCTGTGTGCTTTGCTTCCTCATTAATTTCCTCCATACCACTGCTATAATCAATTACCGCATGTTGATTTGCTTTTTCAAAAAATGGAGCTGATAATCTTGTGGTAAAAAAGCCTAACAGGACACAAAAAATAAACGTAGTAATTAATTGAATTCTAATACTACGACGAACTTCATTTATCATTTTACTTATTACCATTTTTATTTTTTTATTTATATAATTAAATGGCTTAAATATCCTTTTCAATCTTATATCCCACTCCCCAGACTGTTTTTATATAACGAGGTTTCCTTGGATTTTCTTCTATCTTCTCACGTATTTTTCGAATATGTACCATTACAGTATTATCAGATTGAAAGGACTGTTCATTCCATATTCGCTCATAAATTTGATCCGCACTAAATACCATCCCACGATTTCTGGCAAGTAACTCTAAAATCGAAAATTCCCTCGGTGTCAATTTCACTTCTTCCTCTGCAACAATCACCTCATGTGTTGCAACATTCATTTTCATATCCCCAATTTCAATTTCATTTTCGTTTTGTATAAAGCCCCCGCTCATTTTCATATATCTGCGAAGCTGCGATTTAATTCGCGCAATCAATTCTAATGGGTTAAAAGGCTTAGTTACATAATCATCTGCCCCTGTTGTTAATCCTAAAATCTTGTCCATGTCTTGTGTTTTAGCAGACAACATAATGATCGGCATCTCAGCCACTTCTCTTACTTTCATACACATATGAATACCGTCTACTTTTGGCATCATGATATCTAATACGACTAAGTGCACTTGATGTTTCTTTACTAGCTCTAATCCCTCTGCACCATCCCCAGCCTGTAATACTTCGTACCCTTCATTTTTCAAATAAATCGTAATGAGATCCCTAATTTCTTTTTCATCATCTACGACAAGTATTGTTTCTTTGCTCACAATAGCCCCTCCAACATTTTCAGCCTATCAAATCTTCATTGCATGATTCCTTCGATTCTTTTCGATGCATATATAAATAAGAAATACCGAATGCAACAGCGATAGCTACTCCAAAAACACACCATACTTAGTTGTGAGTTCTACAATACGCTCTATGTTTCCTCCAAAAATAAACCCAATTATAAAGTATAACAATGTCCAAACAAATCCTGTAACGTATGAGTACTTGGCATACGTTTTAAATGGCATTTTATTGATTCCAACTAAATAGGGCACAATATGTCTCACTACTGGTATGAAATAGCTTGTTACCAGTGCATAACGTCCGTATCTATTCAGTAGTTCTTGTGATTTTAAAAGATACTTCATCTTCTTCTTTTTCATGAGTGTATCAAGAATTTTCGAACCAAATATTTTTCCAAGTATATATCCTAAAGAGAGTCCTGACACAACACCTAAATACGTTAACATAAAAGCTGGAATTGGTTTTAATATACCCATCGATGAAACAAATCCACCGCTCATCACAACCATTTCATCAGGAACTGGCATCCCAATAATTCCTAACCATAAACAAAAAACAAAGCACCGTAACCGTAATGTTGAATATATAATAACAATTCATGTAAGTCCATTCGCTACAGCCCTCCCTTGTTCTTTTCCACAGCAAAACACATAAGCTGGCGGGAAATTCAACCACACCTTTTTAAGTGATATCGCTGGAAAGAACTTCTGGATAAATGCTTTCTTTACGAGCGAATATTGAAATGTGATGAATTCACCATTCTCTTGTAATGCTTCCATAACATTGCTTAAAATACGCAATGATACTTCCACCGGTAAAGAAGTGAACGGTAATCCAGATAATACATAGTCGATTTTTTCTATATTTAACTCTTTGATGTACTTTTGAATATTTTCAGCCGATCCATGTACAACAAAAACGCTTGGATCATCCTCAAACTGTTTCTGTAGATCTTTGAAAAACACTTCATTAATTTCAATAAGAATCAATGTAGTATGTTTCTTTTTTCTCTTCATTATTTCTCTTGTAAAAGATCCTGTTCCAGGTCCTAATTCCACAATATATTTCGCTTCTTCAAAATTGATAGCATCTACCATTTTTTTCGCTAATATTTTCGAGCTCGGAGCAATCGCCCCAGTGTTTTTCGGGTGCTTAATAAACTCACTTAAGAATGTAATCAATTGCATAAAATATCCCCTCTGCATAAAATATCTCCTCACTTAATCACTATTGTGTAAGATAGCTCTAAGTATAGGTATGGTTTTTGCAAGCAGAAAGTGCAGAGAATTGCAGTGACAAGTGCAGAGGCTTGCAAGCCTCTTTTTATGCACTCATGCTATAGACGAATTCCTTGCAACACTCTGTACTTTCACTTTGTATTAAACAGTATAAATAGCGTTTCTTAAAAAATAGCGAGGAGGTTTCTTAAGATTTTCTTAAGAAAATAAAAATGTCCCAAAACGAAAAAGATACTACTTTTTCGTTTTGGGACACACATTTAAATAATAGAATAGGAACGGATACATCCATTCCTATTAAAAAACATATTTACTCAGAAAGTGCCTCCATTACACCTGCAACTTCTGCAACAATAATTTGGTTACCTAAAATCGGTGATTCTTGCTGTGCTTCGTGAGAACCTGGCTCTGGTCTTTTATGTGATTCTTTAAAAGCATCACTATTTCTCCAGTTCGTAAAGCTATCCATATCTTCCCAGTACGTGTTTACACTGATTTCGTCATGCTCAGGTAAGTTTTGTGTAATTAAAACTTCAACTTTCACAAAGCCTTCCATTTTTTGCAGTGCACCTGGACGAGTAAATGCTGGAGCCATCTTTTCTGCAAATCCTACTTTTGTTTTAATTCTGTTTGTAACAACGATCATCTTCAAAAACCTCCTTAATGTTTAGAAACTTCTTCGAATTGAATATCTACATTACATATATACTTTTTTCATTCATCCTAATGCTAGAATGATCTCTGTTTCTACTTTCTTGCTAAATAATAATTAGCTTGCTCTAGTTTACCATCTGTCATTCGGTAGACTTTGTCACAGCATTCATTCATCATGTGTTACCCTAATAGTTACTGTATTTCTAAATTTTACTTCTTTTGCGATAGTTGGACGACTTCATAGATTCTCTGAATATCAAAACTTACTCTCGATTCATCTACTAAAATAGTATATGAACTGTCCATGACAGTGCGAGAAATAATATAAGTCACTCCTTTAGTTTTAAAATAATTAGTCACGTGTGACTAATTAAGATTATTATATACACAACATTTTTATTAGTCAACCGTGACTAATAAAAACATGACTATAAATTAAATTGTTATATTTAGGGTAATTATATCAACAGGATATGCAGCAGAAACACTCACATATATAAAGTGAAACTTCCGTCAGTGGGGGTTTTCTTCATCCCCCACCTATCTTCTGTAGAAAAGCGGAAGCGGCTCGCCCAGAATCGCAGGACGTTGGAGCACCCGACAGAGAGGCGCTTTTTGCCTTGTCCGAGGGGGCGAAACGACCGGAGAATCTAGCCGCTAGAGCTGGACAACGCCTCTCTCTAATTCTTGAGGTGGGGGTCTTACTGCCCGTTAATGCGGGATAACAAAAAAGAACCTACTATATAGAGGTTCCCTTGTCTTTCGCATTATTGAGGTTAGTTAGAACTAAGAGTTTGAACAGTTTTTTCAAGAAACGCAATTTCTGCTTCTAACATTGTTATTTTATGTTCTATTGCCAGGTTGACTCCAATCCTCATCTCATGAGCTGGAGTTTGTTTAAAAATATGAATGAACTTCTTATTTTTATTTAATCGTTCCTCTAGAGCAGGCAACGATTTTTCTAATGGTAGAAAATCAATAAACATTAACCCTATATCGCCTTGATAATTAACACTCTCGGCTGAAGATAAGTTGTCCAATAACAATTTATAAAAATATTGCTTACCATTTTCATTAATAGAATACACCTTGCGCGATGGTCTGTTTCCTTCTTGTTCCAATTGAACATCAATGTATCCCTTTTTATGAAGTTTATCTAAAGTTGCATAAGCAGTAGGTTTTTTCATATCTGTAACTGTACTTAAATTTCTTTCAATAAATTCATTAATTTGATATCCATGCTGACTTTGGCTCATAAGCAAACCAAGCAGGACGAGCGAACGCTGTTCCATAGAAATCATCCTTTCTAAACCATATTATAGCCGATGATGTAAATGAGAACTAGACAATAACTCAATTACTTGGGTTGGTATCAATGATCGTATTATGAAAACTCCCGCACTTATCTCCTTACAATCTTGAAGCGCGGGTTCTCCATGTATCCTCTCAGATGCTTAACATGAGCAAAATTGACACAGCTTCCTGACAGGATAACTCCTCTATCCCACCTTTGGAACAATGCATTACATTAAAAATCAAAATTATCAGGATCTGGACCAACACGATGATTCTCATTCAAATCATCAATGCGTTTCATATCTTCTTCCTTTAACTCAAAATCAAATACATCTGCATTTTCAACAATTCGATGTTCTTTTGTAGATTTCGGGATGGTGATAACACCATTTTGTAAATCCCAGCGTAAAATGACTTGTGCAACAGACTTGTTATAGTTGTTAGCAATGTCTTGAAGTACTTCATGATTGAGTAATTGTCCTTGCATTAACGGAGACCACGCTTCTAACTGAATGTCATGTTCCTGACAAAATGCTTGCAGCTCTTTTTGCGTTAAGCGTGGATGGTATTCTACTTGGTTCACCATTGGTTTAATCTCTGCATCTTTCATTAAGTCTTCAAGATGATGGATTTGAAAATTGCTTACTCCAATCGCTTTTACTCGTCCTTCCTTATAAAGAGTCTCTAATGCTCTCCACGCCTCTTTATATTTCCCTTCTACAGGCCAATGAATCAAATATAAATCTAAATACTCTAGTCCAAGTTTATTTAAACTTGTCTCATAAGCAGCAATTGTAGACTCATATCCTAAATCTGCATTCCAAACTTTTGATGTAACGAATACATCTTCTCTAGAAATACCCGCTTGTTGTATCCCTTCACGAATCCCTTGCCCAACTCCTTCTTCATTTTCATAAATCGCTGCTGTATCAATACTACGGTAGCCATGCGTAATCGCTGTTTTTACAGCATTCACTAACTCAGGACCTTCTTCTACTTTAAATACTCCAATACCAAACCAAGGCATTTGTACGCCGTTATGCAAAGTTGTTTTATCTTGTAAATGTTTCGCCATTATAAATAAACCTCCTAATTTTTAAAGAAAATTTTCTACGCTGCACGTTTTTGATCTTTTTGTTCTAAAGTTTTGCTCCAACCTGTTAAAATCACAGCTCCTAGAACCATTAATGCTCCAATCCAAGGCGTATGAATAAGCCCAATTGAATCTGTAATTACACCACCTAAATAAGAACCAATGGCAATTCCAGCATTAAATGCAGCAATATTAATTGCAGATGCCACATCTACTGCACTCGGTACAAAACGTTCAGCTAACATCACTACATATACCTGTAATCCTGGTACATTCATAAACGCTAATAATCCCATTAAAATGATTGTAATAAGACCAGCTATCTTAAATGGAGCTGTGAACGTTAATATAAAGAGCACAACTGCTTGTGCAATAAACATATAGAATAACGCACGAATCGGATTACGGTTCGCTACTTTACCACCAATAACGTTACCGATCGCAATTGCTATTCCATAAACGAGTAAAATAATCGTAACAGCCCCTGCCGTAAACCCGGTTATCTCCTGTAATAATGGAGATAAATACGTAAAGACAACGAATGTACCTCCATAGCCTAAAGCTGTAATAATGAATAAAAGAAGTAAACGACCGTTTGTGATTAAACTAATTTGATCACGAAATGTTGTTCGATTACCTTTTCGCAAATTAGATGGAATAAGAATACTGTTTGCAATGAAAGCAATGATACCCACTACAACAATCGCTATAAAAGAAGCCCTCCAGCCAAATTGTTGTCCAATAAATGTACCAATTGGAACACCTGTAACAGTTGCTACTGTAAGCCCTGTGAACATCATCGCAATCGCACTTGCTCGGCGATTTTCGG
This sequence comes from Bacillus sp. EA-CB0995, assembly GCF_055814245.1. NCBI lineage: Bacteria > Bacillati > Bacillota > Bacilli > Caryophanales > Bacillaceae > Bacillus > Bacillus sp. EA-CB0995. Next base: position 651,582 of record NZ_CP169269.1, on the reverse strand, counting down.
GAACTAAATCAGCAGCAATCGTAGAACCTATTGACATAAATACACCATGTGAAAACGCAGAGACAATGCGACCAACTAGCAACAAACTCATACTTGTTGCACTCGCAGCAATGCTATTTCCAACAATAAAGACAATCATAATCCAAAGTAATAAAGATTTACGCGACATACTGGATGTTAAAGAAGTTAAGACAGGCGCTCCAAATGTCACCCCTAAAGCATATAAAGAAACAGTTAATCCAGCTGTTGTAACAGTAACGTTTAAATCTTGCGCAATAAGTGGTAATAATCCTACACTAATAAATTCTGTTGTTCCGATTGCAAAGGCACTTACAGCTAATGCCAACAGTGCCAATGTACTTCGCTTTTTATCTAAATTCATTCTTCCTCCTCACCTTCTTGTTGTATCGTTCTATCTCTTCTAAACAAACTATATAAAAACCATATGGTAAGAATCCGCCGGCAAATGTTATTATGGGATATAGGAGAAATAAAGAAAAGTACGTACTTTTAAGTAATATAGGTACTAAAAAGTTCCATAGGCACTAAAAAGTTCCTATCAATTAGGAGGAAGAGCATGGAGAAAAAAAGTACAATATTTCCGTAGAAGCAACACTCGAAGTAATAGGAGGAAAATGGAAATGTGTGATTCTTTGTCATCTTACTCATGGTAAAAAACGTACAAGTGAATTGAAACGTCTTATGCCAAACATTACACAGAAAATGTTAACGCAGCAATTACGTGAGTTAGAAGAAGATGGCGTCATCAATCGCATCGTTTACAATCAAGTTCCTCCAAAAGTGGAATATGAACTAAGTGAATATGGATGGAGCTTACAAGATATTTTAAACTCTCTATGTACTTGGGGAGAAAAACATATTACGAAAGTATATGGTGATAAATTTGCTGTCTTGGAGGAGAATATTTTAAACGATAAACTGAAGCAACAAAATTGAAAATACACATGTGATTTTCAAACATGCATATCCATTCTGCTATATAACCGTCACCTATAACTAAAAACATCCTCTTATATACGAAGTAAGAGGATGTTTCTATAAACTAAAACTTCAAAGCGTCTGCCCGTTATCAATTGTAAATATCTGCCCCGTAATAGACTCCTGAGTCAATTGAAAGAAGATTGCCTCTGCAATCTCATCAGGTGTTGAAATTCTTTTCAGCGGTATGTTTCCCGCAAGTTGATACATCTTCTCTTCATTGTCAGCCCACCATCTCGTATGAACTGCACCAGGAGCGATACTATTTACCCTAATCTCAGGTGCAAGTGCAATGGCTAACGATTTTGTCATCGTATGAATAGCTCCTTTTGTTGCTGCATACGGTACAGACGAACCTAGCCCTGTTATTCCGGCAACGCTGCCTACATTCACAATAGCACCCGATCGTTGTTTCTTCATATAAGGAACAACAGCCTTTACACAATGAAACATTCCTTTCACATTTACGTTAAAAAGAGAATCCCACACTTCATCCGTTGCAGACTGCAAATCATCCATAGGTATTTGCGCTGTTATACTTGCATTATTCACTAAAAAATCTACTGTCCCAAAAGATTTCACGGTTTGCAGTACCATGTCCTCAACTTCTTTTTCTATCGCTACATTGGCTTTCACAACGAGCGCTGTACCTCCGCATTGTACAATTTCGTCCCTTGTTTCTAACGCTTCTTTTTCCGAATGGCTATAATTAATCACAACCTTCGCTCCTGCATCTGCTAGTTTTATAGCCGCAGCCTTTCCGATACCAGTACCACCGCCTGTTATAATAACCACTTTATCGTTTATCTCCATTTGACCTTCTCCTCTTCTTTTCGTATTTGTTATAACTCATTGTATCCTCGCTCATACGAAAGGTATAATACTGAATAACAAGGCCGGTATCATTTAAAATGATATCAGTGGAGGGATGTATTTTTGGAAAGTCACGATTTATGGATTTTTAAACATGTTGCTGAATTACAATCTATATCTAGAGCTGCTGAAAAACTCGGATATGTGCAGCCAAATATAAGCCAGCGCATAAAAAGCTTAGAAGAAGAACTAAGCGTCCCATTATTCATACGTAATAACAGAGGAGTAACATTAACTGACCAAGGAGAAGTTTTGTTAGATTACACAAATCAAATTATAATGTTAATGGATGAAGCCAAATCAAAAATAAATCCGAAAAAGTGGAGAGAATCTTTAATCATCGGGGCATCTCAAACGATTTCTGCTGTGAAAGTTCCGTGGCTCTTCTCTTCTTTTTTGCAATCAAATACAAACATTGACCTAAAGATAAGAACAGCCAATAAACGAAAGCTACAAGACATGCTTTCCTACGGAGAGATTGATGGAATTTTTATAAGCGGTACATATAATGATTCACAGTTCGAAAGTGTTTACAGTTATTTTGAAAACATCCTGCTCATCTCTCCAATTAAACAGCACTATCCTCAAACTTTACTTGTGAATAGCGATCCAAGTTGTATATATAGAAATAAATTGTTGGATTTTGCAGAGAAACATCATTTTAATCAACCAACTATTATGGAATTCGATTCACTTGAATCCATTCTCCAAGCGGTTCATGCAGGTCTTGGGGTTAGTATCATGCCAGCAGATGTTGCACATAGCCGAAATAAAATGAATACCATTCATCATGAGGAATTACCCGACAAAATGAAGATTGATTTTATTATTAAACGCGGAAAACAAAGGTCACAAAGTTTGGAGAAGTTTATTTGTTTTTTGAAGGAATTATAATTCTTACAATAATGTAAGAAATTTGTTAGGCAATTCGATGTTTCCGCTTCTTAATTCAATGTAAGCTAACAATAAAGCTAGAGGATATGACAAAGGAGCGGATTCCCATGAACGAAAATCAAGATTTATTATTCACCCACATTGTTACTGGTTCTTGCTTAGGAGGCTTTGTATTATTATCTTGTATTGCTTGTTTTATAAAAATCGTTCATCAATTTTTCATGTAATAGCACTTATTTTTAACAACCGCTTAAAGGAGTTAGACACTGCGATGTTTACAAACTTTTATTCTTCGATAGTTAGTCATTTCAACAAAATGATAAAAAAGAAAACAGATTAAAAAGGATTACCTCTTATGAATACAAGGTAATCCTTTTTAGTTTCTATAAAGTGAAACTTCCATTCGGAGGTGCTTTTCCTTCGAATGGTTAGTTGAACCAATCGGGCTTTTACGGGCAGTTATCCCCCACCTAGCTTCTTCGCTTTTCTCTGAATCTCGAGGTGGAGGTCTTACTGCCCGTTAATGCGGGATAAATGCTTTACTTTATGCCTTTTTAACAAATTCAGATTTTAATTTCATAGGTCCGAAACCATCAATTTTGCAATCAATATCATGGTCGCCATCAACTAAACGAATGTTTTTTACTTTTGTACCGATTTTTACGACTAGTGAAGTTCCTTTTACTTTAAGGTCTTTGATTACTGTTACAGAATCACCATCGTTTAAAACATTTCCGTTCGCATCTTTAATAACCTTTTCACCTTCGCTACCTTCAGTTTCTAAGCTCCACTCATGCGCACATTCTGGGCAAACAAAAAGGACTCCATCTTCGTACGTGTATTCTGAATTACATTTTGGGCAATTTGGTAAATTCGACATAATTCCATTTCCTCCATCCGTTATTGTCATTCTAATATATAAGAATTGGTTTTAACTTCCTTTTTATAAAAAATATAGGTCGTCCTTATATACTTTTATATACTGCCATAGTCTTCTTATATTGACAACCTCTCTTCCAACTCCCCTTTACATGAATGTGTACACTTTTACTAAACCCCCATTTGAAAGAGCTTTACTATCCTTTAAATGACTTTATTGTCACTATACAAATTTATGTGCTCTTAAATCATTTTTGTTTCTTAAACATCTAAAATTACACTTAAAACAATGTGATTATATGAATTTTAAAAAAATATTTCAAAATAAAGGTACTTATCCATACCGCACTTTCCAATTTGCTTATGAATACAATAAATGAAGAAATCTGAAGGAAAGGAGAGAGCATATGAGCAGCAAAGAAGAAAGATGTGAAAGGTGCCGTAAAGAAAAGTGCGAGTGTGATAGAGAAAAGTGCCGCAAGGAAAGATGTGAAAGGTGCCGTAAAGAAAAGTGCGAGTGTGATAGAAAAGAGTGCCGCAAGGAAAGATGTGAAAGGTGCCGTAAAGAAAAATGCGATTGCGATAGAGAAAAGTGCCGCAAGGAAAGATGTGAAAGGTGCCGTAAAGAAAAATGCGATTGCGATAGAGAAAAGTGCCGCAAGGAAAGATGTGAAAGGTGCCGTAAAGAAAAGTGCGAGTGTGATAGAAGCAGGCGCCATAGGAAAAAAGACATTTGTCCACCTATTGGCTTTTGTCGAAAATGTTTCAGATCTAGGTGTGATTGTCACTGCCAAGAACAAGAGCAAGAACAAAATAATCGACAACGTACTGAGCAAGAAGGACCTGAACAAGAACAAAATAATCGACAAAATACTAAGCAAGAAGGACCTGAACAAGAACAAAATAATCGACAAAATACTAAGCAAGAAGGACCTGAACAAGAACAGGACACTCAACAAAACGCTAAACAAGAAGGACCTGAGCAAGACGTCGAACAAGAACAAGATACTCTACAAAACGCTAAGCAAGAAGGACCTGAACAAGACGTCGAACAAGAACAGGATACTCAACAAAAGGCTAAACAAGAAGGACCTGAACAAGACGTCGAACAAGAACAGGATACTCAACAAAACGCTAAACAAGAAGGACCTGAACAAGACGTCGAACAAGAACAGGATACTCAACAAAAGGCTAAACAAGAAGGACCTGAACAAGACGTCGAACAAGAACAGGATACTCAACAAAAGGCTAAACAAGAAGGGCCTGAACAAGACGTCGAACAAGAACAAGATACTCTACAAAACGCTAAACAAGAAGGACCTGAACAAGACGTCGAACAAGAACAGGATACTCAACAAAAGGCTAAACAAGAAGGGCCTGAACAAGACGTCGAACAAGAACAAGATACTCTACAAAACGCTAAGCAAGAAGGACCTGAACAAGACGTCGAACAAGAACAGGATACTCAACAAAACGCTAAACAAGAAGGACCTGAACAAGAACAAAAACAAAATAATCGACAAAATGCTGAGCAAGAAGGACCTATTGTTGACCAAGAACAAAGGACAACACAAGAAGGGCAAACACAAAAGCAACATGAGCAACAAACACAAACATTAGGAGACCAGCTCCAAGCGCAAGGACAACAAACTATTCAGGGGCATACAAATGACTCCCCGTTAAACAATACCCAAACCATCTCCACAAATGTGGGTGGTGTTACCGTTAATGTGAATTTAGAATGCGAGTGCAATGAAAAGAAAAAAGATCGAAAACATGATCGAAAAAAATATGGTTGCAGCTTTGAAGACTGTGATTGTAAGTTTAAAGAACACGATTGCAGTGAAAAGAAAAAAGATCGAAAACATGATCGAAAAAAATGTGATTGCAGCTTTGAAGACTGTGATTGTAAGTTTAAAGAATGTGAGTGCAATGAAAAGAAAAAACTCGAAAACATAATCGAAAAAAATGTGGTTGCAGCTTTGAAGACTGTGATTGTAAGTTTAAAGAATGTGATTGTTGTACTGCATTTTTATCCGCATTATTGCGCATGATACAAAATGCCCAAACTACGATTCCTACCCCCGCAGATAAACAGATAAACATCTATGTAAATACAACGACTCCGCTAGGAAACCCGATTCCAAATCAGGTCATTACTAATGTAAATGATTGTGCAACTGTAACATTTAAAAAGGCAAATCTAAATACACCAATTCTAAATACAACCTTACAAATAAATAAAATTACAGGTATTAGTGCCGTTAACAATCCAGTTTTTGATTTTCTACTTGCTACAACTAACAATTGCGACAGCATAAAAAAAGAAACTGAACACTGTGATTGTAAACGTAATTGTAAAAAATGTTGTTCCCACACGGTGGGCACAGAATTAGAAGCAACTTCAAATTTTGGATTGAAAATAAACCTGCTCGTTGAAGGGTTTCCTTCCATCATTGACAATATCTTTGTATTAAAAGTATGCGATTGTCTTGCATTTTTTGTAGATAATCTTACTACACCAACCACCATCTACGTATTTTCTATATGTTCTATTGTTGGTTTTACTGTTCCCCCACAAACTTTAGGATAAAAAAGAGAGTGATGGATATCTCCTATTCATCACTCTCTTTTTCCTTCGGAAGTATATTACGAATTTTCTTCTTACTGATTTTCAGGCTTTTTCTCTGCATCTGCCTCTATTGATACAGAAATCGCATCCTCTTTTTTCTCCATTTGTTCTATGTCCATCCGAATTTGATCTTTTATATCCATAAGTATAGCTTGTAAGCCTTCCTCTGTTTGTTGTAAGATTTCCTGCTTATTTGCAATGTCCATGTTACGAATGTTCCTTTTCATCTGTGATTTTTGTAATTTTAAACTCATTTTCAAATCACCTAAAACATCCTTGATAAGTGTAGAAATCTCCTTTTCTAATTTTTTCGCCTCTTTAGAAAGCGGATTGGATGACGGATTCGTACTAGAGGTGAATACACTTGAATGCTGTGTACCACTTAATTGTTGTGTATTACTTGACTGTTGTGTCTCACTTGAATGCTGTGTACCATTTGGTTGTTGTGTATTACTTGACTGTTGTGTCTCACTTGATTCTTGTGTTCCCATCATTCACACCTCAATTCAAAATAGTTCCCAATGCCTAACATAATGTATGCAAGAGGTAAGAAATATGGAACTAGGAAAACAGCAGCACAAATGGGTCGAAAAATAAAGTGAAACTTTAATCAGTGTGGGTTTTCTTCATCCCCCACTGATTATTAGTTGAACCAATCGGACTCTTACTGCCCAAAAGTAGCAGAATAAAAACATTTAAATGCATATGCAAACAAATTCATTGCATCTTATATATATTATGTATACAGACATTATAAAACGTTTCATTTAGAGGTGAAAAAATGACTTCTAATAAAAAAAGCTATACACTACTAACAAATCTGGCTATACGTATCAAAGTGATGATATTCATTATAATAGTCAATACTTTAGAGAGCACTTTCCAAATTTATGTGATAATCAAAATAATGATGCAAGATTACAAAATGGTACTAATCTACAAAACAACAATCAATTTGTAGACTCGCAAAATACAGTCATGGCTAAAATTTATACGACCACTTTAGCTAATACATTACAAAATGCAGTAGTGGTGTCAAAATCGATTACTCGTCCGTCTAAAAAAATTGAAATCAGTGGCGGTGCACCTCTTATTAGCGCAAATGCCGCTGGGCCTTCTCCAAGTGCGCACTTGATAGTTTCATTTAAAATAGCAGGTCTTGGCGATAATATGACGACAACAGCTACTGCAAGTGCTGATGTAACTGCAGTATACGCTTGCATAAACAGGAGCGGAAACTTCCCTAACGATCTGAAAAAAACTGTAGTTAGCGGACCCGTTAAGGCATCTGTGAGATTTACCTCCGGAAAAAATGAGCAAGTTACTCGAACCCTTACAATATATTTACCTGCAATAACATTAGAATGCCCTCTAGGACAAGAAATGGTTCTTGTATCGGTTTCCTACACGAATGTTCAAGTTTCAGAATCCCATACCGGCACAGTATCTATTGAGGGAATATTCGAAAGAACAAATTTTGAGATATAACGGAAATGAAGTGAAACTTCCATCGGTGGGGGTCTTACTGCCCACGAATAGCGGGATAAAAAGGGAGATAATCCAATTATAAAAACCACTGTATGTACAGTGGTTTTTATAATTGCGAAAGTACGACATCCATCTCTGTTTCACTCATTATTTTTTCTCATGTACTTAAAATTTTCCACTCTTATCTCTTTCGTTCTTCCTCGTACAGGCATATATTAAATTACCATGAATAAGGGGATGAGATTTCATGACGAATCAACACTTTAGGACGAATGCACAATTTATTAATGCCAGTGCCGCTGGACCTTCTTCAAGCGGAAACCTGTTAGTTTCATTTCAAATAGCAGGTCTTGACGATAACGTGACGACAACGGTTATTGCAATGGCAGATGCACTGGCAGTATACGCTTGCATGAACAGAGATGGAAGCTTTCCTAGTAATATGAAGAGAACTGAAGTTAGTGGAACCCTTGAAGCATCAGGAGAATTTACCTCAGGAGGAAATGGACAAATTACTAGAATGCTTACGCTAAGTCCACCTGCAGCAACATTAGAATTCCCTGGAGGACAGATTATGGTTCTTGTATCAGTTCTCTACACAAATATTGAAATCTTCGAACCTGATGCAGGGGTGCAATTTATCCCAGGGACATTCGAAAGAACATTCTTCGAGATATAATAGAAACGAAAAAAATATCCATTTCACTACCGATATCAGTGATTATGTAGAAAAAGAGACTCTTTAAGGTCTCTTTTGTTATTTTTCCGTACCCTGTGCATAGAAAAAACACCTCTGACAGTAATTTGTCAAAGGTATTAGCAAATTATTTATATTAACTAAGACGGCCATCTTCATGAATCCAATAAGTTCTTGAACATACGAGTGTTAATTTTACCTCCTAACTTAGCCTAAAAAAATTGAACTAACTTCATTCCACCCCATACACCAATGATTCCCATGATTGCTGAGAAAACCGGGGGTGCAGGAATCGGGAGTTTTAACAGAGTAAATATGATTCCTACGATTAATCCTGCGAAAGTTGACATTATGATTTCATGCATGTTACCTTCCTCCTGTTTGTTTCATGTGCTGTTTTTCTCTAATTTATAAATCATATATTGAACCCAGATAATCGCTAACACAGCTTGTATTAGCATTCCCTAAAATAGGATATTTTTCATACGTGTTGAGTTATTATTAAAAAAAGGATAGAACAGGCAGTATGTAACTGCTTGCATCTATCCTTTTCTTTCCCTTTATATAAAGTGAAACTTCCATCAGTGGGGGTTTTCTTCATCCCCCACTGATGGAAAGCTCTCACCAATCGGGCTTTTGCGGGCAGTTGTCCCCCACCTATCTTCCTCGTTTCTTTCTTCATCTTGAGGTGGGTATCTTACTGCCCGTTAATACGGGATAAACCTCTTCAATAATTTCCTAACTCAGATTCAGGACTCTGAATGATCACCGGATTTTTAGCTGGATCTAGCCACTTCAATATAGAAATAACGTCTTGCTGATCCGTACCAGTACAACCATTTGTATACATATCAGAAACATGGAAGAAGATTGCACTTCCGGCACCTGGAATTCTGTCTGTATTATAGTTAATGACAAATCCATAATTATAAGCAGGTATATCCATCTTTTCAGCACTGTTCCATTGTCCCTGCGTCGCACTGCGAGACTGCCACGTGTTATAGAGAGCACTGTTCGAATCATCAACCCAAACGTCATCCGACGTAATTTGATGGAATGGTAATTTTGTACCTGGGTTGCCATAACGACCAAATGCCGTACCAATAGAATATTTCCCCCTTGGTGACTGCACAACATTCTCACTCATTTTCGATGCAAATCCATCCCGGCCAATATGCCCATTAATATCTAACAGCTGCTTCCAAGCACCATTTACACGTTCAAACGTACGAATACGTGCTAAGTTTGTTCCGTAACCATTCGTTGTAACTACAATTAATTGGTTATTATCATCAACTGTATGGAAACTATCTGCAAGTGTGATTCCACCTAGGCTAACCGCTCGGCTATCGAGCCATCCAGTGCGGCCGTTTTGCTCAATTTGGTACCACGTCACCCCGTTATAGGTTGCAGATTGTAATAAATTCAAGTTTTGATGTACAAAATCCGCTGCAGAACCAACATAATTAGCATGCTGCATTCCATAAGGCTTCGTCCAGACCGCATTACCTGCTGCATTGCTCACATGTCCAACTTTGTTTGAAGGTTGAATATTCGTTGCACTAGAAATTGCATTTGCATCAATCCAACCTTCTTCGTGACCATCTACTTTAAAATAATACCAATGCACCCCATCTTTATCTAAGCTGCGGGTAATCTGAATCGGACGACTATCATAATTATTTGCAAAACCAACAAAGGATGCACCATTTTCACCATAAGGTGCACTCCATACTGCATGACCATCCGTATCTCCAACAAGTGCGATCCGATTTTCATCTTTTATATTCGATATCGTTTTCGTAAATACTCTCGCATCTACCCAACCCAATACTTTGTTGTCTACCATAATTTTATCCCACGTAACCGTTCCTTTCGTGGCACTTTGTACAACCTGTATGTTTTGATAGCTATAACTATTGGTAGAATCAACCCAACTTGCGCCATATTCGCCGTAAGGAGCGCTCCATATTCCGTCTCCTTTCGTAGAAAGACCCATTACAGCAGAGTAATTTTCATCTTTTACATTCTGTAAATCTGAAACTGCCTTCTCTCCATCAATCCAACCTAGCAGTTTGCCATCTTTCATCACATGATACCATGTTACATTCCCTCGCGTTACAGTCTTCACCACTTGAACTGTTTGATAGGCATAATCATTGGTGCTTCCAATATACTTAGCACCTGTGACTCCATAAGGCGTTGTCCATATACCATTGTTATAAGTACTTCCGATTGCAACCGTAAAATTGGCATCTTTTGCTTCCCCAGCATTATCTAACGCCTTTTGATCTATCCAGCCGATTACCTTGCCATCTACGCTAAATTTATACCACTGCACACCGCCATATGTAGCACTTTCTACCAACTGAATATCTTGGTAAGCGTAAAGATCCGTTGAACCTAAATAATTCGCACCCGATACACCGTATGGCATCGACCATACACCATTGACTGTCGTTGCCCCCATCACAGCAGTCTGATTAATCGTTTGGATATTTTTCAAATCACTTAGCGCGCGGCTATCCAGCCATCCGATTACTTGACCATTTATACTAAATTGATACCATACCACATCATTTACAATCATCTTCTGAACTAGCTGAATCTCTTTACCCGAATAATCATTCGTAGACCCTACATAACTAGCACCCGTTAATCCATAAGGAAGCGTCCAAATGGAATTTCCTTTCGTCCATGCCACGATTTGATTCTCTTGTACGCTAGTCGCAGGAGGATTATCCGCTGCTTGAACTGGAAGTGCAAAAAACAGTAAAGCTCCTCCTATCAGCACAAAATTACGGTACAATCTGGAATACAACTTCTTCTTTTGCAAACTCTGCTCCCCCCGAATGTCTTTCCTATGTATGAAAGTTTTTTCTCCTATTCTATCATTATCCAAGCAAAAAGAGGATAGGATATCATCTTACTTCGAAAGAAATTCAACGACAACGAAAACTATCTTAGCTAGGAACGAAAAAAGCTAAGATAGTATATTTTAGTATGCCCGATATGTAATTTCATATTGGAGAAAAGTATGACGTTCAAATCATATGGATTAAGGGAAATTACAGTTTAATTGTTTGAGCATTTTTTACATCAGCAAACCATTGCCCAAGTACATGATTATGATGATCAATAATTTGCGATGCAGATAAAACTTGAGAATCGTATGTACTATGTCCATCTTTTACAAGTATAACGTCATATCCACGTCCATAGGCTGATCGACATGTTGCATCCACGCAAATCTCCGATTGAATTCCTGTGAGAATAATTCGTTTTATATTTCTTGCATCTAATTCTTGTTGAAGACTTGTTTCATGAAATGAATCAGGATGATTTTTTTCAAGTATGATGTCATGTGTTGAGGGAGCTATAGATTTATGAATTTCCCAACCTGATGTTCCTCGTTCAAGAGGTGCCCCGGATGGTCCGTTAAATTTCATATAAATAACGGGGACATGAGAAGAATGTGCCTTCTTAATTAACGATTGAATTGTTTGTAATAACTCTTCTCCTTTATATAATATTTTTTCCTCTTTAAACGAACCCTCTTGTACATCAATAATGAGTAGTGCTGTACAATTTTCTTCCATAAAAAATACCTCCCAACATGTTTCAATTTACAAAAACAATGAAAGAAATCCATTTTTTAATGTCCCCAAAATGAGTCATCATATAATGGATAACCATCAGAAAATGAATTCTCAAAGAAGTGTAGAGCCATTTCCAATATTCTATTAGTAGAGCCCCCACTGATAGTTAGCACACCTAATCGGGCATATACAAACAGTAAGACCCCTACCTCGATTTTCATTGAATCTCGAGATGGGGGTCTTACTGTCCCGCGGGATAAATCAATCTTTCTTCAAATCCCTTACATTAGAGAGATATAAAGCAACAACTAAAATGAGAATAGAGCCTGCATATAATAATGTTTCAAATGGTTCTTCATGAGAAACAATAATTAATCGAATTAGGGCTGTAATTCCTATGTAAATAAAATAACGCAACGGAAAATGATAATTCGATTTGAAATATTTAATAATCAATGCAATAAACTCAAAATATAAAAAGTAAACAATAATGCTTTCAACTAGTTTATACGGTGTATATTTTTTGGATGAAAATACGTATTGTATAAATGTGAACGTTTCATTGATTAAAAAGATAGATAGAACAAGGGATAATATAATAAGAGCTATATTTAATATCCACTGTAAAATATTAGCAATGTGATGATCGATTTTAGATCCTTGCATTTCATCTAGTACTCCTCTCTATATATAAATTATGCTAATACATTATAGCAAAACTGCTTCACTATACAAAAGGTGACAATTTATTAATTACTATACACAATTAATAAAATATAAATTGTACAATTGTTTAACTAACAACTCTTCCTTACAATTTTAAGAATCATAAGCTCGCCAAAAATGCATCCTATTATATCAAGACTTGGATAGAAAAGATAAAATGAAACTTTAATCAGCTCTCCCCAATCGAGCTTTTACGGGCAGTTTATCTCCCGTCTAACTTCTTTGCTTTCACTGAATTTTGAGGTGGGAGTATTACTGCTCACGAATAGCGGGATAAAAATTATCACCATATCTCAAAAAAGAAATTAAAGTAATTATTGTAATAAATGTTCACCAAAAACTAATGTATAATAATGTGAATAATTTACAACTTTTTAAAGGGTTGTATGAAGATGATTTTTTGGAATATACCTTTGTATCATTAGCAAGAGGGGGAAATTATGTGAACTTTAATGTAAATGAAGCTGTTGAGATTCTTGATCGTACACCACAAACATTGGAGTATTTTTTGTCTGGTTTATCTGATGGATGGTTGCACCGCAATGAAGGGGAAGGAACATGGAATGTCTCTGAAGTGATTGAACACCTCATTGAGGGGGAGAAAAACAATTGGATACCGCGGCTAGAATTTATTCTCCAGGAAGGTGAAAGTAAACCTTTCCCTCATTTTGATCGTTTTTCCCACTTAAACAATAAATCTCAAGGATCTATTGAAGAAAAATTATTTGAGTTTAAAACAATTAGAAAACATAACATAACCAAACTTACATCACTTATTGATTCTGAATTACAGCTTGAATTGACGGGATACCATCCTGCATTTGGTGTGGTAAAGGTAAGAGAATTGATTTCAACATGGGTTGTTCATGATTTAACACATATTTCTCAAATCGTTCGTGTTATGTCTGAAAGGTACAGAGAAGACGTTGGCCCATGGGATGCATATTTAAGTATATTAAAAAAGAAATAACAAAAGTCATCGATTCCTGATACATTTCCATTGAAAATTGATTCAATTCTTTCGTGCGAAAAATAAGATCTTCTTCATCAAAGACACCTTCAGCAATGCGGCGAAAAAAACGCTCCATCCCATGCTCTAATACATTCCCTCATACTCTTAACAGCGAATAATCGTTCGAAATCATTCTACCAATATTACTGCCCGTTAATGCGGGATAAATCGTATTCTGTTCCTCACGTTCCATGAAGAAGGAGAAAAGGGGCATTAAAATTTTGCCCCTTTTGTTAATCTAGAACAGGAGTGTGATCAATCCACTGAATAAATTGTTGTAAATAACGCTGAAGATATCGCTTTGTTTTTTCGTCAGTAAGCACTTTCTGATCAGAATCAATCTTTTCATGTACTTGCGAAATCAGCATTTTTTGAAATGGAAGAACATGAACTTGCATGGCTTCTAGTATTTGTCTAATTTGCATTTGAGCAAAGGCGGTACCTAATCCGCCAGGAGTTGCTCCAATTAAGCCAACTGGCTTTCTACTAAGAACGGAGGATTTCGAAGGTCTTGATGCCCAGTCCAGCGCATTTTTTAACGCACCCGGAATGCCGGAATTGTATTCTGGACTAACGATAATAATACCGTCAACTTCTTGAATAGATGACTTAAATGATGTTACTACTTCTGGATCTCCGCCTACTTCTAAATCTTCGTTAAATAGAGGAAGCTCTTTTATCTCAATCCAACGAAATTGAACAGAATCACTCATATCTGTCAATGATTGAGCAATGATTCGATTATAAGAATTTTTTCTTAAACTGCCGCAAATAAGGCCAATCGTTTTAGTCATTTAAATTACCCTCCTTGTTCGAAGTTACCTTTCATGATACTATACTCTATCAAATATGGGAAGGAGTGCTAAAAATGGAAGAAAAAAGGTTACATGGTTAGAACTTTTTTATGACCTGTTATTTGTAGCAGCAGTTGCAACTACTACTCAAGTTCTAGTTCATGTTGAAAAAGGGTATATTCACCCAGAATATTTATTAAAGTTTGCTCTCATGTTTATTCCGATATGGTGGTCTTGGACTGGACAAACAATGTTTACGAATCGGTATGGGCAAGATTTTTTACATCAACGTATATTTATGATTCTTCAAATGTTGTTTGTTCTTATTATGACATCCAGCTTATCGGTAAATTTTGATCAATACTATCTCTCCTTCCTGATTGGTTATATTGGATTAAGAGCACTAACAGCTATCCAATATCTTGTTGTTCAAAAGATAGAAGAAGGTAATCGAAAAAAGGTGGCTCGCTTTTTAGGAAGAGGTTTTTGGCTTGGAATCATAATCTCATTTTTTCTCTCTTTTTTGATTCATGGATTCGATACGCCTTGTTATATGCAGGAATTATTGTGGATATTATTGTACCTATTTTCGGACGCAAGTATTTGGTGAAAGCACCACCCAATACAGCTCATTTATTAGAACGGTTTGCTTTATTGACATTAATCCTTTTTGGAGAATCGGTCGTCAGCACCATTTCTGTGCTGCAGCCGCAAAAAGGGGATTGGCATTCAATCTCATTTTCGTTTATTTCATTTATCCTTATTATTTCTATGTGGTGGCAGTATTTTGATAATGTAGAAAAGAAAGTAGATAAATCAATCCAAACAGCCGGCCAAATCATTATTTACGGTCATTTGTTTATTTTAATGTCTTTAAGCATGATTGCTGCATCTATCAAGCTGCTGTTTTTACAAGAGGTTCGTTATTTGTTTATCTTGTATTTTGTATTCGGTTCTGTATTACTCTATTTCATTGCAACTTCTATTGTTTTTCATCAATACAGATATGAAAAACATCGTTTGAAATATTATCATTTAGGGCTATTTTTAGCGATTTTAGCCATCTTTTTTATTATTAATTTAATAGTAGTAGTTCCGAACATTGTCATAATGGGAGAATTAACCCTATTTTTTATCATCTACGCTAAATTAACAACGACTTAAATAAGACTCTGAAGTTTTTATGAGGTTCATGGGAGAAAGGGAAATTCATTTGGATAATCATATTTGAAGGGAATTTAAAGAACCCCCCAGGGATCAACGAATTCCTGAGGGGGTACCTGCGTAATATAACATATTTACAATTACGTTGCGTTTGGGTTTAAAATGCGTATCTTTTTCATTTACATTATAACCACCATATTTAAGTTTATAAGAGTTATGCTTTTTAGATAAAAGTAATTACTTGTTTTATAAACTCGTAACCAAAATAACCACTAAATCCGAATAGTACTATTGCGGCAGAGGTTCTGTTGCAAAGTTTTTTTACAGATAGAAAGTTAGGGTGAGTACAGCTGAATCTTATACAATTCTAAGTAATTGCTGTAATTCATTGTATGTTGAAAAAACGCAGTTTGGTTGCAAACTGCGTTTTCGTTTATGTATGGCATGAATCGTTTCGATTCCTTTCAAGGTACGTGAAGCATGGCGAAGACTTTGAAATCCTGCGGATTTGGCAAAACGTCGCTTTACATGTCTATGGTCTTGTTCTATGAGATTATTCAAATGCTTGATTGTGCAGTGAGTTGTATGTTTATAAAAGCCTTGTTCCCTTAATTTGTTAAACGCACAAAGTAATGCTGGAGCTTTGTCTGTTGTTAGAACCGTTGGTTCTCCAAACTTTTTCACTAATCTTTTCATAAAGGCATATGCGGCCTGATTATCTCGCTTTTTACGCAGTTGAATATCTAATGTGTAACCCTCTTTATCAATCGCACGATATAGGTAACGTCATTCTCCTCGTCTCATTTTTCTAGAATATAGCTTAGTTTAAAAAACTTTGCAACAGAACCATAAGTATTCATGTAAGGTTAACATGACACCACTTATAGGCATGAAAAAAGGATCTTCGGCTGGAAGATCCTTTTAGCTGTTTGTTTAATTAAAGCGGCCGATTATGCAACAAAACAAAATATATATAGATTATCAGAGTTATAATTTCTAAATCCCATTTTGGCTGAAGGACGCAAAATTTCTTCGCAGATTAGTACCGATTAGTCACTCCACTGGCTATACCCCAATTGATATACCCTTTAGCCTTAGCTGTATACCCAGCACCATTATACACTTGAGCGGTATAACAGGAGGTTTGACCTTTCATTATCGCCCCGTTACCACCACCACTAGCACAAGTATATACCTCTCTGTAATTACCACTACTATTGTAACTGTACACAGTTGCATTCGCATAGAAAGTACCTTTATCGTACGGAGCGGCACGATAAAGCGTTATTTTCGCCCAAGATGTTTGACACTTCGCACTCCATTTTAGCTCCACTTTTCCATAAAAATTATCGTATCTGTCAACAATACCACTATAGGATTTGGTTACTGCATCTTTTGCACAACCTGTTGAAACAGGGTCTGAACCATCATAAGATAGGGCAAATACTTTATTTATTGGTGTAATTGCAAAAAAGAGACCAACGAAAAGAGTAGCTATCATCACAATATTCAATAATTTATTCATTATAACAACTCTCCTTTTTTCAAACTTTACCATGTGAAAATTTGCATTACGATGTACTAAGGAACTATTTTACATTTATAAAAACGACCATTTTTTAGACAGCAACAAAGCAAAAATGCTACTAAGGTATTAATCTTTTGAAAATAAATTAAAAAAGAAATCAAATGAATACCCTTTATACGTGGTATTAATTAACACCAACTAGTCGGTATTAATTAATTTATTGTATGCTGAGGAATATACTAAGATTAATTAAATATTTAGTTTTTTTTAAAAAAGGGGTACTATGGTGAATTATCATCAGAAACAATCAGAAGATACAATTAACAGATTAATGCAATCAGGAATTGAATTGTTTTCTAAGCAAGGATATTCTAGTACAAGCATTGATCAGATTGTAAAACACGCTGGTTATTCTAAAGGTGGATTCTATGCTCATTTTTCCAATAAAGAGGAGTTTTTGTTGAAACTGATAAAAGAAGGTATTGATTTTTATTTTGAGGATTTAAAGGAAATTCTTACTCAAAAAGATTGTGATTTGCTAAATAAATTTAAAGAATACTCTATGCGTTTGGTGAATGAGGCTTATGAAAAAGGTTCTTCTCCCATGCTTCTCCAAGGATGTATGATATCTAATCAATTACCTCTAATAAAAGAAAGGCTTATTCTCCAAATGGAAAAATGGAGATCATTCCTTACACATTTTTTTCAGAGAATGAAAGACGAAGGTATAATCGGAAGTCCATTAGATGCTAGAACTTTAGCAACAGCAGGAATGGCCCTTTTTAATGGATACAATTTGCAACATTTTGTTGATAATCGAATAGAAATACAGGACATGATAGGTGTTTTTATTGAATTGCTTCAAATTCAAAAACCTAATAAGAAAGGTTAATGATATGAACTCGAAGGGGCGGGTGCAGCGTGGCACCATTAAATGAAGAGCAGCTGATCCAGATCCGCGATGAGCGCAGGGAACAGATTTTGGCCGCTGCCTTAAGCGTATTTTCCAGACGCGGCGTTGCCGGAACCAAAATGAGTATGATCGTGAAGGAAGCAGGCATTAGCCATGGCCTAGTGTACCATTATTTCAAATCCAAGGAAGAGCTTTTCGTTACGCTTGTCCAAGGTGCTATAGAGGGTGCGCAGGAAGCCATGTCGCTCGTTACATCCCTTCCGGGAAGCGCTTATGATAAAATCAGAAAATTGGTTGAAGAAATGATGGATGAGGAAGGAGCCCCGTATTTTCAGCTGATTTATCAGGCAAGAACGTCCGATGGCGTGCCTGAAGAAGCGAGAAGATTGATCAACCAATACACGTTAGACGATTATGTTAGCATCCTTCGGCCTTTGTTCGAAGAGGGACAAAGGGATGGGACGATTGCACCGGGGGAACCGGGAGAATTGATTGCCGGCTTCCTGACGGTACTAACCGGAGTGATGATGGTGGGATTGGTGGATGAACGGCAGTTTCGCATCCCGGATATCGAAATGCTGATGAGGATGATCAGCAAATAAAGAACCTATCGCCTCATTGCAGGCGGCAGGTTCTTTATTTTTACGGAATGTACGGCTTCTCTTATCGTGGAATGATCTTTTCCAGTATTTCTTCAAGCGGCCGATGATGCTGCTCCAGCAGCTCGGCGAGGATTTCTTTTCCTTCGTCCGATGCTTCCAGCACCGCTCTGATCATTTGCGGATTGAACAGCTCACCAAGCGGAACAGACAATGTGTTTACTCCCCAATACATGCCGTAAAGCTGGAAGTTGCGATTCACCGTGCCCTCTTTAAGCAGCATATCCATCACCTTCCGGCAAAAATCTACCCCTTCAAGCGGTTCTGACCCGGCTTCATATTCAACGCCCTCCCACTGTAAATCCGCCGCACAGTTCAGCCACCAGGCAGGCGTAATGGCTTCACGCTGCATTCGTTTAAGTACCCGCTTTTCAAACTGCGGCTTCGGATCGCTAAGCTGCTCTCGCAAAGAGGATTGCAGTATTTCCGCTTCGATTGCCGCAACCGTCATCCCTTGACCGAAAATCGGATCATAGATGCAGTAAGCATCACCAATGACGAGCAGGCCAGCAGGCCAATGGTGAACCTGTTCATAATGGCGGCGGTATAATTCCGCTACACGAAAGCCCCGCGGGTTGCCGACAGGTTCCAAATCCTTGACGATCTCCGCGATCAGGGAAGACGGCAGCCCGACCACCGTTTGTTCGAACGCCTCCGCATCTGTAGGAGGAAATTTCCCTCCGGGACGGTACAGCAGCAGTTCGGCGACTTGATTCTCAATGAAGGAGAAGACGCCTGTAAAGGTGTTGTTCTCCGGCTGGCCCATAATGTTGACGACATCCCACTCTTCGGCCAGATGTCGCATTGCAGGCGGCAATGTATAGCGACGAGTGCTGTACCCGATGGCCGTCTTCATCAGATCAGGCTTCGGCACTTCGTACCCCAGGCTCTCCAGCCACTCTGGCAGCCGGGAGGTTCGTCCGCTGGCATCGACGATCAGGTCGGCCATCCGGACACTTTCTTCTCCGGCAACTTTCCGCTCCCGGACCCGTACTCCGGTAATGGCTGAACAGTCTGGAGCTGCAATGAGTTCAAGTACGTCATGCCCTTGAAGAAACCTCACATTCGGACTCGCGCTCACGCGTCCGCGGATGACCCATTCAAGCACGGCGCGGCTGAATTTATAATCATTGCGCATATAAGGTCCGCTGACGATCCCATACGGATTCATAATATGCGCTTTCTTATTGAGCGAGGAAGGCGAGCCAAGCGCGGCCAACTCCTCTTCGTAGCCGGGAAACAGATTTTCCGTAATCATTTTGCCGCGATTTGTGAATCGATGCGGATGGAAACCGTGAGGTACGCCAGCCCGATCAACCGGATGTTCCGGATATTTATCTTTATCAATAACAAGCACTTCTCCATAAACATCCGCCAATACGCGAGCAGTCATCAAACCTGCCATACTACCTCCGATAACGATTGCTTTTCCCATTCGAAGATTGTATTCCATAAGCTAACTCTCCTTTTTTTATGATTGATTAAATCAGTCAACAAAAGAATAATACATTTTATATTTATGTCTGACAGACAAGAATTGTGATTTAGTCAAATGCGAGAAAGACCATTACTTGCAGCAAAATTTTCTTTGATACTTTCGACGGACATATGTCCAAAATCCAGACTTTTATGAACATTTCTGCGACCGCCGGTACCACGATCGGGGTGCAATTTCGAGCAAACCTAAGAAAAACAAAAATCGGCCCCCTTCGCACGCGATGCGAACAGAGGCCGATTTTTAGTTTTCAGTACAATTTAGAAAATCGCCGCCCAGGGCGGAATTTGGGCAAAAATCAAGCTTGAAAATACGAAGGCTTAGTTACTTACTTCCAACGTTTCCACCAAGGCTTATTTGCTTGTTCCTTTGTTGCAGCAATCTGCCTTTGAGCCTCGCTAAGTTGTTGCTTCAATTCCTCAATGGTCTTTTGCAGCTCTACAACCTGATTGGCCGTTTCCGTGATCCGTCCTGTCCATCCTGTTTTCCAATCTCGGCGACAGATTGCCCCATTTTCTGTATGACAGTAAGCAATGTATCGCGTGGATCCGTTTCCGGACAAAACACGCTCCACGTCATAGATCGCCTCTTCCACGGTTATCGGAAACCCTTTAGATAACCATCTAATGGGGAGAGCATCACAACATTTTTATAAACATCGCATCTTTTTTATAAACATCGCGACTTTTAAGGGTTTTGCGATACTTCGATTTTATGTTAACAAGAGGTGCTTTCATGTACAGAAAACACCGTATAATAAAAATCTTAAATGTAGCTATAAATAATTACGACTTTAGCGAAGCATATCTTTGCACAACAAAAAAGGAAGCATAAACCTGCATTTTATGCAAAGTTATGCTTCCTGTTATAACAAAATAAAAAAACCACCAAATATGTATTGGTGGAGACGGTGGGAGTCGAACCCACGTCCAAAAGTATCGGCACTTAAGCTTCTACGAGTGTAGTCGATATATTAGCATTTCGCAAATTCTTCGGCCTATCGACGGGCTTCCGAATTGCTAGTCTGGTTGTTCTCTTCCTTTGTCCTCAGACGGTGAACTCCGGCGTAGCCCACTTAGAGTGAGTCCGCTACCCTACCACATGGGCGATGGAGGGACGAACCGCTAAAAGCTGTTATTAAGCAGCTAAAGCGAAGTTGTTTTGTTGTTTGCCAGTTATAGGCTTTGACGTTTTAACGAGGCCGATCCCCTCGACTCGCAACCTAAGCTCGAACTACCCCTGTCGAATCCGTAACGTCCCCATATAAGAAATGGAGCATACGAAGTATATTCGTGATAGCTGCTATTGAGCTGTTTTTCAATGTTCAACTGGCCTTACATTTGTTATTATAGCATACGTTCGCCATTTTGCAATTGTAAATTTCTGTATTATGCTTTTTGACGATCACGGAATGCACGTGCAATTTCGCGCTTTGCTTCCTTCTCTTTTAAATCGTGGCGCTTATCATATTGCTTTTTACCTTTACCTAAACCAAGTTCCATTTTCGCAAATCCATTTTTCAAATAAATTTTAAGCGGCACAAGCGTATAGCCTGTTTCTTTCGTATACCCAATAAGCTTTAAAATTTCTTTTTTATGAAGAAGTAACTTTCTTGTACGAAGCGGATCATGGTTAAAACGATTTCCTTGTTCATATGGACTAATATGCATATTATGTACCCATACTTCACCATTCTGCACACGTGCAAAGGCATCTTTTAAGTTTACACGACCTGCACGAATCGCCTTAATTTCCGTTCCTTGAAGGACAAGACCTGCTTCATATGTTTCTTCAATAAAATAATCATGATATGCTTTTTTATTTTGTGCGATGACTTTTCCTTGACCTTTTGGCATCTCGATTGACGCCTCCCTTCATTTTTATCATTGTAGCAAAATATGAAGAAAGAAGCCATATATGGCTTCTTTCTTACTTACGTTTTTTCTTTTTCTTCTTAAAGTTCGGTGCATTTTCAAAGAATGCCTTTTTCTTTTTAGTACCATTTCGTTTTCCATTTATATTTCGGTTTGACTCGTTGTCTTGTCCACCGCGATTATTTTCACGGCCGCCACCGCCACGTTTTCTTCTATTTCCTTTTGGCTGCTCAATCACAACAGGACGATCTTTTCGTTGTCGTTTCACATTGCCTTTCATGCCGACAATTTCAAAGTCAATCGCACGCTCATCTTTGTTTACATTCACAACGCGAATCGTAATTTCATCACCAATGCGGAAGACGTTTCCTGTACGTTCGCCAATCATCGCAAAATGATGTTCGTCATAGCGATAGTAATCATCTGTTAAATAGCTGACATGAACAAGACCTTCAATTGTGTTTGGAAGTTCTACGAATAAACCGAAGTTTGTTACAGAACTAATCATACCATCGTATTCTTCACCAATTTTATCAAGCATGTACTCTGCTTTTTTCAGTTCATCCGTTTCACGCTCTGCTTCAACAGCACGGCGCTCCATGTTGGAAGAATGCTCGGCAATATCCGGTAAGTTTTCGCGCCAATTCGCCTGTGTTTCACTATCGATTTTTCCGTTAATGAGATACGTGCGAATCAATCTGTGCACAATTAAATCTGGGTAACGGCGAATTGGTGATGTGAAATGTGTATAAAACTCTGTAGATAAACCAAAATGGCCGATACTCTCTGCATCATAACGAGCTTGCTTCATGGAACGAAGCATAACTGTCGAAATGACAATCTCTTCAGGCTGACCTTGTACCATTTCAAGAATTTGTTGAAGCGCACGCGGATGTACTTCGTTCCCGCGACCTTTTACCGCATAACCAAAGTTTGTAATAAACTCAAAGAAACGCTCTAATTTATCTTCTTTTGGATCTTCGTGAACACGGTACATAAACGGTACGTTCATCCAGTGAAAATGCTCAGCGACTGTTTCGTTTGCTACAAGCATAAATTCCTCAATTAACTTCTCAGCTACAGAACGATCACGTAAAATCACATCAGTCGGTTTTCCTTCTTCATCCACTAGCACTTTCGCTTCTTTGAAGTCAAAATCAATTGCCCCGCGGCGCATCCGCTTTTCACGTAAAATGGCAGCCAATTTCCCCATCTCTTGGAACATTGGTACTAACGGTTCATAACGAGCCATTAATTCTTCATCTTCATCGTCTAGAATCTGCTTCACATCAGAGTATGTCATACGCTCCGTCGTTTTAATAACGCTTTGGAAAATTTCATGACTCACTACTTCCCCTTGATCATTAATTTCCATTTCACAAGATAATGTTAAACGATCTACTTTTGGATTTAATGAACAAATTCCGTTAGACAAACGATGCGGAATCATCGGAATTACACGGTCTACAAGATAAATACTCGTTCCTCGTTCAGCTGCTTCGCGGTCAATTGCAGATCCTTCCGTAACATAATGACTTACATCCGCAATGTGTACACCGAGCTTGTAGTTACCATTCTCAAGTTTCGTTACTGTAACCGCATCATCTAAGTCTTTCGCATCCGCGCCATCAATTGTAACAATTGTTTGGTCTCGTAAATCACGGCGCCCTTGTAAATCGTTCTCATCAATTGTTTCTGGTACACTGTTCGCATGCTCCATTGCATCTGCCGGAAACGCAAGCGGTAAGTTATGCTTATGGATAACTGATAAAATATCAACGCCTGGGTCGTTTTTATGACCAAGAATTTGAATAACTTCTCCTTCTGCACTTAAACGATCTTGCGGGTAGCTCGTAATTTTAACAACGACTTTATGTCCTTCTACTGCACCCATAGAAGCATTTTTTGGAACGAAAATATCGCTCGCCCATCGCTTATTGTCAGGGAGAACAAATCCAAAATTTTTCGATTCTGTATATGTACCAACTAATTCTTTTGTTCCGCGTTCTATAATCCGAACAATTGTCCCTTCCTTGCGTGAACCGCTTGATTCCGAACTAATACGTGCTAATACTGTATCGCCGTGCAGTGCACCCTTTAATTCTGTTGGCGGAATAAAAATATCATCTAACCCTTTTTCCTCAGGTACGACAAACGCAAATCCACGGGCATGTCCAATTAGTTTACCGCGCACTAAGTTCATCTTTTCTGGAAGACCATAGCGGTTACTTCTTGTTCGAACAACAAGCCCTTTTTCCTCCATAATTACAAGTGCTTTCACAAACTCTTTAAAATCCGCTGCATCTTCAATACCAAATGCTTCTTCTAATTCTTGCACAGTAAGCGGCTTATATGCTTCTTCTTTCATAAACGATAACAATTTATCGATGTTTGCTTGAATGATTTCTTCCAAGTACAAAAACCTCCTTTTAAATCCTCGTATTCTATAGTCTATCCGAAAATATAACCATGTATAAATGATGTTTTTTATGTAAAAAAGAGGCAACTAGATCTTACCAATCTAGTTGCTCCAAGAAGTTATATACATCTTCGTGCAGCTCATCACGCTGTTTATCCAGCGTAATTACATGCGTGGAATCTTCGTACCATTTCATTTCTTTTAAATTTGACTCTACACCGTTATAAATAATGTTTGCGCTATCTGTATTAATCATTTCATCATGACGTGCTTGAACGACAAACGTCGGTGCATAAATCATATCAATGTTATTGCGTACATCACGAATTAAACCTTGCAGTGCTTTTAATGTGTTCATCGGTGTTTGTTTGAATTCAAACATCTCTGCTTCAATTTGCTCTGGTGATTTACGCTCACGTTTTTTATATTCGCGGGCATATGCTAATATACCTTGATACATGATTTCTTCACTCTTAATGTACATCGGTGCACACATTGGTACAACTCCAATAATCGGCATTGTATAAGCAAGTTTTAACGAAAAAACGCCGCCCAGTGATAAACCAACAGCTGCAATCTTTTCATATCCTTTATCTTTTAAATGTTGGTACGCTGCCATAACATCTTTCCACCAGTCTTCTGGACCTGTGTGTACAAGTTGCTCCGGCGGTACACCATGACCTTTATAAATCGGTGCATGACATGTATAACCTTTTGTCTCTAAATAACGTCCGAGCATACGAACATCTGCAGAGTTCCCTGTAAATCCATGTAATAGTAAAACTGCACGTTCTCCCGCTTCAAATGTAAACGGTTTTGGGGATGCTAGCTTCATTTTACGTTCTCCTTCTCTTCCTATAATGTAATCTTCATATATGGTCTATTTATAGTTTATCATAGTTTCTTTTCCATAATCTAATTAGAAACTTTTTTTGCTTAAAGTAAAAAAAGATTCAACCCGAAAAAGGCGAATCTTTTTATTTTATACTTGTAAGTACGTAACAGCAAATGTTAATACAAAAAATAGTATAGAAACAACAACTGTAATGCGGTTTAATATAGCTTCTATTCCGCGTGCTTTTTGCTTACCGAATAATTGCTCTGCTCCGCCGGAAATTGCACCGGATAAACCAGCACTCTTACTAGATTGCATTAATACAAGTACAATCAATAACAGTGATACAATAATAAGTAAAACTGATAAAAACGTATGCACTTTACATGCCTCCTAAAGTTTCGATTACTTTAAATGTATCATAAAATAATTGGAAAAGCGAGAGCGTCTCATGGGCTCTCACTCACCGAATACTTCACCACATTAAATAAAAAGCGCCGCAAACAACGGACCAAGTATACATGTTAAGATTGCTGTTAATGTCATTGTTACTGATCCAATTACACCTTCATGCTCATTATTTTTCATCGCACGCATAACACCCATAATATGAGATGCACAGCCAAATCCAATTCCTTTTCCAACAGAATTTGTCACTCTGCTCCATTTTAATAAAATAGGACCAGAAATGGTTCCAGATATTCCTGCAACTACTACGAAAGCTGCAGTTAACGATGGTACACCACCAACTTCTTGTGACACACTCATGGCTACTGGCATTGTTACTGACTTTGGTAAGGAAGATAAAATTAAGCTTTTATCCGTTCCCATAATTGTGGCAATTATCATATCACTTGCAATCGCAACTATCGTTCCCACCAATACACCACCAGCAATTGGTACAACATACTTCTTCAAAACGCCACGTTGTTTATATAGAGGGATTGCAAATGCTACCACACCAGGACCAAGCAATTGCGAAATCCAGCCCCCGCCGCTTTGCATGTATTGTTGATATGGTATATCAAATACGACTAACAACAAGATCATTAAAGCTGTTGCAACAAGCATTGGAACTGTAAACGGTGATGGAAGCCATTGATAAATCTTCTTTGACAGTTGATACAATAAAGCCGTTACAATAATCCAACCAATTCCGATTACTATACTCATTGTGTCTCCTTTTCCTTTCTAGTCGCAAGATATTGTCCTGTATGTCCTGCTACAACAATAATTAAAAACGTACTCGCGATAACGGTAATACACAGCGAAATACCTTTATTCATAAAAAAAGAACCATAATTCATTAAACCAATGGTTGGAGGAATTAATAAAAATGGCATAAGAGCCATCAATGTTTCTGCTCCTAATTCAAACCATTTTACTGGAAGGACTTTTAAACCGAGCAATATGAGCAACAAGAACATCCCTATTAAACTCCCTGGAATTGGGATGTGCAGCGCTTCTTGGATCCACGTGCCAATCATATTAAACACGTAAAGTGCTGCTACTTGGACAATAATTTTTGTGAATTTCATCTGTCTATCATCCTTCATTATACGATTCTTTATATTTCTATATTTATCATAGTATAAATTGTAAAAACCCGCAATTTCCCGAATTGACAAGAAAAACCGACCATGGTATGCGCTTACAATGGCTTTTTTACTGTATTTGTAAACGTAATCAGGAATGAAATGAACTTATCGCAGCATAAAGTTTATATTTTCAGACTTTTAAAGAGGATACTAGAGGTGAGAATTTGACCGTAAATAGCAGGAGAAAAATAAAACCGGCCGTGATTTCTCACGGCCGGTCTTTATATTCTACAATTATTTTTTAAGGTTGTAGAAAGATTTTAAACCATCGTAAACAGCGATTTCGCCTAGTTCGTCTTCGATGCGTAATAATTGGTTGTATTTCGCAATACGGTCAGTACGGCTCATAGAACCAGTTTTGATTTGGCCAGCGTTAGTTGCAACTGCGATGTCAGCGATTGTAGCATCTTCAGTTTCACCAGAACGGTGAGATACAACTGCTGTGTAACCAGCACGTTTAGCCATTTCGATTGCTTCGAAAGTCTCAGTTAAAGTACCGATTTGGTTAACTTTAATTAAGATTGAGTTAGAGATACCTTTTTCGATACCTTCAGCAAGTTTTTGAGTGTTAGTTACGAATAAGTCGTCACCAACTAATTGAACTTTTTTACCAAGACGGTCAGTTAATAACTTGTGGCCATCCCAGTCGTTTTCGTCTAAACCATCTTCAATAGAGATGATTGGGAAGTTTTTGCAAAGATCTTCGTAGAAATCAACCATTTCTGCAGAAGTCATGCTGCGACCTTCACCTGTAAGATCATATTTACCAGTTTCTTTGTTGTAGAACTCAGAAGAAGCAACGTCCATTCCTAAGAATACGTTTTCGCCAGCTTTGTAACCAGCTTTTTCGATTGCTTCGATGATTACTTCTAACGCTTCACGGTTAGAACCAAGGTTTGGAGCGAATCCACCTTCGTCACCTACTGCTGTGTTAAGACCTTTGTCATGTAATACAGCTTTTAATGCATGGAATACTTCAGCACCCATACGGATTGCTTCTTTGAATGTTGGAGCACCAACTGGTAAGATCATGAACTCTTGGAAGTCTACGTTGTTGTCAGCGTGAGAACCACCGTTGATGATGTTCATCATTGGAGTTGGTAATTGTTTTGCATTGAATCCACCAAGGTAACGGTATAATGGAAGACCTACATAATCAGCTGCTGCGTGAGCTACTGCCATAGATACACCAAGGATAGCGTTAGCGCCTAATTTACCTTTGTTTGGAGTGCCGTCTAATTCGATCATAGCACGGTCGATTCCAGCTTGGTCAGTTACATCGAAACCAACGATTTCTGGAGCGATAACTTCGTTTACGTTATTTACTGCGTTAAGAACACCTTTACCAAGGTAACGAGATTTGTCACCGTCACGTAATTCTACTGCTTCGTATTCACCAGTAGATGCACCACTTGGTACTAATGCGCGTCCGAATGCGCCGCTTTCTGTGTATACTTCTACTTCTACAGTTGGGTTACCACGAGAGTCTAAAACTTCACGAGCATAAATATCTAAAATTGCTGGCATATTATTTCTCTCCTTTTATATGTGTAATTATTTAATAATTGTTTTACCTGTCATTTCTTTTGGCTGTTCAACACCAAGAAGTGTAAGCATTGTTGGAGCGATATCTCCCAAAACACCGCCTTCACGAAGCTCAATACCTTCTTTTGTAACGATGAAAGGAACCGGGTTCGTTGTATGAGCTGTCATCGGTGTGCCTTCTGGAGTTAACTCCTGGTCAGCATTACCATGGTCAGCAGTAATAAGTGCTACACCATCTTTTGCAAGAATTGCTTCTACAACTTTTCCTAAACATTCGTCAGTTGCTTCTACTGCTTTAATTGTTGGTTCCATCATCCCAGAATGGCCAACCATATCACAGTTTGCAAAGTTTAGAATGATAACATCGTGTCTGTCATTCATATGTGTAATTATTTAATAATTGTTTTACCTGTCATTTCTTTTGGCTGTTCAACACCAAGAAGTGTAAGCATTGTTGGAGCGATATCTCCCAAAACACCGCCTTCACGAAGCTCAATACCTTCTTTTGTAACGATGAAAGGAACCGGGTTCGTTGTATGAGCTGTCATCGGTGTGCCTTCTGGAGTTAATTCCTGGTCAGCATTACCATGGTCAGCAGTAATAAGTGCTACACCATCTTTTGCAAGAATTGCTTCTACAACTTTTCCTAAACATTCGTCAGTTGCTTCTACTGCTTTAATTGTTGGTTCCATCATCCCAGAATGGCCAACCATATCACAGTTTGCAAAGTTTAAAATGATAACATCATGTTTATCATTTTCAATTTCATTTACAAGAGCATCTGTTACTTCATAAATGCTCATTTCTGGTTTCAAGTCGTATGTTGCGACTTTTGGTGAGTTAATTAAGATACGCTCTTCTCCTGGGAATTCAGCCTCACGACCACCGCTAAAGAAGAATGTAACGTGCGGATACTTTTCAGTTTCCGCAATGCGAAGTTGTTTTAATCCCGCTTGTGAAACAACTTCACCTAACGTATTATCCAAGTTCATTGGCTTGAATGCTACATAACCTTTTACCGTTTCACTAAAGTGTGTCATACAAACGAATTCTGGAATGTGAGGTACTTTTTCACCACGATCGAACTCACGGAAGTCTTCGTTTGTAAATACACGAGCAATTTGAATTGCACGGTCTGGACGGAAGTTGTAGAAGATGATTGCATCATCATCATTGATTGTTGCAACTGGCGTTTCATCTTCATTTACCATTACAGACGGCAATACGAATTCATCGTAGATACCATTTGCGTATGAGTCATCCACACACTCATATGCTGTTTTGTAAGTAGGGCCTTCGCCGTTCACCATGGCACGGTAACATTTTTCAACGCGATCCCAACGCTTGTCACGGTCCATGGAGTAGTAACGACCGGAGATTGTCGCGAACTGTCCTACTCCTGTTTCTTTTATCACTTCATTTGTTGCATCGATATAACCTTTTGCTGTTTGCGGACCAACATCGCGGCCATCTAAGAACGCATGGATATATACTTTCTCCACGCCTTCTTTTGCAGCTAAGCGAAGAAGAGCAAACATATGGTCAATGTGACTATGCACACCGCCATCAGAAAGTAAGCCGAATAAATGAAGGGCTGTACCTTTTTCCTTCACGTGTTTCATTGCATTTTGAATCGTTTCGTTCTGATCGAACTCACCTTCACGAATTGCAACGTTTACACGCGTTAAGCTTTGGTATACAACGCGGCCGGCACCAATATTTAAGTGACCTACCTCAGAGTTACCCATTTGACCTTCTGGAAGGCCTACCGCCTCACCGCACGCTGTTAGTGTTGTGTGAGGGAACTTGTTCCAATAGCCGTCGAAATTAGGTTTCTTAGCTTGTGCTACAGCATTCCCGTAAGTTTCTTCACGTAGTCCAAAACCATCAAGAATGATTAAAGCTGTTGGCTTTCTCATTTTACCGCCTCCAAAAGACCTAAGAAGGACGCAGGCTCTAAGCTTGCACCGCCAACTAAAGCACCATCGATATCAGATTGTGCCATATATTCTTTAATGTTTTCAGGTTTTACGCTGCCGCCGTATTGAATACGAACTGCCTCTGCAGCTGCCGGAGAAACAGCTTCAGCAACAACTTTACGGATGTGCGCACATACTTCGTTTGCATCTTGTGCAGAAGAAGATTTACCTGTACCGATTGCCCAAATTGGCTCATATGCGATAACAGTTGCTTTCACTTGCTCTTCTGTTAAACCTGCAAGTGCCTTAGTCACTTGACCTGCAACAAGATCAAATGTTTTTCCGCTTTCGCGCTCTTCTAACGTTTCACCACAGCAAACGATTGGTGTTAAACCGTGCTCAAATGCTGCTAACGTCTTTTTGTTTACTGTTTCGTCTGTTTCAGCAAACATTTCACGACGCTCAGAGTGGCCAAGTACTACGTAGCTCACCTTTAAGTCGCTAAGTGCTACTGGGCTAATTTCGCCAGTGAATGCACCATTTTTTCGAAGTGCATGTTTTGTGCACCTACTTGTAAGTCAGTTCCTTCTGAAGCTGCTACAAGACGCTCTAAGAAAAGAGCTGGCGAGCAAACAACCGCATCAACAGCTGTAGCTGCTGGGATTTGACCTTTTACTTCCTCTACGAAGCTAACTGCTTCAGATAGAGTTTTATTCATTTTCCAGTTACCTGCGATAATTGGTTTACGCATGCTTTGCACCGTCCTTTTTCTTGGCTGCTAATTATTTGTCGTTAAGACAAACTACACCAGGAAGTTCTTTACCTTCCATAAATTCTAATGACGCACCGCCGCCAGTAGAAATGTGGCTCATTTTATCAGCCATACCGAATTTTTCAACAGCTGCTGCAGAGTCACCACCGCCGATAACAGAGTATGTACCTTCTGCATCTGCTAATGCTTGTCCTACTGCTTTTGTACCTTCTGCAAATGGAGCCATTTCGAACACGCCCATTGGCCCGTTCCATACAACAAGCTTAGAGTTTTTAATTACATCTGCATAAATTGCACTTGTTTTTGGTCCAATATCCAATCCTTCCCAAGTAGCAGGAATAGAATCGATATCTACAACTTGTCGGTTTGCAGTTTCAGAGAAGTCATCTGCAATGACGCAATCAACTGGCATGTAGAAGTTTACGCCTTTTTCTTTTGCAAGCTGCATAAACTCTTTTGCTAGTTCAATTTTGTCATCTTCGCATAGAGACTGTCCGATTTCGTGACCTGATGCTTTTACAAATGTATAAGCTAGTCCACCGCCAATGATTAAGTTATCAACTTTATCAAGTAGATGACGAATTACACCGATTTTATCTTTTACTTTCGCACCACCGATGATTGCTGTAAATGGACGTTCTGGATTAGAAAGTGCTTTCCCTAGTACTTCTAATTCTTTTTCCATTAAGAAACCTGATACTGCTGGTAAGTAATCTGCAATACCTGCAGTAGAAGCGTGAGCACGGTGAGCTGCACCGAATGCATCATTTACGAAGATATCAGCAAGAGCTGCAAATTCTTTCGCAAGTTCTGCATCGTTCTTTTCTTCGCCCGCATAGAAACGCACGTTTTCAAGAACTAATACGTCGCCTTCGTTCATTGCTGCAACCATTTCTTGTACAGCAGGTCCGAATGCTTCGTCCGCTTTTTTCACGTCTTTACCAAGAAGTTCACCTAAACGTACTGCTACTGGAGTTAGACGCATTTCTTCTACTACTTGTCCTTTTGGACGACCTAAATGGCTTGCTAAAATCACTTTCGCACCTTGCTCTACTAAATATTGAATTGTAGGAAGAGCTGCGCGAATACGAGTCTCGTCTGTAATTTTGCCTTCTTTCATAGGTACGTTGAAGTCAACGCGGCAAAATACTCGTTTCCCCTTTAAATCTACGTCACGAATTGATTTTTTGTTCATTGGATTTCCCTCCGACTAGTTAGGATTGACAAAACCCATTCAAAAGCTTATCACATTTGCTTAGAAAACGAAAGAAGGGAGAGGGAACAAACCCTCTCCCTCGTTTTGTCATTAATTACGGATAAACTTATGAATTAAAGACCTTTAGAAGCGATATAGTCTACTAAGTCAACTACGCGGTTAGAGTAACCAGTTTCGTTATCGTACCAAGAAAGTACTTTAACCATGTTGCCTTCCATAGTCATTGTAGATAATGCATCGATTGTAGAAGAGTTTGTGCATCCGTTATAGTCGATAGATACTAATGGCTCTTCGCTGTATCCAAGGATACCTTTTAATTCGCCTTCAGCAGCTGCTTTGAATGCTGCGTTTACTTCTTCAACTGTTACTTCTTTCTCAAGTTCAACAACTAAGTCAACAAGAGATACGTTAGCAGTTGGAACACGAACTGCACCACCGTTTAATTTACCTTTAAGTTCTGGTAATACTAATGCTACTGCTTTAGCTGCACCAGTTGTAGTTGGGATCATGCTCATTGCTGCTGCACGTGCACGACGTAAATCTTTATGTGGTAAGTCTAAGATTTGTTGGTCGTTAGTGTAAGAGTGAATTGTTGTCATCATACCGCGTTTTACGCCGAATTTTTCGTTTAATACTTTAGCAAATGGAGCTAAGCAGTTTGTAGTACAAGAAGCGTTAGAGATTACGTTATGATTAGCTGCATCGTATTGTTCGTTGTTAACACCCATAACAATTGTGATATCTTCGTCAGAAGCTGGTGCAGAGATGATAACTTTTTTAACTGATCCACCTAAGTGTTTTTCAGCATCTGCTTTTTTAGTGAAACGTCCAGTAGATTCTACTACTACTTCTACGCCGTAGTCGCTCCATGGTAATTGAGCTGGGTCACGCTCAGCGATAACTTTGATTTCTTTACCGTTAACAACGATGCTGTCGCCGTTAGAAGATACTTCTGCATTTACTGCTCCATGAACAGAATCATATTTTAAAAGATGTGCTAATGTTTTAGCATCTGTTAAGTCGTTGATTGCTACTACTTCCACGTTAGGGTTGTTAAGAGCTGCGCGGAATACCACACGTCCGATACGTCCAAATCCATTAATACCAATTTTAGTCATTTGAATTTCCTCCTTGGGGGATGTATATTAAGGGTTATTTACCCTTTACTAACTCTTTTGCTGCACCTTCATCTGTGATGAGTAATGAAGTGTGCCCTTGCTTAATTACTGCTTGAATTGCTTTCGCTTTTGATGAACCTCCAGCAACTGCAACGACATGAGATACATGTTGTAAATCTTCAAGCTGCATGCCGACCGTTTGTACTTTATGAACGACTTCACCTTGTTCGTTAAAGTAATACCCAAACGCTTCACCGACTGCCTGCATTTCTTTAATTTTCATCCAATCTGCTTCTAAAGTACTTCGTCTACGCGCCATCGTTAAGGCATCACCAATTCCGTGAATGACAATATTGGAAGATCGAATCAACTCAAGAATTTCTTTCACAGAAGGTTCCGTCACAATGGACGCATATGCTTCGCTACTCACATGATCGGGAACATACAATAAGCGATAGTTGCTCATCGTATTTTGTGCCATTTTCGCACAGATTGTGTTCGCTTCTAGCTCAACACTCTCTCCTATTCCACCGCGTGCTGGGACAAATAATGTATGTAGATCCCTGCAATCCAATTGCATCATATCAGCTACGGCAGCTATGGTTGTTCCTCCAGTCACAGCAACGATATTATTCGCTGTCAGACGATCTTTTATACAAGCAACACAAGCGCGGCCCATCTCGAGCTTGACCCAAGGTGATTCATCACTATCACCAGGGACAACGAAAACTTCATCCAAGTCCAATGTTTCCTTAAGCTGTTTTTCCAAAACCTTTAAACCGGAAATTTCTTTCATAAAGTCTTCCAAAGCAAGAACAACAGCTGTTCCTTCTTCTGTTAATGTCATTCCAGAAGATGCGACGTGAACCAAGTTCTCTTCTTTCAAAACTTGTACTTCACTTCGTAATACTCGTTCTGTCATACCAAGACTTGCAGATAAGTTTCTTCTGCCAATAGGTTGTGTTAACCGAATGTACTGAAGAATTTGCATTCTTGTTTGCATAACAGGTAGCAGATCAGGTAATAATTTTTTCGTATACTGAATCCATGAGCGCATCATATTGTATCTCCTCACCACATTCGTTCATTCCCTATATGGTCATTATATGTCCCGTAGTGACAAATTGTGTCCCACATAGAGTAAAAAATAATCCCTGCTACGGTTTTTATTGTAACAGGAGATCCAAAGTTATTC
This sequence comes from Bacillus sp. EA-CB0995, assembly GCF_055814245.1. NCBI lineage: Bacteria > Bacillati > Bacillota > Bacilli > Caryophanales > Bacillaceae > Bacillus > Bacillus sp. EA-CB0995. Next base: position 616,739 of record NZ_CP169269.1, on the reverse strand, counting down.
AACTCTTATTGCGCGAATTATGCTGTTTATTATGACATCTTTGTGAATGATTCCATATTCTACCTCTTTTCCCTCAATTTCAACGACAGGAATCATAAGATGATACTTCTCTAACAGCTGCTCATCCTCATAAATATTTATTTCCTTTAGATCAAATACATATTCAGTTTTCAGCTCTTGCAGAAGTTGTTTCGCCTTCTGACAAAGACCACATTCTTCCTTTGTATATAGAATAACCTCCATGTTCATCACCTATACAATCGTTTTTCGCAGTGAAGACGCCGGAATGTTTAACTGCTCTCGATATTTCGCTACCGTTCTGCGCGAAACAACAATTTCATGTTCTTCCTCTAACATTTTTGAAATCTTTTGATCTGAGAGTGGTTTTTTCTTATCTTCTTTCCCTACAAACTCTTGAATAAGCTGCTTCACCCTCTTTGTTGAAATTGCTTCATCCTCTGTTGTTGCTACTGCATTACTAAAGAAAGATTTCATCTCAAATAAACCATATGGTGTTTGCACATATTTATTACGCGTTGCACGGCTGATTGTTGACTCATGGACACCTAATATCTCAGCCACCTCTTTTAATGCAAGCGGTTTTAAATATTGAGGGCCATTCATAAAGAAGTCGCGCTGCTTTTCAATAATTACTTCCATTACTTTCAGAAGCGTTTGTTTTCTTTGTTTTAAACTGCGCATAATCCATTGTACATGCTGATATTTTTCAGACACATAAGAAGCGACATCTCTTTCACTATTATGAAGGAGCTCACTATATTCTGAATGAATTTCAATCTTCGGCATATTACGTTCATTCATTTGGATTATCAAACGATTACCTTCTTTTTTCACCGCCATATCAGGAACGATGTACATCGGTTTTTCCGAAGAAAAAGCCAAACCTGGTTTCGGCTGCAGCGATGTAATAACATGAACAGCTTCTTGCAATTCTTCCGTACTACATTTCAGCACATTTACTAACTTGCGCCAATCTTTCTTTACAAAATATGCAAAATGTTCGTCCACAATCATTTCTGCTAATGCGCTCTTTTTTTGTAAGCGCTTTAATTGAATTGATAAACACTCTTGAATATTTCTTGCAGCTACCCCTGCTGGCTCTAATGATTGAACGAGCTCCATACAGCTATTAATTTCTTCTACACATACCGATAATAGTACTGCTAATTCCTCATTTGTTTCTTGTAAATACCCGTTCTCATCCACATTTAAAATAATGAATGAGGCAATTTTTCGTTGTTCTTCATCTATTTTATAATACTGCAATTGATTGACTAAATGTTGTTGAATCGTCGTTGAATCGACACTATAAATCTCCATTTGATTCTCTGTTTGTTTACTTGTTGTTTTACTCTTTTTCTTTTCCCTGTCAAATCCCCCCAACTCGATAAGGGGATTCTCTAGCGATTGCTCATACAAAAACTCCGTTAATTCCTGCACATTATACTGGAGCATTGTAATCGCTTGTCTTAACTCTTGCGTCATTGCCAAACGTAAACTTTGTTCTTGTAAAAGACTTGCTTTCAATCTAATCTCCCCCTCACTTCTATTGTACAATAAGTTTCTCAAAAGGAGAATCCTTACAAAATACCAACATCCATATATTATTACTTCATATGTATTAATTAAGTTTATATATTACAACCAAAAAATGAGTAATACCGAAAGAAAATGCCGAAATTTTAAAAATAATCACAAATTTTATACCACATACTAATAGTAACTCCTATTCAAAGAAATAACAATTAAAAAGAGTAGTTTAAGTATAATGAAGTTTCGTTATACTTAAACTACTCTTTTTCTCCTGTATATTCTAAGAACTTTATAAACAAACTAATAAAAAACCCTAACTTCAAAATATAAGTTAGGGTTTTTTACGCGCCCAGAGGGATTCGAACCCCTTTTGGGAGAATTTTATCTTGTTAGCTTGATGGCACTAGATAGCGCGCATGCTTTAACAGTTTAAATTGTTGTTCTTATTATTCTATTCCTCGTGAAGCAGGTTGAGGATCAGTGGATATTTCCTGTTGTTGTTTAGTAAACAGGTTTGCTAATCCTGATATTTCATATGGAAACAAGATGGTACTGTTTTTTTCCGCTGCAATCTCTGTCATAGTTTGCAGCGTACGTAATTGTAGTGCCGCTGGCTGTTTACTAATTAATTCGGCAGCTTGGGCAAGCTTTTCAGCTGCTTCATACTCTCCTTTTGCAGCAATTACCTTTGCAACCCGCTCACGTTCCGCTTCTGCTTCCTTAGCCATTGCACGACGTAACCCTTCTGGAAGGTCCATTGAGCGTATTTCTACCCCTGTTACCTTTATTCCCCATGGTTCTGTAGCTTTATCCAATTCTTTTCGCAACAAATCATCCAATTTTTTTGCTCGGTGAGCATTTCCTGCATCGTGTGAGCACCCAGGTTCGAACGAAGAATAGTTTGAGCTACCGTCGAAGTTGCTTTACGGTAATTTTCAACATCAAGAAGTGCCTTTTGGGCATTGACCACTTGATAGTACACAACAGCATTTATAGTGACCGGAACACTGTCTTTCGTAATTATATCTTGATTCTCAACATTTTCGACTCGAATACGCATATCCACTTTTTGTACTGTTTCGATTAATGGTACAACAAATTGAACACCAGGTTCAATCGAACGAGTATAACGCCCCAATCGAAGTACAACACCTTGCTCATACTGTTGCACGATTCGAATCGAACTGAAAGTGACAATGACTAAAAGAACAATTAAAGAAATGAGAGGTACTATCATACGAAGTCAACTCCTTAAATAGGCAACAATTGCCCGAATTAATAAACTATACCTATTTTATCAAATTTTCTTACTTCTAAATAGGGTATCATGTACATTTTAACGCTTTAGGGGTAGTCTCATTTCTTAACTTGATGGGCATAAGCGAAACCCTCACTAATAGTCTGATACTGATTAACAGCTAAATTCCAAATACCCTGTAGAATCGCCAAGCCTCGCTAATAAGCGACTCCATAACATTCAGGGCATCGCCAGTTCTCCCGAAGAATCGCCATGTCCGCGCTAGATATAAAGTGAAACCTCCATCAGTGGGGGTCTTACTGCCCGTTAATGAGGGATAAAATTATTCCTGTCTTTACAGCGCGTTTTACAATCGTTTTTTAGACAACAAAAAAACCCCCGATCTGAAAAATAATTCAGACGAGAGTTTCAGCTTACATATTATTTGATTTTCGACGTGTGAACTACGGTACATATACGGACGTTCAAAGGGATTAAACCCACGTATCACGTTTCGTATTGTTTCCGTCCTTTCACGATTTCTTGACAGCGTTGATCGCGTCACAAACGCTGTCATATCAACTAGAACGCGCCCAGAGGGATTCGAACCCCCGGCAGACGTGGTACCGGAAACCACCGCTCTATCCAACTGAGCTATGGGCGCATGAAATATATAATAGCATCAAGGACTTCCCTTATGCTTACAATCGCAAGAGACACTTTCACGCCGCCTTGCGTAATGTTTATTATACGATATCTTCGTTTTGGAAGCAATTACTTATTACGTCGCAGTTTACAGAACGACTCTTATCTTTCATTACAGCTAGATATCGAAATGAAAAGGCCATCTTTATATTACATGTAACTTCACTTCTTCTATACTTCCGTCCCTTCAACTTTATCCGTTCATACAATAAAAGAAACGCCCGCGTCGATTGACGACGCAGGCGATATAACTCAGATTATCAGTAGCAAATTCATAAATAACCGAAATGAATTATTTATGCAAATGATATGGAACCGTTGTAATCACGATATCTTTATGACGAATAAACCACATTCTTAAAAGAAGTGCACTCTGGTTATGTAATACATGATGCCACCATTTGTGCGGAATAAACTGCGGGATAATAATATGGATATGTCCCCCATTTTCTTGTTTCGTCTCTATTGTTTTAATAAGACGATTCAGCGGTTCAAGAATAGAGCGATATTTACTACGAAGAACTACCAGCCTACAAGGATTTCCCCACTCTTTCCACTTCTTCTCCATTTTATCTATAGATTGCTCATCGAAACCAACGTATACAGCAATCGGATCAGCATCTAAGCTTTTCGCAAAGGAAATCGTATTGTTCACAACACGATGAACGCCTGACACTAAAACAAGAGTGACTATCTGGCTTGCTTCTGGACGTATGCTTTGCGTATCAATGCGCAGTTCTTTTGCAATATCTTCATAATGCTTGTGAATAGCCATTGAAATAAAAATGATAATAGGCAATACAACTAATACAACCCAAGCGCCGCCTGTAAACTTTGTAACAGCGAAAATAACAGCAACTATTGATGTGATAACAGCACCAACTGTATTAATCGTAAGCTTAACTTTCCAATTTGGCCCTTTAACTCGTTTCCAGCGGCGCATCAAACCAATTTGCGCTACTGTAAATGAAAGGAAAACACCGATCGCATACAATGGAATTAAAGCATTCGTATGCGCGTGAAACGAGATAATCAAAATACATGCCAATGATGCTAATACAATAATTCCGTTTGAATACCCTAAACGGTCTCCGCGATTTGTCAAACTTCGAGGCAAAAATCCATCTGCTGCTACAATCGCAGCAAGCTGAGAAAATCCTGTAAATGTAGAATTTGCCGCTAAAATCAAAACAATAAACGTAAACCATATAATTAGTTGATATAAAATTCCATGTCCAAAATACATACCAGTCAACTGAGACAACATCGTGTTGTGCGGATCTGGCGTAACTCCCTTCACATACAGATGATACGAAAATCCTAACAGTGTCACAGCTGTGATCGTGCCTAAAGCAATATAAGTTCTAATTGCATTTTTTTGCTGTGGTTCTCTAAAAATAGGAACTGCATTCGAAATTGTCTCAATTCCTGTAAGCGCCGAACAAGCTGAGCTGAATGCTTTCAAAATCAATAAAGTTGTTAATCCCTCTGGAACCGTTCCAAAGGATGGTGTAGTTGGTTGTATAAATCCATGACGAAATTCATCAAAAAAGCCGGTAAAAATTAAAATTAACATACAAACCATAAAACCGAATGTCGGCCAAGCAAAAACGCGGGCTGATTCTGCTACTCCTCGCAAGTTCACAAGTACTAAGAGAATAACACACAAAATGGCCAAAATCGTTTCATAAGGAGCAACTACAGGATAAGCAGATGAAATAGCTTCTATAGCTGCAGATACAGATACAGCCACGGTCAACACGTAATCAACGAGCAACGAACTAGAAGCAACAAGAGAAACCCATCGCGGCTTGAAGTTATCTTTTGCAATGGCATATGCTCCCCCACCGTTTGGATATGCCAAAACCCCCATAATATACGATACAATCAAAATCGTCAAAAGAACGATCGTAGAAATTGTAATAGGTAAAATCAACCATTTCGCATCAGGACCAAGCCCTACAAGCTCTGTCATTCCTGATTCAGGTCCATATGCAACGGATGAATACAAATCCGCCGAAAGGATAGGCAGTGCAATCAACCAAAATAACTTGTTATGGTGCGCATGAAGCTCTGATGTTCGCATAGGACGACCAATTAAAAATCGCTTCACACTACTAAAATTGCTTGCAGAAAACCAAATTGCAACTAACGCTAGTATGATTAATACCGCTTCCAACCATCTAACTAAAGTATGATGATCCATAACTTTTTCTCCTTTTAATTGCTATTTTTTATTCTCTTATTTTAATTGATACATAATATTTTGAACAACAAAATCTAAACTATGTAGCTTTCGAAAATATTCACAATAGAAAATCGACAATCAACATTTAGAAATTTATTATATATAATACGAAAAACCCGCTAGCTTCATGCTAACGGGCTGCATATTGGTGGATAGAAGAACTAAATTCTTCTATTCCTATATTATGTAATGTCTACTCCATCATTATTCATGTTAATTTCCTTGTATTTTTTAAAATTAAATATACGACATACCTAATAAATAAAATTAAAAATAACACGCTTTCGAATAACCCTAAAATTGGTAATTATATTTCAGTGCTCATTCACAAACTCTAATGATTGAAATCAAACTCAACCAGAGGAGGAATTACGTTATGACTGTAATTACAAAACTTAAACAAACTGTTTCAGGATTAAAAAGTGCACAAGCAAGCTTAGAAGGATTCGCTCTTGATACTGATAACCAACAAGCGAAGCAATTATTTCAAAGCGCAGCACAACAAACGCAATCAATTATTGAGACTTTATCTCCGCGTGTTCAAGAAGTTGAACAAGAAGAACCTCAATATACACAGCAATAACAACAACAGAATGATACTTAATTAATGTACGCCTACAGATACTCTTTACACATAGGCTAATTCATTATCATATGTATACTTTCTGATTAGCTGAAAAAAGGGTGATGTAATATCATCCTTTTTTCAAATCAAATTACATAAAGCAATAGAAACGGAATGATACCATGCGAAAATTCGGAACAATCTCCTTGTTATTCCTTCTCTTATTCAGTTTCCTATGCGGATGTCACAGTCCATTAGATAAAAAAGAAAAACAAGAATCAGCACAAAAAACAAATAAAACAGATGCGAAACTAACAAAGATAAACATAGAATCTATTGATCAATCAGCAGCGAATGAAGCGAAAAATAAGATTCTTACTATGGATGAAATACTTGAAGTCAAAGCTGTTAATTTCAATAACGAACTTTATGTAGCTGTTAAACCAAAGCATCGTGAACGCTTTCAACTAAAGAAATTACGAAAAGAAATAAAACAAACATTAAAAAAGATGTATCCTAATGCAAAAATTTATGTAAGCACAGATAAAAAAATTTTTATGTTACTCGATAAGTTAGATACCAAGATTAAAAATAAAGAAGTAGATAAAGAAGAAGTAAAAAAACAACTAAAAATAGTGAAAAAGAAATGCATTCCGATACGTAATGATACTTTTCAAAACAGAAAAGGAAGGATTCATATGTCAAAGAGAAATAAAGATTTAACACCAGCGCAGCAAGAGTATAAACAATTTGAAAAGCAGCGTGAACCGAAGCGGCCTGTTCTAAAAAATTGTATAAAAGCTTTTTTTGTCGGCGGGTTTATTTGCTTAATCGGTCAATTTATCTCTACGTTTTATATTACGTACTTCGATTTCACTGAAAGGTCAGCAGGGAATCCGACTGTAGCTACAATGATTTTTATCTCCATGCTCCTAACAGGCTTTGGTGTGTACGATCGATTAGCTCAGTTTGGCGGGGCTGGTACAGCTGTTCCTGTTACCGGCTTTGGAAATTCAGTCATCGCAGCTTGTATTGAACATCGTACAGAAGGCTTTGTTCTTGGAGTAGGCGGGAATATGTTTAAGCTAGCAGGATCCGTTATTTTATTTGGTGTATTTTCCGCTTTTATCATCGCACTTATTAGAACCATTTTCGTTCAATGGGGAGGTTTTTAAATGTTACAAGGTCACCGAACATGGGTATTTGAAAATAAGCCTGTGATTATATCAACTGGTGTCATCGGCGGGCCATTTGAGGCAAATGGAAACATCCCTGAAGATTTCGATACATTGCACGATAATTTATGGTTAGGACAAGACTCCTATGAAAAAGCACATCGAATTTTATTTGAAGAAGCTTGCAGCAGGGCAACAGAAAAAGCAAAACTGCGTAAAGAGGATATTCAATTTATTCTAGCAGGAGATCTTATCAATCAAATCACTCCCTCAAGTTTTGCCTCCCGAACACTCGGCGCTCCTTATCTTGGATTATTTGGAGCTTGTTCTACTTCAATGGAAGGCCTTGCTTTAGGGGCAAGTATTGTAAATGGAAAAGGGGCGAAATACTTATTAACAGGAGCTTCTAGCCATAATACCGCTGTTGAAAAGCAATTCCGATATCCAACTGAATACGGAGGACAAAAGCCCCCTACCGCTCAGTGGACAGTAACTGGAGCAGGGGCTGCTTTATTAAGCGATCAAGGAGACGGACCTTGTGTTACATCAGCAACAATTGGAAGAGTTATTGATATGGGTTTATCAGATCCATTTAATATGGGAGGTGCCATGGCGCCCGCTGCTGTCGATACGATAGAAGCACATTTAAGGGAACGACAAATTGATGCATCCTACTATGACTTAATTGTAACAGGTGATCTCGGTCATATAGGACGCGAAATTGCCTTTGATTTACTGCGTAAGCAAGGAACATCTATAACAAGCGAACAGTTTCAAGATTGCGGATTACTCATTTATAGGGAAGATCAACCGATTTTAGCAGGAGCAAGCGGTCCAGGCTGTTCAGCAACTGTCGTGTACGGGCATTTATTAAATCGAATGAAAAAAGGGGAATTCAGCAAAATGCTCGTAGTCGCTACCGGTGCTTTACTTTCCCCATTAACTTTCCAGCAGCAAGAAACAATTCCTTGTATCGCCCATGCAGTATCCATTGAAGTTGGAGGTGTACAATAAATGATCTATTTTTGGGCTTTCGTAATTGGCGGCGCCATTTGTGTGATTGGTCAAATTATGTTTGATGTCTTTAAACTTACCCCGCTCATACAATGTCAACGCTTGTTGTCATTGGTGCCATATTAGACGGATTAAATTTGTATGAACCATTAATTGATTTTGCTGGAGCCGGTGCAACAGTTCCTATTACAAGCTTCGGTAACGCCCTTGTTCACGGTGCGATGGCAGAAGCGGCTGAGCATGGCATCATTGGAGTTATAACAGGAATGTTTGCAGTAACAAGCGCTGGTGTATCTGCCGCGATTATCTTCGGTTTTATCGGAGCTTTATTATTTAAACCAAAAGGATAAGAGGTGTTCTCATGACCGTTGTTGCTAGTGTAAAAACATGCCTTGCCAGCTTAAAAGGCGCACAGGCAAGTTTAAGTACACTTTCACAAAACGCTGCTGACGAAGAAGCGAAACGCGTTTTTCACGAATGTATGATAGAAATGGATAGTGTCATCGCTGATTTACAAAGGCGAGTTTCAGCATTAGAACGTGAAGAACCACAATATAAAGGATTTTAAGAAGACTGGAGGGACTTTATATGCCTAACATTCACATACCAGAATGGCCGCTTGTCATTATACGTTCTTTATGTGTCTTAATTGTTTTATTCGCCATTACGAAATGGCTTGGCAAAAGACAAATCTCTCAACTTTCCTTTTTTGAATACATAGCCGGTATGACGATTGGTGATATCGCTGCAGAAGTATCGACAGGGTTGGAACAAAACTTCGTCCACGGTATTTCTAGTATGCTGGTTTTTGCTATCATACCTTTTTTCGCAGGACTGATTTCCTTAAAAAATAAGACAGTACGAGATTTTGTTGAAGGTAAATCCACTATTTTTATAAAAGATGGCAAAGTACTCGAAGATAATTTAAAAAAGGAAAAATATACGAGCGACGAACTACTAGAGCTTCTTCGAAAAAAGATGTATTCAACATGAACGATGTTGAATACGCTGTTCTCGAACCAAGCGGTGAATTAAACGTTTTATTAAAGAAAGACAGACAACCACTAACCGCAAAAGATATTGCATTAAAAGTACCAAATGAAAAAGAAACACACACAGTCATTATGGATGGAAACATACTAGACGAACCGCTTTCAGCTAGCGGCCATAACCGCGCTTGGCTTCGCGCTGAACTCGAAAAAATTGGGGTTGCACTAGATAATGTTTTCATCGGACAAGTCGATTCTTACGGACAACTAACTGTTGATATATACAACGATAAACTCCAAATGCCTTCTCCTCAGGACAAGCCATTATTACTCGCTTCCTTAAAGAAGTGTCATGCTGATCTCGAACTATTTTCTTTAGAAACGAAATCAAATGCTGCTAGCAGCATGTATGCAAATAATGCCAAGAGGATAGAAGAAATTTTAAATAAAGTGACTTATCTACTTAAAGAGTAAAAGAGAAAAGAACGCTTATATATGTAACGGCGTTCTTTTTTGTATGGCAACCTTTCTCCATGTTTGATATGTTTAAATTCATACAATTCGGTTATGATGAGGAAGGTAAAGAAAAAGGGAATTCCTTATTTATAGCGAATTAACATGATACACCTACATATTTTTTAAACTGAAGTGGTTTCGTTTGACCTTTATTGACCATAATTGTATTATAAAACTAACAAATGTGTTAAAGGAGGAAGTTACACATGAATTTAATTCCTACAGTTATTGAACAAACAAATCGCGGGGAACGTGCTTACGACATTTACTCTCGTTTATTAAAAGACCGCATCATTATGCTTGGCAGCGCAATTGATGACAACGTAGCAAACTCTATCGTGTCTCAGCTTTTATTCTTAGAATCACAAGACCCAGAAAAAGATATTCATATATATATCAACAGTCCTGGCGGCTCTATTACAGCAGGTATGGCAATTTACGATACAATGCAATTCATTAAACCAAAAGTATCTACAATTTGCATCGGTATGGCTGCATCTATGGGCGCTTTCCTACTTGCTGCTGGTGAAAAAGGAAAACGTTTCGCTCTTCCAAACAGTGAAGTTATGATTCACCAACCACTTGGCGGTGCACAAGGACAAGCGACAGAAATCGAAATCGCTGCAAAACGCATCCTATTCTTACGTGATAAATTAAACAAAATTCTTTCTGAGCGTACAGGTCAAGATTTAGAAGTAATCGAGCGCGACACAGAGCGCGACAACTTCATGACAGCAGATAAAGCATTAGAATACGGCTTAATCGACAAAATCTTTACAAATCGCTAAGAAAAGCGGACTACAAAAAGAGCTATCGCACATTCGCGATAGCTCTTTTTATCCCGCTATTCGCGGGCAGTAAGACCCCCACTGATGGAAGTTTCACTCTATTGTTCTTTTTGCACATAAGCAACAAGTGCTTCTAATGCTGCTGTTTCATCTGATCCTTCTGCAGTAATTGTAACTTTACATCCAGATCCAATTGCTAAGCTCATAATCCCCATAATACTCTTAGCATTGACTGTTTTTCCGTCTTTCTCCATAAAAATATCGGCTTGAAAACGATTTGCTTCTTGTACAAACAACGCTGCCGGACGTGCTTGCAATCCAGTTTTCAACAACACCTCTACCTGTTTTTGAACCACAGCTCCATTCCCCTTTACCTTTTATTTTTTTACAACGGCTTCTCCAGCACGCAATTTATCAGCAATATCATCGATTTTACGTAAACGATGGTTGATACCCGATTTACTAATGTTCCCCCCGGATACCATTTCCCCCAATTCTTTCAATGTAACATCTTGATAATTGATACGTAGTTCTGCGATTTCACGTAATTTATCTGGTAAAAAATCCAGACCAACTGTTTCATCAATATAACGAATATTTTCGATTTGCCTTAAGGCTGCACCAATCGTCTTATTTAAGTTTGCTGTTTCACAGTTCACAAGACGATTTACAGAATTACGCATATCACGCACAATGCGAATATCTTCAAACCTTAAAAGAGCATTATGAGCACCAATAATATTTAAAAACTCGGTAATCTTTTCCGCTTCCTTTAAATACGTAATATACCCTTTTCGCCTTTCTAACGTTTTACTATTTAATGCAAACTCGTTCATAAGTTCACATATCGCATCATTATGTTCTTTGTATAACGAGAAAACTTCTAGATGATATGATGATGTTTCCGGATTATTAACGGAACCACCAGCTAAAAACGCACCGCGTAAGTATGAACGTTTACAACACTTTTTCTCAATTAATTCTTGTGAAATATTACGAATAAACGAAAAGTCCTCTCGTACAATCTGCAAATCCGATAAAATTTCACGTGCTTTTTCGACTAAACGAACGATATACACATTATTTTTCTTTAAGCGCATTTTCTTACGCACAAGTAACTCAACTGTAACGTTATATCCTTTTTTCAATAATGTATAAATCCTTCGAGCAATCGCTGCATTTTCCGTTTGAATATCAATGATTACACGGCGATTTGAAAAGGAGAGTGAACCGTTCATCCGAAGTAATGCTGATAACTCTGCCCTCTCACAGCACCCCTTCATTTCAAGCTTTGTCAGCTCTTTCTTTGTTTCTGATGCAAATGACAACCATTTCACCTCCTGACAAAATGTAAAATCATAATTATTTTCATGCCCTAAATGAATTTGTAGCGTTACCTCAAAGAAGTAACGCCTTCCATCATGCAAGCCTATTCATTATTTCTTCAAGCTTACAATTTATATTAACGAATGTAAAATCGAAGCTAATTTTACTGTGTCATGACGCACAACTTGATCATCATATTTTACTAAACGATCTTTAATCAACTTAATATTATGCGCTGTAAAATGCTCTTCATCAATTGTAACTGGCTTCGACATTTCTTCTGCATAACGCCCTAATAATTCAATTGGAATTGGTTCATCGTTCACTATTGCTGTATCAATAAACGCTTCCTCAAGATGATCATGCAATGCTTTCACATGATCAAACGCTGTATATCCCCTTGTTTCACCAACTTGAGTCATTACATTACACACATACACTTTCTTCGCTTTTGCACGAAGGACTGCATCGCCGATTTTTTTTACCATTAAATTCGGCAAAATACTTGTATACAGACTACCTGGTCCAAATACAAGTAAATCAGCTTTTCGAATTTCCATTAGTGTTTCATGAAGCGGTTCTACTTCCCCGGTGTTAAAAATACGCGGTTAATCTTTTTGCCGTAATACGGAATTTTAGATTCCCCGCTTACAATTTGCCCGTCTTCCAATTCCGCATGCAAAACAACACTTTGATTCGCAGCTGGAAGTACACGCCCTCTTACATTTAACACTTTACTTGTTTCCGTAATGGCATGAAAGAAATCGCCCGTAATAGCTGTCATTCCAGCTAACAATAAATTACCAAGCGCATGTCCTGTTAATCCTTCTCCTGATGTAAAACGATGTTGAAATAATGCCTCCACAAGAGGCTCCACATCAGACAACGCAACAAGCACGTTGCGAATGTCTCCAGGAGGCGGGATTTCTAACTCATCACGAAGTCTCCCAGAACTTCCCCATCATCAGCAACCGTTACAATCGCTGTAATATCGACAGGATACTTTTTTAACCCGCGCAATAAAACGGATAAACCAGTTCCGCCTCCCATAATAACGATTTTCGGTTTTCTCTCTTTTTCCATCGCTTAATGTCCCTTTCTCTTCTCCACATCACGATGAGACACATGAGTTGGACACTCTTGCTTCAAATGTTTCGTCAAATATTCTGCAAGCGTAACGGATCGATGTTGTCCCCCTGTACATCCAATTGCAATAACAAGTTGACTTTTTCCTTCTCGCTTATAATGTGGAAGCATAAAGGAAATAAGGTCTGTTAACTTCTCTAGAAATTTATGCGTTTCATTAAATTTCAGTACATAGGATGATACTTCCTCATCAAGACCTGTTAGCGGCTTCATGTGTGGAATATAATATGGATTCGGTAAAAAACGAACATCAAATACTAAATCAGCATCAATTGGAATACCATATTTAAATCCAAATGACATCACGTTCACACGAAATGCTTGCTCACTCTCAGTTGAGAATAATTGAATAATCTTTTCTCTTAACTCTTTCGGTTTTAAGTCTGACGTATCAAGGACAATATTCGCGCGCGCCTTCATATCTGTTAACAGCGTACGCTCTGCTTCTATTCCTTTTAACGGAAGACCTGTTAGAGCAAGTGGATGTGAACGCCTTGTTTCCTTATATCGAGTTACAAGTGTACTATCTTTTGCATCTAAAAATAAAATATGAGGAATAATCCATGTACGCTCTGTTAAATCATCAAGCGCTCCCCATAAGTGATCAAAGAACTCTCGGCCACGCAAATCGATACCGAGCGCTACTTTATTCATTTTCCCTTTCGAATCTGCCATTAATTCAACAAACTTCGGCAACAACATGGGCGGTAAATTATCCACACAGAAATATCCTAGATCCTCAAAGCTTTGCAGAGCAACTGTTTTTCCTGCTCCGGACATTCCTGTAATAATGACCATTTTAATATCATTATGTGCGTCCATCATTATCCCCCTTATGGTTTAACTCGGATCTAATCGATACGAAAGTAACTCAAAATTTGGTGTATATACAAATGTACCGTAAATAATACCATTTCCTTTAATTAAATAATCAATAATATGATAATCTCCTGGCGCCATTGGCAGCTCATCAATCTTATCAATTGTATGCCAGCCTATTATCCCTTCTTCGCTTTGCAATTTATTTTCTCCTGCAAAATCTGTAGCTAAGAAGGAAAACATCATCCATTCAGAAACAACCTTATCTCCTTCTTGGATCACGAAAGTAAAGACACCTTTTAATGTTGGATTTTTTAAATAAATACCCGTTTCTTCGCGATATTCACGAACAACCGACTCTCTTACTGTTTCGCCGCGCTCCATCTTTCCGCCTGGAGCAACCCACCAATTTCGACGAGGCTTTTGTAATAGGAGAACTTCATTATCCTTGATTAACACACAGTTTGTCACTCTTTGCAAGCTTCTCACCTCAGCTACTTATAACAGGGAAATTCCCATTATATACTCACTTCATTATACTATCAAATACAGTTTGTCACAATGAAGGAACTTCCGGTCTCCAACAAATAAAAAAGATGATGGGAGACTATTCCCATCACCATTCAGTGAAAAAAATAAAGTGAAACTTCCATCAGTGATTTTTTTCATCCCCTACCTATATTTCTTGTATTTCTCTGAATTTTAAGGCGGAAATCTTACTGCTCCAAAGTAGCGAAAAAAATTTTCTTATTGGAATACTTCAGCATATTAATTTGATGGACGGGTGGTAGACCCCAGAGGTCTTATACGATTATTGATCATCCACAATAATATATGCTGTTCTTATTGGTCCATGAACACCTACGACAAGATTCATTTCAATATCAGCACTGTTAGATGGACCAGAGATGAAGTTCAAACAGGATGGAATCTTTTCACCCTTCATATTTTGATTATGAATCATCTTTGTAGCTTGTGTTAATCTTGGCACAATCGTACTTTTCGGGACAATTGCGATATATGATTCAGGAAGAAGACTAACGGGCCTCCCCTTTATACCTTCATTAAATAAAACGACAGTTCCTGATTCAGCAAGAGTGATATCACTAAACGTAATTCCAACATCAGCTGTTTTTGCAAATTCAATACTCTCTTCTTTATGATCTAAGTCCCATTTATGGAAATGTATTTCCCCTTCATTTGTAAAAAATCCACTCAGATCATATTCATTAAACCGTTCATCATAAGAATAAATAACAGATCCGATATTCCATTCTTTCATAAAAGTTTGTAACGTTTCAACAAGATGAGCCTTTGTTGTTCGCTGCACCTCTGTATGAATGGTTTCACATTGTTCAACTAACTTCGATATAAGTTCGTCTTGTGTTAATCCGTCAAAAACGCTCCATTGTGGAGAAACAGACCAACTTGGTTTTTTTACTGTTTCCGGGCGTTTTCTGCCCAGTTTCTCTGATAATTGGGATAAAAATGTATCGCGATTTTGAATAGCCATTATTTCTCCTCCCTTGACCGTTTTTCAAACCAATCTCTAAACAGTTGTTTTTTCGGAGCCGGAAAATCTCTCGCTTCTGTCCAAGCTTTTAACGGCCCTACCCCGCGTTCAATTTTGTCTCCTTTTATAAAAGGCTTTAATGCGTACGGAGCTGTCCTCGCTGCAAGGGAGAACGACCTCGAGCTATTCGCCACTTTTTCAAAGCCTTTCATAGCCATATCCCAAGCTAAAGGAGACTTTTTCGCTTCTTCCACAATCTGTCGGCGATGTCGAATTAACAATTCGTGTAAAGGTATTTTTACCGGACATGCTTCCGTACAAGCACCGCAAAGGCTAGATGCATAAGGTAGATCTTTATATTCATCATACCCTCCTAAAAGCGGTGTCAATACAGCGCCAATCGGGCCTGGATAGATTGAGCCGTAGGCATGACCTCCGATATGACGATATACTGGACATACATTAATACATGCAGCGCAACGAATACATTGAAGGACACTTTGGAATTCTGTTCCTAAAATATTGGAACGACCATTATCAACAATCACTAAATGAAATTCCTCAGGTCCATCTGTCCCTCCTGGTTCCGTTAAGCCTGTAATATAACTTGTTAATTTTTGCCCTACAGAACTTCGGCACAGGAGTGTTACTAACACATCCATCTCCTCCCATGTTGGGACAATCCGTTCCATCCCCATAACGGTAATTAACGTTTTCGGAATGGTCGTAACTAACCTCGCATTCCCTTCATTTGCTACAATAGAAACAGACCCAGACTCAGCAACTGCAAAGTTACACCCAGTAACACCTACATCCGCTGTTAAAAAGTCATTACGCAAATAGTTCCGTACAAACCTCGCCATTTTTTCAGGATCAGCTGTTCCGGTATACCCTATTTTTTCTTTAAACAACTCGCAAATACTTTCTTTATCTTTATGAAGACAAGGAACAACAATATGTGATGGCGGATCATGATCATTAATTTGTAAAATAAATTCTGCAAGATCCGTTTCTAGTACTTCCCCGCCAACTTCTTCAATTGCTTCATTTAGACTGATTTCTTCCGTTACCATAGATTTTGATTTCACAATTTTTTTCGCGTTTTTCTTTTTTATAATCCCTTTTACATATTCCCTTGCCTCTTCAGCAGTCTCTGCGAAATAAACAAAGCCCCCGTTTTTCTCAACATTTTCACTAAGTTGATATAAATAATAATCAAGGTTTTCTAATGTATGCTTTCGAATCTCTTCTCCTAAAGAGCGCCATTCTTCCCAATTCCCAAGACTCTCAGTTGCTTTTAGTTTCTTACCTCTAAGGCCATCTTGCGCTTTCGCAACAGCCCTTCTCATGAATTGATCACCAACGGCCGTTTCAGTACGTTTATGAAAGGGATCGTTTCCAATTTTCATTCCCATTTTTATATCCCCTTTCTATCTTCATTTAATACTTGCGCAATATGCTTTACCTCAATTGGGTAACCATTACGTGTTAATCGACCTTTTATATTCATTAAACAGCTGCAATCCATCCCGATTAACACTTCCGCACCTGTTTCCATAATATGTTTCACTTTTTCATCAACCATTTGCTCTGAGATTTCTGCCATCTTCACTGAGAATGTACCGCCGAATCCACAGCAATCATAATTGTGTGATAACGGAACGACTTCTAACCCTTTTACATGTTTTAATAACTTTTGAGGAGGTTCCTTAATACCCATCAACCGGCTCATATGACAAGATGTATGAACGGTTGCTTTTTTATGAAGTTCCGCACCTAAATCTTCTTTACCTAACACTTCTACAAGAAATTGTGTAAATTCATATGTTTTATTCGCCAGTTCAGTAGCTTTTTGCCGCCATTCTGTTTCACTTTCAGAAAATAAGCTTGAAAACTCGTGAACCATCATGACACAAGACCCGGATGGTGCCACAACATATTCTGAACCAGCAAATGCTTCAATCATATGTTTTGCAGCCGTTTTCGTTTCTTTTTGATAACCGCTATTATAAGCAGGTTGACCACAGCAGGTTTGATCTTTTGGAAAGTCGACTTCACAACCTAAATCTTCAAGAATTTCAACAACATCTTTTCCTACTTCTGGATAAAAAACATCTCCAAGACAAGTAATAAATACGGATACTTTCATATTGACACCTCCAAATAAGGTAAAGTAGCGGGATAAAGTGAAACTTCCATTCGGAAATGCTTTTCCTCCGAATGGTTAGTTGAACCAATCGGGTTCTTACAAGCAGTTCTCCTCCTCGAATTCCCACCTTCACTTACTGCTTGTTAGAGCGGGATACAGTGAAACTTCCATTCGGAAATGCTTTTCCTCCGAATGGTTAGTTGAACCAATCGGGTTCTTACAAGCAGTTCTCCTCCTCGAATTCCCACCTTCACTTACTGCTTGTTAGAGCGGGATAAAGTAGAAAAGCAAAGATAATCACTGTATGTTCAAGTAACTTTGTCAACCAATCTACCTTTTTGTATTTTTAGTAAAAAACGTAAAAAATATGAATAAAAATGGTAAGTAATTGTAATAAAGTGAAATTTCTATTCGAAGGTGCTTTTCCTTCGAATGGTTAGTTGAACCAATTGGGTTCTTACAAGCAGTTCTCCTCCTCGAATTTCCGCCTTCGCTTACTGCTTGTTAGAGCGGGATACAGTGAAACTTCCATTCAGAAATGCCTTTCTTCCGAATGGTTAGTTGAACCAATCGGGTTCTTACAAGCAGTTCTCCTCCTCGAATTTCCACCTTCACCTACTGCTTGTTAGAGCGGGATAAAGTGAGATTTCCATCAATAAAAGTCTTACTGCCCGCAAATAAGCGAGATAAACACAAAAAAAGCCACCTTCTTACAAAGAAGGTAGCTTTCCTATCACACATCCTCTAAGGGATGCCTTATTTATGTTCTGTTGTAGCTTTTAATTCTTCTACTAGTTCTTCCACATAATGCTGTGCACTTTGCGCTGCAATACTTCCATCACCAGTTGCTGTTACAATCTGACGAAGCATCTTTTCGCGAACATCACCAGCTGCGAAAATACCAGGAACCTTTGTTTCCATACGTTCATTTGTTTCAATATAACCATTTTCATTTGTAATACCTAACTCTGCAAATGGTTTAGAAAGTGGTAGCATACCGATATAGATAAATGCGCCATCTGTTTTAAACTCTTGCTCTTCACCGCTATTTACATCCACAAGTGTTACGCTGCCTACTTTTCCGTTTGCTTCGTTAATTTCTTTTACAGTATGATTCCAAATGAAATTAATTTTTTCATTTTGGAAAGCACGGTCCTGTAAAATCTTTTGTGCACGTAATTGGTCACGACGGTGAACAATCGTTACCTTCGTTGCAAAGCGTGTTAAATACACACCTTCTTCAACAGCTGAGTCGCCGCCGCCAATAACAACAAGCTCTTTACCTTTAAAGAATGCACCGTCACATACCGCACAGTATGATACGCCGCGGCCGCCAAGTTCTTTCTCTCCTGGCACGCCAATTTTCTTATATTCCGCACCGCTCGCTACAATAATTGCACGTGCTTTATATTCTTTTTTCCAGCTACAATTGTTTTATATTCTTTCCCATCAATAACTTGTTTCACATCACCATATGCGTATTCTGCACCGAATTTCTTCGCATGTTCAAACATTTTGTTTGATAAGTCTGGCCCTAAAATATGGTCATATCCTGGGTAGTTTTCTACTTCTTCTGTATTTGCCATTTGTCCGCCTGGGATACCGCGTTCCAGCATCAGTGTGCTTAAATTCGCACGAGATGTATACACAGCTGCTGTCATCCCTGCTGGACCAGCTCCGATAATAATTACATCATAAATTTTTTCTTCTGCCATATTGCTCATCTCCTGTTCTTATCGCTCTTTTGATACCCTCATTATACTGCTGGCAACTGGTTTTTCCCAGCGATTTGCTTGCATTTACGCATGCAAGCGTCTCACTGCTTGCACATATTTTCGTACAGTTGCTACCGATACATTATATATATTCCCAAGCTCTGCCTGCGTCAGCTTATTTTGGCACTCGCCTCTTACAATATATTCAACTGCCGCTGACCAGCCATATACATTTGTAAAGGACGTTCCGCTCGTGTATAAACGTATAAATGTACAAAACCAAAGATGTAAACATTCTTCAATAAGCTCATCATTTTTTTTCGTATAATTGTATAAAGCATCTGCAATGCGAATACATTGTTCAAACTGCTGCAGTTCTCCTGGAATACTTTTATGACTGTTAATTAAAAAGAAATAGTTCGCTAATTGCGATACAATTGGAACACGATTAGGAGATTGCATAACATCAAAGAAAAAGCCAAGCTTTTCTGGTGTTGTCAGTTCATTCATTAAATATAAAGCGAGCATTTGTTCTTCCAATGTTTCACTTTTTTGAAACGATTGCTGAAGCTCTCGGAATAAAATATTTTGGCCTTCATCTACTAAATTAATAGCATTCCAAGGTTCTTTTCCCTTTTTATCAGGATGTAATTCCACTACATGCGCCCACATTTTCTCGGCTGTTTGCTCATCCTTTACCATATAGGCAGAATATGCAAACCAATAATAAAAGCTAACATCACCTTCGTAACCTTGACGTTTTAACACTTTTAACCATTTATATGCACTTTCAAAACGACCAATTGTCGCAAATGTTGTCCCTAGTTTCACCCGATGTTCAAACGACATCGGATACACTGTTTCCAATTGCTCTGCTAACTTTTCTACTTGCTTATATTCCCCAATGGAATATAGAAAAATAAGCGTATTACATAACGCATGAATATTCCCTGGATTCTTCTCTAAAATCAGCTCTGTCATTTTCAACGCTTGATCGACATTCCCAAGCTGAAAATGAGCAATTGCTAAATTATTATGCGCTGACCAAAATTCCGGATATTCCGTTATGACTCCTTCAAGCGTCGCAATCGCCTCTTCTAATTGACCGTTACGAATATAATGATTTGCTTGCTCTTGCATCACAATTAATCCATCTTCATCTTCGAATTCCGGTGTATCCATTTCTTCTTCTTCAATAATCTCTAAAAGTTCTATTGTTTCAGCAATAAATTCTTTATCCGTCGCAATTTCTAAATACCGCTCTGCATACTTTTTCGCTTGTTGGAATAACCCAAGATACGCATAATTATTTGCCATAAAATAATAGCATTCTTCTATTTGTTCACCCGTACGAACAATTTGTAATAAGATTTGATTCGATTCGTGATACTCTCCCGCTTCCGATAATGCCGTTGCTAATTGACATAAAATAAACGGCTCTTTCTGATCTTGTGCCGCTCTCTTAAAATATTTAATTGCATCTTCTAAATGATGATTGCGATAAGCCTTCATGCCTTTATCATAAAAGAAGTCAGCTAATTGATTAAAAGAAATAACTTGTCCGTTATCTTTATGAATTTCTTGATTTTTCCCCATAACTCCTCCATTATTTCATTCTTCTATCTCTAAGTATAAACGATTCCTTCAAAAACAAAACAATATATTATACACAAATATTTCCTTTTCGCTCCCGAAAAGAAAAGGAAAATGTTACATTTCTAACATTTCCCTTCTCTCGCTGCCATTTCCTTTTTCGTATAAATAATTCGCATAGGATTCCCACCGACGAAAGCACCATCCGGTACATCGCGATGAACAAGTGTCCCAGCTGAAACAATTGCCCCATCTCCAATGACAACGCCAGGTAAAACAGTCGAATTTGCACCAATCATTACTTCGTCTCCAATAATAATTTCACCAAGACGATATTCTGTAATTAAATATTCATGAGCTAATAACGTTGTATTATAGCCAATCACTGAATTATGTCCAACTGTAATTTTCTCTGGGAACATAATATCTGGCATAACCATAAGTGCAAAAGAAGTTTTCTCTCCGATTTGCATCCGCAAAAATGTGCGATATAACCAATTTTTCATACGTAAAAAAGGGGTATATCGCGCGATTTGGATCACAATGAAGTTTTTCATCACTTTCCAAAATGAAACCGTTTTATATACATTCCATAATGAATTTGCTCCCGATACTGGATAGCGCGTTGTCCGTCGCACTTTGCTCTCTCCCTTTTTGTACTCTCGCTTAACTGCTGAGCCCAGCCGCTCGTAAGAAAAACGATTAGTGAGGTAAGATTGTTAATAAGTCACTCATTTTTTCTAACACATAATCAGGTTTGTAAGACTCTAAATATTCGCGTCCTTTAATTGTCCATGCAACAGCAGCTGTCTTCACACCAGCATTTTGTCCACCAACAATATCGTGATGGTTATCGCCTACCATCAAAGATTCTTCCGGCTTTGCCTCTAATAACTGAAGTGCCCTTTGAATTGGCTCTGGATGTGGTTTCACATGTTCTACATCATCAATTGTTACCACAACATCAAAAAACTGCTTTAATTTCGTTAGCTGTAATCCCATTTCAACAGTTTTGCGCGCCTTTGTTGTTACAATCCCGACTTTATAACCTTTTTCCCGGAGCACCTGTACAGTTTCATACACTGTTTCATACTCTTCTACTAATTCATCATGATGTTCATGGTTAAAATCACGATAACATTGAATAAGTTCTTCCACTCGGTTCTCGTCGATTTTACTAAATGTATCGTGTAATGACGGACCAATAAATGGCAGTACATCTTCACGTTTATATTGATTTGGATAGTATTTTTCTAATGTATGCAAAAATGAAGAGATAATAAGTTCGTTTGTATTAATCAACGTTCCATCCAAATCAAATAACACTGTATTAATTTTCATCTTTTCGCCACCCTTAGTTGTTGTATGATAAGAAAAGAAGCAGCGCCGCATATGTGACGCTACTTTTTTCATTCAACCCCGACTCATTCACTGAATCACAAAGTTATATCATTATTGTTCTAAATATCGTTTATCTGCATACCCCATTTTGCGTCTCACAACAATGAAAATGATGGAGACGATAATTATGGCAATTGATATAACTTGTGCAACACGAAGCGGGCCGAGCATTAAGCTATCTGTACGTAATCCTTCTATAAAGAAGCGCCCGGTAGAATACCAAATTAAATATGTAAAGAATAGTTCACCGCGGCGTAAATTCGCTTTACGAAGAAGTAAAAGCAAAATAACCCCAGCAAAGTCCCATAATGATTCATATAAGAATGTCGGCTGGTAATATACACCATCAATATACATTTGATTTATAATAAACTGTGGTAAATGTAAACTTTCGAGAAATTGACGCGTCACTTCACCGCCATGTGCTTCTTGGTTCATAAAGTTCCCCCAGCGTCCAATCGCTTGTCCAAGTAAAATACTTGGTGCAACAATATCTGCTAGCTTCCAAAAAGAAAGACCGCGTTTTTTCGCAAATACCCATCCTGTAATAACCGCTCCAATTAATCCGCCATGAATGGCTAAGCCGCCGTGACGAATTCTAAGAATTTCGCTTGGATTTTGCGAATAATAGCCCCATTCGAAAATAACATAGTATGCACGTGCACAAAGGATTGCAATCGGCACCGCAATCAATACTAAATCAATAATTGTATCTTTCGGCAGACCAAGCCGTTCACTTTCCCGAGTTGCGAGCCATAAGCCAAGTAAGACACCAGTGCCAATAATTACACCATACCAATAAATCGGAAACGGTCCGAGCTGAATCGCCACACGATCAAGCTGTGGTACAGACCCTAACAGCATATTCTCTACTCCCTTTCTCTTTCTATCAGTGGAGGAGAAAGAACCCCTCTACTGATGAAAGTTTCACTTATATTAATTTTGATCTCCTAGTTCAATCGCACTCATAAGACGCTCTGAAAATTGCTGCGCTGCATTGACACCCATACGTTTTAAACGGAAATTCATCGCTGCCACCTCAATAATAACAGCTAAGTTTCGACCAGGTCGTACTGGAAGTGTAATCTTTGTAATATCTGTATCAATGATCTTCATTTTTTCTTCATCTAAACCAAGGCGATCGTAGTTTTTCTTTTGATCCCAAATCTCAAGATTAATTACAAGTGAAATACGTTTATGATTACGCACTGCACCTGCACCAAATAACGTCATAACATTAATGATGCCAAGTCCACGAATTTCAAGTAAATGTTCAATTAACTCCGGTGAACTTCCGACTAGTGTATCGTCATCTTCTTGACGAATTTCTACACTATCATCAGCCACAAGTCGATGTCCGCGTTTCACAAGCTCAAGTGCTGTTTCACTTTTCCCGACACCACTTTGTCCTGTAATCATTACACCAACACCATAAATATCAACTAATACACCATGAATTGCTGTTGTTGGTGCTAATTTACTTTCTAAGTAATTCGTCAAGCGGCTTGATAAGCGTGTTGTTTTTAACGGTGAACGCAGCAGGGGCACATCTGTCTGGCGAGATGCTTGCATTAATTCCTCAGGTACATCTTGACCGCGCGTTACGATAATACACGGTGTTTCTTCTGTACAAAGTGCTTGCATACGCGCTTGCTTTTGTCCTTCTGTTAACGTATCAAAAAAGTAAGCTCTGTTTTCCCAAGAAGCTGAACACGATCCGCTGGATAATATGTGAAAAATCCCGCCATTTCAATTCCAGGTCGTGATAAATCACTTGTATCAATCGGACGATGAATTCCTTCTTCACCGCTTACTAATTCTAAATGAAAATGTTCAATTAAATCTTTCGTTCGAACTTTTGGCATATGTAAACCTCCACGTTGCGGAATGTATCTAAGCAGCGTACTACCACTCTCCCCGCTATTGTACCATTTTTTCTTAAAACACGAAACACGGTTTCTTTTGAAAAAGAAAAAAACATTCCACGCTTTGCGCAAAATGTTTTACGTTTTGTCGGATACTTATACTCTCCACTTATTTTTTCTCAGACAATGGTTCAATAATCACTTTATCAATTAACATGTTTAAAATCGAAATAAAGATTGCTGCAACAATCGCTACGCCAAATCCAGATAAATTAAACGCATCGCCAAGTAACGAATCTGTAATTTCCAACGTAATCGCATTAATAACAATTAAGAAGAAACCAAATGTTAATATCGTAATTGGCAGCGTAATTAAAATTAAGAACGGTTTCACAACTACATTTAAAACTGCTAAAATTAAGCTTGCAATAATTGCTGTTTTTATATTTGCTATTTCAAACGCACCTGGTGCAAAAATTTTAAGAAGACCCGATACAGCAATTAGCACAATACTATTCACAATAAGTGATAGAATCCATCTCATATTCCTTACACTTCCTTTTCATTAGGGACAATTACAACCCAAACTACATATATCAACAATAATACTCCAAATCAGAAAAAAAACCAAGTACAATTACAGTGAAACTTCCTTTCGGAGATGCTTTTTCTCCGAATGGTTAGTTGAACCAATCGGGCTCTTACAAGCAGTTCCCCCTTCTCGAATTTTCATCTTTGCTTACTGCTTGTTTGAGCGGGGTACAGTGAAACTTCCCTTCGGAGATGCTTTTTCTCCGAAGGGTTAGTTGAACCAATCGGGCTCTTACAAGCAGTTCCCCCTTCTCGAATTTTCATCTTTGCTTACTGCTTGTTTAAGCGGGGTACAGTGAAACTTTCTTTCGGAGATGCTTTTCCTCCGAACCTTGAGTTGCCCAAAAGTAGCGGGATCATTTACTCATTCGCAAGCACCTGTACACCTTTCACAATATTCCATATAAAAATAACAAGATTCACAAGACCAAATAACAACATAGCTACAAGTACGAGTGCACCAATTTGTTCTGGTGTGTTCATAACAAATACAAATAGAAACACGAGAAATAAACAAAAGAATGGTAGTAAATGTGAAATGAAAGCTTTCTTTGCATGAGATTTCACATCTTCATGAGGAACAACAAAATACACGATAATTGGAAACAATAACGGGGCAAAAAAAATACTGAAATAGCAGCATGAAGCTAAAATTTTTTGCGTAGAATCCACAAAATCCACTCCCTTTTTCATGGATATAGCAGAAAACATCTAATAAAGAAGTAATACTTCCTTATTAGATGTTTGTTTTACTGTGTTAATTCTACTTCTTCTACTTTTTCTTTCATGCGTGCTTTATCACGATCTAAAACACCTTTTAAATACTTGCCTGTGTAAGAACACTCTTCTTTCACAACCTGCTCCGGCGTACCTGTTGCAACGATTTGTCCGCCTTTATCGCCGCCTTCAGGCCCAAGATCAATAAGGTAGTCTGCCGTTTTAATAACATCTAAATTATGTTCAATCACAAGCACTGTTTCACCATTATCAACAAGACGCTGAAGCACCTTTAATAGACGAGCAATGTCATGTGCATGAAGACCAGTTGTCGGTTCATCTAAAATGTATAACGTTCGTCCTGTTGAACGGCGATGCAGCTCAGATGCTAGCTTCACGCGCTGCGCTTCTCCGCCCGATAACGTCGTCGCTGGTTGACCGAGCTTCATGTAATCGAGTCCTACATCTACAAGCGTTTGGAGCTTACGTTTAATTTTCGGGATATTCGCAAAGAACTCTACTCCATCTTCAATTGTCATCTCTAATACTTCAGAAATATTTTTATCTTTATATTTTACTTCTAATGTTTCACGATTATAACGTTTTCCGTGACAAACTTCACACGGAACATATACATCTGGTAAGAAGTGCATTTCAATTTTAATTATTCCATCGCCGCGGCACGCTTCACAGCGGCCACCTTTCACATTAAAGCTGAAGCGCCCTTTTTGATAACCGCGCACTTTCGCTTCATTCGTTCGTGCAAACACATCACGGATATCATCAAACACACCCGTATATGTCGCTGGATTTGAACGAGGTGTACGCCCGATTGGTGATTGATCAATATCGATCACCTTATCTAAATAATCAAGACCCTTAATTTCTTTATGCACACCAGGCTTACTTTTCGATTTATATAATTTTTGAGCAACTGCTTTATATAGCACTTCATTAATTAATGTACTTTTCCCTGAACCTGATACACCCGTCACAGCAACAAATGTACCAAGCGGGAATGACATCTTCGCATTTTTTAAATTATTTTCCTTCGCTCCAATGATCTCAATTTTACGGCCATCACCTTTGCGGCGCTCTAGCGGAACTGGAATGAACTTTTTGCCTGATAAATATTGTCCTGTTAAGGAATTGTCATCATGCATCACTTCTTGCGGCGTACCGGCTGAAACGACTTGCCCGCCGTGAATACCTGCACCAGGACCAATATCTAATAAATAGTCTGCAGCCATCATCGTATCTTCATCGTGTTCAACAACAATAAGCGTATTTCCTAAATCACGCATATTTTGCAGCGTTTGAATTAAGCGGTCATTGTCACGTTGATGCAAACCGATAGAAGGTTCATCAAGAATATATAATACACCCGTTAACCGCGATCCAATTTGTGTCGCTAAGCGAATACGCTGCGCTTCTCCGCCTGATAATGTTCCAGCTGCACGGCTAAGTGTTAAATAATCGAGTCCTACGTTAACTAAGAAGCTAAGACGCTCTTTAATTTCACGCAAAATAAGATTGGCAATACTTTGTTGCTTTTCTGTTAATTCAATATCGGTAAAGAAATCATGTGCTTCCTTAACAGAAAACTGCGTTACTTCCGCAATCGTTTTCTCACCTACAAAAACAGCTAAACTTTCTGGTTTTAAACGACCGCCTTTACATTTTGGACAAGCTTGCTCTGCCATGTATTTTTCCATTTGCTCACGAATATAATCGGAGCTTGTTTCTCGGTAACGGCGCTCAATGTTAGGAATTACACCTTCAAAAATAATCTCGCTTTCCTTTACTTGGCCAAAGTCGTTCACATAGCGGAAATATACTTTTTCATCTCCGCTTCCGTATAACACCTTCTCAAATAAATGTTTCGGAATATCTTTTACCGGTACATCCATATCAATGCCGTAATGGTTACAAACAGACTGCAACAATTGCGGATAATATTGTGAACTTGTCGGTTCCCAAGGTGCAATCGCATGATCGTTTAATGATAAATCCCAGTTGGGAATCACTAAATCAAGGTCTACCTCTAGCTTCGCACCAAGACCGTCACAAGACGGACAAGCACCGAACGGACTGTTAAAAGAAAACATGCGCGGCTCAAGTTCACCAATAGAAAATCCGCAATGCGGACAAGCATGATGCTCGCTAAACAGCAGTTCCTCTTCTCCGATTACATCAATTAAAACGCGACCTTCACCAAGCTTCAAAGCCGTTTCTAATGAATCAGCAAGACGGCTTGCAATTCCTTCTTTCACAACAATACGGTCAATTACAACTTCAATTGAATGCTTTTTATTTTTATCTAACGTAATTTCTTCCGATACATCAAGCATTTCCCCGTCAACGCGAACGCGGACGTACCCCTGCTTTTTAATATCTTCTAACACCTTTACATGTGCACCTTTACGGCCTGATACAATCGGTGCAAGCACTTGCAGCTTCGTACGCTCTGGATATTCTAAAATACGATCTACCATTTGCTCAACTGTTTGCGATGTAATTTCAATGCCGTGATTTGGACAAATCGGTGTTCCGATACGCGCAAATAATAAACGTAAATAATCGTAAATCTCTGTCACCGTTCCGACTGTTGAACGCGGATTGCGGCTCGTCGTTTTTTGGTCAATTGAAATAGCAGGAGACAATCCTTCAATTGCGTCCACATCCGGTTTATCCATTTGCCCTAAAAATTGACGTGCATACGCCGATAGTGATTCTACATAACGGCGCTGTCCTTCCGCATAAATCGTATCAAATGCTAACGACGATTTCCCTGAACCAGATAACCCTGTTACAACAACAAGTTGATTTCTCGGAATGGTGACATCAATATTTTTTAAATTGTGGGCTCTCGCACCCTTTACAACGATAAAATCTTTACTCATCGCCTTCACCCTTCTGCTTTTAGTTCTAGTAATAAATCACGAAGCTCAGCTGCCCGTTCAAAATCAAGCGCTTTTGCAGCTTCCTTCATTTCCGCTTCCATTTTTGCAATGACATTTTCTCGTTCTTTTTTCGTCATTTTCTTAGAAGTTAGTGGTGCTGCCTCATACGTTTCTGCATCTTCCGCAGCCATCGTTGCACGAATAACATCGCGCACCTCTTTTTGAATCGTTTTTGGTGTAATCCCATGTTTTTCATTGTATGCTTCTTGAATTTGACGACGACGCTTCGTTTCATTGATTGCGATTTCCATCGATTTTGTAATTCGGTCCGCATACATCACAACATGACCATTTGCATTACGTGCTGCCCGGCCAATCGTTTGAATAAGCGAACGCTCTGAACGAAGGAATCCTTCTTTATCTGCATCTAATATTGCTACAAGCGACACTTCTGGAATATCGAGTCCTTCACGAAGTAAGTTAATACCAATAAGCACATCAAACTTTCCTAGACGAAGATCGCGAATAATCTCAATCCGTTCTAATGTTTTAATTTCAGAATGCAAATAATTTACTTTAATACCAACATCCTTCAAGTAATCAGTTAAATCCTCTGACATTTTCTTTGTTAATGTTGTAATTAAAACGCGCTCATTTTTTGCAATTCGATCGTGAATTTCTCCTAATAAATCATCAATTTGTCCTTCGATTGGACGCACATCAATTTGCGGATCTAAAAGCCCAGTTGGACGAATAATTTGCTCCACAACTTCCGGTGTATGTTCTAATTCATACGGTCCCGGTGTTGCTGATACGTACACAACTTGATTCGTTTTCTCTTCAAACTCTTCAAACATAAGCGGTCTGTTATCTAGCGCTGATGGCAGACGGAATCCATGATCAACAAGCACTTGCTTACGCGCTTTATCTCCGTTATACATCGCCCTTACTTGCGGCACTGATACATGCGACTCATCCATCACGATAAGAAAATCTTTAGGAAAATAATCTAATAATGTATATGGTGTTGAACCAGCTGGACGGAGCGTCAAATGACGGGAGTAGTTCTCAATCCCTGAACAGAAACCCATCTCACGCATCATTTCTAAATCGTAACGTGTCCGCTGTTCTATCCGCTGCGCTTCTAACAATTTACCGTTATCATTTAATTCTTTTAAACGTTCTTCTAATTCTTTTTCAATATTTTCAATGGCAACTTTCATTTTTTCTTCGCGTGTAACGAAGTGAGATGCCGGGAAGATTGCCACATGCTCACGTTCTGCTAATACTTCACCTGTTAATGCATTCACTTCTCGAATACGATCAATCTCATCGCCAAAAAACTCAATCCGAATACAATGTTCATCAAGGGATGCTGGAAAAATCTCAACTACATCCCCGCGCACGCGAAACGTTCCACGCTGGAAGTCAATATCATTACGGCCGTACTGCACATCAACAAGTTCACGAAGCAATTGATTGCGTTCCTTCTCCATACCAACACGTAAAGAGACAACAAGCTCACTATATTCTTCTGGAGAACCTAAACCGTAAATACAAGATACACTCGCTACAATAATGACATCATCTCGTTCAAATAAAGCCGATGTCGCTGAGTGACGCAATTTATCAATCTCATCATTAATTTGTGCGTCTTTTTCAATAAACGTATCGGTTTGTGGTACATACGCTTCCGGTTGATAATAGTCGTAGTAACTAACAAAATATTCAACCGCATTGTTCGGAAAGAAATCTTTCAACTCACTGTATAGCTGTCCTGCTAACGTTTTATTATGAGCCATTACAAGTGTTGGCTTCTTCACTTCTTTAATGACATTTGAAATCGTAAATGTCTTACCCGTTCCTGTCGCTCCAAGCAACACTTGATGTTTCTTACCATTTTTAATCCCAGCTACCAGCTGCTCTATCGCTCTTGGCTGGTCACCTTGCGGAGAATATTCTGAGACAATTTCAAATTGATGTTCCAAATAAATCCGCCCTCCTCGTAAAAAATCTGTATTCTCATTTTACCACGAATACTCATAAAAAAACCAAAAAAACGAACAGGTATTCGATAAACAATTCGACAGCGTTTCTACAAATCTAATATGTAATAACAAAAAAGAGGCTTATTTACTAAGCATCTTTCCATGGTTATTCATGAGGTACCTTCAGCAAAAATAACTGATATACTCATGATTTTCTTTACATTCACTTAATTTATAGCTTACGTCTTCACCGCTTTTTTCTTCCATGATCCCTTTACACACATCACTTTTTTCCTTTATGACTTCCTCCAAATTTATCGTTGGGATCATCAAAAAGATAGTTTATATTGATTCCATCATAATCGAATGTTTGAAAAATAGGATCTCCTTCATCTGTATAATTCACAATACGCACTTTATCAGCTTTGCCGCTTTTCACATGGGTCAGAAACTGCTGAAACCTATCTAAATTAGATTCCCCACCTATTTTTACGACGATATCATTCTTTTTATCAACTTTCGCTTCACCTTGTTTCCGATTATCTTCTACTGTTTTTACAGAAGACAAACAACCAGCCAAACCGCCTATGTAAAATAGAAAGCACAATAAGACAATTCCTTTTCTCATCTTGATCCTCTCCAGCCCATTTTGACTTGATACTATCATTCAAAATGAAATAACTTGTCGTAGCAATAAAAACACCTATACAAATATCGACAAGAAGTCCATCGTTTTTTGTATAGGTAGAATTTTCTAAAAATTTTATATTTACAATGCCCATTTTTCATATTACAATACGTTTAAAGATTCGACATTATACGACAACTTGATCTTAATGTTCAGAATATTATAACAACTATGAGGGTGAGGGATTTATATGGATCTATTTCGAAAAAAATCGATTTCCGCAATGTTAGCACAATCACAGCAGAAAGGAGCTTCTTTAAAAAAGGATTTAGGAGCATTTGATTTAACAATGTTAGGAGTCGGCGCCATTATCGGAACAGGTATTTTCGTTCTTACCGGCGTTGCCGCAGCCGAGCATGCAGGACCAGCACTTATTTTATCGTTTATTTTATCCGGTTTAGCCTGCGTATTCGCGGCACTATGTTATTCCGAATTCGCTTCAACTGTACCAGTATCAGGTAGTGCATACACTTACAGCTATGCAACATTTGGAGAAATAATCGCTTGGATTTTAGGATGGGATTTAATTCTAGAATACGGATTGGCATCCTCAGCCGTTGCATCTGGTTGGTCAGGATATTTCCAAGGATTATTAGCTGGATTTGGCATTAAACTGCCGCATGCTTTAACAAGCGCTTACAACCCTGCGGCTGGAACATATGTAGACGTACCAGCAATTTGCATTATTTTCATCATGACATTGTTATTAACAAGAGGCGCAAAAAAATCAGCTCGTTTTAACGCTATTATGGTAGCTATCAAATTATTTGTTGTTCTTCTATTCATCGGTGTTGGTGCTTTCTATGTAAAACCTGAAAACTGGACACCATTTATGCCATTTGGCTTCTCTGGCGTAACAACTGGAGCTGCAACTGTATTCTTTGCTTATATTGGATTTGATGCTGTATCAACAGCTGCTGAAGAAGTAAAAAATCCACAGCGTAACATGCCAATTGGTATTATCGCTTCCTTAGCAATCTGCACAATCTTATATATCGTTGTTTCATTAATATTAACAGGAATCGTTCCCTACAGTCAGTTAGATGTAAAGAACCCTGTAGCATTTGCACTGCAATATATTCATCAAGATTGGGTTGCCGGCCTTGTCTCTTTAGGAGCAATTGCTGGGATTACAACCGTGTTACTCGTTATGTTATATGGACAAACACGTTTATTTTATGCAATGAGCCGCGATGGCTTACTGCCAAAAGCACTTTCTCGTGTAAGCCCAAAAACGCAAACACCTGTTATGAATAGCTGGATTACAGCAGCTATGGTTGCTTTCTTTGCTGGCTTTGTTCCATTAAGCAAGCTAGCAGAATTAACAAACATCGGTACATTATTCGCATTCATCGTTGTATCAATTGGCGTTATCATCTTACGCAAAAAACAACCAGACTTGCCGCGTGCCTTTAAAGTACCATTCGTACCATGGGTTCCAATATTAGCAATTCTATTCTGCGGATACCTAACATTACAGCTTCCAGTAACAACATGGATTGGCTTTGGCGTGTGGCTAGTTATCGGTTTAATTGTATATTTCAGCTACGGATATAAAAATAGTACTTTGAGAAACGAACAAAAAGACGACGCCGCATAAAGTGAAACTTCCATTCGGAGATGCTTTTCCTCCGAATGGTTAGTTGAACCAATCGGGCCCTTACAGACGGTTTGTCTCTCTTCCTTGCCTAACTTCTTACCGGCTGTTTGGGCGGGATAAAGTGAAACTTCCATTCGGAGATGCTTTTCCTCCGAATGGTTAGTTGAACCAATCGGGCCCTTACAGACGGTTTGTCTCTCTTCCTTGCCTAACTTCTTACCGGCTGTTTGGGCGGGATAAAGTGAAACTTCCATTCGGAGATGCTTTTCCTCCGAATGGTTAGTTGAACCAATCGGGTCCTTACAGACGGTTTGTCTCTCTTCCTTGCCTAACTTCTTACCGGCTGTTTGGGCGGGATAAAGTGAAACTTCCATTCGGAGATGCTTTTCCTCCGAATGGTTAGTTGAACCAATCGGGTCCTTACAGACGGTTTGTCTCTCTTCCTTGCCTAACTTCTTACCGGCTGTTTGGGCGGGATAAAGTGAAACTTCCATTCGGAGATGCTTTTCCTCCGAATGGTTAGTTGAACCAATCGGGCTCTTACAAGCAGTTCCTCTTCTTGCACTCCCATCTTTGCTTACTGCTTGTTAGAGCGGGATAAAGTGAAACTTCCCTAAGGGGTTTTATTATCTGATAATACGAGGTAACAAAAAAGCTGTTGTCCATTAAGGGCAGCAGCCTTTTTATATGTTGACATACACCAAATTCACGTAGCTCAAACGAGAATTTTTCAACTTGAATGAACAGCTAGCTCGTCACGCATTGTCCACACGTGTTTTCTACTTATGGAATACAATGTATCAAAAATAAAGAAAAGAGGTTTAACATCAATATGCCTGATCATCATGACAAATCTGATGAGGAATGTCTTAAAGATAAATCAAATACTCATAACTGTTTTTTGGAAATCATACAATTGGATCAACAAATTCCCCAGTACTAGTTCTCATACCAGGAGGAACTAGCCATCAACCTGTTTTTCAAGATTTTACTGGTAATCAGAATAAAACATTACTTCAGCTAAATTCTGTCTCATTAAAAGGTGGAGATCCTTTACCTTTGGCGGTAACCATTATATTAAAAAAACCTGTAATCCTATTACCGCTATAATTACAGAAAGTACAAGAATATTTCAAGTAGAAAACTTTAAGAGCTTGAGTGTCTCAAATCTTGACTCTGCTCAAGGTGGATTGCATGTATTCATCAAAAAAATTGATCTGTATCTGCCGTGAGAAATAAAGGGAACGGAAAGAGAAAGAGATGTTATCCTAGCGCGGCAACATCTCTTTCTCTTTCTTTTTCTTTTTCTTTTTTGGGAAAATAACATAAGAGAGAGTAATAAGCGTATCTACAAAAAAAACAATTCTCCACACTTTACTCACACGATTCGCGATTTCATTTAAAAATACATCTGCATCAAAACTAGCTATATTTTCAAGCGGCACCAATCCATACAAAAAGAAAAATACAATGTGCGTACCAGCAAATAAAACAAAGTGAATCCCCCAATGAAATAGCTCTTGCTTCGTATGTGCCCAGCCCGTTAATTCTACTGGTTCTTCTATAATCGGCAATGCTTCTCCCCGCCGCTTTGCAATAAATCGCTGTATACGTAAATCTAACCTTCTTAAATCTTTCTTTCCGTAAAAAACAGCATACAACAATATAATTACGATAATAACTTGAAACTGTGAAAACTTCCCGGTTTCATAATAATCAACGACACCTAACGTTAAAATAAATAATTCATTTAGCAATAACACAATCCCTACTATAAAACTTGCTTTATGTAAACGAAATCCATAACGGAGCAAAAAGAAACTAATTGCGGTCGTCCAAAACACAATTTCAGTGCCAACTAAAAATGCCCAGCGATACTCGATTAGTATCTTCATTGTTTCTCCTCACCTTTTATATACACTTCAAATGCAGCATCCATATATTGTAGAAGTTCTTCTTCAATCGGATACATATTCATCATTTTTGACTGCTCTTTTGACTTGCGCACTTCCCACAATTTATCTAAAAACGCCTCATCACCGTTTGCCATTTCTCTGCATTTCTCTAGAATAATGCCAGTAATACCTTGTACTTCTGCATCACTTGGCACTTTCTTCTTTTCCATGAACTGACGCATTCTCTTTAATAAAATAATCCACTCTTGTACCTCTTCATTCTGCTCACTCATGTTTGGTAAATTTTTGAGCAACCCTTCTTCTTCCTGAGAAAATATTTGTTGTTGAAATAACTGTCGCATACGAGGTGACCACTGCGAAAGCTGAATAAGCTCAAACATAATACTCCAATTGAGCTCCCCTTCCAGCTCAGTAGAATATAGAACAGCTTGCAACATTTTTTCCATGCGAGAAAACTTCTCCTGTTCTTCTTGTACGAACAACAACTGATTTTGCAAAACATCTTTCAAATTTAAATGCTCTGTTTCTAACATATTCGTAATTTCTTTTAACGGGAATCCCATTTCTTTTAAAAACAAAATTTGCTGTAGCTTTATAACATCACATTCGCTATATAATCGATGTCCGCCTTCTGTCTTTCCACTTGGCTCTAACAAACCAATCTGATCATAATATCGAAGCGTTCTTACTGTCACACCTGTTTCCTTTGTCAGTTGTTGAATAGAAATCATTTCCATCACCCTTTCGTTTTCATTATAAAAGGTGACGTAACGTTAGTTCCAAGTGTTTTTATAAAAATAAAAAACACTTTTGGTAAACTATTAATTATTTACCAAAAGTGTTTTATGCTTATTTTACAATCAGTATTGGACAATGCGCGGACTGTGCCACTTGATGGCTTACACTTCCTAACAACGCTTCCTTGATTAGTCCCTTTCCTGTGTTTCCCATTATAATGATATCGTAATCGTGCTCTGAAGCATATACAGTAATGATGTGGGCTGGGTCACCATCAAATATATGGGTCTCATAATTTACATTGGATTCTGAGAGAAACTGGATTGCAGAGGTTAATATCTCCTGATTCTCCTCGTCTAATAGTTGATCCAGATCGATGTTCACAATAGGCTCCTGCATCGGAAGGTCTTTATTCACATGCAAAATCGTCAACTTTTCAGATCCGATTGTTTTCCCCAGCTCTGCTGCATGGTGAAGGGCGCGGACAGAAGGTGCCGAGCCGTCGAACGCCACTAACATTTTTTTATACATACGTATCGTCCTCTCATATATAGTTGCCTGTGTACACTGAACCGCGGCTGCATGGTTTGGGAGCACATGCTTTTTTAGTGGCCGCTAACTTGATCTACATGTGCAATGTGTTTCCGTCCAAAAGCAACGACCAGCATAGCCAAGAATACAAATACAGCGCCAATTACGAAAGGAACATGTGGAGTATACGTTTCAGCAAGCTTATTTGCCAGCCAAGGTCCGATCGCTCCGCCGATGAAACGGACGAAGCTGTATGCTGCGGAGGCCGTAGCGCGCTCTACTGGCGCAACCTGCATAACTGCTGTAGTGATCAAAGTATTATTCGTTCCCAAGAATAGGCCTGCGATGATAACAGAAACAATAATAACTGTTCTTGATTCTGTCCAAATTCCCATTGCTAAAAGAGTTAATGCAAACAAGGTTAACATCGCGCACATTGATTTAATCGTTCCAAATCTGGCTTGAAGCTTCGGAGCAACAAAGACGGATGTGATAGCGAGACAAATTCCCCATCCAAGGAACACATATCCCAATCCATGCTCATCCAATCCCATGACGAATGGAGCATATGCCATTAACGTGAAAAATCCGATGTTATAAAGGAATGCTGTAATCCCAAGTCTTAATAATCCAGGGAATTTCAATGCTTTGATCGGATCAAGGATAGAGCTTTTTACTTTCGGCTTTGCAACCTGAGGCATTTTTAATAAAAGAGCAAAAAAAGCGATGATCATTAGCACGCTTACCCCGTAGAACGGGCCGCGCCAAGAAATAGAGCCTAATTCTCCGCCAAGCAGCGGGCCTACGGAAATACCAAGCCCGATGGCTGCTTCATACAAAATGATTGCTTTGGTGGTTCCGCCTACAGATAAACTTACTATCGCAGACAACGCTGTGGCAATAAACAATGAGTTACCAAGTCCCCATCCACCGCGGAAAGCGACAATTTGCCATATGCCGTCTGAAGAACCCGCCAGTGCCGAAAAGACGATGATAAATAGAATACCGGTCAATAAAGTCCATTTAATGCCAATCCTGCTGGAGACAACGCCGGTGATCAGCATCGCAATCCCAGTAATCAAGTTATAACTTGAAAATAGTAAGGAAACCTGGCTTGGGGTTGCATGAAGTTGTTCTGCAATCGCAGGTAAAATAGGATCGACAAGTCCTAAGCCCATGAAAGAAATGATTGAGGCAAAAAAGATAACCCAAACGACAAGCGGCTGTTTGGCCGATTGATTTTGGGCACTAAGTGAATATGATTGATTTGAATTCATCCATTCCAAACTCCTTTATATATAGTTTTGGGGCGAGTTCAACCTACCGTTTACAGGTCTCTGATTGATATCTCTTATCCATCCCCTTTATATTGAAAAAGCTATGATTGCAATTTCGTTACAAATATTAGTATAAAACTTTCTAACCTTGACGTCAACGTTAATTAAAGTGGACAAAAGAATAATTTTATTAATAACTTCCTCTTCTTCGTTAGCGTAAACTGCTTGTTTTTTCTGAAAAGCTCTGGTTGTAGTATAATATTCTTGAGCTAAAAAGCTCCATCCTGTTAGTGTAATAGTAAAAATAAAGAAATATAGGAGCGGAATGATGGACGGAATAAAAATAGATGACGTAGCGAAACAAAGCGGTTTAACGAAACGAACCATCAGATATTACGAACAAATCGGACTGCTGCCTGCTCCCCCGCGAAGTGAAGGAGGCATAAGATTATATTCCCAGGAACATATTGACTTCCTAAAAAAATCACAAATGCCAAAGAAGTAATGGGCTTTTCCCTTCAAGAGCTTCAGCAATTCATCGCGCTCAGCGACACGTTAGAGCTTCGCAAAGCGGATTACAGGCAAGTAAAAGGCACAAGTGAACAAACAGAAAAGTTAAGAAAAGTAGTAAATACTATCGAAGAGCAGCTGAACTTCATCGAACAAAAAAAGAAAAACCTCTTAAAGGTCGAAGAAGATTTAGTCTCACTCAGGGACCGTGCGAAAGCAGCGCTGGTTCGATTTGAGGAAGAAGAATCTGGGCAATAGGAAACACATCTCCATCAAGGTAAAGTAATTACATATCCCCTGCCCATCAAACTAATATTTTAAAGTACCTCCAAAACAAAAATTTTATCCCTCCACAGTTGTCTACGAGAATTCAGCTCATTTTTTCGTTTTGGGGAACAATGAATTTCTTAACTTGATGGCGATGAGAAAAAGCCCTATCAAGCCTATTTGATTGCTAGATACATATTCTAAGAATACGGATTTATAAAAAAACTGCTGAACCATAACGTTCAGCAGTTTTTATTATCTATTCCAAACTCTATTTGATCGTATCAGAATCCCCGGTCTTCTATGCAAAATGCAATACATATACAAGCGCATATCCAAGAACAGAAAGCAATACCGACCCAATCAATCCTGCAACAAATGCTTTTGTTCCTAGTTTACGAAATGTCTTAAATTCTACATTTAAACCAAGCCCAGCCATTGCCATTGCCATAAGCATGTAAGAAACAACAACAATATCGCTTGCAATTTTTTCAGGTACAATTCCTAATGAATGAAACGCACTAACTGCTAAGAAGCCAAAAATAAACCACGGAATCGGAACATCACGCCAAGATTTCTTTTCCCCGCTTCTTCTCCGCGCTGAAACCATATGCCAATTAAAATTGCTACAGGTACAAGAAAGGCAACGCGCGTTAACTTCATAATTACCGCAATATCAACCGACTCGCTTCCACCAGGTGCTGCTGCTGCAATCACATGAGCAATTTCATGCAATGTTGCACCTGAAAAAACACCATATTCATACGGAGACAAATGAAGTACAGGATATAGCAGCGTATATGCTAATGTGAAAATAGTTCCTAAAATCGCAACGATCGCTGCACTAACCGCTACTTCTTCGTCCTTTGCTTTTACTTGTGGTCCAATCGCAATAACTGCTGCTGCTCCGCAAATCGCTGTTCCGCATGCTGTTAACATGCCAAGCTTCTTCTCCACTTTACAAACACGTGTTAATGCATATACAACAATAAGTGTAAACGTAATGACAATTGCCGCCATGACCAATACCTTCGGGCCCGCCTTCACAATATCAACTAAATTTAACCGCATACCGAGTAATATAATCCCTAGACGCAGTAGTTTTTTACTCGCAAAATTCGTTCCTGCGATTGCTTGACTTGGTACACCAATTGCCGCTCTCCATACCATTCCAATTAGAATAGCAATCACTAATTGGCCCATAATACTTAAAAATGGAAGCTGCGCCAAATATCTTGCAACAATAGCAATAAGTAACGTAATCCCAATACCTTGCGCAAATCCAAAACGCTTCTCCTTTTGTAAGGTTAACATTTGTTCCATTTTATACCACTCCAATAATCATCTTATAACATGCATGTTCGTTCTACTTTTATTATAAGAGTATTTTAATCATAAGTTTAATACTAATATGCTATCTCAATCATCAAGAAAACTTATGATAAAATATAACGATAAACGGAAGCGGCTTGTTCAGAATGGGAGAGGGATGGAGTTTCTGACAAAGAGGTGCTCTTTACCTCGGCGGAAGAAGCAAAGCCACCGACCACTCTTGCCGCTGGAGCTGGACAATAAGATAAGCGGAGCCGACTATTTTATTCACCGAAAGGAATGAGTCTCATAAACACCGACATTTTAAAAATTTTTGTAACAGTCGTAGAGCAAAAACACTTTTCAAGAGCTGCCGAAATGTTGAATCTTTCACAGCCAGGGGTAAGCATGCACATTCGCAATTTAGAAAATGAATTTGGTACAACGCTCATTCAACGCTCACCAAAACATGTGCAAGTCACAGAAGCTGGGAACATTTTATACATACATGCAAAACAAATGCTTACTCTATATGA
The DNA here is from genome assembly GCF_055814245.1 of Bacillus sp. EA-CB0995. NCBI lineage: Bacteria > Bacillati > Bacillota > Bacilli > Caryophanales > Bacillaceae > Bacillus > Bacillus sp. EA-CB0995. The sequence continues at coordinate 576,848 of NZ_CP169269.1, read as the reverse complement.
AGAAGCAAAACAAGAAATTCATGACCTGCATAATATCGTTACGGGGACACTGCGCATTGGCGCTAGTTTTACAATCGGAGAATATCTTCTTCCCAAGATATTAGCAAACTACGCGAAGGAACATCCGCGCGTTGAAGTTCATACCTTTATCTCGAATACAGAAGAGGTCTTACAGGGAGTTCGCTCGAATCAACTAGATATTGGCTTAGTAGAAGGGCAAGTGATATACACAGATGTAGACGTAGAATCATTTATGGAGGATGAAATGAAGCTTGTCGTTCCACCAAATCATCCTCTTACAATGACAAGTCCGATTGATACAAACATACTGCAAGATCAAATATGGGTGATCCGCGAAACCGGTTCAGGAACGCGAGCTTACAGCGACCGCTTCATCCATGACCATCATCTAAAAATGAAGCGTTACTTCACATTTAGCAGCATTCAAAGTGTAAAGGAAGCCGTTGCTGCCGGGCTCGGAATTGCGATTTTATCAGATTGGACGGTACGTAAAGAACTGCAAGCTGGCGAAGTATGTCATATACCTGTCCCAAACGAAAAGCTCATGCGCCCTTTTTCCATTGTACGAGGAAAATATTTCATTCCTTCCAAAGCGATTCAAGTATTCTTAGATCATGTGCAAAACTTTGCGGATAAACATAGTTGACCTTTACACTAATGTGAAGGTTTAGAATAAGGAGAGAAGGAGTGATGGTTTTGCGCATCGGAGAATTATCTAAACATACAGGCGTAAGTGAACGCTCCCTACGGCATTATGAGGAAAAAGGCTTGCTTATTTCAAAACGGCTCACAAATGGCTATCGTGATTTTGATGAAGCGATGATTGAAAAAGTAGAGCTCATTCAAATGTATTTGCAGCTAGGTCTAAACTTAGAAGAAACACACAAAATGCTGCGCTGTTTAGAAATAGAGCCACACTTTTATGATAATCCGTGCAGCAGTATCATTACGCTTTACGAAGAAAAGCTCGCTGAAGTAACAAAGCAGATTTCGTTACTTTCTCATATCCAAACGAACTTACAAAAACACGTTACGCTGTTGAAACAAAGGAAAGAAAGGAATTGATAAATATGTTCGTTTTACACGGAAGTTCACGTTCAAATGGGAATACAGAACAACTAACACATATGATGCTAGAAGGCGTACATGCTGAAGAAGTATATTTACGCAATCATACAATCCAACCAATTACAGATCAGCGTCATGATGCAGAAGACTTTCAACCTATCGACGATGACTACGAGGGTATCATTCAGCGTATGCTTGAGCATGATACAATTGTCTTTGCAACACCACTTTATTGGTACGGTATGAGCGGGCATATGAAAAATTTTGTGGATCGCTGGTCGCAAAGCTTGCGGGATGCATCACTTCATTTCAAAGAACGTATGCAAGGGAAAAAAATGTATGTTGTCATTGTCGGCGGCGACAATCCAAAATTAAAGGCACTCCCGCTTATTGCACAGTTTCAATATATTTTTGACTTTGTAGGAGCTTCTTTTGAAGGCTATATTATTGGGGCTGCCAACGCACCAGGCGAAATCGTGAATGATAAAGAAACAATAGAAAAAGTAAAAGTATATAATCGTACTTTCAAGCAAAAATAATTAACAGAATGATTTGACAAATACACCTTCATACGCATACAATAAATGTAAATTTATGAAAGGAAGGTACATCGGCCAATGAAGTTCTAATTCTCTTTTTTATTCATCCATCACAAATAGTGAAACGAAATGATGAAAACTAGAAGAGGATTAGTATGCCCTTTTGTCGATAACTTTCTTTTGACAGGAACATGTAAAAGTACGTGTACAGTTTTTTTGTGCATACCTTTTTACATACTATGGGTGACGTATATCCTCTCTAGTGAAACTAGGGAGGTTTTTTTATGACTATTTTAACAGCACGAAACATTGAAAAAAGCTTTGGTGATCGTACTTTATTTACATTACAAGCACTTGATATTCAGGCGCATGACCGTATTGGAATTGTCGGTGTAAACGGTGCAGGGAAATCAACGCTTTTACAAATATTAAGTAAAGAAATAGAACCTGATTGCGGAACAATTACTCATTATGGCTCCGTCGCCATCATTCCGCAGTTCCATGAAGAGACATTAGAAACAGCTTCTTCTCTTTCAAAAGGACAATGGGGAATTTCTCATGTCACAACGAATATGAGCGGCGGCGAACGTGAACGTTTAAAAATTGCTCATGCTCTTGAACAAGAAGCATCTATCTTATTCGCTGATGAACCAACGAGTCATCTCGATATGTATGGCACAGAACAACTGGAGAAAGCATTACAATCTTATAAAGGAGCAATCCTTCTAATTTCCCATGACCGTTCCTTGTTAGACGCCATTTGCACAAAGATTATCGAAATAGAAGATGGTTCTGTTCGTGAATATAAAGGAAATTACACAAACTATCGCGAGCAAAAAGAACAGCAAAGGCAGCGTCAACAATCAGAATATGAACAGTATACGAAAGAAAAACAGCGCTTAGAAACAGCAATCACTAGCAGACTACAGCGAGCTGCCGGTATGACAAAAATCCCAACTCGCTATAGTTCTTCTGAATCTAAGCTATATAAATCAGGAGCCGCTTACAGTCAAGGGAATGTCCAAAAAGCCGCAAAAGCATTAGAAACGAGATTAGAACAATTAGAAAAGAAAGAAAAGCCAAGGGAAATTGTGCATGCAAAGTTTGATGCGCAGTACCACGCACCGATTCATAGTAAAACGGTTGTGCAATTTAATAAGGTTACGAAAAAAATTGGGAACCGCAGCCTCTTTCACAATATAAATGGAAGTATGACTCCGGGGGCAAAGCTTGCTATTCTCGGAAAAAATGGGAGCGGAAAAACAACACTATTTCATATGATTGAAGCAAATGAACGAGGAATTCAACTTTCGAAAAGCTGTAAAATTGGTTACTTTGAACAAACATTAGCAATTCTGCAAAATGACAAAACCATTTTACAAAACGTTATGGAAGAAACACGTTATGACGAATCATTTGTACGAACGATTCTTGCACGTCTTCTCTTTCGAAGAGAAGATGTTCATAAACAAGTGAACGTATTAAGCGGCGGTGAACGCGTGAAAGTAGCGCTGGTCAAAATCTTCTTAGGAGACTACAATATGCTCCTTCTTGATGAACCGACAAACTATCTAGATCTCGCCACTCAAGAAGAACTAGAGCAAATGCTGCAAGATTATCCTGGTACTGTATTATTCATTAGTCACGACCGTACCTTTGTTCATAAAATTGCTGATCACATTCTACACCTAGATGAAGAAGCACCTCGACTCTTTCAAGGGAATTATGAACAGTATACAAAGCGGACAGAACAAGCTTCTATCAATCCAACAGAGCAGGAACTGTTGTGCTTACAAACAAAGTTAACAGAAGTAATCGGGCGCATTTCGATGCCAGGACGTCAGGATAATGTTGGTCTCCTGGAAAATGAATACGAGCAATTACTACGTCAAATTCAAGAATGCAGAACACGCCTACTCTAAAAATGAAAGAAAAAGGCAGATCACACTGCCTTTTTCTTTCATCTGAAATCACGCATGATTAAAATTTATTCCACGTTAACACATCATCAAGCGGAAGACGCACTTTTTCAAAACCAGCCTTAACTGCTTTACCTACACAAATTAACATGACAGGTTCAAGGTTTTCTGGAACGTTAAAAGCTTCTACAAACTTCTGCGGATGGAAACCGCCAATCGGCACAGTATCAAAGCCTTTTGCTTTTGCTGCTAACATAAGCTGCATCGCTACTAAACCACCATCAATCATCGCCACACGAGTAGCTTGCTCGTTAGAGAATTTTCCAATGAACGGATCCATATGATAACAATCTTAATTTATTTACATAAAAAGAACCCTTTCTCTTGATAGAAAAAAGGGTTCACATATTATCATAGGGTACGCACACTTGCTTCCCTTATCGAACTCTAACCGCTGTTCCGCTTACAGCTACCATTAACATACCTTCACGAACTACTTCATAATCAACATCGATACCAACAATTGCATTTGCGCCTTTTTGCTTTGCAAGATTTTTCATTTCATCCATCGCAATATCACGTGCTTCTTTTAACTTACTTTCATACGCGCCGGAACGGCCACCAACAATATCACGAACAGAAGCGAATAAATCACGAACAATATTAGCTCCCATAATTGCTTCTCCGTTTACGATATCAATATACTCTTCAATTTCTTTTCCTTGAATAGTAGAAGTTGTTGTAACGATCATAATATATGTCCTCCTATGTATATAAAGTGAAGTTTCAATCAATTCCCACGAATAGCGGGATAAAATTTAAGATTCACACCAAAACCTAAGTAACCTTATTCTGCACAATGTTTTCCGTTAATATAATATGCTGATTCTGAGAAGACCGTAAATACAACCTCTACTTCAGGAAGATCAAAATCCATTATATATGTGGTAAGTGCCCCTGCAAATCGATCACGAATTTCCTGTCCACGTTCGAACCATTTAACTTCAATAAGAGGAAAAGCCTCTGTTTCTTCTCCATTATATACAAATGTAGAATTTGGTAGTTCCAATGTAAAATTATCCGTACCACATTCGCAAATCTCTGCGAGCTCTTCTACTAATGGTTTACTTATACTCTTTAATTGTTCAGTAGTAATTCCACGAAATACAATATGCGGCAAGTGAATCCCTCCGTTAAATGGCTTTATTCTATATTTATCCACATCATAGCACAATTTATTTCGCTGCACCAGAATCTATCGGCACCCCCAATTGGACCTCTTTTCCGTCTTAACTCTTACAATTGCAGGCTTTTGTTTGTTCCTAATTACGCCGTATTTACTCTCCTCTTCTAACTTCAAAATAACTAAATTACATTGTAGTGATGATTTCGTGCTTTTCTTTTGATTTTCTATAATCTTCGCCTTAAAATAATTTACAAGATTTATTCCTACTTTCCTACGCATACTTAAAAGTAGGAGACTTCTTTCAAATTGTGTTAAAATCTTCTGAGATACTATTCAATATACATTAATAAAGGTGAGGGTACCCAGTGAACAAGAACGACAATGCATATTGCACTATGGTTATATTTGGAGCAACAGGAGATTTAGCGAAGAGAAAATTATTCCCTTCTATATATAGCCTATATAAAAAAGGTCAGCTCTCTAAAAATTTTGCTGTTGTTGGTGTGGCAAGACGTGAGTGGAGTGATGATGTATTTCGTGAAAATGTACTTTCCTCTATTCAAGAGTCAAAAATTAAACCAGGCGATGATTTAGATGAATTTTTAACTCATTTCCGATACTTAGCGTTTGATGTTACGAATACTGCTTCCTACCAAGATTTGAATGCATTACTTACTAACCTAGAAGAACAATTCAATATTCCAGGAAACAGAATGTTCTATATGGCAATGGCCCCTGAATTTTTCGGAACAATCGCTTCTTACTTGAAATCAGAAGGTGTAACAGACGCAAGCGGCTGGAATCGATTGATTATTGAAAAGCCTTTTGGGCATGACTTCCCATCCGCACAAAAATTAAATGAGGAACTTCGTCACGCATTTGCGGAAGATGAAATTTATCGTATTGACCATTATCTAGGAAAAGAAATGGTTCAAAATATTGGTGTCATTCGTTTTGCAAACGCAATATTTGAATCATTGTGGAATAATAGATACATCTCTAATATTCAAATTACATCCAGTGAATCTTTAGGTGTAGAGGATCGCGGAGGGTACTATGACCATTCCGGTGCCTTAAGAGACATGGTACAAAACCATATATTACAAATGATTGCTTTATTGGCAATGGAACCGCCAATTCGTTTAACAACAGAAGAAATTCGAAGCGAAAAAATTAAAGCATTACGTGCACTTCGACCAATGACAGTAGAAGAAGTGGATGAATATTTTGTGCGAAGTCAGTATGGTCCAGGAACAATCAACGGAAAAGAAGTTCCTGGGTACAGAAGCGAAAATAAAGTGGATCCAAACTCAAGAACGGAAACATTTGTGGCGGGTAAATTATTAATAGACAATTTCCGCTGGGCTGGTGTGCCGATCTACATTCGTACAGGTAAACGCATGCAAGAAAAATCAACAAAAATCGTTATTCAGTTTAAAGAATTGCCAATGAATTTATATTCTAAATCAGAAAACAGCGTTCATCCGAACCTGCTTATTATTCATATTCAGCCGGATGAGGGAATTTCTCTTGTTTTAAACGGTAAGAAAATCGGTACTTCTGACAAGACGACACCATTTAAACTTGATTACTGCAATGACTGCGTAGACGGAGTAAATACACCAGAAGCTTACGAGAAGCTGCTATATGATGCAATTCAAGGCGATGCAACAAACTTTACTCACTGGGATGAAGTAGCGTTATCATGGAAATTTGTTGATGTTATTTCTAAAGCATGGAAACAGGATGTATCAAACGATTTACTTACTTACGAATCAGGATCAATGGGACCTCAAGCTTCTGATGATCTACTTGCGGAAAATGGCTTCCATTGGTGGCCTATTTCAGATGATAGTGACTACTCAATCTAATCATAGCAAAGGCGAAAGGGGAATTTTTATGAAAAAAGTATATGACATTACAGTACCTATTTACGAAGGAATGCCGGTATATAAAAATAAGCCAGAAAAACAGCCTCAACTTTCCAAAGTTACAAACGGTCATGTAACAGAATCCACATTAAAAATGGATGCTCATACAGGAACGCATATTGATGCGCCTTTGCACATGATAAATGACGGAGATACATTTGAAACGCTTGATATTGAGAAATTAGTAGGTGAAGCAAAGGTTTTTGACCTGACAAATGTTGAGGGCGGCATTACTGCTGAAGACCTGAAAGATTTCGATATTCAAAAAGGTGATTTTGTCTTATTTAAAACAAAGAACTCCTTTGATGAGGGATTTAACTTTGAGTTTATTTATTTAGCTGAAAGCGGCGCGAAGCTGCTTGCTGAAAAAGGCATTCGCGGTGTTGGTATTGATGCGTTAGGTGTTGAACGTGCACAAGAAGGTCATCCAACCCATAAAACACTATTTGCACACGATATTATTGTAATCGAAGGATTAACATTTAAAGAAGTAGAAGCAGGAACATACTTTATGGTCGCAGCTCCATTAAAACTAATGGGTACAGATGCAGCACCAGCACGTGTGTTATTATTTCAATAAAATGAAACCGCCCGCAAATAGCGGGATAAAAAAGTGGACCAAGATTTCAATCTTGGTCCACTTTTTATTTTATCCCGCATTAACGGGCAGTAATACTCCCACCTTAAAACTCGGTGAAAGCACAGAAGTTAGGCGGGAGATAAACTGCCCGTAAAAGCCCGATTGGTTCAACTAATAATCATTGGGGGATGAAGAACTCCCCCCAATGATTAAAGTTTCACTTTATATCCATTTTGTATGGAATGTACCTTCTTTATCCACGCGTTTATACGTATGTGCTCCAAAATAATCGCGCTGTGCTTGTAACAGGTTTGCAGGCAGTGTTGCAGTACGATAGCTGTCATAGTAAGAAATTGCTGCTGAAAATGCAGGTACCGCTATACCTTGTTGTACAGCCAATGAAATGATTTTGCGTAATCCGCCTTGATATGATTCCACAATTTCTTTAAAGTATGGATCAAGTAAAAGGTTCGGTAAGTCAGTGTTATTCTCATAAGCCTCTTTAATGTTTTGTAAGAAGGCTGCACGAATAATACATCCGCCTCTCCAAAGCATAGAAATGCTGCCGAAATCAAGGTTCCAGTCATATTCCTCAGAAGCTGCCTTTAATTGCGTAAACCCTTGCGCATAAGAACAAATTTTACTCATATACAAAGCTTGGCGTACTGCTTCGATTAATTCTGCTTTTTCAATTCCAAGTGCTGGTTTGTCTTTAGGGCCAGATAATACTTTGCTTGCGTTCACACGCTCTTCTTTTAAAGCAGAAATACAACGTGCGAATACAGATTCCGTGATAATAGGAAGGGAGATACCTAAATCAAGCGCGCTTTGGCTTGTCCACTTCCCTGTACCCTTTTGTCCCGCAGTATCAAGAATAACATCCACTAATGGCTTTCCAGTTTCTTCATCTTTCTTCGTGAAAATATCTGCTGTAATTTCGATCAAGTAGCTGTTAAGCTCACCCTTATTCCATTCAGCAAATATTTCGTGAAACTCTTCTGCAGTCAAATCAAGTGTTTGTTTCAAGAAGAAATACGCTTCACAAATTAATTGCATATCTCCATACTCGATACCATTGTGAACCATCTTTACATAATGACCTGCACCATTAGGCCCGATATAAGAACAGCAAGGCTCGCCATTTACTTTCGCAGAGATATTTTCAAGCATATCTTTCACTTTTTCATATGCATCTTTCTGTCCGCCCGGCATAATGGACGGCCCTTTCAATGCGCCCTCTTCTCCGCCTGACACACCTGCACCGATGAAATTGATTCCTTCTTCGGCAAGACGTTTGTTTCGGCGAATTGTATCACCAAAGTATGTATTGCCGCCGTCAATTAAAATATCACCTTTATCGAGGTGAGGAAGTAGCGAATCAATCGCCTTATCTGTAATTTCCCCTGCATTAACCATTAATAAAATCTTTCTAGGTGATTCAAGTGAGTTAACAAACTCTTCAACCATATGAGTACCAACTAAGTTTTTACCACTGTTCTCCTCAATGATTTCATTTACTTTTTCCTTTGAAATATCATATAGGGCAACAGAATACCCTTTACTCTCAAAGTTAAGTGCAAGGCTTTTTCCCATAACGCCCACACCAACAACTCCAATTTGTTGCTTTGGCATATTTCATCGTTCCTTTCTATGCATGTGTTACTTTGTCTATACTATAGTATATAAACCTAAAGTAAAACTTTAATCAAGTAATCCTGCTTGTTAATTTTAACATGGAGTTCAGCAGAGATGTGTGCAAAACCAGATTGTAGGGACACGGCAGCGATTTTTTCTTTTTGGAGTATCGCTATCAACCTAAGGAAACAAATAAAAAACCTAGCTATCCAATATGAAGAACACATAGATAAATAACTAGGTTTTTTACGATATTTATCTTATCCCAATTAATGAGCTACCGCCACATCATCATCAAATTAAAAAATAAAATTTATATCCCTGCCCAAACATCCTTTGCATATCTTCCTTCAGATTGCAAATGATCAAGCCAGTCTTTTGCTTTCTGCTCATCAACACCATGATAAATTTGATAGCTTTCACATAAAGTTCTCTCTACATCTGGGGCCATTCGACTTCCATCTCCACATACATAAAGTTGACCACCCTCATCAAGTAAACGAATTAATTCGTTTGCATCCTGTTTCATAAGATGTTGTACATATGTTCTGGATTGCCCTTCTAAACGAGAGAACGCTGTGTGAAGCATGACTAACCCATCCTCCCCAGCACGTTCTAGCTCTTCACGGTACAGATAATCCTGTTCAGGATGACGACAGCCAAAGTACAAATGTGCCTCTCCCAATTTATGTCCTTCTTGCTTTTGAACACGACGTGCTTGCAAAAATCCTAAAAATGGGGCAACTCCTGTTCCAGGTCCAACCATAATAATTGGCTTCTCAGGATTTTCTGGCAAGTGAAACCCTGATTGTGGATTACGGATAAAACATGCGATAGCATCCCCTACTTGTCGCTCGGCCAAATAGTTTGAAGCAACTCCCAAGTATTCACCACGCCCGCTCCATGATGGTCCTCTTACGACACCGACTGTGATACTCGCACGATTCGAAACAATTTGCGACGAACTAGAGATTGAATAGTATCGAACTTTTAGCGGTGGAAGAAGTTCTACAAACCTTTCAAATGACAATTCACAAGCAGGATATTTCTCAAGTAAATCCAGCATAGTCGTACGTTTTTGAAGAATATTTGTTTTGTATGCACCCTCCTCTAAAAGAGCTTCTAACTCTCGTTTATGAGGCGGACAAACAGTATATGCCGCTAATTCCCGAAGTTGCGTCCGTGTCACCGGCTCTTGTAATTCAACATAATTTGCAAGCAGTTCATACACACATACACTCTGCTCTAAAGGAAGATGTGCAATGCTGTGATCATTTCCGCTCAGAAGAAGAACATCTTTTCCATTTAATCCATATCGTTGTAAAACACGTTCTACAAGATCTTTTCTATTCTGTGGTAAGACTCCTAGATGATCACCCTCTCGGTATTGAACACCTTCAGGCAAAGTAATTTCAATATGGCGCGTACTGTGTACACTTTTCTCTGTTTGAAGTTCACGATTTTCTATAACATACGCCGAAAGTGCATCATACGTTTTCGCTAGAGGCGTACTTGTCAATTCGCTAACAAATTGTAATTTCAATTTATTTTCCGAACGTTTTTCATTTTTATTAACTTCTAAATTCAAAGCTCTTGCTACATCTTCCCATAGCTGATTTTGCCACTCATCAAATTGGAATTCAAAGTCTTCATTCACATCACCCTCACCACGTATAACCAGACGAGTCGCACCCTTTAAGGCCAATTGTTCGTCAATAAATCTTGGAATACGTTGGTATGTGCTAGCCCAATTACGGTCGCCGCATCCAAAAACAGCATACTTCACTCCTTTTAACGTTTCATCCTCTAACTTGCTTATCCAATGGACAAATTCCTTTGCGTTATCAGGTGCATTACCATTATATGAAGAAGTAATAATACACACGACTCCATCTCTAGGAAGCTTTTCAGTATACTCATCAAGCGGCGCCACTTCACTCTGAAAGCCTTGAAAGCGAGCAGTGTCAGCAAGTTTTCGTGCGAGTCCTTCCGCTGTTCCAAGGTTTGATCCATAAAGTACTAGTAGCGGTGTATGATGCGAATCAACAACAGTTTTAAAGTTATGTTTTACTTCCTGCTCTGTTGGTATTGTAACTTTTGGATCAGAAACAGCTAATGTAACTTTTTTAGTTCGTGGTTTGACGCACATAGTAAATCCATCTGGTTTCAAAGTTAATGTTTCCTTAACTTTTAATTGATAGTCTGTGTGGTCGATAATTTCAAAATATTGAAGAATCATACCTAATACTAAAGTAGCTTCCTGAACTGCAAATTGTTGTCCAATACAAGCTCTTTGACCATTCCCAAATGGCTTATATGCATGTGGAGCGATTTGTGCAATATTTTCAAATCTCTCAGGTTGGAAATCTTCAACATCATCCCCCCATACACTCGTATCACGGTGAAGCTTTGGTATAAGAACTGTAACCTCTCTTCCCTTTTCTATAGGGTACTTTCCACCAAGAAGTGTATCTTCTTTTGCATAAAGTGAAAAAGCTGGGGCTGTTGGCCATAAACGTAACGTCTCATTAAGAATCATACGAATGTATTTAAGTTTTTGAACCTGCTCATATGTGGGAATCGGCTCTGTTAAAACTCTATCTACTTCTTCATATGCCTTCTTAAGCTTATCCGGATTTTTCAAAAGGAAATATAGTGCAAATGACAATAAACCACTAGTCGTCTCATGTCCGGCTATTAAAAAAGTAATGATTTGAAAACGAATATTTTCATCATCCAACATTTCACCTGTTTGCGGATCTTTACCATTCAGCATATGAGCTAGCAAGTCATTTCCATCTTGATTATCACTTTCTTTACGCTCTGCAATAATATTATCTACCAAATCAAACATAGATTGAATATCTTGCTTAAACTGACGTTTCTTCATAACCATTAGTTTATCTTGTATACCTAAGCGTTGAGATTGGTTCATTGCCTCTTCAAGCGAACGAACCATGCTAGTAATAAAAGGATGCGAAGTATCACGATAAAAACTATTAAAACGATAATTAAATCCACATAACCCAATAGTATCTAGCGTAAGGCGTGTCATATCTTCTGGTACATCAATACTTTCATTAGGGTTGAGACGCTCCCACTTTTGAACCAATTGCATAGCAAGGTCAACCATCATAGAATGATATCCCTTCATAGCTTGCTGACTAAAGCTATGAAGCAGAATGTTATGTGCCTTATGCCAGTTTGGTTCGTTTGTCCAGCTCGTAAATAACCCGTCGCCAGTAAATGCACGAACATTTTGTAAAGCGGTTCCAACGCTTTTTTCAAATCGAGATTCATCGCATACTTCCGACACTAATTCATGGTTAGAAACAATGGTGCTAGTCCTTCTAGGTAATTCAAGTTGAAAAATCGGTCCATATTCATACGAAAGCTTTAAAATTGATTGCATAGGTTCCTCTCCGTTTAACAATGGTAAATTACGAAGTGGCCCGAAAGTTTTAGGCTGCGGAATATTGCTAGTCCCTTTCATGTAAAAAATCCTTTCCTTAATAAAGTGAAACTTTCATCAGTGGAAATTTTTTTATCTCCATTGATGAAAGCCTGAAAAATTTATACGTTCTATCGTGGACATTTCAATCACAAACAAAACAAATTAATGTAATATTCCAAAATATTACATGCATTTATATTTAAAAACTAGAAAAATCACATTCATGTTTCATTATTTAAATGAAGCATATCCATGGTCAGCCATTACTACACTCCCATTAATGGCATCTGCTTCTTCTAATGAAAGAAGATAGACTACATCAGCAAGTGCTTCTGGATTCGTTAACTCATTACCCATAACTTTCGTTTTCATAGATTCAATCATACTATCGCTATATCCATGAAGAATAGGTGTATCGACAACTCCTGGTGCTACCGCTACTACACGAATTCCGTATTCAGCTAATTCAAGCGCTGCAGATTTTGTCATCATAATAACAGCACCTTTTGTTGCGTGATATGCAAATGTACCTGGAGAAGCTAAGAAGCCAAAAACAGAAGCTGTATTTATAATTACACCTTTTATATTTAATTCTTTCATTTTCTTTCCTGCTGCTATAATTCCATAGGCAACACCATGTTGATTAACCCCAATTACTTTTTCATAGCGATCCATATTTTGATGAAGCACTGGACCTGCCCCGCCAATTCCAGCATTGTTAAACATAATATCAATTCGGCCATACGTTTCTACTGCGATATTAACTAGATTTTCTACTTGCTCGTACTGTGAAACATCTGTCTTAACAAAAATAGCTGTTCCACCTTCAGCTTTAATGAGGTCTACAGTTTCTTTTCCACCTGTTTCATTAACATCAGCGACTACCACCTGATCCCCTTTTCTTGCAAATTTGATACATGTTTGTCGACCAATTCCACTTCCTCCGCCTGTAATTACAGCAACTCTTCTTGTCATCATAACTACTCCCCTATACGCGATAAGATTTCTTGCAATAATTGTAACACTTCTATACATTAAATATTATTAAAACATACTTATCATTGCTTAAGTAAGACTTAATAAAAGAGGTCGTGTTTATATGAACATTGAACAATTAGAATACATAGTTGCGGTTACAAATGCAGGTTCTTTAACCATTGCAGCACAAAATATGCATGTCACATTATCTGCTATCAGTCAATCAATCTCAGCATTAGAAGCAGAATTAGGGGTATTATTGTTTACACGCTCTCGATTGGGTACAATCCCTACCGCTGAAGGAAAAAGTATTATTAAAAAAGCTGCTGAAGCATTAGAGAAACTCCAGGAGTTAAAAGATGAGGCTAACGGGTTCGCAAATACCGGACGTGGTGAATTAAGAATTGCAACAATTCCTGGCCCTATGCCGTTATTGGTTCATACAGTAACAAATTTTAAAAAGGATTATCCAAATGTAAAAATAGAGATATTTGAAAAAGGTTCGCAGGAAATACTAGATGATATTCGCCAACATAAGATTGACATGGGTCTAATTATTCAATTTGAAGACATTGTTCATAAAGGTAGTGGATTATTGCTTGAACCATTGTTAAAAGGAAAAATGGTTATTGGAGTCAGCCGTAATTCACCTTTAGCATTTAACAAATCAATTACTCCAGAAGAACTGTTAGCTCATTCTTTAGTTTTATACAAAGATGATTACGTCGAATGGTTTATGAACCAGTTTACAACTGCATATGGCTCTGTTGATATTCTTTTTACCACTAACAATACAGATGCCATCCTAAAAACTATTAAAGACGGATTAGCTATCACTGTTGGTCCTGATTATTCTTTTCCTAGTGAGGAAACTTTACTAAAAAAAGACATTGTAACCATTGAACTTGAAGTTCCTAAGCAACAGGATGTCTATTTCGCCTGGGTACGTTCAGAAGGAAAACATTATTCTCAAATTTGTAAGAACTTTATTACTAGATTGAAACATGAGCTTTAACATAGAATTAGACGGGAATCATGAAGAAATTGATACATTATTAATCTCATAATAGATACCGTACCTCTATATTAATTCTGGCGCAAAATCTCAAGACCCTTGTAAAAATCTATCAAGTTAAAGTTGAAATCGTTTCAAACAGCGAAATAAGGTAAAACTTCCATCAGTGGGGGCTTACTGCCCGTTAATGCGGGATGAATGCTTGCTGGACTAGAAGCGATGAGAAGGATTAAAAAAGGACAGACTTTTCAAAATGAGAAGTCTGTCCAAAAACAATACACTTATATTTTTAATCCATATATTTTTCACACCAGAACCCTCACACAATAAAGTGAAACTTCCATCAGTGGGGGTTTTCTTCATCCCCCACTGATGGCTAGTTGAACCAATCGGGCTTTTACGGGCAGTTATCCTCACCTATCTTCTTTGCTTCTCTCTGAATCTTGAGGTGGGGTCTTACTGCCCGTTAATGCGGGATAATTTCCATCCTTATCAATCAATTATGAAAAAGATTCGGTTAGTTTTAAAACAATTCCGGTTAACTATGAAAACTCACATCACACAACTTCGGTATCCCACTGATGCTCTTGTTCTACAAAAACAATTCCCAGTTCGTGATGCTCTCCTTCATAAATCGCATGTTGTACAAGACGAAGTTCACCATTCGTATCAATAACTTCCATTTTACAAAAAGCGCCTGTTGTTTTTGATTGCAGGGCATTGTAAAACTCGTCCACATTAGTCGGACTGATTCCATTCACTTTCACAATCATTTCCCCTGGTTTCAAGTCCATCGTTGTTCCAGCTGTACCTGGAATTGTGTCTAATACAACTAAGCCATGATCACGAGAGGAAAAATATGCAGGGCGCTTTTCATCCTCTAAACGTTCTTGCACAGTAATCGTAAGACGACCAAGCATTGCTGCTCCCATAGCTACAATTGCTAGTGTATGCCACCAGTAACTTGCTATTCCTAATAGAAGAACAACTGCAGCTAATCCAAACACACGACGACCTGTAAATAACAATGCTCCTTTTGGCTCAAAACTTTTAATTGTTCTCATAAACCCAATTAGAAATGGAATTAAGAATAAAGAAAACTTTTGCGACCCGACAGATACAACCGGCCACCAAGACACAAACTGCGTTATAGCGTCACCTGGTACAAGAACAAATATCGGTACTAACCATAATCTTTTTGATTCATGCAGTCCAATATTTAAACCACGTTTTCCTTTTCGTAATTTCGGCGTCGAATAGTTCGCTGCGTTCTTAGAAATAAGCAAACCTTCCACAACTAACATAAGTCCAAGTAAAATCGCTAACGACACGACACTGCTCTCTTCTCCCTCACGAAGCTGTAAGAAAGAGACTGGGAGTTTTGAAGATAATAACGTCGCTGCAATCGCAATTCCGAATGTGTATGCAGGAGATAAGTATCTATATTGAGCAATAAGAGCAAAGAATACCGTCCAAATTGCTATCATAAACACACTTGCTTGTGAGATAACAAGCCCCATTCCAACTGTAATCAATGATAGAATGAGTCCAAAACCAATTCCTGCGAATGCAGATGTACGTAATTCATACAAAATATCATACACCTTAAAGGAAAAATCTTTCCGTTCTCGTAGTACTCGTAAATATCCAACAAAAAAGCTACTTATAAAGAAAATATACAAAGCAGGATGTGCGAAGAAACGCACAATTGCCTTCACAACTTCTAACGACCAAACCTCCATGAAACGATTCACCACCATTTGTAATATATTTCATTTCTGCCGCACTTAATGAGCAGTAAGACTTCCTGCCTACAAGAATTCAATTGCCATTATGTAGGATATACCCCCAATAATGGAAGTTTTATTTTATCTTATCACAATTAATCAAACGTTTGTTTAACACATAAAAAAATATACAGGCTACGCAAGCCTGTATATTTTTTTACCTTTCACCAGTGAAATAAAGTCCCATTCGGAGATAGATAGAGAAATACCCGATTGGTTCAACTAACCATTTGGAGAAAAAGCATCTCCAAATGGAAGTTTCACTTTACCCCGCATTAACGGACAGTAAGACTCTCTCAAGAAGATAAAGACAACTGACAACTGTCCGTAAATGCCCGATTGGTTCAACTAACCATTTGGAGAAAAAGCATCTCCAAATGGAAGTTTCACTTTATTTCGCCATTAATTTTAAAGCTGTTTGTAGCTGCAGGTCGTTTTCACCAGAACGAATTTTTTCAACGATTTTGTTTTGGATTGCTTCTGCTGTCTTTTTATCAAGCTGACCCGTTGCATTCATATCGTTTGCATTTTGGAATGCTTTCACAGCTGCTTCTGTTTCTTTACTAAAATAGCCATCTTCACGCCCCGGCTCATACCCAAGACTCTTCAACATCTCTTGTGCATGCTTCACTTGCTCATCGTTATCATTGTAAGACAATGTTTTTTCAATTTGAATTGGCGTTGCGTAGTAGTAATCAGGCTGCTTCACTTCGACCGTCGGTTCAATTCCTTTTTTATGAATCCAATTGCCGTCCGGTGTTAACCATTTAAACATCGTCAGTTTAATGTTACTACCATCCGTAAACGGTACAGCTTGCTGAACAGTACCTTTACCAAACGTTTTCTCACCAATAAGAGGATAACCTTCTCCTTCATGTAAAGCTCCTGCTAAAATTTCAGAAGCAGATGCGCTGCCTTTATCGACTAATACAGAAATCGGATATGGTTTCTTCTCTTTTAATGATGTATAGAACTTTTGCTTTTCACCATTACGTTGTTCTATTTGAACCATTGGCTTTTGGTCTGTCATCAGCACTTTTAAAATATCTTCAACACTCGTTAAATAACCACCTGGATTTCCACGCACATCAATAACAAGTCCTTGTATATTTTTCTTTTCAAGATCTTTCAATTGATCTTTAAACTCTGTTGCTGTTTTTTCAGAGAATGATGTGATTTGCATATACCCAATATCTTTCCCATTCTCTTGCTTCACAGAGCTAAATACAGTCAAAATCGGAATTTTATCACGCTTAATTTTAAATGTTAACGGATCATTAACTCCAGAACGTTTTACCTCAAGCGTAACCGTTGTTCCTTTCTTTCCTCGAATTTTCATAACTGCTTCTTCGCGGGATAAGTCTTTCACACTGTTTCCATCAACTGTTAAAATTTGATCGTTCGGTTTAAGACCAGCCTTTTCTGCTGGAGAATCTTTAATCGGCGAAACAATCATTAACTTATCATCCGTTTTATTTACTTCAGCACCAATTCCTTCTAACTCTGGATCAAGCGATTGCTCAAATTGCGCTGCTGTTTTCTTATCCATGTATGTAGAGTATGGATCTTTCAGCGTTGCAAGCATCCCTTGAATAGCTCCTTCAACAAGCTTGTCGTCGTTCACATCCTCAACATAACGTGAATCAATTAGTGCATACGCTTCGCGAATTTTATCCACATCCGCTTGTCTTACATTGGCATTTTTCCCTGTAATTGATTGCACTGTGTAAGAGCTATTTTCAAGCCAATGCATACCTGCGAACATTCCGCCAGCGCCAATTAAAAACGCAACAATCATTCCAATAATCGCAACTCTACGTTTCAATGCGGAATTCCCCTTTCCGAACACACAATGGTGTATGAAAAGGCATCACACACTGTGCGATGCCTTTATCTATTTCTACTATATGATAAGCTTGTACGAAATATGTTTGCAACTTTTTACACTTATATTTTTAAGAAACGACGGATAGACATAACGCTTCCCCACATACCGATTAATCCACCGATTAGCATTAATAACGCAGATAGCTCGAAAACGAATGGGCTATATGAAAGCAATTCAAAAATTGTTCCGCTAAATTTCTCATTAAACATAGCTTGAAGCGAATTATACGAAGTTAAGATTACAACAATTGGAATGATCGACCCTAGTATACCTAGGAATAACCCTTCTAATAAGAACGGCCAACGAATAAACCAGTTTGTCGCTCCAACAAGTTTCATAATTTCGATTTCTGTGCTTCGTGCATAAATTGTAATTTTAATTGTATTAGAGATTAAGAACATTGCTGTAAATAAAAGACCAGCAATTAATACAATACCAATATTACGACCAGCTTTTACTGTATCGAATAGTTTTTCTACTTCACCTTGTCCGTATTGTACTTGATTTACAAATTGCATTTTCTCAATTTTCTTTGCAACACTTGCTGTATCAGTTGGTTCTTTTGCTTTTACAACATATACGTCTTTTAATGGGTTATCTTGCTCAAATAGCTCAAAGGATTTCCCGCTATCTCCTAAACTTTTAATCAATCTTTTTAGCTCTTCATCTTTAGAAGAATATTTAATAGAATCGACTTGCGAAATCTTTGAAATATCTTCTTTTAATTTCTGTTGATCTTCTTTCTTAGCCGCTGGATCAATGTGTACACGAATCTCTACATCTTGCTCTACGTTCGTTGCAAAATGGTTCATATTCATAATTGCTGTTAAAAAGACACCTACAAGCAGTAATGTAACTGTTACTGCACTTACAGAAGCAAATGTCATCCATCCATTACGGGATAAATTTTTGACACCTTCTCGTAAATGTCGACTAAGGGTTTTAGTCTTCATATCCGTATCCTCCCTCAATCTCGTCTCGAGCAATTTTTCCGTCTTCTATCGCAATTACACGGTGACGAATTGTATTTACAATATCCGCATTATGCGTTGCCATAATAATTGTTGTATTACGCTCATTAATGCGTTTGAAAATATTCATAATATCCATCGCTGTATCCATATCAAGGTTACCTGTTGGTTCATCGGCAATTACAACTTTCGGGCGATTCACAATCGCTCTTGCAATTGCAACACGTTGTTGCTCACCACCAGAAAGTTCACTTGGCAATGCATCAGCACGATCGTCAAGACCTACAAGACTTAACACTTCCATAACACGCTCACGAATCACGTCTGGCTCTTCTTCAATTACCTCTAAAGCAAATGCAACATTTTCATATACAGTTAACCTCGGAAGCAACTTGAAATCTTGGAAAATCACGCCTAGCTGGCGACGGAAATACGGTACATCGCGCTCTGCTAAAGATTCAATTACTAAACCATTTACATTAATAGAACCTGTAGTCGGTTTCTCTTCACGATACATCATTTTAATAAATGTAGACTTCCCGGCTCCACTCGGTCCTACTACATATACAAATTCACCTTGCTTAATTTTAACTGTGAGTCCATTAGCAGCTTTCATGCCGTTTGGATACTCCTTATAAACATTCGTCATTGTTATCATTATTTATCACCCAATATTAATGATTTTTTTCGACACTTTATACTCTTCGTTGTTTAGCCATAGCGATCACAATATTCAATCTTTCGCTGCGTCTCTAACCAATCGCTATTTCAGCTTCTCATGTATGTAAAACTTTTTCTTCAAAATTCTACAAAAGATACTACGCCCTACATTGTACCATTATTCGGTTTCCAATTCGGATACAACTTTGTTACAGTTGTGTTACACAGCGCAGAATATATGACATGACACAAACAAATAAGACCTTCTGTCATCAAGTAAAAAGGTCTTATTTGTTTGAATTTCATACACCAATGGCTGAAGACTGCCGCATAAGAATGCTAATTTTCTTCTATACAGAAGAAAATTAGCATTCATGTTTGAACAGTCAGCTCCACTTTTCTTGTCCAGCTCTAGCGGCTAGAATCTCCGGTCGTTTCGCCCCCTCGAACGAGGCAAAAAGCGCCTCTCTGTCGGGGGCTCCAACGTCCTGCGATTCTGAACGAGCCGCTTCCGCTTTTCTTTCTTACTTCTTCTCAGCTAGCCATTCTGCAACTTTTTTCGCGTCTTCGCCTTGGATTACACCAGCTGGCATAATGCCGCGGCCTTTAGCGATAATGCCTTCAATATCTTCTTCTGAATATTTTCCGCCCACTTTTTCTAACGATGGTCCAGATAATCCTTTTAGATCATTACCATGGCATCCTGCACAGCTTTTTTGGAATATTTTTTCAGCGCTATCTGTGCTTGCCTGTTGACTAGGACTAGAAGGTTTACTTTCTTCCGTTTTCCCGCATGCTCCTAATGCAAGAGCTAATGATGTACCTGCTACAATCATCAACAATTTCTTTTTCATCTATATCGCTCCCTGCTGTTAATTAATCCCTCAATAGCATTATAATGATTTTCCTGCAATTTCAAAACTTACCTGCATAACCAATATTCCCCTAAACGAGAAGGGACACTTACAGGCATAATGCTTTTCAGTAATTGTTTCAATTTTGTGAACGAATGACATGATGCAAAACAACAAATTTTCCTAGCATACAGAATACGAAAATCATTCCATTCTTCTGATCAATTACTCCCAACATTTTGTTATTTTCTACTTTTTACAAAACAATATACAAGCTTGTATGCTACAACTACATCCACCAAAAAGAGAAGTTGCCTGGCAACTTCTCTCCTCTTTCTCTCCCTCTAGACAGAAGGTATACTCCTCATTGCCTCACGCATGTGCCAACGACCTGTTGGCATTTTTTCGTACCGATGAAAGTTTCACTTTATGAAATACGAGAACGTAAATACGCATCAATAAATGCGTCAATCTCTCCGTCCATAACCGCTTGAACATTCCCGATCTCTGTATTTGTACGGTGATCTTTCACAAGAGAATATGGATGGAATACGTATGAACGAATTTGGCTTCCCCATCCGATTTCTTTTTGTTCACCGCGAATTTCATCAAGCTCCGCTTTTTGTTCTTCTAATTTTTGTTGGTACAGTTTCGCTTTCAACATTTTCATTGCATGCTCACGGTTTTTAATTTGTGAACGCTCAGATTGACATGTTACCACAACATTTGTTGGAATATGTGTAATACGAACAGCTGAGTCCGTCGTATTAATATGCTGTCCACCCGCACCGCTCGCACGGTACGTATCTATTTTTAAATCTTCTGTACGTATTTCAATTTCAATATCATCGTTAAACTCTGGTACAACTTCACAAGATACAAACGATGTATGACGACGGCCAGATGAATCGAATGGTGAAATACGTACAAGACGATGTACGCCTTTTTCTGCTTTTAAGTAACCGTAAGCATTATGTCCTTTAATTAATAACGTAACACTTTTAATCCCAGCTTCATCTCCAGGAAGATAATCTAACGTTTCTACTTTAAAACCGCGTTTTTCCGCCCAGCGTGTATACATACGAAGCAGCATAGAACCCCAATCTTGTGATTCTGTTCCACCTGCACCTGGATGCAACTCTAAAATAGCATTATTCTTGTCGTGTTCTTCGTTTAACAATAGTTGAAGTTCATATTCATTCATATCTGCAGATAAAGTTTTCACTTCATCTTCAAGCTCCGCATGCAGCTCTTCATCGTATTCTTCTTTTACAAGTTCATGCGTTACTTCTAGATTTTCAAACGTTTCGTTAAGCGTATTAAACTTACCAACCATGTCTTTTAAAGCATTTGCTTCATTGATGACTGTTTGTGCACTTTTTTGATCATCCCAAAAGCTTGCACCCATCATAATTTCTTCTAGTTCTGCAATTCGCTTTTCTTTTCCAGCGAGGTCAAAGAGACCCCCTAAAAGCCGCTAATCTCTTAGCCAATTTCTCTAGTTCTTGCCTAATTTCTACTAATTCCATTTTGGTCACCTCTATGTAATTACTATTACCTTTTCCATTTATCCCGCTATTTGCGGGC
This sequence comes from Bacillus sp. EA-CB0995, assembly GCF_055814245.1. Classification (NCBI taxonomy): domain Bacteria; kingdom Bacillati; phylum Bacillota; class Bacilli; order Caryophanales; family Bacillaceae; genus Bacillus; species Bacillus sp. EA-CB0995. The sequence continues at coordinate 554,775 of NZ_CP169269.1, read as the reverse complement.
AGTAAGAACCCATTTCACTTTATACGAACAACAAGGCAAACTCTCTCTGCTTTTGCGAGAGAGAGTTCATCTCTTGTTATTATATGAATGTTCACGGAAATTTTCCATCCATGAGGTAAAACATTCTGAACAAAGCCGCTTCCGCTTTTCTTTATTGTCTAGCTCCAGCGGCTAGAATCTCCGGTCGTTTCGCCCCTCGGACGAGGCAAAAAGCGCCTCTCTGCCTTAGGCTCCAACGTCCTGCGATTCTAAACGAGACGCTTCTGCTTTTCTTTATTTCCCAATTCCACAGCAGTTTTTGTATTTTTTCCCGCTGCCACATGTGCATAAATCGTTACGGCCTGTTTGCTCACCTTTTACGACTGGTTTCTTTTTTGAAACTCCAGCTCCATCTCCGTCTTTGGGATGAACCGCTTCTCCTTGCGCTACTTCTTGACGCTCTAAGTTTTGTTCGATTTCCGCTCTCATAATATAACGAGAAATATCTTCTTCAATAGAAGCAATCATTGCTTCAAACATCGCAAAGCCTTCCATTTGATATTCACGAAGCGGATCAATTTGACCATATGCACGTAAATGAATACCTTCACGTAAGTGATCCATCGCATCGATATGATCCATCCATTTCGAGTCTACAACGCGGAATACAACTACTTTTTCAAATTCACGTATTTGTGCTTCCGGCATTTGTGCTTCCTTCTCGTCGTAGCGCTCTTTCACTTTCGCAAAAATGCTATCGATCATTTCTTCTGGCGCTAAGCGGCGTAATTCTTCTTCTTTCACATCACCGTCTTGTAGAAGAGTTGTATTTAAGTATTCAACAAGACCAGCAATGTTCCATTCTTCTTCTAATTCCTCTTGCGTATGAAGAGCTACAACACGTTCTACTGTAGAATGCATCATTCCTTCAATAATGCCGCGCAGATTATCTGATTCCATTACATCTTGACGCTGCTTGTAAATAACTTCACGCTGCTGACGAAGTACATCGTCGTATTGAAGAAGCTGCTTACGAGCATCGTAGTTATTACCTTCTACTCGTTTTTGTGCAGATTCAACAGCGCGAGATACCATTTTACTTTCGATTGGCTGAGAATCATCCATACCGAGACGATCCATCATCGCTTTCATATTATCAGAACCGAAGCGGCGCATCAGTTCATCTTCCATTGATAAGTAGAACTGCGTCACACCAGGATCTCCTTGACGTCCTGAACGACCGCGCAGCTGATTATCAATGCGTCGGCTTTCATGACGCTCTGTACCGATAACGGATAAACCACCGTTTTCACGTACGCCTTCTGCAAGCTTAATATCCGTACCACGTCCAGCCATGTTCGTTGCAATTGTTACCGTACCTGGATGACCTGCTTCAGCGATAATTTCTGCTTCGCGTGCATGGTTTTTCGCATTTAAGACATTATGGCGCACACCTTTTCTCGTTAACATCTTCGAAATTAACTCAGACGTTTCAATCGCTACTGTACCAACAAGAACTGGTTGTCCTTTTTTATGACGAGCAACAATATCATTTACAACCGCATTAAATTTTCCTTCCATCGTTTTGAAAATTAAATCTGCACGGTCATCACGAACAATTGGTCTATTCGTCGGAATAACAATAACCTGCATATTATAGATGTTACGGAATTCTTCTTCTTCTGTTTTCGCTGTTCCTGTCATCCCAGAAAGCTTCGCATACATACGGAAGTAGTTTTGGAATGTAATCGTTGCAAGCGTCATACTTTCATTTTGAATTTCAACGCCCTCTTTTGCCTCAATCGCTTGGTGCAATCCTTCGCTGTAACGGCGCCCTTTCATAAGACGACCTGTAAATTGGTCAACAATTACGATTTCGCCTTCTTGCACAACATAATCTGTATCACGCTGCATCACAACATGAGCACGCAACGCTTGGTTAATATGGTGAAGAAGCGCTACATGTTTTAAATCAAATAAATTTTCAATGTGGAATGATTTTTCTGCTTTGTTGATCCCTTCTTCCGTCAACATAACATTTTTCGTTTTCACATCGAATGTATATTCTTTTTCATTCGTTAATGTACGAACAAATGCATTCGCAAATAAATATAATTCCGTAGACTTTTGCGCTTGTCCAGAAATAATAAGCGGTGTACGTGCTTCATCAATTAAAATCGAGTCTACTTCATCGATGATGGCAAAATGTAATGGACGCTGTACGCGTTGTTCTTTATAAAGCACCATGTTATCACGTAAATAGTCGAATCCAAGCTCATTATTCGTACTGTACGTAATATCAGCAGCATACGCAGCTTGCTTCTCTTCTCGTGACATATGATTTAAATTGATACCAACTGTTAAACCAAGAAACTCATGTAATTGTCCCATCTCACTTGCGTCACGCTGCGCTAAGTATTCATTCACTGTAACAACGTGAACACCTTTTCCTGTAAGGGCATTTAAATATACTGGTAATGTAGAAGTTAACGTTTTACCTTCCCCTGTCTTCATCTCAGAGATATTCCCTTCATGCAGGGCAATACCACCCACTAACTGAACAGGATATGGACGCATGCCAAGTACACGTGTTGCCGCTTCACGTACGACTGCAAAAGCTTCTGGCAATAAATCATCCACTGTTTCACCTTTTGTTAATCGTTCTTTAAACTCTACTGTTTTTCCTTTTAATTGTTCGTCTGTCAGTGGTGACATTTGAGGTGCTAATGCTTCGATTTGATCCACGGTTTTCTGCATACGTTTTACTTGACGTTCATTTACATCAAACACCTTTTTTAAAATACCGATCATGGGAATACGCTCCTCTTTATTAAAATAAAACTTCCATCAGTGTTTTTTATTGCTCTTTTCACTGATTGGTCGCTATAACACTCAATCTCATTTCTTTACTAAAAAATAGGATTCTTTTCCTTAAAAAAGGATAAACCTACTGACAATTGTAACACTTGTTTTATATCTATGACAACAATCGGCCAAACGCGCCCTCATGAAAACGCCCCCACTCATCTTCTTCGCTTTTTTCTAGATCTTGAGGTGGGGGTCTTACTGTCCGCGAATAGCGAGATAGCATCAATTTATTGACGAGTTTACAATATACGACTCAAAAACGGCTATCAGGAAGTTCCTGATAACCTAAAAAAACGCAGCCATTACAGCTGCGTTTTCCTTATATTATTATTTAGTTTCAATTAAACCGTATTTTCCATCCTTACGTCCATATACAACATTTGTTTCATTTGTGTCTGAATTTGTAAAGACGAAGAAGTTATGGCCTAACATGTCCATTTGTAAAATTGCTTCTTCTACATCCATTGGTTTTAAGTCAAATCGTTTTGTACGAACAAGTTCTAATTCATCTTCAGCAACCTCTTCTTGCGCAGTTGGTTGCTCTGGAAGAATCAACATTGTTTTTGTAGTGCCTTTTTCACGTAACTTACGATTTACCTTTGTTTTATGTTTACGGATTTGTCGTTCAAGTTTATCTACGACTAAATCAATAGCAGCATACATATCGCTATTTGTTTCTTCAGCGCGAAGTAATAAATCCGGAAACGGAATTGTTACTTCCACTCGTTGCTTGTCAGAGTACACTTTTAAGTTTACCTTAATTTCTGGAAAAGTCTCGAAATAGCGCTCTAATTTACCTAGCTTTTTCTCTACATATTCCTTTAATGCTGGAGTTACTTCAATATTTTCACCGCGAATGTTAAATTTCATAAGATGAACTCCTCCTTTCAAGCCTATGTATAGGTTTTCGACAAAGGTATCAAAAATCCTTCTTTCATTTTTAAATTTTTTGACAAAATCGATATTTTTTTATCGAATTTTGTAGAAAAAGAAATGTAATTCCTTTTCTATTATTATTTTATCCTATTTATATCGTAGTTATCATATGTAAGTGTGAAAAATCCGTTACAAAAATACTACAACTTTTTGACAACTCTTTGTTTATCCCGCTATTCGCAGGCAGTAAGACCCCTACCTCAAGATTGTGAGGAATCCGAAGAAGATAGGTAGTGGATAACTGATGGAAGTTTCACTTTATGATAAAGCCTCCGTTACCTATGTAACGGAGGCTCCCCTATGTGAAACGCTGGTCTTTGAAACTGCACCATGTTTCAATTATATATAATTATAACTTCACAACATTTGCTGCCTGCGGACCGCGCGCACCTTCTACAATATCAAATTTAACTTTTTGTCCTTCTTCTAACGCTTTATATCCGTCATGCTGAATGGCAGAAAAATGAACAAAAACATCGTCACCGCCATCGCGCTCAATAAAACCAAAACCTTTTTCTGCATTAAACCATTTTACTTTTCCTTGCATGTTCTTTCCATTCCCTTCAATCGTAAAATAAGGGTACCTGCCCCATACTTTGAATATAACGAATGGAAAAGCACAAAGTCAAAGAAGACTTGTCGCCTTTTTATTGTACCTTTCGACATGCCTTATTTCTCAATATACACAGAACGCACAATCGTCCGAGTATATGCTTTTCCCTCTTTATTCTTTCCTTTAATATCAATCGTTACGTTATACACACCTGATTTTGCGACATCTGGCAAATTCCCGGTGAATGTGACTGTATCTGTCTTTTGCAGCTTATTGGAGTGCGATACTAAATTCCCATCCCGATCTACAACGCGTATATCAAAGGAAAGATCCCCCTGCTGTAGGGAACGTTTTGTAGATTGCTTTAACTTAAATTCCGCTTTATTTTTCTTGACTTTACCCGGCATTTCTAACGTAAACGGTGCAACCTGTTTATAATTAGCTAGCATAAGATACGCATCTTTTTGTGCTTGTGACATCATTTTTAAGCGCCACTCACCTACTTCCATTTGATTAACCTGGAATGTCCGAATTGTCGCTCCGCTAAAATACGCATATTCTTCTCCCGTCGCTGCTTTGCTGTTTTGATTGGTGTACACCTTGCCAGATGGAGCGATAAGCTGCATCTGTACGTCTGGAGATGCAGTCAACACAGAAACATTTCCATCCGTTACAGTATCCACCGCAAAGGTTTGTTCCACCCAACTGTTTGGTGTGAGCGGTCCTCCTAACACCGTTTGATTAGCATTCACAGCTAGATTTTTTTGTGATTCTTCAAATATATTTTCGTTTGCAATAGAGGCAACCCCAGAAGTATTGCGCAAATAAGACTCAATCCGTGAAAATACAGCTGATCCTTTTCGAATGCTGTCATGATCCAGGCTAGCATCTGTAAACAGATGTGTTCCATAAGGAAGTTTCGTGCTCCATTCATTGACTAACCCATCATTAGAACCATACCAGGAAAGGTAAAATCCGCCTATAGACAGTGCAGAGAAGGCAGGTCCCCAGCTCGTGCCCGCAACTGTATAATAACGGTTCAACTTTGCGTTTGGATTACTATCCGTTATGTTACGAAACTGCGCCATTTCCCCTGTCTGCAAAGAGTACGTGCCGTCATCCCGTTGTCCTAACAAGGAAGCAAGCCAGCCTGCCCACCAACTGTACGCCAAATCTGCTAAGTTAGAGCCATAGTGCGGAGAAGCGAGCGTCACTACGTTTCCAACAAAGCGACTAGCACCGTAGTGAACGAGCGCTGCTTGCGTGTCAGGTCCGCCTTTGCTGTGTGCGACAATATTAACCTTTTTACCAAAATGATTATAGATTTGCTCCAGCATAGAAGCGAGCAAACGCCCATTATCCCACTCACTTGCTGAGCCCTTTCCGGCCGCATCATACAGCTGAACGAAAACAGTTTGATACCCTGCATTATAAGCATAATTATACATATCGTTCATACCGTGATAAACGGTTTCACCGTACCAGTCCTTAGCAGTTCCATTCTTACCTTGAACGAAAACGATAGGTGGTTTATTCGAATCATGCTCAGGAGTTGCCCCTAAAAACCAACTCCCAGGAGTAAACGATTCTGATGGCGGAAAAATCCCACCAGACATTTGCGTAGAACTAGCGGAAACGGATGAAATATGAAAAGAACAAAAAGCAAAAATAAAAATAGTCAATACTGCGAAAAAACGTTTGCACTTATGCAACACAGCAGTCCCCCTTATTTAATTTGCAATTCCCATCTTCATGCAAATACGTTGTTCTTCAATTCATCCTATAATTTATAGTTGATGGAATGATAAGCGTGTAATAGAAAATGTCTCCTTAACTTTAGTTTGAATTTTCTGACTCATTTACTTTTTATTTTTCTACCTCCATTGCACTTAATGGTGATGAACGTATTCTTTCTTAATTTCTTAAAAACCTTCTAAAAAATTTACAATCCACGTTGAGAAAATGTACTTAAGATTTATCCCGTAAAAGCCCGATTGGTGAGAGCTTTCCATCAGTGAGGGAGGAAGAAAACCCCCACTGATGGAAGTTTCACTTTATTGTAGTTAGAGTGACCAAAAGGATTCTGTGTGTATCCAAAAGTGAAAAAATTCCAGAATATTTGAGTTGCACTGTATTAGTAAAGAGGACACCAAACAAGAATTCAGCGGCAAAGCGTCAATGATGAAACATTCCGTGCTCCTCGTTCATAGAAGCATTGCGCCGCTTGACGCACCGTAATCCCAGTTGTGTATACGTCATCAATTAGGAGAATATCTTTTCCGTGAAAGGATTCTTCCTCTGCAAAATAAAAGGGCCGCGGACGCTGCAAACGCTCTGTTCTTGTTTTCTTACTTTGCTTCTCTGCATCGCTTCGCATGAGTGATGTTTTCACAATTGGAATAGATAAGCATGAGGCTAACAATTCTGCTTGATTAAATCCTCGTTCATATTTACGAGACAGACTAAGGGGAATAGGAACAATGCAATCACAATGGGGAAAATACTGCTGAAAAACGTTGGAAAAAGAAGAAGCAAACACTTGAACAAGAGCGGCGTCGCCGCGAAACTTAAAACGGGCTAATACTTCTTTCATCCAATCATTATATATATAGACAGATCGATTTTTTACATATACATGCTGAAAATATGAATCTTGCTTCCAGCGTAAGCAGTCCTGACAATATTCACCTTGCTTATATTCATCTGATAGATACTGAAAGGATCTTCCGCAATCTGCACAAATGTCTCCTATAATATAAGAAAATTTTTGTTCACAGTATGCGCATACGTATCCCTTTTCTTGTTCAACAAAAAAGAAAACCAGCTCGGCAAAACAGAGATAACATCATCACAAAGAAGGCAATGCATTAGTCTACCAACCCTTCTTGCTTTGCTTGCTTGTTCATTGATTGAATTTGTTTTTTTGCCGCAACCATCGCTTCTGTCTTTCCATAATGAAAATAGATGACATCGCCATAAGGAGAATGACTACTACGCCCCGCTCGTCCTGCAATTTGAACGAGCGCGCTTTCTGAAAAAACATGCTCTTCTGCCCCTAACACCGCCACTTGCAAATTCGAAACGGTAACGCCTCTTTCTAAAATCGTCGTCGTCACTAATAACGGAATCTCTCCTTTTCGGAATGAAGCCACCTTTTCTTTTCGCTTCAAATCTTCCGCATGCACGCCTTCTATACGATTATCAATACATTTTAAAATAGAAACAATTTCTTCTACATAACAAACATGAGGAACAAATAAAAAAATAGGATATTGCTTTTCGAGGTATACATGAAGCCACCGCAAAATAATTGAAGGTAAGGTTTTCTTTTGAATGGATTTCCGCCAATTCCCGCACCAGCGAAAAATAGGGATAGGTAGGGGATAACGATGGTAGCGTGCAGGAATAATCACTCCTTTTTGTTTTCCATTACGAAGCTTTCGCTGCCAATCTTTAGATGGAGTGGCTGTTAAATAAATAAACGCAGCATTTTCTTTACTAGCAGAGTTAACTGCGTATTGCAGCGTTTCATCCATTGAATAAGGGAAAGCATCAATCTCATCCACGATCATGACATCAAATGCTCTATAATAGCGTAGGAGTTGATGAGTTGTCGAAACAACAAGCTGCGCATTTGTGTATAAGTCGTCACTTCCACCATATAATGCACAAATTGAAACAGATGGGAATACTTCCCGCAAACGGGGATAAAGTTCGAGGACAACATCCGTCCGCGGCGTCGCAATACAAACGCGTTCTCCTTTACTTAGGGCTTCTTGTATACCATGAAATAACATCTCTGTTTTCCCTGCACCGCATACGGCCCAGACGAAAAAGGATTCTTTTCTTTGCACTGCCCTTACAATTCCGTCTGCAGCCTTTTGTTGTCCTTCTGATAACTGACCGTTCCACTCAAGACAATTCACTATGATTTGATTTTGTATAGGACCAATCCAACGAACGAGCCGCGTACATTCACTCACTCTTCTCATCAAGATGCACTTCCGGCAATATGTACACATTTTATTGCAACGATAGCATAAAAACGAAAAAAATAATCGCCGTTTTTCATTTCCGCAGCGCTGACACATATAACGAGAGTTTTTCTTTATAACGCCTTGCTCATAACAAATATAGCCATCCCGTTCCAGTTGATAAAGTTCTTCCTCTGATACGGATACTTCCTCTAGTAATAACTGTCGGCCTTCTAGCATCCTCTCTCCCCCTTTCTATTTTCACTATAAAAAGATTGAAAGAGTTTGTAAAAAATTAAAAAAGCCGATAGCCTACTCTTAAAATAGTAAGCTATCGACTTTATACACGTATTTTATATAATTAAAATTCTAGAATCTACCGTAACCTAAGAAATGTTGTTGGTTGTAGCTGCTGTTAATGTTAGAATATGCAATTCCGCTATCACCAGCATGAATCATTTGTCCGTTGCCAACATAAATACCGATATGAGATGGACCTGCTTTATACGTACCTTGGAAGAATACTAAATCACCAGGTTGTGGGCTGCTAATATGCTGAACAGAATTCCAGTATCCAGCTACATCTTGACGACCTACGCCGTAAATGTAAGAAATGAAACCACTGCAGTCAAATCCACCGTTAGATGGAGATGCACTACCCCAAACATATGGCATACCAAGGTATTTTTGTGCCTTTGCAATTACACTTGAATCCCCGCCACCGCTTACTTCTTGTGGCGGTGCTGCAGGAGCTGGTTTCGAATTAGAAGCATTTTTAGCTTGTCCGCCGCCATTATTTGCTGGTTGTTGCGTTTGTTGTGCTTGCTGTGGTTGTTGTGCTTGTTGTGCTTGTTGTGCTTGTTGTTCAGCTAAGCTTTGTAAGTATAGAGCTTGTTTTTCTAAATCTTTCAATTGCGACTCTGTGCTAGACATTCCATTTACAACTGTTTGCATTTTTGCACTTAAATCATCTATTGCTGCTTGTTTTTTCGCTTTTTCAGCATCAAGTTCTTGTTTCGCAGTTTCAATTTTTGCTTGTGCATCTTTTAATTCTTGTTGTTTTGCTTTTATAAGTTCCACATCTTTTTTCACTTTATCTTGATCTTGTTGTTGCATTTTCATAATGTCTTGGTCAGACTCAAGAATTTGTGAAACAGAAGTTAAACGATCAATTAAATCTGCAAGACTTTTAGAATTTACAACTACTTCCGTTACAACATTCGTGTTTGGTTTCTCTTGAAGAGCAACTAAACGCTTCTTCAACAGTTCTTCACGCTGTGCAATTTTCGTTTGTAAATCTGCAATCTCTTTATCTTTTTGTTCAATTAATTTTTGTGTTTCTTCTACTTGCTTCGTTGTTTCAGCAAGTTTACCTTCGTTCTCTTGAACAGACTTATCCAATCCTTGAATTGTATTCTTTAATTCGTCCATTTGTTTTTGAAGATCATCACGTTCTTGTTGTTGTTTATGTAAAGTGTCATTTTGTTGTTGAATTTGTGTTTTTACGTCGTCATTTTTTTCAGCAAATGCATTTGGTGTTACTACTGAAAACATCATAAATCCTGCTGCTAATGCGCAAGATGCGATTTTAAATTTTTTCATTCTGTTTTACACCGCTTTCTTTTTCTTGTTTTTCCGAATTTGTCTAATAAAATTTATACCATAATTACCAATGTTTTTTAGCAATGTTACGCTTTTGTAAAAGAAATGTAATATTACGTTTGTAATTTCTTGACATTTATATTCTAATATTGTGCCTTTTTGTAGAGAAATGGAGAATGAGGACGATACTTTTTCTCTTTTGTCGCACGATTTTATTTACTTTATAGTGATGTGATGTATAACAAAAAACTCTCTTGCTATCACGCAAGAGAGTTTACTAATCTATTAAGCTTTTACTTCCTCTAACCAAACGCCATTTTCCACCATCATATAACCAACTCGTCTTCTTCACATCATGTGTTGGCCATAGTAAGACCACATACTACCTTCTTTTTACATATCTTCCAAATTAATAATTAAATTTTCAGCTCCACAAGAAGGGTTATATTACATCCAAAATACGCACGTAACCCCATTGTTATATTAACGTAATATTTTTAATCAAAAAGAAATATTTATTTACCGTATTTTTCCTCATTTGTAAAGTAAAAAAGTGCAGGAATATCTCCCTGCACTTTTTTATCCCACTACTTTTTGGTAGTAAAATCCCAATTAATGAACCCATTTCTCTGCCCATTTTTGTACTTCATCCATTACACTCTCTAATGCTTTTCCTTTATCTGTTAAACCATATTCAATACGAACTGGCACTTCCGGATAAACGGCACGCACAACAATTCCTTCACTTTCTAATTCCTTTAAGCGCTCTGATAGCATACGATCGCTCATATTTGGAATGATATCAGCAATTTCTCGAAATCGTTTCGGTTCTTCTAACAGTGATTTAATAATTAATCCTGTCCACTTTTTACTAAGAAGTGTAAAAGCAGACTCGAACTTCGGACATAAACACGGATTATGTTCCATATGTTTCACCTCTTCTCTATTATAAAATAGTTTCTTATAAAAAGTAAGTAATCAAACTTATTTTGTTTGTTATATTTTTTCCAAAAAAGCTCTCTACATGAAAGAGAGCTTTTTTCATTATCCCGCATTAACGGGCAGTAAGACCCCCACCTCAAGATTCAGAAAAACTCAAAGGAGATAGGTGGCGGATAACTGCCCATAAAAGCACGATTGGTGAGAGCTTTCCTTCAGTGAAAAAATCGCTCACTGATGGAAGTTTCACTTTATCCCGCTCTAACAGGCAGTAAGTTGCTATTCATTGTTGCAAAATCAAACTGCCTGTAAGAGCCCGATTGGTTCAACTAACCATCAGTGAAAAAATCGCTCACTGATGGAAGTTTCACTTTATTTCGTATACCATCCTAAGCCAAGAGCACCTTCTCCTAAGTGTGTACCAATTACCGCTCCGAAATAACCGATTCGAATTTCTACATGCGGGTATGCTTTTTGCAATTCTTGTTGCCATTCTTTTGCTTCTTCTTCTCGATTAGCATGAATGATAACTGCTTCCATTGGCATACCTTTACTTGCTTGTTCATCAAAAATTTCAACAATACGTTTTAATGCTTTTTTACGCGTACGAATTTTTTCAAACGGAATAATAACTTTATCACGGAAATATAGTACCGGCTTCACTTGCAATAAGCTTCCAATAAATGCCTGAGCACTATTCAAACGACCGCCGCGCTGCAAATGATGCAAATCATCTACAACGAAATACGCATCCACTGTTTTCTTTATTTCATCAAAACGAGCGATAATCTCTTCCGGCGTTTTCCCTTCACTCGCCATTTTTGCGCCTTCACGTGCATAAAAACCTTGAACTTCACAGCTAATTTCTGAGTCGTATGTATATACCTTTACTCCGTCTACCATTTGACCAGCTGTCGTCGCCGTCTGATATGTACCACTAATACCGCTAGAAAGATGAACGCTAATCACTGCATCATATTCTTTCCCTAGCTCTTCAAATAACTCAATAAACTTTCCAATAGCTGGTTGAGATGTCTTCGGCAGCTCTTCCTGTTCACGAACTTTCACATAAAAATCTTCAGCTGTAATCTCAACCTCTTCTTGATAAGAATCATCCCCAAAAACAACATTCAATGGGATTATATGTATATTTAACTCTTCACGAACATGTTTTGGTAAATATGCCGTACTATCAGTTACAATAGCTGTTTTCATTTTCGTACCTACCTTATAAACAAATTTATTTTATTTATTGTACATGAAAATGGAAAAAGGTGCATTAACTGCTGAAAAAACGAGAGGTTAAGATTATAAATACTATTTCAACAATTTACAACAAAAAAATTGAAATTATAATAGGAAAGGTTAAATTTCTACAAAAAAAGATTTGAAACTCCACACCAGCCCTTTTAGAATAAAAAGTATTGATAATTTAGCGCTCTAACGGGTAATACGTTCTTCACCTTCTGAGAAACGAAAGAAGCTGAAGATAGAATCATGTTCCATAAGAACCCGATTTCATAAAGCTAACCATCAGCTTGGGATAGAGCTGCCCACTGATAGAAGTTATAATTTATCTCTAACGGGCAGTAGAATATAGTACATCGATCTAAAATCAAACTGCCCGTAAGAGCCCGATTAGTTCAACTAACCATCCGTGAATAAATCGCTCACTGATGGAAGTTTCACTTTACAAAGATAGGGGCGTATATCATTGCTACTACAATATTTCACCGTAAAAGGGTACGGCGAACATGAAATAGTGATTCAAAAATCTCGCTTTATTTGTCATGTAAGCCGCGCAACAACAGAAGAAGAAGCACAGGAATTTATCCAAAAGATTAAAAAGCAACATTGGAATGCAACCCATAACTGTTCAGCCTACTTAATTGGCGAACATGACCAAATTCAAAAAGCAAACGACGACGGAGAACCTAGTGGTACAGCTGGTGTCCCGATCCTAGAAGTATTAAAGAAGCGTCACTTAAAAGATACTGTCGTTGTTGTAACGCGTTATTTCGGTGGCATTAAACTAGGAGCAGGCGGTTTAATTCGTGCATACGGGAAATGTACAAGTGAAGGTCTAAATCATGTCGGCATCGTTGAACGAAAGCTGATGCGCGTCATGAAAACTGAAATTGATTATACATTACTCGGAAAAATTGAAAATGAACTACGCAACTCTGTATATGCGATTAAAGATATACACTACTTAGATCATGTCACGTTTGACACATATGTGGAGGAAAGCCAAAAACAATCATTCACAGAATGGATGATTGAAATCACAAATGGGAAATGTACAATTAATGAAGATGAGATGCTATATCTAGAACAAGATATAGTACAACACTAATTTATACTTAAAGGAGATTATTTATGGAAGATCGTTATCATCATCTCCAGAATAGAAGGACGAAAAAGAAAAGAAGACGCAAATCGTTTATATTCCTTATTTTTGCTCTCCTTATCGGAGGCGGAGCAGTTTATGCGTATAATTCTTACTCTTCTTTAATGGGAATTTACAGCGGCTCGAAGCATGATAAATCTAAACTCCGCACAGAGGATGTAGAAATTACGAAAAAACCATTTAGTCTTTTAATCATGGGAATTGAAGATTATGCCACAGGCGGCCAAAACGGACGAACGGATTCCTTAATGTTTGCAACTATTAATCCAAAATCTAAGAAAGTATCTTTAATGAGTATCCCACGTGATTCACGCGTAACAATCGCTGGGCATGACAAAAAAGATAAGATAAATGCAGCTCATGCCTATGGCGGAGAAAAAATGACAATGGATACAGTGGAAAACCTTTTAAAAGTACCTGTCGATCATTATATTAAATTAGATTTTAAAGGATTTAAAGGCATAGTCGATGCAGTTGGCGGCGTTACAGTCGATGTTCCATTCGATTTCTGGGAACGCTCTGATGTTGACTATTACAAAAAGATTGAGTTTAAAAAAGGACCACAGCATTTAAATGGGGAAGAAGCATTGGCTTATGTTCGGATGAGAAAGCAAGATCCGAATGGGGACTTTGGCCGTGCTGCACGTCAACGTCAAGTACTTGAGGCGGTGTTACAGGAATTAAACTCACCTTCTACTGTATTTAAAATCAATGACATTGCAAAAGTGATCGGAAAGTATATCAAAACAGATATACCTGTATCAGATGGTCTTGCACTCTATAAAGAATTCTCTGGCTTTGATACATCTACCATTCAAACAGTAAAAATGGAAGGCAAAGATGCAAAAATAGATGGAATTTACTATTTCGTTCCAGACGAATCAAATATCCAAGAAATTCACCATACCTTTATGCAAAACTTAGAACTTGAAGATTCAGCTCCTGCGTCGGATACACAAGAACAGCCTGAAACACAAGAACCGGCTAAACCATCTAGCTCGAATATACAACATCAACCTGGAAAACAGGAACAATCTACACCATCGTCTAAATCGCATGAACAAAAGACAAATTCAGACACTCATGAATCAAATACAGAATGGCAAATGTCTGCACATTAAAAACAGCTATCTCCGTCAAATGGAGATAGCTGTTTTTTTTATCCCGCTCTAACGGGCAGTAGAATGTTATTCATTGTTGCAAAATCAAACTGCCCGTATGAGCCCGATTGGTGAGAGCTTTCCATCAGTAAAAAAATCGCTCACTGATGGAAGTTTCACTTTATCCCGCTCTAACGGGCAGTAAGATGCTATTCATTGCTGCAAAATCAAACTGCCTATAAGAGCCCGATTGGTGAGAGCTTTCCATCAGTGAAAAAATCGTTTACTGATGGAAGTTTCACTTTATTATTTATTAAAATACTCCACAATCGCTTTTACAATACGCTCTGACGCATGCCCGTCACCATATGGATTCGATGCTTTTGCCATTGCACTGTGTGCTTCTTTATCTGATAATAGCTCATTTGCTAAAGTAAAGATTGTTTCTTCATCTGTACCAGCAAGCTTTAATGTACCAGCTTCAATACCTTCTGGACGCTCTGTTGTATCACGAAGAACAAGAACTGGCACACCAAGTGATGGCGCTTCTTCTTGTACACCGCCAGAATCCGTTAACATTAAGTATGAACGTGATGCAAAGTTATGGAAATCAATTACATCAAGCGGCTCAATTAAATGAATGCGATTATGATCTCCTAAAATTTCTCCTGCAATTTCACGAACAACAGGATTCATATGTACTGGATATACAACTTGCACATCTTCATGTGTTTCGACAAGACGCTTAATTGCACGGAACATATTGCGCATCGGTTCACCTAAATTTTCACGGCGATGTGCTGTCATAAGGATAAGACGATCATCTCCAACCTTCTCTAAAACAGGATGCGTATATGATTCTTTTACTGTTGTTTTTAACGCATCAATTGCTGTATTTCCTGTAATAAAAATATTTGCCTCTTTTTTGTTTTCTTGCTGTAGGTTTGTTGCAGATTTTGCCGTCGGTGCGAAATGAAGATCTGCCATGACGCCTGTTAATTGACGGTTCATTTCTTCTGGGTATGGAGAATATTTATCCCACGTACGAAGACCAGCTTCTACATGACCGATTGGAATTTGATTATAGAATGCAGCAAGGCTTGCAATAAATGTCGTCGTTGTATCACCATGTACAAGAACGATATCTGGCTTTGCTTCTTTCATGACTTTATCTAAGCCTTCTAAACCGCGCGTTGTAATATCAATTAACGTTTGACGGTCTTTCATAATATTCAAATCATAATTCGGTGTAATACCGAAAATATCTAACACTTGATCTAGCATTTGACGGTGTTGCGCTGTTACTGTCACAATCGGCTCGATTTGTTCTGAATGTTTTTGTAGCTCTAACACAAGAGGGGCCATTTTAATAGCTTCGGGACGCGTTCCAAAAATCGTCATTACTTTCATGCGTTCTGTCATATTCAGTTCCTCTTTTCTTTCAGTGTTCCAATTCATTATATATGAGAATTCCAAGTGGTAAAAGGAAATATTTTCTAAAACGCATGTGAAACATCGCGCCTTCGAATTGCTCTTCTGCCAATGGAATAGTAATCAACAGCATACTTCTCTATCTTTTCTAGGGAGTAACAATTTCTTCCATCAAATAAAATCGGTTCATTCATAAGCTGTACATACTTCACAATGGGATACGCTCGAATACTTTCCCACTCCGTTACAATAAAGACTGCATCTGCTTTCATAATGGCTGCATCTATATCTGTCGTATATTGTACTTGATTTGCCAATATACGCTTCGCATGTAAAATTGCCTTTGGATCGTACACGATAATATTAGCTCCTAAAGCCCGTAACTGTTCAATAATCATAAGAGAAGGCGCTTCCCTTATATCATCTGTATTTGGCTTAAACGAAAGACCGAGAACCGCAACTCGTTTCCCTCGTAAATTCATCACCTGTTCTGCCTTCTCCACGAGTAAAGCTTGTTGCTTATTATTTACTTCGATGACTGCTTTTAATAATCTGAAATCATGCGCCACATTCCCGGCAATTTGCACAAGTGCGTTTGTATCTTTCGGAAAACACGAGCCGCCGTATCCAATACCCGCGTGCAGAAAATGCGGGCCAATCCTTTTATCAATTCCCATACCAGCTGCTACTTCTGTCACATCGGCCTGTACTTTTTCACATATATTTGAAATTTCATTGATAAAGCTAATTTTCGTCGCTAAAAAAGCATTCGATGCATACTTAATCATCTCTGCACTGCGCACATCTGTTGTAAATATTTCAATTGGGAGCGATTTATACAGCTCACCAACTCTCTTTGCAATCTCTGTTGTTTCTGCTCCAATTATAATTCGATCACCATGAAAGAAATCATGCACACCGCAGCCTTCTCGCAAAAACTCCGGGTTTGATACAAGATGCATACTTATATCTGTTCGCACTGACTCTCGAATCCATTCTTTCATAGCATCATTTGTCCCAACTGGAACCGTACTTTTCGTCACAACAATAACATCTTGCTCTGCGTACATACCAATGTCACGGCACACATTTACAATATGTGTTAAATTTGCAGATCCATCTGAGTAGGAGGGTGTACCAACCGTAACAAAAATAAACTCAGCTGTCTCGTAAGCTTCTTCTCGCTTTGAAGTAAATGATAATCTCCGTTTCCAAACAGCCTCTTCCAATAATTCTTGTAAGCCTGGTTCATAAATCGGCAGTTCCTTTTTCTCTAACAGCCTTATTTTTTGTTCATCAATATCAAAACAAGTCACAGAATGCCCGAGTGTCGCTAAACCAACACCTGTCACCAATCCGACATATCCAGTACCTACTACTGTAATTTTCATAAACAACACCTCCTACTCATGGTTCGTTGCACTTTACTTTTATTATATGAGACATCTTTAGCTTCATTTTTTAAGCTTTTGTAAAGAAAAGTGTTGGAGCTAGGCATCTTCAACTTTTATAAAGTGAAACTTCCATCAGTGGGGGCTTTTACGGGCAGTTATCCCCCACCTATCTTCCTTGTTTCTCAGAATCTTGATGTGGAAGTTCTACTATCCAAAAATAGCGGGATACATTTAATTATCTTGTAAAAAAACAAGTCAGCTGCTTTATTCGCAGCTGACTTGTTTTTACTTACTATATCCGTTCGGGTGAGCTGTATGCCATTCCCAAGCTGTTTGAATCATTTCTTCAAGTGAATATTTTGCCTTCCAGCCTAATTCGTCATAGATCTTTGCTGAAGAAGCGATTAGTTGTGCTGGATCTCCAGCGCGGCGTTCCGTGTAAACGACATTCGCCTTCTTCTCAGTTACACGCTCACACGTTTCAATCACTTCTTTTACAGAAAAACCTTTGCCATTTCCTAAGTTATACACTTCATTTGTTTTTTGTTCATTTTGTAAGCTTTGCAGTGCTAAAATGTGCGCCTCTGCTAAGTCTGTTACATGGATATAATCACGAATACAAGTACCATCATTTGTTTCATAATCTGTGCCAAATACAGAAATTGTTTCACGTTTTCCTAATAAGTGCTGCAGCACAAGCGGAATTAAATGTGTCTCTGGTGTATGATCTTCTCCAATTGTTCCGGATACGTGAGCACCTGCTGCATTAAAGTAGCGAAGCACAACATATTTCATTCCATATGCTGCATGAAAATCTTGTAAAATATGCTCAACCATTAATTTAGAGCGTCCGTATGTATTGATTGGATTTGTTGCAGTCTTTTCTGTAATAATATCTGTATCCGGAATTCCGTACGTTGCTGCTGTTGAAGAGAAAATAAACGATTTCACATCATGCTCCATCATTTTCTCAAGCAAAGTAATCGTTGCTGTCACATTGTTTTTATAATATTTCAATGGATTCGAAACAGACTCACCAACAAGACTATTTGCTGCAAAATGCATAACAGCATCAATAGAATATTTGCTAAATACACGATCTAAATCCGCTGCATTACTTAAATCTCCTATTTCTAGAAGTGCTCTTTTATCAACGCTCTCACGATGACCAGTCGATAAGTTATCTAATACGACCACTTCAAAATTTTTGTCTAACAATTGTTTTACTGTATGACTTCCAATATATCCTGCACCGCCAACTACTAAAATCATGCGTTCTCCCCCTGAAAAAAATTTATCATCAGATATCTTTGCTCCATATTATAAAGTGAAACTGCCATCAGTTGAGAGGCTTTCATTCTCCACAAATAGAAGTTTTCCTTTATTATACATTTTCCTCAACATTTATGCATGACACACTATGACGAAAAGTAATTAAAAACCTTATCTCATTATATATGTATATTTGAACAAAACGATTATATTATGATTCACACCCGTAATTTACCATATACTCCTGAAGTAGGAATCATACATATTTTCCTGTAAAACATCCATATTAAGATTAATTTGCATCTATAATTCACTAAAAAATGTCACATATTTTGGCCATTATTCATCAAAGCCAAGGGAAAAAAAGATTGAATTCTATTCTTTTTATGATACCATATGTTATGAGCCAAAAACACTTATCGAACTTTTAAGTAAAAGAAAGATTTGCATACGTTAAAATATAAAAGGTGGGGTATTAATGGACTCACGAACTATTTATGCAGTATTGGCATCTTTCATTACCGTACTAATTGCTACCCCTTTCGTGATTAAGTTAGCTTTTAAGATCGGGGCAACAGACAAGCCAAATGCTCGTAAAGTACATCAACAGATTATGCCTCGTCTTGGCGGACTGGCAATTTTCATCGGAGTTGCTGTAGGATGCTTCGTTAGCGGCTTGTATGAACAGCGTATCCTATCGATTAGTGTAGGTGCTGTCATAATCATCATCATTGGTATATTAGATGATGTGTATGAACTATCTGCAAAAGTAAAATTCGGCGGACAACTTGCAGTGGCATTGCTAATCGTGAAAAATTTACAAATATCGGTGCTTTATATTCCAATTTTAGGAGAAACTGAACTTGGATGGTTATCTTATCCGATTACAGTATTTTGGATTGTCGGTATTACAAATGCCATTAATTTAATTGACGGCCTTGATGGATTATCAGCTGGAATTTCGTCCATTGTTCTTGCAACGTTAGCTTACATGGCTGCTACTAGCGTTACTGGCGCTGGGAGTGCTATCATTTTGCCGCTTGCGTTAATTGCACTGGCAAGTACAATTGGATTTCTATTCTATAACTTCCATCCAGCGAAAATCTTTATGGGAGATACAGGGGCACTGTTCTTAGGATATTGTATTGCTGTACTATCACTACTTGGGCTGTACAAAAGCGTAACACTGTTTAGCTTTATCGTTCCAGTCATTATTTTAGGAGTACCAATATTTGATACAACATTTGCGATCATTCGCCGTATTGTAAATAAAAAACCAATTTCGGCACCAGATAAATCACATTTACATCACCGCTTACTTGCACTAGGATTCTCTCATCGAACAACGGTGCTTATCATTTATGCCTTCGGGATTTTCTTTAGTGTCAACGCGATTATTTTTTCAAGCGCAACATTATGGTTATCCATTTTTCTTCTATTCGTTCTTATTTTAGTTACTGAAATTGTCGCAGAGATTATTGGTCTTGTACACGATCGCTATAAACCAATTATTTCAGTCTATAAAAAAGTAAAAAAACGTGAAGAATAACAGTAGTATAACCAATTCAATATAAAAATATACAAACCGGATGATTTCTTTAAAGAAATCATCCGGTTTTTTGTTTTCCAAAATATAGTTCGTTTGAGAATACCACTATTGGAGCAAAATAAAGGTACAATTTTCAAATTAGGGTGAGCATCATGATTAAGCGAACGCTTCTACTGATTTGTTTGTTTTATACTATCATCTCATGTTTTCTATCATCCACGCAGGCTGCAGTTGTATCTTCACATGAGAATCGCTCTATCGCTCATCTTGAAACACAACTGCCTCAGCAGCATACAGCTACTCCGCAAAGAAAAGTGGCTTATTTAACATTCGATGATGGCCCAAACAAATATACATCACAAATTTTAAATATCTTAAAGCAAAAAAATGAAAAAGCAACCTTCTTCGTTATTGGGGGACGTGTCTCTCGTTATCCTCAAACAACAAAGCGATTGATTCAAGAAGGTCATTACCTAGGATTACATAGTATGTCTCATAATGCAAAATACCTTTATAACGGTGATCCCTCTATTTTAGTTTCTGAAATGGAACAAGCTCGGGCAATCGTTCAAACTATCACCGGACTCGATACGCATCTCGTTCGCGTTCCTTATGGCAGCATGCCCTATTTAAAGAAAAACTATCGTGATGCTCTTGTTGTAGCTCACTATAAAATGTGGGATTGGACAGTCGATACATATGATTGGAAAAGTGATCATAATCCTTCTGCTGTATTGGAACGGATAATGAATCAAAGTAATAAACCAGTTGAAGTCATTTTAATGCATGACTCAAGTGTCACCGTGCAAGTTTTACCAAAAATAATTGACTATCTTCGTTCACAAGGGTATACACTTCTTCCTTACAACCCTTCTTCTCATTTAGAAGTTAATTTTTGGAAGGATACGAGATTGTAACAGCTTTAGCCTCTGCTAAATCTGTCCACTCCTTCCCCAATTCCTATTTTTGTGTAAACTTTAAAATAGTGATCAATAGCCGAGGGGACTGAAGCCCCCACTGATGGAAGTTTCACTTTATAAAACAATACAAAAAGGAGCTGACTAAGTTAGGTCAGCTCCTTTTCCTTGTTAGCATACCTCTTGAATTTGTCCGCGAATTTCGCCTTGAGGATATTGCTCTGTATGCACATTGACATACGCATTTTCCCCTGTATTTCTTTCATAAGATCTGCTAAAGTCTTTCCTTGGAGTGGCCCCACAAGATTATCTTTTGTCAATACACCCTTTACAACGCCTTTATCAACACTAATCCCAGGATTCACTGGACCAAATAAGAATGTAACCACTGGTCCATTTTGTCCTTCCTTCCCTAAATGATGGGCGACAGTCATCTTCTCTATATGCTTCACAGTTAATTTATAATATAGCTTTGTAAAGTCTTCATTAAACATGAATTTCACCTTACCACAAGCATCAGTTTCTACAGGAGGGACTTCATTACGTCCTTTTAATCTAGCAAAAAAAGCTTTTGTCACTCTTCTAACCACCTCCTTATATAAAGCTGATACGATACTCGCAGTGTATGCAAATTTACATATTTATTACATTCTATCGATGTTCTTATTTACATATATTCGATATGATAGAAGAAAACGTTCATCAAAAAAGAAGGAGAATTTACTTCATTTTGAAAACAAAACAAACCATTACAAACTACTTACAAATATTAATAGAAATCTTTCTCGTTTCCACGAAACTTGGGCTCACTTCCTTTGGGGGGCCTGTTGCACATTTTGGCTATTTTCACCACGAATACGTTCAAAAACGAAAGTGGATAGATGAAAAAAGCTACGCTGATTTAGTAGCGCTTTGTCAATTTCTTCCTGGCCCTGCTAGTAGCCAAGTTGGCATGGGCATTGGCTTATCTCGAGGCGGCATACTTGGGGCGCTTGTTTCTTGGCTTGGATTTACGTTACCTTCCGTTCTTGTGCTCGTATTGTTTGCTTCCGTATTACAGCAAATAGACATTGCCCATGCCGGATGGATTCACGGCTTAAAACTTGTAGCCGTAGCAATCGTCGCTCATGCATTATGGGGAATGGCACAGAAGTTAGCACCAGACCGTGGCCGCGCAACGATCGCAGTCATCGCTACAGCTGCCGTTCTATTATTCCAAGCAGCTTGGATACAAATCATCGTTATTTTATTCGCCGGTGGAATTGGGTGGCTCTTATACAAAGAGCATACAATAGCAACTGAAACAAAAATATCCATTCCGATTTCACGCAAAGTCGCAGTGCTATGCTTATCTCTGTTCTTTATCTTATTGATACTATTACCAATATTACGCCCTCTCTCGCACTGGATTGCTATGTTTGATAGCTTCTACCGATCAGGCTCTCTCGTCTTTGGCGGCGGTCATGTCGTTCTTCCGCTTTTAGAAAATGAGTTTGTGTCAAACGGCAGTATAACGAAAGAGCAGTTTCTCGCTGGCTATGGAATGACGCAAGCTGTCCCTGGACCATTATTTACATTTGCCGCTTATATCGGTGCGATTATGAACGGAGCCCTCGGAGCAACAATTGCGACGATTGCAATTTTCCTTCCAGCTTTCTTACTCGTAGTAGGCGTGTTACCTTTTTGGGATGCACTGCGCCGTAAACCGTACGTACAAGGTGCTCTGCTTGGTATAAATGCAGCTGTTGTCGGTATTTTACTCGCCGCCTTCTATCAACCGATTTGGACGAGCTCGGTTGACAAGCCTGCTGATTTCGTTGTCGCATTACTCTTATTTACACTGCTTGCCTTTTGGAAGCTGCCGCCGTGGGTAATTGTAATAGTTGGCGCGATAAGTGGAATGCTTTTGTCAGTATTATAAGAAAGACGGCTATTCCGAGAAATAGCCGTCTTTCTTATATATTAAAATTTTACAAGCTCCACTCCACTTGGAAGCTTACTCTCTGTTAAAATCCGTAATTCTTCAACACGCTTCATGACATAAGACGAACATTTCATCAACTCCGCATCGACATAACCTGGATGCACCATAATTTCAACTGTTGCCCCGTCCCGTACACGCTCTTGTAAATTTGTAAAATAATCATCCGTTACACCAACTCCGTAAAAATTATGGAAAAATACATCAGAAAATGGACTTACTGCACGGTCTAGTTTAAGGCGGCGTGCTGGGATTTTATACTTCTCTGCTAATCTTTTTAATACATCATGTAAAATCGGCAGTGCATGTACGTGATGATGGCTATCAAGATGCGTCAGTGTTAAGCCATAGGATAGAAACTTGTCAATTTGAGCGGTCCACTCTCGCTCGACGTCATGCGGATCTATATTTCCTTTCCGAATCGTATGTTGCGAATGAAATGAACCATCTTCTTTTATAAGAGAAGGCACATCAGAAAGCAGCGGTTTTCCCTGGGTTAATACGAGGTGCACGCCAACTCCTAACGTCTTATATTCCTTTGCTAATTGCACTGCATGTTCTACTCCCGGCATATTCATCATCATCGTTGTAGAATTGACAAGTCCGTTAACATGCGCGTCAATAACACCGTAGTTTACACCTCGCGTTAAGCCAAAGTCATCTGCGTTTACAATTAATCGAATCATTCTATCCCCTCCCATTACGTAACAAGAAAAAAGCAGGCTTATATAGCGCTGCCTTTAGTTCTCCACCTTTTTGAAGAATTGCGGAAGATACTCTTTATGAGCTTCTAGCATTTCATCTAAGATTTGCTTTGCCACTTTATCGGATGGTACAAGTGGGTTAATCGTCATCGCAAGCAGCGCCTTATGATAATCACCTGTTACAGCAGCTTCAATTGTTACACGTTCAAACGATTTAATTTGCTGTACTAAACCGCGAACCGCTACCGGTAAGTCCCCAACTGCAATTGGTTTTGGACCATCCTTTGTAATGACACAGTTCACTTCAACAGCAGAATCAGCTGGCAGACTTGCAATTGTACCATTATTTCTTGTATTTACAGGCTGGATGTCACCTTTATTGTTATAAATAGAAGTAATTAAGCTACACGCTGCATCACTATAATATGCTCCGCCGCGTTTTTCTAATTGCGGTGGTTTAATGTCTAGATTGGGATCTTTATAAAGCTCAAATAAATCAGCTTCCAATTTTTTTACGACTTCTGCACGTGTACCCTTTTCCATGGATGCTTGTTTTTCTTCTTCTAACATTTCGCGTGTTTTGTAGTAGTAGCGATGATATGGACACGGAATCGCACGAAGTGCACGAATGAAATCAGGCTCCCAATCAAGCGCTACAATATTCTGCACTGTAATTTGTTTTTCTGGGTCTGTCACTAATTCCAGCAAACGATCCATGACGCTCACACCATCTAAATACACATCCAATCCGTACACCATATGGTTTAAACCTGCAAAATCAACGTGTACACGGCTTGGATCTACATCGAGAATCTTTGCTAATCCCATACGAATCCCAATCGGAACGTTACATAACCCAACAACTTTTTGAATGTTTGTATAGCGAAGGATAGCTTCTGTTACCATACCTGCTGGATTTGTAAAGTTGACTAACCATGCATTTGGACAAATCTCCTCCATGTCTTTACAAATATCTAAAATAACAGGAATCGTTCTCAAAGCCTTAAATAAACCACCAGGACCATTTGTCTCTTGACCGATCACATCATATTTTAATGGAATTGCTTCATCTTTACTGCGCGCTGCCAATAATCCCACGCGAAACTGCGTTGTAACAAAATCTGCCCCTTTTAACGCTTCGCGGCGATCAAGCGTAAGATGAATATCAATTGGTACTCCTGCCTTTTTCACCATACGCTTTGCTAAGTTACCAACGATCTCTAACTTTTCTTTTCCTTCTTCTATATCAACCAACCAAATTTCACGAACAGGAATTTCATGATAGCGCTTAATAAAACCTTCAATTAATTCTGGCGTATAACTAGAGCCGCCGCCAATTGTTGTAATTTTTATTCCACGCATGCTGCATGTTCCCCTTTCGCATGAATTAACAGTACTGTAATCTCTGCTTTTTCTCCTCCTGCTTCTGATTGTATGAGCTCGGTTTGAAAATGATGCGCTTCATTAATTGCTTCTTTTGGCGTCGTCGGAGAATTCTATATGAACCTATTCTATTAAAAAAATCTTTGCCTCAATAATAAAGAATTGTCCAAGCCTTACTCTAGTAATGTACATATACTAACATGAACTTACAAAATGTATTTCTTATAAAAGAAAGGAGCTTAACATGGCGAGAAACTGTCGGAAGCATGACCAAAAGGAAGAATCTACTTCAGATTGTAAAAAATCTAACAGCAATAACTCAAACTCAACATCATCTCAAAGTTACAGCCACGGGGATATATGGGACAAACTGAGTTTAGGAGAAATATTAGCAGACAAGCATACTGCTCTATTTCGAGGAAAGAGCCAATACCAGAAGATTGATGTGCTAAAGGTGAATGATGTCAGAATGTATCTTGATGAACAATTACAATTTAGCTCTGTAGACGAGCGACTGTATCATGAAGCACTTGTTCACCCTGCAATGGCATTAGTAGATTCCCCAGAATCTGTTCTCATTTTAGGAGGCGGGGATGGTCTTGCATTAAGAGAAGTTTTAAAATACAAAACGGTTCGCCGCGTCGATCTTGTCGATTTGGATGAAGAAATTATCAAAATTGCGACTCATGTGCCTGAAATTGTCGCGTTAAACGAAAGGGCTTTTTTCGATAAGCGTGTAAATATCCATGCATACGATGCTCGAAAATTTTTACGTACGAAATCTCGCAAATATGACGTGATTATTATCGACTTCCCAGACCCTGCAACCGAGACATTAAGTCAGCTATATACAAAAGAATTATTTTCTGTTGTATCTAGCTTCCTTACGAAAGGTGGAGCGTTCGTCTGCCAATCCAACTCACCAGAAGATGCACCACTTACCTATTGGAGCATCGGCCGAACAATTCGCAGCACTGGATTAACAGTTGCAAGCTATCATACAATCGTTCCTTCTTTCGGAAACGATTGGGGCTTTCATATCGCGACCAATTCTTCCTCCATTATGCGCAATAGAAACCCATTACCCGTAACCGTTCCTCATCGAACACTTCCGAAAAACCTCGCTTTATTATTTCGCTTTAGAGAAGACCTCTTAGAGGAACGGCAAAACGCAGTAATCAACACAGAGAACCAACTTATTCTACACCGTTGCTATAAAGAAGATATGGAATATTAGTTTTATATATAAACAGGAGGTATCATGGAGTACTCAACATTTGGAAGACATATAATAGTAGATATGTGGGAGGTAGACACTGCCTTATTAAATGATCGTGAATTCTTACAACAACATTTAATCATGGCAGCCAATATGTGCGGTGCAACTGTATTATCAGTAGGCTCCAAAACATTCGAACCATCTGGAGTTACAATATTAGTTTTACTATCGGAAAGTCATATCTCTATTCATACGTATCCAGAAAAACAGTTTGCAGCTATTGACTGCTATACGTGTGGAACAAAGGTAGACCCGCAACAAGCCATCGATTATATATTACCTATACTCAATCCAAAACAATTATATATAAAACGGGTGACTCGCGGCTTAGGCGAAATCACTGTTATTAACTAAACGATTAACACGCCAAGTGCTTTCCACACCTGGCGTGTTTTATCCCGCATTAACGGGCAGTAAGACCCCCACCTCAAGATTCAGAGAAAAGCGAAGAAGATAGGTGGGGGATCACTGCCCGTAAATACCCGATTTGTTCAACTAACCATCAGTGAAAAAATCGCTCACTGATGGAAGTTTTACTTTATATGCTCCTTCTTATTTAATCTGGTTATTTAACCCCTCAATTTTTTTCTTCCAGTACATTGTCATTGCAAACCAAATAATGAAGTAAATAATCATAAAGCTTCCTACACATATGAAAATTGAACCTACATGCCGTCCCCCCTTTTCCATTTCATTTTTACATAAATGTGGAAAAATAAATGGATATGTACATAAGCGGTCCCGTTATTTGTTTAACTTGCTGTTTTCTACGCATAAAAAAGACCTTGCACATGCAAGGCCTATTTCCCATCTAGCATCTTCCTATATAAATCAACAAACTCACTCGCTAGTTCCTTTATTGTTATAGCATTCATCAAGTGATCCTGGGCGTGAACGAACAGTAAGCTGAGTTCGACCTTTTCGCCGCCTGCTTCTTGTTGAATCAACGTTGTTTGCAAGCGATGCGCTTCTTTTAACTCGCTGGCTGCTTCCTGCAGCTTTTCTTCCGCTTCGGGAAGCTTTCCTTCCTTCGCAAATTGAATTGCCTCCATCGCTGAGCTTCTGGCATTTCCCCGTGTAAAATTAAATGAAAAGCCATTGTCTCTAATGTATCCATGTCTCTCTATTGCTCCCCCTTTTCTTCTGCTAGCTTTTGCTTATCCCATATTTTCAAGAATGGAAAGTAGATTAGAAACGCTAAGCAGAAGTTTACTAACTGCATAACAATTCCTGAAATCTTGCCGCCCGTTGCTAAATAACCGCTAAAAATAATCGGTGTTGTCCACGGTACAGCTGCTCCGCTTGGCCGCGCGGCAAGGCCCCATTCCATCGCAAAGTACGTCACAATCGTTAAGACAACAGGAACTAGAATAAATGGAATGAGAAGAAGCGGATTTAATACAATTGGCATCCCAAAAGTAACCATTTCATTAATATTAAAAATACCTGGTGCGATTGATAATCTGCCCAAGCTTTTTAACTGCTGACTTTGTGCGAATAATAACATCGCGACAACGAGTGCCAGTGTTGCACCAGACCCTCCCATATAAATCCAAAGATCAAAAAATTGCTGTGTAACCGTATTTGGTAAAGTATGCCCAGCTTGAAAGGCAACGCGGTTTTGATCCATTAATGAGAGCCAAATTGGACCCATAACTCCGCCAACAATTGCCGCTCCGTGAATTCCGCATGCCCATAATACATGAACAAGAATAACAGCGACCACAGCTCCAAACAAACTAGCACCAATTTCACTAAGCGGCGCTTGTAATAATTGTCCAACAATATTATGAATACTTCCAAATGAAGTATGTTCCATCATTAATCGTAAAATCCAAACAACTGTTACGACAATAAAACCAGGAATAAGTGCAGTAAACGAACGAGACACAGCCGGTGGTACTGTTTCTGGCAGTTTAATAACAATATTCTTCTGTATAAAGACGCGATATATTTCTGTAGATATAAGTGCTAAAATCATTGCCACAAATAACCCTTGGCTTCCCATAAGTACAGCTGGAATAACGCCTTCTACTATAATACTTTCCTTTGTTCCTTCTATAATATGAGAAACTTGAAATGGCGTTGCGAGTAAGAAAGACACAAGAGATAACGCTCCTGCAGCTAATGCATCCACTTTATACTGCTCCGCCAATCTGTAAGCGATGCCAAAAGCAGCAATTAAAGACATGATACTAAATGTTGCGCTAACTGGATACCCTAATGCTTTTTGCCAACCATCGCCAAACAAATTAGCCATAAATTCATGATATCCAGGGATCGGCAAGGCACTAATAATTAAGAAAAAAGAGCCGATAATTAAGAAAGGCATCGTTAAAATAATTCCGTCTCGAATAGCTTGTAAATGGCGCTGCTCCGCAATTCTTCCAGCTATAGGCATAACGTATCTCTCTAAAAACCCCGTCATCTTCTCCACTCTCCTTATGACTTCATTGACAATGCTGCTTGTAACACCGCTTCCCCGTTACAAAGTCCGTAGTGTACAGATTGAATGACATCAACAGGTATTCCTTTCTCTTTACATAGTTCTTTCATTTTCGGTAGCAGATAACGCACTTGTGGACCGAGTAGTAATACATCAACTTCATCGATATGATTACGCACTTCCGATCCAGATACAGCCCAAATTTTTGCCTCTATACCTTGTGCCTGTGCTGCTTTCTCCATCTTCGTAACTAGCAAACTCGTTGACATACCAGCAGCACAGCAAAGCAAAATGTTCATACGATGCCCCCTTTCTTAGCCCACTCTTTACAACTGTCCATAATCATTTTAGACATCTCCCATGATTATTAGTTGAATCAATCGGGCACATGCCAATACTTATCTCCCACCTATTTTCTTTAACTTCTCAAAATTTGAAGGCAGGAGTCTTACCACATGCGGGCAGCGGAATAAGTTTAAGTTAACCTATGTATATGTCTAGGGTAATTTTCGTATGACGAGCATACCAACAAAAATCCCCTATTCATGCTATTCTCTCTATCAACGAGCGCGTCCATCTAATAGATGAAATTTCCATCAATTGGAGGATCTTCAAATCTCATTTCTTTCTACTAAACTTTAAGGTTGGAATTGAACATGAATTCCTTTAATATAGAAGCGATTCTCGTGATTTTCGCTAGAAGGATTTTTTCTATTACATATACAATGTATGCGCTGTCACTAAATTGTTACAAGTTTCACAAAGTGGCTATATTACAATCCTCTCTCCTGTACTATAATCATGTATGGAATAGGAGATGATAACAATGACACAAAATGCCCCTGAGTTTAAAGTACTACAAAGCATTGCCTTTCTAGCTGTTGTTTTGCAAAGTTCATTACTATATACAATGAATCAAGGAAATTTAGCGATTGAGCAGTCTATTATTATCGGCATGCTATTTAATCTAGCAAAATTTTCTGCTCCGGCATTTATTTTTATTGTCGGCTTTCATCTTATTAGTCAATATACAAAACAAATGTTATATACACAGTACATTTATGAAAAAACAACAAACTTGCTTGCGCCATATTTCTTTTGGTCCATTGTCTACTTATTTACGGCGAAACAGATACCATCACTATGGGAAATTATTCGTAGCCTTCTACTCGGAACAGCAGCACCTCATCTTTGGTATGTTGTTATGATGTTTCAAATTCATTTATTGTTCCCGCTTCTTTGTTTCGTCTTTCATTGGTTTCATAAACGGAGCCATAACAAGCAAGATGTATATCGGTACACATTTGCCTTTGCTCTTATTTATTTTCTATTAATGTGGTTCTCTTCTCACTATATTTTTAACGGAGAGAAATTAACAAAATTTACTGCGTTGCATTATACAGATCGCTCTTTCTTATTCTATTCCTTCTACTTTGTTATGGGAGGAATTGCAGCAGTTGCTCTGCGTGCTTGGCGTATATTTGTGTTTAAACATATACCGCTTTTTACAGCTTTATTTTTCGCTTTATTCCTATTCATTAATTATCAACTCTTTAGTTTTTACGGCGCAAATACGATTCGACTTACTGTTGTAACGTACTTAAAACCATCTATGTTTGTATACATCGTCTGTGAAATTATAATTTTATATGCGTTATCTGTAACAATTGCACAATATCGTACTCTCTTATATAAAGGGCTTCGATTTATCGGGAATTTTACGTACGGAGCTTATTTAGCACACTTTTTCTTTTTAAATATAAGTGTCAAACTATTATCTTTCTTTGCATTGCCAGCTAACTCTATTCTTTATAGCATATGCTTATTTAGCTGCACAGCAATTTTATCTTTAGGAACAATCGTTGTGTTTAGCTATATTCCGTTTCACAAATGGATTACAGGTCCGACTCCTTCACTTTCTTTGCAGCGACCATTTTAAGCACTAAAAGATAAGGGTGGATTGTTATTTTCTATCTACTCTACTTGATAGATTCAGTTCTTCTGTTCAATTATTGACTTTTGAGAATCAATCCAAAGCATTATAAATGAAAGCCATCTTAATAGGAGATTTTAAGATGGTTTTTATTTATCCCGTATTAACGAGCAGTAAGACCCCCACCTCAAGATTCAGAGAAAGCAAAGAAGATAGGTGGGGGATAACTGCCAGTAAAAGCCCGATTGGTTCAACTAACCATCATAATAAAAAAGCAATCTTTTCAGATTGCCTTCTTCACTAATATGAGATTCAGTTATCCAATCACTATGAATGGATATTTACACACTTTCTTTCGCTGGTCGATATAGTGCTTGTACGAGACGATCATATTCACGTCGCGTAATTTCCTTATTGTATAACTTCAACAATAAATCTTTATGCTCTTTCGAAAATGCCATCTTTTTAATGACTTCTGGATACATGAAAACTTTCCCTCCGTTTCATGAAAACGACTAAATCCAGTGCACATCCGCATTTTTTCCTTACAGTTTGTAAAGAAATCCCGAGAACAGAACTTGCGTTCGCATAAAGCATTATAAAATATTTTCCCTCAAAGCACAATTCTAAAATAAAAATTTTTATTTTCAGAAGATTTCAACATTATAATATCATAATCTCTCCTAAAGTACATATATATTTTTTGTCACTTTTTTGAATAAAATTTCCATATCAGTAAGAAAATAATGGCAAAAACGAAGAGGAGTAGAAACATGGATACTGTTACACTATCGCGCGCTTTCTTTGGATCGTCGTTAGCCTTCCATATTATTTTTGCAACACTTGGAATCGGACTTTCCTTAATGATTTTTATAAGTGAAGTGTTATATCACTGGAAGAAGGACTCCGATTACTCTGTGATGGCAAAAAGATGGACGAAAGCATTTGCGATTCTTCTTGGTGTTGCCATTCCAACAGGAACAATTGTAGGCGTCCAAATTTCCTTGCTTTGGCCTGGCTTTGCGAAAATTGTTGGACAAGTCATTTCCGTTCCATTTCAAATTGAAATTTTCGCTTTCTTCCTAGAAGCATTGTTCATGTCCATTTACGTCTATGCTGCAGACAAATTACCACCATTCATGCGATTAATATCGCTCTTTTTTGTTATGCTCGGCGCGACTGCATCCGCTGTACTCATTACATCAGCAAATACGTGGATGAATACACCAGCCGGATTTTCAATGGCACCGGACGGCTCTGTCTATAACGTCAATCCTTGGAAAGCCTTTTTTAATCCAAGCTTTTTCACAAGCTCCGTTCATGTTGTTATTACCGCTTATACAACAGGAGCTGCTGTCATTGCTTCTATCGCTGGCTTTAAATTATTAAAACGAAATAAAAGTGCACGGGAGATTGCTTATCATAAAAAAGGATTATACTTAGGTCTTATGGTCACATTCATTGCAGGCGCGATTATGTGGGTTTCTGGACATGAATCTGCGATTGGACTTCATGAGCACTCACCAGAGAAACTGGCAGCAGCAGAAGCATTATTTCATACACAGTCACATGCACCACTAGCCGTTGGAGGCGTTCTCGATCCAGAAACACACGAATTAAAATACGCCATTGAATTCCCAAACATGTTAAGTATGTTAGTTGGTTTTTCTCCGAATACGGTTGTAAAAGGATTAAATGAATTTTCACCAGACACGTGGCCTCCTTTTTACACCCATTTATTCTTTGACTTAATGGTTGGAGCAGCTACATTTTCATTCGCCGTCGCTGCAATTGCACTTGGATATTGGTACTTCATTTACCGAAAAAAGGCGGGCAATTGCCAAAATGGCTGCTGGGGGCAATCGCTGCGGGCGGTCCGATTATGCTTCTTGGCATTGAATGTGGCTGGATTTTCAGCTGTAGCGGACGGCAGCCTTGGACGATTTACGGTTTTCAACGTACAACAGATGCTGCAACGCGCGCCGACTTTGTTGGGCCATTATTTGTCGTATTTGTCATACTTTACATTGCACTTGGCATCTTAACTGTCTTCGTATTACGAACATTCTTTAGGCGCCATCCATTGAAGCAAGACTTACAACCGAACGGGGGGACTCACATGCCTGAAGCAAGCATTGCTATTATCATTCTCTGGGCTGTCGTCTTTGTATACAGTATTTTAGGCTCAATTGATTTTGGGGCCGGCTTTTGGGGGATGGTGTATGCAAAGCATCCAACACTTGCCGGAAAACTTGCTAATCGCTATTTGTCCCCAACATGGGAAGTTACAAATACATTTCTAGTCTTTGTCGTTGTTGCGTTTCTCGGCTTCTTTCCAAAAGCTGCATTTACACTCGCAACCGCAATGTTTTTACCTGTTACCTTAATTCTCATACTCGTTACAATTCGTAGTACTTTTATGGTGTTTTCTTATTCCTTGCCAAAGTATGAGCGTATAATGCGCATTATTTCGGGCATTACCGGTCTATTAATTCCAGCTCTCTTAATTACAGTTCTTCCTGTAACAGAAGGAGCCTTCATTACCACTGCCGGTGGCAAAGAAACATTATTATATGGAAAGTTATTATCAAGTCCAGTCGTATACTGGTACATGCTCTTTGGTTTAACATCCGAACTCTTTTTATCAGCACTCTTTCTCGCCGATTTTGCTAGAGAACAAGGATCCGAAGATACATATCGTGTCTACCGGAGAAATGCCATCGTGCTCGGTCCTGCAACGCTTGTCACCGCCATCGTCGCACTTGTCGTAATGGAACCAGAAACACATTGGCTCATGGAAGGATTAATTAAACAATTCAAATGGTTTACAATCTCGATCATCTTTTTTATCATTGGCTATTCTTCCCTTTGGTGGACAAACCAAAAGTATGAAACACTCGGCTGGCCGCGCATTGCTGTTCTTTCTGTCGTTGCCCAGTATGGATTTGCAAGCTACGCTTACGGCGTTGCACACCTTCCATATATTATTTATCCAGAAGTGACTGTGTTCACAAGTTTTACAACGAAAGAAACATTTTATGCGCTGCTCATTCTCTATGCAGTCGGTATCGCAATACTATTACCAGGCTTCATCTTCTTCTGGAACTTATTCTTGAAAGATCGAACTTTTTTAAAATAAAGTGAAACTTCCTATCGTGAGACGCTTTTCCTCACGATAGGTTAGTTGAACCAATCGGGTCCTTACGGCTGGTTTGCTCTTCTTCTTGCGTTCACTTTTTACCAGCCGTTTGGGCGGGGTAAAGTGAAACTTCCTATCGTGAGACGTTTTTCCTCACGATAGGTTAGTTGAACCAATCGGGCTCTTACGGCTGGTTTGCTCTCCTTCTTGTAGTTACTTCTTACCAGCCGTTTGAGCGGGGTAAAGTGAAACTTCCTTCTGGGAACGTTTTTTCCAAAAGGTTAGTTGAACCAATCGGGCTCTTACAGACAGCATTACAAATACCCATACTGATAACAAATTTCTTAGTCAAACATCATCTACCACGAAATAAGCAGCATATTTCCATCCACATATACCTACCAAAAGAAAACTAGGTATATGCACGTAGCAACTTTTCTATTATAAATACCTAATAGGCACATACTGGATATGTGCCTATTTTCATTCAAATCCTCCCTATATACTATGTCTTTTCCCCAAAGTACCAAACGCACATATTTACAATAGCTAGTGTAATCCCCATACCTTCTTTTAAGAGTTTGAATATGATTAATTATAAGCTTCGGACAAGTCGAAATACGCTTGTTTAAACTAAAGAATTAAGAAGGGCAGGCTAGCTATGGGTATTGAAATTTGGATTACACTTTTTGTTTTTGTCATCACCATGGTCGTTATATTTTGGCGGCCAGGAGGAATAAACGAAGCATGGCCAGCTGCAATTGGAGCGGGGATTATCATTATTACCGGTCTTGTATCACGCAGCGACATTGCCGATATTATTAGTAAAATCGGCGGCGCCTCTATCACCATCATCGCGACAATCGTTATGGCTGTTATATTAGAAAGTTTTGGTTTCTTCCACTGGGCAGCAGCCCGGCTCGCGAACTTAGCAAAAGGTTCCGGGCACCGTCTATATTGGTACATTCAATTACTCTGTTTTCTCATGACGCTATTATTTAATAACGATGGCAGTATTTTAATTACCACACCAATTTTAATTCTGCTTTTGAAAAACCTTCAATTAAAACCACAACAACAAATTCCATATTTATTAAGCGGCGCATTAATTGCAACTGCTTCTAGTGCTCCAATTGGCGTTAGTAATATTGTAAATTTAATCGCATTAAACATCGTTCATATGACACTCTATATGCATACAGCAATGATGTTCGTACCTGCAACGTTAGGGCTTATCTTTATGTCATGGCTCATGTACCTAGTTGTGAAAAAGAAATTACCGGAAAAACTACCAACATCCGCTTATGACATTGAAGAAGTCTTTTTCACAAAACACTTTCACCCATTAAAGGGGAAAGATTCTGTTGATACAAAAAGCAAACGCACAAAATTTATGTTAAAAGTGTTACTGTTTGTCTTCCTTATGCGTTGTCTTCTTTTCGTTGCCTCATTCTTTGCGATTCCGATTGAAATTGTTGCCGTAATTGGCTCTCTCGTTCTACTCATCTGGAGATGGTATTATTTACGAACAAATCCAGTCGATATATTAAAAAAGACACCGTGGCACATTCTCATATTTGCTTTTTCCATGTACGTCATTATTTACGGGCTTCATAACGCTGGATTAACAGCTTGGCTTGTACAAGTATGTGAGCCAATCGTAAATCAAAGCTTATTACATGCAAGCTTTATGATGGGTGGACTCGTTTCAATTCTATCAAACTTCTTTAACAACCATCCGGCCTTAATGATTGGAACCATTACTTTAACAGAAATGGGATTAGATCCTGTTACCCTCAAAACAATCTACCTCGCAAACATCATTGGTAGCGATATGGGATCATTATTACTACCAATTGGTACACTTGCTTCCCTTATTTGGATGTATATCTTGAAACAAAATAAAATCAAGGTAAAATGGAAAGATTACTTGAGTGTCTCCTTAATTGTCATTCCACTCACAACAATCGTAACACTCTTCCTCCTATACTACTGGGTGCAGCTCGTTTTTGCCCATTAATGCGGGATAAAACACCTTATAGGGACCCTCCAAAATATATACGGAAGGTTCCTATTTCTATTAATACTAACGCTCCGTAAATCGGTGACAATAAAAAAACAAATGTAACAACAAAAAGAATCTGTAATATAAATGCAGTAGCAGGAACAATCTTCTACTTCATTTTGTATCCCTCCAATTTCTCTCACTTTCTATATAAAATATTCTTAATGGAATAACAAAATCCCCCTGCTCTCGCTCAGCAGGGGGACTATCATCTATATTAGGTTAGGGTACACATGATCATAGATTAAGAGGTGTTCAGAAAGATGCTTTCTAATTATTGATATAATTGACTGCCTGTTTCTTTAAACTCTTCTGCTTTTTCTTTCATACCTTTTGAGATTGCTTCTGTTGTTTCTAAATCATTATCCTTTGCATACTCACGAATATCATGCGAAATTCTCATACTGCAAAACTTCGGACCACACATTGAGCAGAAATGCGCTGTCTTTGCTCCTTCTGCTGGTAATGTTTCATCGTGATATTCCATTGCACGCTCAGGGTCTAATGATAAATTAAATTGATCACGCCAGCGGAATTCAAAACGCGCTTTAGAAAGAGCGTCATCACGCTGATGTGCTGTTTTATGACCTTTTGCAAGATCAGCAGCATGCGCGGCAATTTTGTACGTAATAACTCCTTCACGAACATCATCTTTGTTTGGTAAGCCAAGATGTTCTTTTGGTGTTACATAGCAAAGCATTGCTGTACCGAACCAACCAATCATCGCTGCTCCAATCGCAGAAGTAATATGGTCATAACCCGGTGCAATGTCTGTCGTTAACGGTCCGAGCGTATAGAACGGTGCACCATGACAAATGTCGAGTTCTTTATCCATATTCTCTTTAATCAAATGCATCGGTACATGTCCTGGGCCTTCAATCATCACTTGTACATCATGCTTCCAAGCAATTTGCGTAAGTTCTCCTAATGTTTCCAGCTCAGAAAATTGAGCTTCGTCGTTTGCATCCGCAATTGAACCAGGGCGTAATCCATCTCCAAGAGAGAAGGAAACATCGTACTTCTTCATAATTTCACAAATCTCTTCAAAATGTGTATATAAGAAGTTTTCTTGATGGTGATATAAACACCACTGGGCCATAATCGAACCGCCGCGTGATACAATTCCTGTTACACGCTTTGCTGTAAGCGGAATGTAACGAAGCAGTACACCAGCATGAATTGTAAAGTAATCTACTCCTTGCTCTGCTTGTTCAATTAGCGTATCACGGTATACTTCCCACGTTAAATCTTCCGCGATCCCATTTACTTTTTCAAGCGCTTGGTAAATTGGCACTGTTCCAACCGGTACAGGCGCATTACGAATAATCCATTCACGCGTCGTATGAATGTTTTTCCCAGTGGAAAGATCCATAATTGTATCTGCACCCCAACGTGTTGCCCATGTCATCTTCTCTACTTCTTCTGCAATCGACGATGATACAGCTGAGTTCCCGATATTCGCATTTACTTTCACATGGAAGTTACGTCCGATAATCATTGGTTCTGCTTCCGGATGATTAATATTTGCCGGTAAAATAGCACGACCTTCAGCAATTTCCTTACGTACAAATTCTGGTTCCACGCCTTCACGAATCGCCACATATTCCATCTCTGCTGTGATAATACCTTTACGCGCATAATGCATTTGCGTAACATTTTCCCCAGCTTTTGCGCGAAGCGGCTTACGTCCCATTTGCGGGAATACAGGCGTATGTTTAGCTGCTACTTTTACACCATCATCTTCCGGTTTCACTTCACGACCTTCATACTCTTCTACATCTCCGCGTTCCACACTCCATGAACGGCGCGGCGTTGGAATTCCCTTTTCTAATTCCACTTTGTAATCCGGATCAGTATAAGGACCACTCGTATCATACACACGAATAGATGGATTTGTTACACCGTTTGTATCGCTTTGTGCAATCTCGCGCATCGGTACTTTCATATCTTCACGCGTACCTTCTACATATACCTTCTTGCTTCCCGGTAAACTTGACTTCAACTCAATTTGCTCAGCTGAAACAGATTGTTTCATAAGTTTGTTTCCTCCCCTGTGTCTTAGCGAAGTAACCCCCGCTTTTCTTTAGATTCAGTTTCGCCGCCTAGACCCTTGCGTCTAAACAGTTGGCTCCACTTTTCTTATGACCAGGATGAGAACTAGCGGCTAGCATATGCTCAAATAAAAAAGCCAGGTCCATAATAAAGAATAGGACCTGGCAACATAAGGCATTGTTATGTAAAGCCGTTAACTTCCCTCCGCTGGTACGAACCAGATCAGGTCCAAAGGGTTAAGAAGCTTCAACACGCTTCCCTCTCAGCCCAGCTCTCTTGGGCACCCCTAGTTTATCACTGATTAAATTTCCACTACGCTCTTATCATACATCATTGTCAAAAAAATGCAAAGGTATTTATATCATTTCTTTTCCTTATTCAAAAAATGGGTATTTCACTCAGTACAAGCCGAATCCGCACTTCATACATATAGAATATAAGCCAGTGCAGGACGTATGTCTTATGCAAACTTTTCACGATAAGAACAGGGGTGAAAGAGTTGATAAACCTACAATCTACAATAACCATACTCGCTTTTCTCGGAACCACGCTCATCATCTTTTGGCGTCCCAAAGGGATGAATGAAGCAATTCCAGCAACAGTTGGTGCAGTGATTGTCATTTTAAGCGGTACAGTTTCTCTTACCGACTTGGGTGATATTAGCTCAAAAATTATTGGCGCCGCCATAACAATTATGGCTACCATTGTTATGGCAATCGTATTAGAGAGTTTCGGCTTTTTTATTGGTGCGCCGTTCAACTTGCTAAAAAAGCAAAAAGCTCTGGTATTCGCCTCTTTTGGTATACAAATCTTCTTTGTTTTCTCATGACATTATTCTTCAATAACGATGGTAGCATCTTAATTACAACTCCCATTTTACTGCTTTTGTTACACCATTTGCGACTCACACATGATCAAAAAATACCTTACTTACTAAGTGGTGCACTCATCGCCACTGCCTCAAGCGCGCCGATTGGTGTAAGCAATATTGTGAATTTAATCGCCTTGAGAATTATTGATATGGACTTATACATGCACACAGCCATGATGTTTGTTCCCGCTACGTTAGGTCTCCTTTTTATGTCGTTTCTGTTATTCCTTGTTTTTCAGAAAAAAATCCCTAAAAAACTCCCGGTCTTATCGACATACTTAGATGAAAATTTCGTTAAAAAATCCTTTCACCCACTGCAACCACGTCCCGCAATTGATGAAAATCGTAAGCGAACAAGGTTTATGCTTGGAATTCTATTATTTGTTTTATGCGTTCGTATCAGCTTATTTATCGCATCTTTCTTTCAGTTTTCTATCGCCATTGTGGCAGTCATTGGCTCCGTTATTTTACTCGGGTGGAGATGGTACAAACTGCGCCTTCCACCTCATGATATGATTAAAAAAACACCTTGGTATGTCTTAATTTTCGCATTTTCTATGTACGTGATTGTGTATGGACTTAATAACATCGGCTTAACCAACCTGCTCATCACTACATTTCAACCAATCATCACTGGTAGTTTATTTCACGCCACTTTTGTCATGGGGGGCCTAGTCTCTATCCTCTCTAACATTTTTAATAACCATCCTGCCTTAATGATTGGCACAATTGAACTTACCGAAATGGGACTAGATCCTATTACATTGAAAACCATTTATCTTGCAAACATCATCGGTAGTGACATGGGCTCATTATTACTCCCGATTGGTACATTAGCAAGCTTAATGTGGATGTATATTGTGAAAAAAGGAAAAGTAACTATCAGTTGGGATACCTATATAAAAACTACACTTCTTGTCATTCCACCAACCGTCATTTTTACACTACTATGTTTATATTACTGGGTTAAATTAATCTTCGCGTCTTAAAACATCTCCTTCCTTCCACTATGCTAGAAGGAGGAGATTATGTAATTACAAGAAAGGTGATTATTATGCTTCATTTACAAAAATATATTAATCAGCCCATACAAGTGACACTATCCAGGGAAATTATTCCATTTGAAGGAATTATGATTGATAAAGGCTCGGATATTATTGTATTGTATGATGGAGAAAAATACATGTATATCTCTAGTTTACACATTCAACATTTAACCCCAAGCATCGATTCTTCATTATTTGATAACCTAACAATTCCAGAATCTTTACTACCGCCAGACATAATATCAAGTGAATCCACTATTTCACTGCGAAAAACATTGCAAGTGGCAAAAGGACAATTTATTGAACTTGCGCTATCACATGAACACTTCTTACATGGATATGTTACCCATATTATGAATGACTATTTTATCTTCCTCTCACCTGTCTATCAAATGTTATACATCCCATTTCATCACGTAAAATATATCGTTCCGTATAAGGAAGCAGAAACGCCTTACGGACTAGAAAATACAAAACTCTTATCTCCAGCTTCAAAGATTACACTTGCACGTACATTTTCTGAGCAAATGAAAAAACTAAAACAACATATCGTTTTACTTGATTTAGGCATACAGAGTTATAAAATTGGCAAATTAGCTGAAGTAACCGACAACCAAATTGAACTCATTACAGCACGTAATCAGCGTTTTCATTTTAATTTACATCACGTTAAAACCGTACATCTTCCATCCTAAAATTAAAAATAACAAAAAGAGGTATCTCATCATAAGAGACACCCCTTTTTCTATTAAGGAATCATCCAAGTTAAATAATAAGCTTGAATATATGTGATAATGCCAATGATTGTTACGAAGAATAAACTATGTTTCACTGTGAAACGGAATAAGTCAGATTCTTTTCCAGCAAGTCCAACTGCCGCACATGCGATTGCAATGGACTGCGGTGAAATCATTTTAGCAGTTACACCACCCGTTGTATTCGCCGCAACAAGCAATACTTCGCTTACGCCTACTTGGTGCGCTGTAATTGCTTGTAGGTTTGAGAACAATGCGTTTGCAGATGTATCTGATCCTGTTAAGAATACCCCGAGCCATCCAAGGAATGGCGAGAAGAATGGGAAGAATTTCCCCGTTCCTGCTAACGCTAATGCCAATGTCGATGAAAGTCCTGAGTAATTTGCGATAAACGCAAAACCAAGTACTAACCCAATTGACAAAATTGGCATTTTCAATTCTTGCAATGTTTCTTTAAATGTGAACACTGCTTGTTTTGGACTCATTTTCAAAACAAACATTGTGATAATACATGCAATCAAAATTGCTGTTCCTGTTGCCGATAAAATATCAATCTTTAATATAGCTTCATATGGTGTTGGTTTATTAACAATTGGCTCTGCCTTCATCACTAAATTATGCAGACCCGGAATTTGAATTTTAAACACTAAGCTTTCAAGTGCACCGCCTGGAGCAAATAAAGCTTTAAAGAACTTTTGGCTCCAGATGACAACCATTATCGTTAAGATAATAAACGGTGACCACGCTTTCAAAACTTTTCCTGCTGTTAAATTCATTGTAGAACCAGCATCTACCGTTGCCACTGCTTCTGCTTGTCCTTTTCCAGAACGGTAAATTTCTTTTGGCTGCCATACTTTTAAGAATAGCGCTAAACTCACT
The DNA here is from genome assembly GCF_055814245.1 of Bacillus sp. EA-CB0995. Classification (NCBI taxonomy): domain Bacteria; kingdom Bacillati; phylum Bacillota; class Bacilli; order Caryophanales; family Bacillaceae; genus Bacillus; species Bacillus sp. EA-CB0995. Next base: position 513,318 of record NZ_CP169269.1, on the reverse strand, counting down.
AAGCTCACTAGTGCCGATGTAATATCCGGGAGTTCAGGCCCAAGATATGTTGCTGTAATAAACTGCGTAATCCCGAACGAACCGCCTGCTACAAGTAATGCAGGCCACGTTTGTTTTACACCTTTTAATCCATCCATTAAGAATACAATAAAGAATGGAACAAATAATGATAGAAGCGGTAATTGATGCCCAGCCATTTCTCCTATTTTATGAGGATCAATACCTGTTACTTGACCAGCTACTAAAATTGGAATACCCATCGCTCCGAATGCTACCGGTGCTGTATTTGCAATTAAGCAAAGCCCCGCTGCGTATAACGGGTTTAAACCAAGTCCTGCAAGAAGCGCTGCTGTAATTGCTACTGGTGCTCCAAATCCAGCTGCTCCTTCCAAAAATGCACCGAATGAGAAGCCAATTAAAATGACAAGTAGACGATGATCATTTGTAATAGAAAGAACAGATGCACGAATGACATCGAACTGTCCCGTTTTTACTGAGATTTTGTATAAAAATACTGACATGATGATAATCCACGCAATTGGCCATAATCCATAAGCAAACCCATAACCCGTTGCTGCTATCGCCATCGTAAATGGCATTTTATAAACAAAAAGTGCAATTATAACTGTTAATAAAACTGTAATGAACCCTGCAACATAGCCTTTCATACGAAAAACCGTTAACGCTAAGAAGAAAAATATAATTGGAATCATTGCAACTGCTGCCGAAAGCCAAATGTTACCTAGCGGATCATAAACTTGTGTCCATGTGCTCATAGTTTCTCTTCCCTTCTAATGTCTCTTTTTCATGTACTTATAACCCTATAAGTAGACAACCAGGTCATCAGACCTTTAGGTCCAAAAAATAAAACGTTTACAGAAAACGTTTTCATAAATATTTGATAATTCTACTTTATCATATTTTCCTCTATTTACAATGCTATTTTCGAATTTTTTTCACATTTTCTTTGTTCATCATTTCACAAAATGTGATATGATTACAGGTTTCTAAAATAAAGTGAAACTTTCCTCAACGAACGGTTTTCTCGTTGAGGATTAGTTAAGCCAATCGGGCTCATACGGGCAGTTATCTTCCATCTATCTTCTTTGCTTTCTAAGAATCTTGAGATGGAGATTTTACTGCCCGTCAATGCGAGATAAAGTGAAACTTCCTTCTGGGAGCGTTTTTTTCCCAAAAGGTTAGTTGAACCAATCGGGTCCTTACAGACGGTTTGTCTCTCTTCCTTGCCTAACTTCTTACCGGCTGTTTGGGCGGGATAAAGTGAAACCTTCATCAGTGGCGATTTTCTTTATCCCCCTCCTATGTTCTTCGTTTCTCTCTAATCTTGAGATAGAGTCTTACTACCCGCAAATAGCAGGATAAAGTGAAACTTTAATCAGTGGGGGTTTTCTTCATCCCCCACTGATTATTAGTTGAACCAATCGGGCTTTTACGGGCAGTTTATCTCCCACCTAACTTCTTTGCTTTCACTGAATTTTGAGGTAGGGATATTACTGCCCGTTAATGCGGGATAAAACTTTTTTCCTTTGTTGTATCAATTTATTTTTAGGAATGTAGAATTTCTCCAAATTCTATATTCCTAAAACGTTCAAATAATTTTAATGTTTAGATTATTGAAATCACTTTCGATTAATGTTATATTTTTCATGTTATTAAAAATTAATGCAATCGGTTGCTCTAATCAATGGAGGAAAAATTCATTAAGATGCATAATGTATTTTAGATGCAATAGTTCAAATTATTTCAAAACATTATATGTGTGTTTATGTTGTTCTATATTTCAATTGCCGTCAATTTATGCAAACGATTGCAAAAGAAAGGGAGATAAAAGTATGAAGAGGAAAAAATGGACTGCGTTAGCACTATCTTTACCACTAGTTATGAGTTTATCAACAGACATACAGGCAGAAACATTACATAATAATAAGGGTCAAAAGGCACAAACAGGAAATAAAGACGGAGTTTTTTATGAACTGTATGTTAATTCTTTTTATGATACTGATAGCAATGGACACGGTGATTTAAAAGGCGTCACAAAGAAACTTGATTATTTAAATGATGGAAATCCAAGAACAAATAATGATCTTCAAATAAACGGTATCTGGATGATGCCTATTAACACCTCTCCGAGTTATCACAAATATGATGTAACCGATTATTATAATATCGATCCTCAGTATGGAAATTTACAAGATTTCCGTGAACTAACAACAGAAGCGCATAAACGCAACGTAAAGGTAGTAATGGATCTTGTTATCAATCATACAAGCAGTGAGCATCCTTGGTTTGTCGATGCATTAAAAAATAAAAACAGTAAATATCGGGATTACTATATTTGGGCTGATAAAAATACAGACTTAAATGAAAAAGGCCCATGGGGTCAACAAGTATGGCACAAAGCGTCGAACGGAGAGTATTTCTACGCAACGTTCTGGGAAGGGATGCCGGACTTAAACTATGACAATCCTAAAGTAAGAGAAGAAATGATTAAAATCGGGAAATTTTGGCTTAAACAAGGAGCTGATGGTTTTCGTCTAGATGCAGCCATGCACATCTTTAAAGGACAAACACCTGAAGGAGCAAAGAAAAATATTGAATGGTGGAATGAATTCCGCGACGCGATGAGAGAAACGAATCCAAATACGTATCTAGTTGGTGAAATATGGGATCAGCCAGAGGTAGTTGCTCCGTATTATCAATCGTTAGATTCTACATTTAACTTCGACTTAGCATATAAAATCGTTAATTCCGTTAAAAATGGTACTGATCAAGGGATAGCCACGGCAGCTGTTGCAACGGATGAGTTATATAAAACATATAATCCAAATAAAATTGATGGAACATTTTTAACGAATCATGACCAAAATCGGGTAATGAGTGAGTTAAATGGTGATGTGAACAAAGCAAAATCAGCAGCCTCTATTCTGTTGACACTCCCTGGTAATCCGTTCATTTATTATGGCGAAGAAATCGGCATGACAGGCCAAAAACCAGATGAGTTGATTCGTGAGCCATTCCGTTGGTATGAAGATGATAAAGAAGGTCAAACAAGCTGGGAGACTCCAGTATATAACATTGGTCATAATGGTGTTTCAGTTGAAGCACAAGATAAACAAAAAGCTTCTCTTCTAGACCATTATCGTAAAATGATTCGTGTTCGTCAGCAACACGATGAACTTGTCAAAGGTAATTTAGAATCTATTTCTGTCAATAACTCACAGGTTGTTGCCTATAATCGTACGTATAAAAATAAATCAATTCAAGTGTATCATAATATTTCAGGCAAGCCGGTTACATTAACTGTTTCAGACAAAGGAAAACTGATTTTTTCTAGTGAATTAGGAGCAAAAAAAGAAAAATCAACATTAGTAATTCCAGCGAATACGACAGTGCTAGTAAAGTAACAGAGTAAGAATATGAAGTACTATTTATGTTTTTTGGCATATACACCAACACCAAAGTTTAGGCTGATTCTTTCTAAAAGAAAGTAAATCCCTATACGAGAAATACGCTATCCTTTTCGTAGAATTATTAAAAGGATGGCGTTTTTTAATGGTTCAAAATTATTATAATCAAACAGCTTTTCATTTTAATTTTTCATCCTCTATCCGGCTTCTGCGCTTCTCTCTAAACCTTGAGCACAAATAGCGGGATAAACGTATTCTGAAGAAGTTTTTTTGTTTACACAACCCAGATGATTAGAAATGTTTCTAATGCATGAATAGTAAAATGACTTTTTCTTATACTAAGGTCGAAAACTGATTTTAGGAGGACAAAAAATGACTGAGCAAAATCGAACTCAATCTGCCATTGATGCAGGGCGTAATAACACAAAACGCGGGATTGAAGCAGCAAGCGATGCAGTACAAAATGCAGTTGATGCTGTTGAAAATGCTGGAAAAGCAACAGTTGACCGTATTTCTGAAGCAGCTAAAGATGTCACAGCTCGTTAATACGAAATAATTTGTTTGGGTGTTTATTGGAATCATGAATTAAAGAAAAATAAGAAGCAAGACCGTCAAAAGACGGTCTTGTTCTCATTCCATTACAATTCGCCCGATCTAAGCTTAATTGATAGAACTGGAATGACATTACATGTATGAAAATTCCCTTCACTTCTCTCTCGAATCTTGGAGCGGAAATTCACCTCCTAAGCTTTTGTAAATTATCCTACATTTTCCGTTGAAAATAGTTATCATAATTGTTAAATTTAATTTCGATAATGATAATCGTTATCAATATTTAAGGGTACTTCTTTTCCCCTTACAAGATTGGAGATGTTTAATGTTATGAATGTATTATCAAGGCGTCTGGAAAAGCAATTATTTCAATTATTAGTTACTTTAATGCGCGTTCTCTTTGGGATTGGATGGCTTTTGGCAGGAATAACAAAAATTACAGAAAAACATTGGTTTAGTGAACCGGGGATTTTTCTTAAACATTATTTAATAATGGCACTAGAAAAACCAAATGTTCCAGAATTTTATCAAGATTTCATTCAATACATAGCACTAAAACATATTATGTTCTTTAACTATACGATTCCTATCGTCCAGATTATAGTTGGTATATGTATGATAGTAGGATTAATGATTATTCCTTCTGTTTGTATTTGTCTTTTTATGCATATTAATTTTATTCTCTCAGGTAATATGAATTTAACAAGTCTTACACTGTATACAAGTGCATTTGGAATATTATTCTTTTTAGAACGCAGTTACGTTTTAAGTTTAGACCGCTACCTTGGAATTGAAAAATACTTTAAATCAAACAGGCAAAAATTCAAACAAACCATACATTATAATTCATCAAAGGTTTCTTAAGAAGCGCTTTTGATTGTGGTTTTCAGTGCAAAAACTATAAAGTGAAGCTTCCTTCTGGGAGCGTTCTTTTCCCAGAAGGTTAGCTGAACCAATCGGGCCCTTACAGACGGTTTGGCTCTCTTCCTCGCCTAACTTCTTACCGGCTGTTTGGGCGGGATACAGTGAAACTTCCTTCTGGGAACGTTTTTTTCCCAGAAGGTTAGTTGAACCGATCGGGCTTTTACGGGCAGTTATCCCCTCCTATCTTCTTCGCTTCTCTCAATCTTGAGGTGGAGGGCTTACTGCCCGTTAATGCGGGATACAGGAAGATCTCACTATCTTTTATATAAGAAAAAAGTACTCGCAGCGTGCGAGTACTTTTTTCATCTTCTTTTTCTTCGTTTGCGGCGCATCATTTTTTACGCCTTGTATTCACACCGTCCGCGATAATATGTAATGCACTAGCAGCAATAACGCCCAGTACAAACATAATAATTGCCACTTTATGCGCCTTTGCCATCTCTATCAGTTTTCCCTCTAGCACTGTTTTATTTAAAACATATAAAAACGGTGAGAAAACGAGCAGCATATAAAGAAGACGAATCAAATCACCAATAATAATCGTGTGCGTAAGCGGTGACCGATGCGGCATTACAACTTGATATGGATACCAAAAGATGCGAAATAACCCCCATTTTCGGTAAGCAGAACTATGAATATCCAGATCCGGTGTTAAAAAGTACGTCCCAATAATAAATCCAATCGTAAACGTAAGAAGAAAATCAAAATTCGTTAATCCGTAAGAACCGAGCATAAATAATACAATGGGAAGAGAAACTAAGTTTATCTTCGTGTGTGTTTTTCCTGATGGCATATCCAATTCCTTCCGTTCAATCCTAACTCGTTCGACTGCCCATTAATGGAAAAACACCAATAGACGTCTCACTACATTAATCTAATTTTTGATCAATAAGTGACGTATCCACATCAGAACCAAACCATTCTCCCAGCTTTGTACGAGCTTGTTCTTTCACTTCTTCATCTACATACATAGCAGTTTGTATGAGCGCAGCTGTTAATGCGCCTAAGTCATCTGTATAACCGAGCCCAGCTATAAAATCCGGAATAGCATCAATCGGTGCAATAAAATACGCAAGAGCACCAATAATCGTAAGCTTCACTCGTTTTGGAACACCTGGTTTCTGCAATACATAAAACAGTAACAAACTAGCATAAATGACGGAATGTCCCGCCTTAATCGCTACATGTTTTACTTTATTCCAAAACGCTTCGACTGAAAATTTCTCCTTCATCATGAAATCTCCCCTCGTTATTCTTTTCCCCCGCTATTCACGGGCAGTAAGACTCCCTGCTAATGGAAGTTTCACTTTATGTCTATTATGCCGAATTTATTTACAACATAAGCAAACTTCACATACATACAATATAATGTAGGTTCTGGCTTGGCAACGTTACTTATCATGCATTCTTATTATAACAAACAAGCGAAAAAGAACAAGTGTTTGGTGTTGATTTTTAAATTTTTCTCAATATAAAAAGTCCTTGTTTCTACGGACTCTTTCCCATATTTGTTATATTTTCTAGTTGACGAGCATATAAACCAATGTTAAAGTTTTCACTGTCAGCTATAATGGAAAAAAAGACAAAAAATGTAAGATGCGAGTGTGTTCCTAATAGCCAAATTTTGTTGTATAATACAAAATGGCTTTGTTCTTATGGAACAATACAAAATGACAGGAAAACAAAAGGGTATGCATAGTTCAAGTCATATATAGATGTATAAAGAAAAAACTCTATCCATGGCAAAGAAAACTATGTATTTTTTATTTTAGCAGGTTTCTCTCAAAAATCGACCAAGCCTGATAGAGAAAGGGTGAAATGGATGAAGGAATCTTTGAAATTACAATTTCAAAACGTGCGATTTACATTCTTTATTGCCATCACAGTGTGGCTAAAAACGTACATTATTACACGTACTAGCTTTGACTTAAAACTAGAATCTTTCATGCAAGAATTCATTTTATTTATTAGCCCATTAGCCTCATCATTATTTCTAGTGGGTCTTGCATTATTTGCAAAAGGGAAAAAACGAAACTATATTGCACTTGGCATTGACTTTCTCCTTACCATCATTCTTGTTGGTAACGTAATGTTCTACGGTTTCTATAACGACTTTGTAACATTACCTGTACTTGGACAAACGTCAAACTTCGGTAGTCTTGGCTCTAGTGTGAAGTCACTCCTTAACTACAAAATTGTTGTCGCTTTTGCCGATATTATCTTCTTCGCAGTCCTTTTAAAGAAAAAGAAAGACTATGCAAAAACAGAGCGTGTTTCACGTCCGATGCGATCACTATATTTCGTATCAACAATTGCCATTTTCTTTGCAAACTTAGGACTTGCAGAAGCAGAGCGTCCGGAATTATTAACACGCTCATTTGACCGCGTAATGCTTGTTAAAAACTTGGGTTTATACGTACACCAAGTGTACGACCTTGGCTTACAAGCAAAATCAAGTTCACAAAAAGCATTTGCAGATGGCAGTAAGCTGCAAGAAGCAGAGACCTATGTGAAAACAATGCAAGAAAAGCCAGATCCAAATATGTTCGGCGCAGCAAAAGGGAAAAACGTAATTGTTGTATCTCTTGAGTCCATGCAGCAATTCTTAATTGGTGCAAAAGTAAACGGACAAGAAGTAACACCATTCTTAAACCAGTTTGCGAAAGAAAGCTATTACTTTGACAACTTCTATCACCAAACAGGTCAAGGTAAAACATCTGATGCAGAGTTTCTTGTAGATAACTCTTTATATCCATTAGATCGCGGCGCTGTATTCTTTACGCATGGTAATAATGAATTTGTTGCAACACCAGAAATCTTGCATGAGCAAGGCTATTACACAGCTGTATTCCATGCAAACAACGCAACGTTCTGGAACCGTAACATGGTGTACCCAGCACTTGGTTACGATCGTTACTTTAATGAATTAGATTACAAGGTTACTCCTGAAACAAAGCTAGGTTGGGGTTTAAAAGATATCGAGTACTTTGATCAATCAGTGGATATGTTAAAAAATATTGAGCAACCGTTCTATACACGTTTCCTTACGTTAACAAACCACTATCCATTTGACTATGATGAAGCAACGAAATTAATTGAGCCATATAACTCTGGTGACGATGTATTTGACAATTACGTAGTAACAGCTCGTTATTTAGATGAAGCGTTAAAACACTTTATTGAAGATTTAAAAGCACAGGGCCTTTACGATAACTCTGTTATTGTATTCTATGGTGACCACTACGGTATTTCTGACAACCATAACCGTGCAATGGCACAATTCTTAGGAAAAGAAGAAATTACAGAATTTGATCGTATGAACTTACAACGTACACCGTTCTTCATTCACGTTCCTGGTCAAACAGAAGGAAAAACAATTTCAGCACCTGCTGGAGAAATTGATGTAAAACCAACAATCCTTCATTTACTAGGTGTTGACACAACGAACGACATTAACTTTGGTCATGATTTATTCGCACCAGAGCGCAAACCATTTGTCGTACAACGTGATGGAAGCTTCGTTACAGATCAATACATTTACACAAATAATACATTCTATAACCGTACGACAGGTCAAGTTGCAGAAGTGCCAAAAGCCGAAGCACAAGCAATGATCGACCGCGCACAAAATGAATTGCGCATGTCAGATCAAATCATTGAAGGTGACTTACTGCGTTTCTATGAAGGTAACAAAGTAAAAACAGGTACAATCAAAACAACCATTAAAGAAAACAACAAAGAAAACAACAAAGAAAACAACAAAGAAAACAATAAAGAAAACAATAAAGAAAACAATAAAGAAAACAATAAAGAAAACAATAAAGAAAACAATAAAGAAAACAATAAAGAAAACAATAAAGAAAACAATAAAGAAAACAATAAAGAAAAAGACGCTGCGTAATCAGCGTCTTTTTTCTAGTTGTAACATCTATCGATGATTCTGCAATATCCAACATGAATACACACCATGCAGAAACAAATTTCAAGAAAAGCGCTGAGCAATCATTACACAACCTTAACCAAAATTTTACATAAAATTTATGAACCATCTTTATAATAAAACATGTAAGCTTTGTCCCTATGATACAAGCTACCCTCCTTATACAACGTTCTGTAATAGAACGTTGTTTTTTTGTTGCAAAGCAGGATTCTTTCTTCCAGTCTTCGAATTTGTATGTGCAGACAATATTTGGAGAAGGAAGGAGAAAAACATGAAATATGAACGCTTTGTATTATGGAATGGAAAAATGATTGATACAACAAACGAACAACCTCATGTTGACTTAGAAGAGCGCGGTCTACAGTTTGGTGATGGCGTATATGAAGTCATTCGTGTTTATAAAGGGACCTTGCATTTGTTAGATCCACATATAACAAGATTATATCGCTCTATGGAAGAAATGGAGCTCACCCTTTCTCTCTCAAAAGCTGAGCTTATCGCATCCCTATACGAACTGCTGGAAAAAAATCAATTTCAAGAAGACGGCATCATTTATCTCCAAATTTCACGAGGTGTCAAGCCGCGTGTTCATGCCTTTTCCTTTGATGCAACTCCAACTATTTATGCATACATACGCAAAAAAGAACGCCCTGCTTTATGGATTGAATATGGAATTCGCGCCATAACAGAGCCTGATATTCGCTGGCTGCGCTGCGATATTAAGTCACTAAATTTACTACCCAATGTATTAGCTAGTACAAAAGCAGAGCGAAAAGGCTGCAAAGAGGCTCTTCTCATTCGTAACGGCATTGTCACTGAAGGAAGCCACTCTAACTTCTTTCTTGTGAAGAATGGAACGCTATATACACACCCTGCCAATCATCTCATTTTAAACGGTATTGTTCGGCAATATATTATATCGCTTGCCCATACATTACATATTCCCCTGGAAGAAGAATTGTTTAGTGTTCATGATGTATACAAAGCAGATGAATGTTTCTTTACAGGAACAACCTTTGAAGTGATGCCACTGACACACCTCGATGGGACTGCTATTCAAAACGGACAAGTCGGGCCTATCACAAAATTGTTACAAAAAACATTTATGCAAAGTTTTTCTACTTCCAACGCCCTTTGGCCTTAAAAGCGGACAATTACACCCCCAAAAATGAAAATATATGGATGCAAAACCAAAAAAAGGTGCATTTTTGCACCTTTCTTTTTTTGTTATCCCTTTTTAGGATATTCGGATTTCTTCATAAGTATTGACATCAATCGACAACCATCTTAGAATTTTTATAGTTGGTAAATTTTTCATTACCTTAAAATACAGGCAGAAAGGAATCGACAAACTATGAAAAAATATCTTGCCGGTCTTGCTGCGGTATCTGTTGCAGGTGCTGTAGCGCCGACAATGGATACGGTTCAGGCAGCTGAAACCGTACAACAACCTGCAGCAAAAACAGCTCAAACGGCTCAAGCAACATCACAAAATACAACAAAGTACACAGTAAACGCGGACGTATTACGCGTTCGTACGGGTCCTGGCACTTCTAATGCCATCATGTCTCGCGTATACGAAGGACAAACACTAAACGTAATTGGACAAGAAAATGGCTGGTATAAAATTAATCACCATGGAAAAGTCGGCTATGTTAGCGGTGAGTTTGTAAATGCGGGCAATACGAATACCGCTTCTAAACCAAACGATAACACAACTGTTCGACCAGCAAGTGGAAACTATACAGTAAATGTATCCTCCCTTCGTGTTCGTACAGGCCCTAGCACATCACATACACAGTTAGGTTCTCTACATAAAGGACAAGTTGTACAAGTCGTTGGCGAAGTACAAGATTGGTTCAAAATTAACTACAGCGGACAAACAGCTTACATTAGCAAAGATTATGTAACAAAAGGCGGCTCTAATACAGATGCTGCACAGGATGACCAACAGCAAAATAATAACAACAATGTTACCGTTCAACCTGGCGGTACTTACGTTGTAAACGCAACATCTTTACGCGTTCGTACAGGCCCAGCTACATACAACAGTATCATTGGCGGCGTATTAAACGGACAAAAATTAAACGTTATTGGCGCTGAAAATGGCTGGTTCAAAGTGAAGCATAATGGACAAATTGGTTATGTTAGCAGCGAATTTGTGAAATTTGTAAAAGACGGCACTTCTACACCTACTCCGCCATCAACAAGCGACCAAACTCCATCGCAAGGAAGTGGAGAATATTACGTTAATGCAAGCGCACTAAATGTACGCAGCGGTGCTGGCTCAAACTACGGTGTAATCGGAGCCTTACCACAAGGACAAAAAGTACAAGTACTTGCAGACGAATACGGCTGGAGCAAAATTAACTATAATGGCCGCACTGGATATGTAGGCACTCGCTACTTATCTAAAACACCTGTAAGCGGCGGACAAGAAATTAAACCAGCTGAAAAACCGGATAATGGAAACAATAACAATAACAACAATACAAGCAATAACAACAATACAAGCAATAACTCTGGTGATATGTCATCACTACTTTCATACGCAAGATCAATGGAAGGTGTTCCATACGTATGGGGCGGCACTTCTGCAAATGGCGTTGACTGCAGTGGTTTCATTTATCACGTATATAAGAAGTTTGGTTATTCAATCAGTCGTACAAGTGTAGCTGGATATTGGGGCAGCTTCCAACATACATCTAACCCACAGCCAGGCGACTTAATCTACTTCCAAAACACATATAAATCTGGTCCATCTCATATGGGTATTTACCTTGGCGGCGGTACATTTATTCAAGCCGGTGACAATGGTGTTAAAGTAGCTTCATTAAACAACTCATATTGGAACAGTCATTTCTTAGGATATTCTAAGCCTTATTAATTGATAGTTTTAGAGCCTTCTAGATTACTAGAAGGCTCTTTTCGTTTTATTATATATAAATACAATTTGAAAAAATGATATAAAGTGAAACTTCCTTCTGGGAGCGTTTTTTCCCAGAAGGTTAGTTAAACCAATCGGGCTTTTATGGACAGTTATCCCTCTTATTGTTTTCCTATTCTGACTTTTCCGTAGACGTTTGACCTCTGATGTCTGGTGTGATAAGTTACATAAGATAATATTTTCAGAGAAACGTAGCAATTCTACTATTCGCAATGTTTCGTCAATTTAGAGAGGAGATTTTACAAGCATGAATGTTTTATGGGGAATTGGCGGCGTGCTTGGAATTTTGGCAATTGCAGTTTTATTGTCTTCCAACCGCAAAGCTATTAATTGGCGTACAATTTTAATTGCGCTAGCTATTCAGATCACTTTCTCCTTCATCGTATTAAGATGGGACGCTGGAAAAGCTGTTTTAAAACATGCTGCTGGTGGTGTACAAAGTCTTATTAATTTCTCATATGAAGGAATTAAATTCGTTGTGGGCGATCTAGCAAACACTAAAGGTCCTTGGGGCTTCGTCTTTATTATTCAAGCATTACTTCCAATTGTATTTATTAGTGCACTCGTAGCTATATTATATTATTTTGGTATCATGCAATGGTTTATTTCAATTATTGGCGGCGGGTTAAGCAAACTTCTTGGAACTTCAAAAACAGAAAGCTTAAATGCTGTTACAACTGTTTTCTTAGGACAATCGGAAGCACCGATTTTAATTAAACCTTACTTAGATCGCGTAACAAATAGTGAATTCTTCGCTATTATGGTTAGCGGTATGACGTCTGTTGCCGGCTCTGTTCTTGTTGGTTATGCGGCAATGGGAATTCCGCTTGAGCATTTACTTGCAGCTGCTATTATGGCTGCACCTTCAAGCTTACTGATTGCAAAATTAATCATGCCGGAAACGGAAAAAGTAAATAACGATGTAAAGCTTTCTACTGAGCGTACAGATGCAAACGTTATTGATGCAGCAGCACGCGGTGCATCTGAAGGGATGCAGCTTGTTATTAACGTTGCAGCCATGCTTATGGCATTTATCGCGTTAATCGCTGTATTAAACGGTCTACTAGGATGGATTGGTTCTTGGTTTGATATAAAACTAAGCCTTGATCTAATTTTTGGTTACATCCTGTCTCCACTCGCTGTACTAATCGGGGTTCCGCCGCATGAAGCAATTCAAGCAGCTGGTTACATCGGACAGAAACTTGCAGTGAATGAATTCGTTGCATACGGAAATTTAGCTCAGCATATGGGAGACCTTTCTGAAAAAACAAACATTATTTTAGCATTTGCAATTTGCGGCTTCGCAAACTTCTCATCTATTGCAATTCAATTAGGTGTGACAGGTACACTTGCTCCTTCACGCCGTCAACAAATTGCAAAATTGGGAATTAAAGCAGTAATTGCTGGTACATTAGCTAATCTCTTAAACGCTGCCGTAGCGGGCATGATGTTTTAATATACCCAAACCCCCTTTTAAGTTTTTAACTTAAGAGGGGTTTTTATATACAATTCCCTTTTATCCCTCGCTCATCGTATAACAAGCTTTTAATCATGATGAAAAGTCGCACTCTACACTTCAAACATACGGTGTGATTAAATCGCTTGATTCATCTTCCTTCTAATTACACATATTACAAATAACCTGTGATATTTACATTAGGGGGCGTTTACCATGAAAAGTACATCCTATGAAGTATTATTAGTATGGATTGTACAAATTCTTTTTATTTCAGTACAGTACAGATGACCGAATACAAATATGCTCTTATCTTTACAATTATGTATGTGGCTGTTCATTTGTTATTCCTATTTATCCCCAATAAACGAGCTTTTGTACTCTTTATTATCGGAACCATTCTTTCTGTTTTCTATTTATTTTATGAAGCATGGTTATACTTATGGAACACATCAGAACAACTCAGCTATATCATATTTCATTTTCTCGCAGCTTCTAACTTCTTCCTTATTTACATTTCAACTTATTTACTCAAACAAGTTGTTCACGAAAATAAACGTTTAACAGAACAGCTTACAAAATTAGAACAATATATAGCTGGTACAAAATTATTAACAAAACAAGAATTTGAAAATCGCGGCATATTACTTGAAGCTGCGATGAAGCGACGCGATGAAACAGGAATTATTATCTACTTTGACTTTTCATCTTTCAGTAAATATACGCGCGGCAGCGTGATGAATCGCGTTGCCTTTCTTCTATTAAAAACAGTACGCAATAATTTTGACCTAGTGGGAAAATATAATGATGAAAAACTCGTCATTCTCTTGCAAAACACAAATGCAGCAGGAACAGAGATTGTCATGAACCGATTACAAGAAAAGATGAAAACATTGCTAACCGACGATGCGATTAAACAAATTCAACTGAAACAAGAACAGATTGGAAAACAGGAGTCACCTTCACTATGATGGCGCTCATTCTTCTTATTTTATTTATGTTATTTTGTATACTTGTTTTTTGGATTAGCATCTTCTTTTCGATCAAATATGTTCTTATTTTTACAGCATTTTTATTTTCCGGCTTGCTTGCTTATTACTCTCTCTTAACAATTGCCGGGTTAATTCATCGCAATCGGAAACGAAAAGATCGCACGCTTTCTCATTATCCGAGCGTTGATATTTTAATTCCTGCCTATAACGAAGGTATCGTAATAAAAGACACGTTAGAAGCGATGGCAAACATTGAATATCCAGGTCAACTAACGGTTTACTTATTAAATGATAACTCACACGATGAAACAGGAGAAATTGTCGATAGTTTTGAACAAGCTTATACACATATTCGGCATATTCGTGTTCCGCCTGAAGAACCGAAAGGAAAATCACGCGTTCTAAACTATGGATTAAGCATTTCAGATGGTAAATACTTCTGCGTGTACGATGCAGATAACCAGCCAGAGCCTCATGCGCTTCGCATGCTTGTGGAATATGCAGAAACAGTAGAAGATGCCGTTGGAGCAGTCGGTCATGTACGAACGATGAACGAAACACACAACTGGCTTACCCGCATGATTTCACTTGAATTTCAAGTTTTTCAACTGCTTATGCAATCTGGGCGCTGGCTCTTATTCCAAACAGGTTCTTTAACGGGGACAAATATGCTTCTTCGCCGCTCTGTTTTAGAAGAGCTCGGCGGCTATGACCCTTATGCAATTGCAGAAGATGCCGAACTCACACTTCGAATTACTCATAAAGGTTATCTCTTACCGATTGTACCTGAGTCTATTACATGGGAACAAGAGCCAGAACATTTGAAAGTATTGATTAAACAGCGCACACGATGGTTACAAGGAAATTTATATATTTTAGAGAACATGCTCTCTTCCTTTGATTTCTTCAAAGGAAAACTTCTTGTCCACTCCTTACAGCAAGTATCGGTCTATGTTGTCTTTTGGCTGTTTCTCATCATTTCAAACGTTTGGTTCATCATCGGCTTACTCGGTATCTTTCATATTCAATACCCAATTCCACTTATGTTTATGTGGTATGTTGCATACGTGACATATACATCTCAACTATTCAGTGCACAAAGCGTCGAAAAAACATTCACACCGATAAACATATTTATAAGTGTCATTATGTATTTCACATATGCCCAGCTCTTCACATACTTGTTTATCCGAAGTCTCATCCTATATTTACGTGCAAAAAGCAAAAAACAAGTCATCGGCTGGGACAAAACAGTACGATTTAAAAAGGATAAATAAAGTGAAACTTCCATCAGTGGTCCCCCACTGATGGTTAGTAGAACCAATCGGACTCATGCCAGCAGTTGTCCCCCACCTATCTTCTTCACTTTTCTCTAAATCTTGAGGTGAGGGTCTTACTTAGCGTGCCCAGAATCGCAGGGGCATGCCTTGCGATACGATTCAAACGAGTTTCTACTATATATATGAAAAAAATAAGCGCAGAGCTGCCGTATGCTCTGCGCTTATTTTAACCGTAAACTTATATATTGAACTAATACCCCTTAGTTGAAAGTTACTCTTACGCCCATCCCCCAACGAACGTAACACTTTCTTATATATACGACAAAAGTGGATCCTACTTTTGTGCGACCAATTGCTTTTCTGGTTCTTTTGTAGGTTTTTCTATCTTTCGCTCTTCGTTTTCATGTACTGCTCGGTGCGTAGCACGCTTTAAACAAATATGCTTCCACTTTCGTTCGTAACGTTTCATTACTCTGGATGTCCTCCCCTTAGTTGCCGTAAAACTTAAATTGAAATCGCTTACAGGAAATAATATAGCACATTTAGGAAGATGTGACAACACATTTTCGACATTTTTTTGTCAATATTACACAAAATGAAAAACATCCTAACTAGACGGTTTCTTTTTCCCCTCTTGCTGGAATAAATAATACGTATTTCATTCATTGTGATATGTTACAGAGATGAAAAGGAACAAATTTGTTCTATGACAACCCCTTCTTTTTGTAACAATTGTATGATGATTTTTCGTAAAACTGGGCTATAATTTGTGAAAAATAACATAAACTACTTATATTTAAATAACTATTTTGGAAATAAATTAATAAAATACTCAACGGAAGTAATCCTTTCATAACACTATTGTAATACTACTGAAACACGATTAACCCCCTTAAAATATTTACTCCCCTCTCCTAAATCCTGCAACATGTAATGAAGTCCCTTAAAACTCAAGAAAACAGCGGTTTGTTTATGTATTTTTTTATATTACAAAGTATTAATGAAGTGTTACGAATGGTTTGTAATTGTGTGATTTCCCATTTTCGCCGAAAACCTGTTGCTATAATGAGGACACGAAAACAAAAGCATAGGAGGCTATTCATGAAAAAGTTACTTGGTATAGCAACAGCAGCAGTTTTTGGTCTTGGGATTTTCACTTCTTCTGCACAAGCAGAAACAGTTGTTAACGCAGACGTTCTAAACGTACGAGAAAACCCAACTATTGAATCAAAAGTTGTAGGTAAAGTATTAGATGGTTATAAATTAGATGTTAAAAATACAGAAAACGGTTGGCTAAAAGTGAACCTAAATGGTAAAGAAGGATTCGTAAGCTCCGAGTTTACGAAAAACATCTATTATGTAACAGCAAACGTATTAAATGTACGTGCTGATGCAAACACAAACTCAGAAATTCTGGGTACATTAAAGAAAGATGATGTCATTCAAACGACACATCAAGTTCAAAACGGCTGGTTACAATTTGAATATAACGGAAAGACAGCTTATGTAAATGTTCCTTATTTAACAGGTACTGCACCTGTTGTGACAGCACAAGAACAAGCACCTGCTCCTGCAAAAGCACAACCAGCTCAAGCTCAAGCAACGCAGACTGCTACACAAACAAAGGCTGCACCAACAAAAGCTGCACCAGCTGGCGGCCGTGAACTAACAGTTGAAGCAACTGCTTATACAGCTGACCCAAGCGAAAATGGCGGCACACATGGCGGTCATGTATTAACTGCAATGGGTCATGACCTAACAGCAAATCCAAACATGAAAATGGTTGCTGTTGACCCGAAAGTGATTCCACTTGGATCAAAGATCTGGGTAGAAGGATACGGAGAAGCAATTGCTGGTGATACTGGCGGTGCAATTAAAGGAAACCGTATCGACGTCCTAGTCGGCTCTGATGCCGCTGCAAACCAATGGGGACGCAAACATGTAAAAGTGAAAATTTTAGACTAAATGCTATTGCTATAAAAAGAACAAAGCCAGCTCTCATCAGTTGAGAGCTGGCTTTTATTTTGCTTATAATAAAGTGAAACTTCCTTCTGGGAGCGTTTTTTTCCCAGAAGGTTAGTTGAACCAATCGGGCTCTTACGGGCAGTTATCCCCCATCTATCTTCTTTGCTTTCTCTTACTCTTGAGGTGGGATATTACTGCCCGTTAGTGCGGGATAGAAAGAAAAGGAGGCACATGTATGAATATAGACGCAAAAGTTGACTGGATTGGCACACCCACTCCATATATATATAAAGACGATGTCACATACAATGCGACTGCAATTGATTTTTCATTAGAGCATGACGATAACCGTTATAGGCTAATCGTATTACAGCAAGATGAGGACGTGCAGTATAAAATTATGCAATATGGCGTCAAACCTGGTGGACAAAAGCCATTTCCGATTGACACTGGCCACCACTTCAGAAATAAAACCATTCCTTTAATCGAAATGATTTTGCAAGATCCTTACGTACAAAGCGTATTACAACAAAAGACTACCTCGTAAAAGAGATAGTCTTTTTGCGTTAATTCTGTGTTTCTAGTGTGACTGTAATAATATGCTCGTTACTAAAGCTTTAAACTTCACAGATCCATCACCATAACGAATGTGATATTCTACCATAATTTTCAAATATTTTTAATATAAAACTTGTTTTTTTCTATTTTTATACTCATTGTGTTTATAATGTATAAGAAGGAAATCTTTTGCGCGGAGGAACGTTATGCTGCAACATTCAATTACGAAAGATGAGATTATGGAAATCGCCAATGAATTTTTGAAAGGACTGGATCCACAGCAAGCATCTGACAAAGAACAAGTTTCAGATGCACTTCAGCTCTACCGTAGCGGCCTCGTGTATAACGTTGATTTTGATGGATACACATTATCGGGGACAGTTGAAAACGATGGAGGTATTTTTAGTGTAAACATCCCTATTCGAAACGTGTCGGAAAGTTATTGCGACTGCTTTTCACCGACTCAATGTAAACATATGCTCGCTGTATTGCTCTATGCAGCCGCAAGCTTTGGGAAAGTGGGAGACATTCTAACTTTATTTAAAAATAAAAGTAAACCTACTCTCCCGCCTATTCGCACAGCACGGCAAATGTTGCAAACAACAGCTTTTAAAGATACAGATTACAAAAGCTGGCTTGCCTACTTTGAATCTGAGTACGATACATTCGCAAAAGAACACAAGCGCCTATCATACAAACAAATGTATTTTCTGATGAACATTTTCATGGATTTTTATATGAAAATTGAACGAAAAGCACCGCGCATTGTTGCTGTTCACGAACTGTTTAGACTGAGTGCAGCTCTCTTTTCTTTTCAAAAGCTGCTTGAGGAAATACAAATATTTGAAGAAGATGAACTCTATTCCTATCATAAACCAATCAATATTGTACAGCTCTTTGTTGATAAAATAGAAAGCATTGTAAGGGATTTTAAAGCTGAGCCGCTTCCAGATGTACTTACGCCATTTTTGCAGCACACTGCCGAAGTGCTACATACAATCTTCTTCTCGTCCTCTTCCTATACACAAGAGCGATTTTTTATTTATCGCCACATATGGGGAGAGCTTTTCACAGAGCAAGCTTGGATACAAGAAGAAGAACGGCGGATTGCAACAAAGGTTCATCCCTTATCAAAAGCACTTGCATCCGCTCACCTTCTCTTTCTACAGAAAAAGGATGCAGAAGCAATGGATGTACTAAGAGCACAGCCACCACAAGTTGTTGGACTTTACTTTGACTGGTTGGAAGATTTATTAAGTTCCATGCAGTGGGAGCGAGCAGAACAATGGCTATCATTCACTTACAAACGAGTGAAAGAAACGATAACTGCCGAGCACGATTCATACTTTGTGAAAGATGTTGTCCGTTTATTTATGATGATGTATGAAACATATGCCACGCATACGAACGAACAAGCTGGCTATGAAATGGTTCTTCAAGAATTATTGCCATATAGTTTTGTAAGCTACGAGCAATATGTGCTCGCTAAAAAGCAATATCACACATGGACAGAACTTCATTTACTATATGGATTTGAAGCAATTGAATTGTTAAAAGAACCGTTAAAAGAAATTGAAAAAGAAGCGCCAGAAGCTGCTCTTCCGCTCTATCATTATGCCGCAATGCAAGCCATTGAAGAAAAGAATCGAAAATCATATCGCAGAGCTATTCGCTACTTAAAAAAATTGAGAACACTTTACAAAAGGCTCAAACGGACAGACGAATGGGATTACTTCATTATAATGATTGCCTCCTCTCACTCACGGCTGCGGGCATTGCAAGAAGAACTGCGGAAAGGAAAGTTGATCCATGACAACACAAATTGACATTACCATTCGGCTCGAACGAATGAAAGAAAACTGGTTTCTTTGGGCAGAGGATGAAACAGGCAGCAGCTTGCCTCTAAGCAGTTGGAAACAACATGCGTTCACATGGCACTCCACTTCTTTCTACGGAACATTTTTGCAAGAAGGAACATATGAACAGCGAAGCGGTATCATTTTGAGCGCTACTCAAGCATTTGAATATATCGCCAAAAAGCCGGTGAATTCATTTACAAAGCTGCAAACAAGCGCAAACATTACTGAACTCAAGCCAGTCGCTCAGCAGGCTTGGGAGGCTTACACAACAGGAAACTTTCTTCCAGACATCAAACACTGGGTCCAGTATCCATCCTGGAAAACCGCTCATGAAGAAGAAATGGATGAAACGATGCAAAAGCTGTTTTCAGAAGCGATTAATGAAACACTCCGGCATCATACTCGCTCTGACGACGCATGGGAGGATGCGAAGCGCTTATATGAGCATTATGACTTTACGAAACGGCAACTTGAGACAGCCATTCATGAAAACGATTGGCTACGTAAAATTGGCTATATCGAGGATGATCTACCATTTGCAATTGGGCTTCGATTACAAGAACCAGAGAATGATTTTGAAGCATGGAAGCTTGAAACCATACTAACACCAAAACGCGGCAATCAGCGAATATCCGTATATACAGGCACCGATTCGCTGTCAAAAAGGTGGATAAACCATGAAGAACGTATTATCGAAACGCAAGAAGGTTTCGGCAAACTCGTACCTTGGTTAATGGAAGAAGACCTATTTCGGAGCGAATTATACGAAACGGAAGCATGGCGTTTTTTAACAGAAGCCAGCAATGAATTATTGGCAGCTGGTGTTGATATTTTACTGCCGTCATGGTGGCAAAACTTAAAAGCAAATAAACCAAAACTGCGCGTCCAAGTGAAACATAATGCGAAAACAGGGCAGGCATTCTTTGGAATGAATACGCTCGTAGATTTTGACTGGCGCATTTCTACAAACGGCATCGATTTATCAGAGGCCGAATTTCTCGCGCTCATTGAACAAAACAGACGTCTTATTCACATAAATGGACAATGGATGAGACTTGATCCAGCATTTATCGAAGAAGTGAAGAAGCTGATGAAGAAAGCAGACAAGTACGGCCTTGAAATGAAAGACGTCGTGCAGCAGCGGTTACTACGAAGTGCAGAAACAGAAGTAGTCGAAGAAGAAAATCCTTTTGCAGATATGGAATTTGAATTCGATGATTATTACGATAAACTGTTTGAAAGATTGCTGCACATTGGAGAAATTCCACCTGCCAAGGTGCCGGCTTCCTTACAAGCAACATTAAGACCATACCAGCAGCAAGGTGTCGAGTGGCTCCTCTACTTACGAGAGCTAGGATTTGGCGCGTTGCTAGCCGATGATATGGGGCTCGGCAAAAGCATTCAAACCATTACTTACTTACTATACACAAAACAACACAACCTAAAAACAGGCCCGGCGCTTATTGTAGCGCCTACATCAGTCCTTGGTAACTGGCAAAAAGAATTTGAGCGTTTTGCACCGAGCTTACAAGTAAAGCTCCATTACGGCGGCAACCGGGCAAAGGGAGCAGACTTGCCTGCCTTCCTGCAAGATGCCGATGTGATTCTTACATCCTATGCGCTTGCACAGCTTGATGAAGAAGAACTAAACACACAGCTGTGGGATGCGATTATTCTCGACGAAGCGCAAAATATAAAAAACCCGCATACAAAGCAATCGCGTGCGGTTCGGAATTTACGAGCGAATCATAAAATCGCTTTAACAGGAACACCGATGGAAAATCGTCTATCAGAACTATGGTCTATTTTTGATTTCCTGAATCACGGCTATCTTGGCAGTTTACCGCAGTTCCAGCGCCGCTTCGTGACACCAATTGAAAAAGATCGCGATGAGAAAAAGATTCAGCAAGTACAACGTTTAATCGCACCATTCTTACTGCGCCGTACGAAGCAAGATAAGACAGTTGCCTTGAACTTACCAGATAAACAAGAGCAAAAAGCGTACTGCTCGTTAACGGCAGAGCAAGCATCGCTCTATGAACAACTCGTTCAAGATACATTGAAGAATGTAGAAGGATTAACGGGGATTGAGCGCCGCGGATTTATTTTGCTCATGTTAAATAAACTAAAACAAATTTGTAATCATCCTGCTCTCTATTTAAAAGAAGACACACCAGCAAACTTAATTGAGCGTTCTATGAAAACAGAAACATTATTAGAACTCGTGGAAAACATACGCGACCAGCAAGAAAGCTGTTTAATTTTTACGCAATATATTCGAATGGGGAATATGCTACAAACATTGTTAGAAGAGCATTTTGGAGAGCGCGTCATCTTCTTAAACGGCAGTGTGCCGAAGAAAGAACGCGATAAAATGATTGAGCAGTTCCAAAGCGGACAACATGGTATTTTCCTTCTCTCTTTAAAAGCAGGAGGAACAGGCCTGAACTTAACCGCAGCCAACCATGTTATTCATTACGACCGCTGGTGGAACCCTGCCGTTGAAAATCAGGCAACAGACCGTGCTTATCGAATCGGTCAAAAGCGGTTTGTTCATGTGCATAAACTCATTACAACAGGAACACTTGAGGAAAAAATTGATCAAATGCTAGAGCGGAAACAATCGCTCAATAATGCGATTATTACAAGTGAAAATTGGATCACAGAGCTATCAACAAATGAGTTGAAAGAATTACTAGGTGTATCCGTCAATTAGACAATAATTAAAAAGTATGTATACCACGGCCTCTCCCAATATTCTACCTGGGAGAGGCCGTGAAGTTTTTTTGGAATCGCTCCTGATTATACAATGTAATATAGCGTAATACATACGTTGTCAAATGTTGCTTTAAAATAAAGTTTAATCAAAAATACCTCACAAACCCGTATTTTACGACAAATCAGAAGAATCCATTTTGAAAAAAAGATTGATCAAAATGGATTCTTCTTTAGCATATTTAAGTTTCGGTTTTATAAAAAAGTTTGATCATTTTTCACCTTAGATCTTCTCCAATAGCGCCCGTTTGTGGCATAAAATGACAAGGTCACGGAAATGAGCCACTTTATTTAAAGTAACGTTCTTTCTGCATTAAAGTGAATAAAATCAATTTAAGGAAATAAATTGAAAATAAGAAAGAAGTAAACAAAAAAGAGAAAGAAGAAACCGGAAATTTCCAAGGAAGGTTGTGGTGAACATCAAGGTTAGGAATTTTTATTATCTGATTGCAGGCGTCCTTGCGATGCTGTTTGCCGTCACGCACGCATGGAACGGGCAATCCGCTGTGCTACCGACACTCAACATTGAGGCGATATCCGTGGGTACCCGGACAGTATTCACGTATGTCTGGCACATCATCACGGCGGAAAATCTGGTCTTCGGCATCGCTTTCATTTTCATGTCATTCCAAACCGAGCAATCAAAGATTCGGTTTGCCGCATGGTTGATTGCGGCGATCCTGATCGTCCGACTGATGGTTATTCTTGGTGTAACGGCATTGCTTGACGTATCGGGGCTTACGGATACGCTTATAGATTCGATTGCCATCGTAATCTATGTCGCCCTCATCATACTGGGCACAAGAATGAAGAAAAAGCAGTACGATGGTCAGCAACCACAGTAACAGAGATGTCCGAGTTTTCTTCTAACTCTGTAAGAGGGTAAACCCCATGCCCATCAAGCTAATAACAAAAAACGAGTTACATACTACCGTTTTTCTCAAAATCCGAATCAACTGGGACCTGAACAGAATGTCGTGCAGACCTAAATGAGCGTTATCAAGATAGAGGACATTAACACCAGGAATTAAAGATTCTAATGTCCTCTAAGGCTTAACCAAAAAGGATTTTATTATTTCTGCTAAAGTTTAAATGTAAAAGTTACAGGTATCTTGGGGTTACCCGTTATTCCAGAATATGGCCCGATTGTTGAACAAGAAAAATCCTGCATTTTAAGCAGGATTTTTGATCAAACTTTTTTACAAACAGTACATCTTTTTTATAAACGGTACGACTTTATTTCAAACCGACATCAAAACAGTTTCCTCGCCTAGAATGACTCCTTTTTATATCTAATTGTTCTAGTTGTTTCACATAACTTTTAGATATCTATTGGAACCCTTGTTCAGAATGTAAACAGGTTTGCGATGGTCGTTTCATTCTCTTTAATTGTTCTAATATAGAAAGCACAAGATTTAAATCATTTTATAACTTATTTGGCATGCTCTCTATTTCATTCAACCCTTGATTTTGAACGTTAGATAACATTTTTCTCTTCATCTATAGAACCATGAGGAGTTTTACGTTTAGATACAAAATAAGAAATAATAACCAGCATAGTAATCATCATGGTTAAGAAAAACTGTGAACGCATAGAATCAATGAATGCCATGGCAATCAGAATAACGACCATAGCAATAATCGTTACGTATGTTAAGTAAGGAAATAGCCACATTTTTAGCTTCATTGCTTCTGGATTTTCTTTTTCCAACTTTCTTCGCATACGTAAATGCGAAACAGCAATAGCAAGATAAACAAGTAGCGCAATAGCTCCAGACGCATTCACTAAAAAGAGAAATAATTTATCCGGAGACACAAAATTAAAAATAGAACAGATGTAGGCAAAAAATGTACTTGCTAAAACAGCCCTTACGGGTACACCATTCTTACTTACTTTTAAAAGTGCACGTGGCGCATTCCCATTTTGAGCAAGAGAAAACAGCATACGAGAATTCGTATATAGAGCTGAATTTAAACAAGAAAGAACTGCGACTAGAACGACGACATTCATAATTTGAGCGGCAGCTGGAATACCAATCATATTAAGCATTGTTACATACGGACTTTCAAGCGACTCAGCGGAATTCCAAGGGAGAAGAATAACCAGTACACTCACTGAACCAATAAAAAAGAGTAGAATACGCCAAACAACACTATTGATTGCTACAACTACTGATTTTTCCGGATTAGATGATTCTCCGGCTGCAATTGCTGCGATCTCCGCACCAAAAAATGAGAAAATAACAGTAATAATACCAACAAAAACGGAACCAAATCCCTTCGGCATAAATCCTCCGTGTTCTGTAAGATTAGACAGCCCTGGTGATTCAACTCCTGGGATAAAGCCAAAGATAATCGCTACTCCTATACATATGAATGCAATTATTGCCACAATTTTAATCATCGAAAACCAATATTCAAATTCACCAAACGATTTAACGGAGTAAATGTTTGTAAGCGTTAGCAAAAGGGTTAAAATTAAACTTACTAACCAAATCGGCATAGAAGGAATCCAACCATGAACAATCGCTCCTCCTGCTGTTGCCTCGATAGCAATAACAATTACCCAGAAAAACCAATATAACCATCCAATGGTATAACCTGCCCATGGTCCAATCGCTTGTCGTGCGTAGGTGGAAAAAGAACCGCTGTCTGGATTCACGACTGCCATCTCCCCAAGCATACGCATGAGTAAAACGATGAGCAAACCTGCTATTGCATAAGAGAGAATAGCACCAGGGCCCGTTTCGTGTATAACCGCCCCACTACCTACAAATAAACCTGCCCCGATAATTCCGCCAAGAGAAATCATTGTTACATGCCTTGATTTTAGCTGCTTCTGTAGTTTGTTCTGCTGTTGCTCCATTATTTTTATCGCCCCCAAATACTTATTCAACCTACTTCATGCAATTTTTATGCCAATTTTCAGTAAATTTAGAATACCTTACAACTACTGCATCCTATCATTATCGTTTCGACACTTTTCGTATTTTCGAAGTGTAAAATTAAGTCAAATTAGCATTAACTAAGTCGATTATGACTTATATTCTTTTGGGTACCGGACCTTAATCCTATTTGGACAGATCACTATCGTCAGCTGGCCAAAATATTAGCGTGCTACCCCCCATAAAAAGTCCAACGGGTCAGTAATTGGAAGTAAAAAATCCCCCTAGATAAAGTGAAACTTCCATCAGTGGGGTTTTCTTCATCCCCCACTGATGGTTAGTTGAACCAATCGGGCTTTTACGGGCAGTTATCCCCCACCTATCTTCTTCGGTTCTCTCTCAATCTTGAGGTGGGGGTCTTACTGCCCGTTAATGCGGGATAAACAATAGAAAAGAGCCCATCATACCAGATGGACTCTTTTTTACTGTCTACCTAAAGGGGAAGGATTTAGCTCCTTTTTCTTTTCCAATAGAAACTGCTTATTAAGATCCCCGTGAAACCACCGCACGTATCTAATACAGAATCCTGCCACATCGGTGTACGGTCACCCGTAAAGGATTGATGAATTTCATCGATTCCCGCATAGGCAGCGACGAGAAGCAGCGCCAGCTGGAAAGCTTCCTTTCTCCTAAATCCATATTGAAATAACGCGATATACAACAGTGCACCAAGAATACCAAACACAGTAAAATGAGCACCTTTACGAACAAAAAATTCGATAAAACCGCCTACCCCTTTGTTGGCAATGCTAACAGGTGTACCGCCTCCATAATCAATAGATACCCATGAGAAATGTTCTTTCACAAACTCTTCATTCACATATTTTGTGATATCCGAACGCATATCTTGCTTCTTATACGGCTGAGATGAAGAATAAAAAATGACTCCTATCCATAATAAAACGGGAATCCAGAATAACCACTTACGATTCATATTTGAAACTCCTTGTCCTATTTCTTTCAAGCGTACCAAAAAAAGAAAAAAATTCACGCCAAAAGTATGACCTTACCTCCTATATATATGACGAAAAGGAGGTGAAAAACATGGCGATTCAAACGATTGTATCTGATATGAGCTTACGTCTTGTCCTAAACGGCGGCACAGACAAAAACGGTAAAGCCATCATGAAAAACAAACAATTTAAAAATGTAAAAACAAATGCAGACTTAAACAAAGTGCACGAAGTCGCAACTGCAATTGCATCTTTACAGCAGCATAAGCTTGATGCAGTTCAACTTGTAAGCACAACTGACGTATCTAATCAATAACAAAAGGAGGTTATAACAGATGGAAGTACTAGAACTCGTTTTCTTAAAAGAAGACGGTAAAACGACAACTTTTTCTATCGAGAATCCGATTACACCTGTAAACGAACAAACCGTAACTAGTGTCATGGATACAATTGTATCCTCTGATATTTTTCTCACACTTGGGCAAAATGCGCGTAAAAAAGGAGCAAGGCTTGTCGAAAAGACCATTTCTGAAGTAAGCATCAACGCATAGTAAAAAAGAAAGAGGAGTGCGGCTACTCCTCTTTCTTTTTTGGCATTTCAATTGGTATAAAGATATTTGAAATACCAACTGAAACATATTTATAGTTTTCTTTTCCTATCGTAAACTCTGTTGTATATGTCGAGAAAAAAATATAATCATTACGCTTCGTATAGTGATCAATCAGTACGCCCACTTGCGGCTCTACATATTTCTTCGCTAGTTTCTTCCCCATTGTAGCTAACTCACCAAAAAGTCCTTCTTGGTCTTCTTTCTCTACTTCCGTTAATTTCTTATGAATATCATTGCGCGTCATCAACTGCTTCGCTGCCCAGTCTGTATATTCTCCTTTGCTCGGATTACTATTAGCTAAATATACGAGAAGCACTACAGCCAAAGCGAGGAGCACATATTTCCATTTCATATTTTTCACCGCCTATCTATTCTATTTTCAACTATATGAAATTTCATTGCAAATTAGACAACCCGAATGCTGGAAATATCTCCCAAACCCAATATTTAACATAAATTTACAAATATTTTAAATTATTTTTATATTTTAGTTTTATAATTGAAAATGTAATTCATAATAACAATATATAAGGAGGTTTTTACATTGACTGAATTAGCTGATCGGTATGAAATTTCAGCTCATACAATGTCACTGGAACCGTACGCTCATTCATTTTACCAGACAAAAATTTTGGACACACGAGGAACCTTCTTCTCAGCAAAAACACCATTACAGTTCATTCAGGAAAGTTGTCTTCTGAGAAACTACTCTACCTATGAAGGAAAACGATTAGCCATTCAAAAATGCTGTCATTTTAAACAAAACATTCCAATCCCTATCGATCATCAGCACTACATTTGCGCCATCCCTACAAGATCACCTTCATCTTGGCCCTGCTCCTGGATATTCTACGCTTATATAGAAAAAATTGAACGTCATGACTCCCGGCACACAAAAATATATTTCCGTGACGGCAAGACACAAATTTTCCCGATCAGTTTCTACCAAATGGAACATCAGTGGATAAGAGCTGGCCATATTTTAGCGAAGCTCAATCTTCTAGATCGATACCATGACAAAAGTTAATACATATAGCAAAAGGAGACAACCTCATATGTTGCCTCCTTTTTATCCCGCTATTCGTGGGCAGTAAAATCCCCACTGATGGAAATTTCACTTTATTTCATTTTTTGCCGCGTACGCTCGCATTTTTTTCAGCGCTTGTCGATATATCCAGCGCACTTGATGATAAGTTATGCCTAACTCGTTTGCAATCTCATGCATTTTCTTTCCCACGTAGAAATGCTCTAGCAGAACAACCCTTTCTTTCGCCCCTAGCATACTCATATATTCGAACACTTCTGCATCCTTCTCCTCACCGCCTATATTTTCTAATATACTTTGCTCCGTGCAAGTTTCCCGGTCTTGCAAACGGCGCTCCTTCTTTAACTGCGCTAACAAATAACCGCGCACCGTTACAAGCGCATATGCAGGAAAACTCCCTTCTCTTCATCGTACTTGTCATACGCCCGCCAAAGCGCAATGAGCCCGCATTGATAATACTCTTCATAATCTCGGTAAATACAAAGCTTCCTCATTTGATTTCTAATCATCCCCTCATACAGTGCTACTGTTTCTGCAAAGGTAACTGGCTTCATGTTTGGCCCACTTCTAAAAGGCATGCCCCTCTGTTATTCCGCGGTACCTTTACCTTATAAAAAAACAGTACAGCCTTCACCGCACTGCATTTCATGATAGACTAGCAGAATTTCAAATTTACCTATGTAGCATTTGAAATTCTGCGCAGGTAAATTTGAAATTCCATAGCAATTTTATCTTCAGCGCCAATATATCGGCGGAAACTATCCATATATCGACGCTTCGACACGATATAAAGTGAAACTTCCATCAGTGATGCTTTTCTCACTGATGGAAAGCTCTCACCAATCGGGCTTTTACGGGCAGTTTTCTTCCTCGCTCTTCTCCAGCCTTTACTGCCCGTTAATGCGGGATAAAGATACTTCGCCAACGCACGACAAAAAAACGGCTCTATATGAGCCGTTTCTATAAATATGATCTTATATTACGCTTTTGGGAATAAGCCACCAACTGCTCCAAATGCCATTGATAAAATAAAGAAAATAACAACAAGGATTGTCGCTTGTTTCTTGCTTAAGCCTGCTGTAATGTGCAATCCTAATCCTGTTACCACCAATCCCCAAATCGCGAAAACTTCAAATGATTTTGCAATGCCATGTACAACGCCGCCAGTAGAAGCAAATACCGGCCCTAATCCTGTATACATTTCTTGACCATTTCCGCCAAGAATCCATGCTAATCCCATATTAATAATGCCACCAATAACTGTAATAATACTAGAATAAACAGTAATTGCTAATAACTTCTTATAAGACGTATCATTGCTCATAAACATCATAAGTACTTTATACAGAGCTGCACCAATAAAGAATGTAACCATAACGCTAATGAATGCCATTACAAATCCAGTGCCTAATGCGATTGCTATAGGCATTTCAAAACCAAGCTCTTTATTTTTTGCGATAACTGTAGGGTCTATAGAATATAAATATGTAGCTATAGCCCCGATAAGGCCGCCTAATACAGCCATTAAGAAAAACGCGCCCCACACCGGTGCATTACTTCTCATTCTCTCAAACTGCAAACTAGGCGAGGTAATCATTCCAAATAATGAGGGCTTCTCTCCACTTACCTTCTGCGTGTTTACGTTCGATTCCATATGTAAAACCTCCTTTTATTTGATACCCGTTCTAACGGGTGGGTAATCCCTACTTTTTCAAATAGAGATTAACCACCCACAAGAACTGGGTGTTATAAAGAAATATACAAAAACCTTTTGTTATTCATAGCGCAGCGCTTCGATTGGGTCGAGCTTCGCTGCTTTGTTTGCCGGAATTAATCCGAAAATAATACCAAGTGTCATTGAGAATAAAACGCCGCCAAGTACAACTTGCCACGAAACGAGCGGTGGCCATTTCGCAAAGGCAGAGACAATATAAGCGCCACCATAGCCAAGACCGATTCCGATAAGACCGCCAAGAAGCGTTAACATCACTGCTTCAATTAAGAATTGAAGCAAGATTTTTCCGCGCGTTGCCCCGAGCGCTTTACGAACACCAATTTCACGCGTACGCTCTGTAACAGATACGAGCATAATATTCATAACGCCAATGCCGCCAACAACTAAAGAAATACCAGCAATACCGCCGATAATCATCGTCATAATACTTGTTACTTTTGAGATGCTTTCCTTCATTTTCTCAAGGTCGACAACTTCATACTTACCTGGAATATCATTTGATTTGCGGTCATTTAAAACGCCAATTGCTTTTTCCCTGCTTCTTGTAGCTGATCCACATTTTTCGCTTGCACCGCAATATTTTGAATTTCACTTTTTCCATATAACGTTGGCCAAAGTGAAATAGGAATTAACATTTCCGACATCCCCATGCCCATAAACTCATTATCAGATTTATACACCCCGATAATTTGCAATGGCTGGCCCTTTAACTCGATAATTTTCCCAACAGGATTTTCTTTCGGATAAAACATATCCTTTGCTTTCGTACTAATCATCGCAACGTTATTGCCTTGCTCGACATCCGCTTCATTTAAAGAGCGTCCTTCGATCAACTTGATTTTATTCACCGCAAAATATTCACTATCAAGCCCGATAATATTTGTCATATCCTTTTTATCATTAATGTCGAGCGGTTCTATACCCGAATTTGTCGTAACAACATGAGCAATCTCTGGCACTTGTTTCAGTTCAAAAATATCTTCGTCTGTTAATTCAGGACGTTCTCCCATTCCTGCTGCAAATGGATCATTGATATCCGACTGAAACTGAATTGGAATGACATTATTACCTGCACCTACAAATTGCGACTTCAACATCGCTTCCCCGCCTTGTCCGATAGCAACGACAGTAATAATAGAACCAACACCGATAATAATACCTAGCATCGTCAATGCCGAGCGTAATTTATGAGCTAGAATAGAAGAAAGTGCAATTTTCATACTATCTAGTAGACTCATACGGCCCACCTTCTATCTTCTGTAATTCTTCCATCTCTGAGCACAATGCGGCGAGACGAATACGCAGCAACTTCCTCTTCATGTGTAACCATGACAATTGTTGTACCTTCTTTATTAAGCTGAGTGAAAATATTCATAACTTGCTCACCAGATTTCGTGTCGAGCGCACCTGTTGGTTCATCAGCCATAATAAACGTTGGGTTGTTCGCAATTGCACGCGCAATCGCCACGCGCTGCTTTTGTCCACCTGATAATTCATTTGGCAAGTGATGCACGCGATCTGCTAATCCGACCTTTTCTAACGCCTCTAATGCTCTTTGACGGCGCTCTGCCTTCTTTATACCGCCATAAATAAGCGGCAGCTCCACATTTTCCACCGCTGAAAGACGAGGCAATAAATTAAAATGCTGAAACACAAAGCCGATATATTCATTTCGAATGAGTGCCAACTTTGACTCGTCTGCTGTTAAAATATTCACGTCATTCAACATATATTCGCCTTCTGTTGGACGATCGAGACAACCGATAATATTCATAAGCGTCGATTTTCCCGATCCAGACGGTCCCATAATAGAAACGAACTCACCGCTATCAATCTTCAAACTAATATCATGTAAAATGGGCACAGCTAAGCTCCCTTGATAATACGTTTTATCAATATTGTTTAAGGTAATCATTTTCCCTTCACTTCCATTCCGTCAAACACTTTATCGGAAGGATTTTCAACCACCTTTTGTCCTACTGTTACGCCTTCAAGCACTTCCACCCAATCTCCGTCACTTGAACCTTTCTTCACCATTTGCTTGCGAAGCTTTCCTTTATCTTCTACATACACAAACGCATCATCTTTTTCCTCTACGATACTTTTACGAGGAACTGCAATCATTTTCCTATTCTCTAAATTCACTTGCAGTGATACATGATATCCCGGTGATAATCCATCTTGTGAGTCGAGCGTTGCTTTATATGTATAATAAGACATATTTTGTCCTGCTTCCGCGCCTGTCATAGCTTGTGTATTAACGTCAGCACTTGTTGGATATTCACTTACTTCTGTAATTTTCCCAGTCCATTTTTTCTTTGGTGCTGCTTTTGCTGTCACTGTAACAGTTTGATCTTTTTGAATTTGTGATTTTTGTAACTCCGTTAATGTTCCTTGAACTTGGAACGGATCTTTAGAGGCGATTTGTAAAAATGGCTTTCCTTGGCCACCCATTGCTTGCGTGGAACCTTGCGTTGCATCTTTATCAAGCTTTTGTACAACACCGGCAAAATTACTGTAAACCGTAAGTTCACCTTGTTTTTTCTTCAACTCTTCGATGTGGAGATTTCCTTTTTCTTTTTCAAGAGTTGCTGCTTTTTGTGTCATTTCGAGGTCACTTAATTGCGATTCTAACGACTCAATTACCGCTTTCTCTGCTCCGTTATCTTTCGCTTTTTTAATATCTTGTTTCAATGAATCTATCTTCTTCTGTCCTTGATCATAGCGCATAGAAGCCATTTCTTGATCAATTTCTGCTTGCTGCATTTGTAAATTGATTTCTTCATTATCATACGAGAACAGCTTGTCCCCTTTTTTCACTTCTTGTCCTTCTTTTACAGCAATATCCTTCACTTTTCCTTTTGTCATATCTGCATAGAAGCTTTCAATATTCCCTGGTTTCACTTGACCAGAAACTAACTTTGTATTATTCAGCTGACGTTCTGCTACTTTTGTAAACTTCACATCTGCTGTGCTGCCTTTTTTCTTGTTCTGCATAATAAAAATATTCACAGCAGCAACGATTACAATAAGAGCAATAATTCCTACCACAATCCACTTTTTCTTTTTATTCGGGGTATGAACGGTATCTGGTAACATTTTTTATCTCCTTCTATTAGAATTATTTATATAATAAAATTATATAAATTTTTCCAAAAAATCTCAACAGACATCTGATATTTCTTACATTTATATTACAAAGTTTGACATTTATATTATTGATTACAATAAATAATGTAATATTTTGAATTTTTTAATTCTACTACAGTCATATATAAAGAGAAACTTCCATCAGTCTTCCCTACGCTTCCTTTCTGATTTTCTTAAACAAACGTTTGATTAACGGCAAAATAACACGAAAAATCAATAATTTTGTATATTAATTTTAAAATTTATATATAAATATTTTTGTGAATATTCCTAAAATAATCTTTTCATAAAAAAAGAATCTATCCTATCGATAGATTCTCTTCCTGCTTATCAATTAGTTATTCACGTACAATTCATTTTCTACAAGTTTCGTCATATAGTTTAAGAGATCTTCTTTTAACTCTTCATGTTGCAATGCCATTTCAACAGTCGTTTGAATAAATCCTAGCTTTTCTCCAACATCGTAGCGTTTTCCTTCGAAGTCATATGCAAACACACGTTGAATTTCATTTAAGCGCTGAATAGCATCTGTTAACTGAATTTCTCCACCTGCTCCTGTTTGTTGATCTTCTAGGAACATAAAAATTTCTGGTGTTAAGACGTAGCGTCCCATAATTGCTAAGTTAGATGGCGCTGTTCCTTGTGCAGGCTTTTCCACGAATTTGCTTACTTGATAACTGCGATCCTTTCGTTCTAACGGATCAATAATGCCGTAACGATGTGTTTCATTCTCTGGAACAGTTTGCACACCAATTACTGATGACTTTGTTATTTCATATTCATTCATTAATTGGCGTAAGCATGGTGTTTCTGCTTGTACGATATCATCTCCAAGTAGCACTGCAAACGGCTCATTACCAATAAATTTCCGTGCACACCAAACAGCGTGCCCAAGTCCTTTTGGTTCTTTTTGACGAATATAGTGAATGCTGATTTTTGAAGACTCTTGTACTTTCTCAAGAGTTTCATATTTTCCTTTTGATAATAGGTTTTGCTCTAATTCAAAAGAATGATCGAAATGATCTTCGATTGCTCGCTTTCCTTTTCCGGTTACGATAATAATATCTTCAATCCCAGATTCAATTGCCTCTTCGACAATATACTGAATTGTTGGTTTATCAACAATTGGTAACATCTCTTTCGGCATTGCCTTTGTTGCTGGTAAAAAGCGAGTTCCTAAACCTGCAGCCGGAATAATGGCTTTTCTTACTTTTTTCAATGATAATCCTCCTAATTGCATATGAACATCTCTAAATTAAACAGATATAACTTATTTGCATACTTATTTTACCATGAATACCTTATTTTAACATATCCAAAATTACTATCTCATTAATTGTTGAACCATCGGAAGAAAATTTAAAATCGTATTTATTTGATCGATACACTAACATTGAATCATCTTGGCTTTTTAATTGTGCTTCGCCTAATTGTTCTATTAGTGCCGATTCTAATATGTGCGTATTCTTAACATTCACTTGCTTAACAATTAGTTGATCCGTATATAAAATATCAACATTTTTATAATGAGTTAATATTCCTTCTGGCAATTTTTCTTCATTTTGAGGAACCCCTATTATACTAGTTACGTCCTCTTTACGTTTACCTAAAAAAGTAAGATATTGTTCTAAATTTTGAGAAGTTCCATCTAATTTCTTTAGTTTATTAACAATATCTTCATACGGTAAAGCATTATTAAACGGAATTGCACCTACTACCGCTTCACTAATCCAACCTTCTTGTCCATTACCATACAGTATCTGTAACCAATTCACTCCAGATTGTTCATCTTTTTTCTGATCCTTTACTACAAACGATGTTCCAAATGTCATAGTAGTAGCTACTTCACCGTCTAACATCGGCGTACTTCTTACACGAGCTTTTGCAGTATTCACATATCGAACATCTAAATCAGCCAATGGATTTTTCACCTTTGAAACAGCCTTTTTTTCAATAGGTTTTTCTTCATGTTGCTCTTTCGCCTGTAAAGGATAAAATATGTTATTTTTTTGCCAATATACCATTCCGCCAATAGCTATACATAATGCTAAACTGATGAAACCAGCGTATTTACGTAGTTTTTTCTTTCTACTTCCCGAAGAGCTAGAAGAATTTGAAGCTTCTTCAGATTGTATGAAATCTTTTCCCGCCTGTTTCTCCATTGCTTCTTTTTTAAACTTTTGCTGCTCTTCTTTACTCATTGCCTTATACTCTTTTAAAAAGCTTTCATACTTTGGCATTACTTCCTGAATAGGGCCATAATCTTTAATTTCACCATATTCAAGCCACAAAGCCTTTGTACAGAATGACTTTACTTGTCCTAAAGAATGACTAACAAAAAATATCGTTTTACCTTGTTCTTTAAATTCATTCATACGTTTTAAACATTTATCAGCAAATGTTTGATCCCCAACTGATAAAGCTTCGTCAATTACGAGCACATCCGGATTAATACTCACCGAAATGGCAAATCCTAGCCTCGACTTCATACCGCTAGAATATTTTTTTACTGGCATATCAATAAACTTACCGATATCAGCAAAATCAATAATTTCGGGTTTCAGTTTTTCAATTTCTGCTTTACTTAGCCCCATCATTAAACATTTAAGCTCAATATTTTCTCTACCTGATAATTGATTGTTAAGACCTGCTGCAATAGCAATGAGTGCTACTTTTCCTTTTATATCAACACTCCCAGCTGTCGGTGGAGTAATTCCAGCGATTAGGTTAGACATCGTTGATTTACCCGATCCATTTACCCCAATAATTCCAATCACATCACCTTTTTGAGCCTCAAATTCTAAGTTTCTTAACGCATAAAAATCTTCACCGAATCCTCCAGGATATAAAATATCCTTCAACTTATCAGAGTTTTTACTATGCATTTTATATTTTTTTGTTACATTATGAAACTTCACTGAATGATTCATCTTTACAACCCTCATCATAGATAATCTGCAAAGTGTCTTCTAAACTTTACATGTAATGTCGTACCAATTAATAACATAACAAAGACAAACGACCAAAAGTATAGTGTATAATTTATATCTTCATAGAACCAACTTTTTCCTAATAAAGAGGCACGATAGCCATCAACAATATAGCAAAATGGATTTAAGTGTATAATTTTTTGAAGAATAGATGGTAATTTTTCAGGAGTCCACAAAATAGGTGTTACATATAACATCATTCGCATAATAGATTGCACAATTATTTGTACGTCCCTCACAATAGTAGCTAAGGTTGATGTAATTAAAGAAAGAGAGAATACTAGCATAAGTGTCGCAAACATATAATAAACAAGTTGAATATAATAAATAGAAATTCCTTGACCCATTACAATAAACAAAATTGTCACAATACCAACAAGTATTACGTGTTGGTAAAAATTAGACATAATGACGTAACTCGGAATCACACTCATGGGGAAATTCATCTTTGAAACCATATTCAATCTTGTGTAAATAGACTTAGAGGCTTGTAATATTGTTGGATTTACAAAAAACCATACAACAAGACCTGCAGATAGCCAATAAATAAATGGGACCCCATCTACTCCTTGCCCGCCTCGAATTCCAAGTCCAAATACAAACCAATAAACACTCATTTGAATTAAAGGATTCAAAACTTCCCAAACAAGCCCTAAATAATTATTATTGTTTGTACTTTTCACTTCATAAACAGATAACCGCTGAATTAAATACAGACTATTGATCTGTTCTTTTAAAACCATAATCATTGAATTCATCTTATTGTGCCTCTCCGAAGAATATTTTCTCTACTACTCGCTTAGAAGCAAAACCATCTTCTAAATAACAATAATTATTATAGAAGGTATTATATTTGTCTGCAAACTCCTCTAAGCCATCTTCTTCAAACTTACAAATTACCTCCAGCACTTCTTCAGTATTCATAACAATTGGCCCCGGAGCTTCTTCTTCTAAATCAAAATAAAAACCTCTTAACCTATCACGATAAGATTCAATATCATACGTATAGAAAATAATCGGTCGTTTCAAATTCGCATAGTCAAAAAAGACAGACGAGTAATCCGTAATTAACAAATCAGATAGTAAGTACAGTTCATTAATGTCTTCGTAATGAGAAAAGTCATATACAAATCCACTATACTGTTCTAAATCAAATTGCTCAGCCAC
Organism: Bacillus sp. EA-CB0995; assembly: GCF_055814245.1. NCBI lineage: Bacteria > Bacillati > Bacillota > Bacilli > Caryophanales > Bacillaceae > Bacillus > Bacillus sp. EA-CB0995. The sequence continues at coordinate 476,046 of NZ_CP169269.1, read as the reverse complement.
TAAATAATGCATTCGCAACAAAATAATATAATCTGAACCTAACCTTTTCTGTAAAAGACTTAAATCTAATTGCAAATCTAACTTATAACACCCTTTACTATAAAACTGATCATCTCGCCAAGTTGGTGCATATAAAATAATCTTTTTACCTACAGGTAATCCATTCTTTTTCTTTAATGCATGAATTGCCTTAGAATGATTATTTACATATAAGAAATCGTTTCGAGGATATCCTGCCTCAACAACATCTTTTTGAAATTGGAAAGCTCTCTTAAATATCTCTGTAGAATAAGCATTAGGAGAAAGTAAGTAATCCCAGTTTTGTGCCTCGCGGTGAAAATTATGCTTATATTTTTCTGTTGTTGTACCTGGCATGTGAACCTCTTTCATATCACCAGCCAGCTTCTTAAGAGGTGTACCATGCCACGTCTGCACATAAGTAGTGTGCTTTGGCTTTGGCAACCAAAGCGGCATCCTACTATTTGTTACCCAATACCGAGCGCGTGCTAATAATATAAACCAGCGAATTGAAAATCTTTTTACATACGGGATATTTGCTTCCTCAAATGTTGTTATGTAGCCTTTCTTTACACTCCAGACCATTTGAAAATCCATATTATTTTGCACCATATATTCATACATAGCTCGTGGATTACAACTATATTGCTTCCCTGAATAGCTTTCGAATAGGATTAGATTTTTTTCGGCGGTAAACAACTAAAGAACAGAAATATTGCCTTACATAAAATCTTTACGATGCGATGATTTTTTATTTTTTTGATAAAGCTCATGTTATTGATACACCTTCTAACTTAATCGCTTCTCTTTGTTTGACATTTCAATTAGATACATTAATGTGACACTTCACCTTTTCCTGTTCTTCCCATCAATGCATCTACTTCTTCTTTTGCATTTTTTCCATTAAATAAAACATTGTATATAGCACTCGTAATCGGCATTTCAATATTCATCTTCTCAGCTAAATGGTACGCTGCCTCAGCTGTACGAACACCCTCTACTACCATTCCCATATTCTCTAATACTTCTTCTAAATCATGACCCTTTCCAAGTAAGTTCCCAGCGCGCCAATTTCGGCTATGAACACTTGTACAAGTCACAATTAAATCTCCAACGCCCGTTAAACCTGCAAAAGTAAGCGGGTTTGCTCCCATCGCACACCCTAAACGCGTAATTTCAGTTAATCCTCGTGAAATTAATGCTGCTTTTGCATTATCTCCATAACCAAGTCCATCTGAAATACCTGCTCCAAGAGCAATAATATTCTTTAATGCCCCGCCTAATTCAACGCCAATTACATCACAATTTGTATATACACGGAAATTTGTATTCATAAATAGTTCCTGTGTTCTTTCAGCGGCCTGTAGATTATATGACGCAGCAGTTACTGTAGTAGGATGACGAAGACTCACCTCTTCTGCATGACTTGGTCCTGAAAGGACAACAATACTTTCTATTAATTCTTTCGGCATCTCTTCTTCAATTATTTCTGAAATGCGTTTAAATGAGCCAGGTTCAATTCCTTTACTAGCATGAATAATTGTGATCGGCTGTTTTACTATATCTTTTAATTGTTGCATCACACTTCGGATTGCTTTCGTAGGAACAACTAATAGTACCGTATTTATTCCTTCCATTGCTTCACTCAGAGATTCATATCCTTTTATTGTTTCAGAAAGCTGAATTTCAGGTAAATATGCTTCATTCGTATGCCTTTCATTGATCTCTCGAATTTGTTCTGATTTATTTCCAAAGATTCGTACTTCATGTCCGTTATCTGCTAGAACCATAGATAATGCAGTTCCCCAACTTCCTGCACCGATGACTGTAATCTGTTTCAAAATAATCCCCCTTTTACCACCTTAACAACATTAAAAACTTTATCATTTATGCAAGAAGCTAAGTGATATAAACACAATTCACTTAGCTTCTTTGAATTCTTTTACTCAACATATAATCAATAAACGAGTTATAGTAGTAGTCTTATTTTTCACGAATCAAACTGAAAATAAGTAAACCTTAATTCATTATTTGTTGTTTTCTAATTTATTAAATAACGAAATCCATTTTTCAATGTAACCTTTTGGAGAAATTTTATAACGAAAATCTTCCCCTCTAAAATTCAGTTCTTAGAGGGGAAGAAGGGTTTTACAATTGGACTATTCTTTCGTATCGTTCCTTCTGCAAATCTTGCATCACAAGTTGATTTAATCTGTTCATAAATTCTTTATAATAGCCTGATTGATAATGGGAAAAGGTATTTCCAAATGGATGATCGTGCTGTCCTATATACCCTGTGTCTCTTAAATTAATGATCTTACAATCTGGAATGCATTGCAGGAACCAACCATTGATCTTATCCCAAAAGTAGTTATTTCTTTGAATAATGTGCTCTCTTGGAAAATTCTTGATTGAGCCATCTACATCAAAGTATTTATACGTGAATCCTCCCATATTCAATATAATGCGGTCTTCCGGCAAAAACTCTTTGATCTTATTCGCAAAGCGGATCATATGCTCTTTCCATACTCCGAAATACTCGTCATTATTCCCATGAGTGACTACTTCATAATTCATGAACTCTCTAAAATATTTACTCTGCCTTAAAGCAAGACTTGCGCTTACATACGTATCATCAGCGACTTTAATAAGATCACGAGCAGCATCTGCATATAAATCAACAATCAAATAATTAGGATTCGCTTCCTTTAATTGTTCGAAAAAGTCTTTTTCAAAGTCACTACGGATAAACTGTTTATTATAATTCGTCACATCGTCCATTTTATCCATATCTACTGGCACGGGATTAGACACGATGCTGACGAGAGAGGAATGAAACTGAGTCAAAACACAGCTGTAATTCTGTTTATATTCAGGGTTGAAATAACTGGTTGAATTAAATGCATTTCTGCTGAAACAAGAACCCAATACAGCTACCTTTATCGCATCCTGCTGATGCTTGTTCGAATTTAGGAAGTATAAAGAGAAATTCCCTTGCCCGTTCACATAAGGTTTAAACTTATATGATAGATTCGTATCCATAATCTCATATTCATATTTCTCTTCTTTCAATCGCCCTTCAGGTCTCACATGCACATCTAAGCTTCTGCCATCCAACGTAGTCAAGCGTACGAATATACCCCATACATCTTTATTACGGATTATTTCATCTTTAAGAAGCCTCGATACAGGTATCTCCACTGTAAACTCATTATTCAAAATCATCAAATCAACGTTTTTCTCTGTATAGTAAGCAAGTTCTTTTCCGATCATGTACCGTTTTTTGAAAACTACATATGATTCAATACCATTAAAATTCCAAACATCATACTCGCTGGAAACAATGGAGCCTGTCATCTTCATGGTATTTCCCTCAAACTTGCAATGAGAAAGGCTGGCATGAATGTCGCTCAGTCTGATGAATAAGGCCAAGCTGTTCTTCCCTGTAACATAAGGCTTAACTTTGAACAGGTCGTTATGCGCAAAATTATGATAGGAAAAGTTAAAGAGTGGCTTGTCTTCGTTCATGCACATTAAAGGGACTTCAACACTTAATCCTTCCCTGTTTTCCACTTCGACAAACATGTCCCAAACCAGATTCTTATTTAGATCATAATTCTCGAACAACTCATCCAAATTCATGGTAAATTCAAACGGATTCACTCCTGAAACAGGATGAATAGTTTTACATTCATAATACTCGAAAAGACCTTCTTGTTCTCTCTTTTTCACTTTCAACTTAACAGAATAATCTTCCCATTCCTCCGCAGAAAAAATAGCCGGATTGTCCACCTCAACCGCCACATGGAAAAATCCACCATGAAATGAAGCTGTTCTCGCTAATCCTTTTATAGCATTCTGTAAAACATATAACGAAACCCCTTTCTCTCCTGTTATATAAGGTTTCGCCTTAAAAAATTTGTTGTTTAGAGTATAATAATCTCTTCCGCTGAATACAATAGTATTTTCTGTTTCGAGCTTGTAGTAACTACCTTGGGAAAACAAAAACAAATCCCAAATCATTTCATTACTTAACGAAATCCCCTGAAAAATGTGGTTTATATCTTCTGCAAAACTGAATACACTCCCCTTGATTTCTAATGGAAAAGTATGCTCTTCAGGATATTCCAATCCATGCTCTATTTCACGTCTTCTCATACAAAGCGAATAATTATTATTTGTTGAAAATTCCGCTATACCGTCTAGCGATAATATACCATTGCTGAGGTTTATACTTGTAATCAGAGCCTTCATAACTTTATTCTCCCCCTACTTTTGAATACACTAAGCTGTTCCTTCCATCCACCAATATCTATGAGATATTCTCGTTCCTATCTCATACTATCGAAAATTTCATTTATAGTTTCCTTCCAAATCTCACCTATATTATCTATTTCATAACGCTTCACATTCTTCAAAGCGTTTTTGGCAAAATATTTTCTTTTCTCTTCGTCTCCCATTAATTCCATTAACGCTTCTGCAAATTTTTCCACGTTACCATCTTCTACAAGGATGCCGTCTTCATTATGGACGATAATCTCGCTTGGTCCTTTTGGACAGTCAAAACTTACAGCTGGCACGCCACACTGCATTGCCTCCACGATAACCATACCAAACCCTTCAAACCGGGAGCTTAATGCATAGATAGAGGCCTTCGAAAGTTCTATATCTATGTGTTGAGTGGGTCCCATTAAGATGACATGATTATACAATCTGTTTTTTTCAATTAAAGCTTGCAGATTATCCTTTTCACGACCATTGCCGAAAATCTTCAGCTTCCAATCAGGGTATTTCTCGTTTACAATCTTGAACGCTTCAATTAAGAGGTCGAAGCCTTTTTGTGGAACCAATCTCCCTGCTGCAATAATCACCTTGGAATCTAATGAAGATACAAACCCTTGCAATTTTGGGATAGAGTTTGTGATTTTCTTTACCTTCACTTTTCCGCCTTGCAGAAGCTGTCTGTAATCCTCTGTATCCTCATCTGTTAACGTCGCTAAATAATCAAGGTTTGTATAATACTTTAAAATAGAAGCTTTAAGCCGTTCAGGATAAATCGAAAAATTCAAATGCTCTTGTCCGATAATAGGGACATCTTTATTGGCGTATTTACTTGCAAAAATATTAAAGCTAGGTCGAGTTGTCACCAGGATGCCGGAATCGACATTCTTTAGATAATTGTACATTTTGATATCTGTCAAAACAGAAAAGAAATGATACCCTTCATCGTCAGGATGAATAAGCTTGCTTTTCATTTTAGACAACTTGTTAGCCATTTTTGTTTTTGGGCTTGTATCATCTTTTTTCTATTTGCCACATCGTGCAAGACAATGATTTTAATCCTTGGATCTATTTCAAAGAATGGAACCTTACGATATCGAAAAACGCTAATGATTTCTACATCGTAACCCGCTTGGGCTAAATAGTTTGTCACATTCAATACAGTTCTCACTGTACCGCCCATTCCATAAATGTCAAACACTAAGAAACGAATCTTCACAACAGCTTCTCCTATCTTACTTTATTTATTGAATACAGCTTCTATTGTTCGCTTAGCCGCTTGTCCATCTTCCCAATGGCAGAATTTATTTTTAAAATTCTCGTATTTCTCAGCATGCGCTGTATGTATCCTATCAATGTTTTCGATTGCATGAAATAGCTGATTTTCATTCAAAACGATAGAACCCGGTGCTTCTTTTCGGAAATTCATATAAAATCCACGTATTTGAGAACCATAACGGGATAAATCATAAGTGAAAAACAAGACAGGTCTGCCTAAGTTTGCGAAATCAAACATAACAGATGAATAATCTGTAATTAATAAATCGGAAATCAAGTACAACTCTTGGATATCGTCATAACTTGAAACATTGTACACAAACTCTTCAAAACCTTCTATTTTGATACGAGCAGCATCTCGATAATGCAATCTCAATAATAGAACATACTCTTCACCGAACTTTTCTTTAAACTTTTTCAAGTCAAACTTGAATTCATACGGCTTATGTTGATTGCCATTATGAAAATCAGAGTCTCTCCAAGTAGGGGCATACAAAATAACTTTCTTGTCAGGTATAATATTGAGCTTTTTCTTAACTTCCGTCACTTTTTCCGCCATGTTTGTCTTATAAAAAATATCATTCCGCGGATACCCCACATCTAGCATACTTTTTTCGAACTTAAATGCTCTCTGCAATATTGCAGATGTATATTCATTTGGCCCAATCAAGTAATCCCACCTTGCGTTTCGTTTCAATAGTGCCGGAGAAGTATTTTCCGCATAAGACGGGGAGTCAGGATCAATATCGAAACCTAACTTCTTCAAAGGCGTACCATGCCATGTTTGCAAATGCACAGTCTCGTTCCTTTTCTCATAAAAATCAGGGAAATTTCCGTTATTTACAAAGTACTTACTAATCGCCATGTAATAGTAATATTTTAGAGAATTCGGTCTTACTACAACGGGATTCCCGGGAATCTCCTGTTTCAAGTTGTTCAAAACCCATACAGCCTTCATATCCCGCTGCTGTGCAAGCATTTCCTCATAAATAGCCTTCGGGCTACAAGAATAACTTTTACCATGGAAACTCTGGAAAATAACATGTTTACGGCTAACAGGAAGAAGTTTATTACATACCCGATAGAAGCGAAGTCCCCATCTTGATAACATTGATTTATACTTAGCTATTTGTTTCAAGCGGTCTTCTAGAGTCAATACAACTTTTGCAGGGTCAACATTCATAGTGAATAGTACCTTTCCTATTTCCAAATCAATCTCGCATTGGATCAAATCGAAATTGATATCCCGTAACAAAGATTCGCTTGCTTCTATAAGCTCTTCGGAAACCAAGTTTGCCGATACCGTAAATTGAAACTCCAGCTTTGTTTTCCCTGTCTTTTCTACAACCCATATAACAGGCAATTTATAAACTTTACCAAACTGTCCTTTTATTACTATCGTTCCATCAGCAACTTTTGGAAAATCTGTATTTGGAGGTTGAACATTTAATTTTCCTGCAATGGACAAAATCCCTTTATCTATCTCAACTTTTTCAATTGATTTCACAGCAATATAGTCCCGTGAAAGAATGGACACTTCTTCATGCAGGGTATAGTATGGTTTAATCGCAAATACTTTCCCTTCTGAATTGGACAACATTTGTTGAGGAATGGAAACGAGCTTTTGTTTATTTGTGATGCCATCCAAGCGAGTTACTAACCGATATGTTTGCCCTTCTATCTTAAAATATAAGTCCCAAATTCCATCTGTGAATTTTCCCTCACCTAGAAGTTCCTCCATATTGAACGTATGCACATAACATGACTGATGAATTTCCACTCTGAACTCATATTCTTCATCCGCGTGGCGTTTCTTGACCACAATAGAAGCATTCTCAAGAGACAGCAGTTTTTTCTCATCCTTTGCAATGACTCTGCCCACTAAGGTGATTTCGCCATTTTCAGAGTAGATTGCATCTACCTCCGCTTGCAGGTCTTCTTTCGTTATCAATAGGCTAACAGCATTCATCTCATCTATATTTACAAAGATTTTTTGAATACCTTCAACAGTCTGAAAAGATGTTGTTTTATTGAAGATTATAGAAGGTGAGATTGTTAGCGGCATCGTAATATGATTGCCATCCAACTCCATTTCCATGAAGATTTCAATTGTAGTATCGTGCAACAACCCATATGTATTATTTTTGAAATCAAGTTCAATATCAAATCCTGCCCAGTCGTAATTGCCTCCTGCTTGTCCGTAAAATGCCGTAATATCGTCTCTTCTTACATTCTTAATATCAACCTTGACACCCTCATTGTCACTCTCTGAGCGGAGCACGAGGCGTTTTTTAATATTTTTTTCTTTTTCCATATTCCATGCCGGAACTAGAAAATAACCGCTCAGTTTTAAAGTGCCATTTTCCTGAAGAGTAATGGTTTCTGTTCTTAAAATAGCTTTACTGCTCTCACTTTTAAAAGAAAGGTTTCCTTTAACCGTAGCGTAAGGAACAAAAAATTCATTTGAATTTTTCATATAAAAAGGAGGAATTTCAATGGAATCTGTCACTTTATCTTTAACACGTACTTTCTTTACAGTTCTCCCTCTTTCAATCTGCAAATAAGCATCCCAAACTCCTCTTTCAAAGTGATGGAGATATCCTTCTATAGGGATATCTAGACTCAATAAACTGTCTCCATTCAGCTCATCGTTTCCATTTAAAGAAAACTTCAATACCTTTCCAGATTTTCTTTCAGTCAATATAAAAAAAGTAGTGCCATCTTTTAATGATTTATCAAACTCATCAAATTTCAATACTATGTTCAATTGTTTATTTTGATATTTGATATCATATAAAGAACACTCAGAGCGTTCTGTCGGCAACCATAGCAACTCTAAAACCTTCATTGTGCACCTCTTCTGATAAATATTCTATCATTTGTCGAAAACCATATTTACGCGATTTTACTAGCTTTACCTTCAGGATGTTGATCCCATTAAGCTTAGCCTCTGTTATCCTTGATATATTCATATACACTTTCACCAATGTGTCCAGTTTCGCTGTAAACTTGCAAAACCAATCATCATATACACTCTGCATCCGTTTGCTCTCTTATAAAAAAAGGAATCAATAAGCCGAACTTCGGCATGCCCCTTGCGGCATGCCAAAGTTCGGCGCATTATTCCCCATTCTTTTCATAATTTTGTTTCTTTTATAAATAAAGAATGCGTGATCTCCATAAGATATTCCATACGAAACGATTCACCAACCGCAAACAGGAGTCTGAAAATCAGTAACTATGCAATGACTATAAATTTTCACATCCTTGATTTACTTAGTTTTTAATTTTCGTGGTAGAAATGCCTACTGTGCAAGGTAAGTATACAACTTTCTTGTAATCCTGCAGATGATCAAACTCATCTTCCCAATCATCATCCATTACAAATATATCTATATCATTTTTAATAACATCAATTACGTTTTGGTTCCAATTATTTTCTGGAATTAGCTCGTTTTAACATAAAATTAACAAATTTCGACTTGTTCTTTTAATAAATTTACCTTTTTTTCACAAAAGAAATTATATCATATAAGTCTCTTACAAACTACCTAAATATTGGACATTAAAACTCACATTTTCCAAATCAGGTACAAAATTACATATTATCTAACTATGGATACTTTATAATGAAGAAATACACTTCATATCAATTTATATAATTTAACAAAGCTCAACACATACAAGCAAGAAGATATAACCAGTACCGTTCATGAGCTTTCCCAAAATATCTACAAATAGCCACGAAAATATAAAATTGTTATAATGTTTCTATACATCATTGAACTGGATGACTAAAGAATTAAAAATCTGCAATAAAAAAAGAAGAGACTAAATCACATTCCCTTCTAACTGTCATTTTGCCTGATATAACAATCTCTATATTCAACTATACGTTTATCAAAAGGAAGTATAATGTAAATGATAACAAGAACATCAAGAAGAAAAAAAGTTATTCCACGCCCCCCCAAAAAAGCATTTTGGCTTTTAGCAGGAGCAGTCCTAGCTATCATACTGATTATTACAGGCAATCGATTACTGAGCAACAGTTCTGTCGCCATTATCAACGTTCAGGATTTAGGTGCTAAAGGCAACGGCATTCACGATGACACAAAGGCGATTCAGGAGGCACTGAACACTGCTAAAACAAGCGACAAATCTATTAAGGTGGTAGTCCCAAAAGGTACATATAAGCTGACGAGCACTTTAAAAATTTACAAAAATACACATTTATTTCTCGAAAACGATGCAGTATTTTTACGCAACCACAACGCTACCATTCTTATTAATAGCGATAAAGGCGCAATTTATAATGGGTACAATGGGCAAGGTAATATTACTATAGAAGGCGGTGTATGGGACGGTAATATATTGAACTACCCAGACTCGTTTAATGCGATCGGTCTTGCCAGAGGCAAAAATATTACGATACGGAACATAGAGGTCAGAGATGTAGCCAGCGACCATGCCATAGATTTAAACTCTTCTGAAAATGTCCTGATTGAAAATAGCAAATTTCTAGGATTCAGAGATACAACACCAGATAAATCTCGTTATTTTTCCGAAGCAATTCAAGTATCAGAGCATACAAAATTAGGTTTTAGTGCATTCGGAGCATACGATGGAACGCCCAACAAAAATGTCACAATTAGAAACTGCTATTTCGGCGCAAGCGGAACAAAAGGAACAACAGCTTGGCCTACAGGAATTGGTAATCATGGCTCTGTCTATGATAAATTCAATTCCAACATTAAAATAGACAACAATACATTCGAAGGTATGCTATTTACAGCAATCCGCAACTTCAAGTGGAAAGATACTAAAATTACGAATAATACGTTTCTAAACTGCATGCGAGGCATTTCCTTATCAAACCCTAGCGGAATGGGGGAATCTTCCAAAACATCAGATGGTATACAAACAGGTCTCCCTCAATCTGGGACTAACACAATCATTTCAAAAAATACATTTAGAAACACCAGTCAAGAAAACATATATGCAGTTGGATGGCCTAAAGGTAAAAATATAGCAAAAATCAATTCTATTGTTATATCTAACAATTCCTTTGAAAATCAAAAGGGAATTAATAAAAGACCGAGCATCTATCTCTCATGGGTTAATAATGTAACCATTTCGAACAATACCCTTTCCAATTCATATTGTGGTGTACAATTAAACTTTGGTAGTAATGTCGATATCTCTGGAAATAAATTTGAACACTTGACTACCGAAGCTTTATTAGTGGACGAACCAGATACAGCGTATCAACAAAAAGGGTATACCTCGAACATTCACGTAACTCGAAATACTATTTCATATTTCGGAGAAAAGGGATTATCCATCGGATTCACAAAAGGATTCACAATAGATGGGAATAAACTATCAAGCCTCACTCCCCAAACTAGCGATAAGCAAAAGGCCGTCACGGTAGAGAACTATTCCAAAGATGGTAAAGTTAAAAGCAATGATATAACAACTACACAACAGCAACAAAAACAGGCTATTGAGGTAGCCAGCACATGTAAAAACGTACAAGTGATACAGAATAGAGTTAATGAGAGAACCTCTTTATAATAAACAAGGCAGGCATATCAAGATTATGTCTGCCTTATTTATTATATCTCTCTTTTTTACAATGCCTTGCAGGATATCCAACACTTGATTACGCGATTCAGCACACTACAGGGTAAGCACAAACTGATTATAAAATTCAACAAAAACAGAAGAAGAATGAAAAACTCTATATAAAAAATTAAGAATATTTCGTTTTCTCTATGGTAAAATGAATAAGGTATGATTGATAGTAACATAGATATACCCTGTAATAGTTTTGAAGGCAGACATACTAATTAAGGTAAGGGGAAAAGGAAAAAATGAAAAGATTATCTATACTTTTACTAATCACAATTATTTTTTCCCAAATTTCTTTTTTTACTGATGTCAAGGCTGAAGAAATAGAACCGACCATCTCAGTAAAATTAGTAAAATATTTGGGAAATAAAGGCGAGATTACTATAAAGCCTTCTGATATTTATTTAGTAAAAAATACAGACTTGAAATTAGAAGCCAATACGGAGTATCAAGTTAAGGCTACAAGTGATGGAGTTTCATTACATAAAGGATCTCAAAATTTAGGTACATTTCCTAATTTGGACGTTACTCCTTTTAAATACAGTTCTCTACTACCTATTAATGAAAGAAGCTATTTAGGCGACTTTTCATTTACAAATGAAAGCGGAAAATACGTTCGGCCAATCAATACATTGCCCCTAGAAGATTATGTTAAAGGTGTTGTTCCAATGGAAATGCCTGCTTATTGGAATTTGGAAGCATTAAAAGCCCAAGCGATAGCAGCTAGAACATACGCCTTAGGCTATACCAACAAAGTGATTAATGATACGACCAGCTATCAAGTGTATGGCGGATATACTAGTGATACTTGGTATAGAAGCAGTAACAAAGCAGTGATTGAAACTTTCGGTCAAGTGTTGAAATACAATAACTCCTTAATTAGTGCTGTATTTTCGGCGAGCAATGGCGGGAAAACCGAATCTAATACGAATGCTTGGGGAAGTACACCACTGCCGTATTTAGCAATTAAAGATGATCCTTATGACATAGAGACATCTTGGGAATTCACGCTTCAAAAAGTACAGATAGATTTGTCCAATAAAGATTTGACAAATCCAAGCTTGTGGTGGGACACAACAAATGAAAAAGACACGAAAATCAGCAACAATATCAAATCATGGATGTCAACAAACGGATATGCAGGTAAAGAAATTAAAATTACAGGCATTCCTAAACTAACATTATATGCCCCTTCATCTGGCGGACGTGTCACAAAAGGAGATTTAAGCATTGAATATATTGTTAAAGATGCATTTGATGCAGATGGAAAATTGTCAGTAAAGCATTTAGATTTAATAGGTACAACTGCTGAGAAAATCAGATCTATCATTGGTAACCGTGTCATGTTGAGTTTCCTTGTTACAGAAGTATCTGATAATGGAGCAACGACTGCTATTAAAGGTAACGGTGACGGCCACGGTGTTGGTATGAGCCAATACGGCGCTAAAAAAATGGGTGACTTAGGTAAAACATACAAAGAAATTTTAGACTTTTACTATACGGGCGCCACTCTTTCACCTGCTTATCAAATGAAGCTTATTGCAGCCCCAAAGGTAAATGAAGTGTCTGACAGTGATAAAATAGTAACAGGAACAGCAGGAGCTGGTATGAACATAACCGTGAAAACTGGTACAAACGTATTAGGCAGTGCAAAAACAGACGAGACAGGCAATTTTGTGGTGAACATTTCTGCACAAAAACCTGGCACGGGGCTAGCGGTAACCGCAACCGATAACGCAGGAAATGTAAGTAAAGCAACAGAAGTAACCGTGCAAGACAAAACGCCACCGGCAGCGCCAACTGTGAACAAGGTGACCGATCAATCTACAACAGTAACAGGAACAACAGAAGCAAATGCATCAGTAACTGTAAAAGCTGGAACAAATGTGATTGGAAGCGGAGCAGCTGACGAATCCGGAAAATTCAGCATTTCAATACCAAAACAAAAAGCCGGCACAACCATATATGTTACTGCAAAAGACAGCGCAGGAAATGAAAGCACCACAAAAGTGGGAATAAACACAAACTACTCCCAGATAAAAATACAATTAAACGGAAAAGATTTTACACCCGGATATTTCGGGAATGGTACGACGTATGTATATTGGAAGGCATTACAGACGTTTAATATCCCTTACACTTATAAAGGTAACGGATTATTCACTATCGATGGTCGTAAAGTGCAGGGCGTGTATATAAACGGCAGCGGTCCATATATTCAATGGTCTTTGCTTGCACCGGGAAAAGTTACGTACGTTCGTATTAACGGCGGGTATAATTTTATTTACAAACCTTAAGTTTAAGCACAAAAATAAGAACAGCCACCCTTTAGATGGCTGTTCTTATTTTTATGTCTAAACTTCAATCGGTTGATTCTTGTAAATCTATTTCAATGGCAGAATATTTTGAGGATGACGGGTACGATTTACCAGGCTTCTTCATTTAAATACGATGAGTGGATTATGAAAGCACTCAAATCAAGAGCATTAATTTATTGGCTTGTGCCAAACAATGAACAATGTTGTCCACGCCTCAGTAACATTGTTCAACTTCTCGTACTCGATATCCCGAGTGGCCGATAGGCTCTTGTTCATCTCTTTATAATTACTTCAAATCTTACATTCCAATATTACAAATATAATGATATTATATTATAGGAGAATTTAGGAAATAGGAACTAAATGATAATCAATGGGCAAATATTGCTCAAAACAAAATCAACTTTTGGGGGAAAGCTATGAAAAGAAAGAACGTTTTACTATTTTTAGTAGTCTTTTGTATTTTATCCATGAGTTTTGGTAGTATTCCAGCTAAAGCGAGTGACAACGGGGGAATCAACTCTATCACGGTTGCTAAAAAAATCTCTTAATCCCTAATCCCCAGACTATTACTGTCAGCCTCGACGATAACACTGGAGTTAAGGATATCCTGGTAAACTATAAATCCCCAGATGGATATCACCAGGTAACATTATATAGAAATAACCAAGGAAAATTTGAAGGAGATATCATGTCTTACTTTGCTCCGGCGGGAACTTGGAGTGTTTCTTCTTTAATGGTTAATTATATGAATGGCTCATGGAAAATTTATGAGGATGTTGAAGAAGGCGGGACATATCAATTAGACAATGGCAATTTTACAACTTATTCTTCAGATACCACTGGCCCGGTTTTTAGCAGCATTTCTGTAGATAATACTAGTATATTACCTAGCGGCTCTGTAATAGTTACAGTAAATGCACAAGATGAACTTAGTGATATTCAGAGTGCAATCCTAGAATATAAAGCACCTGATAATGCATACTTCCAATTATCAGCTACGAGTATTGGGAATAATCAATATCAATTAAACTTCCCCTCCTTTTTGATATCTAATCATGGGCAAGGAAAATTTGAGTGTATGTCTATCACTCTTAAAGATACTCATAGTAACACGACATCAATTTTTGACTATGATGATTATCGTACAGGGGATTTAAGCGGTGGAGACTTTACCGTTAGTTCTGGGGATGTGACACCACCTACAAAACCAGTAGTAAATGAAATTACTGACAAGGATACTTCACTAACTGGTCAAGCTGAAGCAGGCGCCAAGTTAGAAGTCAAAGCCAATGAATCTGTGATTGGCACAGGAACAGCAGAAACGGATGGCACATTCACTATAACCCTCCCTATTCAAAAAGCTGGAACGACACTAACTGTAACAGCAACCGATAACGCAGGAAATGTCAGTGAAGCAGCGGAAATAACTGTACAAGACAAGACAGCCCCGGCTACGCCGAAGATAAACGGAATTTCAGATCAGTCGACTGCAGTAACAGGAACAACAGAGGCAAATGCATCAGTAACTGTAAAAGCTGGAACAAATGTGATCGGAAGCGGAACAGCTGACGAATCCGGAAAATTCAGCATTTCAATACCAAAACAAAAAGCTGGTACAACCCTATATGTTACTGCAAAAGACAGCGCAGGAAATGAAAGCACTACAAAAGTGATAACAAGTACAAGTTACTCCCAGTTGAAAGTACAATTAAACGGGAAAGATTTTACACCAGGATATTCCGGAAATGGCACGACGTATGTATATTGGAAGGCATTACAGACACTCAATATCCCTTACACCTATAAAGGTAACGGATTATTCACTATCGATGGTCGTACCGTACAGGGCGTGTACATAAATGGCAGTGGCCCATATATTCAATGGTCTTTGCTTGCGCCTGGAAAACTTCAAGCAGTTAAAATTAGCGGGGGCTATAATTTTGTATATGTGACTCCTGTAAAAATACAATTAAATGGCAAGGATTTTACGCCGGGTTACTTTAAGGACGGCACGACGTATGTATATTGGAAAGCGTTACAGACGTTCAATATCCCTTACACTTATAAAGGTAACGGATTATTCACAATCAACGGCCGTACAGTGCAGGGAGAGTATATAAACGGACAAGGTCCATACATTCGCTGGTCTTTGCTTGCGCCTGGAAAAGTGACGTACACGCGCATTAGCGGCGGTTATAATTTTATTTATAAACCTTAAGCCTAAACTAGAAAATAAGAACAGCCACCCTCTTCATTTCGGATGGCTGTTCTTATTAATCTCATTCGAACTTCAGTGCGATTTCACTTTGCGAAAGTTAAGTATTAAATAAATAATTAACTAACTTTTCACTCGAATCCCCTTGAGAATACTTATTCCACTCCATATTAAAGTTCGCTACAGTTTCTAAATCATATGAGTTTCTTTTAATAACTTGGATTAATTCATCCGTACTGTATACAATTGGCCCTGGAACACTAGTTGTGTAATCTCTGATAATACCTCTCCTCTTTGCATACTTCTTCAAATCATACGGAAAAAATACCATTGGTTTATTTAAAAGGCAGAATTCAAATGGTACAGATGAATAATCTGTTACTAAAATATCTGTTACTAAAAATAAATTATTTATATTTGGATATAGCGAATAATCATATAAAAACCCTTTATATTTTTCCTTATAACGCAAGCTGTTTCTTACAGCTGGATGCAGTTTGATTAAAACAATATAATCTTCTTTTAATGCTTCATACATAGCATCCATGTCTAAACGTAAATTAAAGTCTGCCAACTCTTTATCTCTAAAAGTTGGAGCATACAAAATAACCTTCTTATCCTTTAAAGAAGGATTTATTGATAAAATATTATTTTTAATCTCTCTCTTGCGCTGTTCATAAAAAAACAGGTCCGTTCTCGGAATCCCTGTTTTTAATATCCTATCATCTGATAGCCCGAAAGCTCCCTTATAAATATCAGCCAACGCATCCGAACCTACAATAATCTTGTGAAAATTATCGTAAACACCGAGAAATCGCTTTTGAGCCTTTGGGCTTCTTTTATAAAAAGCAGGTGCTAACATTCCAAATTTTTTAATAGCACCTGCTGCATGCCACAGTTGAATACATTGTACTCCTTTTTGAACTTGACTCCCGCTAGCGACCCAAAATAGTTATCAACAATAACATACTGGGAAGTAGACAAATGATAGGCTGATTGAATGATATGAAGGATATTCTTCGATTCAAATGTATAAGATTTTACATTTGAATAGCTATCCATTTCATATTTACATGTAGGTTTATATAAGAAAATGACTTCATAATCAATTTTTTGACGTTTCATTTCCTCATAAATAAAGGTGTGGTTTTCACCATAAGACATAATAAAAGTAACTTTTCTTTGTATAGGAAATAGCTTCATCACGCTATACAAAAGTTTAAATATGATAAGATATATATCTACCATTAATTCTCTAATCATCTAAGTTTATCTAGCAACAAGCACTAGTTCCTTTTTTATTTTTGTCGTAGAAATCCCTGCTGTACGTGGTAAGTATACAACTTCACAATGATCTTCTAGAAAGTCAAATTCCCTTCCCAATCATCACCCATAACAAATACATCTATATCATGCTTCTTGACATCTTTTACTTTTTGTTCCCAATCCTGCTCCGGAATTACCTCATCCACATAGCGAACCGCTTCTAAAATCGTTTTACGATTTTCATAGCTATGGTAAGATTTTTTACTTTTTAATTTGTTAAATTCATCTGAAGATACCGCCACAATTAAGTAATCACCTAAGGCTTTTGCTCTTTTCAATAAGTTAATATGGCCCCAATGCAACAAATCAAACGTCCCGTACGTAATTATCTTCCTCAAAATTATGTCTCTCCCTTTCCTTTGAATCATTTTTTACAAATAATTACACAAAAATGTCTCTCTTACCCTTGTAAATAATCGATTAACGCAATTCCATTCCATTTATGTAATCCAAAATAATTTCATATAAAATTTATATAAAGTTCACATAAAATTAATATGAAATTCACATGGATTTAACAAAAGTATTATATCATATTTTTTACTAAATTTAGTAAAATGCGGTCATTTTATGTCGTATTTAGATGAAAAAAAGTATCTATATTTTTGATATACCAACGGTTTACCCTCTTTTTCAAACCACAAAAAAATATGAAAAACAATATTTCCTTTACACTTTTTTAACGGCTTTGTATACGAAATCTATCGCAATAAATAGCACAATTATTTATTTTTTAAAAACATCCAAATATTAAAATTTAACGTTTATCAAGCAATATGACTAACCAGAAGGTGGATTGCATGTACTCCTTTCTTCGCAACCTTCTTATTCATGCGTTTCACCTCATTATTAATCTCACACTGCATAATATTGGTATAAAAGCATACAAAAATAAACCCAACTACTGATAGGTAGTTGGGTTTGAAAGGTTATTTCTTCGGTAACTCAAGGTTTTCTCTTAGTTTGTTAGAGATATCTTTGCGTGTTTGATCTGTTACAAAGTAGTACCAAATACCATCTTCAGCCTTGTGACCGTCACCAGGAATTTGAATTTCTTCACTGTTTTGCATACAGTCTTTATAATTTTTTTGAATATCAAACATTTGCTCCTGCGTTAAGCTTGTCTTTACATTCTTTTGAATCGCAGCTAACACATCACCATAATTTGCTAGAGACGATACATTTGCACCTTTTTTAATTACAGCTTGGATAACTTGACGCTGGCGCATTTGACGGCCGAAATCTCCGCGTGGATCTTCGTGGCGCATACGCGTATAGGCTAAAGCTTCATCACCATTTAAATGAATATTCCCTTTCGCAAAATGATGACCACCTTCTGTAAAATCTAAATCATTATTCACATCTACACCGCCAACAGCGTCGACAATATCTTTAAAACCAGCCATATTCACTTCAATGTAATGATCAACTGGAACATCAAGGAAATTTTCAACTGTTTTCACAGCCATATCAACTCCACCAAACGCATACGCATGGTTAATCTTATCTTTCTTCCCTTTACCAATGATTTCTGTATAAGAATCACGTGGAATACTGACAATTTTCATCGACTTTGTCTTTGGATTTAAAGTAAATAACATTAAAGAATCGGAACGGCCAACCTCATCTTCTCGTTGATCACTACCCATTAGTAGAATAGAAATAGGCTTTTGATCTGCTACATCTATTTTTTCTTCACGCTTTTCTGACTTATCACGGTCTAATGGTTTATGAACTGCATCTAATGTACTCGATACATTGGAGTAAATATGATACGCATAAGCTCCTCCTCCAACCACGAGAACACCTATGATACCGAGAATCCAGAATAAAATTTTCTTTTTCATCTCTCTAACCCTCTCTCTATTTATAAACTAATTCTCTATGCTTATACCCACTTGGAAACCGTTTATGCCACAGCCAAGCAGAATGAATCGCCTCGTCAATAGAGCATAACGCTTTCCATCCTAATTCTCGATAGATTTTATTTGCTGATGATACTACTATAGATAAATCAGTTGAACTAGAACTATTATACGATATATTCATCTTTTTACCAGTTATAATTTCGCATTTTTCTATCAATTCCCTGACAGAACATCCAATTTCATTACTTATATTATACCGTTCATTTGTCTTATCATGCTGAAGAAGGCTATGTAAAGCTACTACATGCGCTCTCGCAACATCCATAACATGCAGATACTCCCTTACGAATGTTCCGTCTTCTGTATCATAACTACGATTCACGAAAAAAGGTTGTTCTTCTTGATCTCGTAAATGCAACAAAATTCTCGGTAGAAGATGTGCCTCCTGCTGATTATCTTCACCAATTCCTTCTTCTATATTAGCCCCCACTGCATTATAATAACGCAGCGATATGTAATGTAAATCATATGCCTTATAAAAATCTTCTAACACTTGCTCTATCACTAGGCTAGAATTCCCTTGAAAAATAAAAGGATATGGCATATATACTTCCTTTATTTGATCTTTATAAGACATACTTGAAAAAGGTAACTCAGACGAAAAAATAAAATTGTACACTTGGTGCACCAACATTTTTTTTAATAGTAACCGCACCCCCATTACGTCATACGCCGCAACATGCATAACAGCTTCAATACTATAACGTGAAAACACACGATCTAAGTCGTCAGGATTTCGAAAATCACCTTTTTCAAAAATAGCTCGTTTGTTTACACTTACTCGATGGCCTGTCGATAAATCGTCTAATACAACGACACGATGATGCTGTGAAATGAGTTCTTTCACAATATGACTACCTATGTAACCTGCACCGCCTATTATTAGTATCATGTGTATCACCTAAATAAGCGAAGTCAATAATGACTTCGCTTATCCTCTATTTTAATTACTAATTCAAAAACTTATAAAATAACAGTCTAATACTAGTTCATTTCTAATCTTCAATGTTCTGAATTAGCTCTTTAACCGCTACAATAACATGATTTTGATCTTCCTCGGACATTTTAGTATAAAGAGGCAGACTTACTTCTCTTCCACAATTTTCTAACGTATTCAGATAGTCCTCTTTTTGTAAGTACCCTTCTCAAATAAGGTTGAATATGAAAATGTTATAAAACTAGAGGAATGAGGTACGTTTCAGGAGTGAAACGTTCTTACTTTACCTTATAATACTCCACATACCAATCTGCAAACTTCTGCAAGCCCTCTTCTATAGAAGTTTCTGGTTTAAATCCCACAGCTTCCTGTAATAAGTCAGTCGATGCGTAAGTAGCCGGCACATCTCCTGGCTTGATAGGCTCAAAAATCTTCTCAAATATTACTTCTTTTCCTAATGCTTTACTTAGTGCTTTCTCTAGCGTTTCTATAAATACCATCAGCTTCTCTGGATTGTTGTTTCCGATATTGAATACCTTATGTTGGACATCGTTCACAGGTGGATTACTTAAAAGACGTTCAATTCCTTCAACAATATCGTCTATATAAGTAAAGTCTCGATAAAGGTCATTTTCAAAATCACCATTATTAAATATCTTAATCGGCTCACCAGAAAAATACTTATCGGTAAATCCAAAGTAGGCCATATCCGGGCGACCCATTGGACCATACACTGTAAAGAAACGAAGCCCTGTAGCTGGAATTTTATACAAGTGACTATATGTATGAGCCATCAACTCATTCGACTTCTTAGTAGATGCATAAAGTGATACTGGATGATCTACAAAATCTGTTTCTTCAAAAGGAACCTTTTTATTTGCTCCATAAACAGAACTAGATGACGCATATACAAGATGATCCACCGGATTGTGTCTGCATGCTTCAAGAATATTGTAAAAACCAATGATATTACTTTGAATATATACATCTGGATTTTCTATTGAATACCGCACGCCTGCTTGGGCAGCCAAATTTACAACAATATTAGGCTTGTACTCTTCAAATATGTTTATAATCATTGCCTTGTCAGAAATATCACCCTTGATAAAAGTAAACTTCTCATAAGGTTTGAGCTGCTCCAAACGAGCATATTTAAGGTTCACATCATAGTAATCATTTATATTATCAACACCTATTACTCGGCAACCCTGATCCAATAACTTCTTAGATAAGAAATATCCAATGAAACCTGCTGCACCTGTGATAAGGTATACTTTACTAGTATCTAGAGGTTTGTAATTCAAAGTTCTTCGACTCCTTTATTCCTTCTCTATTTGCAGGCTTTCTTCCAACAGAGTGATATTCTACTCCCGCTTCTTGCATCTCTTCAACACGATAAATATTTCTTCCGTCATATACTAAAGGCGTTCTCATTAACTTCTTATACATTTCAGGTGTTACTGCTTTTACTTCTCCCCATTCAGTAAAAATAAAGCAGACATTAGCACCTTCTAAAGCTTGTTCAATATTAGCAACATACGTGATATTACCTTTGCCATTTTTTCCTTCTAGATACACTCTAGCAAAGTTTTCCGCACCTATTGGATCATATGCATAAATATCTGCACCTTGCTCTAATAATAAAGGAACATTCTCAAGAGATGCCGCTTCCCTTAAATCATCCGTTCCAGGCTTAAAAGTCAATCCTAATACCGCTACTTTAAGACCATTAAAAGTTATGAGTCTTTTGCTAGCTTTTTTATATAACAAAGTCTTTTGGTCTTTGTTCACATCAATAGCAGCCTTAACAGTTTTAAGCTCATAACCATTCTGTCTTGCTAGATACTCCAATGCTTTTGTATCTTTAGGGAAGCATGACCCCCCAAAACCAATACCGGCATTTAAAAACTTACTTCCAATACGTTCATCAAAACTCATACCTCTCGCAACATCCTGAACATCTGCACCGACAAGTTCGCAAAGATTAGCAATATCATTCATGTAGGATATTTTAAGAGCAAGGAAATCATTAGAGGCATACTTAATCATCTCTGCAGATCGTCTATTTACTGAAACGATAGGTAAATGAAATGGCTCATAGATCTTCATCAGCATCTCTTCAGCCCATTTACTTTCTGTACCTATAATAATTCTTTCTGCATGTAACGTATCGTGGACAGCAGAACCTTGTGCCAAAAACTCTGGATTCGATGCTACTTCTACTTTTACATCATTCACTAAAAAATCACGGATAAACTGTTCAACTTTATCATTCGTTCCAACCGGAACTGTAGATTTTACAACGACAAGACAATCCTTTTCTATCGTTTCAGCAATTTGTCTTGCAACGGTTGCAATAAATGAAAGATTTGCAGAACCATCTGGCTGTTCTGGGGTGCCTACACCTATAAAGATTGCATCTGCATCCTTGTAAGCTGATTTGTAATCTGTTGTATAATCAATTCTTCCAGCAGCATAATTCTTCTGCATTAGTTCTTCCAAATTAGCTTCATAGATTGGAGAAACACCAGACTTCATTAATTCTACTTTTTTATCATCAATATCAACACAAGTTACTTGGTGACCAACTTCGGCAAAACATACACCAGCTACTAAACCTACATAGCCTGTTCCTGCTACTGCTATTTTATACATAGTCACGCCTTCCCTTACTCTTTGAATAAACAAAATCGTATTCACCTTGCGACATTCGTTATTCAAAATATTTCCCAACAAGTTATTAGAAGAATTATATAAATTTAATTATTCTCCCCAAACAACCCTCTTCACATAATCAGTGTAGGAAAGTATAATTCTAAGTACTTTATCTGACACATTAGGCATACTATAATCCCCAACCAGTCTTAGTGTATTTCTCTCTTGGGTTTCTAGAATCTCTAATCCTTGCAATATGCGCTCCTCCTTAAGTCCCACCATCATCACTGATGCTTCTTCCATCGCCTCTGGTCTTTCATGAGCTTGTCTTATATTAAGTGCTCTAAATCCAAGAATAGAAGATTCTTCACTAATGGTCCCACTATCACTAAGAACCGCTTTAGACTTCATCTGAAGTTTTACATAATCATTAAACCCTAAAGGTTTTAATGTTTTTACTAATGGATTAAACTCTACTCCTTTGGCATCAATCATATTTTTAGTTCTAGGGTGTGTACTTACAATCACAGGCATATTATACTTTTCTGCAATCGCATTTAAACTATTTACTAAATCTAGAAAATTAGTTTCTGAATTAATGTTTTCTTCTCTGTGAGCTGACACTACAAAATATTTTTCTTCTTCAAGTCCCAATCTTTCTAATACATTTGATTGCTCAATATCATTTTTTCTTGAATTGAGAACTTCAAACATCGGGCTTCCTGTTTTAATAATTCTATCTGCTGGGAAACCTTCTCTAAGAAGATATTCCCTTGCGATATCACTGTAAGTTAAATTAATATCAGCTGTGTGGTCAACAATTTTTCTGTTAGTTTCTTCTGGCACCCTTTGATCAAAGCATCTATTTCCTGCTTCCATATGGAAAATCGGAATATGTCTTCTCTTTGCAGCAATAGCACACAAACAACTATTCGTATCTCCAAGTACTAAAAAGGCATCTGGTTTTACCTCTTCCATAATAGGGTCTATCTTAACTAAGATGTTACCAATAGTTTCTACTGCAGTCCCAGTAGCTGCATTTAAAAAGTAATCTGGTTTTTTTAAATTAAAATCTTTAAAAAACACTTCATTTAATTCATAATCATAATTTTGACCTGTATGAACAAGAATATGTTCTATCGCACATGATTCTTCTAATTTATTAATTACAGCTGATAGTCTAATAATCTCTGGTCTAGTACCAACGACTGTCATGACTTTTAATTTCTTCATGATCTATACCCCCAAGAAGTAAGTATCCGGTTTTTCTGGATCAAAGCATTCATTTGCCCACATTACTGTTACAAGATCATTTTCTCCTACATTCACAATTGAGTGAGTATATCCAGTAGGTATATCTACAACCTGTAACTTTTCTCCACTTACTCTATATTCAATAATATTGTCTGAATCTAGTTTTCTAAATCGAATTAATCCTTCACCACTAACTACTAGAAATTTTTCATTTTTAGTATGGTGCCAATGATTTCCTTTTGTAATTCCTGGCTTTGATACATTTATAGATACTTGTCCTCTTTCGGATGTTCTAATAAACTCTGTAAATGACCCTCTATGATCGCTATTCATTTTAAGATCATAAGAGAACTTGTCTTCTGGTAAAAAGCTTAAATAAGTACTATACAGCTTCTTAGTTAGGGAATCTTCCATATTTGGAATACTTAAATTTGTTCTGCTTTCTTTAAAGCTTTTTATAAGATTAGCTAACTCTCCAAGTTTAATTGTATGTGTTACAGGCACAACACAGTAATCATCCTGCATAGTCGGACTATACTCTAGAGCTCTAAAAAACTCCTCCAGTACATCATCTATATAACAAAGATTAAGTTCTACATCTGGATCGTTTATTTGGATATCCAAACCTCTAGCTATATTGTGACAAAATGTAGCTACTACAGTATTATAGTTAGGTTTACTCCACTTACCAAATAAGTTTGGGAGCCTGTATATATAAACTTTTGCATCGGTCTCTTTGTAGTAATCGAATAATAGCTCCTCTCCTGCCTTTTTACTTCTTCCATAAGGGTTATCCTTTTCTGCCTGAATGGATGAGGTAATAAGTACAGGAGCTCTATTTTCATGTTTCTTTAATAGTTCTAGTAACTGAGACGTAAATCCAACATTACCTTCCATAAATTCATTTTCATCTTTTGGTCTATTTACACCAGCTAAATGAAATACAAAATCACATTCTTTTGTATATTTTTCAAGCAACATAGGATCACTTTCTCTAGTAAACTCAAAGATATTGTTATATCCTCTATTTCTGAGCTCAGCGACAAGATTTTTTCCTAGAAAACCTTTTGCACCTGTAACAAGAATATTCATGAATTAATCCCCACCTTTAGTTCATTACGTGAATATTTTTATTCCATTCCTCAAGCTCTTTTTGAACATAATCTAACTCAAGCAGTGTTTCTTTAATTTGTTCTATAGTAAGGATTTGTGTGTTATCCGAATTATATTCTTCTACAGTAGTGAGTTTTTGATCTCCCTCTGCAAAATACTTATCATAGTTAAGATCTCGTTGATCGGCAGGCACTCTAAAGAAACCACCTAAATCTTCTGCAACTACGTATTCTTCTTTAGTAAGAAGTGTTTCATAGCGTTTTTCCCCATGACGCGTTCCAATTACTTTAATTTCATTATCAACATTAAACAGTTCCTTTATAGCTTGAGCAAGATCACCAATGGTACTTGCAGGAGATTTTTGAACCATAATATCCCCTACCTCAGCATTTTGGAAAGCAAATACAACTAACTCAACTGCCTCTTCTAAGCTCATAAGAAATCTTGTCATATTAGGATCTGTTACTGTTAAGGGTTGTCCAGTTTTAATCTGTTCAATAAATAACGGGATAACTGATCCACGTGAAGCCATTACATTACCATATCTTGTGCCACAAATAAGCGTTCTATCTGGAGATACAGTTTTTGACTTTGCAACAAAAACTTTTTCCATCATTGCTTTTGAAATTCCCATTGCATTAATTGGATAAGCTGCTTTGTCCGTAGATAAACAAATCACTTTTTTAACACCATATTCGATAGCAGCGGTGAGTACATTGTCTGTTCCTAAAACATTAGTTTTCACAGCTTCTAATGGGAAAAACTCACACGATGGAACTTGTTTTAATGCAGCAGCATGGAAGATATAATCAACACCATGCATAGCATTTTTAACACTTGCTAAATCCCGTACATCCCCAAGGTAAAATTTTAGTTTATCATTTTTATAAAGCTTTCTCATATCATCTTGCTTTTTTCATCACGTGAGAAAATACGGATTTCTTTTATATCAGTATCTAGAAATCTTTTCATAACTGCATTTCCGAATGAACCTGTACCACCTGTTATTAATAGTGTTTTATTTTTAAACATTCTAATCGTCACCTTCCACCATTAATCTAAATATTTTTATAATTCAAATAATATCGCTGAAGTTTGTAATATAAAATATAACCTATTTTATATTGCAATATTGTTATTTAGATATTTTAAACATTTAAATTATACTTTTTTAGTAAATATTCTTTTTTTCTTCATTATTCATATGTTTAGTGAAGTCAGCTGTGGATCTATGTTTTTCATAATATTCATCAAGCGATTTAACTACTTTTGCTGGAATACCTGCTGCTATACTGTTAGATGGAATATCTTTTGTAACGATAGCACCTACTCCAATAACAACATTATCCCCTATTGTTACTCCGGGCATAATTACAGTATTAACTCCAATATGAACATTGTTACCCACTTTAATTTGTCCAAATGCATCTGCATTTTCCAACATACCATTATTTCTTAGAACCCACATACCTCCATCGTGAGTTATAAAACTTACACCTTGTGTTATCCTTACATTATTTCCTATCTCAATTAAATATGGTTCACTACCGAAGGTAACACCCCTATAGACTTCACATCCTTTACCTATTCGGATTCCCTCTCTTTTAATTAACTCCGCACGCTTTACTGGGGTTGCTAACAATAATTTCAGAAATTTAAAAACTTTGTTTATTTTCATTCTTCTACCCCTTCTATTCTTTTACTTACCCCATCCAAGTCCTATACCTTCTCGAATCCCTTAGCAAGTCTCCTTGAGATGGATGGATGCTCAAGGTGGTTGAAAGTTTTTTTACAATGACAAATAATAATCGTAGAATCTATAATACAATTAAGAGCTTATTGTTTTTTAAGGTTGGTTTTGATGTTTCGTATCATAAAATTTATACAAGATCCTACACGTTGGGTTATGCCTAACCAACAGAGAGTGGTATATCCATGTTTCGTTATCTTTTTTACTCTTGATAGATCTAAAACTATTTGCATGTATAGATAACCCCGCTCGATTAACTAACTATTCTGGATTATTTACATAACAAGGATTTACTTTTAATAATCTATTTTTAAATAATATTATACAAAACAACATAAGCTAAATATTCATTTAACTTATGTATTAAAGATTAATAAAAACATCATCTAAAAACGATTTTGTCTTTTCAATATAATTTTCATAATGAAATATTTTTGATTCAAAACATGTTTTTTTCATCGTTTTAATTTCATCTTTTGTCATAGACAAAACTTGTTTTAAGGTTTTTTCCATATCTTCTATTTCCAGAAAAAAACCATTTTCTCCCTCAGTAAAAAAATTTTCTAAGTCACTTGTCCTAGTAGTAATAACCGGTGTACCACAACTCATACTTTCTACAAATTTTGTCGGAAATCCGGCATTAGTCATTCTATTTTTTCTCTGATAAAAATTGCAAAATCAGCCATCTTAACTCGTTTAATTATTTCTGCATGGGATAAGCGTCCATGAAAATTGACTCTATTATCAAGTTTTTTTAGAATTAACTCATGTTCCTCATAATCGTTAATATACTGTTCTTTTGTAATTCCAACAATATCAAAGGTATAATTAGAGTAATCTGTTAACTTGTCTAAACATTCAATTACATAATTAATTTTATCCTTATCTCTCCCAGGACTCCCCGCATAAATAAAATGAATTTTATCATCATTATACTGTTTTATATCTATGTTCCATTTTTCCTCTTTTAAGTCGACCAGTGCTGGTATGTGGATAATATTTTTACTGTGTTTGTAATAGTTTTCAAGATACTTACTAATTACAATAAGTCCATCCAACCTTTTGTGAATTATTCTCATCCGTAAAAAAGAATCGAATCCTTTAATAATTTTTGTAGCTATATTATTTTTCTTTACACTATACCATTCCGTAATATCAGCAATTACTTTAATATTTCTTTTCTTACAGAATCTATTAACTTTGTATAATGGTAAGGACATATAGTTGTAGCATATTACAGCCTTTACGTTATCATAACTATTGATTACTTTAACAATAGAATCAATATTTTTATAATAGTAACTCCATTGTTTGAAAGATTTTGGATAAGGAATTGACCAATTTTCAAACCCTTGTATATATTTTGGGGTGTCATAAATGCTATCCTCATTTGATATACTTGTATCAATATCAATAAAGACCACCTTATAATTTAGTTCTCTTAATATCTTAGCATTACTTAAAACACGATGCGCAGCAGCATTTTTATCAGGAAGTTGAAATCCACCTACATAAATTACCGTTCCGTTATTATCCATAAATATACCTCACAAATTTATAAATTCTTAAAAGCTAAATTCCCTTTTAAAATTCCAACTATTTTCATAAAAATGGAACAGATAATTAATCTTTAAAATTATACTTCTTAGCTTTCAATAACCATATTCCAAATATTACGAGAGTCGCTATTGAAGAACCCCGTTGAACAAAAAGCTGATTATTGGCCGTTAAATATAGATACATAATGTTCAATGTTGAAAGCATTAAAAATGAAATAGGGTTATTATATTCCACCGCCTGCTTCCAACTTTTACCGTACATATATGCAATACATCCCATAAATATCAATGCACCAATAAAGGTAAAATCACTAGCTAACCAAGGGAAAATTGTATTCCAATTTCCAAGACCATCGTAACCGAAGTGTTCTTCCATTCTTCCTAAATATGTTGTAGAATACATATCCGGAACAGATGGTATTATTTGAGAAACGATATTGTTAATTCCACGAGCACTACCCAAAAAATATGACCATTCAAATGGCAGTTGTAAGCAAAGCGATAAACCATACCATCCCATAGTCGGATAAACTAAAAAATATGCTATTTGATACTCCATGTCATCAGGAAATAAAGATATTAAGGGGTTATCAAGATCAATTGTAATAAAACTTCCAATATGAGTTGATTGTGTTCTCCCCCATAATTCTAATCTATTCATAACTATACTTGAAAAGAATAAAGTAGCAATAACACCTATGGCTACTATTAAAATAATATTTCTCGCACTAAATACTTTGTTACCCTTTTTTATTTGAAGTACTAACGCTGCGCTCATACAATAAACGATTATATCCAAAAATGGCTTCTGATCACCTAAATAAAATACCGTATATATTAATGTTAATAATACATTTATTATCATAACAACTTTAATTGTTTTTTTCGTTTTTTTCCATTCGTATAAAACTCCACAAATTGATATAACGTATAAAAATGTTGTAAATGTATCTATTTTTCTAAATATATTAATTTCTTTAAAATCACCTAAACTCTTCTTAGTATATGTGTCTGCCATAGTATTAACAAGGTTATTAAAATCAGGCATTCCATACAGTTTAATGCTATTAAGTAATAGCATAGCTTTGACCACCAGAACTATAAGAGTTATAGTGGCTATTCTCCTTCGAAAAACTGTCATTCTCTCTTCCGCATTTTTATTATTAAACGTTGTTTTTGAGTTTACACCCATCATCATTCCAAACCATGTAATTAATAGAAAGGCAATCACATATGTAAAAACCAACATTTTACTATAGTTTTGATATTGTAAGGGGCCCCAAAAAGATATAAAAAGTGTAATCAATGTAAATAATAAAATAAATATGAACGGTCCCCATCTGTAACTTATGTTTCTTTTATTTAAGGTTTTCACAATTTACCCACTCCTGAGAGTCTTTTTAAATATATTACATATCCCGTCAGCATACTTAATAAATAAACTAAACCTGAAATGACGTAAGAATACACCAAACCTTCTACTTGAAAGGTTGGTACTAGTATTGATGCTGAAATCAGTATAGAAATACCTGTAAGGATGGCTCCATTCATAAGTATCTTTCCATAACCCTTAGCTCCCAAAAAGCGATTAATAAAATCACCCAGGCCTAAACAGATTCCATATATCGCTAAGACTTTCACGTATAAAACTGCTTGTATATAATCAATGGAAAAAATACTAGTAAACCAAGTATCAATTATTATGTAAAAAAGAAAATATGACACTACACTAAGGCCAATTACAAATGAAAATAACTTAAAAGATATTTTTTTCCTCGTAACGTTAGATTTGTATAAAACAGTACCAAAAGTAGCTGCAAGCATTTGGAACGGCACTACAAAACTAAAAGCTAATGCAAATAGACCATATTCCTTCATTCCAATAAAACTTCCACTGATTAATCCTACCAGTTGTCCAATGACAACTCCAAATATTGACCCAATGTACACCTTAAATCCAAAGTGCTTATTTTCTTCTTTTAAAGCTGAAAAACTTTCAGAAATACTTACATAGGTAGGCTTGCACATATACATCCTATATATAATTGCAATACCATTAATAACAACATATGGAACAAGCAACGCCAAGGTATCTGTCTGTTCAAAAATATATATTTGAATGATTATGGTTATAAATAATAGTGTTTGAGGTATTAGATTGAATGTAGCAAGTGAAATTATTCTATTCTGTCCAGTTAAAATTGTTTGAACAGTTAGCTGCATCGTAGTTAAAAATATAAAAGGAGTTAAATAAACTACGTACCATGTTACATTTATTATTCCACTCTTATTTAAACCCGACATTATAGGCATAGAAATCACCACATAAATTAAAGCAAAGATTGCAGTAACTAAAAATCCATAACCACTAATTTTACTTTGTTCAGTTTCTTGACTTTTTGCCGCAATACGCCCAACTGAGTTAGCATATCCAAAATGGATTAACCCAGGTATCATTAATAAGTAATTCACAACAAAACGATACTCTCCAAATACATTTGAATCTAATTTCTTTGTTGCCACAATATTAATTAAAAAACTTAATATGAGAATCAAAAAATTAGAAATCAATTGAGCGCTTGTTTGATAAGCATACTTTTTTATGTTGGTGTTTTTTATTAAATTATTTAATGCAACCCCAAAATTTGATTTCAACTTATTTCCCCTTCTTTTTTGATTTCTCAATTATATTTATCCACTGCTCTACCACAACATCCATGGAAAATTTTTCTGATGTCTTTCTCGCACTCTGTGAAATCTTGTTTCTAGTTTGAGGATCAGATGCCAATGATTTCATTGCTTTTATAAGTTCTTTTTCTGATCCTATAGGCACTATTAGTCCATTAATCCCATTTTGAATAACCTCGTTTGAACCAGCACAATCAGTTGAGATACAAGGTAAACCCATCATCATTGCCTCTAATAAAGCATTTGATAAACCTTCATAATTAGAAGAGAGCACAAACAATTCTGCATCTGATATTTTTTCATGGATGTTGGGTACATTACCAGGCAAAAACACAGAATTTGCAAGTCCTAATTCTATAATTAGTTTAGTTAATTTGTCCTTTAGTTCACCTTCTCCATATATATATAATTCATATTCTGGAAAATCCTCATGCACTTTTTTAAACGATCGAATTAACAATTCATGGTTTTTTTGCTCTAACAAACGACCAACAGCTACTATCTTTTTCTCTTTTGTGTTCAAGGCTTTTACAGTTATATTAATTGGATTTGGTATAATTACACTGTTTTTTTGTATTCTTGCAGAAAAGCAGGATTGTGCCCATTTTGTTTGAAAGACTACACTGTCAGCCAAAGGATATAGTAGATTTGTTGCAAGTCGTACAATCCTAGATCTCCCATCTGCTCTAGGATCGTTTCGTTCAGATACAATTATTCTTTGATTTAATCCCATACAAGAAAGTATAGTAATAATATTAATACGTGCAATAAATGAAACAATTCTATCTGGCTTCTTTTCAATGACATATTTCCGAATACCAGACACCCAATTTGGCAATTGCATAATTCTAGATTTACCTTCTTGACATAGTGGCTTTACATTAATATTACTATTTAACTCGTAATCATTACTAGTATCAAGCAGAGTTAGAATATCTACTTCCCACCCTCTTTCAGCGTAGCTATTTGCTAAAATAGATATCACCCGCTCTGCTCCACCTCTTCTCATGCTACCTATTAAGAATGCAATTCGTTTACTGTCGCTTTTATTAACCATTTGTTAAAACCTCTTCATATATCTTATTCATCTCTAACTTTACATTTTCAATATCAAAACGCTTAATTGTTTCAAGGTTACATAGCCCCATAGTTCTTCGTAACTCCCCATCAGCAGCAAGCGCTTTAATAGCTTCTGAGAGTCCATTAATATCTTCAGGACTGCATAGATATCCACCTTTTCCATCTTCCAACAGATCAACATTACCTCTTACCTTTGAACAAATACATGGTAGCCCAGAAGCCATAGCTTCCATCATGGAGCGCGGTAAGCCTTCTTGATAAGTTGTAAATAAAAATGCATCAGAAATAGCTAATAATCCCTTAATATCTGATCTAAATCCTAAGAAATGAATTTGATTCTCTACCCCTAACTGCCTCGCTAATTGTTGAAGCGACTCTAACTCCGGTCCTTCTCCACATATTAAAAATTGCAGTTTACGGTTATTTGCTTTAGCAATCGCCTTAATTGAAGTAGAAAAATTCTTTCTAGCTATCAAATCACCCATAGCTATTAAAACAATGTCATCCTCTTTTAATCCGAGAGAGAGTCTTAAACCTTCTTTATCAACCATATCAAATTGATAACTTTTTGTATCTACACCGACCCCAGGAATATAGTAGACACGCCCACCTTTACGAAGTCTAAATTTTTGAGCAGCTTTATAATCTTCTTGATTCATCGTAATTATTGCATCTGTGTAATGTGCCATCCACATTTCAGCCCACTTTATTACTGTTCTATTAATAAGCGATGCTCCCTCATAAAAATGAAAACCATGTGCAGTATAAATTACTTTGGGTACTTTTGCTAACTTCCCACATAACCGACCTACTAATCCACCTATTGGGGTATTGCAGTGAATAACTTGAATTTTTTCTCTTTTCAAAACCCTCATCAGATTTCTAAAAGCTACAAAATTACTTTTAATATCAACCAAACTTCTATAAGTACTTGAATTATAAAATTTTATATTATAATCACATTCCAGTTCTTCTGCATTAATTCTATTTACACCCATGTACACTTCGTAATCCAAATTCATTGCAGCCTCAATACAGGGTAAACTTACATTTGTTAATTTAACTTTCTCTCTGCTTATCTGCTGTTCATACGTAGGTTTTGTACTGTTAGAAATAAAAAGATATTTTTTCACTATTAACTTCCCACCCATACTAGCTGTTATCAAATTCTATAAAAATTTTATCAATTGCTTTTTCACAAATCTCAATTGCACTCCTAGTGTCATTAGACTGAGCTATAACATATCCAATCCTATCAACACTACTGTCAATTTCTCCTACAACGTCTCCATTTTTTTATAAAAATGTACTTCTTTAATTTCAGGTATTTCCTTAACCTCTTGCTCACCATTAATTTTTAAAATTCTACCTTTTTGGGTATTAAAGTAACGTATTGCTGCCCCCATAGATATTTGCTTATGAATCTTCGGTTTATCCCCTAAGGCAATTTGAATACAGGCTTCTACCATATCGACTCCTGTCGCAAATGGAACTAAATGTGTTGTAATATTATCTCCACCTAATCGAGCACCTAATTCTACAACTTTAGGACCCTCTTTGGTAATAATGATTTCTGTATGAGACGGGCCATTGTTTATTCCTACAGCTGTTATTGCATCGGATACAACTTTTTCAATTTGCAACTTTGTTTCAATAGACAATTGCGATGGTATAGAATGCCCCATTTCAACAAATTTGGGTGCTCCTGTTGTCACTTTGTCCGTTATTGCAACGATATGAGTGTTACCATCAAAGGTTAAAGTCTCTACACTCACTTCTGCTCCTTCCATAAATTCCTCAACAACAATCTCACCACTACGCGAATATTGCTTACTATACTCAAAGGCATAATTAATCATTTGTTCATTGCTTATATCTTCAACTAAGAATACACCTCTACTCCCTGAATTATCAGAAGGTTTCACTATAAACTTACTTGTAAAATATTGAACAGCATGAGTATATTCATCCCGAGTAACTACCTTAAAAAACATTGGTACAGGAACACTGTGCTGTTTCAATATTGATCGCATGGAAGCTTTATTAGTTACATTAATAGCCGTTTCTTTACTGATTCCAACTATATTTAATTCTTCTGAAACAGCTGCTACAGTCCTCATAGGCATATCACTCGCAAGAGTCATAACTCCATCTATTTTACACCTTTTAGCTGCTTCAATAACTTTGGGTATGTCTATCGTACTAATATTAAGACAAACATCTGAGTATTTAAACCCAACAGCATCCGCATCCATATCAACAGCTATTACTTCCAACCCCATATCTTTTGCTTTTAATATGGCAGGGAGTTGTAATATACTTGCTCCTAGAATCATTATTTTTTTATTTTTCATATTAACAACTCCTCTTAAAAAGATTATTTATCATTAATTATTGCCATAAGTACTTTATCGTGATATTTTCCCGACTTAAATAGGCTATCTTTCATAACACCTTCTTTTTTAAAGCCAACTTTTTCATATGAACTTATTGCTCGAGAATTATACGAAAAAACAGTTAAATAAATTCTATGAAGATTTAACTCATTAAAGGAAAATCTTGTTAGCATGCTAGTTGCCTCTGTCCCTAAACCTTTTCCCCAATAATCTTGTTCTCCTATATAAATATATAATTCTGCATTTCTATTAATAAAATCTATATTTTTCAATCCGATAATACCTATTAAACGTCCTTCAGTTTGATCTTGAATACCAAATATCTTGCTTGCTTGATCTACTATTCTAGTTTTAAACCAAGTTTCATGTTCAATTTCTGAGACAGGATAAATTGTACCAATTAGATACTTTAATTTCGGATTATTAACCCATTCCAATACTTTCATTGCATCATTTGGGTTAAGTGCTCTTAGTGCAATCCTTTCACCAACAATCATATTAACAACCCCACTTTATTTTTCCCACATTGTTAATTAGTTTTTTAACCTTTTAAACTGCCTTACCGCCTTTATTTATATTTTTCTGCCCAAGAACATTTTTAATAGTTGCAACTAATATTTTAACATCTAAAATAAATGTAAGATTATGTACATAAAATATATCATTTTTAAATTTATCGCTCTGTGACACCGAATTTCTATAATAGGCTTGGTTATAACCAGTAATACCAGGTCTAACTATAAGCTTTTGTTTCTCAACATCTTTATAAAGAGTTAAAGCCTCAGGCAAATCAGGTCTAGGACCAATAATACTCATATCACCTTTGATAATATTCAAAAGTTGTGGTACTTCATCTAAACTTGTCTTACGAATAAACTTTCCTATTTTAGTTAACCTAGGATCATCCTCTGCATTAAAAGTAGAACCATCTTCATTTCTTATATCCGGAGCATTTATTTTCATAGAACGGAATTTGTACATCTTAAATACTTTTCCATCCTTCCCTAAACGTGGAGCATTATAAAAAATAGGCCCTTTGTCTTGAAAGTAAATGATTGGCCCAACAATAACTAGAATAATAAGTAAAAGTGGCAGGGCTAATAAGGCCAGTAATAGGTCAATTACTCTTTTTAAAAAAAGCTTATACATACAACATCCTCCCCACTTCAGGCCTTATTTATTGCTCTTGTTAGACTTCTAATCACATACTCCACATCCTCATCGCTCAGTAAAGTATGGAGCGGCAATGTAATCTCATTTTTATAAACACCAAAAGCATTAGGAAAATTCTTAATATCAAATCCCAAATTTTTATAAGCTGTAAACATAGGTAGTGGCTTATAATGGACATTACTTGTCACGCCCATCTCAGCCATCTTAATAATTATTTCATTTCTCTCAGCTTCTCCAATTCCAGGTATCCGAGCTAAATAAAGGTGCCCTGACGAAGCAAAGTCCTTGCCATAATGCTGTAAGCTTTGAATTCCAAGTGGCAACAAAGCTTTATCATACATTTCAATAATCTCTTGACGTCTGTTCATAAGACTTTCATATCTATTTAGCTGTACCAATCCAATACCGGCCATGATGTCCGTCATATTAAACTTGTAAGCAGGATAGACAATATCATATTCCCATGCGCCTTTTTGAGTTTTAGCTAAAGCATCTTTAGATTGACCATGAAGGCTGTATAACATAAATTGCTTATAAAGCCACTCATCATCCAATCCAAGGCCATTCCCCCAAACTACTGCACCGCCTTCAGCTGTTGTTAGATTCTTTACAGCGTGGAAAGAAAAACAAGTAAAATCTGCAACTTGTCCACATTTCATGCCATTTCTTTCAGCTCCAAAAGCATGAGCAGCATCAGTCATTACAATTACTCTATTAAATAAACTTTGAATCTCATTGTTAGCCTTAAACAGTGCTTTTTTACTCTCTACTACTTTGTATATAGTATCGTAATCACACATCTTCCCTGCTATATCAACAGGAATAATTGCCTTTGTTTTCTCTGTAATCGCATCAGCAAGCTTTTCATAGTCCATCTCAAAAGAATTTGGAGCGGTATCAACTAGTACAATTTTTGCCCCAACATGATCTATAATAGAGGCAGACGCTGTATAAGTATATGCTGAAGTAATAACCTCATCTCCAGGACCTACCCCTAAAATACGAAGAGTTAGTTCCATAGCTGCTGTTGCAGAATTTAAACACACAGCTTTATTTGTACCAACGTACTCAGCTATTTTCTTTTCAAATTCTTTTGTTCTAGGTCCTGTTGTAATCCACCCAGACTTCATTGCTTTTATAACTTCTTCAATTTCCGCATCTGTAATATCTGGTGGAGAAAAAGGGATATTTCTCAATTTAATATCAATCATTTTAGTTTTCCTCACTTTACTTATTCAAGTTTAGATACTTTCCTAAATATCTATACCACATAATAACGCTCCAACAATCATCTGCTCCATCTGGAAAATTTGCTAGATAAAACCCGCTTAAACAATCTTACTTTTTTGAAATTCGTTTTTAACCGCAACTTTATTATTCGCAAACCCTAATAAAATCTCCCTTATACTCTCCTGACTCATCTGCTCAAAATTATCTATAAACTGCTGAATAATATCCAGTTCCATTAAAACAGCTTTTCCTACATGAATTTTCGGGAACACTTGCTCCGGATGCACTTCATTCTCATTTAGTAGCTCTTCATACATCTTCTCACCCGGCCTCAAGCCGCTAAACTCAATCCCGATTTCTTCAACAGGATAACCTGACAGTTGAATCAGATTTTTTGCTAGGTCTACAATCTTAACTGGTTCTCCCATATCTAATACGAAGATCTCACCGCCTTTAGCTAACGTACCCGCTTGGATCACAAGTCTTGACGCTTCTGGGATAGTCATAAAGTAGCGGGTAATCTCCGGGTGTGTAACCGTCACAGGTCCGCCTTTTTGAATTTGACTTTTAAATAGTGGGATTACACTTCCCCTGCTTCCGAGTACGTTTCCAAACCGAACTGCCACGAATCGTGTTTCACTTACCGTAGCCATATGCTGGACAACCATTTCTGCAACACGTTTTGTTGCACCCATTACATTTGTTGGATTTACCGCTTTATCTGTAGAAACCATAACAAACGTATTTACTTTAAACGTATCAGCCGCTTCTGCTACATTTTTCGTACCAATAATATTATTCTTTACAGCTTCCTTTGGGCTGCGCTCCATTAAAGGCACATGCTTATGTGCAGCTGCATGATATACAATAAATGGCTGATGCTTTTTCATTACTTCAAACATTTTATTCCGATCTTGTACGTCAGCAATTTCTGTCGTAATTTCAACTGCATCTTTATAATTTGTACGCAATTCCATTTCAATATGATAAATGCTATTTTCACCATGTCCTAAGAGAACAATTTTTGCTGGTTTATACTTCATAGCTTGACGACAAATTTCAGAACCAATAGATCCTCCTGCACCTGTTACTAAAATGGTTTTTCCTGTAATCTTTTCTCCAATACCTGCATCGTCTAGCTGAACCGGTTCTCTTCCTAACAAGTCTTCTACTTGTACATCACGAAACTCATTTACAGAGACCTTACCATCTAAAAGATCTTCTAGCATCGGCACAATTTGTGTTTTTACTTTTGTTTTTGTACATGTTTCAAAAATCTCATTCACTTGTTTTCTATTTAAAGAAGGAATCGCGATAATAATATGCTCAATTTTGTATCGTTCTACAATTTCTTCAATATTCTTTGTTGAACCTACAACCGGCACATTATAAATTTCTAATCGCTGTTTATTTCTATCATCATCTACGAATGCGACTGGATATAAATCCGCTTCTTTATTTTGTTGTAGCTGCCTTACAACCATTGTTCCCGCTGCACCTGCTCCAACAATAAGTGTTCGTGTTTTATTTGTACTTTTTGTCATATATGTATCACGGAACATACGCCAAACAAAGCGTGAACCACCAATTAACAACAGATGAAACATCCATGCAATTGCCAAAATACGCACATAAATATCTTGATTTATAATTTGCTGAATAATTGCTGTTACTATAATCGAAAAGGTAACCGCTTTAAATATGTTTTTTAATTCTCCAATACTCGCATACTCCCAAGCTTTGCTATATAACTTATAAATGGATGCAAAAATATGATGGCTGCAAAGTAATGTAATCGAACTAATGATTAATGTGATCGGAACATCGCTTAATGCATCCGGATGTATAAACCAATAACTTAAGTACACGGCAGTTAATACAATAAATGAATCTAAGAAAATTAATAATGAAAGCCGTTT
The DNA here is from genome assembly GCF_055814245.1 of Bacillus sp. EA-CB0995. Lineage (NCBI taxonomy): Bacteria > Bacillati > Bacillota > Bacilli > Caryophanales > Bacillaceae > Bacillus > Bacillus sp. EA-CB0995. Next base: position 437,294 of record NZ_CP169269.1, on the reverse strand, counting down.
GGGATAACTCAATATACATGTTCCTTTCTTTATATTATTTTTAAATAAAAATTTTTCCTCTTCATTTTAAAGAAGCTACAGCTAGATTATTTATTTTCCCTATGTTATACACATATACCGGCAGCACAAAATACTTTTCTTTCTATATATGCACAGTTTCTTTCTGTACTAATCCATTCATATATTTCATCAGTTCATCTCGTAATTCCTCATGCTGAAGTGCCATCTCAATCGTTGTCTTAATAAATCCAAATTTCTCCCCAACATCATAACGTGTTCCTTCGAAGTCATACGCAAACACTCGTTGAATTTCATTTAAACGCTGAATTGCATCTGTTAATTGAATTTCTCCGCCCGCACCTGTTTGCTGATTTTCTAAGAACATGAAGATTTCTGGTGTTAAGATGTAACGGCCCATAATTGCTAAGTTTGATGGCGCTGTTCCTTGTACTGGCTTTTCGACAAATTGACGCACTTGGTAACGGCGGCCATTTTGCTCGGCTGGATCGATAATGCCATAGCGGTGTGTTTCGTTTTCTGGTACTGTTTGCACACCGATTACAGATGCTTTCGTTACTTCATATTCATTCATTAATTGACGTAAGCATGGTGTTTCTGCTTGGACAATGTCATCTCCAAGTAATACGGCAAATGGTTCGTTTCCAATAAACTTGCGCGCACACCATACTGCGTGCCCTAATCCTTTTGGTTCTTTTTGTCTTATGTAGTGAATGTTAATTTTGGAAGATGCTTGTACCTTTTCAAGCATGTCATACTTCCCTTTTTCTAATAAATTTTGTTCTAATTCAAAGGAATGATCGAAATGATCTTCAATCGCACGTTTTCCTTTTCCTGTTACGATAATAATATCTTCAATTCCTGATTCGATTGCTTCTTCTACGATGTACTGAATTGTCGGTTTGTCGACAATTGGTAACATTTCCTTTGGCATCGCTTTCGTTGCTGGTAAAAATCTTGTTCCAAGACCAGCTGCTGGAATAATTGCTTTTTTTACTTGTTTCATTGTAAGTCCCCCTAAATATATTTTATCGTTATGTATATTTATAAATATATTTAAATATTAAAAACCCTAGCTATAGCGTCCTTAAGCACAACTCTATAGCTAGAGCTTTTAAAATAATTTTGGGCATCTAACCCATCCTCACGCCACGCTCCTGACGACACGCGTCTAAGGTAGGTTGAAATGAAATTTCTACCCACAGCAAGGCCGAGTGCCTCCATTGATAACGGTTAGGAGACATTACCATATACATATTAAAAGATACCGAATATTTTCTTACGGCGAATTTGTTCTGGATCTTCTTTATAAACGTTTTTTCTATTTATTAGTAGATATGGATTTTCTTTAAAATTCATAAGTATGCTAGTACCAAATTCTTTTTCAATGACATCATAACCAGCTTGTAAGTGAAATCCGCGTGTTGTTATGTTATGCGCATCAGATGCAATCATATGCGTTAAGTTATGTTCGATGAGTTGCAGTGAGAATTTTTTAATTTTTTTGCCGAAGTTGCCAAGTAGACTTCCTGCTGTTACTTGAGTAAGTGCTCCTTTGCTAACAAAGTTGTATAACTTATCAGGGCGCTCGATTAACTCTGCATTACGCTCTGGGTGAACGATAATTGGGATTACTCCCTTTACTCGTAATTCGTACAGCATTTGTTCTGCATAGCGCGGTACATGATTAGACGAGAATTCAATGAGTATGTATGTGCTTATTTCGTTTAATGTGACAATTTTGTTCGCTTCATAGTCTGTTAGTAAGTCACCGTATAATCGAACTTCTTGACCTGGTAAAATCTTCAAATTTATATCATTTTCTTTCAATAAGCTATTTAATTGTTTTACCTGGTGAAGAATATCTGTACGCTCATTGACATATCTTCCATTTTGATGATGAGGAGTTGCTACAATTGTATGTATTCCTTCTTCTGCTGCTGCTTTAGCCATCGCGATGCTATCCGTTATTGTTTGTGCCCCGTCATCAACACCGGGCAAAATATGACAATGCAGGTCAATCACATTTCCCATCCTTTCTATACATATACGTTTAATAAGAGAGAGCTAGGTGTGCGTATTCCACACACCTCTTCTCTTTAATTTGTGCCGTAATAGTAATATAAGCTTTGCTCACGTTCGCGGTCGTTCAGAACAACACCTAATAATTTACCTTTTGCTGCTTCTAGTAACCTTTTTGCTTTTAATGCTGCTTCTTTTTCCGTGTGCGCGCTGCGTACAACAAGCAGAGATGCGTCACATTGATTTGCCATAATTTGTGCATCTGATACTGGCAAAACCGGTGGTAAGTCAAAGATGACTAAATCATACATGCTGTAAGCTTGTCCGAGAAATTCTTTCATAGCTTTAGAACCAATCAGCTCTGCTGGGTTTGGTGGAATCGGTCCGCACGGAAGAAAATATAGATTTTCAACATTTGTTGTTTGCACACATTTTTCAAATCTTTCACCATGTGCCAAAATATTTGTTAAACCAAAAATATTATCAACTTGAAACATTTGGTGCAGAGCTGGTTTCCGTAAGTCTGTATCGACAAGTAGTACTCTCTTTCCTTGCTGGGCAAATACAACAGCAAGGTTCCCTATTATTGTTGTTTTTCCTTCGCTTTGGTTTGGAGATGTTATCATTAAAGAATGAATATTCGTATCTATCGCCGCAAATTCAATATTTGTACGAATGTTACGAAATTGTTCTGCTACCGAAGACTTCGGCTGGTTATATGCAATTAATTGACGACGTTGACGATAATTGTTATTTTTCTGGAATAAACCTTTAAGAGCCAATGGTATGCCCCCTACTCTCTTCGCTGATGATGCATGTGCTTTGGATCCTTTTTCTCCTTCATCCATCCGCGCTACAACCCCTAATACAGGTAAACCAAGTAATGCTTCGATATCTTCTTCTTTTTTCACTGTGTTGTCTAAGTATTCTAGTAAGAATGCAAGACCGATAGAAGCCATTAATCCAACAACAAATGCAATTTCAATGTTTATTGTCGGACGTGGTTTAATTGGTGACTGATGTTCTGCTATTTCTGCTTTTGAAAGAACAGTTACGTTATCTACATTCATAATCTTCGCAACTTCACCTTTAAACACTTCTGCTGTTGTGTTTGCAATATCACGAGCTAACTTCGGATCTTTATCTTGGACAGTTACCGAGATAACTTGAGAATCCTTCTCATTTGCAACATCAATCTTCTGCGTTAAAGCTTGTGTTGTCATGTCTAAATTTAGTTTTTCTTTCACTTGATCTAAAACAACTGGGCTTTTAATAATTACCTTATATGTATTTGTTAATTGAATATTGGTTTGAATTTCACCAGATTGAAATGTTGCTCCTTCTTGTTTCTTTTGGTTAACAAGAACTTGCGTAGAAGATTGATAGATTGGCGTTATCAAGAAAAAACTTACAACTGCACTAATAATAGTGGCGCCAAATGTAATTGAAAGGATCATTGCTAGGCGTTTTCGTAAAATGTGAAATAACTCTTTTAAACTAATTGTTTCCTCCATAACTTCCTCCAGCTTTCAGTTTTTTACATACAAAATTAATTGCAACATGATAATATAACATTTTAATACAGAAATGTTAATTTTTTATGTCATTTCGATATGGAAATGTTAATTTTTTGTATCATCTTAATATAGATATATTAATTTTTTATATCATTGTAATAAGACCAACGCATATAATCTTACATAAAATTATTAAGTTTTACAACGTTTTCCATAAAATTCCCACAAAATATCTTTCCCATAAAAAACTATTACTCATGAAACATTGAATAGATAGAGAAAGCCTATGATTTTTCTCTCATAGGTTTTCTCTATTAATAGTATCCGTATTAATCTGTTTGTCGCTTTTTGTCATTCAAAACAGCTCCTAGCAATTTACCAGAAGCGTTGTCTTATCGCTGATTTCCAACAAAATAAACTTATGTTTCTTTTTATATAAGAATATCGTTCTTTACAATGAATAATATATATAAATCATATATAAAATACATTTGTTTAACAACATGTCTATGCTATATTTTCAGTCTATTTCGTGTGTTGTTAAGAAAGCGGATTAAGATGTTATGCGAAGCAGATTTTATTACACAAACTATTCTTACTGAAAAATATACATATAGTGAAATTCTTTCATAAAAGAGAACACTCGACAGAGTGTTCTTTTTTAAATTATTCCTTCTTATCTCCAAGCGCAAATGTAATTTCCGCTTCACAAGCAACCTCACCGTTTACTGTTGCGACTGCTTTTCCTTTGCCAATCGGACCACGTACACGCGTCATTTCTACTTCTAAACGAAGCTGATCGCCCGGACGTACTTGTCTTTTGAAACGGCAGTTGTCAATGCCCGCAAAGAAAGCAAGGCGGCCACGGTTTTCTTCTTTCTTTAAAACAGCAATTGCTCCGACTTGTGCAAGTGCCTCAACGATTAATACTCCAGGCATTACCGCGTAGTCAGGGAAATGGCCGTTAAAGTATTCTTCATTTGCCGATACGTTTTTAATACCAACCGCACGTTTTCCTTCTTCTACTTCAAGAACTTGATCAACAAGTAGAAATGGATAACGATGCGGGATAATTTCTTTAATTTGCTCTATGTTCAACATTATATATCGCTCCTTTTTTAGAAATTAGTCTTAGTACTTGGTTATATGTTATTATCCCACTTTATTCATTATTTGTCATTATTAAAAAAACGAAGCAGTCTTTCCTGCTTCGTATCGCTTCAAAAAAATGCATACACTCTTTCTTTCCTACAAACTTTGGTATAACAGAAATAAATACAGTTGACACGGAGGTAGAAAAGAGTGCATGCCCAAGTTAGGGGAAGGCAATATGCCTGGAGGCATATTGCCTCATGTGTCGTATTCGGGTTCATTATAGTATAACCATTTCTAATATGAAAAACGGCAAATTTGCTAAAATATATCAGTAAAGGTTTATTTTTCTCCATTTTCCTTTATATTTCTACATTTTTCGCAAAAACTATATATTTTTAAAAATAAATATAAAAAAGAACATTAGGCAATATACCTAACGTTCTTTCTTACTTATAGTAAAGCGCGGCGTGGTAATTTGTCGATGTTCTCAAGCATGATACCTGTTCCAACTGCTACACAGTGCATTGGATTTTCCGCGATCAATACAGGTACTTTTAATTCTTCTGCAAGAAGCATGTCAATGCCGTGCAGTAGTGCTCCGCCGCCCGTTAAAATAACGCCGCGGTCGATAATATCAGCAGATAATTCAGGTGGTGTACGTTCTAATACACCTTTTGCAGCTTGTACAATAACAGCTGCGTTTTCTTTCAATGCCTCTGTGATTTCTTCAGAACATACTGAAATTGTGCGAGGCAGACCTGTTACCATGTCACGGCCGCGAATTTCAAGTTCTTCACTGCGTGCACCTGGGAATACTGTACCTGCTTTAATTTTAATATCTTCTGCTGTACGTTCCCCGATTAATAGCTTATACTTACGCTTAATATAGTGTAAGATCTCCATATCAAACTTATCGCCCGCCATTTTAATGGAAGAGGAGGTAACGATATCGCCCATAGAAAGTACCGCAATATCCGTTGTACCTCCGCCAATATCTACAACCATATTTCCGCTTGGTTGGAAGATTTCCATACCAGCACCAACAGCAGCTACTTTTGGTTCTTCTTCTAAGTATACTTTCTTACCGCCAGATCTCTCAGCAGCTTCACGAATAGCTTTTTGTTCTACAGATGTGATGTTTGTTGGACAGCAAATTAAAATGCGAGGTTTTGATAAGAAGCCTTTTACGTCTAGTTTGTTGATGAAATGTTTTAACATCGCTTCTGTAATTTCGAAATCAGCAATTACACCATCTTTTAGCGGACGAATCGCTACAATGTTTCCAGGTGTACGCCCTACCATGCGTCTTGCTTCTTCACCTACCGCTAATACTTTTCCCGTATTGCGGTCAATTGCCACAACAGACGGTTCATTTAATACAATCCCTTTACCTTTTACATGAATCAATACGTTGGCCGTGCCAAGGTCAATTCCGATATCTCTCGCAAACATTCCTGTGTTTTCCTCCTCAATATATAAATCAGGCTTAACCCGAATACTTTACACCTAATTTCTAATTTTAGCATATTCTTTGTAGAAACGTAATATTGAAGAAATAGATTCTACCGAATTTTTTTACCTTTCATTAGGAATGTTTGCTGATTGTCAGATTATTGACGCACGATTTTTTCTGTATCCTCTTTTTGGTACTTTTGTTTCGTTGCTTCGCCGCCGCGGAGGTGACGAATTGACTTATGATAATCAAGAATTTCCTTCACTTCATTTGCGAGCTCTGGATTAATTTCTGGTAAGCGTTCTGTTAAATCTTTATGCACAGTACTTTTTGATACACCAAATTCCTTTGCAATCACACGAACTGTTTTTCTTGTCTCCACGATATACTTGCCAATCTTGATTGTTCTCTCTTTGATGTAATCGTGCACACCACTCGCCTCCCTAAATTGGATGTGAGAAGGGTGAAATGAGACTCGCTGCATATGACTAGGATGTACGTTCGAATGCTGTTTGTAAGCGTTATACTTCCTGGGATTTATAATAAATTGATTCACGATTTCTCACCTCAAACACTCTCTTTGCATTGGTTTATACCATTCTATTGCCCGCATTGTATTTATATGCTACAAGTTCTGTATTTTTGCGGACTACAGTGACAAAAATTACATTTTTTTTTGAGAAATCTGTGAAAATGAAAGTTTTCCTTCCTATATATGCCCTAAGGAGCAAAAAAAATGACGCCTTATGAGAGCGTCATTCTTCTCGATCTATATTTTCTTCCCAAAGGCTTTGACGGGGGACTTCCCTTTTGCTTGTAATCAAATAATATAATGAAGATAAAACAAACAATAAAATAAGTGCAATCAACAAAACGAATAGCAATGACATAGTAAAGTAATCCCCTCCTTTTACTAATATATATTCGAGAATTCTGTCCAATTTCCTTGCTGTTACAGGTTTTTTTAAACATATTAATTATTTTTATATAAAAATAAAACCATCAATCCTCGTATAGAGGGCTGATGGTTTTGTATATTACTCTGTTTGTTCAGCAGAAGAGCTATCATCTTGACCTGCTGAGCCATTTGTAGACTTCTCTTCTTTTTTCTTTTCATCAGCTGGGCTGTTTGTTGATTTTTCTTCTTTTTGCTTCTCATCATTTGTGCCACTTGTTGATTTCTCTTCTTTTTTCTTGTCGTCAGCTGGGCTGTTTGTTGATTTTTCTTCTTTTTGCTTCTCATCATTTGTGCCACTTGTTGATTTCTCTTCTTTTTTCTTGTCGTCAGTTGCGCCGTTTGTTGATTTTTCCTCTTTTTGCTTTTCTTGCTTTTCTTGCTTTTCAACTTTAATATCTGCAACAGACTTGTCGAAGTAAAGTTCTGGGTTTACTGCAACGTTATCTTTACGAACTTCGAAATGAACGTGATAACCTGCTTCTTTGTTCATTTCACTTAGTCCTGCTTTCCCTAACATTTCACCTTGATTGATTTTCGCACCTTTTTCTACTTTTGCACTGCCTAAGCTTTGATAAAACGTTGTAACACCATTGCCATTGTCAACTGTTACAACATAGCCAAGAAGTGGATCTTTTTCCGCTTTTGTAACCGTACCGCTTAATGCCGCTGTGACATCAAACTCTTTTCCATTTTTTGCTGTGATATCAATTCCTGTATTCGCAGAGTATGTGTTGTTATAAAAGACAAGTGCTTGTTCTTGCTCCTCGGCTGCTGCTTTATCCTCGTAAAACTTCTTCTTTACAACAACTTCTGCTGCATTTGCAGTTGGCATCTTCACGACTTCTGAAGATTTTGTGACCGGCATTGTAGGAATTTCACTTACGCTTTGCGGCGTTGCTTCATTTTTCTCAGGCGTCTTTTTCGTATTCGCTGCCTGATACCATAATGCAACTGTTAAAATCACCGCTGCACACACAATGTATAGTGTCGGGAATACCCAACGCTTTTGAAATAAATGTACTACTTTTCGAGAAGACCTCTTGTTTTCCCTCTCTCTCATTCTATCATCACCTCAGCAATCATTTTGAACAAGATTCATTCATCCTATACAATCTACAACTAATTACTTTTCGACAAAATTTGTAAAAATATGCATAGGAGTTACAAAATTTCCGAGGAAATGATAAAAAAAGAAAAAAACTGAGCGTTTTGGCTCAGTTTTTTAGTCTAATTGTTTCTTTTTATAGACAAAGAAACAAATCACAATCAGAAATGCAGCCCAAATTGCATTATTGAAAATATGCTCTTGAATCGAAGAGAAACCTTTTCCCTGCATTACTTTCCCCATACCTTCTATAATATGGGTTGTTGGAAGAAAACCTACTGCTTTTTTTACAACTTCATTTTTCACAAACTCTTGCAGCATTGGTCCCAATGTAAACAATAAGAAAATTGGCATCCCTACAATAGATGTCTGTGCCATGTTTTGTGACAATAGCCCAACAATTGTACCTAATATAATACAAAGCAATGTGCCCACGAGGAGAATGACAATTAGCATTCCGATGTTTCCTTGTAAAGTTCCTAAAATCACTAAGCTAGCAAAACTTGCTGCAATGACAAAGAAGATCGTTAGCACACTTTTTCCTAAAATAACTTCTATCGGATTTGCCGGAGATAACATCAAAACACGTAATGTATGTTTTTCTTTTTCTTCAGCAATCATAATCGCTTGCACGAAACTCCCTACCATTGTGAGCGTCATCGCAACCGTAAAGCCAGCAAAAAATTCTTTCTGTGAATCAATATTGCTATAAAAGAAAGCGAGTAGAACTGGCAACAAAGCCATAATCAAAATTTGTGAATTTTTCCCTGCATCATACATTTCCTTCCGAACAATTGCTGAAAATCTCTTCATTGAAAACGTCATTATAATCCCCTCCCAGTTACCTCAATGAAAATATCACCTAACGTTGGCTCATAAGAATGAATCGATAAGAGTTCACCATTTTTCATCCACTCCGAAATTCGTTTTGCCCCGAGTTCATCTTTTTGTACCGTTTCTTTCCGTCTGTCTTTTAGCACAACTTCAATTTTATCTTTTGCATATCGAAGCCTTAAATTTCCCGGTGTGTCCAGCGCCACAATGTCTCCGTTGCATAAGAACGCGATGCGGTCGCAAAGTGTTTCTGCTTCATCCATATTGTGAGTCGTTAAGAAGATTGTCGTTCCTTCTTTATTTAAATCCCTTAAGATATTATGAATATTTTGTACATTAGCTGGATCAAGCGCTGATGTTGGTTCATCTAAGAACAGAATGTCCGGTTTATGCAGAATGGCTCTCGCTAATGTCACGCGCTGCTTCATTCCTTTTGAGAGCTTTTTCACCTGTGTTTTTTTATCGTCTAATAAGTTCACTTGTGTTAACACTTCATCAATTCGTTCTTTTTTACAATCGTATAAGTCACAAAATAATAGCAAATTATCATAAATACTAAGTCTTTCATATAAACCGCTGTTATCTGTTAAAATACCAATTCGTTTATAATCAATGCTGCCTGGTCCTGTAATATCCTGACCTAGTACTCTCACCTTTCCTACACTATGAAGCAACTGCGCAGTTAAAATTTTCACAGTTGTTGTTTTCCCCGATCCGCTCGGTCCGAGAAACCCGAAGATTTCTCCTTCCTTCACTTCAATATTTACATTGCGAAGCGCTGTTTTACTATCGAAGGTTTTCATTACATCTTTCATTTCAATTGCCAACGTCATTTCGTCATCCCCTTTGCTCTGCGTCAGGAGCCCTATGTCCTCCATTCTAAGCGAGCTGCTTCCGCTTTTCGTTTTCTTATTGACTTCATCATATGAAAAATAAAAGGAGTACGCAGTAAAATACCGGTAAAAGGAGTATTTTTACCGGTGAATGGAGCATAGTTTCAGTCCGCCGGAACAGCATACGGATGATTGGAACAAATATAGGGTTGAACGACACATAACATTTACAATCCGATTACACCCTTCAATTCATCCATTCTTCCTTTTGAGAGCGGAATAGAGGTTTTTCGTTCATCATCAAGGATTAAACTGTAACTGTTTCGTGTCCACGTAATAACTTCGCGTACACGTTGTAAGTTCACGAGGTAAGAGCGGTGACAACGGAAGAATCCGAATCCTTTTAAGCGTTCTTCTAATTCACTTAATGTAAGCACGCAAATAAAATCACCATCACGCACATGAATATGCGTTGTGCCATTTTGCGTTTCAATAAATTGAATTTCCATCGGGTCCAGTAAAATGATTTTATCGTTTACCTTAGCGGGGATGCGCTCTAGTTTCATTTGCGGAATCATTTCGATAACCTTTTCCTCTTCTGCTTCTATCCTTCCTTCTTGCTCAATTTCAACTTTTTTCACACCATCTTGGTGCAGCACGTACACATCTTCCGTTAAAGATAAGGCATCTGAAAGAAATGCAGAAGTTATAAAAATGGCTTTCCCTTGCTCTCTTACCTTTGTAATAACATTACGAATAATAATTGTACTTTCAATATCTACGTTTTGTTCCGGCTCTTCCAAAATAACAAGCTCCGGATTATGCAGAATACTCCTGCCAATATGAAGACGACGTTTTTCAGAAAAGGTTAACTCCCTTATCTTTACTTCTTTCTTATCCAAAAGGCCAATAAGCTGAACAACTTCATCTACTGATAATCCATTACCATATAACCCTCGCAAGAAAATAAAGTAATCTTTTACCGTTAATCGTTCGTACGCTTCATCTGCTAAAAAACAAAAACCAATCCGCGAAAAAGAATGTTTCCCAAGCGGCTGCCCATCAAATAACACAGTCCCAGTCGATGCCTCTTCCACTCCCATGATAATCCGGTGCAATGTTTTGCCGATATGATTATTGCATTGCAATACAACACACTGCCCTTTTTCAATTTCTAACTGAATAGATGGCAACACATTTGTCTTTGCCAATTGATTCAGCTCTAATAACGCCATCCTCTCACCCCTATGTTGGTTTTTTATTCCATTATACCAAATGTTATATAGGAATTTATTTCATAATTATGTAATCTATTCCTACGATAAAAATAGGCTATCCCATATAGGGATAGCCCTCTCTAATCTTTCTACTTCACCATGTAACTCTTCAACTGATCACGAAGCGCTCGCTTCAAAAATTTCCCGACGGATGTTTTGGGGATTTCTTCCACAAATAAAATATCATCTGGCATCCACCATTTTGGAAATTGATTTTCTAATAGCTCGTATAGCTCTTCTTGGCTGACCACTTCTCCTTCTTTTAAAACGACACAGGCAATCGGACGCTCTTGCCATTTTTCATGCGGAACAGCAACGACAGATGCCTCTAATACTTTTTCATGTGTCATTAAAGCGTTTTCTAAATCAACAGAAGAAATCCATTCACCGCCGCTTTTAATTAAATCTTTTGTGCGATCGGCAATTTTAACAAAACCTTCTGGGTCTACTGTTACGATATCGCCTGTGTGCAACCAGCCATCTTTCATCGATTCTTCAGTGCGTTCATCATTATAATAACTGCCGGCAATCCATGGTCCGCGGAGGCAAAGTTCTCCCATTTCTTCACCGTTCCATTTTACTTCACCATCTTGACCGATGACTTTCATTTCAAGACCTGGGAGTAAACAACCTTGGCGGGAGCGTAACTCATAATACTCTTCTTTCGGTAAATCACGTTGATACGACTTCGGACGATTTATCAAAACTGCTGGACTCGTTTCTGTCATTCCGTAGATTTGTCTGAAAGAAATATTATATTTTTCTTCATATGTGCGAATCATACCTGTTGGCGCTGCCGATCCGCCTGACCATATGCTACGAATACTACTAATATCATATGGATATTTTTCAATCTCTTGTAATAAGCCAATCCAAATTGTCGGCACGCCAGCAGTAATCGTTACTTTCTCTCGTTCAATTAACTGCGCTAAAATTTTCGGAGTAAAGTGCGGGCCTGGTAAGACAAGCTTTGTACCGAACCATGTGCTTGCAAACGGAAGTCCCCACGCGTTCACATGGAACATTGGAACGACCGGCATACATGTATCTTCTTCTGATATACTGCCGCCGTCCACAAGTCCAAGCGTGTAACTGTGAAGTGCAATACTACGATGCGTATACACGACACCTTTTGGTTTTCCTGTCGTTGCAGAAGTATAGCACATGCCCGCAGGTGCTTTCTCATCTAGATCTGTTACAAACGGAAATGTTTCATCGCCTTCTTCGAGAAGTTTATCATAGTGATACGCTGGTGATAGTGTTGTATGAGGTAGTGTGTCGTCATCTGTCATAATGATAAATGCTTTTACATGAGGAATTTCGTGTTGAATACTTTCTAATACCGGAACCATATCTTCATCCACAAGAATAATTTTGTCTTCGGCATGGTTAATAATGTAGGAAATGTGGTCTTCTGAAAGTCGTAAGTTAATCGTATGTAATACAGCTCCGATTCCTGGAATCGCAAAATATGCTTCTAAATGGCGGTGATGATTCCAAGCGATTGTTCCCACTTTATCTCCCGTCTCAACCCCCATTTTACTTAATACACTCGCAAGTCGTCTTGTCCGCTTCGCAATCTCTCCGTATGTTAATGTTTGAATACGCGATGCAGTACGCGAAACAACTTCCTTTTTTGAAAAGTACTTCTCTGCCCGTTCCATCATGGATGGAATGAGAAGTGGTACATCCATCATCATCTTACATTCCCCCTGTTATCATTGTATATCTAAAGGTACAACTGTATTATAACATGACATCACCTGGCAAAAACTAGCAACATTTCTTTCCTTTTCTACAAAAGCTGACACAGAACTTATACATCAGGGGCCGCTGTTTATCGGCGCTTCGACACAATCAGACACCCTCGACTCACCCATATAAAAAAGCATAGCGCCAATGCGCTATGCTTTCACTTCTCCGCCGTCAATTTTCCCTCATACTGATTCAGTGCTGAAATTGCCACGCCTTTATAATAATGTGCGACAATATCTGTATACGCCTTACCTTCCCTCGCCATTCCATTAGCGCCGTATTGGCTCATCCCAACGCCGTGACCAAAGCCTTTCGTTGTCACAACAATTTGATCGCCTTGCTGCTTCCACGTAAAATCAGACGAACGTAAACCTAACTTGTCCCGTACGTCTTTTCCCGTTAATGTTTTCCCTCGAAATTCAACTTCCTTCACGCGCTTTCCTTCTGTTCGTTCTTTAATGTTGCCAACATTACCGTTTGCTAACACTTTCACGCCAAGACGCTTTTGAAAATCAGCAACAGTAAAGGTTTGTTCGCTCGTAAATTTCGGTGACTGCTGATCCCACGGACTATTTACACTTTTTAAGTACGGATAGTCGCTGCCCCAATAATCTGCGGCATTTTCTGTATAGCCATTACTTGTCGAGAAAAATGATGCTGTAATTGGACTTCCCTCGTACGTTAAAACTTGCCCGGCTGTTTTCGATACCGCTTCTTCAATACGATTCATTCTGCCTTCATACTCTTTTCCCCACTGTCTTTTTAGCTCTTCTTTACTTTTGTACACTTGATTTTCCACTGTATCTGTTACGTCTGCTTTATTCTGAAGCTTTTGCCCACTTAACATGCGCTTCACAACGAATGTACGCGCTGTTAATGCCTGTGCTTTTAATGCTTCCATTTCAAAATTTGCTGGCATCTCTGCAGCGACAACCCCAGCAACATAATCTTCAATTGAAACAGTTTCAATCTTCTTTTGTTCGCTGCGATACACAGATACTTGCACATTGGTTTTCGTAGGAGAAGGAGCTGGCGCATTTTGCGCTGCTGGAGGAGCAGAAGGCGTATGATGCTTTTCCTCTTTCGCTTTTGTAAACGGAAAAACAAGCATGCTTGGTACGATAATCACTAACGCTACTAATAGCGTTACGATGACCATAATTGGCTTCGTAGTTTTCATTGCTTTCCTCCACTATGAAATTAGACTCATTTCATTCTTATGGAGTAAGACAAGCATTTAGAACAAGTTCTTTTCTTCTTTCTAACATGACACAAGATTAAATTTTTAGAATATTTTTAATGAAACAGGCATAAAGATTATGTTTCCTGACTATAACAATAATAGTACATAAAAAAATAGCCTCCATGCCAAAGCATAGAAGCTATCTCTATTAAGCGTGAAGATCAGATACTTGTTGTTCTGCTACTTCTTCCACTCTTTCAGTTACACGTTCAATATCTGCACCTAATGCAGCTAACTTGCCGTGGAAGTTTACATATCCGCGGTCAAGATGTTTTAATTCCGTTACGCGCGTATGACCTTCAGATACTAAACCAGCTAAGATTAATGCTGCTGCAGCACGTAAATCTGTTGCCCCTACTTCAGCGCCTTGCAGGTTACCTGGTCCGTTCATAATTACAGAACGGCCTTCGATTTTAATATCTGCATTCATACGGCGGAATTCTTCCACATGCATGAAACGGTTCTCGAATACTGTTTCTGTAATCATGCTTGTGCCGTTTGCTTTTAATAATAATGCCATCATTTGTGACTGCATATCTGTCGGGAATCCTGGGTGTGGCATCGTTTTAATATCAGCCGCTTTTAACTCCTCTGGGCCAATAACGCGTACACCTTCGTTTTCCTCAATAATTGTAACGCCCATTTCTTCCATTTTCGCTGTAATAGAGCGCAAGTGTTCTGGTACAGCATTTTCAATTAACACGTTTCCGCCTGTAATTGCTGCTGCAACCATAAATGTTCCTGCTTCAACACGGTCTGGAATAATTGAATGGTTTGCACCATATAATTTATCGACACCTTCAATACGAATTGTGCCAGTTCCAGCACCGCGTACTTTTGCGCCCATTGCGTTTAAGAAGTTCGCTAAGTCTACGATTTCTGGCTCTTTTGCTGCGTTTTCAAGCACTGTTGTCCCCTCTGCTAATACAGCAGCAGACATAATGTTTTCTGTTGCCCCTACGCTCGGGAAATCTAAGTAAATTTTTGCACCTGTTAGTTTACCGTCTACATGCGCTTCAACAAATCCGTTACCAACTTTTACTTTTGCTCCCATAGCTTCAAAGCCTTTTAAATGTTGGTCAATTGGACGTGAACCGATTGCACAACCACCAGGAAGCGCAATGCGTGCACGACCATTACGTGCTAAAAGCGGTCCCATTACAAGAACGGACGCGCGCATTTTACGTACATATTCAAATGGTGCCTCGATGTTTAGTTCTTTTGATGCATCAATTGTTACCTCATTGTTTGCAAAAGATACCTCTGCATTCAAATGACGTAATACTTCATTAATTGTGTATACATCTGATAGTTCTGGTACTTCAGATAGTACATTCTTTCCATCACTCGCTAATAGGGCTGCAGCGATTATAGGTAATACAGCGTTTTTTGCGCCCTCTACGCGCACTGTGCCGTTCAACCGCTTTCCGCCACGGACGATGATCTTTTCCAAGTTATTCCCCTCCGTGTCCTTTTTTCACATATATTCAATACTCAGAAGTTATGATCGGTGTGCCAACCACAATTGAATTCTTGTTGTTTGTAGAACGTATTGCTATTTGCACATTGATTTTCTCTTTATTTGTTGAAAGAGCGTCATTCCATTTTTTATTATATGCGGAGACTGACACAAATGCTCTTTCTTCTACTCTTTCAATCGCTTTTGCTGAAAGATCTTTCAAAACTTCATTGGTTTTATCTTGCAAAACACCTTCAATCTTATCACTGAGCGTACCTTGAACACAAGTATAAATTTTTGGTTTTGTACTAAAAATTTTATTCATTTTATCCGTATATTTAGGATTCCATTTTGCTCCGCTCACTTCATATATAATGAAAGTGTTTTCTTTATTATTTTCCATTGTCCACGTAACTACTAGCCTTTCTTCATAAGAAGAAAAACTTTTTTGTGCTGTTGCTTTATAACCGTCCCTAGACTTCTCAATTTCCCATTCTTCTACATTTGCACGTTGCTTAATTTGACCAAGTAACTTTTCAAACGTATGTATATTTGAAATTGTCTTTGTTTCCCGCGCTAACCAAGACCAATGCTGAACATCTGCACCATGTTTCTCTAAAGCAGCAATCATACTTTCCATTTTTTCCTGATCGCTCACAGGTTTCATTTCTCTATATCCGACTAAAAATATAACAGCACTGACAACAATCAATAGCATGGCTTGCATCTTTTTCACGTTCATCCCCTCCTAGTCCCCATTGTTGACGGAGAAGGATGGTTCTATACGTTGTACTTTTTTACTTTACAAGGTATGTTAAACTCTTTGAATACCCTAAATAATCAAGGAAAAAGTTACTTACCGATGCACCGATAGCAATCGTTACAAGAATCATGAACACTCTCGTTTGCAATACTTTCCCTGGTTTCATCAGGCGTTCTACATGAAGGCCCTGAAGCGTCCACCACGTAATGGTAATAAACAGTAAATGCGACACAATCGCAATGAGTGCTTGTTGCCCTAAAATTTGTGCCATAAAAAATCGACCCCTTTATCCCGCTCTAACAGGCAGTAACTTTCGTATATCTTGGTGCACAACTGCCCGTATGAGCTCGACTAGTTCAACTAACCTTTTCGAAAAAATCGTTCCCAAAACGTAGTTTCACTTTATCTTACTCTAATAGACAACTGCCCGCATGAGCCCGATTGGTTCAACCCATTTACTACTTTTGTAGTAAACAAAAAATAACCAAAACAAAAAGTGTAGAGTACATGCTCTACACTTTCAATTTTTACTATTGTACCACGTTCCCGACAAAGAAGAAATCCTTCATAAGCGGAAAATAATCATAAAAGAAATTGTAACCGATTGCCGGTAATATTCCGAGCACAACTGTTGCAATCGCGCAAAGGCTCACAACTATTTTCAAATTGATCGGAAGAACGATACGCTCTTCACTTTCTGCACGGCGGAAAAATATTTGCTGCAAAATGCGGAAATAATAGACGAACGAGATTACCGTTGTCCCCATCATAATCGATGCGAGCACGTAATGAGCTGGCTGGACGATAAAGGCTCCTAAAAAGATGTTAATCTTTCCGATAAATCCTGCTGTCCCCGGGATACCAGCAAGTGACAACATAAAAATTGTCATCATGACCGCTGCAAACGGTGATCGTTTATATAAACCTGCAAAAGCAGATATATTTTCTTGTCCCGTTTGTAAGATTATGCCGTGGATAATCGCAAATGCTCCGATATTCATCAGTACATAAGCAAGCATGTAAAACCACATACTATCCATCAGAAATGGTGACAACGCTACGAGCGGTACAAGTAAATAACCAGCATGCGCCACCCCTGAGTACGCAAGCATTCGTTTTATGCTATATTGCTTTAAGGCAACGCTATTTCCAACAATCATTGTTACACCAGCAAGAACTGCAATATAGATACTCATATTACTTAATAGTGATGTCGTTTCATTTTGAACAGGAACTGCTGCGAAAATGACTAAGAAAATGCGAATAATCATCACAAATCCAGCAATTTTCGATACCGTTCCTAACAACGCTGTAACAGGTGTTGCTGCGCCTTCATACACGTCAGGTGCCCACATATGAAATGGGACAGTCGCAATTTTAAAAGACAAACCGACAAAGAGCAGGATAAACGCAAGTGCCAACAAAAGTTGTATATCACCGCTCACCCCTTGCATGAATACACGCTGCATATCCAAAATATTTGTTGAACCTGTCAGTCCGTACAAATAACTCATTCCAAACAGTGTGATTGCTGTAGAAATACCGCCGTTAATTACGTACTTCATTGCCGCCTCATTCGAAGCTTTATTGTTCTTACGAATGCCGACTAAAATGTACGAGGACAATGATAATAATTCAAGACCGATGAACAACGTAATAAGATCGCTGCTAGATGCCATAACCATCGCACCGAGAAGCGCCGTTAAAAATAAGTAATAATATTCTCCTCGATCTTCAATCGGCTGCTTGGCATCGTCGCTCATCGCAATGAATAATACAAGAATACCGCCCAGCAATAAGAGCGTTTTAAATGCTTTTGAAAATCCGTCTAATATAAACGATCCATCTAAAATCTCTCCAGCCGGTGCACCGTACAATGTAACGAGCGCAACAAGTGCAAGTATGACCGTTCCAATTGCCCCGTATGCTAAATTCCGGCGATGAAACGTTTGTTTCGCGAACAGATCAAGAAGTGATAGAAGGATAGCACCGCCAAGAAGGATGAATTCCGGCGTCATTAAATACCACGATAAGCCTAGTAATGTTTTCATATCCATTCTATCTACCTCCTAACGATTGTAATGTGTCACGAAGCGGTTCACCAAGTACATCTGGCACGATACCGATGATTAGAATACACGCCAGCAAGATCACAACGGGAATATAATCCACTCCGCGCATATCGCTTTTCGCTTCGCATTCCCTTTGTCCGAACGTAACTTGCATAACTGCCCGGAGTACATACACCGCTGTTAAAATAATACCGATTGCTCCGATCGCCGCTAAGATTGGGTGCGCTTGAAACAAGCCAAGAAACGCTAGAAATTCACTCACAAAACCAGACATTCCAGGAAGTCCGAGCGAAGCCATACTTCCTGCTAATAAGAAACCGCTAAGGATTGGTACTTGCTTTGCTAAGCCGCCAAGCTTTGTAATGTCAGAAGTGCCAAAGCGCTGCTCGATGACGCCAAGAAGGAAGAATAACAGCGCCGCGATTAAACCGTGGGAAACAACTTGGAACAATGCGCCCTTCATCCCTGCCTCGTTCAGCGCAGCTAAACCGATTAGCACAATTCCCATATGCGAAATACTTGAATATGCGAGCACTTTTCGAAAATCTGTTTGAACAAACGCTAACAATGCACCGTACAGTAAGTTGATAACCCCTAAAATCCCTAAGACAAACGCAAACTTTTCAAATTGTGATGGGAAGAGCCCTATTCCAAAACGGACAATCCCGTACGCCCCAATCTTTAAGAGAACACCCGCGTGCAGCATAACAATTGCCGGGTGTGCTTGCACGTGAACGTTTACCATCCAGCGGTGAAGCGGAAAGACCGGAAGCTTAATCATAAACGCAACCATAATCGCTAAAAATAAACCAAGCTGCAACGAATCAGACAATTCACCGACTGTTGTCATTTCTTTTCCTGCTAAAACGGCTTGCAGCTCTGCTATATTCGTTGTACCTGCTCTCGCAAATAAAATCGAAAAGGCAATGAGCAAAATTGCAGAACCAATGCCGTTATAAATCAAATAGCTGTATGCTGCTTTTTCACTGCTAAATTTCCCCCATTTGCCAACGAGTAGAAACATAGCTGGCAATGTAATTTCAAAGAAAACGAAGAACAGCATCAAGTTTTCAGCAGCGAAGACACCAAGCATTCCGATTTCAAGCATAAGCAGTAACATATAGAAACCTTTTACACGCTTTGTAATAGAAAATGCCGTAATGGCCGCTAATGTCGCTAACAATGCTGTCAGAAGCATCATAACGAGCGAGAAACCGTCAATGCCAAGCTCATAATAAATCGTAAACAATTCTTTCTCCATACCTGGAAAGCGACCAAATTGAATCCACTTTACCTTCTCAGCAAAGATCGTTAAACTTGTTCCCGATGCATATGTAATCCCAATAAAGAGCGCGGACCCGAGGGGAAGTAATGTGCCCAGCAGACCAACAATCCTCGCCGCTCTCTCTTCTGTCTTCGGTACAAAAGCCAACAGTATGATACCTAACAGCGGGGAGAAAATGAAGAAAGATAATAGAAAGGAACTCATTGTCCATGCCCCCCTGTCAATAGCAGAATCATTACTAATGCAGCTAAACAAATAGCTGTAACTGTGCCGTACATTTGTACTTGCCCGTTTTGCAATTTTGATAAGGCCGCGCTCACACCTCTTACAATGCCAGCGACTAGCTTCGCAATCCCTTCGACAACATACGTTTCAAAAAAGTGCAACACATATGCAGTTCCTTTCACGAGCGGAAGCACTGTTACGCTATACAATTCATCAATATAATATTTCTCCTTCAGCAAGCTGTATATTGCGGTCCTCTCGCCGCCAATCCAATCACGGGAAATTGTGCGTTTTCCATATATCAAATACGCTAAGACAATCCCTGCTAACGAAACGAGCGTGGCCACAATCATGATCCAGGCCGGGCCATGGACTTGCTTCACCTGAAACGCTACGTCTTTTGTAAGCCAATCGCCAAGAAATGTTCCGAACCAAGGTGTATTCACATAACCCGCTATAACGGCTAAGATGCCAAGAACCATCATCGGCACTGTCATCACGCCCGGAGATTCATGCACATTCTTCTGTTCCCCGCGCGCTTCTCCCGTAAAGACAAGGAAGTAAAGGCGGAACATATAGAAGGCCGTGAAGAAAGCTGCAATCACCGCAAGGACGAATAAACCGTAATTGCCGCGTTCCCACGTCGCCGCTAAAATTTCATCCTTACTAAAGAATCCAGAAAATAGCGGAACACCGCTAATTGCAAGCGTACCAATTAAAAACAACGAGCCGGTTATTTTCATTTTCTTAAACAAGCCGCCCATTTCTTCGATGTTTTGCGTATGTACGGCATGAATGACACTTCCGGCTGCTAAGAATAATAATGCCTTAAAGAACGCGTGCGTCGTTAAATGAAAAACACCAGCCACGTACCCTGCCGAACCTAATGCAAGCATCATATAGCCAAGCTGACTTACTGTGGAATAAGCTAGCACACGCTTAATGTCTGTTTGCACTAAACCAATGGATGCCGCAAAAATTGCCGTAACGCCGCCAACGATGGCAACAGTTTGCATCGCTGCTTCGCTCGCTGAGAAAAGCGGAAACATGGTAGCAACCAAATATACCCCAGCAGCAACCATTGTTGCTGCGTGGATAAGCGCTGATACTGGCGTCGGGCCCTCCATCGCATCCGGAAGCCACGTATGCAGCGGAAACTGACCGGACTTCCCCATTGCGCCGACAAAGATTAAAATCGCCGTTAGTGTAATCATCGTTCCTGAAATCTCTCCAGCTTGTACCGCCTGGAAGATTGCATCGTAGTCAAAGCTGCCAACTTGCCAGAATAATAGAATCATCCCGATAAACAAGCCGACATCCCCAATACGCGTCATAATAAACGCTTTTTTGCAGCTGCCTTTGCTTCTTCTTTAAAGAAATAGAAACCAATTAGCAAGAAGGAACCGAGTCCGACTAACTCCCAGAATATATAAAGCTGCAATAAGTTAGTTGAAATCACAAGCCCAAGCATCGCAAACGTAAATAACCCTAAGTATGCATAAAAAATATGGAACCTTTCATCACCTTGCATATACCCTTTCGAATACATATGAACGAGCAAGCTCACAAGTGTGACAATAAAGAGCATCAATGCGTTTAACGCATTTACTTCAAAGCCGAAGGAAATATTCACATCTCCGATTTGCAGCCATGTCCATTGCTGTTTTACCGTTTCTGCCGATAGCCGTTCTATTAATACAAGTACCGCACCCGCAAATGAAAGAAAAGCGAGAAAGGTGCCAAGCCAACTACTTCCTTCTTTCAGCTTCTTACCAAACATCAAGAGTACAACGAAAGATACAAGCGGGAAAAGCGGTATTAGCCATGCATAGTCCATCATTAGTTTCTCCCCCTTTTCGGTCACAACATTAATGCTTTAACGAATCCATTTCATCTGTATTAACCGTTGCGCGGTTTCTGTATAAAGCGATTAAAATTGCCAAGCCAACCGCAGCTTCTGCTGCAGCGACGGACATTGTAAACAGTGCAAAAATTTGTCCCTTTAAATTTGGAAACATCCCTAATTTGCTAAAGGCAACTAAATTTAAATTCGCCGCGTTCAGCATCAGTTCAATACAAACCAATACAATTACTGTATTACGCTTCGTTAATGCCCCAAATAAACCGATGCAAAACAGTATAATCGCAAGCGTCAGGTACGCAGAAGCTGGAATGCTACTCATGCGAATCCCCCTCTTTCTCATCCTTCTTCGCAAGTACAATTGCGCCAACAAGAGCAACAAGTAACAAAACAGACGTTAACTCGAACGGTATTATATATTTCGAATACAACAATTCTCCAATTTGAAGTGTATTTTGCTCATGAAGCAGTACCCCATCTTGAACGCTTCGATTCTCAAAACCTACGTTATTCACCGCAAAATACATCACCGCACCGAATACTGTAACTGCAAGAAAGACAAATAATTTCCGCCAACCAAAACGCGTTTCTTCCTCATCATTATGCTTCGTTAACATAATGCCAAAAATCATAATAATCGTAATCGCACCGGAGTAAATCAAAATTTGGACAACCCCGACAAACTCTGCTGATAACATAAAATAAAGCCCAGCAATACTAAGGAACGTAAACACTAGAGCGAGCATCATATGCATCACTTTCTTTAAGTTCAACATAAGTACACCGCCCATCATCGCAAGCAGGGCTAATGCTAAAAATGCTACTAACTCGCCATTCATGCTTTATTCTCCCTTCTCACATTTTGATCATTTTCATCCAGCCACTGTAAATTTTTAAATAAATCATCACGTGTATATTCCGCTAGCTCAAAGTTATTTGTCATCACAATCGCTTCTGTCGGGCAAACTTCTGTACAAAGATCGCAAAGAATACAAATTTCGAAGTTAATATCATACGTATCAATGATCTTCCCTTTCTTCTCTGGATCCGGATGCTTTTTCCCTGTTAGTTGAATACAGTCTGTCGGACAAATATTTGCGCATTGATTGCAAACAATACATTTTTCTGGATAAAACTTTTGAATGCCGCGAAAGCGATCTGGAAGTGGTAGTGGCTGATTTGGATAGTCATACGTTACTTTCTTCTTACTTAAGTTACTAAGCGTATACTTTAAACCTTTAAATAATCCTTTCATTGTACTCCTACCCCCTTTTTAGATTAGAAGAACAATTCTTTTATGAATGCAGCTAAGAAAATATTCGCAAGCGCTACTGGCAATAGTACTTTCCAGCCAAACTCCATCAATTGATCGCCTCGTATACGCGGAAACGTCACGCGGAACCAAATTAATAGAAACACAACAGCACTAAATTTTAGCGCAAACCAAACGGCACCTGGAATAAACGATAGAAACGGAATTGGCTGCCATCCCCCTAAAAATAGTACCGTCATAAGCGATGCCATTCCAAAGAAATACACGTACTCAGAAAGCATGAAGAACGCCCAGCGGAATCCCGAGTATTCTGTATGGTATCCAGAAACAAGCTCCGATTCAGCTTCTGGTAAATCAAACGGCGTCCGGTTCAATTCGGCAACAGCTGCGATTAAGAATACGACAAAACCAACTGGCTGCACGAAAATGAACCAAACCCCTTTTTGCGCCTCGACAATTTCATTTAAATTCAAGCTGCCCGTTAGAAGAATTATTCCAATTACGCTCATAACAAGTGGAATTTCATAGGAAATCATTTGCGCTGCGGCGCGCATTCCTCCTAGTAAGGAGTATTTATTGTTAGACGCCCAGCCTCCAGTTACAACGCCAATTGTTGTAATACCAGAGATTGCAATGTAATACAGTAAGCCAACACCAATATCAGCAAACTGCAATTTATCTGTAAATGGAATCACTGCTAATACCATAAATGCGGGCGCAAACGCAATGACAGGTGCTAATATGAAGAGGGGTTTATCAGCAGCTTTCGGAATCGTATCTTCTTTTAACAGGAGCTTTAACACGTCCGCTACTGTTTGCAGGAGTCCAAAACGGCCTCCCACTTGGTTTGGTCCTATGCGCCCTTGCATAAATCCCATTACTTTTCGCTCTGCTAAAATCCCATATGTAACAAAACCAAGAACGACAAACAATAACAACGTTGCTAATCCGAAAAAGATAAGAAAATTCGTCCAGCTTGCGGGTGACTCTAAGAGGTTTTGTATCATCATCCATCAACCTCCCCAAGTACAATATCAACGCCGCCTAAGATTGTAATTAAGTTTGCGATATTCTCGCCTTTCAAAATCTTTGGTAAGATTTGTAGATTATAAAAAGATGGACGGCGGAACTTTAAGCGGTACGGCTCTTTCTTTCCATCGCTCGCAATGTAACAGCCAATCTCTCCGCGCGGTGATTCAATTCGAACGAACGCCTCACCTTTTGGTGCTTTAATAATCTTCGGCACCTTCGCTAAGATAGCTCCTTCTTTTGGAAACTGCTCTACCGCTTGCTCAATGATTTTCAGCGACTCTTCAATTTCCTCCATCCTGCAAACGTAACGGTCCCAAGCATCGCCTACTTTACCGACCGGAACATCAAAATCAAAACGGTCATAAATCGAGTACGGTTCGTCTTTGCGAAGATCCCATTTCACACCTGTGCAGCGCAGGTTCGCTCCGCTTAATGAATATTGCAGCCCATCCTCTGCCGAATAAATACCGACTCCTTTTACACGGTTTAAGAAAATTTCATTGCCGCTCACAAGGTCGTGATATCCCTTTAGCTGCTCCCTCATATATGGAACAAACTCGCGCACTTTTTCAATCCAGTCGTCCGGCGCATCCCACTTCACCCCGCCAACACGCATATAGTTAAATGTTAAACGTGCTCCGCATAATTCGTTCAGTAGGTTAATAATCATCTCGCGTTCACGAAATGCATATAAGAACGGACTCACCGCTCCGATATCAAGCAAATTTGTACCCCACCAAACGAGGTGACTCGCCACGCGCCCAAGTTCCATTGCAAGTACGCGCAAATATTCAGCACGCTCTGGTATTTCCAGTCCCATCATCGTCTCAACCGCGTGACAAATGACATAGTTATTTGTCATCGCTGATAAATAATCCATTCGGTCTGTGTACGGAATAATTTGCGTATACTGCAAGCTTTCCGCAATTTTCTCTGTGCCGCGGTGCAAATATCCAATGACAGGCGTAGCTTCTTTAATTATTTCTCCGTCAATTTTAATAACGAGCCGAAATACACCGTGCGTACTCGGATGCTGCGGCCCTACATTTAAAAGCATTTCTTCTGTACGAATCATATTTGCTACACCTCCACATCAAAAGGCTCGTAATCTTTTCGCAGCGGATAGCCAATCCAATCATCCGGCATCAAAATACGTTTTAAATTTGGATGCCCTTCAAACACAACGCCAAGTAAATCATACGCCTCGCGCTCCGGCCAATCTGCCCCGCTCCATAACGGTGCAATAGAAGACACTTTCGGCTCGTCCCGGTTAAGCTTTACTTTTACCGCTACAGATTGCCTCTTGCCATAAGAAAATAAATGCACGTAAACTTCCATATGCGTTACAAAATCTGTCGCATGCAATTCTGACATATAATCGAATGCAAATTCGGGATCCACCTTTAAAAGTTCCATCACTTCATAGTAATGCTTCAGCTTCACAATAAGCGTTGGCACATCCTTGGACAATGTATTAATATAGAAATCTTCTAACACACCTTCACCAAATTTTGCTGCAACTGCCTGAACGTACGCATCTAAATATGGCTGATTTCGTGACGGCTCTTCTACTTTCTGTTCTTCTTCCTCTTTCTTTTCTCCAGCCGCCCGAGCCTTTGCCGCGGCCGCTGCTTTGGCCTTCGCTGCCGCAATTGCTTTGGCCTTCTCATCGTCTTCCGGGGCTTCTTCTGTTCCCATTTGCTTCGCTAGCGCCGCCGCCTTTGCTTTTGCCGCTGCTGCTGCTTTTGCTTTCGCTTCCGCAATTGCTTTGGCCTTCTCATCGTCTTCCGGCGATTCTTCTTCTTCTTCTTTTTCTTTTTGCTTCGCTAGTGCTGCCGCCTTCGCTTTTGCTGCTGCTGCTGCCGCTGCCTTTGCTTTCGCTTCCGCAATTGCTTTGGCCTTCTCATCGTCTTCCGGCGATTCTTCTTCTTTTTCTTTTTGCTTCGCTAGTGCTGCCGCCTTCGCTTTTGCTGCTGCCGCTGCCTTTGCTTTCGCTTCCGCAATTGCTTTGGCCTTCTCATCGTCTTCCGGCGATTCTTCTTCTTTTTCTTTTTGCTTCGCTAGTGCTGCCGCCTTCGCTTTTGCTGCTGCCGCTGCCTTTACTTTCGCTTCCGCAATTGCTTTGGCCTTCTCATCGTCTTCCGGCGATTCTTCTTCCTTTTCCTTCTGCTTCGCTAGCGCTGCCGCCTTCGCTTTTGCTTCCTCTGCTGCGCGGCGTTTTACTTCTGCTACATCTATTTCATTCTCATTTGATAGCGCTTTCTCTTTTTCTTCTACAATTTGAATCTCATTTTCCTGACGTGCCGCCAGTCGCTTCTGCGCTTCTTCCTTTGCACGTCTTGCTGCCTCTTTTTTCGCATCATCTATATTTTTATCTTGGTCGCTCATTTATTCGTCACCTGCTTCCCTGTCTTTGCTTCGTAACGAATTTTCTCTTTTAATTTATTAATACCGTAAATTAAAGCTGCTGGATTTGGTGGACAGCCCGGAATGTATACATCCACTGGTACGATTTGATCCACCCCTTTTACAACAGCATACGAATTCACATATGGTCCTCCTGCCGTTGCACAAGATCCCATTGCAATGACCCACTTCGGTTCTGGCATTTGATCATATAAACGACGAACGATTGGTGCCATTTTCTTCGTTACTGTTCCAGATACAATCATGACATCTGATTGACGTGGTGATGTACGGAAGAAAGAACCAAATCGATCTAAATCATAGTGCGAAGAGCCGACTCCCATCATCTCAATCGCACAGCATGCCAGTCCAAATGTCATCGGCCATAGCGAATTACTGCGAGCCCAGCCCTTTACTTGCTCAAGCGTCGTAAAAAATATATTTCTTTCTAATTCAGCGCGTTCTTGTGGATGAATATCTCCAAAATTTATAGCCATTGTAACACCTTCTTTTTCCAAGCATATGCAAGACCAATGAGTAACATAATAACAAAAATGAGCATCTCCACTAATGCAAATAGACCCAGCTTGTCATACGCTACCGCCCAAGGATATAAAAATACAGTTTCTACATCAAAAATGACAAAAAGCAATGCAAAAATATAATAACGGGCATGGAAGCGGACGTTTGCATCATGAAACGGCTCAATTCCACTTTCATATGTTGTTTTCTTCGCTGTACTCGGTTTATGTGGACGCAGCAACTTTCCCAATGTGAGTGCTACAATCGGCAGTAATATACCTAATAGCAAAAAAATGACGACAATCATATAACTATTTTCATATACATTTTCCATTGTGAAACTCTCTCCCCCTCACAAATACAAGTTCACTCAGTAAACGTTATGATTGATTTGCACCATTTATTATTTTTTTAATTTTTCTAAATAATGCAATTATAGTTATTATATCAAATTCTAAATTCCTATGTCGATATATTGGGAAAAAGAAAAAGGAACAAAAACTTAAAAGAACATGGTATTCATACTTCTGCGGGATAACTATAAAAAAAGCCGTAAAGGTTCATCCCTTTACGGCTTTTTTCATTACTTCATATTTGAAACGTTCAAACGGTTCACTGCACGTTGTAGTGCCATTTCTGCACGTTTGAAGTCAACATGTGCTTGTTTATCTTGCATACGTTGCTCAGCGCGGCGCTTCGCTTCATTTGCACGATGAACGTCGATATGACTTGCTGTTTCAGCAGATGGTGCTAATACTGTTACTTTCTCAGGGCGAACTTCAATAAAGCCACCGCTAACTGCTACGTAATCTGTATGTCCACCATTTTTCAAGCGAATTGCACTAACCTTAAGTGGTGCAACAGTTGGAATGTGACCTGGCAAGATCCCCATTTCCCCGCTCTCTGCTTTTACGCTTACCATTTCAACTTCATTTTCGTAAACCGGTCCATCAGGAGTTACAATACTGACTGGAAATGTCTTCATAATTCGTCCCTCCTAAGGCCTTACGCCATCATTTTCTTCGCGTTTTCAACAACTTCTTCAATACCACCAACAAGACGGAATGCGTCCTCTGGAAGGTCATCATGTTTTCCTTCTAGAATTTCTTTGAATCCACGAACTGTGTCTTTTACAGGTACATAAGATCCTTTTTGACCTGTAAATTGCTCTGCTACGTGGAAGTTCTGTGATAAGAAGAACTGAACGCGACGAGCACGATGTACAACTAATTTATCTTCTTCAGATAACTCGTCCATACCTAAGATAGCGATGATATCTTGAAGCTCTTTATAACGTTGTAATGTTTGCTGAATTTGACGAGCAACTTCATAATGCTCTTCTCCAACGATTTCTGGAGAAAGTGCACGAGATGTAGACGCTAATGGGTCTACCGCTGGGTAAATACCCATTTGTGTTAAACGACGCTCTAAGTTTGTTGTTGCATCTAAGTGAGCGAATGTTGTTGCTGGTGCTGGGTCAGTGTAGTCATCGGCTGGTACATATACCGCTTGGATAGACGTGATAGACCCTTTATTTGTTGATGTAATACGCTCTTGTAATTGACCCATTTCAGTTGCAAGTGTTGGTTGGTAACCTACCGCAGATGGCATACGACCAAGAAGGGCAGATACTTCAGAACCAGCTTGCGTGAAACGGAAGATATTATCGATGAACAGAAGTACGTCTTGTCCTTGCTCATCACGGAAATGTTCAGCCATTGTTAAACCTGTTAATGCAACACGTTGACGTGCTCCAGGCGGCTCGTTCATTTGTCCGAATACCATCGCTGTTTTCTTGATTACGCCAGAATCACTCATTTCATGGTATAAGTCGTTACCTTCACGAGTACGCTCACCTACACCAGCGAATACAGAGATACCGCCGTGTTCTTGTGCGATGTTGTTAATTAATTCTTGGATTAATACTGTTTTACCTACACCGGCACCACCGAATAGACCGATTTTACCACCTTTAATATAAGGAGCTAATAAGTCTACTACTTTAATACCAGTTTCAAGAATTTCTACTTTTGTAGATAACTCTTCAAATGCAGGTGCTTGACGGTGAATTGGATCACGGCGTACATCCGCTGCTACTGCTTCACCTAAGTCAATTGCATCACCTAATACGTTAAATACACGGCCAAGTGTTGCATCACCAACTGGAACAGCGATTGGCTTACCAGTATCTTCTACTTCTGTACCGCGTACAAGTCCGTCTGTAGAAGACATTGCTACTGTACGAACTGTATTATCACCAAGATGAATCGCAACTTCTAAAGTTAAGTTAATTGCATCTTGTTTAATTTTAAGGGCATTGTAGATTTCAGGTAGCTTTCCGCCGTCAAACTTAACGTCTACAACCGGACCCATGATTTGCGTAACGCGCCCTTTATTCATCGGGTTCCCTCCTAGCTTTCTTTAAATTAGCCAGCTTTTCTACGAACAGTCGGCTTTGAATTTTTTTATTTTATTTCGCTTTGAAATATCGCTTCTGCTTTTTAATACTATTCTAACGCTGCTGCACCGCCGACGATTTCCGTAATTTCTTGCGTAATCGCTGCTTGACGAGCGCGGTTGAAAGAAAGTGTAAGTGTATCGATAACTTCCATTGCGTTGTCTGTAGCACTTTTCATTGCTGTCATACGCGCTGCGTGCTCGCTTGCTTTACCGTCTAGCAATGCACCGTACACTAAGCTTTCTGCGTATTGAGGCAATAATACTTTTAAAATATCTTCTTCAGACGGTTCAAACTCATATGAAGTTTTTGCTTTTTCAGATGTCACATCAGTAAGCGGTAAAATTTTCTTCTCCGTTACTTCTTGTGAAATCTTACTTACATAATGATTGTAATAAATATATAATTCATCATAAGCACCATCTGTAAACATAGAAATTGCTCTTGAAGCAATATCTTTAATATCAGCAAATACTGGTTGATCAGATAACCCAATTACTTCATCAATGATATTAAAACCACGACGTTTTAAATAATCACGGCCTAGACGTCCTAGTACAATAATCGCGTACTGGTTTGCATCCATGTTGTGACGCTCTTTCACTACGTTGCTTACTGCACGTAAAACGTTACTGTTATATCCACCTGCTAGTCCGCGATCCGATGTAATAACAATATATCCTGTTCGCTTCACAGGACGCGCTGTTAGCATTGGATGATTTACCCCGCTACCTTGCGCTATATCCGCTACTACTTCTTGAATCTTATTCATATACGGAACGAAAGATTTAGCATTTTGCTCTGCACGGTTTAATTTTGATGCAGATACCATCTGCATCGCTTTCGTAATTTGACTCGTTTTCTTTGTCGAGTTAATTTTTGCTTTTATATCGCGTAAAGATGCCACAGGTTTTCACCACCTTTTTTCCGGAAGTTGGCATGATTAGAAAGACTCTCCGTTTGTTCATCTTCCCAATCTAATTAACAAGTTATACTTGTTCATGATTGAAGGAAAAGAATAGGTGCACCTACTCTTTTCCTCTACATATCCGTTAGCACTCTATGTAAGAGTTACCTGTTTCTATATTTAAGTAGAGCGGCTACAAGAGCCGGCTCTGCTTTTTATTATTATTCAGATGCTACGAAAACTTTTTTGAAGCCGTTGATAGCTGCTGCCATTTTTTCGTCTTCAGCAAGTTTTGTTGTTGTACGAATTTCAGTTAATAATTCAGTAGCATTTGTGTCTAACCAAGCATGGAACTCCTCTTCGAAACGAGTGATGTCCGCTACTGGGATATCATCTAAGAATCCGCGTGTTAATGCGTAAAGAATCATAACTTGTTTTTCTACTTTTAATGGCTTATGTAAGCCTTGTTTTAATACTTCTACTGTACGTGCACCACGGTTTAATTTCGCTTGTGTTGCTTTATCAAGGTCAGAACCGAACTGAGCGAACGCTTCTAATTCACGATAAGATGCAAGGTCAAGACGAAGTGTACCAGATACTTTGCTCATCGCTTTGATCTGAGCCGCACCACCAACACGAGATACAGAAGTACCTGCGTCGATCGCTGGACGTACACCAGAGAAGAATAGATCAGATTGTAAGAAAATCTGTCCATCTGTGATAGAGATTACGTTTGTTGGGATGTAAGCTGATACGTCCCCTGCTTGTGTTTCGATGAAAGGTAATGCTGTTAAAGAACCAGCGCCTTTTGCATCACTTAATTTTGCCGCACGCTCTAGTAAGCGGGAGTGTAAGTAGAATACATCCCCTGGATATGCTTCACGACCTGGAGGACGACGTAATAGTAATGACAGCTCACGGTATGCAGCTGCTTGTTTAGATAAGTCATCATATACAACTAATACGTGTTTGCCGTTGTACATGAACTCTTCACCCATTGTTACACCAGCATATGCAGCTAAGTATAATAATGGAGCAGGCTGAGAAGCAGATGCAGTTACAACGATTGTGTACTCTAATGCACCGTGCTTACGTAATGTTTCAACTACGTTACGAACTGTAGATTCTTTTTGTCCGATTGCTACATAGATACAAACCATATCTTGATCTTTTTGGTTCAAGATTGTATCAAGTGCAACAGCTGTTTTACCAGTTTGGCGGTCACCGATGATTAACTCACGTTGTCCACGACCAATTGGTACAAGAGCATCAATCGCTTTAATACCAGTTTGAAGTGGCTCATGAACAGATTTACGGTCCATTACACCTGGCGCTGGGCTCTCGATTGGACGAGTTTTTGTTGTATTAATTGGACCTAAACCGTCTACTGGTTGACCTAATGGGTTTACAACACGGCCGATTAATTCTTCCCCTACTGGTACTTGCATGATGCGACCTGTACGACGTACTTCGTCACCTTCACGAATTTCAGTATAAGGTCCTAAAATAATGATACCTACGTTATTTTCCTCTAAGTTTTGTGCTAGTCCCATAACGCCGTTAGCGAACTCAACAAGTTCACCAGCCATAACGTTATCAAGACCATGAGCACGTGCAATACCGTCACCAACTTGAATAACTGTACCAACATCGCTAACTTCGATCTCAGATTGATAGTTTTCAATTTGTTGCTTTATCAGTGCGCTAATTTCTTCAGCTCTGATGCTCATGCGCTTCACCCCTATCTATTCTTCATAAGTTCACGCTGAATACGTGCTAACTTTCTTTGTAAACTGCCGTCGTAAATGCGGTTTCCAATGCGTACTTTAATACCGCCTAGTAAATTTTCATCTACAACATTTTGAACGCGAATTGCATCTTTTCCTGTTTTCTTTGCAAATACTTCTGCAATGCTAAGCTTCTCATCTTCTGATAAAGAACGAGTAGAGTAAACAATTGCATCAGCTACGTTACGCTCTTCGTTTGCAAGTGCAACATACGTATCTACAATTTCAGGCACTAATGTTTCGCGATGATTATCGATTAAAATATATAATGTGTTTAAAATTGGTTGAGAAACAGTAGAAAACACGTTAGAAAGGAATTGTTTTTTCTCTTCTTTTGAAATGCTTGGTTGTCCTAAAAAAGTATGTAGTTCTTTACTACTTACAAAAATACTTTGTACAAGGCGCAGTTCTTCCTCAAACATTTCTAGTGCGTGTTTATCTTTTGCGATTTGAAAAAGAGCGACAGCATAACGTTTAGCTACAATCTCATTGCTCATCGCGCTTCTCCTACCTCTTTAATATAATCGCGAATTAATTGAACTTGGTCTTCTTCTTTCAATTCTTTTTGCATTACTTTAGAAGCAATTTGTACAGATAAAGAAGCAACCTGTTCTTGCAGAGCAGCAATCGCGTGCTCTTTTTCGCGTTGAATTTCTTGTACAGCAGATTCTTTAATAGATACTGCTTCTTCTTTTGCAGCAGCAATGATACCTTCTTTTTGATCCTCTGCTTGCTTTTTCGCTCTCTCAATCAATTCTTGCGCTTCAACACGTGATTGCTTTAACATTTCACGTTGTTCTTCTACTAACTTTTTCGTCTCTGCATTGTTCTTTTCTGCAGCGTCGATTTCGCTAGAAATATGATTTTCACGTTCCTTCATAATTCCCATTAAAGGTCCAAATGCATATTTACGAAGCAGTGCTAATAGAATTAGGAAAACGACTAATGTATAAAGTACCGTTCCGTATGGAACAGCAGCAGCTCCTAATAATAGAGTTGGCACAAGGATTCACTCCCTTCAAAAATCTAAATTAAATAAATGAACAGACAAGTAATGTTTCATTCATACAGCAATGGCGAAGAAGGTCCCAAAACGATCTTCGCCACTTATTGTAAGGGAGCTATCCCTTATTTGTTTAATACGATAAACGCAATTACTACACCGATAATTGGAAGCGCCTCAACTAACGCTACCCCGATGAACATAATTGTTTGAAGTTGACCACGTAATTCTGGTTGACGAGCAACACCCTCAACTGTACGAGATACGATAAGACCGTTACCAATACCAGCACCTAATGCAGATAAACCAATTGCGATTGCAGCTGCGATTACACCTAAACTCATTTTAAAAGTCCTCCTTTTTATCATTAAAAAATAAATTTTGTACTTACTTTAAATATATTAATGGTCGTGGCTTACTTTATGAGCCATGTACACCATCGTTAACATTGTAAAGATAAATGCCTGGATAGCACCTACGAAAATACTGAAGCCCATCCATGCTAACATCGGCAGAACAGCACCTAACGCGCCAAACACACCGCTTGCACCTAACTGAGCAAGTAATGTTAATAAAATCTCACCAGCATAGATGTTACCAAATAAACGAAGACCTAACGTCAATGTATTAGCAAATTCCTCAATCACCTTTAACGGGAATAAGAATTTCATTGGTTGAAAATAGCCTCTTAAATATTCTTTCGTACCCTTCATCTTAACTCCATAATAATGGGTGAGGGCAACTACCATCACGGCTAATGTTAGAGTAACTGCTGGGTCAGACGTTGGAGATCTCCAACCTGCAAGGTGCTCACCACCCTCAGCTACCGTAAGCATGAGCGGCAAACCGAGCATGTTTGCTACAAATATGTACATAATGAGTGTAACTCCAAGCGTTAAAAATCGTCCGCCTGTTTGCCAATCCATCGTACTATTGATCATACCCTTCACGAAGTCCATAATCCATTCAAGGAAGTTTTGCATTCCTGTTGGACGTAAGGCTAAGCGACGTGTACAAATCATAGCAATGATAAATACGATTACTGCCGCAACAGTCGTCATCATAACAGCGGACAAGTCGAACGTTAAACCTAGAAATTCAACTAATTTACCGTGTTCCACTAGTAATTCACCTCTCTTCCCTGCTCTTATATTGTAGATAAAGAAAATCTATGATCATGACAAGATATCCTGTCAGCAATCCTACTCCTAAGCTCCACATCGCTATTAAATATTGATATTTCGCTGCAAATATAATTAATAACCCTATCGTGGCTAATCTCGAATATGTACTCACTGCGGTCGCTTTATACTTTACATTCTCTCCTTGTGTAACGCGATCTAACAGCCTGTCCGTCTTGTGTGCAACGATGCGCAAACTAAGAAAACCGAAAATCGTTCCGATAATCAGCCCCAGAAAGACATCTTTGTATGAGGTAAAGCCCCATCCTAATACAAAGAGTGCGAGAAGGTTGTACATATATTTCTTTTGTCTTTGGACAAGTTCATGTACTTCTATCATCATTGCTCCCCTGAATAAAAGTGTCGAATGAGTCGAATCATAGCATAAACCCCTGTTCCAAGACCTAGTAATAAACCGATTACTAGGAATAAAGGAAACGTTCCAAGCTTACTATCAATCCATTGCCCGCCAAAAATTCCAACTAAAATAGCACCAACGAGCTGAGAAAGAATTCCGGTCATTAAAGCATATGCCTTAAATGGACTACGCTTGTTTTCCTCCAAGGATTCATCCCTCCATATGTAAAGCCTCATTCACTATGCGTTAATAATAACTCATTTTTTTGTATAAATCCTAGTCAAATAAAAAAGTTAACTTTTTCGTCACTGAATAGATGAAAAATTGTCAATGAAAACCCTACCATCTATCCCCGTTGTTAGCATACAATAGGGTATTAAACAGTGTCAACGTCAAATCGAAAAAAATCAAAAAATTTGAGTATTAGTCATTTATTGACAGAAATGAAAACGTTCCCCTTCAAAATACTGTTAATAAACGTCTAATTTCTAGACCTTTTCTCTTTATAATGGAAGAAAAAGTTCACATATTTGTCACTATTAACTTTTCCTAATATAACGTTTTCCTTCTGTAATATAACTTTCTCAAGTAGAAGTTTCTATATTATATGCAATTGGACTGTATGTTATGTTGCATAAAGAAACAGACGAGAAGGCATCCTTCTCGTCTGTTGTCTTACTTCGTTCCGAATAAACGGTCACCAGCATCTCCAAGACCTGGTACAACATATCCATGATCGTTTAATTTTTCATCTAATGCAGCAACATAAATATCCACATCAGGATGGTCCTCTTGAATAACTTTTACGCCTTCTGGAGCACCAACGATACACATTAATTTAATATGTTTCGCACCGCGCTTCTTTAAAGAAGTAATTGCTTCTGATGCAGATCCACCTGTTGCTAACATTGGATCAAGTACGATAAAGTCACGTTCTTCTACATCAGTTGGAAGTTTCACATAGTATTCTACAGGTTGTAATGTTTCTGGATCGCGATATAAACCGATATGACCTACCTTCGCTGCTGGAATTAGTTTCAAAATTCCATCTACCATTCCTAAGCCCGCACGTAAAATAGGAATTAAACCAAGCTTCTTACCTGCAATCACTTTTGTTTTCGCTTTACTTACAGGTGTTTCAATTTCAATTTCTTCAAGCGGAAGATCGCGTGTAATTTCAAACGCCATCAAACTTGCTACTTCATCTACTAGCTCACGAAATTCTTTCGTACCTGTATTCTTATCGCGAATATATGTAATCTTATGCTGAATTAAAGGGTGATCAAAAACATACAATTTTCCCATGTGAATCTCTCCTTCAGATGATATTGATGCGTGAGGACACGCCGTTTTTTACACTATGTACGATTGTAAAGAAAACGCCACTAATATTCAAGGGTGAATTTGGCAAAATTTCAAATGCTTCTTCTCTCTATCAAGAATAGCCTTACCAATTATGGAAACGAAATCCTTCATTATATATTTAAAATATATTCATAATTTGTATACATACATAGGATGCTTTGCATGCTCTTCTTTCTCATATGTAATATTTTTATGGAAGCCCTGTAAAATAATGTTTTTTATTTTCTTTTTCAACTAAAACATATTCCATAAGAACATGATAAATGTACGAAATAAACAAGACTTTCATTACACACACATGAAAAGTTTATCTTTTATTGAACTACCCCCACCTATCTTCTTCGATTTTCTCTGAATCTTGAGGTGGGGGTCTTACTGCGGGATAAAGTGAGACTTCTATCAGCGAGTGGGGCTCACTACCCGCGAATAGCGGGATAAACAATATATCAAGAATTCAATAAAAAAAGCTGCCGAAACAATACGTTTCAACAGCTTTTTTCTCTTATAGCTCTTTATACATTGGGAATTTATCTGTTAAAGCATTTACACGCACGCGTGCTGCTTCTAGCGCTGCTTCATTGTCATGATTTTTTAATGTGTAAGCGATAATGGATGCAATTTCATCCATTTCAGCAAGTCCAAAGCCTCTTGATGTTACAGCTGCAGTTCCAATGCGAACTCCGCTTGTTACAAATGGGCTAGCTGGGTCAAATGGAATTGTATTTTTGTTTGTTGTAATACCAACTTCATCTAATACATGCTCTGCAACTTTTCCAGTAATGTTTAAATTGCGAACATCCATTAAAACTAAGTGGTTGTCCGTTCCACCAGAAACAAGTGTAATACCTTCTTTTTGCAGACCTTCTGCTAAACGACTTGCGTTGTTGATAATGTTTTGTGCATATGTTTTGAAGTCATCCTGCAATGCTTCTCCAAATGCAACTGCCTTTGCAGCGATTACGTGCATAAGCGGTCCGCCTTGAATACCAGGGAAGATGGATTTATCAATTTGTTTTGCAAATTGTTCTTTACATAAAATCATACCACCGCGTGGTCCGCGTAATGTTTTATGAGTTGTTGTTGTTACAAAGTCAGCGTATGGTACTGGATTTGGGTGTAAGCCAGCTGCTACAAGCCCCGCGATATGTGCCATATCTACCATTAAATATGCGCCAACTTCATCAGCGATTTCACGGAATTTTTTGAAATCAATTACACGAGGATACGCACTAGCACCCGCAACGATTAATTTCGGCTTATGCTCTTTCGCTTTTTCTAAT
This sequence comes from Bacillus sp. EA-CB0995, assembly GCF_055814245.1. Classification (NCBI taxonomy): domain Bacteria; kingdom Bacillati; phylum Bacillota; class Bacilli; order Caryophanales; family Bacillaceae; genus Bacillus; species Bacillus sp. EA-CB0995. Next base: position 399,947 of record NZ_CP169269.1, on the reverse strand, counting down.
ACATCTTCATAATTGATGTGATGTGTATCAGGATCTACACCGTATTCGATGAAGTTGTATTGTACACCACTAAAGTTAACAGGGCTTCCGTGTGTTAAGTGACCGCCGTGAGATAAGTTCATACCAAGCACTGTGTCACCTTGCTCTAGAATTGTGAAGTATACAGCCATATTTGCTTGTGCACCAGAATGCGGTTGAACGTTTACGTGCTCTGCGCCAAAAATTTCTTTTGCGCGGTCACGTGCGATATCTTCTACGATATCCACATGCTCACAACCACCGTAATAACGTTTCCCTGGATATCCTTCTGCATACTTGTTCGTTAATACAGAACCTTGTGCTTCCATTACGGCTTGGCTTACGAAGTTTTCAGATGCAATAAGCTCGATTTTTGAACGCTGTCTTCCTAATTCTAATTCAATTGCAGCAAACACCTTTTCATCTTGACGTTTTAAGTTCTCCATCAAAATCCCCCTTTTCTGAACGAATTACATCTATTATCGATATTTTTTCTTCATTTTTCAAGAAAAAACGAAAATTCCAGTTGTAATTCTTCTAAACCTTCATGTTTTCAACTACATTCTAACACGACTCTACACATGATAAAAGAAAAAAAGACCGAATCCGGTCTTTTTTTTATTGTAAATTTATGACTTAACTACAAGTAAACGTTTCCTCTTTTACGGCATATACTGCACGCGCCCCGCCAATTAACTTCGGACGCGTCTTTGCCATCGTTACATGCGCATGCCCAATTTCTTTTACACGTGTGCGTACAGGCACAGCTACATGTTTTAAATGCATACCAATGAACGTATCTCCAATATCAATACCCGCATCTGCTTTTACGAACTCTACGATAACAGGATCTTTCATATTATGATATGCATATGTTCCAAGAGCCCCACCTGCTGATCTGACAGGCGTAACATTTACAATTTCGAACTGGTGCTTCTCTGCGATTTCTCTTTCTATAACTAAAGCACGGTTTAAATGTTCACAGCATTGAAACGCTAACGCAATACCACACTGCTCTTGAAATTGTTTTAACGCAGAAAAAATCGCTTCCGCTACTTCCATCGTTCCCGATGTTCCAATTCTTTCACCTAGTACTTCACTCGTACTACAGCCCACAACAAAAATGTTCCCATTTCGCAGCGAAGCTTGCTCTTGAAACTCAGAAAGCGCTGTTTGCAACTGCTCTTTCAATTGTAATATTTCATTCATTACGCTCTTCCTTTCGCAGGTAGGTTCAACAAATTATATTAACTCTTACTAGAAGTTAGAATACGATTACTTCGCTTCGTATGTTTTAATTTTCCCTACACGATTCTCGTGACGGCCGCCTTCATACTCCGTTGTTAACCAAATTTTCGCGATGTCACGTGCTAATCCAGCTCCGATTACACGCTCACCCATTGCTAACATGTTCGTATCGTTATGTTCTCTCGTTGCTTTTGCACTAAATGTATCATGTACTAATGCGCAGCGAATGCCATGTACTTTGTTTGCTGCAATTGACATACCGATGCCTGTTCCGCAAATTAAAATACCGCGGTCTACCTCACCACTTGCAACCATTTCTGCCGCTGGGAATGCAAAATCAGGGTAATCTACAGAACCCGCTTCGCACTCACAACCTAAATCAATATATTCTATATTTAACTCTTCTAATAAATTTACGATTTCTTTGCGAATGTTTAATCCGCCATGATCAGATGCTACTACTACTTTCATTCCAAACCCCTCCAAATATAAAGTGAAACTTCCGTTCGGAGATGCTTTTTCTCCGAATGGTTAGTTGAACCAATCGGGCACATGCCAGCGGGTTTCTCTTCTCCCCCACTAACAATGAACTGAACAGTTGACCCCATCTCAAACCCTTGAGATATGAGATATATTACCCGTTAAATCGATATAATCTCCAATATCGTATTATACACGAAACATTAACTTTCTGAATGGTTTTTCAGCAAAGTTTGCACAAGTTGTTCCATTTCTTCCAGCGTTGCTTTATAAATAGCAAGCGAGCCGCCAAAAGGATCAGAAATGTCCTTATTTGTACCTTCTACAAATTCATATAATGTATGCACTTTTCCGTTTACTTCTGGATGATGTGCCAGTAAAAGCTGCTTATGCCCCGTTGTCATTGTTAATACAACATCAGACCACTCTAGCAACTCTTCCGTCACTTGCTGAGAAGCATGTGCAATTGAAATTCCTTTTTCTTCTAACGCACTTTTAGCGTGCGCAGATGCATCGCTGCCTACTGCGGCAAATACGCCCGCAGATTGCACTTCAAAATGCTTTTCTCCATGATGCCGTAATAACGCTTCTGCCATCGGACTGCGGCATGTATTGCCTGTACAAACGAATAATACTTGCTTCACCAAACACCAACTCCTTATGATGAATATCTATTTTCATCATAACGCACAATGATAATGAAAAAAAGAAATGTATATATAGAAAAACGCATTTCTTCTAGAAGAAATGTGCTCTCATTACACATGTGAAACTCTATTTCCAAGTGACCACAATATAGTAATACAGGGCAGGAAAAAATCTACTGTTATTCTTTCATCCACAAAAAAGGAATCCACTTCAAATATGAAATGGATTCCTTATCAATCAAAACGATTATTTCATTGTTACTTTCATTACTCCTGTTGAACCTTTTACAGCTGTTACGCCTATAGTTGTTTCAATAGATGCTGTTGCATCTGTGTTCGTAATAACGATTGGTGTAATTGTGCTTTTTGCTTTTTCACGAATTAATTCTAAGTCGAAAGAGATTAATTTATCGCCAACTTTAACAGTTTGTCCTTCAGCTACATGTGCTTCGAAACCTTCGCCTGCCATTGTTACAGTTTCCAATCCAACGTGGATTAAAATCTCTGCACCGTTTTTCGATTTAATACCTACAGCATGTTTTGTGTGGAATAATTGCACGATCTCACCGTCTACTGGAGATACTACTACGCCCTCAGTTGGATCGATTGCAACACCATTTCCCATCATACGGCCAGCGAATACTGGATCTGGCACTTCTTCAATATTTTTCACTTCTCCAGTTAATGGAGCTACGATTGTTTCTGCATTTGTTTTAGAACCAAGACCAAATAATTTTTTAAACATAGGATAATCCTCCTTATATTCCTTACTTACAATACACTTGAGCTCAATAATTACAACCCTTCGCTTTACTAGCATGAAACGTTTTCGATATAAAAAAGAGAGTTGTCAATTAGACCCTTATTGTATCGCCTTGCAAAATTCCAGTCAATTCAGACAGTCTGAATTCAAATGGAAAGAAGTGAACTTCCTCATTTCTATTTAAGCCTTTTTTTCTTCAGTTGTCTAGAAGTCTTAACAACATAATTATTTTTTGTTTACCATTTGTAAAATTTCTTGTTATTTTTCATTAAAGTTACTTGACTAAAATAAGTAACTATTTTATCATTACTTACATAAGATAAGTAAATAACTTTTTAGGAGGTATTATAAAATGATGAACATTGGTCTTCTTATTATTCGTCTTATTATTGGGGTTACATTCATGGGGCATGGTGCTCAAAAACTATTCGGCTGGTTTGGCGGCTATGGTTTAAAAGGTACTGGCGGCTGGATGGAATCAATCGGCTTACGACCAGGAGTATTTATGGCGTTTATGGCTGGGGCAACTGAATTACTAGGTGGTTTCTTATTTGCTGCTGGTATTTTCACTTGGGTAGGTGCTCTATTTATTGTCGGTACAATGTTAATAGCTATCTTCACAGTTCATGGTAAAAATGGTTACTGGGTTACACAAAACGGTTTTGAATATAACCTTATCTTAATCGCAGTTGCAGTGGGCGTTGCTCTTATTGGACCTGGCGCTTACACTTTAATTTAACTTATTATCTCGAATTCGAGATATATAAGATAAGTAAATAACTTTTTAGGAGGTATTATAAAATGATAAACATTGGTCTTCTTATTATTCGTCTTATTATTGGGGTTACATTCATGGGACATGGTGCTCAAAAACTATTCGGCTGGTTTGGCGGCTATGGTTTAAAAGGTACTGGCGGCTGGATGGAATCAATCGGCTTACGACCAGGAGTATTTATGGCGTTTATGGCTGGGGCAACTGAATTACTAGGTGGTTTCTTATTTGCTGCTGGTATTTTCACTTGGGTAGGTGCTCTATTTATTGTCGGTACAATGTTAATGGCTATCTTCACAGTTCATGGTAAAAATGGTTACTGGGTTACACAAAACGGTTTTGAATATAACCTTATCTTAATCGCAGTTGCAGTGGGCGTTGCTCTTATTGGACCTGGCGCTTACACTTTAATTTAACTTATTATCTTGAATTCGAGATATTTATCAACTCAGTCCCTCACAATTGTGAGGGATTTTTTTCCTTCAATTATTTTCTTTCAAAAATTCCCCATGTTCCTCAGAACAGACTGCATATGCTTGGATCAAGTTATGATAAATGCTGAAACTTTAAGCCTAATATTACAAAACTATTATTTGTATACCTTTCCATGCAAGATTATGGTAGATTGATAAAGTTCGAGTTTATTTTAGAGAAGGGAGATAAGAAAAAAAGTGAATAAAAAATGGTATGCTCCAATCATAGCAGTTGGTTTTTTTCTAACCCCATTTATTGCACATGCTGCGAGCAATGATACATTTACCCAAAATGACGGAGATGTACATTACAACTGGGGATATCAAAGTCCAAGATCCGACATTTCAGCGGACCATTTTACCGGCATCTTTAATCAATCAAAACAGTTACCAGCTGGAGACTACTTCGTACATACGTTAGCTGATGATCGTGTCAAAGTTTCCTTTAATGGGACACCTGTAATTGATCGTTGGTATGATGCTGGTGGACAAATTGATCGTGCACTTATAACAAATGTAAAAGCGGGAACTTATAAGCTACAAACAAATTTCTATGAAAATACTGGTCAAGCAGCAGTTTTCTCTGACATTGTTCCATTTGATCACTGGTTAGCCTACTATTATCCGAACAAAAATTTAGAAGGTTATCCAGTAGACGCAAAAGTGATTCCTCCAACAGGAACAGAAAAGAAGCTGTTCCAAAACAATGGAATTGGCTCACCAACGCCAAAAGTGCCCGCAGATAATTTCTCTGCTCGCTATACGACAGTAAAGCGATTACCTGCTGGAGATTATATCATTCGCGGAAAAGTAGACGATGGTATTCGTGTCTTTATTGATGGACAACTCGTTCTTGACCGCTGGGGATCCGGTTGGTTACAGGAAGATGCTCGAAAAATCCATATTAATGATGGAACTGCAGCCTGGGCATTTGGTAAAACCAATCAAAATGATACCCATCTAGTTGAAGTGCAATACTTAGAAGAAGGCGGAAACAGCCAAGTAAATTTTCAAATTGAACCTTACAGCGAAGCAACAAAATCAACTAGTTGGCTCGGCGAATTCTATAATAACAAAGAGTTAAAAGGTGACGCTGTTGTTATCGGCGGAGCAAATTCTTCAGAAAAGTTAAACACAATCAACTTTAATTGGGAAGACAACTCTCCGCATAAAGCTATCTCAAACGATAATTTTTCTGCCCGCTTTACTAAGGTAGATAAGTTTGAGCAAGGTGAATATTTATTCACGGCGAAAGCAGACGATGGTGTGCGTGTTTACGTTGATAACAAAGTTGTAATCGATTCTTGGAATGCTAGTAACGGTGAAACTCGCAAAGTAAAAGTACCATTGTCAACTGGAGAGCATAAGATTACCGTTGAATATATGGAACAAAGCGGAAAAGCCAATCTTCAATTCGATTATAAAAAATCTCCTGGACCTTTTTCTCAAACAGGCGGGGATGTTCATTATAATTGGGGATATGGAAGTCCTACACCCGATCAAACAGAAGATGATTTCACAGCGACTTTTGATCAATCTAGGCAACTGGCTGCCGGCGATTACTTTATACATACGTTAGCTGATGATCGCGTCAAAGTTTCTTTTGACGGGAAACAAGTAATTGACCGTTGGTATGATGTTCCTGGACAAATCGATCGTACTATCGTGACAAATGTGCCGCAAGGGGATCATAAAATTCGAACTGACTTCTATGAAAATAGCGGTCAAGCAGCTATCTTTTCTGATATTGTACCATTCGATTCTTGGCTAGCTTATTATTATCCAAATACTAATTTAGCTGGCTATCCTGTCGATGCAAAAGTGCTAGCACCACAAGGGGATACGAAGCAACTCGCTGAAAATAATGGTATCGGCGCTCCAACTTCTAAAGTGCCAGCTGACAACTTCTCCGCTCGTTACACAACGGTAAAACGTTTATCTGCTGGAGATTACGTCATTCGCGGGCGCGCTGATGATGGGATTCGTGTCTTTATTGATGGGAAACTTGTCCTTAATCGTTGGGGACCATCAGGATTTACAGAATACGCGAAGAAAATTCATATTTCTGATGGAACTGCTGCCTGGGCATTTGGTAACGCCAATCAACCAGATACGCATTTAGTTGAAGTACAATATTTAGAGCAAACAGGCCAAAGTCGCGTAGAATTTAGCATTGAACCTTACAGTACTGTACAAAATTCGTCTACTTGGCTCGGTGAGATCTATAACAATACGAATCTTCAAGGCGATCCTATTATTCTTGGTGGCAATAACGCCTTACAAAAAATTGAGAAGATTGATTTCAATTGGCAAAATGGTTCTCCAAGCCCATTTATTTCAAATGATAACTTCTCTGCTCGCTTTACAAAAACGGAATACTTTGAAGGTGGCGATTATACATTCTCGGCGAAAGCAGACGATGGTGTTCGCGTCTATGTAGATGATCAGCCTGTTATTAACTCTTGGGAAGCAAGTAACAACGGTACACGTACAGGAAAAATTTCTTTAACAAAAGGAAATCATAAGCTGCGCGTGGAGTATTTTGAAGGAAGCGGCTTAGCAAATCTTTCACTAGATTACTATATTGGCCAGCCTTATGAAACGCTAGATTTGCGCAAACCTTCAAAAGTAACTGCCCAAGAAATTGATAATTATATGAGCCGAAGAACAAACGGGACAAGCCCGCTTATCGGATATGGACAGGCGTTTATTGACGCACAAAACAAATATGGTGTGAACGCTCTATTCTTAGCATCTCATGCTATTTTAGAGTCGGGGTACGGCAAATCATTGATTGCCTATCGAAAACATAATCTATTTGGACTTCGTGCTGAAGATTCTGACCCATTTGGCTTAGCCAGCTACTTCAATACGTTTAATGACAGTATTAATTATAATGCCTCTTACGTAAGAGCGTATTATTTAGAACCTGGAGATTGGCGCTATAAAGGAGTCACAGTAAAAGATATTAATGCTAACTATTCAACAGATACTGCGTGGGCAACTAAGATTGCAAACCTTATGGAAGAAATACATCCATATAATCGTTCTGAATATGACGGTGTGAATATTTTACCTAAAAATAATGAACCGGTTAAGGATTCACATGATTTGCCAAAAGATATTCCTTTTACGAACTACGCAGCAAACACAAAAGGACAAATTACAAGAACAACAGACGAGTTCCGCACAGAACCGTATCCATATGGCAATAATAAAAAAGGGACACTGCAGCAAGGAACAACCGTCGATGTACTGCGTAAAGATCCAAATAACTGGATTGAAGTTCGCATTGGCGATCAAACAGGATGGGTTCAAGCAGCCGATCTACAAGTAGATCCATTAAACGGAAAAGCGATCATCATTGATCCAGGTCATGGTGGTATCGATGATGGTCATTCCGGTACGAACAACGGCTTAACAGAGGACGCAGTTGTATTAGATGTTTCCTTACGTGTTCGCGATCTATTTAATCGCAAATCACCGTTTAAGGTGCTGTTAACTCGTGAAACAGATTCGCGGCCTGGTAATACAGCTAGCGAATCATTACAAAAACGAGTAGAATTTGCGCAACAAAATAACGGAGATATTTTTGTCAGCATTCACGCGAATGGCTTCGATGGTACTGCACATGGAACAGAAACGTACTACTGGCAATCAAGAACTGCAGGAAACCCTAATACAGAGGAAAGCCGTGTATTAGCTGAAAAAGTACAAAGTCGTCTTGTAAATGCTATGGAAACGACAGACCGCGGCGTAAAAGATGGCGATTTATATGTTGTTCGTGAAAATACAATGCCTGCCATTCTTACAGAGCTCGCTTTCATTGACAATCCGCAAGAAAATGAAAAATTAGGATCCGAATATTGGAGACAACGTGCTGCAGAAGCAGTTTACTCTGGTATTTTAGATTACTATGAGTGGAAAGGCATCAACGTTTCATCCTATCGTCTATAATGAAGCAGATTGTATTTGTTCGATGCAACAATGAAAAACTTAGAACGTAAAAAACAAAAAGATGACATATGTCATCTTTTTGTTTTTTTAAATATATACCCCCTTAGTGAATTTCCCCTCCTATCTTCTTCGCCTCTCTCTGAATCTTGAAGTCGGGGTCTTACTGCCCTTGAATCGTTTCCGTATTCCTTGTGAGGAACTGTTTCATACCCTTTACAAAAATCGGCAAAAAAATATTTTTTCAGCAGGAGTTTTCCCCCTCTATCTTGTAAACAAACAAAGAAGTGTTACAGATATTCGAAGGGAGATTACATACATGCTGTCTATTAATCCAAATGAACAAACTGAAAAAGACAATTACAAATTACTAACAGGGAGCATTATTCCGCGCCCAGTTGCCTTCGTCACAACCGTTACAAACGATGGAGTACTAAACGGAGCACCATTTAGCTACTTTAATATCGTAGCTGCTAATCCGCCTCTTATCTCAATTTCTGTGCAGCGAAAAGGTGGAGAACCAAAAGATACAGCAAGAAATGCGATGGAAAAAGAAGAATTTGTCGTTCATATTTCTGACGAATCGTACGCGGAGGCTATCAATGAAACAGCAGCTAACCTTCCTCCTAATGAAAGTGAGATTGAACTTGCAAAACTAACACCAATTGACAGCGATGTCATTTCTGTACCGGGGGTAAAAGAAGCGAGTATCCGTATGGAATGTGTACTAGAGCGCGCTATTCAGCTAGGCGGAACAGAAGATTCCCCTGCATGCGATCTCTTAATTGGACGCATTGTGCGTTTCCATATCGCTGAGCACTTATATGAAAATGGACGCATTCATGCTGAAGGGTTAAAACCAATAAGCCGACTGGCTGGACATAATTACGCAAAACTTGGGGAGCAATTTGAACTTGTAAGGCCATAACTAAAAGCGGAAGACGCGAAGCCACCGACTGTTCTAGCCGCTGGAGCTGGATAGAACTAAAAATGAAAGCCCAGCCACAATAAATGGCTGGGCTTTCTCACATTATTTGTTTCACTTCATACCGAAAATAATAATTTAATCCCAAATCCAACAAGTATAATCCCGCCAAGCACTTCCCCATACGTTCCAAGAATACTTTGTACTCTGCGACCAATTAACAATCCGATCCAAGTGAGCATCATACTCACAACGCCAAATATAAGAATAGTTACAAATGTACGTGCTCCGTAAATACCAAGGCTTAAACCGACAGAAAAACTATCCATACTCACACTAAAAGCAAACAACAGTAAACTTCCGCCGGCAGGGACGCTCCTATACTCATCATCATGAGACATTGAGCTATACACAATGTGAAATCCTAATCCCATTAATAGAATACTACCTACAATTGTAGTAATAGAACCAAATTGCTCTGATAAAAAGCGGCCGAGCATTATGCCGATAAAAGGCATGATTATATGAAATATACCAATTATAATACCGATATAAAAGATTTGGCGCTGCTTAAGCGTAATCATCCCCATACCGAGGCTAACAGAAAATGCATCAAGCCCTAGCGCAAATGCCATAATAAACAGCGGCAACAATTCGCTTATAATATGTTCAATCTTCATAATGTCCCTCCTCGGACTCGCTACTTCACAATATGCACGTCCGAGGAGAGATAGAATTTATTTTTCGAAGATGATTTGATGACCTGCAGCTTTCGTTAAACGGTTCATGATCGCACTACCAATTCCATCGCTTGGAAATGACTCACTAAAAATGATATCAACACCGCTTGCATCAAATGTACGCAACACGTCATAAAGCTTTGTCGCAACTGTCGCTAAATCACTGCGCTTTCCACAAGAGAGAACAACCTCTGCTTTATACACATGCTGATATTCCTCCGTTGTTAACACACCTACTTTATAACCCTCTTGCTCTTTGTTATCCACAAGTTGTTGAATAAATGCATGCGAACCTTCAACAATGCTAAGCGGTGCTCTCGGTGCATAATGTGTATATTTCATTCCTGGTGATTTTGGTTTTTCCGTTTCATCCTTTAATGCCGGATCTAACAAAACAGTTCCAATTACTTCTTCTAACTGCTCTTTCGTAATACCGCCCGGGCGCAATATCGTCGGTATTTCACCCGTACAATCTACTACAGTAGATTCAACACCAACACCAGTTGCCCCGCCATCAACAATACCCGCAATTTTTCCGTTTAAATCTTCATATACATGAGAAGCGAGCGTTGGGCTAGGACGACCAGAACGATTCGCACTTGGAGCTGCTACTGGTACATTTGCCGCTTCAATAAGCGCCAATGCTACCGGATGATCTGGCATTCGAACTGCCACTGTATGTAATCCAGCTGTTACCTTTTCAGAGATCCCTTCTTTTTTCGGGAAAATAAGTGTTAGTGGTCCTGGCCAGAAGTGTTTCATTAATACATTCGCAATCGGCGGAATATGAGCCACAATGCCATCTAATTGTTCTTCCGTACCAATATGTACAATAAGCGGATTATCGCTTGGTCTTCCTTTTGCTTCAAAAATTTTCGCAACAGCTTCGTCGTTTAATGCATTCGCACCAAGTCCGTATACTGTTTCAGTTGGGAACGCTACTGCTTCATTTTCTCGTAATAAATGTGCTGCTTCTTGCAACTGTGGATAATCTTTTTTTATTTCCACAATATTATCCACAACCCACATTTTTGTATTCATTTCTTCCCACGTCCTTTTCTACCATGAAATACTTGTTATTTGTAGTTTACTATGAGATTTATCCAAAAGACAAATAAGATTTATCCACAAAATGTGGATAAATCAATTTAATCGGTGGATAACTTTGTGAATAGCTGACAATTTAGTATAATTACATTTGGTTGTTTTATATTTTTACAAAAATGTTCTAATGCCTGAATTTCTTCTGACACAACATCCTTTTCCACAATTTCAAATTGAAAAAACTGAAATATTGTAACCGACTGTGGACTCTTTGTGAGTAAATATAATTGCTCAATACTTTTCTCTTTAATATACTGCAAAAACGTTTCGAAAAAATGTAAGAATGTAACTTTATCCACAGCAGGTGTGAACAAACAAGAGCGAAGAAGTGCATCAGTTCCAGCTTGCTCAAATCCAACAGCCGCTTGGATTTGTCCCTCTTCTTCTAATATCATAAAATTCCCATATAATTGATCTAGTCGTTCTTCCTTCATATGAGCTTGTCCAAAAAAGGCCTGCAATCTTTCTACATCTGTTTTTGTAGCAAAACGTATTTGCTTCACACATAATCCCTCCCCATACTTTTATATATGAGGAGGGATTATCTTTTAGAACTTATTTGGAAAATAAAGATGCAAATGCTTCAACAATAAACAATTTTACCTTTGGCTCTTCTTCCGTTTCTTCTACTACCTTCACGTGCTCTTCTTTTTTGACAGCACTCGGTTCATCTTGCTTTACTTCTTCTTGTTCCTGTAATTCTTTCTCAGCCCTGTTTTCTCGCATAGCCTTTGCCTTTACCTTTTGTTTAGGTGCGATGTTTGTCTCTTTCTTAGCTTTAAGAGATTGCTTTACTCCTTCTTTTACAACTTCCTTTTGCAAATAATTTTCTTCTATATCGTCCTCATCAATTGTTTCTGCCTTTACAACATGCTCTTCTTGCTTCACAGCTGTACCACTAGAGAAATCTAAGAAACACATTGGAGGAAATAACACGCACCACCAATTTGCACCTTCACCTTTACCAATTGTCACAAGTACCGCTTCATACTCTCCAGCCGGATAAATAAAATTCCCATACAATTTTGTTGGAAATTTTATATGTTTATTAAACTCAACTGTAAAAGTTTCCTTACTACCTTCTCGTTTCAACGTGTTTGCCACTGTTTGTTCAAGTTCCGGAATACGGCTTCGGATGATACGACGTGCGTCTTCAAACGATTTTAAATCTGCCACCCAGCCATCGATTTGTGCTTTCACTTCATCGCGCACTTTACGTTTCAACTCTTGATCTTCCTTCGAATCACTATTAGCCAAAATACGTAATCGAATCGCTTCTTTAGGAATCACGACAGGTTCCTTTGCATCAACTTTCATATATCCAAAGTGCGCAACCATTTGTGCACCGATTAATAATAAAAGCAGATAAGCAATCGCTTGTTTTTTCATCCTATCTCCACCGCCCCTTCAGTAAAACAGTGTAGACAAGTTTTTTCTTTCTAAACTACTAAATTCAGAATCTATTCGTTTTTTAGGTGATTCATACAAACGCTTTTCTTTTTAAGGTCATGTCCACTGATATATCGGTCGTTTTTTTCGATATATTGGCGCTTTTCACAATATATCGACCGCTTTTTAGAATATATCGGCGCTTCGACACGATATAAAGTGAAACTTCCATCAGTGACGCTTTTCTCACTGATGGAAAGCTCTCACCAATCGGGCTTTTACGGGCAGTTTTCTTCCCCGCTTTTCTCCAGCCTTTACTGCCCGTTAATGCGGGATAAAGACCCTTCGACGATGTTCGACATGCCAGATGCACTAGAGGGAGCTGACAAAAGCCCATTTTCAGGTCAGCCCCCTGTTAAAATTACATTTCCGCAAAAACCATACGATCTTTCCCGTTAATATCAAAGACAATCTCGACATGTGCATGCGGGAATGTTTCTTGCAGCAGGGCACGCACATCTTCTCCTTGCCCTACACCTACCTCAAAAGCAACAATCGCTTCTTCTTGCAGAACCTTTGGCAGCTCTTCCATAAAGCGTCTATAGAAATTGAGCCCATCTTCACCGCCAACAAGCGCACGCTTTGGCTCATGCTCCTTCACAACAGAAGAAAGCCCTCTCCAATCTTCTTCTGGAATATAAGGAGGATTCGACACAACAACATCTAGCTTTTGCTTCGTTTCCTGAAACGGCGACAATAAATCACCGTGGTAGAACGTTACATTTGCCTGTAATTCTGCTGCATTTTTCTGCGCCACTTCAATCGATTCCGGAGCAATATCGACTGTGTATACATGTAAATGGGGATTTTCTAAAGAAAGTGTAATCGAAATTGCCCCGCTGCCAGTACCAATGTCCGCCACATGCAAGTGCTTATCCCCAAATTTACGGCGAATACGTGTTAGCACACCTAGCACAAGCTCCTCTGTTTCTGGTCTTGGAATAAGCACTTCTTCATTGACGAAAAATGAACGCCCATAAAACATTTCATATCCAATTAAGTACTGAACAGGTATGCCCGCTACATGCTTGTGGATAAAGTCTGCAAAAATGCGCTCTTGTTCTGCCGTTAATTCTTCACGCATGTTCATCATTAAACCTGTTCGATTCGTCTTTAATACATGACAAAGGACAATTTCTCCCGCATTTTCATCTCGCCCATTTTCTTGTAAAAAAGAAGAAGCCCATTTCAGGGCTTCATAGACACGCATTACTCAGCTGCCTCCATCTTTTGCGCCTGATCTTCCATCACTAAGGCATTGATGAAATCATCTAACTTACCTTGTAAGATTTGATCCAGCTTCTGAATCGTTAAACCGATTCGATGGTCTGTAACACGGTTTTGCGGGAAGTTGTACGTACGAATACGCTCAGAACGGTCTCCCGTACCAACAGCTTGTTTACGGTTTTGATCGTACTCAGCTTGCGCCTCTTGTCTAAACTTATCATAAACACGTGCACGTAATACTTTCATTGCTTTTTCTTTATTCTTAATTTGTGATTTTTCATCCTGACAAGAAACAACTACACCAGTCGGTAAATGCGTTAAACGTACCGCTGACATCGTTGTATTAACACTTTGTCCACCAGGACCACTAGAAGCAAACGTATCCACACGAACATCTTTTTCATGAATATCGACTTCTACTTCTTCTGCTTCCGGTAATACAGCTACAGTTGCTGTAGAAGTATGGATACGTCCTCCAGATTCTGTTTCCGGAACACGTTGCACACGGTGCGCACCATTTTCAAATTTCAACTTTGCAAAAGCGCCTTTACCGTTGATCATAAAGATAATCTCTTTATATCCACCTAGTTCTGTATAGCTCGCTTCGATAATTTCAGTTTTCCAACCTTGCACCTCAGCATAACGGCTATACATACGGTATAAATCACCAGCAAATAATGCCGCTTCATCACCACCAGCAGCACCACGAACCTCTACGATAACGTTCTTATCATCATTCGGGTCCTTTGGAACAAGTAAAATTTTCAGACGCTCTGATAATTCCTTCTCTTGTCCCTCTAGCTCAGACACTTCTTCTTTTACCATTTCACGCATGTCAGCATCTAACTTCTCTTCTAACATCGCTTTTGCATCTCTTAATTGTTCACGAGCATCTTTATACTCACGGTACACCTCTACCGTCTCTTGTATATCAGATTGTTCTTTTGAATACTCACGAAGTTTGTTTGAATCACTTATAATCTCTGGATCACTTAAAAGCTCATTTAACTTCTCATAACGGTCTTCTACAGCTTGCAAACGATCTAACACACTATTCACCTCAACATCCTAGTCTCTAATACAAATAGTATATGGTACATAACAAAAAAAACGCAAATTATATTTAAAAGTGGAGGCGGCTCGGTCAGCTCTGACCGGCTAAGGTTCTTTCGCACAGAAGATGCTTTTTATCTTCTCGTGCGGAAGGTCCTTAGATGCGAAGAGCTTGCCGCCGGAACTAGATATATTTAAAAACGCAAACGGCTCATTCAGCCCCTACGCATTTTCTAAAAAAACCCGCCTTATGTAGCGAGTTTTTATCTCTGTTTAATTGGCACAACATGACAATGACGACAACGTGGTTCATATGATTCTGATGCAGCAACTAAAATAATAGGATCATCAAAAGACGCTGGTTCCCCATCAATTAAACGTTGCGTACGACTTGCAGGAGATCCGCATTTAGCACATACTGCTTGCAGCTTCGTCACATGCTCCGCAATCGCCATAAGCTGAGGAACTTGTCCAAATGGTAGACCACGGAAATCTTGGTCTAAACCAGCAACAATCACACGATAGCCGCGGTTTGCCAATTCTTGCACCACTTCCACAATGTCCCCATCAAAAAATTGCACTTCATCAATTGCTATAACATCTATATCTTCTGTTACATGCTCAAACATCTCTTTTGAAGCCGCAACAGGAACTGCCCTTACTTTCAATCCATTATGCGACACAACATCTTCTTCACTATAACGATTATCAATACACGGTTTAAATACAATTGCATTTTGCTTTGCGAATTGCGTCCGGCGTACACGGCGGATGAGCTCTTCTGATTTCCCCGAAAACATGCTTCCGCAAACCACTTCAATCCAACCGTCTTGATTTATTACGTACATAAGAGCTCCTCCTTTCGTCTACTTATTCTTACTGTAAGTAGGTAAAGGTTTATATTTTCGCAAAAAAAACAGACAAGCGGATATATACACTTGCCTGCTTTATGTTTGTTATTACTTAAGGCCGTATTTCTTGTTGAAGCGATCAACACGTCCGTCTGCAGTAGCAAACTTCTGACGTCCTGTGTAGAATGGGTGAGAATCAGAACTGATCTCGACTTTTAATAATGGATAAGTGTTACCATCTTCCCACTCGACAGTTTCGTTAGAACCTTTTGTAGATCCGCTTAAGAATTTAAAGCCTGTGTTAGTATCCATAAATACAACTTTTTTGTAATCTGGATGGATTCCTGCTTTCATTCTTTTCATCTCCTTCCGCCCTGAATCATTTTCGAAACAGAGTTTTTCATCGTTAGCTGCAACCACAACTATAATGATGAAACACATATGATGAAATTATAACAAGGCTATCTGCATTTTGCAACTACCTGTTTTTAGCATTACTTCATCGCGACATATCTCTTTGAATCTTCAGGGATATTTTTTAAGAATTCTTCATTTGTCTTCGTTTGACGCAACTTGCGTAAGAAGCTTTCTATGAAGTCTGGTGTATCTCTCATCGTTTTGCGAATACCCCATAACTTGTCTAAATGCTCTTTTGGAATTAATAGATCTTCTTTGCGTGTACCAGAACGACGAATATCAATAGCTGGGAAAATACGACGTTCTGCTAAAGAACGATCTAAATGAAGCTCCATGTTTCCTGTTCCTTTGAACTCTTCATAAATGACATCATCCATACGAGACCCTGTGTCAACAAGAGCTGTTGCTAAAATTGTTAAGCTACCGCCCTCTTCAATATTACGAGCTGCTCCGAAAAAGCGCTTTGGTCGATGGAATGCCGCTGGGTCAATACCACCTGACAACGTACGTCCACTTGGTGGAATCACAAGATTGTAGGCGCGTGCTAAACGGGTAATACTATCCATTAAAATGATAACGTCTTTTTTATGCTCAACAAGGCGCATTGCACGCTCTAGCACAAGCTCAGCCACTTTAATGTGATTTTCCGGAACTTCATCAAAAGTAGAACTTACAACATCACCTTTTACAGAACGTTCAATATCTGTTACTTCCTCTGGACGTTCATCAATTAAAAGTACAATTAGTTCTGCTTCTGGATGATTCGTTGTAACGCTGTGAGCAATCTCTTTTAACAGCATCGTTTTACCAGCCTTTGGAGGCGCAACAATTAGACCACGTTGACCAAACCCAACTGGTGCAATTAAATCCATGATGCGTGTTGATAGTTTCTTCGTTTCCGTCTCCAATTTCATTTGACGATTTGGATATAACGGTGTTAACGCAGGGAAATGCACACGTTCCTTTGCTGATTCTGGATCATCTCCATTGACTGCTTCAACTTGCAACAATCCAAAATAACGTTCATTCTCTTTCGGAGGTCGCACTTTACCAGAAACCTTGTCTCCATTACGCAAATCAAAACGACGAATTTGCGAAGCTGAAATATAAATATCTTCAGAACTCGGAGAATAGTTGATTGGACGTAAGAATCCAAATCCTTCTGATTGAATAATTTCAAGTACACCTTCCATGAAAAAGAAACCTTCTTTTTCTGCTCGTGCTTTTAAAATCGCAAAAATTAACTCTTTCTTTGTTAATTTGCTGTAATAGGAAATCTTAAATTCTTTCGCAAGCTCATATAACTCTTTTAATTTCATGTTCTCTAAAGCTGAAATTGTTAAATTCATTCAGACACCACACTTTGATATTATTCTCTTTTCAGATGGGTAAGGGAAATTACGGAAGGCAAATACGTAATAATGAAAGGCAATAAGTACAAGTAGGGTAATATTCACTATTGTAACCCTTTTACCTCGTTTTAATCAATACGTTGCGAGACAAATACAAGAAGCGAAGACAAGAAAATTTGTCTTCGCTCTACCCATCTTTTGCACGCTTTTTATTTTATCACGATTGATGGGAGCTTTCCATCAGCAGAGGATAAAGCCTCCCCACTAATGGAAGTTTTACTTTATAACTAAGTTTGGTTTCTTGCTTAAGCTATGACGCCCGTCAACAAAGCGAACTGTCCCAGATTTCGCACGCATAACAAGGGAGTGTGTTGTACCAGTACTTCCTTTAAATTGAACACCGCGCAGTAATTCTCCGTCCGTAACACCTGTTGCCGCAAAGATTGCGTCGTCACCTCTTACTAAATCTTCCATACGAAGAATGCGGTTAATATCATCGATACCCATCTTTTTGCAGCGTTGTAATTCTGCATCATTTTGCGGCAGAAGCTTTCCTTGAATTTCTCCGCCTAAACATTTTAATGCAACGGCTGCTAGTACCCCTTCAGGTGCACCGCCAGATCCGAATAAAATATCAACGCCTGTGCGATCAAATGCTGTGTTGATTGCACCAGCTACATCACCATCGTTAATTAATTTAATACGAGCTCCCGCTTTACGGATTTCCTCAATAATTGCTTGGTGACGTGGTCTGTTTAAAATCGTTGCTACAACATCTTCAATATCCTTGTTTTTTGCTTTTGCAACAGCGCGTAAATTATCAATAACCGGTGCATTAATATCGACAGCACCAACCGCTTCTGGGCCAACTGCAATTTTTTCCATATACATATCAGGTGCATGCAGTAAATTTCCATGGTCCGCTACCGCAATAACAGCTAACGCATTCCATCCTCCTGCTGCAACAATATTTGTTCCTTCTAACGGATCAACCGCTACATCAACACGCGGACCATATCCAGTTCCTAATTTTTCACCAATATATAGCATCGGCGCTTCATCCATTTCCCCTTCGCCAATTACCACTGTTCCTTTCATTGGTACTGTATCAAATACGTCGCGCATCGCTGACGTTGCTGCACCATCTGCTTCATCTTTCTTACCGCGTCCCATCCAACGCGCAGATGATAACGCTGCAGCCTCTGTTACACGTACTAATTCCATAGATAAACTTCTTTCCACTATAATCCCTCTCCTTTAAGCCGTAATATTTATCTCGCTACTTTTGGGCAGTATGACTCCCACCTCAAGACTCTGAGAAAACAAAGAAGATCGGTGGGAGATAACTGCCCGTTAATGCCCGATTGGTTCAACTAGCCATCAGTGGGGGGATGAAGCCCCCACTGATAGAAGTTTCACTTTATCTCACACTTAACGTTTAATAGAATTTTCACCTTATGCCGTCTTTAATTACACCTTATACACATATATCACTTTACCCATGTAAAGCTCTTTATGCATTTTTCATCTGTTCAATCTCTTGACTTGTCATTTTTTCACGCCAGATTTTCGCTCCAAGACCTCGAAGCTTATCTTCTAAATTTTCATATCCACGATCAATATGCTCTAATCCTGTAACTTCTGTGATTCCTTCTGCCATTAAGCCTGCAATTACAAGCGCAGCCCCGGCGCGTAAGTCACTCGCTTTCACTTTGGCTCCTTGCAGCGAAGCAGGACCTGTTACGATAGCGGAACGACCTTCCACTTTAATTTGCGCATTCATTCTTCTTAATTCATCTATATGTTTAAAACGCGCTCCATAAATGGTATCCGTTACAACTGCCGTTCCATTCGCCTTCGTTAATAACGCTGTAAATGGTTGCTGTAAATCAGTTGGAAACCCTGGATATACGAGTGTTTTCACATCTACCATTTTTAGCTGGCGGTTCCCATTCACCACAATTTGATCATCATGTGTATCTACTTTTACACCCATTTCTCGAAGCTTAGCCGTTATGGATTCTAAATGCTGCGGAATCACATTATCAACTGTAACTTCACCACCAGAAGCTGCGCCCAAAATCATATATGTTCCAGCTTCAATGCGATCAGGAATAATAGAATGGTAACAACCATGAAGCGATTCAACACCATCAATACGAATCACATCTGTTCCTGCTCCTTTAATACGAGCACCCATGCTTGTAAGAAGCGTCGCTACATCAATAATTTCTGGTTCTTTCGCTGCATTTTCAATTACTGTTCTACCTTTTGCACGCACTGCAGCAAGCATAATATTAATTGTCGCACCTACGCTGACAACATCTAAATAAATACGTGCTCCCCGCAGTTCGTCTGCACGTAAATAGATTGCACCTTGCTCATTTGTTACATATGCTCCAAGCGCTTCAAACCCCTTAATATGCTGATCAATTGGCCTTGGTCCTAGATGACATCCACCAGGAAGCCCAATTACTGCTTTTTTGAAACGACCGAGCATCGCTCCCATTAAATAATAAGAAGCACGCAGTTTTTTTACCTTTCCATTTGGAAGAGGCATGGCTACCATTTTAGAAGGATCAATTGTCATTTCTTCGTCTTGATGATACGTAACAGAACCACCAATTTCTTCTAATAAGTCACCAAGTATTTTCACATCAGAAATATTAGGTACACCACCGATTGTAACTGGTGTTTCTGCTAAAATGGTCGCGGGAATAAGCGCAACAGCACTATTTTTTGCACCACTTACACGAATCGAACCTTGCAAAGGCACACCGCCTTCAATCAGCAACTTGTCCATTTTGAGCCCCCTTCTCGTGAATTCATCTACCGTTCCAGCCTCCCCACTACAACGGGTGATTTCACAACTTCGGATACGTTTTTACACGTATGAGTATATCCATGCTATTTGTTTCCTCTATTTTTACACAATTATAAAAATATTTCCTTTCAAACGCCTTAACAAGTAGAAAATTGTCTATCCCATAAAATGGACACGCTTTCATTATACAACGAAACGAAACCGTCTAAAAGGCTAGACGGTTTCTAAAAATATTTTTAGAATTATGCTTGACCGTTAGAACCAAATTCACGAATTTTACCGATTACAGTCGCCTTAATTGCTTCACGACCAGGTCCGATAAATTTACGAGGATCATAAACTTCTTGGTCTTTATTTAATACTTCACGAACCGCTTTTGTAAACTCGATTTGGTTTTCAGTGTTTACGTTGATTTTAGAAGTACCTAAAGAGATAGATTTTTTAATGTCAGCTGTTGGGATACCAGTACCACCATGAAGTACTAAAGGTACACCAGTTAAGTCACGAACTTCTTCCATTTCTTTGAATCCTAAGTTAGGCTCACCTTTGTAAGGGCCATGTACAGAACCTAATGCTGGAGCTAGGCAGTCGATACCTGTTGCAGCTACTAGTTCTTTACATTCCTCTGGATTAGCGTAGATAACACCTTCAGCTACTACGTCATCTTCTTGTCCGCCAACTGTACCAAGCTCAGCTTCTACAGATACGTTACGAGCGTGTGCATATTCTACTACTTGTTTAGTAGTTTCGATATTTTCTTCAAATGGGTGGTGAGAAGCGTCGATCATTACAGATGTGAAACCTGCATCAATTGCTTCTTTACATTTTTCGAAGCTTGAACCATGGTCAAGATGAATCGCTACAGGAACAGTGATGTTCATTTCTTCGATTAAAGCTTTAACCATAGCTACAACTGTTTTGAAACCAGTCATATGACGAGCTGCGCCCTCAGATACACCTAAAATTACAGGAGATTTTTCTTCTTCCGCAGCAGCTAAGATAGCTTGTGTCCACTCTAAGTTGTTCATGTTGAATTGACCAACTGCGTATTTTCCTTCTAGCGCTTTGTTTAGCATTTCTTTCATGGAAACTAAAGGCATGGTGAATCCTCCTAAAAACGTTTTTTGTATCCGATAAGTTCTTATCGATGGTAGTATGACCACGACCAGGAAAAATATGTATAATCACATACCGGACTTTTTTCTACACTCCATAGGATACCAACTTGTACTCAAAAACTCAACTGCATTCACCTGCTCATCAGCCCATGAAAACGCTTTTTTCTATATTTTTTAATAAAAAATTCACGATTATGCTTGTACTGTAATTTCTTTTCGCACAGCACTACGAATTTCATCAATATCGAACGGCTTTGCAAAGTGCATTAATGCACCAAGGTCTTTCGCTTCTTGAATCATATCTAATTCCCCATACGCCGTCATTAAAATCACTTTAATTTCTCGATTAATTTCTTTCACATGTTTTAAAATTTCAATTCCATCCATACCTGGAATTTTCATATCTAAAATAACTAAATCAGGACAGTCTTTTTTCACAATATCAAGGGCTTGAAAACCGTTTGCTGCTTGGAATGTTTGATAACCTTCCTTTTGAAACACCTCGTGTAATAAAACACGAATGCCGTATTGATCATCAACGATTAGGATTTTCCCTTCCATGTTATCCAACCTTTCTATATAAATACAAAATTTATATTTCTCATATCTCTTTCGATTATTTTCGCTACTTTTTATCAAATTCCTTCCTATTCTTT
This sequence comes from Bacillus sp. EA-CB0995, assembly GCF_055814245.1. Lineage (NCBI taxonomy): Bacteria > Bacillati > Bacillota > Bacilli > Caryophanales > Bacillaceae > Bacillus > Bacillus sp. EA-CB0995. The sequence goes on along the minus strand of NZ_CP169269.1, from coordinate 377,876 downwards.
CTTATTTTACCGCCTACTATTTACTAGCGCTAGCGCCTTTATGAAAAAATGAGCTATAATGAAAGCCGTTTAACACGTTAGAAAGGAGAATCCTCATGTTTAAAATTTTTTCCACTCAGCTGGGTGGCTATTTCACAAGAATTGCTCAGAAAGAAGAGATGAATATAGAAGATAGCGCTCGTTTACTTGCACAAGCATTGATTGGAGATGGCCACATTTATTTGCATGGTACGAAAGAGATGGAAGGTGTAATTTGCGAGGCTTTATACGGATCCGAGCCTATGCAAAATGCAAAACGTCTATTTGAAGACGGTAAACAAGCAGGCGTAACCATCGCTGACCGTATACTACTTATCAGCCGCTTTTCCACAGATGAAGATATCATTTCATTAGCAAAACAGTTGCAAGAAAACGGTCATTTTATTGTTGGTATTTCTGCAAAACAAGAAGGCGAATTGTCACTAGAGCAATTCACCGATGCACATATCGATACAAAACTTGTAAAAGCATTAATTCCAGATGACGATGGCTCTCGCTATGGCTTTCCAAGTTTAATAACAGCTTTATTCGCATATCATGGATTAAAATTTACAATCGATGACATTATGAATGAATATGAGTAACGTAAAAAGGCGCCCTATATAGGACGCCTTTTTCTTCTTACTTACCTTCTTTATTAATAATAGAAGCTTCTACGAAGTCACGGAACAATGGTTGCGGACGATTTGGACGAGATACAAGTTCTGGGTGGAACTGTGATGCCACGAACCAAGGATGCTCTTTTAATTCGATAATTTCTACTAAACGGCCGTCTGGGCTTGTACCAGAGAAAATGAATCCTGCATTTTCCATATCTTGACGGAATTGATTGTTGAACTCATAACGATGACGATGACGCTCATAAACAACTGGCTCGTTATACGCATTGTAAGCATTTGTTTCTGGTGTAAGCTTACATGGGTATAGACCAAGACGAAGTGTACCGCCTAAATCTTCTACATCTTTTTGTTCTGGTAATAAATCGATAATTGCGTAAGGCGTGTCAGGATTGATTTCAGAAGAGTTCGCACCTTCTAATCCTAATACGTTACGTGCAAACTCGATTGACGCAAGTTGCATACCTAAGCAAATTCCTAAGAATGGAACTTTGTTTTCACGTGCATATTGAATTGCAGCGATTTTACCTTCAACGCCGCGGTCACCGAAACCACCTGGTACAAGGATACCATCTGTATCGCCAACTAATTCTTTCACGTTTTCTGCTGTTACGTGCTCAGCATTTACCCATTTCACTTCTACATCTGTATCAAATTTATAACCTGCATGACGAAGTGCTTCTACAACAGAAATGTATGCATCTTGAAGCTCTACATATTTACCAACAAGAGCGATTCTTGTTTTCTTAGACAGGTTGCGTACTTTTTCTACTAATGCATTCCACTCTGTCATGTCTGCAGTTGGATTGTCTAGTTTTAAGTGATCGCAAACGATTTGGTCCATATTTTGCTCTTGAAGAGATAATGGAACTGCATATAATGTATCTGCATCGAGCGCTTCAATTACTGCTTTTGGATCGATATCGCAGAATAATGCAAGCTTATCTTTCATATCTTGAGAAACAGGAAGTTCTGTACGAACAACGATAATATTTGGCTGAATACCTAAGCTGCGAAGTTCTTTAACGCTGTGCTGCGTCGGTTTTGTTTTCATTTCACCCGCTGCTTTTAAGTACGGAATTAACGTACAGTGAATGTACATTACATTGTCACGGCCAATATCGCTCTTAATTTGGCGAATTGCTTCTAAGAATGGTAGAGACTCGATGTCACCAACAGTTCCGCCGATTTCTGTAATGATAACGTCTGCATTTGTTTCACGACCCGCACGGAATACGCGTTCTTTAATTTCGTTTGTAATGTGAGGAATAACTTGAACTGTTCCTCCTAAATATTCACCGCGACGCTCTTTTTGAAGAACAGAAGAGTAAATTTTACCTGTTGTTACGTTGCTGTATTTATTTAAGTTAATATCGATGAAACGCTCATAGTGACCAAGGTCTAAGTCTGTTTCTGCACCATCATCTGTTACGAAAACCTCACCGTGTTGGTATGGGCTCATTGTCCCTGGGTCTACGTTAATGTACGGATCAAACTTTTGGATTGTTACGTTTAGTCCTCTGTTTTTTAAAAGTCTTCCTAAAGATGCTGCTGTAATACCTTTTCCTAAAGAAGATACTACACCGCCTGTGACAAAAATATACTTAGTCATGAAAGTACTCCCTTCTAGTTTGCTGTTATATAATCATCGCTGCAAATCGCAACGTATGTAGATAACACTTACCTTATCTTATTGTTAGACTCTTTTGTTTTTCTAAACAAAAAACAAAAAAGAAAATTGCTCCCTTTATCACTAAAAGTAATAAATAGGGAGCAATTTTCTTTTATATTTACACGTAAAAGTTATTATCGTCTTTTTTAAAGAGCCCAAAAATGATTCTACATGGACGATAATAAAAAGTCAAGGACTACTGTGCTTCCTCTTCTTCTTCTGATTCGTCGTATTCTAACTCATCTTCATCGGCAAAATCATCGTCATCTTCTAGATCATCAAGATCTTCATCTTCATCTTCATCAAGAATTTCATCAAGATCTTCTACATCTTCGTCTTCATCTTCATCTTCTTCTTCTTCATCTGCCTCTTCGAAGCTGTCCTCGTCATCATCGCTGTAGTCATCTAGCTCGTCCTCTTCTACCTTACGTTTCTTCTTAGGCTTCGGTTGAGGTAAGATTTCCTCATCGATTTGCTCGTATGGATACCATCCGCGTAGTCCCCAACGATTTTCTCCGAGATTGATAAAGCGCCCATCGATATTTAAATCTGTATAAAATTGTGCGATTCTCGCAGCAACTTGCTCTTCAGATAGTCCCAGTAATTGAGCAATTTCTTGAACTAGATCGTGAAAAGGTGTTGCTTGTTGTTTTTCCTCTAACAAGCTATGTACAGCTTCGATCATGGACAATTCTTTTAGCTCTTCTGGTGAATATTGCTTTAAACTCACTTATGCGGCACTTCCTTTCTTAAAATATATCCTAATTATATAAAGGCCTGTTCAAAAAAATCCATACTATTCATTATAAACAAAACTTCACCAAATATGCCACAAAAAAATGGGGAATCGTAAAGTGATTCCCCTACATATTGCAACGTTATCGTCCTTTTTAGTTTTGAATCATATGAGCACCATTTAATACATAACGAATTTGCATCTCTGTATATTCTTCCAATGTATAAAGTTTCTGCAATGCCCAGCGCCGAAATCCCCACATTTGTCCTTGAATAAAAATATTATGAGCAAGCAGTTGAACCTCTTTTTTTGTTAAAGTAAATACCTTATTTTGAACACATTGCTGCAAAATATTTTCGAACATCCCTACCATTTGAAATTCTTTCTCTAATACGTAAGGCAGCGACTCCTTTGGCAAAAAACGAACTTCTTGATACATAATAAGAACCTCTTCTTGTAGCTCATCCATAACTTTAAAATAATTTGTAATCGCGGCTTTTAAACTATCAATGCTGCCTTTTTCTCTGCACAGCACTTGCTCTAAACGATCTTTTACATGTTCATAAATGCTATCGCACACTAAATAAAGCACATCATCTTTCGTTCGAATATATTCATAGAGTGTACCAATGCTAAAGCCTGCTGCTTTCGCGATTTCTCTCGTTGTTGTGCGCGGAAATCCTTTTTGCTTAAATAGCTGCACAGCACCTTTAATCATTTGCTCACGCCGAAGTGCAATAAGCCTTTCATCTTTCACAGATGCCTGTACATTGTGCTTAACCATCTCCTTCACCCCTTTTCCTGTCATTTTGCAAGAAGAAGCGTAGGAGGTTCCCTACGCTTCTTCTTGCTTCTACTTCGTTAACATACGTGAAATAACAAGGCGCTGAATTTCTTGCGTTCCTTCGTAAATTTGCGTAATCTTCGCATCACGCATAAAGCGCTCAACTGGATAATCTTTCGTATAACCATATCCCCCGAATACTTGCACAGCTTCGGTTGTCACTTTCATCGCCGTGTCTCCTGCAAACAATTTCGACATTGCCGATTCTTTGCCATACGGCAGTCCTTCGGACTCAAGCCAAGCCGCTTGATATGTTAACAAGCGTGCCGCCTCTACACCCGTCGCCATATCTGCTAGTTTAAAGCCAATCCCTGCTGCGCGGCAATTGGTTTCCCAAATTGATGGCGTTCCTTCGCATAATCGGCAGCAGCATCAAGTGCACCTTGTGCGATGCCAACCGCTTGCGCGGCAATACCATTACGGCCGCCGTCTAACGTTTGCATTGCAATTTTAAATCCTTCGCCTTCCTCGCCAAGTAAGTTCTCGGCAGGAATGCGGCAATCTTCAAATATAATCTCCGTCGTCGGTGAAGAACGAATACCAAGCTTGCTCTCTTTCTTTCCAACAGAAAATCCAGGCGCATTGCTTTCCACAATAAATGCACTTGTTCCGCGCTGCTTTGACTCTGGATCTGTCAGTGCAAACACAACATAAATATCCGCAATTCCGCCATTTGTAATGAAAATTTTCGAACCGTTTAAAATATAATGATCGCCGTCACGCTTTGCTGTTGTTTTCATTCCACCAGCATCAGAGCCTGAGCCCGGCTCTGTTAAGCCGTAAGCGCCAATTTGCTTTCCTTCTGCCATTGGGCGTAAATATTTCTGCTTTTGCTCCTCTGTACCAAATTTAAAAATTGGCCATCCTGCAAGCGATGTATGTGCTGATAACGTTACGCCCGTGGACGCACAAACACGTGACAGCTCTTCTACCGCAATTACATAAGCTAAGTAATCGCTTCCAATTCCGCCGTACTCTTCAGGCCACGGAATACCAGTTAAGCCAAGCTCCGCCATTTGATCAAATAAAGCGCGGTCAAAGCGTTCTTCCTCGTCGCGCTCCGCTGCCGTTGGTGCCACTTCATTTCTCGCAAAATCACGAACCATTTTCCGAATCATCTCGTGTTCTTCTGATAATTTAAAGTGCATCTCTATTTCCCCCTTAAAGCGCTCTGCTAATAACTAAGCGCTGAATCTCACTTGTTCCTTCATAAATCTCACATATTTTTGCATCGCGGAAGAATCGCTCCGCAGGATACTCTTTTGTATAGCCGTAACCGCCAAGCACTTGCACAGCTTCAATAGCAACTTCTACTGCTGTTTTCGAAGCAAATAATTTTGCAATTGACGCTTCCTTCCCGCACGGTAAACCTTGTGCTCTCAGCGATGCTGCACGGTACACAAGCAGACGAGCTGCTTCCACAGCTGTTGCCATATCCGCTAGCTTAAATCCTAATCCTTGCTGCGCCGCAATTGGCTTCCCAAATTGATGACGATCTTTCGCATAATCCGTAGCACACGTAAGCGCTGCTTCAGCGATGCCAAGTGACTGCGCCCCGATACCAATGCGACCAACATCTAAGTTTGCCATTGCCACTTTAAAACCTTGACCCTCTTCGCCAAGCAAATTCTCAGCAGGAACTTTCATATCTTCAAACGTTAATTGCACTGTACGAGAACCTAATAGCCCCATTTTGTGCTCATCTTTTCCAACAATTAAACCCGGTGTATCTTTCTCAACAATAAATGCCGATATCCCGCGTGTACCCGCATCCGGATTCGTAGAAGCAAAGACAATATATGTATCTGCCTCGCCGCCGTTTGTGATAAATACTTTTGAACCGTTAATTACGTACTCATCACCACGTCTAACTGCCCTTGATTTTAAACTCCCTGCATCTGATCCGGCGCCTGGTTCCGTTAATGCAAATGCTCCTAAATATTCACCAGCTGCTAACTTTGGAATATACTTTTGCTTTTGCTCTTCTGTTCCAAAGTATAAAATAGGATTCGTTCCAACAGAGGTATGTACTGCTAGAATCACACCTATTGTGGCGCTTACTTTTGAAAGTTCATTAATTGCTAAAATATATGAAATAAAATCCATTTCCGCTCCGCCGTATTTCGCTGGAATTGGAATCCCCATCAGTCCAAGCTCACCCATTTTCTTTAAGACTTCTCTAGGAAACACCCCTTGTTCCATAGTAGGAACAAAGGGAGCAATTTCCTTTTGAGCGAAGTCCCGAACCATTTTTCGCATCATTTGCTGCTCTTCTGTAAATTGAAAGTTCATATGCTCCACCTCAAATTGTTTTATATAGTAATTCAACTATTTGGTAAGACCACTAGTACATGCAAAGAGGTGCCCTACCGGAGTATGTTATTATTCGTAAATGTAAAAACCGCGTCCTGTCTTGCGCCCTAACCAGCCTGCGTTCACGTATTTACGAAGTAACGGACATGGGCGATATTTGCTATCTCCTAACCCTTCATGCAGTACTTCCATAATGTATAAACATGTATCTAATCCAATAAAATCAGCGAGTGTCAACGGTCCCATCGGATGATTCATGCCGAGCTTCATAACTTCATCAATCGCTTCTTTCGTCGCCACGCCTTCATATAGCGTATAAATTGCTTCGTTAATCATTGGCAATAAAATACGGTTCGAAACAAATCCCGGAAGTCATTTACTTCAACTGGAACTTTGCCGATTTTTTTGTAATATCTTCAATCGTTTCATATACAACGTCCTCTGTTGCTAAACCGCGAATAATTTCAACAAGCTTCATAACTGGAACTGGATTCATAAAGTGCATGCCAATAACCTTTTCTGGACGATTCGTAACAGCTGCAATTTCAGTAATTGGCAACGAAGATGTATTTGTTGCTAAAATCGTATGTTCCGGTGCTAACTCATCTAAATTCGCAAAAATTTGTTTTTTAATATCCATTCTCTCTACAGCTGCTTCAATGACAAGATCTGCCTCTTTCAAGCAATCAAGTGTAAGCGTTGCTGTAAGACGATTTAATGTTGCCTGCTTATCCTCTTCACTCATGCGGCCTTTCTCAACTTGCCTAGATAAATTTTTCGTAATAATCCCCATGCCGCGGTCTAACTGCTCTTGTTTTAAATCTTGCATATATACGTCATAACCTGCCATCGCACATACCTGTGCAATTCCAGATCCCATTTGTCCTGAACCAATTACAACAATGTTTTGTACCGTCATATTTATAGCCCCCTTTTTTACTGAACCTCTATCATAATTGCGTCGCCTTGACCGCCGCCGCTGCAAATAGATGCAATCCCAATTCCGCCGCCGCGCTGCTTTAACGCATGAATAAGAGTAACGATAATGCGCGCACCGCTTGCTCCGATTGGATGTCCCATCGCAACTGCTCCGCCGTTTACGTTAATCTTTTCTGGATCAATACCAACAATATTTGCACTTGCAATAGCTACAGCCGCAAATGCTTCATTAATCTCAAATAAATCTATCTCTTCTACTTTCTTACCTGTTTTCTTTAACAGCTCGTTAATGGCATAACCTGGTGTTCTCGGGAAATCTTTCGCTTCAACCGCGATCGCTGTATGACCTAAAATTGTCGCAAGCGGCTTTCTTCCCTCTTGCTTCGCACGCTCTTCACTCATTAATACGAGCGCTGCCGCGCCGTCATTTAAACCTGGTGCATTTCCTGCGGTAACCGCTGCATCCTTATCAAATACAGGTTTTAATTTTGCTAGTTTTTCAACTGTTGTATCTTCGCGCGGTGCTTCGTCGTGAGCAACAACTACCGGCTCACCTTTTCGCTGCGGCACAGATACAGGTACAATTTCTTCTTCAAATCGGCCTTCCTTGCGTGATGCAACGGCGCGCATATGACTGCGGCATGCCCATTCGTCTTGCATTTCGCGGGAAATACCATCTTCTTTCGCTACATCTCCGCCGTACACACCCATATGCACGCCAGAAAATGAGCACGTTAAGCCATCTGCAACGTTTAAGTCAACAACCTCGTTATGCCCCATGCGATATCCCCAGCGTGCACCACGTAAAATATATGGACTATTACTCATCGATTCCATGCCGCCTGCTACAAGTAACGATTGATCGCCGGTACGAATAATTTGATCCGCTAATGTTACTGCACGAAGCCCGGAAGCACATACTTTATTGACTGTTTCTGTGCGCGTCTCCCATGGGATCCCTGCTTCTCTTGCCGCCTGGCGTGATGGAATTTGTCCCTGACCACCTTGAATAACCGCTCCAAATATAACTTCTTCAATATCACTTGCTGCAACATTCGCGCGCTCTAATGCCGCTCCAATTGCAATTCCTCCAAGCTCCGTTGCCTTTACATCCTTTAAAGCTCCCCCAAACTTTCCAACAGGTGTTCTTGCAGCACTTAAAATTACTGTTCTAGTCAAAACATATTCCCCCATTTCTTCATTTTGCGGCGTTGATTGAACGCTCGTTCAGTTCAGCTGTTGTGAGAAAGAGGTGCAACCTTTGCACCCCCTTTTATCTAAAGTTGTACGGATTCTTACATGTTACATTGCTTCTTTCTTTGACCCGATAACAGAGCGCTCTAAAATCTCTGTTATATCAAGGGTTTGTACGCGTTCTTCTACTTCTTTTGCCTTCGTACCGTCACTAATCATCGTTAAGCAATATGGACAGCCCGTACCGATGATCGTCGGCGATGTAGCAAGTGCTTGCTCTGTACGTGCAACGTTAATGCGAGAGCCAGCAGTCTCTTCCATCCACATCAGACCGCCGCCCGCTCCGCAGCACATTCCTTTTTCGCGGTTACGCTCCATTTCAATGAGATTCACGCCTGGAATTGCTTTTAAAATATTGCGCGGCGCTTCGTACACTTCGTTGTAGCGTCCTAAATAACAAGAATCGTGATACGTAATCGTTTCTTCTACGCGGTGAACTGGTTTTAATCGTCCTTCTTTCACCCACTGTGCTAACAATTCTGTATGATGATAGACTTCTGCTTGTAAGCCAAAGTCCGGATACTCATTTTTAAACGTGTTATATGCGTGCGGATCAATTGTCACGATTTTCTTAACGCCCGCTTTTTCAAACTCTTCAATATTCTTGTTCGCCATCTCTTGGAAGACAAATTCATTTCCAAGACGACGCGGTGTATCACCTGAGTTTTTCTCTTTATTTCCGAGGATAGCAAAGGAAATACCAGCTTCGTTCATCAGCTTCGCAAACGATAACGCAATTTTTTGGCTACGGTTATCATATGATCCCATAGAGCCTACCCAGAATAAGTATTCAAACTCTTCGCCTGCTTTCGTTTTCTCTTTCACAGTCGGAATAGAAACTTCTTCTTCCATCGTACGCCACGTTTCACGCTCTTTACGATTCAGTCCCCAAGGGTTTCCTTGACGCTCGATATTTGTCAGGGCACGCTGCGCTTCTGGGTCCATTTTTCCTTCTGTTAAAACAAGATAGCGGCGCAAATCAATAATTTTATCAACATGTTCATTCATAACTGGGCATTGGTCTTCGCAGTTACGACACGTTGTACAAGCCCAAATTTCTGTTTCTGTAATGACATCGCCAATTAAGCTTGGATTGTATGCCAATGTTGCTGCAGATTCATTTTGTCCCTCTCCAGCCGCCATCATCGCTAACTGATTACCTTGTGTATTGTTAAATGCAACAGTTGGAACCCATGGTGCGCGCGATGTTACCGCTGCGCCTTTATCTGTTAAATGATCACGCAATTTTAAAATTAAATCCATCGGTGATAGCATCTTTCCCGTTCCCGTTGCTGGGCACATATTCGTACAGCGGCCGCACTCTACACATGCGTATAAATCAATAAGCTGTGTTTGTTTGAAATCTTCAATTTTTCCAACACCAAATGTTTCTTGTGTTTCATCTTCAAAATCGATTTTTTCTAATTTCCCTGGATTTGTTAAACGGCTAAAATATACATTTGCTGGTCCTGCAATTAAATGTGCGTGCTTCGATTGTGGCACGTAAACTAAAAACGTTAACAAAATAAGTAGATGCATCCACCACGCAAAATAGAACACAACAATCGCAGCTGTTTCACCAATTCCAGAAAATAAGTAAGCGATTGCAGAAGCAATTGGTTCACTCCATGATAATTCCTCGCCATGCCAAATGATGCCCATTCCGTTACCAAGAAGAACAGATAGCATTAAGCCGCCGATAAAAATTAAAACAAGTCCTGCTTTAAAATTGCGTTTTAAGCGCACAAGTTTTTCAATATACCTTCTATAAAAAGCCCAAAAAACTGCAATTAAAATGATGAGTGTGACGATTTCTTGGAAGAATGTAAATGCAGGGTATAGTGGTCCAAGTGGAAGATGTGATCCTGGTGCTAAGCCTTTCCATATGAAGTCAATTGCTCCAAATTGGACAAGAATAAATCCGTAAAAAAACATAACATGCATGATACCGCTCTTTTTATCTTTAAGAAGCTTCTTTTGTCCGAAGACATTCCCCTTAATAAGATCCCATCTTTCTTTGAAGCGGCGATCAAATTCGACTTTCTTTCCTAATTGTATGTAGGTAATCCGCGTTCGTATGAGATATACAAATAAATATGCTGCATACGCTATGATGGCGATTGTCGCCAACCAATTCACAATTAATAAGCTATTCATATTTCTGCCAACCCCTCTCCGTGTAATATTCCCTTTTTCGAATCTTCAAAAATAAATAATTTTCTGAATTTATTGCCCCTATTTCCATTATATGATGAGTGAGCGTTCAGTCAACAGTTTTTTGTTATACAACAATATATTTTTTCATAAAGCCTTTTATTTCGGTGAAACTATAAGGTGAAACTTCCATCAGCAAGGGATTTTTTCATCCCCACTGATGGTTAACCAATTGGACTTTTACGGACAGTTATCCCCCACCTATCTTCCTCGCTTCTCTCTGAATCTTGAGGTAGGGGTCTGACTGTCCGCGAATAGCGGGATAAAAATGAGTATAGAGGAGGGAATGGATACATGAGCTTTTTATTTCTCTTCCTTGTCTTTTTCTTACTGTGGATAAATTTCGACTTCATATATGGAAGAAAACTTCATTTAAAACAACTTAAACCTCGTTCATTTCCTTTGCGCCGTAGTAACTTTAAACTCTATACATATGGCCAAACATTATATAAGGAGCTATTTACTGATATACAACAGGCTAAGCATCACGTACATATTCTATTTTTTATCGTAAAAAACGATGAAATTAGCCATACATTTTTACAGCTTCTAATGGAAAAAGCACAACAAGGTATTGAAGTACGCCTTCTCCTTGATCGGATTGGCAGCCATCATTTATCAAAGGAAACGATTCGTAACTTAAAACAACAGGGCATACATTTTTCATTTTGTCATAAAATCCGTTTCCCATTTCTCTTTTTTCCGCTAATCAACGGAACCATAGAAAAATTACGATTATTGACGGAAAAATCGGCTATATCGGAGGCTTTAATATCGGTGAAGAATACCTGGGGCATAATGCTGCGCTCGGTCCATGGCGTGATTACCATCTACGCCTTACCGGAGAAGGCGTACAAGACTTACAAACGCAGTTTCTACACGATTGGCGCGATGATACAAATGAAGACTTATTGCATGAAAATTATTACTTTCCAATACTGGAAAAGGGGAAACTTCCCATCAGTTCGTACCAACTGACGGCGCTTATTTACAACAAACTTTTCTCGATTTAATTGAAAAGGCAACGAAAGAGCTATATATCGGTACGCCCTATTTTATCCCTGGGAAAAAGCTAATGAGTGCATTGCTACGTGCAAAAAAACGAGGCGTTCGTATTACCATTCTCGTACCTAAAAAAGCGGATCATCCATTTGTTCGTGAAGCGAAACTCCCATATTGCCGGAAGCTTATTGAAGCAGGCTGTCATATTTACGAATTTCAAGATGGATTTTTTCATGCCAAAATTGTAATGATAGATGGCTGTATTTGTGATATTGGAACTGCGAACTTTGATATGAGAAGCTTATATCTGAACCATGAAATCAATTGTATATTATATGGCTCACCGTTTTTAGAACAAGTGAAGGAAGAAATCAATCACGACTTAGAAGCTTCCGTTTCACTTTCAATTCAAGATGTTTCTCCTCACTCTCTTTTAGACAAAGGAAAAGAATGGATTGGAACAGTCCTTTCCTTTTTTTATAAAGTGAAACTTCCATCAGTGGGGGAGTTTTTCATCCCCCACTGATGGTTAGTTGAACCAATCGAGCCTTTACGGGCAGTTATCCCCCACCTATCTTCTTCGCTTCTCTCCAATCTTGAGGTGGGGGCTTACTGCCCGTTAATGCGGGATAAACACATGAAAAGCGTTGTACGTATGAAAATAAGGGCAGTTTATCTCCCACCTAACTTCTTTGCTTTCACCGAATTTTGAGGTGGGAGTATTACTGCCCACGAATAGCGGGATAAAAAAGAGATGCTGATTCATATACGAATTACATCTCCAAAATGTATGTTATTTACTGCTTTCTCCTTTAAACCGAACCCATTACTAGATAAGACAGTTGTTTCTTTTTTCATATCCACCCTTTTTCTTCAGCAATTGTAATTGCCTCAATCCGATTTTTTGCATTTAATTTCGTTAACACATCGGAAATATAGTTTCGAACGGTTCCAGATGACAAGTATAGTGTTTTTGCAATTTCGTTTGCCGTTTTTCCTTCTTTGGCTAACAAGAGAACCTCTCTTTCTCTATCTGTTAACGGATTTTGTTCTTGCCAAAGCCCAAACATGAGCTCAGGAGAAATTTCTCGTTTCCCATTCATTACATTCCGAATTGCCGCTGCAAGATCTTCACTTGGACTATCTTTTAATAAATACCCATGCACGTTTGCTTTCATCGCTCGCTCGAAGTAACCAGGACGGGCAAATGTTGTTAAAATCATAACTCTACACTGTGACTGTTGTTTCCGTAACTTTTCAGCCACATCTAATCCGCTCTGAATCGGCATTTCAATGTCCATAATACTAACATCTGGCTGTAGTTTTTCAATTAGTCGCAAAGCCTCTTCTCCGTTTTCCGCCTGCCCAACAACCTCAATATCATCTTCTAAATCAAGTAAAGCCCCTAACGCTCCGCGAAGCATACGCTGGTCTTCTGCAATGATGATTCGAATCATGCTCTCACCCCATCTTTCCCTGTTCTTATAACAATTGGTACATGTATTGTTAACATCGTTCCATCATGAATAGCGTCTAGCTCAAGTTCTCCATCAATAAGAGCCAATCGTTCTTTCATTCCAAGAATGCCATTCCCATCATGATTTTTTTGTAGTCCGATTCCATTATCCTTTACTTGTAAAATCAATTTCCCTTGTGTTTCAAGTAAAGCAACCACGCACGTTGTTGCCTTGCTATGTTTTACAACGTTTGTCACCGCTTCACGTAAACACATTCCTAAAATGTTTTGTTCTAGCGGTGATAATACATTCGTACTTGTCTCCTGCCTCACTTCTAATGATATATTGGCCGCTTGGAGAATCACCCTCACTTGCTCTAGCTCTTCTTCCACCGTAATCATACGCATATCAGAAATTAATTCCCGTAATTGTTTTAACGCATTTCTTGATGTTTGCGTGATTTCCTTTGCCTCTAGACAAGCACGTTCTGGATTTTTCACAATAAGCTTCTCAACAAGCTGGCTTTTTAGCGTAATAAGCGATAACGTATGTCCTAACGTATCATGTAAATCTCTCGCAATGCGCTGGCGTTCTTCTCGCTTCACTAGATCACGAATTTGTTCATTTGCTTCACTTAATTGTGTTTTTAATATCTTTTTTGATTAAAATTCCGCATGCCAAATGGTGTAAGAATCATTAAAATAAACATCGGAATCGCTGTTATAAAAGACGCTTTTGTAAGCTCATTCATATGCAGCAACATAAAAGAACCAATCATTACGATCAAAAGGAAAAACAACAATCGAAATTGTTTTTTTGTCGGTGTAAACCCCATTGCATTTGCTGTATAAAATCCAAAATAAATCATATATGGTTCATAAAATGCACTAAATAGAAATGTAATCACAAATTGAATACATGCCCATATAACAAATGTTTTTTTCACAAAATAAAGCTGGCGGTATGCAATAACAAAGAGTATGAGCATCCCGCCTCCTACTATCAATTTCCAACCTGATTGCCCCGCCAAGTAATAAAGAGGAAACAACAAGTACACGAGCCATATATAAGGGAACAATCCCATATGTTTTGGAAAGAATTCAAACTGTCTCTTTTCGATCATTTTATATCGCTTCCTGTCTCTTTCTTATATATATTGATAATACAACAAAAGCGATGAAATAACCTCCTAACACTGCTACATTCTCCCAGCCAATTGCCTGACCAGCAACAATATCCCAAGCCCCGCTTCCAAAACGATATGTCGGCGTCCATTCCCCAATACTTCTTAACGCCTTTGGTAATACTTCAATGGGCATCCATAAACCACCTAGAATGGCTAAACACATATTTAAAATATTTGCTAGCCCAGCAGCTGCATCAGCCTTCTTAATCGAACCAATTACCGTTCCAAGCGCTAAAAATGGCGTAACACCAATTAACAACCATAATCCAGCGCCAATCCACTGTCCAATCGTTAACTGTACATCATTAATGACTATTCCCGCGATAAAAATAACTAAGATCGAAAAAGCATTTACAAGCGTTTGCGCGACAATTTTTGCAGATAAATACGCCCCTTCTGGCAGCGGTGTAATTTGTAAAAGCTGTGTCCATCCCTGCCCTTTTTCTTGTGAAAGACGAACACCAAAACTAAAAAGTGCTGTTCCTACAATACTAAAAGTAGCCATTGAAATTAAATAGTGTGCTTTCCATGCATCTCCATTTTCCGGCACTGACACGACATTTGTAAAAATGTAATAAAACATAACTGGCATTAATAACGAGAAAAAGATAAATAATTTATTGCGAAACGTACGTAATATTTCTATTTTACATTGCATCCAAAACGCTCTCATGCAATTCCCTCCTTCTGATTTGCAACAAACTGTTCAAAAGCTTCATCCAAGCTGCCACGCTCAACAGCAATATCCATGACCGGCAAGTTTTTATTGAAAATTTCCCGGAGCGTAGCATCTGTATCATCTGTTGTCAGCACCACACGTTTTTCATGCCACTGGACACTTGTAACATGAGATAAACTTCGAAGCAGACTTGTTGGCATTTCCTCTTTTGCATAAAATGAAATTGTTTTTTGAGAAATTGTTGCTTTCATCTCATCTGGTGTTCCATCAGCAATCACTTTCCCATTTGCAAACAATAAAATTCGATCTGCTAGTGCATCTGCTTCTTCTAAATAATGTGTTGTTAACATAATCGTTTTTCCTTCACCTGCTAACTTTCGAATTGTATCCCAAAAGTTTTTTCTAGACGTGATGTCCATCCCTACTGTTGGTTCATCTAAAAATAGTAATTCTGGATTTCCAGCAAGTGCGAGTGCAAAATTCAAACGTCTTTTTTGACCGCCAGATAACTTTTCACATCTTTGCTTTCTTTCTGACTCTAAATTTGATAGCTGAAGCAGTGTTTCTTTTGCAAGTGGATTCGTATAATAACTACGAAATAAATCAATTGCCTCTTCCACAGAGATACTATCAATTACGCTCACCTCTTGCAGCATTGCCCCAAGGCGATTGCGAACGTCCCGGTGCTTTGGGCTCTTACCAAATATAGAAATATTTCCTTCTGAAGGATCCCTTAATCCAAGCATCATCGAAATTATTGTTGTTTTCCCAGCCCCGTTTGGTCCAAGTAATGCAACAATTTTCCCCTTCTCTACTGTAAATGAAACGTTATTTACTGCTTTTTTATGTTTAAATGTTTTTGAAACACCATTCACTTCAATTACTTGTTCCATTTCTCCACCTCCATCGTTACTTACATTTATATTGTATAAATTGGAAGAGATGGAAAACAGTAAAAGACGTCATGATATGAATATGACAAATGTCAGGAAATCTTAAGATGAGGGACTTCCCACGCAAGTAGCAGGACAAAAACAAACGTGATACAATCATGTGAGATGTACATTCGAGGAAGGACAGTGGTTTTCATGATTATTCGTAATGAACAAGATTTAGAAGGCTTACGAAAAATCGGCCGCATCGTTGCGCTTGCTCGCGAGGAAATGAAGAAACAAGCGAAGCCAGGTATGACAACGAAAGAGCTTGATTTAATCGGTAAGAAAGTATTAGATGAGCACGGTGCCATTTCTGCACCTGAAAAAGAATATGATTTCCCAGGCACAACTTGCATTAGTGTCAATGAAGAAGTTGCTCACGGCATTCCAGGAGATCGCGTCCTTAAAGAAGGCGATTTAGTAAACGTAGATGTATCTGCAGCACTTGACGGTTACTACGCAGATACAGGTATTTCGTTCGTTCTTGGACAAGACGAAGCAAAAGAAAAACTTTGTGCTGCTGCTGAAAGTGCATTTTGGGCAGCCATGAAAAAAGTAAAAGCTGGCGCAAAACAAAACCAAATTGGTCGTGCGGTTTCCAATGATGCGCGTAAAAATGGCTACGCAGTAATTCAAAACTTAACAGGACACGGCATTGGACTTAGCTTACACGAAGCACCAAACCATATTTTAAGCTATTTCGATCCTATGGATAGTGCTCTATTAAAAGACGGACTTGTCTTAGCAGTAGAACCATTCGTATCTATGGGTGCGGATCATATTGTGGAACTAGGCGATGGCTGGACATTTGTAACACCAGATAAAAGCCTTGTCGCTCAATGTGAACATACAATTGTTGTAACACGCGGCGAACCAACTATTTTAACACAACTATAAAAAAAGCAGGATGCACGGAAATATTTCCGTGCATCCTGCTTTTTAATTATCTAGTTCCAGCGGCCAGAATACTCGGTGGCTTCGCTTTTCTTGATTACATCTTCTCAGGTGCAGATACTCCAACTAATGCTAATGCATTTTGAAGTGTAATGCGTACCGCACGCATTAAGTCGTAACGAGCTTTACTTAACTCTAGGTTATCTTGGTTTAATACTTTTTCTGCATTGTAGAAGCTATGAAGCGCTGCTGCTAAGTCAAATGCATAGCTTGTAATGCGGTGTGGCAGACGTTTTTGCGCTGCTTCTGCAACTGCCGCTGGGAATTCACCCAGTTTCTTTAATAAGTCTACTTCTTTCTCAGAAGCAACAAGTTTGTAGTTAACATCGCTGCCTGCAGTTAATCCCAGCTCTTCGCCTTGGCGAAGGATGCTGCATACGCGTGCATGTGCGTATTGTGCATAGTATACAGGGTTTTCATTTGATTTTGATACCGCTAAGTCCATATCAAAGTCTAAATGAGAATCACCGCTGCGCATTGCAAAGAAGTAACGCATTGCGTCCACGCCTACTTCTTCCATAAGCTCACGAAGTGTAACAGCTTTACCTGTACGTTTACTCATTTTTACTTTTTCACCGTTTTGGTATAGTTGTACCATTTGGATGATTTCTACTTCTAATGTATCTTTATCGTATCCAAGCGCTTGAATCGCTGCTTTCATACGTGGAATGTAACCGTGGTGGTCAGCACCCCAAATGTTAATTAATTTCTCAAAGCCACGCTCTAATTTATCACGGTGATACGCAATATCTGGTGTTAAGTATGTGTAAGAACCATCGTTTTTAATTAATACGCGGTCTTTATCATCGCCGTAAGTTGTAGAACGGAACCATGTTGCGCCCTCTTCTTCAAATACCTCTCCGCGCTCTTTTAACGCTGCAAGAGCTTCATCGATTTTACCGTTTTTGTATAATGATGTTTCAGAGAACCACACATCAAATTTAACACGGAAGCTTTCTAAGTCTTTTTGAAGTTTCGCTAGTTCATATTTTAAACCGTACTCACGGTAGAACTCATAGCTTTCTTTCTCATCAGCTTTTGCATAACGATCACCAAACTCTTCTGCTAAACGTTTTCCGATTCCGATGATATCTGCGCCGTGGTAACCGTCTTCTGGCATTTCTTTTTCTAAACCTAACGCCTGCATATATCGAGCTTCAACAGAAAGCGCTAAGTTA
Organism: Bacillus sp. EA-CB0995; assembly: GCF_055814245.1. Lineage (NCBI taxonomy): Bacteria > Bacillati > Bacillota > Bacilli > Caryophanales > Bacillaceae > Bacillus > Bacillus sp. EA-CB0995. The sequence goes on along the minus strand of NZ_CP169269.1, from coordinate 359,857 downwards.
TGAATTTGGTTACCTGCATCGTTAATGTAATACTCACGAGATACATCGTAACCCGCTTTTGCTAATACGTTACATAATGTATCACCAACTGCTGCGCCGCGTGCATGTCCTAAGTGAAGGTCACCTGTTGGGTTTGCAGATACGAACTCAATTTGTACTTTTTCACCGTTACCAGTGTTTGTTTCACCGTAAGCTTCGCCAGCTGTAATAATTGTTGGGATTAGATCTGTTAAGTAGCTGTTATCCATGTAGAAGTTAATGAAGCCAGGTCCAGCAATTTCAATTTTTTCAATAGAAGCTTTTGCTTTATCGAAGTTTGCAATTAATTCTTCTGCAATCATGCGCGGTGCTTTTTTCGCTACGCGTGCAAGTTGCATCGCCATGTTTGTAGAGAAATCACCGTGTGTTTTATCTTTTGGCGTTTCTAATACAACGTTTGGAATTTGTTCTTCTGTTGCTAATTCTGCTTTGACTACAGCAGCTTTAATTTCCTCTTTAATGAGTTCTTTTACTTGTTCTAAAGAGTTCATTATTGTGCCTCCTTGAGATTAATGGTAATTGTATATCGGCCTGCTTCTTGTTCACTTAGAAGCTAATGCATACGTTAGAAAGAGTTGCCCCTTTTTCTTTTCTTCCGACCATTTAAAAAGGACGTTATCTGTTTTCGTTTGCAATACAAACGTTCCAAGTTCACTTGTATACGTTCCTGTTGTCCACTCGCCTTTTTTATGATTTTGACGCATAGAAACAGCACCTGAACGCATAATGAGAACTTGATCATCTTGGATTTTAATAATTGTCTTCACTTCGCCTTGTTCGTTCGGCTCTTGAAACGTTACATATGTACTTTGACCCTTTACATAGTATAGACCATTTGCGTCAAAAGCAATAGTTTCCTTTCGCACTCCTTCACGAATTTCCGTTACAAAGTGAACCTGTACTGGTAAGCCTGCAAGTTGATTCTCCACGTCTTGCACACCTTTCAAAATGTTATAGATATTAAGTATTATTTATAATAAATCACTTTTCCTATCATATCAAAAAACAGCGGTGTCTGTCTGCTGAAATATTAGGAAACGTATTGAAAGATGTAGTTCAAAAAGCAATTTATAAAAATGTTGGTATCATCCTTATAAAACATTAAAACCCAAGTTCAGTATGAACTTGGGTTTTTCATTATTTTTTCAGTTTCTCTAGCACTTTCGCTGGTACTTCATTCTCTTGCAGTTCTGCCCATCCTTTTCCTTGGCTTCCTTTTGCATAAATTTTCAAGTATACTCCTTGGCAAAGTTCACGATTTATCATTTTTTTCACAACTTGCTCATTTCCATCCTTATCATAAGCAGTAAATGTATACAAATACTTATCGCCTTTTTTCTCCCCTTGATTTGTTACAGCATAATAATCCTTTACTTCCTTACCTGAAAAAAGTTATCTACAAAAGCTTGCACACCTTCTGTTTTTGATTGTAAGTAAAAGACACCTGCACCGCCTAAAACAGCAAGTACTGCTGTAACTTTTAATATCATACGCATGAATCTTTCCACCTCTAACATGTATCCTTGTATAATGCTACATTCAGTATAAAATCTGCCAAAACTACTCTCTATCGATTTCCCTTACATTTCTCTTACATCATTGTAAGGAAAGTAAACTGAAATATTTAATAAAAATAAAAAGGCTATTTCGATATAATTCGAAATAGCCTTTTTATTTTGCTTACTGTTCATCTAGCTCTAGTGGCTAGAATGACCGGTAGCCTAACTTTATTTTTGCACCCATCCAAGTAACATTTCACGCACAAATTTACTTGCTGCGATCGGTGTTTGGTCGCTGTGATCATATACAGGAGCTACTTCTACTAAGTCTGCTCCAACTACGTTTATATTTGAATTTGCAATTGCAACAATGGAATCTAGTAGTTCTTTTGAAGTGATACCGCCAGCTTCTAACGTTCCTGTACCAGGAGCGTGCGCTGGGTCTAATACGTCGATATCAATTGTGACATAGACTGGGCGTCCTGCAAGTGTTGGCAATACTTTCTTTAATGGTTCTAATACATCAAATTTGTATAAGTTCATGCCAACTTCTTTTGCCCACTCAAATTCTTCCTTCATACCAGAACGAATACCGAAAGAATATACGTTTTCTGGACCAATTAAATCGCACACTTTACGAATTGGTGTAGAGTGAGATAAAGGCTCGCCTTCATACGACTCACGTAAATCTGTATGAGCATCCATGTGGATAATTGCTAAATCTGGATATTTTTTGGCCATCGCCTTAAAAATTGGCCAAGACACTAGGTGCTCACCACCAAGACCTAGTGGAAACTTACCAGCATCTAATAGTTTTGTTACATATTCTTCGATCATGTCTAAGCTGCGCTGTGCATTACCGAAAGGAAGCGGAATATCACCTGCATCAAAATATTTAACTTCCTCTAATTCACGATCTAAATACGGACTATATTCTTCTAGTCCAATCGATACTTCACGAATACGTGCTGGACCGAAACGAGAACCCGGACGATAACTTACTGTCCAATCCATCGGCATCCCATAAATAACAACCTCAGCATCTTCAAAACTTGGATGACTGTTAATAAATACTTTACCTGAATAAGCTTCATCAAAACGCATATTCTTTTTCCTCCTATCTGGAACTGAAGGTATCCCAACCTTTCATTTTGTCTCAAATTTGGAGCTATTTTGCTCCTCTTTATCGATTTACCACACTCTTCTCAACCCAATTAGTCGAGAAGAAATTTACTTACTTTTATTACAGTGAAACGTCAGTGGCTAACTTTGCCTACTAGACCCTCACATCTAAGAATCTTCCCCACGAGAAAGTAAAAAGCACCTTCTGTGGGAAAGAACCTTAGCCACCGGGTCTGAACAGTCAGCTTCGCTTTTCTTACTTAATTAAATCCCCAACAAATTTCGGTAATACGAATGCTGCTTTGTGAAGTTCTTTTGTGTAGTATTTCGTTTCGATTTCGTGGAAACGCTCTTCACTTACTTCTAGTGGATCATGCTTTTTAGATCCGATTGTGAATGTCCAAAGTCCGCTTGGGTAAGTTGGAATGTTTGCTGTATATAGACGTGTAATTGGGAAAATTTCTTTTACGTCTTTAAACACGTTTGAAATTAATTCTGGTGTGAACCAAGGGTTATCTGTTTGCGCTACGAAAATACCGTCTTCTTTTAACGCCTTAGAGATTCCAGCGTAGAATCCTTTTGTAAATAAGTTTACAGCTGGGCCTACTGGCTCTGTAGAATCAACCATGATTACGTCATACACGTTTTCGCTTTCAGCAATGTGCATGAAGCCATCGCCTACTTTTACTTCTACGCGTGGATTTTCTAACTCGCCAGCAATTTCTGGTAAGTATTTTTTAGAGTACTCGATTACTTTTCCATCAATTTCAACAAGCGTCGCTTTTTTCACGCTTGGGTGTTTTAATACTTCACGAATAACACCGCCATCTCCGCCGCCAACAACTAAAACGTTTTCAGGGTTTGGATGTGTGAATAATGGTACGTGCGCTACCATTTCGTGATATACGAATTCGTCCTTTTGCGTTGTCATAACCATGCCATCTAAAATAAGCATATTACCGAATTCTTCAGTTTCAACCATATCTAGCTTTTGAAATTCTGTTTGCTCCGTATGTAAAGTGCGGTTAATACGCGCTGTAATTCCAAAATGCTTTGTTTGTTTCTCAGTGAACCATAGTTCCATTGTACAATCACGCCTTTCGTTGCAAATTATAATGTGACACCATTAATGTCCCCTAACAAAAATAAAACAAAACATGTAAAATGTATAGTTAAAAATATAAAAAAGAACGTAAATATATTGTAAACGAGTCGTTTTCGTTCGTATATTTAGTCAATTATGTATAAAACAGTAAGAAGACCCTTTCCTAGGAAAGGGTTTTGCTCTCATTTTCTCGAATCGGTAGACAAATCATCACACATCCAGCTAGCGTAACAATTCCTCCTACTAAAAACGGACTTTGCGGTGAAACTACGTGACCAATAATTCCAGATAAAATTAGTGCAATTGCCTCGCCCAGCTGGCAGCATCATAATTGCCATCGTTAAAATATAAGCTGTAAATAACATTTCTACTTGCCAATGTGTTGCATCGATTTCCCCTGCAATAATTGGCAAAATTGGATCGACTACTCCAATTCCGGAAAAGGCAAGAAAAGTAGCGACTACTGTAATCAATCTTCCAAGTCGTTGTTTACTCTCCATATGAATCATTCTCCTTTTGTTTCTTCTAAAAACTTCGTTGCTCTTTCCAAGCTATGTTCTAATTCTTCTTTCACGTGCTTCATTTGCAGCATTTTCTTATCTAGCGTCTCCATTTGACTTGTTAGCATATGTGCTATTTCTTGAATTACTTCCCGGTCGCGCGGGTTATCACTATTTTTTCTTTGCTCCATACGTTCTTTAAGGGATAAGAAGTACTGCATTTCTTGAAGCGTAATACCTAGTACTTCTTTCGCTTCTACAATTTTTTTAATTCTCTTCACGTCTTCATCTGTATATAAACGAATGTTTCCTTCACTTCGCTCTGGCGGATGAATTAAGCCAATTTCCTCATAATAACGAAGAGTCCGCTTTGTTAAACCTGTTTGTTTTGTAACTTCATCGATTTTATACAAATTTATTCCCCCTTCCTAACAATATTACATTTTACGTTAATGTTAACTTTTATGTAATCATTACGCCTTTGTAATTTTTTTCTACCGGCATTGTATTTTCGATTGCTCAGTTCCATAATTGAAGCAAAGTGAAACTTCCATCAGCCGGATCACCTCCCATCTATCCTCAAAATCTTGAGGTAGGGAGCTTACTGTCCGTTAATAGCGGGATAAATTGAACCATAAGGAGAATTTGCTATGAAACAACCACTTATTTTTGCGCATCGCGGTGTGAGAAGTACGCACCCAGAAAATACAATGATTGCTTTTCAAGAGGCTGAGCGTGTTGGTGCGCACGGCATTGAGCTTGATGTACATATATCCAAAGATGGAGAAGTTGTTGTCATTCACGATGAAACTGTGGACCGAACTACAAATGGAGCAGGACTTGTATATGAACAAACTGTCCAGCAATTGCAAGCACTCGATGCCGGCAGTTATAAAGATCCTTCTTTCCATGAAGCAAAAATCCCAACGCTCCGCGAAGTACTTATTTGGCTTTCTACAACAACGATGCAATTAAATATTGAATTAAAAACGGATGTTATTCGTTATCCTCGTATAGAAGAAAAAGTCGTCGACCTTGTTCGCGAATTTCATCTATCTAATCAAGTTGTATTTTCTTCGTTTAATCATGAATCCGTTGCGCTGCTTGCAGCTTTAGCACCAGAGATCCCCCGCGCAATTTTATACGATGAACCGCTCGCGGATCCAATTGCTGAAGCAAAGAAAAGACAGGCAAATGGTCTTCATCCAAATTTTAAATTACTCACAAAAGAGTTTGTACAAATGGCTCAGCAGCAAGGATACATATTCCGCCCTTATACAATCAATGAATACAAAGACTTACAAAGGATGATAGATTACGGCGTCGATGTAATCATTACCGACTGGCCAACACGTGCTTTTGAGCTTCTTTCTTAATAAGAAGCTCTTTTTTAGTTTAAAAACAGCCAAAACCCTCAATACTAGTAAAAGTATGCTATGAGGGGTGACAAAAATGGAACTTACAACAAATGAAAAACAAGCAAAATATATACGCTTTTTCCTCACTGCACTGTTATCATGTGTTATTTTCTTTGTTTCTACTATTTTCATTGTCTTACTTGTTGCAAAAATTGCCGGACCACCACCTGTTGCAGTTCCGCAAACAACTATCTTTTATGCAAATGATGACTCTGTTATGGGGCAAAGTCACGGAGCGCAGGAACGCTATAATGTTTCACTCGACCATATTTCACCTTACGTGAGAGAAGCAACGCTTTCTATTGAAGATCAGCGCTTTTATAAACATCATGGTTTTGATGTAAAACGCATCGGCGGGGCAGTAATTGCTGACATTAGAGCGAGGGCAAAGGTACAAGGCGCAAGTACAATTACGCAGCAATACGCCCGAAATTTATATTTGGACCACGATAAAACATGGAAACGAAAGATGTTAGAAGCAATGTATACCGTTCGCCTAGAAGTTAATTACAATAAAAATGATATTTTACAAGGATATTTAAACACAATTTACTACGGGCACGGTGCCTATGGAATTGAGGCAGCGGCACGTCTCTACTTTAATAAAAATGCGAAAGATTTAAATTTAGCAGAAGCAAGTATGCTTGCAGGTATTCCAAAAGGACCAAGCTTATATTCTCCCTACTTACATGAAAGCCGGGCCAAAGAAAGACAAGCTCTCATTTTAGATGAAATGGTAGAACAGAGGTATATCACGAAGAAAGAAGCAGCAGCGGCCAAAAAAGAACAACTCACCTTGGCTCCTCTTGATAAAGAAGAAGTAGCAGAAATGGCACCTTATTTTCAGGATGTTGTACGAACTTCCCTCATCAATGATGCTGGTCTCGATGAACAAACAGTAGGACGCGGTGGCCTGCGTGTATATACAACGCTAGATCCAAAGCTACAAACAATTGCGGAAAGTACAGTAAAAGAAACCATCCCAAGTACAACAGAAATAGAAACGGCTATTGTATCCATGAATCCAAAAACAGGCGAAGTAATGTCCCTTGTTGGCGGACGCGATTATAAGAAGAGTCAATTCAACCGAGCAACGCAAGCGTACCGGCAGCCAGGTTCAACATTTAAACCCTTTTTATATTACGCCGCTCTTGAGCAAGGCTTTACACCAGTAACTCGCTTAAAAAGTGAGCATACTGTATTCACATTAGGTGATGGTGTTTCCAAATATAACCCAGCGAATTATAAAGGCTATTATGCAGATGACTTTATAACGATGATGCAAGCACTTGCTGTTTCTGATAATGTGTACGCTGTGAAAACACATCTTTTCTTAGGTGAAAAATCACTTGTAAAAACGGCGAAGCAATTTGGGATTACAAGCGCATTAAAAGATGTTCCATCACTTGCGCTCGGAACATCTCCTGTAAAACCGCTTGAAATGGTGAATGCTTACAGCATGATTGCTAACGGCGGAAAACAAGTCAAACCAACATTTATTCGGCGCGTTGTCGATCATGATGGAAACATCTTGTATGATGCTCATTTAGAAAATAAACAAATTCTTGATGAGAATAATGCCTTTGTGATGGAAGAAATGATGACCGGCATGTTTAATAAAAAATTAAGCAGCTACGCCTCTGTCACTGGACAAAACCTTATTCCAAAGTTATCCCGCACATACGCTGGAAAATCAGGTTCAACCGAGACAGATAGCTGGATGATTGGCTTTACACCACAGCTCGTGACAGGTATTTGGGTCGGCTACGATAAACAAAAAACAATCTCTAACCCAGCTGAGCAATCTTATGCGAAAAATATGTGGGCAACCATTATGGAGCAAGGTTTAGAGGAAAGCCCGAAAAAAGATTTTAAAAAGCCGGCCAATGTTGTCGCATTAAACATTAATCCTGAAAATGGGAAAATCGCAACGAAAGGTTGTCCTACTTCAGTCAAAATGTATTTTGTAAAAGGTACTGAGCCAACAGAATATTGTATGGATCATATTGATGAAAAGGATGAATTTGAGGCGGTGCTAAAAGAGAAAACAAAAGGTAAAGAAAGCTGGTGGAAAAAGTATTTTCCTTGGTAACGGAAACTTATAAAGTGAAACTTTGATTAGTTACTTTTATGCAATGTAATTACTCAAAGATTGCATCTCAAAAAGGGTGCAGTAATTCTTCTGCTCCCCTTTCTTTCTTAAAAAGTGCTCCTATTCATCGGTATCATTTACGATAGCTAACACTTGATGATCTTCCCATCTTCCATTTATCTTTACATTTTTCTTTGCAATTCCCTCTTTATGAAACCCTGATTTCTCTAAAACTTTTATCGATCCGATATTATGCGGCATAACCCCCGCTTCAATTCGGTGAAGCTTTAACTCATCAAATGCGTAAGATACTACTAGCTTAACAGCCTCTGTCATATATCCTTTCCCATTATGATTTTTATCTAGAGAATATCCAATATAGCAACTTTGTAAAGGGCCACGCAGCACCTCTGTCATTGTAATATTCCCAATTAGTTCTTCTGTTTCGATTACGTAAATACCAAATGAGTATAGCTGATCAAGATCTTTCTTTTCCTTGTTCTCCCTAATTCGATTCAATTGACTTTCCAACGTATAAAAATCATCTTCTCGTAACGGTGTATACGTTTGAAAAAAATCTCGGTTTTTCAATTCCAAATACAACAAAGCTTCTGCATCACATTCTTCTAGACTCTTCACAAAAATAGAATTCCCGTTCATTCTCATTTTGTCATCTCCTTCATGTTATGTATGTTTTGTTGCATAAAGTACATTTCCTGCCAAATCTCCTTATTTCCTGCATATGAAACACATTCTTCCTATGCTGCTTCATTCAAAGGGTGTTTTAAAACAAACAAAAAATCCCTTTCAACACGAAAGGGATTTCCTATTATTCTCCTAACAATTCGCTACGTAATTTCTCACTAGAAAGATTCCATAGCTCTTCATTATGCTCTTTTAAGAATGTACCAAGCACTTTTTTAGAAGGTTCATCCATATGATCAACCATGATGTAACGTTTTAATGATTTATCCATTTTATTTACGTGCTCAGGCAATGATTTATAGCCGCGGCGAATTTCGCGGTCTATTGTCATTTCGCATGCAGTTACACCTGCATAATATGCACCGTTTGCAGTGCGCTCAATTGTCACCCAAACGAGCCAATATGGTTTTGCATTTGGTACTTCTTCTTTATTAGTTAAAAATTTAATTCCTTTTTCAGCAGCACTGCGTGCATGCATCGCACCAATATCAACAACTGCTGTTCCTTCTGTTACATCAATAATAACAGGAGAAATATTTTCTAGACTTAATGCGCCGACTCCAAAACCGCCATGTCCATCTGTGGAGTCATTTTTAATAATATTAAAGCCGATTTGTTTCTTTTTCTCTGCCATAAGAAAACCTCCCCTTCTCTTCTAATACAATCCAAATAATGGTCCAATTATACTATGCAGCATACCTAAAACATGCGGAATGACGACTTGGAAAATTGGCTGAATCGTATATCGATCTAACGGTGTAATCACAAGAATTAATAAAAAGATTGAACCGTATTTTTCATATTGCGTCATTTTCGCACGTACATTTGTCGGTGCTAAATCTTCCACAACACGGTAACCATCTAATGGTGGGATTGGTAATAAATTAAAAATAAATAAAACTATATTAATCCCAATAAAAATTTGAAAGAACTGAAATAGTGTTTCTCCTACTGCTATTGGGACTGCATCAATAATTCCAAATTTCAACAAACTATACCAAGCAATAAGCCCAAGGGCTCCTAATAGTAAGTTACTAATTGGTCCAGCAATTGAAACAAGAATACCAGCAAGACGTGGTCTTTTAAAATTATAAGGATTGACCGGTACTGGACGTGCCCAACCAAATCCGATTAATAATACAGCAATAAGCCCGATTATATCTAAATGTGCCAGCGGAGATAATGTTAAACGACCTTGCCTTTTGGCTGTATCATCTCCAAATTTATATGCAACATAAGCATGTGCGAATTCATGTACTGACAGCGCCATGACAACAGCCATTGCCAATAACGGTAATTGTTGCAGCGGATATGCAAAAAAGTGTTCCATACTTCCTCTCCCTCTTCATTATGTTAAAAAAGAAAAAAATCTCTTTTTCTGATTGTTCTCTTCAAAAATCCGTTATAATAGTACTGTAATCTACATAAAAGGAGCGATTCATATGCCATACGTAACAGTAAAAATGCTAGAAGGTCGTACAGAAGAGCAAAAGAAAGCCCTTGCTGAAAAAGTAACTGCAGCAGTAAGCGAAACAACTGGTGCTCCTGAAGAAAACATCGTTGTTTTCATCGAAGAAATGTCTAAAAATCATTATGCAGTTGGCGGAAAACGCTTAAGCGACAAATAATTTCATTTTTCTTTAATAAGAAGCAGTCCTCAGGCTGCTTCTTATTTCTTTCCTTCTAATAGCTGAATGATTTTTTCTTTATATTTTCCTTTCCTTCCTTCTTCATAGATTAAATCATGTGGATAAAACAACTTTTGATCTGTTCTCTTTTTACCTGTAATTGCCTCAACGATATCTGACTCACGAGATAATTCACGGAGCTCCCCATTCGGCATAAGGAGTAAAATTGGCAGACGTTCTTCCTCTTCACCTGCACGGTAAAAGTCATACGGCAGATCTGATGTGGAATCTACTACTAAATAATATTCTGGATCAAGCCCAATTTTCTTAAATAAACTATTTAATTCTACCCAATTGTTTAGCCCGTGCTTTTCTGTGAAATCTACACATTTGAACAAGTTACGGTTCATAAAACGGCGACATAAATCACTTAAAATGGCATCCTCTTCTTCCTGCCATACTTGGAAGTAATAATACATCACATTCTCGTCTAACTTTAAATAATCCTCTATTGTTACTTCTCCTTCGAATAAAGAGTAGAAATGAACCGGATGATATTTAAATGTATAGTATTGTTCATGCAATGCTTTCGCCCGGTGCAAAATTTTTGTTAAAATTACTTCCGCACTGCGCGTTACTGGGTGAAAATACACTTGCCAGTACATTTGATAGCGACTCATAATATAGTGCTCTACAGCATGCATACCGCTATATTTAATCACAACTTGATTATTAAATGGACGCATTACTCGTAAAATCCGCTCCATATCAAAGTTTCCATATTTCACACCTGTAAAGTATGCATCTCGTAATAAATAGTCCATACGATCCGCGTCAATTTGACTAGAAATCATACTAATGGCTAATTTATTAGTAGACGTTTTCGCAATGACGTCTGCTACCTTTTGCGGAAATTCATGGTCAACACGGCTTAATACATCGTGAATTTCTGTATCGCCTACAATAATTTTTTGTGTAAACTTTTCATGGTTTAGTTCAAATACTTTTTCAAATGAATGCGAAAAAGGACCATGTCCTACATCATGCAGGAGTGCTGCACATAAGCACAACAAACGATCTTCAGCATTCCAATCTGGTCTTCCATCAAACACATCGTCAATCATACGGCGGATAATTTCATAGACACCTAATGAATGAGTAAAGCGACTATGCTCCGCACCGTGAAATGTAAAAAATGTCGTCCCTAGCTGCTTAATGCGGCGCAGACGTTGAAACTCTTTCGTCCCGATTAAATCCCAAATCACGCGATCGCGTACATGCACATACTTATGCACTGGGTCTTTAAACACTTTCGTTTCATCTAATTTGTCACTTACATATGCCATTAAAATTCACCGCCCTCCATTATACGTTCTTACTCCTATTATAAACGAAAGGCGAAACAGAAAGAAATGAAAGACTGTATATTACTGTATAAAAAGAAAACCACCATCAAAAAACGAAGGTGATTTTCTCTATCATCATTATTTTTCTAAAATAAAATTAGATAGCTCATCTAATAACATCTCTTTACCAAGTGGGAAGTATCCTTTATTGAGATCTTCGTTTTTAATCATATACACATGATTGTTTTTCACAGCGTTCATGTTTTTCCAAATTGTTTCTTCTTGGAATTCTTTTAGGCGCTGCGTGCCGTCACCTGTTGTAAATACAAATAAATAGTCTGGATTATAATCAATTAATGCTTCTTTTTGCAATTGTACTAACGGCTTATCTGTTGGTGTGCCATTGACTGCTGGCAATTTTAAATCTTTAAATAGAACACTACCGTAACCGTAATCACCGTACACACGGAATGCATTCGGATATGCAGCCATTACCATGAATTTCGCATCGCCAGTTTTTGCAACGATTTCATCATGTAATTGGCTTGCTTTTTCATCATATTTCTTCAGCCATGCAGCTGCTTCTTTTTCTTTACCGAAGATTTCACCTACTTCTTCAAACTTTGGACGCCACTGATCTAATGGGGTACTTAACATAACTGTTGGTGCAATTTTAGATAATTGATCATAGATTTTTTCTTGACGATTGTTCACCAAAATTACATCTGGTTTTGCAGCAGCTACTGCTTCGATGTTAATTTTATCGCCCCAAGCAGAACCGACTGGCTTCACACCTTTTAATTGATTTGCAATATGTGCGTCAATTTTCTCTTCGGTCGTATTTGCCGTAATAACAGGTTTCATGCCGAATATTAATAATTCTTCTGTTGACCCGCTTAAATCAGCAATTCTCTTTGGATTTGCAGGAATTTTAATTTCCCTTTTGCATGTTTCACAACACGCTCTTCACTTTTGGCATCTGCTTTCTTTTCTTCTTTCTTATTAGAAGAACATGCAGCAAATAATACAGAAATAATAGCTAACACAAAAACTAATAGAGTAACTTTGAACTTCTTCATGATTCTCTCTCCTGACCTTATTATAATCTCACTCTAAATAGACAGCGCTACGAAACTCTTCCTTACAAAATGACTATCTACAAGAGTCTCTTTATAAAACCAACCATTTTTATGAAATTATGGAAATTTAACTTTCTCCCGTTCTAACGGGCAGTAAATCTCCGACTCTATCGTCAGCCATTTATTGCCCGCTAGAACCAACTTAAGCCTGCTTACGCACTCGTTTATCCCGCATTAACGGGCAGTAAGACCCCCACCTCAAGATTGAGAGACAAGCGAAGAAGATAGGTGGGGGATAACTGCCCATAAAAGCCCGATTGGTTCAACTAACCAGCAGTGGGGGATGAAAAAACCCCCACTGCTGAAAGTTTCACTTTATTGATTTCCATTAAATCGTAAGTAAGACAAATTGGTTTGCCATTGACAGGACACGGAACCAGTTGTGCTTCAATTTCAAACACTTCGCGAAGCGTTTCAGATGTCATGACTTCATCAGGTGTTCCTTGTTTCATTAATTTTCCATCTTTTAACGCAATCATATGATCAGAAAAACGAGAAGCGTGATTTAAATCATGAATAACCATCACAATCGTCCGGCCTTCTTCTTCATTTAACTTTTTTAATAGGTTCAGTACTTCAAGTTGATGCGCCATATCAAGATATGTTGTTGGCTCATCTAACACAAGCAAGCCTGTTCCTTGTGCAAGTGCCATCGCAATCCAAACACGTTGACGTTGCCCACCTGATAATGCCTCAGCTGGTCGATTTGCAAACTCTCTCATGCCAGTCACATCAAGCGCCCAGCGAATGTAGCGATAGTCTTCTTCTGATAATGTACCGAACCCTTTTTGATGCGGGAAACGTCCATATGAAACAAGTTCAAATACAGTCAAACCAGTTGGCACTTCTGCCGTCTGCGGCAAGATTGCCATTTTTTTCGCAATTTCTTTCGTCGCCTGTTTCTCAATTGCATTCCCGTCCAAATAAACAGTACCTCGTTTTGCTTTTAAAACACGTGAAGCTGTTTTAAGAAGCGTGGATTTCCCGCACCCATTTGGACCAATAATTGTCGTAATTTTTCCTTCAGGTATTTCAACAGATAACCCATTAATAATGAAATTTTCACTATATCCAACACATATTGATTGAACTGATAAAGATGGCATATAAATCGTCTCCCTTATCTTGTTTTTACAAGTAAATAAATGAAATACGGCGCGCCTATCACTGAAATGACAAGACCGACTGGTATTTCTGATGTTGTAAGTAAACTGCGTGAAAGAAAATCAGAAAACAATAGCAATAATGTTCCAATTAACGCAGCAGTTGGTAACATTATTTGATGCTTTCCACCTACTAAGCGGCGCGCAAGATGGGGAGCCATTAATCCAATAAAACTAATTCCCCCTGCTACTGCAACGGAGGCACCAGCTAAACAAACAGCGATAAATAGTAACTTGCGGCGTTCTTTCTCAACATCCAAACCGAGACCCGTTGCCGCTGCATCTCCTAAATTCATTACATTTAAGACGTGTGCCTTCATAAAAGCAATCGGTAAGAAAATAAGCATCCACGGCAGAACGCTTAATACGAATTTCCAATCTGTTCCCCATAAACTTCCTGATAACCAAATCGTAGCAAAGCGGAAATCATTCGATGTCATTTTCATCGAAAATACTAGACTTACAGCTCCAAATCCGGCTGCTACGGCAATCCCGACAAGAATTAAACGAACCGGAGAAACTCCGTCCTTCCAAGCAAGCGCATAAATAATAACTGCCGCCAGTATTGCACCAACTAAAGCAAAAAACGGCAGAATAAATACAGATAAAAACGAAGACATCGTTACTTTTCCAAAGAAGAAATAAACAAAGACAACAACCGATAATCCAGCCCCGGCATTAATACCCATAATCCCTGGATCAGCAAGTGGGTTTCGAGATAGTCCTTGCATAATTGCACCTGAAACAGCTAAAGCTGATCCAACGAAAATTGCAATAATTATTCGTGGCATACGAAAATCAAATAAAATTGTTGCTTGATCTTCGGCTCCAAGTCCAACGAGTGTTTTTAATACTTCAACTGGTGACATTTTGAATGTACCTGTATATAAGCTAATGAAGAATACTGCACAAATTAAAATACTAATACTAGATAAAATTGAAATATTTTTTTCGTTAAAATTCCTTGATTCACATTTTCCCTCTCCCTTCTTTACGTGCTAAGTAGAGGAAGAATGGTACTCCGATCATCGCTGTTACAGCACCAATTGGTGTTTCAAATGGCGGATTTATAATACGGGAGATTATGTCGGCACATTCAACAAGCAAGCCGCCTAAAACGGCAGCGCACGGAATCACCCAGCGATAATCTGACCCAACAAGAAAGCGCGTTAAGTGTGGAATAACAAGGCCAACAAACCCAACAGATCCAGCCATTGAAACCGCAGAACCTGTTAAAATAAGGACAAGGATAGTTCCAATCAACTTAATGAGCTTCGTATTTTGTCCAAGTCCAATAGCAATTTCTTCACCAAAACTTAAAATCGTAATATATCTTGCTAGCATAATAGCAACAATAAGGCAAACGAGACCAACTGGAAGTAACATACGTAAACTTTCCCATTTTACACCAGCAACACCGCCTGCATGCCACATGCTAACTTCTTGTGATAAATTAAAATACAATGCAATCCCAGATGAAATTGCGCCTAATAACGCACTAATCGCCGCTCCTGATAACGCTAACTTAATTGGCGTTAATCCACCCGGAGATGCTGCACCAATCCCATACACAATGCTCGCACCAAATGCTGCACCAATAAAGGAAGCAATTACGAACATGAAGTATGGCGAGTTTGGAAAGAATGCAAACATAATCGCAATTCCAAATACAGCCCCGTCTGTAATCCCCATAAGTGAAGGAGACGCAAGAGGATTTCGTGTCATTCCTTGCATAATCGCACCCGATACTGCTAAAAATGCTCCAACAACTGCTCCTCCAATCGCTCTTGGAAGCCGCAATTCTTGAATAACATTATGGTATGTAATCGATTCATCAAACTGAAACACAGCTTGCCATACTGTTTTCAAACTAATATCGGCAGCACCAAACGATATAGAAGTTGCCATACTTAAAGCTAATAAAGCAGTCCCAACAATTAAAATCATTAAGGCAATAAGAGGCCGGCTTTTTATCTCTTTTACGTCTACCGATTCTTCTTCGTAAAACCTTCTCGTACTCACTTCCATCTACAACATCCTAACTCTTAATATACATAAATAGTAATGAAATTCATTCTCATCATAGATCAAAAAAAGAAAACCAAGAGCGGTTCTTGATTCCGATAATGATTCTCAATATCATTCTACAAATTTACACTAAAATTTGTCAACCACTAATTTTGTTATACAAAACTTTTTTACGCTCTGAAAAACTTTGGTGCACAAAAAAAAGATACGATATCGTATCCTTTTACTTGTTTAACTTTGCTTCGATTTTTTTAATTAACTCATCTTCATTTGGTGCTGCAACTGGACGGTTATTTACAAATGCAAATGATTTCTTACGACCAGGGCCGCAATACGATTGGCATCCGACTTGAATATCTGCACATTCATCTATTTTTTTAAACGCGGTACTAACGTCTTAATATTCGTTGCCTGACAATCATCACACACACGAAATTCGTTTCCCATTTTATATAACACTTCCTCTATTTGAAACTTTTCTCAAGTACATATAACAATAAACACTAAATGGTATTTTACCTTTCTTTTTGATGTGATGCAAGTTTTCTCCCTGCCAGGTTTCATGTCAAATCAATTACATACTCTCGCTTTTTCGCACAGCAAATATAACCTGCAAACACACTTCCGCTCAAAATCTACCATAATTTTAAAAGCTTTGTATAAAAGGGGTTTATTTTGTCCATTCTAAAAATAAGATATTGATAAAAAGAAAGGGAGATGAATCTATGAAAGTAAGACAAGATGCTTGGACTGAAGAAGATGATTTACTTCTTGCTGAAACCGTTTTGCGCCACGTTCGCGAAGGAAGTACACAATTAAATGCCTTTGAAGAAGTTGGTGATAAATTAAATCGTACCTCAGCAGCTTGTGGATTTCGTTGGAATGCTGTGGTGCGCTATAGTTACGATCAAGCATTACAACTTGCGAAAAAGCATCGTAAAGATAAAATGCGTGCAAATGGCGGCGAACAAGCGAAAAAACGCCTTCTATATACACCGCCGATTTCATCTACTGTAACAACCGATGAAAATATAGCTATCGAAATTGAGCAACCTATTCAAACCGTTCAAAACGTTCAAACTGTTCAAACTGCCCAAGTAACGCCAACAACTTCTTCCATTGCTATGCACGACGTTATCCATTTTCTACAGTCACTCGGAACTTCTAATGTAAAAGTATCCGCGCTTGAAAGAGAGAATGAGAGATTGAAACAAGAAATTGCCGAGTATATGCGAAGAAATGCTGAATTAGAAATGAAAGTGGAAAAACTAGAACAGCAATCAACTACAGTTCAAGAAGATTACGAGACGCTGATGAAAATTATGAACCGCGCGCGTAAACTTGCATTAATGGACGACGAAGAGCGTACACAAACCTCGTTTCGCATGGATCGAAACGGAAATCTAGAAAAGATTGCGGAATGAGAAGGATGCTATGATAGCATCCTTTTTATTATGGTTTCATTCACCGTTTCAAATTCTTCCATCTTAGATTCTCTACGTACATCGGGATAACTCTCTTTTTTCAGATTTTCTTTTAACTCTAGTTTTTTCTAGCTTTTTCAATCCTTTCAGGTTCTTCTTCACAACCTTCCTCTCTACTCTCTCTTTTTGCTATAATAAAGTGAAACTTCCATCAGTGGGGGTTTTTCCCCCACTGATGGAAAGCCCGCCCAATCGGGCTTTTATGGGCAGTTATCCCCCACCTAGATTCTTAAGAAAAGCGGAAGCGGCTCGCTCAGAATCGCAGGACGTTGGAGCACCCGACAGAGAGGTGCTTTTTGCCTCGTCCGAGGGGGCGAAACGACCGGAGATTCTAGCCGTTAGAGCTGGACAATGCTTTTCTCTGAATCTTGAGGTGGGGGTCTTACTGATAAATATTGTCATTTTATAGATAAGGGGTTATTTACATGAGCGATTCTCGTTCGATTCTATCTCAACCAGAGTGGCGCATTGTTGACCAATCAAGCTTAGGTCCGCAATTCCATGCGCTGCAGTCTTTCGCAATGGATGATACGTTATGTACAACAGTCGGAAACGGTACATCTGCTGCAACAATGCGCTCTTGGGTTCATCACAATACAATTGTTCTTGGCATTCAAGATACACGATTACCTTATTTAAAGCAGGGAATTGAATTTTTGAAAAGTAAAGGTTTCAATGTCATTGTCCGCAATTCAGGCGGGCTCGCTGTTGTGCTAGATGAGGGTGTTCTGAACGTCTCTCTTCTATTCCAAGAAACAGAAAAAGGCATTGATATCGATCTTGGCTATGATACAATGTGGCATTTAATTAAAGAAATGCTAAAAGATTATGATGTCAATATTGAAGCAAAAGAAATCGTCGGCTCTTACTGTCCTGGCAGCTATGATTTAAGCATTGACGATAAAAAGTTTGCTGGTATTTCACAGCGCCGCATTCGTGGAGGCGTTGCTGTACAAATTTATTTATGTGCCACAAATAGCGGTTCAGAACGCGCTACACTTGTTCGTGATTTTTACGACTTGGCCATTCAAAGAGAGGAAACAAAGTTTACCTATCCTGAAATTATTCCAAGTACAATGGCTTCCTTATCAGAACTACTTGGTAAAGAAATTACCGTACAAGATTTGATGATGCGACTTTTACAAACATTACAGCATTTCACACCGCAGTTAACACCGTCACAGCTTACAATAGACGAAGTACCATTATACGAACATCACTTACAGCGCATAATCGATCGTAATAATAAATCACTTGGATTAGAAAACTAAAAGCCCCGCATCTGCGGGGCTTTTTTCATAATTATAGTGCTTGAGCTGCTGTAATTAGAGCTAACTTGTACACTTCTTCTTCGTTACAACCACGAGATAAATCATTTACTGGCATGTTTAAGCCTTGTAAGATTGGTCCCACTGCTTCGAAGTTACCTAAGCGTTGTGCAATTTTGTAGCCGATATTACCAGCTTCTAAGCTTGGGAATACGAATACGTTAGCATCACCTTTAATAATAGAACCTGGTGCTTTCTTTTCTGCTACAGATGGTACGAATGCAGCGTCAAATTGGAACTCACCGTCTAATGTTAACTCAGGAGCCATTTCTTTCGCGATGCGAGTTGCTTCTACAACTTTCTCTGTTTCTGGAGATTTCGCAGAACCCTTTGTAGAGAAGCTTAACATTGCAACGCGTGGATCGATGCCGAATAATTCAGCTGTTTTTGCACTTTCAATACCAATTTCAGCTAAATCTTGGCTGTTTGGAGCAATGTTGATTGCACAGTCAGCGAATACATATTTCTCTTCTTCACGTACCATGATAAATACGCCAGAAGTTTTTGTAACGCCTGGTTTTGTTTTAATGATTTGAAGTGCTGGACGAACTGTATCAGCTGTAGAATGAGCTGCACCGCTTACTAAGCCTTGTGCTTTTCCCATGTATACAAGCATAGTACCGAAATAGTTTTCGTCTTTTAAGATTTCACGAGCAGCTTCTTCTGTTGCTTTACCTTTACGGCGTTCAACGAAAGATGCTACCATTGCATCCATTTCTTCGTATGTAGCTGGGTCATAAATATCAACGCCTGCTAATGTTAAGTTCATGCTAGCAGCTTTCGCGCTAATTTCTTCTTTATTACCAACTAAGATTGGTTTTACTAACTCTTCTTTTGCTAAACGCTCTGCAGCGCCTAAAATTCTTTCATCAGTTCCTTCAGGAAGTACGATAGAAACGCCTTTCCCTTGAACTTTTTCTTTTACTGTTGTAAATAAATCGCTCACGAATAACCCTCCTACAAATTCAAATCCATATTTAAGAATACCGCTTTTTATCTATATTTTAAACTTATTGCTTCGAAAAAATAGGCAAAATAAAAATGATTATATTTTCTTAAAATTCCGCCATGAAATGTGACAATTTTGTGCTTCCAAGATTCCGATACATGCTTTTTCATCTATATATGATATAGTTAACGTGTAAAACTTGACTATTCGAGGTGAACCTAATGAGTGAAGCAGCAAAAACGTTAGATGGTTGGTATTGTTTACACGATTTCCGTTCTATGGACTGGGCAGCATGGAAAACATTATCTAGTGACGAGCGTCAGCAAGCAATGTTCGAATTTTTAAACATCTTTGAAAAATGGAACAAAACAGAAACTGCAAAACAAGGTAGCCATGCAATGTATACAATCGTTGGACAAAAGGCTGATATCATGTTCATGATTTTACGTCCAACAATGGAAGAATTAAATGAAATTGAAGCAGAATTCAATAAAACAACATTAGCAGAGTATATGCTTCCTACATACTCTTACGTATCTGTTGTGGAGTTAAGTAACTATCTTCCTGCTGAAGAAGATCCATACCAAAATCCACAAATTCTTGCGCGTCTATACCCAACATTACCAAAAGCAAACCACGTTTGCTTCTATCCGATGGACAAGCGCCGCCAAGGTGATGATAACTGGTACATGTTACCGATGGAAGAGCGCAAAAAATTAATGTATAGCCACGGCAAAATCGGCCGTCAATATGCAGGAAAAGTACGTCAAATCATTACTGGTTCTGTAGGTTTTGATGATTATGAATGGGGCGTAACATTATTCGCTGATGATGTTCTTCAATTTAAGAAACTTGTATACGAAATGCGCTTTGATGAAGTAAGTGCACGTTACGGTGAGTTTGGAACATTTTTCATTGGAAACATTTTACCAAGCGAGAAGGTCGCAAAATTTTTACATGTATAAGCTAAAAAGGAACGATTTTTCGTTCCTTTTTTTATACCCTGCTAACACTCTCGGTCTAATCAATCTTCAACAGAACTATAGATTATCCCTCATCACAAAACATGGCTTAGTTGTCATATCTGCTCCTTTTTTTCATACCTATGAATTAGTGGTTGTTCTACACTTTCTTTTCTCTAGCGGAGTAATAAGAGAGGTGAAAGAGATGGGTGTTATTGCCTATACAGATGAAGAATTAAGACTACTCGCAAGGTTAATGCGGGCAGAAGCAGAAGGAGAAGGGCCTAAAGGAATGCTTTTGGTTGGAAATGTCGGCGTCAATCGCGTAAGAGGGAATTGCTTAGACTTTAAAAAGATTCGAAACCTTCGTCAAATGGTATTTCAAAGTCCTGGTGGGTTTGAGGCGACGCAAAAAGGTTACTTTTATCAGCGTGCTCGTGAAAGTGATGTCGCTTTGGCAAGACGCACAGTTCAAGGTGAACGCTTTTGGCCTGCTAATTTTTCTTTATGGTTTTTCCGACCACCAGGTGATTGTCCGCCAACTTGGTTTAATCAAGAAAATTCTGGTCGTTTTAAAAACCATTGCTTTTTCCAACCAACTGGTGAAGCCTGTCCAGGTGTATATTAGTGAATTGAAAAGAGGAGGGATTTTGTATGGCACAGCAACAAAACCCATACTATGGGGGAGGATTTTATCAACCATCTGGCGGATATATGCAGCCGCAACCAGGGCAACCAGGACAACAAATGCAAATGCCACAAACGCCGCAACCTACTCAAGCGCAAGTTGCCGCTTCTCAAGGCATGCTTCCACTTGAGCAATCGTATATTGAAAATATCCTTCGTTTAAACAAAGGAAAACCAGCGACTTTTTTCATGACATATGAGCGCGGCAGCACACTTGGTACACAATCCTATACAGGCATCATTGAGGCTGCAGGACGCGATCATATCATTGTAAGTGAACCTAAGTCCGGAAAACGTTATTTACTGCTTATGATCTATCTTGACTATGTAGAATTTCCTGGAGAAATCACCTACTTCCCAGGACAACAACCAGCAACTTACCCTCCAAGATAATAAGAAAAAGCTGGCAAATGCCAGCTTTTGTTTTATTTTTATCCCGACCAAACAGCTGGTAAGAGGTTAGACAAGGAAGTAAAGTACAAACCATCTGTAAGGGCCCGATTGGTTCAACTAACCTCTTGGGAAGAAAAACGTTTCCCAAGAAGAAGTTTCACTTTATAATCCTTTTACGACCGCAGTTCCTAATAAAACCCAGCCTACAATAAATGCTACGCCGCCAAGCGGAGTGATTGGACCAAAAATTTCATACCAGTTGTACTTAATGCGTATAAGCTTCCGGAAAACATAATAATACCTGCCACCATACACCAGCCTGCTGCGCTTACAAGAGAAGATTGAATCTTGTCCATTAACAAAGCTACAACAAATAATCCACCTGCATGAAACATTTGATACGTAACACCTGTTTTCCACACATCTAACATTTTTGCAGAGATTTTCCCTTCAAGTCCATGCGCTCCAAATGCACCGAGTGCAACAGCTAGTGCAGCTGCAATACAACCTAATAAGAAGAAAATTTTCATTAGAATTCCCCCTTTTTATTTTTATAATAAGAAATTTTTTACACACAATCCAACTATTTAACTTTTAAAAATCAAAAAGAGAGTTTCCGTTTGCATCCTCTTCTTTTATATATACAGGCTCTCCTGAAAACGAAGCAATTGGTTGAACCGGCATTTGCGGCGCTATAACATGTGTTTGTATTTTCGGTTCAACATACACAGGAGCTTCCGTCTGTTCTTCTAGCAATAAATCGCATAATGCACGAACAACTAGAAGATGTTCTTTCGTTTTATGTGATTCGCTTCCTTTCGCTTTTGCAATTTCGCTTGCCATTTTATTCAAAATCTTATCGCTAGATATTTGCATTCTTTATCACCTCATATATTGTAATTCTTTCTCAAATTGCTCCAATTTCTCTACTGGACCAAATACTATTATCATATCACGTTCTGCCAATTTTTCCGCCCCTGTTGGGTTATGAATAATATGTCCATCTCGCAAAATCGCTAAAATTGTAATATCAAAACGATTCCTTATATTTGCTTCCATCAGCGTTTCTCCAATTAAAGATGACCCTGCGGCCATTTCAATTTCTTCAATGGCAAAATTCTGTTCTGTTCCATATAGCACTGTATCTATATAATTAACCGTTAAAGGATTCGCAATGCCTTTTGCAATATGAATTCCCGCCATACTGGAT
This sequence comes from Bacillus sp. EA-CB0995, assembly GCF_055814245.1. Lineage (NCBI taxonomy): Bacteria > Bacillati > Bacillota > Bacilli > Caryophanales > Bacillaceae > Bacillus > Bacillus sp. EA-CB0995. The sequence continues at coordinate 337,060 of NZ_CP169269.1, read as the reverse complement.
GGATTAATAACTTTATTCGCACCAGCGCGTCTTAGCTTCTCTTCCGATTCTTGTTTTTCGGCCCGAGCTATGATTTTAATATTCGTATTTAGGCCTCTTGCAGTTAATGTAATAAACACATTTTCTGCATCACTGGCAACGATTGCCACTAAACCAATTGCCCTCGTAATACCAGCTTTATGTAACACCTCATCTTCTGTTGCATCGCCGTGTACATATAAAAGCTTTTGCTCCACTAATACAGACTCTTCTCTATCAACAACAATAAACGGAATGTTTTTTCTCGTAATTCTTGCACAACTTGTAAACCAACCCTGCCGCATCCGCACACAATAATATGATCTTTTATTTCTGCAATTTGTTTCTCCATCTTCTTCCTCCGCATCGCTTGAAATAAATTCCCCTCAACAATCATAGCTGCTACTACCCCAATCGCATATGTCACAATACCAACACCAAGTGGAATAATTAAAAGGGCAAAAATCTTTCCTGCTTTCGTTAATGGGACGGCATCTCCATATCCAACTGTTAATACAGTAATCATTGTCATCCAAAATGCTTGAAACATACTAATCTCTTCTATTATCATAAACCCGATAGTTCCGACAATTACAACGAAACACATACATATAATTGCAATAATCAATTGTTTACGTGCACTCATGATATTCTTTCATCTCTTTTCTCTATGTTCAATCTTTGCCACAACAAATCAAATACATATATACTAGAAACGGAATACAAGAAAGAGGTCGATAAGATGAAAACATTTCTTTCTGCCTTGCAATGGGCATTATTTATTTTAGCCGGTAGTCTTATTGTTCCGATTAGTGTTGCTGCTAATTACGGGCTTGAAGGGGCAGAGGCTATCGCTTTTGTACAACGAACATTATTTGTTCTTGGCTTTGCCGGCATATTACAAGCTGCATTTGGACATCGCTTGCCAATTCAAGAAGGGCCTGCTGGACTTTGGTGGGGTATATTTTCGTTATACGCAAGCCTCGGAATTACGTTATTCGGGTCAAGTGGTGAAACACTTCGTGTACTGCAGTATTCTTTTTTACTAAGTGGTCTCATTTGTATCCTTCTTAGTGTATTTGGGCTTATCGATAAGCTCGTGCGCTATTTTACACCAACTGTCGTCGGAACATATTTATTTCTTCTCGTTGCCCAGCTAAGCGGCTCCTTTTTGAAAGGAATGTTTGGACTTGATGGACAACATAAAGAAATACAAGGAAAAGTACTTCTTCTTTCTCTCATCGTTATTTTACTATCATTCTTTATTATGAAGCTACCTGTTCTGGGACAATATTCTGTTTTATGTAGTATCGTAATCGGCTGGATTCTATTTGCTTACTTCGGACTCTCTAATCCGATTACACCAGTAAATGATATCATCCACCTTCCTTCTATCTTTGTTTTCGGTATGCCCCGCGTAGAATGGAATATGGTCATTACTGTTGTTTTCGTAACACTACTACTGCTTACAAACATGTTAGCAAGTATTCGCGTTGTACAACAAGTCATTTCAAAACATGAAGAAATCGCAATACAAAATCGATTTAAACAAGCAGGGATTATTACTGGCATCAACCAGCTTCTTGGGGGCCTTTTTTCAGCAATTGGGCCTGTTGCCATTTCTGGATCAGCTGGTTTTATTTCAACAACAAATATTTATAAACGATTACCGTTTATTCTAGGTTCAACCTTTATTATTCTCATTAGCCTATTTCCGAAAGTTACATCTTTCTTTGCAGCAATTCCAGTAGCTGTTGGTTATGCAGCTATTTATCCTGTATTTGCAAGTATGATTGGGCTAGCTTTTCGAGAATATGAAACTGTAAAAGATAAAGAGCGCTTATTCAAAGTTTCCGGTCTCGCTCTCTTTACTGGGATTGGCGTCATGTTCATCCCATCAGGATCCTTTTCTTCACTTCCGCCGTTTCTTGCATCCTTTTTAAGCAACGGCCTTGTACTCGGTTCTGTAATGGCAATTATACTAGAAGTATTATTTTCTCGTTCAACGGACAAACACACATCTTAGAGGAAAGCCTCTATTAAAAACCAGTTAAACCAATCGACACAAAATGTAAACCAAATTGGTAAACTTCAAGCATTGCAGTCTATTTTAAGTATTGTTACGATAATAGAGACATATACGAGCAGACAAGATTCTTCTGCTCGTATATGAATGCGCACGGAATCGATTCCATTAACAAAGAAGTTCGATGTCTTATAGTTTATGTTAAATTCATATAGGAAGGACCATTCAAATGTCTTATAAAATGATTGTACTAGATTTAGATGATACATTACTTCGCGATGACCATACCATTTCACCGCGTACAAAAGAAGCACTGATGAAAGCACAAGAGCGCGGAGTGAAAGTCGTACTAGCTTCTGGCCGTCCAACATTTGCGATGTGGGCGATTGCAAAAGAACTTCGTTTAGAAGAATACGGAAGTTTTATTTTATCGTTTAACGGCGCAAAAATTATTAACTGCAAAACAAATGAGGAATTATTTAGCAGTACGTTATCACCTGAAACCGTTCATAATTTATATAAAACAAGCCAGCACGAGGATGTTTGGATTCATACGTATATCGGCGATGACATTGTAACAGAAGAAAATAATCAATATACAGAAGTTGAAGCTCATATTACGGGTATGCCAATTATTGAAATTGATAGTTTTGTAGATACAGTGAAAGAACCCGTTGTGAAAGTATTAATGATGGAAGCACCTGAACGCCTTGTAGAAGTTGAAAAAAATTACAACAAGAATTTGAAGGCCAATTAAGTGTTATGCGTTCAAAGCCATTCTTCTTAGAATTTACAGAGGCTGGCGTAACAAAGGGCACAAGCTTAAACCAACTCATCCAAAAACTTGGTATTCAACGTGAAGAAGTTATCGCAATGGGCGATAGCTACAATGACCTAGCAATGATTGAATTTGCTGGCCTTGGCGTTGCAATGGGCAATGCACCTGATGACATTAAAGCCATTGCTAATCATGTAACAGACACAAACATGAATGACGGCGTTGCAAAAGTCGTAGAACAATTTGTATTAAACAGCGAAGTGCTTGTATAAAGTGAAACTTCCATCAGTGGGGGTTTTCTTCATCCCCCACTGATGGTTAGTTGAACCAATCGAGCTTTTACGGGCAGTTATCCCCCACCTATCTTCTTCGCTTCTCTCAATCTTGAGGTGGGGGTCTTACTGCCCGTTAATGCGGGATAGAATAGCTTGCTCGCTGAAGATTAGTTAAACCAATCGTCTATAAAATCCCGCTGAAGTCAAATATTTCAGCGGGATTTATCTGTTATTTTTAGCAGCTTGTGAAGATATTTTGAACTTTGCACTATTCTTGTAGTGTAAAGTTTATTTTCGATTATAATGGAATAAAATAGGCTATTTTATTCACAAAAAGAATACAAATTTATCATAGACAGGCTTATAAGGAGGTCATTTTATGTTATCAACACCGATTGGACGTTTAAGAGTTATTGGAGTACTTGAAGGAATTTCTTTTCTCATCCTTCTATTCATCGCAATGCCACTGAAATATTTTGCAGGTTTTGCAAAAGCCGTTACTGTAGCAGGTATGGCACATGGTGTCTTGTTTATACTATTCATCTACGCTGTCTTTCAAGTAACCACTATTCATCATAAATCAAAGTCATGGGTATTTGGTGCGCTTGTTGCATCTGTTATTCCATTTGGTACGTTCGTACTAGATGCGAAATTAAAAAAAGAAGAAAATAAATAAATAAAAACAGACCGTTACATATGTAGCGGTCTGTTTTTACATGTATAAATCTCTAAATGAAAGAACTCTCATTTAGAGGTTCGGAATTTGCCAATCAATCTCCTGTTCTCCTTGTTTTACTAACAAGTTGTTTATTTTTGAAAATGGTTTGCTGCCAAAGAACCCTCGGCGTGCTGATAATGGGCTTGGATGAACAGATTCAATAATATGATGATTTGGATTTGTAATGAGCTTTTTCTTTGCCTGAGCAGGTCGTCCCCATAACACAAAGATAACTGGTTTCTCACGTTCATTTAACAATTCAATAATGCGATCTGTGAAAACTTCCCATCCTTTTCCTTTATGGGAGTTGGCTTCTCCTTGACGCACAGTTAATACAGTATTTAGTAAAAGCACACCTTGCTCCGCCCATTTTACTAAATAGCCGTTATTCGGGATTGGATAGCCAAGGTCATCCAGTAATTCTTTATACATGTTTTGGAGTGACGGCGGCGTACGTACACCAGGTTGCACCGAAAAACTTAAACCGTGCGCTTGATCTGGCCCATGATATGGATCTTGTCCTAAAATAAGCACCTTCGTATCTTTGTAGCTTGTATAATGCAGAGCATTAAAAATATTCTCCTGCTTTGGATATACAACGTGTGTACGATATTCTTCTTTTAAAAATGATTGTAATTGTTGATAATATGGTTTCTCAAATTCAGGTGCGAGCAACGGCGCCCAATCATTCTTTAGTATTTGTTCCATTCTTTCACTTCCTATCGTATTAATTGACCATATCTTGTTTTGTAAATACTGCAAAAGCAATAATAAGCGATGCAACTGCCCATATTGTTAGATTAAGTAATGAAAAGCTCATTGATAATCCTGGCAGTGCTGGTAACTGTCCTGATAAATAATCCGTTAACGATAAATTGACACTAAAAATATATTTTGCGCCTTCCCAAGACGTTGCAAAATTATTTAAGATATTTCCAGCAATTAACGCTGCCAGCATAACTCCCATACCAGCTGGCGTATTGCGAATCAGCACAGAAACCATAAATGAGATTGTACCGACGACAACCGCTACAAACCAAGCAAGTCCGTAAGCCATAACAATGTATTGCCACTGCGGAATAAGATGAACAAAGTTTGTGTTTAACGCATCCTTCTCAGCGATGAACCCTGTCAGCACCGGCAAATTCCACCCTGAATAGCCAAATACGATTCCTGATATTACGTAAGAAAGAACACCAACAAACAATAAAATGAGCGAAATAAACAATACCATCGTCACGTATTTACTTAAAAGAATTTTCCAGCGCCGAATCGGCCTAGTAAGGAGCATTTTCATCGTTCCATCACTTCGTTCTCCCGACACGATATCAATTGCTACAATCATGACGAGAAGCGGAATAAATAACGTAATTCCTTGTTCAATAAATGCGCGTACAAATGTTGGTGCTCCTGGGGCACGTGGATTAATATTATGATCTAAATAATATTGTTGCTGTTCCACGTTTACCTTTAACCATTTCTTAAATTCTTCCGGCAGACGCGAATTATTTAAGCGGTTTTGCGAATCAACAATTTGCTGCTGCAATGAAACTTTCCAATCACTCGTACCAAGACGTTTTATAGTCGTCTGCACTTCCCGATACTGTGCATAAACAAAAATTGGAATTAAAATTGCCAAGATGAGCATGACTACTACAATGCGTTTCTTTCGATATATTTTCTCCGCCTCATTATAGACGAGGTTCGCAAATTCACGCATGTTGCTCCCCCTTTGTCAGTTCCATAAATAAATCTTCCAACGTAAATACAATCTCTTTTACACTATGAACGTCTACATCATGCTCTACTAATTTCTTATTATAAAAACTTACACGTTCTTCATTCATACGGCACAATAATCGTCCTTCTTCTACTACAAGTTCTGTCACTTCACCAGATTCTTCAAGCAAAGCCTTTGCTTTTTCAAGCGGTGTCACAACCCACTCCACACGGCCACTCGCTTGCTTCACTAATTCTTCAACCCTTGCTACCGTAATCACTTTTCCTTTATTAATAATCGCAACACGGTCACAAATCATTTGCACTTCACTTAACAAATGGCTGGAGATGAATACGCTAATGTTTTCCTCTTTCACAAGCGTATGCACAAATTCACGAAGTTCTCGAATACCAGCTGGATCAAGTCCGTTCGTCGGTTCATCTAATATAAGGAGTTTCGGGTTCCCGAGAAGAGCTTGTGCAATCCCAAGGCGTTGTTTCATTCCAAGTGAATATGTTTTCACCTTATCGTGAATGCGTTCATCAAGATGTACCATTTTTGCAATTTCTATAATACGCTCATCAGAAATCCCGCCCAGCATGCGAGCAAATTGCTTTAAATTCTCAAAGCCAGTCAAATATGTATACAATTCAGGGTTTTCAACGATACTCCCAATTTGCCTCATCGCCCCGCGAAAATCTTCTTTTATATCATAACCACCGATTGAAATTGTTCCCTCTGTTGCTTGAATAAGACCGACAAGCATACGAATCGTTGTTGTTTTCCCCGCTCCGTTTGGCCCCAAAAACCAAATACTTCTCCTTGTTGTATATCAAACGACACATTTTCAACAAGCGTTTTTTTCTTAATTACTTTTTTTAAATTTCGTGCAGATAGTACCGTCGTCATTTCTCTTCACCCCCAGTAAGCTTTAATTTACTCACAACATTTTGTAATAACCGGTCCGCTATGAATGTATAGCCTGTTTCATTCGGGTGAAAGTGATCAGAATATAATAAATCCTTACCACGATTTTGGAACATATCAAATGTCGGGACAACATATACGTTTGGATAATCGAGTGCAATTTTTTCTAATGACGCATTCCAATCAATAACAATTGGAGACGAGCCTTTCAGCTCTTCTACATCTTCAAATGGATTATACAAACCAATCCAGAAAATTGGGCTGTTTGGATTTAATTGCCGCAGCTTGGATAAAATTTGCTTAGCATTATTTTGAAATGTTACTGTATCAGGGCGATACGTCGTTAAATCAAGATTCCCCAGCGATTCCCATCCTGGAAATAAGTCATTTCCTCCAATTGTCAAAACAAGCACATCAGCTTGCTTAATTGCATACCCGGCGCCGCTGCTTTCCATTTGTTTCAGTAAATCAGGCATTTTTGCACCGCTCACCGCCAAATTTGTAAGCGCTACCTTTTGTTTGTATTTCGTTTGCAATTCATTCTTCATACGTCCAATATATCCAATGCCTTCTTTATCTCCAACACCGCGCGTTAAAGAATCACCTAAACTAACAATTTGTAACGTTCCTTTTTGTTGTTTCCCTTTTGCTTCTTTTGGCACAGCGGGAGTTAACTTAGAGACTTTCGGATTTAGAACATCATTTACACCGGCAATAAAGCCGTAAGCAAATAAACAAAAAGATGCCAGTGTAACAAATAAAATAGCTTTCACAAATTTCGATCTCATCCTAAAACCCCTTTATCCCCTTATAGATTGACCATATTATACCAAATGGAAATTCGAAAAGCGATTTTCATCAACCTATGAAAAAAGCACAATCATTTTAATCCAGATTGTGCTTTTCACTTTATTCCTTATGTTGTAAGTCTTTCCGTTAATTTCGCAAATAACTCAATTCTTTTTACTTCTTTTTCTCTACTCGTAATTTGGTCATGCAAAATTGTAAATGCACCTGCACCAACCTCTACACTCGAATGAGCAATTGTTGTAATATCTAGTATCTCTGCAACTTGCTGATCATCACAACCAATAATCGTGATATCACCTGGAATAGAAAGGCCGCTTTTTTGAGCGGCTGTTACAATACCAGCTGCAATATGATTACAAGATACAAGAAGGGCGGTTGGACGCTCTTTCATATGAAGCAGTGATTGAACAACACGTTTCCCGTCCTCTATTGTAAAGCAATCTACAAACTCCCACTCCTCTTTCGGCATAACATGGATAGATGATAGAGCGTCCAAGTACGCTTGCTTTCGATTTTGACTGTTGAAACTATTACTTCGTCCAACGCAGTAACCAATTCGTTTATGTCCCTTTTCTATTAAATATTCCATTCCTAGCGCAAACGTTTTGTAATGATCAATATGAATGCTGGAAATTGTACTTGATACTGTATCTTCACACGTCACAATTGGACCAAATTTTGCGTACTTTTCAATCTCCTGGCAAGCATTGATTTTCGAACATATAATGACCCCGTCTAACTTTTTCATCTTTAACATATTCAAAATTTCTATTTCTTTATCCGCGCTATAACCCGTTTGGCAGAGCATCATATTGTAATTATGTTTTGCGGCCTCCCTGGAAATGCCTTCTATAATTGCACTGTAATATTGATTGTTTGCAAAAGGAAGGAGAACACCAATAACATTCGTTTTCCCTCTTACTAAATGGATAGCATTCGAATTTTGCGTGTAATTTAACTTTTCGATAATTGCTAATATCTCTTTTCGTTTTTGCTCATTTACATACGGATGATTATTTAAAACGCGTGAAACGGTAGAAATTGAGACACCTGCCATTTCTGCGATTTTTTTTATATTTGGCATAATAAAATCCTCCTTCCCACCATTCATATTATCGCATATAAAAAAATTTTAGAAATGTACCCCTTGACCTGGTAAGCTTTTCACATTATATCCTTTGCTAGCAAGCTTATTAAGAAAGGATTTGTGTTTCATTATGAAAATTAAGCTAGAGTATATCTTTTTTATAGGTGGATTACTGTTACTCTCTCTCGGTATAAATATGATGACAACGATTACTTCATTTGGTCTTAGTCCGTATGATTCGCTTTTCATTGCTTTATATCAAAACTTTGGTTTAAGCATCGGATCTTGGATATTTATTATTAATCTTATCTTTACCCTTATCGTACTGTCTATGAACCGAAAGCAGATTACATTTGGTACAATCATGACAATGATTTTAATCTCTGTTTTTGTTGATATGATTGGTTCAGTTACATTTATAATGGATGGCATTCGAGCTCTTCCAAAGTATATAACACTTATATGCGGAAATTTATTTGTTGGAGCAGGAATTGGTATTTATGTTTCATCACAGCTTGGTACTGCACCGCAAGAAGCGTTTGTTTTAACAATCTCTGAAAAGACAAAGTGGTCCTTTCGGAAAACAGAAATTTCTCTAGCTTGTCTATTTTTAACCGGTAGTTTCATGCTAGACGGCCCCATTTATTTCGGTACCATTATTCTATCTTTTACAACAGGCTGGATCATTCAAGCATTTATTCAAATCGGCACAACAGTATTACAAGGTTGTCGTACGAAAGAAGCCCATTGAAAGCTATATACTTTCAATGGGCTTTTGTTGTTCGTATATAATATGAACTCCTTCGTTTACAACTTGAAGCGTTTCTACTACGCAATGACTAAAAATAGATTGCAGCCATACTTTCACTTCGTTAGCACTTCCTTTTTTCACATAACAAAGCACAGTTGGCCCGGCACCGCTTAAGGAAACACCATATACATTCTCATGCTCTAATTCATGAAGTTTTTGTAATTCAGGAACAAGCTGCTTACGGTGCGGTTCATGAAACATATCCTGTTTCATCATTTCTCCAGCAAGCACCCAATCCTCTTTACATAAAGCTGCTACAAGTACATTGGCAACACCGCTGCCGCGAATGCCGTCCATATACGATAACTTACTCGGAAGCACGTCTCTTGAATGAACTGTTTTGAGTTCATATGAAGGAATAACTGCAACAAGTTCTACGTCATGAATGGGCTGTGACAAAAATGCAATATCTTTTCCATCATACGTTCCTATTATAAGTCCACCATATAACGCAGCTCCAACATTATCGATATGTCCTTCTATTTCCGTTGCAATCAATAGCTTTTCTCTGCTAGATAAATGCAAATCACAGAGCTGATCGGCAAGTTCAATCCCAGCAATAATTGCCGAGGCACTGCTTCCAAGTCCTCTTGCTAATGGAATATCACTATCGAGATAGAGACTACAATATGGAAGCTCCTTATTATAACGAGCGGCTATTCCCCTAGCAGTCTCAATCAGTAAATTATTCTCATCTTCTGGAACACCTTGAAGAAGTGGTGTTTTGGCCTTGCACTCCCATCTGTAATGCGAAAATACATCTACCGTTAAATATTTACTTACCGCAAGACCAATTGAATCAAAGCCAGGCCCAAGATTTGCTGTACTGGCAGGCACACGAATTGTAAACATGGGAGCCGCCTTCATCGCAGGACAGCTCCTTGAATGTGTTCAAACACAACCTTTTCATCATTTGGCAAAACAAGCGGCTGAATTTTTTTCGTATCAATTGCAATATTAGGATCTTTCAAACCATTTCCTGTTAAAACAGCAACGATTTTACTTCCTTTTGTTATTTCTCCTGTTTGTACTTGCTTATAAATACCAGCAAGCGACGCACAAGAAGCAGGCTCTGCAAAAATCCCTTCATACTTAGCAAGCCATTCATATGCCTGAAGAATTTCTGCATCTGTTACCTCATCAATTTTTCCATTTGAATCACGGGCAGCTGCAACGGCTTTATCCCAGCTTGCAGGGTTACCGATGCGTATTGCAGTGGCAACTGTCTCAGGATCTTCAATTTTATATCCGCGTACAATCGCTGCCGCTCCTTCCGCTTCAAAGCCGCGCATTTCCGGTAAACCCGTACTATGCTTTTCGTTATACTCTGTAAACCCTTTCCAGTATGCTGTAATATTGCCCGCATTCCCAACTGGAATGGCTAAAATATCAGGCGCTTTTCCAAGTGCATCACAAATTTCAAATGCTGCTGTTTTTTGCCCTTCAATGCGATACGGATTCACTGAATTCACAAGTGTAATGGGCGATGAGTCGCTCAGCTTCCGCACCATTTGCAGAGCATGGTCAAAGTTCCCGTCAATACTAATAATCTCAGCTCCGTACATCACTGCCTGAGCCAACTTACCGTATGCAATTTTTCCGTTCGGAATCATAACAATACAAGATAAACCTGCGCGCGCTGCATAAGCAGCCGCAGACGCAGATGTATTTCCTGTTGAAGCACAAATAACCGTTTTGCTGCCAGCTTCCTTTGCCTTCGCTACTGCCATAACCATCCCGCGATCTTTAAAGGAACCAGTCGGGTTTGCCCCTTCTACTTTCGCATAAACAGAAACACCCCATTTTTCTGAAAGGTTTTCTAATAAAACAAGTGGTGTATTTCCTTCTGATAACGAAAGAGCCGGCGTCTGATTAGTAATCGGTAAATATTCTTTATAAGCAGCAAGTAGTCCGTTCCACATTAGCGAGCATCTCCTTCAATACGGTAATTCGCTTTCACGCAAGCCACTTCTTCATACGTTTCTAGCGTTTCTAGAATATACGCATAATCTGCAAGGGATGCGCGGTGTGTAACGATGACAATCTCAGCTGCTCCTTTCTCTTGTAATGGCATTTGAATAATCTTTTCGAAGCTTACGCCGCGTTCAGAGAACAGAGATGTGATTTTTGCAAACACACCTACCTCATCTTTCACATGAAGACGTAGAAACTTCTTCACATAAATTTCGTCTTCCTCTTTTAACACTTTCTCATATTGCGGAGTCACAGCACTATTCCCTGTTACACCGAGGCGTACATTTTTCATAACCGCAACTAAGTCAGATACAACAGCTGTTGCTGTTGGTAAACTTCCTGCACCTGGTCCGTAAAACATTGTTTCTCCTACCGCTTCGCCGTATACATATACGGCATTATATTCATTTTGAACAGATGCAAGCGGGTGCGCATTTGGCAGCAGTGTTGGTTCTACTGTCACCTCTAACTTCTCACCATCACGCTTCGCTACGCCGATTAACTTAATTGTATAGCCTAAGCTCTTACTATATGTAATATCCTCCTCCGTAATGGATGTAATCCCTTTTACATTCACATCATGAAGTTCTACATTTGTAGAAAAGCCTAGTGTCGCTAAGATCGTCATCTTTCGAGCCGCATCTAACCCTTCAACGTCCGATGTTGGATCTGCTTCTGCAAATCCCAATTGCTGTGCTTCATTTAACACGTCTTCGTATGCTCTCCCTTCGTCAGACATTTTTGTCAAAATAAAATTCGTTGTTCCGTTCACAATCCCCATCATTTTCGTAATCCGATCAGAAGAGAGACCTTCCACAATGCTTCTCAAAATCGGAATACCGCCTGCTACACTTGCTTCATAAAACAAATCAGCTTGATTTGCTTTTGCCACAGTAAGAAGTTCTGCACCGTGAAGTGCCATTAAATCTTTATTTGCTGTTACAACATGCTTTCCGTTTTGCAGCGCTTGTAAAATATATGCTTTCGCATCTTCTACACCGCCCATCACCTCAATAACAACGTCAACATCTGGATTATTTATAATTTCATCTGGATTTTTCGTTAACAATGTAGGGGTTAATTGGACCTCACGTTCTTTTTCTATGTTTTGTACTAACACTTTTGCTACTTTGACAGGACAACCGATTTGATGCGCTAAACGATCTTGATGATCTTCAATAATACGCACCACACCGCTTCCTACAGTTCCAAGACCTAATAAGCCGACTCGAATTTCGTTCATAATATTGTCCACCCCTCTAAAAATTGTATTTAGGTGCCATTATATAAGGTAAAATTCAAAAAAACAATATATTTGGAACATTCCGAATAATAAAAGGCACTCCTTACAAAGAAAACGCTACCAAGTGTTATATATTTTCCTTTACAAAATATAAGGGGTTTCTTGATATACATAGTAATTTAGCCAATTTGAAAATAGTAGATTCCCATGGCTACGCCATTTTACCACTGGCTTTTCCAATGGATTGTCATGCCTAAAATAATTTTTTGGAATAGCAATATCGAGCCCCTTTTGGTGATCACGCTCATATTCTTGCTTTAACGTCTCGCAGCTGTATTCACTATGGCCAAGAACGAAAATATGCTTTTCGTCTTTACTCATAACGAGATGAACACCAGCTTCTTCAGATGTCGCTAACACATCAAGTTCCTGCACGCTTTGAATATCAGATGCACGGACTTCTGTATGACGAGAATGCGGTGCAAAAAAGCTTTCATCAAAACCGCGTAACAATTTCACATGCTCCTGCTTCACTTCATGCTCAAACACACCAAACATCTTTTGCTGAAGCGGATATTTCGGAACACCATAGTGATAATACAACCCCGCTTGTGCCCCCCAACAAACGTGAAGCGTCGATGTAACATGCTTCTTCGAATAGTCCATAATTTGCTTCAATTCTTCCCAATAATCTACCTCTTCAAAAGGAAGTGTTTCAACCGGAGCGCCAGTAATAATCAATCCGTCAAATTTTGCTCCTTCAATATCCCGAAATGTTTTATAGAAGCTTGTTAAATGCTCCTGCGCCACATTTCTTGATGTATGAGATTCCATATGCAGTAAATGTACATCGAGCTGCAGCGGTGTATTTCCAATTAAACGAAGCAACTGCGTTTCAGTTTCTTGCTTTGTTGGCATTAAATTTAAAATAGCAATCTTCAAAGCACGGATATCTTGTGTTTCTGCTCGTTCTTTCGTCATCACGAAAATATTTTCATTTTGTAATACTTTACGAGCGGGTAAATCTTTAGCAATGATGATCGGCATACTGTTTTCCTCCAGAAAGGGCTTCTGCTAAATCAGCAATAATATCCGCCGCATCTTCAATACCAACCGATAACCGAATTAAATCAGGCGTTACACCCGCCAGATGCTGCTGCTCTTCAGTAAGCTGACGATGCGTTGTGCTTGCAGGATGAATCACACAAGTTCTTGCATCTGCCACATGCGTCACCAATGCTGCGAGCTTCACACTTGCAATAAACTCCTTAGCGGATTCAATACCACCTTTTACTCCAAACGTTAAAACACCACTCGCACCTTTCGGTAAATATTTTTGTGCCAATGCATAATTTTCATTACCTTGAAGTCCTGGATAATTGACCCACTCAACGCGTTCGTGCTGAGATAGCCACTGTGCAACAGTTAGTGCGTTTTGACTATGACGCTCCATACGAAGATGCAGTGTCTCTAAGCCAATATTACTCATATACGCATTGAATGGACTCATACAATTTCCATAGTCTCTTAATAACTGCACACGAGCTTTCACAATGTATGCCGCCTGCCCAAATTTTTGCACGTAACTCACACCATGATAACTTGGATCTGGTTCAACGAATTCAGGAAACTTACTCCAATCGAAATTACCGCCATCAATGACAATACCGCCAAGTGAACTTGCATGACCATCGATGTATTTCGTTGTAGAATGAACGACAATGTTTGCACCATGTTCAAATGCATGGCATAAATACGGCGTAGCTAGCGTATTGTCGACGATAAATGGTACCTCAAGCTCTTTTGCCGCATCAGAAAGCTCTTTAAAGTTAAGAACATTCATCGCTGGATTTCCAAGCGATTCTGCATACACAAGCTTTGTTTTCTCATTTGCGAGAGCAACAATTTCATCAGCGGCTAAGTTTGGATTAAAGAAAGTAACCTCAATGCCCAGCTTCCGCAGACTAACTGCAAATAAATTAAATGTACCGCCGTATACTGTTGATGAGCAAAGCAGGTGATCGCCGCTGCCGCAAATATTTAATACCGCTAACATAATTGCAGCTTGCCCAGATGCAGTTGCAACCGCACCAACTCCGCCTTCTAACTCCGTCAGCTTCTGCTCAAATGCTGCAAGCGTTGGGTTACCAATACGGGTATAAATATAACCTTCTGCCTCTAAATTAAAAAGAGCTGCTAAATCGTCAGATGTATCGTATTTATACGTCGTGCTTTGATAAAGCGGCAAAACACGCGGTTCACCATTTTTCGGCGTATAACCACCTTGCACACAAATTGTGCCTTTTCCCCTTGCATCACTCATTCCTCAATCCCCTTTCTTTCTTAACATAAAAAAACTGCTTCTTTCCTAAATAAGAAAGAAGCAGCTTAGATAAACGCTCGACATGTAGCCTTTCTTATCGTTCAGGAAATACCTGCAGGATTTGGCACAATTCCGTTTTACGGCTGTTGCCAAGGTTTCGTAGGGCCCGGTCCCTCCACCTATTCTTGATAAGACTTATGCAATTACCGTTGATTTTATAGCAAATATTTCCTAGTGTCAATTATTTTTCTGAATCTTTGTAAAAATAACAACAATCCGTTTGTTCATTCTCAAACTTTAAGTTATATTAAAAAAACATTGATATTCTATACTAAAAACAAAAAAAACGTTTCAAAAACTTTACTTACTATGTAAAATTAAAGAGTTATACTTAATTTTAGCAAGCATCAAAATATATGTATAAACATGATTAAAATTATGACTAGTTCAGAGTTTCATACAATAATAATGCTGATTTTTGTAATATACTTTGAATAAGTAGCTCTTTAAAAAGGATAATATCCATATTGAATGAGTTACCCAATTATTTTCGTATCAGAATCTCTAACTTTTTCATAATAGGATATAACATAAAGGAGGCATAAAAAATGGCTACTAGGAGAAACATGCACTATTTACTCATCATGTACGGTTTATTTCTAGGTGCTATAGTTGGTGCTATAGTCTGGTTATTTTTAGTCGTCACAAATGCTGGAATTCAGTTTGTTTGGGAATATTTACCTAAAGAATTTGGATCACCCTCTTATTACACAATTTGTGTAACAGTAATTGGCGGTGTTCTTGTCGGACTGACACAGAAGTATTTCGGTACATACCCCCGTTTAATGCCAGAGACCATGGCTGAATATCAGAAAACAGGTAGAATTGAGTACCATTTTGTGCATAAAGCTACGTTAACAGCTGTTATTGTTTTAGTATTTGGCGCAAGCTTAGGACCGGAAGCAGCACTTGTTGGGATTATAGGTGGACTTTGTACGTGGGTTGGTGATCGCTTTAAATTTACTTTAAAAGGAATGCACGAACTAACAGAATTTGGGATTGGCGCTGCTTTAAGTGTTATTTTTAATGCACCGCTATTCGGTTATTTAGCTCCAAGAGAACATGAAGATACACAACTCACTGAAGCTTTTAGAGGGAAAAAGACTATCGTATATCTCGCTACTACTTTTGCTGGTTTTTCTGTATATTTATTGCTTAGTCAGTTTGATAATCGAGGATCCTTTATTGTTAATTTTGGAGAAGGATCTTTTGCACTCCATGAATGGATTGCCTTTCTCCCTCTTATTTTTATAGGTGTCGGGGTAGGATACTGTTATTTCCAATTAGAACATATATTAGAAAAAATAGTACATCCTTTTCAAGAATATAAGCTAACATTAGCGATTATAGGCGGTATCCTTTTAGGGATTGCAGGAACTATACTTCCGTATACACTGTTTTCAGGAGAACACCAATTAAAAGACTTAGTAAATGAATGGACAGGAATATCATTTGGGATACTGGCTCTTTCAGGGATTTTAAAGTTGTGTATAACCGCGGTTTGTTTAACTACAGGTTGGCGTGGCGGACATATTTTTCCAATTGTATTTTCTGGTGCAAGTATTGGATATGCTATAGCAACTCTCATACCGTCATTAGATCCAGTTGCTTGTGTAGCTATTGTAACGACAGCCATTTCAAGCTATGCAGTACGAAAACCAATCGCTATGACATTATTATTACTCATGTTCTTCCCAATTAATTTATTGTTACCAATGATTGGAGCTGCAATGATCGGTAATGTATTTCCACTTCCGAATCATAATAAGAATGAACAAGAAGAACTAGTACAAAAATAAAATAGTAAAATAAAGTGAAACTCCCAGCAGTGGGAGTTTTTCTTCATCCCTCGATAATAAAAAATCCACTCAAAAGTAGCGGGATAAAGTGAAACTTTAATCAGTGGGGGTTTTCTTCATCCCCCACTGATTATTAGCCCTCACCAATCGGGCTTTTACGGGCAGTTATCCCCCACCTATCTTCTTCGCCTTTCTCTGAATCTTGAGGTGGGGCTTACTGCCCGCGAATAGCGGGATAAAAAAACAGTACCAGCACTTTTATAGTGTTTGTACTGCTCTATTAAATGGCGTTTGTTTTGTTAATTAGCACGCACTTGCTACTTTAACAGCTTTTTCAAGACCTGCTGCAATAATTTCTTCTGCTGTTAAATCAAATCCTTTACCAGCCTTAAATGTGCCGTTAATCATATCTACTCCTACATACAATATTTTCATTTCTCATTGTATCAAATTCAGTCTCTTCTAAAACATGCAAGTAACTTTTTCACTTTGTACTTATTCATAACATTGATATAATGGATAAAAATGTAGTTTTCATTATATCACTTGAGGGGGCTTTCACAATGACATTAAACAAAGCACTTACAATTGCTGGATCTGATACAAGCGGCGGCGCTGGTATGCAAGCAGACTTAAAAACATTCCAAGAGCTTGGGGTATATGGTATGACAGCTCTTACAACAATTGTAACAATGGATCCACATAACGGTTGGGCACATAATGTGTTCCCAATTCCAGCGTCTACATTGAAACCACAATTAGAAACGACAATTGAAGGCGTTGGCGTTGATGCCTTAAAAACAGGTATGCTTGGATCTGTTGAAATTATTGAACTTGTTGCTGAAACAATTGAGAAACATAATCTACAAAACGTAGTAGTAGACCCTGTTATGGTATGTAAAGGGGCAGATGAGGCGCTTCACCCAGAAACGAACGAATGCTTACGCGATGTGCTTGTTCCAAAAGCATTGATTGTAACACCAAATTTATTTGAAGCGTATCAACTAAGCGGTGTAAAAATTAACTCACTTGAAGATATGAAGCAAGCTGCTGAAAAAATCCATGCTTTAGGTACAAAATATGTACTTATTAAAGGCGGCAGCAAGCTAGGAACAGAAAAAGCAATCGATTTATTATACGATGGAGAAACATTTGAAATTTTAGAATCTGAAAAAATTGAAACAACATACACACACGGTGCAGGTTGTACATATGCTGCTGCAATTACAGCAGAGTTAGCAAAAGGAAAATCTGTAAAAGAAGCTGTGCAAGTAGCAAAAGAGTTTATTACAGCTGCAATTCACCACTCATTCAAACTAAACGAATATGTGGGTCCAACTCATCACGGTGCATATCGTAAATTTGGAGCTGGAAAAGAACTTGTATAAAGTGAAACTTCAATCAATGGTAGGGGTCTTACTGCCCGCGAATAGCGGGATTAAAATTAAAAAATAAAGTCGTCCATACGTGACGACTTTATTTTTCATGAAACAGCACTCACTTGATTTCTTCTATTTCGTTGGAAGAGTATAATGCCTCATCTGCAAGTTGAATAAATTGCTGCAGTGAGTCTACATAGATTGAAGCACCTACTGAATAATTCGTTAACAATAAACGTACAATTAAAATAATGATGGAAGCTAATATAACAGAAAGATAGCGTAAATCTAGCATCGCATCCTCAATATGGACACCAAACTTCATAAGCAGAACACCTAAAGTTCCCATTACAATACCAACAAAAATAAAAGAAAGAATAACAGTTGTATTAACAACTAGATTATCTAGCATAAAAATATACCTGGTCTTTTTACAACTTGAAAACTCACATGAAAGTTCCATCCCTATCCATTTTGTACCCCTTTTCCTATTTATTTTTGTATATTATCCCCCTACAATTCCCAAACTTTTCTTTATATGTTTCACGTGAAACTTTAAAACATAAAAAAAGAGCGAGATATCGCCCTTTTTTACTATATTCTCTCTAACAGCATCTCGAAATTTTACCGCCCTTCGCATTAAATCTTGCTTCTTGCGCTTCGGCAAAAAATTGTTTTCGAGATAATATAATTTCATTTGGATGTTTTTGTTCCATATGAGCAACATACTTCTCATAGCTAGGTACACCAACAAGCAAACTAATAAATTGTTTTCGGTATCTCCACATGCCTATCATTGTTTTAAGCATAGTGTTGTACCTCACTTTCATCGCGTGGAACATACGCCGCTTCTTTTAATGGAGTTGCTTTATTGTTCAATACTTGTATCCATATTCTAATAGACGATATCAGTACCGCGATTACAACAAGCATGAAAATTCCACAAAGCGTCGCATCAATATAATCATTAAAAATAATTTGTTTCATTTGTGCTACGTTTTTCGCCGGTGCTAATAGTTTCCCTTTATCTAGTGCACTTTGGAACACTTTTGCATGAGAGAGGAATCCAATTTTCGGATTTTCATGAAATAACTTTTGATAGCCAGCTGTCATTGTAACAATCAGTAACCACGTTGTCGGAATGAGTGTCACCCAAACATATGCCTTTTTTCCCATTTTAAACAAAACAGTCGTTCCAAGTAATAATGCAATCCCAGCTAACATTTGATTTGCGATTCCAAAGAGCGGCCATAGCGTATTGATACCGCCAAGCGGATCAATTACCCCTTGATATAAGAAATATCCCCATCCTAGAACACACAGCGTTGTTGCAACAATATTGGAAAGCATAGAATCTGTTTTTGCAAATGGTTTATAAACGTGCCCTAAAATGTCTTGAATCATAAATCGACCAACACGTGTTCCTGCATCAATAGTTGTTAAAATGAAGAGCGCTTCAAATAAAATTGCAAAGTGATACCAAAATGCCATTAATGCTTTTCCGCCAATTACTTGAGAGAAAATATGAGCCATCCCAATCGCGAACGTCGGTGCCCCACCTGTACGAGATAATATCGTTTGTTCTCCGACGTTTACAGCCAATTCTTTCAGCTCATTTGGCGTCACAGTAAACCCCCAAGAACTAATTACTTGTGCTGCCTGTGTTACATCCGTTCCAATGACTGCCGGAGGGCTATTAATTGCAAAGTATGTACCTGGCGTTAGTACACAAGCTGCAATCATTGCCATCGCTGCAACAAATGATTCCATAAGCATAGCACCGTAACCAATTGGCTGTGCATGTCCTTCCCTTTCTATCATTTTCGGGGTCGTACCAGAAGAAACAAGCGCATGGAAGCCAGATACAGCTCCGCAAGCAATTGTAATAAATAAGAACGGGAATAAATTCCCTGCAAATACTGGACCCGTTCCATCAATAAATTGTGAAACTGCCGGCATTTGTAAATCTGGTGCAACAATCACAATACCGAGCGCTAAACCAACAATTGTTCCAATCTTTAAAAACGTACTTAAATAATCACGCGGTGCAAGTAATAGCCAAACAGGTAATGCAGAAGCAATAAATCCATAAATGGTAAGCATAATTGCAATTGTTTCACCTTTGAATGTAAACATAGTAGCAAGCGTTGGATTTTCTGCTACATACTGACCCGCTACAAGCGACAAAAGAAGTAAAATAATACCGATAACTGAACCTTCTCCAACACGGCCTGGGCGAATGTAACGCATATATACACCCATTAAAATTGCAATTGGAATTGTTGCTGCAATCGTAAACATTCCCCACGGGCTTCCTACGAGCGCTTTCACCACAACAAGAGCTAATACCGCTAATAAAATAATCATAATTCCCAAAATACCGATCATCGCAATAAAACCTGTTACTGGACCAATCTCTTCTTTAATCATTTCACCAAGCGACTTCCCGTTGCGACGCATAGACGCGAACAAAATCACAAAATCTTGTACAGCTCCGGCTAACACAACTCCAACAATAATCCAAAGCGTTCCTGGTAAATATCCCATCTGTGCAGCTAAGATTGGACCAACTAGCGGTCCAGCCCCAGCAATTGCCGCAAAGTGGTGCCCAAATAAAACCCATTTATTTGTCGGAACATAATCTTTCCCATCATTCAAAAGCTCTGCCGGTGTTTTTCGATTATCGTCCAATTCAAAAACTTTTCTGGAGATAAATCTACTATAAAAGCGATATGCAACAGCATATACGGAAACAGCGGCAACCAACAACCAAACTGCATTAATCGTTTCACCGCGAGATAACGCTAAAACAGCAAATCCTGCTGCTCCTAAAGCCGTAATCACACCCCAAAGTAAAATAGATTTCCATGCTTTCAACAAAAATCCCCCTAATGTTATGCCTTAGAGGGAATTGTACTAAATTTTCAGAATAGTTAAATATAATATTCCTTATGATGAATGTTTCCTATTTTAACATGTTTAAATTCGTCCACGACTTGTTACAACTCAATTTTATTTCGAAGCCGTTTTACATAATTTCGACTAACAGGTATCGGCTGGTTATCATACCTTTCCAAATATAAGTTATACGTTCCGTTATAATAAGGCTTTAATTCTCGCACATATATAACGTTAATAAGATAACTTTTATGAACACGTAAAAAATCGTATACCGCTAACTTACCTTCTAATTCTTGCAATGTATACGTTGAGATATATTGATTATTGATTGTGTAAATTGAAACTGTTTTATTTTCTTTATTCTTACTTATATATACAATATCGTCTGGAAGAATATATGTAATTCCTTCATGACATTCAATCGGGAGCTTTTGCAATCGATTCTTCTCTCGTGTTACTCTTTCTTGCTCGATACTATGCAATAAAAACTGCAAGTCTTCCTGCTTAAATGGTTGCAATAAGTAGTAAAAAGCGTGAAAACGAAATGATATAATTGCATCTTTCATGTCGTTTCCTGTAAATATAAACTTTGTATGTAATGTTAATTGGCGCAGCAAGCCTGCGACTTCAAAACCCGTTGCATCTGGTAATTGTGTATCTAAAAAAATAAAATCTGGCGTATACTTTTTCGCTATCTGTAGTGATTCCATTCCTGTTTCCGCTTCAAAACATTCCAAATTTTTTACATGTTCTTTGAAAAAATCTATTAATTGTCCTCTGTTTTCTTCTCGTTCATTTACGATTAAAATTTTCATGTCTGCCCAACCACCTAATCCTTTTGTCCATACGCCTTGTTGTATACATTCGCTTTTTTCGAAATAATCCCTTTTTATAAACCATTTTTCTATCAAATATACCATGTTTTTGTCAGAAAACAATGAAAAGGAAGCTTTACATAGCTTCCTTTTCATTATATTAATTCTTGTTGTTTTGTTTCTTTTCCAAGCATAAGTACAGCAAGGGCACCAATTACAATAGCTGTACAAAAGACCGTAAAGATAACAGAAAGAGAAACATGCGTGGCTACGAGATAACCAACTAATAATGGTCCTAAAATACCACCGATGCGGCCAAATGCCGCTGCCATCCCAGCTCCTGTACCACGAATAACTGTTGGATACTGCTCTGGCGTATACGCATATAACGCTCCCCAAGCTCCTAAATTAAAGAAAGATAGCAACATACCTGCGATCATTAACGTGAGAAGTGAATCTGCTTCCCCGAAGAAATATGCGCTGCATGCCGTTCCAAGTAAGTATGTGATCAACACAAACTTCCGGCCAAAGCGTTCAATAAACCAAGCAGCTGTAAAATAACCCGGAAGCTGCGCAAGTGTCATAATTAACACATATTGAAAGCTCTTAATTAAACTAAACCCTTTTAATACTAGTACACTTGGAAGCCAAAGGAACATTCCATAATAAGAAAATACAACACAAAACCATAAAATCCAGAGCATAGCAGTCGCTCTTCTGTAATCCCCAGACCAAACTGCCTTTATATTTGCAAATACAGATTGTTTTTGAGGTGCTTTTTGAAATTGTGGTGAATCTGGTAAACTCCAGCGTAAATATAGTGCATAAAAAGCTGGAATTGCACTTAAAACCATCGCTGTTTGCCAACCATATGTCGGAATAACAAAATATGAAATGAGAGCAGCAATTAACCACCCACCAGCCCAAAAGCTTTCTAATAAAACAACAATTTTACCACGTTCATGTGCGGCAACACTTTCAGATACAAGTGTTGATGCAACAGGTAATTCTCCTCCAAGTCCCATTCCAATAAGAAAACGAAGTATAAGAAATACAGTTAATGTTGTTGATAAAGCTGTTAAACCGCTACCAACAGAAAATAATAATAATGTAATAATAAAAACAGGTTTACGACCGATTTTATCTGCTAATATCCCAAATATAAGTGCTCCAACTGCCATTCCAATGGAGTTAATACTACCAATCCACCCCATCTGCTGTGCACTAAGCTGCCATTCTTTTTGTAAAGCAGCAATAATAAACGAAAGAAGCCCAACATCCATTGCATCAAATAGCCAACCAAGCCCAGCAATTCCGAGAAGCTTTCGATTCGAGATTTCTGTAACTTTCCCCACTAGAGGTCCTCCTTACAAAGCTGTCTTTACACTTCATTTTACATATGTATATTACATAAGTAAAATACTTTTTTAATTACGTACTAAAGAAGACAAACTACCTACGTAAACCTTATCTTTCCCATGAAAAAACACCTCATACATAGGTATTTTTTCATGTGGAAGGTGCGTTACGTATACAGACTTGCATAGAAAAAAAGGTAGCAAAATATCGCTACCTTTTCGACCGAACCACTTCTTTCAAAAATTCAACTAATACAAGTTGACGACGCCAGCGTGTTGGATTGCTGCATAAACGATAAAACCATTCTAAATGAATAGCTTGAATCCATTTCGGGGCACGCTTTACTTCTCCTGCCCAAACATCAAAACTTCCCCCAACACCAACAGCTATCTTTGTATTTAAACGATGTTTATTCTGCTGAATAAAATTTTCCTGTCTTGGGAATCCAAGTGCAACAAGCAAAATATCTGGCTGCGCTTCTTGAATACGCGCAATAATTTCTTCTTCCTGCTCTTGTTTAAAATATCCATCTTGTGTACCTACAATGGATAACGCTTCATATCTTTCTGTTAAAGTTTGAGCAGCTTTTTCTATAACGTGCGGCTTTGCTCCAAGTAAAAAGACAGATACCGATTTCTTCTCTTGTGATAATGTTTTAAATAAATCACTCATCAAATCAAAACCTGCTACACGCTCTTTTAACGGTGTACCTAGCATACCGCTTGCCTTTACTACGCCAATTCCATCCGGTGTAATAATATCTGCCTGAAGAAGCGTTTCATGGAATTTAGCATCTTTTTTTGCACACATCACAATTTCAGGGTTTGCCGTTACAACTTGGAATGTATTCTCTTGTTCCTTTTCTAGCTGCTGCATCATATATCGAATCGTTTCTTCCATTGTCATCGTTGAGAAGGGCACGCCTAAAATATCAATTGTTTGCACTGCCATATTTAAAATCCTCTCTATTTCAAATATCTTTTCTATTTCTATAAGGTTCAACTAACCATCAGTGAACTCTCTTCTCACTAATGGCTAGTTGAACCAATCGAGCTTTTACGGGTAGTCTAACTTCCCTAATTTAGTATAATAGTTACTCCGATAAAAGCTTTTCATACGCTTTATGCGTATCTTCATACACCTTTCGTAAAGAAAAGTGAGAAGACGCATGCATATATAAACGCTCACCCATTTCCGCCAATTCACCATTCTCCCATTTTCCATATGCTTCCTCTAATGCATGAGCAAGAGCCGAAGCATCGCCAGTCGGAATGATCCAGCCATATGTCTCATCGACAATGAGCTTTGACATATCACCAACATCTGTAGCAATAGAAGTTAAACGTTGATTTGCCGCTTCTAATAAAACAAGTGAGAAACTTTCACTATGTGATGTAAGTAAGTTAATATGTGCTGATGCATATAATTCTTTTACATCTTGACGATGTCCTAAAAATAGTACTTTATCTTCTATTCCTTTTTGTTTTACCATTTCTTTTAGCTCATTCTCAATCGGACCATCGCCAAGTAACAATACTTTTATATTTGGAATCTCCGTATTTTGTAATGCCTCAAATAATATTTCATGCCCTTTAACAGGGTGAAGACGCGCTACTTGAATCGCTGTAAATACGTCTTCTTGTATACCGAATTGCTCCTCTAGGTTATAAGGCTTTGCTGGTGTAAGATCATATTCAATACCATTATAGATTGTACAAATTTTATCCTCTGGTACACCTAGCTTTACCGTATTTCTCTTAAAACGTTCTGTAATTGCAAAAAACAAATCAATCTTCTTAAACGAACGTAAATTTAACTTTGTAAAAATCCATCCTTTTAAACCACGTTTCATAAAATCCAGCGTTGGATCACTGTGAACTGTTGTAACCCATTTGGCACTTATCTTTCTTTTTAATAGAGAAAGATAAAAGTTTGCTCTTGCTCCGTGTGTATGAACGATATCAAAACGTTCTTCATTAATAAAAGAACGTATTTTTGAGAGAATAGATATATCATAGCGAGATGATTGTGAAAACACGTGTACCTTTATCCCTAATGCTCTCGCTTCGCTTGCAATTGGACCTTCTTCAAATACTGCTAATTCTACTCCATCTTTCGGAAATTGCGACAAAAGTGAGATAATATGCGTTTTTCCGCCACCTGTTTCTGCTCCAGCATTCATATGTAACACTTTCATCTTTTTCTTCCTCCATCAATATATTTTTCCTTTGTTTTACTATAGCAAAAAATAAAAGCTAACATAATGCTAGCTTTTATTTTTCCATCATTCTATTTCTAAATCTACGATTAAATATGCCAATAATACAGCAAAGTAAATACTTACCCCTGGTGCCGTTAATACGTGACCTGCTGTAAAAGCAATTCCTAATGCTAACAAAAGACCCGCAGCTAACAACGCATACTTAACTGTAAACATATCACGAAACCTTGTTATAAATACCATTAGGATTCTCAAACCATAATACACAAATGGAATCATAAGGAAAATGAAACCGATAATTCCAAATGTGTAAAACCAATCATGGAAATCTCTTTCAATTAATTTTGGGGCATCTTTAAAGTTACCACCATACCCCATACCAAGTAACTTCTGAGACATAGGCGCTTGTTTATAAAAGTCTTTATACATCTGTGTAAATAATTCACGCCCACTGAAAATGAGAGATTGTGTCTCAGCCTGTTTCTCTTCTTCTTTCTCTTTTTTAATATCCTCTGGTGTAACAGGTTTATTCTGTTGTTTTTTCTCTCGTTGTACTTTTTCAAAAACTTGAACATGAATACTTGTATTTTTATATATTGGCGAGAACGGAAAATACCCCAATACTCCCACAAATATAACTGTTGCAATCAAACCATTTAACAAATATGGCTTTTTATTATGCTCTTTCCGTTGTAAAAATGCTTGTATAAAGCACATAAAAATAGCAATAGCAACTGTACAGAAAATAGCTCCCGCTCCTACTTTTGTACCAACTGCAAATAATGAAAATATTATTAAAAGAGACGGAATCCAAAAATAACTCTTTGCCAAGCTTGTTGTTTTTTCAATAGAATACAAAACAACAATTGGACATATTATTGCTAAAACCGATCCAAGTTCATTCCCTGCAAAAAACCAGCCACGTGAACCTTCTTTAAAATATTCATAACTATTAGAATCTGTTCCCGTTGCGATAGATACAACCATAACCACATTTATAATTAAAGCTGCATACGCTACATAATTTCTCATCTTTGTATGCATCGTTTCTTTCATCCTTAATGACTTAAATACTAGAATATAACAGCTTATCATGACAAATGGGTATAACGTCTTTGCGATAAACTTAATCTCTTCTCCTTGTAACATCGGATTCTTAATCATTTTATTATTTAAAAATCCTAATCCAAGGACAATTCCTAGTCCAAGTAAATATATAATATATTTTCGGTTTTCTCTAACACGGGCTTGCATGAGAATATAAATACCAGCAAGAGCCATAACAAAGAAACGCGATATCACTCCAACCGTTGCATCAATTTTGAGCACTAAAATACAAAATGATGTAAGCAAGTCTATAATTGGTTGTAATATAATAAAAATCAATAGAAAGCTCTCGAATTTATAACCTAAACTATTGTTATTTAACATCTTTGCCTCCGATAAATATTGTAAGTATCGTAACTCGTTCCAAATACTTATTATAGCATAAGTCCTCAATTGACTAAGTGGTATTTTAATTGAATACTAAAATCTTTAAAAACCTCATTTTTATCCCGCATTAACGGGCGGTAAGACCCCCACTGAGGGAAGTTTCACTTTATAATTTATTCACTCTCAAATAGCATTTTCAAACGCTTTCTTTCCTTATTCTTTCACTTTTTTTACATGTAGCGAAACAGTAATTGTTATTTTCATAACTTTAGTGTATATTCTTTCCTTGGAACATCTTTAGAAGGAAGGGATTGGAGCAATGTTTTTAATTGATGTATTTACATTTCTCGGTATTATCGCAGCTGCCATTTCTGGTACATTAGTAGGCTTGAAAAAAGAACTTGATTTATTTGGTGTCCTTTGTTTATCTGTAGCAACTGCACTTGGCGGCGGGATAATTCGCGATGTTATGATTGGAAACTTACCTCCAGTTGCATTTGTTCAACCCATTTACTTTTTCATTAGCATCTTAGCCGCATTATTTACT
This sequence comes from Bacillus sp. EA-CB0995, assembly GCF_055814245.1. Classification (NCBI taxonomy): domain Bacteria; kingdom Bacillati; phylum Bacillota; class Bacilli; order Caryophanales; family Bacillaceae; genus Bacillus; species Bacillus sp. EA-CB0995. The sequence goes on along the minus strand of NZ_CP169269.1, from coordinate 309,835 downwards.
TGTATGTTTTTTGAAAGAATTCATAAATTACAAGTTGTTATTATGCTCTCAGACGCTGTTGGTTTAGGCGTATTTACTGCAATCGGTGCAAATGCAGCCATTACCCATCATATGACTGCTTCTTTCTTAGTTGTTTCTATGGGAGTAATTACAGGTATTGGCGGTGGAATTTTACGCGATATTTGTGCTCAAGATATCCCATATGTCTTTCGTAAAGAAATTTATGCAATTGCCTCCATTCTAGGTGCAATTAGCTTTCTTATTACGTATGAAATGGGATCACACGTATTAGCTTTCTATATTTGTTTACTTGTGACATTTACTATACGTGTTGTAACTTTTATCTATAATGTACATTTCCCAGTCTTTTTTAAGACACATGCAAAAATGAATAAAAGTCATTGATCTATTTTCATACAAAAGAGAATTCTTGGAAGAATTCTCTTTCTTTATGTTATTAGAATCACTTAAATTAAATATAACAATTTAAAGGAAAATTAAAAGCTATAATAAATGAAATGCCAAACATTGTAAACGTTTTATAAGGTAAAACTTCTATCAACAAGGGATTCCGCCTTTAAATTTTGAGGTAGGAGCTTATTGTCTAGAGATAGCAGGATAAATATATACAGGGGGAACAATCATGCTAAGCATTTTTAAAGATGAAAAAAGAATCCTACTTAGAGGATTCTTTTATTTTTTAAAAAACAGCTTTTGACAATATTGATATACTATATATATCCCATAGCTTTGTAATATCAATAAACTAGGGACTAGTATGCCATCATATACAATACGCATATCCATAAATCTTGTAAATAAATAGCCTCCTATAATGAATAGAAGCAGCATATAACTTTCATTTCCCGGTTTTTGAAATAGAAGATGTAACATAGCAATTGCTGCAAATATTGTAATCATTATATATATAAGGTACCCACCCTTTATAAGAGTGTTTTGTATTCCTTGTTTCTGAAATTCCCCTAAACTCATTTGAATAGAGGTAAACTGATCCATCTCTATTGCTTTCAACTTTTTATTTATAAAATCCACAGTATACTCTTTTTTCTCTTTCTTCTCTTGTTCTGTTGTTTTTTCATTTCCTCCTACTAATACAGATTGAACATACTGATCATTTGTAAATGTATATTGTAAACTACTTGATTTTGCCAACGCGTAACTTACTCCGTAATGGACACCATAAAATATAACGCATACACCTACTATTTTAAAAAGCATTTTTTTTCGTTCTGCACTTTGCAAAACTTCCACCACTACAAGGTACATAACAAGGACTATAATCAAGAATAAACCTAATGGACGAATCATATTACTAAAAGCAAATAAAGCAGCAGCCACTCCCCACATATACGAGTGACTTAAACCTTTATGTATAAGTAAGTAACATGCAAAATAAAATAAACATGTTGCTAAATGTTCATTCGTTAACACGGAACAAAGTACAATATTAGGAATATACAAAGCATACAACATAGCTGCAATTCGGCCGCATTCTTCATGAAATAGCGTAGAAGCAAGCTTGTAAATAAAAAAGCTGTAGCCCCGCAATATAAGATATTACATATCTTTAATACAAACATTGCATCTCCAAAAAGACGAATAAAAAAGGATTCATACATAATAAAAGGTAATTGTACAAGATTTTCTAGTTCGCTAAAACTAGTATTTCCTTGCCCAATTTGCTTAGCGGCCTCATATATCATCTTCGCGTTACCTTCAAGTGGGGCTCCCATCGACACAATTGATAGAAAGCGAAGTACCACAGTACTCGAAATAAGAAAAAGAATAAATTGTTTACTCGTAAATCGATATTGTAAAATAGATGTAGCCAGCAAAATTAAAATGATACAAACACCTAACACAATCACTAAACTAGAAGAGTTTATATCAAAAATATTGCTTACCTCTTCAAAAGAATACCAAAATGAATATAAAAAAAGAGGAACATGAGTCCAACTACTATCTTGTTAAAAAAAGAATGAAAGCCTATCTGTACATTACTCATAATTCTATTGCATTGCACCTCTTTTTCTCTTTGTTAAAGGATATCTATTCCCTTTAACTTTATATTTTTGACAAAATGATTTTATCATGAATAAAAGGAGTGCTGGTAGCTTATTTCTATGACAAAGCTAGTAACATCACATATTCTCCTTGCAATGTAAGCGAAATCTCTTTTACACTACAATCTATACGGAGTGAAACTTCTGTTCATTATTATAAATAATGAACAGAACAAATCGAGTTCTTATGGGTATCATTAGAACAAAACAAACAGGAGTAGATAATATGGAAAAGAAATTTATGAGAGAATCCAAGGCGATAAAAACAACACGTGTTTTTCCGAATGACTTAAATAACCATCAAACATTATTTGGCGGAAAATTATTAGCAGAAATTGATAGCATTGCTTCTATCGCAGCTGCACGTCATAGTCGTAAACACTGTGTGACAGCTTCTATCGATTCTGTTGATTTTTTAACACCAATTCATCAAACTGATTCTGTTTGCTATGAAGCATTCGTTTGTTATACAGGAAGATCTTCTATGGAAGTATTCGTAAAAGTCGTTGCAGAGGATTTATTAGGCGGTGAACGCCGCATTGCTGCTACTTGCTTCATTACTTTCGTGGCATTAGAAGACGGAAAACCATCCTCTGTACCAGGTTTAATTGCTGAAACAGAAGAAGAGCAATGGTTATATAATACAGGTGCAGAACGTGCAGAAAAACGAAAACTGAACCGACTAAAAAGTAAAGAAATGGCAGAAGTACTAACCATCCAAAAACCGTGGAATGCCTAATTAAAGAAACCACCATCCTCTATTAGGATGGTGGTTTCTCATACTTCTTCTTAATCTTTAATATGACATTTAAAATCCGTTTTCATCAATGATTATTTCCATAAGTTGCTTTACAAAGTTTACGTGCGTTACACTGATAAGGTTACTTATAAGTTAGCTAGGGCTTTTAAAAAAATTTGCCCACAACATAAGATAAATCGTATAATTACGAAATGTGTAATAGATAAAGCACGAATCATAAACTCCATAAAATTATGTATAGAAGGATCTAGTTATGCAAAAATCACTATTTAAAAACATTTTGTATAAGATTGCACTGAATGTCTTTAACATTATTCTCCCCTTACTCGTTGGACCATACGCTTACCGAGCGCTTGGAGCACAATCAATGGGAACTGTTAACTTTGCTGATACGATTTTTAATTACTTCTTCATTTTTGCTGTATTTGGTATTTATCAATATGGATTACGAGAAATGAGCTTAATAAAAAATGATAAAAAAAGGTAAGTCAACTTTTCACAAACCTTTACCTTATTAATTTAATGACAAGCTTATTTGCTCTAACAACCTTTTTAATATTTAGTTACATCGGCTATGGCAATGAAAAGATATTCCCGGTATTAGTTATTTTCGGATTTAACTTCATTTCGAATATGTTCTACGTAGAATGGGTAAATGAGGCTCATGAAAACTATGATTTTATTGCTATAAAAACCATTTGTGTTAGATTAACTTACGTTGTGCTATTATTTATAATCGTTCATAATGCAAACGACTATAAACAATATGCAGCACTATTAGCTCTTTCAACATTTTTAAATCATTTTACTAGCTTTATATACATTAAGCGGAAAATAAAATTTGATTTCTCTAATATTACAATCGTTCCGCACTTAAAACCATTACTAGCAGTCGTTATTTTCTCAAATACAAGCATCTTGTATACACAATTAGACCGTTTCTTACTTGGAGAATATTTAGGTGCAGAGTATGTGGCATTCTATGTAATGGCCTTTCAAATGATGACCATTGTTAATACACTAATGATCAGCGTAATTCAAGTTACCATTCCAAGACTATCCTATTTATCAGGAAATGCTGATGAAAAAGAGTATGAAACATTATTAAATAAGATTTCAAAGGTATACTTTATTACACTCTTCCCTGCTGCTGTTGGCCTCATTTTAATTTCTCATGCTGCTGTTGTTATTTACGGCGGATCCGAATTTGCACCTGCTGGGAATACATTATCTATTTTTGCTCTATATATGGTTTCCGTAGGAATCGAGTCGATTCTATCGAACCAAATTATTTATGTGAAGAAGAAAGAGCATATTTTAGTTCGCTTTTTATTCATATGCGGTTTCACAAACCTTGTATTAGATATTTTATTAATTATCTTTCATGTCTTCACGCCAGCAACTGCTATTTTCACAACAACAATTGCAAACTGCTTATTGATTGTTTTGGAATATATGTATGTAAAGAAGAAATTAAAAGTAAATTACACATTGTTTGATATGAGCAAATTAAAATATTTACTTTACTCACTAACGTTTATTCCATTAACATTTATTGTAAAGATGTATTTCAAAAACACGCTATCATTTGCTTTTATCACAATTTCAGTAAATATATTTGCTTACGCTCTTATCTTATTGGTAACAAAGGATGAAATTCTCTTTATGTTTTTAAATAAAATAAAATTAAAATTTAAAAAAGCGTAATACACATGAGGAAAGAATACTACATCTTTTCCTCAATCCTCCTGCTAACGAAACTTCTTAAAGGAGCTGTTACGATTGAAATTCTCTTTAATCATGGCCACTTGCGGCAGACGTGATGATATTATAGATTTACTAACATCGCTAGAAAAACAAACATACAAAAACTTTGAACTCATCGTAGTTGATCAAAACGATATACCAATCTCTGATTTATTTGAAGATTATAAAGAAAAATTCCCAATCAACTATATATACACACCAATTAAAGGACTATCTCGTGCACGTAACACAGGATTAAAAGTAATTGACGGCGATATTATTGCTTTTCCAGATGACGATTGTATTTACGAAACAAATGTATTAGAAAGCATCCAAGAAACGTTTGAGAAAAACAAAGATATTCACTTTATCTCCACCAATACAACAAATGTAGAAGGGACAGGCTCTTTAATACACGCACCAGAAACAGACATCATTTTAAATAACAAATATGGCTTCATGGGACCTTCCTTTGCACTATTTTTCACGAAACAATTTGTACAAGATGTAGGCACATTTGATGAAGACTTAGGAGTTGGATCAGGAACGATTTACGGAGCCGGTGAAGAAACTGACTTCGTACTTCGCGGTATGAAGAATGGATATACAGGTGTATTTAAGAAAGACCTTTTCGTATATCATCCTGTAAAAGAAGAGGTCATTAATGAACAATCATTAAAAAGAGCAATTTCCTATGCCGGCGGTTTCGGCAGAGTCATTCGCTTGCATTACGGATTCCCTTACTTTTTACGTGCCATTACTGCTGCTACATTCCGTACGATGCAAAACATCTCTAACGATAAACGAAAATTCCATGCAAATCGCTTAAAAGGAATTGTCAGAGGGTACTTTAAATAAAGTGAAACTTCCATCGGTGGGGAGTTTCTTCATCCCCACTGATGGAAAGCCCTCACCAATCGGGCTTTTACGGGCAGTTAGCCCCCACCTATCTACTGCGCTTCTCTCTCAATCTTGAGGTGGAGGTCTTACTGCCCGCGAATAGCGTGATAAAAGAAAAAGCAACTGATCCTTCGTTGGACAGTTGCTTTTTCTTTATAGGGTTTTAACTTACAAAAAACAAGGAGATTTTTTATAATCTCTAAACAAGTGATGAATAAAATAATGACAATTTATCATCTTGGTATAAAGCACGCATCATCGTATTTATCATTATATTTATTCATCTATATGTTTATACGACCTTGTTAACGAAAGTGTATAATATATAAAAGGAATCAACTATCGATTTATCTTACAAAAAAATTACATTATTGTAAGGTAAATCGATAGTTACAACAATTCATATTCTTCCTTAGTACAAACATAACTTTTTCCCATAAAGTTACAGCTCCCATTCATAAGGAATACGTGATAATTTAAAGATAGCTTTATATTTAAGAATTTAGTATCATGATTCAAGATACTATTTCAAACAGGGCGGAGGACACTATGAGCTTATTAACAGTTGAAAGCCTAGGGCATACCTTTGGCGATCGTACATTATTTAAAGATGTATCAATGCGTTTATTAGCAGGAGAACATGTTGGCTTAGTCGGCGCAAACGGCGTTGGTAAATCAACATTTATGAATATTATTACAGGGCAACTTATTCATGATCAAGGACGTGTAGAATGGACACCAGGTACGCATTACGGATATTTAGACCAGCACACAATTTTAACGCCTGGAAGAACTATTCGTGACGTATTAACAGATGCGTTCTTACCGTTATTTGAGAAAGAAAAAGAGTTAAATACAATTACTGAAAAAATGGCAACGGCATCACCAGAAGAATTAGAAGTACTACTTGAACAGATGGCAGAAGCGCAAGATGCACTTGAAGCAGGCGGTTTCTATTTATTAGATATTAAAATTGAAGAAGCAGCACGCGGGCTTGGAATTGATGCAATTGGTTTAGATCGTGATGTTTCAGCATTAAGTGGTGGACAACGTACGAAAGTATTGCTTGCTAAACTATTACTTGAGCAACCAGAAGTGCTATTACTCGATGAGCCGACCAACTATTTAGACGTTGAACACATTCAATGGTTAGCAAACTATTTAAAGGAATATCCACATGCGTTCCTTTTAATTTCCCATGATACAGAATTTATGAACAAATGTGTCAATGTTATTTTCCATCTAGAATTCTCAAAAATGACACGCTACACAGCAACATATGAAAAGTTCTTAGAACTAGCAGAAATCAACAAAAATCAACATTTACAAGCATATCAAAAACAACAAGAGTTCATTAAACAGCAAGAAGATTTTATCGCACGAAATAAAGCGCGTTACTCAACAACAGGACGTGCAAAAAGCCGTCAAAAACAGTTGGAGCGTATGGAGCGTATTGATCGTCCAGAAACTGCTATGAAACCTGAGTTTTCTTTTAAAGAGTGCCGTGCAAGCAGCCGCTTTGTCTTCGAAGGAGAAGATGTAGAAATTGGCTATACACACCCTCTATTACCGAAATTAACAATGACAATTGAACGTGGTGAGAAAATTGCCATTGTCGGATGTAATGGTGTCGGAAAATCAACATTACTCAAAACAATTCTTGGAAAAATTAAACCGCTAAGCGGAAAAACAAGCCTTGGTGATTTCTTAGAGCCAGCTTATTTTGAACAAGAAGTAAAAGCAGAAAATATTACACCAATTGATGATGTATGGAATGCGTTCCCACACTTAGACCAACATCAAGTACGTGCAATGCTTGCGAAATGCGGTTTAAAAAATGAGCATATTTCTCGTCCATTGAGCCAACTAAGTGGTGGTGAGCAAGCAAAAGTTCGTTTATGCAAATTAATGGCAACAGAAAGTAACTGGCTATTATTTGACGAGCCAACAAATCACCTTGACGTAACAGCAAAAGAAGAGCTACAGCGCGCTATGAAAGCATATAAAGGGACAATCGTTCTTGTTTGTCACGAACCAGACTTTTATGAAGGTTGGATTACAAAAGTTTGGAACGTAGAGGAATGGGCGGAAAAAGCTGCTCATCAATAAAGTGAAACTTCCATCAGTGAGGGTTTTCTTCATCCCCTACTGATGGTTAGTTGAACCAATCGGGCTTTTACGGGCAGTTAGCCCCCACCTATCTTCTTTGCTTCTCTCTGAATCTTGAGATGGGGGTCTTACTGCCCGTTAATGCGGGATAAAAATATGCCTCTTGTCTAAGACAGGAGGCATATTTCATTATTTCTTTTTTAGGAAAAACATTTTACCTTGTTTAAAAAATTGTATTCTTATGAAGAGTGCGCTTTATTCCCATCTAAATACATAAATTATTACTATACTTCACCTTGAAAATTAATAAAAACAAGGAGTGTAATAAGCCATGTTAACCCTACAATGGAATCGTTTAAATTCATTGTTAGCAAAATGCCTCGTGTTTTTATGCTTACTTATCTTTGCTTTTACTATTTGGAGCTCTTATTTAACCGTTAAAGAAACTCTAAGTGTTCGAACACTTATTAGCGGCCCAATTGTAATTATCATTATGATTTTACTGATATTACTAACTTACCTTTGTAATAAATATCTTTCTAAAACTGCCTTTATTATTTTGTTAACACTTTGCACGTTTATCCTTCGATTCATTTGGATTCTAAAAATCCCAACACCAATTGAATCTGACTTTGCATTAATGTATAGGAGTGCCGTACAAGCTGCTTACGGTGACTATAGTTTTTCAAGTTCCCCCTACTATACAGCATGGGTATATCAACTTGGATTTACGATGTATCAAGCTTTTATCATCAATGTATTCGGTAACCATATATTCATCTTGAAGTTGTTAAATGTCCTTTATTGTACAGGAACTACCATATGTATATATAGTATTACAAGCAACATTTTTAATGAGTGGACTGGGCGTATAGCTGGACTATTATATGCTTTTTTTATTCCAAGCATTATGATGAGCTCCGTCTTAACTAATGACCACCTTGCAACATTTTTATTTTATTTAGGGTTCTATTTATTAGTGTCAAAAAGATTCTATAGTAAATATACTTGGATCTTTGTAGGGATTACATTAGCGTTTGGTGATATAATACGTCCTCTAGGTAGCTTTATTTTATTAGCAGTTATTATTTATCTATTCCTTCACGGATTTCTTGGGAAAGATAAGAAAACAATGTTTACTACAACAAAGAAACTTATTGGTATTCTTTTTGTCTTTTATGCTGTCCATTATCTCGTAAGCTCTGCATTCATTGCTACAGGAGTTACAAAATATCCTTTATCTAATCGTGATCCCCTTTGGAAATTTGTCGTAGGACTTAACCACGAAACAACAGGATTATATTCAACATCCGATGCTGAACAAATCATGAGTCTAGAAATAGGTGAAGAAAGAAAAGAATTAGAAATGAGGCTCATTAAAGAACGAATTGCAGATAAAGAAAAGCTATTCACACTCTTTGGAGATAAATTTCCCTATATGTGGGGAGGTCTTGATTCCGCTGGTTACTGGAGCTTAAATCAATTAAATAAAAAAGAATTAGCTGATACAGCCATGGAATATGAAAAATATATTTATATTGCAACCATGCTATTTGGTATGATTGGATTATTATACCTTCTTTTCACAAAGCAGAAAAACCTTCAGTATACATTATTCCTATTACTTATTATTGGATATATATCTATTCACTTTTTAATAGAAATACAGACAAGATATCGATATTTTATCATTCCAAGCTTCTTTATTATTCAAAGCTATGGAATCTATGTGATTCATCAATATATGAAAAAACTCACACGATTACCATTTCTATAAAAAGTGTAAAACTTAATTAAATGAAACAGTTTATACATGAAATAAAAATAACGTAATAACAGCCTGTTCCAAAAATGAAATACGCGGAACAGGCTGTTATATTTTTTAGCGTCTAAACAAGATGAGAAAATCTCCGTATCCCTCTTTCTCTAAATCCGCTTTAGGGATAAAACGAAGTGCAGCAGAATTAATACAATAGCGTAAACCATTAGGTCCCGGCCCATCTGGAAATACGTGCCCCAAATGAGAATCTGTATCTTTACTACGTACTTCCGTTCTCGTCATATTATGGCTCACATCTATTTTTTCTTTTATACTTGCTGATAACATCGGCTTTGTAAAACTAGGCCACCCACAACCGCTATCAAATTTATCTAAAGAACTAAATAAAGGCTCTCCTGAAACGATATCAACGTAAATACCTTCTTCTTTATGATTCCAATATTCATTTTGAAATGGTGGTTCTGTTCCACTTTCTTGTGTAACATAAAATTGCATTTCTGTGAGTTTTTCTTTTAGATGAGTATTATCCTTTGGCCAATATTTTTTGATAAACGCATCACGTCCCGAACCTTGACGATATAACGCATATCGAAACGAATTTTTCTCATGATAGCTTTGATGGTATTCTTCTGCAGGATAGAATGTTGCAGCCGGTAAAATTCTTGTGACAATCGGCTTCAAAAATCGTCCACTTTCTTCTAATTCACGTTTAGACGCTTCTGCCGCTTCGCGTTGCTCTTCACTATGATAAAAAATGACTGTTTCATACGATTGTCCGCGATCATGAAATTGACCTCCAGCATCAGTTGGATCAATTTGTTGCCAATATAAGTGAAGTAATTGCTCATACGGCATACGCTCTGGATCAAAAGTAATTTGTACCGCTTCATAATGCCCTGTTTTCTCTGAGCAAACTTCTTTATACGTTGGATTTTCCTTATGTCCACCTGTGTATCCAGATACAACCTTTATAATGCCATCCATCTCTTCAAATGGCGACACCATGCACCAAAAACACCCTCCGGCAAATGTTGCAAATTCATATTTTTCGTTTACAGCCACTTCTTCACCCCACTATCTTTTCTTACAGTATGGCATACAAAAATATAAGTTATAAATAAAAAAGCATCAAAATAGATGCTTTTTATTTCTTGTTCACCATTTCTTCTTTCTCATCACTTGTTACTTCTAACACATCTAATAAAAACATAAAGATCGGAATCCCTATAATTAATCCCCAAACTCCTAAGAAATGTTCAGAGAAAATTAAAATCATAAATGTATAAAAAATAGGTAGATTCGTTTTAACTGACATAAATTTTGGATTTAAGAAATAACTTTCAATCGCATGAATGACTGCCACAATAATTAAAATGTATAGTACATATACAGTGCCCCCAATATTGTAAGCAATTATACAAAGCGGAAACAGTGATATAATTACACCTGCAACAGGAATAAGACCCAATAAGAAAATCATTAAAGCTAACCCGAGCAATTGCGGAAAACCTAAAATCCAAAGGGCAATAACAGATAACACACAATTTATAACAGCAATAAAGAATTGGGCCTCAATTACTTTTCCAAACGAGCGAGCGAATTTCTTTCCAAAATACTCAATCTCATTATAAAAAACAGCTAATTTACTTTCTTTGAACTTTACTGTAAATGCAACAATCCGAGATTTTTCTAACAAGAAAAATAAGCTTAAAATGAGTGAAAGTAAAATTTGCAAGCTTACTTTCCCAATATTCGCTAATGAACTATAAATGATGTCAACACCTTGATTCACATACTTCGATAACTCTATATGATCAATTGCAGAAACTAAATATTTAATTACCTCATTATCAGGTGGATTTCGTACAAATATATTGAACTGATACACGAGCTGTGTAATTTGTATCATTAGAATTGGTAAATACTTGTATAATGTAATAACAATCCCACTAACCAATGTTATATAGAGAAACGCAATAATTATTCTTCTATTAATCGGTAAAAAATGATCCAGTTTACGAGAGATAAATTTTTGAAATCGATCCATTAAATACGTAAGAATAAATGTAATTAAGATTAAGTTAAACATACTTTTCAACCCATATAATATGAGCACAAGTAACCCTAATATAACTAACCTCTGAAACCCTTTGCTTTGAAACAGGTTTTTCATTTGCATAATCGAAGCTTGATCTCTCCTGTCCTTATAATTCGTACTAATCTCATTTTACAATATAAACGGTACTTTCAGAACGTATTCTTGTAAACTGAATAAAAAGTTTTACTGGTAAATTTAAATTTTCTTTAAACAATATGTATCTACACCAATGTAACATAAAAAAACAAGCTATTAATAGCTTGTTTTCTTTATAAAAGACAATGTTATTTATTATTTTTCCTCTTATGAAATGCCTTAGTATCAACTATTAAGCTACTTTTTTAGGATGCCAAACACCTATATAATCGAAGCATTCATTAATCTTTGAGAGGATCAGCAACTAACTAATAACTCGTGTGTGCATCTATATTTTTTTGAGCAGCATTTACATTAGCTTTCAATTTAAACATGCAAACACAGAAATATATAATCGAAAGAATCGATACATATATCCATAGGTTATATACATAAGAGTTTTTCCATACACCTATCAAAGAGAGGAGCGCTGGGCACGTTAGTGTAACCCATGACTGTACAAAAGCTATTTTTCCAATATAATGATTGATATTCTTTTTCTGCACATTAGAGATAAAGAATAAGAACCATAGAAACGCCCACATTAACCAAGTTAACGCATTAACGATATCTTGAAAATGTATAATGGCCACAATCATGTAGAATAGTGCAATAATCGCTACCCAAAGAGAAAACCAGCCTAATCCATCACCTTTTAATCCTACAATGAAAGTAACTCCTACGTATAAATAAGTTAAACCAAATAAAAAAGTAGCCGCATATAAATACACTGTCCAATTGCTTTGATCAGACACTACAATTAAATAAAAAGGAATAATAATTTGCAGTACACCTACAAATAAATTAAAAACACCAATACTTTTTTCTTCCGCTTTTCCTAGCATTACAAGGCTATTTAAAAATAGCGCTGCACCAGAAAGCAATAATCCAACATCACCCATATATATTCTTGTGAAAAACAAAACTGTTTTTCACAACGATACCTCCTTACATCATACATTCATTTTTTAATAGTTTTAACAATAAAAAGCAGTTCCTCTTCTCCAATAACATGTAGCAGAGGAACTGCTTGTCTTTAGAAAAATTTGCAACAGATAATACATTTGAAGTGCATATAAATTTTGAATCAAGCGCTTTCAAAACGAAAAGTATGCATTATGAAAACGATATCAATATAATAACAGCATTCGGTATAAAAATAAATAATAAAAAAAATAGTATATAACCCACAAAATACCTTTATTTATAAAATCATTACAATCAGATGGCACTTCTATCAGTGAGGGTATTACTCCCCACAAATAGCGGGAGAAAAATATGGCTCCTTTTTAACGAAAAAACTCCTATCTTTTTTCCTTGGATAGGAGTTATCTATGCAATATTTGTGAGTTTATCCATCTATACGACACTCTATATACAAAAATTCATTAAGCTGTAAAGTTTCTTATCACACCTTAACTTTTATTTATATCCAAATACTAAATTACATAGAAGTAAACACATAAAAAGTGAGCAAGGCTACCTAGTAACACAAAAACATGAAAAATTTCATGATGGCCCATATATTTAAACTCCAACCATTTCGGTTTTGCACCATAAATAAATCCGCCAATCGTATAAAATACCCCTCCTAATATCAATAACACGAGACCATTTACACTGAGATTTTCTGATAATGGAGCAAAAAAGAATATAATCAGCCATCCCATTAAAAGATAAACAGATGTCGATAACCACCTAGGACAACTAAACCAAAACATTTTAAAAATAATTCCGCACACAGCAGTTGCGTACACCAATATGAACAATAGCAAACCTTTGTCTTCTTGTAACGTAATTAAACAAAAAGGGGCATATGTACCTGCAATTAAAACAAAAATCATGGAATGATCCAGTTTTCTAAAAAAATAAATGACACGATCATTTGCAACAACCATGTGGTATACAGTGGATGCAGCGTAGAGAATCATCATCCCCACTCCAAACAAAATGACTGCTGAAATTGTAGTGGCAGACGGCATGTTTATAGAAACTTTCACTAACATGGCAAGAAGTGCGACAAATGATAAAATTGCGCCTCCAAAATGCGTAAATGCATTAACCGGTTCTCTCACATAAGAATTCACATTAACGACCCCCTATATAATCACATGTAGTTTTAATAACTACATGTGATTATATAGTAATTAATTCTAAAGGTCAACATTTACAAGAGATCTGTTTCATAATACTATAATTAAATATACAGGAATAACCACGGAAAGTTATACTCACTAATAAAGTGAAACTTCCATCAGTGAGAGTTTTTTATCGCCCACTGATAATTAGTTGAACCAACCGAGCGCATGCCAGCAGCTACCCCTCACCTTGTTTTCTCATAACCTTGAGGTGGGCATATCGGTATAAAAATTTACATCATTCCTATAAAAGTGAGGATTTCATATGGAAAATATAAAAGATTTACTAGAAACATTACATTTAGAAAAAAAATTACACTTGAAGATATCCCTAACGTAGATTTATATGTAGATCAAGTCGTTCAGCTATTTGAAAATAGCTACAACATGACAACTAGAAATGAAGATGAAAAAGTACTAACGAAAACCATGATTAACAACTATGCAAAAGGAAAACTGTTTTTTCCTATTAAAAATAAAAAATACTCTAAAGAGCATATAATCTTAATTAGTTTAATTTATCAGTTAAAAGGGGCACTTTCTATTAACGACATAAAAAGTTCATTAGTTGAAATTAATGAAAAATTAGTACACGAAGACGATTTTGAACTAGATGCTCTTTATAAAAGTTACCTCCATCTAACAGAAACAAATATCAAAAACTTCAAAAATGATGTAAACAATCGAGTAGACGAAGTGAAAGCAGAAGCAGCCATCTTCGAAAATGAAAATCTTGAGAAGTTCTTATTGCTTACATCTTTCGTAACCATGAGTAATATGTATCGACGTTTAGCAGAAAAAATAGTGGATGAAATGAAGAATTCCTAATTCTATTTATTTTTAATTCATGGACCACTAAAAAAGCCACCTATTTTGAAGTGGCTCTAATAAAGTGAAACCTCCATCAGTGGGGGTTTTTTCATCCCCACTGATGGTTAGTTAAACCAATCGGGCTTTTACGGGCAGTTATCCCCACCTTAAACCGGGCTATGCCCTACACGTATTGAAGGTGGGGTCTTCTTGCCAATTTTCCGATAAATTTATTATTATTTTAATAAATTCTCAACAGTAAAAGATATTTCTTAATATCCTCTTAACAATTTAATGATTTAATAAAATTATTAAAATCTTAGGAGGAATCAAATCATTATGAAAAAAGCAGTCTCAGTTGGTCTTTCTATGGCTATAATGGCTTCCGCTGCAATTCCGACTTTTGCATCCGATTTTGATCACAGTTCTAAGTCTCAAAAACACAACCAAATAGAGCGCGTAGAATTTACTTCTATGAAAGCTCCAACTACTATTGAAAACATGGTCAAAACTTATTCAGAGGCTAAGGTGAAAATCACCTATAAAGATGGCAGTGTGAAAGAAACGCCTCTTGATTACAACTCTCTATTTTTATCCAAAGATAAAATTGTAAAAAATAAAGGTGAAATGATCCCAGCAGGCACCCCTATTGACGTGAAAGGGAATCCAATTGTCGATAAAAGTGTTCCGGACAAGCCTTCTTATTTTATATCTGATGCACCTGACTCCAATAGTTTTATTACGATCGCTGGAAAATCTTACATTATCTCTCATTATGAATATGATTCAATAGATAATGCAGGAAAATCAATTTCTGGTCTACCGGCATCTATGACTCTTACACAAGTTGATCAAAATAAAGAAAATGGCGAACTAACTGTTAATAACGCCAAAAAAATTGATTTTTCAAACGTAAATGGTCTTTGGAATCCATGTAATGGAACTACAACAGAGTGGAACACTCATCTTGGCTCAGAAGAATATGAACCAGATGCACGCTCATTTGAAGATTCTACATCCAGTTCTTATAAAGCTGTTACAAACTTTGCTAACTACTACTTTGGTGATAAATCTAAAGCAAATCCTTACTTTTATGGCTGGATTCCTGAAATCTCCGTCAATGCACAAGGAGAATCTTCCGTTGTCAAACATTATAGTACAGGAAGATTTTCTCATGAATTGATGCAAGTTTTACCTGATGATAAAACGGCAATATTTGGTGATGATGGCGGAAATACGATGATGTTTATGTATGTGGCAGATAAAAAGAAAGATTTTTCTGCAGGAACGCTATACGCAGCTAAATTTAAACAAACAAGTACTGAAAATGGCGGTGCAGGAAACTTAGAATGGATTAAGCTGGGTCATTCAACCGATGAAGAAATAAAAGCTATTATTGATAAAGGTGTCAAGTTCAGTGATATTTTTGATACAGCAACTCAGCCTACCGCTGGCTATACGGCAGTCAAAACATCAGCAAATAAAAACATCGAGTACCTTAAAGTAAAACCTGGAATGGAAAAAGCAGCTGCATTCTTAGAATCTCGCAGATATGGCGCTATATTAGGTGCAACATCTGAATTTAATAAAATGGAAGGCCTCGCTGTTAATGACAAAGATAAAAAAGCGTATATCGCTATGTCCTATCAAAATGGCAGTATGCAAAAACAAGAAGGCAGTATTCAAGACGATATTCAGCTACCCGCTATTAATTCTGGCGTAACCTGGCAGATAGACCTAAACAGCGAACAAAAAGATAACAGCGGCCGTCACATCGAAAGTGAATTCGTACCTGCTAGTATGAAAGGACTTATTGTTGGAGAAGATTTGAAAACTCCAGATGCCTACGGAAATACAGCTGCACCAGACAAAGTAGCAAATCCTGATAACCTAACCTTCTCAAACGATTTAAACACGTTATTCATTGGAGAAGACAGCTCTATGCACACAAATAACTTTGTATGGGCTTATAATGTTAAAACTAAGCAACTATCAAGAATTCTTTCAGTTCCTGCTGGCGCAGAAGCAACAGGATTAAGAGCAGTTGACGATGCTAACGGCTTCCGTTATATCTTAAGCAACTATCAGCATCCAGGTGAAGACCTTGAGGGCAAACAAATCACAGCCGTCGACAAAACTAAATTAGAAGAAGCGATGAAACAAGGCCTAGGCATTCAGGAGACTGGAGGAGTTGGCTACATATCTGGACTACCTTTTGGAAATAAAAATAATAACTCCAATAAATAAAAGATAACGCACGGCCCTTATGGCTTAGTTCACATATCCTGTAGACTAGGCCATAAGGGCTTTTTGTATGTTAAGAAACGCCTACTCCCAAAGCTTTATCCTTCATAGGAAAGCAGGAGTTTTTAACTTAGTAAATTAGAACTGAATATATCAAACAACATTTAATAAGGCGAAATTTCCAACAGTAGGGTTCTTCCTCTGAATTTTAAGGTTTGAATGCAAGATGAACTTAAAGTACAACGCACTTTAATTAATACAAACACTTGTAAAATTCTTATTTACTTATGGTATGGTTCACCGTGACTAATTTAAATGGGATTTTTCCTTAGACGAATTACTTTTTTACAATTCAAGCCTTGTTCATTCATTTCCTATTAGAAATTCGTCTATACCCACTTAAATTAAGTTCATATCATATATAACAAACAATATTTGATTCTTTAAAAAGGAGGCAGTTAATTGTCTTTTAAAAAATTTGTAGATGAATTACCGATTCCTCCTGTCTTAAAAGCAGAAGGTACCCGTGATGGAATCCCATTCTATGAGGTAACAATGGAGCAATTCAAGCAAAAATTACACCGCGATTTGCCGCCAACTACCGTCTGGGGTTACAACGGTATGTACCCTGGCCCTACATTCGAAGTAGAAAGAAATCACCCTATTTTTGTAAAATGGAAAAATAAGTTGCCCTTTGAACACCTGCTGCCCGTCGATCAAACCATTCATGGTGCAGAACCAGACAAACCTTCTGTTAGGACGGTTGTCCATTTACATGGAGGTCGGGTCCGTCCGGAAAGTGACGGATATCCTGAGGCATGGTTCACAAGAGACTTTAAAAATGTTGGGCCAAAATTCGTGAATGAAGTCTACTATTATCCAAACTGTCAACGCCCTACAACACTTTGGTATCATGATCACGCTCTTGGAATTACTCGTTTGAATGTTTATGCAGGTCTTGCGGGCTTCTATCTTCTCAGAGATGAAGAAGAGAAAGAATTGCATCTTCCTAGTGGGAAATTTGAAATTCCGCTGGTCATCCAAGATCGTTCGTTCTATCCTAATGGTGAACTGTTCTATCCATCCCAACCAGGCAATGTGCCGCCTCCAGCACCACAGCCACCTCCACCAATAGATCCTACATTACCAAACCCGTCAGTTGTCCCAGAGTTTTTTGGTGACACAATCTTAGTCAACGGAAAAGTATGGCCTTATCTTGAGGTTGAGCCACGGAAATACCGGTTCCGCATCCTAAATGGTTCCAATTCTCGTTTTTATCGTATACAGTTGAGCTCTAGTCAAAGTTTTGTCCAAATTGGCACAGACGGAGGACTTTTAGAAAAACCAATCAAAGTATCTCAACTCATCCTTGCACCTGCTGAACGTGCCGATGTCATTGTCGATTTTTCAAACCATAATGGTCAGAGTATTATTTTAACAAATGATGCACCAAGCCCGTTCCCTAACGGCGAAAATCCTTCTGAAGACCTCAGACAAATCATGCAATTTCGAGTCAAACAAAAATGTTGCAAATCTGACAAAAGCAAAATTCCACAAAAATTGAGTTGTTTGGAACAACTTAATCCACAAGATGCTGTAATCGTACGAAAAAATACATTAGTTGAAGGTACCGATGATTTCGGGCGCCCAAAACTATTATTAAACAATCTGGAGTGGGATCAGCCCATTACAGAAACCCCATATAATGGAACAATAGAGATTTGGGAACTGTATAATACTACACAGGACACTCACCCGATTCACTTGCATCTTGTAAATTTTCAAATTTTGAATCGTGCTGTATTTACTGGCAATCCAAATGGTTCTAACCTCAAAGTCGGGCCGCC
Organism: Bacillus sp. EA-CB0995; assembly: GCF_055814245.1. NCBI lineage: Bacteria > Bacillati > Bacillota > Bacilli > Caryophanales > Bacillaceae > Bacillus > Bacillus sp. EA-CB0995. The sequence goes on along the minus strand of NZ_CP169269.1, from coordinate 291,184 downwards.
AATACCACCCGATCCAAGCGAGAAAGGATGGAAAGATACTGTTCGTGCCAATCCCGGAGAAGTGACCCGGATTATTGCACGTTTTGGGCCATTTACAGGAATCTACCCGTGGCACTGCCACATTCTTGAACATGAAGATCACGATATGATGAGACCATACGAGGTTCTAGCTAATCCTACCTTTAACCCATGTGAACGAAATTCAGAACAATGCAGCGATAACTCCTTTGCTCAATGTTTTGACTGCCATAAATATCGTAAAAATAAATAAAGTAAGCAAAATCGACACAATGACCATTGAATTTGATATTCAAATTTAATGGTCAACTTTTCAGCAATCATCTTAACAGGTTCAATTTTTTGTCCCTTTCAAATCTCAAAACAAAAAAGAAGAGCTTTTTCGGTTGATTTTAAAATGAAAGCTATTGAAATGTACTTACATAGAGGAATGGGTAGTAAATTAATTGGAAGAGAATTAGGAGTTACGTATTCAGTTATAGACAGGTGGATTAAAAACTATAATAGCGAGGGTATTCTTGGCCCACAAGAAAAACGAGGAAGATCTAGACAAACAAATCAAAATTCAATAAAAACAGGTCAAGATGACAGAATAGAACAATTAGAAGCAGAAAATGCATACTTAAAAAAGCTCTTGGCTGCGAAAAAGGAGATGAGGTATTACAATAACAAACAATTCCAAAAAAATTAAACAACCTTAGTCCTGCTGAATTTAGAACTAAGGCTGCTTAATGAAAAGACACTTAATCTTTTACTGTCTACTTGACAGGGGTAAGACCACAATACCGAAGCCGTCAGGGTCTTTTCCTGCCACATGCGAAGTGAAAACAGAAAGAGAAAACGAGTGTAGATCATGTTGCATTTTGCATAGCGGCGACTTAGATGTCGAAAAATTAAAATCGATTTATATATTCAAGCATAAAAAACACCACAGTCCACCCTTAAAGAATTTCCTTCTAGCTGTTCTGTAAGAATAGATTCAACTAATACGCCAATCTAGCCGCTTACCAGTACACCAATAATAAAATAATTAAATGAAGCATTGCTTTTTCTTTTCCCATCAAACATTTTTAACCTCTCATTTTATTTTTTTCGATGTCAAATCTCCATTGAACACTCTTTTTTATGTCCTTCACCATATTATCTCCATTAAAAATTAGATTTGCTTGACTGTTTTCCTAATGTCAATTCACGGCCTATTATTTTCGAGAGTCTATTATTGCCTATATTTATTCATACTGCCTTCAATGTTATTAATTATTCATAGATTTTCATATTACTTGTATAAATAGAATATATATAACGTTGAATATATTCTTGTTCTTCTTCGGGTTGACTAGAGTATAGAGTATGGACAATAAACAGTTAAGGGGGAAACAGATGTTATATACCGACGAGTTTATGGAGAGTTTACGGATGGAAGGTGACCCTATTCCGGATGGAATTATTAAAGAATTGTTCAAAAATAGTCAGGTTGGTACAGTAAATTCTTTGTTGAGACAATTAATTAACAATGACCAGTCTTATCCAGAAGAGCTTCCTAATAACATCGAGAGTTGGCTAAGAGATACAGCTTATTGTCCAGAAGGGGTTGACTGGGCCCGAATGAGAAACGCGACTGACTTATTTCAGGAACATGGGATTGCTATCACTTTACTATTAGCAACAGGCTCACTTGTGTATTGTTATGCAGCACGTAAAGGTGTTAAGGTCCTTACATTCAGTTATCGTTTAGGTCAAAATGCCTACCGCAGGATAGCTGAAACAGGACAATTCATCCTTCATGTCATGGCACCAGGTGGTCTTGAATCCGAAGGACAAGGAATCAAAGCGATCCAAAAAGTCCGTTTAATGCATTCGGCTATTCGTCACTTGATCCAACAAACCGGTAGATGGGACGAGAAAGAAAATGGTATCCCCATTTGTCAGGAGGATCTGTTGGGTACTCTATTAACCTTCTCTAGTGTTATCATTGATGGCCTTCGTCGTTTAGGTATGAATATAACAGAAAAACAGGCCGAAGATTATCTGTATTTTTGGAAAATCGTAGGATCCATGTTAGGAATTCGGGAGGACATTATCCCAGAGACCATGGAACAATCAATAATATTAAAAGAAACTATTGGAAGAAGGCATCATGGTCCGTCCCCCGAAGGAATTCAGATGACTCAGGCTCTTCTTGAATATCATGCAGATCTAATTCCGGGCCAGATGTTTGATAACATTATTCCTGCTCTAATTCGAGAAATTGTAGGGGACGAAATTGCCGATTGGATGGAAGTGCCCCGCTCCAATTGGCAAAAGTTAATGAAACTCAAAGAACTAATGGGTTTTCTTGATTCTGATTATTTAGGTGTTTTTGGAAGTATGACTAATCAGCTCGGGCTGGCATTGCTCAGGCGTCAGTCACTTTCCATGACCGATTATGAATATACCCCGTTTCTCATACCAACAGAACTACGAAAGGTATGGGGAATAGATGGAGATGCAAAAAAAGGGGTAAAAATGAATAAACCATGCGTATCCTTACACTTGGCGGATGATATGTGGCAGGCTGTATCCATTGGTAGTCGTACCGCTGTTGGAGATGCCGATTACTTGAATAATTTGACTCCTGATTTAATATAGGGATTATGTGTAATATTCCATAATCCCCTTCCCATATGTATAAAATTAGAACAACACCGCCTAATCATAAAGGGAAATGATGTACGACATTATTTAACATTTACATGGCACAAAAAAGACCAACTCCCAATTGTAAGAGCTAGTCATAATTTTGGTTAATTTATTAATCTTCGGCCTTCTTTTAAGAAGGCGGTTCTCGCAGGTTGTTGTTTTTCGAATATACATTTATTCCCTTATTAAATATTGGTTTCGTGCTCTTTTCCCTAATAAGTAGATTTCATACTTATAGAAAATAAGAGGCCAAAATCGTAAAAATCCAAGTACCGATTTTTACTTTTATAGCTCATAGCAACAAAGTTTACGAAAAGAGCCTTTAAGAAATAACCTCAGTTACTTATGGTACGGTTCATTACGATTAATTCGAAACGCTCTATACACCTGCTCTAACAGCACTAATCTCATCAGCTGATGGGGCAGCGTCATTTTTGAAAAAGACAATGACTCATTGGAGCGCTTCATCACTTCTTGACTTAACCCAAGCGATCCTCCAATAACAAATGCCACTTTACTCTTTCCATATGTAGCAAGGCGATCTAAGTTGGCAGCAAACTCTTCTGATGATTTTTGTTTCCCTTCAATTGCTAATGCAATTACATGCGTATCATCAGAAATTCTATCTAAGATACGAATTCCTTCTTTTTCTTTTACCATTTGCATTTCTGCTTCACTTAAATTTTCCGGTGCTTTTTCATCTGGTAACTCAACAACCTCCACTTTTGCATAGGCGGATAATCGTTTTAAATACTCTTCAATGCCTTGTTTTAAATATTTTTCTTTTAATTTTCCGATTGAGATAATTAAGATATTCACATATATTCCCCACCTTACAAACACGTTATCCACAAAAGTTATCCACATATCCACATTTATCATCCACATATTGTGTGGGAATCTGTGTTCGATACAACATATGTCGCCTTATTTTGACAAAATTCACACGTTTTTTGCTCATTATCTTTATTATCCACAGTGTGGATAAACGGTGCCACTTCACATTCATCCACAATAATGTCTAACGCTAGTTCCACATGCTCTAAACAACAAGGTAATTTCATAATTTCACCTCACTTATCCACAACAGAAAACAGGAGGGGCTGCCTCCTGTTTTAATACTGCTGACTGCCTAATTTTACAGTTGTTGTATCTTTTTTTGCACCACGATAAAATGTGATTGTCATTTTATCATCAATTTTCTTATTATATAAGATTTTTCGGAATGCAATAATATCTTGAACTGCTTTTCCATCCACTGCTACAATTACATCATATTCGCGTAAACCTGCATCTGCACCAGGAGATGGACTTTTCACATCTAAAACACATACACCTTCTGTTACATTAGCTGGAAGATGTAATGTTTGATTCCAATAATAATTTGGAATTTCATTTAAAGACCTTAATTCAACTCCAACGTAAGGTCTTCTTACTTTCCCATACTTTTCAATCTCATTCATAACTGGAACAGCTCTTGCGATAGGAATTGCAAGTCCAATTCCCTCTACCTCTTTTGCAGCAATTTTCATGGAGTTGATTCCAACAAGCTGCCCTGCTTCATTTACAAGAGCCCCGCCACTATTACCAGGATTAATAGCTGCATCCGTTTGCAATACTTCTACTTGCCAATCATAATGTCCATCTTGATCTAAATCAACCGGTACAATGCGTTCATTTGCTGAAATAATCCCTTGTGTTACAGAACCTGAGAATTCTAAACCAAGAGGGTTCCCAATTGCAAGCGCAGCTTCACCACGTTTTACTTTTGTAGAATCACCAAGTTCAATAACCTTCTTCGCATATTTTTCATCAATTTGTAAGACAGCTAAATCTGTCACAACATCAGTTCCTAAAATCTTTCCAGGAACTTTTTTCCATCACTCAAACTTACTTCAATACGATTTGCTCCTGCTACAACATGATTATTTGTTACAATATATGCGTTTCCTTTTTCCTTCTTGTAAATTACACCAGATCCTGTTCCTGCTTCTGAATCTGCTTCTGAAAAATTATCACGCTGAATATTAATAACACCAACAACCGCTTCTGAAGCACGGTCAACAGCTTGAACAAAGCCAGAATGATCTCCTGTATTCGTAACTTGAGGAGTAGACTGCGCTATATACTGTTTCTCTTCACTTGCTTCTGTTTCTCTTATTGTAGTCCAACCTAATTTTGAAAACGTTGGAATAGCAAAAGCAAATAATGTAGCACCAATGACGGTTCCCGCTACAACAGAAACGAAAATATGTTTATGCTTTTGCTTTCTTTTTCGTTTCATCTGTAAATCTTCTTCATCAATAAAGGACATTTATGCTCACCTAGCCTTCCGAAAGCATTTATATTCTCCTTTATTGTTTACCAAAATGAAGAATTATACGTATTGAATTTTAGTTGGCATTTTGGGATCCGTATCGTGCAGCTGGAATGCTTCTCCTACAGCAAGTCCTTTTTCTTCAAGTACTTGTTCAACAGACATACGAGCAAGTTCTTTCATATTATTATCTAAACTAAGGTGAGCCAAATAAATATGCTTCGTTTCATCTGTAATCACATCGGTCATCGCAAGAGCTGCGTCTTCATTAGAAACATGTCCTACATCACTCAAAATTCTTCGTTTAATGCTCCACGGGTAACGTCCCATTCGCAGCATTTCAACGTCATGATTACTTTCAAATACAAAAGCATTAGCTCCCTTAATAATTCCTTTCATTCGGTCGCTAACATATCCCGTATCTGTAATAAGCACTAACTTTCTTCCATTATGATGAAACGCATAAAACATTGGTTCAGCAGCGTCATGTGAAACACCAAATGATTCCACTTCAATATCTCCAAATGTTTTAATCTCTCCAATTGAGAAAATAAATTTTTGCTCTGTTGGAATATTACCGATTAAATGTTCCATCGCGTTCCATGTTTTCTCATTTGCATAAACGGGCAAATCATACTTACGTGCTAACACGCCTAGTCCTTTAATATGGTCGCTATGTTCGTGTGTAACAAGAATACCGGATATGCTATTTATGTCTAGTTCAGCTTGCTGAAACAAGGCTTCTGTTGCTTTTCCACTTAGCCCTGCATCTACTAATAATTTTTGGCGCTCTGTCCCTACATACAGCGCATTTCCTGTACTGCCACTTGCAAGTACACTAAAATGCAAACTCATTTACCCTCACTCCATTGCTCGTTTTCCTTGTTGTCCTTGCCCAATTGAATAATTTGTCCTTCTACTGCATTCACAAAATAATCCATTTTATCTGTATACAAATTCCACGTGGGAACAAGAACTTGCACATTTGAGGAAGAAGAAGCTACCACTGTTGCATATCCTAGTTTTGCTCCTTTTACATGACTCCCTTGCTTTAATTCATTTTTCGTATACAACGTTTCTAACGCATTCCGAGCAGAAATAATATCCAATTCCTTATTTTGCTCTCCCATCTCTTTAAAATCATATAACATCGTTTGTGTATACGATATAATTTCTTTCTTTTCATTTAACTCCGCAACAATCATACCGTGTTGATTATAATAAATGGGCTTATCCTTATATTTTTGAAAAAAATATACTCTCGATCCTTCTACTTTCCCAGCAGGACTATATTTTTGCCCATCAATTACATAAGAACGTAGAAATTCACTATAATTATCACCTATTGTTGCTTTCGAACTCCCAAATGGTTCTTTAAGCTTACTTGAAATTGTATTCGAATCTTGTAGAGACGCCGTTTGACTTTTTAAAGAACGTATATCTTCATCAGAAAAAACCTTATTTTTCGCCATAATATACGTATCTTTCGTCGGTTCTTTCGGCAAATTATCAGCTGTAATTTTATCTGCTTTCAATTGTTCCTCAATATTCGTTTCCGTCATATAATCAAGTTGATTACTATCTTGCTTTTGAATGAACTGAAAGAGAAGAAAGAGATCTAAAATGAAAAAGGCAACAATAAAAATTGTTTTAATCCTATTCCAATCCAATGAGCTCTCCCCTTTCTCCTCACTCCATTCTAGAATGTTATTATCTTCACCATACACAACGTACCAAATAGGTTTTAAATTTACTGCAGCAATCTTTTTCCCATCGGCCCCCAGCTCTGGTGTAAGTTTATATCCTAACCGAATATCCTGAATTAATTTCATATCCACTTTTTTATTCTTCTCTAAAGATTGTATCATTGTCTTACCATCTGGAAGAGAAATTGTTTGATCATCACCATACTTTAATGTCGATAGCTTAAATAATGGACGCTTATACGAAATTAATTCCTCTGTCCCCCATGCTTGTTCTATCGTCGCCATACCACTTTCATTAAATACAGGTAAGCTATCAACATATAAACGATACGTTGTTTGTCCTGTTTTAGAGTTCATATAATCAAAACGATAAGAATCTGTTAAGCCACCATGACTATTAACAAAATCAAAACTGCGTTGAACAAGCGCGTTTCCATATATGTGTGATTGATCTGATGCAGCTGAATTTGTGTACTGCAGCATTTGTTTTTTCTTTAGTACTTGCATAAGGCGAATTCCATCTGTATATGTGTTTTCCTGATCATCAGATACTTTTTTTACATAACGAGGATCTGTAAATAATGCATTTATAAATATATCCTCAGGTATATCACTTATTAAATATCCCATACTTTGCATATCTGTTTTCGTATCTGGTAAAAAGATCTCTCTTGTATCACTTAATGTATATTGAGAGTATTCCCTCGCATTAGCTGTAAATTGGTCACGTGCTGCATCAAGTTCTTTGAGCGTAATTCCCTTTAATACCATTTGATATACTTTGCGATTTTCATACGAAATGAAATATACAGGAATGTTACCATCCCGGCTTCCTTGTAAATCAATCATTATACGATTGAAGCTATATGATTCTGGGATTTTTTCTTTAATTGTAAAAACACTTCTCATAGAATCTAAAGGTATATGTGTAGGAAAAATCATTTCAATCTTATTTTTACCACGAACGAAGGAGAGGAATTGATGTTTTGGGATATCATTTGATATATCTCTAAAATCATACAATTCTCCTCTCTCAAGTAATTTATACAAAGGATCAATAGTATCTATATTTTCGCTTCCAAGGTGTGTATTCTCTTTATGATAAAGAACTAAAGAAGGCAAAACGACATTTTCAGGACTCTTCTGCATCATCTCTGTATTATCTTGTAAATACTTTGCATTTTGTGATTTACTAGAATCCGGCACATAAGTCCATAAATTAAAAGTAAGAAATAAACTAATAACAACCAAATTAATAAGCAAGACTGACTTTAAATTCTCAATTTTCATTCCCAGTCATCCTCTTCTTCCTTTTCCATTGGAAGCGTGAAATAGATGGTTGTCCCTTTTCCTTCTTCACTTTTTGCCCAAACTGAGCCGCCATGAGCCTGAATCATTTCCTTGGCAATCGCGAGACCTAATCCCGTTCCGCCTAGTTTACGCGAACGCGCTTTATCAACACGGTAGAAACGTTCAAAGATTTTATCTACGTTCTCTTTTGGAATGCCCACTCCTTGGTCGCTAATGCTTATTTCTAACATATCTTCTCTTTCTCGTAAACGATATGTCACTGTTCCACCCTCTGGAGAATACTTTAACGCATTTGAAATGATATTATAGAGAACTTGTGTAATTTTATCTTCATCGATTTCAATAAAACGTGATTTCTTAGAAAATGAACGATTAAAAGATACATTTTGTTCTTTTGACATTTCAAAACGGTCAATGATATTACTAAAGAATTGTGTAAAGTCTACCCATTCTTTCATTAAACGATATTCTGTACTATCCAATTTCGAAAGCTGCAATAGTGCATTTACAAGGCGAATCATTCGTTCCGTTTCTTCTTGTGTTACCTGTAAGAATTGCGGTGCAATATTCTCATCTTGCCACGCTCCTTCACCCAATGCCTCTAAATAACTGCGCATCGTTGTTAATGGTGTACGAAGTTCATGTGAAACGTTTGCTACGAATTCGCGTCGTTCCCTATCAATCCGTTCTTGTTCCGTTACATCATATAATACTGCAATTAAACCATTCACCTTTCCAGTTTCTTTTTGAACAACAGAAAAGCTAGCTCGCAAAATATATGGCTCATCCCTTGTACTAAAATCTAATATAACAGAGTCTGGTTCTTCATATAAATTATCTAATGTGTATTCTTCTTGAATGCCTAATATTTCTAAAACAGACTGGTCTAATGCTGTTTCACGTGAAACATTTAACATTTTTTCTGCCGGATCATTTAATAAGATAATATCTCCTTTTCGATCGGTTGCAATTACCCCATCTGTCATATGAGATAACACAGATGAAAGCTTTCGTCTCTCACTTTCCGTAGAAGAACGAGCTTGCTGCAACTTCTTCGATAAGTTATTAAATGCTAATGCTAGTTGACCAATTTCATCATTGCCATGTACTTTTACTTTACGAGAATAATTCCCCTTTGCCATTTCAATGGCTTGCCTTCTCATATCTGAAATTGGCCTTGTAATGGTTTGTGCCAACAAAGTACCTAGCACAGCTGTTACCAACAGTGCAATAACCGTTCCCGTTGCAAAAATTTGATTAATAAGCTTCATTTGTTTATAAACATCTTCCATAGAAGCAACAATATAAATTACACCAAGTGTTTTCTTATTGTCTCCTTGAATTGGAGTGGCAACAACTTCCATACGATTCCCTGTGTTGCGATCTATTTCCATTTTTTCAACGGGTTTTCCTTGTACTAAAGCTCGCTTTACCAGTAGATCAGTTGTTTTCTTTCCAACAATCCCTTGATTATACTGATGTGATGTCGCTAATACACGGCTATTTGCATCAATCACCCTAACTTCTTGAATATCAGCTTTTCGATCAGAAGAAAAATCTTCTATGCTCGTTTGAATTGCTCCTTCAAGAGTGGGATCTGTTTTTTCTCTTTCTTTTGTAAATTCCTGCTTTAAATTGTAAGCGAGTAAATTCGTTTGTTGTGTTAATGATTCCTTAAAGCTCTTCACAAGATTCTTTTCTAACTCACGAACGAAATATACACCAATAATTTGCATCGCCATTAAAATTAATAGCATGTAAATTAATACGAACTTTAAATGAATAGACTGAAAAAACCAACTTTCTTCATATATTACTCCTGCTCTGGATCACGTAAGTAATATCCCACACCGCGTCTTGTTACAATTAAAGTCGGATGACTTGGATTATCTTCAATTTTCTCACGCAAACGACGAACCGTTACATCTACTGTACGCACATCACCAAAATAGTCATAACCCCAAACCGTTTGTAATAAATGTTCGCGTGTCATAACTTGTCCTAAATGTTTTGCTAAATAATGAAGTAATTCAAATTCACGATGTGTTAACTCAATACTTTCTTCTCGTTTTGTTACACTATATGCGTTTGAATTAATCACAATTGGACCGATAATCATCTCTGTATTTTCTTCTTTTTCAGCTGCTCCTCCTTGCTGATGACGACGTAAATTCGCTTTTACGCGTGCTAATAACTCACGTGTACTAAACGGCTTTGTTACATAATCATCTGCACCAAGCTCTAACCCAAGCACCTTGTCAATTTCAGAGTCCTTTGCTGTTAGCATAATAATCGGCATTTCATGGTTTTTTCGTATTTCACGACAAACTTCTAAACCGTCTTTTCCCGGTAACATAATATCTAATAAAACCATATCCGGTTGTTCCTCATTTGCTTTTTCAATTGCTTCATCGCCATCGTGTGCCATCACAATTTCAAAACCTTCTTTTTCTAAGTTAAACTTTAAAATATCTGCAATTGGCTTCTCATCATCAACGACTAAAATTTTCTTTCCCATCATTTTAGTTTCCTCCTGCATGTTTAATGCTTTCCTTACAGAAAAGCCCCTAGCTTCAACTGCTAGAGGCTCCCTCATTCTATTGTAAAAGAACTACTCTCATTTGTAAAATTGAACAATATAAAAAGGATATTAAGTGGGCCCACCTAATATCCTGAGAGTGGCTCGGGACGGAATCGAACCGCCGACACGAGGATTTTCAGTCCTCTGCTCTACCGACTGAGCTACCGAGCCAAAACATATATATAAAACCACTAATTGTGGTATTAAACAAAAGTGGCGGTCCCGACCGGGGTCGAACCGGCGATCTCCTGCGTGACAGGCAGGCATGTTAACCACTACACCACGGGACCAAAATAATATATAAAAAAAAAAGTGACCCGTACGGGATTCGAACCCGTGTTACCGCCGTGAAAGGGCGGTGTCTTAACCACTTGACCAACGGGCCACGAAAATAAAATGGTGAGCCATGAAGGACTCGAACCTTCGACCCTCTGATTAAAAGTCAGATGCTCTACCAACTGAGCTAATGGCTCATACTCACCAATGTCATGTTTCGTGACGACAAGACTTATAATATCATAAGATGTTTTATTTTTGCAATACTTTTTTTCATTTTTTTATAAAAACATGAAAAAAGAACTCAATTGAATATGAGTCCTTTCTTCAATATACCGTACCCTTAAGAAAAAAACAAGATTATAGGCCGTATACGTTACGAACAATGTTTGTTTGATTACGGTCTGGACCAACAGAGAACATAGATAATGGGATACCTGTTAATTGAGACACACGCTCTACATAATGTCTTGCATTTTCAGGAAGATCAGCTAATGTTCTTACACCTGTAATATCTTCTGTCCAGCCTGGAAGCTCTTCATATACTGGCTCACATTTTGCTAAAATGTTTAAGTTTGCTGGAACTTCATCAAGAATTTCTCCGTTATATTTATACCCAATACAGATTTTCAAAGTTGGAATACCTGTTAATACGTCGATAGAGTTTAAAGATAAGTCTGTAAGACCACTAACGCGACGAGCATGTCTTACAACAACGCTATCGAACCAACCAACGCGGCGTGGACGGCCTGTTGTTGTACCGTATTCACGACCAACTTCACGAATTTGATTGCCGATTTCATCATGTAATTCAGTTGGGAATGGACCATCACCTACACGGCTTGTATATGCTTTACATACACCTACAACGCGATGAATTTTAGAAGGACCAACACCAGAACCAATTGTTACACCACCAGCTACTGGGTTAGAAGATGTAACGAATGGGTACGTACCTTGGTCGATATCAAGCATAACGCCTTGTGCACCTTCAAATAATACGCGGCGACCTTCGTCTAATGCGTCATTTAAGACAACAGATGTATCGCATACGTATTGTGCAATTCGTTGTCCATACTCATAATATTCTTCAAAAATCTCGTCAGCATTGAAACCTTCTGCATCGTACATTTTTTCAAATAAACGATTTTTTTCCGCAAGGTTGCGCTCCAGCTTTTCTTTAAATGCTTCACGATCTAAAAGGTCTGCCATACGAATACCAACACGAGCTGCTTTATCCATGTATGCAGGGCCGATACCTTTTTTCGTTGTACCAATTTTATTATCACCTTTACGCTCTTCTTCTAACTCATCTTGTTTTAAATGATAAGGTAAAATAACGTGCGCACGGTTACTGATACGTAAATTATCAGTGTTTACATCACGATCATGTAAATATTTTAATTCCTCAAGTAATGCTTTCGGATCTACTACCATACCGTTTCCGATAACACAAATTTTTTCTTTATAAAAAATACCAGATGGAATTAAGTGCAATTTATACTTAACACCGCCGAAAACGATTGTATGTCCTGCGTTATTTCCACCTTGATATCTTGCAACTACTTCCGCATGTTCAGAAAGAAAATCAGTAATTTTACCTTTTCCTTCATCGCCCCATTGTGTTCCTACAACTACTACTGAAGACATTATTCAAGCACCTCCGCAATTTTCAAACGAACTTTTCAAACAATATAATTGTACCAAAATGCAAAGAGAAGTCAATTTAAAAACGAACATTTTTTTTACTTTTATCCCTTTCGTTCGTAAGAAATATTTTTCACAAACAAAAAAGAACCACATTTTATTATAAGAAATGTGGTTCTTTTTTATACCCTCACTAGGCCCCCTCATCAAAACGCCGTTCTAAATTCACGAATTTGTTAAATTCCTTCACAAACGCTAGTTCAACTGAGCCTACTGGGCCATTACGCTGCTTAGCAATAATAATTTCAATTGTATTTTTGTTTTCTGTTTCCCGGTCATAGTAATCTTCACGATATAAAAAGGCTACTATATCAGCATCCTGCTCAATACTTCCTGATTCACGAATATCAGACATCATCGGACGCTTATCTTGACGAGACTCAACACCACGAGAGAGCTGAGATAAGGCAATCACTGGAACTTCTAGTTCACGAGCGAGCCCTTTTAGTGTACGAGAAATTTCTGATACTTCTTGTTGACGGTTTTCACCCGATTTTCCACTACCCTGAATAAGTTGTAAATAATCGATTAAAATCATTCCAAGACCGTGTTCTTGTTTCAAGCGTCTGCATTTTGCTCGAATTTCACTAACGCGAATCCCCGGTGTATCATCAATAAAAATACCTGCATTTGAGAGACTCCCCATCGCCATCGTCAATTTCGCCCAGTCTTCTGAAGTTAAAGATCCCGTACGAAGACGCTGCGCATCAATATTTCCTTCTGCACAAAGCATACGCATAACGAGCTGATCGGATCCCATCTCCAAACTAAAAATCGCAACATTTTCATCCGTTTTCGTAGCAACATTTTGAGCAATGTTTAAAGAAAATGCTGTTTTCCCTACAGATGGACGCGCTGCTACAATAATTAAATCATTACGCTGGAAACCTGCTGTCATACGATCTAACTCTGTGAAACCAGTTGGAATTCCTGTAATTTCACCTTTTTGATTATGCAGTAATTCAATTTTATCGTAAGCTGTCACAAGAACATCTTTAATATTTTGAAATCCTTTTGTATTCGTACGCTGAGATACTTCTAGTATTTTTTCTCTGCTTCATTTAACAGGCTCTCTACATCATCTTCTCGTTCATAACCATCCGACACAATATGCGTTGCTGTTCGAATAAGCCGGCGCAAAATCGATTTTTCAGCGATAATGCGTGCATAATATCCCACATTGGCAGCTGTCGGTACAGCTTCCGCTAGTTCAGCTAAATAGGAAACACCGCCAATTTCTTCTAACAAATTTTGATCAGCAAGCGCTGCTGTTGCAGTAACTAAATCAATTGGCTCTCCTTTATCAGAAAGATCAAGCATCATTTGATAAATCTTTTGATGTGCCGTTCGATAGAAGTCTTCTGGCATTAGCATTTCCGAAGCTGATGTTAATGCTTCTTGATCGAGAAAAATAGCCCCTAAAACGGCTTGTTCAGCCTCAATATTATGCGGAGGGGTACGATCAGCAAATACGTCACTCATGCGCAAACCTCCTCTTCAATCTTTTGTTTATTGTTCAGTAACATGTACTTTTACTGTCGCCGTCACTTGTGGGTGTAATTTCACAGTAACATTCGTATATCCTAACGCACGAATTGCGTCATCCATCTCAAATTTACGTTTATCAAGTTTAATGTTATGAGCTTTTTGTAAACCATCTACAATTTGTTTACTTGTAATAGAGCCAAATAAACGGCCACCTTCACCTGATTTTGCTTTTAATTCTACCGTTAACTTTTCTAGAGTTTCTTTTAACTCCTTACATTTTTCAAGCTCTAATTCTGCATCTTTTTCTTCCTTGCGTTTTTTCGCATCTAATGTTTTCACATTTGCATTTGTTGCTTCAACTGCAAGACCTTGTTTTAATAAAAAGTTATTTGCATAACCGTCTGGTACGTTTTTTACTTCCCCTTTTTTACCTTTACCTTTTACGTCTTTTAGAAAAATTACTTTCATGATTGTGTTCCTCCCTCTAAATACTCAGTTATAACAGATTGTAGTTTTACTTCTGCTTCATCAATTGATATGTCTTGCATCTGCGTTGCAGCATTTGTTAAATGACCGCCCCCGCCTAAATGCTCCATAATAAGCTGTACATTTATCTCTCCTAAAGAACGCCCACTAATACCAATAACAGTTTCACTACGCCGCGCAATTACGAAAGAAGCTACTATTCCTGTCATTGTCAGTAATGTATCAGCCGATTGTGCAATTAATACTTGATCATAAAACCCATCACCATCTACCTTTGCAATCGCAATCCCATTTTTATAAATGTATGCATTTCGGATTGTTTTTGCAATCTGTAAATAATGCTCCATATCCTCTTTTAATAACTTTTGTACTAACACAGTATCTGCACCATGTGAACGAAGATACGAAGCTGCATCAAACGTACGTGCTCCGGTGCGGAATGTAAAGCTCTTTGTATCTACGATAATGCCAGCAAGTAAAGCCGTCGCCTCTAGCATATTCATTTTTAAGCGCTTAGGCTGATATTCCAATAGCTCTGTTACAAGTTCTGCCGTGGAAGACGCATATGGTTCCATATAGACAAGCAACGGGTCTTCAACAAAATCCTCACCACGGCGATGATGGTCAATTACAACTACATTTTCAATCTTATCAAGCAACCTTTTTTCCATGACCATGGACGGTTTATGTGTATCCACTACAACAAGAAGCGAATCATCATTCGCAAATTCCAGCGCCTGTTGCGGTGTAATAAAACGCGACCACAATTCATCTTGCTGCTTAACTTCATCCATTAGACGTTTAATTCCTTTATCAGAATCATTTTCATCCAATACGATATATCCTTCTCGTTCATTAAGTTGCGCTACTTTTAAAATACCAATTGCTGCCCCAATAGCATCCATATCCGGTGCTCGGTGCCCCATAATAATAATATTGCTGCTTTCTAGCACAAGATCTTTTAAAGCGTGAGAAATAACACGTGCACGTACACGAGTACGTTTTTCGACCGGATTCGTTTTCCCGCCATAAAACTTTACTTTCCCTGTCGCCTGTTTAATTGTCACTTGATCTCCGCCTCGTCCAAGTGCCAAATCAAGACCTGATTGCGCCATAGCTCCAAGCTCCGCTAGCGATAAATCACCAGAACCAACACCAATGCTCAATGTAAGAGGAATATTTCGTTTAGACGTTTCTTCACGTACTTGGTCTAAAATATCAAATTTCCCTTTCTCCATTTGCGCTAAAATACTTTCATTTAACACAACGAAAAATCGCTCGGATGAAGCACGTTTCAAATAAGCTCCATGTTTCACAGCCCATTCATTCAACAAAGATGTAACATGGCTTGTAATGTTTGTACGCAATTGATCATCTAGTCCTTGCGTCACTTCATCATAGTTATCTAAATAGATGACAGCGAGTACCGTTCTTTGATCTTCATACATTTTCTCAATCTCTGTTTGCTCTGTCACATCAAAGAAATAAATTAACTTTTCTTCTTTTCTGGCAAACACGCGAAATTTCCGATTGTTCAAAGATACAATATCATTAGCTGTTTCACCTTTTGTAAATAGAAGTAGGGTCTCTGATAGATCATACAGATGCCATCCAGCTAACGAATGCTGCCCTAAACAGGAAGATAAATATGGGTTTGCCCAGTCGATTCCATAATCCTTGTTATATAGTAAAATTCCAATTGGCATTTGATTGAAAGCCTCGTTACTTACCTTTTTAACTCTTGTAATCGTATCATTCGTATACTTTTCAAAGCGTTTTTGAAATGCAAGCTCAAATTTAATAGTGAAAAATAAAACGATACAAAAGACGACGAAGGAAATCATCCCCATCAACCAATGAAAATAGACGAGAATTGTAATGAGTACAAACGCTAAAAATGCCAACACATAAACAGGATACAAAAACCGCTGTTTCTTATAAAATTCAGGCATATATACAACTCCTATAAAGTGAAACTTCTATCAGTTAGGTCTTCATTCCGCTACTGATATTTAGTCAAATCCACCAGACTTATCCCCCACTTACAGAGTCTTACGGTCCCATTAAGTACAGGATAAAAGTTTATATTTCTATGTTTCGTTACAAAAAAAGGCTTATAAAAAGCACTTTGTTTCAACTACTTATTTTACCTGTACTTTCGACCGTAACGAAAAGCCTAAATCAATTATACCTAAGATTGTCACAAGAGGAAACAAAACTGGTACAAACAAACCTACGACAAAAATTAAAATTGGAATAGCTTTAGTATATCCTTTTGCATTTGTAAAAAAAGCAAGGAACGAAAAACCTTGAAACAACAGTAATAAGGTGAAAATTGTTGATAAATTTAAAACCACCATTTCCAAATATGAGCCTGCTTCTATTTTCGTAAAAGAAGAAAGCAAAATAACAGCGACGTACAACCAAACGATACTCTTAGGAATCTGTATATCACGGAATGTCGGCCAAGATTCCACCGTGTACTTTAATCGTTTTAAGACACGATTAGCAATTAAAATCGTAATCCAAGAATAAAAAAATGATCCCATAGCAAGTAAAGCTGGTGCAAGCAAGCGAAGCATATTCCCTACTTTTTTCAATTCAGCCAGTTGATCTTCATTTACAGGTGCACCTGCCATGTTCATCAATTTCTCGCTTTGTTCCATCGATTGTTTAAACACGTCTTCCATTTGCTTAATAAAATCGATGTTAAAAAACTTTACGCTGACAACATACAGCAATACAAAACTCACAAGATATACAAGTGTCCCTACCAATAAAATTTCAATAATACTTTTTTCTTTTTATACATATGTCCTAATACAATACCTGTTATCCCAAACATAAGTGTATTCACAATACTAAGAGGCGAACTAACAATAAGTGTTACAAGAATCGCTGCTCCTAATAACATACAAGCACTACTTAATGGGGATCTTATCGTAAAAATAAGAAATGGTAACGGCAATGCAAATATAAATATAGCCCCTAAAATGGGCATATACAGAGAGGCAAGGAGCAAGATAGCATATAAAGCAAGTAAAACTGCTCCTTCTGTAATAAGTCGTGTGCGCTTCATTATTCACACCTTCTTTCTTATAAAGTGAAACTTCCATCAGTGGGATTTCTTCATCTCCGACTGATTTTCTTCCTTCTAAATCTTAAGATGAAGCTCTTAGGAATAAAAAAGAAAAGAATAGCAAAATGCACAGTAGAGTGTCACTCTACTGTGCATTTCATGCGTTATTATTCACCAACATATGGTAAAAGTGCCATTTGACGAGCACGTTTGATTGCAACTGTTAATTTGCGTTGGTATTTTGCGCTAGTACCTGTTACACGACGTGGTAAAATTTTACCGCGCTCAGAAACGAAGCGTTTTAGTAAATCTACATCTTTATAGTCGATGTTAGTGATACCGTTAGATGTAAAGAAACATACCTTACGACGTTTCGCACGTCCACCTTTGCGTCCACCTGCCATGTTCATTTCCCTCCATTCTGTTTTAAAATACCCGTTCTACACCATTAAAATGGTAAGTCATCATCTGAAATATCAATTGGTTGACCTACATTTGCAAATGGATCGTCATTTCTAGTAAAGCCAGCATTCTGACCATTATTACCAGATTGACCAAATGGGTTTTGAGAGCCTTGGTTTCCGAAACCTGCTCCCGATGGTTGCGGATTGAATGAACCACGTTGTTCACCAGAGCTACTGCGTGGCTCTAAAAATTGTACGTTCTCTGCAACCACTTCTGTTACATATACACGTTTCCCATCTTGTCCCTCATAATTACGAGTTTGAAGACGACCATCTACGCCTGCTAAACTACCTTTTTTCAAGAAGTTTGCTACGTTTTCTGCTTGTTTACGCCATATAACACAGTTGATAAAGTCAGCTTCACGCTCACCTTGCTGATTTGTATATGTGCGATTTACAGCTAACGAAAAAGTAGCTACTGCAACACCGTTTGGCGTGTAACGTAAATCAGGGTCTTTAGTTAAACGACCAACGAGTAAAACGCGATTCATCAATCGAACCACTCTCCCTATATATCTTAATGATTATTCTTCGTTTTTAACAACGATGTGACGAATGATATCTTCGCTGATCTTCGCTAAACGATCGAATTCTTTAACCGCTTCTGGGTTAGAATTTACGTTTAAGATCATGTAGAAACCGTCACGTAAGTCGTTGATTTCGTAAGCTAAACGACGCTTACCCCAGTCTTTTGTGTTAATGATTTCTGCACCATTTTCAGTTAAAACGCCTGCAAAACGTTCAACTAAAGCTTTTTGAGCTTCTTCTTCCATGTTTGGACGAATGATGTACATGATTTCGTACTTTTTCATTACACTTTCACCTCCTTTTGGTCTAAACGGCCCAAATTGGGCAAGGAGCAATTAATTTATAGTAATTACTCACGAGTTTAGATTATATCATAGTAAGTTAGAGGAAGCAACTCATGAAAACATAAAAAACTTGGCAAACCTAATGAATTTGCCAAGTTAAATACTTTATTTTTTTCCTAGGAAATAAAAAAATTATACATTAAAGCGGAAGTGCACAACATCTCCGTCTTTCATAACGTATTCTTTTCCTTCTAATCGTACTTTTCCAGCTTCTTTAGCAGCTGTCATAGAACCACGTTCCATTAAATCATCATAAGATACTGTTTCTGCACGAATAAATCCACGTTCAAAATCTGTATGAATGATTCCAGCACATTGCGGTGCTTTCATTCCTGTTTTAAATGTCCAAGCACGTACTTCTTGTACACCTGCTGTGAAATAAGTAGCCAATCCTAATAAATCATACGCCGCACGAATTAATTGATCTAGACCAGATTCTGCAATGCCTAGTTCTTCAAGGAAGACTTTCTTTTCTTCTTCATCTAACTCAGCAATTTCTGATTCAATTTTTGCGCAAACAACAATTACTTGAGAGTTTTCTTTTGCAGCAAATTCTTTTACAATTTGTACATATTCATTTCCAGATGGATCCATTACATCATCTTCACCAACGTTTGCTACATATAGCATTTCTTTTATTGTTAATAAGTGAAGACCTTTTACTACTTTCATTTGCTCTTCTGTAAATTCAACTGTACGAGCCGGTTTTCCTTCTTCAAACGCTTCTTTTAAACGGACTAAAATTTCATGTTCAAATGCAGCATCTTTATCTTTTTGCTTGGCTAATTTCGCCACGCGATCAATGCGTTTATCAACAGATTCTAAATCCGCTAAAATAAGTTCTAAGTTGATTGTTTCAATATCTGAAATCGGATCTACTTTACCCGCTACGTGTGTAATATTTTCATCTTCAAAGCAACGAACTACTTGGCAAATTGCATCTACTTGACGAATATGGGATAAGAATTTATTTCCTAATCCTTCACCTTTACTCGCACCTTTTACAATACCTGCAATATCCGTAAATTCAAAGACAGTTGGCACTGTTTTCTTTGGTTCAACAAGTTCAGTTAATTTATTTAAACGATAATCTGGAACTTCTACAATCCCAACGTTTGGATCTATTGTACAGAATGGATAGTTTGCAGATTCTGCCCCTGCTTGTGTAATTGCATTAAATAATGTTGATTTACCTACGTTCGGTAGTCCAACGATACCAGCCGTTAATCCCATATTCTTCACTCCTATGTCTCAATCTTCCATCATTATAGATAGTAACGAATAAAATGACAAGCTTCATAGAGTTTCATAAAACGAAACTGTATGAAGCGGAGAGGGCACTTTATCCCACACTGATTATTAGTTAAACCAATCGAGCTTTTACAGGTAGTAATAGCGAAAAAAATAAACAGCTGCATCAGCTACTGTTTATTTTTTCATCTATTCTTCATGCTTTATAAGTATTTTCTTCACCTTACGATCAAATTCTCTTCGAGGAATCATTACCGAATGGTCACACCCCTCGCACTTAATACGAATATCCATTCCCATGCGAATAATTTTCCAACGATTTTCACCGCATGGATGAGCTTTCTTCATTTCCACTACATCGTGCAAGTTATATTGCTTTTGCTCCACTCTCCAAACTCCTCTCACTGCTAATTTGCCTTTTCACTCATCAGCTCTTCACGGTTATATAGAACCATACGTGGATATGGAATTTCAATACCATGTAAATCAAGACGATTTTTAATTTCTTTACGAAGCGCTCTCGCCACCACAAAATGTTGCATCGGTTCTACTTCAGCTGTAACCCTCAAAACAACTTCTGATGCTGCCAAACTCTGTACACCTAATAATTGCGGACGAGCAACCATTTGCTCATACCTTGTTGGTAATTCATCCAATAACTTTTCAAGAACTTTTTCTGCATGTTCAATATCACCTTCATATGAAATAGATACATCTACAAAGGCAACACTATTACTAACAGAGAAATTTGTTACTTCCTTAATATTTCCATTTGGAATAATATGAATTTCACCTGTCCATTTCTTCATTTTCGTTGTACGTAATCCAATCTCTTGAATAACTCCTTCAAATTGGCCTAAGCGTACATAGTCCCCTACTGAAAATTGATCCTCTAATAAAATAAAGAATCCAGTGATAACATCTTTGACTAAGTTTTGTGCACCAAAACCAACCGCTAAACCAACAACCCCTGCACCGGCTAATAATCCTTTTGTATCAATTCCGAATACCCCTAAAATAGCGATTATTACAACGAAACAGATAACATACGTTAAAATATTTTCTAATAATTTCGCTAATGTCATCGTTCTTCTTTCAGAAATTTGAATTGGTGATTTTGCCTTTATTTTGAAGGCATTACTGATAATTGCCCTGCCAATTCGAATAACTATACTCGAAACAAGCAAAATAAGTGTAATTTGTAGTAAACCGAGACCAATCTTTTCCCATAATCCCGCATCTAATAACCAGTTTGCAAAATTTGTATATAAGTCGTGAAGTCCTTTCATCGCGACCTACCTTTCTATCTCATATTCATTATTTATTGTAACAGAATTTCTCCTATATTTTACGAAAAAGTTCTTTCATATGCTTTTAATTTCGAACTCTATAAGGTATAAAATAACAACTTTCTTTATATACTAGTACTAGTATTCTCCAGACTACACGACATACTTCACTAGCATTCATATTTTATAAGTATCTAGATACAAAAATGTATATTTCTTTCTACTCATACTTCATCTTTTTACAACAGAGTTCATTCTCCATCAACAGGGGAAATGGGAAATTTTCCGATTTATACATACCATAAAATGCAGTTCCCCTAACCATAAACTCAATATAATTCTTACATTCAAAAGAATATATGACATGCAATAGTTTTTAGGAAAATCAAATTCATATGAATTTGATAAATTCTATTAAAGGATGGATGCTTCGTGAATATCGGAAGTTTTCGCTTACCTTTTTTTGAAAAAGATTCGGAGCAAGTTATGTATCATGATGCAAATTGCAATCAAACAGTTAGTAGCTTTCTGCTCTCTCATCTCCCAATTGAAAAAGGCTCTCCACTTATTGTACTTTGTATTGGGACAGACCGATCAACTGGTGATGCATTAGGTCCCCTTGTTGGTTCAAAACTACAAGATTATAACATTCAACATTTTCATTTATACGGAACATTAGAATCACCAGTCCACGCTTTAAACTTAGAAGAAACGATTACAGAAATACATAAAACATTTATGGATCCCTTTATTATCGCAATTGATGCATGTCTAGGAAAATCTCAAAATATTGGTTCCATTACAATCGGAAAAGGACCTAGTAAACCTGGAGCCGCTATGAATAAAAAACTCCCTGCAATTGGTGATATGCATATCCACGGCATTGTAAATTTAAATGGATTTATGGAATTTTTTGTACTGCAAAACACAAGATTAAACCTTGTTATGAACATGGCTACCAGCATTGCAGAAAGTATTATTGAAACAGATAAAAAACTTGCTGTAATGAAAAAAATAAACCATCTATAAGTCAAGATGGTTTATTTTTTACTGTTCTCCTGCTAAAAGTTCTAAAATACGTTGTAAATCACCTTTATTGAAAAATTGAATTTCAATTTTTCCTTTTTCTTGATTCGTTTCTTTAATTTTCACAGCAGTTCCAAATCGCTCTCGTAATACCGTTTCTTGCTCCTCAAAAAAAATATTTCTTGCTGGTTTTTGTTTCTTTGTTTCACGTGAAACATCTTCATTCATCTGCTGAATAATTTGCTCCAACTGACGGACATTTAATCCTTCTTTTTCAATTCGTTGTAATAAGCTATTAATTTGTGTTTTATCTTTTAAAGCAAGTAATGTTCGTCCATGTCCCATGGAAATCGTTCCATTTGAAATCATCTCTTGTACAAAAGATGGGAGAGACAGTAAGCGAATGTGGTTTGCAATATGTGGCCTGCTTTTTCCAAGCCGCTTTGCTAACTGTTCTTGTGTTACCTTAAGTTGTTCCATCAGCATTTGATATGCTAACGCCTCCTCAATAGGCGTTAAATCTTCACGTTGCAAATTTTCTAGTAGCGCAAGCTCCATCATTTGTTGCTCGTTTAAATCTCGAACAACAACAGGAACCGTTTCGAAATTTGCTTCTTTTGCAGCACGAAATCTCCGTTCTCCTGCAACAATTTCGTATCCTTTAATACTTTTTCGAACGATAAGCGGTTGTAAAATCCCATGTTCTTTAATGGATAATGCTAACTCTTGAATTGCTTCCTTGTGAAAATATTTACGCGGCTGATATGGGTTAGGACGTAATTCGTTTACTTGCAATTCTTGAATTGTTTCTTCCTCTTTCACATCCAAATCTGGAAAAAACGCATTAATTCCTCTTCCTAGTCCTTTAGCCACCTGCAATCACTTCCTTTGCTAAATCTAAATACACTTCCGCCCCCTCGACTTAGCATCATACATCATAATTGGTTTACCATGACTCGGCGCTTCACTTAAACGTACATTACGCGGAATAATCGAACTATATACTTTATCTCGGAAATATTTCTTCACTTCATCAATTACTTGTAATCCTAAGTTTGTACGAGCATCCAACATTGTTAGTAAAACACCTTGAATTGCTAAATCTTTATTTAAATGCTTTTGTACAAGGCGAACTGTATTCAATAATTGACTTAACCCCTCTAAGGCGTAATACTCACATTGAACAGGAATAATAACAGAATCTGCAGCAGTTAATGCGTTAATGGTTAATAAACCTAAAGATGGGGGACAATCAATAATAATATAATCATACTCATCACGAATTGGCTGCAGCGCACGCTGCAGGCGAACTTCCCGGGAAATTGTCGGTACAAGTTCTATTTCAGCTCCCGCTAGCTGAATAGTAGCAGGAAGCACATCTAGATTTTCAGTTGCTGTTTTCTGTACAACCCCACGAACATCCGTATCTTCTACAAGCACATTATAAATACATTCATTTAAATCTGATTTTTCAATTCCGACTCCTGTCGTTGCATTCCCTTGTGCATCAATATCAACAAGAAGTACTTTTTTCCTACTTGTGCCAATCCAGCTCCTAAATTTACCGATGTCGTTGTTTTTCCAACCCCACCTTTTTGATTAGCAATGGCAATGATTTTCCCCATGATGTCACCTACTTTCAACCTTTCTGTCTTATTCTACAAATGATTGTTTTTATTTTAACATGAAACAATCATGTTTCTTTTGTTTATATTAAACTTCAAAATTTATTTACAAACTCCTTCTTAATTTTAAAAGAAAATATAGTACTAATAAAGTGAAACCTCCATCACCGAGGTCTTACTAGCTATTAATGCGTGATAAAGCAAAAAGACCTCTACCAACGGTTGAGGTCTTTCTATTCTCTTATTTTTTTTGGGAATTTTAATTGTAATTTGATAGTATTCATCAAATTCTTCTTCTTCCGAATTCACATTCAAGCCACTATTCGTAACCATTTGTAAAGATTGACGAATTGTATTCATTGCAATACGCATATCGCGACTTACTGCTTTTTGCTTTGCTTTTCGTTTCGGCTTCGTTTCTTCTAACAATTTAGCAATTCGATCTTCTGTTTGCTTCACATTAAATTGCTTTTCAATAATTTCTTGTAAAACCTTTAATTGAAGCTCTTCATTTTTAAGCGGAATAAGGGCACGAGCATGGCGTTCTGTAATACTCTTCTCTAATAATGCTTGTTTAACATCTTCTGGCAACTTTAATAATCTTAGTTTGTTTGCAATTGTAGATTGCCCTTTACCTAGTCGCTGCGCTAGTGCTTCTTGCGTTAAATTATGTAATTCAATTAGCTTTTGATAAGCAACAGCCTCTTCGATTGCCGTAAGTTCTTCTCGTTGCAAATTTTCAATTAGGGCAACAGAAGCAGTCTCAGTATCATTCAAATTTTTAACAATGGCTGGGACAGTTTCCCATCCTAATTTTGTTGCAGCCCGAAAACGTCTTTCACCAGCAATAATCTCATATTTCTCTTCTTCATACTGGCGAACAACAATCGGTTGAATTAATCCATGCGTATGAATTGTAAGCGCAAGCTCTTCAATACGAGCATCATCAAAAATTGTACGTGGCTGATAGCGATTTGGAACAATTTTTGATAATGAAATTTGCTTTATCTCTTCATGGCTTTCTTCTTGTAGTGCTAATTCAGCCTCTTTCTCTCCAAAGCCAAATAAACGAGAAAACGTGTTTCTCATACATATTCCACCACCTTTGAATCCTATTGAATACTCTATACAAAAATGTTCCATGTGAAACATTTACGTCTTTATCCCGCTCTAACGGACAGTAAGCCCCCGCCTCAATATTGTGAGGAATCCAAAAAGATAGGTGGTGGATAACTGCCTGTAAAAGCCCGATTCGTTCAACTAACCATCAGTAACGATAAACAAACTTACTGATAGAAGCTTCACTTTATATAACTTAATCTTACGTCTAATAAGATTTATTTTTCAATAGGTAATTTATTCGGTGTCCCTGGTTTACGCGGATATTTATTTGGTGTTTTTCTCTTTTTCTCAATTGATAAGATGTTACGTTCACTTTCCTCAAATGGTAATTGGAACGTAGCAATTCCTTTCAATTCGCCACCAAGCACTTGCAGAGCATACTTGCCATTCTCAATTTCTTCGTTTGCGGCGGAACCTTTCATTGCAATAAACGTTCCCCCGACTTTCACAAGCGGTAAACACAATTCACTTAAAACAGAGAGACGAGCAACCGCACGTGCCATTACAATATCAAAAGATTCACGTACGCCTTCTTTTTTCCAAATGTTTCAGCACGATCATGACAAAACGCTACGTCAGTTAATTCTAACTTTGTTGCTAAATGATTTAAAAATGTAATACGTTTTTGCAAGGAATCGACAATTGTGACTTTTAAATTTGGAAAACAGATTTTTAAAGGAATACTAGGAAACCCCGCCCCTGCACCAACGTCACAAACAGAAAATGGCTTTGAAAAATCATGATAGAAAGCAGCTGTAATGGAATCAAAAAAGTGCTTTAAATACACTTCTTCCTTCTCTGTAATTGCTGTTAAGTTCATTTTTTCGTTCCACTCAACTAACGTTTCAAAATAGATTTCAAATTGCTCTAACTGCCTAGCAGAAAGAGTAATACCTCTTTCTACTAGCATAGATTGAAATTGTTCTATATTCATCTCGCTATATCTCCTAACTATTTATTGGTTCGATACTCGTGCAATTTTTCCTTGTTCTATATACACAAGTAAAATGGAAATATCAGCTGGATTTACCCCGGAAATACGAGATGCTTGCCCCATAGATAGCGGACGGACATCTTTTAATTTTTGACGTGCTTCAGAAGCTATTCCAGAAATCGCATCGTAATCAATGTCAACCGGAATCTTTTTGCTTTCCATACGCTTCATACGATCTACTTGTTGTAAGGATTTTTCAATATATCCTTCATATTTAAGCTGAATCTCAACTTGCTCTGCCACTTCATCACTAATCTCTTCTTCACTTGGAGCAAGAAGATGAATATGCTCATATGTCATTTCTGGACGACGTAATAAATCACTCGCACGTATACCATCCTTTAGTTCACTTCCGCCAGCTTCGCGAATTAGCTCTTGTACTTCAGGACGCGGCTTAATAATAATACTTGCTAAACGTTCTTTTTCTTTTTCAATTTGCTCTTTCTTTACTGTAAAACGTTCATATCGCTTTTCTGGAATTAAACCAATTTCATGGCCAATTTCTGTTAAACGCAGGTCTGCGTTGTCATGACGTAATAATAAACGGTATTCTGCACGAGATGTTAATAGACGGTATGGCTCATTTGTACCTTTTGTTACTAAATCATCGATTAAAACGCCAATATATGCATCCGAACGATTTAAAATCACTTCTTTTTTATCTAACGAACGACAGGCTGCATTAATACCCGCCATTAATCCTTGACCGGCAGCTTCCTCATAACCAGATGTTCCATTAATTTGTCCTGCTGTATATAAATTTTCTATTTTTTTTGTTTCAAGTGTTGGCCACAACTGTGTTGGTACAATCGCGTCATATTCAATTGCATATCCTGTACGCATCATTTCTACATTTTCTAAGCCAGGAATGGTCTTTAACATCTCACGTTGTACATCTTCTGGTAGACTTGTTGATAAGCCTTGTACGTATACTTCTTGTGTATTTCGTCCTTCTGGCTCTAAGAAGATTTGATGACGTGGTTTATCGTGGAATCGGACAACCTTATCTTCAATTGAAGGACAATATCTTGGTCCTGTTCCTTTAATCATGCCAGAATACATGGCAGAACGATGTAAATTTCCATCAATTAAACGATGCGTTTCTTCACTTGTATATGTTAACCAACATGGAATTTGATCCATGATGAACTTCGTTGTTTCGAAAGAGAATGCACGTGGTGTATCATCACCTGGTTGAATTTCTGTTTTGCTATAATCAATTGTACTACTATTTACACGCGGAGGCGTACCTGTTTTAAAGCGCACAAGTTCAAATCCAAGTTCTTCTAGATGCTCTGATAATCTCACAGATGGTTGTTGATTATTTGGCCCACTTGAATATTTTAAATCTCCAACAATAATTTCACCGCGTAAAAACGTACCTGTTGTAATAACAACTGTTTTCGCTGTATATTCCGCTCCTGTTTGTGTAACAACACCTTTACATACGCTGTCTTCCACAATTAAGCGCTCAACCATAGCTTGACTCAGTGTTAAATTTGGTGTTTCTTCAATTGTTTTTTTCAATTCATGTTGATACGCAAATTTATCTGCTTGAGCACGAAGCGCACGTACGGCTGGACCTTTTCCTGTGTTTAACATACGCATTTGAATATGTGTTTTATCAATGTTTCTTCCCATTTCACCGCCAAGTGC
The DNA here is from genome assembly GCF_055814245.1 of Bacillus sp. EA-CB0995. NCBI lineage: Bacteria > Bacillati > Bacillota > Bacilli > Caryophanales > Bacillaceae > Bacillus > Bacillus sp. EA-CB0995. Next base: position 263,237 of record NZ_CP169269.1, on the reverse strand, counting down.
ATCAATTTCGCGAACAACAATTCCCTTTGCAGGTCCACCAACCGAAGGGTTACACGGCATAAATGCAACCATATCTAAGTTAATTGTTAACATTAATGTTTTTGCTCCCATACGAGCTGCCGCTAAACCAGCCTCACACCCCGCATGACCCGCACCGATTACAATAACATCATAAAAACCAGCGTTGTATCCCATTTTCCATTCCTCCTTACGATTACTTTCCTAAACAAAATTGAGAGAATAACTGATCAATTAAACTTTCATGTACAGTGTCTCCCGTAATTTCACCGAGTATTTCCCACGTTCTTGTTAAATCAATTTGCACCATATCAATTGGTACGCCGCTATGAATAGCCTCGATTGCATCACCAATCGTCTTTTCTGCTTGTGCTAATAAACCAATGTGACGCGCATTCGACACATATGTCATATCTGCCGCTTCAATTGCTCCCTCAAAGAAGAGATCAGCAATTGCCTGCTCTAGTTCATCTACACCTTTTTCTTCGATTAAAGCTGTTGTAATAACACGAGCTGAACCAGCTAATTGTGTAACGCGCTCCATATCAATTTGCTGCGGTAAATCTGTTTTATTTACAATAACAATAAAATCTTTTCCTTGCACCGCTCGGAATAATTCTTCATCTTCGTTTGTTAACACTTCGCTATAGTTTACAACTAGAAGAACTAAATCTGCTTTATTCATCATCTCTTTTGAACGCTCTACACCGATTTGTTCTACAATATCCTCTGTTTCACGAATTCCAGCTGTATCAATCAGTTTAAGCGGTACACCGCGTACGTTCACGTATTCTTCAATAACATCTCGAGTCGTTCCTGCTATATCCGTTACAATCGCTTTCTTTTCTTGTACAAGACTATTTAATAAAGATGACTTTCCAACATTCGGTCTTCCAATAATAGCCGTTGCAATTCCTTCACGCAAAATCTTTCCTTGCTTTGAAGTTTGCAATAACTTCCCAATTTCTGATTGAACGTATTCCGCCTTCTCAATCAAAACTCCGTGCGTCATCTCTTCTACATCATCATATTCCGGGTAGTCAATGTTCACTTCTATATGAGCTAATGTTTCCAAAATTTCTTGACGCAGACGACCAATTAGTTTTGATAAACGACCTTCCATTTGGTTAATTGCAACATTCATTGCACGATCTGTTTTCGCACGAATTAAATCCATAACCGCTTCTGCTTGCGATAAATCGATACGTCCATTTAAAAAAGCACGCTTTGTAAACTCCCCTGGCTCTGCCAGGCGAACACCTTGCGATAAAATAAGTTGTAATACTTTATTTACAGAAACAAGGCCACCATGACAATTTACCTCAACGATATCTTCACGCGTAAATGTCTTTGGTGCCCGCATAATTGAAACCATAACTTCTTCAATAACTTTATTTGTATCTAAATCCACAATATGCCCATACTGAATTGTATGAGATGGAACTGTCGTTAAATCTTTCCCTTTAAAAATGCGATTTACCTTCTCTACCGCATCATCTCCACTTACTCGAACAATGGCAATTGCACCTTCTCCAAGAGCTGTGGAAATCGCAGCAATTGTATCAAATTCCATGTTCTTTCACCTCACTTACTTATTTCTCTCTATTTCAACACGATTTTTTCCTTCACTAAATTATTAGGATACCATAACGAAACTGTGTAAAAAAGAATAATAACTTATTTTATTATGTCCCCTCATAAAACGCACTAAACTTATCCACCGTGTATAAGTTTAGTGCGTTTTATTTATCCACAGAAAAATTCCTATCTTCATATTTTATCCAGTAAAAAACCGGCACTCAAATGAGTTACCGGTTTATCCCGCTCTAAAGGACAGTAAAACTCCCACCTCAATCTTCTAAGAAATTCAAAGCAGATAGGCTGCCCATAAAAGCCTGATTCGTTCAACTAGCCAACCATTTAGGATACATCCCTCAGGATGGAAGTTTCACTTTATTTTGGAGATACGACAACATGTCGATGTGGTTCTTTCCCTTCAGATGTCGTAATCACATATGGATGACTCGCAAGTGCTTGATGTATAACTTTTCTTTCAAAAGAAGGCATTGGTTCTAACACAATTCTTTTTTTCGTATTGCTAACTTGCTTTGCTAACCGAAGTGCAAGTGACTCTAGTGTATCTTTTCGTTTATCACGATAATTTTCAGCATCGATTGTTACACCGATATATTGTTTCGTGCTACGATTCGCAACAAGCTTCGTTACATATTGTAAAGAATTTAGTATGTGCCCTCTTTTTCCAATTAACGCACCAACCTCACTACCGGAAAGTGTAAAATGAATTTCACGTCCTTTTACCTCTTTTCCAACAGTTACATCAACATCCATTTCTTTTATGATACTTTTCAAGTAAAGTTCCGCTTCTTCTACAGGATCTTTTTTTACAATAACCTCTACAATAGCAGGACGCCCTCCAATGAAACCGAGAAAAGCCTTTTTACCTTGATCAATGATGCGAATCTCCACTTTATCGCTTGATACTTGTAATTGTTCTAATGCGGATTGCACTGCCTGTTCGACTGTTTGTCCTTTAGCAGTAATCATACTCACTTACTTGATCCTCCTGCCTTACTAGCCTTAAGATCAGGCCCTTTGATCAAATATGTTTGTGCAATACCAAAGATGTTACCTACTACCCAGTAAAGAGATAACGCAGCTGGGAAGTTAATTGCGAAAACTAAAATCATGATAGGCATAAGCCATAACATCATTGCCATTTGTGGATTTTGCCCAGCAGTACCAGCCATTGACAACTTTTGTTGAATAAACGTTGTAATTGCCGCAAGAATTGGCAGAATGTAATATGGATCAGGATGACCTAAGTCAAACCATAAAAAAGTATGTTGTTTAATTTCTGCTGTTCTTATAATCGCATGATAAAATGCAAATAAAATTGGCATTTGAATAAATATTGGTAAACAGCCTGCTAATGGATTTACACCATATTTTTGATACAATTGCATCATTTCTTGTTGCAATTTTTGTTGAGTCGCTTGATCTTTAGAACTATATTTCTCTTTTAATTTTGCCATTTCAGGTTGCAATAATTGCATTGCTTTTGTACTCTTTGTTTGCTTAATCATTAATGGTAGCAACGCAAAACGAATGATAAGAGTTGTAACAACAATCGCTAAACCATAGTTATTGCCAAATAATTTTGCAAAAAACGTGATTAACTGAGAAAGCGGATATACGAAATATTCATTCCAAATTCCTGTACTTTCCGGTGTAATCGGCTGATTGGTTTGATTACAGCCAGCAGAAATTGCCGTGACAGCAATAACCATGACTAGTAAGCTTATCTTTTTTTCACAGCCTACTCCTCCTTGTTTCGGTATGTATATAGTGTAATTCATTTTCCTCTTATTTCGCTATTTTTTGCCAGTTTTACTCCTGAGCGCTGCAGAGCATGAATTAAGCTTTTCTTTAATTGTTCATAGTTCATCTCTGAACAAGGCTTCCTTGCTATTATAACAAAATCCTTTCCAGAATCTATCTCATCTTTTAATTCTGTAAAAGCTTGACGAATCATACGTTTAATACGATTACGCATGACCGCATTCCCTAGTTTTTTACTAACGGAAAGACCAATTCGAAAATATGGTTGATTTGGTTTTTCTAACTGATATACAACAAATTGACGATTGGCATTTGATTTTCCATTTTGAAAAACAGCTTGAAATTCCTCATTCTTCTTTACACGATTCTTTTTCTTCATATCAATTGAACACTCCTGTATTTCGCCAGCGGAAAATTCATAATTACTAGAAAAAAAGACCACTGAACGATCAGTGGCCTACGCAGATAATACTTTTCTACCTTTACGACGACGAGCTGCTAAAACTTTACGTCCGTTCGCTGTGCTCATACGGCTACGGAAACCATGTACTTTGCTACGCTTACGTTTATTTGGTTGATAAGTTCTTTTCATTATATGACACCTCCCTGAGGAATAACTGTTAAAGACAGTCCTATAAATTATAGTTAATTTGGTAGGAGAATGTCAATGCCTCTCGAAATTTTAATAAAATATTCATTTTTTACCTATTCACAACGTTGTTCACAGTATCTTTCATCGGTTGTGGATAATTTTTTTTGCCACTTTTTTATATCCACAAATCATTTTTTGTTTTTACACAGTATATCGTATTGTGGACAAGTTTATTCCACAAGGTATTGATTTTGTGGATAACTTTTTGAAATACATTGCTATTGCTATCTTTTTTTGATATTATAGTTGTGTTTTCACCTTGGACAAGTTTTCCACAACTATTATTTATCCACAATGTGTGAATAACTTGTGGACATGTATAAACACATGTGCATAAGGAGTTTTCCACAATGCGTTTTTTTGTCGAAAACTCTATTTCGTATTTGAACCGCTTTTTCACTTTTAAAAAGTGTTACGTATAAATATACAGTGTTGTTTTGTTGTGTTATACAAACATTAAACACTTTGTTACTTATCATCTTTTGTAAAGGAGGGACAACTTTGGAAAACATTTCAGATTTATGGAATAGCACCTTAAAAGAACTAGAAAAAAAGTGAGTAAGCCTAGTTATGAAACATGGCTTAAATCTACAAAAGCTTATTCTTTAAAAAAGGACGTTTTAACCATTACAGCTCCAAATGAATTTGCACGTGATTGGTTGGAATCCCACTATTCAGATCTTATTGCGGAGACAATCATTCATTTAATGGGAGCAGAGCTTGAGATTCGCTTTATCATTCCACAAAGTCAAACAGAAGAGGAATTTGACTATCCTCCTGTTAAAAAAAATACAACAACGCACGATGAACCTAATCATTTTCCGCAAAGCATGCTCAATCCAAAATATATATTTGATACCTTTGTAATCGGTTCTGGTAATCGCTTTGCCCATGCAGCTTCGTTAGCTGTAGCTGAGGCACCAGCTAAAGCATACAATCCCTTATTTATTTACGGGGGAGTTGGACTTGGAAAAACGCATCTAATGCATGCAATTGGTCATTATGTTATCGAACATAATCCAAACGCAAAGGTCGTTTATCTGTCATCTGAAAAATTTACAAATGAGTTTATTAATTCTATTCGTGATAATAAGGCCGTTGATTTTCGTAATAAATATCGGAACGTCGATGTTCTACTTATAGACGATATTCAATTTCTTGCTGGAAAAGAACAAACACAAGAAGAGTTCTTCCATACATTTAACGCGTTGCACGAAGAAAGTAAGCAAATTGTAATTTCAAGTGATCGTCCGCCAAAAGAAATTCCTACATTAGAAGATCGCTTACGTTCACGCTTTGAATGGGGACTCATTACAGATATTACTCCTCCAGATTTAGAAACAAGGATTGCGATTTTACGCAAGAAAGCAAAAGCTGAAGGTCTGGATATTCCAAATGAAGTTATGCTCTACATCGCAAATCAAATTGACTCTAACATCCGTGAATTGGAAGGTGCTCTAATTCGTGTTGTAGCGTATTCATCTTTAATTAATAAGGATATGAATGCCGATTTAGCTGCTGAGGCACTAAAGCATATTATTCCAAATTCAAAACCAAAAATTATTTCAATTTATGACATCCAAAAAGCTGTAGGGGATGTTTTTCAAGTGAAATTAGAAGACTTTAAAGCGAAAAAGCGTACAAAATCAGTCGCTTTCCCTCGTCAAATTGCAATGTATCTGTCTCGTGAACTAACAGATTCATCCTTACCAAAAATCGGTGAGGAGTTTGGAGGTCGTGATCATACTACAGTCATTCACGCACATGAAAAAATTTCAAAACTGTTAAAAACAGATGCACAATTACAGAGACAGCTTGAAGAGATTCGCGATATTTTAAAGTAATATGATGTGAATAACGTGAATAACTCTCTTTATTTTATGCACAGTCTATCCACATGTAGATAGACTGTTTTTCCGCATTCTAAATGAGTTATCCACATATCCACAAGACCTATTACTATTACTACTAATTTTTTATTATTATTAAATAAAACCAATTTTATACTTGCCGGAGGTTTTCGTTATGCATTTTTCAATTCAAAAAGATTACCTTGTCAGAAGTGTACAAGATGTAATGAAAGCTGTTTCATCTCGTACAACAATTCCAATTCTTACAGGGATTAAAATCGTAGCAAATGAAGAAGGTGTTACATTAACAGGTAGCGATGCAAATATATCCATCGAATCCTTTATCCCAACTGAAGAGGATGGAAAAGAAATTGTAGAAGTCGTACAATCAGGAAGCATTGTTTTACAAGCAAAATATTTTAGTGAAATTGTAAAAAAATTACCGAAAGATACAGTTGAAATTTCTGTAGAAAGTCATTTTATGACGAAAATAAAATCTGGAAAATCCGAGTTTAACTTAAATGGTTTAGACTCAGCTGAATATCCATTGTTACCACAGATTGAAGAACATCATGTATTTCAAATTCCAACGGATCTGTTAAAACATATGATTCGTCAAACTGTTTTTGCTGTATCTACATCAGAAACACGCCCGATCTTGACAGGTGTAAACTGGAAAGTATATAACAGCGAGTTGATTTGTATTGCAACAGATAGTCATCGTTTAGCGCTTCGTAAAGCAAAAATTGCAGGACAAACTATTTTGAATGAATTTCAAGCAAATGTTGTTATTCCAGGAAAAAGTTTAAATGAGTTAAGTAAAATTCTTGATGAATCAGAAGAGATGGTAGATATTGTTATAACGGAGTACCAAGTATTATTCCGGACGAAGCATTTATTGTTCTTCTCTAGATTGTTAGAGGGTAACTATCCTGATACAACAAGACTAATCCCACCAGATAGTAAAACCGATATTTTTGTAAATACAAAAGAATTTTTACAAGCAATTGATCGAGCGTCTTTATTAGCAAGAGATGGACGTAATAATGTTGTGAAATTAGCAACTTTAGAAGATCAAATGTTAGAAATTTCATCGAATTCTCCAGAAATCGGAAAAGTAGTAGAAGAAGTTCAGTGTGAGAAAATTGAAGGAGAAGAATTGAAAATCTCGTTTAGTGCAAAATATATGATGGATGCATTAAAAGCATTGGATAGCACAGAAATCAAAATTAGCTTCACTGGTGCAATGAGACCATTTTTAATTCGTACTGTGAACGATGATTCCATTACTCAATTAATTTTACCAGTACGTACGTACTAAAAAGATAAGGGTTACTAGTGTAGAGGTACTGGTAACCCTTTTGATTTTTCCCTATTACTTTCCTAATGCTTGTTTATTTAGTACAATGAAAGAATGAACACTTTTAGAAAGTGAGCGATTTGTATGAAACATATTCAAATTTCGACAGAATATATTACATTAGGACAATTTTTAAAGCTGGCTGACGTGATTGATACAGGCGGAGCGGTAAAATGGTTTTTACAAGAGTATGAAGTGTATGTGAATAAAGAGCCTGAAAATAGACGAGGGCGAAAATTATATACAAATGATATTGTTGAAATTCCGGGGATCGGAACATTTCAAGTTCAAGGATAAAGGGGGATCCCTTTGTATATTACAGAATTACATTTGCAAAACTATCGCAATTATGAACAGTTAGATCTCTCCTTCGAAGATAAAGTAAACGTAATTATTGGTGAAAATGCGCAAGGAAAGACAAATTTGATGGAAGCGATTTATGTATTAGCGATGGCCAAATCTCATCGAACTTCTAATGATCGTGAACTTATCAGATGGGATGAAGATTGTGGTAAGATAAAAGGGAGACTGCAAAAACGAAATAACTCTTTGTCCTTAGAACTGAACGTTTCCAAAAAAGGGAAAAAGGCAAAGTTAAATCAACTTGAGCAACAAAAATTGAGTCAATATATTGGCGTAATGAATGTTGTTATGTTTGCTCCTGAAGATTTAAACCTTGTAAAGGGAAGTCCTCAAGTACGAAGACGTTTTTTAGATATGGAGCTTGGACAAATAGCTCCTGTATATTTGTATGAGCTAAGTCAATACCAAAAAGTTCTTACACAGCGTAATCATTTGCTCAAAAAAATGCAAGGAAACAGTATGAATGATGAAGCTATGCTAGATGTGTTTACACTTCAACTCGTTGAACATGGTGTAAAAGTATTAAAAAAACGTTTTGAATTTTTACGTTTATTGCAAGAATGGGCAGCTCCAATTCATCGAGGAATTAGCAGGGGACTTGAGGAGCTGGAAATAGTCTATAAACCAAGTATAGATGTATCAGAATCCATGGATTTGTCGAAAATAAAAGAAGTATACTATGAAAGTTTCCAATCTGTGAAACAACGTGAACTCTTCCGTGGTACAACCTTAATTGGGCCTCATCGTGATGATTTACAATTCTTCGTTAATGGTAAAAATGTTCAAGTCTTTGGTTCGCAAGGGCAACAACGAACGACCGCACTTTCCCTAAAGTTAGCTGAAATCGAATTGATTTATTCAGAAGTTAACGAATATCCAATCCTTTTATTAGATGATGTGTTATCAGAACTAGATGATTACAGACAATCACATCTGCTTAATACGATTCAAGGAAAGGTGCAAACGTTTGTGACAACGACAAGTGTTGATGGAATTGAGCATGATACATTAAAACAAGCAAAAACAATTCATGTAACGAACGGCACAGTGGATTGTGGAGAAGAAGATAAATAGCTTCTGTCTAAATGGAAAAGTAGGTGATCTTTGTGTCAATGGAACAAAAACAAATTGAAGAAAACGCATATGACGAAAGTCAAATACAGGTGTTAGAAGGACTAGAAGCAGTTCGAAAACGTCCAGGGATGTATATTGGTTCAACGAGCGGAAAAGGTCTTCATCACCTTGTATGGGAAATTGTTGATAATAGTATTGACGAGGCATTAGCAGGATATTGTGATGAGATTAATCTAGCTATTGAAGAAGACAATAGTATTACAGTAACAGATAATGGCCGTGGTATTCCGGTTGGGATGCACGAGAAAATGGGTCGCCCCGCTGTAGAAGTTATTATGACAGTTCTTCATGCGGGTGGTAAATTTGGTGGCGGCGGTTATAAAGTTTCTGGCGGTTTACATGGTGTAGGTGCTTCTGTCGTGAATGCATTATCAACGGAGTTAGAGGTATTTGTTCATCGTGACGGGCAAATTCATTATCAAAAGTATGAACGTGGTATTCCAGTTGCAGACTTAAAGGTGATTGGGGATACAGATCATACAGGAACAGTAACGCGTTTCAAACCAGATGCAGAAATTTTTACTGAAACTACGGAATATGAATTTGATACGTTAGCAACTCGTTTACGAGAACTAGCGTTTTTAAATCGTAATATTAAACTAACAATTGAAGATAAACGTGAACATAAACAAAAGAAAGAATTCCATTATGAAGGCGGCATTAAGTCTTATGTTGAGCATTTAAATCGCTCTAAAGAACCGATACATGAGGAACCGGTATATGTAGAAGGTTCAAAAGACGGAATTCAAATTGAAGTTGCCCTTCAATATAACGAAGGATATACAACTAACATTTATTCATTTACAAATAACATTCATACGTATGAAGGTGGTACGCATGAAGTTGGATTTAAAACAGCATTAACACGTGTTATTAATGATTATGGTCGAAAAAATAATATTTTAAAAGATGCTGATAGTAATTTAACGGGTGAAGATGTTCGTGAAGGTTTAACGGCTATTGTATCCATTAAACATCCAAATCCGCAATTTGAAGGGCAAACGAAAACGAAACTCGGAAATAGCGAAGCGAGAACAATTACAGAATCAGTTTTCTCTGAAGCACTTGAAAAGTTTTTACTTGAAAACCCAAATGTCGCTCGAAAAATTGTAGATAAGGGAACGATGGCAGCGCGTGCACGTGTAGCGGCGAAAAAGCTCGTGAATTAACACGCAGAAAAAGTGCGCTGGAAGTATCAAGCTTGCCAGGAAAACTTGCAGATTGTTCTTCTAAGGATCCTTCTATTAGTGAAATTTATATCGTAGAGGGTGATTCCGCGGGTGGTTCAGCAAAGCAAGGGCGTGATCGTCACTTCCAAGCGATTTTACCGCTTAAAGGAAAAATTATTAACGTAGAAAAAGCACGTTTAGATAAAATTTTATCAAACGATGAGGTGCGAACAATTATTACTGCGCTTGGCACTGGTATTGGTGGAGATTTCGATATTGAAAAGGCGCGTTATCACAAAGTTATTATTATGACGGATGCTGATGTCGACGGCGCTCATATTCGTACCCTATTATTAACGTTCTTCTACCGTTATATGCGTCAAATTATTGAGCACGGTTATATATATATTGCACAGCCGCCATTATATAAAGTGCAACAAGGTAAGAGAGTTGAGTATGCTTACAACGATAGAGAACTTGAAAATATATTAGTGGAGATTCCGAAACAACCAAAACCAGGTATTCAACGCTATAAAGGTCTTGGAGAAATGAATCCAACGCAGCTATGGGAAACAACAATGGATCCAGAAGTACGTTCACTTCTTCAAGTTTCGCTTCAAGATGCAATTGAAGCAGATGAAACATTTGAAATTTTAATGGGTGATAAAGTTGAACCACGTCGTAACTTTATCCAAGAAAATGCAAAATATGTGAAAAACCTTGATATTTAATGATTGATGACAGGAATCGGAGTATTCCTGTCTTCTACGTATAAATGAACATGGTATATCGATCGGAAATGTAATGAGGAGGTGCTGGTTGATGTCAGACAACCAACAACAAGGCCGAATTCGAGAAATTAATATTAGCCAAGAAATGCGTACCTCGTTTTTAGATTATGCGATGAGCGTTATCGTATCTCGTGCACTGCCAGATGTTCGTGATGGATTAAAACCTGTTCACCGCAGAATTTTATATGCGATGAACGATTTAGGAATTACTGCTGATAAAGCGTATAAGAAGTCTGCGCGTATTGTTGGTGAAGTAATTGGTAAGTATCACCCGCATGGTGATTCAGCTGTATACGAGACAATGGTGCGAATGGCTCAAGACTTTAGTCAACGTTATATGCTAGTAAATGGACATGGTAACTTCGGTTCTGTCGATGGTGATTCGGCAGCTGCGATGCGTTATACAGAGGCAAAAATGTCCAAGATTTCTATGGAACTATTGCGTGATATCACAAAAAATACAATTGATTATCAAGATAACTATGATGGTTCGGAAAGAGAACCAATTGTATTACCTGCGCGCTTTCCTAATTTATTAGTAAATGGTGCAACTGGTATCGCGGTTGGTATGGCAACGAATATTCCTCCGCATCAGCTTGGTGAAGTAATTGATGGGGTATTAGCGTTAAGTCACAATCCAGAGATTACAATCGCAGAATTAATGGAGTATATTCCCGGCCCAGATTTCCCAACAGCTGGTCAAATTCTTGGACGAAGTGGAATTCGAAGAGCGTATGAAACAGGGCGTGGTACAGTAATTCTTCGTGCAAGAGTAGAGATTGAAGAGAAGGCAAATGGGAAACAATCTATTATTGTAACTGAACTACCATATCAAGTGAATAAAGCAAGGTTGATTGAAAAGATTGCGGAGCTTGTTCGAGACAAAAAGATTGATGGTATTACAGATTTACGTGATGAATCAGATCGAAATGGTATGCGTATCGTCATGGAATTACGACGAGATGCAAACGCAAATGTGTTATTGAATAACTTATATAAACATACAGCACTTCAGACAAGCTTTGGTATTAATATGCTATCGCTCGTAAATGGAGAACCAAAAGTATTAAATTTAAAAGAATGTCTATATCATTACCTGGATCATCAGAAGGTCGTTATCCGTAGACGTACTGCATATGAATTAGAGAAAGCAGAAGCTCGTGCTCATATTTTAGAAGGTTTACGCATCGCGTTAGATCATCTTGATGAAGTAATTACTCTAATTCGTAATTCGAAGACAGCAGACATTGCAAAGCAAGGATTAATGGAACGTTTTGGCTTAAGTGAAAAGCAAGCACAAGCAATTTTAGATATGCGTTTGCAACGTTTAACAGGATTAGAGCGTGAAAAAATCGAACAAGAATATCAAGAACTAATTGCGTTGATTGCGGAGCTAAAAGCAATTCTCGCAGATGAAGAGAAAGTTCTTGAAATTATTCGTGAAGAATTAACAGAAGTTAAAGATCGTTTTAATGATACACGAAGATCAGAAATTACAATTGGCGGTATGGAAGCAATCGAGGATGAAGATTTAATTCCAGAGCAAAACATTGTAATCACACTTACTCATAATGGGTATGTGAAACGTTTACCAGCTTCTACGTACAAAACGCAAAATCGTGGCGGGCGTGGAGTTCAAGGTATGGGGACGAACAATGATGATTTTGTAGAACATTTGTTAACAACATCTACACATGATCATATTCTATTCTTCACAAATAAGGGGAAAGTATACCGGACGAAGGGATATGAAATCCCAGAGTATAGCCGTACAGCTAAGGGTATACCAATTATCAACTTATTAGAAGTAGATAAAGATGAATGGGTAAATGCGATTATCCCAATCCGAGAATTTAGCGATGACCATTACTTATTCTTTACGACGAAACAGGGTATTGCAAAAAGAACACCCCTTTCATCGTTTGCTAACATACGTAATAATGGTTTAATTGCAATATCACTTCGTGAAGATGATGAAGTTATTTCTGTTCGATTAACAACAGGCGAAAAAGATATGATTGTGGGAACAAGTAACGGTATGTTAATTCGCTTCCATGAACAAGATGTTCGCTCGATGGGACGCAATGCAGCAGGTGTGAAAGCTATTACGTTAGGTGAGGAAGATCAAGTAGTTGGCATGGAAATCGTTGAAGAAGAAATGGATGTCTTAATTGTAACGAAAAATGGTTATGGTAAGCGGACACCAGTTGAAGAATATCGCCTCCAAAGCCGTGGGGGTAAAGGTCTTAAAACATGTAATATTACAGATAAGAATGGTAAGTTAATTGCTGTTAAGTCTGTAAATGGTGAAGAAGATATTATGCTGATTACAGCAGCAGGTGTTTTAATTCGTATGCCGGTTGATCAAATCTCTCAAATGGGACGTAATACGCAAGGTGTTCGCTTAATTCGTTTAGAAGGCGAGCAAGAAGTAGCGACGGTAGCAAAAACGCAAAAAGAAGATGAAGAAGACATACAAGAAGATCAAGAAAGCTCAGAAGAATAAGGGGATTCTCCTTATTCTTTTTTTTATAAAAAGT
>NZ_CP169269.1:230000-247500 GCF_055814245.1 Bacillus sp. EA-CB0995 | reverse complement strand
TAGTTGAAACTTCGTTCCCTCTTGAATGTATCCTGAGTACGGCGGAACACGTGAAATTCCGTCGGAATCCGGGAGGACCATCTCCCAAGGCTAAATACTACCTAGTGATCGATAGTGAACCAGTACCGTGAGGGAAAGGTGAAAAGCACCCCGGAAGGGGAGTGAAAGAGATCCTGAAACCGTGTGCCTACAAATAGTCAGAGCCCGTTAACGGGTGATGGCGTGCCTTTTGTAGAATGAACCGGCGAGTTACGATCCCGTGCGAGGTTAAGCTGAAGAGGCGGAGCCGTAGCGAAAGCGAGTCTGAATAGGGCGTTTAGTACGTGGTCGTAGACCCGAAACCAGGTGATCTACCCATGTCCAGGGTGAAGTTCAGGTAACACTGAATGGAGGCCCGAACCCACGCACGTTGAAAAGTGCGGGGATGAGGTGTGGGTAGCGGAGAAATTCCAATCGAACCTGGAGATAGCTGGTTCTCCCCGAAATAGCTTTAGGGCTAGCCTCAAGTGTGAGAGTCTTGGAGGTAGAGCACTGATTGAACTAGGGGTCCTCATCGGATTACCGAATTCAGTCAAACTCCGAATGCCAATGACTTATCCTTGGGAGTCAGACTGCGAGTGATAAGATCCGTAGTCAAAAGGGAAACAGCCCAGACCGCCAGCTAAGGTCCCAAAGTGTGTATTAAGTGGAAAAGGATGTGGAGTTGCTTAGACAACTAGGATGTTGGCTTAGAAGCAGCCACCATTTAAAGAGTGCGTAATAGCTCACTAGTCGAGTGACTCTGCGCCGAAAATGTACCGGGGCTAAATACACCACCGAAGCTGCGGATTGATACCTATGGTATCAGTGGTAGGGGAGCGTTCTAAGTGCTGTGAAGTCAGATCGTAAGGACTGGTGGAGCGCTTAGAAGTGAGAATGCCGGTATGAGTAGCGAAAGACGGGTGAGAATCCCGTCCACCGAATGCCTAAGGTTTCCTGAGGAAGGCTCGTCCGCTCAGGGTTAGTCAGGACCTAAGCCGAGGCCGACAGGCGTAGGCGATGGACAACAGGTTGATATTCCTGTACCACCTCTTTATCGTTTGAGCAATGGAGGGACGCAGAAGGATAGAAGAAGCGTGCGATTGGTTGTGCACGTCCAAGCAGTTAGGCTGGTAAGTAGGCAAATCCGCTTACCGCGAAGGCTGAGCTGTGATGGGGAAGCTCCTTATGGAGCGAAGTCTTTGATTCCCCGCTGCCAAGAAAAGCTTCTAGCGAGATAAAAGGTGCCTGTACCGCAAACCGACACAGGTAGGCGAGGAGAGAATCCTAAGGTGTGCGAGAGAACTCTGGTTAAGGAACTCGGCAAAATGACCCCGTAACTTCGGGAGAAGGGGTGCTTTCTTAACGGAAAGCCGCAGTGAATAGGCCCAAGCGACTGTTTAGCAAAAACACAGGTCTCTGCGAAGCCGTAAGGCGAAGTATAGGGGCTGACACCTGCCCGGTGCTGGAAGGTTAAGGAGAGGGGTTAGCGCAAGCGAAGCTCTGAACTGAAGCCCCAGTAAACGGCGGCCGTAACTATAACGGTCCTAAGGTAGCGAAATTCCTTGTCGGGTAAGTTCCGACCCGCACGAAAGGTGTAACGATTTGGGCACTGTCTCAACCAGAGACTCGGTGAAATTATAGTACCTGTGAAGATGCAGGTTACCCGCGACAGGACGGAAAGACCCCGTGGAGCTTTACTGTAGCCTGATATTGAATTTTGGTACAGCTTGTACAGGATAGGCGGGAGCCTTTGAAGCCGGAGCGCTAGCTTCGGTGGAGGCGCTGGTGGGATACCGCCCTGGCTGTATTGAAATTCTAACCTACGGGTCTTATCGACCCGGGAGACAGTGTCAGGTGGGCAGTTTGACTGGGGCGGTCGCCTCCTAAAAAGTAACGGAGGCGCCCAAAGGTTCCCTCAGAATGGTTGGAAATCATTCGTAGAGTGCAAAGGCATAAGGGAGCTTGACTGCGAGACCTACAAGTCGAGCAGGGACGAAAGTCGGGCTTAGTGATCCGGTGGTTCCGCATGGAAGGGCCATCGCTCAACGGATAAAAGCTACCCCGGGGATAACAGGCTTATCTCCCCCAAGAGTCCACATCGACGGGGAGGTTTGGCACCTCGATGTCGGCTCATCGCATCCTGGGGCTGTAGTCGGTCCCAAGGGTTGGGCTGTTCGCCCATTAAAGCGGTACGCGAGCTGGGTTCAGAACGTCGTGAGACAGTTCGGTCCCTATCCGTCGTGGGCGTAGGAAATTTGAGAGGAGCTGTCCTTAGTACGAGAGGACCGGGATGGACGCACCGCTGGTGTACCAGTTGTTCTGCCAAGGGCATAGCTGGGTAGCTATGTGCGGAAGGGATAAGTGCTGAAAGCATCTAAGCATGAAGCCCCCTCAAGATGAGATTTCCCATAGCGTAAGCTAGTAAGATCCCTGAAAGATGATCAGGTTGATAGGTTCGAGGTGGAAGCATGGTGACATGTGGAGCTGACGAATACTAATAGATCGAGGACTTAACCATATAATATGAAGCAAATGTTATCTAGTTTTGAAGGAATATACCTTCATAAGTCTGGTAATGATGGCAGAGAGGTCACACCCGTTCCCATACCGAACACGGAAGTTAAGCTCTCTAGCGCCGATGGTAGTTGGGACTTTGTCCCTGTGAGAGTAGGACGTTGCCAGGCAAACGAAAGACGAGTCATTGGACTCGTCTTTTTTATTTCCTAAGAAATAGCGTTATGTTGATGCATTAAATATAAATAAATATAGTATGGAACTTTTTCAGCCGTAACAGCTAAAAATTGAAAGATAAACGGATAATCTTCAGAAGAGTAACTTCCAAGTAAATCGTACCACCAATCTGTTTCATAACGGGAAATCATACTTAAGTTATAAAGCAAAAGATAGTGTGTAAGTAATTCTGGGAAAACAGGAGCTGTTTCGCCATTGGCAGGTAAATAATAGGTATTTGTATAGTGATTATATGTAAGAGGTGCACTGTATAATGGATTCCATTGTTTAATAGGAGCTGTGAAATGCAAGTAGGAATCATTTTCTTTAGCGTTTGTATATCGAATGTTAAGATGTTTGCAACTCCCCTCCATATATCGTATAAAACGTTCTTCTGTCATATGAAAAGCATCTAAAACATGAGTAGGAAAAGTAAAGATATTCTCTGTCACCTCTTTTAGTTTATATAGCTTATTTCTTCTTTTACTGTATAGGAATAAATCCTTTAGTTCTGGGATTCGTTGCAGTAACTCCCCCATTGTATACTTTTCTCCCTCTAAATGTTTCATATGAAACATTTGTTCCGCAACTTGAGTAAATAGTCCATGCTTTTGTATTTTAACTTCATCATCTATAAACTGATAGCTTTGTTTTTTTCGCTTTCTTGTTGTGACCCCATGTGCTAATACAGAAGTTGATTCCGGATAATTAGGATTGACTGTAAGCAAACAAGCTTTTAGGAGTTGGCTCATTCCATAAAACAATAATACTGGTTTAATGGAAAATGGGGCAGTATAACATAACTCATAGTAATTTTTCCCATGCTCTAAGTAATAAATAAATGGATAACAATTTTCAAAACTTTTTTTCTCAGTATTTATATTACCTAATTTTTTATAGCAATGGGTAAGATAATGTTGCGTGTGAGTAGAAGAAAGAAAGAAGCTTAATTTCTGCCAAGTGCTTGATGAACGCTGCATTGTATACTCTCCTTTTATTTTTAGAAAATTCTAACATACACTGTCCTTCTTGACAGTATTTTAACCAATTGTTAAGCTACTAATAATAATTTCAGGTATCATGGGGGGAATCATTTATGTGGGAATCTAAATTTGTTAAAGAAGGTTTAACGTTTGATGATGTATTACTTGTACCAGCTAGATCTGATGTATTACCAAGAGAAGTAAGCGTGAAAACAGTTTTGTCTGAAAGTTTACAATTAAACATTCCTTTAATTAGTGCAGGTATGGATACGGTAACAGAAGCAGATATGGCTATCGCAATGGCTCGTCAAGGTGGATTAGGAATTATTCATAAGAATATGTCTATTGAACAACAAGCTGAGCAAGTAGACAAAGTAAAACGCTCTGAAAGCGGCGTTATTACAGATCCTTTCTTTTTAACTCCAGATCATCAAGTGTATGACGCAGAACATTTGATGGGGAAATATCGTATTTCAGGTGTTCCAATTGTAAATGATGCAGAAGAGCGAAAACTTGTAGGCATTATTACGAACCGTGATATGCGTTTTATCCAAGATTATTCAATTAAGATTTCCGATGTAATGACGAAAGAAGATTTAATTACAGCTCCAGTTCATACTACACTAGAAGATGCTGAAAAAATCTTACAGAAACATAAAATTGAAAAACTCCCTCTTGTTGATAATAACGGCGTATTACAAGGCTTGATTACAATTAAAGATATTGAAAAAGTAATCGAGTTTCCAAACTCTGCAAAAGATAAACAAGGTCGTTTATTAGTAGGTGCAGCTGTTGGAGTAACAGCTGATGCAATGCAACGCATCGATGCTTTAGTAAAAGCAAATGTTGATGTAATTGTTATTGATACAGCTCATGGACATTCAAAAGGTGTATTAGAAAAAGTGAGAGAAGTTCGTGAAAAGTATCCAAAATTAAATATTATCGCTGGTAACGTTGCAACAGCTGAAGCAACTCGTGAACTAATTGAAGCAGGTGCAAATATTGTTAAGGTTGGTATTGGACCAGGTTCTATTTGTACAACACGCGTTGTAGCTGGTGTTGGTGTTCCTCAGTTAACAGCAGTTTATGACTGTGCGACAGAAGCTCGTAAACACGGTGTTCCAGTCATTGCTGACGGTGGAATTAAATATTCTGGTGATATTGTAAAAGCATTAGCAGCAGGTGCACACGTTGTTATGCTTGGAAGTATTTTTGCCGGTGTAGCAGAAAGCCCTGGAGATACAGAAATTTATCAAGGTCGCCAATTTAAAGTATACCGCGGTATGGGTTCTGTTGGAGCAATGGAAAAAGGAAGTAAAGATCGTTATTTCCAAGAAGGCAATAAAAAACTTGTTCCAGAAGGAATTGAAGGCCGTGTTCCATTTAAAGGTCCTTTAGCAGATACGGTACATCAATTAGTTGGTGGATTACGTGCAGGTATGGGATATTGCGGTGCAGCTGATTTACCATTCTTACGTGAAAATGCACAGTTTATCCGTATGTCAGGTGCTGGATTACGTGAAAGTCATCCGCATGATGTCCAAATTACAAAAGAGTCACCAAACTATTCATTATAATGTCGGATATCAAAATAGACAGAGATTTAGTATCTCTGTCTATTTTTTTTGATTGTGTTAGAATAACGTTTATGTGAGTACAAATATATTGGGGGTAACAAAAGTGACAGGTATGTTCCGTAGGCAAATGATTGCGATTGTAACAGTACTTACACTATTTTGCAGCATGTTTTTTACATACAGCAGCGCATTTGCAGAAACAAATGCTCCTTTGAATGTTGATGCAGGTGCGGCAATTTTAGTGGAAGCAAATTCTGGAAAGATTTTATATCAAAAAAATCCAGATGAACTATTAGCAATTGCAAGTATGACAAAAATAATGAGTGAGTATTTAGTTCATGATGCAGTCGCAAAAGGGAAAATTAAATGGGATCAAAAAACAAAAATTTCTGAATATGCTCATACTATTTCACAAGACCGTTCTTTATCAAATGTTCCTTTAGAAAATGGCGGTACTTATACTGTAAAAGAGTTATACGAGGCAATGGCAATTTATTCTGCAAATGGTGCAACGATTGCCTTAGCTGAATTAATCGGTGGTTCAGAAGCTAATTTTGTTAAGATGATGAACGACAAAGCGAAAGAGCTTGGATTAAAAAACTATAAATTTGTAAACTGTACAGGATTAACAAATAAAGATTTAAAAGGGAAGCAGCCTGAAGGGACAACTCCGGATGAAGAGAATAAAATGTCTGCTAGAGATTGTGCAACCTTAGCGCAGTATTTAATTAAAGAGTATCCAGATACGTTAGAGACATCTAAAATCCCGAAAAAGACATTCCAAGAAGGTGGAAAATATCCAGTGAACATGGATAACTGGAACTGGATGTTACCTGGATTAGTTATGCAATATGAAGGGGTAGATGGTTTGAAAACAGGTTCTACTCCAGAAGCTGGGGATTGTTTTACAGGTACAGCAGAACGTAATGGTATGCGTTTAATTTCTGTTGTTATTAATACGAAATCTCACACAGCACGTTTTGCAGAAACTAAGAAGCTATTTGATTACGGTTTTACAAATTTCCAAACGAAAACAGTATATCCGAAAAATTCTCAAGTAAAAGGTCATGAAACAGTTCATGTAAATAAAGCAAAAGATACAGATGTAGCAGTGCAAACGAAGGAAGAAGTTGTACTTCCAATGCCAAAAGGAAGTAAAGATGTTTATAAAACAGATTTCAAAGCAGTAAATAAAGAGAATGAGGCGCCAATCAAAAAAGGTACCACACTTGGTTATATGACTGTATCAGCAAAAGATGCAAATGATGTAGGATTTTTAACCGGTAAGTCAATGGAAGTAGATCTTGTAACAAAACAAGATGTAGAGAAAGCAAACTGGTTTGTTCTTTCTATGCGAAGCATTGGTTCTTTCTTTAGTGATATATGGAATGGTGCAGTTGATACTGTAAAAGGTTGGTTCTAAGAGCTCCCCATAGGGGGCTTTTTTAATTTCCTGTTTTTCGCACCGATTTTATCAAAAAATAGTAGACAAGCCTCTAATAAGTAATGGTAGAATGTAAGAGTATTCTTACTTTTCGTCGTAAGTGGGGAAAAGCAATTCACCTAGGGGGTTTTTGTACATGATAAATGTAACAGGAACAGAGCGTGTAAAACGTGGAATGGCAGAAATGCAAAAAGGCGGCGTCATTATGGACGTAGTTAACGCTGAGCAAGCAAAAATTGCAGAAGCAGCAGGTGCGGTTGCTGTTATGGCATTAGAACGTGTTCCGGCTGATATTCGTGCAGCAGGTGGCGTTTCGCGTATGGCAGATCCAACGATTGTAGAAGAAGTAATGGGTGCTGTATCAATTCCAGTTATGGCAAAATGTCGTATTGGCCATCTTGTGGAAGCGCGTGTACTTGAATCATTAGGGGTAGACTATATTGATGAGAGTGAAGTATTAACTCCGGCTGATGAAGTGTACCATTTAAATAAACGTGATTACACTGTTCCGTTTGTATGTGGATGCCGTGATATCGGTGAAGCAGCGCGTCGTATTGCTGAAGGCGCATCTATGCTTCGTACAAAAGGTGAGCCTGGCACAGGGAATATTGTAGAAGCTGTACGTCATATGCGTCAAGTGAACGCAGAAATTCGTCAAGTTGCGAACCTACGTGAAGATGAATTAATGACATATGCAAAAAACACTGGTGCTCCTTATGAAGTATTACTTGAAATTAAACGTCTTGGTCGTTTACCAGTTGTAAACTTTGCAGCAGGCGGCGTTGCAACTCCAGCTGATGCTGCATTAATGATGCAACTTGGTGCAGATGGTGTATTCGTAGGTTCTGGTATTTTCAAATCAGAAAACCCAGAAAAATTTGCGCGTGCAATTGTTGAAGCAACAACACATTATGAAGATTATGAATTAATTGCTCGTCTTTCTAAAGGACTGGGTAATGCAATGAAAGGTGTTGAAATTTCAACATTATTACCAGAACAACGCATGCAAGAGCGCGGTTGGTAATTAAAGGAGTTTTTGAAATGATTACAATCGGTGTATTGGGACTTCAAGGGGCTGTTCGTGAACATGTACGTGCAATAGAAGCAAGTGGTGCACAAGCTATTATTGTGAAACGTACAGAGCAGTTAGAGGAAGTAGATGGACTTATTTTACCAGGCGGTGAAAGCACAACAATGCGCCGTCTTATTGATAAATATGGTTTCATGGAACCGCTTCGTGAATTTGCTAAAACAGAAAAACCGATGTTTGGTACATGTGCAGGTATGATTTTACTTGCAAAGAACCTTATTGGATATGAAGAATCACATATTGGTGCAATGGATATTACCGTTGAACGCAATGCGTTTGGTCGCCAAAAAGATAGCTTTGAGGCTGCCCTTTCTATGAAAGGTGTGGGCGAAGACTTTATCGGTGTATTTATTCGTGCGCCATATGTTGTCGATGTAGAAGATCATGTAGAAGTATTATGTACACATGAAGATCGCATGGTAGCGGTTCGACAAAACCATTTATTAGCAGCTTCTTTCCATCCAGAATTAACAGATGATCATCGTGTTACGGCTTATTTCGTAGAGATGGTGAAAGAAGCGAAAATGAAAAAAGTCGTATAAGTGACTTGCAACTTGTGCAAGATTATAGTAAATTGATGGTAACTATTTTATACGACAAATGTGTTGATAGGAAGTAGTAGCAAGAAGCGTTTCTTATAGAGAGTCGGTGGCTGGTGTAAACCGATAGGAGCGGCTTGTGAATCCATCCTGGAGTGAAATGCGGAACAGTCTTTGGACAAGTAAGCATTTCCGGTGAAGAGCCGTTATTTCTACTTGAGAGGAAAGCAAGTATGCTTTCAATTAGGTGGCAACGCGGGTTAACTCCCGTCCCTTTGTATAGGGACGGGAGTTTTTTGTTTTTCTAAAAATAAAGGAGGAATTACCATGCTTGATATTAAAATTTTGCGTGCAAACTTTGAAGAAGTAAAAGCGAAATTGCAACATAGAGGCGAAGACTTAACAGACTTTGGACGTTTTGAAGAATTAGACACAAAAAGAAGAGAATTACTTGTACAAACGGAAGAATTAAAAAGCAAACGCAATGAAGTATCTCAACAGATTTCTGTATTGAAACGTGAAAAGAAAGATGCAGAGGCACTTATTTTAGAAATGCGTGAAGTAGGGGATAAAGTTAAAGAGCTTGATAATGAGCTTCGTAAAGTGGAAGAAGATCTTGAGCGATTAATGCTATCTATTCCAAATATTCCACATGAATCTACACCAGTTGGCGAAACGGAAGATGATAATGTACAAGCTCGTACGTGGGGAGAAGTTCCAGAGTTTACGTTCGAACCAAAACCACACTGGGATCTTGCAACAGATTTAGGTATGCTAGATTTTGAACGCGCTGGGAAAGTAACGGGTAGCCGTTTTGTATTCTATAAAGGAGCAGGTGCAAGATTAGAGCGAGCTTTAATTAGTTTCATGCTGGATCTTCATACAGAAGAACATGGCTATGAAGAGATTTTACCTCCATATATGGTAAATCGTACAAGTATGGTGGGTACGGGACAACTTCCAAAGTTTGAAGAAGATGCGTTTCGTATTGAGAGTGAGGACTATTTCTTAATTCCTACAGCTGAAGTACCTGTAACAAACTTACATCGCGATGAGATCTTAAGTGGAGAACAACTACCAATTCGTTATGCTGCATTTAGCGCATGTTTCCGCTCTGAAGCAGGATCTGCTGGTCGTGATACACGTGGTTTAATTCGTCAGCATCAATTTAATAAAGTAGAACTTGTGAAATTTGTAAAACCTGAGGATTCTTATGAAGAACTAGAAAAATTAACAAATGATGCAGAGCGTGTATTACAATTATTAGGACTTCCATACCGTGTAATGAGCATGTGCACAGGAGATTTAGGATTTACAGCAGCGAAGAAATACGATATCGAAGTATGGATTCCTAGCTACGGTACATATCGTGAAATTTCTTCTTGTAGTAACTTTGAAGCATTCCAAGCGCGACGTGCAAACATCCGTTTCCGCCGTGATACAAATGCGAAACCAGAGCATGTTCATACATTAAACGGATCTGGACTTGCAATTGGCCGCACAGTAGCTGCTATTTTAGAGAACTATCAACAAGAAGATGGTTCTATCATCATTCCAGAAGTTCTTCGTCCTTATATGGGAGGAAAAACAGTAATTAAATAAAGTTTTATTCATACACATCTCTTGTTATCCAGTAAGAATAAATGGAATTGTTAACAGGAGAAGAGGTATATTTAACACTGACGATCTTCCTGTTTATTAGATTAGGATAAATTGTATGAGAAGGGAAAGAGAAAAATCTCTTTCCTTTCCTTATATATATATAGTAGGGTTGACGAACTGTTTTTCTTTTGATATTATATTTCATGTCATGTGAATACGGAGGAATACCCAAGTCTGGCTGAAGGGATCGGTCTTGAAAACCGACAGGCGGTGCGAGCCGCGCGGGGGTTCGAATCCCTCTTCCTCCGCCATATATAATTGACAACAGCGCATATAAGTGGAGATTGGAGAACTCGTTACCAACACGTAACGAGTTTTTATTTTAACCAATCAGGAAGTAGCATATAGGAGATGTAATCTCTTATAGAAACACTCATATTCCGAGGATTATCTTCATAGATATGAAAGGAGCTACCATGGATATTATTATACAAACGTTTCCGCTTGACGGAAAAACACTATACTATGTACAATGCCCCGTTTGCAAGAAAAATAAAATTTTAAACAGTGCTGCGAACGTATCTCGTATTGTAAGTGATGAAACATTTCGTAAACTTAGTGGTTGCATCTGTGATGTGAAACAAGAAGTGAAGAAAGTAGAAGCACCAAAACAAATCGAAAAACAAGCAGCTGCAAAACGTAAAGTAATTACGGCTGTTATTAACGGGACAGAAATGACGGTAAAAGAAATTGCTGAGGCGTATGATATTAGTGTAAGCACTGTACGTCAGCGCATTAATGCCGGAAAATCAGAGAGCGAAATTATTGCTCCGACCAAAAAGAAAAACTAAGTTTATAGGAAAAACCCGTGCGACTGCACGGGTTTTTTATTTTACAAGTTTACGTGTTTGTTGTAAGAAGTGACCAATTTTCTTAACGATTGGTTCAATTGAATTTTCATTTTGCAAAATATCATATTCATTAATATTAAGACGTAGTATAGGGCAAGCATTAAAATCATTAATCCAGTTTTCATAGCGTGCGTGCATCTCTTCCCAATACTCAATCGGTGTTTGCTGTTCCATAGGTCTTCCACGCTCTTTAATACGATCTACGATATCTTCAAATGATCCTTCTAGATAAATGAGTAAATCAGGGTGTGGGAAGTAAGGTGTCATAACCATTGCATCGAATAAGCTTTTATACGTTTCATAATCTGTAGCGGTCATTGTTCCCTTTTCATAATGCATTTTTGCAAAAATTCCCGTATCTTCATAAATAGAACGGTCTTGAATAAATCCACCGCCGTATTCGAAGATTCTTTTTTGTTCTTTAAAACGTTCTGCTAAGAAATAAACTTGTAAGTGGAAGCTCCAACGTGTGAAGTCATTGTAAAATTTGTCTAAATACGGATTAGAATCTACTTTTTCAAAAGATGTGCGGTAACCAAGTGCATCTGCTAATGCGTTTGTCATTGTGGATTTTCCGACACCCACTGTTCCTGCAATCGTAATAACAGCATCATTTGGAATATCGTATTTTTGTCTCAAATTCATTACTGGTTAATCTCCTTCGTCAGTGTATTTTGTAATGCTGATAAGATTACGTTTAAGTCCGATTCATTTTTCACAAAATCCATATTATCTCCGTTGAATTTTAGTACGGGGATGCTCGGATGATCTTGTTTGAAAGCTTCCATTGCCGCTTCGTAATCTTCAATGAGTTGTAGTAAATAATTTGGATCTATATTTTTTTCGAATTCCCGTCCGCGCATGGCAATTCGTTTTTGTAGTGTTTCTAAGCTTGCTGTTATATACACGATGACGTTTGGAACGGGCATATCTTGTGTTAAGATACGATAAATTTGCATGTATTTCTCGTATTGAGAACCCTGTAATGTTCGAGATGCAAAAATTAAATTTTTGAATATATGGTAATCTGCTACAACAGGAATATGTTGTTTTAAATATTTTGTATCGATGTCTTCTAGTTGCTTATAACGGTTGCAGAGGAAAAACATTTCTGTTTGAAAGCTCCATTCTTGGATGTCTTCGTAAAACTTGCCTAAGAAAGGATTCTCATCAACGATTTCTTTCAATAAATGGAGTTGCATGTGAGTCGATATCGCTTTCGCGAGTGAAGTTTTTCCGACACCAATTGGTCCTTCGACCGTAATAAATGGTACTCCGGTCACGCTGTTGCCTCCTTCCAAAACATAATTTAGCACTAATAAAAAGCACAAAACAGAATTATTGTAGCATAAGAGGAGGCAGAAAGGACTAGTTTTCATAAAAAGTTAGAAAATCAATTTATGTTATTACACTTTTAAATGAATTGATGGAGAAGTATTTGCTTTTAAAGTTGCTTGCATAATGTGTAATGCGTGTTTATTATCTTGGTCGCAATTGGATGCAATGCAATCTTCAGGTACATATAATTGATAATTTCTCATATGAGCGTCATTTGCGGTAAATAGGATGCATATATTTCCAGCTACCCCCGTTAAAATAAGGTTTTCTATCTTTAAATGACCTAACAATGAATTTAAGGGGGTTTCATAAAAAGCAGAATAATGTGGTTTAATAAAAATATAATCATCGCTTGAGGGTGCTATTTTTTTTATAATTTCTTGGCTATATTCATTTGTGCAATAGGTAATAAGTTCGTTGATATCAGCTCTCCATAAATGGTAATGATCATTTACATAAATAATTGGACAGCCAGAGTTTTTCATTTTTTGTTTGAGTTGTAAAATGGATTCTGTAATATTTTTGCATTTTCGTGCTAAGATAGGTCCATGTGAAAATTGAAAATCATTAATCATATCGATGATAAGAAGTGCTGTATTTTTCATATGTAATCTCCTTTCCTTTCTCTTTAGATTGGATTGAATATAGAAAAGTTATTTGTGATGAAAGGATTTTGTTATGGAAGAAGATATTTATTTTATGAAGCTCGCGATAGAGGAAGCAAAAAAGGCTGAAGAAATACAAGAAGTACCAATTGGTGCAGTTGTTGTAGTGGACGGTGAGGTAGTAAGTCGTGCGCATAACTTGCGTGAAACAGAGCAACGGTCAATTGCTCACGCTGAATTGTTAGCGATTGATGATGCGTGCAAAAAGTTAGGGACGTGGCGTTTGGAAAATGCAACCCTATATGTCACATTAGAGCCGTGTCCAATGTGTGCTGGTGCAATTGTGTTATCGCGTGTAAAACGTGTTGTATATGGAGCGAGTGACCCAAAAGGTGGATGTGCTGGTACATTAATGAATTTATTAACAGAGGAACGGTTTAACCATCAATCTGAAGTTGTGGTTGGTGTATTAGAAGAAGAGTGTGGAGCCTTATTAACAACCTTTTTCCGAGAACTACGCAAAAAGAGGAAGAAAGAGAAGGAAAATCTGGATAAAAATAGTCTTTGTTAACACGTTGCAATTTTTTAGGAAACAAGTTATACTGAGATTGCCTTCAGATAAGGCAACTAAATATGGTTTTAACTTTGCCGTGCTAAGCGGGGAGGTAGCGGTGCCCTGTACTCGCAATCCGCTCTAGCGAGGCCGAATCCCTTCTCGAGGTTATGCTACTGTAGGGTCTGCCTTAAGTAAGTGGTGTTGACGTTTGGGTCCTGCGCAACGGGACCCCGTGAACCTTGTCAGGTCCGGAAGGAAGCAGCAATAAGCGGGTCTTCTCGTGTGCCGCAGGAGTGCCTGAACCGAGCTAACTGCTTAAGTAACGCTTATGGTACGTAATCGACAGAAGGTGCACGGCAGTTATATATGCATATAAAGCTCATCCTATATGAATAGGGTGGGTTTTTTGTATAGAAAATAACTTTTGGAATCTATAATCAGAATGGGTTATAATAAGATGAAACTTTAATTAGTGGGTGATTTTTTATACCTTACTAATTATCAGTCGAACGAATCGGGCTTTTACGGGCAGTCTATCTCCCATCTAATTTCTTTGGTTTGAGCTGGGGATTGCTGTTCAAAAATAGCGGGATAACTGAGATAATAACCTTTGGGGGAGGCCGTATTTTCGTGTCATACCAGGCGTTATACCGAACATGGAGACCGCAAAAATTTGAAGATGTAGTCGGTCAAAAGCACGTAACGAAAACGTTGCAAAATGCCCTTCTTCAAGAGAAAGCATCGCATGCCTATGTGTTTTCCGGACCAAGAGGGACAGGAAAAACAACAATTGCAAAGGTATTTGCCAAAGCAATCAACTGTGAGCATGCTCCTACAGCTGAACCTTGTAATGAATGTCCTGCATGCTTAGGAATTACGCAAGGTGCTATTTCAGATGTATTAGAAATTGACGCGGCTTCGAATAACGGTGTAGATGAAATTCGAGATATAAGAGATAAAGTAAAATATGCTCCAAGCGAAGTTCGCTATAAAGTATATATTATTGATGAAGTTCACATGCTTTCTATGGGTGCTTTTAATGCGCTATTAAAAACATTAGAAGAACCCCCGCAGCATGTTATCTTTATTTTAGCAACGACAGAACCACATAAAATTCCACCAACAATTATTTCTCGTTGTCAGCGTTTTGAATTTCGAAAAATATCAGTGCATGATATTGTCGAACGATTAACAACTGTTGTAAACAACGAAGGAACGAAAGTGGACGAGGAAGCTCTTCAAATTGTAGCGCGTGCCGCAGAAGGTGGTATGCGTGATGCATTAAGTTTAATTGATCAAGCTATTTCTTATAGTGATGAAGTGGTAACAGTAGAAGATGTATTAGCGGTTACAGGTTCTGTTTCACAGCGATATTTAGCAAACCTTGTAGAGTGCATCTATGAAAATGATGTATCAAAAGCGCTGCGTATTGTTGATGATATTATGAATCAAGGAAAAGATCCACTTCGCTTCATGGAAGACTTCATTTACTATTATCGAGATATGCTTTTATATCAAACTTCGCCTCAGCTAGAGGATATGCTAGAGAGAGTTATTGTTGATGATTCATTTCGTAAGTTAAGTCAGGATATGCAGCCTGAAATGATTTATGAAATTATTCATACGCTTAGTAAAAGTCAACAAGAAATGAAATGGACAAACCATCCTCGTATTTTTTAGAGGTAGTTATGGTGCAATTGTGTCAGCAATTTGCGATGAAAGCAAATGGAGCGGATCGGTTGCAAGCTGTTTTACAAAGAATGCAGCAATTAGAACAGGAATTAGAAAATATGAAGCAACATGGTGTACCAGTTTCTGTGCAACAAGAGGTCAAAGAAACAAGGGTTACACCGAAGCCGACTCGTTCTGGTAGCATGAAAATACCTGTCGGGCGTGTTCATGAGGTTTTAAAACAAGCGACTCGTAAAAATTTAGAGCAACTAAAGAGTGCGTGGGGTGAACTGTTAGAGCGATTGAAAAATTATAATAAAGTTGCTTATGCGGTTTTATTAGAAAACAGTGAGCCAGTCGCGGCTTCTACTACTTCTTATGTTCTTGCTTTTAAGTATGAAATACATTGTAAAATGGCGAGTGAAAATCGCGAGGCAACAGATACGGTAGAGCAAATTCTCTTTGAACTGTTTGGAAAGAGGTTGCAAATGATTGCAATCCCAAAAAGTGAGTGGGGAAAAATTCGTGAGGGTTTCTTACAACATGAAGGTAATCCTTCAGAAGAAGCTGAAAAGCCGAAAGATCCTCTTATCGAAGAAGCTGTAAAGATTGTGGGAGAACAATTAATTGAAATAAGAGAGTAAAACACGTCTTAAATGGATTTTTCTTTATTAAACTATAAACATTCATTAAGAACCAATTAGGAGGAATTATTATGATGCGTGGTGGAATGGGAAATATGAATAACATGATGAAACAAATGCAGAAAATGCAAAAACAAATGGCGAAAGCGCAAGAGGAACTTGGTGAAAAAACAGTTGAGGGAACAGCTGGCGGTGGTATGGTAACAGTTATCGCAAATGGACATAAGCAAATTTTAGAAGTGAAAATTAAAGAAGAAGTTGTAGATCCAGAAGATATCGAAATGTTACAAGACCTTGTATTAGCTGCAACGAATGATGCATTAAAGAAAGCAGAAGAGCTATCATCTTCTACAATGGGACAATTTACAAAAGGATTGAATTTACCTGGCGGTATGTTCTAGGAGGTTGGTCATAGATGCACTACCCAGAACCAATCTCAAAGCTAATTGATAGCTTTATGAAATTGCCAGGAATCGGACCGAAAACAGCTGTTCGCCTGGCTTTTTCGTATTGGATATGAAAGAAGATGATGTATTAGATTTTGCGAAGTCACTTGTAAATGCAAAGCGAAACTTAATGTATTGCTCTATCTGTGGTCATATAACAGATAAAGATCCTTGTTATATTTGTGATGACTCTCATCGTGATCAATCGATTGTTTGTGTTGTGCAAGAGCCGAAAGATGTCATTGCAATGGAGAAGATGAAAGAATATCGGGGAGTATATCATGTGTTAAATGGTGCCATTTCCCCGATGGAAGGAATTGGTCCGGAAGATATCAATATCCCTCAGTTGTTAAAGCGACTGCACGATGAAACAGTACAAGAAGTTATTTTGGCGACAAACCCGAACATTGAAGGAGAAGCGACAGCGATGTATATTTCTCGTCTGTTAAAGCCGACAGGTATTAAAGTGACGCGCATTGCACACGGCTTACCGGTTGGCGGTGATTTAGAATATGCGGATGAAGTAACGCTATCAAAGGCGTTAGAGGGCCGCAGAGAATTATAATAAGTAGGAGAAATAGAGATGCTTTTTCAGAAAAAAGGGAAGTTGCGCAAAGAATATGACGAAAAATTAATCGTATTGCTAGAACAAGTGAAGGTAGAGTGGATGCGTCAAAAAAGAATTGTAGCACAAAGTATTGAACCTTCAGAAAATGTACTGTGTCATTTGAAATTAGCGGAAGCGAAATATTTCTATCTATTGAAGGAAGCGAAAAGGCGTCCTGTGAAAATGGAACAGTTGTAAAGACGAAGTCGAACGGAACATACATGTCCTGTTCGACTTTTTATTTTGAAGAAGAAATTTTAACGGTCTTTTTTTTCTTTTTTCCATACAAATATAGTGTACAAGTTGTAAGGGAGAGGACAGTATGGAACAACGTTTAATTATTGGCGGTATATTAACGTTAATCTTTCTTTTATTAATTGTAGGTGCTCCTATGAAGTTGTTTCGTTTTATAGGAAGGCCACTCGTCAAAATTGTAATAGGAGCTTTGTTGCTGTTTGTTGTCAATGTAGTGGGAGCACGATTTAACTTTCATCTTCCTATTAATGTCGGTACTACATTTATTTCAGGGTTTTTAGGTTTACCGGGTGTAGGGGCGCTTATAGTCATTAAATTATATGTTTTACCGGGCTAGAAAAGTTATGTTTTCTAGCCTGGTATTCTTTTTTGAAAAAGTGTTGACGTATAAACTATTAATATGGTAAATTAATAAACGTCGTCAACGACAAAAGAAAAAAGAAGTTGACACTCACAGTTAAATGTGATAAATTATAAAAGT
>NZ_CP169269.1:175000-227500 GCF_055814245.1 Bacillus sp. EA-CB0995 | reverse complement strand
AGTGAACCAGTACCGTGAGGGAAAGGTGAAAAGCACCCCGGAAGGGGAGTGAAAGAGATCCTGAAACCGTGTGCCTACAAATAGTCAGAGCCCGTTAACGGGTGATGGCGTGCCTTTTGTAGAATGAACCGGCGAGTTACGATCCCGTGCGAGGTTAAGCTGAAGAGGCGGAGCCGTAGCGAAAGCGAGTCTGAATAGGGCGTTTAGTACGTGGTCGTAGACCCGAAACCAGGTGATCTACCCATGTCCAGGGTGAAGTTCAGGTAACACTGAATGGAGGCCCGAACCCACGCACGTTGAAAAGTGCGGGGATGAGGTGTGGGTAGCGGAGAAATTCCAATCGAACCTGGAGATAGCTGGTTCTCCCCGAAATAGCTTTAGGGCTAGCCTCAAGTGTGAGAGTCTTGGAGGTAGAGCACTGATTGAACTAGGGGTCCTCATCGGATTACCGAATTCAGTCAAACTCCGAATGCCAATGACTTATCCTTGGGAGTCAGACTGCGAGTGATAAGATCCGTAGTCAAAAGGGAAACAGCCCAGACCGCCAGCTAAGGTCCCAAAGTGTGTATTAAGTGGAAAAGGATGTGGAGTTGCTTAGACAACTAGGATGTTGGCTTAGAAGCAGCCACCATTTAAAGAGTGCGTAATAGCTCACTAGTCGAGTGACTCTGCGCCGAAAATGTACCGGGGCTAAATACACCACCGAAGCTGCGGATTGATACCTATGGTATCAGTGGTAGGGGAGCGTTCTAAGTGCTGTGAAGTCAGATCGTAAGGACTGGTGGAGCGCTTAGAAGTGAGAATGCCGGTATGAGTAGCGAAAGACGGGTGAGAATCCCGTCCACCGAATGCCTAAGGTTTCCTGAGGAAGGCTCGTCCGCTCAGGGTTAGTCAGGACCTAAGCCGAGGCCGACAGGCGTAGGCGATGGACAACAGGTTGATATTCCTGTACCACCTCTTTATCGTTTGAGCAATGGAGGGACGCAGAAGGATAGAAGAAGCGTGCGATTGGTTGTGCACGTCCAAGCAGTTAGGCTGGTAAGTAGGCAAATCCGCTTACCGCGAAGGCTGAGCTGTGATGGGGAAGCTCCTTATGGAGCGAAGTCTTTGATTCCCCGCTGCCAAGAAAAGCTTCTAGCGAGATAAAAGGTGCCTGTACCGCAAACCGACACAGGTAGGCGAGGAGAGAATCCTAAGGTGTGCGAGAGAACTCTGGTTAAGGAACTCGGCAAAATGACCCCGTAACTTCGGGAGAAGGGGTGCTTTCTTAACGGAAAGCCGCAGTGAATAGGCCCAAGCGACTGTTTAGCAAAAACACAGGTCTCTGCGAAGCCGTAAGGCGAAGTATAGGGGCTGACACCTGCCCGGTGCTGGAAGGTTAAGGAGAGGGGTTAGCGCAAGCGAAGCTCTGAACTGAAGCCCCAGTAAACGGCGGCCGTAACTATAACGGTCCTAAGGTAGCGAAATTCCTTGTCGGGTAAGTTCCGACCCGCACGAAAGGTGTAACGATTTGGGCACTGTCTCAACCAGAGACTCGGTGAAATTATAGTACCTGTGAAGATGCAGGTTACCCGCGACAGGACGGAAAGACCCCGTGGAGCTTTACTGTAGCCTGATATTGAATTTTGGTACAGCTTGTACAGGATAGGCGGGAGCCTTTGAAGCCGGAGCGCTAGCTTCGGTGGAGGCGCTGGTGGGATACCGCCCTGGCTGTATTGAAATTCTAACCTACGGGTCTTATCGACCCGGGAGACAGTGTCAGGTGGGCAGTTTGACTGGGGCGGTCGCCTCCTAAAAAGTAACGGAGGCGCCCAAAGGTTCCCTCAGAATGGTTGGAAATCATTCGTAGAGTGCAAAGGCATAAGGGAGCTTGACTGCGAGACCTACAAGTCGAGCAGGGACGAAAGTCGGGCTTAGTGATCCGGTGGTTCCGCATGGAAGGGCCATCGCTCAACGGATAAAAGCTACCCCGGGGATAACAGGCTTATCTCCCCCAAGAGTCCACATCGACGGGGAGGTTTGGCACCTCGATGTCGGCTCATCGCATCCTGGGGCTGTAGTCGGTCCCAAGGGTTGGGCTGTTCGCCCATTAAAGCGGTACGCGAGCTGGGTTCAGAACGTCGTGAGACAGTTCGGTCCCTATCCGTCGTGGGCGTAGGAAATTTGAGAGGAGCTGTCCTTAGTACGAGAGGACCGGGATGGACGCACCGCTGGTGTACCAGTTGTTCTGCCAAGGGCATAGCTGGGTAGCTATGTGCGGAAGGGATAAGTGCTGAAAGCATCTAAGCATGAAGCCCCCTCAAGATGAGATTTCCCATAGCGTTAAGCTAGTAAGATCCCTGAAAGATGATCAGGTTGATAGGTTCGAGGTGGAAGCATGGTGACATGTGGAGCTGACGAATACTAATAGATCGAGGACTTAACCATATAATATGAAGCAAATGTTATCTAGTTTTGAAGGAATATACCTTCATAAGTCTGGTAATGATGGCAGAGAGGTCACACCCGTTCCCATACCGAACACGGAAGTTAAGCTCTCTAGCGCCGATGGTAGTTGGGACTTTGTCCCTGTGAGAGTAGGACGTTGCCAGGCAAACGAAAGACGAGTCATTGGACTCGTCTTTTTATTTTTACCCCGCTATTCTCGAGTAGTAGGATTCACTCTTAAGAAATAGATGGGGTATCGTCTATAAGGGCAGGTTGATTCAACTATTTCTCAGACAGACACTTTGCCTAGAAATGATTCATACACTAAAAGTGTAAAGGGACGTATATATTTTTTAAAAGTGTTAACGCTTATAAATGTATTGTTTCATTTCGTATAGAGGGGAGGAAGGCTTAATTATCGTTTGTCTAGTTTTATATAATGATGGTTAGATAGACTACGATAAATAAGCGAATATATGGGGTACGTTACAACAAAAGAAGAGATTTGTATTGTGTGTGAACATAAGAAGGATAGTGGAATTCATTTGTATACGAGTTTTATATGTGAATCATGTGAGCGAGAAATGATAGAAACAAGTACAAATAATCCGAAGTATATGTTTTATTTACAGCAATTGCGAAAGATACAAGTATCGCGTTAGAAAATAGGCATATTTGCCTATTATTTTTTTTGTACAAATCTCGGTATAATGTAGAGAGACTGAATAATAAGGAAGAGTGAGTATGGATCAAAGAAAAATGCCCTTATATGAAGCATTAAAGACCTTTGTAAGTAAGAAGCCAGTATCCTTTCATGTTCCAGGTCATAAAAGTGGAACGAATTTTCCAGATGAAGCACAGGAGTATTTTCATGATATACTTTCTATTGACGTAACAGAGCTTACTGGACTTGATGATCTTCATAGTCCATTTGAATGTATAGAAGAAGCACAACAATTATTAGCAGAGTTATATGAAGTACAAAAAAGTTATTTTTTAATTAATGGTTCAACCGTTGGGAATTTAGCCATGCTGTTAGCATGCTGTAATGAACATGATACGGTTCTTGTACAAAGAAATGCTCATAAATCCATTATGAATGGTCTTAAATTAGCTGGGGCACGTCCTGTCTTTCTAGAGCCATGGATTGATGAAAAATATGGTGTACCGGTGGGTGTTCCTTATGAAGTGATTGAAGCTGCAATTCAACAATATTCACAAGCGAAAGCTCTTATTTTAACGCATCCCAATTATTATGGTATGGGTGTAGATTTAGAAAAGAGTGTTGCATTAGCACATGCACATCATATTCCTGTTTTGGTAGATGAGGCACATGGAGCGCATTTTTGTGTTGGAGAGCCTTTTCCAAAATCGGCACTTGCATACGGAGCTGATATCGTTGTTCATTCAGCGCATAAAACATTACCAGCAATGACAATGGGATCATACTTACATGTAAATAGCACTCTCGTTGATGAAGAAAAGGTTTCTTCTTATTTAAATATATTGCAATCTAGTAGTCCGTCTTATCCAATAATGGCTTCATTAGATATAGCCCGTTTTGCATTAGCGAAGATAAAAGAAGAAGGTTGTAAGGAGATTGCTACATTTACTCAGCAAATTCGTACAGCATTAAATCGTATTCCACAATTTGCTGTTTTAGAGTATCCAATACAAGATGCATTAAAAGTAACAGTGCAAACACGCTGTAAGCTCTCTGGATATGAATTACAACGTGTATTTGAAGAGATCGGTATGTATGTTGAAATGGCAGATCCCTATAATGTTTTACTTATCTTACCACTCCAAGTAAATGAGGATTATATAAAAGTAATTGATAGGCTACAAGGTGCACTATGCTCATATGATGTAGAAGATACTAGGCCGTGTATTTATTATCCTGATAAAGAAAATTTATCTCCTTTATCATTTACATATAAGGAGTTGGAGAAGTATAAGAAAAAAGTTGTACCTTTACAGGAGGCGTTAGGTATGATTGCGGCCGAGATGATTATACCGTATCCACCAGGGATTCCTTTGCTTATGTATGGAGAAGAAATTACGTTAGAGCATATAAATCAAATTTCTTATTTAGAAGAGACTGGTGCACGTTTTCAAGGAAATACAAAGAATATTACTGTATATGATATATAGAGAAAGAGGTTTTTATAGATGAAGGGCTTGTTTGTTACAATTGAAGGACCAGAAGGATCAGGAAAATCTACACTAATCACAAAATTATTGCCATACTTTGAGAAGAAGGAACAAAAAGTAGTGGCAACACGAGAACCAGGTGGTATTAAGATTTCAGAAGAAATTCGTACAATTTTACATAAAAAAGAGCATACAATGATGGAAGCACGTACAGAGGCGTTGCTATATGCTGCAGCACGGAGACAACACCTAGTAGAAAAAGTCATGCCAGCCTTAGAAGATAATTATATTGTAATATGCGATCGTTTTATTGATAGCTCTCTTGCTTATCAAGGATATGCAAGGGGTCTTGGTGTTGATAAGGTATTTGAAATTAATCGTTTTGCGACAGAAGATTGTATGCCTGATATTACTATTTATTTAGATATTGAGCCCGAGATTGGACTAGCGCGCATTAGAAAAGATGGTAATAGGGAAGTGAATCGCTTAGATTTAGAAAGCATGGAATTTCATAAGCGGGTTCGTGAAGGATATTTACAATTAGTAGATCGATTTGCAGATCGCATTGTTGTTGTAAATGCAGATCAACCAATAGACATTGTTATAAAAGAAGTTACTCAGCTTATTGAGCAAAAGTTGTTATAATAGAAGAAAGTATAAAAAGTGAGGTATGAAACATGACGAAGACGTGGGAACAACTGTCTCTTATACAACCCATTGTTGTAAAAATGTTAATGAATAGTATTACAAAAGAGCGTATATCCCACGCTTATTTGTTAGAAGGGCCAAAAGGAACAGGGAAGCTTGAAACAGCTATGCAAATGGCGAAAAGCTTTCTTTGTTTGCAGCGAAATGGAGTAGAACCTTGTCATACATGTACGAATTGCCGACGTATTCATTCGGGTAATCACCCAAACGTATATACGGTTACACCAGATGGGCTATCAATTAAGAAACAGCAAATTCACGAATTACAAGAAGAGTTTTCTAAAACCGGTCTAGAAGCAACTAAAAAAATATATATTATTGAGCATGCAGATAAGATGACGACAAACGCTGCGAATACATTGCTTAAATTTTTAGAAGAACCGAGCGGTGATACAACAGCTATTTTATTAACGGAGCAAAGTCATCAAATTTTAAGTACCATTTTATCACGATGTCAAATTGTTACATTTCGCTCTCTTCCAAAGGATGCTCTGGTAAATCGGTTACAAAGGGAAGAAGTAAGTTTTTCTTTAGGGAATCTTGCGGCTGAACTTACAAATAGTTTTGATGAGGCGTTATCGTTTTGTGGTGATGAATGGTTTGCACAAGCACGAACTTTAGTGATAAAATTATGTGAAGCCCTAGAGAAAGATACCACGTCTCTTTTTTTGTACAGGAGAAGTGGATGAAGCATTTTGGAGAGAAAGAACAATTACAGTTAGGATTAGATATGTTGCTCCTTATTTATAAGGATTTATTATATGTTCAATTGGGAGAAGAAGATCGTCTCGTTTTTCAAGACCAAAAAGGGTTATTCCAATCTTTTTCCTATTCTCAAAAGCGCATTGTATCGGCTCTTTTCAATATATTAGAAGCAAAAAATAGAATCAACGCTAATGTAAATGCGCAGCTTGTGTTCGAACAGTTAGTGTTGCGGTTGCAGGAGGGATGACCGTTTGTATGATGTAGTAGGTGTTCGTTTTAAGAAGGCCGGAAAAGTGTATTACTTTGACCCAAATCAATTTGATATCTCAGAAAATGAATTTGCGATCGTGGAAACAGTACGGGGAATCGAATATGGGAAAGTTGTCATCACGAAGAAACAAGTCGATGAAAATGATGTTGTACTCCCATTAAAGAAAGTCATTCGTATCGCAGATGAAAATGATCGTACAATTGTTGATGAAAATAAACGTGCAGCAAAAGAAGCGTATCAAGTTTGTCAGCAAAAAGTAATCGAGCATGATCTTGATATGAAACTTGTTGACGTGGAGTATACATTTGATCGCAATAAGGTTATTTTTTATTTTACAGCGGATGGTCGTATTGATTTTCGTGAGCTTGTAAAAGACTTAGCCGCTATTTTTCGGACAAGAATCGAGTTAAGACAGATTGGTGTTCGTGATGAAGCAAAAATGCTTGGCGGTATTGGTCCATGCGGCCGAATGTTGTGCTGTTCTACTTTTTTAGGGGATTTTGAACCTGTATCCATTAAAATGGCAAAAGATCAAAATTTATCATTAAATCCTGCGAAAATCTCTGGGTTATGTGGTCGACTGATGTGTTGTTTAAAGTATGAAAATGATGAATATGAAGCAGCAAAAGAGCAGCTTCCAGATTTAGATGAAAAAATACAAACACCGCATGGTCTTGGTCGTGTAATCGGGTTAAATATTTTAGAAAGATTAATTCAAGTGGAATTAGTAGACAAGGAACGGATAGTAGAATATACGTTAGATGAATTAATAAATAAAGGGGTCGTTTCGAGTCAAACCACAGATTAATGAGGTGGGTGCTTGTGGAGAAAAAAGATATTTTTGCAGCGGTTTCCAGTATGGAAGAGCAAATTGGATATCTCTATAAACAGTTGGGAGAGTTAAAGCAGCATCTCGCAGAGCTACTTGAAGAAAACCAACATATTAAAATGGAAAATGAAAATTTGCGAAATCGTTTTGAAGAAGTTCAGAATAAGCAGAAACAAAAGTCGAATAAACGAAAAGAGATAAAGCCTAAAATAGATATCGGTGAAGGATATGATAATTTGGCACGCCTGTATCAAGAGGGGTTTCATATTTGTAATTTGCATTATGGAAGTGTACGTAAAGAAGGGGATTGTTTATTCTGTTTATCGTTCTTAAATAAAAAATAAAATTACCTTTCCAATAAATTGGAAAGGTAATTTTTTGTACATATAACCAAAATATAAGTAAAACAGATTAGACTGTTATGAACATAGCATAGATTGTCTTAACGTCTGTTAAAATAAGCTTGAATGATGAGGAAGGAAAGAAATATATGCAATTGTATGGAGATGAACGTTTAGATTATTTACTATCAAAAGATATGAAAATTATTCAAAGTCCGTCAGTATTTAATTTTTCATTAGATGCAGTATTATTAGCAAATTTTGCGTGGGTGCCAATTCAGAAAGGGAATATATTAGATTTGTGCACAGGAAATGCAGTGATTCCTCTTTTATTAAGTTGCCGTACAAAAGGGAAGATTACGGGAGTTGAAATACAAGAGCGTATTTACAACATGGGTGTTAGAAGTGTTCAATATAATGATTTAGAAGAGAGAATACAGCTTATTCATGGTGATTTAAAGCATATGCCAGAGCAAATAGGGCGACATCAGTTTGATGTTGTT
Organism: Bacillus sp. EA-CB0995; assembly: GCF_055814245.1. Taxonomy (NCBI): domain Bacteria; kingdom Bacillati; phylum Bacillota; class Bacilli; order Caryophanales; family Bacillaceae; genus Bacillus; species Bacillus sp. EA-CB0995. The sequence goes on along the minus strand of NZ_CP169269.1, from coordinate 219,562 downwards.
ACATGCAATCCACCATACTTTCAAACACCAAAACCTTCTGAACAAAATTTTAATGAGCATTTAGCGATTGCTCGTCACGAAATTATGTGTACGCTAGAAGACGTTGTACGTGTTAGCAGCCAACTTGTTAAGCAAGGGGAAAAGTGGCTTTTGTACATCGTCCTGGTCGTTTACTTGATATTGTAACGCTTATGAGAAAATATAAAATTGAACCAAAACGCCTCCAATTTGTATATCCAAAAGTAGGTAAAGAAGCCAATACGTTATTAATTGAAGGTATTAAAGATGGGAATGCTGATTTGAAAATTTTGCCGCCTCTTTTTGTATATGAAGATAATAACGAATATACGAAAGAAATGAACGCGATTTTATATGGAGCAGAATAAGCATTATTTTTATGTTGTTGAATGTGCTGATGGGAGCTACTATGCGGGATATACAAACCATTTAGAGAGGCGAATTGAAGCTCATAATAGCGGAAAAGGAGCACGCTATACAAGAGCAAGGCGTCCTGTTAGGTTAAAATACTTTGAAACTTATGAAGAAAAAGGACTGCAATGCAGGCAGAATATCGTTTTAAGCAGTTAAAACGGAAACAAAAAGATGAGTATATACAAAAAGGAGACTATTATGTGGCAGCAAAAAAGCTTTCAAATGAATGAGAGAGGAACATTATATTTAGTTCCAACTCCAATTGGAAATTTAGAAGATATGACATTTCGAGCGATTCGTATATTAAAAGAAGCAGACTTTATTGCAGCAGAAGATACAAGGCAAACGAAAAAACTATGTAATTATTTTGAAATTGAAACACCAGTAATGAGTTATCATGAACATAATAAAGAAGTGAGCGGTCGAAAAATTTTAGATATGTTAGAACAAGGAAAAACGGTAGCACTTGTTAGTGACGCAGGTATGCCGTGTATCTCGGATCCTGGTTATGACATCGTTGTACAGGCAGTAGCGCAGCAGTATTCAGTTGTGCCCCTTCCTGGTCCAAATGCTGCGCTTACAGCATTAATTGCATCTGGATTAGAGACAAAGCACTTTTATTTCTATGGATTTTTACAGAGACATAAAAAAGAGCGTAAAGCAGAATTGGAGAAGTTGCGTTATATTCCAAATACAATGATGTTTTACGAAGCGCCACATCGATTAGGAGAAACATTAATTTCTATGAAAGATGTGTTAGGGAATAGAAATGTTGCATTGTGTCGTGAGCTTACGAAGAAATTTGAAGAATTTATTCGTGGTTCCTTAGAGGAAGTCATTCATTGGGCAAAGGAAAATGAAGTACGCGGAGAATTTTGTATTCTAGTAGAAGGTTCTACGGAAGAAGCGGTAGATGAAGAAGTGTGGTGGGAAACGTTAACTGTTGAGGGACATGTTGAATACTACATAGAGGAGAAAGGTCTTTCTTCTAAAGAAGCAATTAAAATAGTTGCAAAAGATCGAAATATGTCAAAACGAGATGTATATCAAGCATACCATGTTTAAAAAAATAAAAGCTTCTCTAATAGAGAAGCTTTATTTTGCTGCTGCGATGAATTGTTGTAATTCTTTTAAGATTTGCTCTGCGCCTTCTGGGCTTAAAATGATTTTCCCTTCAGCTAATGAAAGGTTACTATCAGAAACTTCACCAGTTACTTGGCAAGTCATGTTTGGCTTATATTTTTTTAAGATAATTTTCTCGTCATCAACGTAGATTTCAAGAGCATCCTTTTCTGCAATACCTAGTGTGCGGCGTAATTCAATTGGAATTACAACGCGGCCTAATTCATCAACTTTACGAACGATACCAGTAGATTTCATATTTGTTTCTCCTCCTCATATTTTGCAAGTTTGTACATCTATTTGAATTCGTCATTTTTCGACAAAATACCCTATGCACATATGATACCAATCATTGACATTTCCGTCAATTCTTTAATTGTAAAATTTATAAAAGTTTTGTAGATTTTCGCATCTACTTATTATATATACTAAAAAATAATAGATGTATAGAGAGATTTATTTTATTATCTTGATTTTATTGATAATTCTGAAGTGTTAAAGTGTATATTTTTTCTTAATATGAGTAATAGATGATAAAGATATAGAGCATTCACTCGTCTTTATACCTAAGTTTTTGATATACTGTTTATAAATACATATGAGGTCATTTGGGAGGTTCAAAACAATGACAGAGGAAAATAAGACCTTTTACATTACAACTCCGATTTATTATCCAAGTGGAAAGCTTCACATCGGACATGCTTATACGACGGTAGCGGGAGATGCGATGGCACGCTATAAACGTATGCAAGGATATGATGTCTACTATTTAACAGGCACTGATGAACATGGACAAAAGATTCAAAAGAAAGCAGAAGAATTAAATGTTACACCACAAGCGTATGTTGATAACATTGTAGCAGGAATTAAAGAATTGTGGGGAAAAATGGATATTTCTTATGATGATTTTATCCGTACAACAGAAGATCGTCATAAAGAAGTTGTAGAAAAAATCTTTAAGCAACTTGTTGATCAAGGTGATATTTATCTTGATGAATATGAAGGTTGGTATTCTGTACAAGATGAAACATTCTATACAGAGCATCAACTTGTTGACCCAGTGATGGAAAATGGAAAAGTAATTGGTGGAAAGAGCCCAGATAGTGGTCATCCAGTAGAACTTGTTCGTGAAGAATCATATTTCTTTAGAATGGGGAAATATGTAGATCGACTATTAAAGTTCTATGAAGATAATCCACACTTCATTCAACCAGAATCACGCAAAAATGAAATGATTAATAATTTTATTAAACCAGGATTAGAAGATTTAGCTGTTTCTCGTACTTCTTTTGACTGGGGTGTTCGTGTACCGGGTAATCCGAAGCATGTTATTTATGTGTGGGTAGATGCATTATCTAACTATATTACGGCATTAGGTTACGGAACAGCGAATGAAGAAAAGTATAAAAAATATTGGCCAGCAGATGTTCATTTAGTAGGAAAAGAAATTGTTCGTTTCCATACAATTTATTGGCCAATTATTTTAATGGCTCTTGATTTACCACTTCCGAAAAAAGTATTTGCACATGGTTGGATTTTAATGAAAGACGGAAAAATGAGTAAATCAAAAGGAAATGTAGTAGATCCTGTCACATTAATTAATCGTTACGGTTTAGATGCACTTCGTTACTACCTACTTCGTGAAGTACCATTTGGATCAGATGGTGTATTTACACCAGAGGGATTTGTTGAGCGTATTAACTTCGATCTTGCGAATGATTTAGGAAATTTATTAAATCGTACAGTAGCAATGATTGATAAATATTTTGGCGGAGAAATTCCAGCCTACAAAGCAAATGTAACAGAATTTGATGAAACTTTAGTAACATTTGCAAAAGATACACTGCAAAAAGTAGAAGCTTCAATGGAAAACATGGAGTTTTCGGTGGCACTAAGCACAATTTGGCAATTTGTTAGCCGTACAAATAAATATATAGATGAAACACAACCTTGGGTATTAGCAAAAGATGAAAGTGATCGTGAGAAACTTGCTTCTGTTATGGCGCATCTTGCAGAAGCGCTTCGACAAACAGCGATTATGTTAATGCCATTTTTAACAGAAACACCAGGAAAAATCTTTGAACAAATTGGGATTACAGATGAAGAATATAAAACTTGGAACAGCCTTTCTACAATTGGTTGCATTCCAACTGGCACAAAAGTTGTGAAAGGGCAGCCTGTATTCCCGCGTTTAGAAGTAGAAGTAGAAGTAGAGTATATTAAAGAACAAATGAAAGGCGCTGCTCCAAAAGTAGAAGAGAAGAAAGAAGCGGAGCCAAAGGCAGAAGAAATTACAATTGACGATTTCTTTAAAGTAGATCTACGTGTAGCAGAAGTGTTAGATGCAGAACCTGTGAAAAAAGCAGACAAGCTGTTAAAGATACAACTTGATTTAGGCACAGAAAAACGACAAGTTGTATCTGGAATTGCTAAATTTTATTCTCCAGAAGAATTAAAAGGGAAAAAGGTTATTTGTGTTACAAACTTAAAACCGGTAAAACTACGTGGTGAATTATCACAAGGTATGATTTTGGCGGGCGAAGAAAACGGAAAATTATCGTTAGCAACAGTCGATCAAACTTTACCAAATGGTACAAAAATTAAGTAATAACGACAAAATGAGAGATGTTTCACGTGTAACATTCGTGAAGCATCTTTTTTCTTGTCGAAAATCTTTCTAAAATTTCCTTTTTTGTATCAAAATTGTAATATGGTTGTTATTACGTTGTTAGGAAAGTAATTTTTACCTATGATAGAATTTATTTCAAATAAAAGGAGTTATTGTTATGTTGTTTGATACACATTCACATTTAAATGCAGAGCAATTTGAAGAGGATTTACAGGAAGTAATTGCAAGAATGAAAGAAGCTGGTGTTTCTTATACAGTTGTAGTTGGTTTTGATGAAGTGACAATCAAAAAGGCAATCGAATTAGCAGAAACATATGACTTTATTTATGCAGCTGTTGGTTGGCATCCTGTTGATGCAATTGATATGACAGAAGAGCACCTAAAATGGTTAGAAGAGTTAGCAAATCATCCAAAAGTTGTTGCACTTGGTGAAATGGGCTTAGATTATCACTGGGACAAATCTCCGGAAGATGTGCAAAAGGAAGTATTTCGTAAACAGATTAGACTAGCGAGAAAGGTGAAATTACCAATCATCATACATAATCGCGACGCAACGCAAGACATCGTAGATATTTTAAAAGAAGAAAACGCATCTGAAGTAGGAGGAATTATGCATTGTTTTAGCGGTAGTGTTGAAGTCGCAAAACAGTGTATTGATATGAATTTCCTTATTTCATTAGGTGGGCCAGTAACTTTTAAAAATGCAAAGAAACCAAAAGAAGTTGCAATGGAAATTCCAATGGAACAACTTTTAATCGAAACAGATTGTCCGTATTTAACTCCTCATCCGTTTCGTGGAAAACGAAATGAACCGAGCTACGTAAAGCTTGTTGCGGAGGAAATTGCAAAATTAAAAGGGTTATCTTATGAAGAAGTAGCGGTAAAAACAACAGAAAATGCAAAAAGACTATTCGGCATTCAATAATGAGAAGTAGAGGAGGAATCCCTCCTCTCACTTTTTCTTCCTTCACCTATGTTTGTCTTCAGATGAGTAATACTACTTGAAATAGTAGGAGAATGAGATTCAGTAATTCTGATCTAGACAGGGACAAAGGGGGCACTTTATTGTGATTGTAAATGCAAGGAATTTATTATCCAGGTTAGAAGCGAGCAAAAAATTAGCAGTAAAATTTACGAGTGCATTAATCATTTCAGGGTCTGTTGGGACCGTAGCTTATGCAGGGACAACGGATAAAATAGTTATTGAAGTAGATGGAAAGAAACAAGAAATTTATACGCATGCAAATACTGTAAGCGAATTTTTACAAGACGAAGGGATTCAAGTAACAGAAAAAGATTATATATATCCAGCACTTTCTACAAAAATTAAGGGTGAAATGAAGGTAAATGTAGAAAAAGCAAGGCCATTTATGATTATGGTCGATGGGAAAGAGAAACAAGTACAATCAACAGCAAAGACAGTAAAAGATTTGTTAGTAGAAGAACATATTGAAATTAATGAACATGATAAAATATATCCTAGTTTGCATACAGATTTAGAGGATACGAAAAAAGTCATGATTCAAAAAGCATTCCCGGTTACGTTAACTGTTAGCGGTCAAGAGCAGCAAGTATGGTCAACTTCGACTACTGTCGCTGACTTTTTGAAAGAACGACAAGTGTCACTAAGTGAAATAGATAAAGTGGAACCCGCTTTGCAGGAAGTGATGCAACGAAATATGAAGGTCAAGGTAACTCGAGTAGAAAAAGTCAGCGATGCAGTGGAAGAACCAATTCCCTTTACGGAAGTAAGACAAGAAGATTCTTCACTCTTAACGGGAACTGAAAAAGTGATTCAAGAAGGAATAGAAGGAAAAAAGAAGAAAATATTTGAAGTTGTAAAAGAGGACGGAAATGAAGCCTCAAGAAACTTGCAGAAAGAAGAAGTGGTGCAAGAAGTGAAAAATCGTATTGTAGCTGTTGGTACCAAAAAAGAAGAAGAGCATACTTCAGATGGTGAAGAAGGTGTAGCTGTCAAAGAATTTTATGTACAAGCAACAGCATATTCTCCGTACTGTGGGGGCTGCGAAGGTGTAAGTGCAGGAGGCTATAATTATATGGCAAATCCCAATATGAAATTAATTGCAGTAGATCCAAGCGTTATTCCGCTCGGAACAAGGGTATGGGTAGAAGGATACGGATTATGCAGTTGCTGGTGATACGGGCGGAGCGATTAAAGGAAATCGTATCGATGTTCTTATGCCAACGGAATCAGAAGCATCCTCTTGGGGAAGAAAACAGGTGAAAATTAAAGTGTTACAATAATATTGTAAGCAGAGGAATTTTTTCTCCTCTGCTTTTTAAATTGTATTAATAGGAAAATAATAATGGAAAAGTAGGCGTTTTTTTGTTTTACTAATTAGAGATGTGAAATGAGTGTGGAGGAAGTTATGAAGATTAAAGAAATAATTGTTGTAGAAGGTAAGGATGATACGGTTGCCGTTAAGCGTGCAGTAGATGCAGATACAATTGAAACGAACGGTTCAGCGATTGGAGATCATGTTATTGAACAGGTGAAATTGGCGCAGCAAACACGAGGTGTGATTATTTTTACAGATCCCGATTACCCAGGAGAGCGTATTCGTAAAATTATTTCTGAGAAAGTACCAGGGTGTAAACACGCCTTCTTACCGAAAGAAGAAGCATTAGCGAAGCGAAAGAAGGGTGTGGGAATTGAGCATGCTTCTAATGAATCTATTCGACGTGCTTTAGAAAATTTACACGGGGAGATGGAAGCATACACGAGCGAAATTGATTGGATTGACTTAGTAGAAGCCGGACTCGTTGGCGGAGAAAAAGCAAAAAGTCGCAGAGAACGAATGGGTAAGCTATTAAAGATCGGTTATACAAATGCAAAACAGTTACATAAACGTTTGCAAATGTTCCAGATTTCAAAGCAGGATTTTGCAAAAGCGTATGAGCAAGTATTACAGGAGGAAAAGAAATGAAAGATATCGCAACACCAAATCGTACGAAAGATATTGTTGAAAAGTATGGATTTTCATTTAAAAAGAGTTTAGGGCAAAACTTTTTAATTGATACAAATGTGTTAAATCGTATTGTGGATTACGCAGAAATTGGATCTGAGAGTGGGGCAATTGAGATTGGGCCTGGTATTGGAGCGTTAACAGAGCAATTGGCAAAACGCGCTAAGAAAGTTGTAGCGTTTGAAATTGATCAACGTCTTTTACCTATTTTGGAAGAGACATTAGCGCCTTATAATAACGTAACGGTAATCAATAAGGACATCTTAAAAGCTGATGTAAATGAAGTATTTCAAGAGCGTTTTGAAGAGGGCCAAGATGTAATGGTAGTAGCAAACTTGCCATACTATGTAACAACGCCAATTTTATTTAAGTTATTAGAAGAACAATTACCAGTGCGTGGTTTTGTGGTCATGATGCAAAAAGAAGTAGCTGATCGTTTAGCAGCTCGTCCAGGAACAAAAGATTATGGTTCATTATCAATTGCCATTCAATATTATACAGAACCTGAAACAGTGATGACGGTTCCGCGTACAGTATTTGTACCACAGCCAAATGTAGATTCAGCAGTTATTCGTTTATTAAGACGTCCAAAGCCACTTGTAGAGGTAAAGGATGAAGCATTCTTTTTTGAAGTGGTGAGAGCTAGCTTTGCGCAGCGACGTAAAACATTAATGAATAACTTATCTAATAACTTAAATGGTTTTCCAAAGGATAAAATATTACTTGAGCGTATATTAGCAGAAGTTGAAATTGATCCGAAACGAAGAGGCGAAACATTATCAATTGAAGAGTTTGCAAAGCTAAGTAACGCTTTATTTTCATATAAAATGTAAAAGGTAGCTCGTTCTGAGCTGCCTTTTTTGTCACCCTTTTTTCTATAAGTTCATAGGCTACAAAAGAACGTAGTGAGTTATATGTCCCTACGAGTTTGGAGGTAGAAGAATGGCTGTACACGTTGGAGATTTAGTGGAGAGAAAGTCTTATCAGCGCGATCTTCTTTTTCGAGTAACAGAAATAAAAGATACGATAGCAATTTTGTTTGGGGAAGAATTTCGGCTCGTAGCAGATGCACCAATAGAAGATTTAGTTCTTGTTGATCAACGGGATTATACGAAAAGGGTAAAGCAGGAACGAGAAACAATGGAAAAGACATATCGTTTATTCCAACAGGATTACGTATTAATGAGGCAACGTAATGAATATCAATCAACAGGTGGTTATACAAATGAAGTGAATTATTTTCAAATGCCAGGAAAAGTGCTTCACCTTGACGGCGATCCTTTATATTTAAGAAAATGTTTAGATTTATATACGAAAATCGGTGTGCCAGTACAGGGTATTCATTGTAAAGAAACAGAGATGCACGAGAAGGTTCTAGATTTAATTGAACATGTTCGTCCTGATATCTTAGTGATTACTGGGCATGATGCCTATACAAAGTCAAAAGGGGAAATGGGAGATTTAGCAGCTTATCGTCATTCTAAGCACTTTGTACAGGCTGTACGTACAGTACGAAAGAAGTACCCCTCATTAGATCATCCTGTTATTTTTGCTGGGGCGTGTCAATCGCATTTTGAAGCCCTTATTCGAGCCGGAGCCAATTTTGCAAGTTCGCCGTCTCGTATTAATATTCATGCGTTAGATCCGGTATATGTTGTAGCAAAAGTGAGCTTTACTTCTTTTATGGAACGGGTCAATGTATGGGATGTCATACGCAATACAGTAACTGGTGAGAAGGGGCTTGGCGGAATTGAAACGAAAGGGATTTTGCGAACGGGATTGCCTTTTCAATATTATGACGAGTGAGCAAGGTAAGCATTTGCCTTGCTTTTCATATGCTTGCTTTTGGAAATTTGGATAAAAAAGTATAAGAACGTACAGACTATACATATATGATTTATATTTTTATACTTTCCATCCCAATTACAGCGAGGTGTAGCACGATATGTCGAAACGTTTAGACGAAATCAAAAGTGCACTGGACCATCATCTTGGTCAGAGGCTTATGCTAAAAGCAAATAGTGGACGAAGAAAAACGATAGAACGATCTGGTGTGTTAGCAGAAACATACCGTTCTGTTTTTGTAGTTCAACTTGACCAACAAGAAGATACATTTCAGCGTGTTTCTTACAGTTATGCAGACGTATTAACAGAAACAGTTGAGCTTACGTTTTATGATGCGCAAGATAATGAAGTCATGTTAGGGGAACAGTCTGTTTAAAAATGGTCTTTGTTTGATTACATATATTTTCCGGAATTGAAGAAAGTGGCAGTGTCACATACTAAATGTACCGTAGCTATAAAGGGGGCTTGCATTGAGTAGACGAAGAGGAGTCATGTCAAATCAATTTAAAGAAGAGCTTGCGAAAGAACTTGGATTTTATGATGTTGTGCAAAAAGAAGGATGGGGCGGAATTCGTGCGAAAGATGCTGGTAACATGGTCAAGCGTGCAATTGAAATTGCAGAGCAGCAATTAATGAAACAAAACCAGTAACGGTAAGATACTTCTATGCTACGGTGGCCGAGGAGATGCTCCTCGGCTTTTTGCACGCGAAAAAGTGGTATAAGTAGTTTCATTCTTGATGCTTTTCGTTATAATTAGGGAAGTGTCATCGTTCTACTATAAATTTATGGTAAAATAAACGATAAAAGATTGAGTACATAGAGTAGGTGAATAGATTGAAGCTACTAGTTAAAGCACCAGCAAAAATTAATTTGTCGTTAGATGTACTAGGAAAAAGGCCGGACGGTTATCATGAAGTTAAAATGATTATGACAACAATTGATTTAGCAGATCGGTTAGAACTAACAGATTTATCTGAAGACCGGATTGAAATCGTATCTCATAATCGCTATGTCCCAGACGACCAAAGAAATTTAGCTTATCAAGCGGCAAAGCTGTTAAAGGAACGCTTTCAAGTAAAAAGAGGAGTATCCATTGCAATTGAAAAAACGATTCCAGTTGCAGCGGGACTAGCAGGTGGAAGCAGCGATGCGGCTGCAGCATTACGAGGTTTGAATAAATTATGGAATCTTGGACTTACAATTGATGAACTTGCAGAATTAGGTGCCGAAATTGGATCAGATGTATCATTTTGTGTATATGGTGGGACTGCCATTGCAACAGGTCGTGGAGAGAAAATTGAACATATTAAGACACCGCCTTCTTTCTGGGTTATTTTAGCAAAACCACATATTGGTGTATCAACAGCGGATGTATATGGAAATTTACGATTAGATCGTGTAACACACCCAAATGTAGATCGTATGGTGGAAGTGATTCAAAATGGTGACTACGAAGGAATTTGTCATACAGTTGGTAATGTATTAGAAGATGTAACATTTTCAATGCATCCTGAAGTTGCACATATTAAAGCACAGATGAAACGTTTTGGTGCAGATGCAGTTTTAATGAGTGGTAGTGGGCCAACAGTTTTTGGTCTAGTTCGTCATGATTCACGCATGCACCGTATTTATAACGGATTAAAAGGATTTTGTGATCAAGTATATGCAGTACGTTTATTAGGAGAGCGAGAAAGTCTTGAATAAAGACGTATAATAAGTTATGATTTGTTTAAAATATTCGTAATTTGAGGTGAGAGCGTGAAAATCAGACGAAGTACAAGGTTGGTCGATATGACTTATTATTTGCTTCAGAATCCTCGTCAGTTAGTTTCTCTCACTTTTTTTGCTGAACGGTATCAATCTGCTAAATCTTCTATTAGTGAAGATTTAGTCATTATTAAACAAACGTTTGAACAACAAGGAGTCGGCACATTACAAACGGTACCAGGTGCAGCAGGAGGAGTGAAATATATCCCATATATAAGCCAGGAGGAAGCAACGCAAATTATTAATGAGCTTTGCAAATTATTTGAGAATCCTGATCGTATTCTTCCAGGCGGTTATTTATATATGACGGATCTTTTAAGTAACCCACGCTATATTAATGGCGCAGGGCGACTCTTTGCTTCTGTATTTGCGAGACAGCCAATTGATGCTGTTATGACAGTTGCAACGAAAGGGATTCCCTTGGCATATGCAGTAGCCAATTACTTAGATGTTCCGGTTGTGATTGCTAGAAAAGATAATAAAGTAACAGAAGGCCCAACAGTAAGTATTAATTATGTATCAGGTTCTTCTAAGCGTATTCAAACGATGACATTAGCAAAGCGCAGCCTTCCAGAAGGCGCAAATGTATTAATCATCGATGATTTTATGAAAGCCGGCGGAACTGTGCAAGGTATGATGAGCATGCTTGAGGAATTTAATGCAAATGTAGTAGGTATTGGTGTTTTAGTGGAATCAAATGATATTGAGGAAAGACTTGTTGATGACTTTGTTTCGTTAATTCGTTTGTCTGAAGTAGATGTGAAAGAAAAGACGATTCAAGTGGAAAAAGGAAATTACTCTTTAAGTCCGTTTGCTGACATGATTGGAGAAACTGAGTGAGGTAAAGTGAAACTTTTATCCCGCATTAATGGGCAGTAAGAACCCCACTGATGGAAGTTTCACTTTATCAGTAGAGGGTTTTAGCCCTCACTGATGAAAAGTTCTTACCAATCGGGTTGCGAGTAGCGGAAGAAACAACCTTCTCAATAGATTGATTTAACGAAGATGTTGTTCGCTAGAGTAGAGAAAAGATAAAGCAACTGCTTTATCTTTTTTTATAAAGTGAAACTATTCTCAATAAGGATAGTTCATTCTTATTGAGAATAAGCTCTCACCTAATTTTTTTATTTTGGGGATTCTTGATCGATTGCAATCGATGGGTTTTAGTAGACGGTAGGCTCCCAATTTTGGGGGGCTTACCGCCTGCTAAAACTGCAGTTTCCCTATGGGGAGTAGTTTACGAAAGTGGGATAAAAAATATTAAAGGGTGAAAAACGATGAAAGTAGTTCAAACAAATGAAGCACCACAGGCGATCGGCCCATATTCACAAGGTATGATTGTAAATAATATGTTTTACAGTTCTGGACAAATTCCTTTAACAGTAGCTGGTGAACTTTTGACTGGAGATGTAAAGGAACAAACAGAGCAAGTGTTTCGAAATTTACAGGCAGTATTAACAGAAGCTGGAGCATCGTTTGAAACAGTTGTAAAAACAACTGTATTTTTAAAAGATATGAATGATTTTGATGCGGTAAATGAAGTATATAGTACATATTTTTCTGTACATAAACCAGCACGTTCTTGTGTACAAGTAGCAAAATTACCGAAAGATGTATCGGTTGAAATTGAAGTCATTGCCCTTGTGAAGTAAGAATTTGTAAGCGACAACGTCCGTTTATTTTTATATTCAATTAAAATAAAAATTTTTATCTTAAAAATTTTTAAAAAATTGAAGGAAAAATAGAAAATTTGTGGAATTTATAGAAATATATCGCTTATTTAGAAAAAGGGTGGTGAACACAAGATGGAAGTGACTGACGTAAGATTACGCCGCGTAAACACAGAAGGCCGCATGAGAGCGATTGCTTCTATTACACTAGACCATGAGTTTGTTGTTCATGATATTCGTGTAATTGATGGCAATAATGGGTTATTTGTAGCAATGCCAAGTAAACGTACTCCAGATGGAGAGTTCCGTGATATTGCTCATCCAATTAATTCTAATACTCGTTCTAAAATTCAAGATGCGGTTTTAACTGAGTATCACCGTTTAGGCGAGTTAGAAGAAGTTGAGTTTGAAGAAGCTGGAGCTTCGTAAAATTCGAAGAAGAAGAAGAGCTCTATAATAAGGGCTCTATAATTTTGGCAAACTCCTGTAAGTATTTACGGGAGTTTGTTTTTGTTTATCCCACTATTCGCGGGCAGTAAGACTCCCGACGATGGAAGCTTCCCTTTATATACTTTCTTCTTCAATCTCCCCTTAAAAAGAAATAGTATAGCTTATTTCATAAAAAAAGATACTAAATACTAAAACATTACATAAAAGTTATGGTAAAATTTAATAGTTATGCAGTGTTTCTTGAAATATATAATTATTTAAGATAATATCTTTAATGGATAAATAGGTTGCGATGGAGGGTCTATATGTCAAAAAGATTTGCAGTGATTCTTGCTGCAGGAAAAGGTACGCGTATGAAGTCAAGTCTATACAAAGTGCTTCATCCTGTATGTGGGAAACCGATGGTACAGCATGTAGTTGATCAAGTCTCTCAGCTAGAAGTGCAGAAGCTTGTTACGGTTGTTGGACACGGCGCTGAAAAGGTACAAGATCAATTAGGAAGTGCAAGTGAATTTGCATTACAAACAGAGCAGCTAGGAACAGCACATGCCGTTATGCAAGCAGCTGATGCACTGGGTAATGAAGAAGGAACAACATTAGTAATTTGTGGTGATACGCCTCTTATTACAGCGGAAACAATGGAAGCTCTGTTAAAACAGCATGGAGAAGCAGGTGCAAAGGCAACGGTACTAACAGCCTGCATTGAGGAACCTGCTGGTTATGGACGAATTGTTCGTAATGAAAATGGTCACGTTGAAAAAATTGTCGAACATAAAGATGCAAACGAAGAAGAGCGAGCTATTAAAGAAATTAATACAGGTACGTATTGTTTTGATAATAAAGCGCTATTTGCTTCTCTTTCTAAAGTTTCTAATGAAAATGTGCAAGGGGAATATTACCTTCCAGATGTAATTGAGATTTTGAAAAATGAAGGTCATATTGTATCTGCCTATCAAACGGAGCATTTTGATGAAACGTTAGGAGTTAACGACAGAGTCGCTCTATCGCAAGCGGAAGACATTATGAAAAAACGTATTAACCGTAAACACATGGTGAATGGTGTTACAATTATTGATCCGAACAACACGTATATTTCTGTCGATGCAAAAATCGGTAATGATACGGTTATTTATCCGGGGACAATTATTGAAGGTTATACTGTTATTGGGTCAAATTGTGAAGTTGGACCGCATACAGTAATCCGTGATAGTGAAGTGGGAGATAATACAACAATTCGCCAATCTACAGTTCATGATAGTAAGATTGGTATTGATGTTGCAATTGGGCCGTTCGCTCATATCCGCCCGCAATCTGTTATTGGTAATGAAGTACGTGTTGGAAACTTCGTAGAAATTAAAAAGACTGTCTTTGGTAATAGAAGTAAAGCTTCACACTTAAGTTATATCGGGGATGCACAAGTTGGAGAAGACGTGAATCTTGGGTGTGGTTCAATTACGGTGAACTATGATGGCAAGAATAAATTTAAAACGGTTATCGGAGATGGCGTATTTATTGGTTGTAATTCAAACCTTGTTGCTCCTGTAACAGTTGAAGATGGCGCTTATGTTGCGGCAGGCTCTACAATTACAGAGCATGTTCCATCAAAAGCATTATCAATTGCACGTGCACGTCAAGTTAACAAAGAAGACTATGTTTCTCAATTGCTGAACAAGAAAAAATCATAATGTGGAGGGTTAATCTAGATGTCGAATCAATATCTAAATTCTAATTTGAAAGTGTTTTCTTTAAACTCTAACAAGGGGCTCGCTGAGCAAATTGCAAAGCACATTGGAGTAGAATTAGGAAAATGTTCTGTTGCACGTTTTAGTGATGGAGAAATTCAAATTAACATTGAAGAAAGTATTCGTGGTTGCGATGTATTTATCATCCAATCTACAAGCTTCCCAGTAAACGAGCATATTATGGAATTGCTTATTATGATTGATGCGTTAAAACGTGCATCTGCGAAAACAATTAACATTGTTATTCCTTACTATGGCTATGCACGTCAAGATCGTAAAGCGCGTTCTCGTGAGCCGATTACAGCGAAGCTTGTTGCAAACTTACTTGAAACAGCGGGTGCTACTCGTGTAATTACTCTAGATTTACATGCTCCACAAATTCAAGGATTCTTCGATATTCCAATCGACCATTTAATGGGTGTACCTATTCTTTCTGATTATTTTGAGAAGAAAGGTCTTAAGGATATCGTAATTGTATCTCCTGACCACGGTGGTGTAACGCGCGCGAGAAAAATGGCAGATCGTTTAAAAGCACCAATCGCTATTATCGATAAACGCCGTCCGCGTCCAAACGTAGCAGAAGTAATGAATATCGTAGGTAATATCGAAGGTAAAACAGCAATTTTAATTGATGACATCATTGATACAGCTGGTACAATTACATTAGCAGCAAACGCTCTTGTAGAGAACGGTGCTTCTGAAGTATATGCTTGCTGTACACATCCAGTTTTATCTGGTCCAGCAATTGAACGTATTCAAAATTCAAACATTAAAGAGTTAGTTGTAACAAACTCTATCGTATTACCAGAAGAGAAGAAAATTGATAAAGTACAAGAACTTTCTGTTGCTCCATTAATTGGAGAAGCAATTATTCGTGTTTACGAAGAAGAATCTGTAAGTGTACTATTTAATTAATTGGATAGAATGAGACGTAACCAATTTTGGTTACGTCTTTTCGTATCGAAAAAAGAAAGTGGTGTTACAATGAAATTAATAGTAGGACTTGGTAACCCAGGGAGAGAATATGAATTAACAAGGCATAACATTGGGTTCATGGCTATCGATGAATTGTCTAAACGTTGGAATATACCGTTAAATGAACAGAAATTTAAAGGATTATTTGGTGCGGGTTTTGTGAATGGAGAAAAAGTTATTTTATTAAAGCCCCTTACATATATGAATTTATCTGGAGAAAGTATTCGTCCACTTATGGATTACTATAAAATTGATATTGAAGATTTTGTAGTGATGTATGATGATTTAGATATTCCGGTTGGGAAATTACGTCTTCGTATGAAAGGTAGCGCTGGTGGTCATAATGGTGTAAAATCAACGATTGCACATTTAGGGACACAGGAATTTCAACGTATTCGTATGGGGATCGATCGTCCTAAAAATGGGATGAAGGTAGTCGATTATGTGTTAGGTCGTTTTACAGTAGATGAGATGCCAGAGGTAGAGCGAGCAATTGAAAAAAGTGCAGGTGCATGTGAAGAATGGCTGAAAACTCCATTTTTACAAGTTATGAATACTTTTAATAATTAACGTTTTGGAAATGGAATATTTTCTTGTACTTATATCCATAATAGTAGTAATTGTACGGCTAGGAGGAATTTATGGACGGACATTATCACTGCAGACATTGTGGATGTAAGATAGGTAGTATTGCAGCAGAAAAAGTATATGGCTTTGTATTGGGTCAACTAACAGAGCAAGAGCGATTAGAAATGATTCATTTTGATGAAAACGGAAATATATATATAAAAACAATTTGTGAATCGTGTCAAAAAACGCTCGCATCCTATCCTGAGTACTATGAATATGAACTGTTCTTACAATAAAAATGAAATTTCTATCAGAGTATGTTTTTCCCACTGATAGTTAGTTGAACGATTATAGGCAAACTTCTATCCTCCTTTTTTCTAAATATGGAGATGGAAGGCTTATTGCTTATAGAGGATGGGATGCAATGTTTTCGCTTTGGCTTGTCCAAAGCATTTTTCTGTTTTCTTTTTCCAAAATATTTGCATAAAATATAATAGCTTGCTCTTTATGTTGAGAGGAGTCTTGAAAAATGATAGGTTTACTAGAGCAGTTTTACGAAAATAAAGAAATAGGAACGATTATAGATGGGTTACAAGAAGGATTAAAAGAACAGCTTATCTCGGGTATGGCAACGTCTTCTCGTTCATTGTTAATGGCTAGTTTATATAAAAAAACACAGCAGTCACAGCTTGTCATAACACATAATTTATATCAAGCGCAAAAAGTATATGAAGATTTAGTTTCATTAATTGGAGAGCAGAATGTTTGGTTATATCCTGTCAATGAATCGATTGCATCAGAAATCGGTGTTGCAAGTCCAGAACTGAAGGCGCAGCGCATTGAAGTATTGAACCGCTTAGCAGCTGGAGAAAAGGGAATTATTGTGGCTCCTGTTGCAGGTTTACGTCGTTTTCTACCAACAAAAGAGATGTGGAAGAAACAGCAAATTGAATTAAACATGGGGCAAGAAATTGATCTTGATGAATTGCTTCGTGTGTTAACGACCATGGGATATGAACGTAAATCTATGGTAGAGGCACCTGGAGAATTTAGTGTTCGCGGTGGGATATTAGATATCTATCCATTAACGGAAGAACTGCCAATTCGTATTGAGTTTTTTGATACAGAAGTAGATTCTATTCGTTCCTTTACTGTAGAAGAGCAGCGTTCGCAAGAGAAGATAGAAAGCGTATCATTTGGCCCTGCCACGGAATTTGTATTTTCTAAAGAAGAACTCGCACTTGGTGTGCAGAAGTTAGAATCAAGCTTAGCTAATACATTAAAAAAAGTATCCGATGAGAAATTAAAAACGACGATATTAGAAACAGTAACATATGAGCTAGAATTATTGAAAAATGGACAGACCATCGAGCAGATGTTTAAATATTTATCTTTATTTTATAATGAACCTGCTAGTCTAATAGAATATTTACCAGAAAATGGTGTTGTTATTCTAGATGAGGTTTCTCGAATTCAAGAAACAGCGGATCATTTAGAAACAGAAGAAGCAGAATGGTATATATCGCTTCTTGGGGAAGGTGCAATTGTTCAAGATTTATCTTTTTCTCATAATTTTGCACAATTTTTGCACCATAAAAAACGAAGTTTCTTATACTTAAATTTATTTTTACGCCATATTCCGCATACACATCCGCAAAATATTGTGAATTTAACATGTAAAACAATGCAAGACTTTCATGGTCAAATGAATTTATTAAAAACAGAAATTGATAGATGGACGAAAAGTCATTTTACAACGGTTGTACTAGGCGCAAATGAAGAGCGAACGAAGAAATTGCAACATATTTTAAATGATTATGATATTGAAGCAGATATTATTGAGGGAACGGATGTATTGCTTCCGGGGCGTGTTCAGATTGCTGTGGGTGACCTACATGCAGGTTTTGAAATGCCGATGCAAAAGCTTGCGATTATTACTGAAAAAGAATTATTTAATAAAAAGGTAAAAAAATCACAGCGTAAGCAAAAACTTTCGAATGCAGAGAGAATTAAAAGCTACTCTGAACTAAAAGTTGGTGATTATGTTGTTCACGTAAACCATGGTATTGGTAAATTTTTAGGGATTGAAACGCTAGAGATTAATGGTGTTCATAAAGATTATTTGCATATCAAATATCAAGGAAACGATAAATTATACGTCCCAATTGAGCAAATTGACCAAGTGCAGAAGTATGTAGGATCTGAAGGGAAAGATCCGAAAATCTATAAACTTGGTGGAAATGATTGGAAAAAAGTTAAAACAAAGGTAGAAAAATCTGTCCAAGATATTGCAGATGATTTAATTAAATTGTATGCAGAGCGTGAGGCTTCAAAAGGATACGCCTTTACTCCGGATACTTCTGAACAACAGGAATTTGAATTGTCTTTCCCTTATCAAGAAACAGAAGATCAGCTACGCTCAATTACAGAAATTAAAAAGGATATGGAGCGCGGTCGTCCGATGGATCGCCTACTTTGCGGTGACGTTGGATATGGAAAAACAGAAGTGGCAATTCGTGCTGCTTTTAAAGCAATTATGGATGAAAAACAAGTTGCGATTTTAGTACCAACGACAATTTTAGCGCAGCAACATTATGAAACAATTCGAGAGCGTTTTCAAGATTATCCAATTAATATTGGGTTATTAAGTCGCTTCCGTACGAGAAAACAGCAAAATGAAACGATTAAAGGATTAAAAGATGGTACCGTTGATATTGTTATCGGCACACATCGCCTTTTATCGAAAGATGTCATATATAAAGACTTAGGACTACTTATTATTGATGAAGAACAACGGTTTGGTGTGACACATAAAGAAAAAATTAAGCAACTAAAAGCCAATATCGATGTACTAACATTAACAGCAACGCCAATTCCACGTACACTTCATATGTCTATGTTAGGTGTTCGCGATTTATCTGTTATTGAAACACCGCCAGAAAATCGTTTCCCAGTGCAGACGTACGTTGTGGAATATAATCCGGCGTTAATGCGCGAGGCAATTGAACGTGAGCTTGCACGAGGTGGTCAAATATACTTTTTATATAATCGTGTTGAAGATATTGAGCGAAAAGCAGATGAAATTTCAATGCTTGTTCCTGATGCGCGGGTAACCTTTGCACATGGAAAGATGAATGAAAGTGAATTAGAATCTGTTATGCTTGCCTTCTTAGAGGGGCAACATGATGTACTTGTAAGTACAACGATTATTGAAACAGGTGTTGATATTCCGAATGTAAATACATTAATCGTATTTGATGCAGATCGTATGGGTTTATCGCAGTTGTATCAATTGCGTGGTCGAGTAGGACGCTCAAATCGCGTTGCCTATGCATATTTCACTTATAAACGCGATAAAGTGCTATCTGAGGTTGCAGAAAGACGTTTGCAAGCCATTAAAGAATTTACGGAGCTCGGGTCTGGGTTTAAAATTGCAATGCGTGATTTATCCATTCGCGGGGCTGGTAATCTATTAGGTGCAGAGCAGCATGGCTTTATTGATTCTGTTGGTTTTGATTTATATTCACAAATGTTAAAAGATGCAATCGAGCAGCGTAGAGGTACGAACATGGAAGAGCAAGCGCTTGATATTGAAATTGACCTTGAAGTAGATGCATACTTACCGGATGCGTATATTTCCGATAGTAAACAAAAAATTATGATGTATAAGCAATTTAGGGGCGTTTCTACTATTGAGGATATTGAGGAATTACAAGAAGAGATGATTGATCGCTTCGGTGATTATCCGCAAGAAGTCGGATACTTACTGCAAATTGCAAATATTAAAGTGTTAGCAATGCAAGAGAAAATTGAATTAATTAAACAAACAAAACAAGAAGTTACGATGTTATTTTCTGAAAAGGCCAGCCAAAATATTGATGGCGGAAAATTATTTATGCTTGGCAGCAGTTTTGGACGTATGATTGGTCTTGGTATGGAAGGTTCTCGTTTGAAAATTGTGATGAACGTTCGTGAAATAGAAACATCGAAGTGGCTCACAATTGCCGAAAATTTACTAAAAGGCTTAAAAGATGTGAAAAAAGAAGAGATAAATGCCTAAATCAGGGTAAAAAATACAATTCGGCGTGTATAGAAGAACTAATGTGTAAAATACTATGCTTAATAGTTGGTGATTTTTACATGAACAGGAAAAATCACGACTTTTATCATCAGTAGAAAGTGAGGCAGCATTAGAATGAAAGCAACTGGAATTGTACGTCGAATTGATGATTTAGGAAGGGTTGTTATCCCGAAAGAAATTCGCAGAACTCTCCGTATTCGGGAAGGCGACCCGTTAGAAATTTTTGTTGATCGCGATGGAGAAGTTATTTTAAAGAAATATTCTCCGATTAGCGAATTAAGTGATTTTGCTAAAGAATATGCAGATGCTATATATGATAGCTTAGGACATAACGTGCTTGTTTGTGACCGCGATTCAATTATTGCTGTTTCTGGCGTGTCAAAAAAGAATACTTAAATAAAAGTGTTGGAGATCTAATTGAGAAAGCGATGGAAGAACGCAAATCAGTCGTAATGACAGATGAAAGCGAAATTTCCATTATCGATGGAGTAACGGAAAAGATACAATCTTATACAATTGGTCCAATTATCGCAAATGGTGACCCGATTGGAGCTGTTATCATTTTTTCAAAAGAAGCCATCATTAGTGATGTAGAACACAAAGCTGTTGATACAGCAGCAAGCTTCTTAGCAAAACAGATGGAGCAATAAAGTGACGTTCTTCTTACTCATGGTTAGCCCGCAAATTGGGCTCATACAGGCGGTTGTGCGTTGTGATACATCTAAACATGCCGCCTGTTGAAATGAAATTATATATTTGTGTAAAGGTAGCATTTTGCTACCTTTTTTACGTGATAGTATTCAAAGTCGAAGACCGCTTTTTTCTTTGTGATATAATACGTAGGATGAGTATAGAAAAAGGGAGATTGTATGGTCATGGAGACGAAGAAGTACCACGCTTTTTGGCGCGGAGCGATTATATTAACAATTGCGAGCTTTGTTACAAAAGTATTAAGCGCTTTTTACCGTATTCCATATCAAAATATAGCTGGTGATATTGGCTTTTACATTTATCAGCAAATTTACCCGTTTTACGGGTTTTGTTTAATTTTAGCGACATATGGTTTCCCAATCATTATTTCAAAAATGATTGCAGAGCGTTTAGAACGAGGAGAACGAAAAGAAGCAGAGTCCATTATATGTATTTCTTTTTGGTTTTTATTAGCTATCGGAAGCATTGGGTTTATTGTATTGTTTTTTGGGGCACATACAATTGCATCTTTAATGGGAGATGCTCATTTGGACAAGTTAATTCGTACGATTGCATTTTCTTTTTTATTAATGCCATTTCTTTCTGTAGCACGTGGTTATTTTCAAGGATTTGGAAATATGGTACCGACAGCTGTATCGCAAGTAATAGAACAAACGATTCGTGTATCCATTATTGTATTTCTATCATTATTCCTTATAACAAAAGGATTTGATTTATATACGGTGGGAGCAGGCGCTATGTTTGGTTCTATAGCAGGTGGTTTGATCGGTGTAATTGTATTGTTTTTTTATTTGCGAAAAGATTTTCGTGCTATTTTTTTGCAAAGTTTTAAGGTGATTCGCAATAAAAAGGTCATTATTCGTACATTATTTTGGCAAGGAATTGCTATTTGTATTAGTAATTTAGTTTTAATTTTTATGCAAATGGCGGATTCCATTTCATTCTATAGTTTACTTGTTCAGAACGGAGAGCCGGTAGAAATAGCAAAAATGTTAAAAGGTATATACGATCGCGGCATTCCTCTTATGCAGCTTGGGACAGTTGTGACAACGTCGTTTTCCCTTTCTTTAATTCCGATGATTACAGCTGCAAAAGAGAGAGGAGATTATGTATTTATTCGCGAAAAAGTACAGCTAGCAATGAAAATTACATTTGTGATTGGACTTGCTGCATCGTTAGGACTTGCGAGTATCATTCGGCCTGCAAATATTATGCTATTTGAGAATAGCGCTGGTTCCGATGTGCTAGGGGTTTTATCTATCTCTATCTTGTTTAGTTCGCTCGCAATTACAACGGCATCTGTTTTGCAAGGGTTGGGACAAACGGTAAAGCCAGCTTTATTTGTTGTAATTGGTGCATGTGTGAAATTATTACTCAATTGTATACTCATGCCGCATTTTGGTGTAATCGGTGCAGCGATTGCAACTGTGGTTGCATTGATGTGCATTGCATTACTGAATAGCATGTTGCTGATTCGAGTTGTTAATGAGTCGCTTATGCAGAGAAAGTCCATTGTAGGTGTGACAGTTGGAGCTTTAAGTATGGTGTTAGTGCTTGCTGGATTTATGTATATATTTGATTGGCTGGGGTTACAAGCTACCGATGAACATAGAGGTATCGCGATGATTCAAGCGCTGCTCGGTATCGGTGTCGGTGGCCTACTATATGTATTTCTTATTTTAAAGTTCCGTGTGTTTACAGCGCAGGAACTTGGATCAGTTATGAAACATGAAAAAGTACAAACTTCGTTGAAGAAGAGTGGATAGAGGTGGATATTATGAAACGAACAATTACGATTTTAGGATTAGGGGCTGGTGAATTAGATCAGCTTACAATGGGCGTATATCGCAAAGTGAAAGAAGCAGCACATATGTATGTTCGAACAAAAGAGCATCCAGTTATAATGGAACTCGAGAAAGAAGGTGTATTATACACATCTTTTGATGCCGTATACGAAGCGTATGATACATTTGATGAAGTGTATGAAACAATTTCTAACACATTGATTGAAAAAGCTAAGGATACTGATATTTTATATGCAGTTCCAGGGCATCCGCTTGTGGCAGAGCGTACTGTACAACTTTTGCTGCAAAAAGGAGAAAAAGAGAATATTGATGTGCGTATCGAAGGTGGACAAAGCTTTTTAGATCCAATGTTTGCAAGTTTGAAAATCGACCCGATTGAAGGGTTTCAGTTGATTGATGCAACGTCGTTCGAGCGAGGACAATTAGAACTTCGTCAGCACTTGATTTTCTGCCAAGTGTACGATGCGTTTATAGCATCTGAAGTCAAACTAACGTTAATGGAAATGCTTCCAGATGATTATGAAGTATATATTGTAACCGCAGCTGGAACATCATTTGAACAAGTGAAAAAAGTACCGCTTTATTTATTAGATCATGAGGCAGAACTTAACAATTTAACGAGTGTGTACGTGCCGCCTGTGTTAAATCGCCAATCGTTATACCAACAATTTGATGTATTGCGAAATATTATTGCAGAGTTGCGTGGACCAAATGGATGTCCGTGGGATAAAAAACAAACGCATCAATCGTTAAAGAAATATTTAATTGAAGAAGCATATGAAGTGTTAGAGGCTATTGATGAGGAAGATGATGATCATCTTGTTGAAGAGCTTGGTGATGTTCTCTTACAAGTTATACTTCATGCACAAATTGGCGAAGATGAAGGTTGGTTCTCAATTGATGATGTAATTCGTACGTTGTCTGAAAAAATGGTACGTCGTCATCCTCATGTGTTCGGAGATGTTAGTGTAGAGACTGCTGCTGATGTTGTTGTGAATTGGGAAGAAATTAAAAAACAGGAAAAAGGAAATATAAAAGAGTCTATTTTATCAGGCATTCCTAAAAGTTTACCTCAGCTAATGCGCGCTTATGAAATTCAAAAAGAAGCAGCAAAGGTTGGGTTTGATTGGGACGATGTCGAGCCAATGATGGAAAAAGTAGGAGAAGAATGGGAAGAATTTCAACGTGAAGTGACAGCTATGGATGAAGAGAAGATGTTAGCGGAATTTGGTGACTTAGTATTTGCATTTGTAAATATTGCCCGCTACTATAAAATCAATCCAGAAGAAGCGCTTCATAAAACAAATGAAAAATTTATGAGTCGTTTTTTATACATGGAAGCAAAGGTTGCTAGTATGGAGAAAGAAATGAAAGATCTTTCTTTAAAAGAGCTCGATGCACTATGGGAAGAGGCAAAACGAATAGAGAACGAATAAGGGGGAGTCGTCATGCGTTTAGATAAATTTCTAAAAGTATCTCGTCTTATCAAAAGAAGAACGTTAGCAAAAGAAGTTGCGGATCAAGGCCGCATTATGATTAACGGCCAAGCTGCAAAAGCTAGTTCAACTGTAAAGGTAGAAGACGAATTAACAATTCGTTTTGGCCAAAAAATTGTTACTGTGAAAATTAATGAACTAAAAGAAACAACAAAAAAAGAAGATGCTGCAAATTTATACACTGTTGTTCGTGAAGAGAAAGTCGAAGTAAAAGCAGAGGATAGCTTGTTCTAAATAATTTTTTCTCCTCATACATTGGTACTAGTATAAAGTTATGGGGGGATGGACGTGAACAAAGGCTATTCAATGTCGTCTTCTAATCAACAAAATGTTACTGTAGAACATGATGTCGTAATGAGAGGAAGACGCATTCTCGATATTACAGGAGTCAAGCAAGTAGAAAGTTTTGATAGCGAAGAATTTTTATTAGAAACAGTTATGGGATTTTTAACAATACGTGGTCAAAATCTGCAAATGAAAAACCTTGATGTTGAAAAAGGACTTGTATCCATTAAAGGAAAAATATATGAGATGGCTTACATTGATGAGCATCAAGGGGAGAAAGCTAAAGGGTTCTTTAGCAAGTTGTTTAAATGAGCCTAACTATTCAACTATATACAATGCTTTCGATGATTGGAATGGGCGCTTCGCTTGGAGCAGCTTTAGATACGTATCATCGTTTTTTGAAACGCGGAGAGCGAAAGCGTTGGCTTGTATTTATTTATGATATTTTATTTTGGATTGTCCAAGCTCTTTTTGTATTCTATGTGCTATTGCTTGTAAATGAAGCAGAGTTACGTATGTACGTATTTCTAGCATTGCTTTGTGGGTTTGCTGCATATCAAAGTTTGTTAAAGTCATTGTACATGAAAGTGTTAAATTTTCTGATTCACATTTTTGTTCAAACATTTTATTTTTGTGTTCGTGTTTTCCAATTATTTATTGTTAAGCCAATTACAGTTTTGATTCATTTAATTATAGCGCTGGCTTTATTTTTATTTCGTCTTTTGGTTGGATTTGGACTGGGATTGTGGCGATTTATTATAGCAATATTACGTTTAATATGGAAAAGTATTCTTATTCCTGTTCGATTTGTTTTTTGTTATATGGAAACTTCTCCCTAACCGTGTTAAAATTTTTATAAAGAGACAAGCAGGACTTTTAAAATATGTCAAGAAAATGAAGAAGCATATATTCCTAATTTGGGAACGTATAAAAAAGAAGTTAGGGGGACCTCGGAAATGAGGGAACTAAGGCAAAGATATGTATCGGAACAGAATCCAATTTCTGCCAAAGAACATATAATACAATCGAACGACAGTAAGAAGCGCTTGTATCGTCGATTAGCTTTATTTTTTGTGTTTGCTTTTGTAATTATTGTAAGTGTCAGTGTGACGTTTTATAAACAAAATAGTGCGATTAATGCTAAAGAAGCAAAAGTAAAAGAGCTAAAAAAAGAAATGGATACGTTAACGACGAAAGAGAAAAAGCTGAAAGATGAAGTCCAAAAGTTGCATGACGAGGACTATGTTTTAGAGATTGCTAGAAGAGATTATTACTTCTCAAAGCCTGAAGAGATAATTTTTCCTATTTCTAAGTAGTGGGTGTTGTATTGACACTATATTTTAAGATTATATATAATGAAATAAAATTTGACTTTTTAACCACTAAGGAGGAGCGTTTTTTTATGTCAATCGAGGTAGGCAGCAAGTTACAGGGTAAAGTAACAGGTATTACGAATTTTGGGGCTTTTGTAGAGCTGCCAGAAGGCTTAACAGGTCTTGTTCATATTAGTGAAGTTGCTGATAATTATGTAAAAGATATTAATGATCACTTAAAAGTAGGTGATCAAGTAGAAGTAAAAGTTATTAACGTTGAGAAAGACGGTAAAATTGGTTTATCTATTAAAAAAGCGAAAGAGCGTGAAAGAGCAGAAGGTGAACAACGCGATAATCAACGCGATAATCAACGCGATAATCAACGCGATAATCAACGCGCTGGACGTCCTCAACGCAATCGCTCTTTTAACAGAGATAATCGTGGTGGCGGTGATAACCGCAACCAAAAGAAACATTTGAGCAAAAGATGGCTCGCTTTTTAAAAGACAGTGAAGACCGTTTAACTTCTTTAAAGCGTAATACGGAGTCAAAACGTGGCGGCCGTGGCGCTCGTCGCGGATAAAACTTGCTGTTTATTTTAAAATAAAGAGAAGCACCCAGAGTGTTCACTCAGGGTGCTTTTTTATGGTGAAAACAGCGTGTAGAAAAAAGAATAAAAAAATATTTAAAATACGTTGACTTTAAATGCTATTTAAGATATCATACTAATTGTCCGTTAAATACGACATGGCGGTGTAGCTCAGCTGGCTAGAGCGTACGGTTCATACCCGTGAGGTCGGGGGTTCGATCCCCTCCGCCGCTATATTTTTTAACGGCCCGTTGGTCAAGTGGTTAAGACACCGCCCTTTCACGGCGGTAACACGGGTTCGAATCCCGTACGGGTCATAAATGAAAAAGATCATGCAAATATGCATGATCTTTTTTTGTGTTGAGAAATTGTGAATGTTATGCGTTTCTTCTACAAAAACAACTATTATTTTCTGAAAATTCAATCACCTAATAAGGTCTTTAAGTGTAAGCCTGTATATATATGGTGCTATTTTGTATAAAAAGTCGAACAATTATTGGACTACAAACTGTTATTTTGACAAAAATTCCGTAAAATTCCTTTTATAATTACAAGTAATAAAATATGCGGGTGGTGTTCAAAATATGCCAAGAGCAGGAAGGAATACTGTCAATTCGAATTCTAGTACGCTTGCTATAGGTCGTGGGCAAATGACAACTGTAAAGTGGATAAGCAAATTAAAAGTGAAACTGGAACAAATTTTCTTTCGGTGGGGATTTGTAGTTGCGTTAGTTGGTTTTCTTTTAGGACGAGCATATATTTTAACGAACATTTTACCTTTTGCTTTGCCGTTTTTCGCTGCTGTATATGTGATGAAACGCGATAAAATGGCTCTTGCATTCCTCGCAGTAATGGCTGGTGCATTTTCAGTTTCATTAGAAAATCTATTCTTTGCCTTTGCATCTATATTTACATTCTTCGTCTATAATATCTTTTTTAGTCGTTTTACAAATAAGACGATTGGGCTTGTACCGTTTCAAGTATTTATTTCTGCGTTAACGGCTCATCTCATCGTTGTCTATTTCGCGCAAGGTGCAATTGGTATGTATGATTTGCTGGTTAGTACAATTGAAGCAGGATTAAGCTTCGTACTAACGATGATTTTCTTGCAAAGTGTTCCACTTTTAATAGAGCGAAAAGGAAAACAACAATCATTAGAAACAGAAGAAATTGTTTGTTTAATTATATTGCTGGCATCTGTACTAACAGGTACAACAGATTGGTTTATTTACGATTTATCAGTTCAGCATATTTTTACGAGATATTTAGTATTAGTGTTTGCCTTTGTAGCAGGAGCAGCAACAGGCTCTACAGTGGGTGTTGTAACAGGTTTAATTTTAAGCTTAGCGAATGTAGCAAGCTTATATCAATTGAGTTTATTGGCGTTTTCTGGGCTGTTAGGAGGGTTATTGAAAGAAGGAAGGCGAATAGGTGTAAGTTTAGGTTTGTTAATTGGCACAAGTTTAATTACGTTATACGTAGATAAACAAGCAAGTATTGTGACGACTTTGTTAGAATCGGGTGTAGCAATTGCTTTATTTTTATTGATGCCTAAATTTATCATTGAACGTCTTTCTAAATATATGCCGGGAACACAGGAGCATTCTAATGACCAACAGCAATATTTGCGAAGAATGCGTGATGTAACGGCAAACAAAATTAATCAGTTTGCAAATGTGTTTGAAGCGTTATCTAATAGTTTTTCTGTATACGGATATGTAGAAGATGAGGATAAGGATACGGAGACGGATTTATTTTTAAGTACAATTACCGCCAAGACATGCCAAACATGCTTTAAGAAGGATCAATGTTGGGTTGTGAATTTTGATAAAACATACGATTATATGAGGCAACTTATGGATGAAACAGAGGAAGGTACATTGCAGCATAATCGTAAACTGCTTCGTGATTTTGAAAAATATTGTGTGAGAGGAACAAAAGTAGCAGGTTTAATAGAAGGTGAATTAGGGCATTTTTATGAAGGACAAAAGTTAAGGAAACAAATGCGAGATAATCGTAGAATTGTTGCGGAACAACTTATGGGTGTTTCGAAAGTAATGGCGGATTTTTCTAAAGAGATTCAAAAGGAAAGGGAGAATCATCAAGCACAAGAGGAACAAATTTTACAAGCATTTCGTGACTTTGGAGTAGAGGTTGAACACGTTGATATTTATTGTTTAGATCGAGGAAGCGTTGACATTGAAATGATGATTCCTGCTGCATGTAATCAGCATGGGGAGTGCGAAAAACTTGTTGCTCCAATGTTGTCTGATATTTTACGAGAAACAGTTGTTGTGAAACATGAAGAACAATCGGCATATCCGAATGGTTACAGTACAGTGTCGTTTGGTTCAGCGAAAACATTTTCTGTAGATACAGGGCTTGCTACGGCGGCTAAAGGAGGAGGGTTTGTATCTGGTGATTCCTATGCCATGATGGAATTAAGTGTAGGGAAATATGCGCTTGCTATTAGTGATGGAATGGGAAATGGAAAGCGTGCGCATATGGAAAGTAAAGAAACGGTTAAGTTACTGCAAAAGATATTGCAATCAGGTATTGATGAGGAAATTGCAATTAAATCGATTAATTCTATTCTTTCATTGCGAACGACAGAAGAAATGTTTACAACATTAGACTTAGCGATGATTGATTTACGTGATGCAAATGCTAAATTTTTAAAGATTGGTTCTACTCCAAGTTTTATAAAACGTGGCAATCAGGTATTTAAAATAGAAGCAAGTAATTTACCGATGGGAATTATTGAAGATTTTGAAGTAGATGTTGTCGGTGAACAATTGAAATCCGGTGATATTTTAGTAATGATGAGTGATGGGATTTTTGAAGGTGCAAAACATGTAGAGAATCATGAAGTGTGGATGAAGCGGAAGATTAAAGAATTGGAAACGGAAGATCCACAAGAGATTGCTGATATTATTATGGAAGATGTAATTCGCACTGACAATGGATATATTAATGATGATATGACAATTGTGGTAGCGAAGATAAAAAAGAATATGCCGAAATGGGCGACAATTCCTATTGTTAGTAAACAAGCACAATAAAGTGAAACTTCTATTAATGAGGGCTTTATCCTCGTTGATAGTTAGTTGAACCAATCGGGCGAATGCCAGCGGTGATCTCCTGCCTATCTTCCTTAATCTTGAGGTGGGGGTCTTACTGTTTGTTGGAGCAGGGCTCAGGAATATACCTGAGGCCTGTTTGTTATATATTCGTATGTTTAATTTTACTTATTTCCGAGTCTGAAGAAAAAATTTATATGTAAGATAAATTGTGAAATTTATACATCTTTGTTTTGCAGAAAGTCTATAAAAGTTGTACCATTATATCAAGGTATGCTATCGTTTTAGCCCAATGAAAGGTGATTGCAGCATTGAAAGATGAATTTGTTAAAAAGGTAGATGCTTTTGTAGAAAGGCATGATTTGTTAGAGGCACATTCTACTGTTGTTGTAGGTGTATCAGGAGGGCCAGATTCTTTAGCGCTTTTCTTCTATTTGTTGGAGAAGCGTGAAGAGAAGCAGTTGCAAATTGTAGTCGCTCACGTTGATCATATGTTTCGCGGCGAGGAATCACAGGAAGATTTACAATTTGTGAAACAGTTGTGTGACAATCTTAATGTTACCTGTGAAACAACACAAATTGATGTGACGCGATATCAAAAACAAAATCGAATGAGTGCACAAGTTGCAGCAAGAGAATGTCGATATGCATTTTTGGAAAGAATAATGAGAAAGTATAATGCACAGTATTTAGCTCTTGGCCATCATGGTGATGATCAGGTTGAGACAATCTTAATGCGTCTTGTACGTGGAAGTACTCCGCAAGGTTATGCTGGAATTCTTGCAAAGCGCGCTTTCAATAAAGGTCTTTTGATTCGGCCTTTGCTGGCAGTAACGAAAGAAGAAATTCTTGATTATTGC
The DNA here is from genome assembly GCF_055814245.1 of Bacillus sp. EA-CB0995. Taxonomy (NCBI): domain Bacteria; kingdom Bacillati; phylum Bacillota; class Bacilli; order Caryophanales; family Bacillaceae; genus Bacillus; species Bacillus sp. EA-CB0995. Next base: position 189,152 of record NZ_CP169269.1, on the reverse strand, counting down.
AACAGAAAAGATGTTGAACCTCGCATTGACCCTAGTAATACAAAGGAAACGTATACACGGAATCGATTGCGAAAGCACGTTCTTCCTCATTTAAAGCAGGAGAATCCAAATGTTCATGAACGTTTTCAAGCTTTTAGTACGTCCATGCAAGAGGATGAAGCATATTTGCAGGAATTAGCTTTTGAAAAAATGAATAAAGTAATTAAGGAAAAAGACGCAAAAAGAATGGTCTTATCAATTCCTGCATTTGAATCTATGCCTATACCTTTACAAAGGAGAGGGATTCAACTAATATTAAACTATCTTTATGAATATAAGATTCCATCTTCACTTTCTTCTGTACATATTGACAAGGTGATTGAGTTTTTCAAACGAACCCATCCTTCTGGTATGCTTCATTTTCCTGGCGGATTGGAGATTGTTCGTACATATGAAGAATGTAGTTTCCGATTTAGAGAAGAAAAAGTTACTTTTTCTCCTTGTATGTTACAAGTGCCGGGAAAAGTAACATTAGTAAATGGTGATGAGCTTGAAGTGGAGATTAGCAATTGTGTGCCTATTATGATGAATGATATGACGTTTATTGCAAAACATAATGAAATAGCATATCCACTTATTGTTCGTTCGAGAGAAAACGGAGATCGCATGTCGATACAAGGTATGAATGGCACGAAGAAGATAAAGTCCATTTTTATCGAGGCGAAAGTACCGAAGGAAAAAGAGCAGACTGGCCAATTATTTGTGATGCCAGCGGAAATATTATTTGGGTTCCATTGTTGAAACGATCTGCATTTGCTATTTCGCAAGAAACAGTAGATAAGGATACATATATTATTATTCATTACAAAAGCAAGGAGTCTTCCAGGAGGATAGTCAAATGATGAATCAAGATATTGAAAAAGTATTAATTTCTGAAGAGCAAATACAAGACAAGGTAAGGGAATTAGGTGCAATTCTTGCAGAGGATTATAAAAATACAGTCCCTCTTGCAATCGGTGTATTAAAAGGTGCAATGCCATTTATGGCAGATTTATTAAAGCGAACAGATACATATCTTGAAATGGATTTTATGGCTGTATCTAGCTACGGTCATTCTACTGTTTCAACTGGTGAAGTGAAAATTTTAAAAGATCTAGATACTTCTGTAGAAGGACGCGACATTTTAATCGTAGAAGATATTATCGACAGCGGTCTTACATTAAGCTACTTAGTAGATTTGTTTAAATATCGTAAAGCAAAATCTGTGAAGATTGTAACATTATTGGATAAGCCGTCTGGTCGAAAAGTTGATCTTCAAGCAGATTATGTTGGATTTACTGTTCCACATGAATTTGTTGTGGGATATGGATTAGACTATAAGGAACAATATCGTAACCTTCCTTATGTTGGTGTATTAAAACCGAGCGTATATTCAAATTAATAATATAAGCATTACAATTGGATAGGAAAGTTTTTCTATGGTACTATTTACTATTATAGTTTGTATGCTGTGAGAGGAGGTTAGGGATGAATCGGATCTTCCGTAATACCATCTTTTATTTACTAATATTTTTAGTGGTAATTGGTATTGTAAGTTACTTTAATGGTTCAACACAAAAAACGAAACCAATTAGCTACGATAAATTCATTACCAAACTTGAAAAGGGTGAAGTTCGTAATGTGCAACTTCAACCGAAAAATGGTGTATTTGAAGTAAAAGGACAATTCAGTACAGATAGTCAAGAACAACAATTTATAACTTATGCACCTAACACTGAAGAATTACAAAAGAAAATTAATGACAAAGCACCAGGTACAGAAGTGAAATATCAACCAGCAGAAGAAACAAGTGCTTGGGTAACGTTCTTCACTTCCATCATTCCTTTTGTAATTATCTTCATCCTATTCTTCTTCCTACTTAACCAAGCGCAAGGCGGCGGTAGCCGTGTTATGAACTTTGGTAAAAGTAAGGCGAAGTTATACAATGATGATAAGAAAAAAGTCCGTTTTAGAGATGTAGCTGGAGCGGATGAAGAGAAGCAAGAGCTTGTTGAGGTTGTAGAGTTCTTAAAAGACCCTCGTAAGTTTGCGGAGGTTGGTGCTCGTATTCCGAAGGGTGTTTTATTAGTTGGACCTCCAGGGACAGGTAAAACATTGCTTGCACGTGCTGTTGCAGGTGAAGCTGGCGTTCCATTCTTCTCTATTAGTGGTTCTGATTTCGTAGAGATGTTCGTCGGTGTCGGTGCTTCTCGTGTACGTGACTTGTTTGAAAATGCAAAGAAAAACGCACCTTGTATCATTTTCATTGATGAAATTGATGCGGTAGGTCGTCAACGTGGGGCAGGTCTTGGTGGTGGTCACGATGAGCGTGAGCAAACATTAAACCAATTGCTTGTAGAGATGGATGGTTTTGGAGCAAATGAAGGTATTATTATCATTGCTGCAACAAACCGACCTGATATTCTTGACCCAGCGTTATTACGTCCAGGACGCTTTGACCGTCAAATTACGGTAGATCGTCCAGATGTAAACGGTCGTGAAGCGGTGCTTAAAGTACATGCCCGCAACAAACCGCTTGATGAAAATATTAACCTACGTGCTATAGCAACGCGTACACCAGGCTTCTCTGGTGCTGATCTTGAAAACTTATTAAATGAAGCAGCTCTTGTAGCAGCACGACAAGATAAGAAGAAGATCGATATGAGTGACATTGATGAAGCAACTGACCGCGTTATTGCAGGCCCAGCTAAGAAAAGTCGTGTTATCTCTGAGAAAGAACGAAATATCGTTGCATTCCATGAAGCAGGGCATACTGTAATTGGTGTAGTACTTGACGAAGCAGATATCGTTCATAAAGTAACAATTGTGCCACGTGGTCAAGCTGGTGGATATGCAGTAATGCTTCCGAAAGAAGATCGTTACTTCATGACAAAACCAGAATTGCTGGATAAAATTACTGGTCTACTTGGTGGACGAGTGGCTGAGGAAATTGTATTTGGAGAAGTAAGTACAGGCGCTCATAATGACTTCCAACGTGCGACAGGAATAGCTAGACGCATGGTAACAGAGTTCGGTATGAGTGATAAGCTTGGACCAATGCAATTTGGTAGCTCACAGGGTGGTCAAGTATTCTTAGGAAGAGACTTCCATTCTGAACAAAACTACAGTGACGCAATTGCGCATGAAATTGATACGGAAATGCAAAGCATTATGAAAGAGTGTTATGCTCGTGCAAAACAACTTCTTACTGAAAACCGTGATAAGCTTGATATTATCGCAAAAACGTTACTTGAAGTGGAAACGTTAGATGCAGAGCAAATTAACCATTTATGTGAACATGGTACATTACCGGAGCGTAAAACATCTTCTGAAAGTGATGTGAAGGTAAACATCACAATGAAAAAAGAAGATGAAACGCCAGAAGATAAAGAGGAAACGAAGGAGTGACAATTGTCACTCCTTTTTTCTTTGCGATATAACTGGACTTAAACATTGAAAAAGGGAAATGGATTTTTGTAAAATGGTGAGGGTGGGAAAGCTGAACATGTGTATAAATATGGTATGATGAGGTTATAAAGTGAAACTTCTATCAGTGGAAGGTTCTTCATCTCTGGCTGATGGTTAGTGGTACTAATCGGGCTCTTACGGGCAGTTCCCCCATCTATCCTCTTAGCTTTCTCTAAATTTTGAGGTGTGGATCTTACTGCCTGAAAGTAGAAGGATAAGTTCTGTACATATTGCGCAAATATACATTAAATAAGATAAGTGGTGAGAATATGATTTTCGTATTGGATGTAGGGAATACAAATGCAGTACTTGGTGTGTTTGAAAATGGTAAGCTTCTTCAACATTGGCGTATGGAAACAGATCGTCATAAAACAGAAGATGAATATGGAATGCTCGTGAAACAATTACTTGAACACGAAGGAATTGCTTTTCGTGATATAAAAGGAATTATTATTTCTTCTGTTGTACCGCCTATTATGTTTGCTTTAGAGCGTATGTGTGAGAAGTATTTTAAAATTAAGCCTCTTGTGGTGGGGCCTGGGATTAAAACAGGTTTAAATATTAAGTATGAAAATCCGCGCGAAGTAGGGGCTGACCGCATTGTAAATGCGGTAGCTGGTATTCAAATGTATGGAAGCCCGCTTATTATAGTCGATTTTGGAACGGCGACAACATATTGTTATATTGACGAGCATAAACAGTATATGGGTGGTGTCATTACACCAGGTATTATGATTTCAGCTGAAGCTTTATATAATAGGGCAGCGAAACTTCCGCGTATTGAAATTACAAGACCAAGTAGCATCATTGGAAAGAATACAGTAAGTGCAATGCAAGCTGGTATCTTATATGGTTATGTGGGACAAGTAGAAGGTATTGTAAAGCGAATGAAAGAGGAAGCTAAACAAGAACCGACTGTTATCGCGACAGGTGGATTAGCAAAATTAATTGCAGAGGAATCAAATGTTATTGATATTGTCGATCCATTTTTAACGCTTAAAGGTCTATATATGTTATATGAGCGTAATGCCAATTTACAACACGAGAAAGGTGAATAAATGCGAATGAAAGATTATTTAGTAAAGGCGCTAGCGTTTAATGGAGAAGTTCGTGCTTATAGTGTGCACACAACAAATACGGTGAGTGAAGCGCAAAGACGTCACGATACATGGAGAACTGCTTCTGCGGCACTCGGTCGTTCTTTAACGGCAGGTACAATGATGGGTGCAATGCTTAAAGGTGATCAGAAACTTACAATTAAAGTAGAAGGCAATGGTCCTCTTGGTCCGATTTTAGTAGACGCACATGCAAATGGAGATGTACGTGGTTATGTAACGAATCCGCATGTTGATTTTGAAGCGACAGAGCAAGGGAAACTACGTGTATACCAAGCTGTAGGAACAGAAGGTTTTTTAACAGTTATTAAAGATATTGGTATGCGTGAACCATTTATTGGTCAAGTTCCGCTTGTTTCTGGTGAATTAGGAGAAGATTTCACATACTATTTCGCTGCTTCTGAACAAACGCCTTCTTCTGTTGGTGTTGGAGTTCTTGTTAATGGTGATGATAGTATTTTAGCTGCGGGTGGATTTATTTTACAAATCATGCCTGATGCGCAAGAAGAGACAATTTCAATTCTTGAAGAGCGCCTACAAAAAATCCCACCTGTTTCTAAGCTTGTTGAACAAGGTCTAACTCCAGAAGAGTTGCTATATGAGTTATTAGGGAAAGATAATGTGAAGATTTTAGAGACGATGGATGTACAATTTAACTGTACATGTTCTCGTGAGCGTATTGAAGGCGTATTAATGAGTTTAGGGAAAACAGAATTAATGCAAGTGCGTGATGAGGAAGAAGAGACAGAAGTACATTGTCATTTTTGTAACGAACGATACAAGTTCTCTAAAGAAGACATAACAAACTTAATAGAAAGTTTGTAAGGGAGAAAAAGGTTATTTGTCTATTTCGAATCATCTAAATAGGTTGACAAATAACCTTTTCTTTGACAATATGTATATAAATCCAATAAAAATACTTGGTGTTGGGAGTGACGGAGATGCGAGTGGCACAATCAGTTTCAGACTTAATCGGAAAAACGCCAATTGTTAAATTGAACCGCATCGTAGAAGAAGGTAGTGCAGAGATTTATTTAAAACTAGAGTTCATGAATCCTGGAAGCAGTGTAAAAGATCGAATTGCATTAGCGATGATTGAAGATGCTGAGAAAAAAGGGCTATTAAAAGAAGGCGATACAATTATTGAACCGACAAGTGGAAACACTGGGATTGGTTTAGCGATGGTAGCGGCGGCCAAAGGATATAAGGCAATTCTGGTTATGCCGGAAACGATGAGTGTTGAACGTCGTAATTTATTGCGTGCTTATGGAGCAGAATTAGTGTTAACGCCAGGATCGGAAGGAATGGGCGGTGCAATTCGCAAGGCAACAGAGTTATCAAAAGAACATGGCTACTTTATACCTCAACAGTTTCAAAACGATGCAAATCCAGAAATTCATCGTTTAACTACAGGTCCGGAAATTGTTGAACAAATGGGTGATCAATTAGATGCATTCATTTCAGGAGTTGGTACAGGCGGAACGATTACGGGTGCTGGTGAAGTGTTAAAAGAGAAGTATAAAGATATCAAAATTTATGCAGTAGAGCCTGCTGATTCTCCGGTACTATCAGGTGGAAAACCGGGTCCTCATAAAATTCAAGGTATCGGTGCTGGATTTGTTCCTGGAACGTTAGATACAGATGTGTATGATGAAGTGATTCAGGTAAAAACAGAACAAGCATTTGAATATGCAAGAAGAGTAGCTCGCGAAGAAGGTATTTTAGTAGGTATCTCTTCTGGAGCGGCTATTTATGCAGCGACAGAAGTTGCAAAAAAACTTGGAAAAGGAAAGAAAGTACTTGTTATCATTCCAAGTAATGGTGAGCGTTACTTAAGTACACCACTTTATCAATTTGAATCATAAGCTTAATGTATGAAAAGCATTCCTCGAAAAAGGGATGCTTTTCTTTTTTCGTTTGAAAATAGGAAAAGAGTGAATGACTAGAAAACTTCATGTAAAATAAGTATTAGTTAAATTAAATGGGCTTTTACGGACAGTTATCCCCCGCCTATCTTCTTCGCTTGTCTCTGAATCTTGAAGTGGGGGTCTTACTGCCTGTTAATGCGGGATAAAATAAAACGAGGTGTTTATATGCAGCGACGAAAATCTTTAGCTATTTCAGTTCCGTATCGGTTAGACTTTTTTAAACAATATAAATTTCTTTCACAAAATAAACCTCATCATATCATTTTAGAAAGTGGTCGTGGAGGGCGTTATAGTATTGCTGGATTTGATCCTGTAGCAATCGTTCGTGGGAAAGATGACACATTATATATATGGGAAAGTGGAGAGGAAACAATAGAAAAGGGAATCCATTGCACCTTATGCAAAGATATATGGAACAATGGAAAACGGAACATAATGATGCGTATCCGCCATTTCAAGGTGGTGCGATTGGTTATTTTAGTTATGATTGCATCCGCTATATTGAGAAAATTCCTTCTCTTGCAAAAGATGATGTGAATGTACCAGATATATTTTTCTTATTGTTTGATGATGTGTTTGTTTATGATCAGAAAGAACAAATGTTATGGATTATTACCCATTATACAAATGATAAGAAACAAGCTGAACAACATTTGAATGAATTAAAAGAGCTTTGGTTACAAGAAGTGCCAGAAGTGACGATGTCGTTTACTCGTCCTGAAACAAATAAAGAAGCAGTTTCATTTACAGAAAAAGAGTTTATGGAAGCTGTTCAAAGAATTCAAGAGTATATTGGAGCGGGAGATGTGTTTCAAGTGAACTTGTCTACAAGACAAGAAAAAACATTGCAAACGCATCCGCTGGAAGTTTATACGAAGCTTCGTGAAATTAATCCATCACCATACATGGGGTATTTAGAACTTGGAGATTTCCAAATTGTAAGTGCTTCACCAGAGTTGTTGATTAAAAAGCAAGGAAATGAAATGAGTACGCGTCCAATTGCGGGTACGCGCTCTCGTGGGAAAGATGAGCAAGAAGATCAAGAACTTGCAAAAGAGTTAATTGAAAATGAAAAAGAGCGTGCAGAACATGTTATGCTTGTTGATTTAGAACGAAATGATTTAGGGCGTGTTTGTGAGTATGGAACGGTAGAAGTAGATGAATTCATGGTGATTGAGAAATATTCCCATGTTATGCACATCGTTTCAAATGTACGCGGAGAATTACAGCAAGGAAAAGATGCTTTTGATGGTGTAAAGGCTGTATTTCCAGGTGGGACGATTACCGGGGCGCCGAAAATTCGTACGATGGAAATTATTGAAGAGTTAGAACCAGTTCGCCGTGGTATTTATACAGGTTCGATTGGGTGGATTGGTTATTCGGGGGATATGGAATTAAACATTGTTATTCGCACATTACTTGCAAAAGATGGACAAGCGTATGTACAAGCAGGTGCGGGAATTGTTATTGATTCTAATCCGAAAAATGAGTATAAAGAGTCGTTAAAGAAAGCAATAGCTTTATGGAGTGCGAAAGAAAGTAGCGAAGAAACGGTTAGGTGAGCGAAATGATATTAATGATTGATAATTATGATTCCTTTACGTTTAATTTAGTACAATTTCTTGGAGAGTTAGGGCAAGAACTTATCGTCAAGCGTAATGATGAAATTACAATTGAAGATATTGAACAAATGCAGCCCGATTTCTTAATGATTTCTCCGGGGCCATGCAGCCCGAATGAAGCCGGGGTGAGTATGGATGTGATTCGACATTTCGCAGGAGAAATCCCGATTTTTGGTGTTTGTTTAGGGCATCAATCGATTGCTCAAGTATTTGGGGGAGATGTTGTTCGTGCCGATCGTTTAATGCATGGGAAAACGTCCTTGATGCATCACGATGAGAAAACGATTTTTACTGATATTCCAAATCCGTTTACAGCGACGCGTTACCATTCTCTAATTGTCAAAAAAGAAACATTACCAGAGTGCTTGGAAGTAACGTCTTGGACAGAGGAAGGAGAAATTATGGCACTTCGTCATAAAACATTACCAATTGAAGGTGTACAGTTCCATCCGGAATCCATTATGACTTCCCATGGTAAGGAATTGCTGCAAAATTTCATTCGTCATTATAGCCGGAGTGCTTCTACATGCTAATTTATGTGAATGGTTCATTTGTAGAGGCGAGTGAAGCTAGAATATCTCCGTATGATCACGGATATTTATATGGTCTTGGTGTGTTTGAGACGTTTCGTATTTACAACGGACATCCGTTCTTATTAGATGATCATTATGAGCGGCTTATTACCGCTCTTTCGTCGCTGCATATTGCATGGAAAATGACAAAAGACGATGTGAAAAGCATTTTAAAAGAGTTAATGGTAAGGAATCATTTGCAAAATGCGTATGTTCGTTTGAATGTGTCTGCTGGTGTTGGTGAAATCGGTTTGCAGACGGAGATTTACGAAGAGCCTTCTATTATTATTTTTATAAAGCCTTTACAAGTTCCTGGAGATGTAATTGAAAAAGAAGGAGTGGTTTTAAGGCAAACTCGTAATACGCCAGAGGAGAGTTTCGTTTAAAGTCACATCATTATTTAAATAATATTTTAGGAAAACGTGAGATTGGGAATACAACTACGAAAGAAGGAATTTTTCTTACGAAAGAAGGGTATGTTGCGGAAGGGATTGTTTCGAACATTTTTTTCGTGAAAAATGGCATATTGTATACACCGTCATTACAGACTGGAATTTTAAATGGGATTACTCGTGCTTTTATATTGGTAGCCGCTGAAATGTTAGGGCTTGAGGTGAGAGAAGGGTTATTTTTAAAAGAAGAGCTGTTTGCGGCTGATGAGGTGTTTGTTACGAATTCCATTCAGGAAATTGTGCCGCTTTGTTGCATCGGAGAAGTGCATTTTCCAGGTAAAGAAGGATTTGTTACAAATCAGCTTATACGTGTATATGAAACATGCCGTGAAAAGCTATGGAGTCGAAATGAATTGTTAAGAGGAGAGGGCTAATATGCAATGGGGTTATGAGATACAATGTGGTGAATATGCCTTGAATTTAAATGAAAAGACATTCATTATGGGGATTTTGAATGTTACGCCTGACTCTTTCTCTGATGGTGGTAATTACAATGAGGTGGAAACAGCTGTCCGCCATGCAAAAGAGATGGTAATTGACGGAGCGCATATTATTGATATTGGCGGAGAGTCTACTCGTCCTGGTTTTGCTAAAGTGTCAGAGGAAGAAGAATTGCGACGTGTTTTACCGATGATTCGAGCTGTATCGGAAGCGGTAGATATACCTATATCTATTGATACGTACAAAGCGGAGGTTGCAAAACAAGCTATTGAAGCCGGAGCGCATATTATTAATGATATTTGGGGTGCGAAAGCAGAACCGGAAATTGCAAAAGTAGCAGCACATTACGACGTGCCAATTATTCTGATGCATAATCGTGATAATACAAACTACCGAAATCTCATGGCGGATATGATTGCTGATCTGTATGAAAGTATTACAATTGCGAAACATGCAGGTGTGCGCGATGAGAATATTATTTTAGATCCGGGTATTGGGTTTGCGAAAACGTTTGAGCAAAATTTAGAAGTAATGCGAAATCTAGAACAGTTGAAAGTTTTGGGGTATCCGCTCCTTCTCGCAACTTCTCGGAAATCGTTTATTGGCCATGCGTTAGATTTGCCGGTAGAAGAACGCTTAGAAGGGACTGGTGCGACGGTTTGTCTTGGTATTCAAAAAGGTTGTGAAATCGTACGCGTGCATGATGTGAAAGAGATGTCCCGCATGGCGAAGATGATGGATGCTATGTTAAGGGGGTAAAAGATTTGGATAAAATTTTTGTTCATGATATGGAGTTCTACGGTTATCATGGTGTATTTCCTGAAGAAAATAAGTTAGGGCAGCGATTTAAGGTGGATTTAACTGTAGAGTTAGATTTAAAGCGAGCGGGAACAACTGATAACTTAGAGCACTCTGTAAATTATGGAGAATTATACGAGTTATGTAGAAGTGTTGTAGAAGAGAAAACATATAAGCTTTTGGAAAGTATTGCAGAAAATATTGCAAGGGATATATTAGGGCGGTACGATTGCATTATGAATTGTATTGTAAAAGTTATTAAACCAGATCCGCCAATTCCGGGACATTACCGTGCGGTGGCGGTTGAGATTGAGAGAGGGCGCTCATGAATAATGTAGTTTATATTGCTTTGGGTTCGAATATGGATGATCGCTATACGTATTTATCACAAGCGATAGAGTTGTTGCGTAAGCATTCGGCTATTAAGGTTGAGGATGTATCATCTGTTTATGAAACGGATCCAGTTGGATATACAGATCAAGAGCAATTTTTAAACTTAGTTATAAAAATTTCTACCAATTTATTTCCTCAAGAATTATTAATGGTGACACAAAAAGTGGAGAATGAGCTAGGAAGAAAAAGGAAAATCAAATGGGGGCCTCGTACCATTGACCTTGACATTTTGCTCTATAATCACGAAAATATTGAAGCGGAGAATCTTATTGTTCCGCATCCGCGGATGTTTGAAAGAGCTTTTGTTATCGTTCCGTTGATGGAAATTAATCAAGAAATTAACCGAAACATTTCACGTTCACAAGTAGAAGAAATGAAAAGGCGAGAGGGAGTAACGGTATGGAAGCAGAGAAATGGGGAAGACGCATTCGCGCTTTTCGCAAATTAAAAGGCTATACACAAGAAGGGTTTGCGAAAGAATTAGGGGTATCTGTATCTGTTTTAGGTGAAGTGGAGAGAGGGAATCGAGTTCCGTCTCACGATTTTGTTATAGAAGTTGCGAAGACATTAAAAGTTTCAATAGAAGAATTAATGCCGAAGTAGGAATAACGAAGGAAGGTAATCGAGTGTTAAAGATTGCAAACATTGAAATGAAAAATCCGGTTGTGCTAGCGCCAATGGCAGGAGTATGTAACTCTGCATTCCGTTTAACGGTAAAAGAATTTGGTGCAGGATTAGTGTGTGCGGAAATGGTAAGTGATAAGGCGATTTTATTTAACAATCAAAAAACGCTAGACATGTTATATATTGATGAGAGAGAGAAGCCATTAAGTCTGCAAATTTTTGGTGGGGAAAAAGAAACGCTTGTAGAAGCGGCAAAATATGTAGATAAAAATACAACAGCAGACATTATTGATATTAATATGGGATGTCCAGTACCGAAAATCACAAAATGTGATGCAGGTGCAAAGTGGTTGCTTGATCCGAACAAGGTGTACGAAATGGTAGCCGCGGTGGTAGATGCGGTCGAGAAGCCAGTTACAGTAAAAATGCGTATCGGTTGGGACGAAGACCACATTTTTGCAATTGAAAATGCTCAGGCAGTTGAACGTGCGGGAGGTCAGGCGGTTGCAGTTCACGGACGTACTCGTGTTCAAATGTATGAAGGGAAAGCAGACTGGAATATCATTAAGCAAGTAAAACAAGCTGTCAATATTCCGGTTATCGGAAATGGTGATGTAGAAACGCCGCAAGATGCAAAGCGCATGTTAGATGAAGTTGGCGTAGATGGTGTAATGATTGGCCGTGCAGCGCTTGGTAATCCGTGGATGATTTACCGTACAGTAAAATATTTAGAAACTGGTGAATTAATGCCGGAGCCATCTGTGCGTGAAAAGATTGATGTATGTATGTTGCATTTAGATCGTCTTATTGATCTAAAGAATGAAGACATTGCAGTTCGAGAAATGCGCAAACATGCTGCATGGTATTTAAAGAGTGTTCGCGGTAATGCAAGAGTGCGTAATGAAATTAATAGTTGTAATACACGTGCGGATCTTGCTTCTTTATTGACAACATTTGTAGAAGAGGTAGAAGCGAAACAAAAATCTATTCAAGTTGGATAATAGAAGGAATAGAAGGGGTGTTTGACATTCCTGTTCTTACTACCTATAATTACGTCTAAGAAATAAGAACTGCCAGCGCGTTGCTGGCAGTTTTTCTAGTTGGATAGAAAATGCTATACTATATATATTGTAAAATTTAATAGAGCTGGAGTGATATCAATACCATGGATAACATGAACCACGAAGAATTAAATGATCAATTGCTCGTTCGTCGCGAGAAGCTACATAACTTACGAGAACAAGGAATGGACCCATTTGGTAAACGTTTTGAACGTACACATTCAACAAAAGAATTATTCAGCTTGTACGGAGAACTTTCTAAAGAAGAATTAGAAGAGAAAGAAATTCCTGTTTCTATAGCTGGTCGTATTATGACAAAACGCGGTAAAGGAAAAGCTGGTTTTGCACATATTCAAGATTTACATGGACAAGTTCAAATTTACGTTCGTAAAGATGCGGTTGGTGATGAGCAGTACGAACTATTTAATGCGGCAGATTTAGGTGACTTAGTAGGGATTGAAGGTAAAGTATTTAAGACAAAAGTTGGAGAACTTTCAATTAAAGTGAATAGCTTTACATTATTAACAAAATCTCTTCGTCCGCTTCCTGACAAATATCATGGCCTAAAAGATGTTGAACAGCGCTATCGTCAACGTTATTTAGATTTAATTACGAGTATGGAAAGTCGCGAAACGTTTGTAACTCGCAGTAAAATTATTCGTGAGATGAGAAGATATTTAGATAACAATGGTTATCTTGAAGTAGAAACACCGATGTTGCATGCTATTGCAGGCGGAGCATCTGCGCGTCCGTTTATTACACATCACAATGCGTTAGATATGGAATTCTATATGCGTATTGCAATTGAGCTGCATTTAAAACGTCTAATTGTGGGTGGATTAGAGAAAGTGTACGAAATTGGGCGTGTATTCCGTAACGAAGGTGTATCAACTCGTCATAATCCAGAATTTACAATGATTGAATTATATGAAGCATATGCGGATTATAAGGATATCATGAAACTAACAGAAAACATGGTTGCTCATATTGCGAAAGAAGTTTTAGGTACAACGACAGTTCAATATGGTGAATATGAAATTAATTTAGAGCCAGAGTGGACAAGACTACACATGGTAGATGCAATCAAACAATATTCTGGAGCAGATTTCTGGAGCCCAATGAGCGTAGAAGAAGCTCGTGCATTAGCGAAAGAGCATGGTGTAGAAATTAAGGATACAATGGAAGTTGGCCATATTATTAATGAGTTCTTCGAGCAAAAAGTAGAAGAACATTTAATTCAACCTACATTTATTTATGGTCATCCAGTGGAGATTTCTCCTCTTGCGAAAAAGAATGAAGAAGATCCGCGCTTTACAGATCGTTTCGAGTTATTTATTGTCGCTCGTGAACATGCGAATGCATTTACAGAATTAAATGATCCAATTGATCAAAAAGAACGCTTCGAAGCGCAGTTAAAAGAGCGTGAACAAGGTAATGATGAAGCGCACATGATGGATGATGATTATATTGAAGCGCTTGAGTATGGTATGCCTCCTACAGGTGGGTTAGGGATCGGTATCGATCGTCTTGTTATGTTATTAACAAATTCACCTTCTATTCGTGATGTATTACTATTCCCGGCAATGAGACATAAACAAGACTAAGCTTTGGAGTTTTCTCCAAAGCTTTTCTTTTTATTGTATTTTTATATTATTTTATA
>NZ_CP169269.1:170000-172500 GCF_055814245.1 Bacillus sp. EA-CB0995 | reverse complement strand
AATAGTCAGAGCCCGTTAACGGGTGATGGCGTGCCTTTTGTAGAATGAACCGGCGAGTTACGATCCCGTGCGAGGTTAAGCTGAAGAGGCGGAGCCGTAGCGAAAGCGAGTCTGAATAGGGCGTTTAGTACGTGGTCGTAGACCCGAAACCAGGTGATCTACCCATGTCCAGGGTGAAGTTCAGGTAACACTGAATGGAGGCCCGAACCCACGCACGTTGAAAAGTGCGGGGATGAGGTGTGGGTAGCGGAGAAATTCCAATCGAACCTGGAGATAGCTGGTTCTCCCCGAAATAGCTTTAGGGCTAGCCTCAAGTGTGAGAGTCTTGGAGGTAGAGCACTGATTGAACTAGGGGTCCTCATCGGATTACCGAATTCAGTCAAACTCCGAATGCCAATGACTTATCCTTGGGAGTCAGACTGCGAGTGATAAGATCCGTAGTCAAAAGGGAAACAGCCCAGACCGCCAGCTAAGGTCCCAAAGTGTGTATTAAGTGGAAAAGGATGTGGAGTTGCTTAGACAACTAGGATGTTGGCTTAGAAGCAGCCACCATTTAAAGAGTGCGTAATAGCTCACTAGTCGAGTGACTCTGCGCCGAAAATGTACCGGGGCTAAATACACCACCGAAGCTGCGGATTGATACCTATGGTATCAGTGGTAGGGGAGCGTTCTAAGTGCTGTGAAGTCAGATCGTAAGGACTGGTGGAGCGCTTAGAAGTGAGAATGCCGGTATGAGTAGCGAAAGACGGGTGAGAATCCCGTCCACCGAATGCCTAAGGTTTCCTGAGGAAGGCTCGTCCGCTCAGGGTTAGTCAGGACCTAAGCCGAGGCCGACAGGCGTAGGCGATGGACAACAGGTTGATATTCCTGTACCACCTCTTTATCGTTTGAGCAATGGAGGGACGCAGAAGGATAGAAGAAGCGTGCGATTGGTTGTGCACGTCCAAGCAGTTAGGCTGGTAAGTAGGCAAATCCGCTTACCGCGAAGGCTGAGCTGTGATGGGGAAGCTCCTTATGGAGCGAAGTCTTTGATTCCCCGCTGCCAAGAAAAGCTTCTAGCGAGATAAAAGGTGCCTGTACCGCAAACCGACACAGGTAGGCGAGGAGAGAATCCTAAGGTGTGCGAGAGAACTCTGGTTAAGGAACTCGGCAAAATGACCCCGTAACTTCGGGAGAAGGGGTGCTTTCTTAACGGAAAGCCGCAGTGAATAGGCCCAAGCGACTGTTTAGCAAAAACACAGGTCTCTGCGAAGCCGTAAGGCGAAGTATAGGGGCTGACACCTGCCCGGTGCTGGAAGGTTAAGGAGAGGGGTTAGCGCAAGCGAAGCTCTGAACTGAAGCCCCAGTAAACGGCGGCCGTAACTATAACGGTCCTAAGGTAGCGAAATTCCTTGTCGGGTAAGTTCCGACCCGCACGAAAGGTGTAACGATTTGGGCACTGTCTCAACCAGAGACTCGGTGAAATTATAGTACCTGTGAAGATGCAGGTTACCCGCGACAGGACGGAAAGACCCCGTGGAGCTTTACTGTAGCCTGATATTGAATTTTGGTACAGCTTGTACAGGATAGGCGGGAGCCTTTGAAGCCGGAGCGCTAGCTTCGGTGGAGGCGCTGGTGGGATACCGCCCTGGCTGTATTGAAATTCTAACCTACGGGTCTTATCGACCCGGGAGACAGTGTCAGGTGGGCAGTTTGACTGGGGCGGTCGCCTCCTAAAAAGTAACGGAGGCGCCCAAAGGTTCCCTCAGAATGGTTGGAAATCATTCGTAGAGTGCAAAGGCATAAGGGAGCTTGACTGCGAGACCTACAAGTCGAGCAGGGACGAAAGTCGGGCTTAGTGATCCGGTGGTTCCGCATGGAAGGGCCATCGCTCAACGGATAAAAGCTACCCCGGGGATAACAGGCTTATCTCCCCCAAGAGTCCACATCGACGGGGAGGTTTGGCACCTCGATGTCGGCTCATCGCATCCTGGGGCTGTAGTCGGTCCCAAGGGTTGGGCTGTTCGCCCATTAAAGCGGTACGCGAGCTGGGTTCAGAACGTCGTGAGACAGTTCGGTCCCTATCCGTCGTGGGCGTAGGAAATTTGAGAGGAGCTGTCCTTAGTACGAGAGGACCGGGATGGACGCACCGCTGGTGTACCAGTTGTTCTGCCAAGGGCATAGCTGGGTAGCTATGTGCGGAAGGGATAAGTGCTGAAAGCATCTAAGCATGAAGCCCCCTCAAGATGAGATTTCCCATAGCGTAAGCTAGTAAGATCCCTGAAAGATGATCAGGTTGATAGGTTCGAGGTGGAAGCATGGTGACATGTGGAGCTGACGAATACTAATAGATCGAGGACTTAACCATATAATATGAAGCAAATGTTATCTAGTTTTGAAGGAATATACCTTCATAAGTCTGGTAATGATGGCAGAGAGGTCACACCCGTTCCCATACCGAACACGGAAGTTAAGCTCTCTAGCGCCGATGGTAGTTGGGACTTTGTCCCTGTGAGAGTAG
>NZ_CP169269.1:32500-165000 GCF_055814245.1 Bacillus sp. EA-CB0995 | reverse complement strand
CGCATGGAAGGGCCATCGCTCAACGGATAAAAGCTACCCCGGGGATAACAGGCTTATCTCCCCCAAGAGTCCACATCGACGGGGAGGTTTGGCACCTCGATGTCGGCTCATCGCATCCTGGGGCTGTAGTCGGTCCCAAGGGTTGGGCTGTTCGCCCATTAAAGCGGTACGCGAGCTGGGTTCAGAACGTCGTGAGACAGTTCGGTCCCTATCCGTCGTGGGCGTAGGAAATTTGAGAGGAGCTGTCCTTAGTACGAGAGGACCGGGATGGACGCACCGCTGGTGTACCAGTTGTTCTGCCAAGGGCATAGCTGGGTAGCTATGTGCGGAAGGGATAAGTGCTGAAAGCATCTAAGCATGAAGCCCCCCTCAAGATGAGATTTCCCATAGCGTAAGCTAGTAAGATCCCTGAAAGATGATCAGGTTGATAGGTTCGAGGTGGAAGCATGGTGACATGTGGAGCTGACGAATACTAATAGATCGAGGACTTAACCATATAATATGAAGCAAATGTTATCTAGTTTTGAAGGAATATACCTTCATAAGTCTGGTAATGATGGCAGAGAGGTCACACCCGTTCCCATACCGAACACGGAAGTTAAGCTCTCTAGCGCCGATGGTAGTTGGGACTTTGTCCCTGTGAGAGTAGGACGTTGCCAGGCAAACGAAAGACGAGTCATTGGACTCGTCTTTTTTTGTGTTCTTTTTTATATAGGAAACTTTATATTCTTTATTCATAAAATAAAGAACGGTTGATTAAATGAGAGAAAATATGGATAGGATAGAGAGGGAAGCAAAAGAGTTGCAAAATTTTTTAATACGTATATAATTAAAGTCAAAGATAGTCAAAGTCAATAAAGGTGGAGGATAAATGAGAAATATATCTGATATTATTGAACAATATCTAAAGCAAGTTATTGACTTAAGTAATAATGATGCAATTGAAATTAAAAGAAATGAAATTGCTGATAAGTTTGATTGTGTGCCATCTCAAATTAACTACGTTATTAATACTCGTTTTACTCTAGAAAGAGGATTCATAGTAGAAAGTAAACGAGGTGGCGGAGGTTATATTCGCATTATAAAGGTCAAATTGCATGATGATATAGACATTATTAACCAAATGTTACAAATGATTCAGTATAGCATTACTCAATCAAGCGCTGAGAGTATAATAGGGCGTTTAGCAGAAGAAGGTATTGTTACCAGTAGGGAAGCAAAGCTTATGTTTAGTGTGTTAGATCGATCTGTTTTACTAACAGATTTACCATTTCGAGATGAATTACGAGCACGTATGCTTCGAGCGATGCTTAGAACATTGAAGTATAAGTAAAGTGAAACTTCCCTTAGGAATGCTTTGTTCCTTAAGGATTAATTGAACGAATAAGGTTGTAAATTAATAATTCTTTCCTATTGTAAAGGTGGGGAAATACGTTGATTTGTCAAAACTGTAGTTCACGATCAGCAACGCTGCATTTTACAAAAGCAATCAATGGAAAAAAGACGGAGATTCATCTTTGCGAGCAATGTGCCCAAGAAAATGGATATACGTCTTTCTTTCAATCAAATAAGTCTAATAAGTCTAGTTTGTCATTTCATAATTTATTAGCAGGGCTACTACATGTTGAGCAACCTGCATCTGAGAAAGAAACAAATAATGTTTCGAATGTGCAGCCGTTGCAATGTCCGAAATGTAATATGACATATCCGCAATTTGCAAAGGTCGGAAGGTTTGGTTGTTCGTCTTGTTATGAAACATTTAAAGAACAATTACAGCCAATGCTGAAACGGCTTCATGGTGGGCATACAAAGCATCACGGAAAAATTCCTAACCGTATAGGAGGAAATATTCATCTAAAAAAGAATTAGATGAGTTAAAACTAAAATTGCAGGAGTGCATACAACAAGAAGAGTTTGAACAGGCTGCTGAAGTACGAGATAAAATTCGCAGCATAGAAAATCAGCTTCGTGAGCATAGAGAGGGGGAATAATTCTATGTCACTCGATCGTATTATGAACGAAGCAATTAGTCCATGGATGAGGGAAGACGGTCCTGATTCCGATATTGTTTTAAGCAGTCGTGTTCGATTGGCTCGGAATTTACGAGACTATCAGTTCCCGACTATGTTAACAAATAAGGAAGCGGAGCAAATGATTCATGTATTTCAAGAAAAATTTGCTAATCAAGCAGTTGCACCTTTCGGGGTACTTGAACTTTTACAAATGAATAGGATTGAACCTTTGCAGCGCAGAGTATTAGTAGAAAAGCACCTTGTGAGTCCGGATTTAGTGGGAACAGAATATGGTGCTTGTTTATTATCTGAGAATGAACAAGTAAGTATTATGCTTAATGAGGAAGATCATATTCGGATTCAATGTTTATTTCCGGGATTACAATTATCAGAAGCGTTGCATAGTGCAAATCGAATTGATGATTGGATAGAAAGTCAGGTTGAATATGCATTTGATGAACAAGTTGGTTATATAACGGGCTGTCCTTCAAATATAGGAACAGGTTTACGAGCCTCAGTGATGATACATTTGCCAGCTCTCGTTTTAACAGGACAAATGAACCGTATCGTTCAAGCAATTAATCAACTTGGTTTAGTTGTGAGAGGGATATATGGTGAAGGTAGCGAAGTGTTAGGGAATATATTCCAACTTTCTAATCAAATGACATTGGGAAAACCTGAAGAAGATATTGTAGAAGATTTAAAGAGTGTTGTTCAGCAACTCATTCAACAAGAACGAACAGCAAGAGAATCAATTATGAAAAATTCAAGTATTGAGCTTGAAGATAAGGTGTATCGTTCTTATGGTGTATTAGCGAATAGCCGTTTAATTGAATCTGCTGAGGCAGCAACGTGTTTATCGGATGTTCGACTTGGTATTGATCTTGGTTATATCGAAAATATATCTAGGAATATTTTAACGGAGTTAATGGTACTTACACAGCCTGGAATCTTGCAGCAATATGCTGGAGGCCCCTTACAACCTGATGAAAGAGATTATCGTAGAGCAGCACTTATTCGTGAAAGATTACGAATTGAACAAAATCGAGCGAAGTAGGAGTGTGATTCATATGATGTTTGGAAGATTTACAGAGCGAGCACAAAAGGTATTAGCGTTATCCCAAGAAGAAGCAATTCGTATTGGCCATAATAATATCGGCACGGAGCATATTTTACTCGGCCTTGTACGCGAAGGAGAAGGGATTGCTGCAAAAGCATTGGTCGCACTTGGATTAAGCCCAGAGAAAGTTCAAAAAGAAGTAGAAGCACTAATTGGGCGCGGCACGGAGATGTCCCAAACGGTTCACTACACACCGCGTGCAAAAAAAGTAATAGAATTATCAATGGATGAAGCGCGTAAACTTGGTCATTCTTACGTGGGAACAGAGCATATTTTACTTGGGCTTATTCGTGAAGGAGAAGGCGTTGCGGCCCGTGTTTTAAATAATTTAGGTGTAAGTTTAAATAAAGCGCGTCAACAAGTACTGCAGCTTCTTGGTAGTAACGAGACGGCTTCGGGTCATCAAGGTGGTGGTTCGGCTAATGCAAATACACCGACGCTTGATAGTTTAGCTCGCGATTTAACAGCTGTAGCACGTGAAGGGCGTTTAGATCCAGTAATTGGTCGTAGCAAAGAGATTCAACGTGTAATTGAAGTATTAAGTAGAAGAACAAAAAATAATCCTGTGTTAATTGGAGAACCTGGTGTTGGTAAAACAGCAATTGCTGAAGGGCTAGCACAACAAATTGTAAACAACGAAGTTCCAGAGACTTTACGCGATAAGCGTGTTATGACATTAGATATGGGGACTGTAGTTGCTGGTACGAAATATCGCGGTGAATTTGAAGACCGTTTAAAGAAAGTCATGGATGAAATTCGTCAAGCTGCTAATATTATTTTATTCATTGATGAGCTTCATACATTAATTGGTGCGGGAGGTGCAGAAGGGGCGATTGACGCATCGAATATTTTAAAGCCATCATTAGCACGCGGGGAACTACAATGTATTGGGGCGACAACGCTAGATGAGTATCGTAAATATATTGAAAAAGATGCGGCATTAGAGAGACGTTTTCAACCGATTCACGTTGATGAACCAAGCTTAGAAGAATCGATTCAAATTTTAAAAGGATTACGTGACCGTTATGAAGCACATCACCGTGTTTCTATCTCAGACGATGCAATTGACGCCGCTGTAAAATTATCTGATCGTTACATTACTGATCGTTTCTTACCTGATAAAGCGATTGACTTAATTGATGAAGCAGCTTCAAAAGTTCGTTTACGTTCTTATACAACACCACCAAATTTAAAAGAACTTGAATCGAAGCTAGAAGAAGTAAGAAAAGAAAAAGATGCGGCAGTACAAAGTCAAGAATTTGAGAAAGCAGCTTCTTTACGTGATATGGAACAGCGCCTACGTGAAAAATTAGAAGATACGAAGCGTCAATGGAAAGAGCAACAAGGTAAAGAGAATTCGGAAGTAACAGTAGAGGATATTGCAAATGTTGTTTCAACGTGGACGCGTATTCCGGTTTCTAAGCTAGCTCAAACAGAAACAGACAAACTATTGAACTTAGAAAATATTTTACATGATCGTTTAATTGGGCAAGATGAAGCGGTTGTTGCGGTTGCAAAAGCAGTGCGCCGCGCAAGAGCAGGCTTAAAAGATCCAAAACGTCCAATCGGTTCTTTTATTTTCTTAGGACCAACTGGTGTTGGTAAAACGGAACTTGCACGCGCATTAGCGGAATCTATGTTTGGTGACGAAGATGCAATGATTCGTATTGATATGTCGGAGTATATGGAGAAACATTCTACTTCTCGTTTAGTTGGTTCTCCTCCAGGATATGTTGGATATGAAGAAGGTGGCCAGTTAACAGAAAAAGTTCGTCGCAAACCATACTCCGTTGTCTTACTTGACGAGGTGGAAAAGGCACATCCAGATGTATTCAATATTTTACTGCAAGTGCTAGAAGATGGTCGTTTAACAGATTCAAAAGGTCGTACAGTTGATTTCCGTAATACAATTGTTATTATGACTTCTAACGTAGGTGCAGATGCATTAAAACGAAACAAACATCTTGGATTTAATGTACAAGATGAAAGTCGTGATTATGCAGATATGAAGGGTAAAGTAATGGAAGAGTTGAAAAAAGCATTCCGCCCTGAGTTTTTAAACCGTATTGACGAAATTATTGTTTTCCATACATTAGAGAAAAAACATATTAAAGAAATTGTTACACTTATGGTAGAACTGTTGGTCAAACGTTTAAAAGAACAAGACATTGAGTTAGAGTTAACGGATGCAGCAATTGAAGCGATTGCGGATAAAGGATTTGACCCAGAGTATGGTGCTCGTCCACTACGCCGTGCAATTCAAAAACATGTAGAAGATCGATTATCAGAGGAACTTCTTAAAGGGGTTATTGAGAAAGGTCAAAAAGTTGTTTTTGATACAGAAGGAGAATCATTTGTCATTCGTAGTGCAGAAAAGGTAAAATAAGTATAGACAAACAAAGGGGGGCTAAACAATAGCCCTCTTTCTTGTACAAAAAAGAAATATTTTTGTTTCATATGAAAGCGAAGTGAAGTGTAAAAAACGATGGCTAAAAAGAAAACGAAATTTACATGTCAAGAATGTGGTTATCAGTCACCAAAGTATATGGGAAAGTGTCCGGGGTGCGGACAATGGAATACACTAGTGGAAGAGATGGAACCAGTTGTATCATCACGCCGCCTGAACTATGCAAGTGCGATCCAAACTGAATTAACGAAGCCTCGCCGCCTGAAAGAGGTGGAAACGAAAACAGAGGCGCGTATTGAAACGAATTTTCAGGAATTTAACCGGGTGCTTGGTGGTGGAATTGTAGATGGCTCTCTCGTGCTCATAGGGGGAGATCCTGGTATTGGGAAATCAACATTATTATTGCAAATATCATCACAACTAGCAGATCGTGCTTATGATGTTTTATACATATCAGGTGAGGAATCTGCAAAACAAATTAAACTTAGAGCAGATCGTCTTCATGTAAATGGAGATAATTTATTTGTTGTATCAGAAACAGATTTACAACGAATCGCAGCATATATAGATGAAATGAATCCATCATTTGTAGTAATTGATTCTATTCAAACCATTCATTTACCGGAAGTAACTTCAGCGCCAGGAAGCGTAGCGCAAGTACGTGAATGTACAGCAGAACTTATGAAGCTTGCAAAAACGAAAGGAATCCCTATTTTTATTGTAGGGCATGTAACGAAAGAAGGAGCTATAGCTGGTCCACGTATGTTAGAGCATATGGTGGATGCCGTTCTTTATTTTGAAGGAGATCGTCATCATACATATCGAATTTTACGAGCGGTAAAAAACCGTTTTGGTTCAACCAATGAGATGGGGATTTTTGAAATGAAGGAGCTTGGCCTTTCAGAGGTATTGAATCCTTCTGAAATTTTTCTAGAAGAAAGACCTGTGGGGGCTGCTGGTTCAACGGTTGTTGCTTCTATGGAAGGAACAAGGCCTGTTTTAGTAGAAATACAAGCATTAATTTCTCCTACAAGTTTCGGGAATCCAAGAAGAATGGCAACAGGAATTGACCATAACCGTGTTTCTCTTATTATGGCAGTACTAGAAAAAAGAGCAGGGTTATTGCTCCAAAACCAAGATGCTTATTTAAAAGTTGCTGGGGGAATTAAATTAGATGAACCAGCGGTTGATTTGGCAGTTGCTTTAAGTATCGCATCAAGTTTTCGCGATAAACCGACTTTTCCGGGTGATGCAGTCATTGGTGAAGTTGGTTTAACGGGAGAAGTTCGCCGTGTTTCTCGTATCGAACAGCGTGTACAAGAAGCAGCAAAATTAGGATTTCAGCGTGTTATTATCCCAAGGAAAAATTTGGGTGGATGGACGATTCCAGAAGGTATTGAAGTAGTTGGAGTATCGAATATAGGAGAGGCTCTTCGATTTGCACTAGGAGGATAAGATATGGAAGAAAACAAGCAACGTTCCAAAAGTATTATTAATATTTTGCAGCTTGTTGCACCGGGGACACCGCTAAGAGAAGGAATTGATAATGTGCTCCGTGCGCAAACAGGTGGCCTTATTGTACTCGGATACAACGAGCAAATTAAAAGTATTGTTGATGGAGGATTTCATATTAATTGTGCTTTTTCTCCTGCTAGTCTGTACGAACTAGCAAAAATGGATGGTGCTCTTATTTTAAATGAAACGGGAAGTAAAATTTTAATCGCTAATGGACAGTTGGTTCCTGATCCATCTATCGACTCTATTGAAACAGGCATGCGTCACCGAACAGCAGAGCGAGTGGCGAAGCAAACGGGTAGTCTTGTTGTTGCTATTTCACAAAGACGAAATGTAATTACGTTATATCAAGGAAACTTACGTTATACATTAAAAGATATTGGGGTTATTTTAACAAAGGCAAACCAGGCGATTCAAACATTAGAAAAATATAAAGCTGTATGGAATGAGGGCATAACGAACCTTGGTATTTTAGAGTTTGAAGAAGTGGTTACAATGTCTGAAGTTGTGCATGTACTACATAGTGTTGAAATGATGCTACGGATTAAAAATGAAATCTACAGTTACATTCATGAATTAGGAACAGAAGGAAGACTTATTCGCTTACAATTGACAGAATTGCTTGCTGACGTGGAAGCAGAGGCTGCGCTATTAATTAAAGACTACTATCATGAAAAAACACAAGAGCACTATCAAGTTTTAAAAAAATTACAAGAGCTTGCGAATGCACAACTTTTAGAAGATAGCGATTTAGTGAAATTACTTGGATATTCCGGACAAATGAAATTAGAAGAAAGCATTACACCAAGAGGTTATCGGATCGCGAGTAAAATTTCTAGAGTTCCGCCTCTTATTATTGAGAACTTAATTAATCGTTTTAAGAACTTACAAGGAATTTGCCGTGCAACAATTGCTGATTTGGATGATGTGGAAGGGATTGGAGAAGTACGGGCGAAAAAGATACGAGAGGGTTTAAAACGAATTCAAGAACACTTGTATATGAGCAGACACAATTAAGAATATTACATTGATTTCACAATATAGCGACACTCAAAGATTTTTCATATATGATATGATATATTGGTAAATAAAACAAATTATAAAAAAACACGTCCACTTTTGCACTCGACGTTTTGAGTGACGAAGTAATGGTTAATAATGAGTAGGAGGTGGTTGAATGTTAAAACGAATCGTACAGCTTTTCTTTTTAGTTATTGGAGGAGCATTGGGAATTTTTCTTATTCCAAAAGTAATCGAGATGTTGGATATAGGTGCAGTTCCTTGGCTTGAAGGTTCTTATATTCGTGCAATTATTGGTGCAATCATTTTATTTTTAACAACATTTTGGCTTGTAGATTATATTGTTCAGCTTATTAAACATATTGAGGAAGCGCTTGTAAAAGCACCTGTTACAGATGTGTTATTTGGAACATTAGGATTAATCTCAGGACTAATTGTTGCGTATTTGATCTTGATTCCGATTCGCGAATTTACCATTCAAGTCATTAGTACAGTATTGCAAATCTTTTTCACACTATTACTTGGTTACTTAGGGTTCCAAGTAGGGTTTAAAAAGAGGAATGAATTGTTAGGGTTGTTTACATTGCCGCAACGCGGAGGAAAGAAAAAAATACGAACAATGAAAATGAGGAAGTAGAAACGTTAACTTCTTATTGGAAAATATTGGATACTAGTGTTATTATTGATGGGCGTATTGCGGATATTTGCCAAACAAAGTTTTTGGAAGGCACAATTGTCATTCCGCAATTTGTGTTAGAAGAACTACAGCATATTGCTGATTCTTCGGATGCATTAAAGCGTAATCGCGGACGAAGAGGTTTGGATATTTTAAATCGTATTCAAAAAGAGTTATCTATTCCAGTAGAGATTTATGAAGGTGATTTTGAAGATATTCAAGAAGTCGATAGTAAGCTTGTGAAGTTAGCGAAGTTAACAGGTGGCACTGTTGTTACGAATGATTTTAACTTAAATAAAGTTTCCGAATTGCAAGGTGTGACAGTTTTAAACATTAATGATTTAGCAAATGCCATTAAGCCTGTTGTACTTCCGGGTGAAGAGTTAAGCGTATACGTTGTGAAGGATGGAAAAGAGCAGAATCAAGGTGTCGCTTATTTGGACGACGGTACAATGATCGTAGTCGAAGATGGTAGAGAGCATGTTGGTCACCAACTTGATGTACTTGTTACAAGTGTATTGCAAACATCTGCAGGCCGTATGATCTTTGCTAAGCGTAAGTTGTTAGAGAAAGCATTATAAGTAGAGGATTGCGATGATATATACATTAATTATTCCTGCAGCAGGACAAGGTAAGCGTATGGGAGCGGATAAAAATAAATTATTTTTACAAATAGATTCTGTTCCCATTATTATTCATACATTACGAGCTTTTGAAAAAGATGAACAATGTAAACAGATTATTTTAGCGATTAATGAGGGAGAGCGTTCTTACTTTGAAGAACTTCTCCAAACTTATCATATTCAAAAAGGCATCCAACTTATCCAAGGTGGAAGTGAGCGCCAGGATAGTGTATACAATGCTCTTATGTATGTAAGAGATGTAGAGTATGTACTTGTCCACGACGGGGCGCGTCCATTTGTAACGAAAAAGATGATTGAAGATGTATTGCAAATGGCTAAAGAAAAAGGTGCATCCATTTGTGCGGTACCTGTGAAAGATACAATTAAAAAAGTGACGCATGATACTGTTGTTGAAACAGTAGAACGTTCTCATTTGCGAGCAGTTCAAACGCCGCAAGGATTTCATGTTCCCATTCTGTTAGAGGCACATGAGAGTGCAAAACAAGCGAGCTTTCTCGGAACTGACGATGCTAGTTTGGTGGAACGCCTTCCTAAAGAGGTAGGAGTTGTAGGAGGAAGCTATCACAATATAAAGGTGACAACACCTGAAGATTTAGTGATTGCTGAAAGCTTTCTACGAGTTTTGAAAATACAATAGCAATGTTATAATAGAAAAGCTCGGTAGCTACCGAGCTTTTCTATATATAGAGCAGAAACTTCAACAGGCGGAGCTTTTATATGTCCGTAAGAATGATATAAAGTTTACTAGTGTAGTTTGAGGAGGAATTGGAAATGTTTCGAATTGGACAAGGTTTTGATGTACATGCATTTGCAGAAGGAAGACCATTAATTATTGGTGGTATTACAATTCCATATGAAAAAGGATTACTTGGGCACTCCGATGCGGATGTCCTTTTACATACTATTGCTGATGCTTGTTTAGGTGCAATTGCTGCTGGTGACATCGGTAAGCACTTTCCAGATACAGATCCTGCATTTAAAGATGCGGATTCAGCTGTGCTTTTACAGAAAGTGTGGGAGTTTGTTACAGAGCAAGGGTATGTACTCGGAAACTTAGATTGTACAATTATTGCCCAAAAACCAAAAATGGCACCGCATATTGAAAGTATGCGCAAGAGAATTAGCGAACTGTTACAAACAGACATGGAGAATGTCAATGTAAAGGCAACGACGACAGAAAAATTAGGATTTACAGGGCGAGAAGAAGGAATTGCTTCACAGGCTATTGTATTATTACAGAAAAAATAGTTGTTTTTGATTCGTAAGATGGATAATCGTAATTTTTTGGTGTACAATTAAGGAATCTGTTGACATTAAGAATGGAAGGTGTACCAACTATGGAAAAGCAAGTGAGAGTGCGCTATGCGCCAAGTCCAACAGGACACTTACATATCGGAAATGCACGTACGGCATTATTTAACTATTTATTCGCTCGTAGTCAAAACGGTAAATTTATTATCCGTATTGAAGATACAGACGTAAAGCGTAATATTGCTGGCGGCGAAGAAAGCCAATTAACGTATTTAAAATGGCTTGGCATGGACTGGGATGAAAGCATCGACGTTGGTGGTGAATATGGTCCGTACCGTCAAATGGAGCGTTTAGATATTTATAAAAAGTTATATGAAGATTTATTAGAGCGTGGCTTAGCGTATAAGTGCTATATGACAGAAGAAGAGTTAGAAGCAGAACGTGAAGGACAAATCGCTCGTGGTGAAACACCTCGTTATGCGGGTTGTCACCGTGATTTAACAGATGAGCAAGTAAAACAGTTCGAGGCAGAAGGACGCATTCCAAGTATTCGTTTCCGTGTACCTGAAAACCGTGAATATGTATTTAATGATATTGTAAAAGGAGACGTATCTTTCAACTCAAACGATTTCGGCGATTTCGTTATCGTGAAGAAAGATGGCATCCCAACTTACAACTTTGCAGTAGCGGCAGATGATCATTTCATGGAAATCTCACACGTTCTTCGTGGTGATGACCATATTTCTAATACACCAAAACAAATGATGATTTACGAAGCATTTGGTTGGGACATACCACAATTTGGTCATATGACGTTAATTGTAAATGAAAGCCGTAAAAAGTTAAGTAAACGTGATGAATCTATTATTCAATTTATTGAACAATATGAAGCGTTGGGATATCTTCCAGAAGCAATCTTTAACTTTATCGCATTACTAGGTTGGTCACCAGTAGGAGAAGAAGAAATCTTCTCTAAGGATGAGTTTATTGAAATGTTTGATGCAGCTCGTTTATCGAAATCACCGGCATTATTCGATTCTCAAAAATTAAAATGGATGAACAACCAATATATGAAAAAGCAAGACTTAGATTGCGTTGTTGAATTAAGCTTACCGCATTTAGTGAAAGCTGGTCGCGTAAGTGAAAATCCAAGTGAACAAGAGTTAGTTTGGATTCGCGATGTGATTGCTTTATATCATGATCAAATGAGCTTCGGGGCTGAGATTGTTGAGCTATCTGATATGTTCTTTAAAGATCATGTGGATTATGAAGAAGAAGGACAAGAAGTATTAAAAGGCGAGCAAGTGCCAGAAGTTCTTCGCGTGTTTGCAGCAGAGCTAGAGGCATTAGAGGAAGTAGAACCTGCAGCAATTAAGGCGGCAATTAAAGCTGTTCAAAAGCAAACAGGTCAAAAAGGGAAAAATTTATTTATGCCAATTCGCGTTGCGACAACTGGCCAAACACACGGACCAGAACTTCCAAATGCAATTGCGCTTCTTGGAAAAGAAAAAGTTTTAAATCGTGTTCGTAAAGTAATTGGTTAACTTTTTACGGATTTAGAAATATAATAAGAATACTTCAAAATGAAATAAAAGAAAGCGACGAGAAGGAGAAGTAGAAAATCATGCTTTTCACAGAGAAAACCACCATTTGGCTGGAAGTGGTTTAAAAGCAGATTTTTGAAGTGCCCCTTTGAGTCTTCTGCTGAACAACGAATATATTTCGAGAAATGTCATGGCGACGCAAAGTAAGCAGAAGCGGTATACACCGTTATCATGTTTGAGTTTGAGGCTTTTTTAGGCCTAAACAGAGTGGAACCGCGCTAGTAAGGCGTCTCTGTCTATAGACAGAGACGCCTTTTTCTATACCTACAGGTATGGGGAGAGTTTCTGGTATAAATAGTCGGAAAAACTTTGTAAGGAAGTAGAAATTAAAAACCTTATTGATTCAACTCACTATTAGTGGTAAAGAGATCCACTGATGGAAGTTTCACTTTAAACAAAAAGGGGGAACAAAAATGTTTAAGAGGCTTCGGGAGGATATTGAAGTCGTCTTTGAACAGGATCCAGCAGCGAGAAGTTACATCGAAGTGATTTTAACTTACTCTGGATTGCACGCAATTTGGGCGCATCGTATTGCACATGCCTTTTATAAACGAAAGTTTTTCTTTTTTGCTCGTGTTATCTCACAAATGAGTCGTTTTTTTACGGGTATTGAAATTCATCCGGGGGCAACAATTGGTCGTAAGTTTTTTATTGATCATGGCATGGGAGTTGTAATTGGAGAAACGTGTGAAATTGGAGATAACGTGACAATTTATCAAGGTGTTACGTTAGGCGGTACGGGAAAAGAAAAAGGAAACGTCATCCAACAATTAAAGACAATGTGTTGATTGCGACAGGTGCGAAAGTGCTTGGATCGATTACGGTTGGAGAAAATTCTAAAGTTGGTGCTGGTTCGGTTGTGTTAAAGGAAGTACCTGCTCATTCTACAGTTGTAGGTATTCCTGGTCGCGTCGTGATTCAAAATGGGATAAAAGTAGGTCAAGAATTAAATCACTGTGATCTTCCGGATCCGATTTTTGATAAGTTGAAAGCAGTGGAAGAAGAGCTCGAACAATTGAAAAAACAAATGGTAGTGAAAACAGAAAGGAAGGATAAAAATGACTATTCACATTTATAATACGTTAACGCGTCAAAAGGAAGCGTTTGTTCCATTAGAGGAAAATAAAGTGAAAATGTATGTATGCGGACCGACCGTATATAACTACATTCATATCGGTAACGCAAGACCGGCAATCGTATTTGATACAGTGCGCCGTTATATGGAACACCGTGGTTACGACGTGCAATATGTATCTAACTTCACGGATGTAGATGATAAGCTGATTAAAGCTGCTAATGAATTAGGAGAAGATGTTCCAACAATTGCAGATCGCTTTGTCAAAGCGTATTTTGAAGATGTAACTGCATTGGGTTGCAAACATGCAACAGTTCATCCTCGTGTAACAGAGAATATGGATATTATTATCGAATTTATTCAGGAGCTTGTGAATAAGGGATATGCATATGAATCTGAAGGCGATGTTTATTATAAAACGAAAGAATTTAAAGAATACGGTAAACTATCGCATCAACCAATTGCAGATTTGCGTCATGGTGCTCGCATTGAAATTGGGGAAAAGAAACAAGATCCGCTAGACTTCGCATTATGGAAAGCTGCTAAAGAAGGAGAAATTTTCTGGGATAGTCCATGGGGAAAAGGGCGTCCAGGTTGGCATATTGAATGCTCGGCGATGGCACGTAAATATTTAGGTGATACAATTGATATCCATGCTGGCGGACAGGATTTAGCATTTCCGCATCACGAAAATGAAATTGCACAATCAGAAGCGTTGACTGGTAAAGAATTTGCACGTTACTGGATGCATAATGGATATATTAATATTGATAATGAGAAAATGTCTAAATCACTTGGTAACTTTGTCCTAGTTCACGATATTATCAAGCAGTACGATCCGCAATTAATTCGTTTCTTTATGTTATCTGTGCACTATCGCCATCCAATTAACTTTAGTGAAGAATTATTACAGCATACAAATAACGGATTAGAGCGCATTGAAACAGCCTATGGTAATTTAAAGCATCGTATGGAAAGTAGTACTGATTTAACGGATCATAATGAGAAATGGTTAGATGAGATGGAGAAATTCCAAGCTGCATTTGAAGCGGCGATGGATGATGATTTTAATACAGCAAATGCAGTAACAGAGTTATATAACTTAGCAAATCATGCAAATCAATATTTATTAGAACAGCATACATCAAAAACAGTGATTGCGGCGTATGTAAAACAGTTCGAAACGCTATTTGGAATTTTAGGATTAGAATTAACGAAAGAAGAATTGCTTGATGAAGAAATTGAAGCACTAATCCAAAAGCGTATTGAGGCTCGTAAAAATCGTGATTTTGCATTATCTGATCAAATTCGCGATGAATTAAAAGAGCGTAACATCATTTTAGAAGATACACCACAAGGTACAAGATGGAAAAGGGGCTAAACATGATTGATGCAAAGCAATTAAATAGCTTAGCGTTAGCATATATGGGTGATGCGGTGTATGAACAATATATCCGCTATCACCTGCTTCAAAAAGGAACAGTTCGTCCACATCAATTACATCGTTTGGGGACAAGCTTTGTTTCTGCAAAAGCGCAAGCGAAAGTTGTTCATCATTTACTAGAGGCAGCATTTCTTACTGAAGAAGAGGAAGCTGTATTAAGAAGAGGACGCAATGCAAAATCAGGTTCTATTCCGAAAAATACAGATGTACAAACATATCGATATAGTACTGCTTTTGAGGCGCTGATTGGATATCATTATTTATTAAATGATCAGACACGAATAGAAGAGATTGTATTTGAAGCAATTCGTGTATTAGAGGATAAGGAAGGAGGCGCGTGAGCGTGAACAGTGAATATATTATTGGACGTAACCCTGTAATTGAAGCATTAAGAGCAGGTCGTGATATTAATAAGATTTGGATTGCAGAAGGTGCTGCGAAAGGACAAGTGCAAATTGTACTAGCATTAGCGAAAGAAAACAAAATTTTAGTGCAGAATTCACCGAAGAAAAAATTAGATCAACTTGTAGAGGGAATCATCAAGGTGTAGTCGCACAAGTGGCAGCATATGAATATGCGGACTTAGAGGATTTATTTGCGTTGGCAGCTAAGCGAAATGAAGATCCATTTTTCTTAATTCTTGATGAGATTGAAGATCCGCACAACTTAGGCTCTATTATGCGTACGGCAGATGCAGTAGGAGCCCATGGTATTATTATTCCAAAGCGCAGGGCGGTTGGTTTAACAGCGGCGGTTGCAAAGGCTTCGACAGGAGCGATTGAGTATGTTCCAGTAGCTCGTGTTACAAATTTATCGAGAACGATTGATGAATTAAAAGAGCGCGGGCTTTGGATTGCAGGCACAGATGCAAAAGGGAAAGATGACTACCGTAATTTAGATGGAAAGATGCCAATTGGTTTAGTGATTGGTAGTGAGGGGAAAGGTATGAGCCGTCTTATTGGTGAGAAATGTGACTTCTTGATTCATTTACCGATGGCTGGTAAGGTTACATCCTTAAATGCTTCAGTTGCTGCTAGCTTGTTAATGTATGAAGTGTATCGGAAACGTCACCCAATCGGTGAATAAAAATGAATGATATTTTAATCGTTGACGGTTACAATATTATCGGGGCTTGGGCAGACTTGAAAAAACTACGGGATGTAGACTTACAAGCTTCGCGAGACTCGCTTATTGATAAAATGGCAGATTATCAAGGGTATACAGGCACGAAAGTAATGATTGTTTTTGATGCATATTCTGTTTATGGAATTGAAAAGAAGATGAAACAAGCGTCTGTAGATGTAATCTTTACAAGGAAAAACCAAACGGCCGATGAAAAAATTGAGCAGCTCGCAATTGAGCTGCGCAATATTAATACACGTATTTATGTTGCGACGTCTGATTACACAGAGCAGTGGGCCATTTTTGGGCAGGGTGCTCTGCGTAAATCGGCGCGTGAGTTAGAGATAGAAGTTCAGGCGATGGAACGAAGAGTACGTCATGAAACGAAGAAAACGAAAGAAGAACAACCGGCAATGCGGACGATATTTAGTGAAGAGGTTACAGAAAAATTAGAAAAATTAAGACGAGGAGGGCGTTGAAGCATTGACGCTCTTCAAGTGATTACTGTATAATATTGCTAAATAATTAGCGGTCGGAGGGATCAGATTGGAAACAGACTTCGTAAGCGGCAACAATGTTACATTTAGTGATTTAGAGGATGAAGAGATAGTTGAATTAGTACGACAAGGTAATATTGATGCACTGGAGTATTTAATTCATAAGTACAAAAATTTTGTTCGTGCAAAATCAAGATCTTACTTTTTGGTTGGCGCTGATCGTGAAGATATTATTCAAGAAGGTATGATTGGATTATTTAAAGCGATTCGTGACTATAAAGAGGACAAGCTGTCTTCCTTTAAAGCTTTTGCGGAATTGTGTATTACACGTCAAATTATCACCGCGATTAAAACAGCGACAAGACAAAAACATATCCCTTTAAATTCATATGTTTCTTTAGATAAACCAATTTATGATGAAGAATCTGATCGAACTCTGTTAGATGTTATATCTGAAGCGAAGGTGACAGATCCTGAAGAAATGATTATTAGTCAGGAAGAGTATGTTGATATAGAATTAAAAATATCTGAATTATTAAGCGATTTAGAAAGAAAGGTGCTTTCTTTATATTTAGATGGAAGATCGTATCAAGAGATTTCAGAGCAATTGAATCGCCATGTAAAATCCATTGATAATGCTCTGCAACGAGTGAAAAGGAAGCTTGAGCGTTATATGGAAATGAGAGAAACGGCAACTGTTCACTCACCTTCACTCAAACGTTAAGATGTTTAAATAGTTGGTTTTTTAAAAATGTATTAGGTTAATAGAGAAATATAAAAGAGAGGTTTTTTTTCCTCTCCTTCTCTTTTTACAGTAAGGCGGGGAGTGTCATTGACATTGCCTTTTATTGTATGATACATTTTTAAAGAAATAATGTTACAAGGCTGGTGTAACAGATGAGAAAAAAGGTTGTACTCGCATGTGAAAAGTGCAATAATCGAAACTATTCCACAATGAAAGATACAAGCTCAGTAGAGCGTCTTGAGATAAAGAAATTTTGCAAAATGTGTAATGCGCACATGATTCATAAGGAAACAAAATAAATAATTGTAATTATGCACTGGAGGTCCCGGAAATGCGTTTGACGAACTTTTTTGGCGACGTAGGTCGCGAAATGAAAAAAGTAAGCTGGCCGAAAAAAGATGAATTAATCCGTTCGACACTTACTGTAATTGCAACAGTTGCTTTCTGTGCAATTTTCTTTGCGGTAGTGGATATGGGGATTTCTTCTTTAATTCGTTTAATTCTTGAATAAGAAGCGCTAATACATGATATAATGTTAATGTTATTTATATGAACTGTGTAAAAGCCCGGTGAACGGGTTTTTTCATTTGCACAAAAAAATGTACGTCAGGGAGGGAAGGACGGTCGTCCTAAATTAATGGAAAAACGTTGGTATGTTGTCCATACTTATTCTGGATATGAAAATAAAGTAAAAACAAACCTAGAGAAACGCGTAGAAACAATGGCTATGCAAGATAAAATTTTCCGTGTTATTGTTCCGGAGGAAACAGAAGTAGAAATGAAAAACGGAAAAGAAAAAATAACAAAGAGGAAAGTATTTCCTGGCTACGTGTTGGTAGAAATCATCATGACAGATGATTCTTGGTATGTTGTTCGCAATACACCGGGTGTAACAGGATTTGTTGGATCTTCTGGATCGGGTTCGAAGCCATCTCCGTTATTAGAAGAAGAAGTAGTTACAATCTTAAAACACATGGGAATGGAAAATGAAGTAGTTGACTTTGACTTTGAACTTCATGAGACTGTACGTGTGAACGAAGGCCCATTTGCGAATTACACAGGTGCTATTAATGAAATTGACCTAGAAAAACAAAGAGTAACAGTACTTGTTGATATGTTTGGTCGCGAAACTTCAGTTGAGCTAGATTTCCACCAAATTGAAAAATTATAAAATGAAACTTGAAATGAATTGTAAAAAGTGATAATATCTTTTAAGTCAGTACGTCTTCGGAAACGGAGACGTTTTTTGAAAAAGATTTTATCGCTAAAGATAAAATATGAAGTGGGAGGGCAAATCACTGCCCAATTGACCACATCACGGACTTAAGGAGGTGTGTCTCGTGGCTAAAAAGGTAATTAAAATGGTAAAACTTCAAATTCCTGCAGGTAAAGCTAACCCAGCTCCACCAGTTGGTCCAGCATTAGGACAAGCGGGTGTTAACATCATGGGCTTCTGTAAAGAGTTCAACGCTCGTACAGCAGATCAAGCTGGTCTAATCATTCCTGTTGAAATTACAGTATTTGAAGACCGTTCATTCACTTTCATTACTAAAACTCCTCCTGCTGCTGTTCTTCTTAAGAAAGTAGCTGGTATTGAGTCTGGTTCTGGTGAACCAAATCGTAATAAAGTGGCAACTGTTAAGCGTGATAAGGTTCGCGAAATCGCTGAAACTAAAATGCCTGACCTAAACGCTGCTAGCGTAGAAGCTGCAATGCGTATGGTTGAAGGTACTGCACGCAGTATGGGCATTGTTATCGAAGACTAATTCGATTTGTTTTTTGTAAAAGAGGTTGCGGGTCTGGAATTCCAATTCGCAACCTTTATTATCGTAAATGAGTGTCATTTTTAAAATAAAAGGATGGGCGCACATCCTCGATTACATCGAAAAGAAGGCGTAAACGTGGGAGGTTATTCCGCTAAAACCACATTGAGGAGGAAATAAAAATGGCTAAAAGAGGTAAAAAGTACGTAGAAGCTGCGAAGCTTGTTGATCGTACAACTGCTTACTCTGCAACAGAGGCAGTAGAATTAGTAAAGAAAACAAACACAGCTAAATTTGATGCAACTGTAGAAGCTGCATTTCGTTTAGGTGTTGACCCTAAGAAAGCTGACCAACAAATTCGTGGTGCAGTTGTTCTTCCACACGGTACTGGTAAAGTACAACGTGTATTAGTATTCGCTAAAGGCGAAAAACTAAAAGAAGCTGAAGCTGCTGGAGCTGACTTCGTAGGTGATACAGACTACATCAGCAAAATCCAACAAGGTTGGTTTGGCTTTGACGTAGTAGTAGCAACTCCTGATATGATGGGTGAAGTTGGTAAACTTGGTCGTGTATTAGGACCTAAAGGTTTAATGCCAAACCCTAAAACTGGAACAGTTACTTTCGACGTAACAAAAGCAGTTAACGAAATCAAAGCTGGTAAAGTAGAATACCGCGTTGATAAAGCTGGTAACATTCATGTGCCAATCGGTAAAGTATCTTTCGAAGATGCAAAATTAGTTGAAAACTTAGAGACAGTTGCTGATGCTCTTCTAAAAGCTAAGCCAGCTGCTGCAAAAGGTACTTACATGAAGAACGTAACAGTTGCTTCTACAATGGGACCTGGCGTACGCGTTGAAGTTTCTACTATCGCGTAAAATTTGGAAGTTGACTTCGTGAAGAAGTTTTAATATAATCATTTATGTTGTGAATTTAAATAGTGTACCGTAGACAGTAGGCGCCAATGCGGCTTAATTTCCTACCTAGGTGTGAATATACGAAACGGAATTTTTTTCTGTGACTATATGCCTCCATGTCTACAATTGGGCATGGAGGTTTTTTAGTGCACTTTCGGTACATCTTCTATATAATCTACAGGAGGTGTAATAACATGAGCAAAGCAATCGAATCTAAACAACAAGTTGTAACTGAAATCGCTGAAAAACTTCGCGATAGTAAATCTACAATCGTTGTTGACTACCGTGGTTTAACAGTATCTGAAGCAACTGAATTACGTAAAAACTTACGTGAAGCTGGCGTTGAGTTCAAAGTTTACAAAAACTCTTTAACTCGTCGTGCTGCAGAATCTGCTGAAATGGCTGAGTTAAACGAATTCTTAACAGGACCAAACGCAATCGCGTTCAGTAACGAGGATGTAATTGCTCCTGCGAAAGTATTAAACGACTTCGCTAAAGATCATGAAGCTTTAGAAATTAAAGCAGGCGTAATCGAAGGTAAACTTGTATCACTTGATGAGGTTAAAGCTATCGCTACTCTTCCATCACGTGAAGGCTTACTTTCTATGCTTCTTAGCGTTCTTCAAGCTCCAATGCGCGGTCTTGCAATCGCTACTAAAGCAGTTGCAGATCAAAAAGAAGAGCAAGGCGCTTAATTTTTTAAAAGATAATTACGTGTTATCGATAAAACAATACAAACCTATTTAAGGGAGGATATTTACAATGACTAAAGAACAAATCATTGAAGCAGTTAAATCTATGACTGTATTAGAACTTAACGACTTAGTAAAAGCTATCGAGGAAGAATTCGGCGTAACTGCTGCTGCTCCTGTAGCTGTAGCTGGTGGCGCTGGTGAAGCTGCTGCTGAGCAAACTGAATTTGATGTTGTACTTGCTAACGCAGGCGCACAAAAAATCAAAGTTATCAAAGTTGTTCGTGAAATCACTGGTCTTGGCTTAAAAGAAGCTAAAGAAGTAGTTGACAACACTCCAAAAGCAGTTAAAGAAGGCGTTTCTAAAGAAGAAGCTGAAGAAATCAAAGCTAAACTTGAAGAAGTTGGCGCTGCTGTAGAAGTTAAGTAATTAACTTTTGAGGCTTTTGAAAAAGCTCGCTCTCAAGCGAGCTTTTTTTAACCGTAAAGAAAAGAGGTGGCCATATGGCAGACCATTATTTTTCTAACGACCCCTCTAGTAAAAGTGATCGTAAACAATGGGAATATACATTGAGAGGATCGCGTTTTGTTTTCTTATCAGACCGTGGGGTGTTTTCGAAAAACGAAGTGGACTTCGGTTCTCGTCTTTTAATTGAAGCGTTTCAGATGCCAAATGCCCAAGGTGATGTATTAGATGTTGGGTGTGGATATGGCCCGATTGGTTTATCTCTAGCGAAGGGGTTCCAAGAGCGTGTGGTTCACATGGTGGATGTGAATGAAAGGGCACTTGGGCTTGCGAAAGAAAATGCCGCTAATAACCGAATTGAAAATATCCAGATTTATCAAAGTAGTGTATATGAAAATGTAAAAGGTCAATACGCTGCTATTTTATCTAATCCGCCAATTCGTGCAGGGAAACAAGTCGTGCATGAAATTCTAGAAAAAGCAGTGGAGTATCTTGTACCAGGCGGCGAGCTTTGGATTGTGATTCAGAAAAAACAAGGTGCACCATCTGCGATGAAAAAATTAGAAGAAGTGTTCGATTTTGTGGAAGTCGCAGAAAAGAAAAAAGGGTATTATATCATAAAATCAAAAAAACGTTGACGGTTATTTTTGGTTGTGTTAACATTATAAAATGCCAATATATGATTTTCTGCGTTGAGAACAATGTATATTTTTGCTTTTCTTGGAAAAGATAGTAAAATCAGCAGATTATGAAACAGAATGATGGTTTTCTTTTAGAAGCCATTTTTCTTTTTTGAGCAGGTAGAAATACTCAACGTATCTATCTTTTTAGAGAAAAAAGGCTACGTAATTTGCGTTAGTCGTATTTAGTTGTGATTTTGCACATTTTTGTGCATTTATTATAATACTCTTGATTTGAGGGGTGAAGCAGTTGACAGGTCAACTAGTTCAATACGGACGACACCGCCAACGAAGAAGTTATGCCCGTATTAGTGAGGTATTAGAATTACCAAATCTTATCGAAATTCAAACCTCTTCTTATCAGTGGTTTCTTGATGAGGGTTTGCGAGAAATGTTCCAAGACATTTCTCCGATTGAAGACTTTACGGGAAATCTATCGCTTGAGTTTATCGACTACAGTTTAGGCGAACCGAAATATTCTGTAGAAGAATGTAAAGAGCGTGATGTGACGTATGCAGCACCACTTCGTGTAAAAGTGCGTCTAATCAATAAAGAAACTGGTGAAGTGAAAGAACAAGATGTGTTCATGGGAGATTTCCCACTCATGACAGAGACAGGAACATTCGTAATTAACGGTGCAGAACGCGTTATTGTTTCTCAGTTAGTTCGTTCACCAAGTGTATACTACAGCGGCAAGGTGGACAAAAATGGAAAACGCGGATTTACTGCTACTGTAATTCCAAACCGCGGAGCTTGGTTGGAGTATGAAACAGATGCTAAGGATGTTGTTTATGTGCGTATCGACCGTACGCGCAAACTACCTGTAACTGTTTTGTTACGCGCATTAGGGTTTGGCTCTGATCAAGAAATCACCGAGCTTATAGGTGATAACGAGTACTTAAGCAATACGCTAGAAAAAGATAACACGGATAGCACAGAAAAAGCGTTGCTTGAAATTTATGAGCGTCTACGTCCAGGTGAACCACCAACAGTAGAAAATGCGAAGAGCTTGCTTGTTTCTCGCTTCTTCGATCCAAAACGTTATGATCTAGCAAATGTAGGTCGCTACAAAATTAATAAGAAATTACACATTAAAAACAGATTGTTTAACCAACGTTTAGCTGAAACTTTAGTGGATCCTGAAACAGGTGAAATTTTAGCGGCAGAAGGAACAATCTTAGATCGTCGTACATTAGATCGCATTTTACCTTACTTAGAAAAGAACGTTGGCTTTAAAACAGCGAAGCCGTTAGGTGGAGTGGTAGAAGGCAATGTTGAATTACAATCTATTAAAATTTATGCTCCAGATGCAGATGGAGAGCGTTCTATCAATATCATTGGTAACGCGAACATTGATCGCGAAGTAAAACATATTACACCAGGCGATATTATTGCATCTATTAGCTATTTCTTTAACCTTCTATACAAAGTAGGAGGCACAGACGATATTGACCATTTAGGAAACCGTCGTCTACGTTCTGTAGGTGAATTGTTACAAAACCAATTCCGTATTGGTCTTTCTCGTATGGAGCGTGTTGTTCGTGAGAGAATGTCGATTCAAGATACAAATGCAATTACACCACAAGCGTTAATTAACATTCGCCCGGTTATTGCATCTATTAAAGAGTTCTTCGGAAGCTCGCAGTTATCTCAGTTTATGGATCAAACAAACCCATTAGCAGAGTTAACGCATAAACGAAGACTATCTGCATTAGGACCTGGTGGTTTAACGCGTGAGCGCGCTGGCTTTGAAGTGCGTGACGTTCACTACTCTCACTATGGTCGTATGTGTCCAATTGAAACGCCAGAGGGACCAAACATCGGTTTGATTAACTCTTTATCTTCATTTGCGAAAGTAAATGAATTTGGCTTCATTGAAACACCATACCGTCGTGTTGATCCAGAAACTGGACGTGTAACAACACGTGTAGATTATTTAACAGCTGATGAACAAGATAACTATGTTGTTGCCCAAGCAAACGCACGTTTATCTGAAGATGGAGATTTCCTTGATGAAGATGTTGTAGCGCGTTTCCGCGATGAGAACGTTGTAGTAAAACGCGAACGTATTGACTACATGGATATCTCTCCGAAACAGGTTGTGTCTGCTGCGACAGCTTGTATTCCGTTCTTAGAAAACGATGACTCGAACCGTGCGCTAATGGGTGCGAACATGCAACGTCAAGCGGTTCCACTTATGAACCCAGAATCTCCAATTGTAGGTACTGGTATGGAGTACGTATCAGCGAAAGACTCAGGTGCTGCGGTAATCTGTAAACATCCTGGTATCGTTGAACGCGTAGAAGCTCGCGAAGTTTGGGTACGTCGTTACATCGAAGTAGACGGCCAAAAAGTAAAAGGTGATTTAGATCGCTATAAAATGTTAAAATTCATCCGTTCTAACCAAGGAACTTGTTACAACCAACGCCCAATCGTAAGTGTTGGCGATGAAGTTGTAAAAGGTGAGATTCTTGCAGACGGTCCTTCTATGGAAAAAGGTGAACTTGCACTTGGTCGTAACGTACTTGTTGGCTTTATGACATGGGATGGTTATAACTACGAGGATGCGATCATTATGAGTGAGCGCCTTGTAAAAGATGATGTGTATACTTCTATTCATATTGAAGAATATGAATCTGAAGCTCGTGATACGAAGCTAGGACCAGAAGAAATTACACGAGACATTCCAAACGTAGGGGAAGATGCACTTCGCAACCTTGATGAGCGCGGTATTATCCGCATCGGTGCAGAAGTAAAAGACGGAGACCTTCTTGTTGGTAAAGTAACGCCAAAAGGTGTAACGGAATTAACAGCAGAAGAGCGTCTATTACATGCAATCTTCGGTGAAAAAGCTCGTGAAGTACGTGATACATCACTACGTGTACCACACGGTGGCGGCGGTATTATCTTAGACGTAAAAGTATTCAACCGTGAAGATGGTGATGAATTACCACCAGGTGTGAATCAACTTGTACGTGCATATATCGTTCAAAAACGTAAAATTTCTGAAGGTGACAAGATGGCCGGTCGTCACGGTAATAAAGGTGTTATCTCCCGTATTTTACCGGAAGAAGATATGCCTTATTTACCAGATGGCACACCAATCGATATCATGTTAAACCCATTAGGGGTACCATCTCGTATGAATATCGGTCAGGTGTTAGAGCTTCATCTTGGTATGGCAGCAAGATATCTTGGTATCCACGTTGCAACACCAGTATTCGATGGCGCTCGCGAGGAAGATGTATGGGGAACAATCGAAGAAGCTGGTATGGCACGTGATGCAAAGACAATTCTATACGATGGACGTACTGGTGAACCATTCGACAACCGTGTATCTGTTGGTGTCATGTATATGATTAAACTTGCACACATGGTTGATGATAAACTTCATGCTCGTTCTACTGGACCATACTCACTTGTAACGCAACAACCTCTTGGAGGTAAAGCACAGTTCGGTGGACAACGTTTCGGTGAGATGGAGGTTTGGGCACTTGAAGCTTACGGTGCTGCTTATACTCTTCAAGAAATCTTAACAGTTAAGTCGGATGATGTTGTTGGTCGTGTGAAAACGTACGAATCGATTGTAAAAGGCGAAAACGTTCCAGAACCAGGTGTTCCTGAATCATTCAAAGTATTGATTAAGGAATTACAAAGCTTAGGTATGGATGTTAAGATGATGTCTAGCGACGACACTGAAATTGAAATGCGTTCTACTGATGACGATGATGATCATCAATCTGCAGATAAATTAAATGTTGAAGTTGAGACAACGAAGGAATAATTGGGATAACCTGTAGACTAAAAGGGAGGTAGGCCCCTTGATAGATGTAAACAACTTTGAATATATGAAGATTGGACTTGCATCACCAGACAAAATTCGCTCTTGGTCATATGGGGAAGTAAAAAAACCCGAGACGATTAACTATCGTACATTGAAACCAGAGAAAGACGGTTTGTTCTGTGAGCGTATTTTCGGTCCAACAAAAGACTGGGAATGTCATTGTGGTAAATATAAACGTGTCCGTTATAAAGGTGTAGTTTGTGATCGATGCGGCGTTGAAGTAACGCGTGCGAAAGTTCGTCGTGAACGTATGGGTCATATCGAATTAGCTGCTCCTGTATCTCATATTTGGTATTTCAAAGGTATCCCAAGCCGCATGGGACTTGTCTTAGACATGTCCCCTCGCGCGCTTGAAGAAGTAATTTATTTCGCTTCTTATGTGGTAACAGAAAGCGGTGATACACCGCTTGATAAGAAGCAACTTCTTTCGGAGAAGGAATACCGTGCGTATCGCGACAGATACGGAAACTCTTTCCAAGCTTCTATGGGCGCAGAGGCGATTAAGAAGTTATTACAAGATATCGATTTAGATAAAGAAGTAGACTTCTTAAAAGAAGAGTTAAAAACAGCACAAGGACAACGTCGTACGCGTGCTATTAAACGTCTAGAAGTATTAGAAGCATTCCGTAACTCTGGAAACGAACCATCTTGGATGATTCTAGATGTTCTTCCAGTTATCCCACCAGAACTTCGCCCAATGGTACAGTTAGATGGTGGACGTTTTGCAACTTCTGATTTAAACGACTTATACCGTCGTGTTATTAACCGTAACAACCGCCTAAAACGTTTATTAGACTTAGGTGCGCCAAGCATCATCGTCCAAAACGAAAAGCGTATGTTACAAGAAGCGGTAGATGCTTTAATCGATAATGGTCGTCGCGGCCGTCCAGTTACTGGACCTGGTAACCGTCCATTAAAATCTCTTTCTCATATGTTAAAAGGTAAGCAAGGACGCTTCCGTCAAAACTTATTAGGTAAACGTGTTGACTACTCTGGTCGTTCCGTTATCGTTGTAGGGCCGAACTTAAAAATGTACCAATGCGGTCTGCCAAAAGAAATGGCGCTTGAATTGTTCAAACCTTTTGTAATGAAAGAGTTAGTAGGAA
The DNA here is from genome assembly GCF_055814245.1 of Bacillus sp. EA-CB0995. Taxonomy (NCBI): domain Bacteria; kingdom Bacillati; phylum Bacillota; class Bacilli; order Caryophanales; family Bacillaceae; genus Bacillus; species Bacillus sp. EA-CB0995. The sequence continues at coordinate 138,403 of NZ_CP169269.1, read as the reverse complement.
AAGGATTAGCACACAACATTAAGAGTGCTAAACGTAAAATCGAGCGAGTACACCCTGAAGTTTGGGATGTTTTAGAGTCTGTAATTAAAGAACACCCTGTACTTTTAAACCGTGCTCCAACGCTTCACCGTCTTGGTATTCAAGCGTTTGAACCTACATTAGTAGAAGGTCGTGCAATTCGTCTTCATCCACTTGTATGTACTGCATACAATGCGGACTTTGACGGTGACCAAATGGCGGTTCACGTTCCGTTATCATCAGAAGCACAAGCAGAAGCTCGTCTTCTTATGTTAGCTGCGCAAAATATCTTGAACCCGAAAGACGGAAAACCAGTTGTTACACCATCTCAGGATATGGTATTAGGTAACTACTACCTAACGCTTGAACGTGCAGATGCAATTGGTGAAGGTATGATTTTCAAAGATACGAACGAAGCAATAATTGCATACCAAAACGGATATGTACACTTGCATACTCGTGTTGCTGTTGCAGCAAGTTCTGTAAACAACGAAACGTTTACAGAAGAGCAAAACAGCAAGCTGTTGTTAACAACAGTTGGTAAGTTAATATTCAATGAAATCTTACCGAAATCTTTCCCTTACATTAACGAACCAACAAAAACAAACTTGGAGAAAGAAACTCCAGTGGAATACTTTGTTGAAAAAGGCGCTAACGTAAGAGAAATTATTGCTAGTCGCGAAGAAGTGGCACCATTTAGCAAGAAAATTCTTGGTAATATCATTGCTGAAGTATTTAAACGTTTCAAAATTACTGAAACATCTCGCATGCTTGACCGCATGAAAAATCTAGGATTTAAATACTCTACAAAAGCGGGTATTACAGTTGGTGTGGCGGATATCCTTGTATTAGGTGAAAAAGAAGAAATCTTGCATGAAGCGCAAGCAAAAGTAGATACAGTAATTAAGCAATTCCGTCGCGGTTTAATTACAGAGGAAGAACGTTATGATCGTGTTATCTCTATTTGGAGTAATGCAAAAGATGTTATCCAAGGAAAACTGATGAAAACCTTAGATAAGCGCAACCCGATCTTCATGATGAGTGACTCTGGTGCCCGTGGTAACGCATCGAACTTTACTCAGCTTGCTGGTATGCGTGGTTTGATGGCTAACCCATCTGGTCGTATTATCGAACTTCCAATCAAATCAAGTTTCCGCGAAGGTTTAACGGTACTCGAGTACTTCATCTCTACACACGGTGCGCGTAAAGGTCTTGCCGATACAGCACTTAAGACTGCGGACTCTGGTTACTTAACTCGTCGTCTTGTTGACGTTGCACAAGATGTTATCGTTCGTGAAGACGATTGTGGAACAGACCGCGGCTTATTAATCGGTGCAATTAAAGAAGGAAACGAAATTATCGAGTCCTTATACGATCGTCTTGTAGGACGTTTCGCAAGAAAAACTTTGAAGCATCCAGAAACAGGCGAAGTGTTAGTTAGTGAAAATGAATTAATTACAGAAGATATTGCTCATATCATTGAAAAAGCAGGCGTTGAACAGTTGTACATCCGTTCTGCATTTACATGTAACACACGCCACGGCGTATGTAAGAAATGTTACGGTCGTAACTTAGCTACTGGCACAGATGTAGAAGTGGGCGAAGCGGTTGGTATTATCGCAGCTCAATCTATCGGTGAGCCAGGTACACAGTTAACGATGCGTACATTCCATACCGGTGGGGTTGCTGGAGACGATATCACACAAGGTTTACCACGTATTCAAGAGATTTTCGAAGCGCGTAATCCGAAAGGTCAAGCGGTTATCAGTGAAATCGATGGTGTTGTTGCAGCGGTTAACGATGTGAAAGATCGCCAAGAAGTTGTTGTACAAGGTGATGTAGAAGCTCGTACGTATGTAATTCCTTATGGCGCTCGTCTAAAAGTAGCTCCAGGACACCGTATTGAACACGGTAAAGAACTTACAGAAGGTTCTATCGATCCGAAAGAATTACTGAAAGTAACAGATATTACAGCAGTCCAAGAATACCTGCTTCGTGAAGTGCAAAAAGTATACCGTATGCAAGGGGTAGAAATTGGTGATAAACACGTTGAAGTAATGGTTCGTCAAATGCTTCGCAAAGTTCGTGTAATCGATGCTGGTGAAACAGATGTATTGCCAGGAACATTACTGGATATTCATCAGTTCACAGATGCAAATGCGAAAGTGTTGCTTAAAGGTAAACAACCAGCAACAGCACGTCCAATCCTTCTTGGTATTACAAAGGCTTCACTTGAAACAGATTCATTCTTATCTGCAGCATCATTCCAGGAAACAACTCGTGTGTTAACTGATGCGGCAATTAAAGGTAAGCGCGATGAACTTCTTGGTCTGAAAGAAAATGTTATTATCGGTAAACTTGTTCCGGCTGGTACAGGTATGAATCATTACCGCAGAGTAGATCTTGTAAAAACAGCAAAAGAAGAAATAAATGTAGAAAATGACGAGGTTTACGTAGAAAACTAAAATTTTCCGTCGTAAATTTTGTATAAAAACAGATAATCCTAGTTGACATTATGCAATGCGAAATGTTAATATAAGCAAGGTTGCTCCTAAATAAACGTTGAATGTAATTCAACACGGTACAGTTAGAACGTTGCAGTAGCTTTTGCGATGCAACATAACGTACTTTTTAACAACTGAATCTCAACATGAAAATGAATGAGATGCGGTAGGAGCTTCAGCGATAGGAATAACAAGTTAAAACTGTTTTTGTGAGGAGAGAGCATTTGCTCTCCCTTGCAAAAACTTTGTTTTCAACTAATAATGAACCACCTGGATATGTGGTCATACAAACATGCGAAGGGAGGATAAATTAATGCCTACTATTAACCAATTAGTGAGAAATGGACGTACTGATAAAGTATGGAAATCTAAATCACCTGCGTTAAACAAAGGTTTCAACTCTTTAAAGAAAAAAGCAACTGATATCTCTGCACCTCAAAAACGTGGTGTATGTACTCGTGTTGGTACAATGACTCCAAAGAAACCGAACTCAGCGTTACGTAAATACGCTCGTGTACGTTTAACAAATGGTATCGAGGTTACTGCTTACATCCCAGGTATCGGTCATAACCTACAAGAACACAGCGTAGTATTAATTCGCGGTGGTCGTGTAAAAGACTTACCAGGAGTACGTTACCACATCGTTCGTGGTGCGCTTGACACAGCTGGTGTTGACAAACGTATGCAAGGACGTTCTAAATATGGTACTAAGAGACCAAAAGCTGCTAAGAAATAATAAAACTGAACTGAAAGGAGGAACTCAATATGCCTCGTAAAGGACCTGTTGCGAAACGTGACGTGTTACCAGATCCAATGTACAATTCTAAACTTGTAACACGCCTAATCAACAAAATGATGGTTGACGGTAAAAAAGGTAAATCTCAAACAATTCTTTATAATGCGTTCGATATCGTTCGTGAACGTACTGGTAACGAACCAATGGAAGTATTCGAGCAAGCTCTTAAGAACATCATGCCTGTTCTTGAAGTACGCGCTCGTCGTGTTGGTGGTGCTAACTACCAAGTTCCAGTTGAGGTTCGTCCAGAACGCCGTACAACTTTAGGTCTTCGCTGGTTAGTAAACTACGCTCGTCTTCGTGGTGAAAAAACTATGGAAGAGCGTCTAGCTTACGAAATCTTAGATGCAGCTAACAACAGTGGTGCATCTGTTAAGAAACGTGAAGACACTCACAAAATGGCAGAAGCTAACAAAGCATTTGCTCATTACCGTTGGTAGGATTCAACGAAAAATAACTATAAGCATAAACCGCTTTATTTGTCGCTTATGGAAGTGTGGAGAGGGAGAATTCCTCTCCCTTTCAATGGGCGCTCGTTTTACATAATGAGGGTACTAGACATACTGACATATGTAACAAAATAAAGTGGCTTTTTTGCTACTTAAAATAAAAAAATCCAATCCATATTAGGAAGGAGAAAGACACCAAATGACAAGAGAGTTCTCCTTAAAAAACACTCGTAATATTGGTATCATGGCTCACATCGATGCTGGTAAAACAACAGCAACTGAGCGTATCTTGTATTATACAGGACGTATTCACAAAATCGGTGAAACTCACGAAGGTGCATCTCAGATGGACTGGATGGAGCAAGAGCAAGAGCGTGGTATCACAATTACTTCTGCGGCAACTACAGCTCAATGGAAAGGTCATCGTGTAAACATCATTGACACTCCAGGACACGTAGATTTCACTGTAGAAGTAGAACGTTCTTTACGCGTACTTGATGGCGCGGTAGCGGTACTTGACGCGCAATCTGGTGTAGAACCACAAACAGAAACTGTTTGGCGTCAAGCTACTACTTACGGTGTACCACGTATCGTGTTCGTTAACAAAATGGACAAGATCGGTGCAGACTTCTTATACTCTGTAGGAACAATTCATGACCGTTTACAAGCAAACGCACATCCAATTCAGTTACCAATCGGTGCTGAGGATGAGTTTACGGGAATTATCGACCTAGTAGAAGAGTGTGCATACATGTATGCAAACGACTTAGGAACAGATATCGAACGTATTGAAATTCCTGCAGAACATAAAGAATTAGCTGATGAATACCGCGGAAAACTTATTGAAGCGGTAGCAGAGCTTGATGAAGAAATGATGATGAAGTACCTAGAAGGTGAAGAAATCACTGTAGAAGAGCTTAAAGCTGGTATCCGTAAGGCTACAACTTCTGTAGAATTCTTCCCAGTAATCTGTGGTTCTGCATTCAAAAATAAAGGTGTTCAAATTCTGTTAGATGCAGTTATCGACTACCTACCATCTCCATTAGACGTACCTGCTATTAAAGGTACTCTTCCGGATACAGAAGAAGAAGTAGAACGTCATTCTAGCGATGAAGAGCCTTTCGCGGCATTAGCATTCAAAATCATGACTGACCCTTATGTTGGTAAGTTAACATTCTTCCGTGTGTACTCTGGTGTGTTAAACTCTGGATCATACGTGAAAAACTCAACTAAAGGTAAGCGTGAGCGTGTAGGTCGTATCCTACAAATGCACGCAAACAGCCGTGAAGAGATTTCAACAGTTTATGCTGGTGACATCGCTGCTGCTGTAGGGTTAAAAGATACTACAACTGGTGATACTCTTTGTGACGAGAAGAGCCTTGTTATCCTTGAGTCTATGGAATTCCCAGAGCCGGTTATCTCTGTAGCTATCGAACCAAAATCTAAAGCTGACCAAGATAAAATGGGTACAGCATTATCTAAGCTTTCTGAAGAAGATCCAACATTCCGTGCTCACACTGACCAAGAAACTGGCCAAACAATCATCGCTGGTATGGGTGAACTTCACCTTGATATCATCGTTGACCGTATGCGCCGTGAATTCAAAGTGGAAGCAAACGTTGGTGCTCCTCAGGTAGCATACCGTGAGACTTTCCGCGCTGCTGCGAAAGTTGAAGGTAAGTTCGCTCGTCAATCTGGTGGTCGTGGACAATTCGGTCACGTTTGGATTGAGTTTGAACCTAACGAAGAAGGTAAAGGATTCGAGTTCCAAAACAAGATCGTCGGTGGTGTAGTTCCACGTGAATACATCCCAGCTGTAGGAGCAGGTCTTGAAGATGCACTTAAAAATGGTGTACTTGCAGGATATCCTCTAGTAGACATTAAAGCTGCATTAGTTGACGGATCTTACCATGATGTTGACTCCTCTGAGATGGCGTTCAAAATCGCTGCATCTATGGCTCTTAAAGCTGCGGTTTCTAAATGTAGCCCAGTAATTCTTGAGCCAATGATGAAAGTTGAAGTTGTAATTCCTGAAGAGTACATGGGTGACATTATGGGTGACGTAACATCTCGCCGTGGACGTGTAGAAGGTATGGAAGCTCGCGGTAACGCACAAGTTGTTCGCGCTATGGTTCCACTTTCTGAAATGTTCGGTTATGCAACGTCATTACGTTCTAACACGCAAGGACGCGGAACATTCTCAATGACATTTGATCATTATGAAGAAGTACCGAAGTCTGTTTCAGAAGAAATTATTAAAAAAATAAAGGTGAATAATTGATTTTTATCGATTGTTCAAGTATAACTACTTATGTAAGCTTAGAAAGCAGCGGGGCTTAGGCCCCTTACTTTCTAGTCTGAATATAAAATAATCTATATAACCAAGGAGGAATTTAGAATGGGAAAAGCTAAATTCGAACGTTCTAAACCACATGTTAACATTGGTACAATCGGCCACGTTGACCATGGTAAAACTACATTAACTGCTGCTATCACTACAGTTCTTGCAAAAGCTGGTGGTGCTGAAGCGAAAGGTTACGACCAAATCGATGCTGCTCCAGAAGAAAGAGAGCGCGGTATCACAATCTCAACTGCACACGTTGAGTACGAAACTGAAACTCGTCACTATGCACACGTTGACTGCCCAGGTCACGCTGACTATGTTAAAAACATGATCACTGGTGCTGCTCAAATGGACGGTGGTATCTTAGTAGTATCTGCTGCTGATGGCCCAATGCCTCAAACTCGTGAGCACATCCTTCTTTCTCGTCAAGTAGGTGTTCCTTACATCGTTGTATTCTTAAACAAATGCGACATGGTTGACGACGAAGAGTTATTAGAATTAGTAGAAATGGAAGTTCGCGATCTATTATCTGAATACGACTTCCCAGGCGATGATATCCCTGTAATTAAAGGTTCTGCTCTTAAAGCTCTTCAAGGAGATGCTGAGTGGGAAACAAAAATCATTGAATTAATGAACGAAGTTGATGCTTACATCCCAACTCCAGAACGTGACACTGAAAAAGCTTTCTTAATGCCTGTTGAGGACGTATTCTCTATCACAGGTCGTGGTACAGTTGCTACAGGTCGTGTAGAGCGCGGTGTAGTTAAAGTTGGTGACGTAGTAGAAATCATCGGTTTTGCTGAAGAAAACAAATCTACAACTGTAACTGGTGTAGAAATGTTCCGTAAGCTTCTTGACCAAGCTCAAGCTGGAGACAACATCGGTGCTTTACTTCGTGGGGTTGCTCGTGAAGACATCCAACGTGGACAAGTTCTTGCTAAAACTGGCTCTGTAAAAGCTCACGCTAAATTCAAAGCTGAAGTTTTCGTTTTATCTAAAGAAGAAGGTGGACGTCACACTCCATTCTTCGCTAACTACCGCCCACAATTCTATTTCCGTACAACTGACGTAACTGGTATCATCCAATTACCAGAAGGTACTGAAATGGTAATGCCTGGCGATAACATTGAAATGACTATCGAGCTTATTGCTCCAATCGCGATCGAAGAAGGAACTAAGTTCTCTATTCGTGAAGGTGGACGTACAGTAGGTTACGGCGTAGTTGCAACTATCGTTGAGTAATCTTAACTGATATATGAGACCCAAGGGATTTTCCCTTGGGTTTTTTTATTTATCCGGCTATTTGTGAGTAATAAGCCCTCACCTCAAAATTGAGAGAGAAGTGAGGAAGACGGGCAGAGGAAGAAAATCTACTGATGGAAGTTTCAGTTTATAATAGATAAAGATCTATTTTTAAGTTTTGACGAGTTTCTTCTATAGTATATAAACTACAAAACCCTTCAACCAAAAACTGTAAAAATAATTACAACAGATGAAAACTTGAAATTCTTTAAAGTGCCATGTATAATAGCAAAAGTAGAGAAAAGCAGATGCAAAGAAAAAGATGCTTGCATCTAGACGAATAACATTGTATAATAGACAATGTTGGTCTTTGACTGCGATGAAGTGGAAGGTTGCTGACACACCCGGCCGCTTTGCCATGGCGAGTGTGTGGAAATTTCCATGGAGAATGTCTATTTTTAAAATAGGCGAACGAAGGAGGGAAAATAATGGCAAAAGAAAAAATTCGTATTCGTTTAAAAGCTTACGATCACCGTATTCTTGATCAGTCAGCTGAGAAAATTGTAGAAACAGCTAAGCGTTCTGGGGCGACAGTTTCTGGTCCAATCCCATTACCAACTGAAAAAACTGTTTACACGATTCTTCGTGCGGTTCATAAATACAAAGATTCTCGTGAGCAATTCGAAATGCGCACGCACAAACGTCTAATCGACATCGTGAGCCCTACTCCACAAACAGTAGACTCTTTAATGCGCTTAGACTTACCATCTGGTGTAGATATCGAAATCAAACTATAATTTATATAAGTTAAAATGTAGGAGGTGTAACTCATGACCAAAGGAATCTTAGGAAAAAAGATCGGTATGACTCAAGTATTTGCTGAAAACGGCGAGCTAATTCCTGTAACTGTTATCGAAGCAACTCCAAACGTTGTTCTTCAAAAGAAAACTGTTGAAACTGATGGCTACAATGCAATTCAGTTAGGTTTTGATGACAAGCGCGAAAAATTAGCTAACAAACCTGAACAAGGTCACGTTGCTAAAGCAACTACTGCTCCTAAGCGCTTCATTCGCGAACTTCGCGATGCAGACGTGGAAGGACAAGAAGTTGGTCAAGAGGTAAAAGTAGAAGTTTTCGCTGCAGGTGAAACTGTAGACGTAACAGGTATTTCTAAAGGTAAAGGTTTCCAAGGTGCTATTAAACGCCACGGACAATCTCGCGGACCTATGTCTCACGGATCTCGTTATCATCGTCGTCCTGGTTCAATGGGCCCTGTTGCTCCGAACCGTGTATTCAAAGGCAAAAAACTTGCTGGACGTATGGGTGGAGACCAAGTTACTATTCAAAACTTAGAAATCGTTCAAGTTGACGTAGAACGCAACTTACTGTTAGTAAAAGGCAACGTTCCTGGCGCTAAGAAATCTCTTGTAGTTGTTCGTAGTGCTGTTAAGGTTAGTAAATAATTCTCTATAAGAAAGGAGGAACCCCAATGCCAAAAGTAAAGTTATTTAACCAAACTGGTTCTGAAGTTGGTGAAATCCAATTAGCTGAAACTGTTTTCGGTATCGAACCAAATGAAGCTGTACTTTTTGAAGCAGTAATGATGCAACGTGCATCTTTACGTCAAGGTACACACAAAGTAAAAACTCGCTCTGAAGTGCGCGGTGGAGGTCGTAAACCATGGCGTCAAAAAGGAACTGGACGTGCTCGTCAAGGTTCTATCCGCTCTCCTCAATGGCGTGGTGGTGGTACGGTATTCGGACCTACACCAAGAAGCTATGCATACAAACTACCTAAAAAAGTTCGTCGCTTAGCTATTAAATCTGCATTAGCTACTAAAGTAGTTGAGAACAACATCGTAGTTCTTGAAGACTTAGTGTTAAATGCACCAAAAACAAAAGACATGGTAGCAGTTCTTAAAGGATTAACTGTTGAGAAGAAAGCTCTTATCGTAACTGCTGATGTAAACGAAGCAGTTGAGTTATCTGCTCGCAATATTCCTGGAGTAACAGTAATCACTGCTGATGGCGTAAACGTTTTAGACGTGCTTCATCATGATAAGCTAATCATGACAAAAGCGGCAGTGGAAAAAGTAGAGGAGGTGCTTGCATAATGAAGGATCCTCGTGATATCATTAAGCGCCCAGTTGTCACTGAACGTTCTATGGAAATGATGGCTGAAAAAAATACACGTTCGATGTGGACGTTAAAGCTAATAAAACGGAAGTTAAAGATGCTGTAGAAGCTATCTTTGGTGTTGAAGTTGATAAAGTAAATATCATGAACTACAAGCCAAAAGCAAAACGTGTTGGTCGTCACGCTGGTTTTACTAACCGTCGTCGTAAGGCAATCGTTAAGCTTACTGCTGACAGCAAAGAAATCGAGATCTTCCAAGGAGTTTAATCCTTACTAAAGAAGGAGGGAAAATCAGATGGCAATCAAAAAGTATAATCCAACTACTAACGGTCGTCGTAACATGACTACGAATGATTTCGCTGAAATCACGACTGATAGACCGGAAAAATCATTACTTGCGCCTTTAAGTAAAAAGGCTGGACGTAATAACCAAGGTAAAATCACTGTACGTCACCAAGGTGGCGGACACAAGCGTCAATATCGTATCATCGACTTCAAACGTAACAAAGATGGAATTCCTGGACGCGTTGCTACGATCGAATACGATCCGAACCGCTCTGCGAATATCGCATTAATTAACTACGTTGACGGTGAAAAACGTTACATCCTTGCTCCTAAAAACTTAGAAGTAGGTATGGAAATCATGTCTGGCCCAGAAGCGGACATTAAAATCGGTAACGCATTACCATTAATCAACATTCCAGTAGGTACAGTTGTTCATAACATCGAGCTTAAACCAGGCCGTGGTGGACAATTAGTTCGTTCTGCTGGTACATCTGCTCAAGTACTTGGTAAAGAAGGTAAATACGTACTTGTACGTTTAACTTCTGGTGAAGTACGCTTAGTTCTAGCTACTTGCCGCGCTACAGTAGGTCAAGTAGGTAATGAGCACCATGAACTTATTAAAATTGGTAAAGCGGGTCGTTCTCGCTGGTTAGGCAAGCGCCCAACTGTTCGTGGTTCTGTAATGAACCCAGTTGATCACCCACACGGTGGTGGTGAAGGTCGCTCACCAATCGGACGTAAGTCTCCAATGTCTCCATGGGGTAAACCAACTCTTGGATTCAAAACTCGTAAGAAAAATAAAGCGTCTGACAAATTCATCGTTCGTCGTCGTAAAAAATAATGGGGTTGTAGTACGGTTCATTTCTAGAGCCGTACGGCAATCACGAAGGGAGGCACCAAAATGGCTCGTAGCTTGAAAAAAGGACCATTTGTTGATGATCATTTAATTAACAAAATTGCAAAGTTAAATGAAACTGAGCAAAAACAAGTTGTAAAAACTTGGTCTCGTCGTTCAACGATCTTCCCACAGTTTATTGGTCATACAATCGCTGTATATGATGGTCGTAAACACGTTCCTGTATACGTAACTGAGGATATGGTTGGCCACAAGTTAGGTGAGTTCGCACCAACTCGTACGTACAAAGGTCATGATGCTGACGATAAGAAAACTAGAAGATAATGAGAGGAGGCACTTCAATGCAAGCTAAAGCAGTAGCGAGAACAGTTCGTATTGCTCCTCGTAAAGTTCGTTTAGTAGTAGACTTAATCCGAGGTAAGCAAGTGGGTGAAGCGATTGCTATCCTTAACCACACGCCAAAAACTGCTTCTCCAGTTGTAGAAAAAGTTTTGAAATCTGCAATTGCAAATGCAGAACATAACTATGAAATGGACGTAAACAACCTAGTTGTTGAAAAAGTTTTCGTTGACGAAGGTCCAACGTTAAAACGTTTCCGTCCACGTGCAATGGGTCGTGCAAGCCAAATTAACAAACGCACAAGCCACATCACAGTTGTGGTATCAGAAAAGAAGGAGGGATAATCGATGGGTCAAAAGGTTAGTCCAGTTGGTCTTCGTGTCGGTATCATTCGCGATTGGGAATCTCGTTGGTACGCTGAAAAAGATTATGCTACATTCTTACATGAAGACATCAAAATTCGTGAGTACATCAACGTTCGCTTAAAAGATTCTGCTGTTTCTAAAGTAGAAATCGAGCGTGCAGCAAATCGTGTAAATGTTACAATTCACACTGCAAAACCTGGTATGGTAATTGGTAAAGGTGGTACAGAAGTTGAAGCACTTCGTAAAGCTCTTAACCAGTTAACAGGTAAACGTGTACACATCAACATTTTAGAAGTTAAGAGAGCTGATCTTGACGCTAAATTAGTAGGCGAAAACATCGCTCGCCAATTAGAAAACCGTGTATCTTTCCGTCGTGCACAGAAGCAAGCAATTCAACGTGCTATGCGTGCAGGAGCTAAAGGTATTAAAACACAGGTTTCTGGTCGTCTTGGCGGAGCTGATATCGCTCGTGCAGAATCTTACAGTGAAGGAACTGTTCCACTTCATACACTTCGCGCTGATATTGACTATGCAACAGCTGAAGCTGATACAACGTACGGTAAATTAGGTGTAAAAGTATGGATCTACCGTGGAGAAGTCCTTCCTACAAAAAGAAAGCTTCTGAGGAAGGAGGAAAATAATATGTTAATGCCTAAACGCGTAAAATATCGTAGAGAACATCGTGGTAAAATGCGTGGTCGTGCAAAAGGTGGCGCTGAAGTACATTTTGGTGAGTTTGGTTTACAATCTCAAGAGGCTTCTTGGATTACAAACCGTCAAATCGAAGCAGCTCGTCGTGCAATGACTCGTTATATGAAACGTGGCGGTAAAGTTTGGATTAAAATTTTCCCTTCTAAACCTTACACTGCTAAACCTCTAGAAGTACGTATGGGTTCCGGTAAAGGGGCTCCAGAAGGTTGGGTAGCAGTAGTAAAACCTGGAAAGGTTATGTTTGAAATTGCGGGTGTATCTGAAGAGGTAGCACGCGAAGCATTACGTCTTGCAGCTCACAAATTACCAGTGAAATGTAAATTCGTAAAACGTGAAGAAAATGGTGGTGAATCTAATGAAAACTAATGATATTCGTGAATTAACCACTGCCGAAATCGAAACAAAAGTTAAAGCTTTAAAGGAAGAGTTGTTCAATCTTCGCTTCCAGCTTGCTACAGGACAATTAGAGAATCCAACACGCATCCGTGAAGTGCGTAAAGCGATTGCTCGTATGAAAACTGTAGTTCGTGAAAGAGAGATCGGAATTAATCGATAAATTGAGGGGAGGTTTGCAAAGTGAGCGAACGTAACCAACGCAAAGTTTATACTGGTCGTGTTGTTTCTGACAAAATGGACAAAACGATTACAGTTTTAGTTGAAACTTACAAAACTCATTCCTTGTACGGAAAGCGCGTTAAGTATTCTAAGAAGTACAAAGCGCATGATGAGCAAAACCAAGCAAAAGTTGGCGATATCGTAAAAATCATGGAAACTCGCCCGCTTTCTGCTACTAAGCGTTTCCGTTTAGTTGAAATCGTTGAAGAAGCGGTTATTATCTAAATAGACGAATCGGAATTTTAAGTCCGAAGGGAGGTTTCATAACATGATCCAACAAGAATCTCGTTTGAAAGTAGCTGACAACTCTGGCGCACGTGAACTTTTAACAATTAAAGTATTAGGCGGCTCTGGTCGTAAATACGCAAACATCGGTGATATTATCGTTGCTACGGTAAAACAAGCAACACCAGGTGGCGTTGTTAAAAAAGGTGACGTTGTTAAAGCGGTAGTAGTACGTACGAAGAGCGGTGCTCGTCGTCCAGACGGTTCTTATATCAAATTTGATGAAAACGCAGCGGTTATCATTAAAGACGATAAGAGCCCACGTGGTACTCGTATCTTCGGACCAGTAGCTCGTGAATTACGTGATAACAACTTCATGAAGATCGTTTCTTTAGCTCCAGAAGTTCTATAATTTAAGGTCTTGCCTTGCTAAGGAGGTGCAGAAGTAAGATGCATGTAAAAAAGGTGATAAAGTACAGGTAATCAGTGGTAAAGACAAAGGAAAACAAGGCGTTATCCTTGCAGCTTTCCCAAAAGAAAACCGTGTTATCGTTGAGGGTGTTAACATCGTTAAGAAGCACTCTAAGCCATCTCAGTTAAATCCACAAGGTGGAATTATCACGAAAGAGGCACCTATCCACGTATCTAATGTTATGCCATTAGATCCTAAAACAGGTGTACCTACTCGCGTAGGTTACAAAGTGGAAGATGGTAAAAAAATTCGTTTTGCAAAAAAATCTGGTGAATTATTAGATAAATAAGTTCTATATGAAAGGAGGTCCCTTCATTGAATCGCCTTAAAGAGAAATTCCAAAAGAAATTACTCCTGCTCTTATGAGCAAGTTTAACTATAAATCTGTAATGGAAGTACCGAAAATCGAAAAGATCGTAATCAACACTGGTGTTGGTGACGCGGTATCCAATTCTAAAGCATTAGACAGTGCTGTAGAAGAATTAACACAAATCGCAGGTCAAAAGCCTGTTGTAACTCGCGCTAAAAAATCTATCGCAGGTTTCCGTCTTCGTGAGGGTATGCCTATCGGTGCAAAGGTTACTTTACGCGGCGAGCAAATGTATGAGTTCTTCGACAAATTAGTATCAGTTTCTTTACCGCGTGTACGTGATTTCCGTGGTGTTTCTAAGAAATCTTTCGATGGTCGTGGTAACTACACATTAGGTGTTAAAGAGCAATTAATTTTCCCTGAGATTGATTATGATAAAGTAAGCAAAGTTCGTGGTATGGACATCGTAATCGTTACTACAGCGAAAACTGATGAAGAAGCTCGTGAACTTTTAACACAATTCGGTATGCCATTCCAAAAATAATGGAAGCCAACGCTAAGTAGAGGAGGCGAAAACGTGGCTAAAAAATCTATGATTGCGAAACAAAAGCGTACTCCTAAGTTTAAAGTGCAAGATTATACACGTTGCGAGCGCTGCGGTCGTCCGCATTCTGTATACCGCAAATTTAAACTTTGCCGTATTTGTTTCCGTGAACTTGCATATAAAGGTCAAATTCCTGGTATTAAAAAAGCTAGTTGGTAATACCCACAAATGGGAAGGAGGTAAAACACATGGTGATGACAGATCCAATTGCAGATATGCTTACTCGCATCCGTAATGCGAACATGGTACGTCATGAGAAATTAGAAGTTCCTGCTTCTAAAATCAAAAAAGAAATCGCTGAAATCCTAAAACGTGAAGGTTTCATTCGTGATGTGGAATACATCGAGGATAACAAGCAAGGTATCCTTCGTATTTTCCTAAAATACGGTGTAAACAATGAGCGTGTAATCACTGGATTAAAGCGTATCAGTAAGCCTGGCTTACGCGTTTATGCAAAAGCTGATGAAGTACCACGTGTACTTAACGGATTAGGTATTGCACTTGTTTCTACATCTAAGGGAGTAATGACGGACAAAGATGCTCGTCAATTACAAACTGGTGGAGAAGTAGTAGCATACGTTTGGTAATATATATTTAAACGAACGGAGGTGTGACCACATGTCTCGTATTGGTAAAAAGATTCTTGACATCCCTGCAGGTGTTACAGTTACAGTAGCAGAAAATAATACTGTAACTGTAAAAGGCCCTAAAGGTGAATTAACTCGTACTTTCAATGCTGATATGGTTATCAAAATTGAAGAAAATATCTTAACAGTAGAACGCCCTTCTGAACAGAAGGAACACCGTGCATTACACGGAACAACTCGTGCTCTTCTTGGAAACATGGTTGAAGGTGTAACAACAGGTTTCGCTCGCGGACTTGAATTAATCGGTGTTGGTTACCGTGCACAAAAGCAAGGTGACAAACTTGTATTAAACGTAGGTTACTCTCACCCAGTTGAGATGACTCCAGAAGCTGGTCTTGAAGTTGAAGTTCCTGCTCCTACAAAGATCGTAATCAAAGGTATCGACAAGCAACGTGTTGGCGAATTTGCTGCTAACGTTCGCGCTGTACGTGCTCCAGAGCCATACAAAGGCAAAGGTATTCGTTACGAAGGCGAAGTTGTACGTCGTAAAGAAGGTAAAACTGCTAAGTAAACCCGTTAGGTGAAAGAAAGGAGTGACAAGAATGATCACTAAACCTGATAAAAATGCGGTTCGTAGGAAAAGACATGCACGTGTACGTGCAAAGCTTGCTGGTACTGCTGAGCGTCCACGTTTAAACGTGTTCCGTTCTAATCAACACATTTACGCTCAAGTAATTGATGATGTAAACGGTGTAACATTAGCAAGCGCGTCTACTCTTGATAAAGAACTTACTCTTAACGGTACAGGCAACACTGAAGCTGCTACTAAAGTTGGCGAATTAGTTGCTAAACGTGCTGTAGAGAAAGGCGTTAAAGAAATAGTATTTGATCGCGGCGGTTACTTATACCATGGTCGTGTTAAAGCTTTAGCTGAAGCTGCTCGTGAGGCTGGCTTACAATTTTAATGGTCAAAGGAGGGAAAATAGATGCGTCGCATTGACCCAAGTAAATTTGAACTTGAAGAACGTGTAGTTACGATAAACCGTGTTGCGAAAGTTGTTAAGGGTGGTCGTCGTTTCCGCTTCGCTGCACTGGTTGTAGTTGGCGATAAAAACGGTCATGTTGGATTCGGTACTGGTAAAGCGCAAGAGGTACCAGATGCAATCCGCAAGGCTATCGAAGATGCTAAGAAAAACTTAATCGAAGTACCATTAGTTGGTACAACAATTCCACACGTAATTATCGGTCAATTTGGAGCGGGTGAAGTATTCTTAAAACCTGCTGCAGAAGGTACTGGAGTTATCGCTGGTGGTCCAGTTCGTGCGGTTCTTGAATTAGCTGGTGTACAAGATATTCTTTCTAAATCTCTTGGTTCTAACACACCAATTAACATGATCCGTGCTACTGTAAATGGATTAAAAGATCTTAAGCGTGCTGAAGATGTTGCAAAATTACGCGGTAAATCTGTAGAAGAGCTACTAGGTTAAGAAGGAGGGAAAACATAATGGCGAAAAAGTTAGAAATTACCCTCACTCGTAGTGTAATTGGTCGTCCACAAGATCAACGTGCGACTGTAGAAGCTTTAGGTCTTAAAAAGTTGAATTCAACTGTAGTTAAGGAAGAAACTCCTGCTATTCGCGGTATGATCAACAAAGTTTCTCACCTTGTAACTGTAAAAGAAGCTTAATGATAACTCATCAATATAAGGAGGTGCCTGGGAATGAAACTTCATGAATTACAACCTGCAGAAGGTTCTCGTAAAGTTCGTAACCGTGTAGGTCGTGGTATCGGTTCTGGTAACGGTAAAACTGCTGGAAAAGGTCATAAAGGACAAAACGCACGTTCTGGTGGCGGTGTTCGTCTTGGTTTTGAAGGCGGTCAAACTCCATTATTCCGTCGTTTACCAAAACGCGGCTTTACAAACATTAACCGTAAAGAGTTTGCTATCGTTAACTTAACAACGTTAAATCGTTTTGAAGACGGTACAGAAGTAACACCTGAATTATTGCTTGAGACTGGCGTTATCAGCAAATTAAATGACGGTGTTAAAATTCTTGCAAACGGTGCGGTAGAGAAAAAGCTTACTGTTAAAGCTCACAAGTTCTCTTCAACTGCAAAAGAAGCGATTGAAGCGGCTGGCGGAACAGTTGAGGTGATCTAATGTTTCGCACAATCTCCAACTTTATGCGCGTTGCTGAGATAAGAAATAAAATATTGTTCACTTTAGCGATGTTAATCGTGTTTCGGATTGGCACGTTCATCCCAGTGCCTCATACAAATGCAGATGTACTGAGAGCGCAAGACCAGTTGAATGTATTGGGTATTCTGAATACATTTGGCGGCGGAGCCTTGAAAAAATTCTCCATCTTTGCGATGGGAATCATGCCGTACATTACAGCATCCATCATCGTGCAATTATTGCAGATGGATGTTGTTCCTAAATTTACGGAATGGTCAAAACAAGGGGAAATGGGTCGTCGTAAGTTAAATCAGTTTACCCGCTACTTTACAATTGTTCTTGCTTTTATTCAAGCACTCGGTATGTCAATCGGTTTTAACGGTATGGCAGGTGGACAGTTAATTACGGATCCTAGCTGGTCAACATACTTATATATTGCTACGGTACTGACTGCCGGAACTGCATTTCTAATGTGGTTAGGTGAGCAGATTACGGCAAAGGGAGTAGGAAATGGTATTTCTATTATTATCTTTGCAGGTATTACCGCAGCTATCCCAAATACTATAAGTCAAGTGTATGCACAGCAGTTCCAAAATGCCGGAGATGACTTGTTCATTAGTATCGTAAAAGTTGGTTTAATTTTGTTAGCTGTGTTAGCGGTTATTGTTGGTGTTATTTACATTCAACAAGCTGTTAGAAAGATCCCGATTCAATATGCGAAGCGCGTAACTGGAAATGGTGGTTATACTGGAGCACAAAACACTCATTTACCACTTAAGGTAAATAGTGCTGGTGTTATTCCAGTAATTTTTGCTGTTTCATTCTTGATTACGCCTCCGACTATTGCACAGTTTTTCCCGAAATATGAAATATCGCAGTGGATTATTAAGAACTTTAACTATACTCATCCAGTGGGTATGACAATATATGTTGCACTAATTATTGCCTTTGCATATTTCTATGCATTTGTTCAAGTGAATCCTGAACAGATGGCTGAAAACTTAAATAAACAAGGTGGATATGTTCCTGGTATTCGTCCGGGTAAGAATACAGAACAATATTTAACAAAAATCTTGTATCGTTTGACCTTTGTAGGTGCAATTTTCTTAGCGGCAATTGCAATTCTACCTGTTTTATTTATTCAATTTGCAAACCTGCCACAATCTGCGCAGATTGGTGGAACAAGTTTACTAATTGTTGTAGGTGTTGCTTTAGAGACAATGAAACAGCTCGAAAGTCAATTAGTGAGACGCCATTACAAAGGGTTTATCAAACAGTGAGTAAGTGGGAAGAGGCATCTTCCCTACATGCTCATTCATGAGGGGAGTACAGATGAACTTAATTTTAATGGGGCTTCCAGGTGCTGGTAAAGGTACACAAGCCGAAAAGATTGTTGCCAAGTATGACATCCCTCACATTTCAACAGGAGATATGTTTCGTGCTGCTATGAAAGATGAAACTGAACTTGGTTTACAAGCGAAGTCCTTTATTGATAAAGGAGCACTTGTACCAGATGAAGTTACAATCGGAATCGTGCGTGAGCGTTTAAGTCAAGAAGACTGCGTAAAAGGCTTCTTATTAGATGGTTTTCCGCGAACAGTTGCACAAGCTTCAGCTCTTGAAGAAATCATGAAAGATCTTGGCAAAAAGATTAATTATGTTTTAAACATTAATGTGGATTCAGGATTGTTGTTAAAACGTTTAACAGGTCGTCGCATTTGTAAAGAGTGCGGTGCGACTTACCACTTAGAATTCAATCCGCCAGCAAAAGAGGGCGTATGTGATAAATGTGGTGGCGAGTTATATCAGCGTTCTGATGACAATGAAGAAACTGTAGCAAATCGTTTAGAAGTGAATATTAAGCAAACAAAGCCGTTGCTTGATTTCTACGAAGAGCTTGGTTACTTAAAAAGCATTAATGGTGAGCAAGATATCGATAAAGTATTTGCTGATGTCGATCTTCTCATCGGAGGCTTAGCGTAATGATTATTTGCAAAACTCCTCGCGAAATCGAGATTATGCGAGAAGCTGGCAAGATTGTTGCTTTAACTCATCAAGAGTTAAAAAAGCATATTGCCCCAGGAATTACAACGAAAGAGCTCGATCAAATAGCGGAAAAAACGATTCTAAAATATGGCGGTTCGCCATCTTTTAAAGGATACAACGGATTTCCGGGAAGCATTTGTGCTTCGGTAAACGAAGAGCTTGTACACGGGATTCCAGGAAAGCGCAAGCTCCAAGAAGGCGATATTATTAGTATCGATATTGGTGCGAAATATAATGGATACCATGGAGATTCTGCATGGACGTATCCAGTAGGAAACATTTCCGAATCTGTTCAAAAGCTACTTGATGTCACAGAAAAATCGTTGTATCTTGGTTTAGAACAAGCAAAACCGGGCGAACGATTATCTAATGTTTCACATGCGATTCAAACGTATGTCGAAGATAATGGATTCTCGATCGTTAGGGAGTATGTCGGTCATGGAATCGGGCAAGACTTACATGAAGACCCACAAATCCCGCACTATGGTCCACCAAACCAAGGGCCTAGATTAAAACCGGGAATGGTCATTTGTGTTGAGCCGATGGTGAACCAAGGAAGACGATATGTAAAAACACTATCTGATGACTGGACAGTGGTAACGGTAGATGGTAAATGGTGTGCGCATTTTGAACACACGATTGCTCTTACAGAAGCAGGATACGAAATCCTTACCACTTTATAGGTAGCTGGCTCTCCGGAATTTCAGAACAGTGTAGAATGTTACTGATTTGAAGAAGGGAGAACATTGAATGGCTAAAGATGATGTAATTGAAGTCGAAGGTACCGTTATTGAAACGTTGCCAAATGCTATGTTCAAAGTAGAATTAGAGAATGGGCATGTTGTGTTGGCTCACGTTTCTGGTAAAATCCGTATGAACTTCATTCGTATTTTACCAGGAGATAAAGTTACGGTAGAATTATCACCGTACGATTTAAATCGTGGTCGTATCACGTACCGCTTTAAATAATATAGCACTCCGTAATCTTTAAGGAGGTTCGAGACATGAAAGTAAGACCGTCAGTTAAGCCGATCTGCGAAAAATGTAAAGTTATTCGTAGACGTGGAAAAGTAATGGTTATTTGTGAAAACCCTAAACATAAACAAAAACAAGGTTAATCAGAAGGAGGTGCATTCGGAATGGCACGTATCGCAGGTGTAGATATTCCTCGTGACAAACGCGTTGTTATTTCTTTAACTTACGTATTCGGCATTGGTCGCACAACTGCTGAAAAAATTCTTGCTGAAGCTGGTGTTTCTGAAGAAACACGAGTTCGCGATTTAACTGAAGACGAATTAGGACGTATCCGTGATATCGTCGATCGTATCAAAGTTGAAGGAGACCTTCGTCGTGAAGTTTCTCTTAACATTAAACGTCTAATGGAGATCGGTTCTTACCGTGGTCTTCGTCACCGTCGTGGTTTACCAGTTCGTGGTCAAAACTCTAAAAACAATGCTCGTACACGTAAAGGTCCACGTCGTACAGTAGCAAATAAAAAGAAATAATAAGTAAAGGAGGTTGAACTAACAATGGCACGTAAAACAAACACTCGTAAAAAACGTGTGAAAAAGAATATTGAAGCTGGTATCGCTCATATTCGTTCTACTTTCAACAACACAATCGTAACTCTTACAGATACTCATGGTAACGCGCTTTCTTGGTCTAGTGCTGGTGCACTTGGTTTCCGTGGGTCTCGTAAATCTACTCCATTCGCTGCACAAATGGCTGCTGAAACTGCTGCTAAAGTTGCAATGGAGCATGGTTTAAAAACTTTAGAGGTTACTGTAAAAGGCCCTGGTGCTGGTCGTGAGGCTGCAATTCGTGCGCTTCAAGCTGCAGGTCTAGAAGTAACAGCAATTAGAGATGTTACTCCAGTACCTCATAATGGATGTCGTCCGCCAAAACGTCGTCGTGTATAATTTTTCTGTATAGATTTTTCCCTATTGTCTATAATGGATATGATGCATTATCGAGAAATTTCGTACAGAAACATCGCTTGTTGTGCACAATCGGGAACTGCCTAAGGGGGACTTTCGGTTAGACAGAGGTTTTTCCTTTGTTTAGCCGAGGTTTCGACGTTTTGAAGGAGGGTTTAGTTAATGATTGAAATTGAAAAACCGAAAATCGAAACGGTTGAGCTTAACGAAGATGCTAAGTATGGTAAATTCGTTATTGAACCGCTTGAGCGTGGATATGGTACTACTTTGGGTAACTCCTTACGTCGTATTCTTTTATCCTCACTCCCTGGTGCCGCTGTTACTGCCATCCAAATCGATGGCGTATTACACGAATTTTCGACAGTTGAGGGTGTAGTAGAAGATGTTACAACGATCATCTTAAACTTGAAAAAGTTAGCTCTCAAAATCTACTCTGAAGAAGAGAAGACACTCGAAATCGATGTACAGGGCGAAGGTATTGTCACAGCTGCTGATATTACTCACGATAGTGATGTTGAAATCTTAAATCCAGATTTATACATTGCAACGTTAGCAAAGGATGCGCATTTCCGCGTGCGTTTAACTGCAAAGCGTGGCCGTGGGTATACGCCAGCTGATGCAAATAAGAGCGAGGATCAACCAATAGGTGTAATTCCTATTGATTCTATTTATACTCCAGTATCACGTGTGACTTACCAAGTGGAAAAGACACGTGTTGGACAAGTGGCAAATTATGATAAGCTTACGCTTGATGTATGGACGGATGGAAGCATCGGGCCAAAAGAAGCTATCTCTTTAGGTGCCAAAATCTTAACAGAGCATTTAAACATCTTTGTTGGTTTAACTGACGAAGCGCAAAATGCTGAGATTATGGTCGAGAAGGAAGAAGATCAAAAAGAAAAAGTTCTAGAAATGACAATTGAAGAACTTGATCTTTCTGTTCGTTCTTATAATTGCTTAAAACGTGCAGGTATTAACACTGTACAAGAGCTTGCGAACAAAACAGAAGAAGATATGATGAAAGTTCGTAACTTAGGACGTAAATCCTTAGAAGAAGTTAAGCATAAGCTAGAAGAACTAGGTTTAGGCTTACGTAAAGACGACTGAGGATTTAAACTCATCAACAAAGGAGGGAACTACGAATGGCATACAGAAAATTAGGCCGTACAAGTGCGCAGCGTAAAGCTATGTTACGTGACTTAGCTACTGATTTAATTATCAACGAGCGCATCCAAACGACAGAAACTCGTGCAAAAGAACTTCGTTCTGTAGTGGAAAAAATGATCACTTTAGGTAAACGCGGAGATCTTCATGCTCGTCGTCAAGCAGCTTCTTACATTCGTAATGAAGTTGCTAATGCTGAGACTGGTCAAGATGCATTACAAAAATTATTCGCTGATGTAGCTCCACGCTATGCTGAACGTCAAGGCGGATACACTCGTATTGCAAAAATTGGTCCACGTCGCGGTGACGCTGCACCAATGGTAATTATCGAGTTAGTATAATGACAAGCAAAAGGGCAGGACAGTACTTTTTAAGTAACTGGTCATGGCCCTTTTTTTAAGTATAGAAGAAAACGCTTATCCCGCTATTTGCGGGTAGTAAGACTCCCACCTCAAGACTCAGAGAGAAGCGGGGAAGCTAGGCGGGAGATAACTGCCCGTAAAAGCCCGATTAGTTCAACTAACCATCAGTGGGGGATGAAAAACCCCTCACTGATAGAAGTTTCACTTTATTCGGCTGAATAATGGAAGAGGGTGCCCACGAGTGAAAAAGAGAAGCTTCGTGCTGAGAACATATCATTTCAATATCCTCAAGCTGCTTCTTACGCCCTGCATGACGTTTCATTCTCTTTATATGAAGGAGAATGGGTATCTGTTATTGGGCAAAATGGGTCAGGAAAATCCACGCTTGCAAAGTTATTAAATGGCTTGTTTTTACCATCAGCAGGAACAATTACTGTAAATGAAACTCTTGTTTTATCTGAAGAAACTGTATGGGATATTCGAAAACAGATTGGAATGGTTTTTCAAAACCCAGATAATCAATTTGTTGGAACAACTGTACAGGATGATGTTGTCTTTGGACTTGAGAATGCCGGAATACCCAGGGAGCTAATGGTAGAACGTATGAAGCACGCTTTGGAGCTCGTTCGAATGGAAGATTTTCAAAATGAAGAACCTCACTACTTATCGGGTGGACAAAAGCAGCGCGTTGCAATTGCAGGTGTATTAGCACTTCAGCCGTCTATTTTAGTATTAGATGAGGCAACATCTATGCTTGACCCACAAGGCCGTAAAGAAGTGGTAGAAACAGTAAGAGATCTTGTTCGTACGAAAGGAATTACAGTTCTTTCGATTACTCACGATTTAGAAGAAGCGGCGCAGTCAGATCGTATTATTATTTTAAATCGCGGAGAACTATTAGAAGAAGGAACACCTGAGCACATTTTTCAATCACCGAAAATGCTGCAAGAAATCGGTTTAGATGTGCCATTTTCAGTGAAAATGGCAGAATTATTGAAAAGCAATAAAATTCCTTTACAATCAATGCATCTTACAATGGAAAGTTTGGTGAGCGAACTTTGGAGATTACATTCCAAAAAGTAGAGCATCGTTATCAATATAAAACCCCATTTGAAAAACGTGCCCTTTACGATATAGATATTTCGCTTCCTAGTGGTGGCTATTATGCCATTATCGGTCATACAGGGTCGGGTAAGTCAACGATGATTCAACATTTAAATGGCTTATTGCAACCAACGAGTGGTACTGTTCAAATTGGGGAATATAGAATTTCATCTCAAAAAAAGCGAAGAAATTAAAACCTCTTCGAAAAAAGTAGGGGTTGTTTTTCAATTTCCAGAACATCAATTATTTGAAGAAACAGTAGAAAAAGATATTTGCTTTGGGCCTTCAAATTTTGGTGTATCTGAAGAAGCAGCGAAACAAAAAGCAAAAGATGCCATTCGATTGGTTGGTCTATCAGAAGAACTATTAGAACGATCTCCGTTTGAATTAAGCGGAGGACAAATGAGACGTGTTGCTATTGCTGGTGTATTAGCAATGGAGCCGGAGGTATTAGTATTAGATGAGCCAACGGCAGGACTTGATCCGAAGGGCCAGAATGAGCTTATGGAGATGTTTTATCATCTTCACAAGCAAAACAATCTTACGGTGATTCTTGTGACACATAATATGGAGGATGCTGCAAAATATGCAGACAACATTGTTGTCATGCATAAAGGAACGGTCTTTTTGCAAGGAACATCAGAAGAAGTCTTTACGTATGCAGATGAGCTTGAACAAATTGGTGTGTCTCTTCCGATGCCGCTGAAGTATAAGCGAGAAATTGAAGAGAAATTAGGCATTTCTATCCCGAAAGCCACCTTGTCTTTAGAAGATTTAGCAGATGAAGTCATACAACTGTTTAGAAAAGGTGGGGATTCATCATGCAGCAGTTAATTATTGGAAGATACGTTCCAGGAGAATCTGCCATTCATAGACTGGATCCTCGAACAAAACTGTTAATGGTCTTTTTATATGTATTTGTTGTATTTTTAGCAAATAATGCAATTTCATATGGCTTGCTATTTTTGTATGCACTCATTGCTTTGTTCTTTGCAAAAGTGCCGATTCGCTATGTTCTTTCTGGATTAAAACCTGTTTTATGGATTTTCTTATTCACTTTCTTTCTGCATATTTTTACAACAAAAGAAGGTGCTGTACTCGTTCAATTTGGATGGTTTTCTATATATGAGAAAGGGTTGGAGCAGGGAATTTATATTTCCATTCGTTTTTTGGTCATTATTTTAATGACCACTCTATTAACGTTAACAACAACGCCAATTGAAATTACAGATGGTATGGAAACGCTGTTGCATCCTTTAAAACGTATAAAAGTTCCTGTTCATGAAATTGCACTTATGATGTCTATTTCACTGCGCTTTATTCCAACTTTGATGGATGAAACGAGTAAAATTATGAAAGCACAAGCTTCTCGTGGTATAGACTTTGCAGGTGGTCCAATGAAAGATAGGTTGAAAGCGATTATCTCGTTACTTGTACCACTATTTATTAGTGCGTTTAAACGTGCAGAAGACTTAGCGATTGCTATGGAAGCACGAGGTTATCAAAGCAACGGATACCGTACGAAATTCCGGCAGCTAGAATGGAAATGGATCGATACATTAACACTCTTAAGCCTATTTGGTTTAGCGTGTATTTTAATTTTAGTTCGATCGTAATGGAGAGTATGAATATGGAAAGAATAAAATGCACAGTTACGTATGATGGAATTAACTTTTGTGGATATCAAATTCAACCGAATCAACGTACTGTTCAACAAGAAATAGAGAAAGCTTTGCAAAAGGTGCATAAGGGGGAAGCTGTTCGTGTACAAGCGTCAGGAAGAACAGATTCCACTGTCCATGCCAAAGGCCAAGTCATTCATTTTGATACACCACTATCATTAACAGGAGAGCAATGGATGGCAGCTTTAAATACAATGCTGCCAGATGATATTGCTGTGGAGCAGGCTGAGCAAAAAACTTTAGATTTTCACGCACGATATGGTGTTATAAAAAAGGAATATCGCTATCGTGTATTATTATCTAAAAAAGCTGATGTATTCCGTAGAAATTACGTATATCAGTATCCATATGCATTAGAAGTAGAACCCATCCGAAAAGCGATTCCTTACTTTATAGGAACGCATGATTTTACTTCATTTTGTTCGGCAAAAACTGATAAAAAGGATAAAGTGCGAACAATTTATGAAATAGATTTAATAGAACAAGGTGATGAGCTAGTCTTTCGTTTTGTTGGAAATGGTTTTTTATATAACATGGTTCGAATTATTGTCGGTACGCTGCTTAGCGTCGGTCAAGGAAAAATTTCTCCTGAAAGTATTCCAGATATTTTAAAAAAACAAGACCGCCGTTTTGCTGGGAAGATGGTACCGGGGCAAGGCCTGTATTTATGGGAGGTAAACTATAACAACTAATCCTGGTGTAACATTTGCTTGACATTAGAAACTCAAAAGGATATCATAACATATGGTATTGTTTCTAAAACCGCGATTAGCCCCGGAAGGAAATCGTGTTGAAGATAAACAATAGAATTTTTTCTATGGAAAAGATATTGAGTAGGAGGGAAACAAATGCGTACGACTTTTATGGCAAAAGCTAACGAAGTTGAGCGTAAATGGTATGTGGTTGATGCTGAAGGTAAAACTTTAGGTCGCCTATCTACTGAAGTAGCATCCATTTTACGTGGTAAAAACAAACCAACATTTACACCACATATTGATACTGGTGATCATGTAATTATTATTAACGCTGAGAAAGTTCACTTAACAGGTAATAAATTAAACGATAAAATTTACTACCGTCACACTAACCACCCAGGTGGACTTAAGCAAAGAACAGCTCTAGAAATGCGTACAAACTACCCTGTACAAATGTTAGAGCTTGCTATTAAAGGCATGCTTCCAAAAGGACGTTTAGGACGTCAAATGTCTAAAAGTTAAATGTGTATGCTGGATCTGAGCATCCACACCAAGCACAAAAACCAGAAGTTTACGAACTTCGCGGATAATTAATTAAAGGAGGGCTTACTTTGGCACAGGTACAATACAATGGTACTGGACGTCGTAAGAGTTCAGTAGCACGCGTACGCCTAGTTCCAGGCGAAGGACGCGTTATCATTAACGGTCGTGATTTTGAAAACTATATCCCATTTGCTGCATTACGTGAAGTAGTGAAACAACCTCTAGTTGCAACAGAAACTTTAGGTAACTACGATGTACTTGTAAACGTACATGGCGGTGGATACACTGGTCAAGCTGGTGCTATCCGTCACGGTATTTCTCGCGCTTTACTAAAAGCTGATCCAGAATACCGTTTAACATTAAAACGTGCAGGTCTATTAACTCGTGACGCACGTATGAAAGAGCGTAAAAAATACGGTCTTAAAGGTGCTCGTCGTGCACCTCAGTTCTCAAAACGTTAATTTTTGCGAACTTCAAACCTCAGCCTTTTGGCTGGGGTTTTTTTATTATGTTCGTAAACATCTTTTATTAGCATCCTCTTCTTTGGAATATTTTAGTGTTGCCTTCTTGTGTATGCTTCCTACTGAGAAGTTTAGACTAATACGTACATAGGGAGGTTTTAAGTACTATGAATGTTATTGTAAGCCTGAAAGAAAAACAAAGAGAAAAGCAGCTGAAGTATGAACGTAAAATACTGCGTGAATTATCATTACAAACACTCAGAGAAAATATTCGTGATTGCTTTCTTATGGATACACTCCATCGTCATTATGAAGATTATTGTATAGAGGTAGGTATTGAGTCCTATTTATTAGGAGCTAGGTATAGTAAGTTTGGTTATTATGGAGAATCACTTTTAGATGTGAAAAGCAGATCGTCCCATGAAGAAGTTCAATTAACAGAAATGCTATTTCATTTTTTGATAAGTGCTTCTTTGCATACTTTAGAAGAAAATGAAGATGAGCAGTTATATCAATTATGCCAGCGCTTTATTAGTGCTTGGTGGCAACAAGGATATGAAAAGGGTGAGAGAAGATATCGCATGAAGCTGCATTAAGAAAATCATAAACTTTCCTCTTGTCCCATATAAGTAAGTAGAGGGACTAGCCAGAGGGGGAAAGGTATGAAAAGAATTCGGATTATTTCTTTTATGTTAGCAGCGGTTGTACTCTTTTTCTTAGTAAGGCAGGATTTTCAAATTACAAAATCGTGGAGAGCGTGGAACTTGCCTTTGTCTGGAAAAATTATTGTATTAGACGCTGGTCATGGTGGCCCGGATGGAGGGGCAGTTGGCGGGGAAGATATTGTTGAAAAAGATATTACACTGGAAATTACAAAAAAAGTGCGAGATTATTTACAAGAACAAGGAGCACTCGTTATTTTGACACGCAATGGAGACTATGATTTAGCAGACAAAAGCACCAAGGGATATAGTCGCCGTAAAGCAGAGGACTTAAAAAACGTGTTGATATCATTAATAAGTCTGATGTTGACTTCTTTGTTAGTGTGCATTTGAATGCCCTCCCAAGTGGTGATTCGAAAGGAGCACAAACATTTTATTATCGTTCTTTAGTAGAAAATGAGCGAGCAGCAAAATTTATTCAAGCTGAATTACGAACGAGTCTCGAGAATACGAAGCGTTCGGCAAAAACAATTTCTCGTGTTTATTTATTGAAGCATGCGAAAACACCGGGTGCATTAGTTGAAGCTGGCTTTTTATCTAATGTAAACGAAAGATATTTATTAAACTCAGAGAAATATCAGCAAAAAGTTGCTGCTGCTATATATCGTGGGATATTGCGATATTTTACTGAGAAAGGAAACCCTCCCGATTAAGGGAGGGTTTCTTTGTAACGGAGTTTTCCGAAAATATGCTATACTTACAATGAAAACGCATTTATTTTATTTTTATAGCAGGGGGCGGGACAGATTATGGTAACGAAAGAACAAGTAGTGGGAGCACTTGAAGGGATTGTAGATCCTTTTCTAAATAAAACATTAAAAGAAACAAATGGTATTAAAGAAGTCGCTGTGAAACCAGAAAAAGAACATGTGAGTATTAAAATTGCGATTGTGAAAACAGGAACAGCTGAACAAATGCAGCTGCAAGGAGCAATTGTGAAATTAGTGAAAGAATTAGGAGCAGCAACAGTGGGTTTACGCTTTACGGAATTTACCGAAGAGGAACAATTGCAATTTGCTCCGCAAGAAGAGCAGAGTGAATCTTTATTATCACCGCATTCAAAAACAACTTTCCTAGCAATAGCAAGTGGAAAAGGTGGAGTTGGAAAATCGACTGTTTCTGTAAACTTAGCGATTTCTCTTGCTAGATTAGGAAAAAAGGTTGGAATCGTTGATGCTGATATATACGGATTTAGTGTGCCGGATATGATGGGGATTGAAAAACGCCCTGTTGTACGTGGTGATAAAATCATTCCGGTAGAGCGTTTTGGTGTAAAAGTTATTTCGATGGGATTTTTCGTAGAAGACAATGCACCTGTTATTTGGAGAGGCCCAATGCTTGGGAAAATGTTAAATCATTTCTTCACAGAAGTAGAGTGGGGTGATTTAGATTACTTAGTGTTAGATTTGCCTCCTGGTACAGGTGATGTAGCATTAGATGTACATTCTATGCTTCCGTCTTGTAAGGAAATTATTGTGACAACGCCTCATCCAACAGCAGCTTTTGTAGCTGCTAGAGCTGGTGCAATGGCACTTCGCACAGAGCATGAGATTATTGGTGTTGTGGAGAATATGTCTTATTTTGAAAGTAAAGTGACTGGTGAAAAAGAATATGTCTTTGGTAAAGGTGGAGGAGAAAAGTTAGCGGCAGACCTACAGACAGTAGTACTTGGGCAAATTCCGCTCCAGCAGCCAGATTGGAATGCAGAAGAATTTGCTCCATCCGTATACGATGAGGAGCATAGCACTGGAGTAATCTATAAACAAATTGCTAAGCAAGTAATTGAGAGAGCGGCAATTGAACAAAAATAACCCTCAGTACGAGGGCTATTTTTGTTCTTTTTTCCTTCTTCTGATCCGCCTTCTTTTTTCTGCTCACCGCCACTTTTCTGAGCCTTTTCAACACCTTTACTAATAATATCTATCATTTTTGCTTGGAATAGTGGACTTTCGGCAGTTTCAGTTAAGACTTGCTGTAAATATTGACGATACTCTTTACTTTTCATTGTTTGCATCATGATTTTTCCAACTTCCGGATTTTTCATGATCTCTATAACACCTGCTTGATACTCAGGATCTTTTAATAATGTTTTCATTAAACTTGTTTGTTCTTTCTCCATGCTTTTTGCAAACTTAGCAGCAAACTCAGGATCTTTGAATAATTTTTCCCAAAATTGTTGCCCTTTCTCTGATAGCATAGTATCTTCAATCGTTTTTTTCACTACAGATTCATCTAAAATAAGAGCTTGTTTCATTTTTTCATCGGTTAGTACATCTTGGATTGCTTTTTTCCTTCATCCGTTTTTAAGATATCAATAATCATTTTTTTCGTTTGATCATAGTCTAATTGGGATTTCGCTTCTTTTTCTTGTGCACATGCAACTATTCCGATAAAAAGGATAAAAGAGACCAAAATGAGCAGAATCCGTTTCATCAGCCGGGACTCCTTTCGCATATTTCTCTTTTTTAATATAAATATCTTGAAGGAATTTATACATATTGATAGCTAGCTTTTTAAAAATGACATTGTTACAATTTAAGTAAAAATATATAGATAATGGGGGATATGTCTGTGAATAGCCGAAAATGGGTACGACTCTTTTTGACGACATTGTTTCTTGGGGGAAGCAGTACAATCTTTATCGGTTTTATTTTAGGGTGGGACAAGTATAATAAATTTTTTCAAAATTTCGACGGAAAGGAAATTTTAATGATTTCTTTTTGGTTGCTTGGGATAGGTTTTATTTTTAGTGTCATTAGTCAGATGGGTTTCTTTGCGTATTTAACAATTCACCGGTTTGGACTAGGGATGTTTCGCTCTCCATCTCTTTGGAATGCAATACAAATTTTCTTAATTGCATTTGTATTATTTGATTTTGTATATTTGCGCTCTGTATTGATTGCAAATGGGAATGAATCACTTGGTATGAATATTTTAGTTGCTGGGACTCTCTTTGTATTTGGAGCAATTGTTGCTTACATAAAAAGTAAAGAGACGAATAAGAAAGCTTTTGTCCCGGCCCTATTCTTTATGATTGTTGTGACTGTTATTGAATGGGTTCCAGCGCTGCGGGTCAATGATACAAATTGGTTATACTTAATGGTTGTGCCGTTGTTGCTATGCAATGCGTATCAAGTTCTAATGTTACATCGTTTAATAGGACAAAAAAGCTGATTCCTATATTGGAATCAGCTTTTATTTTGTTTAATGGACAGTAAGGCTTACGCCTTAGTAAGGTGTAAGTTCAATCTATGTCTTTGCTTTTAGCATTTGTATTAGAGATGAGTTGAGAGACAGGGATGTTTTTAAATCCATCCGTTTTCAATTTTTGAAGCAGCATTGGTAATGCTTGATTTGTTTGTAGTGCCGAATCAGAAGCGTGAAGTAGAATGATATCTCCTTCGCGTAGATTTTCTGAAACGGTGGTAACGATTTTATTGACTCCAGGGTTTTTCCAGTCATTTGAATTATTACTCCAATGTACAACCGTATATCCTAGAGATTCAGCAATTTTTAATACCGTTTTATTAAAGTTACCATTAGGGGGACGTAGAAGTTGAACTTGCTTCACTTGAAGTTTTGTAAATACGTCCTGTGCCTTTAAGAGGTCCCTTCGGATTTCGCCTGCTTCTAAAGAAGTATAGTCTTTGTAATTGTATCCCATACTTCCGATTTCGTGACCATCTTTTATAATACGCTCCACAATATCAGGGTGGCGTTCTGCCCATGCTGCCGAAAGAAAGAATGTGGCGTTTGTAATCTTTTTTCTTTTAATGTATCTAGTATAGGTAATGCTTTCTCATCCCCCAACTAATATCGAACGTTAAAGAAACTTGTTTTTTTGTCGTGTCTCCTTTATAAATTGCTTTTGGACCAGTAGTTGTTGAAAAAACCGATTGATAAGAATATGTTTTTAAAAAGAGCAGCCATGCCGTAAAAAGGGAAAGCACAATAATAAGACTAATTTGTTTAAACCTATGTTTACTTGTTATAAAGAAGAAAAACATCGTTTCTCCGCCCCTTTGTCCAATCCTTTTCAGTTACTTATATGCAGAAAAAGAAGAAAAGAGAACTAAACGATTAACATCGTAAGAAAAGGATATACTGAACGGTAACGCTTTATATAATTTATCCTGCCTTGATATTTAGAGAAATGGATGAGATAAGTGTATGAAGTAGAAGAAGATACTTGATTCCAAGTATAAAAAATAACTTTAGTTAATTTTACATATATTAGGAAAGTGGTATGTGGATAAGAAACAGCTGAGGTGACAGAATGATTGGGCTATTGATTACGGAGCAGGAACAGAAAGAATTAGAATATGTATTAAAAAGAGAGTTAGATGAATTGTTATTTGACTTTGCGGATAAGAGGATCCATCGTATTGTAAAAAAGACGATGGAAGAGCGATATAAATTGTTATTTACTGTATTTACAAGAATTGCTCCACCTGAAGATTGTACAAGGTATATGAGAAAAAGAATTTTTTATTAAAAGGTATTGACGATATAGTTTTATATATGATAAATTAATATTCGTCGCTGATGAACGAATTCATCAAGCGAAAAGAGAAATAAAAAACATTGTTGACATCAGATGGTTGAGATGTTAACATAAGGAAGTCGCAAATGAGCGGCTAACAAGTTCTTTGAAAACTGAACGAAACAAACAACGTGAAACGTCAATTTTTATTTATGATGCTAGACAAACACTTTATTGGAGAGTTTGATCCTGGCTCAGGATGAACGCTGGCGGCGTGCCTAATACATGCAAGTCGAGCGAACCAATTAAGAGCTTGCTCTTAAGAAGTTAGCGGCGGACGGGTGAGTAACACGTAGGTAACCTGCCTATAAGACTGGGATAACTCCGGGAAACCGGGGCTAATACCGGATAACATTTTGCACCGCATGGTGCGAAATTGAAAGGCGGCTTCGGCTGTCACTTATAGATGGACCTGCGGCGCATTAGCTAGTTGGTGAGGTAACGGCTCACCAAGGCGACGATGCGTAGCCGACCTGAGAGGGTGATCGGCCACACTGGGACTGAGACACGGCCCAGACTCCTACGGGAGGCAGCAGTAGGGAATCTTCCGCAATGGACGAAAGTCTGACGGAGCAACGCCGCGTGAGCGATGAAGGCCTTCGGGTCGTAAAGCTCTGTTGTTAGGGAAGAACAAGTGCTAGTTGAATAAGCTGGCACCTTGACGGTACCTAACCAGAAAGCCACGGCTAACTACGTGCCAGCAGCCGCGGTAATACGTAGGTGGCAAGCGTTATCCGGAATTATTGGGCGTAAAGCGCGCGCAGGTGGTTTCTTAAGTCTGATGTGAAAGCCCACGGCTCAACCGTGGAGGGTCATTGGAAACTGGGAGACTTGAGTGCAGAAGAGGAAAGTGGAATTCCATGTGTAGCGGTGAAATGCGTAGAGATATGGAGGAACACCAGTG
Organism: Bacillus sp. EA-CB0995; assembly: GCF_055814245.1. Classification (NCBI taxonomy): domain Bacteria; kingdom Bacillati; phylum Bacillota; class Bacilli; order Caryophanales; family Bacillaceae; genus Bacillus; species Bacillus sp. EA-CB0995. The sequence continues at coordinate 105,204 of NZ_CP169269.1, read as the reverse complement.
GCGAAGGCGACTTTCTGGTCTGCAACTGACACTGAGGCGCGAAAGCGTGGGGAGCAAACAGGATTAGATACCCTGGTAGTCCACGCCGTAAACGATGAGTGCTAAGTGTTAGAGGGTTTCCGCCCTTTAGTGCTGAAGTTAACGCATTAAGCACTCCGCCTGGGGAGTACGGCCGCAAGGCTGAAACTCAAAGGAATTGACGGGGGCCCGCACAAGCGGTGGAGCATGTGGTTTAATTCGAAGCAACGCGAAGAACCTTACCAGGTCTTGACATCCTCTGACAACCCTAGAGATAGGGCTTCTCCTTCGGGAGCAGAGTGACAGGTGGTGCATGGTTGTCGTCAGCTCGTGTCGTGAGATGTTGGGTTAAGTCCCGCAACGAGCGCAACCCTTGATCTTAGTTGCCATCATTAAGTTGGGCACTCTAAGGTGACTGCCGGTGACAAACCGGAGGAAGGTGGGGATGACGTCAAATCATCATGCCCCTTATGACCTGGGCTACACACGTGCTACAATGGACGGTACAAAGAGTCGCAAGACCGCGAGGTGGAGCTAATCTCATAAAACCGTTCTCAGTTCGGATTGTAGGCTGCAACTCGCCTACATGAAGCTGGAATCGCTAGTAATCGCGGATCAGCATGCCGCGGTGAATACGTTCCCGGGCCTTGTACACACCGCCCGTCACACCACGAGAGTTTGTAACACCCGAAGTCGGTGGGGTAACCTTTTTGGAGCCAGCCGCCTAAGGTGGGACAGATGATTGGGGTGAAGTCGTAACAAGGTAGCCGTATCGGAAGGTGCGGCTGGATCACCTCCTTTCTATGGAGAATTGATGAACGCTGTTCATCAATATAAGTTTCCGTGTTTCGTTTTGTTCAGTTTTGAGAGAACTATCTCTCGAAAATATATGTTCTTTGAAAACTAGATAACAGTGTAGCTCATATTTTTTTAATTTTGGTTAAGTTAGAAAGGGCGCACGGTGGATGCCTTGACACTAGGAGTCGATGAAGGACGGGACTAACACCGATATGCTTCGGGGAGCTGTAAGTAAGCTTTGATCCGGAGATTTCCGAATGGGGAAACCCACCATACGTAATGGTATGGTATCTTTATCTGAATACATAGGATAATGAGGACAGACCCAGGGAACTGAAACATCTAAGTACCTGGAGGAAGAGAAAGCAAATGCGATTTCCTGAGTAGCGGCGAGCGAAACGGAATCTAGCCCAAACCAAGAGGCTTGCCTCTTGGGGTTGTAGGACATTCTATACGGAGTTACAAAGGAACGAGGTAGACGAAGCAGCCTGGAAAGGCTCGTCATAGAAGGTAACAACCCTGTAGTTGAAACTTCGTTCCCTCTTGAATGTATCCTGAGTACGGCGGAACACGTGAAATTCCGTCGGAATCCGGGAGGACCATCTCCCAAGGCTAAATACTACCTAGTGATCGATAGTGAACCAGTACCGTGAGGGAAAGGTGAAAAGCACCCCGGAAGGGGAGTGAAAGAGATCCTGAAACCGTGTGCCTACAAATAGTCAGAGCCCGTTAACGGGTGATGGCGTGCCTTTTGTAGAATGAACCGGCGAGTTACGATCCCGTGCGAGGTTAAGCTGAAGAGGCGGAGCCGTAGCGAAAGCGAGTCTGAATAGGGCGTTTAGTACGTGGTCGTAGACCCGAAACCAGGTGATCTACCCATGTCCAGGGTGAAGTTCAGGTAACACTGAATGGAGGCCCGAACCCACGCACGTTGAAAAGTGCGGGGATGAGGTGTGGGTAGCGGAGAAATTCCAATCGAACCTGGAGATAGCTGGTTCTCCCCGAAATAGCTTTAGGGCTAGCCTCAAGTGTGAGAGTCTTGGAGGTAGAGCACTGATTGAACTAGGGGTCCTCATCGGATTACCGAATTCAGTCAAACTCCGAATGCCAATGACTTATCCTTGGGAGTCAGACTGCGAGTGATAAGATCCGTAGTCAAAAGGGAAACAGCCCAGACCGCCAGCTAAGGTCCCAAAGTGTGTATTAAGTGGAAAAGGATGTGGAGTTGCTTAGACAACTAGGATGTTGGCTTAGAAGCAGCCACCATTTAAAGAGTGCGTAATAGCTCACTAGTCGAGTGACTCTGCGCCGAAAATGTACCGGGGCTAAATACACCACCGAAGCTGCGGATTGATACCTATGGTATCAGTGGTAGGGGAGCGTTCTAAGTGCTGTGAAGTCAGATCGTAAGGACTGGTGGAGCGCTTAGAAGTGAGAATGCCGGTATGAGTAGCGAAAGACGGGTGAGAATCCCGTCCACCGAATGCCTAAGGTTTCCTGAGGAAGGCTCGTCCGCTCAGGGTTAGTCAGGACCTAAGCCGAGGCCGACAGGCGTAGGCGATGGACAACAGGTTGATATTCCTGTACCACCTCTTTATCGTTTGAGCAATGGAGGGACGCAGAAGGATAGAAGAAGCGTGCGATTGGTTGTGCACGTCCAAGCAGTTAGGCTGGTAAGTAGGCAAATCCGCTTACCGCGAAGGCTGAGCTGTGATGGGGAAGCTCCTTATGGAGCGAAGTCTTTGATTCCCCGCTGCCAAGAAAAGCTTCTAGCGAGATAAAAGGTGCCTGTACCGCAAACCGACACAGGTAGGCGAGGAGAGAATCCTAAGGTGTGCGAGAGAACTCTGGTTAAGGAACTCGGCAAAATGACCCCGTAACTTCGGGAGAAGGGGTGCTTTCTTAACGGAAAGCCGCAGTGAATAGGCCCAAGCGACTGTTTAGCAAAAACACAGGTCTCTGCGAAGCCGTAAGGCGAAGTATAGGGGCTGACACCTGCCCGGTGCTGGAAGGTTAAGGAGAGGGGTTAGCGCAAGCGAAGCTCTGAACTGAAGCCCCAGTAAACGGCGGCCGTAACTATAACGGTCCTAAGGTAGCGAAATTCCTTGTCGGGTAAGTTCCGACCCGCACGAAAGGTGTAACGATTTGGGCACTGTCTCAACCAGAGACTCGGTGAAATTATAGTACCTGTGAAGATGCAGGTTACCCGCGACAGGACGGAAAGACCCCGTGGAGCTTTACTGTAGCCTGATATTGAATTTTGGTACAGCTTGTACAGGATAGGCGGGAGCCTTTGAAGCCGGAGCGCTAGCTTCGGTGGAGGCGCTGGTGGGATACCGCCCTGGCTGTATTGAAATTCTAACCTACGGGTCTTATCGACCCGGGAGACAGTGTCAGGTGGGCAGTTTGACTGGGGCGGTCGCCTCCTAAAAAGTAACGGAGGCGCCCAAAGGTTCCCTCAGAATGGTTGGAAATCATTCGTAGAGTGCAAAGGCATAAGGGAGCTTGACTGCGAGACCTACAAGTCGAGCAGGGACGAAAGTCGGGCTTAGTGATCCGGTGGTTCCGCATGGAAGGGCCATCGCTCAACGGATAAAAGCTACCCCGGGGATAACAGGCTTATCTCCCCCAAGAGTCCACATCGACGGGGAGGTTTGGCACCTCGATGTCGGCTCATCGCATCCTGGGGCTGTAGTCGGTCCCAAGGGTTGGGCTGTTCGCCCATTAAAGCGGTACGCGAGCTGGGTTCAGAACGTCGTGAGACAGTTCGGTCCCTATCCGTCGTGGGCGTAGGAAATTTGAGAGGAGCTGTCCTTAGTACGAGAGGACCGGGATGGACGCACCGCTGGTGTACCAGTTGTTCTGCCAAGGGCATAGCTGGGTAGCTATGTGCGGAAGGGATAAGTGCTGAAAGCATCTAAGCATGAAGCCCCCTCAAGATGAGATTTCCCATAGCGTTAAGCTAGTAAGATCCCTGAAAGATGATCAGGTTGATAGGTTCGAGGTGGAAGCATGGTGACATGTGGAGCTGACGAATACTAATAGATCGAGGACTTAACCATATAATATGAAGCAAATGTTATCTAGTTTTGAAGGAATATACCTTCATAAGTCTGGTAATGATGGCAGAGAGGTCACACCCGTTCCCATACCGAACACGGAAGTTAAGCTCTCTAGCGCCGATGGTAGTTGGGACTTTGTCCCTGTGAGAGTAGGACGTTGCCAGGCTTGCATTATTCCGCAGTAGCTCAGTGGTAGAGCTATCGGCTGTTAACCGATCGGTCGTAGGTTCGAGTCCTACCTGCGGAGCCATATGCTTCCATAGCTCAGCTGGTAGAGCACTTCCATGGTAAGGAAGAGGTCACCGGTTCAAGCCCGGTTGGAAGCTTGTGCGAAGTATTAAAACTTTTTGGCCCGTTGGTCAAGTGGTTAAGACACCGCCCTTTCACGGCGGTAACACGGGTTCGAATCCCGTACGGGTCACCACTTTTGGAGGATTAGCTCAGCTGGGAGAGCACCTGCCTTACAAGCAGGGGGTCGGCGGTTCGATCCCGTCATCCTCCACCATATAATTTTCAATGTCGGAGGGGTAGCGAAGTGGCTAAACGCGGCGGACTGTAAATCCGCTCCTTCGGGTTCGGCAGTTCGAATCTGCCCCCTCCACCATTTATTTTTAAAAAATAACCTTACAAAGGTTTATTTTTTTGGTGAGACAAGCATACTAGTAAATATTAATGGGCTATAGCCAAGCGGTAAGGCAACGGACTTTGACTCCGTCATGCGCTGGTTCGAATCCAGCTAGCCCAGCCATTTACGAGCCATTAGCTCAGTTGGTAGAGCATCTGACTTTTAATCAGAGGGTCGAAGGTTCGAGTCCTTCATGGCTCATCATTTTGCGGAAGTAGTTCAGTGGTAGAATACAACCTTGCCAAGGTTGGGGTCGCGGGTTCGAATCCCGTCTTCCGCTCCAACTTGGGGCCTTAGCTCAGCTGGGAGAGCGCCTGCCTTGCACGCAGGAGGTCAGCGGTTCGATCCCGCTAGGCTCCATACAAATAAAAGAAAAGCTTGAAGTCCAATATTGGATTTCAAGCTTTTTTTGTTTATCCCCCGCGACTCGCGTACGGTAAGACTCTCATTTCAAGATTCTAAGAAGTTAAACAAGATATGATAGAGCTTTCCGTCAGTGGGGAATGGAGATTTACTGATGGAAGTTTTACTTTATTCCGCTATCTTATTTATTTTGAAGATGGAGTTTTCTTGTTGATTTTTTGATAAATTAGAACGAGATATATTTTGTAATATGTTTAATGGTTTTTCATACAGTAAAAGGGAGTTGTTTCATGTGAAGATTATCATTGCGTCTGATTCTTATAAAGAAAGTTTAACTGCATTAGAAGTATGTGAAGCAGTAGAGAAAGGATTTCGCTCTATATATCCAGAAGCAGAGTATATAAAAATTCCTATTGCAGATGGTGGGGAAGGAACAGTACAAGCTCTTGTTGATGCAACAAAGGGAAGAATCGTGAATATCCCTGTTACAGGTCCATTAGGAAATTTAGTAGAAGGATTTTACGGTCTCTCTTCAGATAAACGGACCGCTTTTATTGAAATGGCAGCTGCCTCTGGTTTACACCATGTTCCACTTGATAAAAGGAATCCACTCCTAACGACAACAAAAGGAACAGGAGAACTCATTTTACACGCGCTAGAACAAGGAGTTCATCATATTGTTTTAGGGCTTGGGGGAAGTGCTACAAATGATGGAGGAACAGGAATGTTATCCGCTTTAGGTGTGCGTTTTTTTGATAGCGATAATCGCGTTATAGAGCCGAATGGTGGGAATTTAGATTCTATTACTTCTTTTGATATGTCACAGTTAGATTCTCGTTTAAAGAAGGTTAAAATTGAAGCAGCTTGTGACGTTGCGAATCCGTTAACAGGAGGAACAGGGGCATCGTTTGTATTTGGAAAACAAAAAGGTGCCACAGACGAGATGGTAGAGAGGTTAGACTGTAATTTGAAGCATTATGCCCAATTAATCAAACAAACTCTTCATAATGATATTGAATTTATCCCAGGAACAGGTGCTGCGGGCGGACTTGGAGCGGCTATCGTTGCCTTTTTACATGGTACCCTTAGAAAAGGTATTGATATTGTACTTGATTACACGAATTTTAATGCTCATTTGCAAGGTGCAGATTTAGTGATTACGGGAGAAGGACGAATTGATGAACAGACAGTGTATGGGAAAGCACCAATAGGAGTGGCAAAACGTGCTAAAGAGCGTAATCTTCCTGTTATTGCAATTGCTGGAGCTGTTCATTCGAATCATACTCCTATTTATGAAGAAGGTGTTGATGCTGTATTTAGCATTGTTTCAGGAGTAATGACATTAGAAGAAGCGTATGAAATGGGAAAAGAAAATATTTATATAACAGCACGAAATATTGCAGCTGTATGGAAACTTGGATTACAAAAACATCTCTATTCGTAAGAGATGTTTTTTTTATGCATATTTTAACGGAAAAATCTAACTTTATCACTTCTTTATATTGTATTAAGTGTATATAAATACAAAAAAATGTCGAGTTGAGTCAGACAATAGAAAAGATTTAAAATATTTAGTGAAAGCATAAAAGGGGGAGATCATCTATGAAGAAAGAAGTTTCAATTGTGGGAGTACCAATGGATTTAGGACAAACGCGCCGCGGTGTTGATATGGGAGCGAGTGCAATTCGTTATGCTGGAGTTGTTGAAAGAATTCAAAATATAGGATATAACGTGGAAGACTTAGGGGATATATGTATTGAAAGAGAATTTCAAATAAATGAAAATGAAAAGTTAAAAAATCTTGAGCAAGTTGTAAAAGTATGTAACGAACTGGCAAGTAAAGTTGATACTATTATTGAGAAAAAAGTTTCCCGCTTGTATTGGGCGGCGATCATAGCATTGCAATTGGAACACTTGCTGGAATTGCAAAGCATTATAAAAATCTTGGCGTTATTTGGTATGATGCGCATGGAGATTTAAATACAGAAGAAACTTCTCCATCTGGTAATATTCATGGCATGTCATTAGCTGCAAGCTTAGGACATGGTCATCCATCACTTGTTAATTTATACGGTGAGTATCCGAAAGTGAAAAAAGAAAATGTGGTTATCATTGGTGCTCGTTCTTTAGATGATGGAGAGAAAGAATTTATTCAAAAAGAGGGCATAAAAGTTTTCACTATGCATGAAATTGATCGTATGGGAATGACGGCAGTTATGGAAGAAACGATTGCATACTTATCACATACAGATGGCGTACATTTATCTTTAGATTTAGACGGTCTTGATCCACATGATGCACCTGGCGTGGGGACTCCAGTTATGGGTGGATTATCATATCGTGAAAGCCACTTGGCAATGGAAATGCTTGCTGAATCAGGTATTATTACATCTGCCGAGTTTGTGGAAGTAAATCCAATTTTAGATGAGAAAAATAAAACTGCAATTGCGGCCGTTGCATTAATGGGATCTTTATTTGGTGAAAAGTTGAAATAATTTTAAAAAGCAGCTGAAAAGCTGCTTTTTTTATTTTAAAATAGAGGTATAGCAACAAAGAATGTTAATGCCTCCCTTTTTAAAGTCTGATATCTAACGAATGTATTGTCAGGTTTAGGAAGGAGGTTTGAAATTGTAGTTCATATAATGTATGTTATAATTAACTAATTGTTGTAAATTACATATAGATGGAGGAAGGGTCAGAATGCCTTTTGGAGATATGAATGTTTTTTTGAAATATCTCAGCACTATAGTAGATATTGGCCTTGTATGGTTTGTTATATATAAATTAATTCTTGTAATCCGTGGTACAAAAGCTGTACAACTTTTGAAAGGGATTACGGTAATTATTATTGTTCGCATTTTAAGTTATGTTTTTGAATTGCATACTTTGCAATGGCTTATGGATCAAGCATTAACTTGGGGATTTTTAGCGATTATTATCATTTTTCAACCAGAGTTAAGACGTGCCCTTGAGCAGCTTGGACGAGGAAGTTTATTTTCACGTGGAAGTAATAAAGAGGATGATGAACAGGAGTCTGTCGTCAATGCTGTTGTAAAGGCAACAGAATATATGGGAAAACGTCGGATTGGTGCGCTTATTACAACGGCTAGAGAGACTGGTATGGGAGATTACATTGAAACAGGAATCCCACTAAATGCAAATATTTCATCAGAGCTATTAATTAATATCTTTATACCGAATACACCCCTTCATGATGGGGCGGTCATTATGCAAGGAAATATTATTAAAGCAGCTGGTTGTTACTTACCATTATCAGAAAGCCCGTTTATTTCTAAAGAATTAGGAACGCGTCACCGGGCAGCAATGGGAGTAAGTGAAGTAACAGACAGTTTGACAATTGTTGTATCAGAAGAAACTGGGCAAATTTCCTTAACAAAAAATGGTGAATTACATCGTGATTTGAAAAGTGAACAATTAAAGGAAATGCTTATGAAAGAGCTAAGTGGAAATATAAAAGAATCTTCTTCATCTTTATGGAATTGGAGGAGAAAACGTCATGGATAAGTTAATGGATAACCATTGGTTTTTAAGGGGAATTTCATTATTGTTGGCAATTATGCTTTACATGTCAACAAACCTAGATAAAAATGTATCAGGTGATTTTAATCCATCGCCTTTTCCGGTAGGAGATACAACAGAAACAATATCTGGAGTTCCGGTATCTGCTTACTATGACGAAGATAAGTATATTGTAAGTGGCATTCCAGAAAATGTAACAGTCACTCTTGAAGGACAAAATAATGTTGTAGCTGCAGCTAAAGTAAAAAGACAGTATGAGGTATTTGTCAATTTGCGAGGGTATACACCGGGGACATATGAGATCCCTTTAAAATATAGTGGAGTTCCGAGCAATTTACATTTGAAGGTTCAGCCAGCGAAAATAAAAGTTACAATTCAAAAGAAAGAAGTAAAATCTTTTCCTGTAGAAGTGAAGTATTTAAATGAGAACCAACTACAGGCAGGAACGATTGTAGACAAACCTATTGTAAAGCCAAGTACTGTTGAAGTAGCCGGTACAGAGGAAGAGCTTTCGCGAATTGCACTTGTGCGAGCGTATGTCGATTTGAAGGATGTTAATAAAACGATCACAAAAGAAGCGAAAGTTGTATTGTATGATAAAGATGGGAATCGTTTGGATTTGAAAACAGGTTCTTCTACTGTCAATGTCACCGTACCAGTTTCATCTTCATCTTCATCACCTGCAAAAACAGTTCCCTTAGGTGTAACGAAAAAAGGGAGCTTACAAGAAGGGATATCTGTAACGAATATAAAAGTTGAACCCAGTGAAGTAACGATTTATGGTTCAAAAGAAGTACTTGATAAGATTACATCTCTTGATGGCGTCGAAGTAGACTTAAGTAAAATTACAGAGTCTACAACCTTCGATGCCTCTGTTTCTTTACCTAAAGGTGTTACAAAAGCAGAACCTAGTCAAGTAAAGGTAACAGTTGAAGTACAAAAGCAACAGAGCAAAACAATAGACGGTATTCCTTTGCAGGTAAATGGATTATCGGATTTATTAACAATGAAATTATTAGACCCGGCAAATGGGAAAATCAGTGTTGATATTTTTGGGGATGCAAGTGCTGTAGAAAAAGTAAATGCAGCACAGATTAAAGCATCAATTAATTTAGGAAATATGGATGTAGGAACACATGATGTTCCAATTCAAATTACTGGTCCCGATAATGTCACATTAGAATTAAAACAAAAAAATGCGAAGGTAGAACTTGCAAAGAAAGAAGAAACGGGAAAAGAAGTACAAGGTGAGCCGGTGCAGCCGGTGCAGAAGCCGGATCAAGGAAATGAGCAAGAAAGAAGGAGCGAATAGTAATGGGAAAATATTTTGGTACTGACGGCGTACGCGGTATTGCGAATAAAGAATTAACGCCAGAATTAGCATTTAAAATTGGGCGATTTGGTGGCTACGTATTAACAAAGAATACAGAGCGTCCAAAAGTTATTATCGGCCGTGATACACGTGTGTCTGGACATATGTTAGAAGGTGCTTTAGTAGCTGGATTATTATCAATTGGAGCAGAAGTAATGCGCCTTGGTGTTATTTCTACCCCTGGAGTTGCATACTTAACAAAAGCGTTAGACGCGCAAGCTGGTGTGATGATTTCTGCATCTCATAATCCTGTACAAGATAATGGAATTAAGTTCTTTGGTCCAGACGGATTTAAATTAACAGACGAGCAAGAGGAAGAAATCGAAGCATTATTAGATAAAGAAATAGATGAGCTTCCACGTCCTGTGGGTACAGCATTAGGTCAAGTAAATGACTACTTTGAGGGCGGACAAAAATACTTACAATACATTAAACAAACTGTAGATGAAGATTTTGCGGGCTTACATATCGCATTAGATTGTGCGCACGGTGCGACGTCTTCTTTAGCACCGTATTTATTTGCTGATTTAGAAGCGGATATTTCCACAATGGGAACAGCGCCAAATGGTATGAATATTAACGAGGGCGTAGGTTCTACGCACCCAGAAGTATTAGCAGAGTTTGTGAAAGAAAAAGGTGCTGATATCGGTCTAGCATTTGACGGAGATGGTGACCGTTTAATTGCTGTTGACGAAAAAGGAAATATTGTAGATGGCGATCAAATTATGTACATTTGTGCAAAATATATGAGCGAATCTGGAAAATTAAAACATAATACAGTTGTTTCGACAGTCATGAGTAATTTAGGTTTCTATAAAGCATTAGAAGCAAATGGCATTACAAGTGATCAAACAGCTGTTGGTGACCGTTACGTAATGGAAGAAATGAAACGTGGTGGCTATAACCTCGGCGGTGAACAATCTGGTCATATTATTTTCTTAGATTACATTACAACTGGCGATGGAATGTTAAGTGCACTTCAACTTGTTAACATTATGAAAATGACGAAAAAATCATTATCTGAGCTTGCAAGTGAAATGAAAAAATTCCCGCAATTACTTGTGAATGTTCGTGTAACAGATAAAAAACAAGCATTAGAAAATGAAAAAATTAAAGAGATCATTCGTGTTGTAGAGGAAGAGATGAATGGTGATGGGCGTATTCTTGTTCGTCCTTCTGGTACAGAGCCATTAATTCGTGTTATGGCAGAGGCGCCAACACAAGATCTTTGTAATCAATACGTAAGCCGTATTGTAGAAGTTGTAAAAGAAGAAGTTGGAGCTGAATAATAAGCGGATTTTATGATAAAAAGGGGCACAAAATGTGCTCCTTTTGCATAGAATGTTTATCTGCAATGAAAAAAATTTCATTGACGATTTATTCCATTTGTTATAAGATGATTTTGTTCTTTTTCTCGGCAAAATAGATTGAAGTAAGAAGCGCCAGAACTACCTGAGACGTAGTTGACGAGGAGGAGTTTATCGAGATTTCGGCGGATGGCTCCCGGTTGTTCATCGCAACCGAAAACTTTTACTTAAAGCATTGGGGTGACTCAATGGACAAAGGTGAAAGTGTGATGAGAGAAGAGGAACGGATTACACTAGCAGTATGAAGTATACGGACTGAAACCAAAGAGAGAGGAAGGTGAAAGCCGTTACAAGCTTACAAAGCTAGCGATATGTAAAATCCGTTTTTTGTGTATGAATAATAAGGATCGGAATATGTCGTTACATGTTTATGTGAGAACGTAAGCATGTTGTAACGGCGACAAAACATGTGTGGAATCGTAGGATTTATTGGGGAACAAGATGCAAAGGAAATTTTATTAAAAGGTTTAGAGAAGCTAGAATACCGCGGATATGACTCAGCTGGTATTGCAGTGCAAGCGGCGAATGGTGTTGTTGTATTTAAAGAAAAAGGTCGCATTGCAAAGCTTCGCGAAATCGTGGATGAAAATGTAGCAGCTAACGTGGGAATCGGTCATACACGTTGGGCAACTCATGGTGTACCAAGTCAGGTAAACGCACATCCACATCAAAGTGCTTCAGAGCGCTTTACCCTTGTGCATAACGGTGTAATTGAAAACTATGAGCTATTAAAGAATGAATATCTTCAAGATGTGAACTTTGTAAGTGAAACAGATACAGAAGTAATCGTTCAGCTTGTAGAAAAACAAGTGGAGACAGGTTTGACGGTAGAAGAAGCATTCCGTAAAACGTTAACATTATTACACGGCTCATATGCATTGGCATTACTTGATGCAGAAAACCCAGACATGATTTATGTTGCTAAAAACAAAAGCCCGCTATTAGTGGGTACTGGAGATAACTTTAATGTTGTTGCAAGTGATGCAATGGCAATGCTACAAGTTACAGATCAATTTATCGAGCTAATGGATAAAGAAACGGTTCTTGTAACAAAAGAAAAGATTACAATTCAAAATTTACAAGGTGAAACGATTGATCGTGCACCATTTACAGCAGAATTAGATGCAAGTGACATTGAAAAAGGAACATATCCTCATTTCATGCTAAAAGAAATTGATGAACAGCCGCTTGTAATCCGTAATATTATTCAAAAGTACCAAAATGAAGATGGCGAAATCGAACTAGATAAAGAGATTCGTGATGCGATTTTAGAAAGTGATCGTATCTATATTATCGCATGTGGAACGAGTTATCATGCGGGTCTTGTTGGAAAACAATTCATTGAGAGTTTTGCAAAAGTACCAGTAGAAGTACATGTAGCAAGTGAATTTTCTTACAACATGCCATTATTAACAGAAAAACCATTCTTTATTTACATTTCACAAAGTGGTGAGACTGCAGATAGCCGCGCAGTACTTGTGCAAACAAATGAAATGGGACATAAAGCATTAACAATTACAAACGTGCCAGGTTCTACACTGTCTCGTGAAGCTGATTATACATTACCATTACATGCTGGCCCAGAAATCGCAGTAGCTTCTACAAAAGCATACACAGCACAGCTTGCAGTACTAGCGATTTTAGCAGCTGACATTACAAAAACAAAAGGCTTAGCAGTTGACTTTGATTTAATCCAAGAACTTGGTCTTGTTGCAAACGCAATGGAAGTACTTTGCAATCAAAAAGATGAAATGGATGCAATTGCAAAAGAATACTTAGCAACAACACGCAACTGTTTCTTCATTGGCCGCGGTGTTGACTTCTATGTTGGTTTAGAAGGCGCATTAAAGCTAAAAGAAATCTCTTACATCCAAGCAGAAGGCTTTGCTGGTGGAGAGTTAAAACACGGTACAATCGCGCTAATTGAAAAAGGTACACCAGTTATCGCACTTGCTACGCAAGAGCACGTAAACTTAGGTATTCGTGGTAATGTAAAAGAAGTAGTAGCACGCGGAGCAAACCCTTGCATCATCGCAATGAAAGGCTTAGAAATGGAAGGCGACCGCTTCATCGTACCAGCTGTACACGAAGCACTAGCACCGCTTGTAGCAGTTATTCCATTACAGCTAATTGCATACTATGCAGCGCTTCACCGTGAGTGTGACGTTGATAAACCACGTAACTTAGCTAAGTCAGTTACTGTTGAGTAAGAGTTTGGTAATTTGATAGATATTTGTGTTGATTTACAATAAAGTTTGATTAAAAGTCCTGTATGATATGCAGGACTTTTTTTGTTCCGCAATCGGGCCATATTCTAGAATAACTCTTGTGAAAGTGACATAATTGTTATTAAGTTTAAAAGACAGCATGGCGACATAAGAAGCCCTTAAGCTTATGTTCCAAAGAGAGGTTAAAGGTATGGTAGAAGTAATTATTCTGAATGGTGGATCGAGTTCCGGGAAAACCACTATCGCAAAATGTCTTCAAAATTCATTGCCAACGTCATGGTTAAGGTTCAGTATCGACGATTTAATCGACGCCATGCCCGATGCAATGATGAAAGCAGACAGTGGAATTAAATTCGGTGACGATGGGTCTGTCAGTCCAGGTACGGAATTTCGTACATTAGAATCTGCATGGATGCACGGTATTGGCGAGATGGTCCGTAGAGGAGCCCGAGTGATTATCGACGATGTCTTCATTAGCGGAGTAGATTCTTGTAATCGTTGGAAAGCTGCCTTGGAAGGGTTGCAGGTGCTGTGGGTTGGTGTTTTCTGTGACCCTATTGTGGCGTCCGCTCGTGAGAGGGAACGAGCGGACCGCGTTGCAGGAATGGCAGTTTCACAAGCGACTTCGGTTCACGTTGGCATACATTATGACATCAAAGTTGACACAACAAAGACATCGCCAGAAGAATGTGCCCGAATTATCTGGCAAAAAATCACCCCATGAGAACCTACGAGGTGTTTTTAAGCAAACGGGGGCATTTCTGCAATATCTCTCAATTACAGATGTACAGAACGGTCTTCCGCAATCGGGCGCAATTCTTCAATAAGCATTGTGATCTTTCTTTATGTTTAGGGCGCGTTACTTTAAGAAATAGCTGCCAAATTAGGCAGCTATTTTTATTAAAGTAACGGCGGTTATTTAAAAAGGTAAAAGGGTTAGGATCATGTTAAAATTGGTTTCATAGTAGTATTTGAGGTTATATAGAATTGAAACGGAGAAAAAAATAACAGGTGCAGCTTCTGGAATTGGAAAAGAAATTGTTAAACAGTGTTTATTACGTCTATTATAAAATCAACGTTCGTAGCATGCTTTTGATCAAACTTTATTACAAACCAACAACATATGATAAAAAGCATGACAGCTTATGTCATGCTTTTTTGTTTTATAATTAAAAATAATTTTAAGTACTTTGTTCAAACCATTTTTATTTGTATGCACGTAAAGGGTAATTTGTCACTAGTGCATCCACCACTCCATTATATTTCATAAATTAAAAATACCCTAAGAAATCTTTTCCTTTTTCGCAATAGAACGTGGAGATATTCTACCATGCAGTAAATAGTAAACCCCAATTCCGATTATTATAAGGAATGAACAATAAAAATATAATGAGCCATGGTCAACTTTAGCCGCTGCAATACCAAAGATAAATGATCCAATTCCGAACCCAAAATCGAATATAGAAAGGAATGTAGCCGTAGCCAATGCCCTCTTTTTAGGAGGTGCTACTTGAATGGCAATGGTTTGAAGACTAGGAAACATGGTTCCCCAACCCAATCCAATAAGGGCTGCTGATGAAAGAAATAACAAGGACGTATTTGATACACTCAATAAGAACGTACCGACTGCAAAGCATAAAATAGCGGGATAAATTATAATATTTGCCCCAAATAAATCAAACCATTTTCCAGTAAATGGCCGGGAAATTAAAAGGACAACTGCGTACACAACAAAGAAATAACCAGCAGCTTCCACTAAACTTTGCTCTTTAGCATATATGGATACGAAAGAAACAATTCCCGAATAAATCAGTGCAAAGAAAGCTGAAACCAATGATACAGGAATGGCGGAGGTTTCCAAATAATCTCCAATTTTCATACCTGTTTTTCGTTCAATTGTCCGTTCTGACATAGAAGGTTTCGTAGGTAATTTAACGAATAATCCTGCAACGAGTGCAAAGAGAGCACATAATGCATTATGATAAACATTACATTTGTCCCTGCTTGTTGCATAACAGTCAAACCCAAAAAGGGACCAATAGCCATGCCAAGATTTAGCGTTAGTCCATAGTACCCCATCCCTTCTCCTTTGCGAGATTCCGGGATGAGATCGGCAACAATTGCTCCAGTGGCCGTTGTGGCCATTCCAAAGCCAACTCCATGAAAAAAGCGAAGAATTAGTAAGCCAATAACAGAGTGTGGACTAAAATAGAAAATTGAAGCTGCGAAAAGAACAAGGAGGGAACTTATAAAAACGATATACTTTCCTGACTTTTCGATCCATTTACCTGCAAGTGGGCGTGTTAGGATGGATGCAATCAAAAAAACTGTAGTAATAAGTCCTGCTTCAGATTCGGCACCGTGCAATTCTTGTAAAGCATATATCGGCAGTGTAACCAACAAATAATAAAATGTTGTAAACACAAGAAAATTAGTAATGGCAATACTGATAAAATTCCTTGTCCATAATCGGGGTTTATCCAATATTTCCACCTCCCATGTAATATTAAGTTCCTACGTGTTTGTCTTTCTCATCAGACAAACATTAAAACCCATGCCTGAGTTATTTTAATGCGATTTTATTTGCTTACTCATATTATCATCTCTATAATTATATGAAAAATATCTATAATGTTATTTATATATATCAAAATCATATATATATCGGAGGTACATGATGGACATAAGACAATTACGCTATTTTCTTATTATTGCTGAAGAAGGGCAAATTTCTCGTGCTGCCAAAAAACTTCACATGGCACAACCCCCATTAAGCCAGCAACTTCGACTTATGGAAGAGGAGATTGGTACCGTACTATTAGAACGAAAAAGAAATGGTAAGACTATGGAACTCACTGAGGCAGGTAAAATTCTATATAAAAAAGCTCGGAATATTTTAAATTTATTTGAGGAATCGATATTAGAAGTAAAAGAAGCTGGTGAAGGAATCAGAGGTTCTCTATCCATTGGTATAGTTGTCTCATGTGTTTCTTATCTGCCTAAAAGAATTCAATATTTCCATGAAAACTATCCAATGATTTCATTTAAACTGCGGGGAGGAGATCCAGTTGAATTGAGTAAACAGTTGGAAAACCGCAATATCGAACTTGCTATTGTTCGTCTTCCTTTAGAAATGGAAGGTCTTTCTATGATCCCTTTGGAAACGGAATCATTTGTTTTTGTAGTACCGAAAGATTGGGGGAATTTCCATTCAAAAGAAGCTATTCAAATGAAAGAGATTGAAGATGTACCTTTATTGCTAGTCCACAGAACGAAGGGAGAAGGGCTGTATGAAAGAATTATAGAAGAATGTGAACGATTCGAATTCCAGCCAAATATTTTGTGCGAATGTCCAGATATTAATATACTTCTTTCTTTAGTTGAAGCTGGCATTGGAGCAAGTATACTTCCTAAATCTGCAGTATCTGCATTTCGTAATATTGGAATTAGGGTATTGGACATCCTAGATTCTTCTCTTCAATCAGAGATAGCATTAGTTTGGCTTAAACAACGATATCTTTCCAAAGCAGCACGTAGATTTATCGAACTATTTTAGCTAACCTCCTCAAGCAAGTTATTTTTTATGGTAAAAACGAAAAGAATATCTGAAATAAAAAAGTGCTATAATTATTGTTAAATTAAGATGTGAAAACTAATCTTGTTAGTGATGTAGAAAAGACAATTTTTTTAAGATTCTAGAAAACGGTGTTATTCATATCGATAGATTAGCTGATGGAATGTTGAAAAGCTAACAATATAATTCTTAAGAAAAGGGGACGTCAAAAATGGCAACTTCAAAGAAAAGCTTAAGAACTTGCAACAAAGGGCACAAGTACTATAAAAGTAGCGATTGTCCAACCTGCCCGATTTGTGAGAAAGAACGGAAACCTGACAACGGATTTCTTTCATTACTATCAGCACCAGCTAGACGAGCATTAGAAAACAATGGAATAACTTCTTTGCAACAGCTATCAAACTTTAGTGAAGACGAGATTTTGCAATTTCATGGTATGGGACCAAGTTCTTTACCTAAACTTAAGACTGCTTTGCAGACAAATGGGTTATCATTCAGACCAAAATAGAACGATTGCAGAATATCATTGATAGACAATAATCAAACTTTTTTATAAAACTGAAACTTAAATCTGGGATAAACACTTAATTACTACAATTAATTGTGCGCGAATTCAAGAAAAATGAAACTACCTGTCCACGAAAGAATATAGCGAACAGGTAATTTCAGTGTTTTGATGTTTGTCCATTTTCAGGGTTCACATTCAGTAATGTGGGGATTGCTTACGAGTGCCCTACATCAATGTTTGTATTTTGAATCCCGATTTTTCCTGCTTTAATCTTGCTTCGGAACAACGCAAAATATACAAGAGTTCCCGTTGCAAATAGTGTTCCGCCTACAATTGCCACTCCATGAAACATATCAGGGATAGTCAATACTCCCATTTCGAACACGAGCCATATTAAAGCGCCATACGTGACAGGTGCTCTCCATTTCCCTAAATTGAACGTCTCCGCGTCAGGTAAATCTTTTCTACGCAAATAGTAAGCCAAAACTGTTATGAAGTATAAAGCGGTAAGAACAACAGATGTTGATCCGACTAGTAAAGTTAAAGAATCAGAGAATAGGATCGCTATAATATCGAGAACTAATACAAGCAAAATCGCATTTACCGGTACGGATGTTCCTGGGTTCACCTTTTTAAAAGAACGTGAAGCAAAAAATACATCGTCCCGCGCCATTGCATAAATGATACGGGAGGCGGAAGCCATTCCGATTAATCCACATGCAAAAATGGAAATGATAACAAGAAGCATAAACAAAGTGCCGATGAATTGGCCGAGCTTTGTTTTAATAATAAGTGGAAGCGGGTTGGCAGAAGCTGTCACACCGGCTAAATCCGTAATGGAAATTGTAACAGTAAAAAGAAAAGCAAACCCAATGATACCACCAATCAGTAACGCGAAAAATACAGCACGTGGTACATTTTTACTCGCGTCAATTGTTTCTTCCGAAAGATTCGCCGCGGCTTCAAAGCCGACCATGGTCCAAGATCCCATTAGCATAGCAATCACAAAGCCGCCAAGGAACGTGCCGCTTTTCTGCTCGCCGATATTTGTTAGCATATCCCAATTCGGAGTTGTGAATAGCGCAACAACAGCAAGAATAACAAGAATGCCCACCATACCGATCACTTCGGTATATACTGCAATGTCATTGAGACGAGAAGCCAGTTTTACGCCAAAAATGTTGAGGGCAGCCTGTAGCAGCAGGGTTGCGAGTGCAATATACAAAAGGGTTTTTCCCCCGATATTCCAGCCGAATACATCAGCAATGAGTGGAGACAGGCCGAAATCGACGGCAGGAATGACAATGACAAAAAAGCAAAATCCGAGCCAGCCGGAAAACCATCCTAATCCTTGATTTGCCAGCCGCGTCACCCATTGGTACGAGTAGCCGCTGAGTGGCATTCTTCCT
Source organism: Bacillus sp. EA-CB0995 (assembly GCF_055814245.1). NCBI lineage: Bacteria > Bacillati > Bacillota > Bacilli > Caryophanales > Bacillaceae > Bacillus > Bacillus sp. EA-CB0995. The sequence continues at coordinate 86,340 of NZ_CP169269.1, read as the reverse complement.
GCCAATTCGGCAATAACAAGAGCGACAAGCAAGTGTCCTGCTAATACGATTGGCCACGTCCAAATACCTGCGGGCCCCGCATTGTTTAAAACAAAACCAAAATTTGTGAAAATGCCCGTTGTGATGGACATAAATGAAAACGCGACTGCAAAAGAGCTAAAAAACTTTAAGGACCTCTGTAATTCTTGCTTGTAGTGATATTGCTCCATGTTATTCGTTTCCTGCTTGATTTTTGTTTGCATAAAAAGCCCCCTTTCGATTTTCCTGTGCGTTGTATACTCTCCTAGCTTATTTCCCTCCCTTCTTTTAAGACTGAAAATTCAGTCTTTTTTTGAGCGGTTTTATTCACTCTCCTCTATTGCAAGTACCATACCAATTATATAATTCGCGTCATGCTTGAACTTTGTAAGCTCTTCATTGTTTAAAATGTTATCCCTTTATGAAATTTTGCATAGTTTATTCAAAATTTCATATTTCGTTTAAGGCGTTTACATTATTTTTACAATTTTCTAAAAATTATTCAACATTCCTTTTTTATAATGAAACAGGTTTCACCAAATTTAAATAAAAGAGGTAAGAAAATGAAAAAAAGAAAAATTATTGTTTCATTTTTGAGTTTAGCTGTTTTTGAGGATATTTTGTTAAATTCTTAGATTCCTATTATTTTACTGCGTTACATATATAAAATAGGCCGTGAATATACTGTGGATATGTTGTATGACTTTAATTAGGATAGGAGTGAACAAACGATGCGCGTCCTTATTTCCGGTGCGAGCATTGCTGGGCCGGCATTAGCTTACTGGCTTCACCGCTACGGCTTCGACGTGACTGTAGTAGAACGTGCGCCCGTATTGCGCCCAGGTGGATATGGTGTTGATATTCGTGGTGTAGCCATTACGGTGCTTAAGCGGATGGGGATACTCGATCAAGTTCGTGCAGCTGACACGCACATGACCGGTGTTTACTTCGTGAATAGCAAAGGCAAAATCGAAGGTAAAATAAGCGAAGCGAGTATGGGGAATCAGCAGGGGCTGGATATCGAAATCATGCGCGAAGACCTTAGTAGTATTTTGTACGACTTGACCAAGGATACGGTCGAATATATTTGGGACGATTCGATTACCGCTATACATGAGGCTGAAGCAGGTGCAGAAGTCCAATTTATTCGTAGCAAGCCGCAGACATTCGATCTGGTCATCGGTGCGGACGGGCTCCATTCCAATGTGCGCACCTTAATTTTTGGTGACAAAGAACAATTTAAACGTACTCTTGGCTGTTATATCTCGATTTTTACCCTTGAGAATTACCTTAGCCTCGACCACCGCCAGCTGCTTTATACGATGCCAGGCAAAACTGTAGGTATGTATAGTGCCCGTGATAATACTGAAGCAAAGGGGATGTTCGTGTTTAAATCAGAGGCACTGAAGTACGATCGCTATGATGTGGAAGCCCAAAAGGAACTTGTAGACAATGCTTTCCAAGATGATATGGGTTGGGAAACTCCGCATCTACTTAAAACTATGAAAGAAGCGACAGACTTTTACTTTGATGAGATTTGCCAGATTCATATGCCGACATGGTCAAAGGGTCGGATTACATTGGTAGGTGATGCGGCGTATGGCCCATCACCACTTTCGGGTCAAGGCTCTAGTCTGGCACTTGTCGGAGCTTATGTACTAGCTGGTGAACTGAAAGCTGCGCATGGCAATTACGACCGCGCCTTTGTTGCCTACGAAAAAGAGATGAGAAATTTTGTTGAGAAAAATCAAAAAATAGGGCTAACAGCTGCTGGAGGCATGATTGAAAGCTCAAAATCCAAAATCTTGCTGCGCAATTTAATGTTGCGTGTACCTATCCTTATGGGTGCAATGTTTAAGATGATTACGAAAATGATAGTGAAAGCTTCCAATGAGATTGAACTGAAAGATTATTGATATAGATATTTAAGAGGGGAGTTTCAGTACGCCTTTAATAATATTGTTGATTTTCCGCAATTGAGCGTTTTAATAGGGGGAAGGATTACAAAAATGATCAAACTTTATTTTAAAGTAACATTTGCATAAAGTCGCGATGTTTATAAAAAAGTTGTATCGTTTTCCCCCTTTGGATATTTCATAAAAAGTACATGTAAATATAAATTTTTTTTGAACATCCCTTAATAATGAAAGTAATTCTAATTGAAATTGCATTAGAACGTATGTTCTTGTATAATTGTTATGTAAAAAACAAAAGGAGGTATGAAATTGAGTAAAGTTTTAAGGTTTGAATTTCAAGTTCCCAACCTTGAAGAAGCAATTGAATTTTATACAAATAGTTTTGGTTGGAAGTTTGAAAAGATGCCTGGACCACAAGACTATTGGTTTATTATTACGGGTGAGAGCGGTAAACCTGGTATCGATGGTGGATTGATGAAGTCCCCTGACGGTGTTACCAGAACTACTAATTCTATTGAAGTACCTTCAGTTGATGAATACATAAAAAAAGTTACTGAAAATGGTGGACAAGTAGTTGTACCTAAAACAGCTATTCCTAATATGGGTTACTTTGCTTATTGTTTAGATAATCAAGGACTTCTTTTTGGAGTGTCTGAAGCCAATACTAAAGCATAAAAAGTTAGGTATTTTTGATCAAACATTATTTTAAATTTACTCTAACAGAGCAGGTTTCTAAAACAAACACCTGTAATTGCTTAACTTTATTTGTTCATCTTTAAGTAAGGCTATAGATGGAACCGTGAAAAAATTGTTTAGGCCTTGTATTTGATATAATCATTAAGCAGTTATATGATATGAATACCAAAGTATAATGAAATGCTCAAACGAAAAAAATCAATATTAACTAAACTAGAAGAAAGGGAGAGAAGCAAATGATTAATAAAGTCGGTCAAATTATGCTATATGTAAATAACCAAGATGAGGCAGTGCAATTTTGGACAGAAAAAGTAGGGTTTAGTGTAGTTTCTGAAGCAGATAACGGCCAAGGATTTAGATGGATTGAAATTTATCCAACAAAGGAAGCGGGAACGAGTATCGTTCTTCACGATAAAGAATTAATTGCTAAAATGCAGCCTGAATTAAATCTTAATACACCTTCAATGATGTTTTTCACGGAAGATCTTGATAAGTTATATAAAGACTTTTCAGATAAAAAAATTACAGTCGGAGAAATTGTAAGTATGCCTTCTGGTAGAGTATTTAACTTTGCTGATAATGAAAACAATTATTTTGCAGTTATGGAAAAAAGTAATTCACAAAATTATAGGAGAAACAAACATGAAAACGAATTGTAGTCTTTTTCATGTTGAGTAACAATAAAGTTATTTAATTTAATATAAAGTCACTTAAAAACACACCTTTGGAATCTCATGATGACATCTCCTTTGGTGTGTTTTTTTTATAAAGAGTAATAAGAAAAATTCCAGCTCTCCGATGAAAATAAAGTTGTAGACTGGAAAAACACATTAAACTGAACTGCAATTTAATTTATTAAGCTAACAGGCAGATGATGAAGATGGGAATGGGGGAAATTTATGGACTTAAAGAAAGCATCTTTGAACTTCGGGAAAATCAATTGTGTTGATGAAAGTAAGTTCATAATTAAGAATGAAACTTCAAAAAATGAAGATGTGACATCCCATGCCGAGGTAGGATCATTTGTGAATGATGCCATTTGTACAAACATCGTCACCAAGCTTCGGGCTGCTGGTTGTGTTTTCGCCGAAGATGAGGCGCGATTGCTCATTTCTGCGGCTAGGACGCCGGAGGATCTCGCCGCTATGGTAGACCGACGAGTAGCTGGTTTGCCCCTTGAACACGTTATCGGCTGGACGGAGTTTTGCGGTCTGCGGATAGCGGTGGACCCGGGCGTTTTCGTACCTCGACGCCGCACAGAGTTTCTCGTCCGCCAGGCCGCCGTCCTCATACGGCAAGGAGCCGTCGTGGTTGACTTGTGCTGCGGTTCGGGCGCGTTGGGGGCCGCGCTGGCGGCAGTGCAGGAACGGATTGAGTTATATGCCTCCGACATCGATCCTGCCGCGGTGCGATGCGCCTTGCGCAACGTTGCTGCCACCGGTGGTCACGTGTACGAAGGTGACCTCTACGAGCCGCTGCCCGCCACACTGCGGGGCCGCGTCGACATCCTGGTCGCCAACGTACCTTACGTACCTACCGAGGTGATTAGGATGCTACCCCCAGAGGCTCGCATACATGAGGCTCGTGTGGCACTTGACGGAGGTGTGGACGGGCTTGATGTCCAGCGACGGGTGGCTGCGGCGGCGCCAGATTGGCTAGTACCTGGCGGCCATTTGCTGATCGAGACTAGTGAACGGCAGGCAAAGCAAACTGTTGAGATCTTTGCTCGTAATGGGTTGATACCGCAGCTGGCCTATTCTAGTGAACTGGATGCCACCGTTGTCATCGGAACTAGGCCTGCCTGTTTATCCCGCATTAATGGGCAGTGAGACCCCCACCTCAAGATTTAGAGAGAAACAAAGAAGATAGGTGGGGGATAACTGCTGACAAGCCTTTGTATTTTTTGTTGTATTTGTCTATACCTTTGTATTGCAAAAAAACGAAGGTACTAAATACCTACCGGTGTCTTACTTGCATACTAATTTAGCCAACTGCTTATAGATCTTCACAATGTCTTCAAGCCTCATTCTTACTAACCCGCTTGAGGAGGGGGCAACAAAATCGATTGTTCCAGGTATGACTGACTCAGACTGTTGTCCCCATGGGGCTATCTTTCGGCCGCTATATTCTTGATAAACGCCTTTTCCAACAAAACAGACTACTTCGGGCTTTAGCTGTGTAATTTTCTGTTTTAAAATTTCTTTTCCTTCTTTATACTCTTCCTTGGTAATCTCATCTGCTGCCTTAGTTGATCTTGCTACTATGTTTGTAAGACCCATATCCAAATCCAATAATTTATAGTCTTCTGAAGCATCATATTTTCTCGGTGTTAGTCCTGCTTCATGGAGAATTCTCCAAAAACGATTATTAGGATTAGCGAAGTGATGCCCTGTTTCACTTGAGCGAATGCTTGGATTAAAGCCGACAAACAAAACTTTTAACCCTTTCTTAATATGATCATTAACTAGTTTCAAGAATACACTGCCTCCTTATATGGAATACAAACTGATAAAGTTTTTTTATTTTACCACAATCTTTTCAGTTGCTTCTTAGTGTGTTGGATTAAATTTCCTATAGGAAGATGTAAGAGGGAAGTGTAAGTGAATCAAAAATGGACAAAATTCATGCTGCTTCTTGCTGTTATGTTAACGGTATTTTCGATTACATACAAAGTATTTTAGATTGAAAAAGTGTTTATATCATTCTTGTTCTTAGAGATAGATTTAAGCTGGTCTAAGGATAGACATATCAGATGTGAATTCTTAAATTTAAACAAAGACATTGAAATATTTTCAAAAAGGCTGAGCATAAACTAGATTTTTTCTGATTTATGCTCAGCCTCTTGTTGCATCTTTATGTTTATTCCACTATGACCTGTTCACTTTGTTCCATAGCTCTGATAGATTCGGCTACTTTAACCATCATGGAACATTCGACTCTCTTGCGGAAGATGTCACAACTGAAATCGTAAGTTCCCTTGAGGGAGCCGGTTGCATGCAGCGCATTGGCAGGGCAACCGCCACTACAGTAAAGTTTCGCCCAGCAGTCTTGGCATTCTGGCTTCGAGTAGCAGTTGCTTTCTTTAAATTGGCATTGCGTCTCTGGTTTTGTGATTCCATCCCAGATGTTTCCCATGCTATATTCTTCATCTCCGACGAACTGGTGGCAAGGGAATATCTCGCCCCATGGTGTGACAGCGAGATATTCCGTTCCTGAGCCACAGCCGGAAATTCTTTTTGAATGCAAGGGCCCTCGGAGAGGTCAAGCATGTAATGGTAGAAGGTAAAGCCATTGCCTTTTTCCTCGCGCTCCAGCATTTCCTTGGCGAGAATTTCGTACTGATTGTAAATCTCTGGGAGATCCTCCTCAGTGAGCGCATATGGTTCCCGTGGATCGCAGATGACCGGTTCCATCGAGAGTTTGTCGAAACCAAGGTCTGCAATGTGAAAAATGTCATTAGTGAAGTCAACATTGTTGCGAGTATAGGTTCCACGTACATAGTATTCTTTGTCTCCGCGCTTTTCGATGAATTCCTGGAATTTCGGAACGATATAATCGTAGCTTCCTTTTCCGGTGACTGTTTTGCGAAGGTGATCATGAACCTCTTTTCTTCCATCAAGACTTAGTACTACATTGTACATTTCCTCGTTCAAGAAATCAGTGACCTCATCGTTCAGTAGCATGCCATTCGTAGTGAAGGTGAAGCGAAAAGTCTTTTTGTTCTCTTTTTCTTTGCTTCTTGCGTAAGCGACAATCTGTTTGACAACCTTCCATGCCATGAGTGGTTCTCCACCGAAGAAGTCGACGTCGAGGTTTCGGTGATGACCGGAGTTTTCTAATAGGTAATCGATGGCTCTTTGTCCAACCTCATAGCTCATGATTGCTCTATTTCCGTTATATTTTCCTTGGCTGGCGAAGCAGTATTCGCATGATAGGTTACAGGTATGCGCGGCATTGAGGCAGAGAGCCTTTACATAAGTTTGACGATTTCTCAAATCGATTGAGAGGTCCTTAAATTCATCCTCAGTAAAGAGTTGTCCATCATTTTTTAGCTCTTCGACATCCGCGATTGTTTCCCGAATGTCCCCCTCGGAGATGTTGGAATCATATTTGTACTTTTCTAGCATCATCGTCACGATTTCTTCTGCAGGAGTATTCTCATAAAGCCCGATAATTTCATAGGCGAGGTCATCGACAACATGCACCGATCCACTATAGGTATCCAGCACGATATTGTATCCATTTAATTTATATTGATGAATCATACTTAATAATCAAACTCCTTTTGTCCATAAAGTGAAACTTCTATTAGCGGGATAAAAATTGCCGCCCATCTGGAAAGCAGTTGGGCGGTACATTTCTTATTTCCTATCTGTTCATTGTGTTTTCACACTTCTGATTTGCAACTCCGCAAGACGTTTTGCAAGCAGATTGGCAAGATGTTTGGCATGCACCGCATCCACCGTGTTTTGCGGTATCCTTCAGTTTACGAGTGCTCAGTGTTACGATTCTTTTCATAACGCACAACTCCTTTTTAAAATGTTTTTTGAAGAAATAAGAGTTAAATATTGTGAAACTTTTCACATTTAGAAGTAACATTTGTGAATAATTTCACAATAAAGGTCAAAACTTGTGAATCCTTTCACATTAATTCCAACAATAATTTTAACAACACCGCGGGTTCACGTCAATCATTCCTGCTGTCTTGATACTGCGGAAAATCCACTTGATTTCGTTTCTATTTTTTCTTCATCACGATTTGAAGAGTTTCGAGAGTGCGAAACGTTCGCATGTAATTATGATTTGGGATTCCCTGTTATAATAGTAAATTCGTCCTTTCTTAAGAAAGGACGAATTTTTTAGGTATCTATCCTTGAATATTTATGAGTTTTGCTATTACGGAACATGCGTTTCGTACTTCCGCTGTAATTTCTTCAACTCCTCCATCAGATTCTCCCCAATCGTAGGAGCAAGTTGGTCGTATATAGGTGATAGTGTCTTTTCCCATTCTTTTCGTTGTTCGTCGTTTAATTCATGAATTTGAATTGATGAGTTTTGTTTCATGAGTTCAAGTTGTTCTTTGTTCATTTGAATGGATTGTTGATTATTCCAAGCAGTCGTTTCTTCCATTGCTTCCATTAGTATTTGCTTTGTTTTTTTCGTTTGTTTGTCCCAGGTTTTTTGATTCATCATGACAACATATCCTAAATACCCATGGTTAGTAATTGTCAAATAGTTTTGGACGTTATAGAATTTTTTAGAGTAGATATTTGAAATGGTATTTTCTTCGCCATCAACTTTTCCTGATTCAATTAATTGATATGTAGAATTAAATGAATCAGGATATGTGTGAACTTTTAATAAATCAAATTGGGACTTGATTACATTACTTTGCATGATGCGAAAAGATTGTCCCTTTATATCTTCGGGGGTATAAATGGGTCCTTTATTTGAAGTGATTTGTTTAAAGCCGTTGGACCAGTGGGCAAGCCCTTTTATTCCATCCTTTTGTAAGGATTGAAGTAATTGTTCCCCAATTTTTCCGTTTAAGCCTTCTTGTAAGGCTTCATAACTTGAAAAAGCAAATGGTAAATCAAGTACGCCCCATTCAGGGGAGAACGCTCCAAGTTTTGATGTAGAAGGAGCAATAATTTGTACTTGCCCAGATTTTAAAGCATGAAATTCTTCTATATCAGAATATAGGCTTCCGTTAGGGAAGACCTCTATTTTTATTTTACCATTTGACTTTTCATCAACGAGTTCAGCAAATTTGTTGGCAGCACGTCCTTTTGGTGTGTTTTCTGCTACAACATGGCTAAATTTAAAGACGATTTGGTCTTCTAGTCCTTCTTGTTCGTTATCGTATGAGAGTGCATTTTGAGAAAAATAACTCTGATATTTAATAAATAAAGCGCTTGCAATTAAAGTGATGAAAAGAAGTATAAAAGTAGCTGCTTTTTTCATCTTAGTCCTCCTTTTGAGGTTGTTATTGTAAGCATATCGAGAAGATTTCTATTCGTAAAGATGCTTTTAGAAGAAAGGAGGGGCAAAAGTGAGGGAATTACCGATCCGTTGGAAAATTACGATTCTTTCTTATGCTGTAGTTATATTTTCGCTCATGATTGGCGGTGGGGTTATAATCGCAAATATTCAACAAAAAGAAGAGAAAGAATTAAGAATTAGATCTATGAATACAGCGCGAACGGTAGCTGAAATGTCAGATGTAAAGAAGTCACTGCAAGAAGCAAATGGATGGATTACATTAAATCCTGTTATTGAAAAGATTAGAGTAATTAATGAAACAGATTATATTGTAGTTATGAATATGGAACGAGTTCGATATTCGCATCCTGTGAAAGAAATGATTGGGAAACCTTCAAAAGGAGCAGATGAAGAACCAGCATTTGCAGAGCATATTTATTTTTCAAAAGCAAAGGGAGAAATAGGTACCGTAATTCGTGCGTTTATGCCTATTAAAGATCAAGACTTAAATCAAATTGGTGTTGTCGTTGTAGGAAATAAAATACCAAGCTTTTGGGGGATTATGGTTGAATTACAAGGAGAAATTCTTTTTATAGTCATATTAACTTTAATATTTGGATTGATAGGTTCATTAATGCTTGCCAATCATATAAAAAAACAAATGTTTCAGTTAGAGCCATATGAGATTAAACGGATACTTGAAGAAAGGACAGCAACTTTTCATTCGATGAATGAAGGTGTGATTGCGATTGATAATCAAGAAATTATTACAGTTTTTAACGAGAAAGCAAAGCAAGTTTTTCATGTAGATGGAGATGTTGTAGGAAAGCCTATTCGTAAAGTATTACAGGATACAAGGCTTCCAGAAATCGTGGAGAAAAATCAGGCAGTATACAATGAAGAGATAAAAGTCAGCGGACAGGTTATTTTAAGTAATCGTATCCCTATTAAGAAAGATGATGAATTAATTGGAGCTGTAGCAATTTTTCAAGATCGTACTGAGGTAACAAAGCTTGCGGAAGAATTAACTGGGGTGAAGAACTTTGTAGAAGCATTGCGTGTGCAAAGCCATGAGCATATGAATAAACTTCATACAATAGCAGGTTTAATTCAGCTTGGTAAAGCTGATAAGGCATTACAGCTTGCATATAACACTTCAGAAGAGCAGGAGAATGTAACAAATTTTTTAAATGAGACAATTAAAAATGATGCTGTTGCAGGTCTGCTTTTAAGTAAAGTAAGTAGAGGAAAAGAGCTCGGAATTCAGGTGAGTATTGATCAAAATAGTTATTTGGAGGCTTTTCCGTACCAATTAGATCAACATGATTTCGTTGTATTATTAGGGAATTTAATAGAAAATGCATTCGGATCATTTGAACAAATTGAGGCCACGAATAAAAGAATTGATATTAGTATTGAGCAGTCAGACGACATGTGCGCGATATTAATTGAAGATAATGGCTGCGGAATAAAAGAAGAGTATTTATCAAGGGTATATGAGAAAGGGTTTACTGTGAATAAGCGTAGCGGGACAGGTTATGGTCTTTTTCTAGTAAAACAAATTGTTGAAAAGGGAAGAGGAGAAATTAGAATTTCATCTTTTCAAGATGAAGGAACTTCTTTTATCATTACTTTTCCAATGGAGATGGAGGCGGAATGGTATGGCATGTAAAGAGGAATTTAAAGTAGTGTTGATAGAAGATGATCCAATGGTTCAGGAAGTGAATAAAGAATTTATAAGAAGTGTAGAAGGGTTTCAAGTAATAGCTGTTGCAAGCGATGGTGAGGAGGGGTTCGTTTTGTCAAAAAAATGAATCCAGATCTTGTTATTTTGGATATTTTTATGCCTAAAAAGGATGGTATTAAAGTACTGCAGGAATTTCGAAAGCAAGAATTAGAAACGGATGTAATTGTTGTGTCTGCTGCTAAAGATAGGGAAACAATTAAACTCATGCTTCAAAATGGAGCACTAGACTATATTATTAAGCCTTTTAAGTTGTATCGTATTCAGCAAGCGTTAGAGAAATACCGCCAATATAGAACGAGTTTGAGAGATTCTGGGGTTATTTCGCAAGAGCAACTAGATTTATTACTATATTCTGGGCGTTCTGAAAAAACAGTGAGCAATTTGCCAAAAGGTTTGAACGAATTTACATTAAATGAAATTGTAAAGTATGTAAAAAAGCAAGAAGAACCTCGTTCTGCTGAAGAAGTGGCACGTGCAATTGGTATAGCTAGAGTGACGGCTCGGCGTTACTTAGATTATTTAGAAAAAAGGGCGTAATTCATTTGGCAGTTCAATATGGTGGAGTTGGAAGACCAATTAATCGTTATGTATTTCATGAAATGAAAAACTAAGACCAAAATGAACAAAATATTCGTTATGACCATAAACTTCTCTCTTTTTAATGTAAACGCTATCATTATGTTAGAAATAAACGGATAGAAAATTTAGAAAATATAGGGGGAGAAGAAAGGTGAAACGACTTTTTAAAAACTTAACCTTTCAAGTATTAACGGCTATTGTGCTTGGTGTGTTAGTTGGGTTACTTTGGCCAAGTGTCGGTAAACAAATGAAGCCGCTAGGCGACACATTTATTAATGCTGTAAAAATGGTAATCGCACCAATTATTTTCTTAACAATTGTACTTGGAATTGCCAAAATGGGAGATATGAAAAAGGTTGGTAAGGTCGGCGGTAAAGCTCTTATTTATTTTGAGGTTGTGACTACATTCGCACTTATTGTTGGTTTAATTGTTGTAAATGTTATGAAGCCAGGGGAAGGTCTTAACTTTAATGAACTTGCAAAAGGGGACGTATCAAAATATACACAAGGCGGAGGACATAGCATTAATTGGGTTGATTTTGTAACCCATATCGTGCCTTCTAATATGGTTGATGCGTTTGCGAAAGGTGATATTTTACAGGTATTATTCTTTTCGATTTTATTTGGTATAGGGCTAGCGGCTCTTGGAGAAAAAGGAAAATCAGTGATTGATTTCTTAGACAAACTTTCACATGTATTCTTTAACATTATTGGCTATGTAATGAAAGCTGCACCGATCGGGGCATTTGGTGCTATGGCATATACAATCGGTTACTTTGGACTTGCTTCGCTTCTGCCACTTGGGAAATTAATGATGTCGGTATATATAACGATGTTCCTATTCGTTTTTGTTGTTTTAAATATTATTTGTAAGATATATGGATTTAGTTTATGGAATTATTTAAAGTTTATTCGGGATGAAATACTAATCGTATTAGGAACAAGTTCTTCTGAATCTGTATTGCCAAGAATGATGAACAAGATGGAGCAATATGGATGTTCAAAATCTGTTGTTGGTCTTGTTATTCCAACAGGTTATTCTTTCAATCTTGATGGTACGTCTATTTATTTATCCATGTCAGTTGTCTTTTTAGCACAAGTATTTGGTATCGATTTAACAATTGGGCAGCAAGTTACAATTATTTTAGTGCTTATGTTAACGTCTAAAGGAGCTGCAGGTGTAACAGGAAGTGGATTTATTGTATTAGCGTCTACTTTATCAGCATTAAAGGTTATTCCTTTAGAAGGATTAGCATTACTTCTTGGAGTAGATCGCTTCATGAGTGAAGGCAGAGCTATTGTAAACTTGATTGGAAACGGGATTGCTACGATGATTGTTGCAAAGAGTGAAAACGAATTTGATGAAGCAAAACATGCAGAAGCAGTTTCTGGTACAAAAGCATTAACGGAGGCAAAGGAAGCTGTATAATGCATAAGTAGTAGGAAGGATCGTTTGTTTTAAAAGGAATGAAGAATATAAGGAAAAAAAGCTATCCACTACAATAGGTGGATAGTTTTTTTAAAATTAGCTTATCCGGCTATTTTTGGACAGTAAGCCCCCCTGACGGAAGTTTCATTTTATCCCGCATTAACGGGCAGTAAGACCCCCACCTCAAGATGCAGAAAGAACTAAGAAGGATAGGTGGGGGATAACTGCCCGTAAAAGCTCGATTGGTTCAACTAACCATCAGTGGGGGATGAAAAAACCCCTCACTGATGGAAGTTTCACTTTATTGAATCCATTGCATAATGGTTTCTTTCCCCAGCTATCCGTTTTTGGATAAAGTTAATGGTATCCGTCGCAATTCTTTTGCGATTAAGGACAATTCCAGCATGTCCGCCATTATATACATATCGTGTAGGTTTTCCCCAGGACTGCCATAAGTAATCAGTGTCTTCGATATGGACATACTGATCGTTTTTGGCGGAAATTAACAGGATGTTGTCTTTGTTCATTACTGGAACCGTTTGGTTAGGTTCTGTAATTCTCCAATACTGTATTAAATCATTATAAGTAATTCCGTGTTTTTGTAAGTCTGCTTTAATATATTTCCCAGGCTTTGTATTCCAAATGGAATAAGAAAGACGATTGGCATAAAAAATAGAAGCTAGTACATCAATTTGAGATTCAACTAAAGCCATTAAATTTGTAATGAATCCACCTAGGCTCATACCGACTAAAATTACCGGTCCTTGTTTGTTTTTCTTAATCCATTGTATTAATCCTCTTAAATCAGCTACAGCTTGCTGAGATGATTGGACTGTTCGTTCAATGTTGGCGCTAATCATGTATTCTCCGCTATATAGTGAACATTCTGGCTTTCTTTCGAAGTGATATGGTAGCGTAAAATAATACATATTCCATTTCAAATTCATTATTTGATTATGAAATATTTTTTTACTCTTTCATTTGAATCCATTCTCCAACCATGAACAAAAATAATGTTAGGTGAGGCATCATTTTGGTGTAAAAAAGCCTCTCCAGTCACAATATCATTACATGAAATACCAGATTGAATCGAGCTTTTATATTCGAATTTACAGATATTATAATTTTGATTATTAAAATCTTTTATTTTAAATTGAATATTGATGGAATTGGTTTTATAAAACTCTTGGATGTCTTTCGTTTCTAAAACTTTACTAGGAAGAGAAGAAAATTGAAATTTTTTGCTGCGTTTCTTATGCAAACCATATAAGGCATATAAGTCTATTGCTTTCGAAAAGAACAAAATGTCATACCCCCCAATTGTATAAAATAGCATATTGTATGATTTTACAATTTTTTAATTAAAAGGAATAGATTACCCTGCTTTTGTGGCTGAATATTCTATATCATCTTTTTGTGTAAGGATGTTCAAACTTTCTTTTTAAAGGTAGTAGTCGTGTAGGTTTTTAGTATAAGTAATGTAGATAAGGTGACAATATTGTGAAAAGAATATCGTCATAGGTACAAAAGAAAGCAGAAACGTGTAATTTTCTACTCATTGTCGATATAATATATAGAAGAAATACAGTGGATAAAAGGAGTAGTTTGAAATGAAACAAAAAGCTTGGGGTGCGATTCTGCTTAGTAGTGCATTACTATTAACAGGATGTACTAGTAATAAAGAAGTAAAAAAAGAAACGAAAGAAAACTTAGAACAGATAGATCAAAAAGATCAAAAGGCAGACAATCCGGAAGATGTGAAAGTGTATAATTCCGTACATAGTCAATATGAGAAAAAAATTGATGACGAATTAAATCAGGCTATGGAGCTTTGGAAAGAAGCTAAAGAAGGATCTGCAAGCACATTACAATCTCCGAAGTTTAAAGAAGACGTACAAAAGGTAACAGAAAATACGTTAGCAGATATTGAGAATGTGCGTAAAGAAATTCGGGTTCCAAAATCAAAAGAACAGGAAAACGCCTTGTATGTAGGTTTTTTAGATGAAACAGAACAGGCGATGAAAAAATTAGCGCAATTAGCGAAAGAAGAAAATTCTGCATTAATTCGTGATGTTGAAGTACATTTTTCTACAGCAGTTAATTATTATGATCGTTTTAAAAAAGAAGAACAGGGAGCGAAATAACTTTGTTTACAAACAAAGTTATATTTTGCACTTAACGACTATAAAACCCGCACCTCAAGATTTTAAGAAATCGAAGATAGGTGGGGGTTTTTTGTTGTTTTGTAAATAAATTTTAAGATAGAGGAATATTTGACATTCTTTGCATATATTATTATCATTATTGATAATAATAATAAATTTTAAAGGGGTTGAACGAAATGATTGTTGTAACAACGGAAAGTGTGCCAGGTTACGAAGTAAAAAAGACGTTAGGAACTGTGTTTGGATTAACGGTACGGGCAAGAGGCTTAGGAAAAGATATTATGGCTGCATTCAAAGGTTTATTTGGCGGAGAGATTTCACAGTATACAGAAATGCTTGAGGATGCAAGAAAATATGCGTTAGATCGTATGATTGAAAATGCTGCAGCGATGGGAGCGAATGCAATTATTATGGTTCGTTTTGATTCAGGCAGTCTTAGTCATAATATGAGTGAAATTGTAGCATATGGTACAGCTGTTATTGTAGAAACGGTTGAATAGTATGTGGAAAGGCATTTTCATATATTTCTGTGTACAGGTAATTATTTTTCTTATTATTTTAATGATTGCTAAAAGAAAAGATAAAAGATTACAAGATAATCATGGCACAGAAGTACCAAATGGGTATTTGTTTACAGGGGAAATATATTTTGATCCAATTACGAGAGAGAAATATGAAGTATACTATAACGAAATGAACGGAAAAAGGTTTCATAAAAAGTGTTAGTTTATTGTTATATGGAATCAATAGAAATAACTTTCACTATATAAAAGCAGCTCTTTTAGACGGAAGCTAAAAGAGCTGCTTTGTTTTTGTTTATCTTATTAACGTGCAGTAAGTCCTCAGATTAAGATTTAAGGGAAATGAAGAGTATATAGGAGTAACCGCCCGTAAAAGCCCGATTGGTTCAACTAACCTTCTGGGAAAAAACCGTTCCCAGAAGGAAGTTTCACTTTATTATGGCATTTTATATTCTTTTTTCGTTCCATCTGTAAAGACAACTTTTAAGTCGAATTTTTGATAATCTTTATCGAGTTGGAATACATCTACTACTTGATCAACGACATCTTGGTCTTTTGTGTCCTTATCAAATTTAAGCTGTTGTAAGAGTGGAGCCAATTTATTCATTGCTTCATCTCCAGCCAACCTTTCATTTGTTTTACTATCGTCTACTTTTGCTTCGGGTTTGTCAGTTGCTTTTTTCTGTTTGTATTCTGCTTCGTAGTCTTTCTTTGTATCTTGATAAGTTGCCTTTAAATTGAATTCATTAAAACTTAATTTTAAATCTTGATTTACTGCATCTTTTGTTCCTTCTGTCGTTTTCTTATTAGTAGTTGTATCCTGTTTTGTTGTTGTACATCCTGTCATTGCAGGTACTAGCATGAATGCTAAAAGGATTGAAAATAAGATTCTCATGTTGTATGCCTCCTTATTATTTTTCAATAAAAGTTTTTCCATTTTTTATATTTTTATGTAAGAAAAAGTAATGATTTTTTACAATATTGAAAGTAAATTAAAAAGACAAAGGATAATTGTTGTGGTCGGATATAAGATATCTATATCATTGAAGAAAAATCAAACTGTAATAAGAGGAAATGAAGCATAAAGAAAAAGGTATCCTGTGAGGGGATACCTTTTTTATTGATAGTTTTATTCCGCATTAACGGGCAGTAAGACCCCCACCTCAAGATGCAGAGAGAGCTAAGAAGATAGGTGGGGGATAAACTGCCCGTAAAAGCCCAATTGGTTCAACTAACCATCAGTGGGGGATGAAAAGCCCCCCACTGATGGAAGTTTCACTTTATCAAAGCGAAAAGGATCAAACATGTGCTTGATGACCTTATACATTAAAAATTAAAGTTATCTGGATCAGGACCAACACGGTGATTCTCATTCAGAGATTGAATTGTTTTCATATCTTCAGCAGTTAATTCAAAGTCAAAGATATCTGCATTTTCAATAATACGATGCTCTTTTACGGATTTTGGAATCGTAACAACCTCATTTTGCAAATCCCAACGCAGGATTACTTGGGCAGTAGATTTATTATACTTTGCTGCAATTTCTTGTAAAGTTGGATGATCAAGAAGCTGACCTTGCATTAATGGTGACCATGCTTCTAATTGAATGCCATGCTCTTTACAAAAAGTATGCAGTTCTTCTTGAGTTAAGCGTGGGTGATATTCTACTTGGTTAATCATTGGTTTAATTTCCGCATCTTCTAGTACGTCTTGTAAATGGTGGACTTGGAAGTTACTAACACCAATAGCACGAACACGACCATCTTTATAAAGCTTTTCTAATGCTTTCCACGTCTCTTTATATTTACCTTTTACAGGCCAATGTACTAAGTATAAATCTAAGTACTCTAAGCCAAGCTTTTGTAGACTTGTTTCGAACGCTTGTAGTGTAGATTCATAGCCTTGGTCGCTATTCCATACTTTTGATGTAATGAATAGTTCTTCGCGTGGAATACCGGATTCTTGAATTGCTTGTCCAACACCTTCTTCATTTTTATATATAGCCGCTGTATCAATGCTACGGTATCCGTTTTTGATAGCTACTTTTACAGAATCAATAACCTCTGAGCCGTCTTCTACTTTAAAGACACCTAAACCAAACCATGGCATTTTCACACCGTTATGTAAAGTTGTGCAATCTTGTAAGCTCGTTAATTTCATGTTAATTCCCCCTAGCTTTTTTATTTGTTGCTTCAATTGCTTGGTGAATGATCTTTGAGAAATTATACTCATATAAAACTTTTAAACCTTCTGCAGTTGAACCACCTGGCGTTGTCACTTGTTCACGCAGCATAGCTGGATCTTGTTCTTGTTCGAGCATAGCAGCAGAACCAGCAATCATTTGAATGACAAGATGTTTTGCTGTTGCTTCATTAATCCCATAACTTTTTGTTGCTTCAATTAGACCTTCAGCAAAGTGGTAAAGAAAGGCTGGTGCACTGCCAGTAACAGCAGTTAGTTGATGAATTTCTTCTTCTGTGCAGAGTTGTGATGTACCAATGCCTTTTAAAAGAAGTTGTAACGTTTCTTGCTGTTCTTCATTTACGGAATGTCCCATTGTATATAAGGAGATAGACTGTCCGATTGTCGCAGCTGTATTTGGCATAATCCAGGCAACTGGTGTACCTTGAGGAAGTTTTTCTTCTAAGTAAGATGGACCAATTCCAGCAGCAACGGTCACTACAAACTGATGAGTTAGAAGAGGAGATAATTCCGCTAATAACTGTTCATGTGCAGCTGGCGGCATTGCTAAAACGATGGTATCCACAGCTTTGATGTACTGTTTCCAATCATTTGTGGTCGATACGCCATATCGTTGCTCTAATTGCTTGAGTTTTTCTGTATCGCTTCGATTAGATACAATAATTTCTTCGATGTATTCTTTACTCGTTTTAAGTAGACCAGTAAATATTGCTTCAGCCATACGGCCTGCACCAATAAATAAAATTCGTTGTTTTTTTGCATATCCTTTAATCCTTCCTGTAGGAAATGTAGTAACAAAACGATAACATTGATGAAAGATAATTGTAAAAAGAAAAGACTTGCACATAAAAAAATCCTAGTCTCAGAAAGTATCCTTTCCGAAACTAGGATATATAATTAAGATTTTGTCATACCAAGAAGAACTGCACCGCCAATAATTAATGCACTACCAAGTGCGATAAATACCATTTGGCGTTTTGTTTTCTTTTCACCTAAGAAGATAATTGCACCAAATGTTGAGATAATAATTCCAGTTTGGGATAACGAGAAACTTGTTGCAACACCAACTTTTGGTTGAGAAAGGAATAAGAATAAGTTACCTGTACCCCATAATAAACCAGATAAGATATTACGAATTGCATATTTATTGAAAGGTTTATGTTTAGCTGTTAGTATAACAGCTCCAACAAACATACCAACTGCTTGAGGTAAAATAGCAGACCAACCATCAACGTTGTACCAACGAATAATGACTACATATACAAGGTAACCAAAAGTAGAAGTAATTAGAGTAACGATTCCTTTTTTTAGTTGTCCAGGTGGCTGTGCATTTTCTTTATCATCTAAAGAAGTAAAAACAACACCAATCACAATTAAAAGGATTGCAATCGTTCCCAGAATGATTGTAGTAGTAGTTGTCCATTCATGAAATGCGATAACCCCAAAGATAGTAGTAGCTACAAGCTGCATACCTGTTGAAATTGTAACAGTTGTTGAAACACCCATTTTTTCTACTGTTTTTAATTGATTAACTTGTCCTAAAGCCCAGAATAACCCTGAAACAAAGCCAACAATTAATATAGTTAAAGATAATGCAGGTGTTGTAAATGCATATATGATTGTAGCGAAGAATAGAGCGCCAATAGTCATACCAACTGTTTGGCTATATGCACCGCCGCCCATTTTTACACTTACTATTAAAATATTTCCCCATGCTAATGCAGGAAGAAGTGCTAATAAAATGTCCATTACAAGACTCCCTTCTTGTTATATCAATAAAATGTATTCCGTTCTAACAATCGGTAATTTCCTACTTAAGAAGTAGAGGATTACCGATTGTTAAAACACGACTCCACATCTATGAAGTAGCGCTGTGAATAAGAAGAGCACTATTATTATATAAATGCGTTTTCAATATAATTTATGCGTTTTCGTTTATTCCTTTTTTCGCACCTTCATATAATAACAGGAAAGTATCTCATTTAGAAAGTAAATTCAAATAGAATGTATATTTATATGAATGTGAAAAGTTTTAATATTTTATAAAGGTATAAAAAGGTAGAGAGACTCAGAGAGGAGTGAGGAAAATAGGTAGGGGATAACTGCTGGCATGCGCCCGATTGGTTCAACTAACCATCAGTGGGGGATGAAGAAAATCCCCCACTGATGGAAGTTTTACTTTATCAGAGGCTATTTTATATGTGCACATGCTTGTTTTTCGTATTGTGTGAGCTGATCATTTTGAAAAACGGAAGTATGGTCATATACGCCATCTTCTTGTAAAACCGTGGGTAAAAATTTCTTCGTTAAAGAATTTACTCCTTGATTTTGTTCAGATAAAATCCAAGACATATGTTTCCAGTCTAAAATACCTTCAGCTACTTTTTTTGGAGTATGGTAAAGAATATGAGCTGGGAGGTCTGCGGTAAAAAGGTATAATCCCCTGAAGTGTGTATTGTCAATTTTCCAGGATAACGTTCCTTTATATGTAACTTCTTGCTCTGTTAAGGATAGGCCTGTTTCTTCCTCAATCTCGCGTAGAATACATGCGGTTGGTGTTTCAGTTTTTGTCATCTTACCGCCAACGCCATTCCAAAGGCCTTGTAGCGGTGCTTTCTGTCGATTGAGCATTAATATTTCATCATCTTTTCTTATAAAACAAAGTGTTTGATTAAACATGAAATCTCTCCTTTTCTTCTATAATTCTACAAGGAAATCGTATTTTCATCTCATTTCGTGGGAAATAATCAAAAAAGAGCAGCTTTGTCGAAAGCTGCTGTTAGGAAGATGTTATCCCGCATTAACGGGCAGTAAGCCCCCATCTCAAGATTCAGAGAAAAGAGAAGAAAATAGGTGGGGGGATAACTGCCCGTAAAAGCCCGATTGGTTCAACTAACCATCAGTGGGGGATGAAGAAAATCCCCCACTGATGGAAGTTTCACTTTATTCTTTTGTTTATAAGTTGAATGAGCAACAAAAAGATAAACGACATACCGACAGTTGTGAGAACAAGTGCCCATGCAAGTGACATATTGCTTCCGTCAATTGCCATATAAATAGCCGTTGGAATCGTTTGTGTTTTACCGGGAATGTTTCCGGCAAACATAAGTGTTGCACCAAATTCTCCTAGAGCACGTACGAAACTTAAAATCATTCCGCTAAGTAGAGAAGGGAACGCAAGTGGTAATGTTACATGTAAGAACACTTGTATTTCATTTGCTCCGAGGTCTCTAGCTCCATCTTCAATTTGTTCATTAGCAATGATAAACCCTGTTTTTGCTGATTGGTACATAAGTGGAAATGCAACTACGGTTGAAGCGATAACAGCAGCCCAAGATGTGAACATAATAGATTGCTGAAACAAAGCTTCTATCCATTGACCAATCGGACTGTGTTTTCCAAAGATGATAATAAGAAAAAAACCAATTACAGTAGGCGGCAATACCATTGGCAATAAGAAAAATGTTTCTAAAAAATTTTATAGCGTTTTGACGAACGAGCTAAAACACGTCCAATTATCGTTCCGAACACCATCACGATTATAGTAGCAAGCGCAGCAACTTTTAGTGAAAGAATGATAGGTGACCAAAATGCATCAAATACCATAATGACTACTGCAGCACTGTAAAACCATATTTTTTAAAGATCGCTATAGCGTCTTTAGACTGTAAATATTCATAAAAAGCAGTTGCTTCCTTTTTATGTTTTGTTGCTTTTATAATGCCTAGTGGATAGTGGATCGGTTCGTGTGAATTTGTTGGTGCTGTGTTAGCAATGTTTACCTTCTTAGAAATAAGTGCATCTGTTTTATAAACAATCCCTGCATTAACGCTTCCTGTTTCTACGTATGTTAATACTTGGCGTACGTCTTTTGTGTATACTATTTTATTTTGGAGGTCGTTCCAAAGGTTTAAATGAGTAAGAGCCTCTTTTGCGTATTTACCTGCTGGAACAGATTCAGGTGTGCCTAATGCAATTTTCGTCACTTGATCTTCTTTTAATGATTGAAAATCTTTTATGTTACTACCTTTTGGAACAACTAATACTAAATCATTGCCAAGCAGATTTTTTCCTTCTTTTTGATCAATGATTCCTTTGCTTACAAGCGTTTCGAATTTGTCTTCTGCGGCCGAGAAAAATAGATCGGCAGGAGCTCCTTGTTCAATTTGTTGCTGAAGAGCGCCAGAACTTCCAAAGTTAAATGACAGTTTTATATTTGGTTCTTTCTTTTCATATTGTGTTTGAATGTCTTTTAGTGCGTCTTGTAAACTAGCTGCAGCAGAAATAGTAAGTTCAACGTTTTCTTCTTTAGCAGTTGTTTTTTCTTGTTTACTTGTGTTTGTACATCCGGTACTTATTACGAGAAGTAGTGCAAATAAAATACTGCAAATAAAACGAAATATGTGTTTGTTCATCTTTATTTCTCCTTTCTTTCATCCCATTCCAATTATAACTAATTATATCTAATTATAAATAGTTATAATTAGATATGTTGTGATTTTTCTCACAATAGTAAAAATAAATAGAAGAAAAACTGTTATTTTTGTTACAATGAAGGCAGAAAGCGAGGAATCGGCTTATGGATCATCATTCCTACACAACAGAAGAAGTAGCGAAACGATTAAAAGTATCAAAATTAACAGTGTATGATTTGATAAAAAAAGGTAATTTGCCCTCTTATCGAGTTGGTCGGCAAATGCGTATTGATGCAAGTGATTTAGAGAGATATATTACAGAGATGAAAACAGGGAAGATACAAGCTGATTCATCATCTATACAGGTAATAAATCAAACAAACAAATCCGATTCTTGTATTATTAGTGGACAAGATTTGTCTCTAGATATGTTAACCAAACATCTAGAAAATCATTTGAAAGCTCCTAATATACTAAGGGCATATCAAGGGAGCTTAACAAGTTTAATTCAAATGTATCAAGGAAAAGGAGATATTGTGAGTCTCCATTTGTTCGATGGGGATACAGGAGAATACAACATTCCGTATGTGAAACGAATTTTAGTTGGACAACCTTGTATTGTTATTAATTTATTATCAAGAACATCTGGTTTTTATGTGCAAAAAGGAAATCCGAAACGTATAAAGACATTGCATGATTTATGTGATGCATCCGTTCAATTTGTAAATAGGGAACGAGGATCTGGTATTCGTGTTCTTGTTGATGAACAATTACGTATAAATGGAGTATCCAAAAAGAGTATTGTTGGGTATGACTGGGAAGAGTCAAACCATATTGGTGTTGCTTCTCAAGTAGCGAATGGAAAAGCTGATGTAGGGATAGGAACAGAAAAGGTAGCACAAATTGTAAATATAGATTTTGTGCCATTTATACAAGAGCGCTATGATTTAGTGATTTTAAAAACAGAAGAAAATACTGCGCTGATTGAAACGGTAAAAGAAGTATTACAGTCTCCTGAATTTCAAAATGAACTGCGTGCTATCGGTGGTTATGATATAAGTAAAACAGGTAAAATTATGTATGAAACAAATTAAAAAGAGCTGCTTGTATGATGACAAGCAGCCCTTTTCATTTATCCCGCTATTTGCGGGCAGTAAGACCCCCACCTCAAGATTGAGAGAGAAGCGAGGAAGATAAGTGGGAGCTAACTGCCCGTAAAAGTCCGATTGGTTCAACTAGCCATCAGTGGGGAATGAAAAAATCCCCACTGATGGAAGCTTCACTTTATATAAAGGGGAACGGGGAACCTATAGAACATGTACAAGTACACACAATTGTTGAAAGAAGAGCTGCACCGCTTATAAGTCCAACGTAATATGAGGAGAAGTTACTGACGAATTAGCTTATGGTAGGACTATAGCTTTTGTAAGAATAATATTTTAAAATTTGTCACTTATTTTTATTACCAACTATTAATACTTAGTGTTATAATTAAAAGTAAATACAGTTATAAAAATTGAATTGTAGAAGGGAACAGATCGAATGTATACATTCATTACAAGGTCGTTGAAATATATATTTAAAACTTTCGGAAAAGTAGAAGTATATGGAAAAGAAAAATTACCGCAAGACGGAGCGTATGTTGTAGCTTGTACGCATACAAGCTGGATGGATGTTGTAATGTTAGCAACGGGAATGTTACCAACGAAAATTCATTACATGGCGAAAAAGGAATTGTTTCAAAGTAAATTTGGGAATTGGTTTTTTAAGAATGTAAATGCCTTCCCGGTTGATCGTGAAAATCCAGGACCAAGTACACTGAAAATTCCATCTAGATTATTAAAAGAAGGAAAAGTTGTTGGGATTTTTCCGAGCGGAACGAGAACAGCAGAAGCTGTCTCATTAAAAGCTGGCGCTGTTACAATTGCATTTCGTTCTAATGCTCCGTTAGTTCCAGCGGCATATGTTGGACCTAAAAATTTAAAAGAATTGTTTCGCGGAAAAAGAGCGCAGTTAATTTTTGGTGATCCGATTCAAGTGGAGCAATCATCGCAGATGGATCGTAAAGAAGTGATGCAACTAATGACAGAAAAATTAAATGAGACGTTTGCACAGTTAAAAGAAAGATTGCAAGAAGATAAAAAAGCATAATGGAAATAGGAAAAGACGACCTGGCATAGAAGGTCGTCTTTTCAATTTTATCTATATAAGGGGAAAGGGGGACACAAATTTATACAAGGCTCATTGCGGCAGTATCATTACTGGTCCAATGTAGTAGAAACAGTTTTCGCTTCATCGTGATTGGGTGCTGCCTTGTTTCTGGTTACATTGTACGAAATACGAGGAGTTATAACTATCGAATTAGCTTACAGCATGATTACATTTTTGTAAGGTACATGTAATGTAACTCGATAGTTGTAATGAGTAGTATCAATTACAATAAAGGTAGAAAGAACGAAATATATCTTTCTGTCTAAAGTAATAATGTGATGAAAAGGATTAACGACCAACTAACTGTAAGCCACATCTTAAAAGAGATGTGGCTATTTTTTTAAACCTTACAAAAATGTAAGATTAAAGTAAGCAAATTCGATGGCACTTTTGTCATATTTCACTCATAATACAAATAGACATAGAAGTTAGGGAGATTATAGAAGGGAGACAAGTGGGATGCAAAAAGAAGAAATGGCTAAATTTCCATTTGTAGAATGTTTTAGCTACTTTGGTGTTGCGATTGTATGTATTGGAATTTTTGACGTGATTACAAATTTAATTGTTTAATAAATAGACGAACAAGAAGGAAAGCCTTCTTGTTTTTTTATTTTATATACATTTTAGAAAGTCATATTACAATGAAAGAAAGAGGTGATAGAAGTGAGATGGATTGATAGTCATATACATTTGGATCAATATAAAAAAGAAGAGCAATTACAGTTAATTGAAGATATACAAAAGGTGAAGGAAATAGCAGGAATGATTGCTGTGTCGATGAATTATCATTCTTGTCAACGGACGTTGGAGCTAGCGAAGAATTATCCGTCTATATATCCAGCACTTGGATTTCATCCCGAGCAAGACATTGATTTTGAACAATGCGAAAAAATTTATCAACTGATTGAAAAAGAAGCACATCACATTGTTGCGATCGGAGAAGTTGGTTTGCCTTATTATTTACGGCAAGAGAATCCCAAGTTGTGGTTGAAACCATATATTGAAATACTAGAAAGATTCGTATACTTGGCCCAAAAACATGATTTGCCAATTGTACTGCACGCTGTATATGATGACGCAGAAGTTGTTTGTGATTTACTTGAATCTTATCAAATATGCCGAGCTCACTTTCATTGGTTTAAGGGAAGTCAACAAACGATGGAGAGAATGATAGGGAATGGGTATTACATTTCTATTACACCTGACATTGTATATAAAGAAAAAATCAAGGATATTGCTGCTTTTTATCCGTTATCGCATCTTATGGTAGAAACGGATGGACCGTGGAAATTTAATGATGAAATGACACATCCATATATGATTTTACAAGTGTTAAAGAGTATGAGTGAAATAAAAGGACTATCCCTTGAAGATACAGCGGAAACTATTTATAAAAACACAGTTCAGTTTTATAAAATATAATAGAAAAGATTCAGGGTTTCCTGAATCTTTTCTATTACTTAAATCTTTTGTCACGCCTGATTAATAACCAGAAGATAAGAGCTATACATCCGATAATGATAAAAAATCCGTATTTTTTCAATAAATCTACAGAATTATCTCCAGTAAATGGCTTATTCACATGAAGGCCATGTTGGTTCCGCATTAACGGGCAGTAAGCTCCCACTGATGGAAGTTTCACCTTATATTGAGTGAAATTGTAATTTATAGAAAAATAGTGAATGTAATTCTATAAATGGTATGTGATTTAAGTTAGTTTCAATGATTGATAGAGAAATGTTACATTTTCATGTATGTTTAATATCTTTTGCATCACAAAATCAGACTTAAGAAGGATGGTGGTGTAGAATATTCTTGGTATGATAGAAATGAAGCAATTGTATATGTGTAAGGCTGAAAGGCGACAAATTTCAGCGAAAGAAGAGGTAAGATACGTGAAGAAGTTCTTTGTAGGGTTCTTAATTGTAGTGGGAATATATACGTTTTTTCGGGGCGAATCAGAAGGAATGGACAGAGTTATAAATTCAACAAGTTATGTTGATTCAGAAGAAGCAAAACAGATGAAACAAATTATTAGCGAAGAGGCTGAGAAATATAATCTTCCAGAATGGATACCTCTTACAATTGCCGAGCATGAGAGTCGTCTAAATCCAAGAGCCGTTGGAGATCATGGAACATCATTTGGGCTATTTCAATTGCATCGCGGTGGTGGAATTGCTCCTGAGAATGTAACAGATGAGCAATTAAAAGATCCGCGAACAAATGCTCAAATTGCTATGCCTCATTTGGCAAAAGGATATAAAAGAGGTGTAGAGAAAGGTTTAACAGAATTTGAGTTACTAAAATATATAGCAAACACATCCGGCTGGCCTGGTAATCTTGGAACGGAGTGGACGGATAAAAATATGAATTACAATATCGGGTTAGAGAATGCGTATTATAAAAATAAAGGTGTTATGAAAGAGTAGGTTGTATGATGACCTACTCTATTTTTCTATGAAATATGTCCTTAACTGTTCTTTTACTCCTTGTAATTGTGTAGAAACTTGAGGGATGTTATATCCAACGTATAGTGGTGAAACGACAAATCGGGGAACAATTTTACATATAATTTTTCCATCTAAGCTATAAAAGAACATGTTATAACTATTACACCATTTATGAAAATCGTGTAATACGTAGCGTACCGTTTTTTGAATATAATCTGCCATCATATCAATTAGATTCGTATTTTCTATTATAATGTTAAACTCTGTAAAACCGATAATTGGATGAGTAGAAATATTCAACTCGATTCCGTGTTCTTTGTTTACAATGATTCCTTTGAAATGTTCGGTTCTTACATTTTGTCGATAGTCGACATGTTCCATACCGATAATTTGCATATGTGCATGGTGGATTGTTCCCCCTGATAGCGGTCCATGGTTTTTATATAAAATGACAGATTGGAATTTTTCGCTTTCTTCTAACGATAACCAGTGCTTAACTGAAAATCGGATAAGCTTTCGCATATGTTTTTGTGTATAGGTTGCAATATGATCATTACAATTATCAGTTTCGATAATGACTGTTTGTAATGTATTTTGTAATGTCGGATATTTATTTTTTAGCCAAATAATTGTTTCATCCGTTTCTAAAATATTGCTTAGTTGTGTTTGATCGCAAAATGGGCAGGATGTTTCTTTATTTTGCATGCTGTTTGGCTTTTGTTGTCCAATCTGATTTAAAAAGAATAGCTGTTGTTGAGTCTCCATTTTTCTCCCCCTGTAACCGTATGTATATGAAAAATTATCCTATATTTGGCGTATCGTTAATGAATATTTGAAAAGGGTCTGCGTATTTTGTTGGTGTAAATTCAATAATTTCATAACGAGCAATGTTATGAATATAAAAAGGATCTTCTGTAATAATTGCTTCTACCTCTTCTTCAGATACAGCATTCATTAAAATAATTCCGCCAACGCGAGGGTTACGGCGCCCTGAAAATATAAACTTGTTTAGGTCGTAGTATTTATCTAAAAATTGAATATGCTCCTACAGATAATGTTCTACAACCTCAAGTGGTTGGATATAATTTTCCATTGTTAAAAACATATTTCTCCCCTATTTGCCATATTCCAACTAGTACATATTCGTGAAAAGTCATTTTAAATCCTTTATAGTGGGATTAGGGAAAAATTAGAAAATAGAGTTATCATATGAAAGAAGAAAGAAATGTATCGTTTCCAATAAAATGATGTTTGTCATCGCATATAGCTTATCGACAATACTACAAGCAGATCAAATTCTTGTAGTAGAGGATGGGCATATTACAGGTGAAGTTACGCATGAGGAACTGATGGAGAAGCACGCATATTATAAAAAAATTGTATAACAGCAATTTGCGGTAGAGCAAAACAAAGACGAGATACCCTGCCTAATTTAGGATATCTCGTCTTTACTTTTTCGTCGTCTTTTCATGAATTGTTAATTTCATCAACAATTGGTTTTGCATCAACTAAAATTTGAATAACAGTTTTTACAATATCTATCATATGCTATGCCTCCTTTTATTTTTGAACCACAGCTGTCTTTTATGTATGAATGTGTCTATTTACATTATTTTCAGAAAAATGACTATCCAAACGTATTTTAGGAGAGTATAATAAAATGGTAAGTATAAAATTCCGTACGAAAGAGGTGAAAGAGATGAATCGTTCTATAGTTGTACGCACGCAATTTTTAGATTTTATCTACATTTGTCGTGCAATTTTTCATCGTGTAGTTGCTAACGGGATACGTATGCCCTTTTTTAGCAATTTCATAACAACTATTGAACGATAGAGGTCTCTTCACCCATTTTATAGAAACGTGTGAAAAGGGAACTATGGTGGTTCCCTTTTCTATTTTGAAATAAAAGCCGTGGGTAAGGTTCTTTACTCATGGCTTTTTTACGTTGAAAGGAGTACGGAAAAGATGATGATTTGTAGTGTAAACAATATAGCGAAGACATTTGGTGGAAATATCATATTTGAAAATATATCGTTTGAGATAAAGGAAGGCGACCGCATTGGTTTAGTTGGTCGTAACGGCAGTGGTAAAACAACAATTTTTCAACTGTTAACGGGAATTGAACATGTGGATGGCGGTGCGATCCATATGAAGAAAGGTACGCGTATTGGTCATGTTGCTCAAATTCCGAAGTTTACTGAAGGAATGACTGTATATGATGTATTAAGTTCTGCATTTGAGAAAGAGCAAGTATTAGAAAGGAGAATGCGGGAGCTTGAGCAGAAAATGGCAGAAGAACATGAGGCGAGTGTTACGGAAAAAATGATGACAGAGTACGGAGAAATACAGGAGCAGTTTTCCTTTTTAGGTGGTTATGAAATCGAAGCGAATATCATGAAAGTCGCTAATGGACTGCAAATAACAGAATTATTTCCGCGAAGTTTTATAGAGCTAAGCGGTGGTGAACAGACGAAAGTGAGCTTAGCTTATATGCTCCTTAAGAAGCCAGACTTACTATTTCTCGATGAACCGACAAATCATTTAGATTTATTCGCGGTGGAATGGCTTGAGCAATTTTTAAAGGAATACAATGGGACAGTCGTTGTGATTTCACATGATCGGTATTTCTTGGATGAGATCGTAACGAAGATTTTTGATTTAGAAGATGGGGAATTGCATGTATATCATACGAACTATTCACAGTTTGTAAAGGAGAAAGAAGAAAGATTACTGCAAGAGTTCCAAGCGTATCAAGAGCAGCAAAAGAAAATAAAGAAAATGAAAGAGGCAATTAAAAGACTTAGGGAGTGGGCTAACCAAGCGAATCCTCCTAATGAGGGGCTGCATAAACGCGCCCGCAATATGGAACGTGCTTTAGAGCGTATGGAAAAATTGAAGAAGCCTGTCTTAGAGCATAAACAAATGGGGCTTCAGTTTGAAGGACAAGAACGCAGCGGGAAAGATGTTGTTATCATGAAAGAAGTCGGAAAGAATTTTGGTGAACGCATCTTATTTCAAAATGTAGAATTACATGTTCGCTTTCAAGAGCGCGTTGCGATTGTTGGGCGTAATGGTACAGGAAAGACAACATTATTGAATTTATTACTACAAGAAATGAATCCAGATGTAGGTGAAATTCGTATTGGGAGTGGAGTAAAGCTCGGCTATTTGTCTCAACATATGATTGTTAACAGCAAACAAACGGTATTAGAAATGTTCAGAGAACAGGTAGCAGTAACAGAGGGAGAAGCCCGTCATATACTTGCTCGCTTTCTATTCTACGGACCAGCTGTATTTAAAAAGGTGAATCAATTAAGCGGGGGCGAGCGAATGCGTTTACGATTGGCACAGCTCATGCATCAAGATATTAATTTTCTTGTACTCGATGAACCGACAAACCATCTTGATATTGAATCGAGAGAAGTATTAGAAGAAGCGCTTGAACAGTATAATGGAACCATCCTGGCTGTATCCCATGACCGTTATTTCTTAAATAAATTATTTGCGAAAACGTATTGGATTGATAAGCAAACAGTGTATGGGTTTGCTGGGAATTATGCTTGGGCACGTGAAAAGTGGCAAGAGAGCAGAGAAAAAGAACAACAAACTGTTGTACAAAAGGAAAAAATAGTAGCTGTGTCAAAACAAATACCTATAGATAAAGACATTATAAATTTGGAAGAACAGCTTATGAATGTGGAGCAAAGTATATACGAGTTAGAATGCAAAATGGCTGAAACTAGAAATGTTTTAGAATTGGAGAAACTATATAAAGAAAAAGAGCAAAAAGAATTATTAAGAACAAAATTATATGAGGATTTAGAGAATAGTATGGATATGAAGAATTAAAAAGCTGGTGTAGGATATATTGGCGTGTTACTTCTGTTTGCTGGTATCTTCTTTGTCGTCGGTTTAACAAGAATACGTTATGATTGAACAAAAAGAAAGCAGAATTTACAGCCTTGCGCGCTGAATTCTGCTTTCTTTTTGTTTTTCTTCTGATGGCCCAAGTGAAATGATAATAGCAATCCCGAACATGAAGAGAAACACTAAAAAGAGGACGAGTGTCGGGAAGAAAGGAAATAAGAGTAATGCTCCTAATATAATGAGCATTAAACAAATATAGTTCAAAACATCTAGGAATAACTTGTCCATGTTTTCTCTCCTTTATTAAGAAACTGTTATTATCGTATGCTGGATCTATCGATAATAGAATGATTTTTTAAGTAGGATTCTTGTATGTTGGTCAAAACCATATATTACGAGAAAAGGAGAAACCAATTTAATGGTTTCTCCTTTTCTATTATCTTTGTTGCGTTTTTTGTAAAATGTATTGCTCGATTGCATAAGCTACGCCATTTTCATCGTTTGTCGCTGTTACAATGTCACATAGTTGTTTGACATCGTGTTCTGCATTTCCCATTGCTATTGATAAACCTGCCACCTCTAACATTGGGACATCATTAAAGTTATCTCCAATGGCAACAGTATCTTGTAAAGGAATATGAAAATGTTTTGCCATTTCTTGTAATCCATTGCCTTTATGACCATGTTTGTCCATAATCTCTAAGTTTGTTGGAGCGGAAGCTGTCACCATAATTGCCGTATCTTTCTCTAAAGATTGTAGCAATTGTATACGTTCCCCTTTGTTGAATGTAAGGATAAAAAACTTTGAAATTTCAATGGTTGAGTCGGATACTACATCTTCAATACTTTGAAAAGTTGTAATTAAATTAGCTTTTAGTTGCTTCTCGCTAATTCGCTCAATTTCTTCAATTGTAACATCAAGGGAATCTTTGTTTAGTTGAAAAGATTTTGTTACTTGTTCTTTCCAATTATACGGTGCATATACACCCTTATTTGTATAGAGCTTATACGGAAATCCCCCAGCTTCGAGCTGTTTTGCAACTTCATATACTTTTTCTTTTTGCAAAGTGCGCGAATGAATTACTTTTCCATCAGCGTATACTACTGCTCCATTACTAGCTCCTAGTGGAAGAGACAAGCGGTATTGCTCAAGCAGTTTTAAAATATCTTCTTTTGCTCTACCAGAACAAATCATAACGATATGTCCTGCTTCTTCAGCGTTGCGTATTGCCTCTAAATTTTCCTTGGAGATTTCTAGATTAGATGATAAGAGCGTACCATCCATATCAAGTGCGATTAATTTCAAGCTGATCACCTCTTTGTTTCAATCATACTAAATTAAATGTTATATCGAAACTGTTACATTAATGTTACACAGATATACTCGCTTATTTTAACTACTTAATATGCTTGAGAAGGTAAAAATGTGAGAGGTATCTTCTCCCTACGCTTTATATTTGTTAAAAAAACATAATAATTTTATACGAACTATTGCTTAAGTAAAAAAGTTATGTTACATTAATGTTACAAACGTTACATTATATAATCCAATATGACATTAAGTTAAAAACTATAAATAAATTATTTCTTGGGAATTTAATATAAAGATTTATAAAAAGGAGAATGAGAGTAATGGAAACTAAAGAAGTATTACAATTAACAAAAATGGATTTACTAGGATCAGCAGGAGTAGCAACAGCATTAACAGCGCTTATCGTATTTCTTTCAAGCGTTTTAGCATAATTCATAGTAATTTTTGTACATAGTAGGGCGGAAAACTATTACAAAATGAAAGTTACATACAGAAATCTATTAAAGGGAGCATGAGAATAATGGAAACTAAAGAAGTATTACAATTAACAAAAATGGATTTACTAGGATCAGCAGGAGTGGCAACAGCATTAACAGCACTTATCATGTTTCTTTCAAGTGCTTTAGTATAATTTAAATTCTGTGTAAATTTGAACGTGAATGAAAAGAGGGACTTCGAAAAAACGGAGTCCCTCTTTGTGTTTTCGTTGAGTTATCAGTAAAGAGGAACTGATGGAAGTTTCACTTTATATAATATAAGGAGAGAAACAGAAAAAAGTCGAATTTTCTATGCAAGAAAAAGGGAGGTATTTGACAGAAAAAATAGAAAAATTAAAATTGACAAAAAATAATTGCGGTGCAATTTATTTTTTACTGATATTTGGAAGCGCTTGCGTTCTTTTAGGAGAAATAGTTGGAAAATTATATTACAGGGAGATGAGGAAAATATGGAACAAAAGTCTATGGACACTTTAGCAGCACAAATGGAGGATTTTTTTCCAGTACGTGATGTTGATCATTTAGAATTTTATGTTGGTAATGCAAAACAAACGAGCTATTACCTTGCGAGAGCATTTGGTTTCCGTATAGCTGCATATTCCGGTTTAGAAACAGGAAACCGTGATAAAGTATCTTACGTACTTGTGCAAAAAAATATGCGTTTTGTTGTGTCAGGTGCTTTAAACACGAATAGCCGCATTGCTGAGTTTGTGAAACAGCACGGCGATGGTGTAAAAGATGTGGCACTTCTTGTAGAAGATGTAGAGAAAGCATATGCAGAAGCTGTAAAACGCGGTGCAGTTGCAATTGCTCCGCCAGAAGTGCTATCTGATGAACATGGAACAATTAAAAAGGCAGTTATTGGCACATATGGTGATACAATTCACACGCTTGTAGAGCGTAAAAATTATAAAGGTGCGTTTATGCCAGGATATGAACCACTAGAATCTACTACTCCTTTTGAAGAAACAGGACTAATTGCTGTTGATCATGTTGTTGGTAATGTTGAAAAAATGGAAGAATGGGTAAGTTATTATGAAAATGTAATGGGCTTTAAACAAATGATTCATTTTGACGATGATGATATTAGTACGGAATATTCTGCTTTAATGTCGAAAGTAATGACAAACGGAAGTCGTATTAAGTTTCCAATCAATGAACCAGCAGAAGGAAAAAGAAAATCACAAATCCAAGAGTATTTAGAGTTCTATAACGGAGCAGGCGTACAACATCTTGCGTTATTAACAAATGATATTGTAAAAACTGTTTCTGCGCTTCGTGCAAACGGCGTGGAATTTTTAGATACGCCAGATACGTATTATGAAGAATTAACAGCACGTGTTGGTCAAATTGATGAGGAAATTGAAAAATTAAAAGAGCTGAAAATCCTTGTGGATCGTGATGAGGAAGGCTACTTATTACAAATTTTCACAAAGCCAATTGTGGATCGTCCAACTTTATTTATTGAGATTATTCAACGTAAAGGCTCAAGGGGATTTGGTGAAGGAAACTTTAAAGCATTATTTGAATCGATTGAAAGAGAGCAGGCACGCAGAGGAAATCTATAAAGTGAAACTTAGCAGTTCCAAATTGATAGTTAGTTGAATCAATCGGACTCGTATTGATAGTTATCTTCTTTGATTTCTCAGTAAATAGATAGGTATCAAGTTTTACGTTGGAGCGGGATAACGGTTAGGAGAGATACTCCTTCCGCCCGCTGCTTTACTTTCAAAGCGAGGAGAGAAAACGATGAAGTTTATTACATTTCGTCTTCCTTCAGAAGAAATGAGAGCTGGTTGGCTTGAAGGTGACAAGGTTATTGATATGCATACAGCAAGTGGAGGGGTACTTCCTTCTACAATGATTTCTTTTTAGAGAAATCAGATGAATATATGGAAATAGTTCGTAAGATTGGCACACCAACGAGCGGTGTTTATCATATTACGGATGTACAGCTTTGTGCACCTTTACCAAACCCAGGGAGTATTCGTGATTTTTATGCATTTGAACAACATGTAAAAACAGCGCGTGGTCGCCGTGGTTTAGATGTTGTTCCAGAGTGGTATGATATTCCGGTGTTTTATTTTACGAATCATCGTGCTGTTATTGGGCCGGAAGAAGCTATTTTGTGCCCAGGTGCAACAAAGAAACTTGACTATGAGCTAGAGATTGCTTGTGTCATTGGTAAAGAAGGTAAAAATATCTCGCGTGAACAAGCTCATGAATATATTTTTGGTTACTGCATTATGAATGATTGGAGCGCTAGAGATTTACAGGCGCATGAAATGAAAGTCGGGCTTGGACCAGCAAAAGGAAAAGACTTTGCTACCTCACTTGGGCCGTATATTGTGACGAAAGATGAATTAGACGTATATCGAAGCGATGATCGTTATAATTTAGAAATGACAGCTCATATTAATGGAGAACAATGGTCAAAAGGTAATTTTCAAGATATCTATTATACGTTTGCTGAAATGATTGAACGAGCATCCCAAGATGTTACGTTGTACCCAGGAGATATACTTGGTTCTGGTACAGTTGGAAGCGGCTGTATTTTAGAGCTTGGAACAGAAAAATGGCTTAAAGCTGGTGATGTGGTAGAGTTAAAGATTACTAGCTTAGGAACATTGCGTAATACGGTAAAAGCAGAAAAGAAAGCGGGGGATGAGCATGTATTATCGTCGCATGGGGGAACTTCCTCGTAAACGACATGTACAATTTCGTAAACAAGACGGGTCGCTCTATCGTGAGCAAGTAATGGGAACGAAAGGTTTTTCTGGTACGCAATCTATTTTGTATCATCATTACATGCCAACTGAAGTCGGTCATGCTTCTTTAGCTCAATCGTGTCATATGCAATATGAAGAAGACGTGGCGTTAGCGCATCGTCATTTTCGTACGAAAGAATATAGAAAAACAGGAGATGCCGTGAACGGAAGGAATTTTCTATTAGGAAATGAAGATCTAATAATCGGGGTTGTAAATCCGACGGAGAAAATGGACTATTTTTATCGCAATGGCGATGGAGATGAAATGCTATTCGTTCATTATGGATCTGGGAAAATTGAGACAATGTTCGGTACGATTCATTATCGAAAAGGAGATTATATTATCATTCCAATCGGTACGATTTACCGTGTAATCCCTGAAGTTGGAGAATCGAAATTCCTCGTTGTTGAAGCAAATAGTCAAATTACCACACCGCGTAATTATCGCAATGAGTATGGACAATTATTAGAACATAGTCCATTTTGTGAGCGTGATATTCGTGGTCCAGAGACGTTAGAAACGTATGATGAAAAAGGTGCCTTTGTTGTGATGACAAAGTCTAGAGGATATATGCATAAGCACGTTTTACAGCATCATCCGTTAGATGTTGTTGGATGGGATGGTCATTTATATCCATGGGTATTTAATATTGAGGATTTTGAGCCTATTACAGGGCGCATTCATCAGCCACCACCAGTACACCAAACATTTGAAGGGCATAACTTTGTCATTTGTTCATTTGTTCCGCGTCTATATGATTATCATCCAGAAGCAATCCCAGCGCCGTATTATCATAGTAATGTAAATAGTGATGAAGTGCTCTATTATGTGGAAGGGAATTTTATGAGCAGAAAAGGTGTAGAGGAAGGGTCTATCACGCTTCATCCAAGTGGAATCCCACATGGCCCGCACCCTGGAAAAACAGAAGCAAGTCTTGGTAAAAAAGAAACTATTGAACTAGCTGTTATGATTGATACATTCCGTCCGCTACGCGTGATAAAACATGCACATGAGATGGAAGATGGACAATATATGTATAGTTGGCTAGAACAAGGCTCATATACTGTATAAGGTGAATGCCTATTATGTATGAAAAACAAAACAAGCACGCTCATAAATGAGCGTGCTTGTTTTAATAAAAGAATCGACATTATATAAAATACCAAAAATACAGTATAAAATGATATAAAAATATAACTATATGGCCTATTATTTCTATCTTACTATAACGAGTAGTATGGTAACTGACTGAAATTTTTTGAAGGATTAAAGAAGATTGATAGGAGATAGAGAAAATGTATAAAATCTCAATCTGTTTCGTACAAATTTTTTTATTTATGAAGAAATATGAATTTTCTGTTAAATTCGACAGAAGTTATTGACGAAAAAAGATGTAATAAGTACAATAAAAATAAATATTAAAATTTTCAGAAAATTATAAAATGTTGAGGTGCAGAGAATGAAGCAAATCTTTCAAAAAAAGCCGCTCACACAACTGTTAGAAGAAGGGAGTCAGAAAAAATTAGATAGAACATTAGGGGCATTAGACTTAACTATGTTAGGCGTAGGAGCAATTGTCGGAACAGGGATCTTCGTGCTGACAGGGGTAGTTTCTGCGAAACATTCTGGGCCTGCCGTTATTTTATCGTTTGCATTAGCTGCACTAGTTTGTGCCTTTGCTGCCTTTTGTTATGCTGAATTTGCTTCCAGCGTACCGGTATCTGGTAGTGTGTATACGTATACATATGCAACGATGGGAGAAGTATTTGCCTTCTTAATTGGATGGGATTTAATGCTTGAATACTTATTAGCGACATCAGCTGTTGCTAATGGATGGTCAGCTTATTTTCAGTCTTTATTAAATGGATTTGGAATTCATATTCCCACGATTTTAGCTTCTGCTCCAGGGGCAGGAAAAGGTGGAATAATTGATTTACCAGCTGTTCTTATTATTTTAATTATGACTATTCTTTTATCACGAGGTGTTCGTGAAAGTGCCCGCGTAAATAACATTATGGTATTCATTAAATTAGCCGTTGTACTATTATTCATCTTCGCTGGGTTTAAATACGTAAAACCAGAAAACTGGACACCGTTTATGCCATTTGGCTTTAATGGTGTAATGGTAGGTGCAGCGACAGTATTCTTTGCTTTTATTGGTTTTGATGCTGTTTCAACGGCAGCGGAGGAAGTAAAACGTCCGCAGCGTGATTTACCGATTGGTATTATTGCATCACTATTAATTTGTACAGTCCTATATATTGCGGTTTCACTTGTTTTGACAGGTATTGTACCGTTTGGTCAATTGGATAGATCAGATCCAGTAGCATTTGCGCTTCAATTTATTGGACAAGATGGTTTGGCGGGTGTTATTTCGGTAGGTGCTATTACAGGGATTACAACCGTTATGTTAGTTATGATGTATGGTCAAGTGCGTGTATCGTATGCAATGAGCCGTGATGGTCTATTACCGAAACGTTTTTCCAGAGTACATCCGAAGTTTAAAACACCATTTTTAAATACGTGGATAACAGGTATTGTAGCAGCTCTTATTTCAGGGCTTGTTGATCTAAGTGTATTGGCTCACCTTGTGAATATCGGAACTCTATCGGCATTCGTACTTGTTGCAATAGCAGTTATTGTAATGAGAAAAACACATCCGGATTTACCGCGTGCCTTTAAAGCGCCGCTTGTACCGTTTTTACCAGCGTTAGCAGTGATTTTTTGTCTATACTTAATGCTTCAATTACCAGCGATTACATGGGAATGTTTTGGTATTTGGTTGGCGATTGGAGTTATAGTCTATTTCTTATATAGCAAAAAGCATAGTGCATTAAATAAAGAAAAAGATGATAAAAAAACTGTGAATTTATAAGTAAAAAGCCGTTCTTACCAAAAGAACGGCTTTTTTATTTTGAAAATTTACATTTTTCTAAAATTAATATAAGATGAATGGTGGGTGATAAAAGGGGTGGAAATGTGAAGAAGACATGGCAAGAGTTAAAGGGAATGGATCGTAATGTTTGGATTCGATTTATTGGAGAAACATTAAACGGAATTGCAATGATGATGTTAATGCCGTTTTTTGCATTATATTTAAAGGATAAAGTGGATTCGCTACTAGAAGTGGGAATTATTATGGCGCTGTCTCCTATTGCAGCAAGTTTTGGTTCCCTTATAGGTGGACGAATTGCAGATATTTATGGACGAAAGCCAATTATGATATTTTCAATGGCCAGCAATGCGGTTTTAATGCTTGGTTTCTTATTTATAGATGGTTTTATACCGTATGCCATTCTATCTATTTGTTTAGGGCTTTGTAATTCGCTGTTCCATCCGGCAGCTTCTGCGATGGTAGCGGATGTAACGGAACCTGAAAAGCGAACGGAAGCATATGGTTTACTGAGGATGGGGCATAATATTGGAGCGGCAATTGGACCGATTATAGGTGCTTCGGTTGCATTGCTTTCTAAAAATGTTATTTTTATTATTGCATCATCCTCTATGTTATTTTATGCGATGCTAGTGTTGCTGCTTATTAAAGAAACGATGCCAAAGGGCGCAATAAAACAAATGAATGAGGAAGAGGGACCGAGGCAATCTGTATGGAAAGTTGTGTTTCAAGATAAAATTTTACTAATCTATTTATTAGCCGGAATTGTTATTTCGATGGGATTTTCGCAAACAGAAGGTATGCTTCCGCTTCATTTTGATAATGAAATGAAAGGGATATTTGGAACGAATAATCCGTTTTCTTATTTAATGGCAGTAAATGGACTTTTGGTGGTCTTGTTTCAATTTCAAATTTCGAAATGGGCGACAGATAAACCGGTAGGGAAAACGATGCTGTATGGTGCTTGGTTGTTTGGGATAGGTCTTCTTGCCATTGGTTGGCTTCCGAAGTGGTTTGGAGGGGCAGGGACGAATGCTACTGTAGTTCTTGTTACATTATTAATTGTATATGCAATTTATACATTAGGAGAAATGGTCATGTCTCCTGTGCAAATGACGTTTGTAGCAAATTTAGCGCCAGAACATTTACGAGGCACGTATATGGGCGCAGCTAGCTTACAATGGATTACAGGCAATGCGTTTGGGCCTTTACTGGGTGGTATTTTACTTGATCGTTTGTTAGGTCACATTTTATTTACGATTTTAGGGATTGGATGTGTGATAGCAGGACTTGTTTACATATCATTAGATCGACTTGTAGAACAAAGACAAAAGGATAATGTGGTGAAACAAACGTCATAGGGTTTTCATCATACACGAATAGGTTCCTTTTTTCATATTATTAGGTATATAACTAGAAAAAATGTTTCGTCAGCCTGGTTATTTTAAATAGGAACTACCTATTTTCGTAAAAAGTGCTACAATAGAAAAATGAAAACAGACGATTAGGGTGATTTCATTATGAAAATTAAATTAGGTTTATTATATGGTGGGAAATCAGCAGAGCATCAAGTTTCTTTACAAACGGCTCTTGCTGTTAGCAAAGCGTTAGATCAAGAAAAATTTGAGGTTCATCCAATTTATATTACTGAACAAGGACAATGGGTGCGCGGTGAGCGTATTGAAGGTGAAGTAAAAAGCGTTCAAGAATTGCAATTGAATGGAGAAGAAAATGCAATTTCTCCTTTATCATTAAGTTCAGAAATTATCCCGATGGCAGCTTCTGATAAAGAGAATGCAATCGATGTCATCTTCCCGTTATTACATGGACCGAATGGTGAAGATGGAACAGTACAAGGCTTGTTAGAACTTATGAATATTCCATATGTAGGAAATGGTGTGTTAGCATCGGCTGCAGGTATGGATAAAGTTATTATGAAAAATGTTTTCGCAGAAGCGGGATTGCCACAAGCAAAATATGTTTCGTTTATTCGCAGTGTATGGGAAAAAGATCGCACAACAGCGTATGAAAAAGTTGAAGAAACATTAGGCTATCCATGTTTTGTGAAACCAGCAAATCTTGGCTCAAGCGTTGGAATTAATAAATGCAAAAATCGTGATGAGTTAGAGAATGCATTTGAAGAAGCGTTCCAATTCGATCGTAAAATTATCGTAGAAGAGAATATTATCGGTCGTGAAGTGGAAATTGGTGTATTAGGAAACGATGAACCGAAATGTTCTGTTGTAGGCGAAATTGTGGCGAAAAAAGAATTCTATGACTATAAATCAAAATACATTGATGGCGATACAGCAATGGTTATTCCTGCTGAAATTACAGAGGCGGAATATGAGAAGATTAGAGAGTATGCGATTCGTGCATTTCAATCTTTAGATGGTGCGGGATTAACGCGTGCAGATTTCTTCTTAACGAAAGATGGCGATGTATTTATTAATGAAGTAAATACAATGCCAGGATTCACACCTTTTAGTATGTTCCCTCTTTTATGGGAAAATACGGGAGTGCCGTATCCAGAGCTTATTCAAGAGCTAGTACGTCTAGCGATTGAGCGTCACGATGAAAAACAAAAAATTAAATATACAATCTAACAAGAAAGGAGAAGCACTATTCAAATGAATAGTGTTTCTTCCTTGTAAGGAGTGTTTTTATGATACAAAGAACAATGAAGCAAATTGAGCAAATGGTATGTGGAAATGGCTTAGCAGAGCAATGGAATGATGTAGCTATAAAAGGTGTTTCCATTGATACAAGAAAGATTGAACAAGGAAACTTATATATTCCAATTCAAGGAGAACGTTTTGACGGTCATGCTTTTATAGAGAAAGCAATAGAAAGTGGTGCAGTTGCAACGCTTTGGAAGAAAGATGTAGCGAACCCGCCAGCAAATTTACCGGTTATTTTTGTAGAAGATACATTACAAGCGCTGCAAGCATTGGCGAAGAGCTATCGCGACCAGTTAAACGTGAAAGTGGTTGGTGTGACAGGAAGTAACGGAAAAACATCAACGAAGGATATCGTGACAAGTTTACTTGGAATAAAATTTAAAGTACAAAAAACAGAGGGGAATTTTAATAACCATATTGGACTTCCTCTGACGATTTTAAATTTAGAAGAAGATACAGAAATGGCTGTATTAGAGATGGGGATGTCAAGCCTTGGAGAAATTGAATTTTTGTCAAAGCTTGCTCGCCCTGATGCAGCGATTATTACAAATATTGGGGAAGCGCATTTAATGGATTTGGGCTCTCGTGATGGAATTGCAGAAGCCAAGCTAGAAATTGTCACAGGATTACAAGATACTGGCGTATTTGTTTATAACGGAGATGAACCATTGTTAACTACACGCGTACCAGGAATGAATTTATCAGCAAAGACAATTACGTTTGGTGATGCAAGAGCGAACGATTATTACCCGGTATCTGTAAAATTAGAAGCGTCAGGTACACAATTTACAATGAATCAAGCGCAGAATGTAGTATTTTATTTGCCCGTTCTTGGGAAGCATAATGTATATAATGCATTAGCATCGATGGCGATTGCTGAATTTTTCGGCGTAACATGGGAAGAAATGAAACAAGGTTTAGTGAATTTGAAAATGACAGGCATGCGTATGGAAGTTGTGAAAACAGATGCAGGGCTAACGATTATTAATGATGCATATAATGCAAGTCCGACAGCGATGGAAGCAGCATTTCATTTAATGAATGAATTAGCTGGGTTTTCTAAAAAAATCCTCGTGCTTGGTGATATGCTAGAGCTTGGTGACCAAGAAGTACAATTTCATTATGAAGTTGGAAAATTAATTGATCCAGCTCGTATTGCATATGTATTTACGTACGGTACGCTTGGGGCACAAATGGCAGAAGGTGCAAGAATTAATTTTCCTAGTGAACGCGTGAAAGCTTATGACAATAAAGAAGAACTTGTTAAAGATTTAAAAGCAGTCGTTGATGTGAAAGATGTTGTATTAGTAAAAGCATCTCGTGGAATGAAATTAGAAGAAGTTATTGCGATGATAAAGTAAAACTTCCATCAGTGATCTTCTTCGCTTCTCTCAATTCTGTGGTGGGGGTTTTACTGCCCGTTAATACGGGATAAAGTAAAGCTTTTATTAGTAGGTAGCTTACTGCCCGTTAATATGGGATAAAATAAAGAAGCGCTTACAACAAGAGGGTGGAAAGCCCATATGTAAAATAAGGAGAGAGTTGGGTTTGCTTTTTACACATACAAAACTTATAATTGATAGGGTGCAATAACGTTGTAGAGTATTTTGGTGATAAAGGTAGGCCCGTTTATATACGTGAACATAAGGGAAAGGGCATTTTCCGCAAACAAGGAAAATGTCTTTTTTGAATGGATAGTTAGGATAAATACTCCTGCCACTTGAAAGTTATAATTGTTTGAAGTGGGGGTTTCTAGCGTGTCAGGCATTTTTGCTCGGCGCTTGGCGTTAGTGGAGTTGGGAGTGATTTCCGCCTAACCCCTCTATCCCGTCGATAAATTTTTTTGGGACTACTTTTGTCTAGCTTTACGTTTGAATGTCTTATATGGCGCATATTTTTGTTGCGGCTTTCTACATTCAGTTTTCAAAAGCTAGTTTTATTATAATTGTCAGGCAATCTTGCGATGATGACGCATTTTGTCTGAAGAAGACTTAGTCCAACCTTACTTGTATATCCTGTGAATATTAGAAGAAGGAATAATCTGGGCTATTTTAGATAGAAAAGGAGAAGTAACATTGACAACATTTCGAGAATTAGGATTAAGCAGTGCTTTGCTAAAGTCTGTTGAAAGCATGGGATTTGAAGAGGCAACACCAATTCAGGCAGAAACAATTCCAGTAGCCTTACAAGGTGACGACATCATTGGTCAAGCTCAAACAGGTACAGGGAAAACAGCTGCATTTGGATTACCATTATTAGAAAAAGTAAATACAAATCAAGATACCGTTCAAGGTATCGTTATCGCGCCAACTCGTGAGTTAGCAATTCAAGTGGGTGAAGAGCTATACAAAATTGGTCAACATAAGCGCGTTCGCATTTTACCAATCTATGGCGGCCAAGATATTAACCGTCAAATCCGTGCGTTGAAAAAAGGCCCACACATTATCGTGGGTACGCCAGGACGTATTTTAGATCATATTAAACGTAAAACACTTCGTCTGCAAAACGTAGAGACAGTTGTTCTTGATGAAGCAGATGAAATGTTAAACATGGGCTTCATTGAAGATATTGAAGCGATTTTAACGGATGTGCCTGAAACACACCAAACATTATTATTCTCAGCAACAATGCCAGACCCAATCCGTCGCATTGCTGAACGCTTCATGAGCGAGCCTAAACATATTAAGGTTAAAGCTAAAGAAGTAACAATGCCAAACATTCAGCAGTTCTATGTAGAAGTGCAAGAGAAAAAGAAATTTGATGTGTTAACACGCTTATTAGATATTCAATCTCCAGAGCTTGCAATCGTATTCGGTCGTACAAAGCGTCGTGTTGATGAATTATCAGAAGCGTTAAATTTACGTGGTTATGCAGCAGAAGGAATTCATGGTGATTTAACACAAGCGAAGCGTCTTTCTGTATTACGTAAATTTAAAGAAGGTTCAATCGAAGTTCTTGTTGCGACAGACGTAGCGGCGCGTGGTCTTGATATTTCAGGTGTAACGCACGTATATAACTTTGATATTCCGCAAGATCCAGAATCATACGTACACCGTATTGGTCGTACTGGCCGTGCAGGTAAAACAGGCCTTGCTATGCTGTTTGTAACACCACGTGAAGCAGGTCAATTAAAGAATATTGAACGTACAACAAAACGCAAAATGGATCGTCTGACTCCACCAACTTTAGATGAAGCTTTAGAAGGACAACAACGTTTAATCGCTGAAAAACTTCAAAGCACGATTGAAAGTGAAAACTTATCATACTACAAACGTATTGCAGAAGAGCTGTTAGAAGAGCATGATTCTGTAGCGGTTGTAGCAGCTGCTTTAAAAATGATGACAAAAGAGCCGGATGCAACGCCAGTTTCTTTAACATCAGAACCACCTGTAGTTTCAAAAGATCGTTCTAGAAAGAGAAACGGAAACGGGAACGGAAATGGAAGAGGTGGTTACCGCGATGGTAACCGTAATCGTGAAGGCGGTCGTAATCGCGATGGCAACCGCAATCGTGGAGGTCGTAAAGGAGAAGGTCAAGGACGTGAAGGTCGTGAAGGTCGTTCTGGAGCTCCTAGAGGACGCGGTGGCGAAAGAAAGCACACAAGCCGTAAGCCACAAGCTTAATTAAATTCATAGAAGAGAGACAGTCTTTTTCATAAAGGCTGTCTTTTTTGTTTTTTTAGTTGGGTATACTACATAGAAACTTGTCTTTGAAAAGAGGAAATGGAATGCTTGTCAAGCTTGGGTATGTTGCAATGAGTGTCCATTTGAAGAATGCTTCTCCTTCGCAAACAATGACGTACGCGCAGTTTCAGCGAATACAGGACAGAGAAGCGGCAATCAGAAAATTGGAGAGGATTTCTAATTCTAATTTAGAGAATTGTTTACGGTTATTAAAACATAATTATGGACATGATGTTTCATTTTTTCGCTTAAGTTCGAAAATCATTCCTTTGGCAAACCATGAGGCGTTGTTAGAGTGGGATTATATAAAGCCGTTAAGAGAAAACTTAAAACAACTTGGAGAATATGCAAAGCGTCAAGGAATGCGAATTGATTTTCATCCCGACCATTTTGTTGTTTTAAATTCATTACATCCTCCGATTTTAAAGCAGTCCGTGAAAACATTGCAGATGCATGGGAAGTTGCTAAAGGGAATGGGGATTGATAGAACGCATCGCTGTGTTTTACATGTTGGCGGTGCGTATGAGGATAAAGAGAAAGCACTAGAACAATTCATTGAAAACTGGTCACTTGTTCCAGTGGGGATTCAAAAGATGATTATGTTAGAAAATGATGATACAACATTTTCTTTAAAAGAGACATTGTACTTAGGAGAAAAACTTGGAATCCCAGTAGTTTTTGATTTGCATCATCATATGGCAAATCACGGCTTTGAAGAGTGGGAAACTCATTGGGAACGTGTTGTACAAACGTGGGAGCAATCTCCTTTGCCGATTAAAATGCATATTTCTAGTCCACGAGAAGGAAATGATCTAAGGGCCCATGCTGATTTTATTGATTCTGATCAATTTTTTTCTTTCTTGCAATATATA
Source organism: Bacillus sp. EA-CB0995 (assembly GCF_055814245.1). Taxonomy (NCBI): domain Bacteria; kingdom Bacillati; phylum Bacillota; class Bacilli; order Caryophanales; family Bacillaceae; genus Bacillus; species Bacillus sp. EA-CB0995. Next base: position 41,434 of record NZ_CP169269.1, on the reverse strand, counting down.
AAAGAGAGTGTTCCAGAAATACATTGTATGATAGAAGCGAAACAAAAAGACGAAGCGCTCTTTCAGTTGATGAGAGATATGAAAGATAAGGGTGGGATAGAGATAGTAGATGGTGCAAGCTTTTTAGTAAAGTAAGCGATGCACCACCTATTTTTTTATGAGTAATGGTCCTAAGCAGGCACCCGTGAGCAATCCAACGAGATGGCTAATTGGGTTTGTCGTTTTGTCGAGAAATGTAAACGCTAGAAGAATGGATAAAATAATAATAAAGAGAAGAGTTTCTTTTTTCTAGTAGGGTGGTATTGCATATAGAATATGTAAAGCTGCAGACCTAATAACCCAAAAATGGCACCTGAAGCTCCTGTATGAGCATACTGAATTGGAAGTATAAAGTAAGAGATGATATTTCCGGTGACTCCAGATATAAGAAACGCAAGTGAAAATCGAATGCTCTGCAGTTGTTTTTCTAATGAAAAACCGAGTGCTAAGCAGCAAATGCTATTGGATAGAAAATGAGAAAATGTTGTATGGATAAATAATGCAGAAATAATTCGCCACCATTCCCCTTCAGCGATACACTCATTACAGGCGATTCCGATTGATAGTACCTTATTCCCTAATAGTAGTAAAACAAGTTGTATGAAAAGTAAGGTAGTAGTAATCGGTGGGAAAGAAGTAAATGAGTATTTTAATGGAGTATTCATATCTCCACCCCTTTTGCTGTTAACAGATTGTCTGTTATTCTTACAATATGAAAATGAGAAAGAAAATAGAAGGAAGGAACGTAAGGATATGATTGTAGGGATTGGAATCGATATTATTGAAATTGAAAGAATTGAAAAGATGATAGAGGGGCAACCGAAATTTATAGAGCGTATTTTAACAGAAAAAGAGTGCCAAGTAGCACGTTCGTTAAAAGGAAAGAGGCGTAGTGAATTTGTTGCAGGACGCTTTGCGGCAAAAGAAGCATACTCGAAAGCGCTTGGTACTGGAATTGGAAAAGAGGTTAGCTTTTTACATATTGAAATCACGAATGATGAAAGAGGAAAACCGGTTTTACTTGCAAATACAAATCATACTATTCATCTTTCGATTAGCCATAGCCGAGAGTTTGCGGTGGCGCAAGTCATTTTAGAAAGCCCGTCAAGCTAGTCTGCATATTTCATCTCTTTGTCTCATATATTTGAGTAGCGTTAAGGAAGAGGTTTTCTTCCACTTACTTATTGAGACAAAGGGGCTGAACATATGAAAAGGCGGCTATTTTTGTTTATTGTCGGTTTGTTGACCGTTTTTCTGTTAGCGGGCTGTATGGAGAAGAAGAAGGAAGATGTTGTGCAAGATTTGAATGAAAGAGTAAAAGATATGAAAAGCTACCAAGCAGAAGCGAAATTATCGATTAAAACAGGAAATGAACCGCAAGTATACGATGTTGAGGTTTGGTATAAAAAACCCTCGTATTACCGAGTGAATTTGAAAAATGCAAAGAAAGATCAAAGCCAGATTATTTTACGAAATGATGAAGGTGTATTCGTTCTTACCCCGTCTTTAAATAAAAGTTTTCGTTTTCAAAGTGATTGGCCGCAAAATAGCAGCCAAGCATATTTATATGAATCACTTGTCAGGGATATTTTGAGCGATAAGGACCGTTCATTTAAGAAAACAGACAAATATTATGTGTTTGAAACGAAAACAAACTATCATCATCAAAATATGTTGCCAAGGCAACAAATTACATTTAATAAAAAAGATTTAGCACCTGTTTCGGTGAAATTGATGGACAATGATCAAAATGTTCTTGTGCAAGTAGATTTTTCTAAAGTAAAGTTTGATACAAAATTTGATAAAGGCGCGTTTGATACAAAACAAAATATGTCTAGAGCGCAAGTCGATATACAAACGACAGCGCAAGGAGAGAAGCCGTTTGCTGTGTTATACCCAAGTGATACGCCGCAAGGTATGACTTTAAAAGAGGAGAAAGAATTTAAGACAGACAGTGGTAAACGTAGTATCCTTACGTACACTGACAATAAGAAGAGTTTTACATTAATACAAGAAAAAGCGAAGGTAGCACCAACTATCGCATTGCAAAATATGAGTGGGGAGCCTGTTGATTTAGGTTTCGCAATTGGTGCATTAACAAAAGATTCTGTTACATGGTCACATAATGGAGTCGAGTATATGCTTGTATCAAAAGGTTTAAAACAAGATGAGTTGTTAATGGTAGCTCGCTCTGTGACTCAAAAACAAGTGAAGTAAACGACTAAGACGTGGTGGCTACAGAGTACACCACGTTTTTTATCCCGTAAAAGCCCGCCTTATCACGATTTAACAAATAGTATTTTTGATGTGTAGAATCTGTTGATGAAAGCGGCGCTTAATATGATGGAATAAAGGTAAGAAAAAAGTGAATATAAAAGAATAAGCTTTGCATATCGTATAAAGGAAGTGTTTTTTCTGGATGGAAAAATCGCCATTTTATCGTGATACGTGGGTAGAGGTAAACTTAGATGCGATTTATGATAATTTGACTCGTATTAAATCCATCATTCCGAAAAATGTGGAGATTTTTGCTGTTGTGAAAGCAAATGCGTATGGTCATGGATCAGTGCAAGTTGCAAATACAGCGTTAGCAGCAGGAGCCACAAGATTAGCTGTTGCATTCTTGGATGAAGCTCTTGTCTTAAGAAGAGCTGGAATTACAGTTCCTATTTTAGTATTAGGTTCTTCACGTCCGGAAGACGTTAATGTGGCAGCGGAGAATGAGATTACATTAACTGTGTTTCAAAAAGAATGGATAGAAAAAGCGGAAAAGGTGTGGGATTCTTCAAGGTCACTCCATTTTCATCTTAAATTTGATAGCGGTATGGGGAGAATTGGAATTCGTAGAAAAGATGAATTGAAAAGGTTTCTAAAAAGTTTACAAAATGCGCCTTTTTTAAAGTTAGAAGGGGTTTATACTCACTTTGCAACAGCTGATGAAGTGGAGACAGCTTATTTTGATAAGCAGTATAATATGTTTTTGGAACAACTAAGTTGGCTAAAAGAATTTGGATTAACCCCAAAATTTATTCATACAGCTAATAGTGTGGCAACTTTACGTTTTCAAAGTGTTACTTTTAACGCTGTCAGAATAGGGATTGCAATGTATGGGTTGCTCTCATCTATGCAAATCCATCCTTTTTTACCGATTAAGCTTGATCCTGCATTATCTTGGCATACAACGGTTACACATATAAAACAGGTGACAAAAGATGCTGGAATTAGTTATAACGTTACTTATCGAGCGAAAACAGAAGAATGGATTGCCACATTGCCTGTTGGATATGCTGACGGTTGGTTACGTAAGTTGCAGGGGTTCAAGGTGCTTGTAAATGATATAAGAGTGCCGATTGTAGGCAGGGTTACAATGGATATGATGATGATTCATGTACCATATGAAGTGCCGCTTGGAACAAAAGTTACTCTAATTGGAAGACAAAATGATCGGTATATTAGTGCTAATGAGGTTGCCGAGTATTCAGAGACAATTAACTATGAAATTATTGCAACAATTAGTTTTCGTGTTCCACGTGTATATGTAAAAAATGGAAAAGTTGTAGAGGTTGTAAATTATTTAAATGACATATAAGATGAGAATTCTATAGTTCAAGTGTACCTTTATAAAAAGGTGAGTATGTCCCTTTTTGACAAGTTAAGAAACTCAATTTGGAAGAAGGACATAGAAAAGTACAAGGAAGTGAATGTTTTATTTCCAAATTGGAAAACATAAAACAAGAAATCAGGAAGTCTTTGCAACAGACTTCATACAATGGTATTATTACAATAGGTGTCATATATATATGTGTGTGTGTAGTTGACGGTGGAGGTGTATTTTTGTGTCCGAATCAAGTGTAACTACTGAAATCGTTGTTCGGTTGCCAAAACAAGTGGTAACAGAATTAGACGGAATTGGAAAACAAGAGAATAAGAATCGCCATGAACTTATTTGCCAGGCAACACAATTGCTATTGCGCCAACATAAAACAAAGAAGCGCTACCAGCATGAATCAATGCGACGTGGGTACATTGAAATGGGAAAAATTAATCTTGGTATTGCATCTGAAGCTTTCTTAGCGGAGTATGAAGCAGCTCATACAGTAGAACGCTTAGTTAGCGGGGGTAATCTTTTGATTGTAAAACGCGGCGACGTGTATTTTGCAGACCTTTCCCCAGTTGTTGGTTCTGAGCAAGGAGGCGTTCGTCCGGTTCTGGTCATTCAAAATGACATTGGGAATCGTTTTAGTCCTACTGTGATTGTGGCGGCCATTACTGCACAGATTCAGAAAGCGAAATTGCCCACCCATGTGGAGATTGATGCAAAAAAGTATGGATTTGAGAGAGATTCTGTTATCTTGCTCGAACAGATTCGAACAATCGATAAGCAGCGCTTAACGGACAAAATCACTCAGTTAGACGATCTGATGATGAATCGTGTAGATGAAGCTCTGCAAATTAGTTTAGGACTGATAGATTTTTAGTTCAACATTGAAGTTGCTCTCTTTTAAGAGCAGCTTTTTTTATTATTAAGGAGGTTTTGTTGCAAATGGAAATGGTAGATGACCGTCAAGAGTTAATGAAAATGTTAGCGAAAGAATTGAATTTTTCAGAGAAGCAAGTACGTCATGTTATTCAATTAACAGAGGAGGGTAATACAGTTCCGTTTATTGCTCGTTATCGAAAAGAGTGGACAAACTCATTAGATGAAGTGCAAATTCGTTCGATTTTAGAAAGATGGCAGTATGTCACTCAACTTGAAAATCGTAAAGAAGAAGTGTTGCGTTTAATTCATGAAAAGGGAAAGCTTACAGAAGAGCTGCGTCGTAACATTGTATCTGCAACAAAACTACAAGAAGTGGAAGATTTATATCGTCCATATAAAGAAAAACGAAGAACAAAAGCAACGATTGCAAAAGAAAAAGGGTTAGAACCTTTAGCGGATTGGTTATTAACGTTTGCGAAGGATGATGCGTTGGAAAGAGCAAAAGTATTCGTAAATGAAGAGAAAGAAGTTCATTCACCAGAAGAAGCGTTACAAGGTGCAAAAGATATTATCGCAGAATACGTATCTGATGAAGCATCTTATCGCAGTTGGATTCGTAATACTACTTTTAGAAAAGGAACCATTTCAGCAGTTGTAAAAGATGAAGAAAAAGATGAAAAGAATGTATACGAAATGTATTACAGCTATGAAGAGCCAGTACAAAAAGTTGTACCTCATCGTGTATTAGCTATGAATCGCGGTGAAAAAGAAGAAATTTTAAAAGTAGCAATCGTTCCTCCGGTTGAAGAAATCCTTCAGTTTTTACATAAAAAAGTAATTCATAAATCATACGCGCCAAGTACTTCTTATGTGCAAGAGGCGATTGAAGATGGTTACAAGCGTTTAATTCAACCATCTATTGAAAGAGAAATTCGTAAAGAGTTAACAGAGAGAGCGGAAGAACAAGCGATTCATATTTTTTCAGAGAACTTAAGGAATTTATTGTTACAGCCGCCGATGAAAGGGAAGTTTGTATTAGCTGTAGATCCAGCATATCGTACGGGGTGTAAACTTGCCGTTGTAGATGATACGGGAAAAGTACTTCATATCGACGTTATCTATCCACATCCGCCTGTTAGGAAATATGAAGAAGCGAAAAAGAAATGTATTTCAATTTTAGAAAAGTATGAAGTAGAAGTAGTTGCAATTGGAAATGGTACAGCTTCTCGTGAAACGGAAGAATTTGTAGTAGATGTATTACAAGCAGTTACGCGTGATGTATTTTACATTATTGTCAATGAAGCTGGTGCGAGTGTATATTCAGCATCAGACTTAGCAAGGGAAGAGTTTCCTGATTTACAAGTTGAAGAAAGAAGCGCTGTTTCCATTGGAAGACGTCTGCAAGATCCGCTTGCAGAATTAGTAAAGATTGATCCAAAGTCTGTTGGTGTAGGGCAATATCAACATGATGTATCACAAAAACAGTTGAATGAATCATTAACATTTGTTGTTGAAACAGCTGTAAACCAAGTTGGAGTGAATGTAAATACTGCTTCTGTTTCCTTATTGCAATATGTTTCTGGTTTATCAAAAACAGTTGCGAAAAACATTGTAAAAAAACGCGAAGAGAGCGGGAAATTTATAAAACGTGCTGAGCTGAAAGATATACCGCGATTAGGTGCAAAGACATATGAGCAATGTATCGGTTTTTTACGTGTTCTAGAAGGTGAAAATCCACTTGATCGAACAAGTATTCATCCGGAGCAATATAAGAATGTAGAGCTGTTATTGAAAAGCTTAGGGTTATCGATTGCAGATGTTGGACAACCTCATCTGCAGAAGTGTTTAGAAGAAGTAGAAATTCCATCGTTATCAGAGCAAACAAATATTGGTGAACCGACCTTGCGAGATATTATTGATGCTCTTATTCGTCCAGAGCGAGATTTACGTGATGAATTACCGAAGCCGCTTCTTAAAAAAGGTATTTTAAAACTAGAAGATTTAAAACGAGGCATGGAATTGGAAGGTACGGTTCGTAATGTTGTCGATTTTGGTGCTTTTGTTGATATTGGTGTGAAGCAAGATGGATTAGTTCATATTTCAAAAATGAGTAAGCAGTTTGTAAAACATCCATTAGATATCGTGTCTGTCGGACAAATTGTAAAAGTGTGGGTCGATGAGGTTGATATGAAAAAAGGACGCGTCGCTTTATCTATGCTACCAATAGAGTGATGAAGTAAAAGGAATCATTGTGGCTTTCTTCATTCTACACTGAGAGTTAATTTGCTAAGAGGAGCTGCTATCTATTAAGTGTCGGATACATGGAAAGGGAGTGGAGGGATGTTCCGCTCCCTTTATTTACTAAGGATATTGCTTTTTTTATAAAAAAACCAGCATTCGTTAAGTAATTTGATTTGATATCGGTTTTTTTCATAATAAGCACGCCGCATTTGTTTACGAAGCCATGCTGGCATATGAATCCCTCCTTTTACAGAAATGAGGATGGGTATATGTACTATTTAATGTATGCAGGGGACAGATAAGACGTGTGAATTTATTTTAGTTATAAGTAGGAGAGATAAGAATGCATGAAATAGATATTCAGGGATTAGTGGAGAAAATATCGATAGAGTATTTTGCAAGACCCTTTTTGCATAAAGCAATATTTAATAAACGTTTACGTACGACAGGTGGGCGGTATATATTAAGAACTCATAATATAGAACTAAATTATCATTATTACCTAGTATATGGGGAAGAGGAGTTAATCGAGGTAATTAAACATGAACTATGTCATTATCATTTGCATCTTATGGGAAAAGGGTATCAACATAGGGATAGGGATTTTCGTGAGTTGTTGAATAAGGTAGATGCGCCGCGTTTTTGCAAAAGAATTCCTGATGAGAGGAAAGAGAAAAAACAATACATATATGTTTGTTTATCGTGTGGCTTCCAATACATAAGAAGGAGAAGAATAAATACAAATCGCTACGTTTGTGGAAAGTGTAAAGGACGTTTGAAGTAGGTGAAAAAACACCTTGACAGTTAAAAATCAATCCAGTATAGTATAAACATGTCAGCTCACTACAAGATATTGTAAGAAGTGCTTGACTTGTAAAATAATTTTTTATAAGATGAAAAATGTCTTTCTTATTCCGCAGTAGCTCAGTGGTAGAGCTATCGGCTGTTAACCGATCGGTCGTAGGTTCGAGTCCTACCTGCGGAGCCATATAATATAGAGAAGTACCCAAGTGGCTCAAGGGGCTCCCCTGCTAAGGGAGTAGATCGCTTACGCGGTGCGAGGGTTCGAATCCCTTCTTCTCTGCCATAATTTTGGCCCGTTGGTCAAGTGGTTAAGACACCGCCCTTTCACGGCGGTAACACGGGTTCGAATCCCGTACGGGTCACCACTTCGGAGGATTAGCTCAGCTGGGAGAGCACCTGCCTTACAAGCAGGGGGTCGGCGGTTCGATCCCGTCATCCTCCACCATATAAATTTATAAATATTATCGCGGGGTGGAGCAGTCTGGTAGCTCGTCGGGCTCATAACCCGAAGGTCGCAGGTTCAAATCCTGTCCCCGCAACCAATGGTCCCGTGGTGTAGTGGTTAACATGCCTGCCTGTCACGCAGGAGATCGCCGGTTCGACCCCGGTCGGGACCGCCATTTAAACTTCTAATAGATGGAAGTTATTTTTTTGTTAGAGGGTATGATAAAGTGTATTTCGTCACTAGAAAATCTTGTGAAGCAAATTTAAGTGATATCCTCAAAGATGTTAATTTATTCGATTAAATCGATGGGCTATAGCCAAGCGGTAAGGCAACGGACTTTGACTCCGTCATGCGCTGGTTCGAATCCAGCTAGCCCAGCCATTTAAGAGCCATTAGCTCAGTTGGTAGAGCATCTGACTTTTAATCAGAGGGTCGAAGGTTCGAGTCCTTCATGGCTCACCATTTATTTCATTTCGCGGGTGTGGCGGAATTGGCAGACGCACCAGACTTAGGATCTGGCGCCTTTGGCGTGGGGGTTCGACTCCCTTCACCTGCATATGCGGTCGTGGCGGAATGGCAGACGCGCTAGGTTGAGGGCCTAGTGGGGGCAACCCCGTGGAGGTTCAAGTCCTCTCGGCCGCACCAAAAAAAGAAATAAAAAAACACTTGCATTAATCTTACCACCATGGTATATTAATAAAGTCGCAAAAAACAAACAACATACATTAAGCGCCCGTAGCTCAATTGGATAGAGCGTTTGACTACGGATCAAAAGGTTAGGGGTTCGAGTCCTCTCGGGCGCGCCAATTACGGGAAGTGGCTCAGCTTGGTAGAGCACCTGGTTTGGGACCAGGGGGTCGCAGGTTCGAATCCTGTCTTCCCGACCATGCGGGTGTAGTTTAGTGGTAAAACAAGAGCCTTCCAA
>NZ_CP169269.1:0-30000 GCF_055814245.1 Bacillus sp. EA-CB0995 | reverse complement strand
ACGTGGTCGTAGACCCGAAACCAGGTGATCTACCCATGTCCAGGGTGAAGTTCAGGTAACACTGAATGGAGGCCCGAACCCACGCACGTTGAAAAGTGCGGGGATGAGGTGTGGGTAGCGGAGAAATTCCAATCGAACCTGGAGATAGCTGGTTCTCCCCGAAATAGCTTTAGGGCTAGCCTCAAGTGTGAGAGTCTTGGAGGTAGAGCACTGATTGAACTAGGGGTCCTCATCGGATTACCGAATTCAGTCAAACTCCGAATGCCAATGACTTATCCTTGGGAGTCAGACTGCGAGTGATAAGATCCGTAGTCAAAAGGGAAACAGCCCAGACCGCCAGCTAAGGTCCCAAAGTGTGTATTAAGTGGAAAAGGATGTGGAGTTGCTTAGACAACTAGGATGTTGGCTTAGAAGCAGCCACCATTTAAAGAGTGCGTAATAGCTCACTAGTCGAGTGACTCTGCGCCGAAAATGTACCGGGGCTAAATACACCACCGAAGCTGCGGATTGATACCTATGGTATCAGTGGTAGGGGAGCGTTCTAAGTGCTGTGAAGTCAGATCGTAAGGACTGGTGGAGCGCTTAGAAGTGAGAATGCCGGTATGAGTAGCGAAAGACGGGTGAGAATCCCGTCCACCGAATGCCTAAGGTTTCCTGAGGAAGGCTCGTCCGCTCAGGGTTAGTCAGGACCTAAGCCGAGGCCGACAGGCGTAGGCGATGGACAACAGGTTGATATTCCTGTACCACCTCTTTATCGTTTGAGCAATGGAGGGACGCAGAAGGATAGAAGAAGCGTGCGATTGGTTGTGCACGTCCAAGCAGTTAGGCTGGTAAGTAGGCAAATCCGCTTACCGCGAAGGCTGAGCTGTGATGGGGAAGCTCCTTATGGAGCGAAGTCTTTGATTCCCCGCTGCCAAGAAAAGCTTCTAGCGAGATAAAAGGTGCCTGTACCGCAAACCGACACAGGTAGGCGAGGAGAGAATCCTAAGGTGTGCGAGAGAACTCTGGTTAAGGAACTCGGCAAAATGACCCCGTAACTTCGGGAGAAGGGGTGCTTTCTTAACGGAAAGCCGCAGTGAATAGGCCCAAGCGACTGTTTAGCAAAAACACAGGTCTCTGCGAAGCCGTAAGGCGAAGTATAGGGGCTGACACCTGCCCGGTGCTGGAAGGTTAAGGAGAGGGGTTAGCGCAAGCGAAGCTCTGAACTGAAGCCCCAGTAAACGGCGGCCGTAACTATAACGGTCCTAAGGTAGCGAAATTCCTTGTCGGGTAAGTTCCGACCCGCACGAAAGGTGTAACGATTTGGGCACTGTCTCAACCAGAGACTCGGTGAAATTATAGTACCTGTGAAGATGCAGGTTACCCGCGACAGGACGGAAAGACCCCGTGGAGCTTTACTGTAGCCTGATATTGAATTTTGGTACAGCTTGTACAGGATAGGCGGGAGCCTTTGAAGCCGGAGCGCTAGCTTCGGTGGAGGCGCTGGTGGGATACCGCCCTGGCTGTATTGAAATTCTAACCTACGGGTCTTATCGACCCGGGAGACAGTGTCAGGTGGGCAGTTTGACTGGGGCGGTCGCCTCCTAAAAAGTAACGGAGGCGCCCAAAGGTTCCCTCAGAATGGTTGGAAATCATTCGTAGAGTGCAAAGGCATAAGGGAGCTTGACTGCGAGACCTACAAGTCGAGCAGGGACGAAAGTCGGGCTTAGTGATCCGGTGGTTCCGCATGGAAGGGCCATCGCTCAACGGATAAAAGCTACCCCGGGGATAACAGGCTTATCTCCCCCAAGAGTCCACATCGACGGGGAGGTTTGGCACCTCGATGTCGGCTCATCGCATCCTGGGGCTGTAGTCGGTCCCAAGGGTTGGGCTGTTCGCCCATTAAAGCGGTACGCGAGCTGGGTTCAGAACGTCGTGAGACAGTTCGGTCCCTATCCGTCGTGGGCGTAGGAAATTTGAGAGGAGCTGTCCTTAGTACGAGAGGACCGGGATGGACGCACCGCTGGTGTACCAGTTGTTCTGCCAAGGGCATAGCTGGGTAGCTATGTGCGGAAGGGATAAGTGCTGAAAGCATCTAAGCATGAAGCCCCCTCAAGATGAGATTTCCCATAGCGTTAAGCTAGTAAGATCCCTGAAAGATGATCAGGTTGATAGGTTCGAGGTGGAAGCATGGTGACATGTGGAGCTGACGAATACTAATAGATCGAGGACTTAACCATATAATATGAAGCAAATGTTATCTAGTTTTGAAGGAATATACCTTCATAAGTCTGGTAATGATGGCAGAGAGGTCACACCCGTTCCCATACCGAACACGGAAGTTAAGCTCTCTAGCGCCGATGGTAGTTGGGACTTTGTCCCTGTGAGAGTAGGACGTTGCCAGGCTTTATTATCATCGCGGGGTGGAGCAGTCTGGTAGCTCGTCGGGCTCATAACCCGAAGGTCGCAGGTTCAAATCCTGTCCCCGCAACCAAATGGTCCCGTGGTGTAGTGGTTAACATGCCTGCCTGTCACGCAGGAGATCGCCGGTTCGACCCCGGTCGGGACCGCCATTTATATAATATAAAGAACGAAACAATATGTTTCGTGTTTTTTTATTTACTCTAATTAAACTTATAAGACAGTCAATCTTATCCTTAGGACAACTCCTAAGGTCTTTTTTATATAATCAAAACTGAAACAAAAATAAAAAATCTGTATAATAAAGAGCAGGGAATACTAACAGTAAGGTAGGTGAAACCTTTGAATAAATATGAAATAACAACAATGTCTTCAGAAGAAACGCAGAATTTATCAGAAAAGCTTGGACAATTAGTTCAGGCGCAGGATGTTTTGATTTTAGAAGGAGACTTAGGTGCAGGTAAGACAACATTTACAAAAGGTCTTGCAAAAGGTCTTGGTGTAAAACGTGTTGTGAATAGCCCAACGTTCAATATTATTAAAGAATACAAAGGACGATTACCGCTTTATCATATGGATGTATACCGCCTAGCGGAGAGCGAAGAAGATTTAGGGTTTGATGAATATTTTTATGGTCAAGGTGTAACAGTGGTGGAGTGGGCGCATTTAATAGAGTCTTTTTTACCACTTTCACTTTTAAAAATCAGTTTATTCCACACGGGAGATAGTACAAGAAAAATTGTATTAGAGCCGAGCGGAGAACGTTATATTAGATTATGTGAGGAGCTATTACAAAATGAAAGTACTAGCAATTGATACTTCTAACTATGTAATGGGAGTTTCTCTTATTGATGGAAATATGGTTGTGGGAGAAATCATTACAAATTTAACAAAAAATCACTCTGTGCGTCTAATGCCAGCAGTAGAGCAACTTTTACAAGAATGTAATGTGAAACCAAAAGAATTAAATAAAATCGTTGTAGCAGCTGGTCCAGGCTCTTATACAGGTGTTCGTATTGGTGTAACAGTAGCAAAAACATTAGCTTGGTCATTGCAAATTCCGATTGTTGGTGTATCAAGTTTAGAAGTGCTGGCAGCAAACGGAATAAATTTCCCAGGGTATATTTGTCCGTTATTTGATGGTCGTCGTCAGCAAATTTATACGGGATTGTATACATATAGAGAACAAAAGTTGCAATCTGTGAAAGAGGATCGTATTATTCTCATTGCCGATTGGTTACAAATGTTAAAAGAGATAGGACAACCTATTTTATTTATCGGAAATGATGTAGAACAGCATAAAGATACAATTGTAGAACACTTAGGAGATCAAGCAGTATTTGCCCCGCTGACGAAACATAATCCACGCCCAAGTGAATTAGCTTTCTTGGGCTTACAGAAAGAAGAGCAATCTGTGCATACATTCGTTCCAAGTTACCTTCGTTTGGCAGAAGCAGAGGCAAAATGGTTAGAAAGTCAAACGAAATAGGGGTTTTATGAATGAACATTACATTTAGAAATATGAAGGAAGAGGATATTCCGCAAATTGTTGCGATTGAAGAAGCTTCATTTGCGACTCCTTGGACTGCCGAAGCATTTGAACGAGAATTAAAAATGAATGAGTATGCACACTACGTTGTACTGGAAACAGAGGAAGGAATTCTAGGTTATTGCGGACTTTGGGTCGTTCTTGATGAATCACATATTACGAACATTGCGGTATTACCACAATACCGTGGTCAAAGGCTCGGAGAAGTGTTATTACAAGAAGTAATGAACAAAGCGAGAGCTCTTGGAGCAAATACGATGACACTTGAAGTGCGTGTTTCAAATGAAGTTGCAAAAAAGTTATATCGGAAATTTGGTTTTCAAAATGGCGGAATTCGCAAAAGATACTATACAGACAATTATGAAGATGGTCTTGTAATGTGGGTGAACTTATGATGAAAAAAGATACAATTATACTGGGTATTGAAACAAGCTGTGATGAAACAGCTGTAGCAGTTGTGAAAAATGGACGAGAAATTTTAGCGAACATTGTAGCTTCGCAAATTGAAAGTCATAAACGTTTTGGTGGGGTTGTTCCGGAAATTGCATCTCGTCACCATGTGGAACAAATAACGGTTGTATTAGAAGAAGCGTTAAAAGAAGCGCAAATTACGTTTGAAGATATTGATGCAATTGCTGCTACAGAGGGGCCAGGCCTTGTTGGGGCATTGTTAATTGGTGTGAATGCAGCAAAAGCGGTAGCTTTTGCACATGGTATCCCGTTGGTTGGCGTGCATCATATTGCTGGTCATATTTATGCAAATCGCTTAGTACAAGAACTGCAGTTTCCATTATTGTCTCTCGTTGTATCTGGTGGACATACAGAGCTTGTTTATATGAAAGAGCATGGTTCATTTGAAGTAATTGGCGAAACAAGAGATGATGCTGCAGGAGAGGCATACGACAAGGTGGCACGTACGTTATCATTGCCATATCCAGGTGGACCGCACATTGATCGTCTTGCCCATGAAGGAGAGCCGACAATCGATCTGCCTCGTGCATGGCTTGAACCAGATTCTTATGATTTTAGTTTTAGTGGTTTAAAATCCGCAGTTATTAACACTGTGCATAACGCTAAGCAGCGCGGAGAGGAACTAACACCTGAAGATTTAGCTGCAAGTTTTCAGGCAAGTGTAATTGATGTGTTAGTAACAAAAACAGTACGAGCAGCGGAGGAGTATGGCGTGAAGCAAGTGCTTCTTGCTGGAGGAGTTGCGGCAAATAAAGGATTGCGGGCTCGACTAGAAGAGGAGTTTGCAAATAAAAACGATATAGAGCTTATTATTCCACCGTTATCTTTATGCACAGATAACGCTGCTATGATTGCTGCAGCTGGTACGATTGCATATGAGCAAGGAAAGAGGGCAACATTAGCATTAAATGCAAATCCTGGCTTGGATATTGAATCATAGTTATTCCGCGTTTAATGAGAGAGTAGATTTTTCGCCTTCGGTAAAGAAGAGAAGTTTAGTTAAATGTTAGTGGGGCCACAGATGAAAGTTTCACTTTATACACATAATTAACCACAACCTGTGGATAAAACCTATATTATCTGTTGATAATATAGGTTTTTTTGTGAGTATAACCTGTGGATAAATATTATTTTATTTGTGGATAATGTGGGGAAATTAATATTTATCTTGATAATATGAAATTGAATATGTGAATAACACTGTGGATAAATAAAAAGGTCAGCGTAACTGCTGACCTTTTTATTTTTTATATTTGTAATTCTTCCCATTCTTCCATACATGCTTCTAATTGCTCTTGTAGTGTTTGTTTTTCTGCTGTAATATCACTTGCTCTTTCGTAATCAGCATATACTTCAGGCAGACAAAGTTGTTCTTCTAATGTAGCGATTTGCTCTTCCATTGCAGCAATGTTTTCTTCTAATTCCTCAATTCTACGCGTACGTTGGCGCTCTTGCTTTTTACGTTCTTTTTCTTCAATATAATTTAATTTTTCTTGCGCCACTTGTTTTTGTACAGGTTTATTCGTTTCTTGTTCTTCAAGTTCTGCCCGCTCTAACATTTCATTTTTCTTTTCTATATAATAATCGTAATCGCCTAGATATTCCTCTGCCCCATCTGTTGACAATTCAATAACTTTTGTGGTGATGCGATTAATGAAATAGCGGTCATGAGAAACAAATAAAATAGTTCCTGGAAAATCAATAAGAGCATTTTCTAATATTTCTTTACTACTTAAGTCTAAATGGTTTGTCGGTTCATCTAAAATAAGCACATTTGATTTTTGCATCATCAGTTTTGCAAGAGCTAAACGTGCTTTTTGTCCACCACTTAAAGAAGAGACTGGCTTTAAAACATCATCACCAGAAAATAAAAAGTTTCCAAGTACTGTGCGGATTTCTTTTTCTGGTTGCAGCGGGTAATCATCCCAAAGTTCATCTAATACGCGTTTTGATGATGTTAAGTTTGCTTGTTCTTGGTCATAATATCCAATAGAAACGTTAGAGCCGAATGAAAAACTGCCGTTTAAAGGACGAAGTTTATCCACAAGAGATTTTAATAAAGTGGATTTTCCGATTCCATTTGGACCTACAAGTGCAACACTATCACCTCTCGTTAATTGGAAATGAATGTGCTCAATGATTGGCTCGTTATTATAACCAATTGTGATATTTTTTACTTGTAGTACATCATTGCCACTTTGCCTATCGATATCAAAGTGGAAAGAAGCAGATTTTGTATCACCGAGTGGTTTTGTCATAAGCTCCATACGATTTAATTGTTTTTGGCGACTTTGTGCCCGTTTTGTTGTGGAAGCGCGGGCGATATTTTTTTGAATGAAGTCTTGTAACTTTGTGACTTCTTCTTGCTGTTTCTCATAACGCTTCATTTCTTGTTCGTATAGCGATGCTTTAAGTTCTAAATACTTACTGTAGTTCCCCGTGTATTTTCGACTTTGTTTATTAGAGATTTCATACACCTGTGTTACGAGTTTATCTAGAAAGTATCGATCGTGTGAAACGATTAAAATAGCACCAGGATAGCCTTGTAAATATTGTTCCAGCCACGTTAATGTATCGATATCTAGATGGTTGGTTGGCTCATCCAAAATAAGCAAATCTGGTTTTGTTAGTAATAATTTGCCAAGAGCTAAACGAGTTTTTTGCCCACCACTTAAAGTGGAGATTGTAGTTCCGTGTGTCTCAGAAGGAAAGCCAAGTCCGCTTAAAACAGAGCGAATATCAGCTTCGTATTGGTAGCCGCCTTTATTTTTATAATCTAATTGCAGGCGATCATACTCTGCTAACAATCTTTCGTGTACAGTGACATTTGTGAAATTTTCTTCTTTCCCCATTTCTTGTTCTAGCCTTCGGAGTTCTTTCTCCATGCGTTGCAAGTCGAGAAATACCGTTAGCATTTCATCCCAAATGGTTAATGATGTTTCAAGACCAGTGTGCTGTGCTAAGTAACCGATAGATACATCTTTCGGTTTAATAATTTCTCCGCTGTCATGGGATAGTTCTCCCGCAATAATCTTTAATAATGTAGACTTTCCAGCGCCGTTACGGCCGACAAGTGCAATGCGATCACGCGTCTGTACCTCTAACTTAATGTTTGAAAGAATCACTTCAGCGGCGTATAACTTGGAAAGGTTATTCACTTGTAGTAGAATCAATGTTTTCACCTCAAATAATTTCTTAACTTTGCCATGATTATATTTCTCAATCATACTAAAAATAGTGTATAGTTGAACATAATAGAGAAGTTCTCTCTCTATTATACAGGGAAAACTTTCAATGCTAAACTTCCGTACATGTTTCAATCACTTGAACAGATAGGAAGAGAGGAGGGGTTGCATGGAGCAGCCTAAAATTCCGCAGGCGACTGCCAAAAGATTGCCTCTATACTATCGATTTATCCAAAACTTATCGTTATCTGGTAAGCAACGCGTATCATCTGCAGAATTAAGTGAAGCGGTGAAAGTGGATTCGGCGACGATTCGAAGAGATTTTTCATACTTTGGGGCATTAGGGAAAAAGGGATACGGCTATAACGTAAATTATTTATTGTCGTTTTTCCGCGAAACACTTGATCAAGATGATGTAACGCGTGTAGCACTAATAGGGGTAGGTAATTTAGGGACAGCTTTCTTACATTACAATTTTACGAAAAATAATAATACAAAAATTGAGATGGCATTTGACGTTGATGAAGAGAAAGTTGGAAAAGAAATCGGAGGAATTCCAGTATATCACCTGGATGAATTAGAAGAGAAATTATCCGATGATATAAAAGTGGCAATATTAACAGTACCTGCTTCTGTTGCACAAGCTGTAGCAGATCGCTTATCGCATACTGGTATACAAGGTGTTTTAAACTTTACACCTGCTAGGTTAAATATATTAGAACATATTCGAATTCATCATATCGATTTAGCGGTAGAATTACAAACGCTTGTGTACTTTTTAAAAAATTACCCACAATAAAAACGCAGGAATTCCCTGCGTTCTTATTATTTCTTCATACTACCTTTTTTCGGTTTAGAAAAAAGAAGGCGAAGTGCCAAATTAAAATCAACTGTTGCCATTATAGCAAGTAATATTGTATAAAAGTTCCAAATTGTATCTTCAACACTTGTAATTGCTAAGTATGTAAAAATACACCCAAGAAGAAAATACAAAGTTGCCATAACAAATGGTGAAGTTCGCATGTTTAAAATCCTCCGATGAATCCTTGCAATTTTTCAGCTTTTTCTATGTATGGGTGAAGTACAAATGTAATTAACATAACATTTGTATTCATCATAACGTGAGCCATAATAGGTACAATAATTCGTTTTGTTTTTACATATAAAAATGAAAAAACAAGCCCCATGGAAATATACACTAATAAATGTGTAGGGTCAAAATGAATTAAAGCAAATATAAGTGAACTCACAATTGCTGCGATAAAGAAGTTATATCGTTTATATAGTGTTCCAAATAGAATCTTTCTAAATACAATTTCTTCAAGAATGGGA
Organism: Bacillus sp. EA-CB0995; assembly: GCF_055814245.1. NCBI lineage: Bacteria > Bacillati > Bacillota > Bacilli > Caryophanales > Bacillaceae > Bacillus > Bacillus sp. EA-CB0995. The sequence goes on along the minus strand of NZ_CP169269.1, from coordinate 21,063 downwards.
GCGAATATAGAAGAAACAATCATAAATAATGGAGCAGCTTTTATAATCTCGATAATGTTTTGTGTATTTTCAGATTCAGGTTTAACTTTAAAAATTTGTGTTTCAATTGTGCCAGCAATTACTTGGGCAAATAAAGCAAGAAAAACCCCCAAAATAATCCATCCTATTGTAGCGGGAATGTTTGTTCTTTCCCGATCCCATTTTTCTGATTGTGTATCGTTGCGTAATATCAGAAGGATAATGATAAGAGCGACAAAGAAGCTAATTATTCCCCAATGTGCAGTTGCCAATTGAACCTCTTCTTGAAAGCTCCTGTTTCCATTGTTGTATATTCCGCTTTTTAAAAGGAGCCACCCTCCAATTACACCTGATAATTGCATTAAAATATATGTAACAACAACCCACCAGTATTGTCTCTTCAATTTCGTAACTCCTTTTTAAATTTTTTGTAATGAAAAAGGAAAATGCTCTATCCATAGAGAAAACAACTTATGGCATCTTCTTATTGTAACATAGGAGAAGAGGGAAAAACGATGGAATATCAAATAGAATCTTCTATCAGTGCCGATCTTCCATGAAGCCAAGGATTTATATTATTACGCTACTCATCAGGTAAAGAAGAGAAGCTTATGGAAAGACTGAAGAGGATGTAAAATAGTTTTCCGAAAAATTACGTTTTTTCACTTGCAAAAGAAAATGAGATTCTTTATTATAATAAGTGTGTTAGCACTCGAAGTGTTTGAGTGCTAATAAACATAAAATTTACATAGTAAATTGAGGAGGTTATTGTTCATGCTAAAGCCATTAGGTGATCGCGTTGTAATTGAACTTGTTCAAGCAGAAGAAAAAACAGCAAGTGGTATCGTATTACCAGACACTGCAAAAGAAAAACCACAAGAAGGTAAGGTAGTGGCAGTTGGTACTGGTCGTGTGCTTGAAAATGGTGAGCGTGTTGCTTTAGAGTTAGCTGTAGGCGATCGTATTATCTTCTCAAAATATGCAGGTACTGAAGTAAAATACGAAGGTGCAGAATACTTAATTTTACGTGAAAGCGACATTTTAGCAGTTATCAGTTAATTATATAAATCTTTAAAAATTCAAGGGGGTCAAATATTATGGCAAAAGATATTAAATTTAGTGAAGAAGCACGTCGTTCGATGCTTCGCGGTGTCGACACTCTTGCAAACGCAGTAAAAGTTACGCTTGGACCAAAAGGTCGTAACGTTGTACTTGAGAAAAATTCGGTTCTCCGCTTATTACAAATGACGGTGTAACAATTGCAAAAGAAATCGAATTAGAAGATGCATTTGAAAACATGGGTGCAAAACTAGTAGCAGAAGTTGCTAGCAAAACAAATGATGTAGCTGGTGACGGAACGACAACTGCAACTGTATTAGCACAAGCGATGATTCGTGAAGGTTTAAAGAACGTAACAGCTGGTGCGAACCCAATGGGTCTTCGTAAAGGTATTGAAAAAGCTGTTGTAGCAGCAATTGAAGAATTAAAAACAATCTCTAAACCAATCGAAGGTAAATCTTCTATCGCACAAGTAGCTGCTATTTCTGCTGCTGACGAAGAAGTAGGACAATTAATTGCAGAAGCGATGGAGCGTGTTGGTAACGACGGCGTTATTACATTAGAAGAATCTAAAGGTTTCACAACAGAATTAGATGTAGTAGAAGGTATGCAGTTCGATCGTGGATATGCTTCTCCTTACATGATTACTGATTCTGATAAAATGGAAGCAGTTCTTGATAACCCATTTATCTTAATTACTGATAAAAAGGTTTCTAGCATTCAAGAAATCTTACCAGTATTAGAGCAAGTGGTACAACAAGGTAAACCACTTCTTATCATCTCTGAAGACGTAGAAGGCGAAGCGTTAGCTACATTAGTAGTAAATAAACTTCGTGGTACGTTCAACGTAGTAGCTGTTAAAGCTCCTGGCTTCGGTGATCGTCGTAAAGCGATGCTAGAAGATATCGCTATCTTAACTGGCGGTGAAGTAATTACAGAAGAATTAGGACGCGACCTAAAATCTGCGACTATCGCATCTTTAGGACGTGCTAGCAAAATTGTTGTAACGAAAGAAAATACAACAATTGTTGAAGGTGTAGGAAATACAGAACAAATCGAAGCTCGTATTGGTCAAATCCGTGCGCAGTTAGAAGAAACAACTTCTGAATTCGATCGTGAAAAATTACAAGAGCGTCTTGCTAAACTAGCAGGCGGCGTGGCTGTAATTAAAGTAGGTGCAGCAACTGAAACTGAATTGAAAGAGCGCAAACTTCGCATTGAAGATGCACTTAACTCAACTCGTGCAGCAGTAGAAGAAGGTATTGTTGCAGGTGGCGGTACTGCACTTATGAACGTATATACTAAAGTAGCTGGTCTTGCAGCTGAAGGCGACGTAGCAACAGGTATCAACATCGTACTTCGTGCATTAGAAGAGCCAGTTCGTCAAATCGCAATCAACGCTGGTCTAGAAGGCTCTGTTGTTGTAGAACGCTTAAAAGGTGAAAAAGTAGGCGTTGGTTTCAACGCAGCAACAGGCGAGTGGGTAAACATGCTTGAGTCTGGTATCGTAGATCCAACGAAGGTAACTCGTTCTGCTCTTCAAAACGCAGCATCTGTTGCAGCGATGTTCTTAACAACTGAAGCAGTTGTTGCTGACAAACCAGAACCAGCTGGTGCTGCTGGAATGCCTGACATGGGCGGCATGGGCATGGGCGGTATGGGCGGTATGGGCGGCATGATGTAATCTGCCCTTTCTGTGAAGCTGTTCAATGTATAAATAGTTAGTAAGAAGAAGACTACTTCCTTAATTAAAGGAGGTAGTCTTTTTTGTGCTTTTAAAGTTTGCGTACCAAGAATTTCTTGAAGACCGTAAGTTTAGGAATACAACGAAGGTAAATATTCAAAATTATAAGGTTCTCTTAGGTGGTTTTATTGACTACTGTCACGATAATGGCATTTTGAATGTTGAAGAAGTCAAAAGCATTCATGTTAAAAGTTATTTACGCTATTGCCAAGATATTAGAAAGGTATGCCTAACGTTATGCAAACATGGAAAGAAGTACAACCTTAGTAATAGAGAGTGCTATGAAGTGATATGTACAGAATAAGCGAAATCCCAAGGTATAATAACCTTGGGTATTTTTGTGAATTTATAAAAATATTACCAAATGAAGTGTATTAAATATGACCCTTATTTATATTTGTATCAGCTAAATACTTAGCATAAAGAATCGTATTTTTAGCGACATCTAATTCAACACTATATATAACAGGTGCACCTGGTCTCCAATTTACCTCAAACAACCATAGTTTTTGGTTTTCGTCGATCCCGACATCAATTCCTAATTCATCCAACGATTCATTATCATATAAAGAATCAAAATGGTTAGAAAAGCTTAACGCAAATTGTTCAAGATATCTTTGAATATCGTACCAGGAGTCATCAAACTCTGTTTTTAAGAAAACATCTAGATAAGCACTATAACCACCAATACCCATATTTGATGTAATGGTCCCCAAACGTCCAATCCTTGGATAAATAGAAGTAATAACCCATTTTCCTTCTCCATTTTTTTGTACATGAAGACGGAAATCAAAAACAAGACCAGATTTTGTTTGACTTGAAATAAACTGTTGAACTAAGTAATCTGGTTCTTGTATTTTATTAGATATCAAGTTTAGCAATTGTTTTTCATCAATAGTTGATAATATGCCTGCCTCATTAATTTTATAATGATTTGTTCTATATTTTTCAATAAGAACAACGCCCCCACCTTGATGTCCAGACCTTGGTTTAATAATAACCTTTTCATAACGTTTGATCATGTCAAAAAAAATCTGAACATCAGTTAATACTTTAAAAGGAATAAGGTATTGTTCAAATTCCTTTGCCCGTTTAATTCTGTTATATACGGCTAATTTGTCTCCGATTGAATGACTTGTAAACGGAATCCTTTCGGATAAATAATCAAAAACTTGCTCTGCTTTATCACTTACAGGATAACTTGCATTATAAATGGCATCTGGAAAGGGAAATTCCTTTTCAATCCATTTACCGTTTTCATAGGCCTTCCCTAAAATTTTTTGCTTTTCTAGATTTACATTTCCCGGGGTAAAGTAAAAAAAGTTTATACCTTCAGCTTTTGCTACAGCGGCATAAGCATATGCTTTTTTACATTATTTGGATTTGACCGATGATGAAGCATGCCTATTAGCGTCATGATATTTCTATTCCACCTCTCTTTAAATTCCTCTTCCAAATGAAAAGACTAGAAATTTTTTCAATCATTTTACAATCTGTAAGTGTTTAAGATAGAGTTTGCTAGCTCTCTATTTTCATCAAAAAGGCGCATTAAAGGCAGTAAAGTATAAGAACGGTTTTTAAATTGTTCAATACAGAAAAAACTGGTTTTAAAAGTTCCAAATGAATCAGGAAGACAATGACCGATATTCCCATATAAGGAAAATGGTTTTGCTACAAGGAAGAATACAAGAGGATAGGAATCCCCCTTTTATATCGTTAGGTGGAGGAAGGTTTGCTGGAACTCCTTTTGATTTTCTGCTCTATTTTGCTTTTCCAAAATCGATACTAGAATTGAATAAACACTCATGTTCGATTTGCGAATGTTTCTCTTAATTCTTCTAATCTGTAATAAAAATATCTATTTTTATATATAAGTTCATGATTTGTCACTCCGAAATTTCAAATTGGTTGGTTCAAGATAGAAACGTACCTCGCTGGCTGCTTCCCTAGCAATTCTTTTTGCTTCTTCTTTATCATCTGAGGATGCAAGAATGTATCCACAACGATCTCCCATTGATATAGGCGGACGCAAAATTTGTCCTTGTCGGGGTTTTATATACACCTCTTCTACACCGGGATATTGAGAGCTGCGATTTTTTCCCGTTACCTTAATTAATTTTCCTTTAGAATCAACTGTTAAATAATGTGTGTATACATACTTACTGTGTTTTTTAGTAAGGCAAGGCTCATTTCCTAACATTAATTGAATGGTTTCCTCTACCAAATTAATTCCATATCCGACTTCAATGATTCGATTCATCGCACCACCTGAGATTCTTGGGTTGATTTCAACTAATTTCCATGATCCTTGTACTAAGCGCATTTCAAGGTGACAGGCACCATTGTTCATTTGAAAAGCCTTTAAGATGGAACTTATTGTCTCATGGATTTTATCGTATAAGTTTTGATCAATATCTGTTAGCAAATCATATCCGGTTACAATAAAGCGTTGAAAAAACGTAATCTCTTGCTCAATTATTGCGATAATATGAGCTTTTCCATTGTGTACTAAAGCCTCAATCAAATATTGGGGTCCTATTAGATACTCCTCTAGCAAAACCTGGTCATTTTTTGTTAGTAATTTTTGTATTGCTAGCTTTAATTGGTTCTCGTCATTTGCCAAAATAACATCTTTTGATCCTGCAGATACGGGGGATTTTACAATAAGAGGTAAATAGTTCTTTTGTTTATCAATAAACTTCTCTAAGGAATCATCAGGTGTATAAATGGCAAAATAGGGGGACATTGGAAGGTCTTTGAGAAGCTCACGAGTTAAAACTTTATTTTCCATTTTTAAAATTGGATCACTAGAGGCTAAACTTGGACAAAATTCTTCTGATAAGGATGCTGCTACATGAACGTAAGGATCTACAAAACTAAAAATACCTTTTATTTGTTTACCTTGTTTTTGTAGCTCGATGATGTTTTCTTTTAAGTTCTCGTAATTGGATAATCCCACTAAAATCATTTGATGGACATCGGGAAATTCTGTTCTTTGATGAATGAATCTTTGTTTATTGGTTAATAACACTGTAAAAAAGCCGAGTCGTTCTGCTGCTTTGATTGCTTCTCTACACGACCCAGATTTATTAGTTTCAATAAAAACAATGGTTTTCATGTGCTTACGCCATCCTTCTTTGCGGCTTTTATGAAGTATTTTGTTTCTACACTTGTATAATATAAATACTTGTCAAGGCTTGTTCTCAACTCTTTACTTAATTTACAAAATTAGTAGTAAACAAGAAGCCATCGAGTTGTTAGAAAAATATTGGGTTCCCAAAAGGGAGTATAAAAAACGACCGTTTTATAAACGATTGCAAAAGAAATCAAAGAAATGGATAAATATGATTGAATTTGTACATAAAAGGCAATTCGATTATACAAGACAAAGGAATATACCATTAAGAAAATTACAGAAATGAATGGTGTTTCAAAGGCAAAGCTTTATCAGGCGTTAAAGGAATTTTAACTAATAGAGGAAATAAGGAAGCCCCTCTCAAGTTGATATGATCCCCTTATAGTAGACAGAAAAAAGAAGGCATACTAATCTGTCTACTATAAGGGGATTTTTTGTGGGGAAAATAAGAAAACAACATACGATGTTGAAGTCAAGAAAAAAGCCGTTGATTTAAAGCCATTTTTAAAGCTTTATTTTCCTCTATTATATATTCAAATGAATGGACGGTATGATGTAATTTCATGCGCCGCGAAACATCCATCTCTTTATAGAGATGGATGTTTTTTGTTCTATAAGTAGTAAAATATAAAAAAGATAGGTGTTTCGGGAAACTGTCTATAAGATGTTGACTCGTTCGAATAACTGTTAGTGAAGCTGGGGTTGAAGGAAGTTTCTCTATACAGGAAAATAATTTCTGTAGAATTTTGTCGCTTTCTCTCTTGACCGTATTCATACTTCATTGTTAGAATCTAGGAAGATAATATAAAGTATTCCTTCATATATCCTCAATAATATGGATTGAGAGTCTCTACCGGGTTACCGTAAACAACCTGACTATGAAGGCAGTGTGTCTATGTTTATAAGGAGAAACCTCCTTTATAAAGCTAGGCTCCTGCCTTTTCTTTGTTATGAGACTGAGGGCAGGGGACTGGCTTTTTTATTATATTGGTAATTGTTTTTACCAAATTGGTGAAAATGTTTATATACAGAACTATGGGGTGATTATTTTGAAGAAACAGCACGATACGATTATCGTTTTAGATTTTGGAAGTCAGTACAACCAGTTAATTGCACGTCGCATTCGTGAGTTTGGCGTGTATAGTGAACTTCATCCGCATACAATTACAGCAGAAGAAATTAAAGCGATGAATCCAAAAGGAATTATTTTCTCTGGTGGACCAAACAGTGTATATGGCGAAAATGCATTCCACTGTGACGAAAAAATCTTTGACTTAGGCTTACCGATCTTCGGTATTTGCTACGGCATGCAGTTAATGACAAAACACTTTGGTGGAAAAGTAGAACGTGCAGACCATCGTGAGTACGGAAAAGCAGTATTAAAAGTAGAGAATCAATCGAAATTATATACAAATCTTCCAGAAGAACAAGTTGTTTGGATGAGTCATGGCGACTTAGTAACGGGCTTACCAGAAGGTTTTGTAGTAGATGCAACAAGTGAATCTTGTCCAATTGCTGGTATGAGCAATGAAGCACAAAACTTATACGGCGTACAATTCCATCCGGAAGTACGTCACTCTGAGCACGGTAATGATTTAATTAAAAACTTTGTATTCGGTGTTTGTGGTTGTACTGAAGGCTGGAATATGGAGAACTTCATTGAAGTAGAATTAGAAAAGATTCGTGAAACAGTTGGCGACAAAAAAGTACTATGCGCACTTAGCGGCGGTGTAGACTCTTCTGTTGTAGCTGTATTAATTCATAAAGCAATCGGTGATCAACTAACATGTATTTTCGTTGACCACGGCTTACTTCGTAAAGGAGAAGCTGAAGGGGTTATGAAAACATTTAGTGAAGGCTTCCACATGAACGTTATTAAAGTGGATGCGCAAGAACGCTTCATGAGCAAATTAAAAGGCGTTGAAGATCCAGAACAAAAACGCAAAATCATCGGTAACGAATTTATTTATGTATTCGATGATGAAGCATCTAGATTAGAAGGAATGGACTTCTTAGCACAAGGTACACTGTACACTGATATTATTGAAAGTGGTACAGCAACTGCACAAACAATTAAGTCTCATCATAACGTTGGTGGACTTCCAGAAGATATGCAATTCAAATTAATTGAACCATTAAATACATTATTTAAAGATGAAGTACGTGAGTTAGGATCTGAACTAGGGATTCCAGATGAAATCGTATGGCGTCAACCATTCCCAGGTCCAGGACTTGGTATTCGTGTATTAGGTGAAATTACAGAAGAAAAACTAGAAATCGTTCGTGAATCTGATGCGATTTTACGTGAAGAAATCAAAAAAGCTGGTTTAGACCGTGAAGTTTGGCAGTATTTCACTGCACTTCCTGGCATGCGCAGCGTAGGTGTTATGGGTGACGAGCGTACGTATGATTACACAGTAGGTATTCGTGCTGTAACATCTATTGATGGTATGACAGCAGACTGGGCACGTATTCCTTGGGACGTATTAGAGAAAATCTCTGTACGTATCGTAAACGAAGTAAAACACGTGAACCGTATCGTGTATGATATAACAAGTAAGCCACCAGCAACAATTGAGTGGGAATAAAGTGAATTTCATGATATAGAAGACGATCCATCTATACTTTGATGTGTAGATGGATCGTCTTTTTTTGTTTTTATACGAACGAAATTTAGTTTGGATTAAAAAACGTTCGTTTTTAAATTGACATTTGGATGTATATAAGTTAATATGAGTATGTAATTAATAATAAAAGTGAATATTACAGCCGTCGTATAATATTGGGAATATGGCCCGAAAGTTTCTACCTAGCTACCGTAAATGGCTTGACTACGAGGCGTTTTAATATAAAGATAAGGGATAATTATCTTTGTTTACAGACGCTTCCATGTATATGCAATGGAAGCCTTTTTTATTTTTTGTGGATAAAAGAGGGGCTAGGAAGGATTACGACGAGCAATCATATAACGGGGGAAACATAGAATGAAACGTTACTTTCAGTTCGATGAACTCGGCACAAATTATAAAACAGAGTTCATTGCAGGGTTAACAACATTTTTATCTATGGCGTATGTGTTATTTGTCAATCCTGCTACGTTGTCATTAGGGCACATTAAGGGACTACCGGCAGGAACAGGAATGGACGCAGGTGCAGTGTTTGTTGCAACTGCATTAGCAGCAGCAATTGGATCACTAATTATGGGGATTTTTGCAAAATATCCAATCGCATTAGCACCGGGAATGGGAATTAATGCTTTCTTTGCTTACACAGTTCTATTGACAATGCAGATTCCGTGGCAAACAGCGATTGCTGGGACATTAGTATCAGGTATCCTTTTTATCATTCTTACAGCTTCCGGCATTCGTGAAAAAATTATTAACGCAATTCCAGTAGAGTTGAAATTTGCAGTGGCCGCAGGGATTGGATTGTTTATCGCATTTATTGGCTTTCAAAATGCCGGAATTATTGTGAAAAATGATGCTGTACTTGTTGGTTTAGGAGACTTAACAAAAGGAACAACATTACTTACGATTTTCGGTGTAGTTATAACTGTTATTTTAATGACAAAAAAGTTAGTGGAGCAGTATTTTATGGGATGGTTCTTACAGCAACTGCTGGTGTAGTGACAGGATTGATTGATACACCAAAGGCAGTTGTTGGTGCAGTACCAAGTTTAGAGCCGACATTCGGAGTTGCTCTTCAACATATTGGTGATATTTTCACGCCTAAAATGTTTGTAGTTATTTTAACTTTCTTCTTTATTGATTTCTTTGATACAGCAGGAACACTTGTTGCAGTTGCGAATCAAGCGGGCTTAATGAAAGATAATAAATTACCACGTGCAGGAAGAGCATTAATCTCTGATGCGATTGCAACTGTAATCGGAGCAATACTTGGTACATCTACAACGACGTCTTATATTGAATCCTCTGCAGGGGTAGCAGCTGGAGGACGTTCTGGATTTACAGCAGTTGTAACAGCAGGATTTTTCTTATTAGCGCTTTTCTTTTCACCATTATTAAGTGTAGTAACACCAGCTGTAACAGCACCGGCTTTAATTATTGTAGGGATTTTAATGGTATCATCATTAGGAGAAATTGATTGGAAGAAATTCGAAATTGCAGTACCAGCATTCTTTACAATTATTACAATGCCGCTCACATATAGTATTGCAACAGGGATTGCGATTGGTTTTATCTTTTATCCAATTACAATGGTTGTAAGCGGTCGTCGTAAAGAGATTCATCCAATTATGTATGTAATGGGAGTTTTATTCGTACTTTATTTTGTCTACGTTCGTCAATAAAAGGGGTTTTTGAAAGGACTAGGAGGGGATGCCTAGTCCTTTTTTGTATCTTTAGGAGTTTTTATAATAAAAGTATGGGGAAAGTATAGAAAAAGAGAAAAATGAGTTGCATGAGTTCCGGGCACCGCTTACGTTTATTATGGGTTTTTATTTACTGCGTGATTATTCGATTCATAGTTTCTTTAACAATTATATAAGAAGAATAAATCAAAACTTCTATCAGTAGTGGAGGGCTTTACCACTCAATGATGGTTAATTGAACCAATCGGAATTTTACTGCCTGCGAGTAGCAGGGTAAATCGAGACAGTCTCATGATAAAAAGGTTTATTGTAATAAATAAACCTTTTTATATTTTCTTAGAAAAACATATTGACGTTTAACATAAAAGGGTGTAATATTCTAGAAGTCGCTGATGCAACAAAGCAGAAAGCGAAAACGAAATGAAAAACTTAGTTGACATTGAAACACAAAGATGTTAACATAAGGAAGTCGCAATTAAGCGGCAAACAAGTTCTTTGAAAACTGAACGAAACAAACAACGTGAAACGTCAATTTTTATTTATGATGCTAGACAAACACTTTATTGGAGAGTTTGATCCTGGCTCAGGATGAACGCTGGCGGCGTGCCTAATACATGCAAGTCGAGCGAACCAATTAAGAGCTTGCTCTTAAGAAGTTAGCGGCGGACGGGTGAGTAACACGTAGGTAACCTGCCTATAAGACTGGGATAACTCCGGGAAACCGGGGCTAATACCGGATAACATTTTGCACCGCATGGTGCGAAATTGAAAGGCGGCTTCGGCTGTCACTTATAGATGGACCTGCGGCGCATTAGCTAGTTGGTGAGGTAACGGCTCACCAAGGCGACGATGCGTAGCCGACCTGAGAGGGTGATCGGCCACACTGGGACTGAGACACGGCCCAGACTCCTACGGGAGGCAGCAGTAGGGAATCTTCCGCAATGGACGAAAGTCTGACGGAGCAACGCCGCGTGAGCGATGAAGGCCTTCGGGTCGTAAAGCTCTGTTGTTAGGGAAGAACAAGTGCTAGTTGAATAAGCTGGCACCTTGACGGTACCTAACCAGAAAGCCACGGCTAACTACGTGCCAGCAGCCGCGGTAATACGTAGGTGGCAAGCGTTATCCGGAATTATTGGGCGTAAAGCGCGCGCAGGTGGTTTCTTAAGTCTGATGTGAAAGCCCACGGCTCAACCGTGGAGGGTCATTGGAAACTGGGAGACTTGAGTGCAGAAGAGGAAAGTGGAATTCCATGTGTAGCGGTGAAATGCGTAGAGATATGGAGGAACACCAGTGGCGAAGGCGACTTTCTGGTCTGCAACTGACACTGAGGCGCGAAAGCGTGGGGAGCAAACAGGATTAGATACCCTGGTAGTCCACGCCGTAAACGATGAGTGCTAAGTGTTAGAGGGTTTCCGCCCTTTAGTGCTGAAGTTAACGCATTAAGCACTCCGCCTGGGGAGTACGGCCGCAAGGCTGAAACTCAAAGGAATTGACGGGGGCCCGCACAAGCGGTGGAGCATGTGGTTTAATTCGAAGCAACGCGAAGAACCTTACCAGGTCTTGACATCCTCTGACAACCCTAGAGATAGGGCTTCTCCTTCGGGAGCAGAGTGACAGGTGGTGCATGGTTGTCGTCAGCTCGTGTCGTGAGATGTTGGGTTAAGTCCCGCAACGAGCGCAACCCTTGATCTTAGTTGCCATCATTAAGTTGGGCACTCTAAGGTGACTGCCGGTGACAAACCGGAGGAAGGTGGGGATGACGTCAAATCATCATGCCCCTTATGACCTGGGCTACACACGTGCTACAATGGACGGTACAAAGAGTCGCAAGACCGCGAGGTGGAGCTAATCTCATAAAACCGTTCTCAGTTCGGATTGTAGGCTGCAACTCGCCTACATGAAGCTGGAATCGCTAGTAATCGCGGATCAGCATGCCGCGGTGAATACGTTCCCGGGCCTTGTACACACCGCCCGTCACACCACGAGAGTTTGTAACACCCGAAGTCGGTGGGGTAACCTTTTTGGAGCCAGCCGCCTAAGGTGGGACAGATGATTGGGGTGAAGTCGTAACAAGGTAGCCGTATCGGAAGGTGCGGCTGGATCACCTCCTTTCTATGGAGAATTGATGAACGCTGTTCATCAATATAAGTTTCCGTGTTTCGTTTTGTTCAGTTTTGAGAGAACTATCTCTCGAAAATATATGTTCTTTGAAAACTAGATAACAGTGTAGCTCATATTTTTTTAATTTTGGTTAAGTTAGAAAGGGCGCACGGTGGATGCCTTGACACTAGGAGTCGATGAAGGACGGGACTAACACCGATATGCTTCGGGGAGCTGTAAGTAAGCTTTGATCCGGAGATTTCCGAATGGGGAAACCCACCATACGTAATGGTATGGTATCTTTATCTGAATACATAGGATAATGAGGACAGACCCAGGGAACTGAAACATCTAAGTACCTGGAGGAAGAGAAAGCAAATGCGATTTCCTGAGTAGCGGCGAGCGAAACGGAATCTAGCCCAAACCAAGAGGCTTGCCTCTTGGGGTTGTAGGACATTCTATACGGAGTTACAAAGGAACGAGGTAGATGAAGCAGCCTGGAAAGGCTCGTCATAGAAGGTAACAACCCTGTAGTTGAAACTTCGTTCCCTCTTGAATGTATCCTGAGTACGGCGGAACACGTGAAATTCCGTCGGAATCCGGGAGGACCATCTCCCAAGGCTAAATACTACCTAGTGATCGATAGTGAACCAGTACCGTGAGGGAAAGGTGAAAAGCACCCCGGAAGGGGAGTGAAAGAGATCCTGAAACCGTGTGCCTACAAATAGTCAGAGCCCGTTAACGGGTGATGGCGTGCCTTTTGTAGAATGAACCGGCGAGTTACGATCCCGTGCGAGGTTAAGCTGAAGAGGCGGAGCCGTAGCGAAAGCGAGTCTGAATAGGGCGTTTAGTACGTGGTCGTAGACCCGAAACCAGGTGATCTACCCATGTCCAGGGTGAAGTTCAGGTAACACTGAATGGAGGCCCGAACCCACGCACGTTGAAAAGTGCGGGGATGAGGTGTGGGTAGCGGAGAAATTCCAATCGAACCTGGAGATAGCTGGTTCTCCCCGAAATAGCTTTAGGGCTAGCCTCAAGTGTGAGAGTCTTGGAGGTAGAGCACTGATTGAACTAGGGGTCCTCATCGGATTACCGAATTCAGTCAAACTCCGAATGCCAATGACTTATCCTTGGGAGTCAGACTGCGAGTGATAAGATCCGTAGTCAAAAGGGAAACAGCCCAGACCGCCAGCTAAGGTCCCAAAGTGTGTATTAAGTGGAAAAGGATGTGGAGTTGCTTAGACAACTAGGATGTTGGCTTAGAAGCAGCCACCATTTAAAGAGTGCGTAATAGCTCACTAGTCGAGTGACTCTGCGCCGAAAATGTACCGGGGCTAAATACACCACCGAAGCTGCGGATTGATACCTATGGTATCAGTGGTAGGGGAGCGTTCTAAGTGCTGTGAAGTCAGATCGTAAGGACTGGTGGAGCGCTTAGAAGTGAGAATGCCGGTATGAGTAGCGAAAGACGGGTGAGAATCCCGTCCACCGAATGCCTAAGGTTTCCTGAGGAAGGCTCGTCCGCTCAGGGTTAGTCAGGACCTAAGCCGAGGCCGACAGGCGTAGGCGATGGACAACAGGTTGATATTCCTGTACCACCTCTTTATCGTTTGAGCAATGGAGGGACGCAGAAGGATAGAAGAAGCGTGCGATTGGTTGTGCACGTCCAAGCAGTTAGGCTGGTAAGTAGGCAAATCCGCTTACCGCGAAGGCTGAGCTGTGATGGGGAAGCTCCTTATGGAGCGAAGTCTTTGATTCCCCGCTGCCAAGAAAAGCTTCTAGCGAGATAAAAGGTGCCTGTACCGCAAACCGACACAGGTAGGCGAGGAGAGAATCCTAAGGTGTGCGAGAGAACTCTGGTTAAGGAACTCGGCAAAATGACCCCGTAACTTCGGGAGAAGGGGTGCTTTCTTAACGGAAAGCCGCAGTGAATAGGCCCAAGCGACTGTTTAGCAAAAACACAGGTCTCTGCGAAGCCGTAAGGCGAAGTATAGGGGCTGACACCTGCCCGGTGCTGGAAGGTTAAGGAGAGGGGTTAGCGCAAGCGAAGCTCTGAACTGAAGCCCCAGTAAACGGCGGCCGTAACTATAACGGTCCTAAGGTAGCGAAATTCCTTGTCGGGTAAGTTCCGACCCGCACGAAAGGTGTAACGATTTGGGCACTGTCTCAACCAGAGACTCGGTGAAATTATAGTACCTGTGAAGATGCAGGTTACCCGCGACAGGACGGAAAGACCCCGTGGAGCTTTACTGTAGCCTGATATTGAATTTTGGTACAGCTTGTACAGGATAGGCGGGAGCCTTTGAAGCCGGAGCGCTAGCTTCGGTGGAGGCGCTGGTGGGATACCGCCCTGGCTGTATTGAAATTCTAACCTACGGGTCTTATCGACCCGGGAGACAGTGTCAGGTGGGCAGTTTGACTGGGGCGGTCGCCTCCTAAAAAGTAACGGAGGCGCCCAAAGGTTCCCTCAGAATGGTTGGAAATCATTCGTAGAGTGCAAAGGCATAAGGGAGCTTGACTGCGAGACCTACAAGTCGAGCAGGGACGAAAGTCGGGCTTAGTGATCCGGTGGTTCCGCATGGAAGGGCCATCGCTCAACGGATAAAAGCTACCCCGGGGATAACAGGCTTATCTCCCCCAAGAGTCCACATCGACGGGGAGGTTTGGCACCTCGATGTCGGCTCATCGCATCCTGGGGCTGTAGTCGGTCCCAAGGGTTGGGCTGTTCGCCCATTAAAGCGGTACGCGAGCTGGGTTCAGAACGTCGTGAGACAGTTCGGTCCCTATCCGTCGTGGGCGTAGGAAATTTGAGAGGAGCTGTCCTTAGTACGAGAGGACCGGGATGGACGCACCGCTGGTGTACCAGTTGTTCTGCCAAGGGCATAGCTGGGTAGCTATGTGCGGAAGGGATAAGTGCTGAAAGCATCTAAGCATGAAGCCCCCTCAAGATGAGATTTCCCATAGCGTAAGCTAGTAAGATCCCTGAAAGATGATCAGGTTGATAGGTTCGAGGTGGAAGCATGGTGACATGTGGAGCTGACGAATACTAA
This sequence comes from Bacillus sp. EA-CB0995, assembly GCF_055814245.1. Classification (NCBI taxonomy): domain Bacteria; kingdom Bacillati; phylum Bacillota; class Bacilli; order Caryophanales; family Bacillaceae; genus Bacillus; species Bacillus sp. EA-CB0995. The sequence continues at coordinate 5,626 of NZ_CP169269.1, read as the reverse complement.
TAGATCGAGGACTTAACCATATAATATGAAGCAAATGTTATCTAGTTTTGAAGGAATATACCTTCATAAGTCTGGTAATGATGGCAGAGAGGTCACACCCGTTCCCATACCGAACACGGAAGTTAAGCTCTCTAGCGCCGATGGTAGTTGGGACTTTGTCCCTGTGAGAGTAGGACGTTGCCAGGCAATTTAAGACGAGTCAGAATGACTCGTCTTTTTTGTGTATCTTTAATAATGTGATTTTTCTCTTCTTAAGGCAGAACAAGAAGAGAATACATGTTACCATAAATAGACGGAATATTCTTTACTATGGAGGGGATAATTTGATAGGTGAACTGGAATTAGTGATTGATGCTAGGGCTATCCTTGGGGAAGGGCCTTGTTGGGATAGTAAAAAGCAGTTACTATATTGGATTGATATCTTAGAGAAGAAGGTTCATATCTATAATCCTATTACAAATAAAAATAAGGAAATCTTTGTTGGACAGCTGGTAGGATCAGTGGTTCCTAGTAAATCTGGTAACATGATCCTTGCTTTAGAGAACGGCTTTCATTCGTTAAATCCGGATACGGAAGAACTACAGGCTATTTATGATCCAGAAAGCCATTTACAAGACAATCGCTTTAATGATGGGAAATGTGACCCAGCAGGTCGTTTTTGGGCAGGCACTACAGATTCTGTTGGCATTAATGGAGAGGGAGCACTTTACTGTTTAGATACCGATTTAACTGTCAAAAAGAAATTAGAACAAGTAAGTACTTCTAATGGTTTAGCGTGGTCACCCGACCATACATACATGTATTTTATTGATACACCTACAAGAAAAGTAGTTCGTTTTGATTATGATATCCATACAGGTCATATTGAAAATTCTCAAGATGCTATTGTCATACCAAGAGAGGAAGGACTTCCTGATGGGATGACGATTGATGAAGAAGGAATGCTGTGGATTGCTCATTGGGGAGGTTCTAAGGTATCGAGATGGAACCCTGTAAATGGAGAACAGTTGTTAACTATTCCTATACCTGCTTTATATGTAACCTCTTGTACATTTGGTGGAAGTGACTTAAATGAGTTATATATTACAACGGCAAGAATGCATAATATAGATCCGGGTGCTGGTGGAGTGTTTCGAATAAAAATGAACATAAGAGGATGTCCTACATATCAATTTAATGAATGAATTTACTGATGAGTACTATATGGCAAAAATAATTTAGTTTCTATAACTGAAAATTACATTAGCTCTTCGATTTTTAAGGGGGAACAATAGTGAAAAGACGTGAACATCTTCATGAAATTTCGAGTTTTTTTCTGTTCCTCCCTCAGAATATATTTTTCCTATTAAGCTTGCGTTGCTTTCAATAGTACAGCTAGCTTATTGATTGTATTCAAGTTGCGTGTTGTTGCGGTATTTCCAAGCTTCTGTAGATTTTTCGCCAACTTGGAATCCAGTATGCTTTGACGGAACAAGAAATAAATTTCACGTCCGTGGATACAGTATTCATCATTATCACGTTCACTGCCCGATAACAGTTCAACTACCTTTTGCTGAGGCTCTTCAGTCAAAATGGAAACATGAACACTTTCTCCTTTGGCCAAGGGTACATCTGTATATGGGCAATGCTCGATGATTTTCTCAAATTCTGTGGATGTTCTTAAGACAACGGTGATTGAAATTCCAAAAGTCTTTCTAATTTCATCCTCAATTCGGAAGCGCAATGAATCTGTATCCTCCGCTGATTCAAATAGGACATTGCCAGTTTGAATATATGTTTGTACTCGGCTGAGACCCATCGTTTCTAGCATACGCTTCAATTCAGCCATTTTGATCTTATTATGTCCGCTTACGTTAATACCTCGCAACAGCGCGATATAAATTGTCATTTTGTCACCTTCAGTCTTTTTGGTTTATCCCGCATTAACAGGCAGTAAGACCCCCACTGATGGGAGTTTCACTTTATATTGCAACTAACAAGTTCGTTAACTTGAAGAGGGATTCCTTTTTTATATCGGAAAAAGCTATATGTAGTAAGTAATTAGAATTACGAAATTCATTCAACTATATATTTTATACAGTCTATTACAATGTGAAAAACTCTATATTTAAAGGTTATTGTTGAACTTCTTGTAGTCTCCTTATACAAATTGTATATTCAGTATCGAATCTACATCACCTTTTTAGTAAATTAGAGAAATCTAATTAGTTCAAAGACAATCAATCTAAAATAATTTTTCAAATCGAACAACTATTTTTAACTTTTTTGAATGTAGAATTGGATGAAATCTATTACTTAACTTAACAATTGTAATTGAAACGGATGTGAAATACATATGAGAGGCATCTCTATGCTAATAATAGCGATTATGTTATGGGGAATTGCTATTGCACCAACAAAATGGGCATTACATTCATTCTCGCCTTTTACTTTACTTTTTTTGCGTTTATCCTTAGCTGGGTGCTTATTCTTTCCTTTTCATTGGAAGGAAATACGACAGACGTATATTCCGTGGAATAGAATCATAGTTTTATCTTTCACAGGTGTTGCGGGATACTTTATGTTTACTTCATACGGAATTTCACTTACAAGTGGGATGCATGTGAGTATCATTGATGCCACATTACCCTTATTCACTATTATGTTTGCTGCTTTTTTCTTCAAGAAAAAATTAATTGGAAATATTGGATTGGCATGTTTTTAGGGATGTGCGGTGTATTACTAATAACGATTCCGTTAAATGAGCGAGAGAGTACATCCTCGCTTATTGGAGATTTACTTATTTTAGCTAGTACTATTTTGTTTGCTTTTTATAATATCCTGTTAAAACAACCGAAGGAAGAAGCCAATTTGTCGAGCGGGGCATTTACTACATTAACTTTACTTGTAGGGGCTATTATAGTTTTACCTTTTACTATCTTTGAAGCATTGTATCGTGGAATCCCGGATGCAATAACGTGGAATGCATGGGGGAGTTTAGTGTACCTTATTGTCGGCCCCACTATTCTTGCTTACTTACTGTGGAATAAAGCGCTAGAAGAAGCTTCAGCAGCTGTTGGTGGAATGTATTTAAATGTTCTTCCATTAGTTAGTATGATAGCATCTGTCATTTTATTAGATGAAATTATAACTTGGAGAATTGTTGTGGGCGGAGGACTTGTTTTGTTAGCAATTATCTGGGCAGATCAAGAAAAGTTTAAAATATTATTTCGATCAGTATTAAGTAAATAAAAATTAATACTTATGAAGACATGCTTATACATATTTTTTCTAAAAAGAAGGTGCTATTTTATTTAGCTCCTTCTTTTTTAGAAAAGGGTTTTATATTTCTGAATACTGACTCACTACTTCTAGTGCTTTTTCTCGTACGAAACGTATTAATTCCGGAGGTCTCTCTATTAATATTTCTGCCCCAAGGCTGAGAAACAATCCGCCGATAAAAGGGATATCTGAGTCCTTAATTTTCTCTTTAATTACTCCAGTACCGTTAGGATTAACCTGAATCCATTCTCCAATAGGATGAGGATCAAGTATTTTGCAGCCCTTTTTTGTTAACTGTGCTCGTAAAGTAAGCTCTTTTGATGAAACTTCTGTTTTTTTTAACCATTGTGTAACGGTTATATTTACTGGAATCGGTTCTGTGAAATCTTGCTGTACTTTGAGAGAAATAATCCGGTCGACTCGAAATGGTACATTGCTTTTTCGTTTGTAACAAAATGCAGGAGCATACCATAATCCGTTAGATAGGAAGATCCCAAAGGGAAAAATGGTTCGGATTGAATACCCAGAACGAGATTCGTATTCTATTTGCACATGTTCTTTATCTAATGATGCTTGTAAAAGGTCTTTGAGATACGGGTTTTTAAAGCTTCTTTGAGGTGAATCAATTGCCAGTCTGTCTTTTAATGTTTCGATTTTTTGAAGCATCTCTATAGACATATTGGAACGGATTTTAGTAAGGGTTGATATATTTTCTTGTTTAAAAGGTCCATCCTGCTGCTCTAAAAGTTCATAGGACAGGAGTAATCCTGTAGCTTCTTCTGGTGTTAATGATATAGTAGGGAGTTTTTGTTCCCTTATAAGACTATAGCCACCATTCGGTCCAGGGGAAGAAAAAGAGGAATGCCCATTTCACTTAATAGTTGTAAATCTCTAAGTATGGTTCTTCTGGATACTGAAAATTCATTTGCTAACTCTTGAACAGTAAATCGATGTTTTGTATTTAGTGTAATTAATAGTTCAAACAATCTCCCAGTTCTAGACATAAAAATATCTCCTAGTATTAGTGACGTTATCTGTCACTAATATACGATAAACTGAAGCTTAAGTCACAAAATTCTTTTTGTGAACTAAGGGGAATTTACGAGGGGGATTAGGTAATGAGAGAATACATGATTAATTCAAAGAGAGTAAAAATTAAAGCGTACGAATATAGCCAGGCTGGTGAGTCAATTTTATTTCTACACTATATGGGAGGAGGTTCAGCTATTTGGCGAAGCGTTATTCCAAGTTTTACAGAAGAATATCGCGTAATTGCTATAGATATAAGGGGACATGGCGAGTCGGATCATCCTCAAAAGGGATACCAGCTTGAAGTTTTAGTTGAGGATGTTCGAGAGGTACTAGATGTTCTTGGTATTCATAAAACTCATATAGTAGGAAGTTCACTTGGTTGTTCTGTTGGCACAATGTTTGCATCGATATATAAGGAAAGAGTCATTTCTTTAGTTAATTCAGAAGGTGCTTTAGTTAACCATTCAGGGCCTGGTGGATTGTATACGGAATCTAAAGAAGAGCATTTTAATAAATACTTTTCTAACGAGGAACAGGAATTCGATTCACGAGAAGATTTGATACAGTATATGAAAAGACATTGGTTACCATGGAATAAAGAGAGAGCTTTGTTTATGGAAGATTATAAGCCCCGAAAGCTTCAAAATGGAAAAGTGACTTTTGTATCTATGAGAGACAACATGAGACAGATTGCGGAGGATCTTTATGATCGCAGAATAGAAGATTGGTATGATAATGTCCAATGTAGAGTATTATTTCTTCCGGCAGAAAAAGAAGGTGATCTTAATAAGAAATTAGCATTTATAAAGAATATTGAATCTAAATTAAGTAAAAGTAAAACAGTTGTAATTCCTGAAACGTCTCATGCTATGATGTTTGACCATGCTGAGGAATTGATTCATGAAATTAAAGAGTTTTTAAAATGTCCTTACTAAAATAACGAAATCTCACATTGGTAATGACTTGTTACTTGCTAGAGCAGGAGAAGAACCGTTAGGAATTTGAATAATAAAAAATTGTAGTTATGTTGGTAAAGGTATTCAATCGTTAGGGAATCTACTTGATTGAGCGATGTCGAGAAGATTCCTGACGTTAAAATAGTTCAGTATAGGGGATTTCAGCTTATTTTGCAGATGATTACTTAGAGTTATTCATTATGAAAGGAAATCGTTAATAAAAAGATTAAAAAAATATTGACTCTATAACAATAACTGTGTAATATAGTAAGAGTCGCTGATGCAACAAAGCAGAAAGCGAAAACGAAATGAAAAACCTAGTTAACATTGAAACACAAAGATGTTAACAGAAGGAAGTCGCAATTGAGCGGCAAACA